>CAWDKS010000001.1:0-367688 GCA_963802965.1 uncultured Verrucomicrobiae bacterium
AAACTCACGCGGAGCATCGGTCCGACGAGCATTTCGCACGTCGGCCAGTTGCCCGCCGTCACCATTTCGTTCAACCTCGCACCAGGCGTATCGCTGAGCGCCGCCGTCACACAGGTTCAAAAAATTGAAGCCAATTTGCATTTGCCCGCGACCATCACTGGAAGTTTTCAAGGCGCGGCGCAGGTCTTTCAATCGTCGGAAAAAGGGCTTGGATTTTTGCTCGTCGCCGCGATCCTGGTCATTTACATCATCCTCGGCTGCCTTTACGAAAGTTTCATTCATCCGTTGACCATTTTGTCCGGCCTGCCGTCGGCGGGAATGGGCGCGCTGCTCACGCTGATGCTGTTTCACATGGATTTGAACATTTACGGTTTCGTCGGCCTTATCATGCTCATCGGCATTGTGAAGAAAAACGCCATCATGATGATTGACTTCGCCATCACCGCGCAGCGCGAGCATGGGAAAAGTCCCGCCGACGCGATCACCGAAGGCTGCCTGATCCGATTCCGCCCAATCATGATGACCACGATGGCCGCGCTCATGGCCACGCTGCCCATCGCGATTGGTTTCGGCACCGGCGGCGCCGGACGCCGTCCGCTCGGCCTGGCCGTCGTCGGCGGCTTGATCGTGTCACAATGCCTGACGCTCTACATCACACCGGTGATTTACCTCTACCTCGAATCCTTCCATCAATGGTATCTGCGCAAACGCGCCAAGCGCATGGCCATTCAAACGGGAACTCGCCCGGCAACGGGGCAATAAATCGAACTGTAGATGAAGGTTTATCGGGCTTCTCCGACCAGTTGCGGCGGATTGGTTGGGGCAAATTCCACGCTGTATTCAACGTTCAGCAATAACACCCGGTCTCCGGCGAAACGGCAGGTGAGCGTGATGGCCAGCGGCGTTTCATAGTAGGAAAGTTTCAACGTGTAGGTGTCGTCCGTTGTCCAGGCGCCGCTGGCGGCAACGGGCTGTTCGACCGGTTCCGCAATCCGCCAGTCCGCTCCGGCGACAAATGCCGTCCGTCCCTTTCTCCAGACACCCGAACCGCAGGCGATGCGATGTTCCCGACCCAGGCTGCGCACGACGAGGGTCGCGTCCGATCCCTTGAAATCGAACGTCACCGCGTCAATGTTCTGGGCGTTGGTCGGGAACAGATAAGTCCTGCCCGACACTTGGGCGGCGATGGCCGCCGTGGCTGACCCTTGCGG
This sequence comes from uncultured Verrucomicrobiae bacterium, assembly GCA_963802965.1. GTDB lineage: Bacteria > Verrucomicrobiota > Verrucomicrobiia > Limisphaerales > UBA11358 > UBA11358. The sequence goes on from CAWDKS010000001.1 coordinate 1,212, forward strand.
CTGGTGCAGCGTCAGACCGGCCAGCGCGCGTTCGAGTTTTTGGTCCGATTCAGCATTGGCGGGCAGCGGTGCCGGCTGCATTGCCGGAAGCAGTTTGTCCCACACCAGATTCAGGATGACTTGCAGGTTTTTTGTCCCGCCGGTGATGGCGATGACGGCATCCTGTTCCGGCATCACGATGCAGAACTGGCCGAACGCGCCATCGGCGCGGTAAGCGCCATGCCGGCAGCGCCAGAATTGATAGCCGTAGCCCTGGTCCCAATCGCTCGCCGGGTCGCTGCCATTGGAAGTCTGCCGCGCCGTGGCGGTTTCCACCCATGAAACGGGCACCAGTTGTTTTCCATTCCACTTGCCTTTCTGCAAATAAAGCTGCCCGAACCGCGCGATGTCCTCCGTCCGGATGTTCAATCCCAGGGCGCCGAGCGAGATGCCTTGCGGGCTGGTCTCCCACGTCGGATTTTCAATGCCCAGCGGTTCGAAGAGGCGTGGCCGGAGATAATCGAACACGGTCTTCCCCGTCACCTTTTGCACGATGGCGGACAGCATGTAGGTGCCGGGGCTGTTGTAAACGAACAACGTGCCGGGCTTGCATTCCACCGGCGCGGCGAGAAACGCCCGGGTTATTTTTTCCTGCGAATGAATGGAATTTTTTATCACGTCGTCCAGATTGGCCACGTTGGTCGAATTCTGGCCGCTGGACATGATCAACAAATCGCGCACCCGCATGGCCTTCAAATTTGCGCCCGGCCGGGGCGGCGCGTCCTCCGGAAAAAACGAAAGCACCGGATCGTCCAGGCTGAGTTTCCCGTCGGCAATGGCCAGCCCAACGGCGGTGGACGTGAAGCTTTTGCTCAAAGAAAACAGCTTGTGTGGAATTTCCGCGCCATAGGGCGACCACCAGCCTTCGGCCACGACGTGACCATGCCGCACCAGCATGAAACTGTGCATGACGTTGCTGGGCTCGTTGGCGGCTTCGACAAACGCAAGAATGGCGGCGGCGGAAATGCCCTGTGCCTCCGGTGTGCTGCGCGGCAATGCGCGCGAAACATTTTCAGCCGGAAGCGAAACACCCGTGCAGGCCAGCAATGACATAACAATCAGTCTTTTCATGGTTGCGGAACGCGCCCACGATATTTGTTTATTTCGGCATGGCAAGCGCGTTCGTCTCTGGTTAAATTTTCGCGCGATTATGGACTATGAAGCGGTCATCGGACTGGAGACGCACGTCCAGCTCAAGACGAAATCGAAGATGTGGTGCGGGTGCGCCAACGCCTTCGGCGCGCCGCCCAACACCAACGTCTGCCCCGTCTGCCTCGGCCTGCCCGGCGTGCTGCCCGTCGCCAACGAGGAGGCGCTGCGCCTCACCGTACTCACCGGCCTGCTCCTGAACTGCCGGATTCCGGCGCGCGCGAAGTTTGACCGGAAGAATTATTTCTACCCGGACATGCCGAAGAATTACCAGATCACACAATACGACCAGCCCTCCACGGCGAATGGCAACGTTGATTTCGAGTTCAACGGCGGCATGGCGCGCGTGCGCATCACCCGCGCGCATCTGGAGGAGGACGTCGGCAAGAGTTTTCATTTTGAGCGCAACAGCGGCGTGGATTTCAACCGGGCCGGCGTGCCGCTCATGGAAATTGTTTCCGAACCGGACCTCACCAGCGCCGACATGGCCTACGAATATCTCAACGCGCTCAAGGAAATCCTCATGCAGGGCGGCGTGAGCGATTGCGACATGGAAAAGGGCATGGTGCGCTGCGACGTGAACGTGAGCGTGCGGCCCAAGGGCACGAAGGAGCTTGGCGCGAAAATCGAAATCAAGAACATGAACAGCTTTTCCGGCGTGCGCCGCGCGCTGGAATACGAAATCCCGCGCCAGATTGAGGTGCTGACGAAAGGCGGCAAGCTCATCCAGTCCACGCGCCGTTGGGACGACGTGGCGGGTGTGACGGAGGAAATGCGGACGAAGGAACACGCGCACGATTACCGTTATTTCCCCGAACCGGACCTGATGCCGTTCGCGCCGGCGGAAAAATGGCTCGCGGAAGTCAAATCGCGCGTGGTCGAACTGCCGCTGGCGCGCAAGCAACGTTTCATGCGCGATTACGGTTTGCCTGCAGCCTGACGCACAGGCTTTTGTTTGGGACGTGCCGCTCGGAAATTATTTTGAAGGGATTGCAAAAAAGTCGAAGAACCCGAAATCCATTGCGAACTGGGTCATTAACAACTTGCGCGCGAAACTCGCTGAAAGTAGCAGCCGACGTGAGTCGGCTCCATCTGAAGCCCCCGCAATTGATCAGAGCCGACTCACGTCGGCTGCTACGGGAATTACACTGGCCAATTTGAAATTCAAACCCGAGTCGCTGCTCGAACTCGTCGGCTTGGTGGAGGGCAAAACCATCAGCAGTTCCGCCGCGCAACAGGTTTTCGACGAAATGTTTGAGACCGGCAAATCGCCCGCTGCGATTGTTCAGGAAAAAGGTCTGGCACAGGTGAGCGACACGGGAGCGATTGAAAAATTCTGTGACGAGGCGATTGCCGTAAATCCCGGTCCGGTAGCGGATTTCAAGGCCGGCAAAGTCGCCGCGTTGAATTTCCTCAAGGGCCAAGTAATGAAGTTGAGCAAGGGCAAGGCGAACCCTGCGCTCGTCGGCGAAATTTTGGAGCGGAAACTCAAGGCGTAAATGTTTTCATCGGAAATCAAATCAGTTCACTTCACCGGCATCTGCGGCACCGCGATGGCCTCGGCGGCGGCGGCCATGAAAGAGAAAGGCTTTGCGGTCACCGGCTCGGATCAGAACGTGTATCCACCCATGTCCACGTTCCTTGCCGCGAAACAGATCGAGGTGATGAATGGTTACGCGGAGCGGAATCTCGCGCGCAAACCGGATTTGGTGGTGATCGGTAACGCGATTTCACGCGGCAACCCGGAAGCGGAATTTGTTCTCGACCACAAACTGCGTTATGGCTCGCTGCCTGCACTGCTTGCGGAATTCTTCATTCGCGGCAAACGTTCCATCGTCATCGCGGGCACGCATGGCAAGACCACGACGACGGCGCTGCTGGCGTGGGTGTTCGAGCACAACGGGCTGAATCCGGGTTATCTCATCGGCGGCATTCCGACCAATCTCGGCCAGGGCGCGCGTTTCACCGACGGCGAATGGTTCATCATCGAGGGCGACGAATACGACACGGCGTTTTTCGACAAGCGCAGCAAGTTCATTCATTACCTGCCGGAAATCGCCGTCATCAACAACCTCGAATTCGATCACGCGGACATTTTTGAAAACTTGGATGCCATCAAAAAATCCTTCTCGCAGTTCATCCGGCTCATTCCGCGCAACGGCCTTTTGCTCGGCAACGGCGACGACGCAAACGTCGCGCCGTTGTTGGACGCCACCCATTGTCCCGTGAAACGATTTGGTCTTGGCGAAGACAATGCGATTCGCGCCTTCAATCTTCGCTACGGCCCGACAGCGACTGAATTTGAAATTCCGAGTTTCAAATTTCACCTGAACCTGATTGGCGAATTCAACGTCCGCAACGCCCTGGCGGTCATCGCCTGCGCCAAGCATTGCGGGCTGAAAAACCATCAAATCCAGTCCGCGTTCGACACCTTCAAAGGCATCAAACGGCGGATGGAAGTGCGCGGCATTGCGGGCGGCGTGACCGTGGTGGACGACTTCGGTCATCATCCGACGGCCATTCGCGAAACGCTGAAGGCGTTGCGCTTGAAATATCCGCACGAGAAAATCCGGGCCGTTTTTGAGCCGCGCTCCAACACGACCCGGCGCAACGTTTTCCAATCCGAACTGGCCGGCGCCTTTGCCGATGCCGATGCGGTGGTGATTTCCGAAGTCGCGCGGTTGGAGCAAATCGCCGCCGGAGAACGGCTGAATCCCGAAAAGTTGATGCAGGATTTGAAAACGGCCGGCAAGGACGCGGCCTATTTGCCGGATGTGGATTCAATTGTCGCGCATCTGGCAAAAAATGCACAGGGCGGCGACATCGTTTGCGTCTTCAGCAACGGCGGTTTCGGCGGAATTCATGGCAAATTGCTGGAGCAGCTCGGTAAAAAAAGTAACAGGTAATTTACCAAATCTCCATTTTCCCGCCACAAAGCCATACTATTTTCTGGCACATGAATTGCGGCATCGCGGGCATGGCCAAAAAGGCAAATCCAGCAAGGCAGTGGCAGGAGGTGATCGGGCAGGCTGAAGTCACCGACCGCCAGCCGTCAACTCCCGCCTCCGCGCTTTACTTGATGCAGCTTCGTTCGGCGGCGCGCAAGATTTCCACGCCCCGCCGCCGGCTGTCTGTTGTTGTGGAGCATGGGGCCGATGCGGAAAATCCGCATCCGGTCAAAATCAACCGTCATCGTTGACCATAATCAGGGCATTCTCCCGCAAGCGGTGGATTCACTGCGGGAAAACAAACGGTTTTCAGCGAAACTCCACCTGTTCAAAACCAGCTTCCAGGAGGAATACTTTCAATTCCAGTCGCGCCCGCTCGTCTGCGTCCTTCAGAATCCCGGCGTTGCGCGCCGCGCGCTGGACGTCGTCCACGGCGTTTTCGCGGGCGGATTGTTCCAGGTCCTTGTCATACACACGCAACAGGCCGGTGACGTGGTCAATCACCTGGCTTTGCTTGTCATCAAGATAGGCGTCGGTGACTTGCGGCAGCGGCAATTTGATCGAGATGCTCTTGCCGGAAATCGTCACGTCGTCCGGCTTGATGCGCTTGAGGTCAATGCCCGCCTTGACGATGCCGTGCGCAAGCAGAAGCACGTGGCTTTCGCCATACCACTTCACGTCCTCCAGGATGACGACTTTTTCCATGACGTATTTGACGGTGACGAGGTCGGACAGCGTCTGCACCTGTTGCACGACCGTCGCGGTGTTTTCAAATCGCAATCCCGAACCCGTCTGGAACCAGTGCGAAACGGTGAAGCCGAGGTAAATGCCGAAAAACAGGACGGCCAGCGCAATTGCCGTCCAGAAAACCTGTTTTAGCCGCCGCATGACGGCAATGTAAAACGAATTTTCCACGAAGCAAAGCAATGTTGTCGGGCAAAAACGCGGCGAAGCAAAGAATGGTGTTTTGACTCGCCCTCATTGATTCTCCTTGGGGAGAAGGCCGGGATGAGGGAGAGCGTCAAACCAAATTTCCCGCGCAATTTTTTCTGGACAAACTTTTTTAACGGAATCTGAGCTAATCAGTCTGCACTTTCCGCTTTGCACTTGCGAGTTTGAAACTAGAATGGGCCTGTGAATTTACCCGGATTTCCCGTGTATCGCCCGCGCCGGCTGCGGCAGTCGCCGGCGTTGCGGCGGCTCGTTGCCGAAACGCGCTTGAGCATCGAACAACTCGTGCTGCCGCTGTTCACCCGCAGCGGACACAAATTGCGCCGTCCCATCGAGGCCATGCCCGGCGTCTTTCAGCTTTCGCCCGATGAAATTGTGCGCGAGGCGGCGCGCGCCCACACCCACGGCGTCCCGGCGGTTTTGCTTTTTGGCATCCCCGACAAAAAGGACGCGAAGGCTTCCGGCGCTTACGCGAAAAACGGCATCGTCCAGCAAACGGTCCGGCTGTTAAAGAAAGAAGTGCCGTCGCTGCTCGTCATCACCGACGTGTGCCTGTGCGAATACATGGAGCACGGCCATTGCGGCGTGGTGGAACGCCGGGCACCGTCCCGGCAAGTTGGGAAGAAATTGGGTCGAGCCGAGGCGGTGCTCGGCGCTCCGATAAAAATCCTCAACGACCCGACGTTGAAACTGCTGGCGCGCACCGCCGCCAGCCACACCGAGGCCGGCGCGGACATTGTCGCGCCCAGCGACATGATGGACGGCCGCGTCCGGGCCATCCGCGCCGGGTTGGACAAAAACGGTTTCGTTGACACACCCATCATGAGTTACGCGGCAAAGTTTGCGTCGGCATTTTACGGGCCGTTCCGCGAAGCCGCCGGGTCCGCGCCCCAGTTCGGCGACCGGCGCAGTTACCAGATGGACGCGGCCAACGCGAACGAGGCGTTGCGCGAGGTGGCATTGGACATCCAGGAAGGCACGGACATTGTGATGGTCAAGCCGGCGCTGGCGTATCTGGATTTGATTCACCGCGTCAAAGCGGAATTCGGCTATCCGACCGCGGCCTACGCCGTGAGCGGAGAACATGCGATGATCAAGGCGGCGGCGGCGCGGGGTTGGATTGACGAGCGGGCGGTGACGCTGGAATGTCTGCTGGCCATGCGTCGGGCGGGCGCGGACATTCTCATCACCTACGCGGCCACGGACGCGGCGAAGTGGCTGAAATCATCGTAAACCTTGATCTTACTTGAAATTTTGATCTTAATCTTGCCCATAATCCCAATCTTAATCGTTTGGGCATTCGACTATGATAATGAGCAAGATTAAGACTGAGATTAAGAGTAAAAGGGCAGGATTACGGATGCGAAATGCAGTTGACCGCAAATGCTCCGGCCGGTTACGCTGAACGTTCCGTTTTTTCGCTATGATTGGGACAATTCGCAAGCATTCAAAGTGGCTGTGGTGGTTCATCGCCGGGCTCACGATTATTTCCTTCATTTATTGGGGCGCGGGGCCGTCGGCGCGCAACGGCGGCGGCGGACGCGGGAGCGGTGATTTTGGCGCGATTTACGGCCACAAGCTCACGCAGGAAGATTACGTCGAAGCCCGAAACGAGTTCTATGTTTTTTACCGGATTCATTACAACGAGTGGCCGGACAAAAATCCCAACCTCTCCAAAAGCGACCTGGAGCGTGAAATCTATGTCCGCCTGCTGCTCAATCAAAAAGCCGCGGACATGGGCATCCAGGTCGGTGACGACGTGGTGGTGGCGGCGGCGGATGCGATGCTCCACTCCTTCGGGCGAAACGGGCAGCCCGTGCCGATCGAAGCCTTCGTCCAACAGGTTTTGCAGCCGGAAGGCCTGACCGCCGACGATTTCAAGCGGTTCGTTCACCAGGACCTGGCCATCCAACAACTGATCCAGACGATGGGTCTGCCCGGCGAATTGATCACGCCGCAGGAAGCCGCCGCGGATTACGAGCGCGAGTATCGGGAGTTTTCCGTGCAAGCCGTTTTCTTTTCCCCGTCAAACTATTTGTCCGCGGTCGTGGTCACGCCCGCCGCCGTCGCGCAATTTTACACGAATTATCTCGCCGCCTACCGCCTGCCCGACCGCGTCCAGGTCAGCTATGTCGCTTTTGACGTGTCCAATTACCTGGCGCAGGCGAAGGCGGAATGGGCCAGGACCAACCTCGACGAGGCGGTCGCGGCCAATTACCGCCAGATCGGCCCCGACTATTTTCCCGACGCCAAAACCCCCGAAGCGGCCAGGGCGAAAATCCGCGAATTGCTGATCCGGAACCGCGCGCTCGGCGACGCGAACCAGCAGGCCAACGACCTTGCCGCCTCGCTTTTTGCCCTCGTTCCGACAAACGAACCGGCGAAACCGGGAATTCTCGAGACGGTCGCCAAACAAAAAGGATTGACCGTCCATCTCACCGCTCCGTTCGCCAGGGCCTACGGCCCGGAAGAATTTGACGCGCCCCCGGAGTTCACCAAGGCCGCCTTTGATGATCTGACGCCCGACGAGCCGTTCGCCGGCCCGGTTGTCGGGCCGGATGCCGTCTATATCATTGCGCTGGTCAAGCAACTGCCCAGCGAAATCCCGGCGTTCGACCAAATCCGCGCCCGCGTGATGGAAGATTACCGGCTGCATGAAGCCACACTGCTTGCGCAAGGCGCCGGCACCAATTTTTATTTTGACGCGACGATCCAGATGGCGACGGGGAAAACTTTCGCGCAGGTGGCGGTTGCCGACGGTTTGCAACCGCAGGCGTTGCCGCCATTTTCGCTGGGCACGCGGGACCTGCCCGAACTGGGTGATCGCGCCGGATTGGATCAGCTCAAGCAGGCCACGTTCAGCACGCCGGTTGGCCACGTGAGCTGTTTCGATGGAGACCCGTGACGGGGGGTTTGTCCTTTACGTTCAATCCCGGTTGCCGCTGGACCAGGCCACCATGAACGCACAGATGCCGCAATTCATCGCGCAACTCCGCCGCACGCAGCAAAACCAGGCGTTCAACGAGTGGCTTCAGATCGAGGCCAACCGTCAATTGCGCGACATTCCCGCCTTGCGTCAACCGGCGGCCGGCGCCACGCCCGCCCAACAGCCGCCGTGAGTGCGGCCATCAAACTCTCGTCACCCGCCGCGCGCAAGTTTTGGGAAATCCCCGTCCTCTTTGAGGACGAATACCTGCTCGCGCTCGACAAACCCGGCGGGCTTTTGACCTCGCCCGACCGCAACGACCCGCAGCGGCCCAATCTGATGAAGTTGCTGCACGCCGCCATCGCCGGCGGCAAACCGTGGGCGCGCGAACGCGGGCTGAATTACCTGATGAATGCCCACCGGCTTGATTTCGAAACGAGCGGCGTCATCCTGCTGGCCAAATCCAAGCCGGTGCTCGTGGCACTGGCCGATTTGTTCGGCTCCGAAAAACCGCGCAAGCAATACGCCGCGCTCGTGCAAGGAACGCCGGCGGAGGAAAAATTCGAGGTGGATGCCAGCCTCGCGCCCCATCCGGTCCGGACCGGCCTGATGCACGTCGACCCGAAAAGCGGCAAACGCGCGCGAACGGTTTTTGAAGTGATTGAACAATTCTCCGGCTGGACGTTGCTCCGCTGCGAGCCGCTCACCAGCCGCACCCACCAGATTCGCGCCCACCTGCGCCACGCCGGCCTGCCCATCGTCGGCGACGAACTTTACGGCGGCAAACCGCTCTGGCTTTCGCGGTTGAAACCAAATTACCGGCTCAAGCCCGGACACGAAGAACGGCCGTTGATTTCCCGCGCCGCGCTGCACGCGGAGGAGTTGAGTTTGCCGCATCCCGTCACGAACGAATTCGTGACCATCAAAAGCGAATGGCCGAAGGATTTGAAAGTGGCGGTGAAGTATCTGCGCCAGTTTGCCGCTGGAGCGCCGGTCTCCGGCCCGGCGCGTTGAGACCGGTCCGCCGCCATCCCGCCGTGCCGGAGGCCGGCGTTCCGTGGTTCAACTCACCGCCCAGCTCAAAATTGCCTTTTGCACGTGCAGCCGGTTTTCGGCCTGCGTGAAAATCGTGTCGGCGTTGGCCTCGAACGTTTCCTCATCAATTTCCTTGCCGCGATAGGCCGGCAGACAGTGCATCACCAACGCGTCCGGTTTGGCCAGCTTCACGAGCTTCTGGTTGATTTGATAACCGCCCAGCATTTTCAGGCGCTCGGCGGCTTCAGCCTCCTGGCCCATCGAAACCCAGACGTCGGTGTAGAGCAGGTCCGCGCCGCCCGCGGCGGCCTTCAAATCTTCCGTGCAAACAATTTTCCCGCCGGCTTGCGGGGACGAAGTTCCGTCGGAACGAAGGCCCGCGCGCTTCAAAACGGCCGCCGATGGCTGGAATTTTTTCGGCGCGGCGATGCGCAGTTGGAAACCGAGTTTCATCGCGGCAAAAATCCATGACGCCGCCACGTTGCCCGCGCCGTCGCCAATGAACGTCACGACCTTGCCCGCAATCGGCCCGCGCTTTTCCTTGAACGTGAAAATGTCGGCGATGATCTGGCACGGATGCTCGTCGTCGGTGAGCGCGTTGATGGTTGGAATTTTTGAAAATTCCGCGAATTCCTCCACATCGCTCTGCGCGAACGTGCGGATGACCGCGCCGTGGAGCATCCGGCCCAGCACCCGCGCCGTGTCCTTGACCGGCTCGCCGCGTCCGAGCTGGATGTCATTCGCGTTGAGAAACATCGTCTGCCCGCCGAGCTCGCGGATGCCGACCTCAAACGAGACCCGCGTGCGCGTGGACAATTTGGAAAAAATCAGCGCCCACGTCAATCCGGCCAGCGGTTTGCGGTCCAGCCGTGCCCGTTCGCGTTTGAACACCACGGCGTCGCGCAGGATTTTTTCGATGTCCGCGCCCGGCAGCTTTTCCAATGACAACAAATGCTTCATTTTCCAGGAATTTTTTGGATTTTGCCCAAAGAAAGGTTATAATCCAAGCTGGGCCGGACGTCACTTCTTTTTGCGCGCCGCGTCCGCCGCGCACCAAAGATACCAGGCGGCGGTCGTGCGATGCGGCTTCCACTTTTCGCCAAACGCAAGCAGTTCCTTCACGGTTGGCATATCGCGCTTTTTATAGGCAAGGCGAAAACCGGTGCGCACGCCAAAATCGTCCGCCGGCAAGACATCGGAACGGCCAAGCTGAAAAATCAAAAGCATTTCCACCGTCCAGCGCCCGACTCCACGGACTTCCGTGAGCCGCCCGATGATTTCGTCGTCGGACAGCTTCACAATTTGCCGCGAAGCCGGCACGACCCCGGCCAGGGTTTGGGCCGCGATGTCGCGGATGGACGCAATCTTGGCAAAGGAAAATCCGCAGGCGCGCAATTGCTTGTCCGTCACCGACGCCAGGTCCTCCGCGCGCGGGAATCTCCGTTGGGGAAATAATTTTTTGAAACGCCCGAGGATGGTGTTCGCCGCCGTGCCGTTGAGCTGCTGGTGCGCCACCGCCTGTACCAGCGATTGAAACGGCGAACGGCGCGTTTCCGGCATCAGGTCGCATTTTCCGTGTTCGCGGATGAGCGATTTCATCACGGGATCGCTCTTGGCCAGATGTTTGTGGGCTGCGGGAGTCATGCAAAAGTCACGCCAGCGATTTGACGACTTCCTCAATTCTCGCAATGCCTTCGCCGGCTTCCTGCGGCTTCAAGTTCAACGGTGGCAACAGGCGCACGATTTGCGTGCCCGCCGGAATGGTCATCACGCCGAGTTGATGCAGACGGTTGACGAATTCGAGGGCGGCGGTCTTGTCACTCGCGGCCAATTTTGGAATTTTCTCTTTTTCGACCAATTCCAGGCCAATCATGAAACCGAGGCCGCGTGCCTGCCTGACCACTTGCGGATAATTGGTCGCGAGCCGTTCCAGTTCACGCCTGAACCATTCTCCGAGTTTGCGCGCATTTTCATCGAGCCGTTCACTTTCGATGACTTCGAGCACCTTGAGCGCGACGGCGCAGGCCAGCGGCGTGCCGCCAAACGTCGTGGCGTGCGTGCCCGGTCCCAGCACATCGGCAAACGGTGCGCGCACCCAGAACGCGCCAATGGGGAATCCGCCGCCGAGCGATTTGGCCATCGAAAGGCCGTCGGGCAGGAAATCCGTAGGAGACGACGTAAGGAGTCTCTGGCCGATTTCGGATTTTAAGATTTGAGCCTCGTCACCTCGGCTCCTACAATTTTCCAAAATCCGTTGAAAACTTTGGAACCGGCCGGTGCGATAATGTCCGCATTGCACGCCGTCCATGAGCAGCAGGATTTTCTTCTCGTCGCACAAGGCGCGCAGGCCGAGGAGGTATTCGGGCGTCGCGGGCGTGATGCCGCCTTCGCCCTGAACGCCTTCAATCATGATGGCGACCGTCGCGGGCGAAAGCGCGTTGCGCGCCGCGGCCAGATCGTTGAACGGGATGTGCCGGAAGCCCGGCATCATCGGCTCGAACCCCTTCTTCACCTTGTCCTGGCCGGTGGCGGCAATGCCGGCCAGCGTGCGTCCATGAAAGGAATTCGTCGCCGTCAGGATTTCAAACCGCCCTTCGTCGTGGCCGAATTTCCGCGCCAGCTTGAACAGGCCTTCGTTGGCTTCCGCGCCGCTGTTGGCGAAAAAGCATTTGCCGGGGCCGATGCGTTTGACCAGTTCGGCGGCCAGCCGGCCCTGCGGTTCGGTGAAATAAAGGTTCGAGACGTGGATGAGTTTTTTGGACTGTTCGGCGAGCGCCCCGGTGATGGCCGGGTGCGCGTGGCCGAGGCAGCACACAGCAATGCCCGCGCCGAGATCGAGGTAGCGTTTGCCGGCCACATCAAACAAATAACTGCCCTCGCCGTGGCTGAGGACGAGGTCGAAGCGGCCGTAGCTCGGCACGACGTTTTTGCCGAACAACTCCCGCACCGACTCGAACTGGTTGTGAACGAGCGGCGGCGGTGATGGAATGATTTCTTTCATTTACGATTTTGGATTTACGATATACGAGTCTTTCCCGCTTTCCAAATCCGGCATCCATCGTAAATCGCAAATCGTAAATCGCAAATCACTTCTCGTTTTGCAGGGCGTCCCAGGTTTCGAGGTAGAACGGGCGCACGACGGGGTTCACCGCAAGGTCGCGCGGAAGTTTGCGGCGCAAAATAAGTTCGTTCACATCGGCCTTGTCCTTGAGGCGTCTGGCTGGACTGCCCGCCCAACTGTCCAGCTTGAGCGCGATGAGTTCCTCCAGGGTCACGATTTGAATTTGTTCGGTGATTTTGCCGGGTTGCGGAAACGGCACTTTGCAGCCGCGCCGCAAGACTCTTCCCGCCGGAAGCAAGTCAATCATTACGCCGTTGCGCCGGTCCTCCACCCGGTCGTCAACGCCGTGCACCCGGTAAAATGGCCCGGTCAGACTGGCCGTCAGAAACTCGACTGCTTCCAGCACGTCCGGCACGACAATGTCCACGTCAATCGTCACGCGCGGATAACCATGCTCCTGCACCGCCAATCCACCCACCACCAGATGCGGAATGTCGTGTTCCGCCAGCACCGCTGCCGCCGTGCGTGCGGTTTCCACGATGCCGGAAGTTCCGGTGTTCTCGCGCAAAATGTAGGCGGCTTGGTTGGTCACGCTCAGAGTTTCGCACAGAACACAGCCAACATCAATGCACAGTCAGTAGTCATCGCGGAACGTCATTGAAGCATTCGGCTTCGTCGCGGCTAGAAGTCGTCTGGCTGGTGGCGGCGTTAGGTGGCACTTAAAACAAGCTTGTGTCAATACTAAGGATCCCTTTACGAACCAGTATCATGAGGTCCGTTTGGGCGCAAATACTCGAATCAATGTCTTGGCCGCTTGGAGGGTCTTCCAGACAGCGATGTCCAGGCCGCGGTTGCACGCGACGAGCACGGCAAAGTCAAGTTCGGGAGCGATGGACGCGACGCAGTTCCACCTTCCGTTGCTTCCGCCGGTCCAGAGACGGCGGCCGGTGTCTCCAGGCCGGATGCCTTTTGCCCAACCGGCTGGGCTGATAAACCATCCGGCACAGTAAGTTACGGCGGGTGCGGCATCACCAGTTACCAGGAAGGTTGACCCGCGCATGAACCACCCCTTAGAAGTTGTGGCGGGTGCGACCGCGTGCAATTCCGCAAATGTATCCAGCTTGAGCAGCGCGGCCTGGCGATGTGGATTGGCCGGATCTCCGCGCAAATGGAGCCCGATAAATTTTGCCCAATCGGTAATCGTCATGTGTGCCAGGCCGGCGGGAGCGTAGAACAACGGGAATTCCGCGGCAGGGCTGCCCGGGTCAAGCGGTTTGCCAAGGACCGAGGAGTGGCCCCAGGGTTGATCGGTTTTACCAGCGGTGCCCGGCGGCCCGAATCCGCCCGTGCTGATGCCCAGTGGCTGAAACAGTCGTTCGCGCATCAGGTCTTCCCAGGCACGACCGGTGAGGTATTCCAGCACTGCCCCCGCGAGAATGTAGCCGACATTGGAATACCAGTATTTGGTGCCCGGAGGGATTTTCGGCGGGCGCGAAAGGGCCTGCCTCGCGATTTCCAGGCGTTGCTGCGGCAAAGTTTCCTCGGAAGAACGCATCGACTCGGGACGGCTGCGCAAGCTGGCGTAGCGTGCGAGATACAAGTTCAACACCCGAACTAGACCGTCCGGGGCAAAGGGCAAGCCGGCGCGGTGTTCGAGAACCAGCCGCAATGTCACTTTCTCCCACGCCGGGTGCATGGGCTTCACCGTGTCGGCAAAAAGTTCGCCCAATGTGGTGGTCCAATTCAACTTGCCTTCCTCGACGAGCATCGCGACGAGCGTCGCGGTCATGGCTTTGGCGGCGGAACCAAGGTGAAATCGATCATCGAGCGTGATGCGCTCTGCGGTCCCTCGCTTTCGAACCCCGGCGACACCTTGGGCGATGATGCGCTCGCCCCGCAGAACGGCGGCGGCCATGCCGAAACGTTCGCCTCCCCTGCCGAGTATCGATTGCAGGATGGCATCAACATTGGCCGGGCGGTTGTCCTCCTCGGATGAATCCGCAGGTCTCGATAGATCGGACTTTGACCGTTCAATCATATTTTATCGCGGTCGGATCGGTCTCAGAACCGGGACTGCACCAATCAATCTCTCGGATTCCAGAAACGGAAACGGAAACGGGTCGGTTCTTGATATTGACAACTTTATTAATTCAGTTTCTTACAAAACGATTTCCGTGCCGACGCCTTCGTCGGTGAAAATTTCCAGCAGCACGGCGTGCGGCACGCGGCCATCCACGAACGAAACCTTTTCGACGCCGGACCGGATGGCCGCCACGGCGCTGTCAGTTTTGGGGATCATGCCCTTGTCAATGACGCCGGATTTTTTGAGCGCATCCACCTCGCTGGTTTTGAGATGCGGAATGATTGAGTCCGGCTGGTTGGGGTCGCGCAGCAAGCCGGGCACGTCGCTCATAAAGACGAGCCGCCTCGCTTTCAGCGCAATGGCGACCTGCGCCGCCGCCACGTCGGCGTTGCAATTGTAAATTTTCCCGTCCGCGCCGAGCGCGGTCGGACTGATGACCGGCGTGAAGCCGCACCAGATGCTTTCCTTCAAGGGCGCGGTGTTGACCTCCACGACTTCGCCGACGAACCCGATGTCAATTTTCCGGCCCGGATTTTCCCGGTCATCGAGCAGCAGCTTGCGGCATTTGAAAATGTCCCGCCCGGCAAAGGCGACCGGTTTGCCGCCGAGTTCCCTGATGGTTCTGACAATCTCCGGATTGATCTCGCCCGACAAAACGTCATCCACGATTTTCACCGTGGCCTCGTCCGTGACCCGCTGGCCCTGGATGAAATCCGCCTTCAGTCCCGCCTTTTCCATCGCGCGGGTGATGGCCTTGCCGCCGCCGTGAACGACCACCGGATTGATTTCAACCGTTTCAAGAAAGACGATGTCGCGCGCGACGCTGCCGCGGACGCCGGCGTCGGGTGAGTCCATGAAACTGCCGCCGTATTTGACGACAAAGGTCGCGCCGCTGAATTTCTGGATATACGGCAGCGCTTCCAGCAGCGTGTTGGCTTTGGCGATGAGGTCTTGCACGGCCTATTCCTAGCAGGAATCCGGCGTCCAATGAAAGCGCGTTTGTCACAACATTTTTGCTTTCACTGGCGCGGGATTTTCCCTAGATTGCCGCCGTCATGCCCGAAATTGCCAAATTCGTGAACAGCGCCGCCGCGAGCGTCACGCCCAACATCGCGGAGAAGGTCCTGCGTCAACTGCCGCAGTGGAAGCTCGAATTCACACAAATCAACACGCCCCATTTTCCGCATCTCGTGGACCAGTTGGAATTTCTCGCCAACGCCGTCGAGGATGCGGTTGAAGGCGCCTACAAGGATTTGCCGTATGCCGCCGTCGCGCAAGCGGTCTTTGCGCTGCTCTACGCGCACAAAAAAATGGGCATCATTCCGGACAGCATTCTGGAACTGGGCCGCGCGGATGATTCGAGCGTCGTGCGCGCGGTGTTGATCCAAAACGAGAAGGCTTTCGCGGCTTACGCCGGCGCGCAAGGCGTCAACTGGCAGAAAATCACCAGCCAGCCCTGAAGTTCAGCCGCCGACGCCGGCATATTCCTCATCCGTTCGCAGGTCCATGCCCATGAGCACGAAATCGTGCGTGACGGCCTTCATGTCGAGAACGTAATCCTCCTGCCGCAATAGATGCTGGAAACCAATGTATTCCAGCGCGTGGATGGCGACCTTGCGTTCGCCGTTCAACTCCGCCTCCAATCGCCGCAGGCCGAGGATGCGCGCAATCTCGACCACTTCCGCGACCAGGATTTTCGCCACGTCGCGCCCGCGATGTTCCGGATGCGTCAGGACGGTGACGAGGCCGATGTGGCGTTTCCAGCCGCCGAAACGCTGGTGCAACGTCGCTTCGCCGATCACCTTCTGCCGATGCAGCATCAGCAGGGGCAGGTTCCGCTCAAAATCCGCGTGCCGGCACCAGTCCTTGAACATCGCGCGGTCGAAAATCGGCTGTTTGATGAACAACCGCTCCTCTTCGGGCACGGCGAGGAAGAATTTGTGCAGGCGCGCGTCGTCCCGTTTGCCCAGCGGGCGCACCGTGCATTCCGAGCCGTCGCGCAACTTCACCGTGAACGGGAATTTTTCCAAAGCGTATTCGAGCATCATAATGGGCCTTTCGTTGCCAGCCTTCCTTTAACATGGAAACCGCCGCCTGAAAAGGCTGGAGGTGGGATATTTCCGGGTTTTGCAATGAATTCAGTCCTGCGAATGCTCAAGCTGACGGCGACTGATTGATTTGGATGCCCGGTAGTGGCAGGGTTTGCATCAACGGAACGCCGAGCACCGCCTCGGCAAGTTTGGATTGAAAGTCACTTTCGGGCCGAGACGGTGCTCGGCTTTCCAAATTATACCACTACCGGATGCCCGGAGAATTCCAGCCAAAATCGTCTGGCGAAGCAAATTTTCATCTCCACCGGCGGTGTTTTAATTTATCCTTCGCGCGATGTTTGAACTGCTCAAAACCGATTCACAAACCAGGGCCCGCCTCGGAAAATTGATCACCGCGCACGGGGTCGTCGAAACGCCGATGTTCATGCCCGTTGGCACCCAGGCCAGCGTCAAGGCGCTCGACCCGCGCGAACTCCGCGAGATGGGCACCCAAATCATCCTCGGCAACACCTATCATCTCAGCATCCGGCCCGGACTCGACATCATCCGCGCCGCCGGCGGGTTGCATCGGTTCATGAACTGGGAACTGCCCATCCTCACCGACAGCGGCGGATTTCAGGTCTTCAGCCTGGCCAAAATCCGGAAAATCAAACCGCACGGCGTCGAGTTCAATTCGCACGTGGACGGCACGCCGCTGTTCCTCGGCCCGAAGGAGGCGATGGAAATCCAGCGCGCGCTGGGTTCGGACATCGCCATGGTGTTCGACGAATGCCCGCCGCCGGTTGTAGTGGAACGGGCTTCCAGCCCGTCGAACGGGCAAGATGCCCGTGCCACTATCCGTCATGCCGTCGAGCGCACCATCCGCTGGGCGCGCGAATGTCGCGAACAGCCGCGAGCCGAAGGACAGCAGGTTTTTGGCATCGTGCAGGGCGGAAGCAACGCCGCGTTGCGCGAGGAATGCGCGAAGGCCCTCGTCGCGATGGATTTCGACGGCTACGCCATCGGCGGCGTGAGCGTCGGCGAACCGGAGCCGGAGATGTTCCAGGCGATTGAGCTGACCGAACCGTTTTTGCCGGCGAACAGGGCGCGTTACGCGATGGGTCTGGGCACGCCGGCGCAAATGCTGGAGCTGATTGCGCGCGGCGTGGACCTGTTCGATTGCGTGCTGCCGACGCGCGTGGCGCGCAACGGCACGGCCATCACGCGCCGGGGCGCGTTCGGCCTCAAGGGCGGCGGCTACAAGGCGGATTTTCGTCCGATCGAGGAAGACTGCGAGTGTTTTGCCTGCAAGAATTTTACGCGCGCCTATCTCCGGCATTTGCTGAACGTGAACGAAATTCTCGGCCTGCGGATGGTGAGCCTCCACAACACGCATCTTTACCTGAAAGTGATGGCCGACGTGCGCGCGCATCTGGCCGCCGGGACGTTTGCGGGCTTTTACCGCGAGTTCATTGCGAATTATGTTCCATCCCGAAAAGTGCTTTCCGCGCGTCAGGGCGAAATTGAGCGGTAAATAATACTTTGCCGAAACCATTGAATGTGGCACCTTGTTGCCATCGTAATGACAATTTTTACAAAACTATGGAAAAGCCTAAAATCATCGCCTATCTGAAACCGACCTGCGGCTGGAGCATGGGCGTTCGCGCCGTGTTCAAGAAATATGACCTGCCGTTTGAGGACCGCGACATCATCAACGACCCGTTGCAGCGCCAGGAAATGATCGAAAAAAGCGGCCAGATGCTGAGTCCGTGCGTCGAGATCAACGGCCAGATGCTCGCCGACATCAGCGGGGACGAAGTCGAGGCGTGGATGCTCGCCAATAAAATCGTGACGCCGAACAGCCGCGAGGCGGATGCGCCGACAAACCAGCCCTGCGCCCACGAAATGCCGGCCAGCGCGCCGTTGGAATTCAGGCATTAAATTTGTTGCGGCGGTCCGTGAGCGTCGCTGAAATCTGCGGCGGTCACCGGTCGCCGCTGCAAAGCCGCGTGGCGCAATGAGAATCGGGTCCGCAGCCTGATTCCGCTCAATCCCACAAGCGGTAGGGAAGCCCGTTCCTTTCGAGGTAGTTTCCGCAACGCGGGCAACGGCCCGGAGCATTCCAGATTTTAATCCGGTGAAAACCGGCCATGGGGCAGACCGGTTTTACCTCCACCCAGCGCCGTGGCCGGAGCGGAGCCGAAGCTCGTCGCCCGGGCGCAAAGACGCTCCATGGATTATCCACCAGCCGGAACGGCGGAATGACGACCCTGGTGGGCAACAGGTTGCGACCGGACTTGGTTTTGACGCTCGCAGGAGGCGGTTCCTCTTTGCCGTCGCGCTGCCGGAGACGGGTGAACACGTCGAAAAGCCGGCGGCAATCGAGACAGACGATGGTTTGCACGGCGCAGTTGACGCCGGCGTCGGCGCCGCCGGCAACGCGCGCCTGGTATTGGCAATAAGGACAGTCGAAATGGAACGTCCGGCCCATTTTTGTCGATGCAACTTTCACGCCGCCAACCCACCCGGATTGCAGTAAAATCTCGTGCCTGACCGGCAGCGCAGACTTTTTTTGCTAGAGCGCCGGGCTGCCGGGCTTTTCTGGATACGCGAACCTCATCACCAACGGCGCTCCCCGGATCAAGTAAAGGCCCACGAGCGCGCCGATCACCCACTTGATGAGCAGGAACACCGGCAGCATGGATGCGGGAGCTGGTTGCAGAGCGTGACGAACGATGAACATGATGCCCCAAACCCCGACGATCCGCAGAAACAACGCGAACAACTCTTTTGAGTTCATATATCCTGTCTTTCTTGTGTGGTTTTTGTTGCTCAACCCGTTTGCCACAGGCAAAGGTCCGTGGTCAAACACCGCAAGGCTGATGGTGGTGGCAGATTAGCGCCCCGCCCCGCCCTGTCAATCTGTTCCGAAGCGCGGTAATGCATCATTTTCGTTGGCAGCAGCGCCGCACTGCGTGTCCGGTCATTGCCGCGCGATGTTCCTGCCTTCAGACGGATACACCGCCTGAATTGCGGCCATAACGCGCGCCAGGATTGCGGCCAATCGGATAATTTGTTCCTCCGGCGGCTTGCGTTTGATTCATTTTGTCCGCAACGTGTGCGCCCGTGCAGGATTTGCTCGAAAAAATCGAGGCCGACGCCCAGGCGCGTCTGCCATTGCCGCCGAACGCCGACGCAACGGAAAAGCTCGCGCGCTACAAGGGTTTTCTCAAGGTGGAAACGCACCGGCTCAAACTGTTGCACCGTTCCGGCAGCAGCGGGCGTGACATCTGCCAGGGCCGCGCGGCGATGCTCGACGCCTTGCTGCGGCATCTTTGGGAAACGGCCAAGGGCGGCTTGTCGGCGCAGGCGCAAAAGGAATTTCCGCCGCTGGCGCTGGTGGCGATTGGCGGTTACGGCCGCGGCGAACTGAACCCCCACAGCGACATTGACTTCATGTTT
This sequence comes from uncultured Verrucomicrobiae bacterium, assembly GCA_963802965.1. Taxonomy (GTDB): domain Bacteria; phylum Verrucomicrobiota; class Verrucomicrobiia; order Limisphaerales; family UBA11358; genus UBA11358. The sequence continues at coordinate 20,896 of CAWDKS010000001.1, forward strand.
TTGCACGACGGCCAGATTGCCGCGGGCAAACCGCTGCCGTATCTCTCCAAGCTGATTGACGGCGTGCTGTATCCGCTGTGGGACATCGGCCTGAAGGTCGGACACGCGGTGCGAAGCATTGACGATTGCGTGAACGTGGCGAACGCGGACATGCAATCAAAGACGTCGCTCATCGAGGCGCGGCGGATCATTGGCGGGGAGGCGCTGTTCGCCAAGTTCCAGAAAACACTCGTGAACAAATGCGTCGCCGGTTTCGAGGACAAATACATCGCGATGCGGCTGGAAGACCAGTCGGCGCGGCGCGCGAAGTTCGGCAACTCCGCGTGCATGCAGGAGCCGAACATCAAAAACGGCTGCGGCGGCCTGCGCGATTTCCAGAACCTGTTGTGGATGGCGTTCTTCAAATACCGCACCTGCTCCTTGCGCGAACTGGGGCAGCAGGAATTTGTCGGCGCAGCCGAGCGCCGGCAACTGGAGGCGGCCTATGATTTTCTGCTGCGCGCGCGGACGGAACTGCATTATCACGTCAACCGTCCGCTCGACGTGCTGGGCAAGAACCTGCAGCCCGCCGTGGCGCACAACCTCGGTTATGGCGACCGCTCGCCGAGCAGACGCATCGAGAAATTCATGCGCGACCTCTACACGCACATGCGGAACATCTACCTTATCACCCGCACGCTGGAACAGCGCATGGCGCTGCTGCCGGCGACGCCGAGCCGGCTTTCGCTGCGCGCCTGGCTGCCCCAGCGGCGGCGCGTGCCGGAAATCGTGGACGGCTTCAAATTCATCAACGGTGAAATCCACGCCGCGTCCAGCCGCGTTTTCCGCGACTCGCCGCGCCGGTTAATGCGCGTCTTCTTGCACGCGCAACAGCGGCATCTGACGCTGCATCCCGACCTCGCGCAGCTCATCCGCAGCCAGCTCGCGCTCGTGGACCGCGACTTCTTGAACGACGAGCAGGCGGCTGAAACCTTCCTGACCATTCTCGAACGGCGCGGCGAAGTGGCGCCCATCCTGCGCGCGATGCACGAGGTGAATCTGCTCGGCAAATACATTCCCGAATTCGGCAAGCTCACCTGCCTGGTGCAGCACGAGTTTTATCATCAATACGCCGCCGACGAGCACACGCTGGTTTGCCTGGAGCAACTGGACCGCGTCTGGGAGGCCAAAGACGACCCTTACAAAAATTACGCGCCGCTCTTTCAAAGCCTCGAACGCCCGGGCCTGCTCTACCTGGCGCTGTTGTTGCACGACGTGGGCAAGGCGGAACGCCACAAACAGGGCCGGCACCCCGAAGTCAGCGCGGCCATGGCCATGCGCGCCGCCAAACGATTGCGTCTGGACGGTCCGGCGGCCGGCACGCTGCACACCGTCATCGAAAACCATTTGCTGCTGGCCAGCGTGTCCCAACGGCGCGACCTCGACGATCCCACTGTCATCCGGAATTTCGCCCGGGAGGTCAAGACGGCCGAAACCTTGAACCTGTTGACGTTGCTGACGTTCGCCGATTCGCAGGGCACGAGCGACAAGTTGTGGAATGGTTTCAAGGACGCGTTGCTGTGGGATTTATACGCCCGCGCCATGCCGCTGCTGACCGGCGGCACGGAGTTCATCCGCGCCGGAAAGGCGCAGCGTGACTTGCTCCTGCAGGAGGTGCGGAAACTCGCGCCGGCGGAGTTAAGCGAGGAGGAATTGCAGGGGCATTTCGCCGCGCTGCCCGCGCGCTATTTTCAAATCCACACCGCCGCGGAGATTCTCAACGATCTCGTGCTTACGCATCGCTTCCTGCAGTCGGCAAATCCTCGAAGACGGCAAGGCCTGGTCGCCGCTGACGGCATGGCAGGACGAACCCAACCGGGGTTACAACCTCGTCAGGGTCTGCACCTGGGACCGCGCCGGCCTTTTCAGCAAAATCACCGGCCCGTTCAGCGCCGCTGGCTTGAACATTCTCGGCGCGCAGATTTTCACCCGCAACGACGGCGTCGCGCTCGACACGTTTTTTGTCAACGACGCCGCCACCGGCAACCTCGCCACGCGCGAACAACACGACCAGTTCGACGGCCTGCTCGACCGGGTTCTGACCGGGGAGGAGGTTGATCTGCCCGCGCTCATCCGACGCCACATCGTGGCGCGCCCGCGGTATCAGGCCTACACCGGCGAGCGCATTCCCACGCAAATCCGGCTCGACAACGAGGCTTCGGAAACGCGCACGCTCATCGAGATTGAAACCGAGGACCGGCTCGGCCTGCTTTACACCATTTCGCAAACCCTGGCCGAACTGGCGCTCGACATTTCCGCCGCGCGCATCGTGACCGAACGCGGCGCCGCGATAGACAGTTTTTACGTCCGCGAACTTGACGGCGGCAAGGTCGTGTCCGTTGAACGGCGGCTCTTGATCGAAGACCGGTTGCTGCAGCGCGATCCACCGGCTGGATGCCGGCCCGTGATGGTTCTGCCAGCCGTTTCCCGCCGCCGTAAAAATTAAGGAGAAGTCCATGGACTGACCCTGGCAGTTCGGTTATGATCCATTCATTGAAACTTGAAAAGAACCAGTGGTCCACTCCGCAACAACATGAAATTCATTCACGACGATTTTCTGCTGCAAACCCGCACGGCGCGGCGGCTTTACCATCAATTCGCCGAAGACGAGCCGATTCTGGACTACCACTGTCATCTCCCACCGCGGGAAATCGCGGAAAACCGCCGGTTTAAAAATCTTTTTGAAATCTGGCTGGAAGGCGATCATTACAAATGGCGCGCCATGCGTGCCAACGGCGTGGCCGAACGTTTTTGCACCGGCGACGCCGCGCCGTTCGAGAAATTCCAGGCCTGGGCCGCCACCGTGCCGCACACGCTCCGCAATCCACTTTATCACTGGACGCACCTGGAATTGAAGCGCCATTTCGACATTGACGAATTGCTCGACGAGGCCAGCGCCGCGCGCATCTGGAAAAAGGCGAATGAAAAACTTGCCGCGCCGGAATTCAGCACGCAGGGCATCCTCAAAAAATTCAACGTCCGGATGCTGTGTACGACCGACGACCCGGCGGATGATTTGGAGCACCACCGCGCCCTCGCGGCGTCCGGCCTGCCCACGCGCGTGCTGCCCGCGTTCCGCCCCGACAAGGCGCTGGCGGCGCACCAGCCGGGGCCTTTCAATCAATGGGTGGACCGTCTGGCCGGGGCCGCCGGCGTGGAAATTGATTCCCTGGGGAAATTTCTCGACGCGCTGCGCGCCCGCCACGATGCCTTCCACGCGCAGGGCTGCCGGCTTTCCGACCACGGGTTGACCCAATGCCCCGCGGATTTTTGCTCCGAAACGACGGCTGCGGGGATTTTTTCCCGGGCGCGCGGCGGCAAGGAAATTTTGCCCGCCGAACACGCGCAATTCGCCGCATTCATGATGTTGTTCTTCGGGCGGCTGGACGCCGAAAAAGGCTGGACCAAGCAACTGCATCTCGGCCCCCTGCGCAACAACAACACCCGCCGGATGAAACAAATCGGGCCGGACACCGGGTTTGATTCCATCGGCGATTTTCCGCAGGCCGCCGCGCTGTCCCAATATCTTGACCGGCTCGACCGGGAAGATGCGCTGCCGAAAACAATCATTTACAACGTCAATCCGGCGGACAATTACGTCTTTGCGGCCATGATTGGAAATTTTCAGGGTTCCGGCGTTCCGGGCAAAATCCAATTCGGTTCCGGCTGGTGGTTTCTCGATCAAAAGGAAGGCATCGAGTGGCAGCTCAACGCGCTCTCGAATCTCGGCCTGCTCGCCCGTTTCGTCGGTATGATCACCGATTCGCGCTCGTTCATGTCCTACCCGCGCCACGAATATTTCCGGCGCGTGCTCTGCAACCTGATCGGACGCGACATGGAAAACGGCGAAATTCCCAAGGACGATTCGCTGCTGGGCCCGATGATCCGCAACATCTGCTATAAAAATGCGCAGCAGTATTTTGCGTTTCCATCGAACGAAACAAAAGTCCGGAAGGGAAAACCGGCCGCGCGCGGTTAGCTCCAGATTTTATGAAGACACCGGCGGAACTGTTTGGGTTAAAAGGAAAAGTGGCCGTCGTCATTGGCGGCACGGGTGAATTGTGTGGCGCGATGGCCGAAGGCCTTGCCGCAGCGGGAGCCACCGTCGCCCTCGTCGGCCGCGACGCCGCCAAGGCGAAGGTCAGGATTGATCGCATCGCCAAGGACGGCGGCAAGGCGGAATTCTTTCCGTGCGACACAACTTCCAAGGCGGGTCTTCAGAAGCTGCTGGCCGGTGTGCTCGCCCGGTTCGGGCGCGTGGACATCCTGATCAACGGCGCGGGCGTGAATTCGCCGACGCCGTTTTTCGACATTTCCGAGGAGGAAATTGACCGCATCCTCGCTGTGAACTTGAAGGGCCTCATGGTGGCGTGCCAGATTTTCGGCCGGCACATGGTCGAACGCGGTTCCGGCAGCATCATCAACATCGGTTCGGCATCTGGCCTGAAACCCTTGTCGCGGGTCTTCACCTACTCGGCGTCGAAGGCCGCCGTGCACAACCTTTCCAAAAACCTGGCGCGCGAATGGGCGGCGCAGGGCGTGCGCGTGAATATTCTTGTGCCGGGATTTTTCCCCGCCGAACAAAATCGGAAAATCCTCAACCCCGACCGGGTGGCCTCCATCATGGCCCGGACGCCGATGAAACGTTTCGGCGAAGCGCACGAACTCGTCGGCGCGGCCCTGCTGCTGGCGTCGGAGGCGGGCAGTTTCATCACCGGCGCCGAGCTGGTCGTGGACGGCGGATTCGACGCGATGACAATTTGACACGAAGCTGGCCGGCTGTTTCATCCGGTGGCAATCGCAAACCTGTTGCCAGCCGCCGCGTGGTTTGGTAGAAACAATCAGGATTCAACGCGGGGCCTGCCGCGTCGTATCGTCGCGGAGGCGGGCTTGCCGCGCTGAAGCGCTGCGGAAGCGGGTGTGGTTCAGTGGTAGAATGCGGGCTTCCCAAGCCTGAGATGAGGGTTCGATTCCCTTCACCCGCTCCAAGCATTGTAAATAAAGGGTTTCGTAAGTTTTAAGAGGTTTTTTCAGCCCTACTGCACACAAAAATGCACACACTTCGAGCTATTTCAGGAACGTTTTGTGAAGTCAGATACGTCCAATTTTCTATTCAAATTCTCGTCAGGTTCAGCGGGGCACCGGCTTTTGGTTCACGCCGTTAGGCCGCCGATTTATCCGGCCCACCACCACCAACGAGCACCGACGCCATTAACGAATCAAGCTGGCCTTTTGTGCGTCAGGGGTGGATTCGTAAGAGTCAGGCAACCGTCTAAAATGGCCAAAACAGGAATTCTGAAACGAGCTTTTGGCTCAATTTGCGGAGGCTGAGGTTACTTTACGGGTTGGCAAGGCATAAGCTTTTTTGGATTTCATGGACAAAATGACATTGGAAATTCTTGCCGCAGCACGGCTCTTTGCGGCTAAAAGGGCATGATGACCAAAGTGTTCCATGCGCCCGCCACCATTAGCCTCCACGCTGATGTCTCGCTGGACGTTCCGGCGCGCGCGGGTGATTCTGTGCAGGTCGAATTTTATGCGAACAAGAAGTGTCTGGGTTCGAGAAAAAGCGTCTGGCATGACACAGTGAGGCCGAATCCGCATTTCCACGATTTCCAGCCAATGCACATTACCCCCGCAGGTTTCAGGCCGGTCGAATTAGTTTGGAACAACCCACCAGTGGGCACTTATGCGCTCACGGCCAAGGCGATTGGGCCGAACGGCCTCTCGGCGGTTTCTGCACCAGTGAACATCACGGTTCTAGCCATCCGCAATGTCGAAAAAGCCATCGGACGGTCGCGGAATTACCGAACAAAATTATGAGTTACAGCGGTGAAACAATTCAACAGGTCTGGGAGAAAGGACAACCCGCGAACCCTACGGAGACCGACAAATGGAGAAAGGATGTGTGCGGGGCATGGATTTCTCGCCAGCAATATGGGAACAGGCATTCGCAATATGGGTGGGAGATAGACCATATAAGCCCAGACGGGGGAGACGGGTTATCTAACTTACAGCCTCTCCAATGGCAAAACAACGCTTCACAACAGGAAGGAAGAATAGAGTGCGTTGTCACAGCCAAGGGAACAAGCAATGGGCCGTGCGGGTAGGCAGTCGTGCTTCGACGACCGCTTGCACCACCTGCATGGCCTGCGGTGGCGGTTCACTCTGTTCTGCCTCTCGGTAATACCAACAAGGATTCATTCACAATCCCTTTCCCGTGCATTGAAATGACTTCTCAGAACCCGCCGATTCATTTTTGAATTTCCATGCAAAACGCAACCGCCACTGCGAATTGCAAGAGCCTGTCAGCCAGCTTTTGGAGAATTTCCACAAATCAGCGCAACAAATCCGTGGCACGATTATAGCGGGACCATCCTCTTGCTATGAAAATCAAATTTATTATTGCGACGTTGATCGCGGGCACGGCGGGAGTTTGCGCGCAGGATGTTGCGCCGATTCAATTATCGTTGACGCCGGACATTGCCGTGCAATCAAGGACCACCACCATCAATGGTTTATCGCTGAACATATGGGGGGAAAATCCACAGCATAGCCTGACCCTTGGCATCGTCAACGGCAGCACGGGTGATAGCGGGGGATTCAGTTGGGGAGTTGTCAACTACGCCGATTCCTACACCGGCCTCTCATGGGGCTTTGTCAACGTCAGCGAAACCAGCTTTGTTGGCTGGCAACATGGTTGGATCAATGTTTCGGAGGGCACCTTTGCCGGCTTTCAATCGGGCTGGATTTGCAACTACGCGGAGGAATTTCACGGCCTGCAGCTGGGCTTCGTCAACTATGCTGAAAATCTGCATGGCGTGCAGTTGGGGTTCTTCAACATTGCCGCGAATAATCCGTGGTTCAATGAATTCCCGGACAAATTGGCGACCGGTTTCCCGATTCTCAACTGGTCATTCTGACGGGTGGAATTTCTTTGGATCGCGGACAATTGGTCCGCGCAAACAGGCAAAATGAAATTGAGAATATTCGGCGCCGGGATTTTCCTCATCGTTGCCGCGCTGGTTGGCGGCGGTTGCGCGTCATACAGATTGACCAATCCGCCGCGTTCGGCCACGGAACAGCTTTTGTTGAGTTCGGCAGCGGATCGCGCCCTGGTTTCGGTTGACCTCTCGGTGTTCTTGAACCAAAGGGTTTTTTTGGACGCCACCTATTTTGACGGCTACGATTCCAAATACGCCATCGGCGAAATCCGCGATGCCTTGAATCGCGCGGGCGCGCTGCTGGAGCCGGATGCAAGGGACGCCGGCATCATCATCGAGGCCCGTGCCGGCGCACTCTCGACCGACAGCGCGGATACCTTGATTGGCGTGCCAAACACCGGTTTGCCCATCCCGCTGGCCGGCACGGTTTCAATTCCTGAAGTGGCGCTTTACAAATCTGAGAAGCAATTCGCGTATGCGAAAATCGCCCTGCTCGCCTACGCCAATCAATCGCGCGCGCACGTCTTTTCCAGCGGCCCGCTCGCCGGCAAGTCCTATAATAAATACCACAAAATCTTGTTCATTGCGTGGACTTCCACGGACCTTCCTGAAAAACAGAAGAAACCGGAGAACGCGGAAAAATATCAATCCCGCTTTCCACAATACGATCTGGCGAACATGCCGCTGCCAAGTTCCACGACAAATCCGCCTTCGACAAACGCGCCTGCGACCCACCAGCCTCCATCTGGCATTCCCACGACAAATTTGCCGGCGGCGGAAACGAGTGGCGCGACGAACAACGCGGGACCGTAAGCAACGGTTGACGATGGGAACTTGAGGCTTGCCACACATACGGAAGGGACGGCTGAAGCGGTCGAAAACAAGGCCGTTTGCAATTTGCATTCTGCAATTTGCAGCTTCGCAGTTTGTGCAATTCGCAAGCCCGGCTTTACTGGTAATCCCATTTAAGTTCGGAAATCGCCACGGCATGGCAATTGCAGGGTCTGAAAGCCATGAAAAGAAGCCTGATCATCCTGGCCGTTGGCCTGGCGGGCAGTATGAACGTTGGCCTCTTCCGTGCCACGGCCGACCTGGAAGTTTCCGTGGGAGTGTCCATTCACTCCACCGCGGAATTTTATGAACCGCTTGCCCCGCACGGCGCGTGGTTCGAAGCCGGTTCGTATGGGCGTTGCTGGCATCCGACGGGCGTCGCGGTGGATTGGCGGCCCTATTGCGATGGGTATTGGGAATGGACCGACTGCGGCTGGTATTGGGTCAGTGACGAGCCGTGGGCCTGGGCGTGTTACCACTATGGATCCTGGATTGATGATCCCAACGTGGGATGGTGCTGGGTTCCGGATGTTGAATGGGCGCCGGCCTGGGTCAGTTGGCGCATCGGCGGCGACTATGTTGGATGGGCGCCATGCGGCCCGCGCGGCGTCGTAATCGCCCCCTCATGCTTTGTCTTTGTGGAAGGCCGGCATTTTAATGAGCGCGTCCGGCCGGGCAACGTGATCGTAAATAACACGCTCATCTTCAGCAAAACCACCGGATCCAGCGCGGTCAAACGCGAAAGCCGGACGTTCGATGGCCGAAAGCAAACCGTCATGGTCAACGAGGGGCCGCGCGTGGACGTGATTGAAAAAGCGACCGGCAAAAAGTTTGCCGCCGTCCCGGTTCGCGAAGCCGACCGGCAAACATCCGTTTCGGTTCCGGAACAAATCAAACATGAGACAACCAGACCCGTAAACCCGCAAAATCCGCCCGACGCCGTTCACGAAAAATCAATCCCCGCGCCGGAGCACAATTTGACGCCGGGCGAAAATCCGGAAATGCCGCGCAACCTTCCGCCAAACAAGGAAACGCCACCGCAAAAAATAATTCCGCCGGACCGGGCGATTCCCCAGGCTCCCCCGGAGAAAACAGTTCCTCCGCCGAAAAGAGAGCCACCGGTGGACAAGGAGAAACAGCCGCCCAAAGAGATCGTTCCTCCACAGCAGCCGGTTCCGCCAGGCCCGGCCAAACCGTCCGAAAGGGATCAGGGCAATGACAACAACGGGAAAGACAAGGATCATGGCCACGACAACCCTTGATTGAGAAGGGAAATATATGTTGGGATGGACACTGGTTTTTTTTAATCATCGCGCTGGTGGTGGGTGTGTTGGGTTTCATGGGCCATCGCACCCGCAAGGTTGCCCAATTTATTCTCCGGCCGTGATGATCAATCACAACAGAAGCCACTGACGTTTGGCAAGCTCATCGCGGCCGTTTACGAGGTCTGCGGCAAAGAAAAAGCCGGACGGGTTGTGCAACTCGCCGTCAATGCGCATCTGATTGAGTTTCGCGGACACAATCGCGCCGTGGTTTTCAAGCCGGATCCCGCCAATTGCATGGAAAGGAATGCAACTTGCAAGTTGATGGCGGCGTCCCAATGCGATTTGCAAGCGACTCGGGATTCCGATTACATAATGCAAGACTGCTTTCCCGGACAAAGCCTCGAACGGCGTCAAATTCCTGATGTTGCGAAGAAATTCTGCCCTTCACACCAGTCGGCACGCTACTTGCAAAGGGAGTTCACACGGCCGGGAACAAGGGAAAAAAACATTGGCCGCAATTTTTTATGAACATTTTTTGAAGTTCATGGAGGCTGGAACATAACATGAGCAAAAACAAATATCTTGAAGTTCCTTGCGACCAGGTCGCCGGCAAGCCGGAGGGAGACCGGACGAACCCGGCCCATCGCATCCTCGTGGTTGAGGACGACCGCTATCTGCGCCGGATTAACGCCATGGTGCTGACCCACGCCGGCTACGCGGTGGACATGGCCGAAGACGGCGCCGCCGCTTGGGAGGCGCTTCAGGCCAATCGCTACGAGCTGGTGATCACCGACAACAACATGCCCAGGCTGACCGGCATTGAACTGCTCGGGAAGCTGCGTTCCGCCCGCATGGAACTGCCGGTCATCATGGCCACCGGAGCGTTGCCCACGCGGGAACTGGCCCAAAATCCGGAGCTTGAACCCGTTGTCCTGCTGGAAAAACCCTATGACCCCGACCAGTTGTTGGACAAGGTGAAAGTTGTTCTGCATGAGGTGTTCGCAAAAAGCAGTCAGCCCCGGGTGGCGCCACTACAAAACAACGCCGGAGTATTTTCAGTGGAGCGATACACCGCCGGCCGCAAGCTGGAATGGGACACCTTTGTGAGCGCGGCCAAGAACGCGACCTTCCTTTTCTCCCGCGGCTACATGGACTACCACAGCGACCGGTTCGCCGATCATTCGCTGATGATTTTCAACGACCATGCGCTGGTGGCCGTGTTGCCGGCAAATCTCAACGCCGACGGCATACTCATCAGCCATGAAGGGCTGACTTTTGGCGGACTCGTGGTCTCCCACGAAGCGAAGCTGGGTGATGTGCTGGCCTGTTTCCATGTCGTTTTGCATTACCTGAGCCAAAGGGGGATTTCCAAATTGCTCTACAAGCGGATTCCGGGTTTTTACAACCCGCTCCCCGACGACGAAGTGGCGTATGCCTTGTTTCTCCTCGACGCCCGGCTTTATCGCCGGGATTGCGCGACGGCAGTCTCACAGGCGGACCGGCTTCCCCTCCGAAGGGGCCACAAGCTGCTGATCAAGAAAGCGGCCAGTCTGGGAGTCCGCATCGTCCAGGAAACATCTTTCCAGCCATTTTGGGAACGGGTGTTGACGCCACAATTGGCTGCCCGGCACGGAGCCAAACCCGTGCATACCCTCGAGGAAATCACCCTGCTCGCGTCACGCTTTCCCGAACAGATCAAACAATTCTCGGCCTATTGCGGCGATGAAATTGTCGCGGGCACGACCATTTATGAAACTGCGACCGTGGCGCACGCGCAGTATGGCGCGGTCACGGGAAAAGGACGACAGATTGGCGCGCAGGCCTATCTGTTCAACTCGCTGATCGAGCAATACAAGGACAAGCGTTATTTTGATTTCGGCATCTCCAACGAAAATGAAGGCCACACCTTGAATCATGGCTTGCTGGAGTGGAAGGAAGGTTTCGGCGCACGCTGCTACGCGCACGATTTTTATGAGATTGCGACCGGGACCTACCCGAAGTTGGAACCTGTGTTGCAGATCCGGCCAGAAACAACTTTGACGCCACCCGGGACAGGTCGGGCATCGCCCTCCACCTCCGCCAATCGGCCGGTCCGGGCCTATTTTGCGCATCCCAAGGCGCTGATTGATGAAGGGGTTTCGATCGGCCAGCGAACGCGGGTATGGGCCTTCGCCCATTTGGTGGGCGGAGCGATTCTGGGGGAAGACTGTAATATTTGCGACCACACCTTCATTGAGGGAGGAGTCCGAATCGGCGATCGCGTGACCGTCAAGTGCGGGGTCTCTCTCTGGGACGGTCTGACCATTGAGGATGACGTCTTCATCGGGCCCAGCGCAGTTTTCACGAATGATCCCCGGCCGCGCAGCAAAAAGTATTTGGAAAGGCCTGTTCCAACCGTGCTGAAGGAGGGATGCTCGCTGGGGGCCGGCAGCATAACCCTTCCGGGCATTACCATTGGACGTTGGGCAATGGTCGGCGCCGGGGCGCTTGTCACCCATGATATCCCGGATTACGCCCTGGTGGTGGGAAGCCCGGCCCGGTGGCGCGCCTGGGTTTGCCGCTGCGGAGAAAAACTTTCCCCCGCTTCCGGCCGGCTTCTGAGCTGCACGTGCGGTCGCTCCTATGAGCAGATGGGTGAAAACGAAGTGAAGGAAATTGCCGCGTATGGCAGCCGTCATAGCTTGGCGAGGAACGGTGTTGCCACGGACTTTGGCGGGTCAATCATCAAGAGCAACGGGCACCAGACAGCAATGGCCGGTGAAGCCGCGTTGGGTTGAAGAGTGTATTTACCGCGGGAATCAGGAACATGGATTTTTTAATCGAATCAGATCAATCGAAGAGCTTTTCTTCACCGAAGGCAGTTCGGGGCTGGCACTGGAAGCGCGCACTGGATGCCCTTCTCATCCTGCTGGCCCTGCCATTCCTGATTCCGCTGTCGCTGCTGATAGTCCTGTTGATTCGAGGGGTTTCCGCCGGGCCGGTTCTGTTCAGGCAGGAACGCGTCGGTTACCTGGGCAGACGTTTCAAGTGCTTCAAGTTTCGGACCATGTTTGTGGATGCCGACACGACCACGCACGAGGGACACCTGCATCAATTGATGAATTCCAACACCCCCATGATGAAAATGGACTCACGAGGGGATCCGCGAATCATTCCCTTTGGTCTGTTGCTCCGGGCGTCGGGCCTGGATGAACTGCCCCAACTGATCAACGTGCTGCGGGGTGAAATGAGCCTGGTGGGGCCGCGTCCGTGTCTGCCTTACGAATACGACAACTATCTGCCCTGGCAGAAGGAGCGGTTTGGGACCGTGCCGGGTTTGACCGGGCTCTGGCAGGTGAGCGGAAAAAACAAGACCACCTTCGTGGATATGATCCAACTGGACATCAAATATGCGAAAAACAAAACCCTCTGGTGGGATTTGAAAATCATGCTGCTGACAGTTCCGGCCTTGCTCATTCAAATGCGGGAGACGCGTCAGGCCAGGAAATTGTCCCCTGCTCCCGTTCGCCCGAAAACCAGTTATTCCGATCGTCCCGCGCCGGCGAGTTCCTATACGAAAGCAGCCCTGGTTGCTGCGGTTCAGGCCAGAGATGGCGAATATGGCTGGATCCGGAAAGAATCAAAATTGAATTTTTGATATGGCAAAACAAATCAAAGTGGGTGTTGTCGGATGCGGCTATTGGGGACCCAATCTGGTTCGCAATTTCAGGTCGCTCCCTGATTGCAGCATGAAAATGATGTGTGATGTCAGTAAAGACCGCCTGACTCATCTTAAATCGCTGTATCCCGAGGTCGAAGGCGAGATGAATTACAATCACATGCTTAACGGCGTCGGCCTCGACGCGGTCATCATCGCCACGTCGGTCAAATCGCATTACCCCATGGCCAAGGCGAGCCTGCTGGCGGGCAAGCACACCTTCATCGAAAAGCCGATGGCGGCTTCATCCGGGGAGTGCGAGGAGTTGATTGATATTGCCAGGAAAAAGGGATTGGTGCTGATGGTGGGGCATACCTTCCTTTATTCGCCTGCGGTCAGGAAAATCCGGGAAATTGTGCAGCGCGGTGACATTGGAGACATTCGTTACATCTGCGCCCGGCGGTTGAATTTGGGACTTTTCCAGAAAGACATCAACGTTGCCTGGGACCTGGCGCCCCATGATATCGCCATTATTTTGCACATCATGGAAACGGAAGTGGTCACCATCAACTGCGCGGGTAGCGCGCATATCACGCCCGGGGTGGAGGATGTGACGGCCATGTGGCTCAATTTTCCAGGAAATCGCTCGGCCATCATTCACAGCAGCTGGCTCGAACCGAGAAAAATCAGGGAGATGACGATTGTCGGCAGCAAACAAATGATTTTCTATGACGACGTTTCCTCGCTAGAGAAAATCCGGGTCTTCGATATGCGGGTTGAAAGGCCGCCGCACTACGACACCTTTGCTGAATTTAATTATGCCTATCATTATGGAGACGTCCACGTTCCTTATATCAAACAGGAGGAGCCGTTAAAAACCGAATGCCAGCATTTTCTGGATTGCATCAACCAGGGGACAACTCCCTTGACGGATGGCAAACAAGGCCTTGAACTGGTCCGCATATTGGAGGCGTCTTCCCAATCGCTGAAACAAGGCGGCGCTTCGGTTAATCTCCCCGGCCGGGAAAATGGCAATGGTTGGATGCGGCCGATGCCGGAACGGCCACGCGCATATCAACTGTCGGAATCGCAAACAAATGGATTTCGCGCCAGGCCGTCAGGAAACTGCGATTGAAGCTTCAGGTGCGCGCCCGGCAAACGCATTCAAATTCGCCCCATGAATCTTCCGCCGCAACCGTTGAATCGAATTGCCCCGGCTGTCAAGTTCGGTTGGCCGCCAAATGATGGCGCAAAGGCCCGAATTAAATTTGGAGGAAAAATTTATGCCCAGAGGCGACAAAACAAGTTACACGGACAAGCAAAAGCGCATGGCCGGACACATTGAGGCAGGCTACGAAAAACGCGGCTTGAGCGTCAAAGAATCCGAAAAGCGCGCGTGGGCCACCGTCAACAAGGTGACTGGTGGCGGGAAGAAGAGCGGTTCGGGCCGTGGCAGGCAATGATGTCCGCCAAAGTCAGTTTGAATTTGAAGGGCGAGGATTTTACTCCATGCCAATTTTCTTCCGCTTGCGCCAAAGCGTGGCCTGGTCAACGCCAAGAATTTCGGCGGCCTCCGCCAGGCTTGTGGTTCGTTCGATGACTTTGCGCACGTGCGCTTCTTCAAGTTTTTCCAGCGAGATAAACGAGCCGATTTGCAAATTCCCGCCGTTGGCAACCGTAGCGGCATTTTGACTGCGCAATTCGGCGGGAAAGTCATCGGGAAAAAGTTTGTTGCCCTTGGCCATGATCACGGCGCGCTCGACGGCGTTCCGCAATTCGCGGAGATTGCCCGGCCAGGAATAAGCGCGAACGCAAGCGGCGGCTTCAGCAGAAAGTCCGTCCAGGCGGCGTCCGCATTGCGCGGCGAAATGTCCGGTATAAAGTTCGGCGAAGCGGATTAAATCCGCGCCACACACGCGCAAAGGCGGCATCTCGGCGGCGATGACGTTGAGGCGAAAATATAAATCCTCCCGAAACGCCCCTTCGGCGACCCGCTTTTTAAGGTCACGATTCGTGGCGGCGATGATGCGGACGTTCGCCCGCTGCGTGGCGTTTTCGCCGAGCCGCTCGTATTCCCGTTCCTGCAGCAGACGCAGCAGCTTGGGCTGAATTTCCATCGGCAAATCGCCGATTTCATCGAGAAAAAGCGTTCCTCCCTCGGCGGCCCTGACCTTGCCCCAGTGGTCCTTGATCGCGCTGGTGAATGAACCTTTCACGTGGCCGAAAAGCTCGCTTTCCAAAAGTTCCCGGGAAAGGCTCGGGCAACTGACGGTCACAAACGGCTTGTCCGCCAGATGACTTTGCGCGTGGACGGCCCGCGCGGCAACGCTCTTGCCGGTGCCGCTTTCGCCAAAAATAAGGATGATGGCGGGTGTTTTGGCGGCGCGGAACAACAGGCTCATCACGTCACGCATGGCCGGCGTGGTGAAATCGAAAATCGGTTCGGGATTTTGCGCCCGGGTCTCGGTGACTTCCTGTTCCAACCGCTCGATGCGCTGGCTCAACTGGCGCAGCCGTTGCAGCCGCGCCAGCACCGTCATGAACTGTTCGCGTTGAAACGGTTTTTCCAGGAAATCCACCGCGCCGCGCCGCATGGCCTCGACGGCGGTTTTCACGCTGCCTTGCGCGGTGAACATGACGACGGGAATGTCGGGAAATTGTTTTTGAATTTCCGTCAGCACGTCCAGGCCGTTTTCCTTGCCGAGATTTAGATCCAGCAGGACGGCGTCCCATTTGTCCTCTTTGAGCCAGTCCAGTCCGAGCTGGCCGGATTCAACGCCTTCCGCGTAATGCCCCGCTTCTTCGATCAAAAAACAGGTCGCATCCCGAAACGTTTTGTCGTCATCAATGACTAAAAAATCCATAAGGTAATTCTACCGCTTTGATGCTGCTGATGGAATGTAAATGGAAAATGACGAAAGTCGAAGCCGAATAACGGGTGAACAAAATCCAAGGGCGCAACTTCGCACCAGCGCCAAGGAACGCCGGCTTCAGCCGGCAGAGGCCCCCTTTCTGCCATGCTGCCGCGTGAACGCGGCGTTCCTTGCCGAGACCTTTGTCCGGGTTGGTGGTGGTGCGAAGTTGCGCCCAAAATCCAGTTGAATTGTGCTTTTTCAAGAGATTTGATTTGATTTCCCGTCCAAAATGGCGGCAAGCGCGTTGTCCAATGCTTCCATTCGCACGGGTTTGGTGAGATGCGCCACGAACCCCGATTTCTGGCTGCGGGCGACGTCCTGTTCCATTCCGTACCCGGTCAGGGCAATGCCCTGCAAGCCGTAACGTTCCCGACATTCCGCCATCAGGTCGTAACCGCTTCCGTCGGGCAGGCCGATGTCGGAAATGAGGACGTCAAAATGCTGTTTGCCGGCGGCTGCGCGCGCTTCCGACAGCGAGTCGGCGGTAACGACTTCATGACGGCGGCGGGCGAGCAAGTTTGCGAGCGCCAGGCGTGTCGGCTCGTGATCTTCCACCAGCAAAATGCGGAGCGGTTCCACGTTCGTCCTTGCGGATAAAGCGGAGCGTGAAATTCGCGCCGGACTTTTGGCGGAAGGCAGGGCGCCGTCGCTTTTCGCGGTTCGTTCGAGCGGAAGTTGAATCAGAAAAGTCGCTCCCCGCCCCCTGCCCTCGCTGGAGGCGTGAATCGAGCCGGAATGCAACGCGATCAGCATCCGCGAAATCGCCAGTCCCAGTCCCAAGCCGCCAAAGCGATGCGAGCCGCCTTCGGCGTGGTCGCCCTGCGAAAAGGCGTCAAAAGCGCGGGCGAGTTCCTCGGAATTCATCCCGATTCCAGTGTCACTGATTTCAATGAACAGCGCGTCGTCTTTGGTAAAAGTTTTAACGGAGATTTTTCCGCCTTCAGGCGTGAACTTCACCGCGTTCTTGAGCACGTTCCAAAATACCTGCTGGAGCCGGATGGCGTCACCGGAAACGATGTGTTCGCCGGCGTGAAAATCGAGCGCAACGCCAATTTGTTTCTTTTCGGCGGACGCGCGCACGGTGTTAACGGCTTCGCGCAAAGCGTCATGCACGTCGAGCGAATGCCAGTCGAGCGACAATTTGCCGCGCGTGATGCGGGTCAGATCGAGGAGATCGTCAATGAGCCGGGCTTCCAGTTCCACGTTGCGCCGGATCATTTCAAAATCGGCGCGCGTCCCGGCGGACAGTTGTGGATTCTGGACCGCGTCGCTGGCCACCAGCAGCACGGGATTCAAGGGCGTGCGCAGTTCGTGCGAAAGCGCGGCCAGAAAATCGTCCTTGGCGCGCGACGCGGCCAGCGCCTCCTCGTGCGCGAGTTTCAAGGCGGAATGATTCGCCTGAATCTGGTCCAACATGGAATTGAATGCGTCGGTCAAATCGCCCACCTCGTCGCCGCTGGTTTTCGGCGCGCGCGCCGAATAGTCCTTTTGCCGGGAAACCGTCTTCGCCACGTCCGCGAGATTCAACAGCGGTTTGGAAATTTGCCGTTGAAAAAAATTGGAAAGAAACAGCGCCACGACCCCCGAACCGGCGAGAATCAGAAGCAAAACCAGGCTGTAAACTTTCAAGTGGCTGGTCAGGTTCAAATTTCCCCGAAGGAAAAGCGTGCCGACCCGGCTTTGTCCCTGGATCACCGGCTGGTAAAGCGTCAATTGCGCCGTCTGTAATTGTGTTCCATCCCGGTCAGGCGAAGCTGGAAAGGCGGATGCAGGCGAATTCGTCGGATAAACCGCAAACAAATGTCCGTCCTTGTCAAAAAGCGCGGCGGCGGTGATTTCCGGATCGGCGCGCAGGCCGGAGAGAATCTGTTCAGCCAATGTTTGATCGTCAAAAATCAAAATGGCCGCGCTGTTGGCGGCGATGATGTCAGCCGTGGTGGACAAACTGCGGACGGTCGTTTGCCGGTAACTGTGGATTTCATAATAAAACAACAGCACACAGGTCAGCAACAAAACCGAAAGGCTCGTCTGAAAAATAATTCCGACCAGCCTGCGCTTGAGAGATGGATTTTGGAAAGGCATGGTTAATTGGCCGGCCCGGTTCTCACAATTTTTCCCAGACGAAACAATTGCGAACTGATTTTCAGTTTTTCGCGGTCGGCGGCATCGGGATTGATTTCAAAATGCACCCTGCCGTCTTCGAGGAAAAAGTTCATGACGCCGCCGCGCCGGGCAAAGCCGTCGCATTCGCCCACGGTCAACAGACCTTCGCGGTTCAGCTCCTCCAAAATCCGGGGCAGACGCGCTTTTTCCGTCTGGCAGACAAATACAATCCGGCAATTTTTCAAGTCTTCCGCGCGGCGCGAGTATTGGACGACGATTTTGCGATTGGAAATGGTTTCGCCCCTGACAATTTCGTCCAGCGCGCCACCGAACGGATTCTCGCCCAGTATGCCGATGACAAACGGAGCGGTGGCATTCGTGGAATTCTCAGACGGCCATTCAACAAATTGCGCGAAGTGAAAGAGAAAAGCGGCTTTGATCTGATATTCCCTGGAAACGTCGGATTGCGCCCGGGTTTTTTCCGGCGCCAACGCCAGCGCGACCGCGGCCAGACACAGGAAAATGGACAGCCCCGCGTGTCGCGCGCGGAACATTTTTCCTTGAATCAAACTTTGCATGACGCCCCGGCTGGTGTTACCAGCGATACGCTACTTTTCCGTAAACGCCGCGCACGATTTGTTCCTGGGCCGGCCCGGGAAAGCCGGATTCCGGGTGTTGCTCGTGCAGCAGGTTTTGGCCGACGATGGAAATTTCGAGGTTTTTTGTGGCGTGCCAGCCGAGGCGGACATCCACTTCGGCGTAAGCCGGAATCGTTCCCGCCACGCCGTTATTGTCATTGCGAACGGAATCAATCCAACGCCAGTTGACGTCCAGTTCCGTGCGCCAGGGCAGATCCATTGACGAACGTAAAAAAAACTGGTTTCGCGGATCGGCGGTTTCATCCAGCGCGTTGTTCAAATCCACCTGGCCGGATTTCACACGAATATCTTCCTGAAGAAAATCGTAGCCGCCATGAAGCCGCCACCCGCGGAGGATTTGATAATCAGCGCTGAGTTCAATTCCGTAAGTGTCGGCCTTGAGGTTGTTTGCAAACTTAAACGGCAAGCCAAAAGGGGGCGGGCCGGGACTCAAACTTCGCAGATTGTTGTAATCATTGTAAAAAGCGGAGGCGGAGACGAAAGTTTTTGCGCCGAATTGGGCGCGGTAACCCAGTTCGTAAGCGATGAGCGTTTCAGACTCAAAACCAGAATTGCCGGCTTCGAACGTTTGAAATGGCGGCGGAAGTCCGCTGGGAATTTGCAGGTCGTGATCGAGGCGCGATGGCGTGCGGACGGCGCGGGAAATTGCGCCCCAAAACATTTGTTTGGGAGTCGGAGTCCATTGCAGCCGGACGTTCGGTTCAAATTCAAACCCAGTGTAATCGTTGTGTTCAATTTTGGTTCCAAGTGTCAGATAAAGCGGGTCAAACAATTTGATTTCATCCTGACCAAAGACATTGACAAGACTTTGGTCCAGCGTGGAAGGCGCAAAAATGACCCGCGCGCTTCCGGGTGCCGCGCTGCTCTGATCCACTTCATGCGTAAAACGATAGCCCAGACCCCACACGAATTTATTGCGCACGCCAAGATTGAAGTTGTGCTGAAATTCCACGTCCGCTGTGTCCAGATCGTCCGACAATGTGCCGAGCGTCACATAGGGAAATTCCAGGTGCGTCCGGTCATAATACATCTGCAGACTCATGTCCGAATCGCCTGAAATCGTGTGCGACCAGCGTCCCAGCAAATTTCCGCCGCCGACGATTTCATTGGTCGCAACCGTGCCGCCAACATCCAAGCCATCTTGACCGTCGTAGATATTGCCTTCGAGAGTGAACACGTTCGGCAGCGATGGTTCCGTATCAATCCGAAACCCGCCTTGGCCTTGAATCGTTGCGTCCGAAGCATCGCTTCCATTCGCAAGATGTTCATCGTTCAAATTATAAAATTTGCCATAAACCCGGTAATAAACATTGGACGACAACGTGCCGCCGTAGCGCACGCCCGTAAAATCCTGCAATTCCGTTCCACCGCCTGCTTCCATGTAAAGCCCCTGCGTGTCCTTCGCGCTTTTGCTCGTGATGTTGATGACGCCGTTGACCGCGTTGGCTCCCCAAAGTGTTCCGCCCGGCCCGCTGACGACTTCGATGCGGTCAATGTCCTCAAGCAAATAATCCTGCATGTTCCAAAGCACGCCGCCATACAACGGCGAATAAACCGCGCGGCCATCCATCAACACCAAAAGTTTGTCCCCCAAATGAGAATTAAAACCGCGCGCGCTGATCGCCCAATCGTGCGAGTTGATTTGCGCCACGTCCAGATTGTCCGCCAATCGCAAGGCTTCGGGAATGCTCGAAGCGCCGGAACGGCGAATCTCGTCGCCCGTGACGACTTGAATCGCCGCCGGGGCCTGGGCATAAGGCTCCGGTTCCTTGGCCACGGAAGTGACTTTCTGGTCCATCAATTCCTCCAGACTCATCCGTTTGTAAGCCGCAAGAACCTGGGAATTTGTTTGGGCCGCGACCGATGGCGGTGACGGCGTCAATTCATCCGCGTTGGTTTCCAGCGCGATGGCGATGGCGAACCCAAGCATCGCGCCCGACACTTTTCTGAAACGTCGAATTGATGTTTTCATTTCTTTAATTGGATTCCGATTGAACCGCGATTTCGGTTGCCGCCGCGAGCGCTTCGTCCAGGGACTCCATTCTCACCGGCTTGGTCAAGTGCGTGACAAAGCCGGCGTCATAACTGCGCCGAACATCCTCTTCCATGCCGTAGCCCGTCAGCGCAACGCCTTTCAAGCCGTGGTGCTCGCGCAATTCCCTCATCAAATCAAAACCGCTGCCATCGGGCAGGCCGATGTCTGAAACCAGCAGATCGAATTTCTCCTTGCGCGCCAGGGCGCGCGCTTCGGCCAGCGACGCCGCCGCGGACACCCGGTAATTCCGCCGCAACAGTAATTGCGTCAGGCTCGTGCGCGTCGGCTCATGATCTTCCACGAGCAGAATATGACGGCGGACGGGTCTTGTTCCCGCCGGCTTTTTCCGTGCGGGGCGTTTGAAAGGGCCGCCGGGTTTCGCGTCCGTGTCAGGTTCAACATTTGCAATGATTGGAAATTCGATGGTAAATGCCGCGCCCCTGCCCCTGCCGTCGCTTTGGGCGCGAATCCGGCCGGACTGCTTTTCGACCAGCGCGCGTGAAATGGCCAGTCCAAGTCCCAACCCGCCGAAGCGATGCGAGCCGGTCTTTTCCATGTGATCGCCCTGTGAAAACGCGTCGAAAACCCGCGCCACTTCGTTCGGTTCCATGCCGATGCCCGTGTCGGAAATTTTTACGGCAATTTTTTCATTCGCGATATTTTGGGTCTCGACGATAATTTTTCCCGATTCGGGCGTGAACTTTGCGGCGTTCTTCAGCACGTTCCAGAAAACCTGCTGCAACCGGACGGGGTCGCCCAAAATCGTGTATTGCGCCGCCTTGAGTCTGACCCGGAGGGTGATTTTCTTTCGTTCGATTTCGCCCTGCGCGGTCGAGATGGCGTCATGCAAAACGGCGTGCGCGTCCACCGGGCGCCTTTCGAGCGCGAGCCGGTCGCGCGTAATGCGCGTGATGTCCAGCAAATCGTCAATCAGCCGCGCTTCCAATTCGACATTTTTGCGGATGGTGTCGAAATCGGTGCGCGCGCGCGGCGGAAGGTCGCGATTTTTCGCGGCGTCGCTGGCGAGCAGCAAAACCGGGTTCAGCGGCGTGCGCAACTCGTGCGACAGCGCCGCGAGAAAATTGTCCTTCGCCCGCGAAGCCGCCATCGCTTCGTCGCGGGCCCACTCCAGTTCCTTTTCGGCCCGCTTCCGTTCGGTGATGTCGTGAATGATTTTGGACGCGCCGATGATTTTGCCGTCCTCGTCCTTGATGGACGAAACCGTCAGCGACACTTCCACGCAGCTCCCGTCCTTGCGCTGGCGGACGGCCTCGAAGCGCTCGATGTGTTCATCGCGGCGCACGCGCTCGAGAATGTCCAACTCCTCCCGCGGCGGCGTGATTGGGAGCGGTCGGCCGATGATTTCCGACGCCGGGTAGCCGAAGAGCGCCTCCGCGCCGCGGTTCCAACTGGTGACCACGCCTTGAAGGTCCTCGCCGATGATCGCGTTGCCCGAGGATTCAACGATGGCGGCGAGCCATTTCGCGGTGACGTCCGCGCGCCGATGTTCGGTCAAATCAATGATGGCGGTGTGATAAAGATGCGGCTTGTCACCGACGGGATAGCTGATCAATTCCACCGGGACCGACGCGCCGTCCGCCGACCGCAAAACCAGGGAAGTGGCGACGTTGATTTCATCGCCGCGGCAGCGGCGCAGGTGGCCGAGGAGCTTTTGCAGTTCGTTCGACCCGCGGATGAAGGTGTTGACGTTGACGCCCTTGAAATTCTCGCGGGAAACGCCCAGCAACCGGGACGCCGCAAAATTGATCCGCGTGATTCTGCCGTCGCCGGTCAGGGTCAAATAGCCGACCGGCGCGCGGTCAAACAACTCGGCGTATTGGTTGCGCGACTCCTCGAGTTCGGCCTGCGCGAGCAGCAGGTTCTCCTTCTGCGCCTCCAGTTGGTCCAGCTCGTCGAGGGAAAGGCCGGTTTTCCCTTTCGCAGTCGCCGGCGCGCGGCGCTTCTTCCGGCTGTGAGCGTTCCCGGGCCATGGCTCATTTCGTTTTTGGCTCGTTCAAATCCACCAGCGCAATCACGACCCCGTCAATCACGTTGTCCCGCGTTCGATACGGCCGGACGCGCAGCGAATATAATTTCCCCTCGCGGTCCCGCACGTCCTGTTCCACCGGCGTCAACTGGTCAATGACCGAGCGGATCATGGCGGGCAATTGCGGGAATGTCCAGGTTCGGGTTGATGTCGCTCAATTTGCGCCCGACGTCGCCGGGAATGATGTTGAACAGCTTCTCCGCCAGCGGCGTGATGCGGCGGATGATGAGCGCGTTGTCCACCATCACGATGGCGATGTGGATGCTGCTCAACAGATTGTTCAGGTCGTTGTTGATCCGGCTGATTTCCTGGTTGCGGTTGTTCAACTCGTCGTTGACGGTCGTGAGTTCCTCGTTCGTGGACTGCAATTCCTCCTTGGCCGTTTCAAGTTCCTCGTTGGTGCTCTGCAATTCCTCGTTGGACGATTCGATTTCCTCGTTCGCCGATTTGATTTCCTCGTTCGAAGCCTCCTGTTCCTCGATGATGGCCTGGAGCGAATCCTTGGTGGACGCGAGTTCGGCGCGCAGCCGGGCGACTTCCCGCGCGTAACTGCTTTCGGCATGGGAACGCCGCGCCTTGCCGCGCAGAACGGCCGGCACGGCCGGCGGACGCGATTCAAAAATAACCAGCAGCCATTGCTCCGGCGAACGCCCCACGTTGAACGGAATGACCTCGAATTGAACGTCGCTCCGGCCGCCTTTGCCCGCCAAAAGCATTCCTTCCTTGCGGACGCCGCCGCCGGTTTTCATCGCCTGATGAATCGCCGCGGAAAGATCGGCGGCCAGCTCGTGACGGACCATCTTGAGAATATTCAGGCTGGCGACGCCCGGCGTGTGCTCCAGAAACGGCGCGGTGTGTCCGCGAAAATGCCAGACTTGCAATTTGGAATCTATCACCACGCCGCACGGCGCGAAATGCGTCAAAATCAACTGGTCCGCCGCCGTTTGCACGTCCGGCGTCGCCGCCGGCAGCGGCGCGGAAACCGGGGATTCCGGGGGCCGTTGCGGCGGGACCGGCTGAGGCGAAACCGGCTTGCCGGGCTGCGGCAATTTTTTCAATGGCGCGTCGCCAGGCGCCGCCATGCTTTTTTTCCGGTAGATTTTGTTCCTCTTGTCCATAAGTTCAAACAGGCTGGCAAAACCGCCAATCGTCTCGGAATTGCCCAACGCCAGGAATCCCCGCGGATTCAGCGCGTAATAAAATAAGGGAATGCACCGGCGTTGCAAGGCCGGGCTTAAATAAATCAGCACGTTGCGGCAACTGATCAAATCCAGCCGCGAAAACGGCGGGTCTTCGCACAGGTTCTGCCGCGCGAAGGTGCAGAGGTCGCGGATGGCGCGGCTGATCTGCCAGCCGCCGTTTTTGCGGACAAAATAACGGCGCAATCTTGCCGCCGGAATGTCGCGGACGGCGTTCGCGGAAAAAACGCCGGCGCGCGCCGTGTTGACCGCGGCCTCGCTCAAGTCCGTGCCGAAAATCTGGACGCTCATTTTTGCCTTCATCCGGTTCAGCGTTTCGTGAACGCAAATGCCGATCGAATAAGCCTCCTCGCCCGTCGCGCAGCCCGGAATCCAGACGCGCAATTCGCCCGTCTTCTTTTTTCCATCGATGAGCCGCGGCAAAATGTGTCTGGCCAGCGCCTGGAACACCGGCTGGTCCCGGAAAAATCCGGTGACGCTGATCAGCATGTCCTTGAACAAATCGTCCACTTCCTTCGCGTCGTGTTCCAGCAGCTCCGCGTAACGGTCCAGGGTTTTGATCCGGCGCAGCGCCATGCGGCGGGCAATGCGGCGTTGAATTGTGGTGTGCTTGTAATCGGAAAAATCGACGCGCTTGGCGCCCCGCAAAATTTCAAAGATTTTCTCCAGCGGCGTGGCGTATCTTCCAGTCTCGCGTCCGGCGGCCTCCGCCGTCGCCCTTTCAAACTTCGGATGCCGGGCCAGGCGGGCGAACTGGTGCGCGATGCCCGCCGGAGCCAGAACGTGGTCCGCCGCGCCCGAGGCGATGGCGCTTTGCGGCATCCCGGGAAACCGCGCGGAACCGCTCGTCTCGGCAAAGGTCATGCCGCCGTTTTCCTTGATGGCTTGCAGGCCGCGCGTGCCGTCCGTGCCGGTGCCGGACAGAATGACGCCGGCGGCGGAGGCCGCGCTGTGTTTGGCGAGCGACGAAAAAAAGGCGTCAATCTGGCCGTCCCCTCCGATGCGTTTCTCGTGCCGGCGCAATCCGAGCGAGCCGTGTTCGACCAAAACATCGTAACCGGGCGGCAGGACATAGACGTGATTGGGCTGCAACGGAACGCCGTTGAAAATTTCCACGACCGGCATTGTTGTCACCCGCCCCAGCAACGTCGGCAAATGGCTGATCTGGCGCGCGTCCAGATGCTGCACGATCACAAAACTCATGCCCGTGTCCGGCGGCAATTCCTTAAGCAGCGACGAGACCGATTCCAGCCCTCCCGCCGACGCGCCGATGCCGACGACCATCGGCGCGGTTTTTTTTGAACCGCGTTTATTCAAAATGTCTCTTTTGTTCATGTTCACAACCAATAATCAAGACGGTGACTTTGGCAAAGTGAAAAAAAACCGCGCGCCGACTTTGGGATTCACCTCGTAACCGCAATCGCCGCCCTGAAGTTCCACCAACCGTTGCACGACGGACAAGCCCAGGCCGTGCAGGCTGTCCGGTTCGTGCAGCGAATCAAACGTTTGAAATAATTTGTTGCGCTTGCCGGCGGGAACGCCGGGGCCGTTGTCGGAAATCCAAAATCGGATTTTCCCGGTTTCTTCGCGCCAGCCGAATTCGATGCGCGGCGATTCCCCGGCGTGCTGCAAGGCATTCGCCAGCAAATTCCACCAGATGACTTCCAGCCAAGCGTCCACGCCCTCCACCTCCGGCCACGAATCGGGTTCAACGAGGGTCGCCCGCCGTTTTAACGTCCGGCTTTCCAGTTGCTGCAAAACTCCCGAGACGATTTCGCCCATGTGAACTTTTCCTTTGGCGCGGGGACGGGCGGACGCTTTCGTCACGATGCTGACGCTTTTGATGAGCCTGCTCAATTCGTCCACGGAACTGAAAAGTGGATTTGTCAGCGCCACCGATGCAGGTTCCTTTTCCGCGAGAATTTCCCGCAAAATCTCGCCCGTGCTCATGATGCCTCCGAGCGGCGCGCGCAAATCGTGGCTGATCCGGGTGGCGACGGTGAGCAAATCGCCGCGCAGACGGGCGTTTTCACGAACCAGGCGGTCTTGTTCCGAAACAGATTCGTTTTTCATTGCAAACGGAAACTCAGCACATTTTCATTTTATTCCAAACCGATTCATGAAATGGAAACCGGGCGCGGCAAACGAATGGTGAACGCCGCACCCTGCCCCGGATTGCTTTCGCACAACAGCTCGCCGCCCATCGCCTGCACCAGTTTGCGAACGATGCTCAAGCCCAGGCCGGTGGAGGGTTCGCCGCCTGTCGGACGCGCCGAGAGGCGTCCGTAACGGCGGAACATCCGGGTTTTGTCCTCAACGGTGAAACCCGGACCTTCATCGCGAATGACGCATTCGGCATGTTTGCCCGCCGAATGGACGGAGACAAAAATCCGTTTGCCCGGCGGCGAGAACTTGAGCGCGTTGGAAATCAAATTATCCAAAATCTGGTCGAGCGCGGAAAGGTCCGCAGCCGCGATGACCGCTTCGTCCGGGAAATCGGTTTTGATTTTTATTTTCTTCTGCCGCGCCGCCTCCTGATATTGCTCAACCGCGGCGGCGGCCATATCCGTCAGGCTGGCGGCGGCGGGCTTCAAGGTGAAACCATGATCGGTTTTGGAGTTGGCGAGGAATTCTTTCACGAACGTCAGCGCCAGCGCGCTCGAACGGACCGTGTTTTCCGACAATTGCGCGAGGCGCTCGTTCTTCAAGCCCTGAATCTGCCGGCCCATCAATTCGGCGCTCAGGTTGATGCCGACGAGATAATTGATCAAATCGTGCGCGAGGATGCCGAGCAGTTCGTCCTTGTCCTCCGCGAGCTGCTTGAGCCGGTCGCGCGTGGCCTTCAA
Source organism: uncultured Verrucomicrobiae bacterium (assembly GCA_963802965.1). Taxonomy (GTDB): domain Bacteria; phylum Verrucomicrobiota; class Verrucomicrobiia; order Limisphaerales; family UBA11358; genus UBA11358. The sequence goes on from CAWDKS010000001.1 coordinate 47,416, forward strand.
CGCCAGTTGCGTCCGCACCCGCGAAATCAACTCGGCCTGGTTGAACGGTTTGGTGATGTAATCCACGCCGCCGGAATCCAGCGCGCGGACAATCAAATCCTTGTCATCCGCCGCGGAAAGAAAAATGACCGGGATGTCCTTCCAGTCGGGATTTTCCTTCAGTTGCCGGCAGACTTCGCAACCACCCATTCCGGGCATGAGCAAATCCAGCAGAATCAAATCGGGCGTCCGCAACGCCACGCGCTTCAAGGCCATCGCGCCGTCCGAGGCGGGAATGATTTCGCAGCCCAGATTGCCCAGCAACGCGCCGACGATCTGGATGTTGACGGGCTGGTCGTCCACGACCAGAATTCGCGCCGGACCGGCTTCGCCGGGTGACGCGAGAACCGGCGCGACTGTGTGTGTGTTTGCGCTCATGCTTGCGTGTCCCGGTCAAGCTGTTCGACCAGCGCGGCAAACTCGCCCAGGTGTTTTTCCAGATCCGTCACGGCATAATTCTCCGCGTCCACGAGCAGTTTTTGCGCGTAATGAACCAGCGGTTCGCATTGCCAGCGTTGTCCCAGACCTTCCAGACCCCGCGCGAAAACCTTGCTTTCATTGACGGCCACGCTGTCGCGGATGGAGGGCCACGGATCAAGGATCAGCCGGCGCAACTGGGTAACGAGTTCCTTCGGCACCGGAACAAAAGTTGCGGACGCAATGTCATTTTGGCCCGGACCATTCGTTTCCTTTGCCGGCTTCGTCTGGGAGTGCCGCGGCAGAAAATCCGCCAGTTCATCGAACAATTCGCGCTTGGAAAACGGTTTGCGCACAAAACCGCTGAACTTTTCTTTCAGTGAATCGTCCTGATTCGACAAATTGGAAGCGGTCACGGCGATGATCGGCAGAAATTCCAGGCCGGGCGTTTTGCGGATTTCCGCCAGCGCCTCGTCACCATCCATTCCGGGCATCCGCACATCGAGCAGAAGAATATCGGGCTTCAGCGCGCGGGCCTTGGCCACGGCTTCTTCGCCGCTCGAACCGAAAAACAGGCGATGATGCGACCCGGCAAAAATCTCGGCGATCAACCGGCAATTGGTTTCATTGTCATCCACCACCAGCAAGGTGGCCGGACGCAACTCATTTAAATTCACATCTCCGGCCGGAGTTGATTTTTCGGAAGCCGGCAGCCGCGCGGAAATGGGCACGTTGGGGAACCGCAAATGGAAGGCCGAACCCTGGTCCATCACGCTTGCAACCGTCACGGTTCCACCCATGATTTCGGTGAGCCGCTTGACGATGGAAAGTCCCAGGCCCGTGCCTTGTTTTTCCTTTTCACGATGCGCGCCGGCCTGCACGAACGGTTTGAAAATCGCGTCCAGCTTGTCCTGCGGAATGCCCACGCCGGTGTCCTGCACTTCAATGACGAGCGTGACGTGACTGCTGGTCTGCTGCTTTTCCCAGGCGACCCGCACTTCGATGCCGCCTTTGTCAGTGAACTTGACCGCGTTGCCGACCAGGTTGATCAAAACCTGCCGCAACCGGATGCGGTCAATCAACACGGCGTGGGGAAAATTCCCGGCGACATGACATTCCAGTTTGAGTCGTTTTTTGGCCGCCGGTTCGGAAAACAGTGCCCGGATGAAATCACAAATCTCGCGCAGATCGGTCGGTTCGGGATGCAATTGCATCACTCCCGCCTCGATTTTTGACATGTCGAGAATGTCGTTGATGAGCAGGAGCAACGAATCGGCGCTGGAGCGGATGGATTGCAGGTATTGCCGGTGTTTCGGTTCGCGCAAATCGCCCTGCAACAATTCGCTGAAGCCAAGAATGGCATTCATCGGCGTGCGAATCTCGTGGCTCATGTTGGCGAGGAAGACGGTTTTTTCCTGGTTGCTGTGCTCGGCTTGAAGTTTGGCTTCCGTCAGCTCGCGTTCATGTTCCTGGTGTTTTACGGCAACATAGGACAGCCACAGGGCAAGCAGCCCCGCGCCAATCCCGAAAGCGCCCGCGACCAGCGTGGCCAGATTCGCGTGATACACGCGGTTGAATACTTCGTCGCGGACGGAGGATTGCCGGTCCTGGCAAATTTGGTCCAGCTTCTCGAACTGCGCGCGCATGCCATCCATCATTTTTTTGAGCCTGCCCGAGGCAATCATCGCCTGGGCTTTGTCGAAACTTTTTTCCCGGGTGCTGATGACTTCGTGCTGCCAACTGATGCTGGTTTGGGCAACCGCGCGCAACTTCGTGACACTCTCCAGCATTTGAGGGTCGTCGTGAACCAGCCCCACCAGACTGTCGAATTGCGACGGCAGAATGGCTTCCGCCTGAATGAACGGTTCGAGAAATGTTTTATCGCCGGTGATGACGTAACCGCGCTCCCCGGTTTCGGCGTCCAGCAGCGTTTGATAAACTTCAGACAACTTTTCCCGCGCGAGCGTCACTTGTTTGCCATAGTTCATGCGCGCGAAAAGCTGATGCCAGGAAACCAGCGCCAGCACCATGCTCCCGAGGGAGAAGGTCAGCCACGCAACGACGACCAGTTTGAAAAACTGTTTTCCCGCCTTCAGCTTCATGTATTTCCAGGTTTTGTGCCCTAATGCAATGAAACAACAGCACTAATACATGCAAAGACTCTAGGTCACGGAAGCCGGAGTGTCCAATGGAAAACGAGGGGAGCGCGGGCGCACCCGGACATCGCGACGGAACGCCGCATTCATGCGGCAGCGGGCCAGCGTGATGGAATGCCCTGCCGGATAAATCCGGCGTTCCTTCCGAAACGATGCAACTTTGTTTGTCGCAGTGTTCAGATGCGCCCAAATCAATGATTTGATGAATCGAACGTTGACAATTTTTCATTGCTGCTGATATTAGGCGCGGCTTTTACAAAATGAAAAAAGAGCCGGCGAACCAACGCCCAAACCGTCTTGAATTTTATGTCTGGCAAATGCCCCAAATGCGAAAAAGTTCTTGTTTCCATCATCATAGAAAACATCGTGGGAAACCTGGGCGTCAATTCCCTGGACTGTATCACCTACATCTGCCCGTTCTGCTTTACCGTTTTGAGCGTCGGCATTGACCCGGAGGCCTTAAAAACCGCCACCAAGGGGGTCGTCGAGCCGCTGGAAAAACACTGACGGGTTGCCAGCAACAATCCGTTCACTCACGGCCTGCCTTTGACCGACCACTAAAGCTTTCTTCCCTGGATCAGCCGCACCAGAACCAAGATGATGGCGACGACCAGAAGAATGTGAATGAAGCCGCCCATCGTGTAATCCGAAACCAGTCCGAGCAGCCAGGCAATGATCAAAATTAAAGCAAGAGTATAAAGCACAGTGTTGTCATGTAAGTTTTCACGGTTTTGATGTTTGTTTTGATGTTTGATATTTCGCACGATGCGTTCATTGGCGCCCCATCCGCGCGTGGGGCAATTCGCGTGAAAAGGCCTTCCAAATTGCTGAATCGCCCCCGGAACGGGGAGAGGGTGGATTCGATGCCGGATTCAACGCGCTGGAAGCGGCCGTCGGTGTTGCAAAAGAAATCCAAGCCGTTCTGTTCCGCCAGCCGCCGGAGATAGGCTTCTGGACGAGGCGGTTCACCGGAGGTGTCATTTTCCCCGTCGAACAGCGCCACCAGGGCCGCCGGTCTGCCTTCTTTCATGGGCAGCACGCTTTCAATCCAGTCGCTGACCGAAGCGGGCAATCTGGCATTGCAAACGGAAAGGATGATCATGTCGGCTGCGACGGCCTCGGCAGCCGCCTGTTTCCGCAGTTCCGGGTCGCGCAGCAATTCAAATTTCCAGACGCTGTTGTCAATCTGCCAGGCGTCGCTTTTTATCTGGAATTCCGTCTCCAATTGCGCCGCCAGCCTGCTTAACATGGCCGTGGCTTCGATGCCATTGGCGAGGTCTTCGTAAGCAATGACGATTTTGAGAACAGGATTGCGTGCGTTCATAAGTGCGGGATGTTTCTCTGGTTTTTATTCATGGTTTTGGTTTCCCAAAGCGTCGGAATGAGAGATCCAGGTAGAGCGACGAATCACTTTTCCCAAAAACCTCTCACCCGACGCTTTTTCGTCAAGCTGGTGCCGTGCCGCCGGGCCTGGCTTGTGATTTCCCATGTAAAACCGGCATTTGAGGCCATGAGGGCGGGGTCGGGGAACCGTGAAATGGTGCAACTTGCAAGCCGGCAGGTTGCAGTTTGCAAAACCTTTTGCCCTTCATTTTCCGACGGAAGTTTCGGCGGGCGGCAAATGCTTGGATTTGCTGGAAAATGGGGGCGGCAATGGGCCGGCACGCGACTTGCAAAAGGAATTCTCACGCCGCGTCAAGTCGCGCGGCGAAAACAAAACAGCCAGACACAATAATGATATGAACACCCTCACCGCCAAAGGAAACTGGAACATTGCCAAGGGCAGGCTGAAGCAAAAATTTGCGCACCTTACGGACGACGAAGTGCAATTCGTCGAGGGCAAGGAGGATGAATTGATTGGCCTCATCCAGAAACGCACCGGCCAGGCCCGGGGAAAAATCAACCGCATCTTGAGGGAATGCTGCGGCTGCAAACTTTAATGAATGCGGCGAGTGACATCATCCATGGATCTTGCGCATTCAAAGACGAACCGGGCGTTCCCACCCACCCCACGACCAAAATAAATAAACGTCCGGTTCGATTCCATTTCACCATTGCAACTCCAAATTAAAAGTTCAAATGCCATGAAAACTTCAGCCATGACCCAAAATAAAACGATCGTTCCGTCACTGTTTCAAATCGCCTCGTATTTCGAGGATTTTTTTCCCGCCGCCGGTTTGAAGAAACCCGCGCCCGCGTCAAGCAACACGCCTTTTACCGACTTGATGCAGCATCCGGAAAAACTAAGGGCGGCGTTGAATTCCGCCAGGGCTGAAAACGAAGCTTTTGCGGCGCAACGGGCAACGGCCCAAAGTCCCGCCAGGCCGGCAACGCGAAGCGCAGCGCCAAAAAGAACCGAAGGCGCCGACGTGGGCAAACCGGCCGGTCCTTCGCCGGGCAACCCCCAAAAAATCGAATTTGCCCTGGAAGCGCCCAAGGCCAAGTCGGTCAAGCTCGCCGCCGACTTTACGGATTGGGAAAAATTTCCGCACGAAATGATGCCGTCCGGGAACGGCGTCTGGCACAGCGTCATCTGGCTGGCGCCCGGACAATATTCATATCGTTACATCGTGGACGGCCAATGGTGTGACGACCCGCATTCCACGCGGCGCGTTCCCAATCCGTTTGGCTCCGAGAATGCCGTGATTGCCGTTACTTGAACGGAAGCATGAATGCCATTAAAAATTCCGGCGCGTTTCAGAAATTCCAGCATTTCTGTTTCTGGACGTTCAAATGCGTTGTTTCCGTCGGTCTGGGTGCGTGCTTGATTCTGGCCTGGATATTAACGTGGCCGCTTTTGCGCCTGGGCGCTCACTTGAGCGATTTAAGTCGCGCGCGGCTTGATCCAAAATGAAAGGATGATTATGAACAAGGTAATTGGCACAGCCCTGCTGGTCGTCGGCCTCGCATTGATCGGCTACGGGTTCAATGCGCCGGATCCGGGAAATCCGGAAGTGTCGCACACTTTCACCGGCATCACGACGGAAACAGCCCTGTGGTTGCTGCTGGTCGGCAGCGCGGCGGTGGTGGTTGGCGAAGCGATAATATTTCATCTTTCAAGCAATACTTGAATGAACCCACCGGAATTCATGCGAAATGCAAAAATTTACGTCCCTCGGCGGACGTCCAACTTGAAAATAACATTTCAAATACAGGTGAATCCGCTCCGGCACAGGATTTCGACCAAATGACCCGCCTATGAACACTTGTCTTGAAACGGTCTGCGAACAAACGGCAATGGCCGAAAGCCCCCCTTCCCGCCGCCGTCACATCCTCGTGGCCGAGGACGATCGCGTCCTCCGCCAGAACATCGCCATGGTGCTGGTTCATTCCGGCTACGCGGTGGACATGGCCGAAGATGGCGCCGCCGCCTGGGAAGCACTTCAGGCCAATCCCTACGAACTGCTGGTCACCGACAACAATATGCCCCGGCTGTCCGGCATCGAACTGCTGAAGAGGCTGCGTTCCGCCCGCATGGGAATACCGGTCATCATGGCCTCCGGGACGCTGCCCACGCAAGAACTGGCCCAAAACCCGGGACTTGAACCCGTCACCCCGCTGGCAAAACCCTACGCCCCCGAACAGTTGTTGGATACGGTGAAAGCGGCGCTGGACGTGGCGTTCTCAAGGCACAAACCTGCGCGCGTGGCACCCAAACATCACGGGACCGGAGCCTTCTCGGTGGAGCGATATGCCACCAGTCGCAAGCTGGAATGGGATGCCTTCGTAAGCGCAGCCAAGAACACGACGTTTCTTTTCCATCGGGATCACATGGACTAAGCCCGAACTGAGGTTGAAACCTTCAACCCACACTGCCATGCCCCGGTATTTGCCACTTAGCATGATGCGGAAAAAGCCCATGCAATTTGAAAACGCTCGAAATAAGAGCTTGATAATCAATGAGTTGCATAGGCAAAAAGCCGTAAATTTGGATTTTTCAGCAGCCTGTTAGGTCGCCATTTCTCCTTCTCCAACCAGTTCGCCGCCAACAAAACCCGGTTATTGCTGCCGGGCGGCAAAGCGTCCGTGGCAGTCACTGCGGCAGAGTTGACATTTCAACACTCGAGCAAGACTTGAATGAACCCACCGGGTCGTGCGAAATGCAAAACTTTCATGCACCATGCAAGCACACAACGTCGCCCGCCGGCAAACACGTTGAAGAAAACTCTCCAAATGCGCATAAAAGAAGACTGGCACATACCAAGCTAAGGCATTTTCAACAGCGTGACCCGCAACCGGGGGGCGCCAAAGCAAAAACGAAAACAATTATGCTTATGAAAATATCGAAACCATTCGTCGCGGCGGCGGCCATCGGTGCTTTGAGCACGGTTTTTTGTGCCAAGGCTCAAGACAGCACCACCACCAGCACCACGACCACCACCACCACATCGGACCAGGGAAGCATGGCCCCGAGTTCGGCTTTTTACCGGGCGCAGGAACTCTCGTTTGATCTGTTTGGCAGCGGTTCAATCGGCCAGGAAACCATCAACCATGTCTCCGGTGCCAGACTGCGGGATGATGGACGGCTGGGCGCGGGCGGCGGGTTAAATTTCTTTTTCTGCCGGTATCTCGGCGTTGGCGGCGATGCCTACTCCGAAAATACGGCGCATAATTTCATTAATAGCGCGTCGGCAAATCTGATCGGACGGCTCCCCATCGGCGACACCGGAATCGCGCCTTATATTTTTGGCGGCGGCGGGCGTCAATTTGAGGAGGTCTTGCAAAGCTTCGGACAGGCTGGCGGGGGCATTGAGTTCCGGTTCGCAAAGCACGTGGGTTTCTTTGTTGATGCCCGTTATGTTTTCGCCGACAAAACGGACAATTACGGAGTGGGACGAGCCGGCCTGCGCATCAGTTTCTGATCGGCTCATTTTGCGAGCAAACCAGCCAACCAACCAACAACCAAAGGAAAATCATGAAAACCCCGGCAAACAGTTTGTGCCTTGCCCTGTGTTTGGGTCTCTTGACCGCGACCACCGTGGTGACAATCTCCGGCTGTGCCGGCGACCGCTACAACCGCAGCACCGGCGAACATATTGATGATGAATCGCTGCGGATACGCGTCAACGACGCCCTCAGCGACAACCCGGACTACAAATTCAAGGGAGTCAACGTCACTGTGTTCAAGGGCACGGTTCAACTCAGCGGATTTGTGGACGTTGCCGCCCAAAGGTCCAAAGCGGACGAGATCGCCAAGCAGATTGAAGGCGTCAAGGATGTCGTGGACAGCATCACCGTGACGGATCAAAACGCAAGCAGCAACGGGTCCTATGTTGATGACAAAACCCTGGCCTCGCGCGTCAATAGCGCCCTCAAGGACAACCCGGATTACAAATTTGATGAAGTGCAAGTGGCCGTCCTCAAAGGCACGGTCCAATTGAGCGGCTTCGTCAACACCGCGGATCAAAAATCCAAAGCGGGGCGCATCGCCAAGGAGGTGCAGGGGATCCAAGACGTCGTGAATAACATCACCGTCAAAGACAAAATGTAAAGCGGTCCCGGCGAAAGGGCGTTGTTCGCAACGCCCTTTTGCTTTCCCTTGAAATTTAAACCGGCAATGCAAATACAACCATGAAAACTATGAAAATGATCATTCCGCTTCTGGCCGTGATGTTCCTCGCCGGCTGCGGAAATAATTCAATGGACCAATCAAGTTCCACCAATTCGGTGTCTGGTGGGCCACCCGCCGTTTCGATCCCCACCAACAGTCCGTCCGCCAATGACGTGATAAACAACAATCCGGCGGTTGGGATGACCAATGCCCCCGCGATGACCAATGCCCCCGCGATGACGAATGTTCCCGCGATGACCAATGAACCTGGCACGAACATTCCAGCGACAACCAACCAATAAGCAGATCATTGAAAGGCGAAATTTATGAAAAAACCGGCATTACTCAAAGTGGCGTTGCTGGTCGGTGCCATTTCGATCTTCTCTTGCGGATGCGTCGTCCATCCGGCAGCGCCCGTGACGACTGTCGGGACGGAGGTTGATGTCGTTGGGGCCCCTCCCGCGCCAATCGTGGAAGAAGTTTACCCCGCTCCCGGCGTTGGTTTTGTCTGGATTGGAGGCGCCTGGGCATGGCAGGGCCGTTGGGTGTGGGAAAGAGGGCATTGGGACCGGCCGCCACATCCGGGCGCTGTTTGGATTCCGCACCGGTATGATTATCGCAATGGAAGACACATCTTCGTTCGGGGCGGATGGAGATGAGCCCCAATGCGCGGCGGTGCGGACCGAAACGGATTACGGAGTTTCACGCTACAAAGAATGCAGTGCATGACAAATGAACCGCGGATTCGCCGGAATGACCGGAGGAATTCCGCGCGCGAGAATGGCCCGAGTTATGAAAGCAATTTCATCCATTCTGCTGGTGTTGGCATGGTCCGCCTTTCCCTTGCCGGCCATGGATCGCTTTGACGCGCTCTCACAGATCGAGTCGCACGACAACGACCGCGCGATCGGGCTGCAGCGCGAGGTGTCGCGCTACCAAATGTTGCCGGAGTTCTGGGCGCGAACCCGGGCGGGAAATTCGCGAACGAGCGTCATTGCGCGGCCAACCGATCCGGCGACCGCAAAAAATGTGGCGCGTTGGATCATGCAGACCCGGTGCAGCGCGTTTGAAACCCGCTACCATCACGCCCCGGACGATTTCGAGTTTTACATTCTCTGGCATCGTCCCGCCTGTTACATCGGCCGCGCCGTGCCACGCCCCATCACCGCCATCGAAGCAGACCGCGGCCGCCGCTTCGCCAGCCTTTGCCAGTGCCGCGAGAACGGCGGGCACCAGCAGCAAGCCGTTCGCGTCGCGTTGGAATCGGAGGACCGATGAAAGCAATTGAGCCATGGGTGTTTCCCGGCAATTTGAGAAGATGGCCTGCCGCCTGTGTTGCGGCGTCAGATCCATTCGTTGCAAACTGCAAGGAAGGCAGGCCCGTGTGGTTGCACCTTGCAGTGTCCTCCGGGACGAAAGGCGGCAAACGCGCCTTGTTTGCTGTGGCACGGTGTTCGCTAAAGAACAAGGCGGGAAATAAGGGATCAAATTAACCATGAAAAATATGAAAACGACCAGATCAACATACTGGATGGCGGTTTGCGCGTTGGCTATGACGTTGACGACGGCGCTCAAGGCGTCAGCGGACCAGACGTCAACTGCCGCCAAGCCTGAAAAAACCTACACGGGCACGGTGAATGCCGTTGACCCGAACGGACGCACGCTGGATGTCAAGGGGTTCATCTTGAGCAAAAAGTTCAACCTCGGCGACAGTTGCGCGTATGTGTTGTGGAACAAGCCGGCGGGCGCAATCGGTGATTTGCGTCCGGGCGAAAAAGTCACGGTCGCCTACCAGGATGCCCACGGCGTGCTGGTGGCGGACAACGTGAAACAGGTGCCGATGACGCATGAGGGCATGGTGAAGGCCATTGACCCGGCGGCGCACACGATGACGGTGCATGTTGGCGTGATGGACAAACAATACCGCATCGCCGACGATTGCGGCGTCATGCTGCGCAATGGCAAATCCGGCACGTTTGCCGACATTCAAACCGGCAATCACGTGACAGTGACTTACGAAACCCCGAGCGGCGCGTTGACCGCAAGGCAAATTGCGCAGACGAGCATCGAGTTCGCCGGCACGCTGACGGCGGTTGACCTGACCGAGCAGACGGTCAAAGCAAAGGCCCTGTTCGGCTCGAAGCGGTTTCACCTCGCCGACAATTGCGCCATCGTGATCAACGGCAAGCCCAATGGCAAATTGAGCGACCTGAAGCTCGACGGCAATTTTGTGTTCAGCTACGACGATGTGAATGGCATCAACATCGTGAACCGCATCGGCACCGCACCGCCGCAGGAAATGGAGACAAGCTCGGCTCAGCCGACGACGCCATAAACAAATCCGTGGTTTAACCCAAGCGGGCACGTTCCGAGAGGGACGTGCCCTTTTTTTACCAAATTGAATGCACAGCCTGCTTTGGACAACACCGCTTCGGCATCAGCGGCGGGCTGGACGGCGTTCGTCCCAGGGTCATGACAAGCACGACGGTCACGAGCCGGGCCAATGAAATCCTTGAGACAGTTGACTTGACAATAAATGCGGCTAAACCAGACATTTAATTTATGAGGTTGGTGGTTGTTTCAAACCGGTTGCCGTTCACGGTGTCATTCCAAGAAGGGACACCACAGTTCAAACCCAGCGCCGGCGGGTTGACCACCGGGTTGTGGAGTTATCTGGATGGCAAGACACAGGTTGGCGCGGAACGGCCGGACTTTTTATGGATGGGCTGGCCCGGCGCGAGTGTCCCGCCGGAACATGAGGCGGCCGTGCGGGCGTATGGCGAGCAACAGTTCAGGTCCAGCCCGGTTTTTTTGCCGGAGGAGAGCATGGACCGCTTTTATCTCGGCTTTTGCAACAAGACCCTCTGGCCGCTTTTCCATTATTTCCCGACGCTGACGCAATACGAGGAGGAATACTGGCAGGAATACCAGAACGTGAATCGCGTTTTCGGCGAGGCGGTCGTAAAAGCCCTGCAACCCGATGACATGCTCTGGATCCACGATTATCACCTGATGCTCCTGCCGAAACTGGTGCGCGAAAAGTTCCCGGAAATGCCCATCGGTTTTTTCCTGCACATTCCGTTTCCATCCTGGGAAGTCTTCCGAATGCTGCCGCGCGCATGGCGCGAGGAAATCATCGAGGGACTCCTTGGGTCAAGCCTGGTTGGTTTTCACACGCATGATTATGTCCGGTATTTTCTGACCTCGGTGCTGCGCACGGCCGGTTATGAACACCAGCTCGGCAGCCTGACGTTGCGCGAGCGCGTGGTGAAGGTGGACACGTTTCCGATGGGCGTGGAGTTCGACCGGTTCGCGCAGGCCGCCACTTCCAAGGAATCCGATTTGCGCGTGGCCGAGTTGCGGGAAAAGTGCGTCGGGCAAAAGGTGATCTTTTCCGTGGACCGGCTGGATTACACGAAGGGACTCATCAACCGGCTGCGCGGCTACGAATTGTTTTTGAAAAACAATCCGCCGTGGCACGGCAAGGTGGTGTTCATCATTTCCGTGGCGCCGTCGCGGATCGGCGTGGACAGTTACCAGGCGATGAAATTGGAACTGGAGCAGACGGTCGGCCGCATTGTGGGCGATTTTGGCAACGTGCAGTGGACCCCGCTGATCTATCAGTTTCGCAACCTGACGTTCGATGAAATCGTGCCGCTCTACCGTTTGTGCGACGTGGCGCTCATCACGCCGTTGCGCGACGGCATGAATCTGGTGGCCAAGGAATTCATCGCATCACGTCCCGACCAGACCGGCGTTTTGATCTTGAGCGAAATGGCCGGGGCGGCGAAAGAAATGGGCGAGGCGCTAATCATCAACCCGTTCCACCGCGAAGATTTTGCGAGGGCGTTGGAACAGGCGCTGACCATGCCCGTCGAGGAGCAGGTCCGGCGCAACAAGCTTTTGCAGGAACGGCTGCGGCGATACAATGTGGTTCGCTGGGCTGATGATTTCGTGCAAGCCTTGCTGTCCACGCAGAAAACCGAGGCAGCCCGACGGGCGCGGGCATTGGCGGGCAAGGCGTTTGCCGCGCTGGTCCAACAATACCGCGCCACGACCCGGCGGGCGTTGCTGCTGGATTATGACGGCACGCTGGTGCCGTTTGCGGCCGTGCCGCGGATGGCGCAGCCGGACGCGGAGCTTTTGGAGTTGCTTACCGCGCTGGCGGCAGATTCGGCCAACGAAGTGTGCATTGTCAGCGGACGCCCCCGGCACACACTGGAGGAATGGTTTGGGAAGCTGCCGATTTCTCTCATCGCCGAGCATGGTGTCTGGTTGCGAAGTGGAAATTCCGACTGGCGCATGTTGAAATCCATGACCAACGACTGGAAGGAGCGCGTCCGTCCGATTCTCCAGCTTTTCGTGGACCGCCTGCCGGGCGCGCTGCTGGAGGAAAAGGAATTTTCGCTCGCGTGGCATTTCCGCCGCGCCGACCCGGAACAGGCTTCTCTGCGCGCCAAGGAACTGCTCGACGACCTGACGGGCTACACGCGGAACATTGACGTGCAGGTGTTCGAGGGCAACAAGGTCATCGAAGTGCGCAACTCCGGCATCAACAAAGGCACTGCGGCGTTGGAATGGCTTTCGGGGCAGACGCCGGAATTTATCCTGGGCATCGGCGACGACTGGACGGACGAGGATTTGTTCCGCGCCCTGCCGCCCACCGCTTTTTCGGTGCGCGTCGGCGTGGCCAACACCGTCGCGCGTTTTTATCTTGGCAACCACACCGCCGTCCGGCGGATGCTTCACGAATTGATCGAGGGCCCGCGCGAGAAAACCAACGGAAACGGATGGGTGAAATAATTTCATGTCCACTTCCAAACACACCCGCGAAGGTCTCGGAATGGAGCCGTTCTGGTATAAGAACGGCGTCATTTACGAGGTGCATGTCCGCGCGTTCTACGACGCGGACGGCGACGGCGCGGGCGACTTTCGCGGGTTGACTGAAAAACTGGATTACATCAAGGACCTCGGCGTGACCGCGATCTGGCTGCTGCCGTTTTATCCCTCGCCGCTCAAGGACGACGGTTATGACATTGCCGATTACTGCGACGTGCATCCGATGTATGGCACGCTGGGCGATTTCAAGGTTTTTTTGGGCGAGGCGCACCAGCGCGGCCTGCGCGTCATCACGGAACTCGTGCTGAATCACACGTCCGACCAGCATCCGTGGTTCCAGCGCGCGCGCCAGGCAAAACCCGGCAGCCGCTGGCGCAATTATTACGTCTGGAGCGACACGCCGAAAAAATACCGGGACACGCGCATCATTTTCAAAGACGTGGAAGTCTCGAACTGGACCTGGGACCACGCGGCCAGGGCGTATTTCTGGCACCGTTTTTTTTCGTACCAGCCCGACCTCAACTTCGACAACCCGGAAGTGCATGAAAAGATCACCAAGGTGGTGGATTTCTGGCTCGACCTCGGCGTGGATGGCCTGCGGCTGGATGCCGTGCCGTATCTCTACGAACGCGAAGACACCAACTGTGAGAATCTCCCGGAGACGCACGCCTTTCTGAAAAAACTTCGCACACACGTGGACGAAAAATACAGCGACCGGATGTTGCTGGCCGAGGCCAACCAATGGCCGGAGGACGCGGTCGCCTATTTCGGCGAGGGCCGGGGCGACGAGTGTCACATGGCCTTCCATTTTCCGCTGATGCCGCGTTTGTTCATGTCGCTGCGCATGGAAGATCGCCTGCCCATCGTGGACATTTTGGAGCAGACGCCGCCAATTCCTGAAACGAGCCAGTGGGCCCTTTTTCTCCGCAACCACGACGAGTTGACCCTTGAAATGGTCACGGACGAGGAACGTGATTACATGTATCGGATGTATGCGCAGGTGCATCAGTCGCGGCTCAACCTCGGTATCCGCCGCCGCCTGGCGCCGCTGCTCAACAACGACCGCAAGAGCATCGAACTGCTCAACGCGCTGCTCTTTTCGCTGCCCGGCACGCCGGTGCTTTATTACGGCGACGAAATCGGCCTCGGCGAAAATATTTATCTCGGCGACCGCAATGGTGTGCGCACGCCCATGCAATGGAGTTCGGACAAAAACGCAGGTTTCTCCCGCGCGAATCCGCAGAGCCTTTATTTGCCGATCATCCTCGACCCGGTTTATCACTACGAGGCTTGCAACGTGGAGGCGCAACTGGACAATCCGCACTCGCTGCTTTGGTGGATGCGCCGCCTGCTCACGCTGCGCAAACGCTGGCGCGCGCTGGGGGAGGGCCGGTGCGAATTTCTCCAGCCGGAAAACCACAAGATTTTGAGCTACATTCTGCGCCACGAACAGGAGACCATTCTCGTGGTGGCCAATCTCTCGCGCTTCGCGCAGCCGGTGGAACTGGACCTGTCGGCTTTTAAACAAATGGTGCCCGTCGAACTGTTTGGCCGGATGAAATTTCCGACCATCACCGACGCGCCTTATTTTCTGACGCTCGGCCCGCACAACTTTTACTGGTTCTCCCTCGAACCCAAACCACAGCCGTTGGATCCCGGGGCGGGCAAGCCGGTGAAATTGCCGTCGCTGGCCGTCTTCAAAGACTGGCGGGAAATTTTTACGGGGTCATCACGGACAAAGTTTGAGGCCATCCTGCCGGGCTGCCTCAAGTCCCAGCCGTGGTTTTCCGGCAACACCAAAACCATCAAGTTCGCCACGGTCAGGGAATTTTTCCGTGTGCCGTTGCCGGATGAATCCACTGCCGCGCTCGCGTTTCTCCAGGTCGAGTATTTGGACGCCAACCCGGAATTGTATGCGCTCCCGCTGGCGTTTGCCACCGGCGACGCGGCGGGACGCTTGCGCGAAAGCGGCCTGGCCGAACTGACCTTGTCGGACGGCAACCAACACGGCGTTTTGGGCGACGCTTTCGCCGTCCCGGCTTTTGCCAGGGCGTTGCTCGAACTGGTTTGCTGCCGCGAGCGTCTTCACAACGCGAATGGCGAAATCGAGGCGACGCGCACCGCGGCGTTGCGGCAAATCCTGAATGGCGTGAACGGCGTTGCGATGCCCGATCCGGTTATCCACAACACGACCGAGGGCAATGTCACCGTTTTTTTTGGCGACAAGCTGGTCCTGAAATTTTTCCGGCGGGTCGGAGCGGGTATCAATCCCGAACTCGAAATCGGACGCCTGCTCATGGAGAAAAATTTTCCGAACAGTCCGCCGTTGCTGGGTGCGCTGGAATACCGCGGCGACGATCATTCGCAAATGACGCTGGCCGTCGCCAAGGCGTTCGTCCCGCACGCCAAGAACGGCTGGGAATTTACGCTGGATGCCATCGGGCACTATTATGAGTACGTGGTTGCCGAGGTCGCGCAGGGACATCTGCCGCCGGCGACACTCGCTGAAACCACGGAAGACATCGGAACTTATCTTGAATCCGCGCGCCTGCTCGGTGCGCGGACTGCCGAACTCCACCTCGCGCTCTCGTCCGGCGCGCCGGGCAGCGAATTTTCGGTGGAGCCAATGACGCCGCAATATCTGCGCGGCCTGTTCCAATCCGTGCGTTCCCTGGCCTTGAAAAACCTGCGCCGGCTGCGGAAACAGATGAATACACTGCCGCCGGATCTGGTCCCCGTCGCCCAGCGCGTCGTCGAACTGGAACCGGTCATCCTCCAGCATTATCGCAAACTCGTCGGACAACGCTTTGCGGCCGGACGCATCCGCATCCACGGCGATTGTCATCTCGACCAGGTGCTGTGGACGGGCCGGGATTTTGTGTTTCTCGACTTTGAGGGGGATTCGACGATACCGATCAGCGAGCGCCGCATCAAACGTTCGCCGTTGCGGGACACGGCCCGGATGCTGCGTTCATTTCATCACGCGACGTATGCCGGATTTCATCAACAGGCCGAACGCGGAGTCATTTCCCCCGAGAACCTGCCGAAATTCGAGCCGTGGGTCCGGCACTGGAACCGCGCCGTGAGCCGCGCGTATTTACAGGCTTACTGCCAGGGCCTGCACCTTTCGGGAATTCTCCCCAGCGAGGAGGACAAACTACAGATGATGCTCGTGGCCTACCTGCTGAACCAGGTCATTGACGAACTGGGCGATGAATTGCAGCGCCACTCCGACGACGTCCGCGCCCCCTTGCAAGCCATCATCCACCTGACCGATGAACAGATGCTGCTGCACATTACCGGTGCGGCAGCGACTGAATCCAAAATCACGATCTGAAAGAAGACAATGAATTCAAGCCTCAACGGGAAAGATTTTATGGACAAATTCTCCGCCGCCTTGTCGTCGCTGTTGAATAACTGGCTGCAACGTTTGTTCGGTCCCGATGCGAGCAACACCGTTTTCGCCTCCATCACGTGGGCGGATTTGGGCGTGATGCTTTGCTTCGTGCTGCTGGTGCTGCTCGTGAACTCCATCGCCGCCGCCTTCGTCCGGCACAGGCTGAAACAGACGACGTCGTCGCCGGTCAAAGGCGGGCAATTGCAGCATCATTTCTTCGGCGCGCTCGGGAAACCGCTTTACGTCGTGATCTGGATTTACGGAATCTATTTTGTCATCATGCCGCTCCTGCTGAAATTGAAACCGGACGAAGGATTGAACGTCGTCCGCGAATTTTTCGACAAAGTGTTCGACCTCGGCTTGTTTGCGGTTTTGTTCTGGCTGTTCTTCCGGTTCACGCGCGTGCTGGAGGCGCGGCTGGCAGTGTGGGCGTCAAAGACCGACAGCAAATTTGACAATTTGTTCGTGCCACTGATCGGGAAATGCCTTCGCGTCATCGTGCCGGTTATCGGAATCATCTTCGCCCTGCCGATTCTCAACCTGCCCGCTGAATACGCCGGCGTCCTCGGCAAGGGCAGCAGCATTCTGCTGATTGTGGCCGTGGCGCTCATCGCCTTCCAGGCCGTGAACCTCGGCGAAAAGGCCGTGCTCACGAAATACGACATCACCGCCGCCGACAATCTTCAGGCACGGAAAGTTTACACGCAGATTCACGTCATCAGCAAAACCCTGTATGTCATCATCGGCCTGTTCACTGTGGCGTCCATCCTGATGCTGTTCGAGGAGGTCCGGCGCTTCGGCACCAGTCTGCTTGCCTCGGCGGGCGTCGTCGGCGTCATCCTCGGCTTTGCCGCGCAGAAAACCATCTCCAACCTGTTCGCCGGTTTTCAACTGGCCATGACGCAGCCCATTCGCCTGGACGACGTCGTCATCGTCGAGGGCGAATGGGGCCGCGTCGAGGAAATCTCCCTGACCTATGTGGTTATTCACATCTGGGACGACCGCCGGCTTGTCGTGCCGCTGGGATATTTCATCGAGAAACCATTCCAGAACTGGACGCGCGCCTCGGCGCAGTTGCTCGGCTCGGTGTTCGTGTGGGTGGATTATTCGCTGCCGCTCGACGAAATCCGGCGGGCGCTCAAGGAAATCATCGAGCCAAATCCGCTTTGGGACAAGCGCTTTTGGAATCTACAGGTGACCGACGCCACCGAAAAATCCATGCAAATCCGCGTGCTTGCCACGTCCGCTGATTCCTCGAAATCATGGGATTTGCGCTGCGACATCCGCGAGAAACTCATCGCCTACATCCAGCAGCATCATCCGCAAAGCCTGCCGCAGTTCCGCGCGCAAATCGGCGGCGTCAACGCCAATCCGCCATTGAAAGCATGAAGCGGGCGTTCCGTTATTTGAGTCGCGCGCTGGTGCTTGGCCTGCTTGGCAGCGGAATTGCGGCGGGACAGAGCATCCCCGTTCCGCAAAACCTCTGGCGACTCGTCGCGCAGGAAGACACCGACGGCGACCAGAAAATCACCGTCCATGACCGCGCCACGCCGTTTGCAATCCGCGGTGAAAATGGCGCGGTTGCGCGCGTCGTCACCAATGAGTATCAATTGTCCCTGCTGTTGCAGGACCTTACAGCCGCGGATGACCAACACACAGCAACCATTGCCATGAATGATTTACAACTCAACGAAGACATCGTGGACCGCACCCACCGGTTCATCAAAGACAAATTCTGGGACGCGCTGACGCGGCGCATTGACGCCGATCAAATTGACCGGGTGGTGCATGACCCCAAAACGCGCTCGAAATACGATTACATTTACGTGCCGGGCGCCGACAAGGCTGCGGTCGCATATTTTCAGGCGTTGGAAAATGAGCGCAACACCCGTCATCGTTTGCCTCCGTTAAAAGTCGTCGCGTTGCCGTCGCCAGACCAGCTCAACGGCGATTTTGTCCGCAACCTCGACGGGGAACACGGCATTTTATCGCTGGCACTCGAAACGAACGCGGATGGAAAAATGGCTGGCGCGCCTTACGTTGTGCCCGGCGGACGGTTCAATGAATTGTATTGCTGGGACAGCTATTTCATTGTGCTCGGGTTGTTGCAGGATGGTCGCACCGACCTTGCGCGTGGCATGGCGGACAATCTGCTTTACGAAGTGCAATATTACGGGATGATTCCCAATGCCAACCGCACTTATTATCTCACCCGCTCGCAGCCGCCGTTTCTGACGAGCATCATCCGGGCGGTTTATGAATCCGGCGCGGCGGATAAAAACTGGCTGGCATCCGCGCTGAAAATTGCATCAAGCGAATATCAAAACGTCTGGCTCGGCAAAGACCGGCTCGTGAAAATCGGCCCCTGCGAATTGAGCCGCTATTATGACACCGGCAACGGCCCCTGCCCGGAAGTTGAACCCGGCCACTACGACGAGCCGATCCAGCCGTGGCTCGCGCAGGTCAAACCGGAAAATTCCGGCTTGCCGCTGACGCCCTATCGTTTTTTGAACGAATACCTCTATTGCGGCAAATATGCGGATTTGAAAGCGGACGGCCTCACGCTCGGCGGGTTTTTCAAACACGACCGCGCCGTCCGCGAATCCGGCCATGACACGACGCACCGTTTCGACGACCGCACGACGGATTTCGTCACCGTGGATTTGAACTCGCTGCTTTACAAATATGAAACCGATTTCGCCGGGTTGATCGAAAGGGAATTTGGCGGAAAACTGCCCGGCCTCGGCACGGATTTCGGTGACGCGGCGTTTTGGAGTCAGCGCGCCACCGCGCGCAAACAGGCGATGCTCGCTTTGATGTGGGACGACCGGCGCGGTTTCTTCTTTGATTACGATTTCGTCAATCAGAAACGCTCGGCCTACATCAGCGCCACCGGCCTGTATCCGCTTTGGGCAAAAATGCTCGACCCGCAAAATCCGGCGGACCTGGAGCGGGCCAAAAGAGTTGCCGCTTTCGCCTGCGCAAAACTGGAGCAACCCGCCGGCCTCGCGGCGACCGCGAAAGAATCCGTCGAATCCGCCCGCCGGCGCGATGCGCGGCAGTGGGATTATCCCTACGGCTGGGCGCCGCACCAGATGCTCGCGTGGCAGGGATTCAAGAATTATGGCCTCGACGCCGATGCCGGGCGGCTCGCCTACCGCTGGCTTTACACTGTCGCGAAAAACGCGCACGACTACAACGGCATGATCCCGGAAAAATACAATGTCGTCACCGGCTCACACGACGTGTTTGTGGAATACGGCAACGTCGGCACGGAATTTTCCTACATCGCGCCCGAGGGGTTCGGCTGGATGAACGCGTCGTTCGAAGTCGGGATGAATTTCCTTTCCCCGGTTCAACTGTCTGATTTGCACAAACTGAAGCCGCCGGCAGCGAAATGACGTTGGTTTTGTCGTGTGCAAGTTGTCCTGGCGGCAAATCGGCCTGTTGACCGTTACGAATGTCTTCACGGGGCCCCACGTTTCACGCAGTCGGGTCGCCCGCGTCAGCCCGTCCTATGGTCGATGGCTTGTGAAAAAATCTGTTTGGGACAGCTGGTCAAAAAGTCACGGTCCCTTCCGGATGTGTGATGATTACCAACACTTTTCCGGCAATGTTGAACATTGGCCCATGTTTAGGATGCCAATCCCCCCCGGCGGCACGGCGTGCGCCATCAGAATCCGGTTTCCGAAAGTTGCTGTTGGGCGCGTTGCGCGTGCCGGATGTCGCGTGCGGTTTTCTTGTCCGCCCAGCCTTGTTTCCACGGCTTGCACAGGCCGCACGCGGAAGCTTTGCGCGCCTTGATCCGCCGTTGCGTGAGATTCGTTTTCATGGGCTTTGCCGAATGATGCGACTGGCCGCGCGGCGCTCTTTCCTGGCCACGCGCCGTTTCTCGTATGGCCGCAAATGCCGCCACCATTGCGTGGCAGAAACCAGCGTGTCTTTGCGTTTGTGCGCCATCGAGCGTTTTCCGTTACGGTTTCACCTTCAGTTTTTCGGCGGCGGCGAGTTTGCGCTGGTTGGCGTCAAAGGTCAGGAACTCGTCCGCCTCCGAGACCAACGCCGCGGCCACGTGGAGAATGTCCAGACTGCGGCAGCCTTCCGTCACTGTCCACAGCCGCGCAATGCGACGCGCTTCCTCAAACGCCTGTGGCCAGTCCATCCCCGCGATCTCCACCGCGCCGGAAGTCAGGTCCGCCTGCCAGTCGCTCAGCGCCTTGTGCCCGTGGGCTGGCGCGAGCCGTTTGCGGAACATGGCCAGTGCAATCGCCTCCTCAACTTCAAACGCCAGCAGCGCCGACACCGCCAGCGCACGACGGCGCCCCGCCAGGTGCGCCGCCGCCTTGGCAGAGTGAACATCCAGCAAATACAGACTCAGGATGAAGCTCGTGTCGGGATAGTCCTTCACGAACGCTCTCCCCGGCTTTCCTCAATCATCATTTGGAGTTCCTCGGCGGAATAGACCTTGTCACCAAAATTGGCGCGCAAACGCGCCATGATGTCCGGCATTTTGAACCGGCGCGGTTTTGCCGGCGCGGCGGGCACCAGACGGGCAAACGGCTTGCCGGACTTTGTGATTTCCACCGGTTCGCCTTCATCAATCCACGCGGCCACGCGGGGAAAGCGGTTTCGCAAATCTCTGACGGTTGCTGTTTTCATTGTGATACAAATGTGTATCACCGTATCGGCAATGTCAACCGCGTGGGATAACGTCCGGCGGGCGGAAATTGAATCCGGTCTGGCGACGGGGGTTTTCCAGCGCCGGTGGCGGAGTTTTCCAAGTTCGTGGTGAGCGTGCGGAGAGCGACTATTTTACCTTGCTTTGCAGCCCGGCGTCCTGGCGTCAAAAATTTGGTTGTAAACCTCCCGGATTGCCCCGCGCCATTCGGCCAGCGCCCTTCTGAATGCCTCCGGCGTCGCAAAACCGCAGCGCACCGAGACGCGGTAATACGCCGGGGCGTCGTCCGGCAAAACCGTTTCGCCCTCGTAACTCCACCGGCGCAAAATGCCTTCCACGCGGCGCAATCGCCGGTAATTTTCAATCAGCTTGTCCGCGTCCGGCAAAACACCGGCGTCACGGCCGCGTTCGAGCGCGCGGAGCGTGTTGGCCTCCTGCCAGCCGTGTTCCAGACACAACGCCTGCGCGATGAATTCCGCGTCCATGAAACCGCCCTTGCCGGTCTTGATGGCCAGATCATCCTGGCCGCGCGGCGTCCGCTCCTTTTCGATGCGCAGCCGCATCCGATGGATTTGTTCCTTCCAGTCCGTTGTGTAGGAGACGACATAAGGAGTCTCTGATTTTCGATTTGAAGAAGTGAGTCTCGTTGCCCCGACTCCTGCGAAGGAAAACTTTTTGAAATCCGTCAATGCCGCCGCCAGTTTTTCAAACCGTTCGCCCAGTTTCACATCGCCCGCCACCGGCCGCGTGCGGGTGAGCGCCTGGATTTCCCAAAGCTGCGCGCGTTTGCGGTAATATTCCTCGTAAGCCGCCAGGGTATTGACGAGCAGGCCTTTTTCGCCGTCGGGCCGCAGGCGCGCGTCGGTGTGGAACACAATCCCCTGCCCGGTCCGGCGCGACAGCAAATCCATCACTTCCGCCGCCAACCGCTGAAATTTCGCCGGCTCCTTCGTTCTCGCGTCCGCGACAAACACGATGTCGAGGTCGGAGCCGTAATCAATTTCGCAACCGGCGAGTTTGCCGAGGCCGATGACGGCGAACGGCGGCGTCTTGATTTTATTTTTGTGCATCACCACCTCGACCGCATATTGCAGGCAGGCGTCGGCGAGCGCGGAAAGTTCCTCCAGATTCCGCTCGAAGTCGGCGAGCCCGAGGATGTCGCGCAGCCCGAGCCGCATCAGTTCCGCCTCGTGATAACGGCGCAGCCAGAGAAACTGGTCCTCGTCGGCGAGGCCGTAGCGCAGGTCCTTCAAAATTTCCGGCGCGGTCTTGTGCTGGTGCAGACGGCCGCTGTTCACCAGATCATCCACCAAATCCGGCGTGCGAATGGCGGCCTCAGCCAGAAACTCGGAGCGGTCGAACAACAGCAGCAGCAATTCAAAGGCCGGCGGATTGCTGTTCCACATCTCGAACAACGCGGTGCGCGTGCCGTAAGCTTCAATGTAGCTTTCCAAACGCGTCAGCACCCGGTCGGGGTCGGACAATCGGAGATTGGAGATCGGAGATTGGAGATCGGAAGCCGATGATTGTAAATCCGGTCTCTGATGGCTGGCTTCCGGCTTCTGCTTCGGGCAAAGGGCTAGGAATTTCAGGATCAGTTGCCGCACCAGTTCCGTGGTGCGCGGTGAGACGTGAACATAACCCGGCCCTTCAGCAAATTCCTTCAACAACCGGACCGCCGTCTCCGGGTCGCGGAACGAATGCGCCACCAGCAAATCCTTCCATTCCGCTTCCGCGCCCTCGAACTCCGCCGGCAGGATGGCCTCCGCCGGTTTTGGCGTGTCGGCTTTCAGGAGTTGGTCATAAACCCGCCGCACGTTGCCGGTGTGCGTCTTCAACGCCGCCTCGAATCCTTCCAACGACTTGAAGCCCATCAATCTCGCCAGCCGCAGCCGGGCCGGGCGATCTGCGGGAATGGTGTGGGTCTGCTGGTTTTCCTCCATTTGCAGGCGATGCTCCACGTCGCGGAGAAATCGGTAGGCGGCGTCGAGTTGTTGCGCTTCCGCTTCCGCGAGCAATTTGTATTGCGCGAGCTTGGCGAGGCAGGGAAGCGTTTGCGCGGTTTGCAGAAACGGCAGCCGTCCGGCGTGCAGGATTTGCAGGGATTGGACGACGAATTCAATTTCGCGAATGCCGCCGCGCCCCAGCTTGACGTTGCGCTCCAATTCCTCCGCGCGCACGACCTCCCGCTCGATCCGGTCCTTGACCGCGGCCACTTCGCGGAGCACGTCGGCGCTTAGTGAAGGCGGGAACCGAAAGGACTGGATCATTTCGAGAAACTCGGCGGCCAGGCCTTCGCCGCCCGCCACCCATCGCGCCTTGATGAGCATCATGCGCTCCCACGTCTGGCCCCATTGCGCGTAATAATTTTCGTAGCTCGCGAGCGAACGCGCCAGCGGTCCGGCGTCGCCCTCCGGCCGCAGCCGCAGGTCAACGCGGAACAAAAAGCCCTCCGCCGTCATCCGCGAAACCTCGGCGGCAAACGCCTCGGCGAGCCGGTTGAAAAACTGGTGATTGGACAACACTCTGGTAGGGCGGGCAGTCCCCCGCCCGCCGCCACGTGACGGTGCGCACGGAGTGACGCGCCCTACCTCGCCTTCGTCGCTGTAAAGAAACAGCACGTCAACGTCGGAACTGTAATTGAGTTCCTGCCCGCCGAGCTTGCCCATGCCGAGCACGCAAAACTCCGTTGGCTGCCAGTTGCTTTCGGCGCCCTGATGATGCGGCTGGCCGAATTTTTCAAAAAACTGTTGCCGGCAGATGCGCCAGACGGTGTTGAGGCAGACGTCCGCCACATCGGAAATTTCCCGGGTGATTTCGACGACGTTGCCGAGGCGGGCCAGGTCGCGCGCGGCGATGCGCAGCATTTCGCGTTGTTTGAAGCGGCGCAGTTCCGTGAGCGCGCCGCTGTAATCGTTTGCGGCCAGCCGCGGCTTCAACCAGCCTTCGGCCTCACGCTGAAAACCCTGCGCCCGGCGCGGAAATTTCAGCTGCCCGGCCTCAAGCACCGGCAGCCACTCCGGGTGGGCAACGAGCAACTCGCCCAGCGCCCGCGAACCGCTGAACAAGGCGGCGAGAATCCGGATTTGGCCGGCGGAAAATTTCTTGAGCCGCGGACCGGCGCCCGTCTCGGCGAGCAAATCCAGAAAATGCCCGGCGCGCTTCGGGTCGGCGGCATCCTTCACCCATTTTTGCCACGTCATTTTCGGCATATACCCAGGCCCGTCTTCGCACGGCATCAGCCCTTGGCTTCGCGATAAATCTCCTCGACGAAATCAACGGCCTTCTGGCAAAGCGGTTTCCAGTCGAGTTCCGCCTGAACGCGCCGGGCGGATTCCGAAGCGCGGGATTGCCACGCCGCGGGAGACTCGTCCAGCCAACCGGTGATTTTTCCGCCGAATTCCGCGCCATCGAATTTTGCGAAGCGCACCATGGGATCGTTTTGGAAATAACGCTGGATGCTTTTGAGCGGCGTGCAGACGGTGGGCAGTCCGCTGGCGACGTATTCGACGACCTTGGCGACGAACGCGCAGTTCGTGCCCGCGGATTCCTCATACGGCACGATGCCCACGCTCGCACTGGCGAGATGTTTCGACACCTCCGCGTAGGGCACGAAGCCGGGGGCCTCGAATTTGAAATGGGGAATGGCTTGCGCGCGTTGCAGAAATTTTTCCAGTCCGGCGGTGCGCTTGCCGACGAAACGGAAAGTCGCTTCCGGCTTTTTCGCCGCGACCCATTTGACGGCATCAAAAGCAACCCGGCCAAGATGATGCGCGTCAAACGAACCGTGCATGACGACCACCGGCGGCTTGCCGGGCGGCGGCAATTGCGCGCGCAGCGGAAATGCCTGCGCATCGTAGCCATAGTAAATCGGGCGGATTTTCTCGCGCGGATAACCGCGGGCCGCGAGCCGGTCGGCAAATTCGTCGGAGATGGCGCACACGCCGTCCACGCCGTAGCGCACCGGCAGCGACATTTCGTAGCGCATCAGCGCGTGGACGAACGGCTTGGGCGCGAGCCAGCCTGGCCACGTTTCCATGAAACCGGTGAGCAGGTCTGGGAAATTCATCACGACCGGCACGCCCAGCTTCTTTTTCAATTTCCCGGCGGCGACGGCGGAAATGGCGTGTTGCGAAAAAAGGAGATCGAATTTTGTTTCCTGCGCGGCAGCGGCGACCATGCGTTGCAAAAAAAAGGGGTAAAGCAGGTATTTGAAATTGCGCAGAGAGGCATAACGCCCCATTTGCCACTGGTTGAACAGACGCAGGTGGATGCAAAATTTCTTTTCGACGCTTCCCGGTTCGTCAATCTGCGGACAAAAGACATGCACTTCATGGCCGCGTCGGACCATTTCCTCGACGAGATAGACTGCTTCAGCCGAACCGCCGCCGGAGGGCGGATAAAACGGTTCGTGGGTCAGAAACGCCACGCGCAGCGGCAAACGCGGTTCGGCCATGCGCCGACGCTAGGCACATTTGCCATGCGGCTTCAATCACAATTCACCAACGGCGGCGGCGAAAAGTTTTGACATGTGGCGGGGGCGATTTAGGATTGCGTGCCGCTCTGGATGGGGTCGTAGCTCAGTTGGTAGAGCACCACAATGGCATTGTGGGGGTCAGGGGTTCGAATCCCCTCGGCTCCACCATCCTACGCTCGGAACCGACGCTTGGAGGTTTCGAGCGTAGGATGGTGTCCTCCATAGCGCCCCGGCGAAGGAGGACCTTTTGCCATAAGCTCCGAGCTACGGATGGCAGGCCATCCTGAAAAAATTCGCATGATGTATTACACCTACGTTATCGAAAGCATCAGCCGCCCTGGAAATCGTTACATTGGACACACCTCCGACCTGAAACAGCGCGTCGCCGAACACAATGCTGGCAGATGCGATCACACCGCGAAGTTTGTGCCATGGAAGTTGAAAATATATGTTGCGTTCGAAACGCTTGAACAAGCGCAACACTTCGAGCGTTACCTTAAAAGCGGTTCAGGCCACGCGTTTGCCGACCGCCACTTTTGGCGGACTGAACCCGATTAGAGCTGCTATCTACCCTCGGAACCGACGCTTCGAGGTTCCGAGCGCAGGTTGGTGTCCTCCATAGCGCCCCGGCGAAGGAGGACTTTTTGCATAAGTTCCGAGTTGCGGATGGCAGGCCATCTTCCAAGGTGACACTTTCACAAATCCCGACCCTTTTACTCCTGCCGAGACAATTGCATTGATTGGCCGCGTTTCACCGCTAACTTTCTGGTGTGAGAACCATTGCTTCGGTCGCCGCGATGCAAAAACTCGCCCGGCGCTGGAAACGCGCCGGGATGCGCGCCGGCTTTGTGCCGACGATGGGCAGTTTGCACGCGGGTCATCTGAGCCTCGTCAAACGCGCGCGCCGGGCCGTCGGCAAAAATGGCGTCGTGGTGATGAGCATTTATGTGAACCCGGCGCAGTTCGGGCCGAAGGAGGATTTTTCCAAATATCCACGCGACTTGAAGCGTGATCTGAAACTCTGCCACAGAGCGGGCGTGGATGTCGTGTTCACGCCCGGTGACAAGGAAATGTATCCTGACAATAGTGGCACGGGCGTCCCGCCCGTTCGTTCACCAAAGAAACTCACAGGCGAGACGCCTGTGCCACCATTATTCAGCACTTACGTCGTTGAGGAAAAATTGTCGCAAACGATGGAAGGCGTGTCGCGGCCCGCGCATTTTCGCGGTGTGACGACGGTCGTGGCCAAGTTGTTCAACCTCGTCTTGCCGGATGTGGCCGTATTCGGCGCGAAAGACTGGCAGCAGGCCGCTATCGTCAAACGCATGGTCGCTGATTTGGATTTTCCGGTAAAAATCATCGTCGCGCCGACGCTGCGCGAGCGCGACGGACTGGCGATGAGTTCGCGCAACAAATATCTGACCGGTGATTTGCGCCGGCAGGCCACCGTGCTCTGGCGCGCGATTCAAACCGCGCGGATTGCCATAAAAAAATTTCCGGTGCCTGAACATATCCTGAAAGCTCGATTGAAACGATTGATTGAAGCCGAGCCGGACGCAAAGTTGGATTACATCGAATTCTTCAATTCAGAAACGCTTGTGCCTGTGTCAACCGTAAGATTCCGAACCCATATGGCTTTGGCAGTTTTTATTGGCACGACACGTTTGATTGATAATGCCAGCCTGTGAAATACCCCATTTGTTGGAGTTCAAGCTTCAGCTTGTTTCGGTGTCCGAGTGCGCCTGCTGAAACAAGCTGAAGCTTGAACTCCAACCAGACTTTGCGCCTTTGCACCTTTGCGCTTTTGCATTAAAATTCCCCACCGGTGAAACAATTCGACTTTCTCATCCTCGGCAGCGGCATCGCGGGGTTGTCCTTCGCGCTGAAGGTCGCGCCGCGCGGGCGCGTGGCCATCGTCACCAAAAAGGACCGGGCGGAGTCGAACACGAACTATGCGCAGGGCGGCATCGCGGCGGTGACGAGCAAGGAGGACTCGTTTGAGCTGCACGTGCGCGACACGCTCGCGGCGGGCGCGGGCCTGTGCAAGGAAAACGTCGTCCGCACCATCGTCGAGGAAGGCCCGGCGCGCATCGCGGAATTGATCGAGCTGGGCATGAAGTTTTCCGAGCGGGACGCGCCGGCTGGGGACGGCGGCCGGGAACTCGATCTCGGACGCGAAGGCGGCCACTCCAAACGGCGCATTCTGCACGCGAAGGACGTGACGGGGCGGGAAATCGAGCGGGCGTTGCTGAACGCGGCGTCGCAGCAGCCGAACATTGAAATTTTCGAGAACCACATCGCGGTGGATTTGATCACGAGCCGGAAGCTCGGTTTGAATGACGGCAACCGCTGCCTCGGCGCGTATGTGTTCGACAAAAAATCCGGGCGCGTCTGGGCGTTCACCGCGCCGGTGACCCTGCTGGCCACGGGCGGTTGCGGCAAGGTTTACCTCTACACCACGAACCCTGACATCGCGACCGGCGACGGCGTGGCGATGGCGTTCCGGGCCGGCGCGACGATTGCAAACATGGAATTCGTCCAGTTTCATCCCACCTGCCTTTATCATCCGCGGGCCAAATCGTTTCTCATCAGCGAGGCGGTGCGCGGCGAAGGCGGCGTGCTCAAATCGCTCGACGGCGTCGAATTCATGGAGGCCTGGCATCCGCTGAAGTCGCTGGCGCCGCGCGACGTGGTGGCCCGCGCGATTGACAGCGAGATGAAAAAGAGTGGCGCGGAACACGTGTGGCTGGACATCACGCACAAACCGGCGCGGTTCATCATCGAACGCTTTCCGAACATTTACCAGACCTGCCTGCGCTATGGCATTGACATCACCAAGGAGCCGATCCCGGTCGTGCCGGCGGCCCATTACCAATGCGGCGGCGTGGTGACGACTGTGGACGGCGAGACGGACATCGCCGGGCTTTACGCGGTGGGTGAAGTGGCCTGCACGGGCTTGCATGGCGCCAACCGGCTGGCGAGCAATTCATTGTTGGAAGCGCTGGTTTGCTCGCATCGCGCGGCGGAAAAGGTCATGGCCCATTCGCTCCCCCCGGTGGACGCCAAAATTCCGCTGTGGCAGTCCGGCAACGCGCACAATCCGGATGAAATGGTGGTGGTTTCGCACAACTGGGACGAAATCCGCCGTCTGATGTGGGATTACGTCGGCATCGTGCGCACCGGCAAACGACTGCAGCGCGCGCAGAGCCGTCTGGCGCACCTCCAGCAGGAGATCCGCGAGTATTACTGGAATTTCATCGTGACCAGCGATTTGTTGGAGTTGCGCAACATTGCGACGACGGCGGAATTGATTGTGCGTTGCGCGTTGATGCGGCCCGAAAGCCGCGGGCTGCACTACAATCTGGATTACCCGGACGCGAGCCCGGACTGGGCGCAGCGGGACACGGTCCTAAGAAAATCTTGAAATAACGCGGCGGGTGAATACGCTGTTGGACGGTCGCGCGCTTAGCTCAGCGGTAGAGCACCAGTATCACACACTGGGGGTCGCAGGTTCAAAACCTGCAGCGCGCACCATCCTCCGCTCTCCGCTCCGCCTCGAGCTACGGCTCGGCAAGCCAAATCAAAACTGGTCTTCCTTTTCCCTGAACAGCACGTTGAACGTGGTCAGCGAACCCTGGCTGCGCGTGATGTATTGCTGCATCTCAACCTTTTCACCATCGGTCAACTTCTCGTTCGCGTTGATCTTCTGTTCCAGCACGCGCAGATTGTTCCGCACCATCACGATTTTGTGGAAAAAGGTTTCGAGCGGCACTTCCTTGGCTTGCAACGCCGGGTCGGCGGGATGCATGACCAGTTTGCCGCCATGCCAGCGGATACCGAGCTTTTCGACGATGGCATCCGGCTTTTCCAAACCAAGCCGGGTTATGGCGGCGTCCAGCGTCTGCTCGATGAAATGTTTGAGCGGAACGTTCAAACCGCTCACCGCCGTCTGCGGTTCGGCGGGTTCGAGGCCCGCGGCGTCCGGGGCGACCGTGCGCTTGTTGCCGTCGTCAAACTGAATGTCCGCCGTGGTCTCGGAAACCGTTTTGACCGTGCCGCTGCCGTGCTGCGGATGCCGCACGCGCTGGCCGATATGAAGGGATTCGATTTTCATGTTTTTTATTTACCACGGATAAACACGGATGAACACGGATTTTTTCAAAACAAAAATCCTCCTCATCCTCGTTCTCGTCCCTTGGCGCGGCGAAGTGCAATGGAGACGGCTCGTTCTCGAAAAATCAAACTGACAACTTTTCAAAACGCGCTAGGCTCGGTGGCAGCCAAACAACTTAAAATCAAACACCGTGGCCCGCGCAAATCCAATTGACCGCTTCGAATTCGAGCGTGTGCTGTGGAATAGCGGCGCGACACGCGTCGCTGGTGTGGATGAAGCCGGGCGCGGCCCGCTGGCCGGCCCGGTCGTGGCGGCGGCAGCCATTTTGCCGGCGAAATGGGCGGATGCCGGTTTGCCGCGCGAACTTGAAGGCCTGAACGATTCCAAGCAACTCACCAAAATACAGCGCGAAAGATTTTTCGCCTTTCTGACCTCGTGCGACCGGGTCGAGTTTGCCATCGCCTCAGTTGACTCCGTTCAAATTGATGCAATCAACATCCTGCGCGCCACACACCGGGCGATGAACGACGCGCTGGCGCAATTGCGGCCCGCGCCGGAGCACGCGCTGGTGGATGGCCGACCCGTCAAGACCCTGCGCGTCCCGCAAACGGCGATTGTGCGGGGCGATGCGCGGAGTTATTCCATCGCCGCCGCGAGCGTGCTGGCCAAGGTCGCACGCGACCGGCTGATGCTCGAATTCGACCAGCAATGGCCGGTTTACGGGTTCGCCGGGCACAAGGGCTACGGCACGGCGCAACATCTGGCGGCGATTATCGCGCACGGCCCGTGCCCGATTCACCGGAAAAGTTTCGCGCCGTTGAAAACAAGGGAAGCGGAATTGTTTTGATCCGCGAATTGCGCGAATGAACGCGAAAAAAGGCAGTGGTATAATTTGGAACGCCGAGCACCGTCTCGGCTCGAAGGTGACTTCCAATGCAAACTTGCCGAGGCGGTGCTCGGCGCTCCGTTTAGGCAAACCATACCACCACCCGAAAAAATCCATTTGCGAAAATTAGCGAAATTCGCGGATGAACATTCTTGGAAAAATCAAATCGGTGTTCACCGGCAAAGAACAGCCGGAACATCTGCGGCGCGGCGAACTGGGCGAACGCGCGGCGAAAAGGCATCTGCAACAGCTCGGCCTGAAATTTCTGGCGGCCAATTTCCGCTCGGCGCGCGGCGAGATTGACCTGGTTTTTCGCGACGGCGACTGCCTGGCGTTCGTCGAGGTCAAAACGCGTTCGTCAGAGGATTGGACGCGCCCGGCGGCGGCGGTCAATGCGCGCAAACGGCGGCTGCTTTCGCAAACGGCGCTGGACTATCTGCGCCGGCTGAAAAATCCGGCGGTGAAGATCCGGTTCGACATTGTCGAGGTGTTGCTGGCGGATGGCGGCGTGCGCGAAGTGCGGCATTTGCCGGACACGTTTGCCATGGCCAAACCATATCGTTACGGATGAAACTGCGGCGGCGCCCGGTGAGCGCTGTCAACCTGCGCGGCGGTCATAGACCGCCGCTACAGATACAGAAATTGCTTGCACCCGCCGGAAAACGGGACGAGCTTGGCTTCATCAGTCATGAGCCAGAACCTACAACTCGCCGACATTTTCTGGCTCACGATCATTCTAGGCTTTGGAATCTGGCTTTTCATCCGTTCGCTCAAACGCAGTGAAAACCCGCCAAAACTGATTTTCAAATGGATTTTCACGGCCGTCGTCGTTGGGTATGTGTTCAAGGTGGCCGTCCCCGGTTTTCAAGCGGGCGGGCTTGAAGCCATCAGCGCCCTTTTTACGACATTGATCTCCGGATTGGCCATGGCGATCACCTGGAGACACAGTATAATTGATATCATCGCCAAACCGCTGGCCAGCGCCATTGACGGCGGCAACGAACCGCCGGAACCCAAACCATATTATTCCATCGCGCTGACCAAGCGGAAGCTGAACCAGCCGCTCGAAGCGATTGTGGAAATCCGCAAACAGCTCGCCAGGTTTCCAAACGATTTTGAAGGCGTGCTGCTGCTGGCCGGCATCCAGGCCGAAGACCTGAAGGACCTGCCCGGCGCGGAAATAACCTTGAACCTTTTCTGCGATTCACCCGGCGCGCCGCCCAAGCAGGTGGCCGCCGCGATGAACCATCTCGCCGACTGGCAGCTCAAGCTGATGCAGGACGCGGAGGCGGCGCGCGCCGCGCTGGAAAAAATCATCGCGCAGTTTCCGGACACGGAATTGTCGCTGCAAGCCGCGCAACGCATCGCGCACCTCGGCGGCGCGGAAAGAATGTTACTGGCGGCGCATGACCGCCAGCCGATGGCCTTGCCGGAAGGCGTGAAAAACGTCGGCCTGCTCGCGTCCTCCAAATTCCTGGCGCCTGCGGAAACCGAGCCGGGCAAGCTGGCCGCCGCCTATGTGAAACATCTGGAACAGCATCCGCTCGACACCGAGGTCCGGGAGAAACTTGCCATCATTTACGCCGACCATTACCAGCGCCTGGATCTGGCCACGGGCGAATTGAAGCAATTGATTGAATATCCCAATCAACCGGCCAGACGCGTGGCGCACTGGCTGAATTTGCTGGCGGATCTCCAGGTCCGCCACGGCGCGGATTACGACACCACGCGCGAGACTTTGGAAAAGATCATCGAACAATTCCCCGGGGCGGCCGTGGCGGAGCTGGCCCGGACGCGGCTGAATCATTTGAAGCTGGAACTGAAAGGGCAAAAAGAAACGCCGACCAAGCAGGTCGGCGTCTATGAACAAAACATTGGCTTAAAGCCAGGCTCACTGCGTCATCAGCTTTAACGCGATTTCCTTTTCCAGTTGATGGGCAAGGTCAACGTCACCGCTCACCTTCGCGCGGGCCTGCACGGTGACCTGCGTGATTTGGGGACTTTCCGCGGCCACACGGATCCAGACATTGTGCTGGTTCACTTTGCCTTGCAACGAGCGCACGGTGTTGGTCGTGTCGTGCGGAATGTATTCCGTCACCATCACGCCGTCGCTTTGAATGACCTGCACCGCCGCTTGATAGACCTGGTCCACCGAACGTTGATACCGGCCTTGGACCTGATCCCGGTTATACACCAAGGCCGCCGTTTTCGTGCCGCTCACCGTGTTGACGCAGCCGGCGGTGATGATGGCCACTCCCAGAAATGCCAGAAAGATTTTCGTTTTCATCTTGCCTCCAAGACAACCTAAATCGCCGCCCGCGTCAAGCATTTTGCGCGACTCGACAAATGATCTTGAAAATGCGAGTTTAGGGGTCGTGTCAACCAACAAACTTGAACGGTTGCGCCAGGTGTTGCGCGGCTACGGCTCATGCCTGGTGGCGTATTCCGGGGGCGTGGACTCGGCCTTGCTCGCGCGCGTGGCGCATGAGGCGCTCGGCGAAAGATTCCTGGCCGCCATCGCCGACTCGCCCAGTCTGCCGCGGCGCGAACTCGCCGACGCGCTGGCGCTGGCTGAAAAATACTCGTTCCCGGTCCGCGTCCTGCGGACGAAGGAATTTGAAAACGAAGCTTACACGGCCAATCCGGCCGACCGCTGCTATTTTTGCAAACACGAGTTGTTCGAACAACTGGCGCCGCTGGCGCGCGCGGGCCAATTCGCGGTGATTGCCTACGGCGAAAACGCGAGTGACGCGGGTGATTTCCGTCCCGGCGCGCGGGCGGCGGCGGAGTTTCAGGTGCGCGCGCCGCTCAAGGAAGCCGGCCTGACAAAGGCGGAAATCCGCGAGCTGTCGGCGCAGCTGGGGTTGCCGACGGCGGACAAGCCGCAGATGGCCTGCCTGAGTTCGCGCGTGCCGCACGGCGAGCCGGTGACGCCGGAAAAACTGGCGATGATCGAGCAGGCGGAAAACGTCCTGCGCGATCTGGGGTTTTACGACGTGCGGGTGAGGCACCATGAATTGGGAAGCGTTGAAGCATTGAAGCGTTTAAGCGTTAAAGCGGGGAAAGCGACTGACCCTTCAACCCTTCAATCCATTAACGCTTCAACGAGTCTGGCCCGCATCGAGCTTGGGGCGGCGGAGATCCCGCGATTTTTGGAGAACGGCATTTCGGCCAGGGTCACCGCCGCGCTCAAAAAGATCGGTTACACGCACGTCACGCTGGATTTGCAGGGCTACCGCAGGGGAAGTTTGAACGAAGCCGCGAGTTCACGTTTCACGTCTCAAACTTCACGCCCAAACGTGAAACGTGATGCGTGAAACGTGAAACTTTCCGGGGCAACCGGTTTTTAATCTTCAGTCTATGCCGCAATTTTCCTACAAGGCCCGGCGCCGGTCCGGCGAACTGGTGGAAGGTGTTTTGGAGGTGGCCGACCGTCCGGCAGCCCTGGTGCAAATCCAGCGGCTCGGGCTTTTCCCCATTGCGGTGGACACGGCCAGGGCCGGCGCGGCCGTCAACGGCCAGCCGCGCGGCGGGAAAAAAGTGGATTGGCTGGCGTTCCTGCCGCCGGCGGTGCGCGCGCAACTGCAGCAGAAGCGCAAACCGAGGCTGCAGGAACTGGCGACGTTCACCCAGCAACTGGCGAACCTGCTCAACTCCGGCATGCCGCTGACGGTGGCGTTGAACAGCATGACCCATCTGGAGTCCAAGGGCATTCCCGCCGGGGTGAGCCGCGAATTGAAACAGGAAGTCTCGGAGGGCCGGGGTTTGTCGGATGCGATGGCGCGGCAGCCGCGCATTTTTTCGGATTTGTATGTCAACATGGTGCGCGCCGGCGAGCAAAGCGGTTCGCTGGTGGAGGTTCTGCGGCGCATGGCGAACCATTTCCAGCAATTTGCCGAGGTGCAGGCAAAGTTCACCTCGGCGCTGGTTTATCCGGTCATCGTGGTTTGCATGGGCCTGTTGCTGATTGCGTTCTTCATGTTCGTCATGATGCCGCAATTCACGACCATTTTTAACGGCTTTAATATTCAACTGCCGCTGCCGACGCGAATGTTGATCGGATTCAGCCGGTTTCTCCTGGGTTATTGGTGGTTGCTCGGATTTGCCGCCATCGTCGCGATCATTTTATTCATACGCTTCAAGGCCAGCGAAGCCGGCGGGCGGAGGCTGGACGAATGGAAAATGAAGGTGCCGGTGTTCGGCAAGATAATCCGGCTGAATTTGTTCGGCCAGTTTGCGCGGACACTCGGCACATTGCTCCAGAACGGCGTTCCCGTTTTGACGGCGCTGAAAATCACGGAACAGGTCCTGCCCAACCGCCTGATCAAGGAGGCGGTGGCCAAAACGCGCGAGGCGGTCACGGACGGCAAGACGCTCGCGCAGCCGCTGGCGCAGAGCAAACTCTTTCCGCAACTGATGGTGGACCTGGTGCGCATCGGCGAGGAAACGGGCGATGTGCCGGGCGCGTTGAATAATCTGGCGGACACCTATGAAGGCGAACTGACCATCGCGCTGCGCCTGATGGTCCAGCTCCTCGAGCCGGTCTTGATCCTCGTCATGGGGGCCATTGTGGCCTTTCTGCTGCTGAGCATATTTCTGCCTCTGTTCCGGCTGATCTCGGCCATCCACTAAGCCCGGCAATGAAAATGGCGGCGTTCAAAAAAAAACATCCCCGGGCGGCCTTCACGCTGATTGAAATCATGGTGGTCGTGGCCATCATCGGCCTGATTGCGGCGATGGGCGTGCCTTCAATCCTCCTGACCTTTCGCAAGGAGGGCATGCGCAAGGCCGTGAGCAACGTGCAGGACGTTTGCAGCGAGGCGCGGACGCGGGCGATTTTGCAGAACCAGAAGACCGCGGTCGTTTTTCATCCGCTGGAGCGCCGGTTCGGATTGGAGGGCGCAGCGGGGAGTCTGAATGCCTCCTCCGGCAGGGTCACGTCCGCCACTTTGCCCGACGGCGTCGAACTCGCGATGCTCGACATCAATTTGCAGGACTACGGCGCGTCGGAATGGGCGCGCGTGTTCTTTTACCCCGACGGGACGAGCGACGAGATGACGCTGGTGCTGCTCGGCCAGGGGGAACGGAAAAAAATCACGCTGGAGTTTTCCACCGGTCTGGCCACCGTGTCGGACGTGAACCAATGAAAACGGAAACCGGAACCGGCGCCCGGCGGCGCGGATTTTCACTGCTGGAAGTGATGATCGCCATCGGCGTTTTTTTTATGTGCGTGTTCACGATTTTGGCGCTGGTGTCCGGCTCGCTCGCCAATGCGCGGCGGCTGCAGCGGCCGCTGGTGGACGCGGGCGCGGTGGCGTCCTGGCTTTCGATGACCAACCGGCTGTTCGAAGGCACCTACACCGTCAACCTCGGCGACCTGCTCGGCGACGCCTATAGCGGCTACGATTGCACCTACGATGTCCAGGAGGTGGGAACCAACAAACTTTTCCAGGTGGGTTATACCGTGCAAAGCACGACTGGCAACCACGAGATCATCTCGAGCATGACCAATTTGCTTTACCGTCCCCAATCACCCGCCGGCAGTTTTGACGGAGCCACCGTGGCCAGACCATGAAATTCCTTTGTCGAGAGGCGAGAGGCGAGAGTCGAGAGTCGGCGCAAGCCGCGCGCAATCATTTTGGCTCTCGACCTTCGACCTCCGACCCTCGGCACGGTCCCGCCTTCACGCTGGTTGAAATCATGGTCGCCATGGCAATTTTCAGCATCGTCGTCGCGGCAATTTATTCCACGTGGGAGTTGATTATGCGCGCCTCACAGGTCAGTCAGAAGACCACGGCCCAGGCCCAGCGCCAGCGCATCGCCCTGCGGACGATTGAGGATTCGCTCACGTGCATCCAGTCGTTTCAGGCGTCCATGAAGTATTACGGCTTCGTCGTCCAGAACGGCGAACAGCCGATATTGAGCTTCACCGCGCGGTTGCCGGATGTTTTCCCGCGCAACGGAAAATTCGGCGGATTCAGTCTGCGGCGGCTCATTTTCAGCGTTGAGCCGGGACGGGGCGGGGAAGCGGATTTGGTGCTGCGCCAGACTCCGGTGCTCATGGACATGGACCCGGACGAGCGGCAAACCCCGCTCGTGCTGGCGCGCGACGTTAAAAAATTCACCGTGGATTGCTGGGACCCCAAGGTAATGGACTGGATGGATGAGTGGGCCAACACGAACACGATTCCCGCGATGGTGCGCATCAGCTTCACGCTCGGCGGCAACGCCGGCGCCGGCAACGCAGCGCCGGAACTCCCGGTAACGCGCGTCATCGCCATCCCCTCCGTCACGCTGCCATCCGGCGTGCAAACCGGCCACTGATGAAAATCCGCCCTGGCCATAACTCCGGCGGTTTCGCGCTCATCATCGCGTTGATTGCCATTTTGGTGTTGTCCGCGTTGGCGGTGGCTTTCGCGCTGTCAATGCGAGTGGAGACCCGGCTCGCGTTCAACGCGAATTCAGAGACCCAGTTGTATTGGCTTGGACGCTCCGGCGTGGAACTGGCGCGCTGGGTCCTGGCGCAGGAAAACTGTCCTTATGATTCTTTGAATCAAGTCTGGGCGGGCGGGGCGGGGTCCGACTGCGAGACCAACGGCCCGCTGGCTGGTTTTTCGTTGAGCAATTATCCCGCCGGGGGCGGGACGATTTTGGTCAAAATCGTTGACCTCGAACGCAAGGCGAACATCAACACCGCCAACAGCTCCGAAATTCAGCAGGCGCTCACGCTCATGGGCGTGGACGCCAATGACATTTCCGTGGTGTCGGATTCGATTCAGGACTGGATTGGTCCAGCCGGCCCGCCGCGGGTCGCCGGCGCGGAAAGCGATTATTATCAGGGCCTCGAGCCGCCCTACTGCGCCAAGAACGCGCCGATTGACGACCTGTCCGAACTGTTGCTCGTGCGCGGCGTCACCCCTGAAATGTATTATGGTGGCAGCGCGACGAATCACCCGCCCGCCGCGTTCCAACATAAACTCGGCCTGGGCACCGCGCCCGGCGAGGCGCCCAGTTACCCGTTCGGGTTGAAGGACGTTTTCACGCCCGTTTCCAACGGACGCATCAACATCAACACCGCCGATGCAAATGTCCTGCAATTGCTTCCCGGCGTGGACGCCGCCATCGCCGACAACATCATCAAATTGCGGGCCGGTCCCGACGGCGTGGACGGCACGGAGGACGACACGCCGTTCCAAAACGCGGGAGCACTTGTCAGTGCCGGGGCTCCCGGACAGGCGGCAGGTCTTGTCACCACGAAAAGCTCCACGTTTGAAGTCCATGTCACGGCGCAAATCGGCATTCAAACCCGCGAATATGTCGCCATCGTTTTCCGCAATTCACCGGCGGACATCCAGGTTCTCAGTTTTTATTGGAAATGACCGGCCGGCGTCTGGTTCCGTCTCATCCGGCAATCAAGAACCGGGTTGGGTCATGGCAGGGTCAAATTGAAGTTGAGTTTGCCGCGCGGTTCGTTATGGTTCCGTCATGCGCCGGTTCTTGATCATGTTGCTGCTGCTCGCCGCGCTCCCGGCCTTGGCCGACGGGATTGAAAAAGGCCGCATTGTGAAAATGCTGCCGTTGTTTCTCGACCTGAAGGGGCACGACGCCGTTTCGCCGAGTCTTTACGACCGCGATGCCTACCAGGCCTACCTGCGCCAGCACACCAACGA
The DNA here is from genome assembly GCA_963802965.1 of uncultured Verrucomicrobiae bacterium. Lineage (GTDB taxonomy): Bacteria > Verrucomicrobiota > Verrucomicrobiia > Limisphaerales > UBA11358 > UBA11358. The sequence continues at coordinate 85,640 of CAWDKS010000001.1, forward strand.
AATTTCAGCCGTGCGCTTCGACTTTTTGTGGCAGGTCGCGAACCCGTCCGCCGCAAAATACAGGCTGCGCATCGAACTTCGCGGCATCGGCGCGGGCGGAAAGCCCACCCAGGCCATGCTGGACGAGGAAGCGCCGCCGCCGCTCCTGCGCCGCTGGGATTCCCTGGTCCTGGGCGGCGCGGATTACAAGAATTTCGGCGAGCTCGTCGCATGGCGCGCCACGCTCTGGCGCGGCGGCGAGATGCTGAGCGAACAAAAATCATTTTTATGGTGAACGCCGTCTGGCGCCGCCGGCCCTGGCATGTTAATTCCCATTAAAATCATCTGCGGCTGCGGCCAGAAATACGCCTTTGACGTGTCTCCGGTGGACGGCCGGATGCCGGCGCCGATTCAATGTCCGCGCTGCGGCGCAGACGGCACCGCCGTCGCCAACGCCATCATCGGGCTGGCGCTCGGCGTGGGGCCGGCAGCGAATCGGTCCGCCCGGCAAAATGCGGAGCAGGCCGTCGCCACGCGCGACGCCCTCGCGCCGCTCCTGGCGCAGGCGGTCAAGGAAGCCGTGGTCCAGGAGCTGGCCGCGCAACGCCGCGAATTGCTCCGGGCGCAGGAAAACGCCGCCTTGGAACTGGTGGCGATGATTCACCGCCTGGACTCGGTGCAGGCGCCGCTCCAGGAACGGATGCGCGCCTACGAATCGCGCATTCAGGAGCTCGAAAAGGACCTCGCCGCGCGCACCGAGGAAAACCACGAGTTGCTCAAACTGAAGATTGAAATGCTCCGCCGCCAGCTTGAAACCGAGCGCGGCCACAACCGGATGGAATTCAACTGAAGCCACGGCGGGACCGCCCGGCCTTCACGCAAACTTCTTCTCGTGCGTCTGCAACGCCTGTTCGTAACAGCGCAACGCCTCGTCGTATCGCGCCATGCGGTTGAACAGGCCGCCCTTGTGGAGATAGGCGATGGTCATGGAACCGTCCGCCTCGATGGCGTGGTCATAACAGGCAATGGCGTCGTCCAGCCGCCCCAGCTTTTCCAGCGCGCCGCCCTTTTTGACGAGCGCCTCGGCGTGTTTCGGCTGCAACTGCAACGCCACGTCAAAGCATTCCAGCGCCTTTTGCGGTTCGTTGGCGCCCAACAGCGACTGGCCCTCGGTGATCAGGTTGGCGACGCATTCTTCGCGGTCGTTCGCGTCCGGCGGCGATCCGTTTTCGTTGGCGGCGGATGGCGCGGCGGGTTCGGCCAGCGGCGCGCGCGCGATTTGTTCCAATTCCAGGATGCGCTTTTCCAGCCGCTCGACCACGCCGAGCAAGCGCGCGTTGGACGATTCCACCGCGGCGCGGGCGGGAGCGGCGAGTTCGTTGGCCGCCTCCACCAGCGGCAACGCCCGGTGGTTGCCCAGCGCGAGCGCGGAGGGCTGCCGCGTGGTGATCTTGATGAGCTGCGTGAACACGCGCCACTGGAAATAAACCATCAGCAGCATGATCCCCAGACCGATCAGCCCGAAGGCGCCGGCCATGAACAGCGCGATCTGCTGCGTTTTGCGCGCCGCATCGACTTCGCTGGCGCGCTGGTCGGTGATGGTTTGTTCGAGGGCTTGGATGCGCGCCGTCAAGGCGGCGGCGTTGGTGGCGGCCTCCGCCTCCGCTTCCCGCCGGCTGTTGTCAATGGCCAGTTGCGTGGCATGCAACTGCTCCTGAATCTGCAGATAACCGTTCACCACGGCCTGGGTCGTGGCCTCCACCGATGGCGGGGGAGAAACCGGATCGGTTTCGGCGGCAAAGGCCCGTGTGCTAAAAAAAATGCAGGCGCAAACCAGCGTAAAATTCAGACGAAATATGATGTTCATACTGATTGTGGGCAGCGTGTGCCGTCCTTGCAATCATGTCAAGTGTGCGGCCAGCCGACTTATTCCCCAACTATTCCCAACCCGGGTCCCAATCCTTGTCGCCGGGGAAAATGGATTGGGATTTGAATGACGGTCTGAATTACGCCGCCGCAAGGTTCACGGCGCCTTCAAATCAAACTCCAGCCGCGTGCGCGAGCCGGTCTGGACGTTGCGGATTTCCATTTCCTGAAGCTCCCACTGGCCGTTCATCTTCTTGAACGACTTCGGCGCGAATTCCTTGAGCAGCTTGTTGTTGAAATCGTAAGCCTCGGCTTGCACAATGCCGCCGTTCTCCTCGTCAATCCATGAAACCACCCGCGAATAGCCATTCGTGGCCGGGTTCGGATTCGTGCTTTCCAAAACCGTGCAGCCCCGGCTGCGTTTGACCTCCTTTTTCAAAATCTTTTGCTCCGGCCAGTGGAAGAATTCCAGGCCCAGGTCGGCAATCCAGAAATCCGACCCGGCGAATGGAGTCATCGTCCCGTTCCCTGACAGATTTTTTTGGAAACCATCTCCGAACAAGCGATATCCATTCAACCCGGCATCTGGAGGGTGAATGACCGTCACTTTAACTTCCCGATTCGTCGTTGTCGTTTCGTAAATACTCAACCAATTCAACGAGTTTAATTCCACTGCAACAATTTGGAAACGGATTGGAATTTCCGAACGCTTGCCTTTTGCATCCCGGATTTTCAAAACGCCGGTATTGGTGAAGTCTTCAGTCGGGCGCTCCGCCAGAAGTTGCTGCGCCAGTTGACGGCCTTGGATTTCCGCGTCGGTCAAGGTGTTCGTGGTTGCCGCTCTTGCGCAAACAGCAACGAGTAAATTTATCACGACCAGCGGTAGGGCGGCGCTGCTGCGCCGCCAAAAATTCAGGCCGCGCAGCAGCGCGGCCCCACCGGTGTGGAACTTTCTACGCACGAAGGTTGAATTCATTTCGGCTCCAGCGCGAGCTGCAGGACTTCCGAGATGTGCCGGACGAAGTGGACCTTCATTTTGGCGCGCACCTCCGCCGGCACTTCGAGCCAGCTGTTTTTGTTCTGTTCCGGCAAAATCACTTCCTTGATTTTGAAGCGCGCCGCCGCCAGGACTTTTTCCTTGATGCCACCCACGTGCAGCACGCGGCCGCGCAGGCTGATTTCGCCGGTCATCGCGATGCCCGCCCGCACGCGCCGCTTCAGCAGCAGCGACGCCAGCGCCGCGACGATGGCCACGCCCGCGCTGGGGCCGTCCTTCGGCGTCGCGCCGGCGGGCACGTGAATGTGCAGGTCGAGTTTGTTGTAATCGCTCAAATCAATGCCGATCTTTTTGGCCTGGCTGCGCAGGTAGCTCAACGCCGCCTGCGCGCTTTCCTTCATCACGTCCCCCAGCGAGCCGGTCAACAGCAGGTTGCCCCGGCCGCGCATCCGCGTGGCTTCGATGAACAGAATCTCGCCGCCGACGGGCGTCCAGGCCAGACCGGTGGCGATGCCGAATTCGGTGATTTTTTCCGCCGTCTCGGAAACAAATTTTGGCGCACCCAGAAAACTCCGCAGCGTGGTGCGCCCAATCACCACCGGCTTTTTGATCGCGCCGTCGCCGAAGATTTTGCGCGTGGCCTTGCGCGCCAGCGCGGCGATTTCCCGTTCCAACTGGCGCACGCCGGCCTCGCGGGTGTATTCCTGGATCAACTTGCGCAACGCGGCCTCGGTGAACTTCATCTCCTGCCGCGTGAGGCCGTGCTCTTCGATCTGGCGCGGCACGAGGTAACGTCTGGCAATCTGCAATTTTTCGGATTCGGTGTAACCGGGCAGTTCGATCACTTCGAGCCGGTCGCGCAACGCGGGATGGATCGGGTCGAGCCAGTTCGCCGTGGTGATGAACAGCACGCGCGACAAATCGAACGGCAGATCGAGAAAATGGTCCGTGAACGTGTTGTTCTGCGCCGGGTCGAGCACTTCGAGCAGCGCCGACGCCGGGTCGCCCCGGAAATCCGCCCCCACCTTGTCCAGTTCATCCAGCAAAATCACCGGGTTGCGGCTTTCGATGCGGCGGAGGGTCTGGATGATGCGTCCGGGCAGGGCGCCGACGTAGGTGCGCCGATGGCCGCGAATTTCGGCCTCGTCCCGCATGCCGCCGAGCGAGATGCGCGCAAACTTGCGGCCCAGCGCGTCCGCCACGCTCTTGCCGAGCGAGGTTTTGCCGACCCCGGGCGGGCCCACCAGGCAAAGAATCGGGCCTTTGATCTGTTTCCGCCGTTTGATGACGGCGATGAACTCCAGCAGGCGGTCCTTGACTTTTTCCAGGCCGAAATGCTGCTCGTTCAAAATCCGCTCGGCGGTCTTCAAATCCAGCTTGTCGTCGGTCTCCTTTTCCCACGGCAGGCTCAAAATCCAGTCGAGGTAATTGCGCGAAACGGCGTATTCGGCGGCGGCGGGCGGGGTCTGTTGGAGCCGTTCCAATTCCTGCCACGCGGCCTTGCGCGCCTCGTCGGGCATCGGCGTCTGCTCAATCTTGCCGCGCAACGTCTTGATTTCGTTCGCGCCCGGGTCGGATTCGCCCAGTTCGCGCTGAATGGCGCGCATCTGCTCGCGCAAAAAGAAGTCGCGCTGGGTCTTGGCGATGGACGTGGCGACGTCGCTCTGGATTTTGGAACTCAGCGTGAGCACTTCATACTCGCGGTTGAGCATGGGCAGAAGGTTTTGCAGGCGTTCGCGCACGGAAACGGTTTCGAGCAGTTTCTGGCGGTCGCCGAGTTCGAGGTTCAGGTTGGCGGCGACGAGGTCGGCAAAATGGCCGGGCGCGTCCATGTTCATGGCGGCGACCTTCACGTGGTCGGACAGCGCGGCCGAAAGTTTGGCGATTTCCTGAAACTGTTTTTGCGCGTTGCGAAACAGCGCCTGCGCTTCAATCGAATCCTCCGTCACATCGCGCAACAATTCGTATTTGGCGCGCAAATACGGCTCGGCCGGCGAGTATTCCTTGACTTGGATGCGCCACAGGCCCTCCACCAGCATGCGCGCGGTGCCGTCGGGAAACTTGACCATTTTCACCAGACGCACGACGCAGCCGACCTTGTGCAAATCCTCCGGCAGCGGCTCGGCCACGTCGGGCTTGCTTTGCAGCACGGCGCCAATCAGACGGTCGCCCGCCACCGCGTCGTCCACCAGCCGCAGGCTCGGCCCGGTCTCCACCAGCAGGGGCACGATGGCCCCGGGAAAAATCACGATGTCGGACAGGCCCAGAATCGGCAGCGTCTCCGGGAGCGAACGCGAGGAAATGCGGGGGGGTGACGCCGCCGGATTTTCAGGCGCGTCCAGAATGCTGACAAACTCCGTTTCGGGCGAGGTCATCGTCACTCCTGCTGTTTGGTTTGGGTGCCGCCGAACCTGAAAATCACGGGGAGGCTAGTTCCCTTCGGCGATCGGCACCTTGGTTGTCTTGGAAAGCGGCTGGCGTGCCAAAGGCACGTCAATCCGCAAAAAGCCGTTGACATAAGCCGCTTTCGCCTGGCTCAGATCGTAGCCTGCGGGCAGTTCCAGCACGCTTTCAAACGGCCCGTAACTGATTTCCATGACCAGGAAACTGCATTTGGACGCACGGCAGCCGTCCGGCCGGTTGCCACTGATGCGGAGGCAGTTGCCCTCGACGGTGATTTCCAGGCTGTCGCTCTTCATGCCGGCCAGCTCCACCTTGACGACCAGCCCGGTGTCCGTCACGTAAACGTCGGTGTTCGGCACCCAATGACCACTGGCCGCGCCTTCCCGTCCGCGCACCCCCGCCGACCGGGAGCTGAAATGCACCGCAGAACTCACTTTGGTTACGGCCATGATTGGAAATGATGTTGTCTGATTGGCAAATTAGCAAGCGAAAGAAATCACTTCATGCGGACGACCACTTCGCGGCGTTCGCCCCGGCGCGCATGAAAAACAATCGAGCTTTTTTGCGCCGCCGGCCCTCCCGGCGCGGAGCAGCCGCAATGCGTGTCGCGCTGGAAGCTGAATTTGCGCGGGCGGAAACGCCCCCACAACAACAAACCGGCGGCCAGCGCCACAATTACCAGTGAAATGATTTGCTGCCAGTTCACGGGTGTAACATAACCGCAAATGCCGCCGGCGCAACCGGTTTTTCAACAATGTGCCAATCCGGTCTCGTTGCAGCTCGCGGAATTAAGGGATGGGGTGCGGGCTTAACAGTCCACTAATACAGCAGGAGACGACGTGAGGAGTCTCTGAATTAATCCGTGTTTCCTGAGAAATTTGAGCCTCGTTACCTCGGCTCCTACAACAAACGAGGCGTTTTCAGCGTTGAACTTTCGGCCCGCGCCCTTACGCTGCGCGCATGGCTGTTCCGTTCCGTCATCAACACCGCGTCACCTACGCCGAATGCACCCTCGGCAACCACGTTTATCATTCGCGCTACCTCGATGTGCTCGAAGCCGCGCGCGGCGAATTCATCCGCTCGCTCGGCTCGACGGTCCGGGAATGGCAGGAGCGCGACGTGATTTTTCCCATTATTGAAGCCCGGTTGAACTTCAAATCGCCCGCGCGTTACGACGACCTGCTGACGATTGAGGTTTGGCCGACGGGCGTTTCGGGCGTGCGCGTGAACTTCGGCCACCGCGTGGTGAATCAAAACGGGAAATTGACGCTCGAGGCCGAGACGTTTCACGTTTGCACGGGCGTGAATGAAAAACCGAAACGCCTGCCGCCGGAACTGGCCGCGAAACTCGCCGCTCAAATCTGAAAATCCGCCGACGCCTTCTTTTTCCGGTCCGCCTTGCGCAGCACGCGCGCCTCGGGGGCGTTGTTGAGCACAATGGAATTCGGCGCCACGCTTTCCATCAGAAACACGTTGCCGCCGATGGTGCTGCCCGCGCCGATGACCGTTTCGCCGCCGAGGATGGTCGCACCGGGATAAATCGTCACGCGGTCTTCAATCGTCGGATGCCGTTTCTTGCCGCGCAATTGCTCCACGGCCGCGGTGGATTTTGCGCCCAGCGTGACGCCGTGATACAGCTTCACGTGGTCGCCGATGATGGCCGTCTCGCCCACGACCGTCCCGGTGCAGTGGTCCACGAAAAAGTGCGACCCGATTTGCGCGCCCGGATGCAAATCCATGCCCGTGCGCGAGTGCGCCCATTCCGTCATGATGCGCGGAATCAGCGCGATGTTTTTCAAATACAATTCGTGCGCCAGCCGCTGCACCGCTATCGCCTCGACAAACGGATACGACACCAGCACCTCCTCCTTGCTCTTGGCCGCCGGGTCGCCGGCGTAGGCGGCTTCCATGTCCGTTTGGAGCACCTCGCGCAGGCGCGGCAGGCTCCCCAGAAATTCCAGCGTCAGGCTGTGCGCCGCCGACCGCAGGCTGTTCTTCGGCAATTCCGGCGGCGGATTGTATTCGAGGGCTTTGTAAATTTCGTCTTCGAGCGCGCCGAGCACCGTATCGAGCAATTCCGCCGTCAGCACTTTGATTTCCGAAGAATGGACCGGTTTTTCGTCGTAGAAACCTGGAAACAACAGCCGCAGCAAATCCTGCGTGATGGCGGTGATGGCATGATGGGACGGCAGATTTTTGCCGTCCAGATGGTTGATGCCACCGACGCGCGCATACGACGCGACCAGTTCAGTAGTCAGTTTGGTGACCGTTTCCACGAAGGAACATTTACCATAAGGAAACGAGAAAACAAAGATGCAAATGGCTGGGCAACCTCTTCCAGGAATTGGCTGGATTTTTTTGCTTGAGCCGACTCCCAAAGGCGGGTCAGTATGCGGCCACCCGATCCCGGCGGAAATATGTCTCAAGATAATTCGACCGATGCTCGATTTGAGAATACCCATTGGACCAATATCCGGACGGCGGTGGACAAGCAAACCCCCGGTGCCCGAGCGGCTTTGGAGCAGCTCTGCAAGGCATATTGGCCGCCGCTTTATGCATTCATTCGCAGACAGGGGCGGAGTCCTGACGACGCCAAGGACTTGACGCAGGGATTTTTCGTTCACTTGCTCTCGAAGGATGGACTGCAAAACGTTCATCAGCAAAAAGGCAAGTTCCGTTCGTTTCTGCTGGCTGCTTTGAACAACTTTATCAAAAACGAGTGGAACAAACAGCAGGCGGCCAAGCGGGGCGGCGGCCAGACGCCATTGTCGTTCGAAATCGTGAATGCTGAAGAGACCGGCTGCTGGGAACCGGTGGACGAACAGGATCCCGCCAAGACTTTTGAACGGGCATGGGCATCAACGTTGCTCTCGGAAGTGTTTCGACAACTCGGAAACAAGTGTGCGACTGAAGGCAAATCCGACTTGTTTACGGTGCTTTGTCCGTTTCTAACTGGCGAGACGGTTCATGGCGGCTATTCCGAGGCGGCTCTGAAATTGAAGGCGAGCGAAGGCGCCGCAAGGACCGCAACGACACGACTGCGAAAGGATTTTCGTGAACTTCTCCGCGCCGAAGTTGCCAGGACGGTTAGCAGCCCGGAGGAAATTGACGAAGAGATCAACTATCTCATTTCCGTTCTGCGACAGCCGGCCAATTGAGAGGGCCGGTGCCCTGACTGAAGGCACGAAAACAGGATTGACCGGCCTTTTGGATTCATTTAGTATTTCTAACAGCATGGGGCAGAAAGTTTATGAGCGTTTTCAAACCTTGTTGTTTTCATAGCGGTTCATTCCCGGGAAAAGACCGACATCGCCGCTGATCTTCTTATGGCGGATACCCGCAAATGCCAGCAGTGCGGCGCTGATCTGCCGGTGGAATCGCCTGCCGGACTCTGCCCGGCGTGCCTGCTGCAAATCGGCTTGGACCGACCCGCGCCAGATGTAACAACCTCTTCCGAAAAGTCCGCCCACCGCGCAGCCCCGAATCTCACGCTCCGTCTGGATATGTCCTCCGTGGTTGCGGGTGACAAATCGGGCGACAGAGTCGGGCCTTACAAGCTGCTTCAGCAAATTGGAGAGGGCGGCATGGGCACAGTCTGGATGGCCGAGCAACAAAACCCGTATCGGCGCGTGGCCATCAAGCTGGTCAAGATTGGCATGGATACCAAACAGGTCCTGGCGCGGTTCCATGCCGAGCAGCAGGCGCTGGCGCTGATGGATCATCCGAATATCGCGAGGGTCTTCGACGCGGGAGCGACGGACAATGGCCGGCCCTACTTTGTCATGGAATTGGTGCGCGGGATTCCGATCACCACCTATTGCGACCGGGAAAAGCTGACGACCAAGGAGCGGCTCGATTTGCTTGTAAAGGTATGCCAGGGCGTCCAGCACGCGCATCAGAAGGGGGTCATTCATCGGGACATCAAACCCTCCAACGTTTTGGTGACGATGATGGACGGAGAAGCGGTACCCAAGATCATTGACTTTGGCATCGCCAAAGCCGCCCAGGGCAAGCTGGTGAACGAAACCCTGTTCACCGCGTTTGAGCAATTCCTGGGCACGCCCGCCTACATGAGCCCGGAGCAAGCCGAGATGACCGCGTTGGATGTGGATATTCGCAGCGACATCTACAGCCTGGGGGTGTTGATGTATGAACTGCTCACGGGCCAGACGCCATTTGATTCGAAAGACCTGCTGGCAGCGGGCATCGAAGAAATGCGCCGGACAATCCGGGAAAAGGAGCCTGCCCGGCCTTCGACCCGCTTAAGCAAACTCATGGCGGCACAACTTACGACCACAACCAGACAGCGAAGGGTGGATGTCTCGAAATTGATTCGTTTCCTGCGTGGCGACCTGGACTGTATCGTGATGAAGTGCCTGGAAAAGGACCGCAAACGGCGTTATGAAACCGTCAGCGGCCTGGCGACGGACATCAAGCGGTTTCTTGAAAATCAACCAGTCCTGGCCAAGCCGCCAAGCAACCTGTATCGGTTCCAGAAACTGGTCCGCCGGAACCGGCCCACCTTTGCTGCCGTCGCTTTGATCGCGCTGTCGCTCCTGGTCGGAACACATTGGGAGCAAACACACCGGATGCTGGTGCATCTTTATCAACTCGTGAAATCCCCCGAGGCGGTGATCGCAGAGGTCAATTTCAAGGACAAACAGCCGGAATTCTATTCAGCCTTTAGTTACGACGGGGCGCGGGGCAACGTGACCAGCCCTGCTGTGGAAGAGACCGGCGCGGGGCTTGACGGCGGAAATGCGCTGGTGGCGAGGTTTGACAGTTCCATTTTCACAAATCAAAATTTTGGTTTTGCCGGTTTCGTGACAATGATTGGCGTGTCGGCCAGCGCCGCCAATTGGATCAACACCACAAATCTCGGCGGCTACAAGCTCTACGTCACGGCAAAAACAACGGGACTGGCCGGCAGCCAATCCCACGGCAGGGTCATCTGGCAGTTCATCACCCGTGCGGGTCCCCTCTTGAGCATGGCTACGCCCGTTGCTTTCACGACAAATTACCAGGTTTATTCGTTCGTTCTGGCCGACGGTTACGTGGATGCCTATTCCGGCGGTTCTTGGAAAGAATTCATAGATCATTTCCATGAGATTGATGGAATCCAATGCGAGTTGAACGCGGACAACTGGCGCGGGGAATATCTCTTGGATCGGGATGCCGCCTTTTACGTCAGTAACGTCAAGTTCGTGAGGTTGACCCGAGCGGCGAAGGGAACGGAGGCGGCAAGCACCGTGCCCATTGCCCAAGACCTCGGACCCAGCATCCGGGTTCAGCCGCTGGATCAGACCGTCAATGAAGGCGATAGCGCCTCCTTTTCGGTGCAGGTCGCCGGTTACGTTCCGATGTCCTGCCAATGGAAGCGCGGCACAAACGTTCTGTCTGGCGAGACCAATACCGCTTTGACACTTCGCAACGTGACTCCTGCAGACGCCGGGACTTATGGCGTTTTAATCACCAACGCATTTGGCGCGGCGACGAGCAGCAATGCGTTGCTCACGGTTCTCAAGGTGAGCGAAGCGCCCATCGCGGAGGTCAATTTTCAGGACAAACGGCCGCCGTATTTCGGCGTCTATAGCTACTGCCAGAAACCGGTGCTGCTGACAAGCAACGTGACAGTGGTGCCGGACGCCGGCATTGGCGGTCCCGCCCTGGTTGCCAGCATCAATGGCTCGGGTTTCATGAACCAGACGAACCAGCTCTTCGCCGGCTTTGGGGCGTACGTCATCGTTGCCGCCAACCGCCGAAGCGGGATTGACACCACAAATCTTGGTTCTTACAAACTCTATGTCACCGCCAGGACAACGGGTCTCAAAGGCGCCAGTTCACACGGCCGCGTCCAGTGGTGGTTTCTTACACCGGGAGGCAATATCCTGACGATGGACCTGTTTGCCACCTTCACAACCAATTACCAAACCTACTCCTTTGTGTTGAACGATGGATCGGTCAATCCTTACGACGGCGGTTCAAGGAATGATTTTATCCGGCATTTCGATCAGATTGATGAAATCGAATGCGCGTTGAACGCTGACAACTGGCTCGGCGAATATCGCCTGGACACCGACGACGCGTTTCATATCAGCAACGTCAAATTCGTCCGCCTAGTGCCCGCCGCCGATCCGCACCCCGCTGGGACCACCAACGCCCCCACAACGCCGAAGGACGCCGGGCGCAGCCTCGGCTTGTAACCAACTGAACTTCAATCTGTTATTATACTATTAAATTTCCTGTAACACTTTGTCAGATTTTCTGTTGTAAGAGGTGGAAGCGAAGATAAAAAAGAAATTGAAGGCAATTATGAAAACTCGAACCCTGAAAATTCTCGCAGTCAGTCTGGGTCTGTGCGCCGCCGCTGGCAATCTGGCCGCACAGGTCATGCAAACAAATCTGTATTCGTTCGCCACTTCTCACAGTGGGATTGATCCGGAAGCCGCGCTGGTGCAAGGCAATGACGGCAACTTCTATGGCACGACCAGAGCCGGCGGAACAATCGGCCCGAATTCCTATGGCACCGTGTTCCGGATTAGTCCGAACGGGAGCGTCTCTAATCTCTACACATTTAGTGGTGCTTACACTGGAGACGGGGAATATCCTGTGGCCGGGCTGGTGCTAGGCAGGGATGGAAATTTCTATGGCACGACCGAATACGGCGGGACGAATAACCCAAGCGCATATGGCACCGTGTTCCGGATCAGTCCCAGCGGCAGCTACTCGAATCTCTATTGGTTCGGAAATATCCCCGATGGGAACTATCCAGAAGCCGGGCTGGTGCAGGGCAGGGACGGCAACTTCTACGGAACGACTTACAACGGCGGGACGGGTGACTTAGGCACCGTGTTCCAGATCACGACGAACGGCAACGTGACTATTCTGCACTCGTTCACCAACTGCCCTGTTGATGGGGCCGAGCCACAAGCGGGGCTGGTGCAGGGCAGCGATGGCAATTTCTATGGCACGACTTACGCCGGCGGGACGAATTGTGATGGCACGGTGTTCCGGATCACCACGAATGGCAACGTAACGATTCTGCACTCGTTCGCATTTATCCCCGATGGGGCTGAGCCAGAAGCCGGGCTGGTGCAGGGCAGCGATGGCAATTTATATGGCACGACCTATTACGGAGGGACGAACTCCGACTACGCTGGCACAGTATTTCGCATTAGTCCCAGCGGCAGCGGCTACTCGGTTCTTCACTCTTTCGGCTCCACTGGAGATGGTGCTATGCCAGTAGCCGGGCTGGTGCAGGGCAGCGACGGCAATTTCTATGGCACGACTGAATATGGTGGGACGAATAACGATGGCACCCTGTTTCGCATAAGTCCCAGTGGCAGCTACTCGCTTCTCTACTCATTTAGAGGCATTCCTGATGGAATCGGTCCACTAGCCGTACTGGTGCAGGGCAGTGATGGTAATTTCTACGGCACTACCGCAAACGGCGGGACGAATAATAGCGAGGGCACCGTTTTCAAACTCACCATTCCGCTCAATCCGCCCGCCAATCAAATCAGCGCCATCCAAGTAGCGGGCACGAATGTGCTCGTCACCCTCCCATCCGTGGCGGCGGAGATGTATCAGCTCCAGTCTCGCACCTCGCTGGCGGCTGGCGTGTGGGCCGATGTCGCTGGCGCGTCGGCTAAAAGCATCGGCGGCCCGCTGACGGTGACCAACTTTGGCGGCTTCCCGCAGTCACAGCAGTTTTATCGGTTCGCCATAACACCATAATAAACAGCAACGAGCTATGAACACTCGCGTCCTAAAAATTCCCGCCACCGTGAGGCTTCTGCCAATACTGTTGCTGTTGGTGCTGCCCGCCGTAGTGCAAGCCCAATTTAATTACGTGATTACGAACGCCACGCTTACCATCACGAAATATACAGGTCCGGGAGGTATGGTGAACATCCCCGATACATACTTAGGCTGGCCGGTTACCTCCATCGGGGACTATGCCTTCTTTGAAAACCCTACGGTAACAGGTGTCACAATTGGCAATAACGTCACCAACATCGGGAACTATGCTTTCTTTGCCAATACCAACCTGGCCAGCGTTACGTTCGGCAACAGTGTATCCACCATCGAGTACTATGCTTTCACGCTATGCACCAACCTGACCAGTGTTACGATTCCTGCCAGTGTCAGCAACATCTATACATTTGCTTTTCTTCAATGCAGCAACCTGACGGGAGCCTATTTCCAAGGTAACGCTCCCACCGCTGACACGTCAGTGTTCAGGGATGACCCTGTAACGGTCTATTACCTGCCAGGGACGACGGGCTGGGGAACGCACTTTGGTGGTGCTCCAACGTGGAACCCGCAGGTACAGACCGGCGATGGCAGCTTTGGTGTGCGAACAAATCAATTCGGCTTTAAAATCACCGGAAACAACAATTTGGTTGTGGTCGTGGAAGCCAGCGTAGATCTGGTTAGTCCTGTCTGGTCTCCAGTGGCGACGAACACTCTGACCGGCGGCACATCCTATTTCAGCGATCCGCAGTGGACGAATTATCCCGAACGTTTCTACCGGTTACGGTCGCCTTAACAACCATCTTATCAGTTCGCTGTCACACCGTAAAGATAACCAACCAAACGATCAACCAACCCATGAAAACTAACCTATGAAAACCATGCTCTCGCAAAATCACTCCAAAACTGTCGCGATGTTCGCGCGGGTCGCCATCCTGATTGTCACCATGGCATTTCTCGCCGGTTGCGGCAGCCGGTTGAGCGGAACCTATATTGCGGATGAGAACAGCATGAGCCCGTTTGAAAAGTTGAACTTTACCTCTGGCTCGAAAGTGGAACTTACCCATGCGGTAGAAGGAACCATTGAAGCCACCTATGTGGTGGAAGGCGACAAGGTCAAAATCACGCTCCGGGGCACAACCATGGTGTGGACGATTGACAAGAGCGGCAGCCTGAACAGTGACGGTATGTATGGCAGATATACCAAGCAGTGAGTTTTCCGACGCAGCGAAAAAAACAAATCAACCCGGAAAGGAAAATCATTATGTTTTGCAAACAATGCGGAGCGCAGATTGAGGACACGGCAACGGTGTGCGCGAAGTGCGCGGTGCCCATCGGGGCAGCGAATCCGACAGCGGCAGCAGTCACCGACAAGGTGAAAGCTGCTTCCAAGGATTCGCTCCAGGCCTTCCTGAAGTTCGCCACCGATCCGGTGGCGGGTTTGTCGGTCGCGTATGAAAGCCTGGGGGCGGCGCGGGCCTTGAGCGTCGGCATCAGCTTCGGAGTGGTCTTCAGCCTTTGTGTTTTGATCGGAACCTACCGCCTGATCCCCGAGGGTATCCGGCCTCCCGGCGCGGGCGGCTTTTTCAAGCTGCTGATATGCGCAATTGTTCCTTTTGTCTGTCTGGCCGGAGCCACTGCGCTGGCGCGGCTGGTTTTTCGCGGCAAGGGCGGTTTGAGCAACGACAGTTTCATTGCCGGGGCGGCGGTGCTGCCGTTGGGCTGCGTCATGCTGCTGTCCAGCATTTTGGGCGCGGGCAATATCGAGGTGATTGGCGCGCTCACGGTGTTTGCCCTGTGCCTGACCATCCTGATGCTGTTCGCCGGTTGCACCCGCATCACGATGATTTCCGAGCGGCTGGCGACGCTGGCCGTGCCGCTGATGCTGATGTTAAGCGCGTGGTTCACCAAAATCATCTACACCGCCATGATCAACTCGGCCATGGGGTCGCCGATGGATTCAGGGAACCCGATGTTGCAATGAAAGTGACAATGACGATGCAATCGGTGGCCGCGTTTATTCAGCATCGCGGCAACGCCGAAGCCCAAAGTTATGAGTGAATTCAAGTTTGGCTGTCCAAAATGCAAGCAACATCTGCAATGCGACGAGCAGTTTGCCGGCCGGCAGATTCAATGTCCAAGCTGCCATTACCTCATCCGCATTCCGCCCGCGCCGGGAAAAACCGCGCAATACAATCCGGAATCCGGAATGACCTGGGCGACCTTTATTGGTTCTGGCACGGCCGAGCCGCCGAAGGGACTTTCCATCGTACGGAAAAAAGAACCGCCGGGGCCGCCGCCAAAATAGACGGCGGATTCAACCCGGACTCCGAAGTTGATGGGGAGCGCACCCGCCCCCGGGTGCGGTTTTCCGCGCCCTCGCGGAAAACATCGGACGCGTCAAAATTTCCCGAACTCCGGTGTCGGTCACGCGCGCAAGAGGCTGGACGCGAGGCGCGTCCAGTAACACCCGATGCGGGTGTGCTCCCCAACTTCGGAATTCGGATTCAAAGAGCAGTATCGCGGCAACTCAAGACTGCTTCAACGACGCGTTCGACGCTGATGCCGTTCATGCAGCGGAAATTAATCGGGCATTCGCGCCGGAAACACGGCGAGCAGGGCGCGTCGGATTTCAACAGCCGATGTCGCGAATCACCTAGCAGGCCCGGCCCGGTCAATTCGGGCGACGTGCTGCCGAACGGCACCACGACCGGCGTGCCCAGCGCGGCGGCAACGTGCATCGGGCCGGAGTCATTCGTCAGCAGCACGCGGCAGAGTTTCAGCAGCGCCATCAGTTCGCGCAAAGAAGTTTTGCCAGACAAATCGTGAAGCGTGAAGCGTGAAGCGCGAATCGCGGACGCGATTTGGTTGGCAATCGGCGCGTCGTTTTTGCCGCCGATAATCAGCCAGACGCAATTCGTCCGGTTCTGAATTTCGCGCGCGGCGGCAATGAATCGTTCGACCGGCCACCGCTTGGCCGGACCGTATTCCGCGCCGGGATTCATACCCAGAATCGGCTGCGTGATTTTCTCCAGCCCGAATTTTTTCTTCACGGCTTCAACCTCCTCTGGCGTGACGGACAATTGCGGCGCGACGGGTTCCGCATTCGCGCCCAGCGCGGCAACGAGATGCAAATACTCGTGGATTTGATGGGCCGACGAATTTACGATTTGCGATTTGCGATTTGCGATTTTAACTTCCGATTGGCCGGTGAGTTGACGGATTTCACTCACGGTGCGTTTGTGCATTTTCACTGCGTCGGCGCGCGGCGGAATGGCTTGAGTCAGGAAAAAATTCCGCCAGGGACGCGCGTAGCCGATGCGCCGGGGAATTCGGGCCAGCCAGGTTTCGATGGCCGAGCGCGGCGAGTTCGGCAACACCAGCGCGAGGTCGAATCTGGTGGGGACGGCGCGTCCACCCTCCGCAGTGCTGCTACGCCCGTCCTCCGCAGTAGCTCTGCTACGGAGGATGGAGAGGACGGGCTGCGCCGTCCGGTCATCGCAGCGCGATGACCCTACCAGACGCAATTTTCGTCCGACGGAAAACAGGCTTTCGTCCGGCGCGAATGAAATCGTTTCATCAACCGCGGAATGACCCAGCCACAGGTCGCGCAATTTTTCCGGCGTGAGCAGCGCGATGTGCGCGCCGGGAAATTTTTCGCGCAGGCGCAACAGCGCGGGCGTGGTCATGACGGCGTCGCCCAGCCAGTTCGTCCCACGCACCAGGATTCGGCGAGGTTGGATTTTCAGCGGCGGGTTCATGGTCAGTCTTTCCAGCGGCGGTGGACCCAGAACCAGTTTGCCGGGTCGCGGCGGACGGCGTCTTCCAGCGCGCGGTTCACGTCGCGCATGATTTCGGCCGAGGGCCGTGGTTTGCCGTTTTCGCGCGTCGGGATTTTTTCGCCGAGTTCCAGGCGCCATTTCGCCAACGCGACGCGATAGCAAACGGCGGTGTAAAGCTCGCAATGATAGCGCAACGCAAAAACCGCCGGCGCCAGCGTGGTCGAACAATCGCGGCCGAGAAACGGCCCGCGAAAACCGGCGGTGCTCTGGTCGGTGAAAAGTCCGAGGATGACCCCCTGCCGGTTCATCGCGGCGCGCAAGAGCGGGCCATCGGCGCGGCGCTCGAAAAAAAGGCAGCCGGAACACGCGCGCAATTGTTGCAGCAGGCGATCAATCGCGGGGTGTTTCAGCGCCCGGTAGGTGGTGGCGCATTGGTAGTCCTGGCGAAATTGTCCGAACCGCGCGTAAAGTTCAAAGTTCCCAAAGTGGCCGATGGCGACGACGACATTGGGAGGCGGCTGGCCGGCGTTTTTCGCGGGGAAACGTTCGGCGCCGGCAAATTCAACGTGCGGGCGCAGGGCCTCGAAGTTCATCGCGGCAGTTTTGATGGCGCAGGCGAAATTTTCCCCGATGCGACGGAAATTTTCCCGGGCGAGCGCGCGGATTTCCGCCGGCGATTTTTCGCTGCCAAAGCACAGGGTCAGGTTTTGCAACGCCACGCGCCGGTGCCGCGCATCGAGCCAATAGGCCAGCCCGCCGGCCGCGCGACCGAGGCGCGCGACAAGGGTGAGCGGCAGCGATTGCAGAAACACAACGCCGCCGCACGCAAAAAAGTAGAGCAGTGTTTCCATCTTAGTGGCACAGGCATCTTGCCTGTGCGTTGCGGTTGCGAAAGGAAGCCGTCCGGAAACACACAGGCAAGATGCCTGTGCCACTATGGCTGCCAAAACGCTGCATTTTCATCTGAAACAGATTTTGCGGACGCAGTCCTGAAAGTCGTTTGCGCCGCTGACAATCTGGATTTCGACGCGCATGAAATAAATCGGCAGGTCGCGCCGGTCGATTTTCGGGAAGCGCACGGCGTCCTTTTGCGTGGTGATGATGGTGCCGGCCTGGCGTTTCTTGCCGCGGTTGATGACGTTGAGGATTTCCTGCTGCGTGAAGCGGTGATGATCGGCAAAGCGTTTGGAATAAACGAGTTCCGCGCCAAGTTTCACGAGGCTGTGCTCGAAACTTTCCGGCTGCGCGATGCCGCTGAGCGACGCGACTTTGCGCCCGCGCAGAAAATTCAGTTCGCGCTGTTCGCCGGTGAACACGTCCTCGAGGTAAAGCGGATGGTGGACGCATTCGATGATGGCGGCCTCGGGATTCAGCCGGGCAATCCGCTGGCGGAGTTCGGCGGTCTGGCCGTCGCTCTTGGTGATGAAAATCGTGTGGGCGCGCGCAAGGTGTGATGGCGGCTCGCGCAACGTGCCGCGCGGGAGCAGGTGCTCGTTGCCAAACGGCTGCTGGCGGTCAACCAAAACGACGTCGTGCCGCCGGCCGCGCAGCCGCCAGTATTGAAAACCATCGTCGAGCAACAGCGTGTCACAGCCGAATTTTTCAATCGCATACAACCCGCTCTTGACGCGGTCCTTGTCCACGAGCACCACAACATCCTTCAAGTTAGACGCGAGCATGTAAGGTTCATCACCGGCCATTTCGGAATCGAGCAAAAGCGATTTGCCGTCGGAGACGACGCGCGGCGGCGTCCGGTCCTCGCGCAGCAGGATTTTGTTCAACAGCAACTCGAGGAACGGGGCCGGTTTGGAGCGATAACCGCGCGAGAGGATAGCGACATTGCGGCCGGCGTCGCGGAGTTCGCGCGCGAATTTTTCCACGACCGGCGTTTTGCCCGTGCCGCCGACCGTCAGGTTGCCGATGACGATGACCTGCACCCCCAGTGTTTTGTCGCGGAGAATGCGGACGTTGATGAGCCAGCGGTAAATTTTGACAAGAACCTGATAGATTTTTGAGCTGCCGAACAGAATCACGCGCGTGAACTTCGCTTTGAAATCGCGGCGTTCGCCGGAAATGACTTCGAGGCCAAAGGTTACAAGATTTTCAATCCAGACCCGGAATTGTTCGCGCATTGCGCTTCATTGTGCCAAGCGCATCGGGTCGCGGCAAGAAAAGGTGGGGCGGCGCTGCCACGCCGCCGCGCGCCGCGGCAGCGGCGCACCCACCATGCAAAAGCAATCAGAGACCCATGCGGGCCAGTTCGCTTTGCAGCGCGACCTGAAACTGCTGCACGTCGGCAGCGGCCGGTTTGTAGCCTGGTTGCTTGGGCACAACGCCGAGGCGT
This sequence comes from uncultured Verrucomicrobiae bacterium, assembly GCA_963802965.1. Taxonomy (GTDB): domain Bacteria; phylum Verrucomicrobiota; class Verrucomicrobiia; order Limisphaerales; family UBA11358; genus UBA11358. The sequence continues at coordinate 104,766 of CAWDKS010000001.1, forward strand.
CCCGTCTGATCCAAATACCATTCCGCCGACTGGCCGTCGCTGAACGTGACCTTGCCGCTAACGATTGCGCCCGGCCGTGTCAACTGATCCACCGTCACGGAGACGCCGGAAGCCGGCAGCGTTCCCTCCGGCGCGGGATTTTTTTCAGCCGTGAGTTTGGTTGGATGGGCGGCGGGCGCTGAAACGGGCGGCGCGACGACTTTGGGCGGCTCCGGGTCTTTCGGCGTCAGCTTCAAATCATCCACCAGCAGCCGCACCTCCATGTAAGTGAGCTTCAATTTGAGCTCCGCCGCGAGCCGGGTTTGAATTTCCGACAGTTTCGCCCCGGCCGCAATCCAGGCGGCGACTTTTTGGCGTTGGGCCTCGTCCAGATTCATGCCGCCAGTATAACTACGCGCCCTTGGTAATCCAGTCGTAACCCTTGGCTTCGAGTTCGAGCGCCAGTTGCTTGTCGCCGGATTTCACGATGCGGCCGTCGTAAAGCACGTGGACAAAATCGGGGATGATGAAATTCAACAGCCGCTGATAATGCGTGATGACCAGCTGCGCGCTGTCTGGCCGCTTCAGCTTGTTGACGCCGCCGGCCACGATGCGCAGCGCGTCAATGTCGAGGCCGGAATCGGTTTCGTCGAGGATGGCGAGTTTGGGCTCGAGGACGGCCATCTGGAAGATTTCATTGCGTTTTTTCTCGCCGCCGGAAAATCCCTCGTTCACCGAGCGCTTGAGCAGGTCCTCGTTCAACTCCAGCAGTTTGATCTTGTCTTTGACGAGATTCAGAAATTCCATCGCGTCCAGTTCGGATTCGCCCTTCGATTTGCGGATTTCGTTGAGCGCGGCCTTGAGAAAATAGGTGCTGTTGACGCCGGGAATCTCGACCGGATACTGGAAGGCGAGGAACAGCCCTTCGCGGGCGCGTTCCTCGGGGTCGAGGTCGAGCAGGTCGTGGCCATTGTAAATGACCCCCCCGCCGGTCACGTCGTAACCGGCGCGCCCGGCCAGGACCGCGGCCAGCGTGCTCTTGCCGGAGCCGTTCGGGCCCATGACGGCGTGGACTTCGCCCGCGTTGATGGTCAGGCTGACGCCCTTCAGAATTTGTTTGCCCTCAACGCCCGCGCTGAGGTTCTTGATTTCGAGAATCGGTTGTTTGCTCATTTTGAAATTAACCACGAATAAACACGAATGAACACCAAGCCAGAAAGTGTTTTAACGAGTGGCCGGCGTAAAGGACAATTCGTGTCCATTCGTGTCCATTCGTGGTTTAAATAGTTTAGCCCACACTGCCTTCCAGACTCACGCCCAAAAGTTTCTGCGCCTCGACGGCAAATTCCATCGGCAGTTCCTTGAAGACCTCCTTGCAGAAGCCGTTCACGATCAGGTTCACGGCGTCCTGCGTCGAAAGACCGCGCTGATTGCAGTAAAAAATCTGGTCCTCGCCAATCTTGGACGTCGAGGCCTCGTGCTCGACGCTTGCTGTTGTGTTTTTCACCTCGATGTAAGGGAACGTGTGCGCGCCGCACTTCGCGCCGATCAACATCGAGTCGCACTGCGAAAAATTGCGGGCGTTTGCGGCGCTCTTCTGGATTTTCACCAGGCCGCGATAGCTGTTCTGCCCGTGCCCGGCGGAAATGCCCTTGGACACGATGGTGCTGCGCGTGTTCTTGCCGATGTGCACCATCTTCGTGCCGGTGTCGGCCTGTTGATAATTGTTCACCACCGCGACGGAATAAAATTCGCCGATGGAATTGTCGCCCTGCAAAATGCAGCTTGGATATTTCCAGGTGATGGCCGAGCCGGTCTCGACCTGCGTCCAGGAAATTTTCGAGTTGCGGCCTTTGCACAAGCCGCGCTTGGTCACAAAATTGTAGATGCCGCCCCTGCCGTTCTCGTCGCCCGGATACCAGTTTTGCACGGTCGAGTATTTGATTCCCGCATCTTCGAGCGCGATGAGTTCCACCACGGCCGCGTGAAGCTGGTTTTCGTCGCGCATCGGCGCGGTGCAGCCTTCGAGGTAGCTCACGTGTGCGCCCTCGTCGGCGACGATGAGCGTGCGTTCGAACTGGCCGGTGTTGGCGGCGTTGATGCGAAAATACGTCGAAAGCTCCATCGGACAGCGCACGCCCCTGGGGATGTAACAAAATGAACCGTCGGTGAAGACAGCGGAATTCAGCGCGGCGAAAAAATTGTCCGTGTAGGGCACGACCATGCCGAGGTATTTGCGGACGAGGTCGGGATGCTCCTGCACCGCCTCGCCGAACGAACAGAAGATGATGCCCTTCTCGGCCAGTTGCTTTTTGAACGTGGTGCCGACGGACACGCTGTCAAACACCGCATCCACCGCCACGCCCGCCAGCCGTTCACGTTCCTTCAACGGAATGCCGAGTTTCTCGTAGGTCTCCAGGAGCTTCGGATCCACTTCGTCGAGGCTCTGTGGCCCTTCCCCGGTTTTCTTGGGCGCGGAGTAATAAACGATGTCCTGGTAATTGATGGGTTCATGGTGGACTTTCGGCCAGGCTGGTTCCTCCATCGTCTGCCAGTGCCGGAACGCCTTGAGCCGCCAGTCGGTCAGCCATTCCGGCTCGTTTTTCTTGCGCGAAATCAGCCGGATGGTGTCCTCGCTCAGGCCCGGCGGCGCGGACTCGGTTTCCACGTCGGTGTAAAAGCCGTATTTATATTCCTGCTTGACCAGGCCCTCAATGGTCTCGGTGGCGGTGCTCATTTCTCAAATTCGTTAAACCGTTAAAAAGTTGAACCGTTGAACCGGTTATTTCTTTTTGGCGCATTCCGGGCAAACGCCGTGGATGGCAATTTCGTAATGCTCGGCCTTGAACCCTTTCGGCAGGGTGACGGGAGAAGCCGGTTTGGCCGGCAAATCCACGTCATAAACCGTGTCGCAGGCATCGCAATAAAAATGGCAGTGCTCGCGCATGTTCGGGCAAAAGCGCGTCGCGCCGCGGTCGAGCACGACGAGGCGGACCAGCCCGCATTTTACCAAAGCGTCGAGGCAGTTGTAAACCGTCGCCATCGAAATGTCCGGCATGGTCTTTTTGGACCGGATGAAAACCTCCTCCGCCGTCGGATGATCGCTTTTCTGGATTAAAACGTCATAGACGTGCTGGCGCTGGGGCGTGAACCGGAACCCGCCCGTCGTCAGGCGCGCGTTCAGTTCGCCGTTCAGTTTTTTCTTCTCGACCGGATTCATGTCACGGGCACACTAGACCGGTTTCCGGGACCTGTCAATACTTAGAATAATTCCAAATTGACGCGATGCAACTGAACGGGCAACGCTGGCTGCGCCTCATCCCCGTCGCGCTGGTCATGTACACGATTTCGTACGTGGACCGCACGAACGTCGCGCTGGCGCTGGACCCAGGAATTTCGTCCATGATGAAGGACCTGCTGATGGACGACCGGCTGAAGGGGCAGGCCGCCGGCATTTTTTTTCTGGGTTACGTGCTGTTGCAGCTCCCCGGCGGTTATCTGGCCGGCCGCTGGAGTCCGAAAAAATTGATCTCCATTTTTCTCGTGTTCTGGGGCGTCTGCGCGGTCGGTTGCGGCCTGGCGTCCACTTTTCGGGAATTCGCCGTGATGCGTTTTCTGCTCGGCGTGGCGGAAAGCGGGGTGTATCCGACGATGCTCGTGCTGCTGGCGAACTGGTTTCCGCGCTCGGAGCGCGCCCGCGCGAATGCCTACTGGAACCTTTGCCAGCCGCTGGCGGTGGCCGCGTCCGCGCCGGTCACCGGCTGGCTGCTGGGTGGCTGGGGCTGGCAGACGATGCTGATGATTGAAGGCGCCCTGCCGTTCCTCTGGCTGCCGGTCTGGCTTTATTTCATCAACGACCATCCGCGCGACGCGAAATGGATTTCACGCGCGGAACGGGATTTTCTGGAAACCACCCTGCGGCGCGAAGCCGCGGAACTGGAGCCGGTGAAAAAAATTCCCGTCGGGCGCGCCCTCCTGCAACCGGTGGTTTTCGTCATGCTGACGGTTTGTTTCCTTTACAACTTCGCATCCTACGGCTGCAACACGTTCCTCACGGAAGGACTCAAGGGCGGCGGTCACCATTTCACCGGCCTGCAAACCGGCCTGCTCTTTGCCGTGCCGTATGCGGTCACCGCCGTCGTCATGGTGCTGCTCTCGCGGCATTCGGACCGGACCGGCGAACGGCGCGGTCATGCCGCCTTCATTTATGCCGTGAGCGGCACGTCCCTCATCGCGAGCGTGTTGCTCAAGGAACATTCCTTCTGGCTTTCGTATGCGTTCCTGTGCCTGGCCATCCCGGGGCCGTTCGCCGGGCTGGCGCCGTTCTTCGCCATTCCCACGGAGACGATGCCGCGCGCGACCGCCGGCGCGGTCATGGGCCTGGTGAACGCGCTCGGCAACGTCGGCGGTTATCTAGGCCCGGCCATCGTTGGGATATTGAAAAGCCGGACGCACGGCATGACTGTTCCGTTCGGGGTTTTGGGCTGTGCGCTGCTCGCGGCGGCGGCACTTTGCTTTCTGCTGCCCAAATCCAAACCGGGCCCGTTGCCTCCCGCGAACCATGTCAATCAGTGACGGCCGGAAAAGGAACGTGGATTTCTTCACCGTTTGTTTACAGAAGGAAACCAAGAAAACGAAGTTGAGGACAAACTTTGCTCCCTTCGTTTCCTTCGGTTGAAAACTGCCGTTCAGAGACAGGCGGGACGTGCTGTCCTACTTCTGATAAACGTTCACGCGGGCGGGCGGCAGGTTCAGCCAGATGATGTTGGAAGCCAGCCGAAGGAAATGGGAGGTGCCGTGCGGGCGACGGGCGCCCAGGTGGTAGCTGAACTGAACCCATTTGCCGCCTTGCTCCAGAATTGCGCGGATTTTTCCCGCCAAAGCCTCGGCCTCGGCGGGCGGGAAATTCAACAACGGCAGGCTGGAGATGACCGCGCCGACGCGCTCAACCGGCTCGCGCCATTCGCGCAGCAAATCGTCCAACTGCCACGCGTCGCCGGTGATGATGTGCGCGCGGGGAAACCGGCGGCGAAGCAGCCGGGCCAGTTTCGGGTTCCGTTCGATGGCCACGAGCCGGTCCTCGCGCAGACCGCGTTCGAGCAACGCCTGTGTGACCGCGCCGGTGCCGGGGCCGAGTTCGAGCACGAAACTTTCCGGATCGGCAGGCAGCCAGCGCGCCATGGCGGCGGCGAGTCGTGGGGAACTGGGCGTGACGGAGCCGGTCCGCTGCGGGTTGGCCAGCCATTCCTGCAGGAACAAGGTCGTGTCGCCGAGCGCCGCCAAAAGTTTCTTGGCCATGGTTTGTGAATCAATCCGGGTTGCGCGATTAATGCGAACAATAACCTGCCGGCGCGGATGCCGCCACAGAAATTTCCATCGGTTCAACGACGGGTTTTTGGCGACTCCGTTTGGGAGGTTTGCGTGAGGGATTGTTCGGCCGCGCTTTTGCGGGCGGTCCAGTCCGCCCAGCTTGGTTCCCAGGCCTCGCCGACAAAATTCGTCTGCGCCTTCGGCCAGAGCACGTCGAGTGTTTTCAGTTCGCTTTCGGCGCCGGTGCGCTCATTCCACATCAATCGCGACTCAATCAGGTTCAGACGGTTATCCGGATAATCCGGCGCGAGTTTTGCGGCGCGTTCCAGCCACTCGCGCGCCTTGTGCCGGCTGCCGAGGCTGGCCGGCCAGCCCGGCGCGTCACGATACAACAAGCCGAGGCAGCGCGCCGGGCCGGCATAATCAAAATGCTCGTCCAGATCGTCGGACGTCTTGAATTCGCGCTCCATCTCCCTGACGATTTTCAGCGCGCCCAGAATTTCCGTGCGGGCAAGCTGGCCGAGGTTCATGCCGAGATAATAATGCCCCGGCGCGGATTTGGGCCGTTGCGCGAGCAGTTGCCGGGTCGCGGCGATGCCCTGGACGGCAAGCGTGGCGCGTTCGGTGTCGTTCGTGGCGAAATCCGCGAAATCATAACACGCGCGGGCAAAAACCCACGCGGCGGTGAAATCGTTCGTATTCGACTGCCATTGAATTAGTGCGCGATGAAATTCCGTCCCGGCGCGGGCGGCGAAGACCGGATTGTTGGTTGGTTGGGCGGCGGCGGCGGTGACCGCGCCGGAAAGGAAAAGGAACGCGATGAACCGCCAGCCGGCCCCGGACGGGCATTGTGTTTTCGACGCCATGATGTGGTCAATTAGAGGTTGCCATCGTGTCGGGCTGACTTATACTGGGCAAGTGAGAATAAACAGGAATTTGCCGGGGCTGGCAATGCTGATGGCGCTCGCGCTGGGCGGCACCGGATGTGCCGGCATCAACGCCAGCCAGAGCGTTTCGCCCGCCTCGTTTTTCCTGCCGGGGCTGTTGAAAGCCGATCTGCCTTCAACCAATGCCCCGGCGGCGTGGCCCGACAATTCCCGGGAAGTTGCCTTGACCCGGTAAAATCAAATTTATGCGATTCCCCTTCGCGCTCACGGCAAAAATCGCCGGCCACATCATCAAACACAAGCTGCGCAAGACGCCGAAGTTTGCCATGGTCCTGCAGCTCGAACCGCTGCACACCTGCAACCTCACCTGCACCGGCTGCGGCCGCATCCGCGAATACTCCACGAGCCTCAAGGACATGGTGCCGCTGGAACAATGCCTCCAGGCCGCCGTCGGAATGCGACGCGCCGATGGTCTCCATCTGCGGCGGCGAACCGCTGATCTATCCGAAAATCGAGGAACTCATCGCCGGCCTGCTGCAACAGGGCCGCGTCATTTACGTCTGCACCAACGCCATGTTCATGCGGAAGAAAATGAGGGATTACCTCGCCGCGATTTATTCGCCGGAGGTTGAGCCGAAAATCAAAAAGTTGCTCGCTCAAAAATTGATTTCCGAAAAGGACGCCGAGACCATCCGCAAGCCCGACGCCGCAGCGCGCAAAAAAGTGGTCATCCGTCCGACGCAATGGATGTATTGGAACGTCCACGTGGACGGACTGGAATTCACGCACGACCTCATCGTCGAGCGCGAAGGCGTGTTCAAGGAATGCGTTGAGGCCATCAAGATGGCGAAAATCCTGGGCTACCAGGTCGCCACCAACACGACCGTCTACAAGGAGACCGACGTGAAGGAAATCGAGGACATGTTCAAGTTCCTCAGTTCGCTCGAAGTGGACGGCCACACGATTTCGCCCGGTTACGAATACGACGCGGCGAAGAAGGACATGGTCACGCGCCTCGGCAAACAGCCCGAGGATTTTTTCCTCACGCGCAAGATGACGCGGCAGAAGTTCGCGAACATTCTCGACTGGGGCAAGGCGTTCACAATTTTTGGCACGCCGGTGTATCAGGAATTTCTTGCCGGCAAACGCGAGTTGACCTGCACCGCGTGGGCCATCCCGACCTACAACGTCAAGGGCTGGAAAGCGCCGTGTTACCTGATGACCGACGGCCATTATGGCGGCTATCAGGAAATGCTGGCGAAGGTGGACTGGGAAAAATACGGCGTGGTGGACGGCGTCGCGCGCGATCCGCGCTGTGAAAACTGCATGGTGCATTGCGGCTACGACCCCAGCGGCGCGCTCGGCACGAATTATCAGTCCGGCGACAACTGGAAGAACATCAAATACAATTTCGGCGCGAAACCGAAACCGGTCCGATATTCGCCGGAATTGGAAAAGCGCGCTTACAATGGCGTGACCATCGGCAAAGGCCATCTCGCCGAGGCGAAGGCCGCCGTCAGTTCGCCCGCCGCCGGGGCGCGCGGCGCGTTTTCACGCAAGAGATGACGATCCCAGCCAAAACGGGAACGGCCACGAATCGCACGTTGGCAGTCACTGCGGCACGAATGACACGTCCGAACGCGATGAATTGCTGGCCAAGGGCAAGGACGCGAAGAAGATTGAAGCGCGTCCGGAGTAAATTTTAAGGACAGAACTTAAATGAGCAGGACACTCTATCTTTCTCCACCGAGCTTTGACGGTTTTGACGGCGGCGCCGGGGCGCGTTACCAGGCGCGGCGCGAGGTCACCAGCTATTGGTATCCAACCTGGCTCGCGCAACCCGCCGCGCTCACGCCGAATTCCGGCTGCTCGATTGCCCGCCGCACGGCGTTGACGTGGCCAAGTGCCTCGCCATCGCGAAGGATTTTGATCACGTCATCATCAACACCTCGACGCCGTCGTTGAAAAACGATTGCAAGGTGGCCGAGGCCATCAAGGCGCAGAAACCCGGCACCAAAATCGGCTTCATCGGCGCGCACACGATGGTGTTGCCCACCGAGACGCTCAAGGCATCGCCGGCGATTGACTGGGTGGGGCGCAAGGAATTCGATTTCACCTGCAAGGAAGTCGCCGAAGACCGCGACCTCGCGACCATTGCCGGGCTTTCCTACCGGGACAAGGACGGCAAAATCAAACACAACCCCGAGCGCGAGATGATCCAGGACATGGACACGCTCCCGTGGGTGGCGGACGTTTACCAGCGCGACCTGAAGATCGAGAACTATTTCATCGGTTACCTGCTGCATCCCTACATCAGCATGTACACCGGCCGCGGCTGCCCGGCGCAATGCACCTTCTGCCTCTGGCCGCAGACCATCGGCGGGCACAAATACCGCGTCCGCTCGCCGCAAAACGTCGCCGACGAAATGGCCTACATGAAAAAACTGTTCCCGCAGGTGCAGGAATTTTTCTTCGACGACGACACGTTCACCGCGAACCTGCCGCGCGCCCGCGAAATTGCCAAAAAACTCGGGCCGCTCGGCGTCCACTGGTCCTGCAACAGCCGCGCGAACCTCGATTACGACACCATCAAGAGCTTCAAGGACAACGGCCTGCGGCTGTTCCTGGTCGGATACGAAAGCGGCAACGACGACATCCTCACCCGCATCAAAAAGGGCGTGACGATGGACGAAATGCGCCGGTTCACCAAGGCTTGCCATCAGGCCGGCGTGGTGATTCACGGCACATTCATCCTCGGTTTGCCGGTGGAAACCAGGCAATCCATCGAGAACACGATCAATTTTGCGAAGGAACTCGACGTGTTCAGCCTGCAGGTTTCGCTGGCCGCGCCGTATCCGGGAACCGAGCTTTACGAGATGGCGAAGCAAAACAGCTGGTTCGTAAAGAAGGACAAGACCGACCTCGTCGAAGGCGACGGCTTCCAGCAAAGCACGCTCGAGTTTCCCGGCCTGAGCAAGGATGAAATCTTCGAAAGCGTCGAGCGTTTCTACCATCGTTATTACCTGCGCCCGAAGCCGATTCTCCGCATCATCAAGACGATGCTGGAGGACAAGGACATCTGCGTCCGCCGCCTGCGCGAGGGCTACGAATTTTTCAAGAGCATGGCGCAACGGCGGAGCGATCTGGCAGCGGCGAAAAGCGCAGCGGCATAAATGCAAAATGAATTCCCGGAAACTGCTCGAAAAGGCTCTGAACAGCCCGCAGAGTTTGCGATTTTCCGAAGTTCTGAAACTGGCGCAGGCGTTTGGATTCCGGCTCGACCGAATCAGCGGCAGTCATCACATTCTACGGCGTGCCGGGATACCTGAACTCGTGAATTTACAAAACGTCGGAGGCATGGCAAAACCATATCAAGTCCGGCAGTTGCTAAAGCTAGTCGAAAGGCATAATCTATCCCTAGGCGGATGAACGTATGAAAGACTACCACGTTAATGTGTTTTACAGCGATGAGGACGGCGGCTACATCGCTGACATTCCTGATTTGGAATATTGTTCAGCGTTTGGCAAAACATCGTTTGAAGCATTGCGGGAAGTGGAAAAGGCCAAAGCGGCCTGGCTGGCCGCTGCCAAGGCCGCGCGCAAGCCCATCCCCAAGCCTCGTTACCGCCCCGCAATCTATCAACTCGTGCCGGCATGAACGCCTTGTTCCAAGGCCACGAATTTTTCAAGAGCATGGCGCAGCGGCGGAGCGATCTGGCCGCCGCCAAGGCCGCCACGGTGTAATGTGATTTTGTCCGGTCACGCTTGACAACCAAAACCACAACCCCGAAAGGAGTCCGTCATGGAAACAAGCGAAGAGAAAAAATGTTGTGAAACCAAGAAGTGCTGCTGCCCGTGCCACGTGATGGGCGGTGTGTTCATCATCCTGATCGGCGTCGCCATCCTGCTGGGCGCGCTCGACGTGATCAGCGTGAAAGCCGAATGGGTCACCATCGCAATTCTCGTGATCCTGATCGGTTTGAAAAAGACGTGCGCCGGCAGGTGCAAGTGCTGCGACAAATCCTGAACTTTGAATCCTCCAGCAACCGGACGCGAATTCCATCGCATCCGGTTGTTTTGTTTTGGATTTGGCATCCGGTCGGCCAAGGATCGGCCGCCAACGCTGCCAAGGCGTCGAGCGTTTCTACCATCGTCATCCGGTCGTGTCTTCCCGCAGTTTTTCCAAAAACGGTTTGCCCTGGCACTGCAATCGTTCTTCCAGCCGCCGGGTGCAATCGCAATGGCTGCACGCCCACGGTTCGGCGCCGTTTTCGTGCCGGCAATTCTTGCGGTTATGCGCGTCCTTGACGCTCAACAGTTCAAAATATTTCTCCCAGTAAGGCCGTTCCTCCGCCAGCGGCGTGGCGCAGAAACAGGTTTCCACCCAATGCGCGACGCCGTCGTCGCCCACGCGCGCCTGTCGCAGGTCGTAATCATATTCATCGCCGGCGATTGAGCCCCGGCCGAGCGAGCCGTCGGCGATGGCACGCAGCAGGGCATTTTCACGGCCCGGTTTCACGCGGGCTTTGACGAGGTAGCGCATGTCGGAAGATACACCAAAAAGCCGGACGGGCGAATTTCGCGGGCCGGGAAGCTGTCATGACCGTTGGGTGGTTTAAGTCTGGTGCAAATCAGGCGGGTGGCCATACATTGGCCGCATGACAATTCCCCTCGAATCCCGCCGCACGTTTCTCAAAAAATCCGCCGCCGCAACAACCTTTCTGGCGGTCGCAGATTTCGCCTCGCTCGCCGCTGGTCCGGCGGCCGGGAGTCCGGGTCCGGCCAAAGCCGGTTCGGGCCGCGCGCAGCCGTGGTATCGCCGGACATTGCGCTGGGGCCAGACAAACATCGCGGAGAATGATCCGCAACGATACGACATCGCGTGGTGGCGGCAATACTGGAAGCGCACGCAGACCCAGGGCGTCATCATCAATGCCGGCGGCATCGTCGCCTATTATCCCAGCAAGTTTCCGTTGCAGTATCGTGCCGCCGGCCTGGGTGGCCGCGACCTGTTTGGCGAACTCGCCCAGGCGGCGCACGACGACGGCCTGGCTGTGATTGCCCGCATGGATTCCAATCGCGTGCATGAGGATTTTTATCGCGCCCACCCGGATTGGTTTGCCCGCGACGCCGACGGCCAGCCATACCGGAATACCGACCTGTTCGTCACCTGCGTCAACTCTCCGTATTACGACGAATTCATCCCGTCGGTGCTGCGCGAGATCATCGAACGTTCGCACCCGGAAGGGTTCGCGGACAACAACTGGAATGGCGTGGGGCGGGACCAGATTTGCTTCTGTGAAAATTGCCAGCGCAAGTTTCGCGACCTGACCGGCCAGCCCATCCCGCGCGCGAAGAACTGGGATGACCCGGTTTATCGCCAATGGCTCCAGTGGAATTACGCGCGACGGCTGGAAATCTGGGACCTGAACAACCGCACGACCCGTGAAGCCGGCGGCCCCGATTGCCTCTGGTGCGGCATGATGGGCGGCTCCATTCCGGACGCGTGCTCGCGCTTCCGCAATCTGAAGGCCATCTGCGAACGGTCCGAATTTGTGATGCTGGATGAACAGTCGCGGTTGGACGCGACGGGATTTCAACACAACGGCGAGGTGGGCAAGATGGTCCATGGCGTGCTGGGCTGGGACAAGCCGGTTGCCGAAAGCATGGCCATGTATCAGACTCCGCGCCCCACGTTCCGGCTGGCCGCCAAGCCCGAACCCGAAGTGCGTCTTTGGATGCTGGATGGAATTGCGGGCGGCATCCGGCCCTGGTGGCATCGCGTCAGCGCCTACGACGAGGACCGGCGGATTTATCGCACCGCCGAACCCATCCTCCGCTGGCACGCGGAGAACCAGTCATACCTGATTGATCGCCGCCCCATCGCCACCGTCGGGCTGGTCTGGTCGCAGTCAAACGCCGATTTCTACGGGCGTGACAACCCGGATGAGCTGGTCGAACTGCCCCGGCACGGCTGGATAAATGCGCTCGTCCGCGCGCGGATTCCACACCTGCCGGTCCACGCGGATCATATTGCACGCGATGCGGACAAATTTTCCGTTCTCGTTCTGCCAAACCTTGCCGCCATGACCGCGCCGCAGGTCGAAGCGGTCAACCAGTTCGTCCGTCGCGGCGGCAGCCTCATCGCCACCGGCGAAACCAGCTGCTGCAACGAATGGGGCGAACCGCTCGCCGACTTTGCCTTGGCGGACCTGTTCGGCGCGCACGTCGCCGACGGCAAACCGGCCTCGACCGATTCTGAAAAACGGCGTTCGATGCTGGAAACCCAGCACACGTATCTGCGGTTGACACCGGAACTGCGCCTGCGCTTCGACGGGCCGAAAGCCGGGACCGAACCGCCGGCGGCGGGCGAACGGCATCCGGTGCTGAAAGGCTTTGACGAGACGGACATTCTCGCCTTTGGCGGCCTGCTGGAACCGCTGCGAGTGGACGATGGAACCACCGTGCTGGCGACGTTTATCCCCGCATTTCCAATTTTTCCGCCCGAAAGCGTCTGGATGCGCGAGCCGCGCACGGATATTCCCGGGCTGATCTTGAACGAGACCGGCGGTCGCGGTCGCGTGGCGTTTCTGCCGGCGGATTTTGACCGCCGGTTCGGTCGTGACCCTCTGCCGGACCACGGCAATTTGCTGGCCAACCTCGTCCGCTGGGCCGCGCGGGAAAATTTTCCATTGCAGATCGAGGGCGCGGGGTTGGTGGACTGCCACCTCTTCCAGCAGAAGGACAAACTGATCCTGCACCTGATCAATTTGACCAATGCCGGCACATGGCGCGCGCCGGTGGATGAGTTGATCCCCGTGGGGCCGTTGAGCGTGCGGGTGCAACTGCCGGCCGGCGTCCGGGGCAACCGCCTTCAGCTTCTGGTTTCAAAGCGTCCGGCCAGGACCGCGGTGAAGAATGGTTGGACCCATTTCGAACTGCCGACACTCCTGGATCATGAAGTGGCCGTGGTCGGGTGATGAGCGGGATCGAACGTCAAACGTCCGGTCTGGAATCATACCACCGTCAACGGGCCGTCGAAGATGGTCAGGCTGATGACTTCGGTTTTGGCCACGTGCGGTCCGTGCCGCACGCCTTTGGGCGCGTGGAACAAAGCGCCGGCGGTGTAAGTCTTCCCGGATTCCTCCCATTCGCCGGACAGGACATAGGCCCATTCGTTGGCCTCGGGATGCACGTGGGCGGGGATGGTGCGACCGGCCTTGAACTTGCGCAGCACCACGACGCCCCCGGTGTGTTCATGCTTGTGCAAAACCATCAGCTCAACCCCGTCGTAAGGTCCGGGCTGCCAGGTCTTGTCCCTGGCCAATGCGACATACGGAAACATGGCTTCATCCAAGCGGATTGCATTTAATTTGCAAGCGCAGAAAAGGCGCCATGAACGGAAAATCGCCGGTTGCATGGCCGCCGGGCTTGCGCCATTTTCCGGGACGGCCTGTGGACGTGAACTGGAACAAATTGCGGGCGCTCGCGCTGTCGGAAATCGAGGCGACGGTGGCAGCGCTGCCAAAGCCGTTGCGCGAACGGGCGGAGAAGCTGCCGGTCACCTTCGAGCGCGTTCCGAACGCCGGCTTGCAGGCCGACGGCATTGAAGCCGACACGCTCGGTTTGTTCACCGGGGCGGAAATGGCCGAGGAGGGAAATGTCCCATTGCCGCCGCAGATCATTTTGTTTCTGGAAAACCTCTGGGATTTTGCGGAGGGCGATGGGGAAATTTTCCGCGAGGAGGTGCGCACGACGTATCTGCACGAACTCGGCCATTATCTCGGTCTGGACGAGGATGATTTGACCGGGCGCGGTCTGGAATAACCATCGCTGCTGGTCCGTCCAAGGCGGCGCGGCAGCGCCGCCCTACCAATAAAGCCGCGCCGCAGCGCGGCCCTACCATTCAAATTATGAATCAGAAATTCAAAGCAGTCCACTGCCTGTGCGACGAAGGTGGAAATGCCGTCAGTCCACGTCTTCGCCCAGCTCGACGTTCCAGTAGGCGAGGTCAATGAAATGCTTCCAACTGTCGTGCCGGTGCAGGCTGAAGTTGATTTGCACGAACGGCCGCCATTTCGGCCGCTTCGGTTTGCGGATGAGGTGCAGTCCGGCCTCCGGCGGCGTGCGATTGGCCTTCTGCGTGTTGCACTCGACGCAGGAGCAGACAATGTTTTCCCACGTCGTCGGGCCGCCGCGGTCGCGGGGAATGACGTGGTCCAGGTTCAAATCCTTGCGGTCGAAGACGCGCCCGCAGTATTGGCAGGTGTTTTTGTCGCGCTCAAAAATGTTGTGGCGCGTGAATTTGACCTCCTTTTTTGGCAGCCGGTCGTAAATCAACAGGAGAATGATGCGCGGCACGCGGATGCGGAACGAAATGGTGTGCAGGGACTCCTCGCGCGGCGCGGCCTGGGAAAGGTCGCGCCATTCGTCAAAGTTGAAGGTGCGGAACGAGCCGTCGTCGTCGTTCAGCACGGCCTGCGCGTGGCCCTGGAACAACAACGTGAGGGCACGCCGGGTGGTGCAGACGTTGACCGCCTGCCACAGCCGGTTCAGCACAAGCACATGCTGGTTGAGCGCGGTATTCATGGCGCTGTTGGAGTAACGCTAACAAAACCGGCGGCGCAGGTCAACCACCGTCGGCGGGGGTGGTGTCCTAATTTGAAATTGGTGGGTGCGCCGCTGCGGCGGCGCACGGCGGTGCGGCCCGTCCTCCGTAGCAGCACTGCGGAGGGTGGACAGCACCGCCGCCACCAAATCCGGACACTACCCGGCGTTGCCAAATGAGGATGGCTTCGGCTATGTTGCCACCATGAAACGCTTCGCCGCACTGGCAGTTTTGTTCCTGACGTTCCTGCTGTCGCCGGCCCGCGCGCAACAGGGCGCTGACGACCAATACCTCATTATTTACAGCCTGATGCAGCAGGCGGACACGCTGGCCGGCGCCGGTCACGCCAGCGAGGCGCTGGCGGGCTTTGTCGAGGCGCAGGGCGAACTGCAAAAGTTCCAAAACGCCTACCCGGATTGGGATCCCAAAATCGTCAATTTCCGGATGAGTTATCTGGCGGAAAAAATCGCCGAACTGACACCACAAATTCCCGCCACCAACACACCGCCGCCAGTTGCGCCATCCCCTGCCGTCGCGCCGCCGCCGGCCGTGTCAACGCCAGCGGTTCCCCCTGCCACCGGCGCGGATTTTCAGGCGCGATTGAAGGCGTTGCAGGCGCAGGTGGAGGGTTTGCAGGCGGACAACACAACCCTGGAAGCGAGGCTCAAGGAGGCGCTCGCGGCGCAACCGGCGATGGTGGACCCGCGCGAACTGGCCAGGGCGCGGGAGCAAATCCGCTCGTTGATGAAGGAGAACGATTTGCTGAAGGTGAGCCTGGCGCGGGGCCAGGGTGGAACGGCGGCCCTGCCCGGGCTGGACACCAATCTGCTGGCGCAACTGCGGCAGGCCTTGGCCGAGGCGAACGGAAAACTGGCGCAGGAAGCGGCGCGCGCCGACCGGCTGGCGCAGGAAAATCAAACGTTGCAGGGACGGGTGCAGACGTTGCTGGCCAGTCCCGCCGCGTTGGAGGCATTGCGCGAGGAAAATGAGCTGCTCAAGAAACAACTGGCGGAGTCCAGGGCGCAGGCGACCAATGCTTCGGACACGGTTTTGAACGCCGAACTGGCCGATGCCCGCGCGCGCATTTCAATTTTGCAGTCAAACGCCGAGGTGCGTTTGCTGGAACGGGAGGCGCTCGAAAATCGCGTGCGACAACTGCAGTCGGGCGCAAAGCCGCCGGTCCTGACGCCCAGCCAGGCGGAGAACGAGGCGCGCATCCGCGAGTTGACCCAGGAACGCGACGATTTGCTGGCGAAACTCGGCCAGGCGAACGCGGAGCTTTACGGCCGCAAAAAGCAGGACGCGGCGGCGCAAATTGCCGAGCTGACCGATGAGGTGAACGTGTTGCGCGCGCGGCTGGCCGTGGACGAGGCGCGCGCCGTGCCTTACACGGCGGAGGAGCTGGCGCTGTTCAAGCAACCCGCGCCGCTCGTAGCCAATCCCGATGCGGAGAAAAAATCCATCCGGGAACTGCCCGGCGGCGCGGCCACGCTGGTGGCCGAGGCGCAGCATTATTTTGCCGCCGGACAATACGACAAGGCCGAGGACGATTACCTGCAAAT
Source organism: uncultured Verrucomicrobiae bacterium (assembly GCA_963802965.1). Lineage (GTDB taxonomy): Bacteria > Verrucomicrobiota > Verrucomicrobiia > Limisphaerales > UBA11358 > UBA11358. The sequence continues at coordinate 121,112 of CAWDKS010000001.1, forward strand.
CCTGCGGCGCGACGAAAACAACGGGCTGGTGCTGGCGAACCTCGCGGCCATTGAAATCCAGCAGAACAAGCTCGATGACGCGGACAAACACATCCAGGCCGCGCTCGCCCAGGCCCCGAACGACGCCTACAATCTTTCGCTTCTCGGCTATTTGAGATTCCAGCAGGGGAAATATGACGACGCGCTCGACACGTTGAGCCGCGCGGCCCGGCTCGATGCGCAGGACCCGCAAATCCAGAATTATCTCGGCGTCACGCTCAGCCACAAGGGCCTGCGCCAGCAGGCGGAAACCGCGTTGCGCAAGGCGGTCCAGCTCAATCCGAATTATGCCGCGGCGCACAACAACCTCGCCGTGATTTACATCACCCAGCAGCCGCCGCTGCCGGAGCTGGCGCGCTGGCACTATGAAAAGGCCCTCGCCGCCGGCCAGCCGCCCAATCCGGACCTGGAAAAAATGCTGGCCGAACAGGGCGCGCCGGTGAAAACACAGTAAATAAATCTGGTAGGGCCGCGCTGCTGCGCGGCTTCGGACGACCAGCAGGTCGTCCCTACCGGTCAATTGCGTTACCCACGTCACTCCAAAATGCTCCGCCAATCTTTTCATGAACTGACCGTGGCGACGCGCGGGCGCGGGTTCTATGAATTGACGCGCGAAGTGCAAGGGTGGGTGGACGAAAACCAGTTCAAGGACGGCCTGCTGACGCTGCATTTGCGGCATACCTCGGCTTCGTTGCTCATCCAGGAAAACGCCGATCCGGACGTGCGGCGCGATTTGGAGGCGTTTTTCCAGCGGCTCGCGCCCGACGGCGACCCGCTGTTCAGCCACACCGCCGAAGGCGGCGACGACATGCCGGCGCACGTGCGCACGGCGCTGACGGCGGTGAATTTGAGCCTGCCCGTCCGCGGCGGCCGGCCGGCGCTCGGCGTGTGGCAGGGGATTTATTTATGGGAGCACCGCACGCGCCCGCATTCGCGCCGCGTCGCGCTGCATTTCATCGGCGAATAGGAACGCCGCCTTCAGGCGGCGGTAGACGTTGGCCGGACCCTGCTGCCGCGTGAACGCGGCGTTCCGACAACCCAGGAACGCCGCCTTCAGGCGGCAGAAGCATCCGAACATCACGGCGGCTTTCCGACCTCATCCCGCCGCCACGCGCTGCTCCAGCGCCATTCCTTCGGTTCGCGAACCAGCCCGGCTTTCACCGGATTGTTTTCGGTATAACGAATTGCGCGGTTCAAATGCGCCGGGTCGCGGATGAGAGTGTCGAAATACTCCCGTTCCCAAAAATGTCCGGCGCGTCCGAGCCGCAGATTCGCGGCCCGAGCGCTTCGTCCCTTCCAAAGATTCAGCAGCTTCGACAGCGGCGCGTCCAGGACATCAACCACAAGATGAACGTGATTCGGCATGACAATCCACGATCGCAGACGATATGCCCTGCCGGCGTCAGCACGCAGAATTTCTTCAATTTGCGACGCCACGTCGGATCGCCGCAGCCAGCACCTGCCCTGGCCGCGATCCAACCAGGCTTCGAGTTTACGACGGCGCAACGATTCGTTCGGCTCGTTGAGAATCCCCTCCCATTCCTGCCGGCGCGCGACGGGAAATGAATCGTGCAACATGAAGGTGACGAATTGTGTGACGTGCGGAGCGTCGAAGTGAGGCAAGTAACCGCGCTCATGCCAGCCGATGAAACCGCGCTGTGCAACCGCAACGTCGGGTTGATAATGCCATTGCCACCTGGCCTCAATGAGCTTGAGCAAGCCGGGATTTCGCGGAGGTGCTGGTGCGGCGCGCCCCTGCCTCGACTTCGGCTCAAACATGAAGATGGATTACGAAGGACGATTTCGCGCTGCAAGCACAAATTGTTTGCTGTGCGGGGAATTCTGCCGCGTGAACGCGGCGTTCCTTGCGAGACGGTTCGTTTTTCCGAAAGCGAATAAACTCGCCAAGCGCGCCGGCGGATGGCACGTTGCAAAGGTTTTTATGCAAATCAAAAAAGGAATTTTGCCGGCGCTGGTTTTCGGCCTCGCGCTGGCCGTTCGCGGTGAAACGGTCACGAACACCTTCGGTTTCGCCGCCCACGAAAGCTATCCGATCGACGACCTGATCAGCCTGCTCCACGTGGCGGATCTGGACGGCGACGGCCTGAACGACATCATCGTGGCCAACAACCGGCGCTCGAAAATCGATCTGCTCTACAACCTGACGGGCAAGACCAATCGCGCCGGCCTGCAACCGACGCGCAAGCTCGAAATCAACGAGCTGCCGCCCGACACGCGTTTCCGCATTGATTCGGTCCCGGTGGACGAACGCATCACCGCGCTGTCGGTGGCCGACCTCAACGGCGACGGCCGGCCCGACCTGATTTTTTACGGCGACGCGAAGGACCTCACCGTGCTTTACAACGAGGGCACGAACGGCTGGAGCGATCCGAAGAGCTGGCATATCGAGGATGGCCGGATGGACCCGAACGCGCTGGCCACGGGCGATTTGAACGGCGACGGCCGGACCGATGTCGTGCTGCTCGGCGACAACGGTTCGCTGTATTTTCTGCCGCAACTGGCGGACCACACGCTGGGTGAGCCGCAGAAAATTCCCTACTCCGGCACGCCCAACGCCGTGCAAATCACGGACGTGAACGGCGACGGCCGGAACGATCTGCTGCTGGTGGACTGGGACAGCCCGACGCCGTTTCGTTTCCGGCTGCAAATGCCGGGCGGTCAGCTTGGCCCGGAAATTTATTTCAAGACGCAGCCCATCCGCTCGTATTGCGCGGACAACCTGGAAAACAACTCGAACCTGTTCGTCGTGACCATCGCGCAAAATTCCGGGCGCGCGGAAGTCTCCCAGTTCACCCGCCGGCCGGCGGAAGTTTTGTCCGGCGCGTTCCGGCGCGGGCAATTCCAGGTGCTGCCGCTGCAGAAGACGGACGCGGCGCAACGCGGCGAGCTGTGGGCCGATGTCAACGGCGACGGGCTGCCGGACCTGCTCGTGGCCGAGCCGGAGAGCGGCCAGCTTTCGGTCTATTTGCAGCAGCCGGATGGTTCGCTGGCCGCGCCGAAAAAATTTCCGTGCCTGGCCGGGGTCAGCCAGATCGCCGTGGCGGACTGGAACGGCGACGGCCACCCGCAAATCTTTCTTTTGAGCCGTGATGAAAACGCCGTGGGCGTGACCCAATTCGACAAAAAAGGGCGGCTGCCGTTTCCGACGCTGGTTCCGCTCGACGGCAAGCCGCTGGTAATGGCGGCCGGCGCGTTGAAGCCGGGTGCGAAGCCGGTGCTGGCGGTGATTGTGGACAAGGACGGCCAGCGTTCGCTCGTCACGCGCACGGCGGACGGCAAAACGAAGACGCAAAAGTTGAGCGACAGTTTCAAGTCCAACCCGGCCACACTGGCGATTCAGGACGTGAACCAGGACGGGCTGGCGGACCTGGTGGTGCTGATTCCGTATGAAAAAATCAAAGTGCTCATCCAGAAACGCGGTGGCGATTTCGAGGAGGAGGACGTGGACCCGCCCGGCGGCGCGATTGATCAGCCGTGGCTGGCGTCGGCGGACGTGGACGGCGACGGCAAGACCGAACTGCTGTTGCCGCAGAAAAATTTTGTGCGCGCGGTCGTGCTGGAACGGGAGGCCCAGACGCCGGGCTCAACCAACCCGCCGGACTGGGTGTTCCGCGTGAAAGACCAAATCAACGGCGCGGCGGCCGATTCCCGCATCGTGGGCGCGACGGCGGTGGCGAATCCCGGCCGGAAAGCCGGTGGGGTGCCTTCGCTCTTCCTGCTGGACGCGGAGCACAAGCAGTTGACGTTGTGCGAACGCGACGCGGCGGGCGTGTGGCAGGTGGTGCGCAACGTGGAACTGCCGGTGGCGGATTTCAGCGGCTTGAGCCCGGTGAAACTGGGCGGCGACATCCCGAGCGTGGCGTTTTCGGGCCAGAATGCCGTTGCCTGGCTGTCACTGGCGGGCGATGTCTGGGAATTCACGACGCTGGACGGTTACGACACGCCGATCAAGGACGGCTATTTGAACGACGTGGTCACGGGCGATTTGACCGGCAGCGGGCGCAAGGAGCTGGTCTTCATGGAGACGTCCAAAAATTATCTCGACCTGGTTTCCTTCGATGCCAAACACAAGCTCGTGACGGGCGACCGCTGGCAGGTGTTTGAGCAGCACACGTTCCGCGGCGCGGCCAATGCCCTGCCCGAGCCGCGCGAAGCCGCCGTGGCGGACGTGACCGGCGACAAGAAAAATGATCTCATCGTGCTGGTGCACGACCGGATTCTGGTTTATCCGCAGGAATGACAGGGCGTTGAATCGTTAAACCGTTGAAGCGTTGCCGTGTCGTTCCGGTTTAACGATTCAATCAATCACGATTTAACCCGAATTCCGAAATTGGTAGGAACGGCGCGGGGACCGCGCAGCGCGCCGTCCCTACCACCATTTTCGTGCTCCCCCAACTTCGGTTTCGGGTTTAATGGAATCAGTTCATCCGGGGCGGGCGGGGGGCGAACACCTTGAAATAAAGGCCGTCCGCCGTCGCGCCGCCGCCATAGACGGAAAAGTAAAAGTATCTGGCCACCTGGTCGTAGTCCGGCAGCAGCGAAAAATCCATCCAGTCGCGGAAATTTTTTGGAACCGCCGTCAGGGCCGTGCCGGTGGCCGCCGGGCGCTTCAGCAGAGAGAACGCCGCGCGCATGGTTTCGCGCTGGTTCTGGTAACCGAACAGGCCGTTGCCCGCGCCGCCGACGTGTTGCGCGGCATCGGCCAGCCCGGCGGTTTCGCGCAACGGCCGGGCCTGCCCCGCGTTGCTGCGCAGGTATTCCTCCAGCATGGAGACATCCGCCGTCAAGGCGACGTAACCGCCGCTGGCCGCGCAGTAAAGCGAGCGCGAAACCGGCGCGGCGTCCGACAGGCCGCGGGCGGGAAGGGGAATGGTGTAAATTTTCCGGCCCAGAAAATCCCGCGGATCGGGCGCGCCCCGTTGTCCATACATCAGCGACGCAACGCTTTTGACCGCGAGGGCGGCCTGCTCCTCGTTGGCCGCGGCGAAGAGGAAGAGCGACGGCGCATGGTCCGCCTCCTCCGGCGCGTTCCCGGGCGCCTTTTGATAGTTGATGAAGTCGTCGCCGAGATTGGCGATGAGATTTTTCCGGAGGTCGAAGGCCGGGTCCTTTTGCTGGCCGAGGGCGTTGACGGCGTCAATCGCCGCATTGAGGCCGGCCAGGCCGCCGGGTGAAAGGGCGTTGAGCATTTTCTCCAGTTCCGCCCAGGATTTCCGGCCGTCAATGCGCCAGCGCGAGAACTTCACGGCGCCGGCGGGCACGAACACCGGCGGATACGCGTCCTTCGGGACGGCGGCGAGGATTTTCAAAAGGCCCTGCCGGCCCGCTTCCGGCGCGGAGCAATAAACATTCAACTGCGAGCCGTCCTGCGTTTCACGATAGGCGAGACTCACGGACTTCAAACCCGCCAGACCCGACGCGTTCAACATGGCGGCCGGCGAGAGCGACGGCAGGAACGACGGCGCCGCGGAATTCGGCGGCGGCTGCGGAATGCCGGCCAGCACGTCGAAAAGGGTTTTCGCGTTGAACCAGGCGTAATACAGCGGCGCATTGCGGAATTGCGACAACTGGTCGGCGGCAAAAACCGGGTTGTCGCGCAACGCCGGGGCCGCGCCGCCGGACAGATGGGCAACGACGGGTTCGATGGCCTTGATGGAGCTGGCGGCCATCAGCAGCGATTGGAACTGGCCGACGACCAGTTCGCCGGGCTTTTCCGGTTTCGGCGCCCGGCCGAGTTCCTGCACCGGCGGGCGGCCGGGGAAAAGGCCCGCGAGTGACGGGAGGTCGTTGCTCGAAAGCGTCACGACGGAGAAGGAAATGCCGCGGACGGTTTCGGTGTGGATGGCCTTGCCGCTGTCCGTCCATTTTTTGCGGAGCGCGTCGAGATTGGTTTTCAGCAGGCCGCCCCGGTCCCGGGCATCGAGCAACAACAGCAGGCCCGGCTGGCTGTCGTCGGCGCCGTTCCAGCCGTTTTGGGTGATGGCGAAGGTGAGCTGACCCTGCGGCAGGCCGGCGTAGTCATCGAGCTTCACGCCGAGGTCATGCTCCAGCGGCGCGATGAACTGCTCGTTCCACCGGGCCATGAATTTGTCGTGGAACGGCTTCATCGCCGGGTCGTTCCAGAACAGCCAGCCGGACGATTGCCGGGCGGCGGCGCGCGCGGCGGCGAAATCGGGCGCGGTGACGAGCAACAGCGTGTCCGCCGGCAGCAGGTTTTCGGCGGGCGGGATCGCGGCGGGAAGTGAAAGGGCGGCTGCCAAAAACGCGATGGCCAGCGGCGGCAGGAATTTTGCGGACATAAATTTTGTCGTCATAAAATGATGCCAGGGTTTCAATCAAATGGCGGCCGGACTCAAAGGCGGAACACTTCCTTGAGCTTGCTTTTGATCTGTTGCTGGCGCTCCCAACTGACGGTTCCGAGCGGTGAATGGAACCCGGTCTTGTCGAGTAAAAACAGCAGGTCGCACTGGCAGACGGTCGGCGCTTCAAATCCATCCGCGCTGTTTAACAAAACGTCGGTCTCTTCCCTTTCGCCCCGGAGGGAGTAACAGGCAAGACCGTTGATGGCGACGCGATTCGAGTCCAATCGTTCCTGGGAGGAAATGATGACAAATCCGTGCGCCTTGCTGAACCCGGCCGGCGTTGCCTTCCAAATCTCCCACGGCCGGATTTTCATCGTTCCGGCCTTTGCTTTTGCTTCAGCATGGCTTTTTCCAGCGCCTCCCGTTCGGGGTTGGGACGGTATGCGTTACGGAAATATCCCTCCGGCCGCGGCGCTTGAAACCGGCTGGCCACGGCCGGCAGCCCGGCGCGGATGGCCATGCGCAGAATGGTCGCCTGGTTTTCGCCGACGAGGGAAGACGCCCTCGCCACTTCACCGGCCAGTTCGTCGTCGAGAATGACGCTTGTTTTCACGGAAGCAATCTGCACCCGTCAGGTGCCGGACGCAATTTTTTATTTCTCCGCCGGTTTCTGTTTCGTCCGGCCGGGCGGTTCAAGATAGCGATACGGATTGTTCGGGTTGTCGGCCGAATAGGCGAAGGCGTCGCGGTGGTCGAGAAAGCTTTTCACCAGTTCCGCCGGGATGGCAAAGCCCAGGCCCTCGCCGAAGATGATTTTCATGTTGGTGACGCCGACGACATCGCCGGCCAGGTTGAACAACGGGCCGCCGCTGTTGCCGGGATTGATCTGGGCGGTGGTCTGGAGATAAAGCTCGCCCTCCAGCTCGCGCGTCTTGGTGCTCAGGATGCCCTCCGTCACGGTGCGTTCCAGGCCCATCGGGCTGCCGATGGCAAAAACCGAATCGCCGACCGTCAGCGCGTCGGCGCTGCCGAGCGTGACAAATTTGAACTTCGGCGCGTTCTTGTCCTCGATGTGCAGCAGCGCCAGGTCGTGAAATTTGTTGATGGCGACGATTTTGACCTGCTTGTAGGTCTCGCGGTCGAGCTGGCCGTTGGTTTGATGATAAACTTCCACGGAAATTTCCGTCTCACCCTCGATGACGTGGAAATTCGTGATGAGATAGCCGTCGGCATTGATGAAAAATCCCGAGCCGAGGCCTTCCGGCGTGCGGACCTGCACGACGGCCTCGCCGATTTGCTTGACGAGGTCGCGCACGTCGCGGGCCGCCGCCGGGCGGGGGTCCGAGTAATAAAATTGCGGCGCGTTGACGCCGGCGGGCAGGCTGGCCGCGGCGGACGCCGGCGTCGCCACTTCGGCGGTTTTGGAAATTCTGGCGACGACGCTGCGCGGCACGACGAGCACGGTGTAGCCGACGTCCACGACAATGCTGTCGGGCTTCTCGACGAGGATTTTGCCGGTGACGGCGGCCTGGTCCTTGAGTTGAATCACGTCGGCGGACGCGAGACCCAGGCTGCAGCCGAGCAGCGCCGGCAGGACAAATTTTTTCTTCAACCACATCGCCAGACAGTAATGCAGGAGGCGGCGTTTGACAAGGCGGCAGGCGGAGTTGAATGACGATTTACGATATACGATTTACGCGGCACGCCGGATTGTGGAAGGACTCGTCAATCGTAAATCGTGAGCCTCCTTGCGTTGGCTCCCACGGCTTTTCACGCAGGCTTTGTAGGCGGCGTTCCCGAACGCGGCATTATTTGCAGCGCGCCGGGCCGGAGGCCGGCGTTCCGAGGCGGCAGGCGGGGAACGCCGCGTTCACGCGGCAGCCTGTGCCTAGCCGGTTGCTGCCGCCTGAAGGCGGCGTTCCGGAGGCCGGCGTTCCCGGGGTGCTCAGGCCTTTTCGGTGGTCCGGGCGGCCTCAATCATTTCCCAAAACTTGGGGTTTTCCTGGAGCGCCTCGTCCTCGCCGGTTTTCAGGCCGGACCGGAACAGGAAATCCTTGAGGGTGTGGCGGCTGAGAATCCGGTGGACGAGCACGCCCAGTTCATGACGCTCGAAATAAACGCGATAGTCGCCCACCCGGAAGCGGTGCAAGGTGCGCCCGCCCTGTTCCAACTGGCCGAACTCCTCCAGTTCCGTGCCGAGCACCTGATGAGGCAGCCCGCGGAACTCGCCGAGGATTTGCAATTGCAGTTCCCTGGGCATCCGCGCCAGTTCGGCGGCGGCCATGGGCGTAAAGACGATTTGGAAAGGCTGCACGGTGGTTGAGGGTTGAGGGTTGAGGGTTGAGAGTCAACTGGAAAAGTTGAGGGTTGAGGGTTGAAGGTTGAGGGTTTAAATTTTCAACCGTCATTCAACATTCAACAATCAACCCTTGATCAAACCATGTTTAACTTTGAAAAATTGGAAATCTGGCAGGAAGCAATCAACTTTACGGATGCGATTTATACTCTCACCCGGACGTTCCCGGAAGCCGAACGATTCGGTCTGACGAACCAAATGCGGCGGGCGGCCGTTTCCATTTCGTCAAACCTTGCCGAAGGAAGCTCCCGGTCTTCCCGTCCGGACTTTGCGCGCTTTGTTGAAATTGCCACCGGCTCGTTGTTCGAGATCATTTCACAGGCGACGATCTCGAAGCGGCAGGGTTTCATGTCGGAAGCTGATTACAGTCGGCTGTATTCCGCCTGCGAGAAACAAAGCACAATGTTGAGCGGATTGAGAACATCGTTGCTCAAACCTTCGTCTTAACCCTCAACCCTCAACTTTCAACCCTCAACCACCCGGAAAATGGTAGCGCGTACGGGAATCGAACCCGTCTCTCTATGGAGCTTTTTTAAGTCGTTGATTTACAACGAAACGGCGCTTTTAAAAATGGTATTTCTTGAACTTTTTATTCTCACTTTTATTCTCACCTGTATGGCAAGCATCGTTAAACGGAAAAATCACGTTACTGGACGGCCTGTTTCACCAGCCGTGACGGTCGCCAATTGAAGCGTTCCACCAAAACGACCGACAAGAATCAAGCCACCGAAATCGCCATTGAATTTGAGCGCGTCGAACGGCGGGCCAAGCAGGGCACACTCACCACAACCCAAATAAAAAAGGTGTTGAACGACGTATCGGAAAAGGTCACCGGTGATACGCTCATTGCTCCCGCGACCGATGCTTATCTGAACGAATGGCTGGACGGCGTAGGCACGCGCGCCACGTCCGCAACGGTTGAGCGATATAGAAATTCGGTGAAACTTTTTCTGGCCAGTCTCGGCGACAAGGCGCAGAAACCGATCACGTCGGTCACACCGAGGGATGCCGAGGGATTTTTGAATTCACGGTTAAAAACCGGGGTTGCGCCGAAAACGGCGATTGTGGATTTGAAGACCATCAACATCGCCTTCCGGCGGGCGGAAAATTACGGCATCATCCTGAAAAATCCCGTCGTCGCGGTGCGTCCGCCCAGGGAGGTTTGTTCGGAGCGGGATGTTTTCACCCAGGAAGACGTTCAAAAACTGCTGCTGGCCGCCCCTTCGTTGGAATGGCAGACGCTGATTCTCTTGGGATATTTCATCGGCGCGCGATTGACCGATTGCGCTCAAATGAAGTGGGAAAATATCCATCCCGAAAATGGCGTGCTGGAGTATGAACAGAAAAAGACCGGCAAAAAGGTCACCGTGCCGTTGCACTATCACGTGATTGAGCACCTTAATTTTCTGTCCACGTTTGGAACCACGGGCTTTCTGTGTCCGAAACTGGCCGGCAGGGTGACGGGCGGCAGACGGGGCCTCTCCGAGGGTTTCAAGCGCGTCGTGCTGAAGGCCGGCCTCGATCCGATGACCGTTCAGGGCAAGGGCATCCGGAAGTTTTCCAAGCGCTCGTTCCACTCGCTGCGCCACAGTTTTAATTCGGCCTTGGCCAATGCCGGGGTTGCGGAAGAGGTTCGCATGAAATTGACCGGCCATGCCTCGCCGATGATGAATAAAAACTACACGCATCTACAGGTGACGACGCTCAAAAATGCTGTGGCTGCGCTTCCTTTGTTCGGTTCTAAGCCGGACAATTTCGGAGACGGTGCCTAGGGCGTTTAAAGGATCGGCAGATTGCGCTGTTGACGGTAATATGAAGGCAAGTCCGTTTTTGAACATCGGGGGAAAGGGTCGCGTCAAAAATACATTGCGCATTTGGTTTGCGGAAATAATATGTGGCGCGTCGCTTCAAACGGAGAATTTGAGGGCGAGAAATTGAATTGTGCGGTTGGCCAAATAAGGCGCAAAAACAATACGGCGATAAATCCTAAAAAAATCGGGATTGTGGCATGAAATTGGCGCTTGTCTTTGGCTATGCGCACGCGTAAAAATGGATCACACAAGAATATGGCTCGAGCAGCAACGACAATGAGGGCGCGGCAGGCGGACAATCATCACCGCAGCAACGGCCGGGGTGCCACTGACGGCATCAGCTCACATGACGATGATCCTGTCTTATCCCTGTCACAAGAAACGACATTCGTGTCTTATATTAATTCATTAAGGGAAGTCGCGGTGGAAGAGTTTTGCTCCGTTCCCTTTAATTTGACTCGAAAACAGGCGGAGAAATGTGCCAACATCGTCATGACGGTTATTGAACAGAAACCCGGACCTGGGACCAAGCTGCCGCCCCTGAAAGCGTCAAAGCTGGTGGCTTCGTGAAATGCGGGCTTTACAAAAAACACCATTTCGTTTATATTAGGGTTATGAGTTCTTTATTAAAGTTAAACTTCTTTTGCTGGAGGTAGTATGAGACATAATAAATCGTGCAAACTAACCAAGGGGGCTTTCACGCAAGCCTATTTCGAAAGCCTCTCAGAACTTGTCATCGGCTTCCTTCGCTCCTCCCCGTTTGGGTTGGCTAAGAGAGAGGCAGAATTGTGCGCTCAGAGCGTAATGAAGATCATTCAGCAGAATGTCCGCTAAATGACGCTTCCCTCGGTTTCCAACCCGACATTTGTCGGGTTTTTTAATGTTTAGTCAGAGAATTGCCTTCACACACAATTCGTTTGGCCCGGCAAACAAACGAATCATATTCGGCTTCGTTTTCATCCACGCAATGGCAATAGTGTCACCGGGTTATTTCTAAATCGTAACAATTATTCTTGACCGTGACTGGACATAGTGTTTGCTTTGGGCATGTCATCTCCTAGGGCGACAGAGGAAATGCTGGTCGAAAAAATGACGGCGGTGGGCGCATCCTCATGCACGTTTTATGTCGAAGATCCCTGGTGGCCTGGCGAGTTGCATTTGGCGCTTATGCCAGGGGTGAAATACCCCGAGCCAATGCATGGTTTCCTTATCCCGCTCAAATCCAAGCGTTCGGTGGTAGAAGGCAAGCTTGTTACAACTTTTATAAATAGTGAAAAGGCATGGAAATATCATGACTCCAAAGATGAGTCCGTTCTTCACAAGCTTACGAAAAAAAACCGGCTGTTCGGTAATTTTGTTGAACGGGAGGGGGTAAAATCTTCGATACGACTCATTCATCGAACCGGGGGGAAAACAGCAGCTGTTCTTTTCGTTAATTTTGATAGAAAGATCAAGGTTTTCCCGAAATGGATGCTAGCTGGACTTAAGGATTTTGTAAGAGAAATATGCACCCCGCGTTTTTTGCAGGTTTTTAGAAAAGTATTGGAAAAGGAAGATCCATTTCCATTGAAGCAGATTCTTCGGATTCTTCAGTCTGCACGAGAACATCTTAGTGTTACTTTCGAGGCCAATCTACAGCGAATTCTTCAATTGGCCATGGAGGTCACACAACTTTCCCCCGACACCGCGACCGGAACGATTCATGCCTACGATGCGAACAAGCGAATACTCCGCCTCGTGGAGACCGACGGAATAAAAAACAAGAATTTCATCGATGGGCTTCAAAGCTTGAACGTGGATGAAGGACGCGGGATCGTTTCTTGGGTGGCGCTACACCGTACGGATATCATGATTCATGATCTCCCTAAATCTGAATTCCAGGGCATTTATATTCCGACTCGAAAAGGTATACGCAGTGTACTAACGGTGCCAATTCTTTCCGGCAGTGAGCACCTCATCGGTGTATTGAATCTCGAATCAAAAAAACGCGAAGCATTTACTCCTCAATCCGTGCGCGCAGTGTGGTGTATCGCAAATCTAGCGGCCAGTATATTTCGACAGGCAGATATTTTGCGAAATCTCCTTCGCATCTGTAGTGAAGCATCCAAGCAATCAGGTAAACCGGTCTCATTGAATGATCTGGCTGAACTGATACGAAGATTCCAGTGTGCCGACATGTGTGACATCTGGTATACGGACTCAACACGCGGAACTTTTGAGGCCGTGGGTGCAACGCATGCCACTTCGCCGACATCACCTCTACCACGCGCTCAAGGTGAGGGGTGGAGCCATTACGTTTTGCGCTCGAAGAGACCTGTTCTTATCTCAAACATAAAAAGTAAGTTTAAGTTCGATGTGAGTATCTGGAACCCCGACGTTGAAGAGTGGCAGACAAGAGTAAAAAAAGGCATGCCGCAATCCGTCAATAATTTGGTGCTTGAACGACAAATCTGCGAGGAATTGGCCGTGCCGATCATGGCGAAAAAGGAGTGCCTTGGGGTTGCCTGGCTGAAGTATAGGCAGGCGGGTGAAGCACCCCGCGGCCAGGACGCGATGGAGTCGCTGTTTGGGTTCGCTGGAGAAATTGCAATGGTCCTAATGAGCCTCCACCGGCAGGAAGAATTGCAATTATTGTCAACTAACAACGGCATGAAAATGCTAATCCGATCTCTCCAGCATGACGTCGTTGGTAAGATCGCGGGGAATATCTACACGGATATCGACCGGTTACTTAAGAACGCCAAGAAAAATCCGACTTCAACGATTAAGGTTCCAATCAGTTCTCTTCAGGAATGGGGATGGTTAATAGATCTTCAAAAAACGATGGTATTTCATTTGCGAAGAGTTGCGGAGCGTTCAATGACTGGGCTGAATCCAGGGAATGATAAATTCAGGCTTGCAGACACAGTTAAGAAGGCCATATTTGTCGCTGAGCTATTCCAAGCCGTTCCACCCTGCAAAAATGAGGTGGCATCCGGATTGATAGTCAAAGCAGATCAAAAGCTTATCCTGCTGACTTTGGTAAATCTCATTCAGAATGCGAAGAAATTCACGGATGACAAAAACTTGGATGAACCAATTACCATATCTGCAGCTAAAACGAAAAAGAAACGCCAGAATGGCATACTGGTCACCGTTGACGATGCAGCTTGCGGTTTTCCTAAAGAACTCATGGATAAAATTTATACCGCGCCGCATGTCAGTGGGTCTCATCCGGCTTCACAAAGTGGGACTGGATTATTTCTTTGCTCACAGTTCATCCAAACACATGGCGGTATAATGTTCAAACCTGAAATCAACCGGAGAGGTGGAACGAATTTTCACTTCTTCCTTCCTACACACTAAAAAATTATGGCTACTATACTGTTTGTTGACGACGATCCAAAACTTGGCAAGTACACCAAAGAGGCCATCGAGTCTGGCCTGCATTCTGTCAGATGGGTTTGTAAACCCTCGTGGACCCAGGCAGCAAAGGTCATAGAAAATGATATCGCGAAAAAAAAAGAGTGGGATATGTTGATCCTCGACATCCATTACCCGACTGACAATTGGGGTGGGATTTGGCTATTCAATCACCTGGTCCATAAAGGCTTTCGTTCCAAGTGGAAAAGCCGTGAAATAGTATATTCGCAATATTGCGCTGAGAATTTGAAGTGGGAAAACGCATTGGAGGGACAGACGTTCGCTCTTCGGATGTTCTTAGAAACCGCGAATATTCGATTTGAAAATGCTCTGCCTAACCAGGATTTTGATCGAACAACGCTTTGTGAAAAGATTGAAGAGGTTCTGAAGAGGCGGTAAAGGTCAAATTCGAAACGAAATACGGGACATGACCATTGGTTGGCGGAACTGACCCATAAACCTGGGAAACAACCAACTATCGCTTCATCGCTTTCCTGAGTGCCTCCAGCATTTCTTTTTCGCGATGATTTCGTTCAACCTCTGAAGGCTGGCCAGCTTTCAGCATGTTCTGCCGCCTTCGCGGCTTGCTTCGTTCGACGGCTCCGCCTTCGGGATCATCTGCCGCCCAATCATATAATTTTGAAACGAATTCTTCCGGGACGTAAAATCCGATTTTTGCGATCTGGTCAGGCGGAATAACTGCTTCCAATGTCTGCTGGATTCGAATGAGCTTCCGTCGGTTAATCGAAATGAGCGCAATATGACCAATACCAGCTTTGAGAAATTTGCGGACGCTCTCCGCCTCAAATTCAACCGGTGTCGTTACGGTGACTTGGCAAATTATCGTTTGATTGCCTCTCCGCAACACGATGTCTGCTCTTCCTTGAATCGCCGGGAAATGCTCTTCGTAGCTTACGGTGTAATCCAAGCTCTCGGCTTCCAAGCCAATTTTTTCTTTGATTACTAAATGTTCGCTTTCCGTCGGTTTCGGAACTTTGGCAGACTGCGGCATTTCAGAATCGTGCGGAATGACAGGTGGCGATTGGGAAACCGAAATTGACTTTGTTGTGGGCGGCGCCCCTTGTTTTGTTGGATTTGGGCCTTGCTGCTCGCTTCCAAATGGCGGGGACAATATAGCCCCTACCTGCGCCCTCGGTGTGCCATACTTTTCTCTCGAAGCCGTGATGATTTTATCCCGGCGCATTGCTGCTGCCACTTCATCGGCTTTTTCAGGCAATGGAACCAAGAGATTGAAATCAAAATCACTCCGTTCAACGCGGCAAATAGCCTGGCCGTTTGCGAGATTCTTGAAATCTTGCGCTTTAAAAAAGGTGAAACCTTCTGCCAGCTTTTTGGCGTCGTCATCGCCGACCTTAAAAACAATCCGCGTGGCCGGATTGGACATCACCGCGCTGGCCACTTTTGGGTCCGCCTGCAACTGGTGCAATTGGTGATGCGCCAGCGTGAGGCCAAGCCGGTATTTGCGCGTCTTGGACAAAATCCACGCCATGCTGGGTGTAATGAAATTGTCGAATTCGTCAATGTAGAGCCAAAAGTCCCGGCGTTCGGATGCTGCCTGCGCCTGCCGCGCCATGGCCATTTGCTGGAATTTCGAAACCAGCAACGTGCCGAGCATGTAAGAATCTTCGGCGCCCATGAGTCCTTCCGGCAGCTTGGCCAGAAAGATTTTGCTGGTGTCCATGATGTTGGCGAAATCCAGCCGGTTTTCGCGTTGTGTAACCATGAGGCGGAAGGGCTTCTGATCAAGGAATGTATGCAGCCGTGTGAGCACCGAGCCGATGGATTTGCCGCCGGTCAAACGAGGGAAAACCTTCCGCCAGAAATCCACCACCGCTTCCTCGCGCACGGTGGTGAGAAATTGTTTACGGTAATCATCATCAATCAGAAAACTGCGCAGGTCGGCCAACGTGCCTCCAGTGCTACTTTCCAAAAACGCGAGAATGGCATTCCGCAACACAACGTCCATCTGATCACCCCAGGATGTACTCAAACGTCGGAACATGGAAACGAGGTCGGAAGCCAGAATGTTCTTTTCGTCTTCGGAGTGTGCCTGAAGGATGTTGAACCCGATGGGGAAATCGGTGTCATACGGATTGACCAAAATCACGTCATTGATGCGTGAGTCCGGGATGATCTCCAAAATCCGGTCAATCAAATCGCCTGAAGGATCAAGCACGCCCACGCCTTCTCCATTTTTAATGTCCTGACAAATGAGCTTAAAAAGCAACGTGGATTTGCCGGTGCCAGTGGCCCCAATGATGTGCGTATGCCGAACCCTCTGTTCTGCTGTCAGCCGGACGGGAATGGATTCGCCATTGTGGACGTTGTCGCCGAGCAACAAGCCGGTTGCATTTCTGACAATCGCCGGGGCTGCCTTGGTTTTGCCGGCGTCACGAGCCAAGGCCAGCGAACGCACGGCACTGGATGGCAGGTGAACAAAGCCGATCAATTCGTCGCTGTTAAGCAACATGCCAGAACGCCGGGATTGGCGGTGAAGCACGTCTTCGATGTGGTCGTAAAACGGATATTGCTCATTTTCAAGCGGGATGAGTTCGTTCCCTTGGGGCTGGGCAAACACACGAAGTGAACCTGCCATGTCGGAAGCGATCTGCAACGCGCGCTCGAAGGTTTCACCTTTGGTGGCAATCCGCACAACGGCGGCATAAAGCGGATGATTTACTTTGTTCTCTGCGGCACCCGTGAGCTCGGACATGTTGACGAAAAATGGTTTGCCGCCAGCGTCCGTGACCGAGCGTAAAATGTTTTCCGCCCAGGGTTCCTGCGCCGGTTGAAAGAGGATTTGGAAGAGGCCAAGGTCGCCGGGTGATAATTCCGACAATGCGCCGACCATGCCGACGAACGGGTCAAGTTTGCCACTGGCCAGCGTGAACATGAACTCGCGCGCCAATCCAAATTCAACCACCAGCATTTCATCGCCTTGGCACGATTCCCATGCCTGTTCCAAATTATTTGTCTTCGGTTGAAAAGTTGCTTCGGGAAAATATGCCTGCAACTGGCGGCGCACCTGCGGGGCATCCGTTGCACCTGCGGTAAACTGGACGCAAACGTGGCCAGCGATGCCGAGCAATTCAAAGGCAACCGGCTCATGGCAGAGGGCAAGGTTGCGAAGAAATTGCTCAAAAGCTTCCTTGCCAATGTCAAGGTCGGCGGGAAGGGAAGTCTGGAGTTCAATCAAATTTTCTCGAACCAGTGATTGCGGTTCTGGTTCTTCTTCTTCTGGTTCGGGAATAACTGTCGGTGCTTCCGGCGCGGCTACAACTTTGCGGAAAAGCGAACTTAACACCGTTGGCCTGCGTCCATCGTCAACAACCGGCGTTTCCGGCAGATAGTGGCCATGAAAAGGAACAAACGGCGGTTCGGGATGCACCGGCTCGTCAAACACCCGCCAGCCGCGTCCACGCAACTCCCAGCGACGAAATCGTTCGGAGAATTGTTCGTGAGCCGTTGGCATATAGCCCTATTTCTCCGGCTCGGTTTTGCGCGGCGGCACCCGTTTGTAAAGTTCGCCTAAAATCGGCTGCAACTGATACTGCTCTTCCAGTCTGGCCCCCTTTGCCGCCGTTATATCCTCGGCAAGCTCCTTCACGATTTCAGGAATTCGCTGCAAATAGATCAGCCGCGTATCGTGGCGATAATAGGTGTCCGCGCGGAACCAATCTTCGTAAATGGTCGCAACTACTGGTATTTTGAGCAACAGGGTATCGAGATCGGACAAAGCCGACGAGGCGACGTTCCGCATGACTCCGGCCAAGGCGAACACGAGCGCAACCATCGCGACGGCGGCAAATGTTATTCCAAGCGGTTTCACCAAAAGAGCGCAGACTATGTTGAAAAAAACCAGCGCCGCAAAAATATGCCAAAGTCGGACCAGCGCCGGAACATACACGGTGCGGCACGAAAAGAAATAACCGGAACCAAACGGCGCGGCACAGGTGTATAACGCCAGGCGCTCGCGAAACAGGCGAAGGTAAATCCGTTTGTCGGAGATCAATCCGCCTTCGGCGAATTCTTCGCGGGAAATTTCCATGCCGGGAATCTTGCGGGCCTGCAATTCCTTCTCGATGGCCTCGTAAAACTCCTGTGGAGGAAAACTGAAGTTGTCGTGGTATGCGATCCAGTGCCCCAGAACGTCGCCCTTTTTGTTTTCAAACCCGAAAATGAAGTCAAACCAAGCGCGCAAAATCTCGCCCCTTTTGGACTTGAGTTCCCTATCAGCCATAGTCATATTTCCCGCCGCATCATGGGGTCATAAGAGTTCGTTGGTCAACCTGAAAAGGTTGTGCGGATCAGGGCAACTATATGGGAAAATCAGGCACAACAGAAAAACACGGACGGCATCTATTGGGCATTCTGCGTCCCTTGTTCTGGTGGTTCATTCTGGTGCTGGTGCTTTTCGGGATTCGCACGCACCAGCGGTTAATGGAGAAAACACGCCTCAATTTCAGCATCTCCATGCAGGGGCAAGCGATTGACGCCGCCGCCACATTCGATGGAAAACCTGCGTTCAGTGGACAAAACATCCCCCTCGGTAGTCACACATTCGCAGTGACGCATCCCAAGGGTGAATCATATTCAACCAATATGTTCATTTGGTATGGACCGCATGACTTGGGCGACATCGTTCTGAAACGAGCCTTCGGCAATCTCACCGTCACCGTTTCGCCGCCCGCCCGCTGGCTGGTCATTCGCGGGCCAGAATGGTCGGTGACATTAACGGACAGTTCCGGCACCAACGCAACGGTTCCAACGGATCAATATGCTGTCGAAGCCGATTTTGCACACTGGCAGGAAAAACAACAGGTGTTGGTCAACGCCAATTTCTCAAATCCGCTTCATATCGCGCCCCGCTTTGGCATCGTAGAACTGGATTGCAACCAATCGGACGCCGCCTACCAATTACAGGACGCCAACGGACAGAATATATCCAATGGCTCATTGCCTGCCATGGTCACGGAATTGCCGTCAGGCAGTTATGTCATCATCGCCAGACATCACGATAATCAACGCCAAAGCCTCGTGTTTGTGAAAGCCGATGTCACGAATACGGTGCCGATGGATTTCGACTATGGCGGGGCAATTTTTGAAACCACGCCCTCGGGTGCAACGGTAACAGATGGGAACGGTCGCTATTGGGGTGTCACACCGCTCAAATTGACGGAATTGCCGGTGGGTAATCAGACATTCGTCTTGGCGCGGGATGGCTATGACGCTGCACGGGTTACACTGGCTGTTTCCCCCAATGAAACTAATATCCTTCAAACCAATTTGATCAGCCAGACCTACGCCGGTTTCATGAATGAAGCGCGCCGCTATGTGGAGAATGTAAATTATGGCCCGGCTTTGCTTTCGGTAAATCAGGCGCTCCAAGCGCAACCTGACGATCAGGCTGCAACCGTCCTCAAACGGAAGATCATGGTTCTTTCCAATATCAATACTGCTGAGGCATGGGGTGTACAAAGCAATTATATGACAGGGATTAAGCTTTTGAAATCGGCCTTGGAATTGGATCCCGACAATGAGCGCGCGAAACAATTGCTGATTGATTACCAGAAACGCGAGCCGGCACAAATCGAACGTGAGCGGCAGGACCGGTTAAACATGCCAAGGAAGATTTTCGATTCGCTGTGCGATAAATACCGGGACAGCAAATTGTTCGACGAACACGAACTCAAAACGAAAAAACCATACAATGAAGTCCAAGCCGGAATTTTAGGGGCATTGCTCTCGGTGCAGCCACCATTCGTGTACGACGTTAATGATTCACCAACTTCGGGGATTCATGAGTTTGCAGCCACGCAGAAATTCTCAACCGGGCTGATGTCGGGCGGATTACGGATGTGTTTAATCGTGGTCGGGGAAACCAAAGACGGCGAAACCCAGATTCTTTTCAAAGTGCTGGAATATCAGCGCCATAAAAGATTTGATATGAGCGTCCCGGTCAATCAACTGCCAATTTCCGAGGAGCTCATTCCATTGAGTCCGTCGCGGATTCCACAAATGTCAGAACAGCAGACAAATCAATTGAAACAGGGTGTGCAAATTATGACGGAACGAATTCAGCAGGTCATCGGCCAGTAAAAATGGCCATCCACAATTAAATGATTCTCCATTTGACAAACGTATCATTTCTGATACACTGCTTTGCAGATGAAAACTGAACGTCCGCTCAAGGTCGTCTTTTTCAAGACGGAGACGGGCAATGAACCGGTTCGGGAATGGCTGAAAGGATTGTCAAAAGAGGACTGCAAGGTCATCGGCACGGACATTCTGACGGTGCAATATGCATGGCCGGTCGGGAAGCCGCTGGTTGACAATTTGGGTAACGGCATTTGGGAAGTCCGCTCACGGTTGGACAACCGCATCGCGCGGACGTTGTTTGCGGTGGTGGATCAGGAAATTGTGCTGCTGCACGGGTTCATCAAGAAACAGCAAAAGGCGCCGCAAGACGAACTTGAATTGGCGCAGAAACGTAAAAAACAATATTTGCAAAGCCTATGAACAAGAAAAATCATCGCGGTAGTGACTTCCGGGATTTCCTGAAAGAACAAGGCATCCTGGGCGAAGTCGAGGCTCGCGCCCTCAAACAGGTGTTGAGCCTCCAATTGGATCGCCTCTTGAAAGAGAGGGAACTGACGAAAACACAAATGGCGGCGCGGATGAAAACCAGCCGCGCGGCGGTGGACCGCTTGCTGGATGCCTCCAACGCCTCGGTCACACTGAACACCTTGGGCAAAGCAGCCCGCGCACTTGGCCGCAAGGTGAAAATTGAATTGGTGCCGGCATAACATTTACCTCACCAAAATTGATTAACAAAAGCCCCGGCCAAAAAATGGTCGGGGTTGTTTTTTAATTATAGAAGTAACCCAATTCTCGCAATGACGACCGATTCGGATTGCCCATAATGACGTGGTCAATCACGTCAAGTTTCATCAACTGGCCGGCGCGAATCAGGTCGCGTGTCACTTTGATGTCGGCTTCCGACGGGGTCGGATCACCAGAGGGATGATTGTGCATGAGTACCACCGCTGCGGCAGCGCTGATGACTGCCACACGAAACACCTCGCGCGGATGTACGAGAATTGTGTCCAGTGTGCCGATGGAGACCAGTTGGTGTCCTTTCACCCTGCGGCGCGTGTTCAATAGAATCACAACGAAGCATTCACACTCCGGGTTGAAGTAGGGATTTGTGGCCACATGCAATCGCCAGTAATCGGCGGCAGTGTCCGGCGTGTCACAGATTTTCATCTGCTCCGGCAACGGACATTCGCGTAACGCGACCACCTTGTATTCCTTGGCCGTGGCCGGCGAGTCCTTCATTTCGAGATCACTTGCCGGTTTGACCTGGTAATACGAGCGTGGGTCGCCGCCAGAACGCGGGCGGGGAACACCGCACGGATGTTGCCAGCATTTACGCTGGCCGTTCCAATGGAAGCCAAGTTTTTTCAAGTTGGCCCGGATTTCTTTCAATGGCGGAACGTTGAATTCCAGCCAGACCCATTTGCCGACAACTTGGGCTTGCGTCCAAATCTCCGGCATCTCCGTTTTCAAACGATCCAACAATGTAAGCGTGTTGGACGTGCTTGCGGTATTCGCAGACATGGTTACTCTCTTTCTCGCCGTCCACCCGTTAACGCGGGTTGCTTCTGGTTAGTTTACTCTCGCTGGAAGCGCGGACGGCACTTTTGTCAGCGGGAGTTTTTTGAAGAACGAAAAGTTCTGGAAAGAAGTATAACCCAAAAGCCTGCTTGTGGAAAGTCAGGACACCAGCAGTTCTTCAGCCAGCATCTTCGGCGAAATGATTTTCACGCCTTGAATCGTTTTACCCCAAAATTTCCCAAAATCTCGTTCATCGCCGGTGAGGAGATGCGTGGCGTGACCGGCAATCGCTCCACCCAAGATTGGCACGTCTTTCAGCGGGAGCTCAATGTCCAAGTCTGCGACCAACTGCGAAACCATTTCACAATGTCTGGCCAACCGTTCCAGCGCTTTCAAGCCTTCGGGAAACTTTAATTCCAGATTGCGCCGGGCTTCCTCGAGGGCATAGGCATTGGTCAGGCATTCCGCCTGATCAAACAGGACCTCTAAAAAAGCGCGCAGCCGGCTGTGCGGTTGCGCGGCGGAAAAGAGGATGTTGGCGTCCAGGAATATCCTCATTTCCGTTTTAAGGGATAACGGGCCAAGGCCTCCTCGTTGTTCCGGCGGAATTCAGCCAGCCGCTTGTCGGAATACACCTCCACGGGAAAGGTGATCCCGGCGCGCAGCAGAACGCCTTCGTCGGTTTCCTCGGCCACCACCTGGGCATTGCCGTTGACGCCCAGGCGCCGGCGCATTTCCTTGGGCAACGTCAGGGTGCCGCGATCATTGATATTGACGACTTTGGTCATGTCTTCAGTATTTCATACTTTCAGTATTTATGCAAGGGGTCAAATAAAAGCCCCTTCCGAACGAATCGAAAGGGGTTGGTGGATCAATAATCCTCCGGTAGCAAAACGGTCGTCACCGAACGGTCAGCCTCCGTGATGATCCAGAATTTGACGCCGGAAGCGGAGTTATACACCGAAAGGAGCCGAAAGCCTTTTTTCAGGGACAATTCGTTTTCCTGACGATCGTGTTCGTCCACGTCGCCCCAGTCGCCGGCCTGATGCCGTTGGATGCCCATGAGGACATCCTCGTTGGACAATTGCGACAGGGCGTTGGGCGTGCTGACGATGCGGCCAAGCCGAAATTTGGCGACTGGAATCGATTTCACGCTCACGCTACACCTCCCGCCAATTCCTGCACCTGTTCGGGTGTCAGGTGTTCCGGCTGCTGCCCCTCCTCGGCGAATTTGAATACGCGGACATAAAGCCGTTCGCAGAGACGCAACATCGTTTGCTCTCGGCAAAATCGTCCGGCGTCGTCCTCGTCGAACATTAGCAACACCGTGCTCTGCGCGTTGGTGTGCCTGATGACCAACTCCTCCTGTGCCGGGGAAAGGACGCTGCCCATGAGGGCAACCACCTTCCGACACCCGTGCTGCCAGAGTTTGATTGCGTCGAAGAAGCCTTCGACGATTACCAACGGCTGGTCAGCCGGTTCGCGTAGAGCACGGTGGAGGTTGAACAACTCCGCCGACTTCTTGAAGCCATTGGGCAGCTTGTATTTCGCACAATCACCCTCCGTCTCCCCTGGCCAACGGCCGGCGTAGGCAACCAATTCGCCCTTGGCGTTGTGGATGGGGATGACGATGCGCCCGGCCATGGAGCCTTTGGCGCAATAGCCGAGTCCAAACTCGGTGACGACCTCCGGCGTGATGCCGCGCCCGGGAAGATACGCGTGGTTCGTGTCGAGATTTTGCAACACGAAGCCCAAGGGCTTGTTACTGCCGATGTCCTCGGCTTTAGCCAAGGGTTCGCGGGCGACCTTTGATTCTGCCGGCACCGTTGCTTTGCGCGACTCCCGCTTGGGCGGTTTGTCCGATTCGTCCCACGAACTGGCGGTTTTTACTTCAGTCAGGGGAATGTTAAACCATTCACAGGCTTTGATGGCTGCGTCGTGAATGGAGATGTCTTCCATCTTGACGATGAAATCGAGGGTGTTGCCCCCGTGTTTGCATTCGCTGAAGCAGTGCCAGAGGTTTTTTTCAGTATCCACGCGGAACTGCGTTTTATTGCTACCCCTGTGAATGGGGCACGGGCCGGACAGGGTGTTTCCGCTGCGTTTGAAGGTGCCGATCACGCCGTAGTGTTCGAGCACCTGTTCCATGGTGATTCGGGAACGGATGTCCCGGAAATCAACGAAGGGCTTCTTGGACATGGGATATTTCCTTTCAAGGTTCAAGTGCGATTTGGAATTAAACCGCAACTAATCAAGAATTTTAACATAAATAAAAATCGAATGCACAAACGTGTATCCTTTTGAACTTTTATGTTTGCGTTGACTGCTTTTTTTGAGGAATTTCAAAACGTGGTTGTATATTACGACAAAGACCGAATTCAGCCCGTGTCCCGTTGTCATCCTTGGGCCATAGGAGAAACGAATCCAGAATTTAAATATTACGACTTTAAACGGAAACCTGAATTGATTCCCAGGGTGCTCGAAGACTTCATGCCATTAGCCCATTTTGACGCTATAAAGCTTTTCTACAAATTTCTTAGTTGGATCAATGGACCAGAATCACACTTGGAAACCAACGATTGCGCATTGCGGTCACCCAAACCGCATCTCGACGAAAATAGTTTTAGGAAACTTTGTTGCCACGGCAGAGTGGATATTCTCTATCGAAGATTAGATCTAAATGTGAGGAAAGATTGTGCTGATTGGTTAATCTGGAAAACAATGAAAATCTTGGAACAAGAGATCGATCCAGAATTTGCAGCAAACGATGGCGTAATTGCATTTTCACAAAATCAGTCCTTATTTACTGGTTTACCTGGCCATAGGCTTGAAGATAAAACCGGCTGGCAATGCAGCATCCACTTTTGGGCTTACGGTGATTCAGAGTCAGAATGTATGAACGCATTAAAAAGAGTATTCTCAAACCTATGGGAAGCAACGCAAAGAATTTCCAAAGAAATAGAGGTCGGCATGAAAGATAATGCTGCGCCCACAGACAGAAAAAATTAATTCAATAAGCCAGTTGTTGTGTCACTGTACGCAAGCAACCATGATGTCGGAAATCAGAAGCGCATGTTCCAAAAACAATCTGCCGACATGATTTTTTCGTTTCCAATCGAGCTGGTTATAGGGAAGTGCCAGTTTGCGTTTCAACCATGCCGCGCCTTTGTTTCCGAGACCGTAGGCGATCCGGCGTGAGCCGCTTTGGTAGTAGTCGATTTGGCAGCGTGGCCGTTCCAAAAATCCATGGTGATAAAGCCGCTGCAACCGCCGCAACATCTGCTGCGGGCTGCCGGTGGTCAACGCTGCCAAATGATCCGAGCGCAAAAAGCGGTGACGATGGACATGGCGAAGAATCTCACGGTCACGGTCGGTCAATTGAAATGCCGGGATTTCCGGCGAGCGTTTGAAACGGGGAAGTCGAGTCACCGTTTCATTTTATCACGAACCCGCTCGCCTTATTTTGAAGCTGTCTTTTTTGCGGCGCGCTCTGCGCGGCTCAACACCCTGGACAAATCAATTTTGAGCGCGATGCAGATACGCAACAATGTGTCGAGTGATGGATTCCGATGCTCATGTTCAACAAGGCTAATCATGCCTTGCGACAGGCCGGACATTTCCGCCAAACGGGTCATGGACACACCCTGTCGTTCCCGTTCTTGCCGCAATAAACTGGCGGCGCTGGAACTGACAGATTCGCGGTATTTATTTTTCACCACGCTTCACTTTTATCAAACAAAAGGTTGACAAAGCAGATTACTATAGTAATAGTTGGTCATGTTTTTGAAACGACTCGGCCCTGATCCTCACGCCAACAGCGCAAAAAGCGTCGGCGGCGATGGGTGTCCTGACATTTGGGAGCTCGACAACGGCGACTTTGCCGTCATCGGCATAGACATCACGGCGGCGGCGATTGCGAAATTGCCGCCAACTGCCGGATGCGGGCCGGATGAGCGGATTGTCCGGCTGCCGCGCAATCTGTTGATAAACGCCAAGCGGGGCATTCCTGATCGGCAGTGATTTGTGTTAAAATGGCGGGATGGGAATAGGGGAATGGACTCTTCAAAACTGGTTCAATCTTTTCAGTGCTGTCGGCATCATCGCTGGCCTGTGGTTCACGGCTTTTTCATTGCGTTCGGAAACCAAGACGCGGCGGATTGCCAATCTGCTGACGATTACGGCAAATCACCGCGAAATCTGGAAAGAGTTTCTCAACAATCCTAAACTGGCTCGCGTGCGTGATGCTGTGGCAGACACGACAAAGCAGCCGGTTACTGACGCAGAGCGGGTGTTTGTCACTTTCGTCATCTTTCAAATGAGCAGCGTATTTTATGCAATGAGCGATCAACTGGTCGTCAAGGTGGAAGGCTTGCGCCGGGACATCGCGCAATTCCTTTCGCTGCCGATTCCACGCGAGGTTTGGGAAAAGATCAAAGTTCTCCAGAACGACGATTTTGTTGTTTTCGTGGATTCGTGCCGGAATTGGAAATAATGCAGGAGGTTAGGAGGATCGGGGACGTATCCTAGAGCGCATCTCTAAAAAACTAAAACTTTTGCGAAATTAATTCTCTCCCACCATCTACTTTTTTGGCTGATTCTATCACTCGCGAAAGCAAAGTCTGATTCTTAACGCATTCTGCCAATTTTAGCAAAGGCCAGCGATGGTGTACAAAAGCCTCGACCAGCCCTCTCCGCAAACGCTCACACTTGTCCCAATCATGCCACCAAAGATGAGGAACAATTGGATCAAGAATCACCCATGTATCGTCCGGCATCGCATTGTCCAATGCGACTTGATGAACACGCTCGAAACTTTCCTCGACCAAAATTACTGATTCAGGCGGAGTATTCTGAAAGCCGAGAGCAAGCAGCAATGCTGCAAAGTAATTTACTTCGCGCTGATTTCCCTGTTTCACCAAATTTTGAAATGTGTGCAACCATACATTTGAGTCGAATTGCTTAAATTGATTAGTATATGGGGCGATGATATGAGCCGCCATAATGACTGTATGTTGTGGACGATCGCTCCCCGTCAAAAACCACTTAACAATACTTTCAACATAGAATGTTAGCGTGTTTAGCGAACCTTCCGACAGCTGGCCTTTGCCTTTCGCTAACCAATCGAAAACACCAAAAATAGCGGGTTGCCCCCATGTTTCCAAAGCACGTTTAAGAAGGAATTCCGAATCACTCTCAAGTAACGCCTGCACTATTTCTTCAATTAACGTCTCTCCCAATTTTGCGTTCAAAATTAAGGATTCAAAAAGCTCTCTCTTGCGATCACCCGCCGCGATCCATAGCTCAGGAGACACTGCTAACTCTGGTTTCGCGCGAAAGAGAGTAGGTAAAAATTGCGATTGGTCGGAAATGACTTCGCGCGCGATAATGGGAGTGATGGCTTCAATCATGCCAGCCAAAATATCTTCCCCAAGGCGATTGATGGGGGAACGGAACAAACGTGAAATAGTCTGCCCTGTTGATTTCGGATCAAGGCGGCAAAGGTCGCGACCCCTACTCTTAAGTTGAAGGCCTTCGGAGCTAAACGCTCCGTAATGCGGTGTTGAAGCCAAAGCTGACAATATTTCACCCTCATCAAATTGTTTAAGACCAGGAGTCTCCCGCTTTCCGCCAAAAAGAACGGTCTTTAAACGAATTCCGATATCTTCGCTTGGAAACATTTCGGCAACCATGCCCAATAAATCCCCTGCGCTGCTCTCAGGCGAATTCAAAATGTTGTCAATGAGTCGTGCTAAAAGGCCAAAATATTTCCGATTGGGCTCGTCGGCGAATTCCCAAAGGAGTTGCCGAAATGTTCCTCCCTTGGGTTTGAGTGCGTCATCAGTCACTCTGGTAAACCATGAAGGTTGCAGCTGATCGCTTTTGGCCAGCAAACTCAATTCTTGGGATTGCTTCGCAGCCGTCGTCGACGATATTTCTCGAACAAGGGACGGATGAGTGCATTGAATGTCAAATGGCTTATCTCCAATTCCCCGTGCGGACAATGCTCCCGTGCAAAAACTGAAGGCTTTGCGCAACTGAGGCCATTGTTGCGACCACACGCGAATCAAGGCTGCTTCATATGCACGAGAACTTTGCGCCCCGATCAGAACATTGTCCTTGTTCTGCACATAGAGAGTTTCAATTAAATCCGCTATTTGAATACTTGAACCATTGCCCGAAGGCAAAATATCCGCTTCGGTTTCCTTCAACTCGAACTCAATTGGTTTGCAAAATCTTGTGTCGGAATTTGGACCTTGCGGACGCACAAATAGGGTAGTCAACATCTGCAAATCCAGAATTTCCGCCATACCGCTTCCGGGAATGAACAATGTATGCGTCCAAACGCAGCCCGGCCGAGGCATTTCTGACGCATACCACGTTTTAGCAAACGCATACATATCCACGGATTCCAGAGGGTAGCCGGTCAGATATTCTTCAAAGCCTTCAATGACATTGCTTCCCGACAAGTCGCTCATTCTCAAGATCAGCCTTGCCGATTCGTCCGCGAGTTTGATCGAGCCATCTAAAAGCCGGTGACCTTCCGCATATCCGTGTAAGGTTTGTTGGATGACGATACTTTTCATCTCGATTACATCTTTCTCCATCTCATTGCATCAACCAGAGAAGTGGCTCGGTAATGTCGTGCTGGTTTTTGACACCTTTGCCCACGATTTCAATTCGTTTTGCAGGGAGTTTACCTTGCAAAGCTGTGAAATCTTCGCTCTCGTAATTGCCGCCTTGTGCGCTGACGCCATAAAACCCGGCTTCAAACGACTTGTGATGGGAGGAAAGGAACTGTTTGAACAATGGCAATTGTTGCGCGACCAAATCTTCGGGTTTGATATTCGACGGAGCCACCAAGTCCCACGCTGAAACCGCAATCGCTAGACGGAACGGAGGCCGGAAGTAAGGGCGACGCATCATGAACTGCAACAGTTCGACAAGCTGCACTTGTGCCGGCGCTTTTTCGATATCCCACGGGACCGGAGCCGATGGCGGTGCGGCAGGGGCCGGAGCGGTCGTTTCTTCCGCAACACCGTTATCAATCATCACGGCAAGGTCATCCACTTCTTGGATGCGTACCGGAAGTTTCATGGAATCAGGATGGATAAACAAAATTCCACCTTTCGCCTGCCGCAGGCATTTATCATAGGTGGCCGTAAGCTGGCGCATTGCCCATTGCTGTTTGAATGACTCGCCGGAGACGTCCGGGAAGGTCAAATGCGCCTCCTCATTGCCCTCTCTGCGCCTGAGCCACATAGAAACAAAAGTCTCGCTGTCGGTAGGATTGCGGCCAACGGGTTTGAGCGCAAGCCAGGCATCGCGAATCCTGTTCAAGTACGCGCTATCGCCGTCCAGTTTTTTCAGCACCAATGCGGTCGGAGAATGCGTCTGCTGGATGGCGTACCATAACGCGGCGAGAAAGCTAGTTTTGCCAGTGCTAGGCAAACCGATGAGCAAAAAGTTGTGTGACGTTGAGCCGTTCATGCGTCAGCGCGTGCAGCGTTATATCGTTTTGTGAATTGATCGATTTCGCGAGTACCATCGTTATCCACCGGCGGCTCCAAGTCCAGAGGCTTGCCTTGCGGCCAGTACGCGATCCAATCCGAAAGCAATTCGCGAACGCCATAACCCATTTTCAAATGAGGAAATCGCGTCGGTCTCGCGGCGGCGCGGTGGAACTTGAAATGGGGAATCCGCTTGCCAAAGGCCGCGGTAAAATCTTCCTGAACATTGGTGACGAATGCCTCGACTGCCTGCTTGTCTTTTGCGGCTTCATAGTAATCTACCTTTGCCCAAACCACCGTCACATAACAGTCAGGAGACAACATATCGCTGTCGAGACAGGATTGAAGAAGGGACTTCGCATCCTGTACCATGCTCCATTTCTTGTCCGGCCGCATGGCCTTTTCGCAGTCTAGGAACACAATCAAATGGGCAGCGCGAAGCAGGAACGTAAGCCGCTTGCATTCGACAGTGGAATTGCGCGCGTGCTCGAACATCTCGCCCGACACGTCCGTAAACAGGAAATCCGTATGCACGTCCGAATCGGCACCTTCCTGAATCTTGAGATGCAGATATTCAGGATGCGGCCCGATATAGGGCGTCCGGCTCGTCTCCGGCTTTTCGTTTTCAGAATCCGCTCGCGACAAGTGGCAGCGCTGCTCAAACGCAGGCAAGGTGTCGCAACCCGCAAATTGAATCGAAGCTACCGGCCCCGTTTGAAACAGCTCGTAAACAATGGCAAGTAACGTGGTTTTGCCGCAATCCACCGCGCCGGCGGTCACCACTAATCGCACGGGGCGGTCTGCGGCCATCGCTTGTGCTTGCGTTTCATCTAAAACAGTCCCTGGCGGAAGATTGATGATTTCCGGGCCGGCTGGTCCGACTGGCGCGCCGGGTTTGCCTTCAGCCGGAACAGCGGCTTGAGCCGGGGTCTTGGGATCAGGAACGGGGTCAGCCATACGACTACTTCACTTTCGACCAGAAGGACGCAAGCACGCACTCGAGAAAAACCTGATAGGCAAGAAGCTGCGGTGCAATCTTGCCGCCGCGCTTGATTTTAGCGGTGCGTGGCAACGCCTGCATCCATGCGTCTGCACCCGCCAACTCCACGGACAATTTGATGCCGTGGGTTACCGGACAGACATTGAGCAACGCTGTCGGGAAGCTTTTAACCAGCCTGTGACGCCAATCGGCAGGCAGTGCCATGATTGCATCTTTGAGCACGACTTGTGCAGGCGGTTGGGCTTTCGCGAATTTCACAACCTTATCAAGCAGCGCTCCGCTTGCAGCAGGCCCCGGCACAATACGCGTCAGATCGGCGAGTTCTTTTCCCGCCATCACTGCCGTTTGCTCCACGGAATAATCCGACCAGTGGTTTGCTGTGTCCCTACTTGACTCCCCAAAGACCCACCAGAGCACGTTCGACTCCTCAGTCACAGCAGCTAAATCGCGTTGCACTTGTTCCAGCGTCGCCAGCGTTTCATCATCGCTTGTCTCCGCATTCGGATCAGGCTGCGTTCGTTTCAGCATCCGCGCAGTCAGATGTTTTGCCGCACGCTCCGCGATGTCACCCACCGATGGCGAGGCGCGTAGATTCTGCGCCGCGCAAGAAACCACCGCCAGCGATGCAAGATCTCCCAATTCTCTCTCGCTGCCTTCCATGATGGATACCAGTTTAGCACCTGCCAGGACGGACAACTCCTGATTGTTCTCCTTCATGCGGAAAGCACCGTCAGCCTCCTTGAACGGCGTGCGGAAATTTTCTAGAAAGCTTTCCTTGCCATCGAAAAAGCCAAAGAATAATTCCACGAGCGAAATGATTTCCGCACGACCAGCGGTGAAGGCTTCCACCCCCGCCCAGCGCTTTTGCAACACGTCGCCCGATAACTCGATTCCCGCAGCGAGGAACCATTCAGAAAATTGGTTGTGCATGCTCATGTCATTTTTTGTTTGGTTGTTTCAAATGGATTCTCCTCCGCAAGGCTGTCACCGTACTCTTTTTCGACCAGACCCCAAAGTGCGGCAAGCATCCCTTTTTCCCGCGCACCCTTGAACACGATTTGCGCTAATTCGTCCCGAGGTACGCTAGCAGCATCAGCTTTAACAAATTGGAGCGCTTTTGCAATCTCCATCTGTTTGTGGTACGCCAGTTTCAGGTAGCGAAAGGCTAATCGTTTAGATGGGTTAAACACGGCCGTTTTACTTCCTACAAATGGTGGGTTTTCGGTTTCAAGCGTATAGATTTGGTCCAGTGGCTGGTCGGGCGCTGCGATCACATCGCTTTCAAGCGACCATTCTCGATCACATTCTTCTAAGAATCCAATGACATTTTCGCGGGGAGCGTAAATTAAATCCTCCACATCTTCCAGTTTAAAAATCTTGTTGTAATAGGGTGAGGATAAAATCGTGGCTTCACCCCATAACGCCAAACAGTTTTCCTTCTTCAATGCCTGCGCGACAAAATATACCAACGCGGTACCAACGCCACGAACTTTTACGGTCGCATCTTCCGTGGGACGCACAATGAACGGATGAGTGGCGAGGTAATCGAGAATGATCTTGTTGCACCACGAGCGGCGGAAATGACAAAAGCCGATAATTTCTGACCCTGGAAACCAATCGCAGCGAATTACGACGAACGCACCCACCTCCACGTTGCGGTCCGCCGCGATGTGGTCGGTGAAATCGCCGAGGCTTGTTGCATAAATGCCCATGCCGAACGACGCCTCATAGCGTTTCACCGCAAGTTGGGCGAAATCGACCGCATCAGTCCGGTACGGATTTTGGTCTGCGCCGATGGCTTGCTGCCAATTCTGTGCGAACGCAAAATCGGCAAGCTGCCCAAAGGAGACCTTTGCGAGCTTCTTCTTGCCATTGAGTTCAAGAGTGACTTCCATCTCGGTTCGTGCGAAAACCGTCTCATCGCGACTTTTTCGAGCTGATTGTAGCACGCGGCAAGGCCATGCCCAATAAAATTTTACGAGTCGCACCGTCCAAAACTGTTCAATTCGAGAATCGGCTCAATCGCGTTTCAACATTTTTGCGCGTCTCGGCGTATTTTTGTCGTGAGTTGCCGACATGCGCAACGGCCTTGCCGATGCTGTTGTCCACCGGTTGCAACGTCACGCCTTTGAACGGCTGCACATTCGTTCCGTTCTCCAAAATCTTGGTGAACACGTTGAACCGCTCCAAGTCCACGAACTGCTGGGCGATGAACGTGTTGACAAATTCCTTTTGCAACACCTCCGCGTCAGTGTTGCCGATGCGAAATGAAAACAAAGTGCCGACATTGCCAAACACAGCCTGCCGGATTAGAAGCGGAATTTGATCAATGTATTGATGCGATAACACAAGGCAGAGACGGTATTTTCTGGCCTCGGCGAGAATCGCCGCAAAGCTGTCCGTGGTGAAGTTCTGGAACTCGTCAATAAAGAGGTAAAAATCGCGGCGTTCGTCCTCCGGCCGATTTGCCCGGCGCATGGCGGCGAGTTGGAATTGCGTGGTAAGAAGCGCCCCAAGCAGGTTCGCCTTGTCATGGCCAATTTTACCCTTGGACAGATTGGCTATAAACAACCGCTGGTTGTCCATGATGAAAGGGAAGCGTACCTTGCATTTCACCTGGCCGAGAATGTTCCGAATCACTGGGTTCAACAAAAACTGACCAAGTTTGTTCTGAATCGGCGCGATGGCTTCACGCCGGAACCGCTGGTCGTAGCCGGCGAATTCATGTTCCCAGAATTCCTTGATGAACGGGTCTTTGATTTGGCGGATCACCCATGCCCGATACGTTTCATCCGTCAGCATCCGGTTCACACCTAGCAGGGACGTGTTCCGGCAATCGAGCAATGCGGCAATCGCGTTGTAAAGGATGTATTCCATCCTTGGCCCCCACGAATCCGGCCAAATGCTCTTAAATGCCTCTACAATGCCCGAAGCGACCAGGTGACGCTCATCCTTGGGCACATTCGCCAGCAAATTCAGAGCGATGGGGAATTCCAAATCAGACGGATTGAAATAAACCAGATGGTCAGTGCGCCAGCGGGGAATGTGGTTCAACAATTCCTCGGCCAAGTCGCCGTGCGGGTCAATCAGGCCGACACCATGACCAAGCGCGATGTGCTGAATGATCATGTTTCGCAAAAGAGTCGTTTTTCCCGAACCCGTTTTGCCGATGACGTAAACGTGTTGCCGCAAATCCGGCAACGAAATCCCGAAGGGAACTTGCTGCCCCCATTCCTCGCGCATTCCGATTTGGATCACGTCATTGTTCATGGTTGCAGGTTCAACCGCCACTCCTCGGCCACGCTCAAAATTCCCCGGTTGTAGTAGGAACTTTTGGCAAAAAGAAACGCACGCCGGCGCAAAAGCATTTCAATGGCTGTCGTGTGTGACCATTGGCAAACGCTATTGGGTGCGAGCCAACGGGGCAGTGGCGGCTGAATCTGAAACCCGAAGGTAGATAATTGTATCACAAGGAAGTCGTCGCGCTAGGCGCGAACCTGTGAATTGCCGCTGCATGGCAGGTGGGGCTCGCACGCGGCGGCGCTTTTCCTTCAATTGAGGAATTCGTTCCACCTCGCAACTCGAAGTCGTCAGAACTCGTTTTGTCCGTTAAGGACATCAACTCGTCCCCCCAACGTGTCGTCGGTTAGGCAGATAGGCCGACGCCGGGCGACTTCGCGCTTTTTGGTGAAGGACACCGGTTAGGTGGAACTGAACCCGATAGCCGTAGGAAAAAGCGCGAAGTCGCGCGGTAGCCGACGACACGTTGGGGAACTCGTAAGGCTCTATTGAGCCACCTGTCAAGTGCCGGTGCCATTGGCACCCCTACATACCATGTATGTAGGGGATCGTTGTAGGACGTTGACAAAGGGGCTTGCCTATCAGCTAGAAAACTGTTTACCCTTTAGAGTGATTTTCCATCAGGCAAAAATAGGGCCGTGGCTTTAACCGATGGTGTTCGAGTATCACTGGCTCCACAAATAATATTTTGAACGCAACTTTGAATGTATTGAGAATTTCTTCCCGTGTAAATTTATACGGACCATCGATTGTTGTATCATACTCGCTGGCGGCAAATAGTATGAATTTCCCATTTGGTTTAATGACCGACTTTATACTCTCAATATATGTTTGTCGGTCGTGAGGTAAGATGAAATGGAAACAGGCCTTGTCCAGTACCACTTCAAATTTCTCATTTTGGAAGGGCAGGCATAAAACATCTGCAACAATAAAACGGCACCGCACCCCACCTTTGGCTGCTCTGCTATAGGCGAGATCAATGGCAACAGGTGATATGTCTATGCCCGTTGCCTCAAAGCCTTGTTGCGCTAAGTAGATCGTTTCGTTCCCTGCTCCACATCCGACATCCAGTAAAGTGCCGGATGTGATCAGCCCAGTTTTTATTAAATTGCTAATATGTGGGTCGGGTAACCCGACATCCCATGAATCTCTGCCGGCCAGATACTCTTGGTCCCACGAATCGCTCTCGCTCGTTTTGGGAGGAATCGAGTCAAACATGGCTAATTTAATAAATGGCATCTCTACTGTTATGATGGCGGGTTAGTTTGGCTTTGCATTTTTTTGGGCCAATTGAGCAACGGATGTGGTTTCGTGATATATTCGCAGACACCGGATAAGGTTCGTGCCGGTCGCAAATTCAAATTTGTTAATACCTCGCAGCTCTACTTCAAAGGGCGAGGCCAGTTCCCAGGGACCAATTTTGGCACCCAGACGAAAATCCAACTTTGCCTGCCACTCGATCATTACGCAATCTTTACCTTCGGCCGTCTCAATCACTTTGAATTGGCGTTTTGATGTGCGCGCATATAGATTTTCACAAAAGATGCGCACGCCATCTTTTCCGTTAACTGGTGGCAAATTCACATTGTAAACATCTGCGCTGTCGTCAAAAAGATCGACAACCCCTTCCTTGTCGGAAGCGTTTTGACAGGCGAAGTAATTAAGTGCTTTTTCTATGCGTTTGCTCATATTTTTCCTTTGGTTTAATTATTAATTTGGTGTTTCTGTTACAAAAATCTGCGCTTGAAACACTAGGTTTTTCGGGCGGAGTCCAGGAAAAGATGCATGGGGGCAGTAATTTACAATTCAGTCTGGGAATACATATCTTTGCCGCGCGTAACGTTTCTGGATCAATTCCTCTCCCGTAAATTGTAGCCTCAATGTCAGGTGACTGATTGAGGTGGGTTAAAACGCTGCCACACCGCCATTCTTTCATCTCTCGACAGAGGCCTTCCAGGTTATGAATGTTGCCATTCGAGTCACAGTAGCGTTCCGCGGCAAGCATTGCTAACCTTGCGCCGTCGTCAAGTGTGAGAGGTGGTTGCTGGCATTGTGCCGCAAGCAATATTTGTCCGGCACAAAGCATATCCTCCATTGCCATTGTACCACGGAATCCGGCGCATAGAAATAATAATGGCAGTGGAATGTGCCCATTGCGAACTGCGGTGCCGATAGTTGTCGCATTGAGCATGCATGCCCAAAACACTTGATTTACCGTAGTATAATCTAACAGGAGTGCCAACGCCGAACCGTTGTTAGTGCTAGCGTAAAAAACCCGCCTGCCTCGGACTTTTCCGGGTTGGAACTCGAGCGGCGAATTGCCACAATCAAATTCAGGAATCGGCTGGCCTTCAATTTCTCCAGCCCGTAATATGGGGCCAGAATATAATTTAGCATCTGCGGCAAGTATTTTGAGACAATCTTCTCGTTTCCCATATAGGATCACATCTTTGGCTCCAGCCGCCAAGGCCACTGTGATTGATGTGGAATTGCGGAGTGTATCAATTTGAATGACACTCCGCCCGTGAATGAGATAAGGTTTTGCCTTGAGTTCCGCTGGAGTGCAGAATAGCGCGATGTCATATCGTGATTCGTGAGCCTCCACAACTCCCTCAAAGCGGCGAACTGTTTTTTTGAAAGTATCAATTACTTGCAATTGAGTTCTATATTTTCTGGCTGATGCTCTCATTGACTTCTCCTTTGGTTAATGCCGCGATGTTGCGACAGGTAAATGTTCCGTGAAAAGTGTCCTTTCGTTCAATTAGTTCGATGATTCGCGCATCGCCCATAATTCGGACGAAGACCTGACTTAGGGAATTTGAATCAATGGCCAAAGGGCTTATCTGACTCACCCCAGAAACATTAAGACATTCTTCGAGCTTGGCCCGAATGTTCGACGTTGTAAAAGCCAGATGGTGAACACCGGTACCTGTGTGTTTAAGAAATCTAGCGATCAGATCACTCTCATTGTGTGGAGCTAGAAGCACGAGTTTGAAACGGTAACAATCGAGTGTCACCATCCATTTTTTCGATTCGTTCGAAACCGGTTGGCACCCAGGAACATCATCTGGCCACAAAAGCACAGGCTCAATTGTTTCCGCACCTCCTTCAGTCAATGATTGCCAATATGATTTTAATTCCCTCGGTGATGTTACAGCAACCGCGAAGTGGTCGATTGCACAATCACAAAGCGGCATCCCCGCCGCCGCCAACCTCGGCAGGTCACTAAAACTTTTATGCAAAATGTCGGCCAGTTCAATTGGCCAAGATATTTCGCGGGGTGAATCCAGCGACGTCATTGAAATGTTCCTCGATGAGTTGTTCAGCTGTGATTGAATTATCCATACTGTTTAGCACGAAATCTACCAATGGTTTGTGTGTTTTGGCTCCGCTCAATTTTCGATTTGATTTATTACGAACACGCTGCCGGTAAAACGCCCAAAGTGGGGCACAGACCCGATCCAAAAGGGCCGCAAGATGTTGATTGTGGCCAAGACGCCAAATCATCCGGTGGAAATCCATGTGCAAAATATGGTATTTGAGCAAATCATTCTCATCTGCGGCCGCTCCTAGCTCATTTAATGCGTTTTGAAGTTGCCTTTTTTCTTCTTCAGTCGCGAACCGTTGTGCTGATTTCAAAGCCATTGGCTCTAAAGTTCGCCTCAAATCGAGCATTTCGTTAATATCCTGTTGAGTCAAATTTACCACGGTCGCGCCCTTGTCTTGCACGTGTGTAATAAGACCCCGTTCTTCCAAAATGCGCAAGGCCTCCCGAACTGGAGTTTGAGAGGTGCCTAACGTCCGCGCAATATGTGACTCGATCAATCGTGCGCCTGGTTTGTATTTCTCTTGGAAAATCCAATTTTCCAAGGTTGTAGAAATTAACCTCGCCAGCGATTGTCGTTTAATAGTTTCAGACACTTCCATTTGCTAACGATAGAACTTAAACGATAATCGTCTAAAGTCAAATTAAAATTAAGAACATCCATAAGTAGTTGATAACAAATGACTTGAACTGTAAATATGCTCCAATTTAAAAATGACAGTCCACGTTTCATTGGGAATGACTCAACTAAGCCATATCTTAATGTCGCACAATAAAACTTGTGCGACATGGTGTTGAAATATGGCTCAATCAAACCGCCATTTAGAAACAGATTCCCGATTTTAATTTTGTGCTCGCCATTTTTATTTCGTGCTGCGATCTTCCCTTTACGCGTCCCGGTGTCTGCGTTTTTGAATTCAAAACAATTAAGTCGCGTCACTATTGACACCAGTTAAAAAATGTTGCGTGGTGTGATTCTCCTTTTTGAAGTTTTTTGTCCCGGTCTTTGTGTTTTCCCCATGGCCCTTTCCCGTTTTAAAGAAACTTGCCTAACTGCATATTCTTAATCTGTATATTCTTATATAGAATGAAGTCAGCCAGCTTACCTCCAGATGTCGGCGGGCTTACCTCTTGAAGTAAGCCTGTTTACCTCTGGGGGTTTTATCCCCAGCCTGCTTCACCTGAAAATGGATCGTGTAAAGATTCGTTTTCCCCTGTCCCCTGCGCTGGATCGTCACCAGCCCGGCCTCCTCCAATTCGGCGATCAACTGCGTGACTCGCGGCCGGGTCATGCCCATGTCCTCCGCCAACCGGTCCTGCCCCGGAAAACACGAATCGTTGTGCCAGGCGTAGCTCAAAAACATGGCATAGGCGACCTTCGCGCCGACGGAGATATTCGGGTCTTTCAGGATGAAATTCGGGACTTGGGTAAAGCCACCCTGCAACACAGGATTGGTCGTGTCCAATTGCAGGTTCTTTTCCTTGAGGATTTCCCCGATGGTTTTCATGTATGGTATGATTATCCCACGAATGCGGGGATTTCTCCTAATGTGGATAACCTGTGGTTTGACGTGGTGGTTTGGGAGTTTCCTGGTGTGGCCGGGGGTGGCATTTTGATCCCGCCCGTGATACGATGGGGTTGCACTTGTGAGGGCCATGCTCTCTCGCGGTCATACTAAAACTGCAGACAAGTGCAATTCAAAGGCCACCGGCAAACCCGGTGGCTTTTGCCGTGCTCAATCCACGGCCGGATTGCCGTCGTGCAACACCCGTCTTCCCTGTTCTGATTGCCGCCAGAACGGAATCAGACTCCAGAATATCCGCTTTCCGTCCGGCAATTGTTTTACGATCACCTTGAACCGCCGTTGGTCGAGCACAGCCACAAATTCAAAATATGTTACTGCTACCAGCAGTCGTTCCCAACGGCCGTGTTTGTGCCGACGTTCCCATTCGTTGGCCTGCTGGACACCCTGAAGGGTCCGGCTCAATTGCAGAATCTGCGGGGCGCGGGACAAGTGTTTAAGCCGCATGAACTGGTCGCGGTGATCCCGTCCGCGATTCCAGTGCTTGAACAGTAAATGACGGAAGCCTTCGGTGTTGAAATGGATGTTGTCTTGGAAATAGGGGCACCGGATTTGACCGAGACCGGCGTAAAATTCCCCGGCTTGCTGCCGGATTCTTGCAAATTCTTCGTTGGTGAATTGCAGTGCTGCCATGTCAGAACCGGATGACTTTCAATCTGGCCTCGTTTCGTTCCCGAAGCATTGCGCGCCATGGAGCCGCGCTGCCGATCCACAAAAATGCCGTTGGCTCGCCTGTGGATAAGTGCCGTCTTTTTCTTAACTGTCTGCGCCTAATTCTCATTGTATTATTCATGTATTACTATGTGGAAGTTTTCTTCCTGGGTGGCCTACACGTTAACTTCCTACCCCCGTGGAAGTTTTCTTCCTACCGGGTAGGCGGACGCGCACTCCACTTGTGGATAAGTGCCTGCCGATTTTCCCTGAATTTCTGCAGGTCTTCATCGCGCACGCGGGCATACTTCCCTATCGCCCGCATGACCCGCTCGTTCCGGTTCTTGATGGAAACGCCAATGAATCCTTTCTTCTTCAGCGAATTTATGTAGGTGCGGATTTGGCGTTCGCTGACACCAAAGAACTCGGCGAAGTGGCGGTTGGAAGCGAAGCAACCGCGCTCATTGTCCAGGACTGTGAATTTCAACAAACAAAACTTTTTCCATAAGCGAAAGCTGCTCGGAGATTCCCAAATCTCCTTCGGAATCCAGACCCCTTTGAAATCCCTCTCTGGTCGCGGCATGTCCCCATTATACCCCGATAAGGAAACGATTTACCTAATCGGGCTTGTGGAAAATCGGCAATCAGGCTGCCTGTGCCAGGTCATCCGTGGCCGGGGATGGAGCTATCAGTGCCGGTTTCCCTGCCGGTCGTTTCACTTTTGCCACCGGTGAGCCGGAGCAGATTTTCAATTTTCTGGTTCTGCTGGAGCATGGTGCCGGTCAGTTTGACGTTCAAATCATTGAGGTCTTTAAGCTGTTCGCCCTGCTCGCGCAATTGGCCGTCCTTGACTTTGATTTGGTCCTTCAAGAGATCAATCATCTCGCGTTCAAGGGATTTGTTACCAGTGTTGTTATCCAATCCAGTCGTTTTCGTTAACCGGCGGTAACGGATGGTTATCAGGCTGGTTAACCACTGTTGACGAACTTTTTTCAGGAGAAACCTTGTCCTTTCCGGCTGGTTATCAGATTTGTTGCCAGTGTGTTAGCAAATCGTCGTCAATTTGGTTAACGGCTGTTACCGGCTTGAAACCGGTCTGGCGCATGAAGGAAAGGGGATTAATTTTCCAGAGAAAATGCTGATCGTCCTTGAAATCGTCCCGGCGAAAATCCTCGTTTTCTTTCAATTTTCCATCGGCGATCAAATGAATAAGCCGATACCGGATGACGCGGGCGGGGATATTCAATTCGCGGGACAGATCGTGAATGGTAACAAACTCCATGCCGCCATTTTACCATGAAAACAGGGTGGTTTGTTAACAAGTGGCAAAGTGTTTGCCGGTGTCATGCATTAAATCTACAATCGGCCATCAAGATAATGATTTATCTCGACCATAACGCGACGACGCCGGTTCTGCCTGAAGTTTTCGAGGCAATGCGCCCCTATTTCTGCGACGGAATGGGGCAATCCGTCGAGCAGCTACAAATTCGGGTCGAAGTTGAAAACGCGTGATCGAGACGGCGCGCGCACAGGTGGCGGATTTGATCGGCGCGCATCCGCGCGAAATGATTTTTACTTCGTGCGCCACGGAGAGCAACAACGCCGCGATTCATGCCGCGCTCAAGGCCAATCCGCAGAAGCGCCACATCGTCACCTCCGCCGTCGAGCATTCCTCCGTGCTGAATTATTGCATGGCGTTGGAAAAGGAAAATTACCGCGTCACCTATCTGCCGGTGGACCGCGACGGCTTACTCAAGCTGGCGGACCTTGAAACCGCGCTCACGGATGACACCGCCGTCGTTTCGCTGATGTGGGCGAACAATGAAACGGGTGTGTTGTTTCCGGTGGAGCGAATTGCGGAATTTGCAAGACGCGCGGGGTGTTGTTCCACTGCGACGCGGTTCAAGCGGCGGGCAAAGTCGAAATTGACGTTCGCAAGGTGCAGGCCGATTACCTCTCACTAACCGGCCACAAGTTTCATGCGCCAAAAGGAATTGGCGCGCTTTACGTTCGGCGCAAAGCGCCGTTCTCGCCTTACCTCCACGGCGGACATCAGGAGCGTAGTTTGCGCGGCGGCACGGAAAACGTCCCGCTGATTGCTGGCATGGGTAAAGCCGCCGAACTGGCACGGAAACATCTGCCCGACTACGAGCAAGAAGTCCGTCCGCTTCGGGATGCGCTGGAGGAAGGAATTCTTGAGTTCAATTCCGAACACGGAATTGAACGGCCACAAAACCCAGCGACTGGCTAACACGACCAACATCACTTTCCACGGCATCGAATCCGAGGCGCTACTCATCCTGCTTGATCAAGAAGGCATCTGTGCGTCATCCGGCTCCGCGTGTCTTGCCGATTCGGATGAGCCATCGCATGTCGTCAAGGCAATGAAGCTAGAATCAACAGCTTCGCGGCAGATGATCCGATTATCTTTAGGTTCTGGAACTGTGAGTAATGAGCCAACGCAAATTCTGAAGGCCCTCTGCCGGACTATCACCGAATTGCGTGGCTGAGAATCAAAATCTAAGTCGCTGTGGCGCTCTTGGGGTACTTACGGAGTAGTTCGTCATAGAGAGGGACATCCGTTCCGGCAATCTCATTCGTGGTTTTCAGGCCGCCATACAGTAGCAGTGTGTTCTTGATCCTTACTCGTCCTTTTCCCGAGGCTTGATAGAACGAATCGCTGAAGTCTACAACTCGCGAGGCTTCAAAAACGCCACCAGTCTTCGCCTCTGCGCCATCAAGGCCATCCTGGTCAATGCACACCCGGTACACGTCGAATAGTGCCTGTATACCGATTGTTTTATGGATATACGACGAAGGGTTTGCATTGCTCCACAACTTTGAATCTGCGAATCGAAACAGACGCTCAATCCGCGTGTAAATTTCGTCATCTTGATTCGCTAGATAGAATTGTCTTAGAGGCGCACCATCTTTTGCCAATAAAGACCTACTTCTAGCCATCGAAGGTTTTTTGTGTAACAAATTTCGGTCAGACTTTGGATTCTTCGAGATCAGTCGAGCAAGCCCTTCAACAATACAGGCGGTTGACACCACCCATGTCGGGCTCTCGTTCGAGGGGAAGACAGCTTCAGCATTCAGCGGAGCGACACGAATCCGTCGATAGAATGGTGATTCGGGGTCGAGGTTAAGCTTGCGAGTGAAGTAAACCGAAAGTTTGTCTGGCGCCCATCCGTCACGATTTTCATCATCAAGATTGTACCCGAATTGCTCGTAAGCCAGACTTTTATCTACCTTACGTTGGTTGATGTTGATAGTCGCAAAAAGGTACGCTTGATATGGATGAGGCAAATCCATGTACACGGCACATAGCAGCTCCATAGACTTACGTTCCTCATCACAATAATCGAATCCCAAAAGACGATGTTGGCCATCGATAATGCTAGCCATCTTTTCAGAAGATGGGATGACAAGATTCCAGATCGAGTTACCATTGCCTTCCACACGCCAGCGCTTTTCCTCGTCTTCTTGAAACTCCCCGTCATTTATATAATTCGCAGCTAAAATGATGCTGTTAGGAAACGCGGCTTCAACGGTATTGATATATTTCGCGATCTGTTTTGCACGTCTCGGCGATGACTGTCGTTGTGCGCCTAACAGAGAGTAGAGAAAAGATTGGCGGTCAACTTTAGCAATTCGAGTTGCATCCATGTATGTGATTGTCCGCAATGTTGCGGCATCCAAAACCACGACAAAAAACTCACCTAATGGTTGGCAAACTCGAATTGCAGGCAGTTTCAAAGGATATTCCGGCATCGCTCTGCCTTTCAGTTAGTTGACATTCCCACCAAGCGGGGATAGGGCGTTACTTTCGGTGAGATTTTCGTTCTCGTCGTTGATGATCAGCCATAGAAGCGCTGCGCACAGTGCGCCAATTTTCGCATAGAGCTTGACCGTATCCATCCCGTCCACAACAAGAATGACGACGGCAGCTAGCCCAGAAATCAGTGCCAGACCAAAGAGCGCTAGTGTAAGCGTCCTATTCTCAGTCTCACGCTCCGTCACCAGATAATCCGCAAATGCTGTGACAGCGATAGCAATGAGATAGGTCGCAAAATTGTGATATACGTTCAGCAGATCCAATTCCACAACATTTGCTCGCCATTGGCCATACGAAATCCAAGTACCAAGGCCGCCAAATAAGACGATGACGAGCAGAAAATAGAATAGAAGCCTTGGTTGTGTGATTAGTCGCACCGGAAATCGAAAAAACCGTCCAAAAAATGTTTGCCATTGATTCATATCATTTACCTCCATCTTTCCAGTATTGGCGAGCCACCCCAGTCTGCAACTTGCCCTGCAATCGCAGGGCGGCTTCAGCTTTTTTGAATTTTTGGTGAATGACACCACCGAGGATCAGCTTTTGATCGGCAGGACTCAATGTTTGTGGCGAGAAATGGACGCCGCACTCGGCCAATTCCGCGAAGTTCGTTTCGTTAGTGCCAGTGGTCAGGAATTTGTCAGCGTCCTGCGAAGCGAGCCAAACTGGGAAGCCCCATGACCGGCCTTGCCGCGCCAGTTGACTCAACAACCCGGCCTTGTTTTCCTTTGGCAGCAACAAATGCGCTTCGTCCACGAACAACACCATTTTGAGCGGTTGAATGTCATTCTTGACGGCCAGTTGCTGACTCAATTTCTTTATCAGAAAATTCAGGATGAGAGCGACGGCAAGAGCCTTGGTTTCGCTGTCCGTGCTAAAATCCTTGAAGTCGATCACCATTGAACTATTCAGCCATTCTTCCGGTGATTTGGCGGTTAGTGCGCTAGCAAATAAATTGAATCGTTCGATTTTCTGTATGATGGCGAGGTCAACTCCGGTCGCGCCACTGTTTTCCAACTCAAGTGCAAGCGACGTGAAATCGGGTGCATCGAGACGCTGGTAGCAATCGCTGATGTTGCGCTCCTGCTTGGCGCCGAGTTGTGGCGCAAAACAGCGGATGAGGTTGGCGATTTCGTAGGCAATTTGTGCGTTCTGCGTCGAGTTCGGATGGCGGTAGAGCGGATTGATTGGCAAATCCTGCTTGATAAGACGGACGTACTGCGCCCCGGTCTGCTCCAGAAATCGTGTACGGTTCTTGCGCAGTTGCGCATTGTTCGGGTCGTCCTCCAGTTCACCCTTCAGGTCAAAGAAGACAAAGCGCA
This sequence comes from uncultured Verrucomicrobiae bacterium, assembly GCA_963802965.1. Classification (GTDB taxonomy): domain Bacteria; phylum Verrucomicrobiota; class Verrucomicrobiia; order Limisphaerales; family UBA11358; genus UBA11358. The sequence goes on from CAWDKS010000001.1 coordinate 165,208, forward strand.
CGCCGTGGTTGCTAAGTTGCGCCAGAAGGTCAAGTGCAAGCTGGCTCTTACCGCTGCCAGGTTGGCCGGAAACCACCAGCAGGCCATTGGACGTGCCAGGGCCATTCATTGACCATTCAGGGGCATCATTCAAGACTTTGAGTTTCACTTCCGTCTCGACGACAGGCATCGAGGGCATTGGCGGCTGCACGACGCCTGCAAGACCGAGATCGCCGCCTGCAAATTTGAGCAAGGCTGATACGAACCGTGCCTGATCGTTGCCGGACTCCGCCCAGATTTGCCGCAACCGTTGGCAGCCGAACTCAAAGTGCCGACGAAACTCCTGACGGTAGCCACCTTCGTCAAGATTGTGTCCGGCGCGGTGGTTTAACGCAGCCCGCACAACGTCCCGAAGATCGTCGCCGACAACTTGTTCGTCGTTCAACGTAACGCCTTTCGCGTCCTTGGGTTTGAACTCGATTGGCACACCTTCACCCAGCGCTAAAAAGAGGGCGGCGCGTCCAAGAACCGCCTGATTACGTGCGCCAAGGCGGGCAAAGACATTCTCGATAAACTCGTGCGCTTCGCCACTGGTATCAAATTTCATACGCTTTGCTCAAGTATCAGAGATCATGCCCGAAATAGTCGCTCGTAATGCGCACTTCATAGTTTTGGCTACCGGGTTTCCCGTGTGGGTGCAACGTGTAACAGCGGGCAAGCCGGTCACGAATCTGGTCAAACAACTGACCTTCGGGATCAACCTCTGCGTTGGTGCTAAGAATGATGGATTGGTGACCACTAAGATAAAGCCGGTCAAGCACGTTGTTACGGACTTCCTTATCGAGGCGGGCAAGCGGTGTATCTACAACAAGCGGCGGCACGAGTCTGGCGAGGCGGCGCAAGGCTTCGTAGAACGCGAGCATCCGCACTTGCCGCTGGCCGGCTGACGTGTTGCTTTCTTCCCACGTCACCTTTTTGCCATCACGCCTGACGAGCCAGCACTGCCAATGACTGTCAAAATCCATGCCCTCAAATTCACGTTCGCGCTCGGTGATTTCCACCCACAGTTTGCCGACCTCCTCGGAAATCTGGCGGCGCATTTGTATGGCAGCACGACTGCGGATTTCCCCAGCGGCTTCCCGGTAGCGCGTTGCCATCGCCGCCAAACTTTCGCCGCGTTCAGCACGCTCGGCAATTTCCCGTTGGATCGTCTCCTGCCGTTTTAAGTCCGTAAGTTCGACATCCAGCCGGGTGATTTCGGCGTCAATATCCTTCAAGCGTTTGCTAATTTGATCGCGGCGGGAAATGAGTCCGCCACGCTTCTCATGGAGTTCCACGCCTCGCTTGTAAGCCGCCGTGTTATGCTGCATCTGTTTCAGCTTCTGGTCGAGTTCGCGCAACTCCACGTCCATCTTTTCAATGCTGACACATAATTCAGCCAAGTCTTGAAGCGTCCTTTGATTCGCGGCCAGCCTAGACCTTACTTGTGCGCTCACGTCGTTACGGTCTGCTAAATAAACCCGTTCGGGCATCCCTTTGGGCGGAGGATGAAAAAGCCGGGCGAGCGCATCCTCCAGGCGATTCATGTAGAAAGATTCAACGTCTGGTTGGAGTTCAAACTCTTTTGGCGGACTGCCAAACACGTCCTCTTTCACCTGTGGAATCTTCGGCTGGACGGTGGATTTGGCGCTTTCCCATTCACGCCGCCGTTCTTCAGCAGATAAAGCGTCGTGCAATTCCTTCCTGTAAACACCCAGCAAAGAAATTGGCAACGCCAATTCCCAAGCCTCTGTGAGCTTTGATTCAAGTTTGGCTTTTGCTTCCGTGAGTTCGGTGCGGCGCTCTTGCGCCTGCTCCAGCTCGTCGGGGTCAACCGCGCCCAGTGTCTTCAAGTCGTCCTCGACTTCCAGTAATTCGACCTCAACTTCACGCAGGTCGCGATCCAAAGTATCGTGTTCCCTGCGCCGGGCTTTCAAAATTCCCTCGGCAGTGATGACCTTGCCGTTCAATTCGGCAAGTGTTGTTTCCGGGTCAGGACCGCCAACGGTGTTAAACACGCGCGGGATTTTTGAATTGATCAATTGGCGCAAGTCGTTTTCCAGTTCGGTGTATGACCAAAGACCAATGATTCGACTTACACCTTCAACGATGTCTTGCTGGCCCAAGTTGATGCTTTGGCTACGCTCGGCATCAAAGAAAAAGAAACGTGCCAGATGTCTTGGCAGAAAAGAGTCCCGCAGTTTTTGAATCACTTGCTCATCTTCAATACGACCCGGCGTGTCAGAGCGTATTGCGTAATGCTCCCATACCGGGGACGAGTTGGAACGGAACCGGATTTCGCGATGAAGTTCGACTTTTCGACTGCCTACTTTCTCGTCGCGGAGACTGACGACTGCTTTGAAGCGCATCGTGTCCTCACCTTCAGCCACTGCACGCCGATTGAGAGACTTTTCAAATGCGAATCTAGTTGCATCCGCTCCAGGCTCAACTTTTCTCAAATCGCCAACGCCGCTTTCACCAACCACCGCGAGGTAAAGTGCGCGCAACAAGTGTGTCTTGCCAGCACCGTTCTTGCCGCCGACCAGAATCCCGCACTTGCCCTCCAAACTGCGAAAATCAAGCGTGTGCTCTCCATAGAACGGCCCGAAGTTTTGCAGCGTCAGCGAATCAATATAGACATCCGCCATGGTTAAACCTTTTTCACTGTTTGTTCTGCCAGATCATCCTTCAAGATGTTAAGCAGATCGTCGGGTAATCCGTGGGCGCGGTTACTTTCGCTGTATTCCTCCACCTTGGCGAGCATCCGGCGGAGGGTGTCGGCATTAACGTTTTTCTCACCAGCGACTTCCTCTTCCATTTCGCGCAGGCGATTCAGTTCCCTCAGGTCAGCGTTCATAATTATTCCTCGCTGTTTGTTGACGATGCGGGCAACACCGCGCCCATCATCGGGATCACGCGACGATTTCCACATCTGTTGGATCAATAGTAACTCCTCCGGGGTGATGAGTGTCAATGCAGTTTCCTCTTGCAGTTTGAGCAGGCGTTTTAATAGTTCACGCCGGCTTTCGATCTTGAGCGGACCCGGGCCGTCCGCACCATTTTTCCGTTTCATATCACGGTGGCCGTTTTCAGGATCGCGGAATTCAAGCAGCGTCTCGCGAAAACCGAGCAGATGTTCCATGCGTTCATCACCGCTTTCGAGCAAGCCCTCACTGGCCTTGTCCCGATCAACAACGGTGCAAGTCCAGCAGCCGAAGCGGGAGTTGCCGCAAGCGGGCGTGCTGGTGTCAATCTGGATGGGACATTCGCCACCGCCGGCTGCATTGTAGAGTTTGTATAGATCGCGATTCGATCCACCCCATGCTGGGGCGGACTGGAGCAAGTAGGCCCAGACTTCCTCAGTTGTGAGAAATTGAATCGGATTTGAAACCCAGACGCGCGGCAAGTCGGGATGGCGGGTGAGGCCATTGCGTGTCTCGCGTCCAGCCAGTGTTTGTGCGCGGGTGGCACTCTCGGCACGGCGGGCACCTAAGTGGAGTATGGCCTCGCTCCAGCGTCCCATACGTTGCTCAACGAAGCGGGTAACCGGATCAATCTTCATCCGCTGCGTGCACCACCGGAATGTGCGGTTCGGCGGTGGATAGCCGCGCCCAATGATATTTGCCCAAAAGCTCTGCTCCGGAGGCGGACGAAGGAGGTGGACTTCGATATTGAGATTTTGCTCGGCGGAGCATTTACGCATCTTGGCCAGCGACGTTTCAATCATTTCCACAATGGCCGGTATCTCGACGCGGGTGTCGGTGCAGACAATGGCGATTTCCTTCTTCCGCTTCTCTGCCGGAACGGATTGGACGGTGTCGAAAATGAGCGAGGCAACCAAGGTGCTGTCCTTACCGCCGCTGAAGCCGACAAGCCAAGGACGCGAATCAGCACCATAAAGTTCCTGCAATGAATCTTTGATTTCTGAAATGTTTCCAGTAGCCATGTAGATTAGCTGGAATCGTAAGCCGCAGGAGATTTTAGGCAATCGAAAACATCAAAAGTGTCACATTCCGTTGCGATGGGAGCAACTTGTGGGGCAGAGAGATGCTGTCCGAGTTCCGGAGAACCGTTACGCTGCGACTGGGCACGGTGAATTGCTTTTGCGCAAAGTCTTTTGGTGCGGAGAAAGGATGAAAGTTTTTCAAAATGACGCGCTCGTTCGATTCATCGAGGAATGTCGGAATTGGAAATAGGACGCCGGAGCATTCTCACAGGCCAAATTTTCGGTGCTGTGAAACCCGTTGAAAACAGGGGCTTTTACCCGTCAAAAGCGACGAATGGGAAGGCCTTTATTCTCACTTTTATTCTCACTTTGGGATTTTGAAAAATCCGAAAACGCGAAAAGCCATTGGTATCATTGGCTCAAAGCGTGATTGGTAGCGCGTACGGGAATCGAACCCGTCTTTCAGCCTTGAGAGGGCCGTGTCCTAACCGATAGACGAACACGCCATTGTGACCGCCAAATTACCGCCCGCCCGGCCGTTGTCAATCACAGAGCAGCCCGGCGGTAGTGGTATGGTTTACCGAAACGGAGCGCCGAGCACCGCCTCGGCAAGTTTGAATTGGAAGTCACCTTCGAGCCGAGACGGTGCTCGGCGTTCCAAAATATACCACCACCGCAACCCGGCGGTAGTGTCCGAATTTGGTGGCGGCGGCGCACGCGCAAGGCTCCCCGGAACGCCGCATTTAGAGTCTGTGTGAAAAACACCTATCTTCAGTAGGAGACGAGGTAACGAGTCTCAAACTTCTTCAGAAACCACGATTTCCGCCAAGGAGTGAGCCTCCTTACGTCGGCTCCTACGGTTTTTCACACAGACTCTAAATGCGGCGGCGCGGGGCGGATGTAACGTCCTGCCGCCTGAAGGCGGCGGTTCCCCGGGCCGGGCGCAACCAAACCGGTTGGGCGGTGTTTGCAATTCAGGCCGGACAACGGTATGCTTGATTTGTGAAACGCGTCGGAAAACTTTGCCTTTGCCTCGCGGGCGGGCTGGTGCTGGGCACCGGCCTGCGCGCGGCGGAAGCGGTGCCGCCGGACAATCCCTACGCGCCGATAGCGACCCGCAATGTTTTCGCCATCACCCCGCCGCCGCCGCCGGCCCCGGTCCTGCCGCCCACCGAGCCGCCGCCCAAAATCACGCTCAACGGCATCATGTCCGTCTATGGCCGCATGCAGGTGTTGTTCCGGGCGGTCATCCCGCCCAAGCCGGGTCAGCCGGGCCGGGAACAGTCCTACATCCTCGGCGAAGGCCAGCAGCAGGACGACATTGAAGTGGAGAAAATCAATGAAACCGCCGGCGCGGTGACGTTCAACAACCACGGCACGATCCAGGACCTGCTCCTTTCCGACAAGACGGCCAGCGGGCCTTCGGCGTCAGACGGGTCGGGACCGGGACCGGGACCAGGCTATCCCGCGCCGCGATTTGCGCCCGGTCGCGGCGGCGACGTCGGCGGCGGCAGCAGCATCGTCCAGTTTGGCGGTCGTTTCGGCCAGAGCGGTGGAGCGGGCGGACAAAATCCCGGCGGCGTCAATGCCGGCAACAATTTCAACAACGCCGGCGCAAGCCCCGCCTCGCATATGGGGGTCGTCATGGCCGGGGGGGGCGGCGGTTTCTCCAGCCAGCAACCCGGCGCGCAATCCGGCGCGCAGCCGCCCGCAATGTCGGCGGAAGATCAGGCGGTGCTGGTTACCGCGCAGCATTTGAATGCCATCCAACACAACGATCCCGCGGCCCTCATCTTTCCACCGAGCCAATTCGACGGCGAAGCGGGCGTGCCTTCCAACGTTGAGACTCCGGTTCCACCGCCGGGCGCACCGGGCGCACCGGGCGCGCATTAAATCCGGCGCGGGGCGGGGCGGAGGTTTATATGGAGCCTCCTCACGTCCACCCTCCGCAGTATTGCTACGCCCGTCCTCCGCAGTAGCTCTGCTACGGAGGATGGAGAGGACGGGTCGGCTCCTACGGGTTTTCAGTGGGAGGCGAGGTCACGAGACTCCAATCAAGTTTTGTTTGTGTATCGCGGAATTGGAAGGAAGTTAGAGCCTCCTCACGTCGGCTCCTACGGTTTTTCAGTAGGAGGCGAGGTCACGAGACTCCAATCAAGTTTTGATTGTGTATCGCGGAATTGGAAGGAAGTTAGAGCCTCCTTACGTCCACCCTCCGCAGTATTGCTACGCCCGTCCTCCGCAGTAGCTCTGCTACGGAGGATGGAGAGGACGGGTCGGCTCCTACGGGTTTTCAGTGGGAGGCGAGGTCACGAGACTCTGAACTCCGCCATGGCAACTTGCGTTCTCCGGCATCCGGCTTTCGCGACTGCCCGAAAATCTTCCAAAACTTCGGCCAGAAACCATCGGCCAAAGGATGCAGTGCCGGATAACCGGGAAGGACGGCGCCGCCCTGCGGCCAAATCTCCGATTCCTTGATCAATCCGGCGCGCACCGGGTTCGCCAGGATGTAAAAACAGATTTTCGCAAAAGCGCCCCGCTTCCGTTCTTCCTCGCGCAAGACGTGGTCGTGGGCCTGCGGCTGGAATTTATGCGGGAGCAGCAGCGGTCTCAGATGCGTTCGCAGGAAGGACATCCCATTCAATTGATCCGTGTCACGCCGCAGGCCAAGCCACATCAAATGAATGTGGTCCGGCATCAAACAATAGACCGGACACACCAGGCCCTCCCGGGCGGCAACATGCAGCAATAATTCCCGGAACTTTAAATGGAACGACTCGTTCAACCATCCCGTTCCGCGATCAAACACGGTCAACGTCCAGTGAACGGCGGCATCGCCCCGATAGAACTCACGGGACAAACGGGGAAGAAAACAGGCACGGTCGTTCATTGCTAAACCCGGCCTTTTTTTATCAGAGACTCGTTACCTCGTCTCCTACAATTTTTTGTTAGAGCCTCCTTACGTCCACCCTCCGCAGTATTGCTACGCCCGTCCTCCGCAGTAGCTCTGCTACGGAGGATGGAGAGGACGGGTCGTCTCCTACGGGTTTTCAGTAGGAGGCGAGGTGACGAGACTCTGACTAACCGTTGGGAAGTTGATTGGCGGATTGGGGACGACTTTGGTGTTGAATGGAGCCTCCTTACGTCGTCTCCTACTAAATTGGACAGTGGGAGGCGAGGTCACGAGACTCTAATCAAGTTTTGAATGTGTATTGCGGAATTGGAAGGAAGTTAGAGCCTCCTTACGTCGGCTCCTACGGGTTTTGGTTTAATTTTGGAAACAAAAAACCCCGCTCTCCTGACAGAGCGGGGTTGTGAAAACAAACCAATTAACTGATTAGGCCTTTTGCGACGGGGGGAGCAGGAGCGACAGACCGCCCAAAGCGCCCAGCGTCGCAGGCTCCGGAATGGAACCAACCCGTTCTCGCGGTGAAATCATGCCAAATTGATGTTCCCGCTCACACCGGATTCTCCCGCGCGACGCAGCAGCGATAACAGATGCGCGCACTCCGACTGCCGGGTTCGCCTGCGGATAAGAATAATCAAGCCCGCAAAAGGTTGTTTCTTCAAGGTGGCTTCCCGCGCCAGATTCAGAAAATGATTCCGATTGCAACTGATGATGATGCGCCGCTCCCGCTGCGCAAACTCGAAGATGACCTGGTCCGCTGTCGTGGCTGGCAGGATTTCGCGCAGGCTTTGCGCCTCGTGCTTCCAATAAGAGAGCAACCGCACCACCTCATCCGGCACATCGTGGTCGAGCAGGAACTTCATTACAAAGTTTCACTCATCTGTTCCGCCACCAACGCCTCAATTTCGGTGCGATGGTCTTCGTAGTAGGCAAGACATTCGTAAATTTGCGCCTTCGTCAAGTCGGGAAAACTGCGGCGCACATCCTCAATGGAGACGCCATTGAGGATCAACCCCATCACATCATGCACGCCAATGCGCGTGTCGGTGATAATCGCATGGCCGTTGCAAACCCCGGGCAGATTCACCAGATAACGGTAAGCGGTTGTTTCCATGCCTTAAGAATACGGTTTTAATGCTTGATTGCAAATGAATCGTGCATCAAACAAAAAACTCCGCTCTCCGGTGGTGCGCCATTTTGGTTGGCAGGGACGACCTGTCCACTCGTAGCAGAGCTACTGCGGAGGACGGGCCGGTCGCGGCCCTACCAATTTGCAAATGCGCTTCGGTAGGGACGGCGCGCTGCGCCGTCCGCGCCGCGTAATAGCGGCGCAATGAATATGGGGAGACGTTTCGCATGTTCCGCGTGATTCGTTCCGCCCGCTGATGCGCGGGCGGGGACATCGCAGCCCGTCCTCTCCATCCTCCGTAGCAGAGCTACTGCGGAGGACGGGCGCAGTAGCCGCTACGGAGGGTGGACGCGATGTCCCTACCAATTTGCAGTGCGCTTCGGTAGGGACGGCGCGCTGCGCCGTCCGCGCCGCGTAACAGCGGCGCAATAAACACGGGGAGACGTTCGCAGGGCTCGCGTGGGTCTGTTCCGCCCGCTGATGCGCGGGCGGGGACATCGCAGCCCGTCCTCCGCAGTAGCCGCTACGGAGGGTGGACGCGATGTCCCTGCCATTAATCGGTAAAATGCGGGCGTTGGCCGTCGGCGAAATAAATGAATGGCCAGTCTTCGGGACGCGCCGCGAGTTTTTTTCGCACGGGATTTAGCAGGATGTAATCAGCCTTTTCCCTGCGGCTTTCCGCGTGTCGCAATCGATGCTCGAAGAAGTCGCGCTGCCAGTCAATGCCCACGGTTTTGGCCGTCCATTCTTTCCATTTGCGGACGATGAGCTTGATCGGCTTGCCGGATGGCGGAAAGGAAATCAAGGCGTGGACATGATCGGGCATGAGCAGGAAAACATGCGGCCACCAAAATCCCTGTTCCTGCCGGTGCCGGACGGTTTCAAAGAGAGCCGCCGCAATTTTGTCCGCGGCCAGTTGGTTGGCTCCGCGCACTTCGCAATTGATGGTGATAAAGTAAATCTCCCGTTGCGGGTCAACCCACAGCGGAATTTCGTGTGGCAACGATTTCCTTCGGGAAACGTCCATTCTCAAAAGGATAGGTCCGGACGAAATCGCACGCAACGTTCGAAGCACAGCGGTAGGGATGGCGCGCTGCGCCGTCCGCGCCGCGCAGAGCGGCGCAATGAATACGGGGACACGTTCGCAGGGCTCGCGTGGTTCGTTCCGCCCGCTGATACGCGGGCGGGGACATCGCAGCCCGTCCTCTCCATCCTCCGTAGCAGAGCTACTGCGGAGGACGGGCGCAGTAGCCGCTACGGAGGGTGGACGCGATGTCCCTACCAATTTGCAGTGCGCTTCGGTAGGGATGGCGCGCTGCGCCGTCCGCGCCGCGCAGAGCGGCGCAATGAATACGAGGAGACGTTCGCAGGGCTCGCGTGGGTCTGTTCCGCCCGCTGATACGCGGGCGGGGACATCGCAGCGCGATGTCCCTACCTGCGATGTCCCTACCTATAATGGAAAATAAAAAACCCCGCTCTTCTGAGGGAGCGAGGTTGTGAAAACAACAAACCGATTAAGCTATTAAGCCTTTTTGCGGCGCATGAGCAGGAGCGACAGACCGCCCAATGCTCCAAACGCAATCGTCGTAGGCTCCGGAACCGCACCACCCGCTACGCCAAACGGAACCAGTCCCGACGTTTGCTGAATAAGCGGGTCGCTGACTGTGCCAGTCAAGGTCATGTTAAAAACCGTTGACCAACCCACTAACTCACCTGCCGCCTGCGCGGCTGATGGTGTGAGATATACGCCTCCAGCATCGTTCCACGCGATATAGAACAGTGACCATACGCCGGCGCCTGCACCCGAAACCGCAAACGAACCACCCCCGTTGTAGCTAAGTGAACCATTCTGGAGTGCGATACCAGTCGCGAGATTTGGACCAGCCAAATCAGTCGCCAGCGTGAAGTTGGGATCAGTGAGAATGGCTGTCCATGCAGCGGCGACTGAGTAATTGCCGTTCACAGTACCAGCGGCAGCAACACCGGGCAATGCATTGGTTGCAACCGACGCTTGAATGGCGTCCACCAATGGCGTGAGTGTGGTCGAACCCCACACCAAAGCGTAAGAATTGGTCGTGACAAGGCCACCAGAGCCAGTTTTATACGTGCCATTTTCCCAAATGGTTTTGTTTCCGCTTTGGAGTTGCAGGTAGCCCTGGCCGAACGAGGACATCCCGATAAGCGAGGCTGCGATGGTGCTGAATAATACTAATTTTTTCATAATGTTCAGGTTTTTGGTTTGTTGTTGTTAATGGTTTGCTTAAATGTTTTTTGTCATTTAGGGTTTATGGAACTAGGAAAACATTGGTCCACGTAATCGTTGCACCAGTATGCTTGAAGACGAAGCCATGGCCGGGCGCCGGATATGCGGAGAAAGGCATATGATCACCCGTCCCACTGTAAAAGCCAGGGGTTGTGTCATTCAGGTCCGCATTACCACCGGCAGTCGCGGCGTCGGCTGTGTTGTAATACCAATACTTGACGTATCCAGAACCATTCCACGTCAAAGCCACGTCGTTGTTTCCGGTATTTGGAGCAGCGCTGCTTGAGGTCAAAAAGGCGGTAGGCAGCCCAAGCCCCGCGCAATCGAGATTGGTCTGAACGGCATCGGGCAACGCAATGAAGCTCAAACCGGCCGGGATGGTTTCAATGACATTTGTTCCCTGCAACACCGTGCCGACCGTTGTGACGGTCATCGGGCTGGTGGTGGGGTCAGACAGGAATGCGGATACACCCGGAGCTAACTATAATGCCGGCATGATCACCGGTCCCCGAATTATACCAGCCTGGGGTTGTGTCATTTAGGTCCGCATTACCACCCGCAGTCGCGGCGTCGGCTGTGTTGTAATACCAATACTTGACGAATCCAGAACCCGTCCATTTAAGATAAACGCTGTTGCTGCCAGTGTTTGGAGGTCTGAAATCGGAAATCAAGCCGGTGGCATAAACCGTGATCTATGCCGTTGGTGCCGGTGATGAAGTGGTTCGCAACTTCGGCGAAGTGTTGTCCGGGAACGGTGACGTTGATGTAGCCAACGACGTTGGCGGAATAGACTTGAGCCTGCGAAGTGGCAAGGCTGAACGCGAGGGCGGCACAGGCCGCAAGTAGTGTTTTAGTTCTCATTTTTGCTTTCGGTTGTGTTTTAGTGTTACCGTGTGTGATGCCAATATCTCAAACTTACAAGCGGGTGTCAACAAATTTTTTACTTTTTTTGAACGTTTTTTAGACACGAATTGCATGATTTTTGGACGGAGGGGCCTGTTTTAGAGCAACTTATTGATAACAAGCATGTTACGGTGGAAATTAAGGAGCTGAATGAGGGGGGAGTCGGAAGGCGTGAAGGCTGGTTGTAACCGGAAAGTAACTGAAATGGGGGCTCGCCAAGGCAGGAACCTGAAACCTGAAACCTGAAACCTGAAAGCTGAAACCTGAAAGCGGAAACCTGAAAGCTGAAACCTGAAAGCTGAGACCTGAAAGCGGAAACCTGAAAGCGGGAAAACGCGGAGGCGCAGAGATGCAGAGGGTCGCCGAGATTAGGAACACTTAACATGGGTGCAATTACCGGATTTGAAACCTGAGACCGGAAACCGGAAACCGGAAATCGGTGGTTTCTGAAGAAGTTTGAGACTCGTTACCTCGTCTCCTACTGAAGAGGGATGAAGGTTGAAGGATGAACAAAACCTGAAACCTGAAAGCGGAAAGCAGGAACGCTCAACATTCAAAGGCCTCGGCAAGGAACGCCGCGTTCACGCGGCAGCATGGCAGAAAGGGAGCCTCTGCCGGCTGAAGCCGGCGTTCCTTGGCGCTGGTGCGAAGTTGCGCCCTTTGCGTCTCTGCGTTGAGGCCCTGGCCGGGGTTTTCAACCATGGGATGGCCACGGATTAAAAGTTTTGGCGTGGCGGAAGTCAGCGGGATTGCGGGTGGCGATGGTGGCGCCGTGTCGGACGGCCATGGCGTCAAGCAAACTGTCCCAAAGCGGCTGGGGGCGGCGTTTGACTTCGGGCGAGTGCCTTAAGCGTCCCCAAGTCCGGGCCGTTTCCATGTCCCAATCCACCACGGCGCCGGCGTGGGTTTTTAAGAAGTAGTCGAGCCGGGCATTGATTTCGAGCCGGCGCGCCAAGCTGGGCGAAGCTTCCGCGCCCTCTTGAATTTCGGCGATGACCGGGACGGGCAAAAACCATTCACTGGAATCCACCCAGGCAAAAACGGCCGGGTCGGGACGGGGTTTCCAAAGTTCGGAAAGAACGTTGCTGTCCAGCAGGTGGATCATTTGCGGGGCAGGAAGTCAACCGGGCCGATGGCCATCAAATCCCGCAAGGCTTTTTTGCGGTCCAATTTTCGCGCGGGCACAATTTCGGCGCAAGGCTCGCCGTGCTGGGTGAGGACGACGTTCCGGCCGCCGTGAAGGGCCTTGACGACCTTGGCGGTGTCCCGTCTTAATTCTGTCAATGTCGCGCGCATGCGGGCAAAATACACATTTTTCACATTCGCGCAAGGTCATTCTTCTTGCCAAGGATGAAGGATGAAAAAAAACCTGAAACCAGAAACTTGAAACCTGAAAGCGGAAAGCGGGAACACTCAACATTCAACATTCAGAGGCCTCGGCAAGGAACGCCGCGTTCACGCGGCAGCATGGCAGAAAGGAAGCCTCTGCCGGCTGAAGCCGGCGTTCCTTGCCAAGGATGAAGGATGAAAAAAAACCTGAAACCAGAAACTTGAAACCTGAAAGCGGAAAGCGGGAACACTCAACATTCAACATTCAGAGGCCTCGGCAAGGAACGCCGCGTTCACGCGGCAGCATGGCAGAAAGGAAGCCTCTGCCGGCTGAAGCCGGCGTTCCTTGCCAAGGATGAAGGATGAAAAAAAACCTGAAACCAGAAACTTGAAACCTGAAAGCGGAAAGCGGGAACACTCAACATTCAACATTCAAGCCAGCACCGCTTCGCGCATTGGCCGGGTGCCGGGGGATGGCAATTCTTTGCCAGCCTTGCGGAGTTCATTAACTTCTTCACGAACCAAGTCACACAACTGGTGGTAGGCTTCTTCTTCCGTATTGCCGTGGCAAACACCGCCCCATGGAAATAAATCCGGGCAATAACCCACATACAGGCTGTCATCTTCGCTCCACAGGACGAATTTCAGATATTGGTCTTCGATTTTCATTTGGTTGCCTCACGGATCGCATTGCGAACCTGTTTTTCCTGATAATGACGGGCATCATCACCATCAGCGCCGCTCAAAAACCACTGATCCCGAAAAGCGCGCATGGCGGAACTTGCGATGCGAGCCCTTGCCACCCGGCACTGGAATGAAACCCGCTTTTGCGAGGTCGGAAACCAGCTGGCGAATCTTACGCGGCGTCGGCTGCATTTTCAATACCACTGGAACCGCCAACCGTCAACCCTCCGCGCTGATCGTCCATTTCCGAACGCTTCGAGCGCAAGGCTTACACGGATTTCAAAACCAACGTAGCGGCGACCTGAAACCTGAAAGCTGAAAACAGAACAAAGAAACAAAGGAACAAAGTTCTTCTGGTTTTTCTTCCTTGGTTGCTTCGTTGCTTGGTTGTTCAACTATTAGAGACTCGTTACCTCGTCTCCTACGGTGCTTGAGTATCCCTGCCGCCTAAAGGCGGCGTTCCAGGGAACATCCCAGATGCACACCAGGGCACCACCCGCGCGGCAACGGGATTGACTTGCTCATTCCTGATTTTGCATTCTGCCTTCTCCATTTGAACAAATATGCGCCGTGACTTTTTTATCTGCCTGCTGCTGGCGGGGATGACGCTGGCGATTTACTGGCCGGTGGGCCGGCTCGGTTTCATTGACAATGATGACAAAGGACCCCGGGGTTACATCGTCAACAACACCAACATCCAGTCGGGGATAACGGTTGAGAGCGTTGGCTGGGCATTCACCACGATGCACGCCGGCAACTGGCATCCGGTCACCTGGCTGTCGCACATGGTGGATTGGAAATTGTTCGGGCTGAACGCCGGCGGCCATCATTGGATGAACCTGGGGTTTCATATCGCCAACACATTGCTGCTCTTCATCGTGTGGCGAAAAATGACCGGAGCGGTGTGGCGCAGCGCGTTGGTGGCGGCCTTGTTTGCCGCCCACCCGACGCACGTCCAGTCCGTCGCGTGGGTGTCGGAACGAAAAGACCTGTTAAGCGGTTTCTTCATGTTGCTGACGTTGTGGGCGTATGCGGGCTTTGTGGAACAGTCCACAGTCCACAGTCTAAAGTCCAAAGTCCAAAGTCCAAAGTCCAAAATTTTTGGTAGTGTCATAATTTGGTGGCGGCGGTGCTGCCCGTCCGAGGCCGCGCGGCAGCGCGGCCCTACCAATTTCAAATTAGGACACTACCAAGTTTTTTACGGTCTGGCGCTGGGATTTTTTGCGTTGGGGCTGATGAGCAAGCCGATGCTGGTGACGCTGCCGCTGATTCTGCTGGTGCTGGATTTCTGGCCGCTGCGGCGATTTACGATTTACGATTTACCCGTCCTCCGTAGCAATACTGCGGAGGGTGGACGAATTACGATTGCCCCACTGCTGCGGGAAAAAATTCCGTTCCTGGCGATGAGCGTGGCATCCAGCATCGTGACCTTTCAAGCCCAGGCCCGGGGAGGCGCGGTTTTGCCCGCGGGTTTCGCGCCTTTGGACTGGCGGATTGAGAGCCTCGTGGTGTCGTATGCCACTTATCTTTGGAAAATGGCCTGGCCCGTGAAACTGGCCATCTTCTATCCCCATGCGCGGATTCCGGCATGGGAGGCTTTGGGTTGCGGTCTGTTGCTGGCGGGCCTGACGGTCTTTTGCGTCCGGCGGATGCGTTCCCGTCCGTATTTGCTGGCGGGCTGGTGCTGGTTTGTCGTGATGCTCGTGCCGGTCATTGGCATCGTGCCGTTCGGCATGCAATCCGTGGCGGACCGGTACACTTATTTGCCGTCCATCGGTTTGTTCATCATGGCGGCGTGGGGGATGGCGGAGCTGGCAGGCGGGTCAAAACTCCGGCAGGCCGGGCTGACGCTGGGGGCCGCGGGGCTGGTATTGGCCTGCCTGCTCGACACGCGATATCAACTGCGTTACTGGCGGGACTCGGTCACGCTATTCCGCCGGGCCGTGGCAGTGACCGGGGAAAATTTCATGGGCGATTATTTTCTGGGCAATGCCTACTGGGACGCCGGCAACCTGGACGCGGCGGTCACGAACTATCAATATGTCGTCCGGGTCGCCCCCGATTTTGCAGGCGGTCATTATGCCCTTGGCCGTGTCCTGCTGTTGCAGAAGAACGACGAAGCCGCCGAGGCCCAATTCGGCGAAGTGTTACGGCTGCAGCCCAATAATCCATACGTGTGCAAGTTTCTGGGCGACGCCCTGTCGGGCGAGGGGAAATTTGAGGACGCCGAGGCCGAGTATTCGTTCGCGGCGCAACTGAAGCCGGGCGACCCGGTGATAGAGGATGCGCGGCAAAAAAACCAGTTCCTCGAAACGCTGCGGTCAAAACCCGATTCCCCGGAAATTTTGAACGACCTGGCCTGGCTTCTGGCCACGTCTGAAAACGAACAAACCCGCGACGGCGTCGAAGCCGTGAAGCATGCCGAACGCGCCTGCGACCTGACACATTACCGGGAGACCGTCATGGTGGGGACGCTGGCGGCGGCTTACGCGGAGGCGGGGCGCTTTGCGGAGGCGGTGGCAACGGCGCAAAAAGCCTGCGCGCTGGCGTCCGAATCCGGCCAGCAGGAATTGTTGAAACGGAACCGGGAGTTGCTGGAGCTTTATCGCGCGCATAAGGCGTATCATGAGACTGCTGCGAACTGAGACCAGAAAGCTGAGACCTGAGACCTGAAAGCGGAAAGAACTCAACCACGGATGGACACGAAATTTTTACCGCGGATTACGCGGATGGCGCGGATTCTTGGGAAGGCAGAAGGATGAAACCGGAAACCTGAAACCTGAAAGCGGAAACTCTCAACATTCAACATTCAACGCTCAACATTTTTACCGCGGATGGCGCGGATGGCGCGGATGAGGGGGGCAAGGCAGAAAGATGAAGGATGAAAAAAAACCTGAAACCTGAAACCTGAAAGCGGAAACTCTCAACACTCAACATTCAACATCCAACACTCAACGAGACACGGATTGCACGGATTAACACGGATTTTAACGCAGAGGCGCGAAGATGCAGAGGGTCGCGGAGGGTCGCAGAGATTACAGAAGGAAACTGAGGCAGAATGATTCAGGCCAAAATCAAGCCGTGGGAAAGGAAGGGTTGAAAATCAGCGGTGTTGCTGGTCGCCAGTTTCGCCCCGCAGCGAATGGCCACCGACGCTATCATGCAATCAGCGAGACTGCGGGAACGGCGGCCAGTCTGGTTGAACAACCGGGCGGCCAGTACAGCGTCGGCGGACAGAAAGGGTTCGGGATTCGGGAAGATTTGCCGGGCGATGGCGTCGGCGGGCGCATCAAGCGGCCCGCACAAAAATTCCGCCCAGGCAATGCTGCTGGCGTTGCAGTCTTCCTGCGCGAGCGTCCAGCCCTGGAATTTTTGATGCGCCGGCGAACCGGCGACGACGGATTGGATGAGAAAGTTGGTGTCGAAATGAATCATGCTGAATCATCCGGGCATCAACGTCTGGCATCGCGCACGGACGTCATCCACTCCGCCGCCCCGGCTGCATCCAGATGGAGATGCTTTTGCAGTGCTTCCAAGGCCTGAAGCGGGGAGATCGCGGCGTGGTTGGCGGCATCCGACTTGAAAATGGTGAGCAGACCGGAGGCTTTTTCGGGCAGGCTCTGCGCGCCTTTGGCCAGAACGTGTCCGTGGTCAATTTCGACTTCAACGGTCAGATAACTCATGCCGTGAAGTTATTTCCGTTCGGTGCGTGTGTCCAGAAAAAACTCCGCGGTTCTTTGCGTTCTCCGCGGTTCTTTGTCCACCCTCCGTCCCGCAATGCGGGACTACGGAGGACAGGCGTTGAGGCCGGGCGCTGGATTTTTGCCAAGGATGAAGGATGAAGGCTGAAACCTGAAAGCGGAACATTCAACGCTCAACATTCAACATTCAACTCTTACTTGCCAAGGCAGAACGATGAAGGATGAAGGATGAAAAAAAACAGGATTTGGGCAACACGCCCCGCGGATGCGCCCTCGTGTGAGTCGGCTCACTATTCTTGGAATTTCGTTTGAGATTGGAGCGGGCTGACGCCCGCTGCTACGTGAAAAAAATTAACGCAGAGGCGCCCGTCCTCCGTCCCGATAAAATCGGGACTACGGAGGGGGAAGCGGTTGAGGGTTGAGGGTTGAGCACCAAAGATTGGAGCGGACTCACCAGTCTTCGCACCATGTGCTACGACCCGGCAGGCGTCCGCTGCTACCATTTTTTGCGTGGACGGCCATTTGCGCCGCTCTACGCGGCGCGGTCATCGCAGCCCGTCCTCCGCAGTAGCCGCTACGGAGGGTGGACGCGATGACCCTACCTCAAATTCAAATTGAGACACAGCCGCACGTGTCTCAAAGTTTGAATTGGCGGCGAACCCGGCGTAGCCTTGGGCCGCGTGAACTGGAAGAACCTTCACCCATCCGAAAGTCCCGCCGCCGGACACCCGCCCCGGCGGGCAAACGGCATCACGGAAATTTTGCGCGCCGCCCAAGATCGCAGGTGGCCGTTGGGTCTGCTCCTGGTTGCCGCCACGTTTCTGGCCTACTGGCCGGCGCTGCATGGCGGGTTTGTCTGGGACGATGCGTCGTGGACGACGAACCTGTCGGCGTTGTTCCAGAATGCATCCGGTTTGCGCACGATCTGGTTTCAACCGACCGCGTTGCAGCAGTATTACCCGCTGACGGGCACGACCTTCTGGCTGGATTACCAGCTCTGGAAATACTGGACGCTGCCCTACCACGTCGAGAACGTCCTGCTGCACGCCCTGGCCGCCCTGCTTTTCTGGCGATTGCTGCGGCGGCTCCAACTGCCGGGCGCGTGGCTGGCGGCGGCCCTTTTCGCGCTGCATCCGGTGATGGTGGAATCCGCCGCCTGGATCACCGAACGCAAAAACGTGCTTTCGCTGGTCCTTTACCTCGCGGCATTTCTGGCCTACCTGCGGTATGCGGAGGGCGTGACGGGTGGCCAGCCTTCGCCACGCTTCGGCACGGCAGGCGAGTGGCGAGTGACACGAACGGGCGGTGGTGTTTTAAGTTGGTGGCGGCGGTGCTGCCGCACCGCCGTGCGCCGCAGCAGCGGCGCACCCACCACTTTCAAATCAGGGCACTACCAAGTTTTTTACGGCCTGGCGCTGGTTTTGTTTCTGGGGGCGTTGCTGGCCAAGACGACGGCTTTTTCCCTGCCGGCGGTGATACTGTTGATGGGCTGGTGGAAACGCGGATGCATCCGGTGGCGGGCGGACGTGCTGCCGACGCTGCCGTTCTTCGCCGCGGCCCTCGCCCTGTGTGCCATGACGGACTGGCTGGAAAAAAACCACGTGGGGGCGCAAGGAGCGGATTTTGCCCTGACCTTCCCGCAACGCTGCCTGATTACCGGCCGGGCCTTCTGGTTTTATCTCGGCAAATTGTTCTGGCCGGCCCATCTCTGTTTTATTTACCCGCGCTGGCAACTGAATCCGGGCGTGTGGCGGCAATGGTTGTATCCGGTGACCGCCGCTGGCACCGTGTTCGCACTCTGGCTGGCGCGGAGACGAATTGGGCGGGGGCCAATCACAGCGCTGTTATTTTTTGTGGGCACGTTGTTTCCGGTGCTGGGGTTTATGAACGCGTATTTCATGCGTTACTCGTTTGTGTGTGATCACTGGGTTTATGTGTCCAGCCTGGGGATGCTGGCGTTGGTGGCGGCGCTGGTGGCGCGGGCGGCTGAAGAACCGCGGCGGCGGTGGATGGTTTATGGGTTTGCAGTCGTGGTGTTGCCGGTGTTGGGCATCCTGACGTGGCGGCAGGCGGGGGCTTACCGGGACATGGAAACCCTTTGGCGCACCACCATTGCGCAAAATCCAAGTTGTTGGATGGCGCAAAACAATCTGGGAGATTTGCTGCTCGACCGGGGAAAGGCGGTTGAAGCGGAAACGCTCTATCGTGAAGCGCTCCGCCACAGCCCTGATTACGCCGAATCGCACAATAACATAGGCACCGCGCTGGCCGCCCAGGGGAAGCTGGCGGAAGCGATCCAACAATTTGATCAGGCGCTCCAGCTCAAACCCGGTTATGCCGATGCCCATTATAATATTGGAGTCGCGCTGGCCAGCCAGGGGAAGTGGGCGGAAGCCATCCAGCATTATGAACAGGCGCTCCAGCTTAAACCCGATTACGCCGAGGCCCGCAATAATCTGGGGATCGCGCTGGGCAGCCAGGGGAGGCTGGCGGAAGCCATCCAGCAATTTGACCGGGCGCTCCAGCTCAAACCCGGTTTTCCCGAGGCCCACTATAATTTCGGGGTCGCGCTGGCCGTCCAGGGGAAGCCGGCGGAAGCCATCCAGCATTATGAACAGGCACTCCAGCTCAAACCCGATTACGCCGTCGCCCACTATAATTTGGGGATCGCGCTGGCCGCCCAGGGGAAACCGGCTGAAGCCATTCCCCATTTCCAACAAGCCCTGACCCTGGCGACGGCCCAGGGCAATACCGCCCTCGCAGAGCTGGCCCGCGCACGGCTCAAGACTTACCGGCTGAAACCTGAAAGCGGAAACTTGAAACCAGAAACCTGAAAGCTGAGACCTGAAAGCGGAAAGCAGGAACACTCAACATTCAACATTCAACCGATCAAAGGGCGATGCTGAGGTCGTCCGAGGCCGCGCAGGCCTGCCATGCTGCCGCGTAAACGCGGCGTTCCTTGGGAACTTTCAACATTCAACGCTCAACACCATGGCTGAACCACTTCGGTCGCGCTTCCTTTTTGCGCCGCTCTACGCGGCGCGGTCATCGCAGCCCGTCCTCTCCATCCTCCGTAGCAGAGCTACTGCGGAGGACGGGCGCAGTAGCCGCTACGGAGGGTGGACGCGATGACCCTACCTCAAATTCAAATTAAGGCACTGCCCCTCCTTACGTCGGCTCCTACGATGATTTTCAACGAGTCCGGCGTTGGAGAAGCAGCCAGGGCAACGGCGGCTGCGGTTTGTTCGAGCGGGAAACGATGGGTGATCAATGGCCGCACATCCAGTCGGCGCGAGAAGACCAGCCGCGCCACCTCGCGCTGGAGCGTGAAGTCGGCCGAGTAGCTGCCGAGCAAATCCTTTTCATCGAGGCAAATGGACGCGAGGTCAATTGGGGAGCGCGGGGCAGGGACGCGCTGCCGCGCGTCCTGGCGGAGCGGCAGCTCCGCCCTACCGGATTGAGCGGCCCGCTTGGTGTGGGCGAAGAGCAGGACCTGTCCGCCGCCGCGCACGAGTTGCAGGGCCTGGTGGACGACGGCGTCGGAAGGGACGGCGATGATGGCGGAATCCGGTTGAGGGTTGAGAGTTGAGAGTTGAGAGGCCAAAACGGCGCGTTTCGCGCCGAATTTTTTGGCGAGGCGCAGGCGCGAGGCCAGCAGATCGGTGGCGAGGACGCGGACGCCCTGGAGTTGCAAAATTTTCGTGAACATGAGACCGATCGGCCCCTGCCCGGCCACGAGCGCGGTGTCGCCGCGCAGCAGGTTCAACCGGCGCACGGCCTTGAGGACGGTGTTGACGGGTTCGAGCATGGCGCCTTCCTCGAAGGAATTGCGCGCCGGAATTTTCACGACGCCGGGCAGGACAAACGGCATGACGCGGACGTATTCGGCGTAGCCGCCGCCCGCCGGTTCGAAGCCGGCGGTGATGCCGGTGCGTTTGTAGGTTTCGCATTGGGCGAAGGCGCGGTGCCGGCAGAAATGGCAATCGAGGCACGGGACGTGATGGTGCAGGGCGACGCGGTCACCGACCCTCACCCGGCCGGCGGCCACCCTCTCCCATCCGATGGGCGAGGGGATTTCGAGGCTCGTCCGATTGCCGCCGATTTTGACGATGGCGCCGGCGGTTTCGTGGCCGAAGATGCGCGGGGGCGGGACGGTGCCGTGGTGGATTTTCTTGATGTCGGTGGGGCAGACGCCGCAGACGGCGACCTTGACGAGGAGTTCGTTGGCGCCGATGCGCGGGACGGGCACGGTTTCGAGGCGCAAATCGTTGACGCCACGATAAACGACGGCGCGCATGGTATTGGGGATGGCGGGCACGGGGAGAATTGTTTACCACGAAATACACGAAAGGCACGAAATTTTTAACAACAAAGAAACAAAGTTCTTCTGGTTGTTCTTCCTTGGTTGCTTCGTTGCTTGGTTGTTCAACTGGGCACGGATTTTTTTACCGCGGATGGCGCGGAGATTGGGATGAAACCTGAAAGCTGAAAACAGAAAACAGAAACGAGACACGGATTGCACGGATTAACACGGATTCCTGGCAAGGCAGAAGGATGAAAAAAAAACAGGAAGCGACGAGAACCACGAATGGACACGAAATTTTTACCGCGGATGGCGCGGATGGCGCGGATTTCAAAACCGGCGCAGCGGCTTCCCGGAAGAGAGCCGCGCTCTTCCATCTGCGGAAGAAATGCGGCGCCGCTACAAAGGCCTCGGAAAGGAACGCCGCGTTCACGCGGCAGCATGGCAGAAAGAGAGCCTCTGCCGGCTGAAGCCGGCGTTCCGGGGGAACAGCCCAGATGCACACGCAATGAACCACGAATGGACACGAAATTTTTACCGCGGATGGCGCGGATGGCGCGGATTTTTTTACAGCGGATTCTTGGGAAGGCAGAAACCTGAAACCTGAAACCAGAAAGCAGAAAGCGGAAAGAACTCTCAACATTCAATAATCGGCCTCCTCACCCCGCCCCTCTCCTCCTTGGGGGAGGAGAGGGAGAAAAATGGCGATGGTGCGAAGTGCAGTGGACGAAACAGCTTGGTCAGCTTCCTTTTTGCGCCGCTCTACGCGGCGCGGTCATCGCAGCCCGTCCTCTCCATCCTCCGTAGCAGAGCTACTGCGGAGGACGGGCGCAGTAGCCGCTACGGAGGGTGGACGCGATGACCCTACCTCAAATTGAGCCACTACGCGCGCGCCAACAGGATTGACTTTCTCATTCCTCATTTTGCATTCTGCATTCTCCAATTGAACAAAAATGCGCCGTGACCTTTCCATCTGCCTGCTGCTGGCCGGGGTCACGCTGGCCATTTACTGGCCGGTCCGGAATTTTGACCTGTTCCAATGCGATGACCCGCTGTTTCTAAAGTTCAATCCGGAAATCCAGAGCGGCTTGAACGGGCACAGTCTGGCCTGGACGCTGACGGGGGTGGTGGCGGACAACTGGCATCCGTTGACGAACCTGTCGTTTGTGGCGGGACACCAGCTTTGGGGGACCAATCCCGGCGCGGAACATCTGGTGAATGCGGTGATTCACGCGCTCAACGCGGCGTTGTTGTTTCTGCTGCTGAGACAACTAACGGGCGCGGTGTGGCGGAGCACGCTGGTGGCGGCGTTGTTTGCGTGGCATCCGTTGCGGGTGGAATCGGTGGCGTGGATTGCGGAACGCAAGGACGTGTTGAGCGTGTTTTTCTTTTTGCTGACGTTGTGGGCTTACGCGCGCTACGCGCAGGGAGCAATGAACAGAAAGCACGGAGGGGAAACATTCAACATTCAACATCCAACATCCAACGCCCGATGGAGCTATTGGTCAGCGGTTTTCTTTTTTGCGTTGGGGCTGATGAGCAAGGGGACGCTGGTGACGGTGCCATTCGTCCTGTTGTTGCTGGACCTCTGGCCGCTGCGGCGATTTAGGATTTACGATTTACCCGTCCTCTCCATCCTCCGTAGCAGAGCTACTGCGGAGGACGGGCGTAGCAATACTGCGGAGGGTGGACGATTTACGATTGCCCCGCTGCTGCGGGAAAAAATTCCGTTTTTCGCGCTGGCGGCGGCGGGCTGCGTCATCACATTCATCGTGCAGCACGGGCACGCCAACACACCATCCCTGGAACAACTCGGCCCGGGCATCCGGCTGGAAAACATCATCGTGAGTTACGTGCGTTACCTGGCCTGGACCGGCTGGCCGGCGAACCTGGCGGCGTTTTATTCATTTCCGCGCGACGGCCATTTTTATCTGGCGCTGTGGCCCGGCTGGGAGATTGGGGCGGCGGCATTGCTGCTGGCCGGTGTCTCGGCCCTGTGCCTGACCCAGATTGTCCGCCGGCCCTATCTGGCGGTCGGCTGGTTCTGGTATCTGGGGACGATGGTGCCGGTGATCGGCTTCGTGCAGATTGGAAGCCAGGGAATGGCGGATCGTTACACCTACATTCCCCTGATTGGCCCGGTCATCAGCCTGGTCTGGCTGGTTTCGGAGAAATGGCCTGCGCGGATTCTTGCCCGGGCGCTGCTCGCCGCCCTGGCAACAGCGGCCCTGGCCGGCTGCATCCTTCAGACCCGCCACCAGCTTCAATTCTGGGAAAACACCGGCACCCTCTCCCAACACGAGATTGACGTGACGGGAGAAAATCCCCAGGCCGAATACTACCTGGGACTCGGGCTGGAACAAAAAGGCGACCTCCGCGGGGCGATGGCGCATTACCAAAACGCCATGACCTCGCAACCGAGGTTCAGGGACGCTTTTTATGCCATGGGGCGCCTGCTCAGTCAGCAGGGGAATTGGACGGAGGCGGTGAAAACCTATGGCCTGTTGCTGCAAATAGACCCGGATGATTTCACCTCCCATCTGGCTCTGGCCGCCACGCTGCCTCATTTGGGCCGGGAGGCGGAAGCCGTGAGCCACCTGAAAGCGGCCATGCAAACGTGCCCGGACGCGCCGGACGCGATGAATAATCTGGCCTGGACGCTGGCCACCAGCGGGGACGCCGGACTCCGCGACGGCGCGCAAGCCGTCAAATATGCCGAACGGGCCTGCGATTTGACGGGCTACAAGCAAACCATCACGGTCGGCACCCTGGCGGCGGCTTATGCGGAGGCGGGGCGCTTTGAGGAGGCGGTGGCGACGGCGCAAAAAGCCTGCGCCCTGGCCGGGCAATCGGGCGCGCCCGATTTGCTCCAAAAAAACCGGGAGTTGCTGGAGCTGTTCCGCGCGCACCAGGCGTATCATGAATCCGCCCCAACGGGGCAATGAGGGTGTGCATCTTGGAAGTTTCCCGATTTTCAAACGCGGCGGAGTCGGAACGCTGCGTTTACGCGGCAGACTCATCAATTCTCATATCACTGCCGCCTCAAGGCGGCGTTCCGGGGGAACATTTTATCGCGTGCA
Source organism: uncultured Verrucomicrobiae bacterium (assembly GCA_963802965.1). GTDB lineage: Bacteria > Verrucomicrobiota > Verrucomicrobiia > Limisphaerales > UBA11358 > UBA11358. The sequence continues at coordinate 189,472 of CAWDKS010000001.1, forward strand.
CCAGGCGTATCATGAGACTGCCGCAAACTGAGACCAGAAAGCTGAGACCTGAAACCTGAAAGCGGAAACTCTCAACATTCAACATTCACCGCTCAACATTTTTACCGCGGATTACGCGGATGGCGCGGATTTCAAAAACAGCGTAGCGGCGTCCCGGCAGAGCGCCGTGCTCTTCCATCTGCGGGAGAAATGCGGCGGTCTGCCGACACGCCGCTGCAAAGGCCTCGGAAATGAATGCCGCGTTCACGCGCAGCATGGCAGAAAGAGAGCCTCTGCCGTCCCGCTTGGCGGGACGGCGTTCCATGGCGATGGTGTCAGGGGGCGTGTTGCCCAAATCCGGTCATCACCAAAAGCTTGTTCCCGACGCCCGGTGAATTATCTTTCCGGCAGTGAAGGCAAAATGGCATCGCTGGCTCCCGGCGGTTTTTCTGGCGTTGTTCGCGTTGAGCCGCTGGCCGGGATTGTTCCCGCCGAATTTCAGCGCGGCGACGGCGCTGGCGTTTTGCGCGGGCGTGTATTTTTCCAGGCGGCTTTCGTGGTGGCTGCCGCTGGTCTTGATGCTGGCGACGGACATCGGTTTGAATTTTTATTACCAGCATAATGACCCGGATCATAACGTCTGGGATTCCCGGAATCTGGCAAACCTGGCGTTCAATTACGTCGCGTATGCCGTTCTGATTTTTCTGGGACGCCGGTTCAAGCCGCAATCGTCATTCGTGGTGCTGCTCGGCGGGGGCATTCTCGGCGCCATCTTGTTTTATCTCATCACCAACACCGCTTCGTGGTTTTTCAATCCGTTCCACAATCCCGAATACACGAAAAATCTGGCGGGCTGGCTCATCGCGCTCACCCGGGGCACCGGCGGCTATCCGTCCACCTGGGAATTTTTCCGCAACACGCTGGGGAGCGGCGGGCTGTTCACCGCGCTGTTTGCCGGCTCGGCCAAACTGACGGAAAGCGCCGAATCGCCCGCCGACAAAAAGGCCGGCGCGCGCGACGACGAGGAACCCGAAGCGGGGGAAAAGCCGGAGGAAGCCAAAACGTGAGCTTCATATTTTCGGAGGGACGAGTCATACGAGTCCCCAATTTTCAAATTTTAGTCAGGGACTCGTGTAACTCGTCCCTCCGAGAATGAAACTTGGCGTCATCTCGGACACGCACGGCTGGCTCGACCCGGAGGTCCTTAAACTCTTCGCCGGGGTGGAGCACATTTTGCACGCGGGCGACATCGGGTCGGACGGCATCATCACCGAATTGCGGGCGGTGGCGCCGGTGACGGCGGTGCTGGGCAACACGGACAGTTCACCCAATTTCCGGCTCACGGAGGTCGTTGTGCTGGCCGGACGGAAGTTTCTGGTCCAGCACATCGTGAATCCGTGCGGGCGGACGGAGGAACTCCGGTTGCGGATCGCGCGCGCGCGGCCGGACGCGGTGGTGTTCGGCCACACGCACAAAGCTTTCAGCGAGATGATTGACGGCGTGCTGTATTTGAATCCGGGTTACGCGGGCAAGCCGAAGTTCGGGGCGGAACGCAGCGTGGCGATTTTGCACTGCGACGGGAAGGGGATGCGACCGGAGTTTTTGGCGCTGTGATTTCAACCGCGGATTACGCGGATGGGCGCAGATTCCTGGGAAGGCAGAAATCTGAAACCTGAAACCTGAAAACAGAACCACGAATGGACACGAAATTTTTAACCGCGGATTACGCGGATCACGCGGATGAGGAGGCAAAAAAAATAACGCAGAGGCGCGGAGATGCAGAGGGTCGCAGAGATTGGGATGAAACCTGAAATCTGAAAGCTGAAACCTGAAACCTGAAAGCGGAAAGCGGAAAGAACATTCAACGCTCAACTGATCAAGGTGCGTGCTCCGCGCCCATCCGCGGTTAAAAGCTTTTCCACGGCGGCGCGCACCTCGTCCGCGGTGGCGGTGGGCGGCAGGGGCTGGCCGAAGTTCACCGTCACCGGACGGCGGAGCCGGCGCGGCCATTTCCAGAAAAATTTTCCGCCGGCAAAACTGAAAATGCCGCCCCACATGCCGTCGAGCGCCACGGGCACAATGGGCGCGTCCACGCCCCGCATGATTTTCTCGAAGCCGCGCTGGAACGGCATGAGCGCGCCCGTGCGCGTGATGCCGCCCTCGGCAAAAACGCACACGACGTCGCCGCTCCGGATGGCGTCAGCGCAGCGCCGCAGCGCCCGAACAACTTGGTGCGGCCGTAGCCCGGACGGGATGGGAATGACACGCGCGACGTGCACGAAGGGACCGAGCCAGGGCGACCCGTAAAATTCCTGGCTGATGAAAAAACGCACCGGCCGGGCCGCCGCCGCCGCCAACAGCAGCCAGTCCACGAAGGAAACGTGGTTGCTGACGAGCAGCACGCCGCCCCGGCGCGGGACATTTTCCAGCCCGCGCACGCGCAGGGGATAAAAGAGGCACGCGACCAGCCCGACAACGACGCGCACCAGCCATTGTGACAGGAGCACGGGCAGGCTGGGCGAGGCAGGCGGGCCGGACATGGGAAATGTGTAACCGCGGATGACGCGGATGGCACGGATTTTTTTATCCGCGAATTACGCGAACTCCGATGAATCGCGAGCAGGTGGGCGCGAATTTTTTAAAGGGGGAAGGCAGAGGGTAGAAACACAGGTCAGAGCCTCCTTACGTCGGCTCCTACGATCCTCACGCCGGCTGCTACAAACCGTTGAAGCGTTAAAGGGTTAAAGCGTGTTCAAATTTGCGCGCTTCAACGGTTCAACGGTCTAACCAAGCCCGTCCGTGGCTGAGAATTTTTGGGCGAGTTCCTTCACCTTCCGCAAATCCAGCTTGCCAGTGCCGAGCAGCGGGAAGTGGTCCACGCGGAAAAACTGGTCAGGGCGCGGCTTCCAGAGATTCGGCAGGTCGCAGTGCGCCAGTTTTTCCAGACACGCTGCCAGGCCCGTGCCGGGCAGCTTGTGCAGCACGACGAGCCGTTCGCCCTTCTTTTCGTCCGGCAGGCCGGCGACGACGAACGTCTGTTCGGTCGCGTTGGCGAGTTCGTGCAATTTTTCCTCGACCTTGATGTGCGGCACCATTTCGCCGCCGATTTTGCTGAAGCGGCTCAGGCGGTCGGTGATTTGCAGGAAACCGTCCTCATCGAGCGCGGCAACGTCGCCGGTGACATACCAGCCGTCGTGCAACACTTCCGCCGTCTTTTCCGGCTGGCCGAGGTAGCCCTGCATCACGTTCGGCCCGCGCACGAGCATCAGGCCGGGCTGGCCGAGCGGCACCGGCTCCAGCGTTTGCGGATCCACGATGCGCACGCTCACGCCCGGGAGCGGATGGCCGATTTTGCCGCGTTTGGCGCCGATTTGCCGGAAGCCCGCCGAGCGGAAATCATGCGTGTTCACCGCGACCACCGGCGCGCATTCGGTGCAGCCGTAGCCTTCGAGCGGGCGGATGCCGAACTGGTCTTCAAACGCGGCGGCCAGCCGGTCGGGCAATTTTTCCGCGCCGGTCATGGCCACGCGCAGGCTGCCGAAATCCGCCGGCGCGCAGCCGCGCAGGTAAAGTTGCAGGAACGTCGGCGTGGCCAGCAGGAAGGTGAGCCGGTAATCGCGAACCAGCGGGCCGATGGCCTTCGCGTCGAGCGGATTCGGATGATAAACCACGCCCAGGCCCAGCGCCGCCGACAGGCAGAGCGTGCCGGTGAATCCGAACGAATGAAAGAACGGCAGGATGCCCAGGACACCGTCCCGGTAGCCCAATCCGAACACCTGTTCGAGCTGCTCGACGTTCGACCCGATGTTGTAATGGCTCAACCTCACGCCTTTCGGGTCGCCGGTGCTGCCGCTGGAAAAAATCACGGTGGCCGGATCGTCGAGGCGGGTTTTTCTTTCCGCGCCCAGCAGCCGCTGCAGCCAGCGGTCCGGAACGAACCACGCGATGAGAATCGCAGCGAGCTTCCCGCCGATGCCGGGCCGGGCCGCCACTTCCTCCAGCAAAACCGTTTCGCAGGGCAGTTTCAGTTTGAGCCGGTCGAGAAAAGCTTTCGAGGTGACGACGGTTTTGAGGTCGCATTGTTTGATGCACGCGGCGAGCGTTTCTTCCGGCAAGGTGTAATTCAGATTCACCGGCGCCTTGCCGAGCAGCAGGGCGGCGTGATTGACGAGCGCGCCCGGCACCGACGGCGGCAGCAGCACACCGACCATTTTCTGGCCCGACCAGACAGGTCGCAGCCGCCGCGCGAGGAAAATGGACCGGACCAGCGCCGCGCCGAAGCCGACCCGGGCGTTCTGGCCATCCGCCATCGCGAAACGGAAAGGATGATTGCGCGCGGTGGTGATGAAGGCGATGGGCAGCGGGCGCATCCGTTTCCGGCGTGCCTGCCAGGCTTCGGCGAGCAGATCCTGCACGGCGGAGCGCACCTGAAAGGGCGTCGCCGTGGGCGGCAACGGCCGGCCATAGTTGACCGTGATGGGATACGGGAAGCGCCGCGGCACTTTCCAGAGGAACCGCCCCTTGTTGAAGCTGAAGATGCTGCCCCACACGCCGTCAATGGCCACCGGAACGATGGGCGCCTCCACGTCTTTCATGATGCGCTCAAAGCCGCGCCGGAACGGCAGCATCTGGCCGATGCGCGTGATCTGGCCTTCGGCGAAAATGCAGACCACGTCGCCGGCGCGGATGGCGTCGCCGGCGGTTTGGAGCGACTGGATCATCTCGCGCGGGCGTTGCTCGGAAGAAATTGGAATGACTCGGAGCATTTTGGCGAACGGCTTGATCCAAGGCAGTTCGTAATGCCCCTTGAACATCATGAACCGCACCCGCCGGTCGGTGGAGGTGAGCAACAGCAGCGCGTCCACGAAGGACACGTGGTTGCAAACGAAGAGCGCGCCGCCTTTTTCGGGGATGTGATCGCGGCCCATGATTTGGAGGCGGTAAATGGTCTTCGTCAGCAGCCACAGCAGAAAGCGCACGAGCGAATCGGGCACGAGCCGCACGCAATAAACCGTTCCCGCCAGCGACAGCGCCGCGCCGGCCAGAAACATCTGCGGCGGCGAAAATTTCAGGACGGCCTTGAGCAGAAAATAAATTCCCGACGAGATGAGAATGCCGATCCAGCTCAACAGCGCGGCGGCGGCGATGACCCTGCCCTTGTTGGCCGGGTCGGGACGGTATTGGATGATGGCGTTGAGCGGCACGCTGTAAAGTCCGCCGAAGAAACCGAGCAGGCCGAGGTTCCACAGGACGCCGGCAAAGCCCAGGCTCGCCTGCGACAGCAGCGCGGCGAAAACGGTCAGCCCCGCCATGCCCAGCGGCACCAGGCCGTATTCGATTTTTCCGCCGGACAAAAATCCCGCCGCCAGACTGCCCGCGCCGATGCCGAGCACGAGCGCCGCCTGCAGCCAACTGGCGTGCGTGTCGTCCAGCCGCAAAACGTCCTTGCCGTAAAAAAGAATCGTCGGCTGCAGCAGCGCGCCGAGGAACCACAGAAAGGCGTTGCCCAGCACGCCGAGAAACAAAACGCGGTCGCGGCGAATTGCCTGGAATTGCGCAAAGAAATCGCCGAGAAAGTTCACGCGGAATTTCTTGGCCGGATCGGCGGCCGGCAGGCGCGTGACGCCGAGGCAGAGCGACAGGCCCACCAGCGCCAGCGCGATGAGGACGGCGCCGGACCACACCTGTTTTTTGCCGAACAGGTCCGAAAGCGTGCCGGCGAAAATCGTTCCGGTGATGACGGCGGAGAAGGTGCCGAGGCCGAAAATGCCGTTGCCCCACGACAGCTTCTTTTCCGGCAGCAGCTCCGGCAGCATCCCGTATTTCGCCGGGCCGAAAAACGCGCTGTGCGTGCTCATCAGAAAAATGCCGGCGAGCATCAGCGGGATGTTTTCGAGCCAGAAGCCGAACGACGCGAGCGACATGATGCCGAGTTCGGCGCATTTGATGGCGACGGCGACGTTGCGTTTGCTGAAGCGGTCGGCGAAAAATCCGCCGGCCATGGAAAACAGGACGAACGGCAGCGCGAACAAGGCAAAGACCAGCGGTACCAGGCTATCGCGCCGCTCCTGCGACAAACCCAGGCCGACGATGAAAAAGGTGACGAGAAATTTAAGAACGTTGTCGCTGAAGGCGTTTTGAAATTCGACGGCGAACATCAGCCAGAAGCTGCGCAAGTCACCCCGGGCCTTTGTCCCGGCTTCCGGCTGCCGTCCGGCCGCAACTGGCGATTGAGTTTCGGTCACGCGGCAAGGCTAACCCTTCGCGCGGGGAACTGGGAATTGAAAAACTTTTGACCGGCATCGCCTGCGATAATGGCGGAAAGCCGGGAAACGGCTGTTTTCCATAATTTGTGGCATAAGTGGTGCTGCTAAAGACCCGCAAAGGCCGATGGGCCGGAGCAAAAATGGGCGTTTTTGAAGGTAAATGCGTCTGTGCTGACAATAACGAACTGGGACATGAATAAAACCAAAACCATTCTTTATGTTGAAGACGACCCGGTCGTGCTGACGGCGTATGGTCGCCGCCTGGAGCGCGAGGGGTTTTCCATCGAGCCGGCCAAGGACGGATTGGAGGCGATGAAGATCCTGCTCCGGCAGGTTCCGGATTTGGTGGTGCTGGATTTGATGCTGCCCAAGTTCGACGGGGTGGAAGTGCTCAAATTCATGCAGGCCAATCCCCATCTTAAAACCGTTCCGGTCATCGTTTTGTCAACCAACTCCATCCTGGACGCGAGCGAGGAGTATGTTTTGGAGGGCGCCAACCGGCGCTTGATCAAAGACCAGTGCACGTTTCCGGTGCTGCTGCAAGCCGCCCGGAGTTTGCTGGCGGAAGCGCCAGCCAGGGAAAGTATCCTGGCGGATGGCCAGGCTGACAACGAGTTTCCCAGGAAATTGGAGAAAACGGCGGCCTGACCGCAAGTCGGTTGGCCGCGCGCGGGGAGATTCCATCGCAATGGCATCCGTCATGGGCTGGTCAGGCTCAATCAAATTTCACGCCGCGAGCGCCAGCGCCACCCGCGCCGCCCGGCGTCCAAAATTCGGCGACGTTTTCAACCTGCGTTTGAACTGGCTCCGGCGTTCAAGGGTTTCCCCGGCGGAATAAAGTTGTTTCACCAAACCGAGAAAACCGTTTTGCAATTCGGCGACGCTCATGTTTTTCGGACGGAAATTGATATCGAACAGCGTGCACAGCTCCCACGCGCGGTCGCGGAGAATGCGGCCTTCAGCTTTGAGCCGCGCGTAAAGCGGCGTGCCGGGGAACGCGGTCATGAACGTCACCTGTACCTCGTAAAGCCCGGAGTCGCGCACGAAATCCAGCACGTCATCGAACACATCGCGCGTGTCGCCGTCGAGGCCGAGGATGAAACAGCCGTTGACGGTGATGCCGTAGGATTGAATCTTCGCGATGGCTTCCCGATAAAAATCCTGCTGGCGCAGTTTCCAGTTTGATTTCATTTCAAGGCCGTAAAGACTTGTGCGGCAGGGGCTTTCGAGGCCGATGAGGACCTGCTGGCAGCCGGAGTCGCGCATGAGGCCGAGCAATTCGTCGTCCTCGGCCACGCGCACGTCGGCCTCGGTGAACCAGCGGAGTTTTTCCTTCGCGAGTTCGCGCAATAGTTTTTTGTAATGCCCGCGGTGGACAAAGCTGTTGTCGTCGGCGAACTCGATGAACGGACGCGGCCAGATTTTTTTGATCTCATGGATTTCGGCGATGACTTTTTCCACCGGCTTCACCTTGTAACGCGGCGTGAGCAAAATGGAACTCGCGCAAAATTCGCAGCGGTGCGGACAGCCACGGCTCGTTTGCACGGTGAGGCGGTTGTATTTGTCCGGGTCGAGCAAATCGAATCGCGGCATCGGCGCGGCGGCCAGATCAAATTCCTTCGACGGTGTGTAAAACGGCTTGAGCGCGCCGCGGTCGAAATCGGCGAGGACTTCCGGCCAGCGCGGTTCGCCTTCGCCGATGACGACGCTGGCGCAATGTTGCTTTGCCTCCTCCGGCAGCGAACTGACGGTGATGCCGCCCATCACGACCGGAATTTTTCTGGCGCGGTAAAAATCGGCGACTGCGTATGCCTCTTCAAGCTGCGCCGTGAACGTGCTGATGGCGACGAGATCGAAATCGGCACGCAATCCGGGCAGTTTTTTGAGGTCGGCGATTTCGTGATACGCCACATCAAATTTTTCCGGCGTAAGCCCGGCGAGGGTAAGCAGGCCGAGGCTGGGCAGGGACGCGATGATTTTGTTGCGGTCCACGAAGCCGGGCAGGGTGAGGCCGAGCCGGGTGAGTTCCGCGTTGTGCGCGCGCACGCCGCTCATGGCGATGAAGCCGATGCGTTTCATGGGCGGTTGAGGGTTGAGGGTTGAGGGTTGAGAGTTAAGGCCGTCGTATTCGCCGTGCCGGTGGCTTTCGGTTCCTCCACGAGCAGCGCCAGCGTCAGCACTCCACCCGTAATCAGGCTGACAACCGGCACGGCGAAAATCAGGTGCGCCCTGGGGAAATGCGCCATGACCATGCAGCAAGCCGGCATCGCGATGGCGCCGACGATGAAGGCCCACGACGCGATGCCGATGGCCGCGCCGGACAGCGATAAATTTTGGGTGGTCAGATAAAACAGGAGGTTCACCGCGCCCAAACCAAAAAAGGAGATGTGGCCGAGCCGATACATCCGGCGTTTGAAGCTGCCGTAACCGCCGAGCCAGTTCTCGCCGTGAAAGAACATTCCCAGCACCATGCCGGTGACGAAGCCAAGCAGAATCCAGAGCCAGGCCAGAAATAAATTTGGGTTGAATTTCATTTGCGTTGAGCGGTTTCGATGCTAAAACCTAAGGCATGAATCCCGCAAAAGAAAAGTATTATCGCGGCCTGTTCATGATCGCCGCCGTTTACGACGTTCTTCTCGGCATTGCGTTCACCTTTTTCCAAGCCCGCGCCTTTGCCGCGCTGGGCATTGGTGAAAAACTGCCGGCCTTTGGTGGTTATCTCACGCTGCTGGGTGGGTTCGTGCTCGTGACCGGCATCGCTTATTTCCTGATTGCGCGAGGTGATTTGCGGCGGAACACGGATTTGATCCTCGTCGGCACGCTTTACAAACTGGCCTATTCGGGGACTGCGTTCTATTACTGGTCGCAGGGCAACCTGCCACACATCGCCTTCGCCGCGCTGTTCGGCGTGGCCGACGCGGTGTTTTTTGTTTTGATGGCGGAATGCTGCTGGACCTTGAAGCGGGAAACCAAAAGTTGAAACCGGTCGCCGCCGGCTGGCCGTGACAAAGCCGGTCTTGTAAATTTTATCTGCGAAAGCGTTTTTCATGCTTTGATTTATTTTTTGATCACAGATTAACGCTGCTTGCGATTGAAGCGTTAATTGATAAAACTGTGATGAACATCGGCTGGCTCAATGAACATTCATCACCTTGAGTTGTTTTATTACGTCGCCAGGCACGGTGGCATCATGCCGGCGGTGCGGAACATTCCCTACGGCATCCAGCAGCCGGCGGTGAGCGCGCAGGTGGCGCAGCTCGAGGAATTTCTCGGCGTGACGCTGTTCCAGCGGCGGCCGTTCGCCCTGACGCCGGCGGGTGAAAAGCTTTACGGATTCATCCAGCCGTTTTTTTCGAACCTCGACAAGGTTGCCGGCGAATTTCAAGGCGGGCAGGCGCGGCACGCCCGCATCGGGGCCTCGACGATTATTTTGCGCGATCACGTGCCCGGCCTGCTCCATGGGGTGCAGAAAAAATTCCCCGGCCTGAAGGTGACGTTGCGCGAAGGCTATCCGGCGCATCTGGAGGAGTTGCTGCAAAAGGAGGAAATTGACCTGGCCGTCACGCTGATCGAGAAGAAGGCCGCGCCGGGCCTCCACTCGCTGGCGTTGCTGGAACTGCCGCTGGTGTTGCTCGTGGAGACGGGCAGCGCGGTCACCGCCGCGGAACAATTGTGGCGGCGCGACAAGATTGAGGAGCGGCTGATCTGCCTGCCGCCGGGCGCGCCGCTCTGCAAAAATTTCCAGCAAAAACTCGGCGAACTGGGCGTGGACTGGTTTCCCGGCATCGAGGCGAGTTCGGTGGACCTGGTGGAAACGTATGTCGCGAGCGGGCTGGGCATCGGCGTGTCGGTGGCGATTCCGAAAAAAGCCCCGCCGTCCAACGTGCGCGCCCTGCCGTTGCGGGGATTTCCGCCGGTGGTGATTGGCGCGATGTGGCGCGGGCGCACGACGCCGTTGCTACAGGCTTTTCTCGAGGAAATGAAATCGCGCGTGAAGCAACTGGCGTAAGCCGCCCGCGGTTGTTTTCAAGACACGCGCGGCTTGAGTTGGGACAGAAAGGGCCGGCGACGGGGAATACTCCCGATAATCGGCTTGGCGTGAGGGTTGCTAATTCGGGCCGGGCAGCTTGAATTGCTGCTTGCAATTAAAAATCATCCGTATAACAAATTCGCATGGCGTGGTCATTCCTAGACGGGTTTTCGGGGAAAAAACGGAGCCATATGATGGCCGTTGATTTGGGGAGCCGCACGACCAAGGCCGTTCTGCTGGAACGGCGCGGCGAGGTTCTGGCCCTGACCCGCTACGCGCTGCTGGACGCGCCCATCTACGAAAAAAAAATGTCGCCGGAACTGCTGGCCGACCATTTGCGGCAGGTGTCCGAAGCGCTGGGCAATGTGACCAAGTCCCTGACCCTGACCCTCGGGTTGGACGACGTGATTGTGCGCCAGGTGGAATTGCCGCAGATTCCGATGGAAGATATGCGGCTGGTGTTGAAAAACAACACGAAGGGCTATCTGCAGCAGGATTTGCCGAATTACGTTTTCGATTGCTACGTTTTCCCGCCCAAGACGCCGTCCGGCAACAAGTCCGCCGAGGCGCCCAAGCCCGCCGGCATGACCAAGTTAAAAGTCCTGGTGGCGGCGGCGAAGCAGCAACTGGTGGGAGATTTTCAGACCGCGGCGAAAAACGCCGGGCTGACGCTGGACTGCCTGGCGCCCGGGTTAATCAGCCCGGTGAACGCGTTTGAACAGGCCATGGCGAAAGAGTTTGCGGAGGAAGTCGTGGCGCTGGTGGATATCGGCTTCAAACACAGCTCGATTTGTGTTTTGGATCACGGTGAACTGGCGTTGACCCGCATGGTGAACATCGGGGGGGACAAACTGACGGCGGGGCTGGCCGAGGCGATGAACATCAGTTATGCCGAGGCCGACGGCATCAAGGTGGGCATGGCGCCGGAGGTCCAATCCACGCTCGAAACGCAGGTTTTGCCGCTCGGGCGCGAGTTGCGCGCGTCGCTCGATTTTTTTGAGCATCAGCAGGACCGTCCGGTGGCGCAGATATTTGTCAGCGGCGGTTCGGCGCAGTCGGAAATGATTTTGCAAATGTTGCACCTGGAAATGCTGGCGGATTGCAAGGCGTGGAATCCGACCGGTTTTCTGCAACTGGCGTTGCCGGGGCAACAGGCGGTGGAAATTGAACACGTGGGGTCGCAACTGGCGGTGGCAATCGGCGCCGCGCTGGCGGCCCTGTGACGGAAATGGGATGGGGATTATGCCGATACGCATCAATTTGCTGGCGGAAGCACGGATCGCCGAGGACCTGCGCCGACGCGACCCGGCCAAGCGCGCCATTTTTGCCGGCGCGCTGCTGGTGGCGCTGGCCCTGGTGTGGAGCAGTTCGCTCCTGCTCAAAGAAGTGCTGGCCAAAAAGGACCTGACGCTGGTGCAAAGTGAAATCCAGACCCACACCAACGAATGCGACCAGGTCCTGGCGAGCACGAGGAAAATTGCGGACGCCAAAACCAAACTGGACGGCTTGAAAAAATTAAGCGCCGCGCGTTTTCTTCAGGGCAGCCTGTTGAATGCGTTGCAGCAGGCCACCGCGCCGGGTGTGCAGCTGACCCGGTTGCGGGTGGACCAGGCGTATTCCTACACGGAAGGCACGAAGTCGCAAACCAATAGTTTTGGGGTCGTCGCCGGACGCCCGCCAACGATCACGGAAAAGGTCGTGCTAACGCTGGATGCCAAGGATTCCAGCGCCAGCCCCGGAGATCAGGTGAACAAATTCAACGATGCCGTCGCCCAACAACCTTATTTTCAAACCATGCTGGACAGGACCAACAGCCTGCGGCTGACCGGTCTTTCGGCGCCGCAGACAGGTCCGGACGGCAAGCCGTATGTGCTGTTCAGCCTGGAGTGCCGTTATCCCGCTCAAAGCCGATGAATATCTTCCCCAAAGACAGAGAAAAGCGCACCCAGTTCATCCTCGTGATTCTTTGCACGCTGGCGGTGCTGGGGTTGATCGGCTTTGCCTTGATCCGGCCCCAGTATAAGACCCTTTCCACCATCGCCCACTCCGAAAAAGACGCGCGGGCCAAACTGCAACAGATCAAGGACACCATCAAAAAGGCGGGGGACACCACCACCCAGTTGTCGGAAGTCAGCTCCAATCTTTCGCGCGCGGAGGAGGACATCGCCTCGGGCGACATTTACGCCTGGACTTATGACACGATCCGCAAATTCAAGGCGTCGTACCGGGTGGACATTCCCACCATCGGCCAGCCGTCCCTGGGCGAGGTGGACGTGTTGCCGCAATTCCCCTACAAACAAATCAGGGGGACCATCAGCGGCACGGCTTATTACCACGAACTGGGGAGATTTGTTGCCGACTTTGAAAATACTTTCCCCCACATCCGGGTGGTGAACCTCGCCATTGAACCCGTCAACGCCACCGATCCGGCTGACGAAAAACTTTCTTTCCGGATGGACATCGTCGCCCTGGTGAAGCCGAACTCATGACCGCTCCAACCCATGAAACCACTCAACCCATTTGAAGCCAGGCTCCGGTTCCGAATATTGACGGCCGGGTTGCTGCCGGCGGCGATTTTGTGGGCTTCGCCGCTGGGGGCGGCGCCGGCCAGTCAATCTCAAGCGGCAAAGACCAACTTGCTCCGTTCGGTTTTCATCCTTCCGGCAAACCCCGGGCAAGGCCGCGACCCGTTTTTTCCCAAATCCAATCGTCCCTATGAAACGGCCATGACCGCGACCAACAACAGCGTGGGGATAACCTCGCTGGTGGTGCGGGGCATTTCCGGGCCGCCCGACCACCGGTTGGTCATCATCAACAACCATACCTTCGCCGCCGGTGACATCGTGGATGTCATCACCGACCAGGGCCGGATTCGCGTTCATTGTGTTGAAATCAAACCCCGTTCCGTGGTGATTGAAGTCGGCAACGAGTACCATGAACTGCCCCTTTCCGACAACCTATGAAACCTTGCACTCCAACTGGTCAAAAAAAGGACACGCCCAAGACATTAAAAGATGGCTTGGTATCTGCTAATGGCCTCACTCATGCTCAAACGGAAACAGAGCTAACAGAGCAAAACAAACAAACATTATGAAAAAACTGATAATCGCCGTTCTATTGGGCGGACTCGTTCTGCGGCAAACGGCCCTGTCCCAGACCAATGCCGATGGGACCAGCCAAATGTCCCCGACTGCATCCGCCACCAACGCGCCCGCGGCTGCGGACGCCGGCACACCCAACGCAGCGCCGGCCGCGGCGGACACCAATGCGCCCGCCCTGAACACCGCCGGCAGCGAAACCGCGGCGGCCACCGCGACCAACCCGCCGGCCGCCGCAATGGCCAGCGAGCCATCCGCCAGTCCGGCCACCAATGCGCCGGCACCCCCGACGGCGAGCATACCGCTCATCCAATTCCAGGACGTTCCCCTGACCACCGCCATCGAAAACCTGGCGCGGCAGGCTGGAATTAATTATTTGCTCGATCCCAAAATCGGCTATGGCCAGCCCGATCAAAACGGACAGGTCAAAGCCGAACCCACCCTCTCCATCCGCTGGGAGAACGTCACGGCCGAACAGGCCCTCCGGGCCTTGCTGGACAATTACGGCCTCCAGTTGATCGAAGACAAGAACAACCACATTGCCCGAATCACCACCCGGGACCCCTCGGCGCCGCCGCCGCTCATCACCCGCGTCATCCAGCTCAAATACTCCAGCGTCTCCAACATGACCATGGCGGTGCAGTCGGTGTTCACCGACAAACGCAGCAAGGTGTTGCCGGACACGCGCACCAGCCAACTGGTGGTGGTCGCCACCGACCCGGAACAATCGGCGGTGGACACCCTGATCGCCCAACTTGACACACCGACCCGCCAGGTCTTGATTGAAGCCAAGCTGGTTGAAATCACGAGCAACCCCAGCACCAAGAAAGGCATTGACTGGTCGGGCACGCTCTCAGGGCAAAATGTTTCGTTCGGAAACAATTTGAATGGAAATCCAACCACCATTCCCCCCGGCTACGGACCGCCGGTCGGGATTACAACGTTCACAGGTTCCAATGGCGTCCCTGGGATATCTGGCCTTGGCCAGGAACTTGGTAACTTGGTTAACAAGCCGAGCGTCGTTGCCGACACTGCCGCCGGCTTTGGCACCATTGGCTTCTTAAATGCCGACGGCGTGAACGCCGTGATTTCTTTCCTGAATGTGTCCGCCGAAGCGCAGGTGGTTTCCACGCCACGGATTGTGACGCTGGACAATGAAGCAGCGACCATTTCCGTCACCCGCGCCTTTCCGGTTATCAATGTCACCGCCAGCACTGCGAACACGACTGCCGGTTCCACAATTGCCTATACCAACGTCGGCGTCGTTCTAAATGTTACTCCCCGCATTTCGGCCAACGATTATATCTGGCTCAAAGTCATTCCTGACGTGTCCTCGTTTTTCGACACGCAGTCTCAAATCATCGGTGGCGCAACCTACCAGGCCGATGTATTTGATTTCCGCCACATCGAAACCCAGGTTCTCATTCCCAATGCCAATACTTTGGTCATGGGCGGCATGGTCTCGGACAATCCAAATACCTCCTATACCAAAGTGCCGTTTTTGGGTGACATCCCGGTTTTGGGATACGCCTTCCGGAGTGAAAACAAATCGGTAAGCAAGGACAATCTTTTAATATTCATCACTCCAACCATCGTCCAGGACAACGACTTTATGCCGGCGGCGACCGGTTTCCTCAAGTCGCGTCCGTTGACCATGAAACCCTCGTTGCACCCAAACAGTATGTGGGACAGTGGTACACCTTACGACTGGAGCAATCCCAAGAACACGGACCCCGCTGAGAAAATTCTTAGCCAAGATGAGCAATAGGCTCGGTCGCGAAACTTGACACAACGGCGCGTTCCCTGGACGCGCCGTTTTTCTTTTGCCATTGTCTTAATCCCGAAAACCGAAGTTGGGCGCACGAAAATGGTGGTAGGGACAGCGCGCTGCGCTGTCCCCGCCCGCGTCGGGCGGGCGGAACGCATGGTGCGAGGGCGGACGCGCGCCCCGGACCGGTTCCGCGCCTGAACGGCGCGGTGACGGCGCAGCGCGCCGTCCCTACCCATTTCGGTTTTGGGGCTATTGTCAAATTGGTGGGTGCGCGGCTACGGTGCCGCCACCAAACTGGGAGATTCCCCTTTTGCTTCTTTGGCGTTTTGAGCGGAATTAGTGTTTAAGCCCGCCCTCACCTTTTATCCTCTCCCCCGGGAGAGGAAATCGCTTCCGATTATTTCTGGATTTGCGGATGAACGTCCGGCCAATCCAGTCGTATTAATTTCAAAGCAGCGGCGAACGATTCTCCCTCTCCTGGAGGAGAGGGCCGGGGTGAGGGCGGATGTCATCCCTGCCTCCATAATATCGTGGCCGCACCCGAAGAGTCCGGTTTCACGCCTTGTCACCCACTAAAAACATCGAGGCCCCCTTTTTCAGCCACTGGCATCTTTCTGCGTGATTCGCTGCAAGTAATCGAAGGAATAAATCCCCGTCGCGTGCCCGTCCGCCCAGACCGGCTGGATGGCATATCCGCCCACGCTGCCAAAACGGACCAATCGAAACGCCGCGGGCGACAGTGACCCTCCCGGGTTTTTGTAAACGTTCCCCAAAACGTCCTTCTCGCCCTGGCAACCCGCGCAGGGACAGCACCGCCGCAGTCTCTCCAGCGGAATGAAACTTTCGCCGCCGTCATCCCACTTGACGGCCAGCTCTCCGCCAATCATTTGAATGTCCACCGGTCGCATCAGCGTTTTTTCAACAGCCGCTCAAAGGCCGCCAGCGTTTCAGGGCTGACGTGATGTTCAATGCCCTCGGCGTCCATTTTGGCCACCTTTTCGGAAATGCCGAGCGACCGCAAAAAGGCCACCACGGTCCCGTGCCGTTGCTTGGACTCTTTCGCCAGCTTGTGTCCGGCCTCCGTCAGAAAAATTGCGCGGTAAGGCTTCGTGTTCACGAATCCGATTTTTTTCAGCCGCGCCAGCGTGCGGTTGACGGTCACGTGCGTCACGCCCAGCCGCCGCGCCAAATCCACCACCCGCGCCTCGCCGACGGCGGCGGACAAATCGGCAATGGCCTCGACGTAATCCTGCGCGGTCTCGAAGGCGTGATCGCGGCGGGAACGGCGGAACGTCTCGGCCTGCGGCGCGGACGCGCGCGGACGCGCGGCGGATTTGTGATTGGAACGCGGCACGGTTCTGAAAAATAACCCCGTGACGGTTTTTACGTCGAGAGTTTAATTTTCCGGCAGATCGGCGCGATGCCACCATCCACCACCGAGGGCCTGAAACAGCGCCGCAGTATCAGCATAGCGATTGGCCTGCGCTTGAACGAGGTTGATCACGGCCTGTTGATAGGCCTGTTCCGCGTTTAAGAGCGCCAGATTGCCGGCATAACCGGTTTCCAGTTGTCGCCGGGTAAGATCCAGCGTCACCTTGGCGGCGGCGGCGGCGGCGGCGGCGGTTTTCAGGGCGTCGCCGTCCTGTTCGAGCGCATTCAAGGTGTCGGCGACATTTTGGAAGGCGGTCAGCACGGTGCTGCGATATTGCTCGGCGGCTTGAACATACGCGGCCTTGGCGGCGCGCTCCCGGTGCAACAAGGCGCCGCCCTGGAAAATGGGCTGCGTCATGCTGTGCAGCCCATCTTGCGGCAAGCGACAAAACCGGGAATTTGCGGCGACAAGGGCTGCGCCTCGGGTCCGGGCCCGACTGATTTGCGACCGGAACGGGGCATAACTTTTTCAACCAGATCCGCGGAGGGTCTTAATTGTAACCCATGCTACATTTTTGTTGACCCGTTGGGTTTTATGTTGTAACTCATGCTACATGTTTTTGTTTGAGCTAAAAACGGCGGGTTTTGTTCTGGTTGTCAGTCTGATGCTCGTGCCGGCATTCCGCGCGCTGGCAGAGGAAACAAACGCTGTTCCGCCGGACAAGAGCGGCTACAACCTGTTCAATCCGACGCCGGACGAATATATGCGGGAAATGAGCCCAGACCGGCCTGACAAGACGGATTCCCCTTTCACCGTGGACGCCGGGCACTACCAACTGGAAATGGATTTTGCGAACTTTACCTATGACGCGCCCAATTCCGAACGCGGCAACGTCAAGTCCGTGGATTATCAGATTGCGCCGATGAACGCCAAAGTCGGCGTGCTCAATAACGTGGATTTTCAACTGGTGCTATCGCCCTGCCAATGGCAGCGCATCGAGGACAAAACCGCGGGCGCGGTTGAACACCGGTCCGGCTTCGGCGACATCACCCCGCGTGTCAAAGTGAACTTGATTGGCAATGACGGCGGTTTTTTCGCGCTGGCGCTGATTCCGTTCGTTAAATTTCCCACCGCACGGAACAATCTCGGCAACGGTGCATACGAAGGCGGCGTTGGAATTCCCTACGCATTTAATGTTCCAAACTGGGATGTGGGTCTTCAAACCACGGTCAGTTGCGACCACGACGACCTTGATGGCGGCTATCACGCCGAGGTTGATGATTCCATCAGCGTCGGACACGCGGTTATTGGCAAGCTGGAATATCACGCGGAGTTTTTCAGCAGCGTCAGCACGGAGCAAAACTCAGATTGGGTTGGCACATTCGACACCTGGTTGACTTATCAGGTTAACGAAAATCTGATTTTCGACGGCGGCGTTTACATCGGCGTGACGGCGGCGGCGGATGATTGGCATCCGTGGGTGGGAGTGACCTGGCGCTATTGATTTATTTCCGATTTATGGACTCAAAACCAACTCCAACCACTGACTCCGCCTGGCGCAAGCCGGAGGAGCAAGTCTCGCTATCGGATGTCCACAGCACCGTGCCCGTGCCGCATCACAAGGCCCGCTTCTGGCGGCAATGGCTGGCCTTCTCCGGACCGGCCATCCTCATCAGCGTCGGCTACATGGACCCCGGCAACTGGGGCACGGACCTCGCCGGCGGCGCGCAGTTCAAATACGGACTGCTCTGGGTCGTCGCCATGGCCAGTTTCATGGCCTTGATTCTTCAGGTCATTTCCGCGCGGCTCGGCATGGCCACCGGCAAGGACCTGGCGCAATGCAGCCGCGATTTTTATCCCCGTTGGTCGCGCGTGCCGAACTGGATCACCATGGAAATTGCCATTTGCGCCACGGACCTGGCCGAGTCGCTGGGCAGCGCCGTCGCCCTGAACCTGCTTTTCCACATCCCGATTTTGTGGGCGATTGTCATCACCGCGTTTGACGTGCTGCTGCTGCTGTCGTTGCAGGGGATGGGCATGAGAATGATCGAGGCGGTGGTCGCCGTGTTCGTGCTGACCATCGGCGTGTGCTACGCCATTGAGATTTTTATTTTTCCGCAGACCCAGCCCGTCTTCTCCGAAATGGCCGGGGCGCTCGTGCGACCGGACCTGCGTCAGGCTGGCATGCTCGTGATTGCGGTCGGCATGATCGGCGCGACAGTCATGCCGCACAATCTTTACCTGCATTCGGCGCTGGTGCAGTCGCGCAACGTCGGACGCGATGAAAACTCCATCCGCACCGCCATCAAGTTCAACACTGTGGATTCCACCGTCGCACTCACGATTGCGTTCTTTGTCAACGCGGCGATTCTCGTGCTGGCGGCGATGGTTTTCTATGGCAAGACCAGCGTCGCCGTGGCCGGCGGACAGGTCATCGCGTTCAGCCCCGACAGCGACTGGATTCGCGTGGCCTATCTGACGCTGGCGCCGTTGCTGGGCACGGTGGGTGCCAGCACGCTGTTCGCCGTGGCGCTGCTCGCCAGCGGCCAGAGCAGCACCATTACCGGCACCCTAGCCGGGCAGGTGGTGTTGGAAGGCTTCATGAACTGGCGCATCCGGCCGTGGCTGCGCCGGATGATTTCGCGCCTGCTGGCCGTCATCCCGGCCATCGTGATCATCGGCATCCGCGGCAACGGCAGCATCACCGACCTGGTGAACTTGAGCCAGGTCTATCTCTGTCTCGTCCTGCCGTTCGCCATGTTTCCGTTGTTGCAATTCACCTCCTCGCGTAAAATCATGGGCCAGTGGCGCAACGGCTGGTTCCTGCTGGTGCTGGGCTGGGCCAGCGTGATTGCCATCACCGGGATGGATATTTACAGCCTGCCGGATGCGCTTAAAGATGCCTGGCACGTCATCCTCGGCAAATGATGATAAACCAGCGGATTTGAATCTGAATCCATGTATAAAAAAATCCTCATTCCGCTTGAAAACAGCGTAACCGACAGTGCAATTCTCGACCACATCCGGTCGCTCACGAAGATCACCGGGGCAAAACTCCTGCTGCTGCATGTGGCCGACGGCTGGGCGGCGCGGAATTTCAACCAGCTCGAACTCGCCGAGTCCGAGGAAATGAAGGACGACCGCGCGTATCTGGAAAAAATTGCCGGACAACTTCGCGGCGACGGTTTTTCCGTTGAAACCATGCTGGCACTTGGCAATCCACCGTCGGAAATCATCAAGGTCGCCGAAGCCGAAGCCTGTGATTTGATTGCGATGGCCGGCCACGGCCACCGTCTGTTCGGTGACATTTTTCACGGCAGCACCATCACCCGGGTCCGGCACCGAACGACGATCCCAATGCTCGTGGTCCGCGCAAAGAAGAAATGACGTAGGACAGGCGTCGCGCCTGTCCTACTTGGCAAGTTTGAAATCCGCCGGTCGTTCAACCAGGTGCAGCAAATTACCCTCGCCATCCTCGAAGAACAAAACCCGGCCGCCGCCCGCCGCCGGCCGGATTTCCTCCGTGAATTTCACGCCGCGCTTTTCCAGTCCGGTCTTCGCCGCATCCAGCGACGGCACGCGCAGCGCGATGTGGCGGAATCCGGCCAGCTGGTTGTCGCCGCGACCGGCATTGGGCGCGGCGTTGGCCGGATAAATCTCCAGCCATGCGCCGCCCGCCAGCGCGAGGATGAAGGTCGGCGGCTTCCGGCCATTGTCCCAAATCACCCGCGCGCCCAAGACGCGCTCATACCAGTTTTTCAGGGCGACGCTGTCCGCGGCGGGAACGCCGATGTGTTCGACGGAAAAGTTCATGCGTTTCAAATATACTGCCGCCGGCCCATGGACAATGTTCAAATCTTAATCCTAATCCTGCTCTTAATCGTAATCTCCCGGCTGGAACAATTAAGTCCACGATGACGATCTGGAGCGGCCAATTTCAAGTTCACTCACCACGGCCATCGTGTATCATTGGCGCGTGAATTCTGTGAACACCGAATCCTTTCTCAAGCAGCGGTTGCTTTGCATCACGTCGGTTGACCGGGCGGAGGACGCCGTGCCGCTCGCCAAGGCGCTGTTCGCCGGCGGATTGAAAGTCATGGAAATCACCTTCCGCACCGCCGCCGCCGCCGAGTCCATCCAACGCATCCGCCAGGGCCTGCCGGAAATGTCCATCGGCGCCGGCACGCTGCTGTCGCCGGAACAGGTGCAACGCGCGATGGAGGTCGGCGCGCAATTCGGCGTGTCGCCCGGCTTGAATGAAGCGGTTTTGGCCGAGGCGGATAAAAACGACCTCCCGTTTTTCCCCGGCGTCATGACGCCGACCGAGGTGGACCGCGCGTTGAACCTGGGCTGGAAACATCTGAAATTTTTCCCGGCGGAACCGTCCGGCGGTGCGGCGATGCTCAAGGCATTGGCCGGCCCGTTCGCGCACACCGGCGTAAAATTCATTCCCACCGGCGGCATCAACGCGGCAACATTGCCGGATTACCTCGCGATCCCGCAGGTCGCCGCCGTGGGCGGTTCGTGGATGGCTGAACGCAAACTCGTCGCGGAAAAGGCGTGGTCAAAAATTACGGCGTTAACTGCGGAAGCGATGAAGGTGATTGCGCAGGCGAAATGAATTTGGGAGGGACGACGTGTCGGCGTCCCCAACTAGAAAAGTTTGGGACGGCGGCACGCCGTCCCTCCCGATAAAAATTTTAATTTCCAATCGTCACCTGCAGCGGCTGGTCGCGGCGCTCGGCGAAGCGACGGATGTAATCCATCCACGATTTCGCGTCGGGAAAATCGCCGCTCTCGCTCCAGCCCGCGCCGAGGTAATACACGAACGGCTTGCCGATTTCGGCTTGCGTCACAGCCAGCAAGTCGCGGATGGCCGGCTGGCCTTCCGTCATTGTATGAGTCGGTGCCGCAAATGCGCCGGCGGGCAAATTCGGATTGTCGTTGGTGAAAGTTTGCACGCTGCCCGGTGGCAGCACGATGGCATCAGCAATCGCCCCTTTGTTGAAATCCTGCGGCTGCCAGTAAGCCATCCAGCCTTCATTTTGATTTTGAACGACCAGTCCTTTGGCCGTGCTGCTTTGCCACGAATCCACTTCGGGTGAACCGTCCGGTACGATGACATTCTCGCCCGGACGCTCGGCCAGGCCGACGCCGATTTCCAAAGGTGATTTGTCATCGCTGCTGAAAGTGCTTTCGGCGCGGCTCAAGTTCGAGCCGGCGTCAATGCTGATGCGTTTGGTTTCGGACACCATCCGGCCATTGCCAGCGTCCCAGGCATCGTAGGTCAGTTCAAATTCCGAACGGATCGGCCCGGTGGTGATGAGCTTCCAAGTGCGCCAGTTTTTGGAGACGTGAAGTTCCTGGCCGTCCCAGATGCCGATGCCGCCGCAGCCGCGGGTCTTGCCGACCTTGTAATCGTCCTGCATCAGCCAGTTCGTGTCATAATTCTGGCCGGTGCGATACATCTCGTTGGCGACGAGGCTGCGCGTGCGCTTGATCCAGACATCCACGCCGCTGCTGGTGAGCGGTTCCTGCTGCCATGTTTCCAGCGCCCTGCCGAAAACGCGGTGCGCGATACGGTCGCTTTCCCACGAGAAATCGTCTTCCCGCTCCGGCACGTAACGCGCAGTCGTCTTCACGATGGGCGACGGCACGGCAACCAGAGCCGAAGCGTCCAAAATGCAAAACGTCCGCGTCTCGCCCGGCGCAAGGTCAACCTGGAACACCAATTTTTCTGGCGGAAATTGTGAAGGATTTGAACCATAAACTTGCGAATCTAAAATACGGGAGGACGCACCATCCATAACTGCAAGGTGTTTGGCTAATAATGATGGCTTGAACTCAACCGTTTCGCAATCGCGGCGAAAATCCGCTGGATTGGTAATTCTGACCATCGCGCGTTTGCTGGCTCCCCCCGCTATTGGATTTGGCGCCGTTTCATCCAAAACCGCCATCCGATAAACCTCGCTGCCCGCGAGCAAAAATGCGCCGACGCCGTAAGGTTCGGTTGAATCAGGATTGAAATTTTTCGGGTCGGCGCCAATCGGTTGCACATTCGTCAATTTTCCATCCGCATTGACGCAGCCGACGAGCGCCGCCCAGCCTTTGCAGATCGCCAGTTCAAATTTCGCGCGGTCGAGCAGGCCTTGATTCACGCCCCATGCGAGCGCGTAGGTGAAAAAACCGGAGCCGCTGGTTTCCCTGGCCGGATAGCTGCCCGGGTCGAGCAGGCTCGCGCGCCAGAGTCCGTCGGGCTGCTGGCACGACAGGATTTTATCCGCCATGTCCTTGAACAATTGCTCGAAACGCGGCCGGTCGGGATGATTCATCGGCAGATATTGCAGAGTGCGGACAAGCCCGGCCATCACCCAGCCGTTGCCGCGGCCCCAGAAAACCTTTTTCCCGTTCGCCTCGGTCTTGGTGAAATAAGTGCTGTCGCGGAAAAAGAGGTGCTCGGCCTTGTCGTAAAGATAATCCGTCGTGCGCCACCAGTTCGTCACGGCGAAATTCAGATAACGCTCGTCGTCCGTCGCGGTATAGAGTCGCACCCACGCCGGCGGCGCCATGAAGAGCGAGTCGCACCACGACCAGAGTTCTGCCGCTTTGCCATGCGGCCGGCTGAAATCCAGATTCGTCACCGCGGACGGATGCGACAGGATGAAATCAAACCGTTCGCGCAGCGGCGCAATCATCTTCGGATCGCGATAGAGAAAATAAAGCTCCGCGTAAGTCTGCCCGACGCATTGGTCGTCGGCGTGATACGGCCGTTCCCCGGGCTGCCAGCCGTTCGCCGCGCCCAGCGCCATCATCGCGTCGCGGTATTTCGGGTCGCCGGAAATGCCGGCCAGCGCCATCATGCCCGCGTCCCCGGCGGCCTGCGTCCAATCGGTCGGCTTGTGCGCCGATGGATGCGCCAGTTGCCAGTCGGCCACGCGCTGCATCGCGTCAAGAACGGCCTGCGGCGTGATGTCGGAGGAAATTTGCTGCGCGCGCAGTTGAAAATTGGCGGCGAGAAAAATAATTGCCGCGACGAAACCGGCGCGACGCGGGAAAGAGGGCTTCATGGCGGGAAAACTGGCCGGAAGCAGGGCGCGAATCAACGAAAAATGAATCAGGCGGCGTAAGTGAGGCATACTTGGACATTATGACAAACAAAGTTGCATTGTTTCGGAAGGAACGCCGGATTTATCCGGCAGGGCATTCAATCAAGCGAGCCCGCTGCCGCATGAATGCGGCGTTCCGTCGCAGTGTCGGGTGCGCCCGTGTGAGCAAGGTCTAAGGAATCGCCGGGAAGCACCGCCCTCATCCCACAAACCGCTCAACGCGCCAGCCAGCCGCCGTCCACGTTCAGGATTGTGCCGTTCAGATAATCGGCGTCCTTCGACGCCAGGAACAAAACCGCGCCGGCGATGTCCTCCGGCGTGCCCCAGCGGCCTTCGGGAATGCGGTCGAGAATCGCCTTGCTGCGGACCGGGTCCTCGCGCAGCGCCCGCGTGTTTTCCGTGGCGATGTAGCCGGGCGCAATGGCGTTGATGTTGATGCGTTCCTTCGCCCATTCGTTCGCCAGCGCCCGGGTGATGCCGGCGATGCCGTGTTTGCTCGCCGTGTAAGCGGAAACCAGGATGCCGCCCTGAAACGAAAGCAGTGACGCAACGTTGACAATTTTCAGGCACGATTCGGCGGGCGATTGTTCGCGTCCGCCGGTCAACCACCATTTTGCGACCGCCTGACACAAGAAAAACGGCGCGGACAAATTCGTTCTCAAAACCTCGTTCCAATCCGCCTCGGCAACATCCACGGCGGGGGCGCGGCGGATGATGCCGGCGTTGTTGACCAGCGCGTCAAGGCGTCCGGTTTTATCCAGAATTGTTCCAATCAAATCTGCCGCTGCTTTCTGCGTGCCTTTGCTCAAATCGGCGTTGAGGGCGACGAATTTGCCGCCGGCGGCTATCACCTGCGCAGCGGTCTCCGTCAAATTGCTCCGCGCGACACCGGCGACCGTCGCGCTCTCGCGCGCGAACGCGACGCTAATGGCCTGCCCGATTCCCCGGCTCGCGCCGGTGACGACAACAACCTTGTTTTTGAAACGCTTCATTTTTTCAACCGTTCAAGCGTTGAAGCGTGAAACCGCCAAACCGGTTTTGGCGCACGTTTGATTCCGGTTCAACGATTCAACGGTTTAACTCTTTAACGCAAATCAATGGGTTTCACCCCGTCCATGTCGTCGAACGCCTGGTTTTCGCCGGCCATGCCCCAGATGAATTTGTAGCTGCCCATGCCGCAGCCGCAGTGAATGGACCAGTTCGGCGACAGCGCAGCTTCCTCGTTATGAACAAACAAATGCCGTGTCTGTTGCGGTTCGCCCAGAAAATGCGCCAGCACGTTCCCGCCGAGGTCGAAATAAAAATAAATCTCCGTGCGGCGCCAGTGCGTGTGCGGCGGAAAAGAATTCCAGACGCTGCCCTCCTCCAGCGCGGTGAACCCCATCACGAGCTGGCAGCTTGGGATACCGCCGGGGTGGATGTATTTGTAAATCGTCCGCTGGTTCGCCGCCGCCGGCGAGCCTAGCGGCACCGGCGCGGCGTCCTTCGACTTCATCATCGCGGCGGGATGCGCCGCGTGCGCCGGACAGCTCAGGAAATAAAACTTCGCCGGATTTTTCCGGTCCTTGCTCTCGAAAACCACCGACTTGGTTCCCATCGGCAGATAGACGCAATCCAGCCGGTCGAGCGCGAACGATTTTTTGTCCGCGTGGACCGCGCCCGCGCCGCCGACGTTGATGGCGCCCAACTCGCGGCGTTCGAGGAAAAAGGCGCGGCCGGTTTCCCTGTGGTTCGGCAGTGCCACCGGTTTGACCGGCACGACGCCGCCGGCCACGAGCCGATCCAGATCGGTGAAGACGCCGTGCAATTCGCCCGGCGCAAAAAGGTGGCTGATGAGAAAAGTGTCGCGCAATTCCTGTGTGTTCAGGCGCGTGATGTCCTGCGGACGCGGCATCCGGCGGATGGTGTTTTCGAACATGGGGGCAGCTTCTCAAAAAGGGAACCGGACGACAAGCCGTTGCGTCCGGTTTTGGGGAAAATGCCCTGCGGTGTCACCAACAATGGTGACATGCGCGTTTTCGGGTTTGGGGTATGCTATGACCAGCAGTTGGAGCGGTTCTCAAGTGTTTTAGTGTGTTAGAAAAGGCCGGACCCGGTGTCCGGCCTTTCTCTTTTTTCACGCAGATTAGAGACTTCTTACGTCCACCCTCCGCAGTGCTACGCCCGTCCTCCGCAGTAGCTCTGCTACGGAGGATGGAGAGGACGGGTCGTCTCCTACTCTTTTGACGTCACACCTTCCAGATCATGTCCGCGACGGTCCTGCCCGTCGGAATGAACGGCAGCACGTGTTCGCTGTAGGGCGTCACCACGTCGAGCACATACGTTTCCTTCGCGTCCAGCATCCGCTGGATGGCGGGGCGCAAATCCTTTTTGAACATCACGCGCTCGCATTTGACGCCGAAGGAATTGCAGACGCGGACATAGTCCGGATAAATCTCGGGGCGATGATCCGGGTCGCCGAGATAGGTGTGACCGCGGTTGCCGGCGTAAAAGTTGTCCTCCCATTGCACCACCATGCCGAGATGCTGGTTGTTCAGGATGATGGCCTTGGCGGCGATTTTTTCCACGTGCGCGGTGGCCAGTTCCTGGATGTTCATCAGGAACGAGCCGTCGCCGTCTATGTCAATCACTTCCCGGTCCGGGTGCGCGATCTTGATGCCGAGCGCCGCCGGGAAACCAAAGCCCATCGAACCAAGCCCGCCACTGGTGATGAACTGGCGCGGGTGTTCATACTTGAACCATTGGCCGGCCCACATCTGGTGCTGGCCCACGCCGGTGGTGATGATGGCGTCGCCCTTGGTCAGGTCGTAAAGCGCCTCGACCACCATCTGTTGCAGGATGATCTGGTCTTCCTTGCCCTTGAGATGGTCTTTCATGTGGTCGCTGCTGGCGATCTCGTGCGTGACGGCGTAGGCAAACGGCCCCTTCTTTTTCCATTCCTCGATTTGCGCGAGCCACGCGGTGTGCTTCTTCGCGAGCGGACGTTTGGCGAGCAGCGCGTTGAGCCGCGTGAGGGCGTTCTTGATGTCGCCGACCACCGGCAGGTGCGCCTTTTTGTTCTTGTTCAGCTCGGACGCGTCAATGTCCACGTGGACAATCGTGCCGTTTTTGCAGAACTCCTCGAACTTGCCGGTCACGCGGTCGTCGAACCGCACGCCGAACGCGAGCAGCAGGTCCGCGCCGTCCTTGAGCTTCACCATCGGGTCGTTGAAACTCTTGCGCAGCTCGTATTCGCCGTTGACGGCCCAGTTGGCGAAGGCCGCGCCGTGCATGCCCAGCCAGCGCAACGAGAGCGGATGCGTTTCCGGAAAACCGCCGATGCCCATGAGTGTGGTCGTCACGGGGATCTGCGCGGCCTCGGCGAATTTTTTCAATTCCGCCGATGCGCCGCTGCTGATGATGCCGCCGCCGCAATAAATCACCGGGCGTTCGGCCTTTTCAATCAGCCCCATGATTTCGTTCAAGGCCACTTCGTCCGCGCGCAGGTCGGGCTGGTTGTAACCGCGCAGGCCCTTTTTGATTTGCTCGAGCGTCGGCCACACGGGCTGGGTTTTGGCCTGCTGAATGTTTTTCGGCACGTCAATCACCACCGGGCCGGGGCGGCCGGTCTGAGCGAGGTAAAACGCCTCCTTCACGATGCGCGGGATGTCGTTCACGTCCGTGACGAGGTAGCTGTGCTTCACGATGGGCAGGGTCACGCCGATGATGTCGGTTTCCTGGAACGCGCCTCGGCCGATCATGTTGGTGGTGACCTGGCCGGTGATGGCGATGAGCGGGCAGGAATCCAGATAGGCGTCAGCAATGGCGGTGACGAGGTTGGTCGCGCCGGGGCCGCTGGTGCCCATGCACACGCCGGCCTTGCCGGTCGCGCGGCCATAACCTTCCGCCGCGAAACTGCCGCCCTGTTCGTGGCGTGGCAGGATGGTGCGGATTTTGGATTTCGTGAGCGACTGGTGGATTTCCATGCTCGCGCCGCCGGGATAGGCGAAAATGACCTCGACGCCTTCGCGTTCGAGAGCCTGGACGAGGATGTCGCGTCCGAACATGGTCGGGCCTACCTCGGCGCGCGCGGCGGCGGGGGCGGATTTCTTTTCTTGTCGCGCCGAAGCCGTTTTTGCGGCGGAGGCGGATCCAGCGGTTTCAGTTGTCTTGCTCATGGCGTTTTTGGGGATTGATGGATTGATGGATTGATGGATTGATGGGCCGACGCTTCGGGGCGTTTTCCCACCCATCCAATCATCCAGTTATCCAATAATCCATTCATTTTTTGGTTGTGGCTGGTGGCGCGGATTAAACAAAAAACCCACAGCCGTTGCCAGCCGTGGGTTTTTGTCGAAATTCAACTTAACAACGACAAGCGCCAACGGCGTCGCTGACGACAACGACGACGACCGCCAGAGTAACTGCTTGTCCGATGTTGTTTAACATTACGCGGATAGTCTAACATCTGGCGGGAGTTGGTCAAGCCCTGTTTTTGGCCAATTTCAGGCCCTTTTTTGCTCCACCTCGGCAATATATTTGCGAGTGGCATGAGGCAATTCATGCCAGACCTTTATCGAAATGAGGGTGCCAATAATGGCAAACGGGACCAGAAATACAGGCCACCACAGCCACTCGCGCGGGATAAAATGGAAATGGGGGACGAACTGGCCATTCGCAGGCCCGTTTTTTTCCGGAACCAGAAACCCAGTGCACAGTGATTGCAGGCCGCTGCCCAGGTAAGCAAAGCCGTTGACAATGCCCATGCACGTCGCGGTGGCCTTGCGCCCGCCAAAATCCGTCGCGGCCGTGCCGGACATCAACGACGTGATGCCGATGGACGCCATGACGATGAACACCGCCGCCCAGCCGACAATGAGCGGCCGGGAGAACAGAAAGGCGGCCATGGCCACGGCCATGAGCAGCACGAATCCACACAACATCGCGGTCGGCGGCCCGCGACGGGAATGAAATAATTTGTCGGAAATCAATCCGCCGGAAAAGCCGCCGACAATCCCGAAGACGCAGGTGTACCAGCCCCAGTGCTGCGAGATAAATTCAGCGCCCGTCTGCTTCACTTCGCTTCCAAAAATGGAATACCATTCCGTCATGCTGTAACGGAAAACGCCGCCGGTCAGTTCGACACAGGCAAACAGCAGCATCAGCGGATTGGTGAAGACTTTTTTCAGGAGGTCGAACGTGCTGAACTCGATATGCATCTGGCCGGACGAGGCATCATGCGTGTCGAAATCCTCCAGATCCGCTTCTGCCGGCGAATCCTTGATCAGCCAGATATCGAGCAACACCCAGAAAATCAGGATGGCTGCGGGGATGTAAAACACCGCCCAGGTCGCGTCCAATTGCCGGCCGGCTGGCGAAAAAATATCGTGGAGCAGGCCGGAGGCGTTTGCCCTGGTCAGCGCAATAATCGAGCTGCCCCAATCGAACGCAAAATAAACACCGATGGAAATCAGCGTCCCGAAAATCGCCCCGAACACGCCGCGTTCGCGCACGTGGAACCAGTAAGCCTTGACCTTGATAATGGACATGGAGCCGAAGCTCTGGAAATACATGTTCAACGCGTAAAGGACCGAGTAGCTGACGACGAGATTCACCTTGAAATTTTTTGCGATAATCAGCCAGGTCAGGGCACCGAGGGCGACGTTGGCCAGTGAGGCGCCGACGGCGGAAATGATCATGCCGCGCTTGCCACCCAGCGTTCTGTCAATCAGCGGCCCATTGACCACGAACGACAACGCATAAACCCATGTGCCAATGCCGAAGATAATGCCAAGATCCTGCTTGGACATTAATGTCCCCAAAGCGCTCTTGGCGACGATGATATTGTAACGTCCCATGCACAGGAACGCATAAGTCATCCCCAGCGGGAACCAATTGATGAAACGGCGCACCATGAACCAGCGCCCGTGTTTCAGTGGATTGTTGAAAAAATAAGCGGCCACCACCGCCACCAAACAAAGCGCAATCGTGGCCGGATAGAGATAATCTGGAATCATTCTGTCGCGCGAAGCAAAGCAGAGCCGCGCCCCCCGGTCAAAGGATTTTGGGTGACAAAAAGGCCGCGGAGTATTTCCTAGACGGTGCTAATTTCAATTTCATTGACTAATTTCCCATGCATCCACCCCAATGTTTATGCCATTTTCGACCATGAAAACATCAATAGACCTTTTGAGGGATGACAAAACCAACTTCTCCCGGTCTCAATCTCCTTTCCACCATCAGTTCGGTGCTAATTCCGGCACTGTCAAGAGCCTCCATCACTCCAATAAGCGAGGGTTCGGACTTCGCGCCTTTGTTTATATTCGCAGGGACGAGTTTCTTTTGGGGATAACCAGCGCGTTTCTCGCGTGACTTCTTATCGGAGGACTTTTTTTGTCCACCTTTTTGCGGACTCGCGGGGGGAATTAAATCGTCAGCCATTTGACATCCTCAAAATATTTGCAAATTTCAAATCGTTTTGGGTGTGTAATTAATTTGCTTGAATGCGTTCATTGCCAATAGTCCGCAAAATCCACCCACCGATAGAGCCAGTAAGCCCACGGGATGAAAGCGCCCGCGCCCCAATTATTTGAATTGACGTAGTCATGGACGCCATCGGCCCACCAACCAAAAGCGACAATCGTGTTGGTGGACCCGAAGGGCGTGAAGCCATCGAAGTAGGCCACGTTCGGGGCGTTTTGCAGCGCGATACTGCGGATTATCTGTCCTTGTTGCTGTTGGTCTGCGTTCTTGCTGGGATAAGTTCCGATCAGAACAATTCCGGCGTTCGGGCAGTTGGTGCGATAAAAGCTCACCCATGCCGGGAGATAGGTTTGCAAGGTGTTCGTGTTTTCGATGCTTTGCCAGAAGATGATGTCCGGCGACCAGGTCCGGTAAATGGGGGACGATATGGAGTTTGACACCGCCAGTTCATTATACTCGTAGCTTGAGCTGTTAATCTGCCAGTTGAAAATGAAGCCGTTGGTGATTTTACTGTTGGTCACGACCCAGTTCACAATCCGGTTCGTGCCATTGCCGGAGTTTTGAAAGTAGAAATCAAGCTGTCTTGGGCCACTGTTGTTGGTCCAAAAAACGCTCCGGCCGGCCAGCGGACCGGATGCGCCAATGCCGCCCAGGGCAACATTCGTAGGTCCGCCGGCCCCGTTGTTCGTCAGAATATTGAAGGCGCCGCCGTCTGGCGCTGTGATGTAATCCACTTCAATCGTATCCCATACGAAAGAAGTGTAAAACTGAACGGCGGCGGCATTGTTGGAAAGAACCAGATAACTGCCATACCAGTTGCCGTCCTTGCCACCCTGTGTGCTGTTTGTGAGAAAAGTGTAGCCGATTTGGTAGTGATCGAGGTAAGCCTGATTGCAGCCGGCGAATGGCAGGCAGAGGTTGGTCATCAGATAGTCGAGGAAAACGGGGTAGAGCCATGACGCCAGACCCGTGCCATCGAGTTCAATTTTGATGGTCTTGCCGGCGCGCAATTTGGCAATCGCATTGGTCCACGAGTAACGGTTGACGTTCTGAAAATCGTTCAGCCGGGACGCCTGCTCGAACATCCAGAGATTGGAGTCAAGATTCGTCTCGTCGGCCGTGCCGAACGCAATTTGAGAAGCCGACACGTTGGTCAGCCCTGCTCCATTGCCGCCGAAGGTTCCCGCCAGCGTTAGGCCGGTTGCGCCATTGGTCACCACCGTGGCGGGCAATTGCGCCAGTGGAACCGTGCCGCTCAATTGCGCGGCGGGCAGTGTGCCCAGCAGGTTGCTGGCGCTGTTGGCCATGATGGCGTAGGGCACGGACAGAACCGGCTGACGCGGGGAAAGCGTTGTGAACATGCCGCTGCCGTTTGTCCGCACGTCTGCCTGCAGCCAAAGCGCCGGCCCGCTGAAAACGCCAGCGCCGAAATCCAGCGTCACGGCGAACAGCCCGTTCGTCACCGGCGTGGCGGAATTGGTGACCGGCCCGGCGATGACGTTGCCGGGATTGTTGGTTGAATCGTAAATCGTGAACCGCAAATCGTAGATCCCATTGGCGGGGTTGCCACGGTCATTGAGACGGCCTTGATAGCCAAACGCCGTGCCTTGGGCGAAGACGGTTGAGAGTTGAAGGCTGAGGGTTGAGAACACCGCACACAGCAAGCCGGTTTGAATCAGGTTTCGTTTGGTTTTCATATCGGCTAAACTGATTTTCCGACGCTCTCAATTAAACATCTGCTGAAAATGCGGTCAACAAAATTCCGTCGTAGCGGCCGCCGGCAGACCGCCGCATTTCTCCGGCAAGTTGAAGGGTGCGGCTCTCCACCGGGAAGCCGCTGCGCCGGTTTTGCGAGGTCGCAGAACGTAAAAAGGCCGCGGAAAATTCCGCGGCTGCGCGAGATGATAAAATGTCCGGTTACTCTGCCTTGGCTGGCTTTTCGACTTTATCAGCTTTGTGAGCTTTCGGGGTTTTCGGAGCCTTGTCAACCTTGTCAATCTTTTCCGCCTTGGCCGGTTTCTCGACCTTGGCGGTCGTGGGTTTGTGCTCGCTGGCTTCCGCCGCCCCGGACTTTTCGGGTTTTTTGCCTTCGACCTCCCGTCTGGCGTATCCGCGTTTTTCGGTCCGTGGCCTTCTGCCTTCCTCGGCCTTCGCCTCGGCGGCGGCTTCCGGTGTGAGCACGGGGGCCGGCGTGAGGCTTTCAACGCGGACTTTGAGCGTGCCCTTGACCTCGGCGTGCAGGTGCAATTCGATTTCGTGTTCGCCCAGCGCGCGAATCGGGTGTTCGAGATGGATTTTCCGCTTGTCGAGCGAGATGTCGAACTGGTGTTTCAATTCGTCGGCAATCATGCCGGCGGTCACCGAGCCGAACATCTTGCCGTCCTCGCCCGCCTTCACCTTGACGAGGCAGATGAGTTTGGCGACGGCCTTGGCGAGTTCGCTCATGGTGTTGAACTCGTGCGCTTCGCGCTCGGCACGGCGCTGCTTGAGCGCCTCGATCTGGCGTTTGTTGGCCCGCGTGAGCGGAATCGCCAGCCGTTGCGGGAACAGATAGTTGCGCGCGTAACCGGCGGCGACCTTTACCTGGTCGGATTCGGCGCCCAGACCGACGATGTTGCTGGCGAGAATGACTTCAGTCTTCATAAATCGTGATGTGTGTGATGCGTGAACAGAATTGCAGCTTGCAGAAAAATCAATTGTGTTCGTTAAAAGGGAACGTCGTCGGCTTCGGGCGGAGGCGCATCGGCATCGGCGGGCGCCGACGCGGGCGCGGCTGCCGGACGCGGCGTGGCCGGCGCGCCTTCGCCGCCATCGCCACGACCGCCGCCGGAATCCAGGAACTGGAAGTTTTCCAGTACGACGCCGAGTTTGCTTTTCTTCTGTTTGGTCTGCTTGTCTTCCCAGGTGTCGTAGCGGAGGCGGCCTTCGATCAAGATGGGGCGGCCTTTCTTCAGGTATTGGCCGATGGTTTCGGCGGTTTTGCCGAAGGCGTCCACGTCCACAAAAGTGACTTCCTCCTTCAACTCGCCGGTTTCGCTTTTCCACTTGCGGTTGCAGGCGACGCCGAGGCGCGCGACCGCCGTGCCTTTGGGCGTGTAGCGCAGTTCAGGGTCGCGGGTCAGATTTCCGGCGAGGATGACTTTGTTGAAGCTGGCCATGGGAAGTTGAGGGTTAAGGGTTGAGAGTTTTTATTTGGCGGGTTTGGGTTCGGGCGACAGTGTGAATAGAACGCGGAAAACCTCCTCGTTCAGCGCGAATTTCGTCCGCAATTGCGCGACGAGGGACGGTGTGCCGGTGAAAATGACGTTCGCGTAAAAGCCGGCGCTGTGTCGTTTGTCCGCCACGCGCGCAAAATTTTTCCTGTCCACTTTTTGCACGGTCTCGATCTTGCCGCCGGCCGCCGCGATGTCGGCGGAAATCTTGTCGAGGGCGGCGTTGACGCCTTCTTCCCTGCCTGTCGTGTTCAGGATGAACAGACCTTCGTATCGTTTCATTTATTTTTTCAATCGTTGAAGCGTTAAAGCGATGAAGAGTTGAAGCGGTTTACGCTTCAGCGCTTTAACCCTTCAACGCTTCAACCTTTCCGTTAAATTGACTCATTGCCATTTCAATGCCGTCGGCCAGCCAGCATTCCGCCTGGTCGGCCGCCCGGCCCAAAACTTTTTCCATCACCGCCGCTTCCGCCGCGTCAAAACGGTCCAGCACGTAATCCGTGATTTCCCGCGCGCCGTCCTTGCGGCCGATGCCGAGCCGCAACCGCGCAAACGCCTGCGTGCCCAGATGCTGCCCGACGGACTCCAGACCGTGATGTCCGCCGCTGCTGCCGCCCGCCCGCAGGCGAATTTCGCCCAGCGGCAAATCCGCATCGTCCACCGCCACCAGCAACTGTTCCGGCGGCAACTGATAAAAACCCATCACCGCTTTCACCGCCTCGCCGCTCGCATTCATGAACGTCCGCGGCTGGCACAGCAGGACGCGGATGCCGTTGCGTTCGGCGCGCGCGACGCGGGCATTGAACTTCCGTTCGTTCCGCCAATCCACTTTCCAGCGCGACGCCAGTTTCCCGGCCAGCGAAAACCCGGCATTGTGGCGCGTCTTCGCGTATTCCGCGCCGGGATTGCCCAGTCCCGCGATGAGATGCCATGACTCCATGAGCGGCACGGACGGGGCGGTCCTCGCGGGCCACCCGCAAAATCATTTCTTTTTCTCCGCCGGTTTTGTCCCGGCGGCCTTGTCGGCGGCCTTGGCCGGAGTGGCTGCGCCCTTTTCCGGTGCTTTCGCCGCGCCTTTCTCGGCGCCTTTCTCGGCGCCCTTGGCCGGGGCCTTTTCGCCGGGCTTGGCGGCGCCTTTTTCGCCCTTCGCCGGCACGGCCCCTTCCTCGCCTTCTTCCTTCTTTTCCTTGATCATCTCGACATCGCCCGCAGCCACGGCTTCGGTGGTGGCGGTCGCCGCCGCTTCTTCCTCTTCCGAGCGCGGCAGGGCCACCGCAACGACGGGAATTTTTTTGTCACCCAGAATTTCGACGCCGGCGGGCGCCTTGATTTCGCCGAGGTGAACGGCCTTGCCCAATTCAAGATGGCTGACGTCCACGATGATTTGTTCCGGCAAATCCTTGGGCAGGCTGCGGACCTTGAGCTTGAACATGATGTGTTCGAGCACCCCGCCGCCGGTTTTCACACCGGCCGCTTCACCGGTGGTTTCCAGCGGGACGTGGACGACGACCTTTTCGTTTTCGGCGACTTCATGGAAATCCACGTGCAACATGTCGCCCTCGAGCGGGTGATGCTGGATTTCCTGCACGAGCGCGAGGCGTTTGGGGCGGGCGTCGCTTTCGACCGACAAATCCACCAGCACGTTTTCCGAGGCGGAATGGTGGATGAGTTCCCCGAGTTCCTTCGCGTTGACCTCGAGGTTCTGCGGCTTGGCCTGACGGCCGTAAATGACCGCGGGCACGCGTCCGGCGGCGCGCAATCGTTTGGCTCCGCCCCGGCGCGACAACGCGCGGGGATACGCTTTCAACGGCACTGATTTCATCGTCTAATAAATATGTTGGGCGGCGCCTCAACTCGTGCGCCCGCCTTTGAATTCAAACAGCGAGTTCACCGACGAATTGTTATGAATTCGTTTGATGGCTTCGCCCAAAAGCCCGGCCACCGACAGGGTGACAATCTTCACCCCGTCAATGGCGGGGCGTTGGACTGTATCAGTTGTAATCAACTCGTCAATCATCGATTTTCGCAATCTTTCGATGCCCACGTCGTTCAAAATGGCATGGGAAACACAGGCCAGAATCCGTTTGGCGCCCTTTTTCTTCAGCAATGCCGCCGCCGCCGTCAGCGTGCCCGCTGTCTCTGTCAAATCGTCCACCA
The DNA here is from genome assembly GCA_963802965.1 of uncultured Verrucomicrobiae bacterium. Taxonomy (GTDB): domain Bacteria; phylum Verrucomicrobiota; class Verrucomicrobiia; order Limisphaerales; family UBA11358; genus UBA11358. Next base: position 224,925 of record CAWDKS010000001.1, read on the forward strand.
GCAGGATGTTTTTGCCCTTGATATCGCCGATGACGGCCATGGACTCGACCTCCGTCGCGCTTTTGCGCCGCTTGGCCACGATGGCCAGGCCCGCCTCCAGCACCTGCGAATAGGCGTGCGCCATCTTCAACCCGCCCACGTCCGGGCTGACCACGACGAGGTCGGTCAGGTGTTTTTTCCTCAAATACTCATACATCACCGGCGCGGCGTAGAGATGGTCCACCGGAATGTCGAAGAACCCCTGGATCTGTTGCGCGTGCAAATCCACAGTGAGGATGCGATTCACGCCGGAGGCGACGAGGAGGTTGGCCACGAGCTTGGCGGTGATGGGCACGCGCGGCTGGTCCTTGCGGTCCTGCCGGGCATAACCGTAAAATGGCAGCACCGCCGTGATGCGCGCCGCGCTCGCCCGCCGCACCGCGTCAATCATGATGAACATCTCCATCAGGTTGTGGTTGGTCGGCGGGCAGGTGGATTGGACGATGAACACGTCTTCGCCGCGCACGTTCTCCTCGATTTTTACAAACGTCTCGCCGTCGGGGAACGGCGAGATTTTGCATTTGCCGAGTTCGATGCCGACGTATTTGCAAATGGCCTGGGCCAGAAGCTCATTGGCGGTGCCGCTGAAAACTTTCACGAGTCAAAATTTTTCTGGTTAAAACGGGCCGTCGTCGCGCCGGAGCGCTTTGCCGCGCCGCGAAGGCGGAAAAACCGCCGCCGGCGGATGAAATTGTGGAGTGACTTTAACAAGCGACAACGACGGCGCAAGTGAAAACTGGACGCCGGCAATCAACCGTCAACGACCGCCCCGGGTCTGCGGACCGAAACAGGACCGCTCCGGCAAATCAGGGATTGAAAATCGAGCGATAGAATCGTTGGCTGAATTGGCCCGCGTTGGTGTCCACGAACGTGAAGGGCGCGGTGTTCGTCTGGATCGAAACCCAGTTCACGAGATCGGTGGAAGCCTGCACCATATATTTATACCCGGAGGCGCCTGAAACCACAAAGGCATACTGGCGGTTGGTGTAGGCGGTCGAACCCAGGGTCGCGGAAGCCGCCGGAGGCACCGTCAAATTGACCGTATTGCTGTTGATTGGCGAAACGTTCCCGCTGATGTCCATCGCATAAGCCTGGACTGTGTTCGTCCCGGGCTTCAGCAGCACAAGGGCCGCCCAGTTCGTCCACCCGTTGGCCGTCGTCGCCGCCATCCAGCCCGAACCGTTCAACGAATAATACACCGTCCCTACAGCCACATTGTCACAGGCCTTGCCCGTCACCGTAAACACCGTGTTGCTCACGCGCAAATTCGTCGCAGGTGTCACAAGGCTCATCGTCGGCCGGGTCACATCCACAAACTTCGCCGTCAACGCCAGGTTGGTCGCCATCGTGAATTGCAGGGTGGCGCGATTGGTCAGCAGATTGCCCGCTCCATCGGTCCAGTTGGTGAAGGCAAACCCCGACGCCGCATTGGCGGTCATCGTGTAGTTCTCGTTGATGGCCAGCAATGCCCCGTTGTAATTGGGATTGACCGTGCCCCAATTGGTGTTGACCGCGCTGAGTCCAACGATCCGCACCGTCAGGGGCAGGCGCACCACGTATTCAAATTTGACGGTGTTGGTGGGCGAGAGATTCCCGCTGGTGTCCACGGCGTAGGCCTGGAGCGTGTTGGTGCCCGGTGTCAGCGTCAGGCTGGCCGTCCAATTGGTCCAGTTGTTGATGGTGTTGGCGTTGGTCCAAAGGCCGCCGTTCAACGAATAATACACCGCTCCCACCGCCACGTTGTCGCCGGCCTTGCCCGTCACCGTGAACGTTCCGTTGGTCCATTGCTGGTTCCACGCCGGGGTCACGATGCTCAATGTCGGCCGGGTCACATCCACAAACTTCGCCGTCAACGCCAGGTTGGTCGCCATTGTGAATTGCAAGGTGGCGCGATTGGTCAGCAGATTGCCCGCTCCATCGGTCCAGTTGGTGAAGGCAAACCCCGACGCCGCATTGGCGGTCATTGTGTAGTTTTCGTTGATCGCCAGCAATGCCCCGTTGTAATTGGGATTGACCGTGCCCCAATTGGTGTTGACCGCGCTGAGTCCAACGATCCGCACTGTCAAGGGCATGCGCACCACGTATTCAAATTTGACGGTGTTGGTGGGGGAGATATTGCCGCTGGTGTCCACGGCGTAGGCTTGGACGGTGTTGGTGCCCGGTGTCAGCGTCACACTGGCTATCCAGTTGGTCCAGTTGTTGGTTGTCGTTACCGCCATCCAGCTTGAACCGTTCAACGAATAATAAACCGCCCCCACCGCCACGTTGTCGCCGGCCTTGCCCGTCACCGTGAACGTTCCGTTGGTCCATTGCTGGTTCCACACCGGGGGCACGATGCTCACCGTCGGCTTCTGCACATCCACAAACTTCACCGTCAGCGCCAGGTTCGTCGCCATCGTGAACTGCAGGGTGGCGCGATTGGTCAGCAGATTGCCCGCTCCATCGGTCCAGTTGGTGAAGGCAAACCCCGACGCCGCACTTGCGGTCATCGTGTAGTTCTCGTTGATCGCCAGCAATGCCCCGTTGTAATTGGGATTGACCGTGCCCCAATTGGTGTTGACCGCGCTGAGTCCAACGATCCGCACTGTCAAGGGCAGGCGCACCACGTATTCAAATTTGACGGTGTTGGTGGGCGAGATGTTCCCGCTGGTGTCCACGGCGTAGGCTTGGACGGTGTTGGTGCCCGGTGTCAGCGTCACACTGGCTATCCAGTTGGTCCAGTTGTTGATGGTGTTGGCGTTGGTCCAAAGGCCGCCGTTCAACAAATAATAAACCGTCCCCACCGCCACGTTGTCGCCGGCCTTGCCCGTCACCGTGAACGTTCCGTTGGTCCATTGCTGGTTCCATGTTGGGGTCACGATGCTTACCGTCGGGGGCAGGGGCATGGTGAAGGAAATTTCATGGGAAAGCGGACTTTCCAGACCAAAAACGTCAAGCGTTGCGGCCGCAAAGCAGTAAGTGGCTCCTGCAACCAGATTGGAAATGGTCACACTCGTGGTGTTGCCGGCGAGAACCTTGTTGGTGGAAACGCCTCCCTTAATCCAGAAATAGATGTCGTAGCCCGCGACAACCGGATTCATGTTTGCGTCCCACCCCAATGTCACATTTCCGGCAAAAGCCGGCAGTTCCATTATCGCAACCAGAATGCCGAAGCGTAAAAAATGTCGGATACTGCGCATCTCGACCGGGCAGGCGCTTCCACTTGTTTTTTCGTGCCGGTTCCTTCCTGAAAGATGGACCGTTTTCTGTCAAACGCGCCGCCGTAATAGCTACAGATGTATTCCGGGGTGTAAACGGTTTTTTTATGGGAGTTATTCACAGAGATACTCACAGGATATTCACAGGAATTACTGTGTGATCGGGATGGCTTTGGGGTGAGACGGAGAAATCCAAAGCGAAATTGACGCGGCCTGTGGTGATTTATGCAATCCAGCCGCCGCCGAGGACCAAATCGTCCTGATAAAACACCGCCGCCTGGCCGGGAGTGATGGCGCGTTGCGGCGCGTGCAGTTTCACACGGACGGAATTGTTTTCCAGCGGCGTCACCGTCGCAGGTGTGCCGGGATGGTTGTAGCGAATTTTGGTCGTTACTTCGATTGGCCCGGTCAGGTTGTTGAACGGAATCCAGTTGCAACTGCTCGCGGTGAATTCATCGCGGTCGAGCGCGGATTCGTCGCCGACGACGACCCGATTATTTTCCGCGTCCAGTTCGACGACGTAAACCGGCTTCGGCGTCGTGATGCCGAGGCCTTTGCGCTGGCCGATGGTGTAAAACTCGATGCCCTCATGATGACCAAGCATGTGCCCGTGCAAATCCACAATTTCGCCGCGATGCTTTTGCACGAGGTTGGCCTGCTGGAGAAAGCCGCCGTAATTGTTGTCCGGCACAAAGCAGATTTCCATGCTCTCCTCCTTGTCAGCGGTCTTGAGCTGGCAATGCCGCGCGACTGCGCGCGTGTCGCTCTTGGTCTTTTCGCCGAGCGGAAACAGCGCGCGCGCGAGCTGGTCCTGCCGCAGCGAAAACAAAAAGTAGCTCTGGTCCTTCTTCAAATCGCGTCCGCGCTTGAGCAAGTAACGCCCCGTGGTAGGGACGGCGCGCTGCGCCGTCCGCGCCGCGTTCAGCGGCGCAATAGTTTCGCCCGCTACTTCGCGGGCGAGGACATCGCAGCGCGATGTCCCTACCACAGTAGGATTCGGGGCGCGCTCAACCCGCGCGAAATGGCCGGTGGCGATGAATTCCGCGCCGAGCTGGTTGGCACGGTCAATGAGCCGGCCGAACTTCAGGTTCTGATTGCACATCACGCACGGATTTGGCGTGCGGCCGGCTTTGTATTCGTCGGCGAAGTATTGGATGACGTGCTTTTGGAATTCCGCCGCCTCGTCAATGAGGTAATACGGGATGTCGAGCTTGTGGCAGACGGCGCGGGCGTCGGTGACGGCCTGCGGGCCGCAGCATTTGTCCTCGGCGCGGTTGACGCAATCCTGCGGCCAGAGCTTGAGCGTGATGCCGATGACCTCGTAGCCCTGCTCCAGCAACAGCGCTGCCGTGGCGGAGGAGTCCACTCCTCCGCTCATGCCAACGACCACGCGGATGCGCTTTTCTAAATTCAACAGGACGCAAATATACAATACGGGCGTTTGGTGTAAATTGGCGATTGGCAGTGCAATTTTGAAAACATTTATTGCGAAACGGTGAAATTCGGGTAAAAACTAAGCGGATTTGAGGCGTTAACAGCCCTGAAATGAACAACCGAGCAGAGCAACAAACAAGTCATGGCCGGCGGGCGCGGACAATGCCACCGCCAAGGCAGGGGCTTTATGATCCGCAATTCGAGCACGAAGCCTGCGGCGTCGGCTTCGTTGTCAACATCAAGGGCAAAAAGTCGCACACCATCGTTGAGCAGTCGCTCCGGGTGCTCTTGAACCTGAACCACCGCGGCGCCTGCGGTTGTGAAGCCAACACCGGCGACGGCGCGGGCATTCTCCTGCAAACGCCCCACGCGTTTTTCAAGGAAGTGACCAAATCCTCCGGCTTCGCGTTGCCGTCGCCTGGCGAATACGGCGTCGGCATGGTGTTCCTGCCGCACGACGCGGCGCAGCGGGCCGAATGCGAAAAGATTTTCGCGGCCATCGTCGCCGAGGAAGGCCAGCGGGTCCTGGGCTGGCGCACGATCCCGACGAACAACGCCTCGCTCGGCGCGACCGCAAAGGCGTCCGAACCGTTCATGCGACAGATCTTCATCGCGCGCAACGCAAAATTGACCGATGACCTCGCATTCGAGCGGAAGCTTTACGTCATCCGCAAACGGGCGGAGAACGCCATCCGCTATTCCGCCAAAGTCAAGGGTGGCGAATATTTTTACCTGTCGAGCCTGTCGTTCAAGACGGTCGTTTACAAGGGCATGCTGCTGACGACACAGCTCGGTGAATATTATCCCGATCTGGCGCATCCGGCGATGGAGACCGCGCTGGCCCTGGTCCATTCGCGTTTCAGCACGAACACGTTTCCGAGCTGGAACCGCGCGCATCCGTATCGCTATCTCGCGCACAACGGCGAAATCAACACGCTGCGCGGCAATATCAACTGGATGCACGCCGCCCAGTCGAATTTTCAGTCCGAGCTGTTCGGCGACGACATCAAGAAAATCCTGCCCGTCATCAACACCGACGGCAGCGACTCGGCGATGTTCGACAACTGCCTCGAAATGCTGGTCATGGCGGGGCGCGAATTGCCGCACGCGATGATGATGATGATTCCCGAGCCGTGGGAAAATCACGAGAGCATGCCGCCGGAGAAACGCGCGTTTTACGAATATCATTCCTGCCTGATGGAACCGTGGGACGGCCCGGCGTCCATCGCGTTTTCCGATGGCGTCCGGATTGGCGCGTGCCTGGACCGCAACGGCCTGCGCCCGTCCCGTTACTACGTCACGAAGGACGACCTCGTCATCATGGCGTCGGAAGCCGGCGTGCTGGACGTTCCGCCGGAACGAATTGCGCACAAAGGGCGTTTGCAGCCGGGCCGCATGTTTCTGGTGGACACGGAACTGGGCCGCATCGTCACCGACGAGGAGCTTAAAAATAAATTTGCCGCCGCGCATCCTTATCAGCAGTGGCTTGCCGAACATCACGTGCTGCTGAAAAATCTGCCCGACCCGGGATTCCCGAGCGATCCGGGGCATCAAACCGTGTTCGAGCGGCAGCAGGCGTTTGGCTACACGTTCGAGGATTTGCGTTTCATCGTCGGCCCGATGGCCAACGACGGCGTGCAGCCGCTCGGTTCCATGGGCACCGACACGCCGCTGGCGGTGCTGTCGAACAAACCGCAGTTGCTTTACAATTATTTCAAACAACTTTTCGCGCAGGTCACCAACCCGCCGATTGACCCCATCCGCGAGGAAATCATCACCTCCACCGAGACGATGGTTGGCGCGCGCGGCAGCCTGCTCAACCCCAAGCCCGAAAGTTGCGCGCTGATCAAGCTGGAACATCCCATCCTCACCAACGAGGAACTCGAGAAGCTCCGCCACGTCAGCCGCAAGGGTTTCAGCGCGGTCACGCTGCCGATTTTGTTTCCGGCGGCCGGGGGCGCGAAAGGCCTGGAAGCCGCGCTCGAAAAACTTTTTGCCGGCGCGGACCAGGCCATTGCCGGGGGCGCGAACATCGTGATTCTTTCGGACCGCGGCGTCAGCCGGGAGAACGCGCCGATCCCCGCGCTGCTGGCCGTGGCCGGCCTGCACCATCATCTGATCCGGCAGGGCACGCGCGGCAAGGCCGGCCTCGTCCTCGAATCCGGCGAACCGCGCGAGGTGCACCACTTTGCGCTGCTCATCGGCTACGGTTGCAGCGCCATCAATCCTTATGTGGCGTTTGAAACGCTCGACGACCTGATCCGCGAGGGTTTGCTGGTCAATCTGGATCACAAGACCGCCCTCAAGAAATACATCAAGGCCGCCGTGAAAGGCGTGGTGAAGACGATGGCCAAAATGGGCATCTCGACCATTCAAAGCTATCGCGGCGCGCAAATCTTCGAGGCCGTCGGCCTCAACAGCGGCGTGGTGAACAAATATTTCACCTGGACGCCCTCGCGTGTCGAAGGCGTCGGGCTGGACGTCCTCGCCGAAGAGGCGTTGCAGCGGCATCGCCATGCGTTCCCGGATCGTCAGGTCAATCCCAACGGGTCGGGACTCGACGCGGGCGGCCAGTATCAATGGCGCGACGGCGGCGAATATCACCTGTTCAATCCGCAGACGATTCACAAGCTGCAGATTGCCTGCCGGCTGGGCAGTGAAAAAATTTACCGCGAATACGCCGGATTGATCAACCACCAGGCCAGGAACCTGTGCACGTTGCGCGGCCTGCTCGAATTCAAGCCTGCGGAAAAACCATTGCCCATCGGGGAAGTCGAGCCGGTGGAGGAAATCGTGAAACGCTTCAAGACCGGCGCGATGAGCTACGGCTCCATCAGCCAGGAAGCGCACGAGGCGCTCGCCGTCGCCATGAACCGCATCGGCGGCAAAAGCAACACCGGCGAGGGTGGCGAGGACGCGGAACGCTACCTCCCGTTGCCGAACGGCGACTCGAAGAACAGCGCCATCAAACAGGTCGCGTCCGGCCGCTTCGGCGTGACGAGCCATTACCTCGTCAACGCGCAGGAACTGCAAATCAAGATGGCCCAGGGCGCCAAGCCGGGCGAAGGCGGCGAGCTGCCCGGCAAGAAGGTTTATCCGTGGATCGCCAAGACGCGGTTCACCACGCCGGGCGTCGGCCTCATTTCGCCGCCGCCGCACCACGACATTTATTCCATCGAGGATTTGGCGGAGCTGATACACGATTTGAAAAACTCGAATCGCAACGCCCGCGTGAGCGTGAAGCTCGTCGCCGAAGTCGGCGTCGGCACCATCGCCGCCGGCGTGGCCAAGGCGCACGCGGACGTGGTGCTCATCAGCGGCCACGATGGCGGCACCGGCGCGTCGCCGCTCTCGTCCATCAAACACGCTGGTGCGCCGTGGGAGCTTGGCGTGGCCGAGACGCACCAGACGCTGGTGCTGAACAATCTGCGCAGCCGCATTTACGTCGAGACCGACGGCCAGATGAAGACCGGGCGCGACGTGGCCGTGGCCGCGCTGCTCGGCGCGGAGGAATTTGGTTTTGCCACCGCCCCGCTCGTGGTGCTCGGCTGCATCATGATGCGCGTCTGCCACCTCAACACCTGCCCCGTCGGCGTCGCCACGCAGGACCCGAAATTGCGCGCGCGCTTCACGGGTGACCCCGCGCACGTCGTGAATTTCATGCGGTTTGTGGCGCAGGAGCTGCGCGAGATCATGGCGCAGCTCGGCTTCCGCACGCTCAATGAAATGATTGGCCGCACGGACAGGCTCGTGCCGTGGAAGGCCATCGAGCATTGGAAGGCGAAGGGCCTTGATTTCACGAACATTTTGTATCAGCCCGAGGCCGGGCCGGAAGTCGGGCGTTACCGCCAGATAGACCAGGACCACGGCCTGACCGAGTCACTCGACGTGACAAGGCTGCTCGACATTTGCGAACCGGCCATCGAACGCGGCGAGCGCGTCCACGCCGATTTGCCCATCCGCAACGTCCACCGCGTCGTCGGCACCATCACCGGCAGCGAAATCACGAAGAAATGGGGGCCGAACGGCCTGCCCGACGACACGATTCATCTCAAGTTCACCGGCAGCGCCGGCCAAAGTTTCGGCGCGTTCGTGCCGAAGGGCATGACGCTTGAACTCGAAGGCGACGCGAATGATTATTTCGGCAAGGGATTGAGCGGCGGACGGATCATCGTTTATCCGCCGAAAGGTTCCACGTTCAAGGCCGAGGACAACATCCTCATCGGCAACGTGGCGCTTTACGGCGCGACCAGCGGCGAACTGTTCGTGCGCGGCATGGCGGGCGAACGGTTCGGCGTCCGCAACAGCGGCGTCAATGCCGTGGTGGAAGCCGTCGGCGACCACGGTTGCGAATACATGACCGGCGGGCGCGTGGTGGTGCTGGGCGGGACCGGACGCAACTTTGCGGCGGGCATGTCGGGTGGCATCGCCTACGTGCTCGACGAAGCCGGCGATTTCGCCACGCGCGTCAACCGGCAGATGGTCGAACTGGAAAAACTCACCGACCCCGACGAAACCGAAGAGGTCTGGAAGCTGGTCCAGCGGCATCAAACTTATACGAAAAGCGGGCGCGCCGCGCAGGTGCTGGCGGATTGGGAGGACGCGGTCCGCAAATTCGTCAAGGTCATTCCCAAGGATTACCAGCGCGTGCTGCAGGCGATGAAGAAGGTGAAGAGCCAGGGCCTCACCGGCGACCAGGCGATCATGGCCGCATTCGAGGAAAACGTCCGTGACGTGGCGCGCGTCGGCGGCGGTTGAATTAATATCCTAATTACTAAATCCTAATGACTAAAAAAGCCCGAATCTCGAATACCGAATGCAGGTGTGTGTGGTTGGTTCTCGCACGACCGCCTGCCGTTTTCGGATTTCGGGCTTAGGACTTGTTTATGGTTTAGGGCTTAGGATTTCGGGCTTGGAATGTCTCGGCACGAAGTGAACAATGGTTTCTGACAATCATGGGCAAACCCACAGGATTTATCGAGTATCTGCGCGAATTGCCGCTGGATCGTTCGGCCACCGAACGCATCCGCGACTGGAACGAATTCCATTTCCACATGGAGGAGGCCAAGCTCCGCCAGCAGGGCGCGCGCTGCATGGATTGCGGCATCCCGTTCTGCCACACCGGCACGCTCCTGAACGGCATGGCCAGCGGCTGCCCCATCCACAACCTCATCCCGGAATGGAACGACCTCGTTTATCGCGGCCTGTGGAAGGAAGCGCTCGAACGGCTGCACAAGACGAATAATTTTCCCGACTTCACCGGTCGCGTCTGTCCGGCCCCCTGCGAAGGCTCCTGCGTCCTCGGCATCAACGCCCCGCCCGTCACCATCAAGAACATCGAGAACGCCATCGCCGAAAAAGGGTGGGATGAAGGCTGGATTGTGCCCGAACCGCCGAAGAAACGCACCGGGAAGAAAGTCGCCGTGGTCGGCTCCGGCCCGGCGGGTCTGTGCGCGGCGGCGCAATTGAACCGGGCCGGCCACACCGTCACGGTGTTCGAACGCGATGACCGGCCCGGCGGATTGCTGATGTATGGCATCCCGAACATGAAGCTGGACAAGGAACAGGTCGTTCTGCGCCGCATCAAACAAATGGAAGCCGAAGGCATCCAGTTCGTGTGCAACATCGAAGTCGGCAAAAATTATCCCGCTGAAAAGCTGCTCAAGGAATTTGACTCGGCAATTCTTGCGACCGGCGCAACCAAGCCGCGCGACCTGCCCATCGAAGGCCGGAACCTCAAGGGCGTCCATTTTGCGATGGATTTTCTGACCGCCAACACCCGCGCGCTGCTGGATCGGCACAAGAACGGGAATTACATTTCCGCCGAAGGCAAGGACGTCATCGTCATCGGCGGCGGCGACACCGGCACGGACTGCGTGGGCACGTCGCTCCGCCAGGGCTGCAAGAGCCTGGTGCAGGTTGAAATTTTGCCTCGGCCGCCGGGGGAGCGCGCCAGGGACAATCCATGGCCGGAATGGCCGAAGATTTACTTTTTGGACTACGGCCAGCAGGAGGCGGCGGCAAAATTTGGCGCCGACCCGCGTGTTTATCTGACCACCGTCAAAAAATTCATTGGTGACAATCACGAACAGGTCAAGGAAGTGCTGACCGTCCAGATTCAGTGGGAACGGAACGAAAAGGGCCAGTTCGTGCCGAAGGAAATTCCCGGTTCGGAAAAAGTCCTGCCGGCCCAGCTCGTGTTGCTGGCGATGGGCTTTCTCGGCCCGGAACAGCCGCTGCTGGACGCCCTCAAGCTCGAGCGCGACCCGCGCACCAACGTGAAGGCCGAATTCGAAAAATACTCGACGAACCTCAAGGGCGTGTTTGCCGCCGGCGACTGTCGGCGCGGCCAGAGCCTGGTGGTGTGGGCCTTCAACGAAGGTCGTGGCGCGGCCCGCGAGTGCGACCGCTACCTGATGGGCCAGACGGATTTGCCGTAATGTCCTTCGCTCATCGGATGGGAGAAGGTGGCGCAGCCGGATGAGAGGTATAGCCGGACAGGTGAGAGTCATGGTGCAAAAACACTTCAACGCAGAGGCGCAAAGGCCGCAGAGGAACGCAAAGAACTCAAAACCATTTCAGCCGCAAAAAAGCGCAGAAGGCGCAAATATGGGGATCTGAAAAAACCGCCGGCGCGAAACATTTTGCATTTTTCCCGGCCAAGTTGCACGCTGGAGGCATGACGCAACCGCTGGCGCTCGTTTTTTACGAAAAACTCATGCCCGGCAGCCAACTGGTCAACCGGCTGCAGGATTTGAATTATCGCGTCCAGGCCGTCAACGATGTGGCGTCCTTCCAGCGCTGCGCGCAGAGCGAAGGGCCCATGCTGGTATTCGTGGATTTGGAATCGAAGGAGGACGACGTTTGTCAGGCGATTGCCGCGCTAAAATCCGATACGGCCACGCAACATATTCCGGTTGTGGCATTTGCGAGCGAACAGGCCGGGGAACTGCAGGCCGCCGCCCAGAAAGCCGGGGCAAAACTCGTCGTCAGCGAAACCGCGTTGCTGGATCATCTGCCGGAACTGTTGAATCAGGCACTTCAGGTTGAGTAACCCCAAAACTTATGCTTGACGAAAACCGCCCTAACCTTTACGCTCATCCCGAATTGAGGCATGAACTGTTTTCTAAAGTAATTTGCGGACATTAGCTGTTTTCCAGTGGTGTCCGTTTTTATTTTGAGCGGCAACCTCAAAAAGTCAGGAGTTGGATATGGCTAGCGGCAAAGTAAAGTGGTTCGATAACAAAAAAGGGTTCGGCTTTATCGCCCAGGGCACCGGCCAGGACGTCTTCGTGCATCACTCGTCCATCATCGGCGCCGGATTCAAAACACTCAACGAAGGCGAAGAAGTCTCTTTTGAGATCGTATCCAGCGACAAAGGTTTGAAGGCCCAAAACGTGCAACGCCTTTCTCCCTCGTAGCGGGGCTTGCAGCGTGTCAGGTTGGACAATTTCGCGGCGGCGGTTTTCGTTCGCCAGTGCCGGGAAAGGAAGCTAATTTGTGTCCATGCCGGTCATCTCCGCGGCCCGCGTCGCGAGCCTTTACATTCACGTCCCGTTCTGCGCGCAGAAATGCGCGTATTGCGCCTTTTATTCCGAACCGTCGGGCGGCGAACTGGTCAATCGCTACGTCGCCGCGCTGATTCGTGAGTTGGAAATGGTCGCGGACGATCTCAAGCCCAAAACGGTTTTCTTTGGCGGCGGCACGCCGTCGCTGCTGAATCTCCGGCAATGGGAATTAATCCTCCGGGCCATGGAACGCCTGCATCTACTCGAAGCCAATGAATTCACCGTCGAGTGCAATCCCGCCACGGTGTCGGCCGACAAGGCGAAATTGCTCCGGGACTCCGGCGCGAACCGGATTTCGATGGGCGTGCAGTCGCTCGATGAAAAATTGCTCGACCGGCTCGGTCGCATTCATACGCGGGAGATGGTCTTCAAATCGTTCGATATTTTGCGGCGCGCCGGTTTCGACAATCTTAACCTCGACCTCATGTTCGCGATTCCCGGCCAGACGATGGACATCTGGCGCGCGACCTTGAACGAAGCCGTCGCCATGCAGAGCGAACACCTTTCCAGCTACGAAGTCATTTACGAGGACGACACGCCGCTGTTCGCCCAGCTGCAAGCCGGCAAATTTGCCACGGATGAGGATCTGGCCTGCGCGATGTATGAAGAACTCGTTGAGCGGGCGACGGCCGCCGGATTCCGGCAATATGAAGTCGCCAACTTTGCCAAAGACGAACTCCTCTCCCGGCCTGCGGCCACCCTCTCCCCGCCCGGCGGGGAGAGGGACGGGGCGAGGGGCGTTGAAATTCCGTTCCGGGCCTGCAAGCACAACGTGAATTACTGGCGCGGCGGCTCGTTTTACGGGCTGGGTCCCAGCGCGACAAGTTACGTCCGCGGTGTGCGGACAAAAAACCGGCCGAACACGCGGCTTTATTGCGAGCAGCTCGAAAAGGGAAAACGCGCCGTAGAATCGCGCGAGGAATTGCCGCCGTTGTCGCGCGCCGGCGAAACCGCCGCGTTCGGTTTGCGCATGGTGGCCGGCTGGCCGTTTGAGGAATTTCAACGCGCGACCAGCTTTGATTTGCGCCGCGAATGGCCGGCGGAAATGAGCCAGTTGACGGCGCGCGGTTGGGCGGAAATTTTGCCGGATGGTTTTCACCTCACGCGCCATGGATTGCGCTTTGCTGATTCCGCGGCGGAACTGTTTTTGCGATGAAAAGGGAGGGACGGCGTGCCGCCGTCCCCAAATTCAGGGTCGTCGGCACGGCGACCCTCCCGGCTTCAAGTTATCGGCAGCCGCACGGTAAAGGTCGTCCCGGCATTTTCCTTGCGCGAAACTTCAATCGTTCCGCCGTGCGCCTCGACCACGGCCTTCGAAATGGCCAGTCCCAAGCCAGCATTGCCGTTGGAAGCGGTCCGTGATTTGTCGGCGCGATAAAATCGTTCAAATACATGCGGCAAATCTTCGGCTGAAATTCCCCGTCCTGTGTCGGCGACCGTCAGCACGGCCAGCCCCCCTTGCGGTTCCAATTTCACGCGCACTTCGCCGCCGGCATGATTGTATTGGATGGCGTTGGTCAGCAGGTTGGTGACGACCTGCGCGAGCCGCCCGGAATCGCCGGCAATTTGCAGCGGCGCGAGTTCGGAGATAATTTTCACACCGCGTTCATTGGCCAGCGGCCGGACGAGTTCCACGCATTCGTTGGCCGCTTGGGAAAGATCGAAACGCAGCCGTTTCAAGGTTTCCTGCCCGGCATCGAGGCGGGCGAGTTCGAGGAGCGATTCAATCAACTTGCGCATGCGCTGGGATGCGCGCTGGCAGGCTTCGAGCGTTTCCCGATATTCGGCGGCGGTCCGTTCGCGGTTCAAGGCGGTCTGCGTTTGCGTGAGCATCACCGAAACCGGCGTGCGGAGTTCATGCGCGGCGTCGGAGGTGAATTGTTGTTGCTGCGCGAATGCGGCGTCGAGCCGGGCGAAGGTGGAATTGAGCACGGCGGCAAGTTTGCCCAGTTCGCTTTCGGCCTCGGCGACGTTGATGCGCTGCGACAAATCCCCGGCGGAGATTTTCACGGCGGTTGCGCTGATGTCGTCAATCGGTTTGATGGCGCGGGAGACCAGCCACCAGCCGCCGGCGAGGCCAATGAGCAAAATCAAGCCGCCAACCGCAGTCAAATTCAAGGCCGTGCGATGAAGCTCTTTCAACTCCGGCGCGATGGAACAGCCTACCTCAATGAACTCTCCGGATGGTAATATGTCCGCGATGAATTGATAGTCTTGAAAAATAATCGGTTTTAGTGGAATTGGCGGATTTCCCGGCAGATTGTCAACGTGATTTACCTGTCCTAAAAAGTGATTAGAGACAATCACGGCTTGAGGTTGCGAGTAGTTGTCCGAGCGCGCGATTTCCCTGTTGCCATGCACGTTGAGCAATTCGATTCTGAAAGAAAAACCATTTGGATCGTTGGTTCCAAAAAAATGAGCGTCTTCCGGTGGCAGATGAAATTCAGGCAAAGGACGATTTTTCTGCAAAATTGGCGGGCCGTCGTCGGGAAGTTGGTCGGGTGGCGGTCGGTCAAAAGGTTGTTCTTGTTCGTTTCCGTCCGTCCGGCGCGGTGGCGGATGATGAAGTGCATTTGCCAAAACACTAACGCGACGATGCAATTCATCGTCAATCCGGCGGAACTGCCGGTTGCGCTCTAGTTGATACGCCGTAAAGCCGAAGCCCGCCAGCACGACCACGAGGATGAGGCCATACCAGAGCTGCAGCCGCCACTTGATGGATTTGAAAACCTTCATTCGATTCGGAGGGACGAGCTCTGCGAGTCCCATTTCAAATTCAGGGGTTCGTGGAACTCGTCCCTCCGATGTTCAATTATTTTCACTCAATGCAATAGCCATGGCCACGGCGGGTGGTGATGAATTCCGCGCCGAGCTTTTTGCGGACATTGGAAACGTGAACGTCCAGCAGGTTGGAAAGCGTCGAATCGTTTTCGTCGAACAGATGCTCGTAAAGCTGCGTGCGCGTGACCACTTCGCCGCGATGCAGCGCGAGGAATGCCACCAGCGCATATTCGCGGGCGGTGAGTTCCACCGGCTTTGCCTTGAGCAAGACGTTCCGCGCAGCCGTGTCAATTGTCACGTCGCCGATTTCGATGACGTTCGTCGTCTTGTTCGCGCTGCGGCGGATGAGCGCGCGAAGACGGGCGAAGAGTTCCGTGAGGTCGAACGGTTTGACGACGTAATCGTCGGCCCCGGTGTCGAGGCCCTTGACGCGGTCGCGGGACTGGTCGCGCGCGGTGAGCATCAGCACGGGCGTCTTTTTGGTTCGGCGCAGGCGCTTCAAAATTTCCCAGCCATCCAGTTTGGGCAGCATCACATCGAGCACGATGGCGTCGTAGTCGCAGCCCTCGGCGTTGAACAGCCCGTCCTCGCCGTTGTTGGCGGTGTCCACGGCGTAGCCTTCCTCGCGCAACGCCTGGGCGAGGCTGCGGAGCAGGTCGGGCTCGTCTTCCACAATCAGGATTCTCATTTTCGCCGTGGCCGCGGCTGGTTTAACACAACCGTGTCCCGGCGTCACTCTCGCAGGCGCAACCTTAAGGGAACATGAAGCCGTGACGGGAAAATTGTTGGGCGGGTGGATAACTAATTTCAACCTTCACGTTTTCTTAAGGTTCATGCGTGTAAAATGGCGGCATGAAAATTCAAATTCACATCCGCGCCAGAATCAACCGGACAAATTTCATCGCCGCGTCTGCGGGAATGGTTCTCGCGTTGGCGGCCATCGCCCGCGCCGATGACCCGCGGACGAATTCGTGGTTCACGGCGTATGCCGGCCAATACGCGCGCATTTACACAAATGACGCGGCAAAGTCCGCAGGCAATGCCGTCGCGACCTGGAGCAACGGGACGCTGACGCAATCGTCGCCCGCGTATTGCGGCGTGCAGGAAATTTATTCCTCGACGAACTGGGTTTATGTCCGCAGCACCGGCCTCGCCGGTTACAACATGGGGCCGTGGTATTTGGATGCGCAGCACACGACAATCTTTCCCAATTGGCCGGTGAACCAAAAGTTGTTCTTCCGGTTTCCGCGCACGAATGGCGTGCCGACGACGAAAACGCCCACCGGGGGCGGGCAGATCGGCATTTTTGTGGACGGCGTGGAAATGTTCAACAGTTGGGACGCCTTTTATTGGAACGGTTCGGCGGATGTCAGCGGCGGCGGCACGGGCTATTGGAACCGCGACGCCTACGTGAACGAGGGCGTCACCTTCGACGCTGGTTACGCGCATCAACAGAACACCGGCACGTATCATTATCACGCTGACCCGATTGCGTTGCGTTACCTGCTCGGCGACCATGTGAATTTTGATCCGGCGGCGAAAACTTACAGCGAATCCACAAACGCGCCGACGAAACATTCGCCGATTCTCGCGTGGACGGCGGATGGTTTTCCGCTCTACGGGCCTTACGGATATGCCAACGCGACCAACGCCGGCAGCGGCGTCCGCCGGATGATTTCCGGCTACGTCATTCGCAACGGTCAATACGGCACGAGCAATCTCACCGCGAATGGCCGCACAACGATTCCGCAATGGGCGGTGAGAATTTTCAACGTGAGTTCAAATCAAACCGGCCCGAACGTCAGCACGAGTTATCCGCTCGGCCGTTACATGGAGGATAATGATTATCTCGGCGACCACGGCTACACGCAGGGTGTTGATTTCGATTTGGACGAATACAACGGCCGCTGGTGCGTCACGCCGGAATTTCCGAACGGCACTTACGCTTACTTTGTCGCGATTGATTCCAACGGCGTCCCGGTCTTTCCCTACAACATCGGTCGCGGTTATTACGGCAGCCCGGTCGGCGGCAGCGTTTCGACCATTTCGGAAACGGTCGTGACGAATTTCCTCGGCAACACCAATTTGACTTCAAGCCTCGGCACACCCGGCGTGAACAACGGAACGGTCACGTTGACCTGGAGCGCGGTCGAAGGCGGCAGTTACCAGGTCGAGGCCACGACGAATCTTGCAAGCTCGTCAGGCTGGACGGCTCTCACTACCGGCGTTTCGCCAAATCAAATCACCGGTGGTTACACGAATGTCACGTCGCTTGATAAGGGGTTTTACCGCGTTGGACGGACTTCCGTTGCAACTTTCGACAGCGCGGGAACGACAACATTTTCGACGGGTTCCGTTGCACCCGGAGGCAGTGCCAGCCGCGGCTCGACCGTCACCGTGACCATCACTATGCCGGGTTCGCCGCCATGGCCGCCGGCAAACGCACCCATCACCAGCGTCGTGCTTGCGGGCAGCATCAGCGGCACGAGCATTTCGGATTCGACGCAAGGCACCGTCGTCGCCACGTTCACAATTCCGGCGAATGCATCCACGGGAGCGCAAAACATTGTCGTCACTTTTCAAAGTCCCGGCCCGACTTACACGCTCACGGACGGTTTCGCCATCAACTAAAAATGAGCTGCGCGCTGAAAATAATCCTGATGCTCCCGCTCCTGCTGGCAACCGGGGCGGGAGCGGCGGATTTGCGCGTGGATTTTGCCTCGCAATTCAACGGCGCGCCGCTGGCCTTTGACGCGCCCAACAATCAAATCTCGCGCGGACAGAAAATTTCCGTCACGCGGCTGGATTTTCTGGTGTCAGGACTCGCGCTGCGCCGCGCGGACGGAACGTGGATTGGGCAAAAGGATTGGTTCGGTTACATCAGTGCGCGGGACGGCAGGACGAATTTCACGCTGGAGAACATTCCCGCCGAAAATTACGACCGCCTCCGTTTCAATATCGGCCTGGAACCGCCAGTCAATCACGCCGATGCCGCGCAATGGCCCGCCGGTCATCCGCTGAATCCCGAAGTGAACCATTTGTATTGGAGCTGGTCGCGCGAATACGTCTTTCTCGCCCTGGAAGGCGGCTGGCAAAACGGCGGCGAGCCGAGTGGCTTTTCCTACCACCTCGCCACCGACCGCGAGCTGATGACAATTAAACTGCCCGCCGTACTGGACTTACATTCCGACCGAGATCTTCAGGTGACATTGGATGTCAGCAAAATTTTCTCCGCGCCGAACAAAATTGAGTTGAGCAACGCCAGCGACACAACTCATTCGCGGACGAACGATACGCTGGCCGTGATGCTGCGGCAAAATGTTGAAGCCGCGTTTGCCGTGGAAAACGTGCGCGAGTTTTCGCCGATTGCCGAGCTGTCGCGCGGAACGAACCACATCGAAATCGCGCCGAACGCCACGCCGTATCGGTTGACGTTTTCGGCCTTTGCACCGCGCCCCGATTTGCCGCGCGACAATCCGCTCACCGGCGAAGGCGTCGCGCTGGGCAGCAGATTGTTCTTCGACCGCCGGCTTTCGGCGGGCAACGCGCAATCCTGCGCCTCGTGCCATCATCCGCGTGAAGCGTTTTCAGATAAAAGGCGCTTCAGCCGCGGCGTGGACGGCGACATTGGCGCGCGCAACGCCATGCCGCTGCTGAATCTCGCGTGGAAATCGTCGTTCTTCTGGGATGGCCGCGCGGCGACATTGCGCGCGCAGGTGTTGCAGCCGATCCAGAACCCGGTGGAGATGCGCGAATCGCTGACCAACGTCGTCGCCAAAATTCTGACGGACCGGGATTACCCGCAGCTCTTTGCCCGCGCGTTCGGTTCGCCGCAAATCACCGCAGACAGGATCGCCCGCGCACTCGAGCAGTTTCTGCTCGTGCAGGTTTCGTTCGATTCAAAATACGACCGCGTCATGAACGGCCGGGCGCAATTCACGGACGAGGAACGGCGCGGCTTTGTGTTGTTCAACACGGAATACGATCCGTATCACGGGCAATATGGCGCGGATTGTTTTCATTGCCACGGCGGCCCGTTGTTTCGGAGCCAGGACTTCGCCAACAACGGCCTGGATTCGGAATTCAAGGATTTGGGCCGTTACGCGGTGACAAAACGCGCGGGCGACCCGGGCAAATTTGCCGTGCCGTCGCTGCGCAATGTCGCCGTCACCGCCCCTTACATGCACGACGGACGGTTCAGGACTTTGGACGAAGCGGTCGAGCATTATTGCACCGGCATGAAGCGCAGCGCGACCCTCGACCCGAATCTCGCCAAGCACCCGGATGGCGGCGTGCCGTTGAGCGCCGCGGACAAACGGTCGCTGGTGGCATTTTTGAAAACGCTCACGGATGAACGGTTTTTGCCGCCGGCCGGACCCGTAAATTTGGCCCGAAAATAATCCACGGAAATATTTCCGCCTTCACCCTGGCTTAAGGTTCATGGGCGTAGGGTGGCGCAAAGAAAAGATTCACACCGGCAAATGGAAAGAGAGCACAAAATGAAAACAAAAATGAAAATCATGCTGGCGCTGCTGACCCTCGGCACGTCGGCCTTCGTTGCCAGCGCCCAGGACAACAATGGCGGCCCATCCGAAGGGGGTGGTCCCGGAAGCCAGGGCGGCCCCAATGGTCCGGGTGGACATCATCGTCCACCGCCACTGCCGCTCGTCCTCGCGCTCGACGTGAACCACGACGGCGTGATTGACTCCAACGAGATCGCCAACGCCAGCGCCGAACTGCTGACGCTCGACAGGAATGGCGACGGCCGGTTGACCGCCGATGAATATCTGCCGCCGCTGCCGAAGGATGCGCCCGCCGACGCCCCACGTCCGCCGACACCGCTGATCGTCAAGGCGCTTGACACCAACGGTGACGGGGTGATTGATGCGAACGAAATCGCCAACGCGCCCACCGCGTTGAGGTCGCTGGATAAACGAGGCGACGGCAGGCTGACGCCGGATGAATACATCGGCAAGCCGCCCGGTCCGCCGCCAAATTCCAACGGCGGCAGCGAAGCCGGCGGCCCGCCCGATGGTGCGCCTCCCGGTCCGCCTCCGGATGCGCAATAAATGGACTTTGGTAGGGCGGGCAGTCCCCTGCCCGCCGCAAAATGCCAACGACGGCGCGCACGGAGTGACGCGCCCCTACCGAGAATTCCGTTTGAGTGAACGGACAGGCGGCGGGTTGTTCTGCGAATGCCGGATGTGAAGCAGTCAATCCGCCGCTTGGATTTTTGGGAGCCGCCGTCCCAAAGCCAAATCAGGGTCGCCGACACGGCGACCCTCCCATTATTTCCCTTTCCCGCCCAATCGCTGAATCGCCAGCGCGCCGGCGGCAATCGAAATCGCGCCGCAAATCACGTAAGGCAGCATCGGAACACGCAGGTAAAGCGTCGCGGCGAACAGCGGACCGAGGATGCGCGCCAGGGCGCCGGCGCTTTGCGCGACGCCGATGGTCGCGCCCTGTTCGTTTGCGGGCGCGAGGTTCGAGAGCAATCCAAACACCGGCGGGCGCGTCAGGCCGGTGCCAATGGCCAGCAAGGCCAGCACCAGCAGCATTTTGATCCACGGCCAGTCGGCGAGGCGCAAAACCGCCAGCCATTTCAACTGGCCGTCACCCTTGACGAACGGCAGCAGCGCGAGGCTGATGCCGGTCAGGAACAGGCTGAAGGAAATCAGCTTCGGTTCGCCGAATTTTTTCACCAGCCGCCCGATGGCCCCGCCCTGGATGAACGCGCCGATGATTCCGCAAAAAACGAAGAGCGAAATGACCGTCGTGGCGGGTTTGGTTTCGTCCACGGCGATGCCGAGATTGAAATTGTCGCTGACGAGCAGCGGCAGGGTGCTTTCAAAGCAACTGAAGGCGAACGTCGCCAGGAAAAAAATCAGGATCAGCGAACCGATTTTCGGCTGGGCGAGGGTGTGCCTCCATTGCTTCAGGCGCGGACGGTTGCCCGCGTGGCCGGAATCGGCTTTCAAGCTTTCGGCGAGAATAAAGAACGCGAGGAGAAAATTGGCCGCGCACAGTGCGGCGGCGGCCCAGCCGGGGCCGGTGACGCCAAAAAGTTTCAAGGCAATGCCGCTGATGGCCGGACCGAAAATAAATCCGAGTCCGAACGCCATGCCGACGAGTCCCATCCGCTTCGAGCGATTTTCCGGCGGCGTGATGTCGGCGATATAGGCCTGGGCGACGGTGATGTTGCCGCCGCACGCGCCCGCGAACACGCGGGAGACCAGCAGCGCCCAGAGCGCGGCGGTGTGGTTTTCAAAGCCCGACCCGATGGCGAACAGCACATACGACAACGCCGCTCCGGCGGTGCTGATGAGCAGAATCGGGCGGCGGCCATGACGGTCGGACAGCCGGCCCCAAATCGGCGAGAAGAGGAACTGCATCGCGGAGAACGAAGCGATGATGGCGCCGATGACGAACCCGCCCGCGCCGTAATGCCGGCTGTAAATCGGCACCAGCGGCACGACAATGCCGAAACCGATGAGGTCAATGAAGACCGTCAGGAAAACGACGAGCAATGATGGCTTGCGATTCATACCGGCAACGGGCGCAAAGTCTAGTTGTGTTTATGAATGAGTCAAATCTTCCGGTTTGGACGACTGCAGCAGCGCTCTGTGAGTGCCGGTTGAATTTTGCGGCGGCCACAGACTGCCGCTACAGCCATATGGCGAATAACTTTGTGAATTGGTTGCGAACGGAAATGTTCAATTCCGCCTTGCTGCTCGTTCGGTAAAGCGTTCTCCTGTTCGCATGATTGATTCCGTCTCCGAAGCCGCCGGCGCGGCGGCCGATTTGAAGAAAACACGGCGACAGAAGGCCGCGCAGCAGCGCGGTCCCACCGTGGACCGGCTGCCGCCGCATTCGCCGGAAGGCGAGCAGGGCGTGTTGGGCTGCGTGCTGCTCTCGCCGAACGAATGCTTGGGCGAGTGCCTGGAAAAACTCAAGGACGGCAAGGAGGTTTTCTACGACCTGCGGCACCAGACGATTTTCGAGACGCTCGTGGTGATGTTCGACACCCGCGAGGCGATTGATGTCATCACGCTCCAGCAACGGCTCAAGGACAAGCAGCTTTTGGAACAGGTCGGCGGCATCGCGTATTTGTCGCAACTTCAGGACGCGGTGCCGAGCGCGGCCAATCTGAGCTACTACCTCGACATCGTCCGGGAAAAGTTTCTGCTGCGGAAAATGATCCAGACCTGCACGGACGTGGTCGGGCGGGTTTATGATTACGAGGGCGAGGTGGACGCCCTGCTGGATGAAGTCGAACGCGACGTTTTAAGAATTTCAGAATCGCGGGTGCAGGGCGGCGTGGTGACCACCAAGGAACTGGTGGGCAAGGCCATCGGGACGATTGAAAATTTTTTCAGCCGCAAAGGGACGCTCACGGGTCTGGCGACCGGTTTCACGGACCTGGACCGGATGACCGACGGCCTGCACGGCAGCGAAATGATTGTCATCGCGGCGCGGCCCAGCATGGGCAAGACGTCCATCGCCATGAACATCGTCGAGCACGTCGTGCTGGAGCAGAAATTGCCGGCGGCGGTGTTCAGCCTGGAAATGAGCGCGGAGGCGCTGGTGTTGCGGATGATGTGCTCGCTGGCGCGGGTGAATTTGCGGAGCATCCGCGAAGGGTTCATGAGCGAGGCCGATTTCCCGAAGCTGACGGGCGCGGCGGGCCGGCTGGCGAACGCCCCGCTGTTCATTGACGATTCGGCGGCGCTCTCGATCTTGCAGTTGCGGGCGCGCGCGCGGCGGCTACACCAGCAGCACGGCATCAAACTTTTTGTGGTTGATTATTTGCAGTTGTTGCATTCTACTGCGCGCCGGTCCCAGGAAAACCGGCAGCAGGAAATCTCGGACATTTCCAGCGGCATCAAGGCGCTGGCGAAGGAATTGAAGGTGCCGGTGCTGGTGCTCAGCCAGTTGAACCGCGAACTGGAGCGGGACAAAAGCCGCAAGCCACGATTGTCGGACTTGCGCGAATCGGGCGCGATCGAACAGGACGCCGACGTGGTCGGGCTGCTGTACAAGCCGAACGCCGGCGAAGATGACGACAATGTCACCGCCGAAGAGCCGGAAGGTTTGCCGGTGAACCTGTTGATTGCCAAACAACGCAACGGCCCGACGGGCGACGTGAATTTAACGTTCTTGAAACCATACACGCGATTTGAAAGCGCAGCCAAAGTCAGCGACGAAGACGTGCCGATGGACCGGTAGCCGATGAAATTATTTCTCCGCCTTTTCGGGATCTGGCTGTTGCTCGGCTGCGCCTCCGCCGCGTGGTCGCAAACGACCGGGCCGAAAATTGACCGCGTGGACGTGAAATTTGTCGGCCCCGCGTCGGTCAGCGAGCCGTTCATCCGCGCCAACATCCGCCTCAAGGCCGGGGACATCTACCGCGCGAACAACACGGAGGACGACGTTCACGCGCTCTACGCCACGGGACAATTTTACAACATCCGCGTCACGGCGGACCCGGCGGCGGACGGCGGCGTGATTCTGACCTACATCGTGCAGGTGCGCCCGCGGATCTCGGAAATCAAGCTGGAGGGCAACAAAAAGTTGAGCGACACAAAACTCCGGAAAAAAATCACCGTGAAGGTGGGCGACCCGCTGGACGAGCAGAAATTGTTCACGGACGCGCAGGAGATGCAAAAGCTCTACGAGAAATACGGCCACCCGGATTCGCAGGTGAAATACGTCCTGAACATTGATGAAAACGCCGGCCGCGGCTCTGTCACGTTTGAAATCACCGAAAGTCCGAAAGTCAAAATCACCCATGTCGAATTCATCGGCTCGGCGGCGTTTTCGCAGAAGCAACTGCGCAAGGAAATCAAGACCAAGCAACGCTGGATGTGGTCGTGGCTGACCGGCCGGGGCACGTTCAAGCAGGATGACTTCGACGCCGACCGCGACGACCTGGTGGATTTTTACCGCAATCACGGTTATCTCGATTTCGAGATCAAGGACGTGAAGCTCGATCGCCCGACGACGAACACCATGGCCATCAAGTTTTACGTCTTCGAAGGGCGGCAATACCGGGCGGGCGCCATCACCTTCAGCGGCACGACGATATTTCCCACCAACGCGGTGAGTCCCGCCTTCAATCCGGGGCCGGAGCCGAAGCCAAAAACCAGCCCCGCCGCCGCCGCGTGGTTGAGAAACCGGAAACTGAACAAGGACTTCACGATGAAAACGGGCAGCATCTTCACGCCCGACGGCCTGACCAAGGATAGCAAGGCCGTGGAAGATTTTTACGGCAGCCAGGGCCATATCGAAGTCGCGCAGGGCGAGGCGCTGCGGGTCGCGCGCGTGCCGAACGTGGACACCGGGACGATGGATTTGGAATTTCAAGTGGACGAGGGCCAGAAATCCTACGTGGAAAAAATCGAGATTCGCGGCAATTTGAAAACGAAGGACAAGGTCATCCGCCGCGAACTGGCCATCTCGCCCGGCGAAGTCTTTGACATGGTGCGTGTCCAGGTCAGCAAGGAGCGCCTCGAAAATCTGCAATACTTCGACAAGGTGGATTTGCGGCCGGAGCCGACCGACCCGCCGATTGCCGGGCGCAAAAACCTGATTGTGAACGTCGAGGAACAAAACACCGGCAAGCTCACGTTCGGCGCGGGCTTCAGTTCGGTGGACGCGCTCGTCGGCTATGTTGAACTGACGCAGGGCAACTTTGATTTGTTCCATCCGCCCACCTTCACCGGCGGCGGCCAGAAATTCCGCCTGTTCGTGCAGTTGGGCACAGAGCGGCAGGACTACGAACTGTCCTTCATCGAACCGTGGTTTCTCAACCGCAAGCTGTCGTTGGGCGTGGACCTTTTCCGCCACCAGTTGGATTTCGAGAGTCCGAACAACATCTTTAACGAGACCCGCACCGGCATGAAATTGAGCCTCACCCGCGCCTTGGGGAGCGACTTCCTCATCGGCAGCGTCAGCTACGCGATTGAAGACGTGGGCATCTCACTGAATGATGGCTGGCATGACTGGGAATCAGTGATTCCAACCAAGTCAAATCCCACCGGATTTATTACGCCCAATGTTCCGCAGGCCATTCTGGATGAAACCGGCGATCACTTTTATCAACGCTTCGGGGCGTCGCTGGCTTACGACACGCGCAACAGCACGCAACTGCCCAATCACGGCCAGCGCAGCGAAATTGACACCGAGCTAAGCACCGGTGACAAAACCTTTTACAAGGTCGAGGTCAAAAGCGATTGGTTTTTCCCCGGTTTCTTCAAGGGCCACGTGCTGGAAGCGGGCGGGCGCGCCGGCATTGCCGACAGCCTGAGTTCCGGCGACGTGCCATTTTATGACCGCTATTATCTTGGCGGCCTCTACTCACTGCGTGGTTTCAAATACCGGAATATCGGCCCGCGTGACTCAAATTACGGAAACATTCAATATCCGTATATGGCCAATGAGCCGATTGGCGGCGACAGCTACTGGTTTGGCTCGCTCGAATACAGCATACCCATTTTGGAAAAGGAAAACGGCATTGGCGTGCGCATTGCCCTCTTTTACGATGCCGGGGCCGTTGGCGCCGGGTCTTACTCGTTTTCGGGAAATTTTGACGATAACTGGGGCTTGGGCTTCCGTCTGAACATTCCGCACCTCGGCCCGTTGCGTCTGGATTATGGTGTGCCCATTCATCACGATCAATACAACAGCGGTTCCGGTCAATTCCAATTCGGCGCTGGTTATACCCGTGAATTTTAAGATGACTCGTTGCGCGAAAAAAATTCTGAGATCTCTGCCAAACCGGGGCGCGGACAGCTTTGTCCGCGAGTTCAGGTGGCCGGCATGCTGGCGGACATGGCTGTCCGCGCTCCTCAACGCCACTCGCCACGGGCTTTGCAGAGGTCTCATTCTGTGTGCCGGCTCAACAGTCGGCCTGATGGCGCCGGCCGTGTCCGCGCAAATGGCGACGCCGCCAGGCGACATGCCGCTTTTCTTTGAGGCCAATCGCGGACAGGCAGACCATTCAGTTCAGTTCCTCGCGCGTGGACGCGATTCCCAATTCCTGATTTCGCCGGCCGGAGCGAAAATCGTCCTGCGCAAAGATGCGGCGGCGCCCGTGACGGTGCGAATGCAATTCATGGGCGCAAACCCACAAGCGCAAATCCGCGGCGATGCCGCATTGTCCGGCCAGGTCAATTACCTTGTGGGCAACGACCCCGCGCAGTGGCATACCGGGGTGCCGACCTTTGCCAAAGTCCGCGTCGCGGAGCTTTATCCCGGCATCAACCTGGTTTATTACGGCAATCAGCAACGGCTTGAATACGATTTCACGATTGCTCCGGGGGCGAACCCGGATGCCCTTGCCATTCATTTCGACGGCGTGGACAGAATGTCAATCAATGCGCAGGGCGAACTGGTTTTGACCTTGAGTGGCGGTGAAATCCGCCAGCCCAAGCCGGTGATTTATCAGATGGCGAATGGCATACGCCATGAAATCAGCGGCGGCTACCGGCTGGCGCACGCACGCACCGTTGCCTTCGCTGTCGGCAACTACGATCACAGCCTGCCGCTGGTGATTGACCCGATCTTGAGTTACTCCACTTACTTCGGCGGCAATTATGGTGAAACTGCCTGGGCGGTTGCGATCAACACAAACGACGGTTCCATTTACATGGCAGGCCAGACCTTTTCGACGCAATTCACGAACTGGCCGGTTCCACCCGGCGCATATCAGACAAATTTCCATGGTGGTACTCTGACCGGTGATGCTTTTGTAGCCAAGTTTGACAACGCGGCACAAAATCTCATTTATTTTACCTACCTTGGCGGCAGCGGCGACGACGCCGCTTACGGACTGGCTGTGGACACCAACGGCGATGCTTATATCGCCGGTGTTACTGACTCGACAAATTTTCCTGTCAGGAACGGAATTTACACCAACATCAGCGGTACTCTGAATACCCATCTCGGAGTTTATCCTGTGGACGCTTTCGTTGCGGAATTGGGTCCCGGCGGTTCCAACTTGGTGTATTCCACCTATCTTGGCGGCGAAAGTGCCGATGCAGCCTTTGGCATCGCAGTGGATTTGGCCGGTAACGCTTATGTGACCGGCTTCACCTATTCAACGAATTTCCCGGTCAAAAGCCCGGTGCCTTATCAGTTGGCGGGGACAACAAACTTGTACTTGAACCACCTGGCCTGCACCAATACGGTGTACTACAATGCCAATGCCTTCATCGCCAAAATTGCTCCCGGCGGCAACAACCTGATTTATTCAACCTACTTTGGCGGCAACAATTTTGATATCGGCGAAGGCATCGCCGTTGACAACCTCAACCAGGTTTATGTGACCGGTTTCACCGCCTCGACCAATTTCCCAAACCTAAACGCATTCCAAAAATACTTGAACGGCTCGACAAATCAGGATTCCGCCTTAGACGCCTTTGTTGCCAAATTTGATTCGACTGGTACAAATTTACTTTACTCAACTTTTCTCGGTGGCATCAACGACGATGTCGCTTATTCCGTCGCCGCTGACAACAACGGTGCCGCTTACGTGACCGGCTGGACAGTTTCAACCAATTTTCCAAATACCGTTACAAATTCCAATCTCTACAATGGGCTGACCAACAACTTGTATTACGGTTACAGTCTCACCACCAACGCCTTCCTGACAAAGATTACCAACGGCGTTCAGGCTGGAATCGCCTATTCCACCGTCTTTGGCGGCACCAATCTCAACACTGACGTCGGCTACGGCGTGGCACTTGACGCGGCGGGCAATGTATTTGTCGTTGGCACCACCTCCTCGACCAATTTCCCGGTCACAACGAACAACCTCTCCGGTTTTCTCCGCGCGACCAACTCCGGCGGCAATGATGTGTTTGTCATCGCCTTCAACACCAATGCCACCGCCCTGCTTTATTCCGCCTATCTGGGCGGCTCGGCCGATGATTTTGGTTATGGCATCGCCGTGGATTCGCTGGGCAACGCCTATGTTGTCGGCCAGACGCTTTCGACGAACTTTCCCACGCTCAATGCCCGCCAGGCCACGCTCAACGGAACGAACGACACCTTCCTCGCCAAAATCCTGCTGACCGTCCCGTCGCCGGTGCTCACCATAACCACTTCCGGCAGCAATAATTTCGAGATTTCCTGGCCGGCGGTGCTGCCGTTTGAGCCGGAACTGGGGCAATTGTTCGAGTTGGACTTCAACACCAGTTTGACCTCACCCACCAACTGGATTTCGGCGGGCTTTCCAGTGGTGTTGACCAATAACTTGTATACTTACAGTTTCCCGTTAAACCCCATCTATACCAATGCGTTCTTCCGTCTGCGCGCGCCATAGATGAATTTTCAGTTGGCGTCGTCCGCGAATTCTGTTTTCCTATTCCCATGAAAATGTTGCGAACAACAATTTTGATGTTTTTACTGCTGGCCATTTTGAGCGTCCCGGCGCTGGCGCAAACCAAAATCGCCTCCGTGGACATGGAAAAGCTCTTCAAAGGTTATTGGAAAACCAAGCAGGCCGAGGTGGCGCTCAACGGGCGCGCATCCGACCTCCAGAAGGAGATCAAGGACATGGCGGACGGTCTGGACAAGGAGCAGGCCGACTACAGCCAGCTTTTGGACCAGGCCAGCGACCAGGCCCTTTCTGACGAACAACGCGGAAAAAGCCGGCAG
The DNA here is from genome assembly GCA_963802965.1 of uncultured Verrucomicrobiae bacterium. Taxonomy (GTDB): domain Bacteria; phylum Verrucomicrobiota; class Verrucomicrobiia; order Limisphaerales; family UBA11358; genus UBA11358. Next base: position 253,603 of record CAWDKS010000001.1, read on the forward strand.
GCCGCCGCCGACAAGCTGAAGGAAATCAATAGTTCCAAAGTCGCCATTGAACAATTCAACCGCCAGGCGCAAGCCCAGGTGCTGGACCAAAGGCAGCGGATGACCGCCAACCTCGTCAGCGAAATCCAAAAGGCCGTGGGCGACAAGGCCAAGGCCGGCGGTTACACGCTGGTGGTCAATTCCGCGGTGACGGACGCGGTCGTTTACACCAGCGGCGATGATTTGACCGAGGCCGTTCTCAAACAGCTCAACGTCAACGCGCCGATAGACCTGGCCCAACCAGCCGAGGTGGCGCCCATCACAACCTTGTTGAGCGCCACCAACGGTCCGGCCCTCGATCTCAACTCGCACTGAGCCGCTGCACCGGCTGCTCAAACAACATCCGGTGCGCGTCCTCCAGAATTTCCGGGAGGTGCCCGGCAAACGGGCTGTGCCGCAACGCGTTTCGTAAATCCAGTTCACGCGCCTTCGCCGCGTTCTGGCCGGGAAACCAGTGCTCCGCCTGGCCGAGCAGGTTGTAGCGCATCTTGCCCCAGGCCACGAGGTCGAGCGATTTCGCGTAGGTCCACAGCCGCGCGATTTCGGAAACGTTGATTTCACCGGGCACGTCCACGTAATTCGGCAGGCCTTCAAACCACCGCGCGCACCAATCCGCGCCGAGCACGCGCTCCATCTCCGCCCGCAGCCGTTTTTCAACCGGCGCAATGGCCTCCGGGATTTGGTCGTAAAACCGCAGCGCGCGAACGTGCGCGTCGAAATCACCCGGTTTACTGGCGCCGCAGCTCAAGGTATGGACTTCCGGGCGCGCGAGGCAGTAGAGGTCGTTGAATTCCATCGGCGTCAGCGGCGCGCAAAGTCCGGCCAGTTTTTGCGGCGGCTCGTAAAGTTTGCCGCCCTTGTCGTTCGGGCTGATGATGAACACGCCCAGGTCGAGCCGGTGCGCGGCCTCAATCGCCGGCCAGTTCAAATCATTGACGAAATACCAGTGGACATTGCAGTAATCGAATTCGCCGGTGTTCACCGCTTCCAGGATGACATCCGTGGTGGCGTGCGTGGAAAACCCGATGAACCGCGCGCGCCCGTCCTTTTGCAGTTTGCGGGCCGCGGCCAGACAGCCGTTTTGCTTCAGCGACCAGCCCAGCAGTTCGCGGTTGTTGATGCCGTGCAACGAGAGCAAATCCACGTGATCCAGCCGCAGATATTTCATCGAGGTCTCGAAGATTTCGAGAAATTCCCGGGCGTTCGCCTTCGGCACCACCTTGGTCTGGACGATGATTTTGTCGCGCGGCAATTGGGGCAGCACGCTGCCGAGCTGCATCTCGGAGGTGCCGTAGCCGCGCGCGGTTTCAATGTGGTTGATGCCCAGTTCGAACGCGCGGTGGATGGTGGCTTCGAGGTTTTTCTGGTTGTCCGCCGGGATTTCCTTCGGGTCCGCGTCCTGCCACTTGAATTGATACCGCATCCCGCCACAGGAAATCACGGGCATCGCCAGCCCCGTCCGCCCAAAACGACGATATTTCATTGCGCTGAAAATAAATTGCGTCACCCGCAATGGCAAGCTGCGGAGTTGATGAATTTCAAAAATCCGGCCGGGCGGTGTCCCGAGCCGGAGGTTCCGCTGGGAGTGGCCGCCTAGGGTCCAAACAACGCTTCGCGCATGCCGGGCATGGGCCGGTTGTTTGGCTTGTCCCAATAGCGGAATCCCGCGCTCCAGTCCCAGATGGCCCAGCCCAGCTTCTCCCGGTCGAGCGCGCGGCGGAACGCGGCGTAGAACCGGGCGCGCGACGCCGGATCGGCCCGGGTGTAACAGCCAAACTCGCCCACGTGCACCGGGCGGCCGTAATAATCCGACCATTCACGCGCCAGTTTGATTTTGCCTTCAAACGCCATCGGGCTGCTCGGATTTTTTTCCGTTGGCAGCGTGTTGTATTTGTGAATCCAATCCTGCACCCAGGGGTTCAATTTGAGCGCCGGGTCGGGCACGAGCGGCGTGGCGGGCGGGCCGGGGAACTGGATGCCGGTTGCCTTCGGGTCCGGGCCGGCCCATGTCGCGCCCTGGTGCGTGAAATAAAACGGGTCGTAACTATGCACCGAGACAATCAGATTGTCGTCGGCGGCGGGCAGCACGAGATTTTTAAGTTCCTCAATGCTGCCCCAATTGCCCGGCTCGACGAAGATGGTGCGGCGCGGATTTGTTTGCCGAATTTCGGCAATGGCGCGGGCGTAAATCGGATTCATCACGGCGGTCTTCGCGTTCTCATGCGGCTCGTTGTCCAGCTCGAACGCCAGTTGGTTGGGAAAATTCCGATAATGCGCCGCGACCTGCCGCCAGATCGCCATGAACTTTTCCGTGTTCCCCGCCGGATCAAGGTCCAGTTCATCGAAATGATGGATGTTGATCATCACGGCCAGATGATTGGCCAGCGCGTTGGTGACGACGAAATCCACCCGCGCAAAAATTTCCGGTGCCAGCGCAAAATCCGGCGCCGGACCGGTGTAATGCTGCCAGCCCACGGGCACACGCACATGATCGAATCCCTCGGCGCGCATGATGGCAAATTCATTGGCCGAACAGGTCACACCCCAATTTTGGCCCGGCGGCACTTCAAGATCATCGCCGAGATTGACGCCATGCCTGAACCACCGCGCCGCCTGATAAGCGGGTGAATCGCGGTTTGTCAGCGGCTGCATTTCCGGCGGATTTGAAGGGACAAAGGAACCACCGGACGCGGCCCGACTGACGCCGTTTTGGAAGGCGAGGATTGCGAAAAGGAAGAGAAAGGGCGTTTTCAGAGCCACAGGCTTGTTTTTTTTGCGCCGGGGTCAAGCCCTTTTGACCGGATTTGAATTCAAAAATCACTTGCCTTCGCGGAAACGGCCATCTATATTCCGCGCTCTTTTGCAATAAAGAATTTATGCGACGTCCCAAAGGCATCAAGACCAGAAAGTCCGTGGCCAAGCGTTTTAAGATTACCGCGGGCGGAAAAGTCCTGCGCTCCAGCGCCGGCCGCCGCCATCTGGCCCAGAGCAAACGACCCAAACACCGCCGCCGTCTCCGTGGCGCAACCACGGTGGATGCCACCGACATGTATCGCATCACGCAAAGCCTGCCGTTCAGCCATTAAGGCCCTCAACCCTCAACTCTCAACCACTCATGCGTGTTACCAACGCCGCCGCCTCTCGCAAACGCCGCAAACGGATGGTCTCAGCCGCCAAAGGCTACCGGATGCGCCGTTCGAAACTTTACCGCTACGCCTCCGACGCCGTTGACCACGGCCGCCAGTATGCCTACCGCGATCGCCGCCGCAAAAAGCGCACGTTCCGTTATCTCTGGCAAATCCGCATCAACGCCGCGGCGCGCTCCGCCGGCTTGACCTACAGCCGGTTCATGGAGGGACTCAAGGCCGCCAAATGCGCCCTCGACCGCAAGGTGCTGGCCGACCTCGCCGCGACCGACGCGGCTGCATTCAGCGAATTGATCAACGTTGCCAAGGCCGCGTTGAAGGCCAAGCCCGCCGCCACTCTGGCAAAGGCGTAAAAGTCCAAAATTTTCAGTTTCAAGCGGGCGACCGGCAACGGTCGCCCGTTTTTTGTGTGGAAACATCGAACACTGAACATCGAACGCTCAACGTCCAGTTTCCTTCCGGCGCAATCATTGGATGTTCGATGTTGGGCGTTGAATGTTGGATGTTCCCTTTGAAAAAACTTTCCTTCTTTGTGTTCTTTGTGTTCTCTTGCGGCTAAGCTTCGCAATTCTTTTATGGCTGGATTGATTGATCAAATTGAGCCTTTGAAACAAGCCGCGCTCACGGACTTGAAAGCCGCTCCCGACCTCGCCGCGCTCGAACAGGCCAAGGGCAACTGGATTGGCGCGCACGGCAAATTCACCGCGCTGATGAAACAGCTCGGCACGCTGTCCAAGGAGGAAAAGCCCGCCGCCGGCAAGGCCATCAACGCCGCCAAAATCGAACTCGAAGCCGCGCTGGCCGGACGCCGCTCCGAACTCGAGCTGGCGGCCGCGTTGCCCAAGGAACCGACCGATTTCACGTTGCCCGGACGCCGTCGTGCGCTCGGCAAACTGCATCCGCTCACGCAGGTGACCGAGGACATCGTCCGCGCCTTCCGCAAGCTCGGCTTTGCCGTCGCCGACGGCCCGGAAATCGAGGACGAATACCATTGCTTCGACGCCCTCAACACCCCCGCCGACCATCCCGCCCGCGACACCCAGGACACGTTCTATCTTGCCAATAACGCGCCGAATGTTTCTCCCTCTCCTGGGGGAGAGGGCCGGGGTGAGGGCGGTCATAAACCACTCTTGCTCCGCACCCACACATCGTCAGTGCAGATCCGGGTAATGAAATCGCAACCTCCACCCATTCGCATCATCGTGCCGGGCCGCGTGTATCGCCGCGACAACGCCGACGCGACGCACAACCCGACCTTCGAGCAGATCGAAGGGCTTTACGTGGACAAAAACGTCACCGTCGGCGATTTGAAGGGCACGGTGGAATTTGTCTTCAAGGAATTGCTCGGCGAGGAGACGAAGATCCGTTTTCGTCCGCACTATTTCAGCTACACCGAGCCGAGCTTCGAGATTGATTTCAGCAACGCGCTGGTGAAGAAGCTGGGCAAGGACTGGCTGGAAATTGCGGGTTGCGGCATGGTGCATCCGCAGGTGTTTGAAAACGTCGGCTACGACCCCGACATCTGGACCGGCTGGGCGTTCGGTTTCGGCATCGAACGCATCGCCATGATTCGTTACGGCATCAACGACATCCGCCTCTTTTACGAAAACGACGTGCGGTTCTTGGAACAATTTTGACGATGCAGAACGAACTCGACATCGTTCGCGACGTTTCGAAACGGCTGGACGCTGCGGGCATCGGCTACATGCTCACCGGTTCGATGGCGATGAACTATTTTGCCCAGCCGCGCATGACCCGCGACATTGATGTCGTTGTTGAGTTGCAACCCGGTGATGCTGGGCGCGTGGTGAAATTGTTCAGTCCGGACTACTACGTTTCACGCGAGGCGGTGGACAGTTCCATCGCGCACCAATCACTGTTCAACCTCATCCACAACGAAAGCATCATCAAAGTGGATTGCATCGTCCGCAAGCAGAGTGAATACCGCCTCAACGAATTTAATCGCCGGCAACGCATCAAAATTCAGGATTTTGAGATGTGGATCGTCAGCAAGGAAGACCTGATTCTCTCCAAACTTTTTTGGGCAAAGGATTCCCGCTCGGAAGTGCAGCTCAGCGACGTGAAGAACCTCATTGGCACCGGCTGCGACCGCGCCTACATCGAACGTTGGACGGCGGAACTGGGTTTGACTAACTTGTGGAAGGAAATCGTATGACTGACACCTCGCCGGAAATCACCGAACTCGTCCGGCAAAAGCTGATGACGCGCTCCGCCGAGGAACGCTTCCTGATGGGCGTGCGCATGTTCGACGCGGCGCGCGCCATGGCGCTCGCCTCGCTGCCCGCCGGGCTTTCAGCGGAGGAATTGAGACGCCAGCTTTTCCAACGGCTCTATGGACAACCGCTGCCATCTTGAAACCGCCATGCTCCGTTACGGCATCAACGACATCCGCCTCTTCTACGAAAACGACGTGCGGTTCTTGAAACAGTTTTAATGGCGAAGGAAATTAAAATTTACGAATCCGCTGTGCCGATTTCCGGCGAGGAAGTCGAACACGCAATTCTTTTAATTCGCGGGCAAAAAGTGATGCTTGACCGCGACCTCGCCCGGCTTTACGGCGTGCAGACCAAAATTCTAAACAAAGCGGTCAGCCGCAACCTCGACCGGTTCCCTGCCGATTTCATGTTCCAATTGACCCCGGAAGAACAAGATTCTTTAAGGTTCCAATTTGGAACCTTAAAGCGCGGGCAACATTCCAAGTATCTGCCGTTCGTCTTCACGCAGGAAGGCGTCGCCATGCTTTCGGGCGTGCTGCGCAGTCCGCGTGCGGTGCAGGTCAACGTCGCCATCATGCGCGCCTTCGTGCGACTGCGCGAAACGCTGTCGTTGCACAAGGAACTGGCGCACAAGCTCGCCGACCTGGAACGCAAGATTGAAAACCACGACGAAAACATCCGCAGCCTGTTTGACGCCATTCGCCATTTGATGACGCCGCCGGAAACGCCGCGCCGCGAAATCGGCTTCCACGTCAAGGAAGACAGCGTGCCGTATCGGGTGAAAACCAGAAAACCCGTAAAAGCTCCGCTAGGAGCGAAATCTTTGTAACAACGAAACCAGATAAATTTTTAAGCTCCGTCAGGAGCGACATCGAAAACAAATGAACAACGCCGGTCAAAAAATTGTGGTTGGCGAAATATGCCGCCCCGATGGGGCTTGGCGGATTGGTGGCGTGCTGACTACAAAGATGCCGCTCCTAGCGGAGCTTGGCGGCATCAACGACATCCGCCTTTTCTACGAAAACGACGCGCGGTTTTTGAAACAGTTTTAAGTCAAATATTTTTATGAGTGAAGACAAAAAAAACGAATGTGGGACTTCATTTGCGAAAGCGCTTCGCACTCTAACAAATAATATGGATGGTTTGCGTGAATTCGTAACCACCGTGGAATCGTATTTGAAGGAACGACAAATGAAAATTGTCGAAAAGAATGCATCGAATTTAACCCCGTTCTATCTGGCGATGCGCAAGCTTAAACCCGAAGACTTCCCGACCGCGAAACTTTCAGATGAAGAGGTTGCAAAACGGTTCAAGGGTAATATTTCGATAAATGTCAAAGACGAAGGGGACGGGAAAAAAACTGCGCAAATCAAAATTTCAGGGGAAGGTGAAAAGGATTTTGATCGTGCTATGGCAGAATTGCGCAAAGCTGAAGACATGTCTGCAAAAAGCCAGCGGTTTCAGCTTGGCTGGTTAGCCCTGTGTGAAAAATTTGATGAATTATTCCCTCTTTTGCCAAAGGTGATTAAGAGCAAACAACTCTCTCGGGAAGAACTTCGTGACTTCCCAATTTTTGAAGAAGTTCGGAAAGACAAACGCTGTAATAAATTTCTTCCAAAAGAACTTGAGAAGGTAAAGCAAATTGAAAAATGAAAGTCACCTTTAACTGGCTCAAACAATACGTTGATTTCAACTGGTCGCCCGAAGAATTGACCGAGCGGCTCACCATGCTCGGCCTCGAAGCCGAAAGCGTCCGCAAAATGGGCGGCGAGTTCGAGGGCGTCGTCGTCGCCCAAATTCTTACGCGCGACCCCGTGCCCGGCTCGGACAAGCTCTCCGTCTGCAAGGTCAACGACGGCAAGGGCGAGCGCACCATCATTTGCGGCGCGCAGAACCACAAGCCCGGCGACAAAGTCCCGCTCATCCTGCCGAACTTCGCGTTGCCGCTGAAGCCCGGCGACAAGGAGCCGTTCGTCATCAAGGAACGAAAAGTTTTCGGCATCACCAGCCACGGCATGATGTGTTCGCCGCAGGAGCTCGGCCTGCCGGACAAGGTGGACGGCCTGCTCATTTTGCCTGCGGACGCGCCCGTGGGAAAACCATTCGCCGAATACCTCGGTCGCGCGGGTGATGACGTGGTTTATGATTTGGAAATCACGCCAAACCGACCGGATTGGAACAGTGTTATCGGCATCGCCCGCGAAATCGCGGCGGTGACGGGAAACAAGCTGAAGATGCCGCAAATCACGGAGGGACGAGTTACACGAGTCCCCAATTCTGCCGAGCAGTCAGGGGCTCGTGGAACTCGCCCCTCCGAAAAGCCGGAAAATTTGGTCAGCGTGCGCATCGAAGACGCCGAGCTATGCCCGCGTTACACCGCGCGGGTCGTCCAGGGCGTGAAAATCGGGCCAAGCCCGGACTGGCTCCGCTCGACACTGGAGAAAGTCGGCATCCGTTCGATTAACAACGTCGTGGACGTGACGAATTACGTGATGCTCGAAAGCGGCCAGCCGCTGCACGCGTTTGACTATCATTTGGTGGCACGGGCGTCCCGCCCGTGTGTTGATGACGAAACTCACAGGCAAGATGCCTGTGCCACTATTATCGTCCGCCGCGCCGCCGCCGGCGAGAAGTTCAAGACGCTCGACAATCAGGAGCGCACGCTGACGAGCGAAATGCTTTTGATTGCCGACGAACAAAAAGGCATCGCCCTCGCCGGCATCATGGGCGGCCAGAACACGGAAATTAATAGTTCGACGACGGATGTGCTCATCGAAAGCGCCTATTTTTCGCCGACGAACATTCGTCGCACGAGCAAGGCGCTCGGTCTACGCAGCGAGTCCAGCTACCGTTTTGAGCGCGGCGCGGACATCGGCATCTGCGATTGGGCCAGCCTGCGCGCGGCACAATTGATTCTGGAAACCGCCGGCGGCCAGCTCGCCGAAGGCGTCGTGGACGCGTATCCGAAACCCGTTGAGCCGAAGCACGTGACGCTGCGCCATCACAAGGTCAACGAACTGCTTGGCATCGCCTTAAAACCGGAGGAGTGCGAATTTTATCTCGGTCAGCTTGGATTGAAGGTTGTGAATCGCAAGGCGCGTCCGGTGGGAGCGGGCGGCACGCCGGAGCCGGTGACGTTTCAAATTCCAACCTTCCGCGTGGACTTGAAACGCGAGGTGGATTTGATCGAGGAAATCGCCCGCCTGCACGGCGTGGACAAGATTCCAGCCACGCCGCCGCGCGGGGCGATTGGCGCAAACGCGTTTGATTCCGTCCACGACGAAATTGCCGAGGCGCGTCGCATCCTCACCGGCCTCGGCTTGAACGAAGCGCAAGGCCAGACGCTGGTGGCGAATGCAGAATGCAGAATGAAGAATGAAGAATTGGTTGCGCTCGCGAATCCGTTGAGTTCAGACATGGATGTGCTGCGTCCAAGTCTGCTGCCCGGCTTGATTCATTCATTGCGGCACAACATCACCCGGAAGAATTACGATGTGGCTTTGTTTGAAATCGGGCGGGTGTTCGCGTCGGGCAGGAGCGCGGACAGCCATGTCCGCGAGAACAAACCAACGCCGGAAAACGCGGACAAAGCTGTCCACGCTCCTTCCGAAGAGCGCTGCGTGGCCATCGCGCTCACCGGTCAGCGTCATCCTCTGTTCTGGAGTGGTGATGACCGCGACGCAAAGTTTGACGCTTACGATTTGAAAGGCCTGCTGGAGGAATTTTTCGAGCAATTCGGTTTGCGCGGAATGACGTTCAACCGCCGGGCTGAAAGCACCACGCTCTTTCTCGAATCGAGCACGGTTCAACTTGGCAGGCAAACCTTGGGTGAACTCGGCCAGTTGTCGCCGGTGCTGGCGAAGAAATACGATTTGCGCGACGCGGTTTTTCTTGCCGAGCTGAACCTGGATCAACTGCTCGCGCGGCGTAATCCGGCGAAAACGTTCAGGCCGTTGCCGCAATTCCCGTCCATCCGCCGCGACGTGGCGATGCTCGTGCCGGAAGCGACGACGCACGAGTCGGTTTGGCAAACGGTCAGGAAAACCAAGCCCCCGAATCTCGAAACGGTGGAATTGTTCGACGTGTTCCGGGGCAAGAATGTGCCGGAAGGTCAAAAGAGCCTGGCCTACGCGTTCACCTATCGTTCACCGGAAAAAACTTTGACGGACGCCGAGGTGAACGCCGCGCACGCGAAAATCTTGGAAGCCTTCAAACAGCAGTTGAACGCGGTTGTGCGCGAGTAGATGGGATTTCGGAACGCCGCGTTCACGCGGCCTGCTTCTGTTGACCTATGATTGCTGCCGTCTGAAGGCGGCGTTCCTCGCAGATTTTAAGATGCGTCCGTCTGGACAAATGGCGGCATCGGGCAATCCAGCGTGTCGGCAACGGCGCGCAACAATTCGGCTTCGCTTTCCAAAATCACGCCGTCCGCGCCGACCGTGTGAATGCAGGCTTCCAGCAGATTCTTTTTGATGATCGGCACGGCCTGCGCAAGACGGTCGAGCGCGGCGTCAATCTGCGTCACCCCGCACTGTTCGCGCGGCAGCAATCCCCAATCGCCCTCGGGCGCGCGCAGATACGGCGCGCCCAGCTCGAAAGCTTTTTGGACTTCTACAGCGTCGCTGCTGCCGGCATTTGCCAGCGCGGACAGCACGACGACGCAATCCGGCACGAGCGGTTTGAGCGTGTAATATTGGACCGTCGCCGGACGCGCCTTGCCAAACTGCGGTGCGAGATGGCGGAGCACAATCTTCTGCAGCACGTATTCAAACAGTTCGACCTTCCCGTCGCTCTCGACCAGCCATTGGAGCGTTTGGGAAAATTGGCCGAACTGTTCCGCCGTCAAATGCCGCAACGTGCCCAAGGCGAGATTCACGATCGGCAAATGCGCGTGAGCGGCAGCGGAGGAAACGTCCGGGAACAGCGTGGCGGCCTTTTGCTGAATCGCCGGGTCAACGCGCTGGACAAGCCCGGCCAGTTGCGTCGTGCGTGTCGCATTGTCCGGGCTGAGCAGCATCGCGTAAATCAAAGCGACCGCATCGAGCGGCTCACGCGCGGCGGCCTTCACGCTATCGGGCAGCGACTCGCGCAACTGTTCGGCGTATTTGAGATGCAGCGGCGTTGGGTTGCCCAGATTGGGCAGAACGGAATGCGACCTGATGACCGGCGGTTTTTCCGCATCGCCCGAAGCGAGAATGGCGCCGCCCAGCACCGTGCCAAAGATGTTCGGCATGGGCGGGCGTGTCGGTTTTGCAATTTCTTCAGGCGGCCGGTCGCGCCCGTCGTAGCGGACGTAAGGAAATTTTCCGTCGAAGCTCGGGTCAAAGACGCGGATGCGTTCCGCGAGCGGCGGATGGGTTTCAAGCAGTCCAATGAATGGTTCGCTGACGCCGTTGCCAAAAAACATGTGCGACAGTTCCTCGGCGTGCGCGTGGCTGAGGCGCGATCCCGTTTCACCCAGGCCGCCGATTTTTTTCAGCGCGCCGGTGATGCCTTCCGGATTGCGGGTAAACTGGACGGACGAGGCGTCGGCGAGAAATTCGCGCTGGCGGCTGACGGCCGCCTGGATGAGCCGCCCAAAGAAAACGCCGATATAACCGATGACCAGCAGCAGCAAACCAAGCAGGGGCAGAGGATTCTGGCCGCGCCCGCGCCCCCCGCCGCGCGCCGTTTGCAAAAGAACCCGGCCGATGATGGCGAGGCAAAGGATGCCAAAGATGATCCCCATCAGCCGCAGGTTCAGCCGCATGTCGCCGTTCAAAACGTGGCTGAATTCGTGGCCGATGACGCCCTGCAATTCGTCGCGCGACAAAATTTTCATGCAGCCGCGCGTGACGGTGATGGTCGCGTCGCCGGGTTTGTGGCCGGCGGCGAAGGCGTTGATGCCGTCCTCCCCATCCATGACATAGACCTGCGGCACGGGCACACCGGAGGCGATGGCCATTTCCTCAACGACATTGAGCAGCTTGCGTTCGTCGGGATCGTTCGTGTTCGGGCTGACGAGGCGTCCGCCCATCATTTCCGAAACCGCGCTGCCGCCAGACACCAGCGCCATGGTTTTGTAAGTGCTGCCGATGAGAACGACCGCCAGCACGCCGACGGCGGCACCAAAAAATAATTGCGGATTCCAAAGTGCGAGCTGGGGTTGTTCGCCATAACGATGGTAGTGCGATTGCGCCCCGGCAAATATGACCAGCGAGGCGAAATAAACGGCAATGATGAGCGCCGCGACGGCGATGGCGAAATAAAAAACGAGCAGCTTTGTTTTGCGGCGGGTCTTGTCCTGCTGCGCGAAAAAATCCATTTTGGGAGGGACGGCATTTTGCCGTCCCAAAAATCAATTGGGGACGGCGGCACGCCGTCCCTCCCACGCTTCACGAGAATGAAACCTTCGGCGCGTCCTTCTGCTCCGGCTTGTCTATGACGAACAGTTCCGCCGGGCCGAAGTTGAACATGCCGGCGATGAGATTGCTTGGAAAAACTTCGCGGTCGGTGTTGTAAATCATGACGGAATCGTTGTAAGCCTGCCGGGCGAAGGAAATCTTGTTTTCCGTCGAGGTCAACTCCTCGGTGAGTTGCATCATGTTCTGGTTCGCCTTCAAATCGGGATATGATTCGGACACCATCATCAGGCGGCTGAGAGTGCCGGCCAAGCCGCTCTCGGCGGAAACGAGATTCTTCATCGCGCCCGCGTCGCCGGGATTTGCGGCGGCGGCCTGCGAAGCGACATAGGCGATGTTGCGCGCCTTGGTGACATTCTCCAACGTCTCGCGTTCGTGCTTGATGTAGCCCTTGGCGATTTCGACGAGGTTCGGAATCAGGTCGTAGCGGCGCTTGAGCTGCACGTCAATCTGTGCGTAGGCGTTCTTGAAGCGGTTGCGCAGCGTGACGAGTTTGTTGTAGCCGCCGATGACCATGCCGACGATGATGAGGACGAGCACAACCACGACGCCGAGAAATATAAGCAATGGAATCATAATTTATCTTTGTTGAGTTTGACTGAGCTGGCCAAATCAGTGCTAGAAATCTTTTTTGTCCTCGTTGTTGACCACTTTGCCTGCGAGCAACGAAAACGCCAAACCGAAAAATCCAAAAAGGCCGCCATACGCAAGGAAGATGACATATTTGATCGGAGCCATCCCGCTGGCACCATATATCGCCATAATTCCGCCAATTAGCAATGCGATGAAACAAACACTGAACGCAATCGCCGAAACTGCGGTCGTGGCAATTTTGTGGCCGGATTGGGCGGCGAGCGAAGCGAGCAGCAGGCACACCGATGAGGAAAAGAACTGGAGGATTAAAGGAACGGCTTCGAGGTGATCTGACATGGACAGCGTGATGAGTTGGACGCCGCCGAAGATGATGCTCAATAGAAAGAATAAGTATCCAAATATAACTCGTATTTTCATAAATGTTCCTCGTGTCAAATTTGGCTAACAGCTAACGCAACGGACCGCGCTGGGCAATGATAATTTCTTCACAATTTTGGAATCGCTTCGGAGGGACGAGTTCCACGAGTCCCTGATTTTTCGGTTTTAGTTTGGGACTCGTGGAACTCGTCCCTCCGAAAAATTACGGCTCGACGAACACGGGCATTCCGATCCAGACGAGCCGGCTCAGGTATTCCGCGTCCCAGTTCGCCAGCCGGAAACAGCCGTGTGATTCGGTGCGACCGACCTGCTCCGGGTTCGGCGTGCCATGAATGCCGTAACCCGGTTTGTCCAGGCCAATCCATGCCACACCGACCGGGTTGTTCGGACCGGGCGGCAAAACCAGTTTTTGGTTCAACTGCCGCGCCTCCGGCGATTCGGGAAACAATTCCGGGTCGAAGGTATAATTCGGATTTGGCGCGATGACGATGACATGGAGTTCCCCGACTGGCCGCTTGTCGAAACGTGCTGCGATGCTGCACGGAAAATGCGCGAGCAGATTGGTATCCTGGTCGAACGCCTCCAGGAATTTTTCGCCGAGATGAATGTCCGCAAACGCCGCCTTGTTCGTCGGCGCGGGATAATCCACGTCGGGAATTTTCACGACCATGCCGGCGGTGAGGTTGGTCCAGTTCACGTCCGGATTGAGCTGCCCGATCAAACCGGGATGCGCGTGGCTTTTTTCGGCGACGAGTTCAAGTTCGGTTTCGTAATCCAGCGCGGACTGCTGCGACTTGGCGAGCCACGTCTTGCCCAGCGGCTGCAATCGCGCGAGGTCGTTCGTCGTGATTGTATAGGTCGTCAGCAGGGGTTTATCGAGCGTGAGCCGTGCGCCGGTTTCCGCGTCCAGCACGCCGGTTGACGGCAAATTTTCCATTTCCTGGAAGACGGAAATTGCCCTCCTCGTTTGCGAACCGATCGCACCATCAATTGAACCCGGTGAAATGCCGCGGCGCGCCAATGCGATTTGCGCTTCAAACACATTGCGCGCCGCGCGCGGAAAACCGCTTCCGGCTTCCGTTGTCGCACTCCACGGGCGTGCCGTGGATTTGGCGGGAGGCGGCGCAACGACGCGGGCCGGTTTGGCGGGGTGTTCGTGCCGCCACCAAAGCCAGGTCGCGACAGCGATGATGGCAAACCCCAACAGCCAGCGAATAACACCGCTTTTATTGCGGCGCTTTCCCGGCAACTGATATTTTGGTTTTGCGCGGCGTGCCACGCCGGGATTAAGCCACAGGCTGGACAACGACCCAAGAGCGAAGTCGGCGCCTGGAAGGAGAGCAATTCGCCCAAGCCAGATTCAACCCGGCGTCACGACTCACGACTGTGCGAGCATTTCGCAGTAGGCGTGCCGGATTTGATCCACCAGCGGCGAGGACGCGACGGGTTCGCCGTCAAGCGCGGCCACCGGCACGATGCCGAACGCGCTTTGCGTGATAAAAATGCCTTCGGACTTCCGCAACGCCCCGGGTTTGATGACGCGCTCGTTTGTTTGGAGACCCAGTGCCTGGCAGATTTCCAACACGACGACGCGCGTGATGCCAGGCAACGCGCCGCAATTGGTCGGCACGGCGCAAACCTGGCCGCGGGAGACCCAGAACAAATTGCCGCTCGCGGACTCGGCCACTTCGCCATTCGTATTGAGGAGCAACGCTTCGTCCGCGCCTGATTCCACGGCCTCAATGCGCGCCATGACCTGCGTGAGCTTGTTCATCGTTTTGAAGGCCGCGAGCGGATCGGCGGCGTGGACCCGAAACGATGACGTGATGAGATTCCACTGGATTGGAGCGCCGGCCTCCGGCGCTCCGGGCGCGGTGTGCAGCGTCATCATCACCGTCGGTTTGCCATCTGATTGGGGCGTGTAGCCGCGTTCGCCGGGTCCGCGCGTCAGCACCACGCGCAAAATCGCGTCGGGCATTTTGTTTTTTCCGATGAGTTGCCCCGCGAAATCCTGCAATGCCTCCGGCGTGAACGGGCATTTGATTTTCAAGAAATCTGCGCCGCGCGCCATGCGTTCCAGATGCTGCGCCAGGCGGAAAGGTCGGCTGTTGACGACGCGCACCGTTTCAAAGAGCCCGTCGCCATACATGAAACCGCGGTCGCTGATGGGAACGACGGCTTGTGATTCAGGCACAAACTGGCCATTGAGGAAAACGAGCATGAAATTCAATTCCTAATGGTCTTTCGACTACCCGAAACGCCGTGCTTCCGCGAGCAGAAAAACCGGGCGCATCGAAACTCCTCACGACTTGTAGGAGCCAAGGTGACGAGGCTCAAATTTCTTTGAACAACATCGTGCATTTGCGAAGAATGAGCCTCCTTACGTCGGCTCCTGCGATTTTTCCTAAAAAAGATTGTCCGGTTTTGGCCGGAACAGGCATTTAATAGGTGAATGCAGGCAATGGACGACATGGCGCTGCTGCGGGAATACGCCACGCGCAATTCCGAGACGGCATTCGAGACGCTGGTTTCGCGGCGCGTTGGCTTTGTCTATTCGGCGGCGCTGCGGCAGGTGCGCGACCCGCATCTGGCCGAGGAAATCACGCAGGCGGTGTTCATCATCCTCGCGCAAAAAGCCGGGCGGATTTCTGAAAAGACAATTCTGACCGGCTGGTTTTTCCGAACGACGCGATTTGCCGCGCTCGCGCAAATCCGCGCCGCGGCGAAGCGCCGGCAACGCGAACAGGAGGCTCAAATGCAATCCGAACTTCAACCAACCGCGCCCGATTTGTTCTGGGAACAAATGTCGCCGTTGCTGGACGAGGCATTGGCATCGCTCGGCGAAAAAGACCGGCAAGCCGTGCTGCTGCGCTTCTTTGAGAACAAGAGCCTGGCGGAAGTCGGCAGCCATCTGGGCACGGGCGAAGATACTGCGCGCAAGCGGGTCAGCCGTGCGCTGGAAAAACTGCACCGCTATTTTTCCAAACGCGGCGTGAGTTCGACGACGGCCATCATTGCCGGGGCGATGTCCGCCAACTCCGTTCAAGCCGCGCCGGCAGTGCTGGCAAAATCTGTGACGGCTGTGGCGATTGCCAAAGGCGCGGCGGCCAGCGGTTCAACCTTAACCCTCATCCAAGGAGCATTGAAAATTATGGCATGGACAAAAGTAAAAACGGCAATCATTGTTGGAACGGCTGTGGTTTTGGCTGTGGGAACAGCAACACCCATTCTCGTTCATCATTCTCGGCAATCAAGTTCGATGTTGTCGCGCCTGAATTCGCGCGGCATGATTGCCGCACCATCTGACAATCCAAAGACTGCTGAAGAAGCCGCACAAGCCTTTTTCGAATCAGCGAGCAAAGGCGATTGGGCTACGTTCGGGAGCTTCATGCCACCCAATGCGCCGTCTCTTACCGACGAAATGAAAAGCGTTATTGCCGGTTTGGAAATCGTGAGTTTGGGCACGCCAACAAAGGACTCCCGTCGTCCGAATGGGTGGTTTGTACCTTACGAAGTAAGGTTTAAGAGTGGCGATGTACATAAAGCGACGCTCCGCGTTGTGCAGGATACCAAGACCAAACGCTGGTATTTCAACGGCGGATTTTGAAATCTGCTGTCGTTGATTTGTTCTGAATTTGTGCCCAGCTGCGAATCCATCGAGATGCTGGTGGTGGAGAAAGTGAATTAGGCAATTGGAGTCGCGGAGCGACCACCGGAAATTAGCCAGCTACGAAGTGGCTGGTTGCTGGTCGAATAAAACGATTCGTCCCAGCGGGACGATGGAAATAACGCGGTCAATTCCACCGTCTCTCCAGGACGGATTTATTTTGAAACGATATTCCCGGCACGTTGTGCCGGGCTAATTTCCAGTCGTCGCTCTGCGACTTCCAGCGCGGCCAGAAAGCCCGCCGCCTTGTCCAGCGTTTCCTCGTATTCCGCGGCTGGATTTGAATCGGCCACGATGCCCGCGCCAACGTTGAAATGCGCCAGGCCGTCTTTGCAAACCGCCGTGCGGATGGTGATGCTCAACTGGCTTTCGCGGTTGAAACCGAGATAGCCGTGGCAGCCGCAGTAAGGCCCGCGCGCAACCGGTTCCAGTTCATCAATGATTTCCATCGCGCGGAACTTCGGCGCGCCGGTGATGCTGCCGCCGGGGAAACACGACGCGAGCGCGGCGAAATGCGTCACATCTCTTCTCAACCGGCCTTCGACCGTTGAAACCAGATGCTGCACCTGGGCGAACCGTTCGAGCCGCGCCAGTTCCGGCGTTTGCACCGAGCCGAACTCGCAAACCCTGCCGAGGTCGTTGCGCAGCAGGTCGGTAATCATCACCAGTTCGGCCAGCTCCTTCGCGCTGGTCTGGAGTTCGTAGGCGAGTTGGGCGTCGCGCGTCGGGTCGGCGTCACGCGGGCGTGTGCCTTTGATCGGTCGCGTGATGATTTGCGAGCCGCTCAGCCGTAGAAATTGTTCTGGTGACGAGGACGCAATCTCAAAATCGTTACAGTCAAGGAACGCGGAAAACGGCGCGGGCGAAACGGAGTTCAGCCGTTGGAACATTTCCCAGCCCGGCTTCGCCAAAGTGCTTCGCCGCGGCAAGCTGGAAAAATCACACGGGGCGGTCAGGCGCTGCGACAGGTTCACCTGGTAAATGTCGCCGGCCTGGATGTAAGCCTGGGCGCGTTCGACGGCGGCAAGGAAATCGGCGCGGGAAAGATTTGAAATGGGAGGGCGGGCATGTTGCGCGCCCGAATTTTCCGGCAGAGAAGTTTGGGACGGCGACACGCCGTCCCTCCCAACTAAATGTGTTTGCCAAAATTCCATTTGTTCCCGTGCCCGTTTTTCGCTCCGTGAACCGTTGGCGGCGAGACCGGTGGAGACAACGAAAGTCCTGCCGAGGTGATGATCGAACACGACCAGGCTGTCGTAGAAACCGACGTGGCAGTCGGGCAATTCGAGGTCGTTGACCGCGCGGCGCGGGAGTTTCGGCTCGGTGAAATTCTTCAGGTCGTAACCCCAGTAACCGAAGCAGCCGCCGAGTGGAAACGGCAAATCTATTTCGTCCAGCAGTTCAAACCGCGACATCAAACTGTCGAGCAGATGCCACGGGTTGCCGAATTGGATTTGGGAAATGGGAGATGGAAGTTGGGAGTTGGGAGAATTGATTTCGCAACGCGAACCAAATGAACGAAACGTGAGCAATGGATTTGCCGTGACGAAGGAATAACGCGCCGCCGGGGAATCAAATGACGAGGTGCGGAGCAGAACAATTCCTGCTTCGCCGGAGAGTTGCCCGACAAGCGACTCCGGCGTGTGCGCGGTGGGAATTTCGTGTATCAGCGGGCGCATTTCCAAATCACGCAAACGCCTTGGGCAGGACGCCCGGGGGGCCGACCAGGCGTTCGTAGTCGAGAATGCGGTTGATGGCCTCCTGCGGATCGTCGGTCACAGTGACGAGGTCGAGATCGCCGGGGCTGATGAATTTATTTTTCCCCGCCAGTTCCGTTTTCAGCCAGCGCAGCAGTCCGCTCCAGTGGCTGCGCCCGAACAAAATGAGCGGGAATTGCGGGATGCGCTCGGTTTGCACGAGCGTGACGATTTCAAAAAATTCGTCGAGCGTGCCGAACCCGCCGGGCATGAAAACAAAGCCGAGGCTGTATTTGGCGAAACACACCTTGCGCGCAAAAAAATAATGGAAGTGCAGCGGGACGTTGGTGTAACGGTTGCCGGCCTGCTCGCGCGGCAATTCGATGTTGAGGCCGACGGATTTGCCGCCGCCCTGCGCCGCGCCCTTGTTGGCGGCTTCCATGATGCCGGGGCCGCCGCCGGTGACGACGGCGAGGTTGTGTTGCGCGAGGCCCCGGGCGATGGCCGCGGCGGCGTGATAATACCTGTCGCCCGGACGCACGCGCGCGGAGCCGAAAATCGTGACGGCGGGACCGACCTGTGAAAGCGTCTGGAAGGAATCCACGAACTCGGCCATGATGCGGAAAATCCGCCAGGGATCCTCACGAACAAATGAAGCGGTATTGCTCATGGCCGGAACATAGTCGTGACGGTGAAATGAAACAAGCCGGAGAACCCAGGGAATTCTCCGGCTGGACGGTTCAACCCGGTTTCAGGAGCAGCCGAGGCTTTCGCCGCAATTCAGGCACTTGTAGCACGCGCCGTTGCGCACGGCCACGTGGCCGCAGTTCGGGCAGGTGGGCGCGTCCTGTTGAAAATGCGCGATGGAATCGTTCAACGATTTCACGGCATCGGTGGTGTGATGGCCGTTGCCGTTACCCGATTGCACGTCGGGCGCGTCGTTGTCCTCGGCAATCGGCAATTCACGCACCGGGCGGTTCAATCTTTTTTTTTCCTCTTCGAGCAAACCGGGCATGGCCAGCTCCGGCTGCGCGCGATTGGCCGCGACCGCGGCGCGATAGCCGGGAATGAATTGCACGGCCATCCAGCGGAAAACGTAATCGGTGATCGAGGAGGCGTTGCGGATTTCGGGGTTTTTCGTAAAGCCGCTCGGCTCGAAACGCTGGTGGGCGAATTTTTTCACAAGGGCTTCGAGCGGCACGCCGTATTGCAACGCGATGCTGGTGAGTGTGCCGATGCCGTCCATCAGGCCGCCGATGGTCGAACCTTCCTTGGCCATCGTGATGAACAACTCGCCCGGCTGATCTTTCTCGAACAAGCCAACCGTCATGTAGCCTTCGTGGCCGGCGATGTCGAATTTATGCGTGACGGCCGTGCGCGTGTCGGACAAACGGCGGCGCAGCGGTTTGCCGGTCTCGGCGCACAATCTGGCCACTTCGGCTTGCAGTTCCTTAATGCGGGCTTCGAACAAGGAGGTGTTCGCCGCCGCTGCGCCGCCGGAGCCGTCGCTGCTCTTTTTGGTGCTCAACGGCTGCGAACGTTTCGAGCCGTCGCGGTAAATCGCCACGCACTTGAGCCCCATTTTCCAGGCCTGAATGTAGGTGTTGCGGATGTCCTCAACGGTGCATGCGTTCGGCATGTTGACGGTCTTGGAAATGGCGCCGCTGATGAACGGTTGCGCCGCGGCCATCATTTTCAAATGCGCGAGATAATGAATGCTGCGTTTGCCGCGATGCGGCTTGAACGCGCAGTCGAAAACGGGCAGGTGCTCCGGCTTCAACCCGCTGCGAATGGTCTGGCCGCCTTCCTCCACGTCTTCGAGCGTGTCGAATTTTTCGATGTGCGCGATAATGCCCTCATTTTGCTTCGTGCTGTAGCCGAGCCGTTGGAGCGCCTGCGGCACGCCACGATTGACGATTTTCAACATGCCGCCGCCGGCGAGCAGCTTGTATTTGACAAGCGCAATGTCGGGTTCGATGCCCGTTGTGTCGCAGTCCATCGAAAACGCAATGGTCCCCGTTGGCGCGAGGACGGTCACCTGGGCATTCCGGTAGCCAGCCTTCCGTCCGGATTCCAGCGCGCGGTCCCAGCAATGCCGCGCCTCCTCCTTCAGATAATTGAATTCCTGGCTGGGCTGGATGGCTTCGACGGCGTCGCGGTGCGCCTGAATGACGCCCAGCATGGATTCGACATTGTCCTTTTGGCGCGGTTTCGGCACGTGCGCGCAACGGGCGTCGCGATACCCGGGGAACGGGCCGACGCTCGCAGTGAGTTCGGCGCTCTGCTCGTAGGCGTGCCCGGTCATTATCGCCGTGATGGCGCCGGCGAGCGCGCGGCCTTCATCGCTGTCATAGGGCAATCCGTAGCTCATGATGAGCGAACCGAGATTGGCGTAACCGAGACCGAGGGTGCGGAATATGTGGGAATTTTCGGCGATGTCCTTCGTCGGATAGCTCGCGTTGTCCACGATGATTTCCTGCGCGGTGATGAAAATGCGGACGGCGGCCTTGAAACGCACCACGTCAAATTTGCCGTCCTCGCGTTTGAATTTCATCAGGTTCAGCGATGCCAGGTTGCAGGCGGTGTTGTTGAGGAAGACGTATTCGCTGCACGGGTTGGTGGAATGGATGGCGTCGGTGCCCTTGCAGGTGTGCCATTTCTGGATCGCGCCGTCGTATTGCATGCCGGGGTCACCACAGATCCAGGTGCCCTCGGCAATTTTGGAAAGGAGCGTCGCGGCGTCCTTCTTTTCGAGCGGCTTGGCGGTGGTGATGGCGCGCGTCCACCATTCCCTGCGGTCCACCGCGGCCTGCATGAACTCGTCGCTGGCGCGCACGGAAAGATTTTCATTTTGATACATCACGCTGCCGTAGGCGTCGCCGTTGTAGGAACCGTCGTAGCCCTGTTCGATGAGCGCCCACGCCTTCTTTTCCTCCTTCTGCTTCGCGTCAATGAACTCCTCGATGTCGCCGTGCCAGTCACGGAGCGTGTTCATCTTGGCGGCGCGCCGGGTTTTGCCGCCGGACTTTACGACGTTGGCAACCTGATCATAAACCTTCAGGAACGACAGAGGCCCGCTCGGGCGTCCGCCCCCGCTCAATTTTTCCCGTTTCGAGCGCAGCGGCGACAAGTCCGTGCCGGTGCCGGAGCCGAATTTGAACAGCATCGCCTCGCTGTGCGCCAGCCGCATGATGCTTTCCATGTTGTCGTCCACCGACTGGATGAAGCAGGCGCTGCACTGGGGGTATTCGTATTGCGTGTGGGCGCGCCCGGCCTCACGGGTTTTGCGGTTGTAAAACCAGTTGCCCTTGTCGGAATTTTTGCCGATGCCGTATTGGTGCAGAAGCCCGACGTTGAACCAGACCGGCGAATTGAAGGCGCCGTATTGGTTCACGCACAACCAGGACAATTCCTCATAAAAAATCTCGCCGTCGGCCTTGCTGAAATAACCGTCCGCAACGCCCCAATCCGCAATCGTCCGGGCGATGCGATGAATGAGCTGGCGCACGGAGGTTTCGCGCTCGGGCGTGTTCAGCTCGCCGTAAAAGTATTTGGAAACGACCACCTTCGTTGCCAGCAGCGACCACGACCTGGGCACCTCGACGTTTTCCTGCTTGAAAATCACCTTGCCGGCGTCGTCGGTGATCTCGGCGGTGCGCCGCTCCCATTCGATTTGATCGAACGGTTTTATCTTCGCGTCGCTGAAAACGCGCTCGATCCGCGGGGACTTCTTCGCCGCGTCCTGTTTGACCTCCACGTCCCGTGCCGCCGCCACTTTTGTGACCCGTCGCCGCCCGACACGCGCGACCGGCGCCAAAACCTCTTCTCTCGCGTCAATCATGTTGCCTCCAGATAAATTTAGACATTTAATGCCCGGCGGCATCAAAAGAAAATATGCCACCCGGGCCTCAAAAATTGTTAATTCTCCAACAAAGCCCGACTTTCCAAAATCCTGCTTCCCCCAATTAGTTGGGGAACGGCGACCATACTGCTACCACCTGTTGTGCAATTCAAGAATAATTTTCAAAAAAGTTACGAAAACGATATTCCCAAATAAAATCAACCGAATCTCCGCGTCAATGTTGAGCAACGATGATTTATTCGCCGCGGTGAATAAAATTTAGCGCGACTTTCCTGGCACGCGCTTTCGTTTTTGGAACGGTTTTTGTCTCCGCACCGGTTCAACCGTCTTTGGCCGCGGCTTCGGCACCAGCACCACCGGGCAGCCCTCGTAACCGAACGCGCGGCGCATTTCGTCCGCCAGATATTTTTTGTATTGGGCGGAGAACAGTTCGTCGCGGTTGACGAACAGCAAAAAAGTCGGCGGCGCCTGCCGCACCTGCGTCGCGTAGAAAAATTTCAGCCGGTGCCCCATCGCGCTGACCGGCTGGCGGCGTTCGACGGCGTCGTGCAACGCGCGGTTCAAAATCCCCGTCGGAATTTTCTGCCGCAATTGCGCCGCCACGTAACGCACGGCTTCGAGCAGGCGGTCCAGATTGAAACCGGACGCGGCCGACGTGAAAATCACCGGCGCGTAATCGAGGAAAAACAGTTTTTCCTGCACCCACGCGCCGAATTCGCCGAGCGTGGACATTTCCCCGGCCTGCCCTTCACGCCGGTCCTTCCGGTTGCGCCGGCCGATTTCTTCCTCCCGCGCCTGGCGGACGGAGGCCTCCACCAAATCCCATTTGTTGACGACCACGATGCAGGCCTTGCGGTTTTCGACGATGACATCGGCGATCTTTTTGTCCTGCTCGGTGATGCCCATTTCGGCGTCCAGGACCAAAATGGCAATGTCGCAGCGTGCGACGGAGTCCTCGGCGCGCTGGACGCTGAAAAATTCAATGGAACCGTCCACCCGCCGCGTTTTCCTCATGCCGGCGGTGTCAATGAGGATGTATTTCTGCGTGGCGGCGACGCCCCCGTCGCCACTTTGGATTTTCACCTCGAACGGCACGTCAATCGCGTCGCGCGTCGTGCCGGGAATCGGGCTGACGATGACGCGCTCGGATTTTGTCAAGGCGTTGATAATCGAGGATTTGCCGACGTTTGGACGGCCGACAATGGCGAGTTTAACGACAGGCAAGTCAGTAGTTGGTGGTTGGTGGTCAGTAGCTGGAACATCCGCACCATCCTCGTTGCCACTAATTACTGACTTTTGACTGCTGACTTCGGGCAACAGGGCAACCGCCGCATTCATCAAATCTTCGATGCCTTCGCCATGAATCGCGCTGACGGGGAATATTTTCTCAAAGCCAAGCTGGGAAAATTCCGTCACCGCTCCTTCGAGCCGGTGCGTGTCCACCTTGTTGACCGCCACCAGGATTGTTTTTCCGCTCCGGCGCAGGCGCGCGGCGACTTCGCGGTCGAGCGGCACAACTCCCTCCTGCACGTTGACGACAAGAATGATTGAGCTTGCGGCTTCGATGGCCAGTTCGACCTGCTCCATGGCGGCCTTGAGGATGACGTCATCGGATTTTTCGCGGCGCAACAGGCCGATGCCGCCGGTGTCCACCAGCGTGAACGGACGCCCGTCCCATTCCGCCTCGGCGGTGACGCGGTCGCGCGTGACACCCGGTTGGTCGTGGACAATCGCAATCCGTTTGCCGGCGATGCGATTGAACAACGCGGACTTGCCGACATTGGGCCGTCCGACGATGGCGATCAGGTTTGACACACGGACAGGATGGCGAAGTCGGAGCAGGCGCGGAAGGCAAAAGGAGGCTGACCAGCGGAAAGACGCAAATTTTCTTGCTATTACGGACGGGCCTGTCAGAAAAGGGCGCGATGAACCATGCGGTTTATTGGCTTACCAACCGACAAAAGATCTAAAAAAAGATTCCATTATGAACAATGATGCAAGTGCGGCAGCGGGTGCGGCGATGGGCTTGGGATTGATTTTGTTTTTTCTCCTGATCGGTTTGGCGGTCTATGTGTTTTTCTGTTTCTGCTACAAACGCATCTGCGAGAAATGCGGCGTAAATCCCGGAGTGCTCATCTGGATTCCCATTGTCCAGCTCATTCCGCTGTTTCAGTCAGCCAAGATGTCCGTGTGGATGATTCTTCTTCTCCTGATTCCCATTGTGAACGTGGTGATATTCCTGATGATGTGGGTGAAAATCTGCCAGGCTCGCGGCAAGAGCGGCTGGCTGGTCATCCTGCTGTTTATCCCGATCGTCAACTTGATCTTCATCCCGTATCTGGCCTTTGCGGAATAAAGACTAGTTCAGCCTACGGACCAGGCTTTTTGCGCGCCGCACCCACACGCGGTCGCGTTTGCGCTGGAAGGCGGGCGCGTGAACGTCGTCACCCACCACATCCTTGAGTTCGGCCCGCGCCAAGGCCGGCTGGTTTTTGGCAGCGTAAAGCTCGGCCAGTTGCACTTTGGCGCGGGCGTAGGAATGTTCCGCGGTGACTTGCTGCCAGATTTTCAGCGCCGAATCCTTTTCGCCCAGCGCGGTCAGGGTTTCGGCCAGCGCCATCAGGGTGTAGCCGTAATCGTGCTTTGGCTTTTCCGTGACCACGCCTTCGAGCAACGGGCGGGCTTCGGCGGCGCGTTTTTGCCGGAGCAGGCATTGGCCCAGGTGGGCGCGGGTGTCGAGGTCTTTGGGGTCGCGTTCCATCGCCGCGCGGTAGGATTTTTCCGCCTCCGCCAACTTTCCCTGCTGAAAGTAAATGTCGCCGAGCTGCGAGTGATGATGCGCCTTGTCGAGGTGATGGATTTGCGCCTGAAGCTCCTTGATGCGTTTGCGTTTGTGCGCACCGGGCAGTTCGAATCCGCTCATCGCGGACGGGGAGGCGCGATAGACCATGAAATAGTAAAAAACCGCCGAAATTCCCCAGCCGATGAAAATGAACAACGCCCAAATCCATTCGTGGTTGCGGACGGCGTGGACGAACATCCAGACTTGGAACACGAACACCAGCAGCCACCAGACGTTGTGAATCAGGTAGTCCATATTCAGGAAACCTGAAATCAACGAGGCGAACATGGCGCGAAGATTAGGTGGGCGGACGAAATGAAGCAATCACACTTCAATCCCCGCCACCGCTCTGATAAACATCCGCATGGCGAAAATCCGCCCATCGGCTGCGACGAGACGTCGCGGTCACGCATTGCGCCGCGCTTACGAACTCATGCGCGCCCGGTTTGGCCATCAGCATTGGTGGCCGGGCGAAACGCCGTTCGAGGTCTGCGTGGGCGCGATCCTCACGCAAAACACCGCGTGGACAAACGTCGAGCGCGCCATCGCCAATCTGAAGGCGGCGCGGGTGCTGGAACCGAAAAAACTCTTCGCCCTGCCGGAAGCGAAACTGGCGGAACTTATCCGTCCCGCCGGTTATTTCAACGTCAAGGCGCGGCGGCTGCGCTCGTTTCTGCGCGTGCTCGTTGAGACGTTCGGCGGCGATTTGGACCGGTTGTTTGCCGGCGAAACTTCCGTGGTTCGCGAACGGTTGCTGGCCATCCACGGCGTCGGGCCGGAGTCGGCGGACAGCCTGCTGCTTTACGCGGGCGGCCATGGCAGTTTTGTGATTGACGCCTACACGCAACGGATTTTTCAGCGGCACGAGTGGGGTCCAAAGTCCGAAGTCCCGAGTCCGAAGCCATCAGCGAGCTATGACGAATTGAAGGCGCTGTGCGAATCGGCGCTGGACCAGAAGCGGGGCGCGGCGCGGCTGGATTACTGGCAGGATTATCACGCGCAACTGGTGATGGCGGGAAAACATTTTTGCCGGACGCGCGCGCCGCGTTGTGAGGAGTGCCCGCTCAAGCCGCTGCTGCCGCGAAAATGGAAAGTCGTTCAAGCGTTGAACCGTTGAATGGTTGAAGCGGACGGATTTGAAAACGCTTCAACACTTCAACGCTTTAACTTTTCAACGATTGGAAATGTCCGCTTGTTTTCGCCGCGTTTCCCGCTAATTTTTGCGCGTCACTCGCATGAATCCGACACTCATCATTGTGCCGACCTACAACGAGCGGGAAAATCTCCCGCGCATGGCGGAACGCCTTTTGAAGCTGCCGGCGCCGGTGGACCTGCTGGTGGTGGACGACAATTCGCCGGATGGCACGGGCCGGATCGCCGACGAACTGGCCGCGAAACATCCGCAAATCCACGTCCTGCATCGCGCGGAGAAAAACGGCCTGGGCCGGGCCTACATTGCCGGGTTCAAATGGGCGCTCGAACACGGCTACGAGTTCATTTTCGAGATGGACGGTGATTTCTCGCACAACCCCGACGACGTGCCGATGTTTCTCGACGCCGCAAAGAATCAAAACGCCGATCTCGTGCTCGGCTCGCGCTATTCCGGCGGCGTGCGCGTGATCAACTGGCCGCTCAAGCGGCTGATGTTGAGCCGGTGCGCGGGCGTTTACGTGTGGCTCATCACCGGCATGCCGTTCAGCGACCCGACGGGCGGCTACAAATGTTTCCGCCGCCGCGCATTGGAGTCGTTGAACTTCGACCGGATCCAGTCCAACGGCTACAGCTTTCAGATTGAAACCACGCACCGGCTCTGGATGCAAGGAATGAAAATCGTGGAAGTGCCCATCATTTTTACCGAACGCGCCGAGGGCCACTCAAAAATATCGCGTCACATCGTGGCCGAGGCGCTGTGGATGGTCTGGCGGCTGTGGCTGCGCAACGGCCTCCACCGCTCGCCCCGCAAACGATGACCGGAGATTTGTGGCCTGGCCGCCCGGGTTGGATTTTGCGGAACGCGGTTGCAGATTGGTTGCGAAGTTGCGCCGCAAGGGATTGGAGATTTCCCTCCGTGTTCAATCCGCGCGTCAGGCGCGGTTAAGTTAAATTTTCCGACACGCGCTGAATTTTAACCGCCCTGCCGCTGGCGTCATCAATTTCAATCACCGCGCCATGAAGCTGCACGCGGTTTTTGGCCACTTCAAACCGCTGCGGCATGCCGGTGAGAAAGCGTTTGACGACCGGCTCGATTTCGCGCCCCAGCACGCTTTCGTGCGGGCCGGTGAACCCGGCATCGCTCAGATATGCCGTGCCGCCGGGGAAAATCTGTTCGTCCGCCGTTTGCACGTGCGTGTGCGTGCCCACCACCGCGCTCACCTGTCCGTCCAGAAAGCGCGCGAACGCAATCTTTTCCGAGGTCGCCTCGGCGTGAAAATCCACAAAGATGATTTCCGTCCGCTCCCGCAGCCGTTTCACCTCTTCGGCGGCGAGCAGAAACGGATGTTCCAACGGCGGCTGCATGAACGTGCGGCCTTGAACATTCAACACCGCGATTAAAAGCGGCCTTGGGACTTGGGACTTGGGACTTGGGACTTCAAACACGCCGCTGCCCTGGCCGGGCGTGCCGGGCGGATAATTGAGCGGGCGCAGGAAACGCTTTTCGCCGGTGAGCAGTTCCATGACTTCCTTCTGATCCCACAAATGGTCGCCGCTGGTGATGACGTCCACGCCCGCCGAAAAAATCTCGGCGGCGGTCCTGGGCGTGATGCCGGAGCCGCCGGCGGAATTTTCGCCGTTGGCGATGACGAAATCGGGCGCGTGTTGCGCGCGGAGTCCGGGCAGGAGTTCCTTGACCGCGTTGCGCCCGGGCTGGCCGACGATGTCGCCGATGAAGAGCAGTTTCACGCCGGAAAAATAACCGCGAAAGGCGCGAAAGACACGAAAGAAAATGAATTTGTAGGAGTCGAGGTGACGAGACTCCTTACGTCGTCTCCTACAAAACTTACAAGGCCGCGAGCGCGCCGATCATCGCGGCGATCAGCCAGATGAGGAGCACGGCGCGTGTCTGGCTGAGTCCCGCGCGCACGAGCCGGTGCGAAAGATGATTGGTGTCGCCAATCCAGAACGGTTTGCGCGCGCGCGTCCGCAAGATCACGACCCACGCAAGGTCGGCCAGTGGCACGGCCAGCACCAGCAACGGCGAAAGCACGGCGAGAGGCCGCGGATTTTGTTTCGTATAGAAGTGCGGCAGAATGGCCATCACCGCGAGCAGGTAGCCGACCAGATGGCTGCCGGCGTCGCCAAGAAACGCGCGGGCGTTCGGGAAATTCCACGGCAGAAAGCCGGCGAGCGCGCCGCACATCAGAAAACCGATCGTGGCCACGAGATATTCGCCGTTGGCGGCGGCGATGAGGGCGAACAGCAGCGCGCCGATCGCGCCCAGTCCGGCGCAGAGACCGTTCATGTTGTCCATGAAATTGAAGGCGTTGATGACGGTGAGCAGCCACAGGATCGTGACGGCGTAGCTGAAAACCTCGCTGTGGACAAACAACGTGATGCGTTTGCACGCCAGGGCGACAACAATGGCGATGAGCAACTGCCCGGCAAATTTCGGCAGCGCTTTCAATTCATGTTTGTCATCGAGCCAGCCGAGCAAGGTGATCGCCATTGCGCCGAAGGCGATGACGGCGAGTTCCACGACGCGGCGATTGATGCCATGGACCATCAATGACGCGAAGGACATTTTCATCATTCCCAGCTTGAGAAAGACCGCCCCGGCCGCGAGCGGCAACAAAATGCCGGTGAGCACGGCGAATCCGCCGGCCAGCGGGATTGGCGCGTCGTGGATTTTGCGCCGGCCGGGGTCATCCACGAGCTTGACGCGCAGGCACCATTGGCGCCAGAGCGGCAGCGCGAGCAGCGTGGTCAAAAACGCGCCCGCCAAGGCGGCGAGGAAAAAATTGAAGGGAAAGCTCATGGGTTCGCCGGGGGCGTTTCATTTGGTGGCGGCGCAGCAGCAGCGGCGCACCCACCGTTCAGCAATTTCAAATAAAGATGGTAAATGGCGTCCACCATTTTTTCGACGGCGAAATTTTCGCAAACGAATTGTTGTCCGCGGCGGCCAAGTTTTTCGCGCAACGCGGCATCGCCGGCGAGCTGGAGCAAACGTCTGGTCAAGCCGGCCAAATCGCCAGGTTGGACCAAAAACCCGGTCCGGCCCTCGAGACAAACCTCGCCGGCGCCATCGCAATCGTAGGCGACGACGGGTTTGGCGGCGGCGAGCGCCTGCGGCAGCGCCCGCGGCAAGCCTTCGCGCAACGACAGATGCGCCAGCACATCCATGATGCCGACCAGCGGCGGCATTTCGTCGGGAGGGACGAGGCCGGTGAAAATGAAATGGCGCTCGAGGCCGGGGGATTTTGCGAGATGTTCAAAACGGCCGCGCCATTCGCCGTCGCCGACCAGCAGAAATTTAATTTGCGGACAGCGGCGGACCAGTTCCGGCGCAACCGCGAACAAATCATCATGGCCCTTCAGCTTGAACAGCCGCGCGATTTTGCCGACGACGAAATCGCCGGGTTGCAAACCGAATCGCGCGCGGACGGCGGGATCATTTTTCGCCGCGAGAAACGGTTCCAACGGAAAGCCGCTGAAAATTTTCGTGTATTGCTCCGGCCGGCCAATGCCGGCGGCGAGGTATCGGGCTTTCATCGCATCGGCGACGACAATGTAGTGGTTCGTGGCGCGAGCGGCATTCCTTTCAGCGGCGCGGAAGGTAAAATTGGCCGCAGGCGTTTTGAAAATTTCCGAACGACGGGCCGTGGATGGTGTGGATGATGAGCGGCACCCCGGCGCGCTTCGCGGCGAGGCGGCCGAGAATGCCAGCCTTGCCGCTGTGCGTGTGAACGATGTCGAGGCCTGGTTTGACGGAGAATTTCCGTGAGCCGGCGCAATGCCATCCAATCCTTCCAGGGATGGACGGGACGGACCAGTTCCGGGACGCGAGTGAGGATGCCGGGGACGCGGGCGAATCCGGGTTCCAGGGAGCCTTCGGGGCCGGTGGTTGGGCCGGAGATCAAACCAACCGTGACGCCGGATTTTTGGCGCAGGCCGAGGACGGTGGCGACGGTGTTTTCCTGCGCGCCGCCGACAACCAGCCGGGTGATGATATGGGTGACGCGCATGGGCGCGTTTCAAGGTCAATGGCCTTCAAGTTCGCGGAGCCGCAGGATGACGTTGGTGGCCTCGGCGGTGTTGTTTTTCGTGTTGGCCAGATAAATTGCGTAATTTCGAATGGCCTCATTGGTTTCGTGTTCGCGCCAGGCGATTTCGCCGAGGTCGTGGGCGACCGGGACTGAATTGGTAAACGTTTGCTGTAACTGCTGGTAATCGGCGCGCGCAGCATCGAGCTGGCCGCTGTCGAGGCGGGCCAGCGCGCGGTAGAAGCGCGCGTCAGTGTTGTTCGTTTGGATGGCGAGCACGCGCGTGAAGGCGGCGGCGGCATCGTCGTAAGCGTGAAGCTGCACGCAAACATAGCCTTTCCCGAAAAGCCAGGTCGGATCGTCGGGCGTCAGTTTTAATTTGCCGTCAATGACGGCCAGCGCGTTGGTGAACAGACCGCGCGACACAAAGGCCTGCGCGGCGGCGGTCGCCAGATCGTTGTTGTCCGGATGACGGTTGATTTCCAGTTCGAGCAGCCGGGCGCCCTGCGCGACATTGGTTTTTTGGAGGTAGGCGCCGGCGGCCAGAATGTTGAGTCCGGTGGAATTGGAATCGGTGAGCGAGAATTGTTGCGGCTGCGTGAGCGGGTCGTGGAGCACTTCGAGCGCGCGGTCCGGCAGGCGGGAGAAAAGATAAATTTGCGCGAGCAACAGCCGCGCGGGCAGATAATCCGGATTGAGTTCACGAACACGGGTGAGCGGCATCACCGCCTGGCGGACCAGCAGGTTGTCTCCTGCCAGCAGGACGCCGTTGGCGAAACAAAAGCTCGGTTCATCAAACGGCCCGTTGGCGTTGATGATCTCATTCCAGTCATGATACACGCCGAATTGATCTCTGGTGACTTTGGCCGGGTCAACGGGCACGGTGCGGCCGGCCCGCAGGTCCTGGTTGAACTGAAGGTTGATTTGCGCGACGCGGTTGTCCGGATTGAGTTTTTGCGCCAGCTCAAAACAGTCGGCGGCTTTTTCCAGCATGCCGGCGCGCTGCAACTGGACGCCCCAGAAATCGAGGTCGCGCGAGTAAAAGGCGCCGGCGAAGACCGCGTTGGGATTTTTCTCTTGAACAACATGGAAACGCGCCAGGAGGCGTTGCACAAAAGTGTTGGGCGCGCCGGTCCCGGCTGGCGTGATTTCCTGCTCAATGGCAGGCAACGCAACGGCTTCCACACGCGACCAGAAGGCTTCATTTGCGGCGATTTGATCCTGGTCCAGTGGCGGCGGCAGGAGCGTGTCATCTGGAAGCGGTTTCAATTTGAAAACCAAGCCGTGCGGCTCCGGATAAAACTGCTCGAAGTAATAGCCGTAGCTGGGATGCAGGTAGTAAAGCTCATTGGTTTTGGAAAGCGCGGTCAAAAGGCTGAGGATATGCACGGGGCTGACACCATTGGTCATTTCGGCGGCAACGATGGTATCGGGCCATTTCCGGGGAAATCTCCGTTGCAAATAGCGGTGATACGCCGGCGCGGCCAGGGATTGTGTATCGAGCGGCACAAATTCCCCAGCCTGGCCATCCCGCGCCAGCGCCGCCTGCACGAGAAACAAAAATTGACGATCGTCGGACAACAAAAGGCCTCCGCCCTGCGGCAGATTTTCCTCCACGAATGCCGCACATTGGGAAAGGGTGTTGTCATTGACGCCACGAACCTGCGGGGCGTTCTTATATACCAATCCGGTTATTGCCAGTGCCGCGAGGACGAACACGCCGGCGACAACGAAGGGATTCAAAAATTGAAACGGCGCCGGTGGCGGCGGTTGTGAGCGGCTGTAGGCCTTTTTGCCGAACACCAGCAGAAAATATCCGCTGTAGTAACCCACGCACAACGCGATGAGATAGTAAAACGTCAGTCCAAAACCTTTTTCGCGGGGGCTGAAGGGAGGATCAAACACCAGCCAGACGCAGATAAAAAGAATGACCGCATGCACCACGTGAAACATGAAACTCGCCAGCGCCATGCCCATCCGGCTGCTGTCGCCAAAGGACGACTGCCAGCGAATGGCCAGCACGAACAGCGGCATCAGGTAGGCCAATAATAACGCCAGGAATTCAAAATGTTGTTGCGGGTGAATACACAAGCGAAAATAAGGTATCAGCACGTATCTATACTGCGGAACCAGACCGGATTTTAACTTCAGCCACCAGAGCGCACCCGGTATTTTGCCGGAAACCACCGCCCACGTCGGCAACAGCAGGCAAAGCAACGTTCCCGCCAGACCGCATAACACCATCCGCTGGAGAAAACGCAGATTGAAAAAGCTCAGCCCGCGAATCCAGATGAGCGCGGCAACGAACACCGGCAAAAATCCCACCATCGCCCAGTTCTCCACCATCCCCGCGCCATAGACGGCCGCGGCCAGATGCAAACGCCCTTCCCGCTCGTCCAGCCGGTATTCCAGCAGCAACCAAATCACGAAGGCGACCAGCAACAGGTCAAACATTTCGCCCGTGAAATTCGTCGCGTGCTCCCAGAACGTCAGTTGCAGGCCGCAAACCGCCACCGCCAAAACCGGCGCCAGCCATGCGCTGCCAACCGTAAGAAACGAAAAATCGCTGCGCTCGCGCCGGCGTTGCGCGTCCGTGCGATCGTGCGGCAGCAACGCGACCGAACGCGCGAGCAAGCCGAGCGTCGCCGCCGCGCACACGGCGGATAAAACATTCAACGCGATGGGAACCTGCGCCGTTGGCAGCCAGCGGAAGGGATAGGTGACGAGAAACAGCAGCGGATTGATCAGTTCCGGCTGCCACGTCCAGCCGGAAATTTTGGCCACGGCCTCCAGGTTGGGCAGCGACACCCAGTTGTTCAGGGTCAACCAATAGACTGCCAGCGCCGCCGCCGCCAGCAGCCAGGGCAGGAAGCGCGGAACAAACGTCTTCCGCGGATCAATGCGTGTTTCCGTCGTCATTGGGCTGCCTCAGTTGAACTGATGTTTTGCCGATTGGCAAGGTTACTTTGCCCGGCGCGCACGTCCGCCACGCATTCCACGTGCTGTGTTTGCGGGAACATGTCCAGCGGCGTCACACGCACCAACTCAAAGACACCGTCGGCGCACAAAATGTTCAAGTCCCGCGCCATCGTCGCCGGATGGCACGAGACATAAACAATTTGCGCCGGCTTCATTTCACGCAGGAATTGCAACGTTCGCGGCAGGCAGCCCTTGCGCGGCGGGTCAAGGATGACCACTGTCATCTGTGGCGGAAAGCGCTTCAGCGTCTCCGGCAAAACATCCTCGACGGTCGCGGCCATGAACCGGCCATTGCCGATCTGGCGCGCCGCCGCGTTGTGCCGCGCCGATTGGATGGCGCGCTGGTCGTATTCAACCCCGACAAACGATTCCACCGCGTCCGCCAGTTCAATGCTGAAAAATCCGACGCCGCAATACAAATCCACCAGATGTCGCGCGCCGCCCGCGCGCAAAAATTCGCGGACGGTTTCAACCAGCTTCGGCAGCAGGAAAAAATTGTTCTGGAAAAACGAGTCCGGCGGCACGTCCCAATTTTCCGGCGGAATCCGCAACACGACCTTGAGGCCGCCCTTCGGCGGCGGGTTCTGGCGGACGCGCCGGATTTCCTGATTGAGCGCCGGCTCGGCGATTTTGCATTCCTCGATGTCTTCGACCAGACCGCCGTCCCAGCGCACGAAGCCGATGTTCAATTTTTGCTCCGGCTTGTTCCACTGGCTGCGAATCATGATGCGATTGCGATAACCGAACGGTTGCGGACAGGGAACGACCGCCCCGACCAGGCCGGGGGAAAATTTGCCGACGTGCTCGAACAGGCCGGCGATTTGCTTTTGCTTGAGGCGCAACTGCGCCGCGTATTCCGCGTGCTGATACTGGCAGCCGCCGCACGCGCCAAAGTAGCGGCAGGCCGGCTCGACGCGTTCCGGCGACGGTTGCTGGACGCGCAGCAGTTTTGCGCGCGCGAAGTTTTTTTTCACCTCCGTGACTTCCACTTCAACCATTTCGCCGACCAGCACAAACGGCACAAACACGACAAAATCATCCACTTGTGCCGCCGAAGCGGCTTTTTCGTCGCGAAGGCACACGCGCCCGACGCCTTCGCCGCCGAATGCGATGTCGTGAATCGTCAGGGCGAACTGGTCGCCGATTTTGAGGGGCACGCGCCAGACTAAGAATTCGCGTGGGCGCAAAAAAGTTTTTATTACGGCTGACTACGTGATTTTCAACGCAAAACGAATGAGCCAGTCACCACAAAAACAAAAAACTGCCAATGATGGTTTTTGATTAAACCGACTTTGCTTTCCGGCGATGCCGGACGAAGCACAAACCACCCAGGGCAAACAAACCTAAAACACCCGGTTCGGGAATGGCGGTGGCGGTCAAGGCAAATTGAGCGTAAATAGGTGATATAGCTCGTCCCCAATTTAAACCATCACTGGATTGAGGAATACTATAAAAATCCCCCCAGCCAGTGGAGCTATGGGATGTGCTCTCGTTCCATTCAAAAGCGCCATTGGCTACCGCGGTCCCGGCGGTCAGCACAATAAAATAAGCCGTGTCCGGGGATAATGTGATATTTGAGGCGGGGGGTATAAGTGTAAATGCCAGCCGTTGCCGGATCGGCAGAACCATTCAAAGTGCCCAAGCTGTTTCCGGGCAAAATGGCGTAGGGATTCTGCGCGAAAAGCATGACCGTGAAGCCGTTGGGATTGCCGGAGGCGTCTGTCATCACCAATTGAACGGAGTTCAGGGCATACCCGTCCGCATTAATTCCCGTCGCAAATCCAGCCGCCAGCCAAGAGTTGCTCCCGACAGCGATGCTGCCAACAGAGGCTCCCAAATTGGACACGTAGAGCGCGCCTTGCGCTGACGCCATCACCGGCAGCAACAAACCAATAACCGGAACGAGGGTAAGAATTGTTTTTCGCATGGAGACTTGGCGAGAATCACGGCTTGCGCCGCCAGAAGCTCAAAGCGGCCAGCCCCAGCCCTGCCAGCGCATACGTTGTAGGTTCAGGCACCGATGTGGCATTAACGGCGAATTGAAAAGGACCAGGGCCAGTGCGACTACCTGCCCAGATTGAACCATCAGTTGAACTATAAGAAATAATGCCAAGGGACCAGCCATCGCTGGAACTGTAGCTACCGGTATTCGCCGCACTCCAAACATAAGTGCCCTGTGCCATAGGGCTTGCAGCTGTTAGGACAATATAATAAGCGGTAGAGGGTGAAAGCTCAAAGCCGGAGGCGTTATAGGTGAAAAGGCCACCGGCCGAGGGATCGAGGCCGCTGAGACTGCCAAGATTATTTACTGGGTTAAGGCTGCTATAAATGGATATATTAAACCCGATGGGACTTCCCGACGCCGCATCCATGAGTAGTTGGACGGAATTCAAAACATAGCCACCGGAATCAGCTCCCGTGCTAAATTGCACGGCACGCCACGTATCACTTGCCACAGGTGCGCTGCCTGTTGGAGTTTGGCCCAGATTTGACACATAGAGCGTGCCTTGCGCTGACGCCATCACTGACAGCAACAGACCAATAGCCGGAACAAGGGTAAGAATTGTTTTTCGCATAAAGACTCCTTTCATATTTTCAAGGTTACTGTTATTGACATGACGACCATGTTTTAAGGAAAACGGCTGAATCCCAAACCCAATCTCCGTAATCCGCGATGGCGATTTTGATATGATTGGTAACGCCGGCGGTGATGTATGTCTGCGTCGTAAGCAGCACGGTCATGCCGTCATACTGGATATTAAATGCCGGGGCAGTTGTTGCATACGGAGGCACGGCTGAATGACCGGGATCATCGTTGTCCACATAGTATTGCGGATTGGTTGGGGCATCGTGGACGCGACCGTCATAAAAAAACCCACCATTGATTGTGTTGACGCTCACCGGCACGTTGGTGGTTCCCGGCACCAGCGCAATGTCGTTGGTGATGCTGTTGATCCAGTTTGTCCCCACACGATTGGTGCTGACAAAAATCGCCATCGGATCGTTAAATCCATTGGGCGGCGGACCTAAAAATTCCGGATATTCTTCGGAGGCAAAAATGTATTGGAATTGCAATGTGAAGGAATTGGTCGGAATTATGTCAAACTCCAGCACGGCGGCATCGTAAGTGTTGGTGCCACCACCCACAAGCTTCTCCAAATCACGATCGCCATTATAATCGAAACCATCATAAAATGCCCCTGATGCATTCCCTCCAGAATCGTTATTTGGCCCAATCGCATTGGTGATGTAGCCTGAAGAAAGAATCACTCCGCTGTCTATCGGCAAGCCGCAGCCGTTGCCACCGGCGAATGTGCCGCGCGCTTCGTTGAAACCAGTGTAGGTCACATTGGTCACGGTCACCCACGGCGGCACCAGCAGTTGCGCCAGTTGTTGCGGCGTCGCGTTGGTCGTTACCGTCAAATCGCCGTTCGTCGCGGGACCCAGCCTGAAAAATCCAACCGGACTGCATAAATCCGGCACAGCGACGTTGGTATAAACACAGCGCATCACAAAATCCCACTGGATGGGAGCATCCAAACTGGCGGCGTAATACAAATCATGGAACAGATTAGTATCGTTCCACGGGGTATGGACTGTCAAATAGGCCGTCCATCCGGTAGTGCCTTAATTTGAAATCGTGACTTTACAAGCTTAGTCGTAACTCGTTGATAATAAGCTACTGGTAAGGAATCGTAACTTTTTTGACAAAAACGTTGACAGTATTGCCGCCAAACCACATACTGGCATCACCTTATGACACAAAACAAAGCTATCGAACAAATCGGTGCCCCGATTATCGGGGTGCTCTCCCAAGCATGGAAGGGCGCCTGGGACGACATTCGTGGGCAATTTAACCATCCTGACTTTGATAATCGCACGAGGTCGTCCTTGCTGCAAGCCCTTGCCGTAGTCCACGCCAAACCGCCATTGCAGGATTTAGGAGTGGATTATGTCTGCGATGAGACGCAGCACATGTTCATTATTCCCGGCATTGCGCGGGTCATTTTTAAGAAATTAGATGAATCGCGTCGGCCAATCAAAAACCGAACCGACCGCACGAGGGCATTATTTCAGTCAACCCTTTTCGACGATTTGCCAACACTGGTTGTTGGAATGGCAACTGATTACAACTGGGTAGGATTCGTCGGGATTTATTTGTATAGCCCAAAATCAAACAGTGCAGGAACTTCTTGGACTTTAGAAATTACGGACGGCATCGTTGCCATTGATGAAGGCCAAGCAAAATTCGTCTCACTGCTAGAAGAAACCGAATTTGATGAAACAACCGCAACAAAAGAAAAGAAACCAAAATTCAAACCTAAATATGACCCAAACATCGGAGAAGGCGAGGAGGAAGCTGGCTCTGGTGGAATCATCAGCGACTAACAGGAAATTCAATCCTGAAATGTTAATTCTAGCCAGAGAGTTTCATGGTCTGACAATACAGGAATTGTCAGAACGGCTTGGCGTGTCCTCTGGCTACGTTAGTCAGCTAGAAAATGGTCTGAAGGAGCCAACGGATAACATCATGCAACTAATAGTGGCGGTTCTGAAATTTCCTTACCAACACTATTTTGAACAGGGACGGCGTGAATCCACACCCACGTCCTTTTATCGGCGACGGGTTGTGATTTCACCCGTCATTTTAAGACAATGCACCGCCAAAATGACGGAAATTAAAAGGAACATAGAGAAACTGCTGTCGCAAGTTGATTCGGAAGTCCGCTTGCCGTTTATTGATCCCGAAGAGTGCGTTGGCGGGGCAAAGGCAGTTGCTAAACAGATGCGGTTGCATTTTCGGATGCCACCGGGGCCAATCCGAGACCTTACAAAGACACTGGAAGAAGCGGGTGTTATCATTATCCCATTCGACTTTGGAACCAGAAAAATTGATGCGTGCAGCGAATGGGTTTTGGGGCATCCCGTGATATTCGTTAACAAATACATTCCGGCATCTAGGTTGCGTCACACGCTTTCGCATGAGTTGGGACATCTTGTCATGCACAAGTTCATTACCGATGAATGCGAACAGCAGGCCGACCAGTTCTCCGCTGAATTTAATTTGCCGGAAGACGAAATTAAACGCGAGTTGATTCCAATGAACCTTGACCGCCTAGCGCGGTTGAAGCTTAAGTGGAAATCTTCGATGCAGGCCATTCTTTACAGAGCAACGGCATTGGGCGTCATAAGCCCCAGAACTGCCCGCTATCATTGGATGCTCATGCGAAGGTATCGCTACCACGAATCCGAACCTCACGAGGACATGATGCCGGTTGAAAAACCAACTGCGTTGCGTGAATTATTGGAAGTTTTCACAAATTCACTCAAATTTACCAAACTGGAAATTGTTGGCTTCCTGAATATCTTTGAAGAATTTTACGACGAAGTTTATTTAGGAAAGCCTGTTTTGAAGGTTGTTTAACAAAAAGGCCGGGCTACTCGCCCGGCCTTACCTTATGACAATTTATGGGCGCGTAAGTTAATCGGTCAAACCCCGTGACTTTACACTCCGGGAATGTGGGTCCGAACCCCACCGCGTCCACAAATTTATGTAATACTAATATCATGTGTTGCAATGTAAAGCAAGGATTTCCTTGCCCAATTTGACTGTGTTAAACCTGATTTATTTACCGCAGAATCAATGGGTTTTCGTTCTGATGGGGACAAACGTAATGATATTCCGGGTGTTTTTGCCTTGTTTTTGGGCACTTTTGGGCGTCCAACGCGATTTTTCATAAAATAATTGATGTATTACGAAAATAATTGTTGACCCCAATGTAAATTTGTATTACATTTATGTCAACAAAGAAACGATATGGCAAACATCCTTAAAACCGAAAAGAAAGTGGCCGTGATTTCCATGCTGGCGGAAGGCTCGTCCATCCGCGCCGTTGAACGCATCACGGGCGTCAACCA
This sequence comes from uncultured Verrucomicrobiae bacterium, assembly GCA_963802965.1. Classification (GTDB taxonomy): domain Bacteria; phylum Verrucomicrobiota; class Verrucomicrobiia; order Limisphaerales; family UBA11358; genus UBA11358. Next base: position 292,562 of record CAWDKS010000001.1, read on the forward strand.
AAACACGATTATGAGCCTCAATCGGCGCGTTGGTGATGCCTGCGCGAAAATCATGGACGAAAAAATGCGCGGCCTGAATTGCAGGAATTTGGAAATTGATGAGATTTGGGGATTCATCGGGGCCAAGCAAAAGAACGCTGCCCGCGCTGGTGTGTTTGGCGATGTCTGGACGTTCATTGCGTTGGACGCCGATACGAAACTCATTCCGTCTTTCATCGTCGGTAAGCGCGACGCCTACCACGCTAGAGCCTTTATGGACGATTTGGCTTCCCGCATGGCATTGCGCGTCCAGATTTCATCTGACGCGCTTGCAGCCTATCCTGACGCCTTTGAGCGCAGTTTTGGGGCGGGAGCGGATTACGGCCAGATTGTAAAAACCTTCTCCGTCACCCCGCTTGGTATCGCATCGGCACCAGCCGCAATCCGGTATAGCCCGGCGGAAGTGATAAAAGTTGAAAAGACAGCCGTGAGCGGCACGCCGAATATGGCTTTGATTTCCACGTCTCACATTGAAAAACAGAATCACACGCTGCGGATGCACTGCCGCCGTCTGACTCGCCTCACGAACGCATTCAGCAAAAAGATTGAAAATTTTGAGGCTGCGGTCGCGCTGAATTTCGCGTATTACAACTTCGTGAAAACCCACAAGGCAATCCGCATGACGCCAGCAATGGCCGCTGGCGTTGAAAACAGCCATTGGACGGTTTCCGAACTGGTTGAACGTTGTGGCGAATAAACAGGATTATCTGGCGCGGCTGCAAGTGGCCGTTTCGCAGTTGCACAATTGCGGGGCGGTTTGGCGGGAATCCGTGCCGGTGCATGAAGTTTTTCGCGGCAAGACACTTTGGAAGGGCGACGTTGAAGTTTTTGATCTGACGGGACACCAAAAAGCAAAACGCGCTTACGGCTGGTCACATCCTGACGGCGATGACAATAAAACTGAACGGTTCGTTGCCGTGCTTGAAATTCCGCCAGTGGATTCGCCGGAAACGGCTGTGAAAATGGCAATTTATAGTGACATCAAAAAGGGGACAGTTAAACCATCCGAAAACCCGCCCAAAAAATGATTAGTCGGAAACTAATTTCGTTTTTCCTGAATCGTGTAATCAAAGGCGATTGCTTGGATGTTCTGAAAGCCCTCCCCCCGCAATCCATTGATATGATTTTGTGCGACCTGCCCTATGGCTTTACGCAAAATCTTTGGGATAGCATTATCCCGCTGGACAAACTTTGGGCAAGTTATGAGCGGGTCATTAAAAATAAAGGGGTTATCGCACTGACTGGGCAAGGACTGTTCACTGCAAGACTCATGCTGTCCAACCCGCGCTTGTTCAAATACAAAATCGTTTGGGTTAAATCCAAGCCGACAAACTTTTTGAACGCCAAAAAACAGCCCCTTCGAAAGCATGAGGACGTTTGCATTTTTTACAAACAGCCACCTGCTTATCACCCGCAAATGTCAATTGGCGAGCCTTACAACAAGGGATTCAGAAAAGACCAGTTCACCGGCAGCTACGGCGATTTCAAAACGGTGGAGGTCAAGAGCAACGGCGAGCGATACCCAACCGATGTCGTTTATTTCAAGACCGCCGAAAGCGAGGGGGAAGTTTTGCATCCAACTCAAAAACCTGTCGCACTGGCGCGTTATCTCATCAGGACTTTTACCAATCCAAATGACATCGTGCTGGACAACGCCTGTGGCGTGGGCAGTTTTCTTGTTGCCGCAGTTTCAGAGGGCCGAAACTTCATCGGAATTGAGAAAAATCAGGAAGTTTTTCTGCACAAAAAAAAGCGCATGGATTACATCGAGGTTTGTAATCAGCGAATCTTGGCCGCAGAAGCGGACAGAGCAGGCCAGTTGCTTTAGATGCCGGTGAATGGTTCTTCTTTGAGAAGAACTTTTGCTCGTTCAATTTCTTCTCCTGCGATTATACCTTTGGCCGCCAGCCATTTCAGCAAATGGAAGTATTGGTTGGCGTGTAAAATAGGCTTTGGGATTCTGTCGCCAATCCCGGTTTTTTTCTTCACAAATTCCAGTTGGACGGGGGATAAAATACCGCGTCCAACAAGGTCATAAGCAATTCTGACCGCATCAACCGATGTCAGGTTCAAATCTCCAATTCGCTTTTCGTCATTTTCGACATCTTGTTTTGTGATCGCCCGCAAATCTGTAATCGCATTCAAGCCGTTAAGATTGCGATGGTAAAATTCAATTTCCTGCCCGCGATAAGCGAACCAAGTATTGCCTTGTTCCGTGATGGACCGGCGGGGCAAATAAACGCCTTCCCGCAACACGCGCTTTTTAGAAACCCATCCACAGACATATAAATTCCAATTCCGCTGTCTAGCTGTTCCCGGCAAAACACCCTTGCCGGCAATCCGAAGGTGAGACATCAAATAAATATCAGCATCCAACTTTTCATCGTATAATTGTCTGGCGAAAAAGTTGTGTTTCGCCTCCCGGTCAATTCCATCGTCGCTGCCATATTTTTCTAGGAATGGCATTTTCCCGCCGCGGCATTTCACATCCACTTTGATGCCGGAGTCCAACAAAACATCGTATCCGAGCGGGTGGTCTGCGGGGTTAATTTCCGGCATTCCAAACCTGTTGCGGATAATGATTTCGGCCAATGCTCCATATCCCTGCTCGTTGGCGTTTCCGCGCTCCGCGCCGGTTTTATTTTGATTTTCCAAGACATATTTAGCAGCCTTTCCCCGCAGTTGAAAACCAAGCGCATCAGCAAGCGGGACGATAATCGGAGTTGGCACTGGGAGAAATTGCGAAAAACTCCCATTTCGGTCAATTTATTTCAAATTAAGGCACTACCGTCCATCCCGTTCCGGTGTTGTTTGTCATCGCGATTGAAAACCACAATTGATTTGTGGTAAAAACCTGGGCTTGAAAACTCACACCGCTTTCCAAATCGTCCAACTCCGCGTTTGTCTGCGACTCCTGGATTTGGGCGATCAAATCCAGCACCATATCCGCCTGCGCTTGGAGGAGCGCGGAAGAGCTTATGCCAAGCAGGGCCTGGCGTCCGGTCGGCTGCGGCACGGCCCCGCCCGTGGCATCTACAAGGAACTGTCCATTAGTGCCCAGCGAGAAAACCGGTGTGCTCGCCGGATCGTATTCGGATGGAAGAAATGGCAGTGGGGCGGTCGGTTTTGAATCGGAAACGATCCAAAACGTCCCGCATTCCGGTATTTGCTCCGGCGGCACTAACTGCAAGCCTTGCGACTCCGCCGCAATCTGCACCGCCGAATCCGGCTGCGCCTGCACTTGCGCCTGCGATATGAAAATTGAACTGAAGAAGATTCCCACAGCCCAAATCAGCGCCGCGCCAGCCGCCGACACCACCCGTATAGTCTTCATTTTGATTCCCTTTTCTGCATTCGTTTTGGTATGTCTGGTCTGATGTTTAGATTCTATATTCTTATACGGAGATTACCCAGAAATATTTCAGAAAATTGCATTACATTTTTTGCCATTGCCGAAGACAAGAAAGGGTGTCCGGCTTTGCTCGGGGCCAGCCTTGGGCAAAGACCGTTTTGATTTGATTGTTGTAGTATCGGCGATGTCCACACTCCGGAGGACTGTTGTGGAGGACGGGTGCGCTGATTTCGAGCCACAGGCTCGATGCCACAGCAATTTTTTCAGCCGGCGGGTTTGCTTTTTTCTGCAATGGCCTCGGAAAAGACGGCGAGCACCTCGGCGCGGGACACGGACCCGACGAGCCGTTTTTCCACCGGGCTGTTGACCACGGGCACGTTGCGCAGCTCGCTTTCCAGCACCACCGGCAACGCGTCGAGCAACCGCTGGCCGGGCGTGAGGAATTTTGGCGGCGGCCGCATCACGTCGTAGGCGATGACTCCGTCGAAATTCTGGCTGGTGTTCAAAAATTCCTTCAAATCCTGCAAGGCCACGATCCCGATGAACTGTTGTCTGGCGTCCACGATGGGCAGAAAGTTGTTGGAACTGACGAGAAAGCGGTCGGCGATTTGCCGGAATGTCGTCGTTTCGCGCAACGGCGGTATCGGCGCGCGCATCAAGTCGCCCACGGTCTTGTCCATCGCCACGCCCGTCTGTTCGCTTTCGCGCTGCAGCGACAAGCCTTTCAGGCGCATGTGCTCGGTATAGATGGATTCCCCGTGCAACTGCCGCGCCACGAGCACGGACACCACGCACGCCAGCATCAATGCCGGCATGAGCGAGTAATCCAGCGAGATTTCAAAGGCCATGATCATCGCCAGCAACGGCGACCGGGTCGTGCCCGCCAGCATGGCGCCCATGCCGACCAGCGCAAACGCGCCCGCCGGCACGCCCGGCGCGCCGCCGAGTTGATGCAGGGCCACGCCAAACAACGCGCCCGCCCCCGCGCCCAAAAACATGGTCGGCGTGAACACGCCGCCGACCGTTCCCGCGCCAACGGTTGCTATCGTCGCCAGCAATTTGGCGAGAAACAGGCCGCTTAATTCCGGCAGCGGATGGGAAGGATCGGCAAAGTCGCCAAGCAAAATCCGGTTCGTCACGTAATAACCATTGCCGCACACCCCGGGAAAAAAGACCGCGATGACGCCCACAATCAACCCGGCCAGCATCAGCTTCGCATAAATCGGCCAGTGAAGCTGGCTGAACCGTTCCCGGCTTCCCCGCAACAGTTTCAAAAAAAGCGCGCTCACCCCGCCGCAGAGCACGCCCGTCAAAACAAACCAGGGCAGCTGCGCCGGGGTCGTGGCCGGAAACGCCGGCACTTGATACCAGGGCTGAATCCCGAAGAAGCTCCGCGACACCACCGTCGCAATCACCGACGCGCACACGAGCGGCGCGAAAAGGCTCATGGAAAAATTGCCGAGCACGATCAGCGACGCGAACACCGCGCCCGTGACCGGCGCGTTGTAAGCCGCCGAAATGCCCGCCGCCGCCCCGCACCCGACCAGCAACCGCAGCCGGTAGGGCGGCCATTTCGCCAGTTGCCCGAGCTTGGACGCCAGCGTGGCCGACAACTGCGTGATGCCGCCCTCGCGTCCGATGGACGCGCCCGTGGCGATGCTCACCAGCGCCGACGCCGTTTTTACCGATTCTGTGCGGAACGGCAGCCGGCCGTCGCCGGCCACGACCACCTCGAGCAAATCGCTTGAGCCTTGCCGGCCCACCAGGCGGAAACCCCAATACAAGATGAGGCCGGCCGCCAATCCGCCCACGGTGGGCACCAGCAGGCGCCCCCAATCAGGCAGCTTTTCCGCGAACTCCACCGGATCACCGGATTGAACGAGATGCACCACATAATAAAAGAACAGGTTCACCAGACCGCCGATGACGCCGACCATTCCGGCCAGCATCAGATGGAAAGCCTCCTCGTTGAAGACGAACTTCTCGCGCCAGCGCAACGCGCCCTGCCAGTGGCGGCGGAAGAAACCGCGCGCCCGGACCACGACCCGGTTTTTGAGCCACCACTCCACGATTGAAATCTACCCGCAAACGCCGGTTTTGACGAGCGGGGATTTTGGAGCTCAACTCTTTTTCAAACCGGCGATGGCCGCCTTCATTTCGTCAAAATGCGTCTGCGGATTCATCGCGTCGGTGACGTGGACGATTTTTCCGTCGAGGCCGATGAGGAAGCTCACGCGTTTGGACATGCTCACCATGGGCATCTTCGCATCGTAGGCGGCGATGATTTTGCCGTCCGGGTCGGCGACGAGCGTGAAGTTCAATTTGTATTCGTCGGCAAATTTTTTGTGGCTGTCCACGGAGTCATGGCTGACGCCGATGACTTCCACGTTGTTTGTCTGCAACTCGCCCAGGCGGTCGCGGAAGCCGCAGGCTTCCTTCGTGCAGCCGCCGGTGAAATCCTTCGGATAAAAATACAGCAGCACAATTTTTTTGCCGAGGAGATCGGCCAGCTTCACCGTTTTGCCGTCCTGGTCCTTGCCTTCAAACTGCGGGGCCGGGTCTCCCGCTTTTGGCATTGAACCCGTTTGCGCCAGGCCGGGTGAAAGGCTGAAAGCCAGCGCCACTGCCATTGCCAGTAGAATTCGGATTTTCATATGCCAAAACCTGACACACGAAAATTTTTCCGCAAGTGGAAAGCGATGGCGAGCCATGCCACCGGGCGTTGGCGGGGTCCCGGATTAAAGTTTGCAACCTTTCGCGGCCGGCGATAGTCTAACCGAATACCAGTATCCCCGGTGCGCCGTTGGAATGCATCTGGGGTGCTGCCAACAACCAATCAAACCACAAGACAAACACATGAAGTCATTTAAATTCGCAACCGCCCTGGCCGGCGCCATCCTGGTGATGGGCGTCCTCGTCCCAGCCCAAGCCCAGGACAAAAAGGTGGACCCGACGGGGACCTACACTTGGACCGTGCCGGGACGCAATGGCGGGCCGGACCGGACAAACACCCTCGTCCTGAAGCTGGACGGGGACAAGCTGACCGGCACGCTGGCCTCGCCGGGACGCGGCGGTCAAACCACCCCTCGGGACATCAGCGACGGCAAAATCACCGGCGCGGACATCTCGTTCTGCATGGTCCGCACGTTCAACGACAACACGATGACCAACAAATACTCGGGCACGCTCGCGGACGGCGTCATCAAGGGCAAAATGGAATACGAGCGGAATGGCGAGGCCCAATCGCGCGATTGGGAAGCCAGGCTGCAGAAGTAATCCGCCGCTTTTAGCCGGACGGACAGTTCACGCGCAGCCGGAAGGCTGCGCGTTTGTTTTTTACTGGATGAATTGGCCCGGGTTGATGTTCTGTTTTAGTTGAAATTTACCGCAGTTGCGTGTCCTCTTGGGCGTGCTTACGACGCTCCGCAAAGCGGAATATTTCGAGTTGTTGGTCTTGTTTTTCATCCAGGGCGCGGCCATGAGCATTTGGTTTGTGCCGCTGGGCCCCGTCCTTGACGCCCACGGCCTGCATGCCATCAAGCCGTTCGCCTTCGCCGCCTCCGCGGTGGCGGCGTTTGTTTCCCCGCTGATGTTTGGCGCGATGGCCGACCGCCACGTGCCGCCGGCGCGCCTGTTGCGCTGGCTCGCGTTGACCACCGCCGTGCTGATGTCCCTCGTCAGCACGGCCGTCAAATTCCATTGCCGCGGCTGGCTCATCCTCGCGTTGATTCAGCTGCTTTCGCTGGCGAGTGCGCCGATGTCAAGCATCTCGTCAACCATCGTCTTCGCGCGGCTCGCAGATTCAAAGGAATTTGCCCCCATGCGCGTGATGATGACGTTCGGCTGGATGGCCGGCTGCCTGCTCGCCAGCGCGTTGAACGCGGACTCGTCGTCGCTGGCCGGTTACACCAGCGCGACGATATGGGTGATGCTGGCGGCCTTCACTTTTTCTCTGCCCGCGTTGGAGGTTCCCAAATCCGCCGAGAAACTTGCCTGGCACGAACGGCTTGGTCTGGATGCCCTCGCGCTGCTGCAAAACCGGGACCATCGCGTCGTTTTTTTCACCACGACGCTGTTGTGCATCCCGCTGGCGGCGTTTTATCCGTATGCGCCGGCCAACCTGCGCGACCTCGGGCTGACGCGCACGAGCGCGTGGATGAGCATCGCGCAAATCTCGGAAGTTATCGCCATTTTGAGCATGGGCTGGCTGCTGCTTCACTGGCGGTTGAAATGGATTTTTGCCTGCGGCCTCGGCTTCGGCGTCCTGCGATTTGTATTGAGCGCCGTCAATGACAAAACCTGGCTGCTCGCGGGCGTGGCGATGCACGGCGCGTCATTTGCCCTCGTTTATATCACCGCTCAAATCTACCTCGACCAGCGTGTGGAGGAGGCGTGGCGGGCGCGGGCGCAGGCATTGCTGACCCTGATGAACAGCGGTGTGGGCAATCTCATTGGCTACCTCGGCACGGGCTGGTGGTTCGCCGCGTGCGCGCGTCCGTCCGGCACGCAATGGCCGCTTTTCTGGGGCGGCCTGGCCGCTGCCGTGGCGGTGGTGCTGGTTTATTTTCTGATGGCGTATCGCGGGAAGGGCATCCAACGGGCCGGGCTTTGATTGGTAGGGATGGCGCGTCCACCCTCCGCAGCGCTGCTACGGAGGACGGGCTGCGCCGTCACCGCGCCGTTCAGGCGCGGAACCGACCCGAGGTGCGCGTCCACCTTCGCACAATTCGTTCCGCCCGCTGGACGCGGGCGGAGACAGCGCAGCGCGCTGTCCCTACCACCATTTTATCGCCAGTAGGTCCAGTCCACGTCGGGGAAAATATTGTCGCGCGATTCGACTTCGCGCAGCCACGATTCGTCCACGGACGCGGTCGCGAGCTGGTCATACAGGGTCAGGAACCGGAGCAGATGGTCTTTCACGCGGCGGCGCGCATAATCGGGACTGGAGCCCGCGCGCAAAATGAACGGCCAGTCGCTGGCCTGCGCGAGCAGCAGTTCGCGCGCGGCCTGCCGCAACGCGCGCGCCGCCAGGGCGCCGGGTTTTTTATATCGCCGCGCCAGCTTGGTCATCCGGTCCTGGGCAACGTCCAGGTGCGGATAAATCCATTCGTTCTTCTCGTTCAGCCACGTGCGGTAGTAGCCTTCCTCGCCCCAACTGGACGCGCTGGGCGTGACGATCTGGTTCGTCGGATGCCGCTGCAGATATTCGCTCGGCGTCACGAGCGCGATGGCTTGCTGGTCGTGGAAGGCCTTGCGCGCAAAATAATCCAGAAATTCCGGCCCTTCATACCACCAATGCCCGAACAATTCCGCGTCATACGGCGCCACCACGAGCGGCGGGCGACCGAGGACGGCGGCGACTTTTTCCGCCTGCGCGGCGCGCTGGCCCAAAAAATGGCCGGCGTGTTCCGCCGCCGCCTGCAGCGCCGCGTCGCGCCGGTAAATTTCCTTGTTCGCCGACCCGCCGGTGATGGCGTAATACTTGACGCCGGTGAACCCGCGCGTTTCCGGCGACGGCAGGTGCGGTTTCACGTAGTCGAAATCGAGGTCAAAGCCGATGTCGCGGTAAAAATCGCGGTAACGCGCGTCGCCGGGATAACCTTCCTGCCGGCTCCAGACCTGCCGCGAGGAATCGAGGTCGCGGCCAAAGGCGGCGAGGCCGTTCGGCGTGAAGATGGGCGCGAAAGTGCCGTAACGCGGGCGCGGTTTGGCGTAAAGCACGCCGTGCGAATCAAGAATGAACCAGCGGAGGTTCGCCTCCTGCAAAAATTTCTCGACGCCTTCCACGTAGGCGCATTCCGGCAGCCAGATGCCGCGCGAGTCGCGGCCAAAACAGCCGCGATAGTGGTCGCGCGCCGTCAAAATTTGCGCGCGGAGGGACGGCGGATGATTTGCCAGCAGCGGCAGCAGCGCGTGCGTCGCGGCGGTGGTGATGATTTCCAGCCGGCCTTCGTCCTGAAACCGGCGGAACGCGCCGACGAGGTCGCGCTGGCAAAAATACCACGCGTCGCGCACCGAGGTGAACCGCTGGTGATACATCCACGCCAGTTCGCGGAAGGCGCGGTCCCAGTGCGTGCGGTGAATTTCCTTTTCGGCCAGCTCGATGAGGCCGTTCAAATGCCGTTCGTAGCGGTTGCGCAACAGCGGGTCGTTCAGCATGGCGCACAACGGCGGCGAGAGGGACAGCGTCAGGGGCGCCGCCACGCCGTCGCGCCGCCAGCCTTCCATGACTTGCAGCAGCGGGAGGTAGGTTTCGGTGATGGCTTCAAACAGCCAGCTCTCCTCCAGAAACTTTTCATGTTCCGGATGGCGCACGAACGGCAGGTGCGCGTGCAGGACGAGGGATAAATAGCCTTGCATGACCCGGGAAAATTACACGTCGAGCTTGTCTGAAAGCCATTCCGCGACGGGCCTGGCCCTGGCCAGGATGACAATCCCGAACACGGATGGAATGGTCAACAACGCGCAATGAACTTTTCCGATGGCGACACGATGAACCAGATTGTCGGCCACATACAAACCTTCCATGAGCAGGCTCACGCCGATGATCGCCACGGCGACGAAGCGGACCAGCATCAAGGCTCCTCGTTGCGGCGCGTCCATGGGATTCAAATGTTTTCCGATGAAGGCGGCTTCAACGCCGGGTCCTGCGGGTGCGCGCCGACGTCGCCGCGGTATTCGGTGTCCCGGCTGAATTTCAAATCCGCCGCGCGCGCCTCGGTGCCGTCGGCGGAAACGGCCACGGCGGGCAATTCGTATTTGCCGTCCGGCAACGCGAAACGAAAACTGAACGAGCCGTCGGGCCGCAATTTGATTTCGCGGCCGTCGAGCGTGACCCTGGCCGTCGGCTCGGTTGCGCCGTAGATGATCAATTCCGCATTGACGTTGAACCAGAATCCCTTCAGTTGTTCCGCGCCGCCGAACGGGCTGGAAAGGCTGGAAACCCCGGGCGAGGAAATTTCGCCCGCGAGTTTGCGGCGGACCAGTTCGGTGATTTCCAGCGAGCCCATCCAGACGCGGCGCACGTCGTCAATGCTGATGATTTTGGCCAGCGCCTGTTCCTGCTGGGGCGTCCACGCCGCGGGCGGCGCGGCGGTCGCGCGCGGCAAATCGGGATGACCATGCCGGCGGAGTTCTTCAATCGCCCGCGCCAGGGACAGGTTTTCACGCACGGCTTGCTTGATGATTTGCATCAATCTTGCGAACGGAAATTCAAACGGGATGGTGGCGAATTCAGCCTCGGTTTCCATCGAGGCGGCGTCCGGCGGCGTGACGGTGGCACCGGAAGCGGCCACGCGCAGCCACCGGCCCACCGGGGAATAATAGCCGAGTTCGGCGGCGTAGGAATCCCCGGCGCGCTCGACATGGGCGAACCAGTGGCGCGATTCCGGGTGGACGTGGATTTCGTAAAGCGGATGGCTTTCAATTTTGGCGGCGTAAACGCGGAGGATCAAATGGCCGTCCGACGATTTCGCGTTGAGCTTCAACTGCTGCTCGCGCGTCAGGTCCCAGTGCGCGTAAAGCCAGTGCGGGTCGCGCGCAGTCAAAAAAAGTTTTTTTGTGCCGTAGGCCTCGGGCAATTCGGTTTCCGCCGTGGCAAACTGTTGCGCGGGCGGCGTCGGACCCAGCGCGTATTTCTGTCCGGGACCGCTGGCGGGCGGCGGCGCGGGCTGGTCGCCTTCGAGCAAAATGGGCGGCGCCTCGATTTTTTTGCGGCGGGGGCGGGCGCGGCGATCCGCAGTGGCGGCAGCCGCCTCGGTTTTGGGTTCGGATTTGGCGTTGCGGCGCGGGCGCACGGTGCGCGTGGCCGTTTTCTTTTGCGTTGTCCTCGGTTTCATGACCGCAAATCCCTGGTTTGTGGCGATGACTTCATTGCCTGGCGGTCAACTTACGGCTTGGATTAGCCGGACGCAATGGGAATTTTCCCGCCGGATGTGAATAAGTTCTGTTCAAACATGCTTGCCAGCAGCGACAAACCAGTGTTCTTCTGATATATTCACTTGCGTTGATGAGCCAGTCCAAATCCAGCAGCAGCGAGCGACCGCCAATCACCATTTTTGTGGTGGACGACGAGCAAATGCTGCTCGATCTGGCCGAGGCCATCCTTCAACCGCTGGGTTACAACGTGCGGACCTTCACCGATCCGCGGCTGGCCCTGAAGGAATATGCAGCCGCCAAGCCGGTGGTCGTGGTGACGGATTACGCCATGGGCGAGATGAACGGCCTGGATTTGGTGCGCGAGTGCCGGCGCGCCAATCCCGGGCAAAAGATGATCCTGGTCAGCGGCACCGTGGACGAAAACATTTATGCGGGCTTGCCGCACAAACCGGACCGGTTCATGGTCAAGCCGTATCCCGTCCATGAACTCATCGAAACCATCCAGGAACTGGCCGCGAGTTGAAGTGATTTTGCATCGCAAATTTGCTCGCCAAGGACGCGGGCGGGATGTTAATTGCTTGGATTATGAAAAAGGTCAAAAAAATTCTCTGGAGTCTGGTCATCATCCTTGTTGTGCTGCTCGTCGTCGCGGTGATTGTGGCGGGCTTGTTCCTCGGCAACATCGTCAAGGCGGGCGTGGAAAAGGTCGGCCCGAAAATCACCCAGGCAACCATCACGGTGGATGCCCTGAATCTGTCCCTGCTGACCGGTTCGGCCAAGATCCACGGGCTGGTGGTCGGCAATCCTGCAGGTTATAAGACGTCGCAAGCCATCAGCGTCGGCGTGGTCGCCGTCGGCGTGAACCCCTTGTCCGTTCTCTCGGACAAAATCGTCGTGCGTTCCATCGAGGTCCGGAGTCCGGAAATCACGTTTGAAGGGAGCCCCTTCGGTGGAAACAATCTCACCAAACTCCGCGACAACGTCAGTGCCGCCACCGCGTCAAGTCAGCAGCCGGCAGCGAGTCAAACCGCCCAGGCCGCCGGCAAACCCGGCAAAAAATTTGAGGTGGATGATTTCCTGATTGCCGGCGCGAAGGTCCACGTCAGCCTCACTGGCATGGGCGGCCAGGAAATGACCCTGCCGTTGCCGGACATTCACCTCACCAACCTGGGCACGGACGCCGACGGCATCACGGCCACCGATTTGACCCGGCGCGCGCTGGACGCCCTCACCGCCGCCACCATCAAGGCCGTTGCCAGCGCCGCCACCGACCTCGGCAAGGGCGCGCTAAATCTCGGCCATGGCGCAAGCAAGACCGTGGGCGAAAACGTGAATAAAATCACCTCCGGCCTCGGCGGGTTGTTCAAAAAGTAAACAAATTGGCACGAAGACCGCCTGCCAAAAGCGGCACAGGATTCTTTCTTTTGTGGAGGGCTTTCGGCGGTTCTTTGATTTGAGATGGGACCGGAGGCCTGTCACAACAAAAACCCGGCGAGCGACGCGGTCATGTAGGCGGCGAGCAGGCCGCCAATCATTGCCCGAAAACCGATTTTGGCCATTTCACTGCGGCGCTCCGGCGCGAGCGAGCCGATGCCGCCGACCTGGATGGCAATGCTCGAGAAATTCGCGAACCCGCACAGCGCATAAGTCGCAATCGTGAAACTGCGCGGGTCGAGCGCCAGTTGTTTCGCGTTGGTCGTGAGGTCGAGATAGCCCACGAATTCATTCAGCACGACGCGTTCGCCGAGAATCTGTCCGACGGCCATGCAATCCCTGGCCGGCACGCCCATCAGCCACGCAAACGGCGCGTTGAGCCAGCCGAAAATCGTCTGCAACTTGACCGGCTCGGCCACTCCAAGATGCGCCTGTGGATACATGATGAGATAATTCGCCAGCGCAATCATGGCGATGAAGCCGATGAGCATGGCAATGACGTTCAGCGCGAGATGAAAACCGTCGCTCGCGCCGCGGCAGATGGCGTCAATCGAATTCACCGTCGTGCGCGGCACGGTGGCGGGCGCGCTGGCGGCGGTTTCGCTTTTTTCGGTTTCGGGCACCAGGATTTTCGCAATCATCAATGCCGCGGGGCAATTCAACACCGACGCCGTGAGCAGGTGTCCGGCGGTGTTGGGGTAGCCGGCGCGCATGCCCATGTCCGCATAAACCGCCGCGACGCCGCCGGCGATGTGCGCCATGCCGCAGACCATGACGGTCATCAATTCGCTGCGCGTCAGGCGCGGAACGTAGGGCCGGATCATCAGCGGCGCCTCGGTCTGGCCCATGAAAATGTTGGCGCAGGCGGAGAGCGTTTCGCTGCCGCTCGTGCGCATGATTTTGCGCATGACCCACGCGATGGCACGGACCACGCGCTGCAAAATGCCCCAGTGATACAACAGCGACGAGAGGCACGCGACGATGATGATGGTGCCCATGACCAGAATCGCGAAAATCACCGAGTTGCCCGGGCCGAATTTGTCCGCGAGCAGGTTTTCATCCGCCAGCGGGCCAAAGACGAATTTGCAGCCTTCATTGGAAAACTGGATGAGCTTCAGGATCACCTTGCCGGCAAAATCAAACAGCGCCCCGCCCCACGGCGTTTTCAGAATCAGCACGGCCAGGGTGAATTGCAGCCCAACGCCCCAAACCACCGTCCGCCACGGAAACGATTTCCGGTTGTAGGAAACCGCCCACGCGGCCGCCAGCATCGCGAACCAGCCGAGCAGACTTATGAGCTTCAGATCCATAATTATTTTTGGCTGCCCCGCCGGGCCGCTTGTTGGTAAACGTGCGGATGCAGCACGCCGACGAACGGCAGGTTCCGATACCGTTCCGCGAAATCCAGTCCGTAGCCGACCACAAAAAAGTCCGGGATTTCAAAGCCGGCGTAATCCGCCTCGATTTGTTCGGTCCGCCGGCACGGCTTGTCGAGCAGCACGCAGATTTTTATCCGGCGCGGTTTGAGGGCCTGGATTTTAGGCAGCACGCGGCTCATGGTTTTGCCGGTGTCGAGAATGTCGTCCACCAGCAGCACGTCGCGCCCGCGCACGTCCAGCCGCAGTTCCTTGGTGAACACCAGTTTGCCCGACTCCGTGCCGGGGCCATAGCTGGAAACGCCCATGAAATCGAGCCGCAATGGCAGGTTCAAATGGCGGATCAAGTCTGCCAGGAACATGACCGTGCCGTTCAGGAGTGAAACCACGACCATCTCGCGTCCGCGAAAGTCGCGCTCGATTTCGCGAGCGAGCGATTTGACCCGGCGGGCGATTTGTTCGTCGGTGATGAGGACGCGCTCAACCTCCTTGCGCCAGCGGTTCGGGACGGAAATTTTGGGGTTCGCGGTCACTCTTGCGGATTTGACGCTGGCGGATTTTTCACTGCCGATTCGAGTTGCCGCACCAGCCAGTCGGCTTCGGGTTTGTTGTTAAGGTTTTTGGCCAGCGTGAAATCCCTGCCGTCGCGCGTCTGAAGCTTCAAGTCGAAATAGGCCGAATGGCCGGCGGTCGCGCCAACGTCGGCGGTGAAGTTTGCGATGTCGGCCAGTTTCAACGCGTCCTGCCTTTTGAAGGCCAGCCGGGCGGTTTCAATTTTTATTTCCCGCGGCGTGACGGCCACGCGGCTGCGCCGAAACCAAAGGTCAAAAACAAACACGGTCATCAGCAAATCCATCGCGCCGAAGGCCAGCGGAAACAGCGGCGGCGCGTGCCGGCAAAGCAGCAGGACGATGATGCCCGTCCAAATCAACCAGATCACCGTCGCGCCGGACGCAAACCCGGGATTGCGCGCGGCGGGAAAGACAAATTCCCTGCCGTCCGCCGTGTCATTCACCTGGATGCACGAATGAATTTGTTTCCGCATTTCGTCGAGCGACATTTGGTATGGCGCCGTCGGGTCGTCGGGAATTGCCGGCGGTTCAGGCAGCTTGAAAACGGGCACGTCAAACGTGGCGTGGAAATTCGGCCCGCGCAATGTTGCCGAGGCTTCGAGCCGCCAGTGAATGCCGTCGCCACCGCCGGCGATTGATTCCGGCCGGTCGGCGGGCAGTTTGAAATAAACCGGGATGCCGGTCGCGTTCAAATCCGTTTGCGGCAAATCGGGGCGCAGCCATTTTTCGTCCTGCCAGAGAATTTTTTCCGTCGTGCAACGATTATTTGATGCGCCGGTCGTCGTGCGGCGAACGCAAGTCAGGCGCAGGTGCCATCCGTGTTGCGGCTGCAATTTGGTTTCGACCTGAATTTCACCTTCGAGCGTGCCGCCGGGCGCGCCGGGAATCGCCGCCATTTCGAAAGTGGACTGGCCGAACCGCCGCCACGCGAGCGTGGTATTCAGCGCGAACAAAATCATGGCGAGGCCGATGACCGGAAAAATCAGGGCGATGAGCGCGACGCGATTGCCCAGATGCAATTGCGGCGGCACGACGACGAGGGAAATCGCGGCGGAAGCGGCGCACCAAAACGCGACAAAAATCCAAAGCAGCAGAACCCCTTTGCGCGTGCCGGATGCGATGCGGCCCGCCGCCCAGTCTTTACGGTTAAGCCACGGTTTTTCATCGCCAGAAACTTTTTGCGGGCCGGTATTGAGCGCTTGTTTTTTGGCGGTGATGCCAAAAATGAGCGCGATAAGCCCTGCACACACGATGGCCGCGCTCAAAAGTCCCATCGCCATTTGTTTCTTCATCCTGAATCCGCTGCCAACTTCGTCGTGCAAAAGAAATACGAGCGCCATGATTCCCACGATGGCAAAGGGCAGCGACAACAGCATGGCGCGCGTGCGGGCCGCCTTGGGATCGGGCGGCGAAGAGGATTCGTCCTTGAAAATCCAGTTTTTCATCGTGCGAATTAAATGTGCTTTGAATCGCTTTCGTCCTTCGCCGTGTAGCCGCTCTCCTGCCGTTTGAAATTCACCTCGTTCTTTTTGACGTAGGCGGCGAACACGTCGTCGGCGCTCATGCCCAGCACCTGCGCGAGGCTGATGAGGAAATGGAACAGGTCCACCACCTCGACGCGCGCGTTTTGTTCGTCGAACTTCTGATACTTCGCCCACCATTTCCACGGCACGCTGTCGGTAAGCTCGGCGATTTCCTGCGTCATGGCGCGGCAATAGTTCAGGACCCATTTCGTCCTGTCCGCCTCGCTCATGCCGTCGGTTTTCACGCCGATGCGTTCATTGAGCGCCTTTTGCATTTGGAACAATTCACGGAGCTGGTCTGATTTTTCCATCCGGCCATTAACGGCCAAGAAACCGGCGACGCCAAGAAAAATCTTTGAACTTCGGGCGCAAACGCCTATAAAAACCACATGCCTATGCTTCTAGCCAATGGCGGCCCGGTGATCTGGCTGATTCTGCTCGCCGCGGCCATCGCCATCGTCGTGTTCATCGAGCGCGCTCTGTATTGCCACCGCTCGCAAATCAATTCCACCGAGTTTCTCAACGGCGTCCGGACGGTGCTCAAACGCGACAACGTCGTCGAAGCCATTTCCATCTGTGACGCCACGCCCAGCCCGGTCGCGCGCCTGGTCAAAGCCGCCCTCCTCAGCCGCGACCGCGGACGCGACCGCGTGCGCGAAGCCGTCGAGGAAGCGGGCCTCATCGAAGTGCCGCGCCTGGAGGAAAAATTGAATCTGCTCGCCACCATTGCCCAGATTACGCCGCTGCTCGGATTGTTCGGCACCATCATCGGTTTCATGGACATTTTCAGCAAGATTCACGAGGCCGGTTTGTATGCAAACGTTGAACAACTTTCCCACGGCGTCTGGCAGGCGCTCATCTGCGCGGCGGCGGGCATCGCCGTCGCCATCCCCGTCCATGCCGGATACAATTATCTCGTCAGCCGCATCAACAAAATCGTCCTCGACATGGAACGCGCCGCCGGCGAAGTCATCAACATCGTCACCGAAAACGGCGGCGCGAATGCCCCATGAAATTTCCGCGCAATGTCCGCCTGCTGCGCAGCCCGTTTGACGTGGCGCCGTTCGCAGCCGTTTTTTTCCTGCTGGTGATTTTCCTGTTGCTGGGCGGGCTGGTCTATACGCCCGGAGTGCGGATCAAGCCGCCGTTGGCGGACGGCCTGCCCGGCACGGACCAACCGACCGTGGCCGTCGCGGTGGACGCCAGCGGACGGTATTATTTCGCCAACCAGCTCGTCAGCGAAGCGCAATTGAAAAATGATTTGCGCGCCGCCGTGAGAAAATCCCGCGAACCGCTCACGCTGGTCATCCACGCCGACAAAGCGGTGACGTATGACCAGCTCATCCGCCTGACGCTCCTCGCCCGCAACGCGGGGATCCACGACGCGCTGGGCGCCACGCTGCCGCGGGTCCTGGACACCCCCGCCCAGCCATGAGTGATTCGCCAGCAGATTCGCCCGCGTTGGGGCTTGCCGCGCCGAAGCCGTCTGGCGAAGGCGGGTGGCCGCTCAACCGCTGGCTGATGCTCATCGCGCTGGTTTTCGCCCTGCACGTTGTGTTGCTTTACCTGTTCGGCGCGCGGAAACAAATTGTCCCGCGCACCGCGACCGATGCTCCCACGTTGAGACTCGCCGGCGGTTCGGACGAGTTGCTGGCGCTCAACGACCCGACACTGTTCGCGCTGCCACATTCCGGAGATTTTGTGACGGTGATGTGGTCGCAGGCGCCGGTTGTGAACTCACCGTCGTTCCGCTGGCCGGAACCGCCACCGCGCTGGCTGCCATTGTCCACCGATGAATTGATGAACGTCTTCAACCGGTTCATGCAAACCAACCGGGTCGCCGGTTTTGCGCCTCCCTTGAAACCGCCGGTCAGACTCAGCACGCCGGCACAGTCCATCGAGCCGGCGCTGGCGCAAGTTTCCACGATGCGCGTCGTGGGCAACCTGACGCAGCGGCAATTGCTCACCCCCATGAATTTGCCGTCGTGGCCCTATGCGGATGTGATCGCGCCGAGCAGGGTGCAGTTGCTGGTGGACGAAGCGGGCAATGTGGTTTCGGCCATTTTGGTGCCATCGGACAACAGCCTGGAGGCCCTCAGCCGTTATGACGCCGCCGATCAGTGTGCGCTCGAACTCGCCCGCGCCGCGCGTTTCGCGCCCGCGCCGCACCTGACCATCGGCCGCATGATTTTTACCTGGCACACCGTGCCGCCGCCCGCAACCACGAATGAAAACCGATGAACATAAATCCGTTGAAGAGTTGCAACGTTGAAGCGGGCGAATTTGAAAAGGCTGTAACGCTTCAACGCTTCAACGCTTCAACGCTTGTCGCATGACCATTCCCACCCTCATAGAAATTTACGTCGCCGGACTGCTGGCTGCGCTGTGTGGTCTGGGGATTTATTCCGAAATGCGCCGGCGCCGGTTCGGGCCGACGCACACCGAGGACCGGATTTTCCGCTGCAAAAATTGCGGCTACGTCTATACCGACGACCCGGACGTGGACCGCTCGCGCTGCGCCCAATGCGGCAAACTGAACGAGCCGATTGCTTTTTAGTCAGTGGTCAGTGGTTGGCAGTCAGTAGCTATTCGTCCACTTGACCACGACCGATTGATTTCAAGTAAGAATTCAGTTGCGGGGCAAGGTTGTCCACCAGCGGTTTGAGTTTTTTCACGTCGGCGGGCGTGAGAAGCTTTCTTTTGAACGCGCGTCGGAGGAAATGTTGCGTCTCGTTCAGCGATCCCCGCGCGATCTTCACAAAACGCTGATTGTCCTGAAAATTGTAGCGGCCTGTCCCCTCGGCAATGTTCGCGCCGATGCTGTCGGCGCTCCGCATGATTTGTTTGCCGACCGTATCCCGGGCAAACGTGTCCCAGCGGAGAACGATTTTCCAAATCTCATCTGCCAATTCTTCAGCCAGCTTGTAAACCCGAAGATTTTCAAAATTTGTCTGGCTCATAATCCGCAATGCTACTGACTACCAACTACCAACTACTGACTAATTCCCTGTTTTGAGTTCTACGACATCATGTGGGGCGGCTTCGCGCTGGCCGGCGGGGCTGACTCGGATGTAACGCGCCTTGTCGCGGAGTTGCGCGAGGTTCGCCGCGCCGAGATAACCCATGCCGCTCTGGATGCCGCCAATGAGCTGCGCCAGCACGCGGTCCACCGAGCCGCACGCTTCCTTGAGCGCCTCAATCCCCTCGGGCGCGACCTTTTGCGTGGGATTGGACGGCTGGCCGTAACGCGCCGCGGAACCGGCCTTCATCGCCGCAAAACTGCCCATCCCGCGATACTGCTTGTAAAGTTTGCCGCCGATTTCCACCACTTCCCCCGGCGCCTCGTTGCAACCGGCAAAAATTCCGCCGCAAATCACCGCCTGCGCCAGCGTCAACGCCTTCACGATGTCGCCGGATTTCGCGATGCCGCCGTCGGCGAGAATGGCAACTTTCTTTTTCGCCGCCGCGCGCGCGCAGACGTAAAGCGCCGTCATTTGCGGGATGCCCACGCCCGCAACAATGCGCGTGGTGCAAATCGAACCCGGCCCCTGCCCGACTTTGACGGCGTTCGCGCCGCAATCGGCCAGATATTCAACGCCCGCCGCGCTCGTCACGTTGCCGGCAATGAGCGGCAGTTTCGGAAATGCGTCGCGCAACACTTTTACCGTGTCGCCCACGCCCTTGCTGTGGCCGTGCGCGGTCGAAACGGCGATGGCGTCCACGCCGCGTTCGACCAGCCCGCCGACGTGATTGAGGATGCGCTCGCGATCCAGTTCGCCAAACGCGTTGCGCGTGGCCGAAACCGCCGCGCCGCACAGGAGATGGAAGCGCGCGTCGCGCGCCGGCTTGAACTGCGCGTTGCGTTCCTGCGCGATGCGCTCGATATCGCTCATCGTGAAGAGGCCGCGCAAATGGTCCTGGTCGTCCACCACGAGCAGTTTGTGGATGCCGAGGTGTTCGGTGAAGAATTTATCGGCGCGGGCGATGGGGTCCTTGCCCAGTTCCTTTTGGGTGATGGTGCGGACCTGCGCGCGCAGCGTCAGGGCGTCGGCGACCTTGCGTTTGGCGTAACGCGGCTTGACCACGTGGCCGGAAAGCAGGCCGGCGAGCTTGCCCTTTTCATCCACGACCGGGAACGTGCTGAAGCCGAATTTTTTCTGGTCAATCAACGCCAGCACGTCGCCGATGAGCTGGCCAGGGGAGACGGTGATCGGTTCCTGAATCAGGCCGTGGACGTGGTTCTTGACCCGGCTGACCTCGGAAAGCTGCTGGCGCTCCGGCATGTTGTAATGGATCAGGCCGAGGCCGCCGTTGGCCGCCATCGCGATGGCCATGCGCGATTCGGTCACGGTGTCCATGTCGGACGAAATCACTGGAATGTTCAGATGCAAATTTTCCGCGAACGTCGTGTCGAGCTGCGTGTCGCGCGGGAGGATTTCGGAATAGAGCGTCGCGAGCGTGATGTCGTCGAACGTCAGCCCGATTTTATTGTTTGCAGGAAAAAACTCATCCGCCGGCTGGTAGAACGGATCGTCAAAACCGGAATTGCGCATGGCTGCCATGACAGAAAATGAAGCCTGACCGGCGGCTTTGGCAAGCAAAAATTGAATTCGTCCTCCTCCTCGTTCTCGTAATCGGGAAATCGCGACGGAATGCGAGTTTTGCTTAAAATCCGGCGGCTTCAGTCGAGCGGGCCGGTGTTCACTTCAATCTCATCGTAACGATTCATGCGATAGACGATGATCGAAACGGCCCAACTCACCCCAAAGACCCCGATAATGGCGAAGCCAACGACGCCGAAGTTGTTGTTCAAGGAGCCAATCATGTCCCAGACGGCGCCCTGTATCTTAAAATGATTGCCGACCAGGCCGAGTACCTCGATTCCGCCGACCAATAACGCCACCAGGATCGAAACGAAGGTGATGGTCATGTTGTAATAAAGTTTGCGGATAGGTTTGACGAAAGCCCAACCATAAGCGCCGAGCATCAGGATGCTGTCGGTCGAATCAATCAACACCATGCCCGCCATGAACAGGGTCGGGAAAATGAGGATTGACCAGATAGGGAGGCCCCGGGTGGCTTCCGTCGCCGAGATGCCGAGCAGGCCCACTTCCGTCGCGGTATCAAAACCGAGACCGAAAAGAAAGCCGACGAGATACATCTGCCAGCTGTGCTCGATCAATCGAAACAAATTCCGGAAGATGCGCCCGAAAAATCCACGCTGGGCGAGGATCAGGTTGAGGTCCTCATCCACAAACTGGCCTCCCCGTTTGACGTGCTGAAAGGTGTGATAAACCGAAATGAGGATGATGAGGTTGGCGATGGCAATGGCCAGCAGGAAGAATGCGGAAACGGCGGTCCCGATGATTCCGCCGATGGATTCAAAGGAGCCGAAACGGTCCTTGATCGCGACGGAAGTCAGGGCGATGACGGCCGACAAACCGAAAACGATGGTCGAATGGCCGAGGGAAAAAAAGAAACCGACGGCGACCGGTCGTTTGCCCTGCTGCATCAACTTGCGCGTCACGTTGTCAATCGCCGCGATGTGATCGGCATCCACCGCATGACGAAGGCCAAACGTGTAGGCCAGGAGCGCCGTGCCCAGCAGAACCGGATGATTGTGAAAGGCCGTCAGCGCCCAGATCCACGCCCCGGCATTGACGCCAATGAGCAACGCATACATGGAGACAACCCGGCCCTTCACGCCGGATGCCATGCCGGCGCAAACACCCGTTGCTGTCCTGTCTTCCATCAACCCGTCGGGAACGTGCATGACAAAATTTTCAACTTAACTGCTTATTGCGCAAGCCGAATCTTCATACGAATTTTGTTATTCGTAACACCAATCTTGCCGGCGGGGTAGTGTCTTAATTTGGTGGCGGCGGTGCTGCCGCACCGCCGTGCGCCGCGGCAGCGGCGCACCCACCAAAAGTCAAATTGATACAATACCGCCAGCGGCGGTGGGTTGACGCGGCCAATCACTTTGTTACCGTCTTTGCGCGCAGCATGAAAAAAGAAACCGTCAGCCGTTTCAGCGTGTCCCTGCCGCCGTCGCTCCTGCGGCAACTGGACGGAATGTCGGGCGAGAAGGGCTACGACAACCGGTCGCAGGCCATTGCCGACATGATTCGCGATCAGCTTATCGAACACCGGCAGAAATCCGGCAGCGAGGAAATCGCGGGCACCATCACGCTGGTCTATGACCATCACAAACCGCATCTCCAGACCACGCTCACGGACATCCAGCACGATCATCACGACGTGATTCTCTCCACCGTGCACGTGCATCTGGACCATCACAATTGCCTGGAAGTGTTGCTGGTGCGCGGCAAGGCGGCGTTGATTCGGAAAATCGCCGATGAATTGATTTCCGCCAAGGGCGTGAAACACGGCAAGCTCACCGTGACCACGACCGGCAGGGATTTGCCGTCGTAATCGCGTCCGATTGCAATGCTTCAATCCGGGCAGCCAACCCGCCAGGGAACGCAGCCACACGTTGATTGACGAAAACCGGCCTTTTTCTGCCGTGCCCACGGACGACCGCCATTAAATTCGTTGCCTCGACCATCGGTTTGCTTACGATGCCCGACGACCATGTTCGAACAAGCTTTCAGAAATATTGACGACGTTCTTCGCAAGGAAGCCGGTTGCACCACGGAACTCGATTACACCGAGCAATCGTCCTGGCTGCTGTTCCTGAAATATCTCGACGGACTCGAAGCAGACAAGGCCACCGAAGCCGCGCTGGACGGCAAAAAATATTCTTACATCACCGGAGCACTATGAGGTTTTCTATTTTCTTCAATCGAAGGTCTCCACTACACTTCCACCCATGAGCAAGGCCGACATTCGCTGGATTCAACGCTTCGATAATTTCAAGCGGGCATTTGCGCGGCTCGCCGAAGCCGCCGCGCTGGCAAAGCAACGGAAGCTCTCGGAGCTGGAGGAACAGGGGTTGATTCAGGCTTTCGAGTTCACGCACGAACTGGCTTGGAACACGTTGAAGGACTTTCTGGAAGCGCGCGGCACGACGGTCAAGATTTACGGTTCAAAAGATACGACCCGCGAGGCCTTTGCCGCCGGCATGATAGAAAATGGCGAGGCTTGGATGAAGATGATCGAACATCGCAACGAAACGTCGCACACCTACAATGAGAAAATCGCCGACGCCATCGTCGAGGCGATTCTGGCGCGTTACGTTCCGGAGTTTGAAGCATTTCAACGCCGCCTGCTCGAACTCGAACGCAAGGAAGCAAAATGAACCACGGTCTTTCCGCCAATACGGTGGAGCGCATCGTATCGGCGCTGGCAAATTATCCGGAAATTGAGAAGGCCGTGTTGTATGGCTCGCGCGCCAAGGGGAACTACCGGACAGGCTCGGACATTGACCTGACGCTTTTCGGCGACCGGCTCAATCACACGCTGCTCATGCGATTGGAAAACGAGCTGGATGATTTGCTGCTGCCGTACAAGTTCGACCTTTCCCTTTTTGCCGACCTCACGCATCCGGAGTTGATTGACCACATCCGCCGCGTGGGCGTGAACTTTTATGAAAGCAAGCCAGAGCGGGCACATTGATTCCGGGTTGAGACCGTCGCTGCTGCACCAAGCCTTCACCGGAGCGTTATGAATCCGGGCGGCAACCAAGAACTGACTCGCGAAGAGCTTTACGAAAAAATCTGGCCGGCGCCCACCGCCCAAATCGCAGCGGAACTGGGCATCTCCGATGTGGCGCTGGCCAAGCGTTGCAAAAAATTGAACGTGCCCAAGCCGTCGCCGGGTTATTGGGCCAAAATCGCGGCGGGACAAAAACCAAAAAAGACCCCGCTGCCGTCCGCGCCGGAGCCGTTTAAATATGAGCCGTTGGACGCGCCCATTCCGGCCAAGTTGCCGTTGCCGGATCAGCAGCAGGATTTGCATCTGCTGGTGGTGGAATGTCGCCGGTTTCGACACGTCCGGCCATCGTGTCGAAATAATCCGTTTTTTTGACATATTCGGTTGACGTGTGTTGCCCGCCTGCACCGCGCTTGACTGATAACTTGACTCATCGGGTGAGTTACAAACCGCAATTCACCATCACGCCGCGCCTGCTGGCGCATGTGGCCTACGCGTTGCCGCCGGTGACGCGCGAAGTGCGCGCCAACTATGCGCGAGTGCATATCAATTCGCAGTTCAACGCGAAGCAGCAGACCTTTCTCGATTTCGTCCTATCCCATTACGTCAGCGTCGGTGTGGAGGAACTTGACCAGAACAAACTAACCCCGTTGCTCCGGCTCAAATATCACGATTCCATCGCTGATGCCGTGGCCGACCTTGGCAAGCCGGACGAAATTGGGAAGGTGTTCGCAGGCTTCCAGAAGTATCTCTACGCGGCGGCAGTTTGAGTCACGGTTGAGTGCGATGGAGGCAGGATTGGTATTACGCCGTCAATCAGGATAACCGTTCGGATGCTTTTTGTGCCAGGCCCAGGCGGTGGCGACGATGTCTTCCAGCTTCGGAAATTTTGGCTTCCAACCCAGTTCGCGAACCGCCTTCTCGGCGGACGCCACGAGCTTGGGCGGATCGCCGGGACGCCGCGGTTTTTCCACGGCAGGAATTTTTTTGCCCGTCACCTTTTCGCACGTCTGGATCACCTGCCGGACGGAATAGCCGTCACCGTTGCCGAGATTGTAGAACCCGGTTTTGCCCGACGGCAAACCCAGGATGTGCGCCTGCGCGAGGTCAAGAATGTGAATGTAATCGCGGATACACGTGCCGTCCGGCGTCGGATAATCCGTGCCGAAAATCTCCGCCCGCGGCAGCCCGCCCAGCGCGACTTGCAGCACCCGCGGAATCAGATGCGTCTCGATGCGGTGATGTTCGCCGAATTTTTCGCTCGCGCCGGCGGCGTTGAAATACCGGAACGCGATGAACTCCAGCCCGTAGATTTTTTGATACCACTGGAGGATTTTCTCGAACATCAGCTTGGACTCGCCGTAGGGATTGATGGGGCGTTGCGGCAAATCCTCCGTCATTGGAATTTTGTCGGGCGGACCGTAAGTGGCGCAGGTGGAGCTGAACACGAATTTTTTCACGCCGCATTCGACGGCGGCGTCGAGCAGTTTGAGGCCGTTGACCACGTTGTTGTGAAAATACTTTTTCGGGTTCTCCATGGATTCGCCGACGAGCGCGCTGGCGGCGAAGTGCATGATGGCGTCGGGCCTGGCGGCTTTGACGGTATTGAGAACATCGCCGGGTTCCTCCGGTTTGCCGAAGATGAATTTTGCGCGCGCATCCACCGCCGAACGATGGCCTTCGGTGAGATTGTCATAGACCGTGACGGCATGTCCGGCGTTGAGCAGTTCTTCCGCGCAAATGGAGCCGATGTAACCCGCGCCGCCAGTGACAAGGACGTTCATGCTGTGAGTATGAAAAGAAAGCGGGGGCGTTCAAAGTTCAAAATGTAAAACGCCGAGCGCCCGGAAACGCAACAGCGGTTTCAGAACCGTATTGCCGGTCATCCGCCCTCACCCCGACCCTCTCCCCCAGGAGAGGGAGAATGTTCGCCGCCCTCTTGAAAATATACACGACTGGATTGGCCGGACACTCATCCGCAAAATCAGAAACAATCGAAAGCTGTTTCCTCTCCTGGGGGAGAGGATAAAAGGTGAGGGCAGGCGTAAACACTCATTCCACTGAAAACGTCGAGGAAGCATAAAATCCGTCCCGCAAAAACGTGGCGCCAGTATCAGTCTCAAGAAACCGTGGGCACGGGTTCGACGCGCGTAATCAGCCATCCGTCATCGGTTTTCTGGAAGGTAAACTTCATCTCCTGCACGATGGCATCGCGCTCGCCGGCGACGCTCGCCTCGACGGTGAGGTCCGCCACGGCGGATTGCTTGTCCGGGGCAACGGTGATGTTGATGTCGGGAAATTGAACCTTCAGTCCGCTCAAGGTCGAGCGGGCGCCCAAGGCGGCCTCCTTGATTTCGTCGCGGCCCGTGAGACTGTGCTGAACGCGTCCTGGCACATCCAGGTTGATCTCGACGTTGGTGGCAAAAAAGCCGGCCAGTTTTTGCGCGGCGGCAAGCTTTGCCAGGTCGCCTTCACCCGATGAAAACGAAGCCGTGCGGGCGAGTTCCGTGAGGCGCTGGCGGATGATTTTTTCCGGGCTGGGAAACAAAACGAACCACAGCCAGACGCCGAGCGCGGCCAGCGCGGCGAACAGGACGAGGCGGAATGCGATTTTCATGAAACAGCCTTGCCGACAATGCGATTGCGCTCAACTTTTCCAAACTTGTGGTCCTCCGAGGGCATGGTGCGATTGTCGCCCACGACAAAATATTCGTCCGGGCCGATTTTTTCGGGCGGAAGATTCCAGTCGCAGGGGAGTTTCTCATAGGGTTCGTCGAGCATTTCATCGTTGATAAAAACCCGGCCGTTGACAAACGCGACCGTCTCGCCCGGCAGGCCGATGATGCGTTTCAGATACATCAAATGAACCCCCGCCAGCCGGATGCCCACCACGTCGCCGCGCCGGGGTTCATGCCACACATACGCCAGCCGGTTCACGAAATGCGCCGAACCGTCCTGGTAAGCCGGCATCATGCTGATGCCTTCCACGCGGATGTGCAGCAGGACGAATTTGAAGATGACAAAACAAAGGACGGCCAAAACCGCCGCGCGCGCCAGTGTGACTTTGGGATTGCGGCCAATCACCGCGATGCGCAGCCATCGGGGCACTTGTGGCCTCGGTGGTTGAACTGGATTTTGCGCCGGCATCGCTGGAGTTTCCGCGCATTTGGCCCGGCGCGCAACTGGATTTGACGGATGGGTGCGAGAGTTGTGTCGCTCCCCTCCATGAACCGCAGCTCGGAGCGCGGACAGCTTTGTCCGCGTGAATCATCGGTTCGGACCTTGCGGACATGGCTGTCCGTGCTCCTGTCCGTCATCAGTTCATGGCTTCGGCGCGCGATGAGAATCGTGGTGCTTCCGTTCCCGCCTCACGCCTCACGTTTCAGATTTCAGGTTTCAGGTTTCAAATTTGGCTCATCGCCTTGTCCAAGGCGGCGTAAAGCTGGTTCATCGTCGCCTCGGTCTCGTCGCCCATGTTCGAGATGCGGAAGGTCTTGCCCTTGGTTTTTCCGTAACCGCCGTCAATCAGAAACCCCTGGTCCTTCACCAGCTTTTGCAGCTTCGGCACGTCGGTGACGTGTCCGCCGGGCTTCGCGCCGTTGTTGACGCAGGTGAGCGTGACGGATTCAAAACCTTTTTCCGGGAACAATGTGAAACCGTGCTTCGCCGCCCAGGCGCGCGTCATTTCCGCCAGCTTTTTGTGGCGCGCAAAGCGGTTTTCCAGTCCCTCGGCGAAAATGTCTTCGAGCTTCGATTGCAGTGCGTAAACGTGGCCGATGCTCGGCGTGCTCGGTGTCATGCTTTGCTCGGCGTTTTTCTGGAACTCGACAAAGTCGAAATAATAGCCGCGGTCATTGAGGGTCGCCGCCCGGGCCAGCGCCGCCTTCGAGCAGGTGAAAATGGCCGTGCCCGGCGGCAGGGCCAGCGCCTTTTGCGTGCCGGCGAGCAGCACGTCAATGCCCAGCGCGTCAAATTCAATCTTCGTGGCGCTCATCGAACTGACGGCGTCCACGATGAACATCACGTCGGGATATTTTCTCTTGAGCGCGGCGATTTCGGCGAGCGGGCTCATCACCCCGGTTGAAGTTTCGTTGTGAATGACCGTGAGCGCGTCGAACTGGCCGGTGGCGAGCTTTTTGTCCACGGCCTCGGCGCGGATGGGCGACCCCCATTCGACCTGCAGCGCCTCGGCCTGCTTGCCGCAGCGTTTGGACACGTCGAACCACTTGTCCGAAAACGCGCCGCACATGCAGTTGAGGACTTTTTTGGCGACGAGATTGCGGATCGCGCCTTCCATCACGCCCCACGCGGACGAGGTGGAAATATAGACGAGCTGCTTCGTGTAAAGCAGTTGTTGAAGTTGGGGCTGGATGGCGGCGTAAAGGTCTTTGAACCCCTGGCCGCGATGGCCGATCATCGGCTGGCGAAACGCCTTGAAGGTTTTCTCGCTCACCTCGACCGGTCCCGGAATGTGCAATTTGACGTGTGCCATAAGATTTTGTGAAATTTTTCACAATGTATGGCTTAAAGGCAAGCGCGGCCTTGCAAATTGTCAAATTTAGTTGAGAAATTGACAAAAAAAGAATCAGCGCGGGTAGTTTGGTGGCGGACACGCGGTCGGATTCACAAAACCATTCGTTTATCTCCGCGTCTTGGATGGTCGGCGGCGCTCCCTTAAAAACCGCACTTCACCGTCACACCTGCGCGCCAGTTGTTCTGCCAGTTGTTCCTGAGCATCATCAATTCACCCGCGCGGACTTCGAGATCAATGCCGCGCAATGCCTGGACTGCCGCATCGCCCTTGCCGAAAGTTTTCCGAAGGCCGGTGATTTTGACGGCCACGCCGTTTTGACCATCCCCGGCCGTTGTTTTTGCGGCGATGCCGCTCATCTTTTCTGCGTGTTGTTCATTCATCACGCGAGCATCATCCCTCCGATTCTTTCGCCCGCCCAATACCGTGTTCCTTGCACAACCATGCTTTTTGGGCATGACGGAATGGAACGACGCACCGACTGCTTTTCAACGCAGAGACGCCGTGGCAGGGGGAAAAACCAGCGAAACGGTCATCCAGAAAATCTTTGATGAACTGCCCGCGCCGTGAAAATGAAGGCAGAATTGGGAATAAATTTTAACGCCCGACAATTTTTAGGCAAATCTGGAATCCGGCAATGCGCGATGCGAAAACAACTTGAGTCCGGGGGAACGTAGGCGATAATTCAGCGAAGTGAAAAATTTCACAGCAGAAATCAAACACGGTGATTGTTTAAATGTCTTGGCGGATTGCCGCTGGCGATGGTCTGCTGGGAATTTTTTCAACCTTTTTGAATCATCCGCACGACGGCATCGCGGACGGTGGAGAATTTTCGGGGCTGCAATTCCCCAACCTGATTTGCCACAAGGCTGCTGTGAGCGGTGAAAAGTTTGCCGGGGCGCACAAGGCTGGTCAAACGAAGCGAGCCTTGCGCGAAGTCGGCAGCATTCACTGAAATGGCTTTTTCGTCGCCGTAGGATTTGCTGGTGATCTGGCAGAGAATCCAATCGCCGCGTCCGGCTTCTGCCAGCACCACCGCCGGTCGGAGTTTCGAGGCGGTGAGGTCGGAAAAGGGAAAGTGAACAATGACTACTTGGCCGGCTTTAAATGTGCCCATGCGGCATCCTCCTCGGCGCGGTTCCAGTCCTCGGCGAGCGCCGCCTCGCTCAACAGCGCGGCGTCATGCACGGTCGGAGCTTCTTCAAGAATCGTGACCAGCGCGCGACGCGGGGTCGGCACATGGAGCGGCTCGACAAGATGCACCTCGCCGTTTGTTTCAATGATGGCTTCGACCGTTTTCATCTTGCCTGAACTATAACTCGCTGCGCGGGATTCGCAAAGGACAATTCCAACTCGCCAGCCCCATAAATAATACAGCCTCCATTTCTGGAGGCTGTCGCGTTTTCTGGATTTAATTCTTACGGATTAGTTTTCAATCCAGTCGGCGCTGCCGGTGTCGGCGCGGGCGTCGGCTGGTTCGGTTTAACTTCTGAAGACAATTGCCGGTTCAAGCCGGATGACCTTCCAAATGCTTAACAGCGACGCGCCGACGCAAATCAACAACACCGCGCCCGCCGTGAGCGCCAGCACTTGCCATGGCAGACGGAACGCCAGTTCGCTGTTCGCCGACGCCGCACCGAACATGCAAGCCGCGCCGACGCCAAGTCCGTAGCCGATCACCCCGACCATGAGCGCCTGGAGAATAATCATGCGAAGCAGGCTGCCGTTGCCCGCGCCCATCGCCTTGAGCGTCCCGAAATAGCGCAGGTTATCGAGGGTGAAGTTGTAGAAAGTCTGGCCCGCGATGGCCGTGCCGATGATGAAACCGAGCACGACCGACATGCCGAAGTTGATGGGAATGCCGGTGTATTTCATGAAGTAGTTCAGCGTGAGCTTCACGAACTGCTGGCGGGTGCAGGCAGCGAGTCCAGTCGCCTTATGAATACGGTCGCAGACTGCTGGCACGTTTTCACCCGGCTTGGCCTTCGCCAAAATAAACGAAAGCAGTTTGCGTTCGCGCGGCGCGAAGATGGTCGCTCGCGAATACGTCGTGTAAATGCTCGGCTGTGATTGGAAGCTCCTCGTCACGCGGCAGATGCCCACGACCACGGCGCGATGGTCGTTCAGTTCCAGTGTGTCGCCGATCTGAAGTGGCACAAGACGACCATTCGGCAGCACCTTCGCCAGTTTGTCATTCGCGCCCACTTCATCCACGATCACGCCGTCGCTCCGGCGCAAGTCTGCCAGCGCGCCTTTGACCATGATCGGCGGGCCGCCGATGAGCGTCGCGTCGTCGAGACCGATGTTCGACCACATTTGAGCTTGGCGTTGACCTCGGCAAGTCCAGGACTTGGAAGATGAAATCGGTGTGGACTTGCTCAAACGCAGTCCGCGCGGCGTGACGCTCACGGCGGAGGGAAAACTGTTTCTGGAGGAAACGCGCGAACTTTTGAAGCGCGCCGACGAATCTGTGGAAAAAGTCCGCGCGCTGACGCGCGGACAATATGGCGAACTGCACGTCGGTTACTCCGCCCTGCCCAGCGCGGGAATCTTGCCGCCGGCGCTGGCCGCGTTTCAAAAAGCGTTTCCGCGTGTCAACGTGGTGCTGCACGACCTCACGCCCGGCGAACCTGTGGAGGAACTTCAGAGCGGCGCGATGCACCTGGCGTTGATGCCGCAGTCAGCCGCATTACAGAGTGCGGGGATGGTGTTTGAAGTGTTGCGAAGCTATCCGTTTTATGTGGCGATGCCGACCACGCATCGGTTGGCCCGGCTCAAAACCATCCCGCTGGAGAAGATCGCCGCCGAACCGCTCCTGGCTCTTCGACGCAAACAATACCCAGGCTATTACCAAGTGCTCGACCGGGTGTTCAGTCCTCTCGGCATCAAACCTCCAATCGTGGTGGAGTGCGACACTGCGAGTTCTCTGCTCACCGCCATCGAATCCGGCCGCGGCATCGCTCTTTCGACCTCCGTTTTCAAACAGATGACGGGCAAACGGCTCGTCTATCGGCCGTTGACCGGCACAAACGAAGTTCTTTCGGTCGGCATCGCACGGGCGAAAAACGGAGACGTCACGCCGGCAGGAGAAAAGTTTTGCGAGATTTTGCGAAAGGTCGCGAAAGGGACAATTCCCGGCAATTCATCCAAGGGCTAATTTTGACTTGCCGCAGCAAGCTTGGGTTGATTTGTGCATCGAAAAAATGCCAGCCAACAAATTCACGCCTTTGGGTAAATTGGCCGCCTTACCTTTTGAAAAACCGAAGACATCAGAGTGGTGATGCAAGACCTCATGGCGCTTACCAAGCTTAACCAGCTTACATTTTCACATACCCATTCGCGCGGAACCACGCTACCGCATCGGCCAATGCCTGCTTCACCGGCGTTTGTGGCAGGCCGAGCTCGCGAATGGCCTTCGCCGGATTGAACCACATCTTGTATCTGGCCATGCGCACGCCGGCCAGCGGCACGCGCGGCGGCTTGCCGGTGACGCGTGCAATGCCCTCGCTCACGTGTCCGGCGGCCAGCGACACCCAATGCGGCATCTTCATTTTCGGCGCGGGCACGCCGCTGATTTCCGCCAGCGCATCGAACGTTTCTTCAAATGTCCAGTTGCCGCCCGCATTGCCAAGAATGTAGCGCTCGCCGAATCTTCCTTTTTCCGCGGCTAGAATGTGCCCCGCGGCCACGTCGCGCACGTGGACCCAGTTCAAGCCCGAGTCAATGAACGCCGGCATTTTGCGGTTGAGAAAATCCACTATCATCCGGCCGGTCGGCGTGGGTTTCACGTCGCGCGGCCCGACGGGCGCGCTCGGATTCACGATGATGACCGGCAGCCCCTTTTTCGCCAGCTCCACCGCCACGCATTCCGCCCGCCATTTCGAGCGTTTGTAATGGTTGCCCATCTGCGCTTCGGAAACCGGTTCCATTTCGTCCGCCGGCACAATCTTCCCGTCTACGGTCTTCGGCAGCGCGATGCAGCCCACCGTGCTGGTATGGACGATGCGCGCACAACCCGCGGCGGCGGCGGCTTCAATGACGTTGCGCGTGCCTTCGACGTTGGCCGCATACATCGGGGCGTAATCGCGCAACCACAAGTGATAACTCGCCGCAACGTGAAAACACCATTCGCATCCCTCGATTTCGCGTTTGAGCAGCTCGCGGTTGGCCACGTCGCCGATCACGCGTTTGAATTCAACTCCCGCCAGCCCGCGCACATCGGCGTTCGGACGCAGCAGCGCCTTCACCCGATGGCCGCGCGCGACCAGTTCCGGGACGAGGTTTGAGCCGATGAACCCGGAGGCGCCAGTGACGAAACAATTCATAAGCCGAAAGTGGTCGGCGGCAATTCTGACGCAACGCGCCGCCGGATTCCACAAAAAGTTTTCCCCATTCCCCTCGCGGGCGCAGCTTCGCATTACTGCCAATCTATCCAAAGGCCTCAGAAAGGAACGCCGCGTTCAGAGCCTGTGTGAAAACACCTATCTTCAGTAGGAGACGAGGTAACGAGTCTCAAACTTCTTCAGAAACCACGATTTCCGGCAAGGAGTGAGCCTCCTCACGTCGGCTCCTACAGTTTTTCACACAGGCTCTTCACGCGGCAGCATGGTAGAAAGGGAGCCTCTGCCGTCCCGCTTGGCGGGACGGCATTCCTGAGCGACCGTGTCTAGTTGCATTCCCCCTGCGCTTGACTTGGCGGGCCGGCTGCGGAACACTCGCCGCGTTGTATGCCGCGCAAAAGCAGTGCCAGAAAAAAGATGTCTCGCTCCGAGCAGCGCGACTTGGACGTCAAAATCGAATTCGTCGAGGGGCTGGTCCGCCGCGACCCCGGTTACGTGGACGCGCTCCAATTGCTGGGCGATCACTACACGCAACGCGGGCGTTACGCCGAGGGGCTCAAGGTGGATGAAGGTCTCGCGCGTCTGCGGCCCGCCGACGCGCTCGTTTTTTACAATCTCGCGTGCAGCTATTCGCTCACCGAACAATTTGACCGCGCCGCGCTCGCGTTGGGAAAAGCGCTGGGCCTCGGCTATCGCGACTTCAACTGGCTCGCCAAGGACCCCGACCTTCACAAACTCCGCCAGCAACCCATTTACCGGAACATTCAGGAAAAAATCCGCCGGATGAAAGTCAAAGTTCGTTGAAACGTGAATGGTTGAATCGCTAAAACGGTTCAACGGTTCAACGGTTCAACGGTTTAACGAATTATATGAACGTCACCGTTCACGGGCGCACCCGACATTACCGCACTGTCACCTTTGACCGTGCGCGCAATACCGTCCGGCTGGTCGAACAGCGGTTGTTGCCGCACGAATTCAAAATCGTCGCGACCCGCCATTTCCGCGAAACCGCCGCGGCCATCCGCGACATGATCGTGCGCGGCGCCGGCGCCATCGGCGCGACGGCGGCTTACGGCTTGGCCCAGGGCGCGCTCGCCTTTCACGGCCACGATTTGCAGAAATTCCATCGCCACGTTGACATCGTTTATCAAACGCTCAAAGCCGCGCGGCCAACAGCAGTGGATCCCGTCAACGCGATGAACGGTGTGCGCGCCACGATGCGCGCCGGCAAAACCGTCGCGGAACGGCAAGCGCTCGCGCTGGCCGCCGCGGAGGAATTTGCCGACGAGGACGTGCGGCATTGCGAAGCCATCGGGCGTCACGGCGTGAAGCTCATTCGCAACGGCACGAAGGTTTTGACCCACTGCAACGCCGGCTGGCTCGCCTTCGTGGACATCGGCTCCGCCACCGCGCCATTGTATGCCGCGCAGGCGCAGGGCAAAAAATTTCATGTCTTCTGCGACGAGACCCGGCCGCGTTCGCAGGGCGCAACGCTCACCGCCTGGGAACTGGCGCAGCAAAAAATTTCGCATCAGGTCATCGCCGACAACGCCGCCGGGCACCTGATGCAACGCGGCGAAATTGATCTGGTCATCGTTGGCAGCGACCGCACGCTCGGCCGCACCGGCGAGGTGACGAACAAGATCGGCACCTACACCAAGGCCGTGCTGGCGAAGCGGCACGGCATTCCATTCTACGTGGCGATTCCGCTTTCGACGATTGATTGGGAATTGAAATCCGGTTTCGACATTCCGATTGAAGAACGGCATGAAAGCGAAGTGCTGGGGGCATGGGGAGCGGTGACAACTCCGAACTCCAGCGGGCGGGTTTATGTGCGCGTGGCGAATCCGACGAGCGGTGCGCGGAATCCGGGATTTGACGTGACGCCGCCGGATTTGATCACGGGCATCATCACGCCGGCGGGCATTTTCAAGCCAAAGGAACTTTGGAAACGACGGCGCGAGTTGGGTTATGCAAATTGAGGGCCGTTGGGGTTGAAACTTGAACTTGCTTCGGGTGCAAAACGAAATTAGTTTTGTCAGTTCGGGTGGCGGGGTAGCCAAGTGGTAAGGCAGGGCTCTGCAAAAGCCTCATCCGTCGGTTCGATTCCGACCCTCGCCTCCAACTTTAAGTTGCGCTTTTGCAACGGGTTGCAGATGCCAGAGGAGGCCAGTGCCAGTGAAAGTGCCAGTGAAATCATTACCGGGCTACTACTCAACAACTGCTCCGGTAAAACTCGGCAATCACTCGCGACGACGGGATTCGCAGCCCGTTTGGTGTAGCTGATACGCCCAAAACCGCGTTCAGCCTCATAGCTTCGGACAAAACGTCTGAAACTATGAAACGTCGTTACATCCTCTACCGCCGCAAGCGCGGCGGCATGTTTTACATCGAAGACACTGAAACCCGGAAGCAGGAAAGCACTGGCACGAGGAATCGCGCCGAGGCCACCTCGTTGCTCAACGCCCGGAATGAATCCATCCGCCAGCCGCATCTGAATCTCCAGATCGCGAAGGCATATTTGGCCGGAACGGATTCAGGCGTTGCGACCCGGACATGGCAACAAGCTCTTGATGCCATCATCGAGACCAAAAGCGGTTCAACCCAGGATCGCTGGCGGCAGGCAGCCAAACAAGCCGCGTTGGACCTTATTCGCCATCGCGTCATTCTTGAAACGCAGGCCGAGCATCTGCTTGCCAGCCTCAAGGCGGGCACGGTCAGCACGAATGTTCACCTGCGGAAACTCCACAACTTTTGCCTTTCAATGAACTGGCTGCCGTGGCCGATTATTCCCAAGCGTCTCTGGCCGGAAGTGCGCTTCAAGGAAAGACGTGCCATTACCATTGAAGAACATCAGCTCATCATTGAGCGGGAAAAGAACCCGGAGCGGCGCAGGTTCTACGAACTGTGCTGGCATCTCGGCGGTTCTCAAACCGACATCGCCAATCTCAAGGCGGAGGACATTGACTGGCCCAACCAAACCATCGCCTACGCGCGGCAGAAAACCGGCAGTCTTGCCATGATTCATTTTGGACCGGACATTGAAGCCCTCTTGCGGCAAATGCCGACAACTGGCCCGTTGTTTCCCTACCTGCAATCCGTTCGCTGTGGCGACCGCGCCACGGAATTCAAGCAGCGATGCGATGGATTGAGTATAAAGGGCGTGTCGCTGCACTCCTACCGTTACGCTTGGGCGGAGAGGGCTAAAATCTGCGGTTACCCAGAGCGGTTTGCACAAGAGGCCCTCGGACACAACAGTAAGGCCATTCACCGCGCCTACGCCCGCAAAGCGCAAGTCAGACTGCCTTCGTTGGAAAGCTACGAAAAGCAAAACGCGGAAGGCCGCATTATTCAACTCCCCACTTTGCGAGTTGAAAATCATCACCTCGTGAGTAATGGCCATCGAAATTGAAAATTCCGTCTCCCAATCTCGGTTGGCGGCGAGAACGCCGCGAAGATCGGGTTTTAATTACCAAACGCAGGATTGTTGTTTGGAATTAAAGACGCCATCATTCTCCCCGAATATATCATGCTCAACGGAAGTTGGGGTTGGACAGCTTTTGTCCACCCCATCCTGTTACACTGGTAAAAATGACGTTGCTCGCCACACAGCTTTTCCGCGAGGTGCGCCCGGATTTCTTCCGGGTGCTGGCCGGGCCGTTGGCGCGACTATATGTGGACGCACTCGATGCGCTGGAGCGCGAGACGAGCCAGCGCAATCAAGGTCTCGACCGGGCGGAGGCGCTGGCGTTGGTAGAGCAAGTTGTCGAGCAGCATGAAGATTTGGCGGACGCAAGCGATGAATTGGTTACCGTGGCGGCAACCAATCGGGAACGCGCACGCATGGTCCTCGATACGCTGCGTGCGGCCGGGTGGTTGCAAGAAGAGGAGCGGTCGGACTGGCAAAAATTGATCTTCTTCGACCCAAGCGGCACGGTCCTTCTTCATGCGCTTCGCCGGATCGCCTTTCCCGAAGCAGCCGTTTTTTCCGACAAGCTCGTCAATGTCTGTGCCACGCTCTCACGCGGCGGCGAGGTCAATCTCGACGCGCTGCATGAAGACCCGTGGGCGCAAGTGGAAACTTGCGTGGCAAACCTTCAAGCAGGTCTCGCCGAACTTCGCGGGATGCAAAAGTCCATCGAACGCCACACGAAACAGCAACTCGCGGCGACTTCGCTCAAGGAAAATCTCGCCCTGCTTTACGATCAATTTGCCGAGCGAATTGGACGCACCTGTTATGCACAATTAGTCCACTCCCGCCTGCCAACAAAGCTCTCGGAAACTCATCGGGCGCTGGAGAGCCTGTCCAGCCACGCTGATCTCCTGACCAAGATGCAGTCGGAAGTCATGCGCCGTGACCCCGCCCTGTCGCCGGAGACGGCCATGGCGCGTGTGCGACTCCGAATCAATGAATTGGAGGAGATGCTCCAGCAGATTGAGCCGCTCGCGGACATGATAGATCGGCGGACGGCCGAATTTGCCCGCCGTTCTCAAGCACGCTTTCGCTATTTGCAGGAAACTGCCAGCGAGAATCGCGCTCGTGTGCAGACGTTCTTTGAAACGCTGAACCAACATTTTTCCGGCTGGCGGGTGGCGGACATTGACGCATTGGGCCTTGAAGTTCCAGCGCTAGCCGTTCACGACGTTCGTATTCCTGGTGGGCTTGAATCACTTTATACGCCGCGCCTACGAAGGATTGCTGGAGAAATCGAGCCGCTGGAAGACGTTGATCCGCGTCACGCCGACCACGCGCTTGCGCAGTTGGAAAGCAACCTCCGTGACTCCCTCACCGTCAGCCGAGCCAATCATTTTATCACAAATTTACCGGGGAGCAGCGGCGCGAGTTGGAGTTCTGAAGAACTACTGCGGCAGCATGTCCACAATGATGAGGATGTGGCCGCGCTGATTGCCTGCCTGTTGCACGCACGATCGGCAGACGCAAGGTATGAAGTTCAAGTGCCACGACGGGAATCCGAATCGGATGCCGGCAGTTTTGACACCAAGCTCCAATACCGCATTGAACGATTCACATTGGTAAAAAAATGAGCGACAACGGATCAACAACCAATTCCAACGGCCTGCTGGCGCGACTTCAGCCGCAGGACCGCGAGCGGCTGGGCGAGGCGATGCGGCGATTGATGGCACATGGTTCAATCCTGGGGCTTGAGCCATCGCAGACTGATCTCTACCACTGGTGTTACCAGAATCGTCCATGGATGGATGAATTTGCCAACCTGCTTGACTTAAAACTGCATTGGGAACATCAGGACCGCACCGTGCAGGCAGTCCCGGAAAGCTCGGCGTTTTTGCTCCGTCTTAAACTGGATGCCACGCTGGTGCTGCTCACGCTCTGGTATGAATTTGACACTGCCATCCGTGACCGTGGCGAAACCC
This sequence comes from uncultured Verrucomicrobiae bacterium, assembly GCA_963802965.1. Lineage (GTDB taxonomy): Bacteria > Verrucomicrobiota > Verrucomicrobiia > Limisphaerales > UBA11358 > UBA11358. Next base: position 330,615 of record CAWDKS010000001.1, read on the forward strand.
CGCCAGTTCGGCTGACTGCGCAGCAACTCAACGATTCCCTGGCGGCGAAATTTGAACCGTTGAAAAAGTTTCAACCCAGCCCCACGCGCCTGCGCGAAATTCTTGCGCTGGCGCAGCGCAAGAATCTGCTGCGATTCACGCCTGATACCGCCTTGGAGCGTTCGGTCATCGAAGTGTTTCCGACGCTCAAGCGTGTGATTCCATTTCAAAGCATTGAAGAGTGGAACAAGAACGCTGAGCGGTATTTGGTGGCGGCCAAGGAGGCGGGCGCGGAAATGGCTGCGCTACCTGAAGACAGCGAAGGAGACAAAGACGAATGAGCCGCACAATCCGCCTCACCCGCATTCATGCGCTGAACTGGTATGGCTATAAGGACACCATTCCGGTTGAGGGCAATCTGTTAATCGCGGGTGTTACCGGCTCGGGCAAATCCATTCTGATGGATTTGATCCAGCTTGTCCTGGTTGGCGACCAGCGCCTCGTGCGGTTCAACCAGTCTGCAACGGGCGACCGTTCCGACCGTTCGCTCAAGGGTTACAGCCTCGGCGATCTCAAGGACGATGAGGGTGGCGTTGACAAGTATATGAGGCAGAGTGCCATCACCTATGTGGCGCTCGAATTCACCTGGCCAAACGGCAAGCGGGCCGAGACCTGGGGATTGCGAATCGAATTTACGAGCGCCGCAGAAGCGCATGGCAAAGTCACACCGTTTTTCATCCCGGTGTCGTTCACGCGCGGAGATTTTTTGGACACGGAGAAACGTCCGCTGGATTATTCGGCGTTCAAGGCGTTGGCTGAATCGCGCGAGGGACGGCTATACACCGAAGGACTGGACACCTACCTGCGTGACATGGCGCAGCCGACCCATTTGAACTTTGACCGGGCCGTGCTCCGGGCGCTGCTCCCTACGGCCATGTCGTTCACGTTTCTCAAAAGCTTCAACGATTTCGCGCGCAACTTCATCCTCCCCGCCGACAAGCTCGACGTGAGTGATGTAACCGCAAGCTACCGCACGTTCCTCGGCTACGAACGCGACTTGAACAACCTCAACGACCAGTTTGAAAAGCTCAAAGCCATTCGCGACACCTTCACGCGCCTGACAGACCTTCGCCGTGACCTGGTGCTCGCGCGTTACCTCGAAGCGCAACTGCGGCATGAACACGCTGCCGAACAACTGCAAGCCGATGAAGAGCGGCTCGCAAAACTCAAAGCGGAAAATGCGGGCGAGGAAAAGCGTCTGGCGGAACTGGTTGAACTGATTGAGCGGGGGCGGGCTGAATCAAAAAAGATTGATGCGCTTATCGGGGAGACACCGGAGGGGCAGCTCTACAAGTTCATCAAGGGACGCAATTCCGAACTTACTCACCAAATCAGCAGCCTGAGCGGCATTGGCAAATCGCTTGATGACGCGCTCGCCAATCGTCTCCGAAACGCCCGGTCATGGGTGAAGGAACTTCGTGCGCTCCCAATTGAACTGGAAGCCGCGTCCGTCAACGCTGTTGAGCGAGCCATTCAAGCGGTGGCCGACAAAGGTATTGGCAAGGCTGGCGAAACACTCCCCGCTTTGAACACCGCCGCGCAGAATGCGGCTGCTGCCGCCAGCCGTGCTGCCGGGCAAACCATCAAGCGGCTCGGTGAAATACGCCAGGACCTGGGCCAGCTTCGCGACGAAATCGCCGCCCTCAAAATAGGCAAACTGCCGTTTCCAACGCGACTGCTGGACGCTCTGAACAACAGCCTTCTCGCGCGGGGTGCAGATTTGCCTGCGCGACACCTTCGTGAATTGTGCGAAGTCGCAGACGAACGCTGGCGACCCGCCATCGAGGTCGCCTTTGCGCGCAAGTTTGCCGTCGTTGTGGCGGTCGAGCATTACGAACAGGCGGAGCAGATTTATCACTCCTTGAAACCGTCCGAACTCGGCGGTGAGGCCAGCCGCGAGTCGCTTGTTAATCCGACGAAAGCGTTGCAACGCCGGAAACCCGTCCGTCCCGGCTCGCTCGCGGAGAAATTAAAGACCAGCCATCCCGTCGCGGAAGCGATCATCAGCGAAGCGTTTGGAAACCTGATGTGCGTCGAGCAGCGCGAGGCATTGCGCGACCATGACTTCGCCATACTTCCGGATGGATTCATGGCACGGGGCGCATTTGTCGAGCGTTCACGCTTTTACGATGGCAATCCGTTCGTCGGACAAAAAGGTTTGGAGCAGCAGCGCGCTTGGAAGGAAAAGCAGGCTGAAGACTTGGCGAATGAAGAACGCAAACTGTTGCCGGTCGAACGCGCGTTGAAGTCTCTTAACGACGGCTGGCGCGAGCACTTCGAAATTGCCCCGAGCCTTTATCAGGATTTGGCGCGTGCCCAGGAGTTGCCGAAGCTTCAAGACGAGTTGAAGGAGAACATCGCCAAGCTCAACCGCATTGATCGCTCAAAGTTTGACGAATTGGCGAACGATCAGGCAAAGCTGGAAGCAAGCTTGAAGACGATGGAGGACGAACGCCGCACGCTGGACCGCAGCGAAAAACGCGCTGAAGTGCGTCGGCTCGAAACTCACGTTGCAACCACACGCATTGAAGTCTGCAAACTGGCGGAAAAGTTTGAACAAATTCGCAATGAAACCGACGTTTCCATTTGGTTGAAACGGCTGGAAGAACTGCGGTCAGACATGCTCACACGCATTCCGATCAAGGAGGCTGCGGCAAATCGCTTCAATGAACAATTCCACACTTGCGACCGTGATGCCGCCGCGGCTTGGGAGGACTTGAAAGCCAAGCGTCGTGAGTTGGCTGCCGCACATTCCAAGTTCGACGACTTGCCCGTCGGGACGGAAAGCAACGATGCCCACGCCAAGCAACTCGCCAAGCTGGAAGAGAGTGACATTCCCGATTACCGGTCCAAAGCTGAACGCGAGCGCAAGAATTGGGAGCGTCTTTTCCGAACCCAAATTCTGGAGAAGCTCTACAGCGCGTTGCAAGAAGTGGTGAACCTCGTTGCGTTGCTCAATACGGCCCTCAAGAAGCGGCCCATCGGCACGAACACATACGAGCTGCACTACCGGCGGAATCCCGACTATCAGCTATATCATGAATTGTTGGAGGCCAGCGCGGTCGCCCGCGAGGATGATTTGTTCTTCGCCTCCGCCGACCAGCGGTTTCGTGACGCAATCAACCACTTCCTGAAGACGCTTACCGAAGCGCCGGACAGCGCCGAGGCGGCGCGACTTTTGGACTACCGTAATTTCTACGAATATGACATGGAGGTTGTGGAACCGGACGGACGCAAAACGAGCGTGGACCGACATTCCGGCAAGTTCAGCGGCGGTGAAAACCAGTCGCCTTACTTCATCGCGATTCTTGCGAGCTACCTGCGCGCATATCGGCGTTACAGCACGCGCAAGCCAGAACCATCGCTTGGGCTTGTGCCGATTGACGAGGCGTTCTCAAAATTGAGCGGCGAGCGAATCAAAGATTGCATCACCGCCCTCAAAGCATTTGACCTTCAAGGCGTCTTCTCCATGAGCACGGGCAACATTCCCTACGCCTTTGAACACTGCGACTGGCTTGTGGTCGTGTCGAAGGATGAACGCCGACTCGGCAAGCGCATGGAGATTAGGAACATCCCCGTAAGTCTCGCGCGCGATTCAGATGATGCACGCCGCCTGATGGCAAGATAGCCATGAAACCTCGCTCACCCGTGCTTGAAGCCCTTGCCCGACGCTACGAGCGCCGCCAAGCGGGCCGCACAGGCGAGGCCAGCCGCGATGTGCTGGTGGATGTTGAAGATTTGTTGCGCGACGCAGGAGCTGCGGAGGGTGAAGCGCGGGCCGTGGCGGAACAACAGCTTCGCGAGGCGGGAAAAAGTGGGATTCTCAAACTCGAACCCCTTCACAAGCGCGATCCTTCATCGCTGCATCAGGTTAGATTTTCACCGACCAACGAAGTAAAACTTTATGAGAGCATAGGCGGACAATCACCCAAGTCTGTTCGCAACGCGCTGGCGGAGCAATTCGCCACGGCGGCTTTGCAGAAAGTGCCAGCACGTTGGCGCGATGGCTGGAAAGCCTGGTGCGAGCGGATTCGCGCGGCTGCTCTTGCTGGCAAGTCGGTTGAACCATTTGACCGTCAGCCCAGCAAAGAGAACCAGAAATTGCTGACGCTGTTGCCACAATTGCTCGCTTGGGAGGGTGAATCACTCGTGCGGTTCACGAGTTGCGTTCTGTGCGGTGATTCCAAGACGCTCGAATCACTGGCGGCAATGGACAGAGACGGCGAGTTTCGTGATAAGCTGCGTGGAAAACTTGGGCGGCTGCTCGAAGAAATTACGAGCGGCCAGATTCGTTCGTTGGACGACATGGGTATTCTGCTCAACCCGCGTTTTGCATTGATCCACGGCCCGTTGAAACTCCGGTTGGACGGAGAATGGCTGGACTTGGGGCAATTGAGAGGGGCGTTTCGACTCGCTGAATCAGACATTGAACGAGCTGAGAGCCTTATCACGACTGGCCGACGCTGCCTCACAATCGAAAACGAAACGTCGTTTCACGAACTCGCCAAACTTCAATCCAGTGAATTGCTCATCCAGACCAGTTATCCGGGTTCGGGCACGCTGAAACTTTTACAGCGATTGCCTGCCGGAATGGAATTCTGGCACTTTGGCGACAGCGATGAAGCTGGTTTCGATATTCTTCGCGTCCTGCGGGAAAAGTCAGGACGCAATTTTCAGCCGCTTCACATGCAACGTGGACGCATTCCGTTTGAACAGGAATCCTTGGGCCGCCCGAAACTGAAGTGCTGGCCATACTACGACTGTAGAGCGTATCGGCCCGAATTTCGCCTATGGCTTCCGTTTGCGGGCGTTGCGTTCCCGCCAGTAACTGGCGATGGCATCGCTGGCGCGGGCGAGCCATTTCTCGTCGCGGCGGAATTGTTCCAGCGTTTCCGTGGCAAAGAACTTCGTGCTGTTGCGGGCGGGATGGCCGAGCGGTTTCAACAAGCCTGCCGTTACGAGCCTGGGAATCTCGTGCGGTTCAAAGCCGAGAAACCACGCCGCCTGGGTTGCGTCGAGCCGTGCGGGAACGACCTTCCAACTGAGAAATTCGGTTTGCTGGGCGGTGATGTTCATACATGGATGTGGGTCGTAAAAATATCCTTACCGCAGTCGGGACACCAAATAGCAAATCCATACACCGAGTGATCTAGCGTGCAATGGGGACAAACGAGGTCTCGCTGTAAAATATCTTCAGAAGGTCGCCAAACGTGTGCCGGTGGGCTGGATTTGATTTCCATATCCACGGAAATCAAACCGTCAACAAGGCGTCGCTTGCCGCCAGAACCTAAACCCAACGCTTCCCTCATCGCTCGTTCAATGCCGATTTTTGCTTCGCGCGCAACGAGGTCTTTGGCATAACGAATCTGCTCCTTTGTGTGGAAATCGGATGGCTCTGCTGCTCTTTGGCAATAGGGGCAGTATGCAATGGTTTGACCGCCGGTTATACCCGTGCCGGGTGTGACTTTGAAATATCCTGGCGAGCAATCCTGATTGGGGCACTCGCGAGCTGCACGCCCATCTTCATCCTTGGGAATCGTAACATTCAAGGAATACTGGTCTTGACCAGTTTTCTTCGCGTTCAACGGCCCGCCTTCATGAAACAACTCGAATGACATGCAGTGTGTGGTCTTGATAATTAGCCGAAGGAGATTTCGTAGATACGACAGCCATACTTGGTTATTCTGAAGTCAGCATAAACTCCAGCACCAAACTCGGTGAATTTGCCATTCACGAGAGAGATGTTCTCGATATGGCTCTTGCGTCCAAAAGCACATAGGAATGATCGGGAGGCAGGCGCGGCATTGTGGAAGGCAGCCAGCTTAAGGTGATCCTGTCCACATCCAGTCTCGCGCGCTTCGCCCACTTAACCTCCATCGCGAACCGCTGACCGTGTCCATTGACCTCAAAATCAATTTTCTTGAAGTCGCCGCCTCCGACAGGCTTGGGCAATCCGGGACAGGGAAACTCGCAATTTACTGTGTATCCACGCGCGGTTAGAATGCGGAGAATCGGCTCATACAAAACATATTCGCTGAAAGCCTGATTCATTTCGCAGGCAGCAAGGTAACTCACATACCCAGAAAGACGGTTTCATGCGATTCAATACATTGCCCGGCTCAGAGATTGATTCTTTGGATTTCACGACGATATGCGGGTTTGTAGAGGCTCAGGGAATTTGTGACCCGCAGTCTCATTTGGCGACGACAGTTGCTCTGAATTAGAACTCACGCTTTTAAGTTACGAATTATGCTGAGTCACAACAATAAAAAAGGCGATTCCTCAAAGTTTTGAGAAATCGCCCAGTGGCGTCGGCATTATTCAGGATGTGGCAAAATATCCAAGACTGCGAAGACTGGAATGATTTGGATTTCCAATGACGATGTGGTCGAGAACTTCGATTTTGAGAAGTTGACCGGCTCGAATGAGATCACGGGTGATTTTTATGTCCGCTTCCGATGGAGTTGGTTCACCGCTCGGGTGAGAATGCGCGATAATGATTGCGGCAGCACTTGCCATGATTGCCAATCGAAATATTTCCCTCGGATGACAGAGGATTGTATCCATCGTCCCAATGGACACCAGGTAGTGACCTTTGATGCGTCGGCGGGTGTTGAGGATAAATACCACCAGACATTCACATTCAGGATTGAAGTAAGGATGAGTGGCGATATGCGTTTTCCAATAGGCGGCTGCCTGATCCGGCGTTTCACAATGTTGCATGGTGTCGGGAGTGGGACATTCCCGTAATGAAACGATTTTCCATTCCTGCGGTTGAGCCGGGAATTTTACCGGCTTGATGAGTTGGTTGATGGGTTGCGGAGCGGTTGCGGGGCATCCAGTGGAGATGAGGTTTTCATTTGTGTTCATGTTTTGCGTTTTGTTCTGAAGGAGCGGGACTGCTCTCTTCACCCGCCCCGAGAGAGCAGGCCCGCTCCTGACAAAACGCACCCGTCTGCGCCCGCGCCGCCGGGCAGCGGAGCATCAGCAACTGAGTGACGGCGGGCGCAAAGATGTTGCGGCCGCCGGCGCGATGTTGCGCGGAGCAACCAGAGGCGCGGGTGCAGACGGGATGAACACAACGGAATATCTCATCGGCGGATGCCCAATAAACTCTCCGCTACGATGGGAATGAATTGTTATTGCCGAAATTCTTGAACAACAAGTGGGACAAAGCCGGAACGATCTGCCCATCGGCCCTTGGGTTAGCCTTGCATCTATATCTCACTCGAAGCACAGGGTAGAAGCGATGGTAAAAATTAGTCGCCCGGTCAACGACTTAGATTTTATTGCGAGCGGCAATAGCGGGGCACCGACTGCGATATTATACGCTCTGTCCTCGCCATCATCCCGGACTCAAGGCGACCGAATGCGGTAAAATTTGGTGGAAACCCCAGGCCAAGTCGTAAAGCTGTAAGACACACCGATCACGTTAGTCGTTAGCACGCCTGTCGCATCGGAACCCCATGGACCGCCTGCTTGGTCGGCACTCAGCAATGTGAACCCGCTGCTTGGTCCAGTCAAAACCGTAAAATCCAACTTCACCTGTGCCCCATTCATTTTTGGCGACTGCAAGATGACCGCCGTGGGAGTGCCAGCCCACCAACCCTTGCGAATTACATTGTTGTCGGTGTCGGCTACATAAACATCGCCGCGCCCGTCCACGGCAATGCCGGAGGCAAAATCAAAAAGCGCATTAGTGCCGGTCCCGTCTTGATATCCGTATTGGCCAGACATTCCCGCTATCGTAGTTACGGTTCCATCGGTTCCAATGCGCCGAATGGTGTAATTGTAAGTGTCCGCCACAAAAACATTCCCCGCCGCATCAACCGCAACACCGGTTGGACCGTTAAACTGGGCGTTCGTGCTGACACCATCGGCATGACCAGCACTTCCTGTCAACCCCGCCAATGTGCTCACCATACCGTTGGTCGCTATTTTCCGAATTGTGTTGTTACCAGTATCCGCGACAAAAACATTCCCATTTGCATCGACCGTAATCCCAGCAGGGCCGTTGAGCAGCGAGTTAGTCCCGATACCGTCAGCATCTCCCGCATTGGTCCAACCGGCCAATGTGCTCACCAAGCCTCCCGGCGTGATTTTGCGGATTGAATTATTTCCCCCGTCCGCCACATACAGAACGCCATTGCTGTCCACAGCCGCCGCACCGGTGGTTGAATCTTGCTACCCCGCTCGATCCATCCGCGAATCCGGCAATCCCGGCGGTCCCGGCCAACGTGCTCACATTCCCATCCGAAGTAATTTTACGGATGGTGTTGTTGTAGGTGTCCGCGACATACACCGTCCCATTTTCTTGGGCGCCCACACCATTTGGCCACAGAAACCTCGCGGCGCTTCCGATGCCATTTGCACTCCCCGGATTGCCCGCCAAACCCGCAATGGTGGTCACCATGCCTGCCGGAGAGATTTTCCGAATCGTGCCTTTGTAGGTGTCAGCAACATAGACGTTCCCGACTTTATCCGAAGCCGTCCCCGTCTCGAAATTGAAACCCGCCGCACCTCCGGCACCGTTTTGGCTGCCGGCATTGGCGGAACCCGCCAAGGTGATGAACGTGTAAGCTGACGAGACGACGGCAAAATTTGCGGTCACGCTCCGGTAACCATTGATGGTACACTCGCGCCGTTACCGGGAACTGTCCACACCGGCCCACGACAAAAAGGCATACCCGCTCGCCGGTGAAGCGGTCAATTGTAATCCCTGACTAGGCGGAAACCACGTTCCGGGTGGGTTCACGGCCACCGTTCCACCTCCTGCCGGTGACACACTCGTATCCAGGCGATACTGGGTTGAGAAATTTGCAGTAAAGGTTGTGCCGCTAGTGGGTGCGACGTTGTGGGAAACCGCACCGCGTCGCTCCAGTTGTCCAGATATATTGGACGCCCGTGCCTCCACTCTGCGGAGAAGTCGTGCCGATCGGGTGGCTGGAACCGGACACCCAACTAAACGTCTGTGGCGTTGAGTAGGTTGTTCCATCCACCGAAAAGGAAACGCCAGATGGATTGCCCTGCACCGTAACTTAGACACCCTGAACAAAAGTCACCTGCACATTATGCCCGGACTGGATGTTGTTAAGGGTGTAGCTGGTGCCACCCGTCTGCGTCACAACGCTGTCCAGCAACCATTGATTGACTGCGTAGTTAGCGTTTGGATACGCCGTGAAGGTCTGGCTACTGCCAACACTCTCGGCAAACGAACCGCTTGGGCTTATACTTCCACCACTGCCCGCTGACGCATTAATCGTGTATTGGGTTGGCGCATAGGTGAATGTGACCTGGACACTATGGCCAGCCTGGATGTTGGCAAGCGTGTAGCTCGTGCCACCGGATTGCGCGACTGAACTGTCCACCGTCCACTGATTCACCACATAGTTGGCGTTTGGAGTAGCCGTGAAAGTCTGACTGTCGCCAGCGGTTTTTGAAAAGCTGCCGTTCGGGCTGATGGTTCCACCACTTCCAGCGGATGCGGTGATCGTGTATTGCGGCGGAGCATAGGTGAATGTGACCTGAACATTGTGGGCAGCCTGGATGTTGGAAAGTGTGTAGCTCGTGCCGCCGTATTGCACCACCACACTGTCCACCGTCCATTGATTAACAACATAATTGGCATTTTGGAAAGCGGTGAATCCTTGGCTGTCGCCAGCAGTTTTTGAAAAGCTGCCGTTCGGGCTGATGGTTCCACCACTTCCAGCGGATGCGGTGATCGTGTATTGCGGCGGAACATAGGCGAATGTGGCCTGGACATTGTGGGCAGCCTGGATATTAGAAAGCGTGTAACTCGTGCCGCCGTATTGCACTACCACAGCGTCCACTGTCCATTGATTTACCACATAATTGGCATTCGGGGAAGCCGTGAATGCCTGGCTATCGCCGGCGTTTTTAGAAAAGCTGCCGTTCGGGCTGATGGTTCCACCGCTGCCAGCCGATGCAGTGATGGTGTAAGTAATCACTGGCACCATTCAAAGTAATAAATTGTAGAACTATTAGAATTGCTGTCGTTGTCAAATGCTTCTACACGCCACGCATACCAAGTGTTCGCAGTCAGTATAGTCACTGGTTGAGTTCCAGAATTAGAACCATAATAGACCCAACCTGACCAAGACCCATTGACATACTTTTCGTAATAATAATCAAATGGTTTGTTGAAAGATAGTCCACTATTAGAATCAGATGCGGATGCTTGGAGGGTAATGTTTTGGCTGCTTGACACCGTTGGGTTTAATACGTCGGTTGATGATGGGTATGTCATGACGACGCTACTTGGAGGCGTTTGAACTGCTTGAGGGATTTGAGACGCTTGAAATTGAGGGCCACATGCAGGCCAATAAAATGCACCAACTCCGTAATTATTATACAACTGGGCATCAACGCATGGGTTGTAGCCGATTTGCTCATAAACCCATTCAACTAGCCCATCACACCGGAACCCAACACCAGGCGTTATCCAACTTCGATCCTCATAGGCACCGAGTGGATCAGTGGCATAACCTGCGGCAATGGCAAAATAATAATTCCAATACGGTGTTCCTGCTTGTGCTGTGGCAAATTGGATGGCATTTTGTCGCAGCCCAAACGACAAGTTCGCCGGGCACGCTTGCTTTTGGAACGTGCCTCCAGTGGTGCCGAGAAACGTCCCCCAATCATCAGTTATTTTTACATAATCACTGTCAGCTTCAATGACATATCTGGTCTTTGCACCATTGTCATACCTAAACGTCAAAGCTGTGTGCCAGTTAACATTCAACCCTGCGAATTCAAGGTGATCTCGGTAGACAGCATCAGCTATCTCTGATTTCAGGATTCCCTGACATAAAAAGAACGTGAAAACACATAGCGTGATTGTATGGATTAAACGTTTCATGGGTGGGTTTCTGTAGAATTTGTTATTTTCTCCAGACGCTTAATCATAAAATCACGAAGCTGCGGGTCAGAGAGTCCAGCAGCCTTGGTTCGGATTACTTGTAAGATATTTGGCGTAGGCGTGGTTAACAGACTGTCCTCGGTTGCTGCCAACACAACCGCGTCGTCAGAATTGGCGCTCTGAAGCAAACCAAGTAAAATATTGGTGGATGATGGGAACGAGTCAGGAGTGAGTCCCCTTATGGCCGCCGCTCTTACGCTCGGATCTTCTGTGGAATCGAGCGCAATATCCTGGTCACGCTTATACGTTTGCGGGTCGCTTAGATCAAGATGGGCGATTGCTTTCCGTTTAATTAACGATGCGTCAGAAAACATCGTAACTTTTGAAGTAGGTTGGTCATTAATTATTTTCAGGAGATCCGCTTGCTTGTCTGGAATGGTTGAACTACCAATTGCATCAACCGCCGCAATTCGGACATTTATGTCCGATGATGCAAGAAGAGAATTCTTGACGACATTATAGCTTTGCTTGTCCATTTCCAATGATGACATTTTCGTAGCGAGAACTATTATGGCACTGTCTGAATCCTCCAGCAGGGAAAGGAATTGAGCAGGTCTGCTTTTGCCATCCTTGAATTGTAAAATCAAATGTGTTGACAACCGTCGTGTCTCAACCGACTCCGTTTTGTCCGTTGCGATTGCCCAGACAATATCAGCCTTTTCTGATATAGGGCCATCGGCAGCGATCAAACAAGCTAGTATGATGTTGTCAAAAATGGGAGGCCCGTCTAGGTGGGCTAAAGCGTTTTTGACCACCTGAAATTGCCCTTTGCTGTGCGCAAACAAATTCTTTACAAACTGGTCAATCAGTAGTTGAAGTTGCGGGTCATTCCCATGAGAGATACAAAACCCTTTCAAACGCTGTAAATTACCCTCAAATGACAACTGTTCGTCATATAGAAATTGGTCTCCGATCACAGAATTAGCCTGATTGGACAGTTGACTCGCGACGCGCATTTGGCTAATTGCAGCAACTGGCGGCAGTGTGGCTGGCGTAATAGAAGCCGGTCGTAATTGGGTTGGTTGCAACGCTTGCAAGTTTTGTTGTTTCGGAGAAGAACCACGATTACAGAATTCAACTGTTAGCCATGTTATCACTGCAATGGAAAGGACACTTAGAACTAAAAGGTTTGTATGTTTCTGGTTCATTTTAGAAACGGTGCACGTTTAGTCATTCCGTAAGAAAAATTGCCATCAATCGTCATTCATCTGGCTCATTTCTTGAGGCGATAGAACTTGCTCCCGGGTGATGCGGGCACCACGACGCTTTTAGTGGTGCCATTGTCGTTCGCGGTCAAGCCGACATCCGTCCAATTTGTTGTTCCAACACTCGAATTCTGTTGCAAGGTAAATCCAGTGGACGGCGACGGCCAGGAAACAACCGCCGTATTGGTCTGTGTGAGTGCGACCGTCAGCAGTGGCGCGCCGGGCATTTGCACGGCGGCAAACAGGCTCCAGAAGCCGCCAGTCACCGAGTAACTGCCGCCCGACATGGCTGCCCCGGCATCCGGTTGCCCGATTGTGCCACTGACTTGAAATACGCCGCCGGTGCTTGTGCCTCCTCCTCCAGAAATCTTATACCAGTCAACGGAATAATTTTGTGCCCAGACCGCGTTTGAACTGCCCATCGCTACAAGCAGTCCTGCGGCCACGCGTAGAATAAAAATTGCTTTCATGAGATTCAGGTAATTAGTGGTTTCCAGCGGAAGAAGACAGCGCCCGTTCCAACTTCTCCAGACGTTCCTTAAGCGCCTGAATTTCCGCGTCCTTTTCTTGCAGCTTCATGTTTAACCCTTGAATCGCCGCGAGTGCCACGCCGCCTTCGTCAATAGTTGTTATATGCCTTTCGTCTTCTCCCACGTTAAACCCAGCGTAAAAATCCTGGGCCATAGGCCCAATATGACGAATAGTTTTACCTTGGGCGATGTAGTTCCATGTGGTCACTGGCATTTTGGCCACTTTTTCCAAAACCTGTTTTGCATCCACAGGCGCGAAATCTTCTTTGACATTACGGTCACTGAGTGACGACCACGATCCACCTCCAGAAGCAAGTTGAACACCTGTGCTGGTGCCATTGGCAGTATAAAAGATCGCACCTCCTGTGCAGCGAACAACGAATTGGTGGTCACCAGTGGATGTGGTTGCCGCGTTGCCATCACTCCACACAAAACTGCCGAAACCCGATGCGGTCGCATTCTTGCCCGCAGCAAAACTGTATGGGCCTGTGACAGCGTTTCCATATCCTCCAGGAATTGTCCCGTAGATATTTTGAATAACATTGGCTTCCCCGCCACCAATGCTTGAGCCGCTGCTGGTGCTCTGAATCGTGTTGTTGTAACCACCTGCGATTGTCGAGGAGGTAGCTTGAACCGTGTTCAAAAAGCCTCCGCCAATGGTCGAGACGTTAGCAGGCTGCTGAAAAACTGGCAGAAAGTTTGAATACTGTCGAGGGAGAAAGGTCAGAGAAGGATGCGTGGAAAACCTCAAGCCCAACCGGAATTTCTGACGACGATCAATCTGAACCAGCGGGTGCCCGCCGACCATCCGCTGCGCGGGATCAAGACGCGCGTGGACCAAGTGTTGGGGAAGCTTTCGCCGTTGTTTGACGAGTTGTATGCCGGCGAAGGACGGCCTTCGATTCCGCCGGAGCAACTGTTCAAGAGTCGGATATTGATGGCGCTCTATTCGGTGCGCAGTGAGCGGCTGTTCTGCGAGCAACTGGCCTACAATCTCCTGTGGCTTTGGTTTCTGGACCGGGAACTGGATGAGGGGAGTTTCGACCCGACGGTGTTCACCCATAATTATGACCGGGTGCTCTCGGCGGATGCCGCGAAGCTGTTTTTTGCGGAGGTCTATGATCTGTCGCGGGCCGAAGGCTGGACCAGCGACCAACACTTTACGGCCGACGGCACGCTGATCGAAGCGTGGGCCAGCTTGAAGAGTTTTGTGCGCAAGGATGGGCAGGACCAAGCCAAAGTGGCCACGGCCAAAGACGATGACCCCGGCAATCCGACGATCAATTTTCACGGGGAGCCGCGGCGCAATGCGACGCACCGCAGCACGACCGATCCGGAAAGCGTGCTGTATCGGAAAGCCAATGGCCAGGCCAGCAAGCTGTGTTTTGGGACGCAGGTGTTGATGGAGAACCGACACGGACTGTGTGCGGCCATCACGGTGCATAATCCCATTGCCCAAGACGAGCCGACTGTGGCGTTGGCACAGGTGGATGAACATCGGGAACTGCACGCCGCCAGAATTACTACTCTCGGCGCGGACAAAGCGTATCACCAAAAGAAATTTGTGGCCGGCTGTCGCCAGCGGGAAGTCTCGCCGCACGCGGCGTGCAAAGAGGGAAGGGATGTTTCGGGGCTGGATGGACGGACGACCGGTGGTGCCGGTTACCGGATCAGCCAACGCCGGCGCAAACGGGTCGAAGAAATCTTTGGCTGGATAAAAACGGTGGGAGGATTGAGGCGCACCCGCTACCGCGGAGTGGAGCGGACGCAGGCGTGGGCCTATTTCGTGGCTGGGACCTATAATTTGCTGCGGATAACCAATCTGGGATTGGGTTTGCAGACCGGCTGAAGAGCGTGGTGGGTCAGTGGGCGGCTCAGATCGGATGAAAGCTCCGGTCAAAGCAGCCAAGCGGGGCAACCGCCGAGTAAAAAACCGCGCTTCGCAGTGACCAGTAACAGATTTAAACATGACCAAAAAACAGTTCAGGCAAAAATCACCCCGTTTTGCAGCAGCCTGTTAGCTGATACTTGGTTGACGGAGCCAACTACACCTCCCCCGGCTATCGTTACGCCATAAGCTCCCCCTCCCACACTATTCCCGCTAAATCCACCAATTACATTGGGGCCATTTGCATTCGGCTCCAGCCGCAAGGCCCGACTACTGTTAACCCAAAGTTCCAACGGTTGATTATCCGTTGTCCCAACGAAATTGACGCCTGGAGTCGTGGCCGCGTTACCGGTCAAAGACCAGCCGCCACTGGATGCCGCAATGGTCAAGGTCTGGCCGCTCGGGGTTATAGTCACGTTGTTGCCTCCAGATAGCGTCACAGCATCCTGAAGGCCGTTGACACTTTTGACCACCTGGCCTCCCGCAATTTTTGCCGCCGTCACTGCGTTGTTCTGAATAGCCACGCTGTTGACTCCGTTCGCGCCGACGGCACTGGCTGTTGTCGCGGTTGTCGCCGTGGAAGATGTAACGGCAACACTCGCCGTTATGGCATTGCTGGCACTGTTGGCGAAGATCGCATAGGGCGAAGGCGTTAACGACTGGAGAGGCGCGAGGCTGGTGTAGCTGGTGCCGCCGTTCGTGCGAACACCGACCTCAAGCCAGTAACTGGTGCCGTTGAAAATCCCCGATCCAAAGTCAATTGCGACAGTGAACAGGCCATTAGTCACCGGGATGCCATTGGTAAGCAGTGTGCCGCCCGCCTGGGTGTTACCCAAAGCGTCCACAAACAACTTGAAGCGGAAGTCGTAGCTGCCGCTAGCCGAATTTCCGCTGCTGTTAAGCCGGCCTTGATAGGTAAATGCCGTTCCTTGAGCAAACACGCCCCGGCTCACGGAGAGAACTGCGGCAAGACCGATCAGAACGCAAAGACTCGTTTTCATGGATTTGATGAGTGGGTAAATTTTAGAACCTTTTATTTCTCACTTCCGTTTTTTGCATTGATGAACCCTTCTAGTTTTTCCATTCGCGCTTTCAAATCCTGAATCTCTGATGCCTGCGCCACCACCTTCCGATGTTCCTTGAGGAATTCATTCAGTAACATTGCATCAACAGCCTGATAGCGAACTGTGTAAATTCCATGTTTGGCGTCATGCACCACCAACTTCAGGATTAACCTTTTCAACATCTTCGGCCACCAGCCCGTATTGGGGAATGCCTTCGGGGTCAATATCAGGTTTGTATTGGAATGTAACTGGTCTGAGGTTAAGCAAGACATCGCTTGTGTCACCCATACTCTTGATATTCTGCTTAAATTTAGCGGACGAAGCTGAGGTGCCAAGCGATCCCGCTGGGCTTATATAGACAGGAATCGCGTTCGCAATGTTATTGCCATAAATGCCGGCGATAACAGTGCTATACGTGTAGGCTGGATCACCGATCCTGGTGGTCCCGTCGTCACCTGCAACGCCTTGATTCCCAATGCAAATGTTGCGACTGCCTGTCGTGAGGTGACTGCCGGCAGACACTCCCAGCGCAATGTTCGCGTTGCCCGTATTGTTTCCGGACATTGCCTGATAACCGATAGCTGTATTCGCGTTGCCTGTGCTCTGTGAGAGCGCCGACGCGCCAATCCCAACATTGTCGCTCCCTGCCGCAGTGAAATTTCCCGCGCCAAGGCCACCGAAAAAGTTGAACGATCCAAAGGTGTGAAGATACGGACTTCCGCCGAAATAAATTATGCCAGAACTGGATGTTGTCCCCGGCAGATTCAGATTGTTGGCGAGGGTGACTGTTCCGGCACTGAAGTTGCCGCTGGCGTCGCGCTTGACTATTGTGCTTGCCGTATTTGCGCTGGCAGCCGTGGTGCCCATTGTTACCGTGCCCGAACCAGTAGAAACAGAGATGTCCGAGTTCCCAGCCAATGTCACGGCACCTTGAAGTCCATTCAGGCTTGTCACCGCCTGTCCGCCCGCCGCCGCGATGGTCAGTGTTTGCCCGCTGGGTGTGATTGTCACGTTGTTACCTCCAGACAATGTTACTGCGTCCTGAAGGCCGTTGACACTTTTAACCACCTGACCGCTGGCGATCTTCGCTGCTGTCACCGCGTTATTCTGAATTGATACACTGGTGACGCCGTTCGCTCCAACCGCGCTGGCCGTCGTCGCCGTCGTCGCGGTGGCCGCCGTCGTCGCGGCGGTGGCGTTCAATGCGTTGCTGGATGTGCCGGAGAAAATTGCGTAGGGCGCAGGCGTCACTGGTTGCAGCGGACTCAACGCGGTGTAGCCGCCCACCCCATTCGTGCGCACGTCAACCTCTAACCAGTAGCTGCCGCCCGTAAACGCGCCCGCGCCAAAGTCCAGCGTGGCGGTGAAAAGTCCATTTGAGATGGCCTGCCCACTGGCCAGAATACTTGAACCGAAGTAGGTGTTGCCATTCGGATCAAGCGCCAACCGGTAGCGAAAATCGTATGTGCCACTGGCCGGAGTGCCGCTGACATTAAGCCGCCCTTGGTAGGTGAACGCGGTGCCTTGGGCAAGAACCTCTTTTATGCCCAGGGACAGGACGGTGAAGGTTGCGAGCAGAGCCATTTGGATACGCATAATTTTCATAAATTTTGTTGTTCGACCCAGTTTCATAAACCGATGATGACCCGTAATTTCAGCTTTTCTTCTGGACTGCCTTTTCGGATTTTGGAATTTTAGCAGATTGCCGGATTTTGAATAGTCGGCTGTTCGGCCTACACACGACGCCGAGGGGATTGATGCAACGGAAGTTGCGTTTTACGGCTTGGCGGGCTTGCCAGGCGAGTTGTGCAGGCAGCAACCGCCGGTGTGATGGCGGCGGCAA
Source organism: uncultured Verrucomicrobiae bacterium (assembly GCA_963802965.1). Classification (GTDB taxonomy): domain Bacteria; phylum Verrucomicrobiota; class Verrucomicrobiia; order Limisphaerales; family UBA11358; genus UBA11358. The sequence continues at coordinate 348,123 of CAWDKS010000001.1, forward strand.
ATGGGGGGAAGCACCCCGGTTTCAGAAAGGGTGAGGCCAATCATTTGCTCCATAATCCGCAGGACCAGCTCGGTGCGACTGGTGACGGTGAGTTTCTTGAAAAGCCGGTTCAAATGAGTGTGAACGGTGTGTCCCGAAATGCGGAAGCGCTTCGCAATCTCTGTCTCCGGGAGATTGTCGAAGACGCTCTGGACAATTTGCACTTCCCGCTTCGTCAGGCCCAAGGTGCGTGAAATCTCAAGCCAAGCATGATCGCTGAGCAGTGACGCTCCCCGCAGCTTGCGGCGTGAATCTCGCCCGTTTTTGACGGGTGGCACACTTGGCGATTGGCTTGGATTCACGTTTAGTGGGCAATTATTTGCCGGTTTTTCCAGGTCTTTGCGCTTCGGCATGACGGTTCATGCGTTGGCATTTTGGAAAAGGTAGCAAAAAAAATGCAGCGGCGGAAAGCAGAAACCCAAGAAGCATAAACCGGCAGGCTTTCACCCTCCGCGTGGTTGAATCACTTGGCAGTGCCCGCGCTGAATTAATCGAACGACTATTCCAACGATCAAAAACGGCAGGAGCCCGGCAAAGGCAAAAAGTCCAGAAAAGCATCAAAAAAAGCGCTGTGATCTGCCGGGAAAAAGTGCCAGTGAAAGTGCCAGTGAACGGGTGATGAACGAGTAATTGGTGAGTAGTTGATTGGTATCGGGTGCGTAATCGCTGGTGCTTGACAAACGTGCTGAAATGCCTGATTCTATTGGCGTTCGTTAGTTATGAGGCTGTTCGCCTCTGGTGGTGGGGTGGTAATCGCGGAGTAGTGGATTTTGAAAAAATCCCCTGTCCTCGTTCGATTCCGACCCTCGCCTCCAATTAAAATGCCTGTAAATACAGGGTTTTATTGGAGTCTTGGGAAAATCTTCAACGAAATCTTCAACGATTTTAACTCTCGCTCACTATCCGGCACGGGCACGTCACGGACACGCCCACTGCACGGAAGCGGAAAAAAATCAGTCCTCATATCCTTACAAAATGAAAGTGCAGGATATGACGCAACGCTATCGCAGTTCAAACGGGCCTGGGGCATGTGGTATGCTTTCGACACGGTCACGGGTAATTCGGTGAGCCTCAAAACACGGGTGCGGACCGAGGCGGTCCAAAAGGTCAACGCCATGAACGAAACGGAACGTCAGCCGGGCATCAGCCTCGGCCTCGCGCGGGTTTATCTGAATGCCACTGATCCGAAACTGGCCACGCGGACGGGGATTTCAGGGGTGTCACTGCATTGCTATCGGTATGCCTGGGCGGAACGGGCGTTGAAGTGTGGCTTCCCAGAACGGTTCGCACAACAGGCATTGGGACACAACTCCAAGGCCGTGCATCGTTCTTACTCGAAACTGGCGGAAGTCACCGTCCCGTCACTGGATGATTGGGAAAAGGAATGGGAGGTAAATGGACGAAGCAATGCGAAACCGAAGTTGTTACCGGTAAATTATCGTCTGCCGATGTTGCCAGCGGCGCAGTCAAATTGAGCATTTAAGCTATGGCTTTAGGATGTCTGCGTGAGCACCCGTCGTTGCTTCCGTGGCATTGACCAACGTTAACACTTCCCGCATGACCCGCATGAAGCGAACCTCGGCCTGCAAACGCGCAAATTTCGCCTTTAATTCCGACTCTCGCCCGAGCAACACGTCCAGTTCCACGCGCTCCATGTCCGTGGCTTGGCCGGTGATGCTTTGTATTCGTCTGACCGAGGCATCATCGGGGCCGCGCGCGGAATCGCGACCAGACGGTGCCGGCCAGCTGCGCGCCTTTCAGGATGGTCTGCCACCACAAAGGTTTTTCGTCAGCGGGCGCGGACCTGCTCCGCCGGAAGGCCGCCAGACCCGCCACCAGCATCGCGGCGGACGAGGCGATTGAACCGAAGGATTTGGCGCGGTCGGTGAGCGTGCGAACGCCCTCCGTCAGCGCGGCCATATCTTCAACCAGTTGGGCGCGATTGAGTTCACTTTCGGCGATCAACAATTGCTTCCGCAATTCCAACGGATTCAAGCGAGGGTCTTCTCCAAACATGCGCGGTCCTTTCGGAGTTGGTCGAGCGTGGCGGAAAGCGTCTGCCAGTTGCGCAGCAGTCCGGTGAGACGTCGGTAAAGAAAAATCCCGGCGGCTCCGTTGAGGCCGGTCAATGCCAGGAGGACGGCCACGGGTGACCAGGCCCATAACCAAACCACGATGGCGGCCGTGAGCGTAAGGCCGGCGAGCAGACCGAACGCCGCCACGCCAAATGCCAGCAGGATGGCGTGCAGGAGACGCTCGTGCTCCTCCTGCACTTCCACCGTCAGCAATTCGAGCCGGTTTTCCCCGATGGTCAGCAGTCGTCGCGCGAAACGCTTCGACGTCTCGGCGAGCTGCCCGACACTGATGTCGGCTGGTTCCATAACGGCATCAATCACTGTTGCGGGAGCACCGGCGGGCGACGAGATAACCGACGATCGCACCGACACCGAGGGCGATGCCGATGGCTTGATAGGGATGTTCACGCACGGCTTTGTCGGTGACTTTCGCGCCCTCGACCGCTTTCTCGCGGACACGGCCAGCGATTTCCTTGGCGCGTTCCAGCGCGGCGGCGAGACGTTTGCGGGCTTCGCTGACTTTTTCTCCCGCCACGTCGGCGGTGGCGGCCATTAACGCGCGTGCGTCTTCGGCGAGCGTGCCCTTGTCATGAGTGGTTGTTTGTGTTTGTTTGTCCATAATTTTCAGCTCCTTTCATTTCACATTCACACATTCTCGTTTGTTTGTCTATAATGCCCGGCTCTTTTTATTTGTTTGTGTTTTTTAATGGTAAATGTTCCGCGGCGGCAAGATGGGCGGCTTCCGGCGAGCCGGCCACTTTTAGAACCGAGTTTCTCCCGCCAAACGGGTTGGGCACCGTTTCCCGGGCCAGCGGGTCCGCGCACAAAATCCTGTGTGTGCTTCGCCGCTGGTGAGTAACTTTGGAGGAACTATAAGGGTCGGAATCGGCTAATTTACCCCGCTGTTGCGCCTCCAATATACCCGAATTCATTGACTACTCAACATAAATCGGCTCAACCCGGCTATACCAGTTTTAACTCCTTTGGTGTCCGTTTTGGTGTCCGTTACTGGTATCCGATTTGGCTCGCGTAACCCGCCGTGCTCACGCCAAAATTTGTGCCATGACAAAAATCCTGATCATTCTCGTAATCGCATTCTCATTTGAAGCCGTCGGCGTCGTCACCATCAAAAAGGGGCTTGACCAGATCGGCCCGCGCTATACCGAACGTAAAGCCACTACCCCGCAACTGCTTAACTTGCTCAAGCTCGTGGGTGACTGGTTCACGAACAAGAACGTGCTTTTGGGCCTGTTGCTGTTGACCATTTTTTTTGCCCAACTACAATATCTGCTGGGCCAGCGCGACGTGAGCTTTATCTGGCCGCTAACAGCGGTGGGTTTTGTCATGACGGTGCTCGCCGCGAGGTTTCTTTTGCATGAACGTGTGGACGCGGCGCGTTGGACCGGGGTCGCGCTGATCGTTCTCGGCACGGTGTTCATCGGATACAGCGAACATATGAAATCAAAAGAAGCACCCCTGCCCGCCGCCGCAGACGTGAAAACTAGTCCGGAATGATTCTTACGACTCTGGATGCAAATCAGTAGAAGGATGTCGGCACTCACAAGTTTAATACTTTGCTGCGGCAGACAGTTCGCTTTGTTCCAGTTGCGTTTCCGAGGCAGCTGGTTCAAGGGTTCCGTCGCGGAGCAGTGAGTAACGGTGGCCGGCCCAAAAAATCGTGTTACCGAAATAGGCGCCGAAAAAAGTGATTCCTTCCGTGACATCCACGACAGGCAGAAACCACCAAGCGCGCGGCCAGTCCGGCATTTTTATAATCGCCTGCATCCCCGCAGCGAGCATCCAGCGAATCGCCACCACCAGACCCAGAACACTCCAAGACCACCAGGCGAGCGGCTGGATCAAGGCCAGAATCAACGCCCAAAATACCGGGTAGGTGATGATGACGCCGAGAAATTGAGGTCCGCGCGAACGGCAGATGGTGCGTTTCCATCGCTGCATCCGAACGAACGATTCGCCAAACGATTCCGCCGGCATCTCGCAATCTAGCAGCAACGGCGGCAGGATGACGCGCAGGCCGAGTCGCGACACGCGATTGCCTAGCTCGTAATCGTCGGCCAGATGGTTCAGGAAGTTTTTGAAACCGCCCAGTTTCTCCAGCACCCCGCGCGGGACCGCCATGGTTGCGCCGATGGCCCAGTGGATCCCGGTTGTCCGTTGCGCGAGCATCCATTGCGGGAGAAAGTTGAAGCCGAAATACAGTGCTATCATCTTGCCGCCAGCGGTGAGGGCTTTGATTCCACGAGGCAGGCAGGTGAGGCAGCCCACTTCTGGTTGTGCAAGTCTTGGCACGAGTTGGCGCAAATAATCCCGGGGCGCGACGACGTCGGCGTCGGAGAAAAATAAGAATTGTCCGGTCGCCTTTGGCCACATCGCTTCCATAATACTCGACTTGCGGTTAGTGCCTTTCAGTTCGGCAAACACCAATCGGATATCACGTTCGGGAAATTCCCGGCGCAGCCGTCCAACCAGCGCTAACACCGGATTGTTCGGTTGGATGGTGCCGACGATTATTTCCACACCGCCGGGATAATCCATCCGGCAAAAGGAAACGAACGCTTCGTATGTGTTTGGCCCGACACCCTCAACCGGTTTCAAAATGCTCACCTTGGGCGCGTGTCCCGGTAACGCGGGCGGACGTTTTATTGCAAAATGCCTCCATGTGCCCAGGCAGCCAAGCGCAACAGAAATCAGACCCAATAGAACCAGGATTCCGACGACCGCAGTTGTGGCGTGCCAAATCGCAAACATGTAGCTTTCACCTTTTGAAATTTCCGCGCAAACAAGCGTCCAGCCTCATCATGGAAACAAAGTCAGAACAGAATCCATCGGCGACCCGCATAAATGATCTCACGATACGCCATGAGCTTGAAAACATAGGGCGATGATCTTGTTCCCCCTGCCGAATCGTCATTCAACGATCCTTGTCGTGGCCCTTGTCAGGGTGACTGCCATGGTCGTCGCGAAGCGGCACTTCATGTCCGTGGGCATCGTGGCGGTAAAGTTTGTTGCTAGTGGCGTGGACACGCCAATCTGCATGGCCTTTTTCCCAGTCATGAAAGCGCGCCAGACGATTCGGATCCAAAGCCAGCCAGATCTTGTCTGGGCCTAAATAATAATATTGTGTGCCGACGACGCCGACATATTCGTAACCGTCCCAGACGTAAGTATCAGGAACTCCTACGACCACTGTTACTGCGGGTGGGGCCGGCGCAGGAACTTGCACTGTTACCACGGGCGGCCCCGGAGGCTGCACAACTATTACAGGCGGTGCTGACATCAATGTCAAAGTCGCAAAACCTGAAATACCCATCACACTTATCATTTTCTTTCTAGCATTCATTCTTCTTCGGTTAAGCTTGAAATGTGCCGCCAATAAATCACTTGTTTCGTGCTGAAAACGCGGATGCCGATTGTTGGCTTAATGCAATATGCAATGGCTGTGGCGAAATTCATGCAATTTACGCATTTAATTAAAATGCGAATCCAGAGACCAATAGCCGCATGAATCATTGAAAACCGCGGTAGTCGAATGGCATTCCTAAAGCTAGGAAACCAGATATGAAAATATTTCTTTTATATGCCTGCGTTATCATCCTGCTCTCGACAAGTGGATGCGTTGTCGCCCAAACCCGGCACGGGACAGTAGTTGCGCCCATCGTCCCACCACCTGTTATCGTTGTCCCGGTCCGGTAAGTTGAACAGGACAAAGTGAGAGGAGGAGCAGTATGTTTTCTATATGGAGTGGTTGCATAAATTATCATGCAACCATTACTATACTAGCCTTGTAAATCAGGATATTAAGGCAGGCAGTCACTTACCTTTCTCACTTCCTCCATGCATGTAACCAACCGCGCCCAAAAGTCCCCGACGTTTTCCGTCGGGGGGATGACGATTTTTCTCATTCGAGCCTGACACAGGGCGGTTATTATTACAGATAATGACGCCTGACAATTTGTTTTAAGTAAACTTCCGGTGTCTCTTCAATTGGACTGAAACTTGCTAAATTTGCCTTGGAAAGTTGGGATTTGTGGGGATTCCATGCGTTGCAGAACTGATTTTCGTTCTGCGGGCAGGCCAGTATTCGATGAAAACCAGGCAATCAAATCAAAAAGTCGTTCCATTCCCGCCGCGAGAGCGGGCGGGAATGACGCTGGTTGAGGTGGTCGTCGCGTTGGCCATCACAGGGCTGACACTGGGAGGAGTCATCTCGGGGTATATCTACTGCACGACGTCCGCAGTAAAAGCCGAACTGGTTCAGGCGGCGAACGCCAGGGCGATGGAATGCATCGAGGAGACGCGAAGCGCCCGATGGGATACGTCCAGCTGGCCGGTCGTGGACCAGCTGGTTGCCACGAATTTTCCCGACAAGGTCGTCTCATTGGACATGCCCGGGTCAGGTTCAGGGGGCACGTCTGCGACAATTATGACGAAGATTTCCCAAATTTCACTCGACCCGCCGGTCAGGAGAATTCGCGTGGACTGCATCTGGCAATTCAGGGGAGCCGAGTTGATGACCAACACAATTGAAACCATCCGGGCTCCCGACCAATGAAGCTTCCATCTCCCTTTTCAGGTTCAGGTCGCGGCGGATGGCCAATGTCGGACAAAGGCTTCACCTTGCCGGAAATCCTCATTGCGACGACGGTATTTTTGCTGATGGTCGGTGGAATCATTGTCACGAATCTATTTGGCCTGAGGATGTTTCAAATCAATGAAACCAAGCTCAACGCCATCACGTGGTCCCGCGAAACGTCCGATCAACTAATAGCTGAAGTCCACACTTGTAATTCCGTATGGGTCGGCAATGTTACGACGAACGGTGTTTTCGAGGCACTGCTGGACGGGGAGACGCAGCAGGGCACCGGCCTTCTCATTTATCCGACCACGAATACCGCCAACTACATCATCTATTTTGTTAGTCCATGGGATCAGACCTTTCGGCGAGCCACGGACCAGATGAACTCCGCTGTGATCCTGGCCGATTCGGTCACCAACGCCATCGCCTTTAGCGCACAAGACTTTTCGGGGAATGTGCTGACCAACAACCAAAACAACCGGGTGATTCACCTCACCCTTGAATTTTATCAACCCGGACGTTTTATGCAGGGCGCGGATTATTATAAACTGGAAACCTCCGTGACACGACGTGCCCTGCAATGACCATGAAGACCACCTTTACAACTCAAAAGTCGAACCAGATCGGCAGTGCCCTGATGCTGACGATGATCATGAGCGCCATTGCTCTGGCCTTGCTGGCTGGGGCAATGTCATGGTCGGCAAGTAACACCCGGCTGACCTACCGTTCCATCCAATATAACCAGTCGGTCGCGGCGGCGGAAGCGGCTACGGAAAAGGTGGTGAGCCAGATCAACCGGGACTTCCTGTATGGCGGCGAAAGTCTGGTCATCAACAACCTGAACACCTATCGCCAGAACACGGCGCCATCGCCGTCGGACTCCACATACTGGAGCACGTGGGTGTTCGATGACGCGAACGGCAATACTGGCCAGACTTATGTACAACGCGCGCCTGGAACCAGCTACATCGTGCTGGACTCGACATACGCCGGCTTGAAGGGGTTTGCCTCGACATACACGATCGCGTCACACGCGCGTGATACTGCCAGTCCGCAGGACGTCACCGGGGGAGTCCTACAGCAATTGCAGCTGGCCAGCATCCCCATTTTCCAGTTTGCCATGTATTCCTCGGGCGAAATGGAAATCAGTTGCGGTCAGCCTTTCGACATTACCGGACGCGTGCATTCTAACGGGGAACTCTATGTCGAACCGGACAGCTCTCTGACTTTTGAATCCAGTGTCACCGCGGTTATAAACATCCTGTTTCAGCGGGACCCGCTCGATACCCGCAGCGCGCCGGCGGGCAGTGTTGTTTATGTGCATCCGGACCAAAAAGTCTCTCCCGTTGCGGCCTTGACGCTTCCCATCGGAACCACCAACACCCCGCAAGCCATCCGGGAAATCATCGAGCCGCCGCCCGCCGGTGAAGACCCAACCTCACCCATCGGCCGGCTAAGGTATTACAATCAGTGTGACATGGTAGTTGTCGCTTCGGATACCGGGATCCGCGCCACTAGCGGGCAAGTTAATAACATCTCGACCAATGATTTGAATATGTTTGTCTCGACCGCAAACAGTTTTTGGGACGCGCGTGAGGGTAAAACCATCCTGCCCATTGACATCAATATCGGGAAACTCACGGCTTGGAGCCTGACCAATTCCAGTCTGCATTCCTCCCTTGTCGGGTTGAATCTTGCTTCCCTTTACGTAGTGGATAGCCGCACGTTGCCGGCCACCAGCCTGGGCGCTGTTCGCGTGTTCAATGGGCTTCAACTGCCTCCGAGCGGGCTGACCGTGGCCACGGGACGTCCGCTCTACGTCCAAGGCGACTACAACCAGCTAAATTCTGCGAATCTCGGAACCAGCAACACCTCCACCACCCTGCCGGCTTCGCTGGTGGGCGACGCCATCACGATTCTGTCCGATGCCTGGCAGGACAAAAACTCCGGGCCGGGTGCCGCCCCGGCGGGCGCCGCATCCACCACCGTCAACGCCGCCATTCTGACCGGCGCCGTCGAGACAACTTTGGGACACTACAGCGGCGGCATGGAGAACTTCCCGCGTTTTCTTGAAAACTGGGGATCCGCCAATGTGTTCACCTATAATGGTTCGATGATCAAAATGTTCCCGAGCCTCTATGCCACCAATGTCTGGGGCCAGGCAAACGTGTATAGCCCGCCCAAACGCAACTGGGCCTATGACGCCAATTTCGACGACCCGACCAAGCTTCCGCCGAAGACGCCGAGTTTGCTGAAAGTGATTCGTGGTCAGTGGGTCACGGTGCCTCCAGGCCAAAATGCGGCGCCGTGATTTTGTAGCGAGCGGAAAGTTCGCCGGTCCGGTTGAACTTTATGGCTGACCAGAAACAATGGGACCGAAATCTGCATGCGACGGATTGGCGGCTGGCTTGCGGTCGCAAGCGGCTGCCCGATTGAAACCATTTGGACTGATAGACCGGTTCAAAATGGCGGCGAAAGGCTTTGCCCATCGAACGATTCTCGGTGTGGCACGGGCGTCCTGGAGGAAGTTGTCCCTGATTCTCTTGACGGCGGGACTCTGGTGCCTTGCGTTGCGTGGAGCCACGGAAACTAATATCTTCGAATTCGAGACGCCACCGCCACAACCGGGGTCCATTCAATGGGATATAAACCAAAGCATCACCAAGGAACGCCAGGAGCGCTACCGGAAGAGTGTGACAATCCCTGACGCAATGGGTGGAAATGTTCCAAGGTCCGCCGCGGCAATTTTGATCAATGGTCCCAAAATGGTGGCGGCCCCAACACCCGCTCCAACCGACTCATCTGGAAACGCCTTGCGGACGCTTTTTTTCGCCGCCGCGTGCGTTTTGACCGGGGTTCTCACCGTCCGAAAGCTTGCCCCCCATGTTCTCGTTGACATCAACCGGCTGCTCAATCCGTGGGCACCTGTCCCGGCCTCCGGGAGGAATCTTTCGGCAAAAGTTCGAGCGGAGGATGAAGCCTTCGGCGAGTTCCTCAAGACGTTCCGGGTCGGTCCGGTCGCGTCACCCTGCGCTGACTTGCCCGTGAAGAACGACCCGCTCGACGAATTTTATGCGCGGGCAAAAGAGCGCCTCGTCACGCACCGAAAGCTGCTTCAGGACATTGGCCGGGAGTCGAGCGGCCCGGCCCGGCAAAACATGCTGATGAATCTGTATTTTGAAATGTGCGTGCTGAAGGACGAGGCCGGTCGTCCGGAGGCGCTTCCATTATGGCAGACGGCTTCTGCCTTGGAGGGACTGCTCAAACAGCTCACCGAAAACACGAGAAACGTTACGCCTTCCGCACTCCGCATTATCGCTGGTGGCCTGGATTTGCTGAACGACTTGTGCGTGCCAGGATTGCAACCGGATCTCCTGACAGACCGTCCACTCAAGTTTTTGGTCGTTGACGACGACATGATAAGCCGCCAAGCCCTGTCCCACTCGCTGGAAAAAGCATTCAGCCGGCCTGACCTCGCAGTGGATGGCGGGACGGCATTGGTCCAAGCCGGCCAGCAGGCTTACGATGTGATTTTCCTCGACGTGCAAATGCCGGGCATGGACGGGTTCGAGGTCTGCTCAAAAATTCGCGACACCGTTCTCAACCGCACCGCTCCAGTGGTTTTTGTCGCCCTCCAGAGCGACTTCGACGCGCGCAGCAAGTCAACCCTCAGCGGTGGAAATGATCTCATGGGGAAACCCTTTCTCACTTTTGAAGTCACCGTCAAGGCACTCACGCTCGCGTTGCATGGTCGTCTCCGGGGACGCGCCTGGAAACCCCTCTTGAAACCCGACCAGAGCCGGGCGGCTGCGGATTCATTGGTGACGGTCACGGATAGTCCGCGTCCCGTTCCGTCCTCCACCCTCGTCCTACGACCGCCGTTTTCAACGCCGCCGCCGGAGACGGACGGGTTTGCTGACGACTTCCTGACCCGCGCGTCAAAACACCTTGGCCCGTTGCGGGAACTTTGTCGGACGATTCTTGAGATCCCAAACGAGGAGGCGCGGCAGGTCCTGCTGGCGGATGGCTTCCTTCGCATTAATTCATTGATTTCCAAGGCTGGCTCCGGGCTGGTGCATCCAGCTTATCAAATGAGTGCCGCCTTGGAAGGTCTATTCAGAAAACTGCTGCAGGATTCCAGGCATTCCACTCCGTCCACGCTGGGTACAGTGGCCACCGCGGTGGATTTGCTGAATGAATTGTGCATGCCGGGAATGAAGGCGAATCTGGGCATCAATCCGCCGATTCACATGCTGGTGGTGGACGATGATCTCGTGGCGCGCCGGGTTATTGTCGGCGCCCTGCAAACAGCCTTTAAAAAACCGGAAAGCGTGGAGAACGGCGAGGCGGCGCTCGCCTTGGCGCAGAAAGAACCGTTCGACGTGATCTTCCTAGACGTGGTAATGCCCGGCATGGACGGGTTCGAGGTCTGCTCAAGAATTCGCGATACCGTTCCCAATCACGCCACACCCGTGGTGTTTGTGACCGGCCGTGGCGATTTTGACGCGCGCGCCCAGATGAGTCGCACCGGTGGTAACGACCTGATGCGAAAACCGTTTCTTACTTCGGAGATCACCGTCAAGGCACTCACGTTCGCTTTGTGCGGCCGCCTCGAACAGCTCAAAACGCAGCCGTGTTCGTGAACGTGCCGCTGAAGATACCGACTCGGATGGGAGACATATTAGGCACACTGTTTGGCGGCGGATTTGAGGCCGGTGGAATTGGAGGCATGTTTTTCAAATCATGTTGCGGAAACCAGGCCTGGATTTTTTCCGCTTTTTTCAGGCTCGATTGTTTTTCAGGAATGTCGGTCCGGTGCCAGGAAAAGAACATGATTCTGTAATGGTTGTTGTCGGCCTTGCCGACGACCGGGCCGCTGGAATAAATGTGCGCCCTCGATTCGGCGCCGTAAGCGAGCAATGCGAATTTTGCATATCCAATTTGTTTTTCGGACTTGTAAAACGCAATTTCCGGAAGGGTAAGCTCCCCGGCCAGGGGAATGGCACACCGGTTTGCTGCACGCCAATCAGGAAAGTGTTAATGCCCGTGGAAAGCGCGCCCGAACGGGCCTCGATGATGATGTCTGCGGATTTGGCATCAGGCATGAGCAGGGCGCCGGCGCGGCTCAATGCGTCGCGGATTCCGCCAATGGCGTATTTGGAATCATAGTTGTCAAAATCGGTCGTATCCAAAAAACCTTCCGGCCGGCGAACAAAGCCAAGCCGGCCACAGCCAGGGCACGGTCGGTGGAAGCGCTTAAAATCAATTGCTCGGTGGCTGACCGCGGCGGATTCGTCAAATTCGTGGTGGTGCAACCTGCCGCGAAAAGGCCGGCTAAAATGATGTAAAAACTCCCTTTGCCAGTTTCATAGTCCAAACTCCTTGAAGCCACTTTTACCGGACCGGGACAACGACAACAGGTGGTGGGATGATGGGCGCAACTACTGTCCCGTGCCGGGTTTGGGCGACAACGCATCCACTTGTCGAGAGCAGGATGATAACGCAGGCATATAAAAGAATTATTTTCATATCTGGTTTCCTAGCTTTAGGAATGCCATGCGACTACCGCGGTTTTCAATGATTCATGCGGCTATTGGTCTCTGGATTCGCATTTTAAATGCAAATTGCATGAATTTCGCTGCGGCCATTGCATATCGCATTAAGCCAACAATCGGTATCCGCGTTTTCAGCACGAAACGAGTGATTTATTGGCGGCGCGCTTCAAGCTTAACCGAAGAAGTATGAATGCTAGAAAGAAAATGCTAATTGCGATGGGTATTTCAAGTTTAGCATTATTGTCAGCCTGCGTAGTAGTGCCAGGTAGGAGGGGAGGGTTCTTTGTGGCTCCGGCACCAGTGGTGATTGCTCCGGCACCGGTAGTTGTGGCTCCGCCACCGGCACCAGTGGAGGTGATAACGGTTCCTGACGATTACGTCTGGGATGGTTACGAATACGTCGGCGTCGTTGGCGACCAGTATTACTATTTGGGACCCGGCGATGTCTGGCTGATTTGTGACCCAATCCGGCTCGAACGTTTTCATGGATGGGAAGGAGGCCATCCTGATTGGCGGGCACACGCCATTCGCAATGATCGTTACAGAAACGACAGCCATGGGCATTATCAGTCAAGGCATGACGACAGACATTGATTAGCGTTCCTATGAAAGCAATCATATTCAGTTTGGTGTTGTTGAGCTTCATCAGCCCGGCTCTGGCCATTGATCAGACGGGGCTGGACGCCCGCCTCCGTATATTGACGGCAAAGTTCGAGGCGATGCAGCAGAAGCCGGACAAGCGTGTTCCGGCGGATGTTTTGAAGAAGGCGCGGGGGATTATCTTGCTGGATCGTACCAAAGCAGGTTTCATGTTCGCCTATCAAGGCGGCAACGGCGTGACGATGGTGAAGGACGCTTCCGGGAACTGGGGTCCGGCGGCATTTTTGAGCGCGACGGAGGCGAGCCTCGGTTTTCAAGTCGGAGGCGAGCAGAATTTTTATGTGATTCTGCTGATGACGACGAACGCGACGCAGGCGCTGGCTGAACCGACGATAGATTTTGGCGGTGAAGCGCGCGGAACGGCGGGCAACCAAAGCTCCGGCGTGCAAGGCGATGTGACCACGCCCGAACATTCCGTTCTGGTTTATGGTGAGCGCAACGGGCTTTACGGCGGCGTGGCCATCAAAGGCGGTGCGATTTCCCCGGACGAAGGTGCCAACACCGTTTACTACGGTCAGCCCTTGACGATGCAAAACATCCTATTCGAAAAAAAAGTGAAGGCCACGCAGGCGGCAACCGACCTTGCCGGAAAAATTTCTGAATGGGTCAAGGTTAAACGATGAAAGCTTATCGAACATTATTATTGATCGCATTGTTATCGTATATTGAAAGATTTCAAACCGGGCGTTTTTGTACTTGGAGATGATTCTTCACGCCTCCGCCCCGGAAATGGTCTGGCCGGTACGTTTGATTGCGATAAGAATGAAGATAAGGCTCATCGCGATCATTGCCAGCGCGGCAAACACGAGAATGATATTCTTTTCCATTCTCTCGGCTCGCGGCGTGGCGATTTCCTGTTGATAATACTTTTGCGTTCCCGGCCGGCGCAGGAGCAGGACGGTGCCGGCTAAGATTGCCGGTAGCAGCATCCGGATGAAGGAAAAGTGAAAGGACTCGCATGAAAACAATGGAAACCATGGAAGCGGTGTCTTCGCGTGGGGTGAAAAAGCCTGTGGAAAGGCGCACCTGGCGACGAATCGCCCCCTGTGCCAGTGAAAAAAGTCCTTGCAAATCTGTGGAGCAGGAACAGAATCGCAAAAGTCACCAAAAAGTCCACGCTGGTCGTGGGCAAGAAACCATATGGGAAATCCCAGGTTAAAAATCTAAACTACTGTTAAAATTATGAAACTGACCAAATGGAATAAAATTGTTCTGGCGCTGGGCGTTTCCGGCATTGCAATCCCGGCATTGGCGGACGAAAGTTCGTCCTCCACGAACCAATCGCCGCCGACACTCACATCCCAACAGTTTGTCTCGGATGCGGCCGTGGGCGGAATGAAGGAAGTTTTCTTAAGCGAGGCGGCTCTCGTAACAAGCACTAACGATGACATTAAAAGTTTTGCCAAACGCATGGTGAAGGATCACGGCGCGGCGAACAAAAAACTGGCGAAAATTGCGGAAGCTGAAGGATTGAATTTTCCGCCAACCAACACATTTTCGGCGGATGATCCGAACTGGAGCGATGCGCGGATTTCAAATCCCGACAGTCTCAAGGGCGCTCAAATCCTGACGATGACGAATCTGCCATACCTGACGGATTATCTGGCCGTCAAACATTTGCAGACGCTCACCGGCGACCAATTTGATCAAGGGTATTTGAGCGACATGGTTAGCGATCACACGCAAGCAGTCAGCGAATTTGAAACGGCATCCCAAAATTTATCCGACCCGGACCTCAAAAAATTCGCCACCAAAACCCTGCCGACCTTGGAAAAACATTCCAAGATGGCGCAGGAACTTAATAACAAAGAATCAAGCCATTGAATCAGTTCAACCGCGCACTGCTCCAGCGAACTGACGGCAATAATAAGCACATCGGCATTTGCCGCATCGTTGGGAATCATGCTTCTTATCAACTGGCTGAACGTCAGGGTACCCTGTTTTCACATCCACGTGCAGTGAACACCAACAAAGGCGAGCGTCCGCAGGCACGAGCAGTCGGCAGTGGTTGCATGGATTAGCATGCGACGACCACCGCGTTTCGGGTGGCAATTAGTTGGTCGGGATTCCCTTGCTCGTTGGTCCGGGGACGTGCTTTCAGGGTCCTGATCAGTTTCATTATTTGGATTCGGCGGTTTGCCATTCTTTGCCCGCTCCATGGGGTGATTGGCTGAAACTACAGCGCAGGTGGGTCGGAGAAGGCTAATTCCCGTCACCGGAGCTGTTCATTTCCGGTATGCGGGCCGATGTGCATTTTCCCAACCACGACCGCACCATCTTCCACCATTAAATGCTTGGCATCCACGTCCCCAAACAGCCGCGCGGTGGACTTGAGGACAACAATATCTTGGGCCTGAAGACTGGCTGCCAGTTCCCCGGCAATTTCCGCTGATCCGACTTTGAGCGGATCCGGCCAGCGAAAATGATTTTCCACCGGAATGGTCAAATGGGTTGCGGTCAGGCTGCCTTTGATGTCGGCGTTCGAGTAAATCGTCAAAGAACGTTCGACGGCCAGTTTGCCGTGGAATTTTCCCCGGATGACGGCGTCGCCGACGACGGATTCGGTGTTGAAGACGCACCCTTTGGGTTCGATGACGAACACGCCCTTGGTTTTGAAATTTTTGGCGATGGCGCTCGTGATGCGATAATCGTGAAGGTCGACGTAACGGCTGCATTGCTTGCACATCGTGGACTCGGCGCTGGCCGGCACTTCTAGTTCGGCGCCGCACTCGAAACAGGTGACCGATCTCTGTTTCGGCGCGCGCTTGGGCGTCTGGGTCGCCGGATTGAGAATATCCTGGACCCGGAGATGCTGCCCGCACTTTTTGCAGATGCTGGAGTAGGCCGAGCGCGGCTCCGTCTGCTGATGGCCGCAATGCGGACAAGCCACCAGGACCTGGTCCTGTTTCTTCGCCGGCATTCAATGTCTTTCCGCGCCGCCGAACGGTTCAACGTCCGGCCCTGGCCGTTTCCAGAGTCTTTGGCGTTTCCGCCGGACGTGCCGGCGGCGGCGTGGGTTGGACCTTGTTCGGATTGACTTCCGTCTTTCCGACAAAGGTCACGCCCTCCTCAATGACCAGTTTGGTGGCGCGGATGTCGCCAAACAATTCGGCCTTGGACTTGATCTCGATTTTTTCCTTGGCGTTGACATTGCCGTTGACTTTGCCGCGCACCACGACCGACTGCGCGCCAATGTTGCCGTTGATGACGGCGCTGTCACCGAGGGTCAGGGCACCTTCGGTGTGGATTTCGCCGTCCAGTTTGCCGTCAAAGGTCAGTTCGCCGGAAAACTTGAGGTTGCCTTTGATTTCGACGTCGGAATTCAACACGTTTTTGGTGGTATTTGCTGTGTTCATGGTGTCCATTTTTTCTCCTTTTTTTGTTCATGTTATACCTAATGCAGAAAAAGGATGGCGTCAAAAATTCATTTCTGTTTTGAAACGACGCTTTGCCCGCAGCCAAGGCGGTCGCATCGCAGCGCGCCCGGCTGTGATCAGCCGTCGTTATCCACGGAACCGTGAAAAAATCGTTTTGGCCTTTGAACACGGCGTCGCTCCACTTTGCCAGCTGCATGAACATGTGATTGTCGCTGCTCTTATTTCGAACCGTGTTCTCGCCGGTTAAGAGCCGGGACTTCACTGTCAAAGTTTGCAACCCAGCCACGCCACGGTGGACGACATCACTGGCGGGGCATATTATTCAGACATCAACACGAACACCAACACCATGCCTTCCCCGGCGAAATCAGCGCAGGCCGTCGGTTTGAGTTACGTTACCGACGAACGCCCCGGCATTCGCCGCGAGCGATGCGGGCACGGGTTTCGTTATCGCTCAGCCGGAGGCCGGATTATCCACGATCGGCACACACTCCAGCGGATCCGTTCGCTGGTCATCCCGCCGGCATGGCATGACGTCTGGATTTGTCCGCTCGACCACGGCCATCTTCAGGCAACCGGCCGCGATGAGCGGGAGCGTAAGCAACATCTCTATCACCCGCGCTGGCGGGAGATTCGCGATCAAACCAAATTCGACCGGCTGATGGATTTTGCCCGCGCGTTGCCCGGCATCCGGAAGCGACTGAAGCGCGACCTCGGGCATAAGGGCTTGTGCCGTGAAAAAATCCTGGCCACGGTCGTGCGGTTGCTTGAGGTCAGCCTCATCCGCGTGGGCAATGACGAATACGCGCGTGACAACAAATCCTACGGCCTGACCACGATGAAAAACCGTCACGCCCGGGTGCACGGCGCGAAAATTAAGTTCCACTTTCGCGGCAAGAGCGGCCGGGAACACGTCGTTGAAGTCGAAGATCGCCGCGTTGCCAGAATCGTTCGCGCATGCCAGGACCTGCCAGGCCAGGAACTTTTTCAATACGTGGATGACGAGGGACAAAAGCACGACGTCGGCTCCGGAGACGTGAATGATTATTTGCGAGAAATCTCCGGCCGCGACTTTACCGCCAAGGATTTTCGGACTTGGGCGGGGACGGTTTCCGCCGCCTCAGAATTGCGGCAACTGGGTCCCGTCGATTCGGAGACCGACATTAAGAAAAACGTGGTAGCCGCTGTCAAAGCCACGGCGCAAAGCCTCGGCAACACCCCCGCCGTCTGCCGCAAATCATATATCCACCCCGCGGTCATCGAAGCTTATCTCGATGGCTCATTGATTCCGAGGCTGGACGAACGGAGGCGCAAAACGTCTTCAACCTCCTCGGGCCGTCTCCGGCCAGACGAAGCCGCAGTGCTGAGATTCCTGAAACGCGCCAGCAGCGGAAGAAAGAGACACGCCCGGTCAGCGAATTGAAAACATCGCAACGCGAAGGAGGAGTTGAACCGCCGCAGACAGGCCTGTCATGTCCTGCCCGGCAAAAGACCCACGCGACCGAACGGCAAACCGCTGCGCTCGCCCGTGTTAACGGAGAATTTTGAATGAAAATCTCCGACCGTAAAAAACCTTCAGTGAAATCTTCAGTAAGAGGGTTAAACCGGGTTAAGCCAAATAGTGAAGGATTATATTGAAATAGTGAGGAAAGCGGTGTAGTTTTTCCTTGAAAACAGGGCATTAGCCGTCCGATTCCGACCCTCGCCTCCAAACCTAACCGTTGGACGGTAGGGTTTGGGATTAACTTCCACAGACGAGTGCCAGCGGAAGTGCCAGCAGGATTTAACTCTGGCCTGCCCTGCGTAACTCCCACCTGCTCCCTGCCGGAGTCGAGATCAATCGTCGTAAACTCATCGCTGTGAATACAGTTATGAGACAACGATACCGGCTCTACCGCCGCAAAAAAGGCGGACGCTACTACATTCACGATGACGTGACCGGCAAGCAGGACAGCTTGCACACCACCGACCGCGCCACGGCGCTGCGGTTGTTCCATTCGCGCGGCGAAGCGCAGCAGCAGCCCGCCGTGAACCTGCAAATCGCCCGCGCCTATCTCGCCGCCAGCGACCCGCAAATTGCCACGCGCAACTGGCAGTTCGTCATGGACGAAATGGTCAAACTCAAAAAAGGCGAGACCCAGCACCGCTGGCAGACCGCCATCAAGGACAAGGCGTTTGACTTGATTCGTCACCTGCCGGTTTTGGAAACGCGGCCGGAAAACTTTTTGCGCGTGCTCGAAACCGGAAAAGTTTCGACCAATGTATATTTGCGGCGCATCCACAACTTCGCCCTGGACATGACCTGGCTGCCGTGGCCGGTCATCGTGAAACGCCAGTGGCCGAAAGTTGAGTTCAAGGACAAACGCGCCATCACCTGGGAGGAACATCAGGCCATCGTCGCCCGCGAACTGAATCCCGAACGCAAAGCGTTCTATAAACTGGCGTGGCACCTGGGCGCGTCGCAGTCCGATCTGGCGGGCCTCGAAGCTGAAAACATTGATTGGGAACACAACGTCATCAGTTTCGCGCGCAAAAAGACCGGCTCCATTGCCATCATGCGCTTCGATGATGAAGTGGCGGAAATTCTCCGGGATTTGCCGGGGAGCGGCCCGCTGTTTCCGTATCTGCGCTCGGTTCGTTCCGGCGACCGGGCGACGGAATTTCATCAGCGCATCGCGGGCTTGGGCATCAAAGGTGTCAGCTTGCATTCGTATCGGTATGCGTGGGCGGAACGCGCCAAAAAAGCCGGGTTATCCCGAACGGTTCGCACAGGAGGCGCTTGGTCATAACAGCAAGGCCATTCACCGCGCCTACGCGCGTAATGCACAGGTGGAACTGCCGCCGTTGAGTGAATTTGAACGGATGCGCACCAAGTTCTCGGAAATGTCCAAAACCCTTGAGCCAGTGATGGCCAAGGCATAACCGGAGGAAATCGCATGAACTTGAATCCTGCCACAGTGCTCGACCCCGTGTTCCATTTTCTCGATTGGATCATCGCGGAATGGGGAGTTTATCTGTTTCTCGCGTTCGTCTGGCTGTCGGTGTTGGTGCTGGCCTGGGTGTTCAGCGGCGGGTTGCGCCGGAAATTCCCCAATCAACCGCACGTCAGCGCCGGCATCGGCATTATCATTCAGCCACACACACCACCGCCACCAACAATCATCATCCACGAATATGACCCGCCGGATGATGGCATGGATTGAAATGGGAAGCGTGACCTTGGGGACGGGCGGGCGGCGGCGCGGAGTTTTGAGCCTTTAGCT
>CAWDKS010000002.1:0-44272 GCA_963802965.1 uncultured Verrucomicrobiae bacterium
GGAGTGCGCTCGAAAAGCGGAAAGCTTGTCGGGCGCACCTTTGTTTCGGACGTGCTTTCCGATCCCATCCACTACGGCCACTTCCGTTACGCCGGAGAGGTGTATGAAGGGAAACACGAGGCCATCATTTCCAAGGATTTATTCGACAGGGTGCAAGCCGTCCTCGTTGACCGGTGGAGGTATTCACCGACGGAGAACAAAGATGAGCCAAAGGCGTTTCTCGGCCTTCTACGTTGTGAGCAGTTCAACGGCGCCATCGCCGCCGAACAGAAAATGAAGCGGCAGAAGAATGGCAACATTCATTCCTACACCTATTACCGGTGCACCAAAAAGGGCAGCCCGACGAAATGGTGTCAGCAGCCCTATATCCGTGAAGAAGACCTGAACATTCAAATTTCAGACCTGTTAAAGCCTTTTGCGCTCCGGGCGGATTGGGCAGACGAAATGCTGAAACGGCTTAATGAGGAGAAAAAGCAGTCCGCCCAGACCGCCAAGCTCATGACCTTGCAAAAACGCGGGGAGATTGAAGAGATCAATCTCCGCCTCCGAAAAGTTGCTCGACGCATTTCTCGACGGCGTGATTGAGCGGAGCGATTACGCCGCCGAGAAAGCGAAATTGATGAGCCAAAAGAAATCATTGGATGAGCAGAGCACGGCGTTATCCACAGGCCGAGCCAATTGGCTCGAACCGTTCCGAAAATTGGATTTTGACCGCTAGAAACGCGGGTGAAATCGCTGTCAAAGGTTCTCCAAAGGAGAAAAAGGTTCTGGCTCAACAAGTGTTTGGCTCGAACCTTGTCCTCGACTGCAAAAAAAGCCCGTGGTTCTTGCGTCAAACCGTGGTCGCTGCTCGTCGAAAACTCGTCGAGTCAACTGGTGGAGCGGGCGATGGGAATCGAACCCACGTGTGAAGCTTGGAAGGCTTCCGTTCTACCATTGAACTACGCCCGCCTGCGTCCCCGCCGGGCGGGACTTCGGCGCGGCAAGCCCGCAAGACTTGCAGCGCGTTGAATCATAATCCCCGGGCTTGCCTTGTCAATTCCGCGCGTGTATCGTCGCCGCGCATGGCAGCGTTGCTTCTCACCGGCGGGCGCGTCGTGGATCCGGCCAACCGTCTCGACGCCAAAACGGATGTTTTGATTTCGGAGGGCAAAATCACGGCGGTCGGCGCGGACGTGGCGGAAAAGGAGCCGCGCGACGCCGAACGAATGGCCGTGAACGGCCTGGTGATTTGTCCCGGCTTGATTGATTTGCACGTCCATTTGCGCGAACCGGGACAAACACCAAGGAAACCCTCGCCACCGGGACCGCCGCCGCCGCGCGTGGCGGATTCACCTCCGTCGTCTGCATGCCGAACACGTCGCCGGCGATTGACAATGCGGGCACCGTCGCGCTCATCCGCGAACGCGCCGTGCAACAGGGCATCGTCAACGTCTTCGTGACCGGCGCCATCAGCAACAGCCTTGCCGGCGAAGAGCCCTTCGCGCCGATTGGCGGCCTGAAACGCGCCGGCATTGTGGCCATCACCGACGACGGCCATTGCGTGCAAAACAACGATCTCATGCGCCGCGCCTGCGAATACGCCAAGATGTTCGACCTGCCGGTGATGGACCATTGCCAGGATTATTCGCTCGTGACCGACGGCGTGATGCACGAGGGTTATTGGAGCACCGTGCTCGGCCTGCGCGGCTGGCCTTCGGCGGGCGAGGAAGTCATTGTCGCGCGGAACATCCTGCTCGCGGAACTGACCGGCGCGCGAGTCCATTGCCAGCACCTAAGCACGGCGGGCAGCGTCGCGCTGCTGCGCGAGGCAAAGAAACGCGGCGTGCCGGTTTCCGGCGAGGCGTGTCCGCACCATTTCACGCTGACCGATGCCGCCGTGGCCGGCAGTGAAAAATTCTGGGCCAACGACGGAAAAACCCTCGGCTCTCAACTTTCAACTCTCAACGCCGCGCGCGAATGGCCGAAATACGACACAAATTTCAAAATGAACCCGCCGCTGCGCTCCGCGCGCGACCGCGAGGCGGTTCTCGAAGGCCTGGCCGACTGCACGATTGAAATTTTGTGCAGCGACCACGCGCCGCACTGCGATTATGAAAAGGAAGTGGAATTCGACTACGCGCCGTTCGGCATCACCGGGCTGGAAACCGAATTGGCGCTCTCGCTGATGCAACTGGTGCATTCCAAACGCATTTCGCTCGCAGACATGATTGCGAAATTCACGGTCAACCCGGCCCGGTTGCTCAATTTGAAAAAAGGCACACTAGCGCCAGCACGGACGCGGACGTGACGGTGTTCGACCCCGATGCTGAATGGGTTTTCGAACGCGCAGCCACAGCCAGCAAATCGGCCAACAGCCCGTTTTTTGGCTGGAAACTCAAAGGCCGGGCCGTGACCACGATTGTCGGCGGCAAAATCGTCTGGTCCGAAAAGGCCGAAGTGGTCGCGGCGTGAAAATTTTGCTTCACGCTTGACCCGCTGCGCCGCGTGCCTAGCATCGCGCGCGGTCGTTAACTGGCAATGAAAGCAATTCTGGCACTTGAAGACGGCTCGGTGTATCACGGGCAGGGTTTCGGCGCGCGCGCATCCGCGTGCGGCGAGGTCTGCTTCAATACTTCGATGACTGGCTACCAGGAAATCCTCACCGACCCTTCCTACAAGGGCCAGATTGTCACGATGACCTATCCGCTCATCGGCAATTATGGCGTCAACGCCGTGGACGTGGAATCGTGGCGGCCGCACGTCGCCGGCTTCGTCGTCCGCGAACTCTCGCCGGTCGTCAGCAACTGGCGCGCGGATTCTTCGCTCGCCGAAATCTGGAAAAAAACGGCGTTCCGGGCATTCAAGGCCTGGACACGCGGGCGTTGACCAAAAAACTCCGCGTGCGCGGCGCGATGAACGGATTCATTTCCACGGAGGAAATTTCAGACGCGGAAGCGGTCAAACGCGCGAAGGAATTTGTCTTCGTCGGCGTGGATTACGTCAAGGAAGTCACGCACCAGAAAGCGTTTCGCTGGGATGAAAAGGATGAGCAGAGCGGGGCGTTTGAGCTGGAGCGCGGCGATGCGACGGTTGACGCCCGGCAAAACCGCAAGCCGCTGCCGCCCGCGGACATTCCCATCGTCGCCCTGGATTACGGGCTGAAATACAACATTCTGCGCCGGCTGCGCCAGCACGGGTTCAGCGTGCAGGTGTTGCCGGCCACGGCCAGCGCCGCCAACGTGCTCAAGCACAAACCGGCGGGCATTTTTCTGTCCAACGGCCCCGGCGACCCGGCGGCGCTGGATTACCTTGTGCGCGAAGTGAAGGCGCTCGTGGACACCGGCATTCCGATTTTCGGGATTTGCCTCGGCCACCAGGTTCTGGGCCAGGCGTTCGGCGGGAAAACCTTCAAATTGAAATTCGGCCATCGCGGCGCGAACCAGCCGGTGAAGGATTTCGAGACCGGCCAGGTGGAAATCACGGCGCAGAACCACGGGTTCGCCGTGGACCCCGCCAGCCTGCCGCCGGACGTGGCCGTCAATCGTGTCAATCTCAACGACCAGACCGTCGAGGGTTTGAGGCACAAAAGGAAGCCGGTTTTCTGCGTGCAGTATCATCCCGAAGCCTCGCCCGGGCCGCACGATTCGACGCCGTTGTTCGCCGAATTCCGCGCCTTGATTGAGCGGCGGGGCTGATGACGAGATTTCCGTTTGACTTGAAGCGGTCAGCGGTCATAATCGGTTCACAGTAACTATGGCCAAACTTGTTATCCTGACTCAAGGCATGACCGACCGGGCGCATGAGTTGAAAGTGGATCGCACCACCATCGGCCGTGTGGAGGATAACCTGTTTCAAATTGCCGAGCCGTCCGTTTCCAGCCATCACTGCGAGGTGCTTTTGCGCGGCACCGACATCGTCATCAAAGACCTCGATTCCACCAACGGCACGTTCATCAACGGCGAAAAAATCGCCGAAGGCGTTTTGAAACCTGGCCAGACCTTGCGCCTCGGCAACGTGGAGTTGCGCCTCGACACCGGCGTGCCGTCCGCCGCGGGGACTCCGGCATCCGCTCCTGCTCCCGCGCCGGCGCCGGCGGGTGCGCCGGTTAAAAAGAACCCGGACAGCACCATGGTCATGTCGCGTGGCGTCAGTCTGGGTGATTTGGAAAAGGGCGGCGGACGTCCCGCCGGGTTTGACACCAACAAGGAATTTTCCAAAAAGTCCAACAAGGTCAACAACATCTTCCTCATCATCGGCATCGTTGCCGCTTTACTCATCATTATTCTCATCTTTTACGCGCTTTCACTCACCGGCAACGGCCACAAATAAAAATCCGGTTTCGCATCATGAAACCGCGCCGTGCAAATCAAAGAAACCGGGCGCCGACCCGCGAAGAAATTCTTGAAGCCAGTCTGCGACGCAATTCGTCAAAGGCATCCGGTTTTTGACTTGTTGGCGGAACTTTAATTTTTGCGAACAACCCTTCCTTGCGCGTGCTCCGTAGCGCAGAGTAAATTCATTCCATGTCGCACGCGGACTTTGTTCATCTCCATCTGCACACCGAGTATTCGTTGCTCGATGGCGCCTGCCGGCTGGACCGGCTGGTGGACAAGGCCCATGAACTGAAATTTCCCGCGCTCGCCATCACCGACCACGGCGTGCTCTACGGCGCGATTGATTTTTACCAGGCCGCCCGCGAGAAAGGCATCAAACCCATCATCGGCTGCGAGGTGTATGTCGCGCCCGGCAGCCGGCTGGAGAAGAAAACCACCAGCGGCGGACGCGACGTTTATCATCATCTCGGTCTGCTCGCCCGGGACGCGACCGGCTATAAAAATCTCATCCAACTCACCACCGAGGCGCATCTCACCGGCTATTATTACAAGCCGCGCATAGACAAGGAACTGCTGGCCGCGCACAAGGATGGTCTGATTGCGCTGTCGGGCTGTCTGGCCAGTGAAATACCCGATTTGATAATGAAAGACCAACCGGACAAGGCGCGCGACGTGGTGGATTGGTTCAAGCAGACGCTCGGCCCGGATAATTTTTATCTCGAACTGCAAAACCACGGCATCGCGGAGCAGGCGAAGGTGAACCGCCATTTGATCCAGTGGGCGAAGGAATTCGGCCTGAAGCTCGTGGCGACCAACGACGTGCATTACATCGAGAAAAGCCATTCGCACGCGCACGACTGCCTGATTTGCATTGGCACGCAGACGCAGCTCGCCGACACGAAACGGATGCGCTACGAGCCGGAGCAGTTTTACCTGCGGTCGGCGGAGGAAATGAAGGCGCGCTTTGCCGACACGCCGGAGGCGGTGGAAAACACGCTCGAAATCGCCGAGAAATGCAATTGGGAAATCGAGTTCGGCAAGCTGCACTATCCAGTCTTTCATCCGCCGGAACATTCCACGCGCGAAGGTTATTTGCGGCAATGGCTGGCCGAGGGATTGTTCCGGCGTTACACGATCCACGCCAAGGCCGAGGGGAAGGAATTTGTCGTCGAGGGCATTGACGACCCGACGCGGCTGCCGACGTATCATTCTTCTGTAGCAGACGACGTGAGGAGTCCCGCTTCAAATTCGAAAGAAACGTCAGAGCCTCCTCACGTCGGCTCCTACAATATCAAAGAACCCGCCATCGCCGCCGCCATCAAAACCGTCATGGACCGGCTGAAAATCGAGCTCACGGTCATTGAGAAGACCGGTTTCCTTAGTTATTTCCTCATCGTCGGCGATTTCATCCGCTACGGGCATGAGCACGGCATTGCCTGCGTGGCGCGCGGTTCCGCCGCCGGCTCGCTCGTCACCTATCTGCTGGAAATAGCCAACGTGGACCCGATCCGCTACGGCCTGCTGTTCGAGCGGTTCCTGAATCCCGAACGCGTCAACCCGCCGGACATTGACATTGATTTCGCCGACGACCGCCGCGCCGATGTCATCGAATATGTCCGCGAAAAATACGGGCGCGATTCCGTCGCGCAAATCATCACCTTCGGCACGATGGGCGCGAAATCGGTCGTGCGCGACGTCGCGCGCGTGATGGGCTTGAGCTACGGCGAAGGCGACCGGCTCGCCAAAATGATTCCGTTCGATTTGAAGATGACGCTCGAAAAGGCCCTCAAGCAGTCGCCGGAATTCAAGGAGGCCTGCGAGACCGAGGAGGTCACGCGCGAGTTGATTGACACCGCGCTGATTCTCGAAGACCTCACGCGCAACGCCTCCGTCCACGCCGCCGGGGTCGTCATCGGCGACCAACCGCTCGTGAATCTGCTCCCGCTCAAGCAGGACGAAAGCGGCACGCTCGTCACGCAATACGCCATGAATCCCGTCGGCGATCTCGGCCTGCTGAAGATGGATTTTCTCGGCCTGAAGACGCTCACGGTCATCCGCAACACCTGCGAAATGGTCAAACGCACACACGGCATTGAAGTGCCGATTGACCATCTGCCGCTCGACGACCAAAAAACCTACGATTTGCTCAACCGCGCGGAAACGCTCGGCGTGTTCCAGTTGGAATCCGGCGGGATGCGCGATTTATGCCGGAAATTCCAGATCAGTTCCATCGAACACATCACGGCGCTGGTGGCGCTTTATCGGCCCGGCCCGATGGAGTTGATTCCCGAATTCATCCGGCGCCGGCAGGGTGAGGTAAAAATTGAATACGAACATCCGTTGCTCGAACCGATTGCGCGCGAGACCTACGGCATTTTGATTTACCAGGAGCAGGTGATGCAGGCCGCGCAGGTGCTGGCGGGCTACACGCTCGGCAGCGCGGACCTGCTCCGGCGCGCGATGGGCAAGAAGAAGCGCGAGGAAATGGCCAAGCAACGCGCCGTTTTTGTCAAGGGTTGCAAGGAGAAAAATCACATCCCCGAGGCGAAGGCGAACCAGATTTTTGATTTGCTGGAAAAATTCGCGGGCTACGGCTTCAACAAATCACACGCCGCCGCCTACGCCATCGTCGCGTATCAAACCGCCTACCTGAAGGCGAATTATCCGGTCGAATTTTTCTGCGCGATGATGACCAACGACATGGCGGACACCACCAAGTTGAGCCAGTATATCAACGAGGCGCGCGAGTTCGGCATCGAGGTCTTGCAGCCGGACGTGAACGAAAGCCAGGTTTATTTTGCGCCGGCAACAACCCTCACCCGGCCTTCGGCCACCCTCTCCCATCCGATGGGAGAGGGCACGGAATCAGATAAGCGTCTCGGCATCCGCTTCGGTCTGGCCGCCATCAAGGGCGTGGGCGAAGTCGCCGTGGAAACGATTCTCAAGGCGCGGAACGAAGGCGGCAAATTCACTTCGCTGTCAGATTTGTGCGAGCGGGTGGACGGACGGACCGTGAACCGGAAGATTCTTGAAGCGCTCATCAAATCCGGCGCGTGCGATGGTTTCGGGCAGACGCGCGCCACGTTGTTCGCGCAAATCGAACGCACGCTGGCCCGCGCCGCCAGCATCCTTTCCGACAGGCAAAAGGGGCAAAGCTCCCTGTTTGGCGCACTGGAGGAAAAAGCGCCGCCGATGCCGGAAGCCATCAGCGATCTGCCCGAATGGCCGCAGCACGAACTGCTCGCGCACGAGAAGGAACTGCTCGGTTTTTACGTCACCGGCCATCCGCTGACGCCGTTCGCGCCGATTCTCGAAAAATACGCGCTGGCCAACACCGCCAGGCTCGCGGAATTGCCGAATCGCAGCCTCACGCGCATCGGCGGATTGATTGCCGCGGTGCAGAACGGCGTGTCGAAAAAGAGCGGCAAGCCCTATTCCATGGTCACGCTCGAAGATTTGGAAGGTTCCGTGCAGGTGCTGTGCATGAACGAAAACTACGACCGCTACCGCGAGTTGCTCGTGCCGAACAAGGCCATCCTCGTTGTCGGCGAAGTGAACACCGGCGACGAAAAGCCGAAAATCTTTCCGCAGGAAATTTTGCCGCTGGCGGACGCGCCGAAGCGGTTCACCAAACAGGTGCATTTGCGCCTGCACACCGCGCATTTGAAACCGGAACAAGTCGAATCCGTGCGCGAACTGGTGGCGGCGCACCCCGGCAAATGCCCGTTGCTGCTGGGTTTTATGCGTCCGGGCGGCGGAGTCATCTTCATGGACACCAACGAACGATTCAGCGTCACACCGTCCATCGAGCTGGAGCAGGCGGCCAACAAATTGTTTGGCGAGGAAACCTACTACGCGAAAGTGGACACCTCGCCGCCCGAACGGCAGCCGCGCCGCTGGGAGCGCAAGAATGGAAACAACGGCGGCGGGGAATAAAGTAGCTTCCTCAACGCTTTCATGGGAATGAGTGTTTACGCCCGCCCTCACCTTTTATCCTCCCCCCAGGAGAGGAAACAGCTTTCGGTGGTTTCTGGTTTTGCGGATGCGCGTCCGGCCAATCCAGTCGTATAAATTTTCAAAGGAGCAGCGAGCGATTCTCCCTCTCTCCGGGGGAGAGGGCCGGGGTGAGGGCGGATGTAGGTCATAAACAACGCAATTTTATGTTGGACAACGGTTTCAGTCCGTCTTTCAATGCTTTTCGTGAAACAGGATAGACTGCATGCGGAAAAGGATAGGCTGCAAACAAAGCCGCCCATTATCTAGTTAGGCATCGTGAGCGTATGAAATGTATCCTCACATTTTTAGCGTGTCTCTTGGTTGGCATCGGGATTGGTTGGTATTTTGGATATTCATGCCCTGCCGCCAAACGTCAGCGAGAGTTGCTGGAGAAGTATCAACCTCTCAAGGAAGAGCTAGAAACCAATATGGCTTACATTAATAAGCAGAGAGAGGAGGAATCCAAGAAGGCAGAGCCGTGGATGGCAGCCAGTGCTTCGATAGCGTTAGCAGCCCTCAAAGAGCTAAAGACAAATGACACGGAAGATGCAAAGTATAGACTGGCACAGATAGTTTCAGCTTATTATCGCGGCCATTCGCGTGACGGTGACACAAATCTCCTTCATAGCATTGTATCATTTGCTGCAACGGATTCAGCATTTTCCAATGCGTTTTATGGACCGCTAAAATGAGTTCGACGATGCCTAATATGAGGATGGGCTGCACAGCCGGTTTCATAAACTGATCCAAACCGTTTCAAAGCACTTGCCAGTCAATCTTGCGGATCAATTGATCATTAATCAGTAACACGCGCTCGTGCGCGATTTGCCCTGGCGGTGCCGGATTTGAAGCCGGTTCGGCGAACAATAAATATTTTAGGGGCGACGGGTCACGCGGGAACTGCCGGGGCATCCACCGGCGTGGCGTTTCGGACGGGCGCGGTCAATCCCCGTTCGATCATCCGGGCAGGCAGTTCCGGCGTCCGGTTCAGCTTGCGCCGGCGGAACGGACTGCTCAACAGCCGCAGGATGTCGCTGTATTTCATGTGCCGGCCCAGGGTGTGGAGCAGCTTGAAGGTCTTGATGGGACGGAAGAAAATCCGCCGGGCAAAGAGCAGCGCGTAACCCTTTTGCCGCGCGCGGTTGACGACCTCGCTGGGCAGCACCGTCGGGTCAATGTCCGAACACTTGAACCATTTGGCCCAGTCGCGCTCGTCGTCGAGGATGCCGCGCTCGATATACTCGTGCCACAGCGGCGTGCCGCGATAAACACACAGCCGGTTGAAGCCGAACGTGTCGAGCTTGAGCCGCGCGCAGAAACGGAAGCTTTCCAGGATGTCCTCCTCGGTTTCGCCGGGGGAACCGACCAGGAAAAATCCGTGCGCCCGTTCGATGCCGCAGCGCTTGGCTTCGCTGACCGCCTTTTCGATCTGCTCCAGCGTCTGCCGCTTGTCGAGGCGGTCGAGAATTTTTTGCGTTCCCGCTTCCACCCCGAACGCGAGAAAATTGCAGTTCGCCTTGCCCATGATGGGCAGTTGGTCCACCGCGACGGAATCCACGCGGCCTTCGCAACCCCACTTGAACGCGAGCTTGTGGTCAATGATGTTCTGGCAAATCGTGCTGATGCGGTCCCGTTTCAGCAGGAAATGATCGTCGGTCAGATAAATCGAGCGGTAACCCTGGTCGTGGAGCTGCTGCATTTCGCCGAGGACATGCTCGGGCGAACGGAAGCGCCACTTGCCATCGGTCAGCGCGGGAATGTCGCAATAAATGCAGGTGTAAGGACAGCCGCGCGACGTCTGCATCGTGCAGAATTTCTCCAGTGACAGGACGGCCGGCACGTCGAGCGGCAGGGATTCGATGTAATCAATCGGCAGTGACATCCGGTCGGGATACGGAAACTTGTTCAAATCCTTGATGATCGGGCGGGCGAGGTTCTTGACGATTTTATTGCCATCGCGCCAGACAAGGCCGGCCACGCCTGCCGGATTGTTCAGGTGGTCAAGGTAGTCCGGCAGAAGTTCTTCGCCTTCACCGACGCCCACGGCGTCAATGTAAGGACAGTCCTTCAAAATCCGTTCCTGGTTCATCGTGGCAAAAACACCGCCGCAGATGATTGGCACGTTGGGCATCACGTCTTTGACGACTTGGGCCATGCTCTTCACCCCGGGATAAGTCGTCGTGGACAAAAACGAGAGCGCCACGACGTCCGGCGGGTCATCCCGCAACGCCTGCGCGATGTCCGGCTCCTTCATCTCCGGGTGGCACGTGTCGAACATCCGGACCTGGTGTCCGTGCTGGCGCAGGACGGGCGCGAGCGTCTCGATGCCCAGCGGCGGGAATCCCATCACCTTGACACGCGGGTCGCCCGGCTTCGAGCCGCCCAAATCCTCCGGCAGCAGCCGGTAGAAATTCTCGTCATTCACCCAAATGAGGAATATTTTCATAAACAGCGGCCTTTCTTGGTTCGGTCGTTGACGGGTCGAAGGTTGGGTGTGGCAGCGCGGCAGCCTTCGGGGAAGGTGCATTGACCAACTCCACCCCGGTCCAACCGGCTCATGTTCGCAATCAGGTTCAAATCGCGTGCGATGGTTTCTACGACGAAAACGGGTGAAATGATACCTAAAACCCGCCACTCGGCAATCTTAAAGAAAATCACTGTAAATTACAACTTCCCCTAATCTTACCGTTCCGGGCCGGAAACGCAACCCCTTTCGCACTGATAAAATCAAGCCCTTCGCTCTCTGATGGCCTGCAAAATTTCAGAAATCACTTCCGCTTTCGGTTTCGCGCCGATGTTGCCTTTGCCGTGGAGACGGACGGAAACCGCCCCGGCATCCATGTCGCGTCCGCCGATGACGAGCATCGTGTGGACTTTCGCCTGCTCGGCTTCTTGAATCTTGCCGTTGATTTTGTTCGACGAAAAATCCGACTCGCAGCGGACGAAACTGGCGCGCAATTCGCTCACGATGGCCTTGGCGTAATTCACCAGCGGCTCCTCCTCGCCGATGGTCATCACGCGCACCTGTTCCGGCGCAAGCCAGAGCGGGAAATTGCCGGCGTAATGCTCGATGAGGAAGCCGACGAACCGCTCGTGCGTGCCCAGCGGCGCGCGATGGATGCACAGCGGCGTCTTGTCCGTGTTGTCCTTGTCGCGATAGACCAGGCCGAATTTTCGCGGCACGGCGAAGTCCACCTGGTTCGTCGCCAGCGTGAATTCGCGGCCGATGACGCTCCAGACCTGCACGTCAATCTTCGGCCCGTAAAACGCCGCCTCGTTCGGCACCTCCACGTAGGGAATCTTCGAATCAATCAAAACCTTGCGGACCAAATCCTCGGTCTGCTTCCACAATTCCGGCTCGTTGACGAACTTGGCGTTGTCGCCGGTCAGGCGCGACGGGTCGTGCGTGCTGAAGCGCATGACGTATTTCTCGATGCCGAAAATCTTGAAATATTTCAGATACATTTCGTTGACCGCGTTGAACTCGGCGGCGAATTGTTCTGGTGTGCAATAGATGTGCGCATCGTTCATGTTTAGCGACCGGACGCGCATGAGGCCGAACAATTCGCCCGACTGCTCGTAGCGGTAGCAGGTGCCGTATTCGGCCAGCCGTAGCGGCAGATCGCGGTAACTGCGAGGTTCCGCCGCAAAAATGCGGTGATGATGTGGGCAGTTCATGGCTTTGAGGTAATAGCGCTCAACATCGGGAGATGTTTCCGGCGCGACGCCGGAAACGGCAACCGGGACGGTCGCGCTCCCCGAAACCGCACGCACGCTTCCTTGTGGTTGGGGAGCGCACGCGTCTCGCGTGCCCTCCTCGGCGTCGCGCCGAGGAGCGTTCGGCGTCCAAAGCCACGAATAATTTTCATCCTGCTTCGCGACGCCCGATTCCCATGGATTCCGGCAAATGTAATGAAACTTCTCCTCCAAATCTGCTTCACCGCACATGATCCGGTCAAACGATTCCTTCTCCCAAACCGGATTACTTTTCGTCTGCTGCGCCTTGTTGATTGCGTGCGCGGTGAAAGATTTTATCGAATGTAAAATTTCTGATAGCGGCCAGAAAACCGGTTTACCCTCCTTGTCTTGTTCCTTGATTTGCGGTTCAAACAGCAAGTGAACGTGGTCGGGCATCACGCATGCGGCATAAAGTTCGTAACGACGCTGCTCGTGCATAAACAGCAAGCTTTCCAAAACAATATCGCGCGCTTGTGGCGAAAGCGGCTGCCGCTCGATTGTGCTGAACGTGATCATGTATTTTGCCCACGGACGCTCGAAGTGAGGCAACCGGCGTTTGGAGTATTTTGCACCGCTCGGAGTTTCCGGCGCGACGCCGGAAACGGCAGGCGGGACGCCCGCGCTCCCCTTTTTTTCGTCGCGTTCACGAAGTTCCATCGGCGGATACATTGATTCCGCGTAAAGCACCGGCAAATGACCGGACGTTAAATACATTTTCTCCCGCGCGATGTGCGGCGTTTTCACGCGGACGTAGCCGGCGGCGAATTCCGTTTCCTTCGCCAGTTTTTCCAGTTCTTCGACGATGGCGGTGCCTTTGGGCAGCCACAGCGGCAGGCCCGGCCCGACGTATTCGGTGTCAATCGCGAACAGCCCCATTTCCTGTCCGATCTTGCGATGGTCGCGGCGTTTGGCCTCCTCGAGCATCTTGAAATACTCGTCGAGCGAGGTCTTGTTTTTGAACGCCGTGCCGTAGATGCGCTGGAGCTGCGGGTTGCGCTCGTCGCCCTTGTAATACGCGCTGGCCACGGTGGTGAGCTTGAACGCGCCGATGTTGCCGGTGCGCATCACGTGCGGCCCGGCGCACAGGTCAATGAAATCGCCGTTCTTGAAATACGTGATCGGCTCGCCTTCGGGAATGGCTTCGAGGTTGCCAATCTTGAACTTACTGGGGTTCTTCGGACGTTCGCTCAACCCGCCGAGCCGGCCGCTTTGGGCATCTTTCAACGCCTGCTCGCGCGTTACGACAACCTTCTCGAAGACATGGTTCGCCTTGATTTCCTTTTTCATCTCGGCCTCGATCTTCGGGAAATCTTCGGGCGAGATGCGGTGCGAAAGTTCCACGTCGTAATAAAAGCCGTTCTCGACCGGCGGGCCGGCGGCGAACTGGGCGTCGGGCCAGAGGCGGAGAATCGCCGTGGCGAGCACGTGCGCGGCGGAATGCCGGAGGCGTTCCAGCTCGGTCATCTTCGCGCGGTCGTCCAAACTTTTGCGCTGCTGTTCCGATTGCGGTTGTTGTTCAGCGGACATGGCGGAAATTTAACAACAAAGGAACAAAGAAACGAAGGAGAAAACAAATCCTTTCACTTTGTTCCTTTGTTGCTTTGTTGTTCAAAAATTCACCTCGTCGTTTTCCAGATTGCCAGCAGCGCGCCGAAACCGCCCAGCAGCAGCACGCTCACGGCGACGGCTCCGCTGTTGGCGTATTGCGGCACCCATTGCAGCGCCGCGGCGCCAACCGCCGGGCCGAGGCAGTTGCCGACACCAATGGCGGCCTCGTGGATGCCGCCGTTTTCGCCTTTGGCCTCGCCCGCGTCCATCGAGTAGAACAGCGACGAATAATAAATCAGCCCGATGGCCGCGCCGAAGAAGATTTGCGCCAGCAACAGCACGGCAAGATTGGGAACGATGAGAATCGCCGCGAATGAAACGATGAGCAGGGCAAATGACGTCACGAGCCAGCGAAAACGGTAATGCCAGTCCGTCCAGGCCCACAGCACGATAAAGGTGCCAAGCCGCACGAAACCCCACAACGAACACGCGAAGCCGGCGAACATCGGCGTGAGACGGAAGTGCGCGGCCAGCGTGGGCAGCAAGGGGATGAACGTATTGATGGCAATATACGCGACCGGGTTCGCCAGCCACGCCATGCGCAGAAACGCCCTGGCTTTCGCTGGCGAAGGCCGGTGCGGGTCGAGCGCGGACGCGGGTCCGTGGCTGGCGGCGTGTGAGGCGTGCGCGTGCCGTTGCAGCCAGAAGACCAGAGGCAGCAGGGCGATGAACACGGCGAGGGGCAGGGAAAAAATGGTTTTGAATCCGAATTTTTCCACGAGTGTGCCGCCGCCGAAAAGGGCGAGCGCGTTCGTTGCAGCCCAGACGACATTGTAAGTGCCGACCATGCGCGGCAGGCCGACGGCATCCTCGCCTTCGCTCACGAGCGCCTCAATGGTTGGCCAGATGAAACACATCCCGACGTTGAACGCCCCGGTGGCCAGCACCAGACCAAGGGCGGAGTCGAACCACCACCCGCCGGCGGCCAGCGCCAGGATCATGATGCCAAAACCGACTTTGAAAGCGTTGAAATAGCCGCGCCGCTGTCCGAACCGTCCGCCCTGCCATGCGGAGAAAACATAGATGAGGCCGTTCAGCGCGGCGAAAGCGAGATTGTCCCTGCCGCTGAAGCCAAACCGGTCCCGCATCAGGAAATAAATGTAGTAAGAATAAAAGGCGACGGAGAAGGAACTAAGGCCTTCGATGGCGAAACAGATGTTCTTAAACTGGCGGCTTTCCCGGGTGCTCATATCCGGCTTGAAATCTCCACGATGGCGGTGCGGCAATACCATTTAACCGCGTCCGACATCCGCGGTTGCAGCTTGTCCAATTCTTCGGCGGAACACCAGCGGATGTCGTGGTGTTCCCCGGTTGCGAGCGTGGTAGGGACGACCTGCTGGTCGTCCGAGGCCGCGCGGCAGCGCGGCCCTACCATTGGCCGCGCCCAGTAAATCATGCCGATGTGTTCGTGCGTTTCGTTGATGCGGTGGATGTCCAGAAACCGCGGCGCGATGAGCGCGCGGGTGCCGGGGCCGGTCGTGGGCGGGCGTTCGCCGAGCAGTTCCACGTCGAGGCTGCTTTCCTCCTTCGCTTCGCGCAACGCGGCCTGTTCCGGGTCCTCGTCCAGTTCGATGTGCCCGCCCAACGGCAGCCATTGGTCCAGCTTGCGATGATGAATCAGCAACACCTTGCCGTCGTGGACGACGAAAATGGCGACGGTGAAATCAATTTTTTCGTGTAGGTGGGGCATGGATTTAGTCAGTAGTTCGTGGTCAGTAGTCAGTAGCAAATTGAATCAGCGAGCCTTCGGTGCTGCTGACCACTGACTACTGACTGTGGGCTAATAATCATAAAGCCCGCTGTCGTGGGTGTAACCACTACCACCGCCGGTGCCGCCTTCCTCGCCACCCATGAAATCCCCCAGCACATCGCCCATGTCGGCCTCGATTTTTTCCGGGTCTTCGCCGGCTTCGAGCCGTTTGATGGCCACGTCCAGTTCCTTGGGCACGGACCCGGGCGGCATGAGCTCTTTCATCTTTTTCATCATGTGCGCCATGTGCTTCGGATTGTTTTCGTCCAGATGCTCCATGTCGCGCTCCATCTCAACCATGGCGCGCGCCATGCGCGGGTCGTCGAAATCGGGCAGGGGCGGACCGTCCGGGGCGTCGGCGTCGGCCTTGGCGGGTGATTCCTTCAACCCCTTGGTCATGGCGAAGCGGCTGACCTGCTTGGACATTTTTTTACCGCCGCATTTGGGGCAAACCGGCGGGCGCCCGGGCTTCACGCGCTTCGCGAGGAAGCTGAAAATCCGGCGGCACTTCGGACAGGCGAATTCGTAAATCGGCATTGGGGATTTACGATTTACGATTTACGATTGACGCGCCACTAAAAAATTAGCTGCCAGCTACTTTGCTTTATCTTTCAGGGCTTCAGCTACGTAATTAACAACACTTTGGAAAGTTAACATCTTTTCAGCCGCAGAATTTGGGACTTTGATTCCGAATTCCTTTTCGATTTCGATGACAAATTCCACCGTTGACATGGAATCCAAATCATCCATCCGCAAATCTTCAATGAAACGATCCGAGGGGTTCATTCCTGATAAATCGACATCCATGAGATCGGTCAAAATTTTTCGCAGTTTGGCGGCAATCTCCGCGCGGTCGGATGAAAAATATCGCAAGCCAAATTCCTGTTCGGTCAGAGATGGACGCCCTGCCATGTGTTCGGCTACTCTCTGTTTTACCGCCGTGTCGCTTAATCTAACAGGCTGCTGCAAAACGGGGTGATTTTTGCCTGAACTGTTTTTTGGTCATGTTTAAATCTGTTACTGGTCACTGCGAAGCGCGGTTTTTTACTCGGCGGTTGCCCCGCTTGGCTGCTTTGACCGGAGCTTTCATCCGATCTGAGCCGCCCACTGACCCA
Organism: uncultured Verrucomicrobiae bacterium; assembly: GCA_963802965.1. GTDB lineage: Bacteria > Verrucomicrobiota > Verrucomicrobiia > Limisphaerales > UBA11358 > UBA11358. Next base: position 16,524 of record CAWDKS010000002.1, read on the forward strand.
CCACGCTCTTCAGCCGGTCTGCAAACCCAATCCCAGATTGGTTATCCGCAGCAAATTATAGGTCCCAGCCACGAAATAGGCCCACGCCTGCGTCCGCTCCACTCCGCGGTAGCGGGTGCGCCTCAATCCTCCCACCGTTTTTATCCAGCCAAAGATTTCTTCGACCCGTTTGCGCCGGCGTTGGCTGATCCGGTAACCGGCACCACCGGTCGTCCGTCCATCCAGCCCCGAAACATCCCTTCCCTCTTTGCACGCCGCGTGCGGCGAGACTTCCCGCTGGCGACAGCCGGCCACAAATTTCTTTTGGTGATACGCTTTGTCCGCGCCGAGAGTAGTAATTCTGGCGGCGTGCAGTTCCCGATGTTCATCCACCTGTGCCAACGCCACAGTCGGCTCGTCTTGGGCAATGGGATTATGCACCGTGATGGCCGCACACAGTCCGTGTCGGTTCTCCATCAACACCTGCGTCCCAAAACACAGCTTGCTGGCCTGGCCATTGGCTTTCCGATACAGCACGCTTTCCGGATCGGTCGTGCTGCGGTGCGTCGCATTGCGCCGCGGCTCCCCGTGAAAATTGATCGTCGGATTGCCGGGGTCATCGTCTTTGGCCGTGGCCACTTTGGCTTGGTCCTGCCCATCCTTGCGCACAAAACTCTTCAAGCTGGCCCACGCTTCGATCAGCGTGCCGTCGGCCGTAAAGTGTTGGTCGCTGGTCCAGCCTTCGGCCCGCGACAGATCATAGACCTCCGCAAAAAACAGCTTCGCGGCATCCGCCGAGAGCACCCGGTCATAATTATGGGTGAACACCGTCGGGTCGAAACTCCCCTCATCCAGTTCCCGGTCCAGAAACCAAAGCCACAGGAGATTGTAGGCCAGTTGCTCGCAGAACAGCCGCTCACTGCGCACCGAATAGAGCGCCATCAATATCCGACTCTTGAACAGTTGCTCCGGCGGAATCGAAGGCCGTCCTTCGCCGGCATACAACTCGTCAAACAACGGCGAAAGCTTCCCCAACACTTGGTCCACGCGCGTCTTGATCCCGCGCAGCGGATGGTCGGCGGGCACCCGCTGGTTCAGATTGATCGTCGTCAGAAATTCCGGTTGGGCTTGAGGTTTTCCACGCATCCTTCTCTGACCTTTCTCCCTCGACAGTATTCAAACTTTCTGCCAGTTTTTCAGCAGCCTGCTAACGGCAAAAAAGGCACAGACAAGCGCGCTAAGAAAACAAATTGCGCTCGCCCACCACGATAATGGCCAGGCAAAAATTGTTGGAGTTATTTTTGTGGGTAGCAAAGCCAATCCGAGAGCAACCAAAATCAAAACGACTTGGGCAAAGTTCAAGAGCCATGGATTTTTCGCTTTCATGAAAACTATCTAAAAACAACAAACGCCCCGATGCAAGCTGGGGCGTTTGCGCGGGAAGGATTTACTTCAGCCGGTCGAAGTTTTTCTGGAGAATCTGCCAGGGCTTCAGGCCTTTGACTTTTTCCATCGCGGCCTGGTTGATGCCGGCTTCCTTCGCGTTTTTGGTCGGCTTGCTGACTTTGTAAAAAATGCCGAAGTAACCGGGGAAATCCGTGCCGGCGAGCTGGTAGGCGGCGACTTCGTCGCTCACGTCATGCTCCTTTGGCACTTCCTTGAACATGCCGCCCTTGCGCGGGTTCGCGGCGTCGAACGCGCCCTCGTAAAATTCCACGCATTCGCTGAGACATTCGATGAAGCTAAAGCCGTCGTGGTCCATCGCGGCTTCCATCATCGCCAGGACGTGGTTCGGGTTCGTGGACGTGGTGCGCGCGACGAACGTGGCGCCAGCGGCGATGGCCTGTTTCATCGGATTGATGGGATAATCCACCGCGCCCCACTGGTCGGTCTTGCTCTTGAAACCGAGCGGCGACGTGGGCGACGTCTGCTTTTTCGTCAGGCCATAGACCCAGTTGTCCATGACGACGTAGCTGAGCTTCACGTTTTTGCGCGCGGTGTGAGTAAAATGATTGCCGCCGATGGAAAACGCGTCGCCGTCGCCGCCGAAAACAAACACGTGCAAATCCGGCCGGGAGAGCGAAATGCCGCTGGCAAACGGCAGCGCGCGCCCGTGAATGTAGTGCGCGCCGTGAGCCTGCACGAAATACGGAAACCGGCTCGAACACCCGATGCCAGCGATGCTGACGAAATCCTCGTGTCCCAGCTTCCGTTTCTCAATGAGCTTGAAATACAGCGCGAGCACCGAGAAATCGCCGCAACCGGGACACCACGTCGGGTGATCGGCGGCCAGTTCCTTTTTCGTCAGCCCCTTGCGCTCGGCGCCGGGCGGCGGCGGCGCAGCGGGAGCATTCACGCGTTCGGGACTTTCGGCAATCGTTTCGCTCATAAAATTATTCGGCTCTGAAAATTAGACGGCTTTGACGGCCTGGCCGTTCGATGACAATCTAAGTTGCACCGCCGCGAGGATCTCCTTCACCTTCCACGTCAGGCCGTCGGTCTTGTTGATGCCCCGGATCCGGGGATCGCAATAACGGGCGCGCAGCATGCCGGCCAGCTGCCCGTAACCGTAAAACCCTTCATCGTTCATCTCCACGACGAACACGTGATGGAACCCCGAGAAAATGCTGTCCAAGCGGTTCGGCAGCGGATGGAGATGTTTGATGTGCAATGACGAGATGCTGTCGCCGGCGGCGCGGGCGCGGTCCACGGCCTCGCGAATCGGGCCCTGCGTCGAACCCCAGCCGACGAGCAGGACATTGCCTTCCGGCGGCCCGTAAACCTTCGGCACAGGCAGCGTCGCCTGGAGGGCCAGCAATTTCTTGCGCCGCTTGGCGACCATGGCCTGGTGCATCTTGGGCGACCCGGTCGGGTGACCGGCTTCATCGTGTTCGAGGCCGGTCGCAATGGGATATTTGCCGCTGGCAATGCGCGTGCCGGGCGCGACCCGCGGGGTCACACCATCCGGGGCGGACAAATCATAGGGCATGAAATCAGGGACCGCCGTCAGGTCGGGCGAAATGTCCTGGCAGACTTTCTCGAGGTCCGGTAGCGGAAACGCCTCGATGCGCGTGGCAATGGCCTGGTCGCTCAAAATGAAAACCGGCACATTGTATTTGCGCGCGATATTCACGGCCTCGATGGCGGTGTAAAAACAATCCCCGACGTTGGCCGGCGCGAGCACGACGCGGGGCGAATCGCCGTGGCTGCCGAAACGGGCGATGTTCAGATCGGATTGCTCGACGTTCGTCGGCAAACCGGTGGACGGGCCGCCGCGTTGAACATCCACCACCACCACCGGCACCTCGGCCATCACCCCCCAACCGATTGATTCCATTTTGAGGGAAATGCCCGGACCGCTGGAGCCGGTTACCGCGACCCGTCCGGCGTAACCCGCGCCCATGGCCATCGAAACGGATGCAATTTCATCCTCGCACTGGACAAACGTGCCGCCGTATTTGGGCAGTTCGCGCCGCAGCAATTCCATCACTTCGGTCCACGGCGTGATGGGATAACCCGCGCCGAAGCGCACCCCGGCGGCGATGAGACCGTAGCCCAGCGCCTCGTTGCCGTTCATGACCACTTGCTGACTATCGTGTTTGCGGCTGGGGGAAAATTGGAACGTCTCCAGCAAATCACCGACGGAATACGAGTTTCCCGCGTGGAAGGCCACGAGTGCGTTTCGGACGATGCTTTCGTCCTTGCCGCCGAAACGCTCGGCGATGAGTTTTTCAAGTTTCGGCACATTCAGGTCGAATATTCGTGCGATCAGGCCGAGCGAAAAGAGGTTTTTGCCCTTGTCCTTGGCCGTGCCGCCGATGGCTTCCACGGTCAGGGTGGAAATGGGAACGCCGACGTGATGGTAATCCTGCTGCCATTCCGGCTTCGGCACGACGTGGTCGGAATCGTAAAGGACAATGCCGCCCTTCTTGAGCGAACCGATGTGGTCTTCGTAGGAATGCTGGTAAAACGGCAGCAGCACGTCGGCGTCGTCGCCCGCGCTCAACACCTCGCCGGAGCCGATGCGCACTTGGAAAATCGAGGGGCCGCCGGAAATCGTGGCCGGAATGGTCATGAACGTCATGACCTCCTGCTCGCTGCGGCCGGCGAGCCGTGCCAGAAAACCGCCGATGGCCTGGATGCCGTCCTGCGAATTGCCGGCGATGCGGATCACGACTTCGTCGATCCGCGAAACTTTCGGCGCGCCGCCCGACGCGGCGGTTGTGGTTGAATCACTCATATCACTCTTGAAATCTCACGTTTAGTTTGCCACGGCCCAAGATGCACCGGCCACTGAAGCCAAATCCGTGCGACATCATGGCCACGTTCACACTAAACACTGAAGGTGAGTGTGTCAAATTCTAATCTACGATTTATCTGGCTTGAAATCAACAAGTTACAATTTAAAACACCGATAGGATTTCTCCTTGAAGTTGTTGATAAGAGCCATTTATGAACTCCGGCGGCTGGGGGAAATTATCTTTTCGGCTTAAGCCATCTGTCGCTTGCGCGGGGCGGCCATTGTGCGTAGCGTCCGCTCTGGAATTTTGCATGACTGCACAAGAGCAATACGACGAGGCGATGTTTGATTTCAGCCGCGGCGATTTTGACGGGGCCATCGCCAGGCTCCGGGCCGTGCTGGCGGCCGACCCGGCGCACTTTGACGCGCAGCTCGCCCTCGGCATGGCTTATTACCGCCGGGGCGATTTTGCGTCCGCGATTGCCGAAGGGCACAAGGCCGAGGCGCTTCGTCCCAAGGAACAACTCGTCCACACGAACCTCTCGCTCTTTTACATGAAAAGCGGCGACCGGCAGAAGGCCGAGCATCACGGTTTGCAGGCAAAAATTGAATCGTGGCGCGCCGATGCCCAAGCCGGTCCGGTTGGCGCGAAGACCGGCGAAGAGCCTGAATTGCAAATGGCCAAACCCAAACCGCCGCCGCCCGTCAAATTTCCAAGCCAGCCGTGGAAGAAGAAAAAATAAATGGGAGGGACGGCGTGCCGCCGTCCCAAAATAAAACCAGGGTCGCCGGCACGGCAACCCTTCCAAATTAAAATATGAAGACCTCCTACGAACTCGCCATGGAACGACTGGGCAAATCCGCGCCCGCCGTCAAACTCAGTGCCGGGCAAAAGAAGCAACTCGCGGAGCTTGATTCACAATACGCGGCGAAGATCGCCGAACGCGAGATCGCGTTGAAGGACGAGACCGCCAGGGTTGCTGCCACCGGCGATCTCGAGAAGGTTGAGAAGCTGGAGCAGCAATTGGTTGGCGAACGCAAAAAACTTCAAGCCGAGCTGGAGGAGAAAAAGGAACGGGTGCGTCACGCATCCGCAAAATAGCTCAAGCTGTCATTCAGTTGCCACTCCGGGGCTGGCATCAAACCGGCGTCAGTTGGCGGGCATTCCCAAAAAAACTCATTCGGGGTGGCGCGGGACGGCTTTTGTTTTCACACGGTCACACCCACGACTTGCGGATGAGCCAGGTCTTGATGACTTGCGTCAGGCTGACGTAGCAAATCAGCGTGATGGCCAGGAATGGCCAGAACTGCCACGGCAGCGGCACGAATCCCAAAAACCGCGACACGGGTGAAAACGGCAGCCACGCGCCGATGCCCATGATTAAAATGGTCGTCATCGTCAGTTGCCAGCTCGCCCGCGACTGGATGAACGGAATCTGGTTTGTGCGGATGACATGAACGATGAGCGTCTGCGTCATCAACGATTCGACGAACCAGCCGGTGCTGAACAGCGCGGCGGCATAGGTGTGATCGCTGACCACGCGGTTGGCAAAACGCTCGACGAGTTCGGGCGTGGGCGGAATCAGGCCGAGGTTGCTGCATTTGAAATAAAAATACATCAGGCCATACGTCGTGTAATCGAAAATGGAACTGATCGGCCCGATGAAAATGATGAACTTGGCGATCTCGCCCATCGCCCACGGACGCGGCTTGGAGATGATGGCCGTGCCGACGTTGTCCGTGGGAATCGGCACCTGCGAAAAATCGTAGAGCAGGTTGTTGGTGAGCACCTGGATGGGCTGCATCGGCAGGAATTTCAGCCACGCGCTCGCGCCGAGCACGCTGAACATGTTGCCGAAGTTGGAACTGGCGCCCATGCGGATGTATTTCAGGATGTTCACGAAAACCTTGCGGCCCTCGAGCACGCCTTCCTCCAGCACCATCAAATTTTTCTCCAGCAGAATCATGTCGGCGGATTCCTTGGCGATGTCCACCGCGTTGTCCACGGAAATTCCCACGTCGGCGGCGCGCAACGCGGGCGCGTCGTTGATACCGTCGCCCATGAAGCCGACCACGTGATTGTTGCGCTGCAACGCCTGGACGACGCGTTTTTTGTGGGTCGGCGAAAGGCGGGCAAAAACATCCGTCGTTTCCACCTCTTTGGCGAGCTGCTCGTCGGTCAAATTTTCGACCTGGCCGCCGAGCAGGATTTTTTCGGCGTGAATGCCGACCTCGCTGCACACCTTGCGCGTGACCAGGTCGTTGTCGCCGGTCAAGACCTTGACGGTGACGCCGTTTTGCCGGAGCGCCGTGATGGCGGTGGAGGCGGTGTCCTTCGGCGGGTCGAGGAACGCGAGATAGCCGGTCAGCACCAGGTTGCATTCGTCGGCCTTGGTGAAGGTCGCCTGGCCGCCCAATTTTTTGGTGGCGACGGCCAGCACGCGGAAACCGTCCTCGCTCAATTCATCCACCTGCTGGACAAGATCGCCCGCGAGAATGGGTTCCATCGGAAAAATTTCGCCATCGCTTTCGAAATGGGTGCACCGGGCGAAAACGGCTTCCGGCGCGCCCTTCGTCAGCAATTGCCGTTCGCCATCCGGCCCCTGGACGGCCACGGACATCATGCGGCGCGAGAAATCGAACGGGATTTCGTCCACCATTTTGTATTTTTCGAGGCCGAGTTCGCGGTGCAATTCCTTGTAACGCAGCACGGCGCGGTCGAGGAGGTTTTTGAGGCCGGTCTGGAAATGGCTGATGAGGTAGGCGTCGCGCAGCACGGCCTCGCTTTCGTTTTTGAACACGTCGCAGTGCAGTTCGAGAATGACGTGGTCCAGGGTGAGCGTGCCGGTCTTGTCGGTGCAGAGCACGTCCATGGCGCCGAAGTTCTGGATGGAATTGAGTTTTTTGACGATGACCTTCTTCTTCGCCATCGCCAGCGCGCCTTTCGAGAGGCAGACGGACACGATCATCGGCAGCATTTCCGGCGTGAGGCCGACGGCGACGGACAGCGCGAAGAAAAAGGCCTCCTTCCAATCATGTTTTCGGAATCCGTTGATGAGGAAAACCATCGGCACCATGACCAGCATGAACGACAACATGAGCCAGACGAATTTCTTCACGCCCTTGTCAAAGGCCGTCTCGGTCTGCTGGCCGGCGAGGCTGCTGGCCATCTTGCCGAAATACGTCTGCGCGCCGGTCGCCAGGATGACGGCCGTGGCCGCGCCGCTTTCCACGCTCGTCCCGAGAAAACAGAGGTTCGTGTGCTCGATGGATGAGACGTTGGTGCGCGAATCGGGGGCGTCGGTTTTTTCGACCGGCAGCGATTCACCGGTGAGCGTGGCCTGGATGATGAACAGGTCCTTGGCCGTCAGCAGCCGCACGTCGCCGGGAATCATGTCGCCGGCGGACAGTTTCACCACGTCGCCGGGAACGAGTTCCTGGAGCGGGATTTCCCGGGGTTGTCCGTCGCGGACGACGGTGGCGGTGACCTTGATCATCGCCTTGAGTTTGGCCGCCGCATTGTTGGCTTTCGTCTCCTGCACGAAGCGCAGCGACACGCCCAACGCCACCATCACCAGCATGATCACCCCCGCGTAAAACTCTGAAACATCCCGGTCCGCCGGGAGGTCATGGTAATAACTCACGAACGAGGCGCCCGCGAGAACCGTCAGCAGGATGACCAGCGGGTTGCGGACCGCGACCCACAGCCGGTGCAGCCACTCGTGCCGGCTTTCGTGGGCGACTTCATTGGGACCGTATTGCTCCAGCCGCGAGGCCGCTTCCGCTTCGCTCAGGCCGGCCGGCGACGTGTGGAGCTTTTCCAAAACGAAACCCGCTTCCTCCATTGCCGCGTCGCGGATGGCGCTGGTTCCTTTCTGGTCGGTCGGGTTTTTTTGATTCGGCATAAATAACCGCTCACCATGGTTCCGGATCACCGAAGAAATACTACAAGCTGAATTGGTTTGGCCAGCCTTGTTGCAAGGCTTTTTGAAACCAGGGGCAAAGGCAATGGCGGAAAAATCGAACGAAGGGAAAGGCGGGCGGGAACGGCTCAAAGAATGGTGTCGCCGACGAAAATTTCCGTCCAACCTGCGAAGACATTCGGCCGGTCTTCCACAAAGCGCCGGTGATGCTCGGCCATTTTTACCAGGCGGAGGGCATTTTGCGGCAAACAGAGGGTCGTAAAGGGTTGTCCTGATTTCAGCCGCTCCCGGAACACCTGCCATTCCACGCCAAGAATAAAGGCCAGTTGCGGCGAGAGGTCTTTTAACGAGACATCGTCCATGTCAAACGGCTCCACAAGTTCATAATTTCCCTTTTCCTTCATGCAACGGCTCAAAGCAAATTGCGGGCCATTTTGACCGTGTCTTGATTTGGTGGTAGGGACATCGCGCTGCGATGTCCTCGCCCGCGTAGTAGCAGGCGAAATGAGCGTCCACCGCACAAATTCCACACCACCCTTGCGCCGCTGAACGCGGCGCGGACGGCGTAGCACGCCGTCCCTACCTGATTAGGGTGATTGCCGCCATTTCGCCGGCTTGACGCATCCGGTGAGGCAGCCTATTTTCAAGTTATTCGGGGAGCCAACCCGGCCCGCAGTGCGGGCCAAAGGCTGAGAGGGCGACGCGGGAGCGCCGCCGACCCGTTGAACCTGATCCAGGTAATGCTGGCGAAGGGATGATGTGAATTCCTTCCCGCCTTGCCCGATCTCGACACATGACATCCGACACCTGTCAAATTTTATGATCGCGACCAAAGATTCGTTCGAACCGTCCACCCTCCGCAGTGGCTCTGCTACGGAGGACGGGCACAGCAGCGAACAACTGCCGAATAGCCGCAAGGTTTTCGTGCCGGGTAAAATCCATGCCGACCTCCGCGTGCCGATGCGCGAAATCGAGCTCGCGCCCACCAAATCCCACACCGGCGCCATCGAGCAAAACGAGCCGGTGCGCGTCTATGATTGTTCCGGCCCGTGGGGCGATCCCGATTTCAAAGGCAAGGTCGAGGAGGGCTTGCCAGCGTTGCGGCGCGATTGGATTTTGAAACGGGGCGACGTTGAAGCATCTGACGTCCACAGTCCAAGGTCCAAAGTCCAACTTGTCGCGGCGAAGCGAAGCGAAGGCGGAAGTCCAAAGTCCACACTCGGTCGCAAATCGCTTCGCGCCAAACCCGGCAAAATTGTCACCCAGCTTGCCTACGCCCGCGCCGGCATCATCACGCCGGAGATGGAATTCATCGCCATCCGCGAGAACATGAAGGTAGCACAGGCGTCCCGCCTGTCCGCCGATTCGTCCCGAATCGGCGATCTTTCGCATGACTTGGTCCGCAACGATTTGAACAAACAACACGCCGGTTCCGCATTACTCCATCACTCCACCACGCCGTCCGTGTTCTCCCGCTTTCCCCAAAGAATTCCGTCCGAGATCACCCCTGAGTTCGTCCGCAGCGAGGTGGCGGCGGGCCGCGCCATCATTCCTGCGAACGTCAATCATCCGGAACTCGAGCCGATGATCATCGGTCGCAATTTCCTCGTGAAAATCAACGCCAACATCGGCAACAGCGCCGTCGCGTCCAGCATCGAGGAGGAGGTCGAGAAAATGCGCTGGGCGACGAAATGGGGCGCGGACACCGTCATGGACCTTTCCACCGGCAAGAACATCCACGCGACGCGCGAATGGATTTTGCGCAACTCACCCGTGCCCATTGGCACCGTGCCGATTTATCAGGCGCTCGAAAAAGTCGGCGGCAAGGCCGAGGACCTCACCTGGGAAATCTACCGCGACACCCTCATCGAACAGGCCGAGCAGGGCGTGGATTATTTCACCGTCCACGCCGGCGTGTTGCTGCGGTTCATCCCGCTGACGGCGCGCCGTATGACCGGCATCGTGTCGCGCGGCGGGTCCATCCTCGCCAAATGGTGCCTCGCGCATCATCAGGAAAATTTCACCTACACGCACTGGGACGAAATCTGCGACATCATGGCCGCCTACGACGTTTCATTTTCCATCGGCGACGGTTTGCGCCCCGGCTCGGTTGCCGACGCCAACGACGAGGCGCAATTCGGCGAACTCCAGGTGCAGGGCGAACTCACCACCCGCGCGTGGGCCAAAGGCGTGCAGGTGATGAACGAAGGTCCGGGCCATGTGCCGATGCACATGATTGAGGAAAACATGGCCAAGCAACTCGAATGGTGCCACGAAGCGCCGTTCTACACGCTCGGGCCGCTCACCACCGACATCGCGCCCGGCTACGACCACATCACCAGCGGCATTGGTGCGGCGATGATTGGGTGGTACGGCTGCGCGATGCTGTGTTACGTCACACCCAAGGAACACCTCGGCCTGCCGGACAAGAAGGATGTGAAAGACGGTGTCATCGCCTACAAAATCGCCGCGCACGCCGCCGACCTGGCCAAGGGCCATCCCGGCGCACAATACCGCGACAACGCATTGAGCAAGGCGCGCTTCGAATTCCGCTGGGAAGATCAATTCAACTTGAGCCTCGACCCCGTCACCGCGCGCGAGTTCCACGACGAAACGCTCCCGCAGGACGGCGCCAAGACCGCGCACTTCTGCTCCATGTGCGGCCCGCACTTCTGCTCGATGAAGATCACCGAAGACGTCCGCAAATACGCCGCCGAACAAGGCATCGCCGAGGAAGAGGCGTTGAAAAAGGGCATGGAAGCCAAATCGAAGGAGTTTGTGGAGAAGGGTGCGGAGGTTTACGCAAAGGCATAGTTTTTTTGCAATGTCGAAATCCAATGCCAATTCATTTAATTCTCCTGATGGTTTGTCCCCAGTGGACGGACTTTGGGCGCGGATGGATAGCATTGAAATAAATGCTTCAGTCGCAATTTTAAAGCAGCTTCAGGATTTTGCAGAGCCATTCAAAAACGCTTACGAAGCCGGGGTGATTGTTCCAACCCTTAAACCAGCCATCTCACCGGAGGTGAATTTGTAGTGTGCTGCTTTGTTGTTAAAAAGAGCATTAAATGATTTCCGTGGCGTCTGGGTTTTGTTGATTAAAGGATATACATCACAAGCTGCCTCGATTGCAGCTTCACTCCACGAAAGCGCTTTCGCCTCAATTTGTCTAACTCTGAGCAAACAAAACGTTGATAAATTTCTGGCTGATCCGAATGGGGAAATACCTTGGCAACCGATTGATATGGCTCGGATGATTGTTCGTGACGATGGCAAGGCTCTTCCAAACAAAGAATACGAAGATAATTGGAGAGCGCTTCATGCCCATTATGTTTGGCTTTGCCAAGCATTCCAGCCGTTCATGAAGTCGCCGTCACCTATCAGTATCGCTAGGTCACGGTTCGTTAAAAAATATCCGCCCATCAAGTGACAATAGAAAAGTAGGCCGATGCGCTTGAAAGAAAAGTATGAAAAACGCTGCGAACAATAAAAAGGAAGTGTCCCCAAAACAACTGGAAGAACTGCTCAGCGCGTTGAAAGCCCGGTTTGAGAAAAATCTGAACCGCCATAAAGGTCTGGATTGGGCCAAGGTGCAGGCCAGGCTGGAAGCCAATGCGGAAAAACTGTGGTCGCTCAATGAAATGGAACGCACCGGCGGTGAACCGGATGTGGTCGGTCAGGATAAAAAGACGGGCGAATACATTTTCTTTGATTGCTCCGAGCAAACCCCCGAAGGCCGCGTCAGCCTTTGCTACGACCGTGAAGCGCTGGATTCGCGGAAGGAATTTAAACCGAAAAATACCGCCATTGATATGGCAGCGGCCATGGGCATCGAGCTTTTAACGGAAGAACAATATTTGGAGCTGCAGAAGCTGGGAAATTTCGATACGAAATCATCGTCCTGGGTGAAAACACCGGCTGATATCAGAAAACTCGGCGGCGCGCTCTATTGTGATCGCCGCTACGGCCGCGTCTTCGTGGGCCACAACGGCGCGCAGTCTTACTATGGCGGCAGGGCGTTCCGCGGCTCGCTCAGGGTTTAGATTTGGGCGGCGCGGCAGCGCCGCCCTACCGTGTTATCTGGTAGGGCAAAGCTGCCGCTTTGCCCATTATAAAATTCTTTTCCGCCGTCCTCGGTTAAGTTAGAAAAATGGCCATGAGCGAAATCTCCTTCCGTGAACCTGGTCGCCGCACACCGGCCAAAGGGGTTCACGTTTCACTCGGCGGACCGAACTGGGTTTTCCTCACCGTTTGCACCGAGAAACGCGAACGCTGGCTGGCACAAGCTTTGGTTCAACGCGCCTTGCACGACATCTGGCATCACACCGCGACGACGTGGTTGGTGAGTGATTATCTGCTGATGCCCGATCATCTGCATTTGTTCTGCGCGCCCCGCGATTTGAAATTCAACATTGAGCGCTGGATGGGTTTCTGGAAAGACCGGCTGGCCAAATCGCTTCCCAACGCAGGAAAGTTTCAGGCCGGCGGATTCCACCATCGACTGCGCGATAGCGAAAGTTACGCGCAGAAGTGGCAATACGTTCGCGAAAATCCGATGCGCGCCGGGTTGGTGGTGCGCCCGGAGGATTGGCCGTATTTCGGCTGCGTGCATGAGATTCATTATTCTGCGGATTGAAGTATGGGCGGCGCGGCAGCGCCGCCCTACCGGTGATTTGATCTGGTAGGGCAGAGTCCACCCTCCGCAGTGGCTCTGCTACGGAGGACGGGCCGCTCTGCCCATTCTGTTTTCCACCCGCTTGCCGGTCCGCTTCTCACTTGAGCAAGGAAGCGGAATCAGCATAGACCTTGGCAACCTGTTCCATGGACGGCCGGCGATCGGGATTCTTCTCCAGGCAGGTCATGATAATGGCTGCGGTGTTGCGGAGCAGATTATGCCCCGGTTTCAGGGGAGAAGGCGTCGGCGACTCCTGGATCGCCCGCCCGATTTGCGCCATCGTGCCGTCGAACGGATATTTTCCCGTGCAGGCATGATAGGCTGTGACGCCAAAGGCGAAAACATCGCCCTTGAAACCTTTCGTGAAATCGCCCTGCCACTTCTCCGGGGCCGTGTATTGGGCCGTGCCCGCCGGATTTTGTTTCTTATCCGTGATAAAGGGTGGCAGATTCCCCTCGAAGAACGAGTGCGAAAAATCAATCAGCTGCGTTTCCCCGGGCGCGGCCACGGGCACCAGCACGTTCCGGCTCTTCAAATCGTTGTGGACGATGGGTCGCCCGCAGAAGATGCCCGCGTGCATATCCGCCACCGTCTCTGCCACGCTTTGCAGGAGGCGATGCGTCCGTCGCTGATCCTTGAGCGTGATGCCCTTGCGCACCAGGTCATCCAACGTGTCTGCCTCGATGTATTCCAGAAACAGCCGGTGCGTGGCGGCGTCATAGGCCAGTTTGCGCCGGATGTGCGGGTGCGTCACCTCACCCAGCACATAGGCCTCGTTGTCTATGAAAACCTCGTCCCAGAAATGCGCCGGCCCCTTCAGCAAGGCGGGGTAAGGATGCCGCTCAAATTCCACGCGGGCCAGCCTGGACACGCGGGACTGGACCGCCAATGGCTCCAGTTTTTTGATGGCCCGAATTTTCATGTTCATTCAACGCCGGCGGGCAGAGCAGTGGCAGAAACCCTTTTGACCGTCAAGCGATTGTCACGCTCAAGCCAAAAGGAAGTTTGGGCGGAGGAGCACCTCCGCCCTACCGTTTTTTAATTTGGTAGGGCAGAGCTGCTGCTCTGCCTGTTTTATTTTCCATTCATTTGCCGACTATTCAGCGTTGCATTATGAGTGATTACATGAAAGCAATAGACGGTTAAGTGCCAGCAGTTTTCATCCGTGTCCATCTGTGTTCATCCGTGGTTAAAAAACAATAAAGAGAAAGAAATTCAAAATATGGAAATCAAACGAAATGGCTCACAGCCTTCCAACAAAGGACCGGCCGACTGGTTCACCGGCACGGTGCGCATTGACTCACCGTTCAAGGGAAGCGATCCCGCGCGTGTTGCCGGCGCAATCGTCACGTTCGAGCCCGGCGCCCGCACCGCCTGGCACACCCACCCGCTGGGCCAGACGTTGATTGTGACGGCTGGCTGCGGGCGCGCGCAGCGCTGGGGCGGGGCGATTGAAGAAATCCGGCCGGGTGACGTCATCTGGTTTCCGCCGGGCGAGAAGCATTGGCACGGCGCTGCGCCAACCACGGCCATGACCCACATCGCCATTCAGGAACAGCTCGACGGCAAGGCAGTTGACTGGATGGAAAAGGTCAGCGACGAACAATATCGAGCTTGATCTCGTAATTGCGGTTTCAACAGCCCCGCGAAATTTGCGCGGTGACTCCAGAGCGGGAACAGCGCTGTCTTTTAAAACCTTCCTCACGAAACCGGCTTTCAGGTGGACGGCCACGCGCGTCAAAAGCGCGTCTGAACTTGACTCTTAGGACACCTTTTAATAGATTCAACGCCAGCGTTGGGGGTGCTCCGAAAAATGCCTGATTCTTTCGGAATGTGCCATCAAACCAGGCAGCGACGTCACGAGGTTAAAAGCAGAACAATAGAACATCATGCAACCAGATGCTTCTCAAAGCGTGGCGATGAGCGGGAAGTATCGTCATCTGGTCTTCTGTTTCCTGCCACAACTGCTGTTCGTGCTGCTGGCCCTGGGCGTTTACGGCGGAGGTTGCTGGCTTTCGCTGCCGATCCTTTTTTTGCTTGTCGTGGTGCCGCTGCTGGACCTGCTCACCGGCTGGCAGGATAACGTTCATTTTGACAAAAATGACTTTTCTCCCCTCGAAATCTCCCTGCTGCATTGGAACACCCGGCTCTATGCCCTGTTCTACATGGGGGCGGTGATCTATTTTGCGATGTCCATTCATCGCTTTAACGCCATTGAAACCGGCCTGATCATCGCGTCGTCGAGTTTGCTGGGAGGGATTGGTTTTGCCGCCGCCCACGAGTTGTTGCATGCGAAGGAAAAACTCGACCAAATCCTGCAACGAATCACCACCACGTTTTTGTTTTACCCGCATTACAAGGTCATCCATATCCGAAGCCACCACGTCCATGCCGGAACCGCCGAGGATGAAAACACCGCCTGGTTGAACGAAAGCATTTACGCCTACATTTATCGCACGATTCCCGGGAGCATGATCCGATCCTGGCACCTGGAGGCCAAACGATTTGTGGCCGGGGAGCCATCCGCCGGGGCGGGCGTTTTCCGGAACAAAATGACCACCTATGCTGTGGGCCAGCTGGCACTCCTGCTTGCCCTGTACCTGCTTTCAGGCCTGTGGGGATTGTTGTTCTATCTGGCTCATATCATCGGCGCGCACATTGTGCTGGAGTCCGTAAATTATATTCAGCACTATGGTTTGCTGCGCAAACAGCACGCGGGGGAGTATGAAAAAACCGGCGCGGAACATTCCTGGGACACCTACCACTTCTTTTCCAGTTATGTGACTTTCCGGGTCGGACACCACTCCTATCACCATTTGGCGGTGAAGCCCTATTATCTGCTGGCCACCGAGCCGCAGGCACCCAAACTTCCGGCGGGATATTTTTGGTCCATTGCCATGGTGCTTCTGCCGCCCTGGTGGCGCCGGGTGATCAACCCGAAATTAAATGCCATCGGCGAGATTCCAGCGGCCTGACCCTTTTCGGGCCATGCCCAGGCAGGGCCGTATTCAGCAAAGGGTTGCCAACAGGGCGCGGGCAATGGTTTCAATCATCTTTCAGATCCCAAAGCGGCGAGCGTGGTGGCGACAACATTCGGATTTTATCTTGGTGACAGACTTTGACGTTGTGCCCGGTTAAATTCGCGCGAATGAGTTCGCGACGGATTATTGTGGTCGGCGGCGGCGCGGCGGGGTTTTTCGCCGCCATCACCTGTGCCGAGGCCGCTCCCGATGCCGGGGTGACGGTGTTGGAACGCGGCCCGCGGTTTCTCGACAAGGTGCGCATTTCCGGCGGCGGTCGCTGCAATGTCACCCATGCCTGCTTTGATGCGCGTGAATTGACGGCCCGCTTTCCGCGCGGCGGTCGGGCGTTGCTGGCGCCCTTCAAAAACTTTCAAGCAAGCGACACGGTGGGGTGGTTCGAAGCGCGCGGCGTGAAGCTGAAAACCGAGGATGACGGCCGCATGTTTCCCGTCAGCGACAAGTCACAGACCATCATTGATTGTCTGATGGCTGCCGCAAAAGCGGCAGGCGTGAGGTTGCGGCTCAATGCGGGCGTCGAGCGGGTGGTGAAGTTGCCGGATGGTGGATTTGAAGTGGCGCTGGCAACGGAGCGCCGGTCTCCGACCCGGCGAGTTCCGGCGACGTTTTGCTTTCGCGCCGGGTCGGAGACCGGCGCTCCGCCCGCTGCGGTTGGCGAATCGTTCCACGAAAAACTTCTCTGCGATCGCCTGTTGCTGGCCACGGGCGGATGCCGCGCGGCGGCAGCGGGACAACTGGCAGTGTCGCTCGGGCACACGCTGGAAGCGCCCGTGCCGTCGCTGTTCACGTTTCACGTTGCGACGCCGTGGCTGCGGTCGCTCGCCGGCATTTCCGTCGAACCGGTTGAAGTGTCCGTGCCGGCGGCAAAATTGCGCGAACGCGGCGCGTTGCTGGTGACGCACTGGGGTTTGAGCGGGCCGGTGATTTTGCGGTTGTCGGCGTGGGGCGCGCGGGCGTTGCACGGATTCAATTACCAGTTTCCGTTGCAGATCAACTGGCTGCCGCGCCTCCGCGCTGAGGCGATTTCCGCCGGGCTTGAATCGCGCCGGGAAACGCAACCCGCGCGTCTCGTCGTCAACACGCCGGTGGCGCCTTTGCCATCGCGCTTGTGGGAGCAACTCGTTCTGGCCGCCGGCATTGCGCGCGACACGCGTTGGGCCGCGCTCTCGCGTGCCGCGCAACACCGGCTCGTCCAGCAATTGATCCGCACGGAACTCCCGGTCACGGGCAAGAGCCTGAACAAGGATGAATTCGTCACGTGCGGCGGCGTGAGTTTGGGCGAGGTGAATTTCAAGACCATGGAAAGCCGGGTTTGCCCCGGCCTGCACTTTGCCGGCGAACTGCTCGACATTGACGGCATCACCGGCGGCTTTAATTTCCAGGCCGCATGGACGACCGGCTGGCTGGCCGGCCGGGCCATGGTTGCGAAATAAACCGCTGGCCTTTACCCATTCAAGCTGGCGATTTTTTGCCCCAAAAATAGTTGCCGATTGTTCTTGCCATCGCGGCGGAACCAGCCATATTGCGAGTGTCTGTTAGATAGCTTATCGCTTCCACGGCATGGTGAATCTTCAGGTGAACTTGGTTCAGTGATGATTTGAAATCCGATTAACGGGAACAGTCTGGCTAGAGCAACGGTTGATCTCACAGTTAAACATCACATGAGCAATAAATTGTTTGTAGGAAATCTATCCTTCGAAACCACTGAAAACGACCTGCAGGACGCCTTCGCGGCGCACGGCACCGTCGTTGAAGCCAACCTGATGACGGACCGGGTCACCGGTCGTCCCCGTGGTTTCGGCTTCATCACCATGGGCACGCCCGAAGAGGCGCAAAAGGCCATTGCGGCGCTGAACGGCTCGCAACTCGGCGGACGCGCCCTCACGGTCAACGTCGCCAAGCCGCGCGAAGAGCGTCCGGCTGGCGGTGGCCGTCGTGAATACGGTGGCAGCGGCGGCGGCAACCGCAGTCGCTACTAATCGCGTTTGGGATTTCACGGCGGGGTTCGGGTGAACCGGGCCCCGCCTTTTTTCCGGCAGCGCGCCGTTCGCCGGCCGGTTGGAGGTTGCGGTTGTCCGCCGAGCCGGTAAACTGAACCAGTCCATGAAAGAAGAACACATTGAAGTCGAAGGCTGCGTCATGACCGTGCTGCCCGGAACGATGTTCCGCGTGGAACTGGACAACAAGCACCTCGTGCTGGCCACCATCTGCGGCAAGATGCGCAAACGCTGGGTGCGCCTGACCGTCGGCGACCGTGTGAAAATGGAAATGTCGCCCTATGACTTGAACAAGGCGCGCATCACCTGGCGCCTGCGATAGCATCGTGCCTTCCTGCGTGATTGGCGGTTGTGGCCGGGTGGCTGCCGCCGGATTGCGCGTCATTTTAAGCCGCAGACCCGCAATTCTCCCCTGCCCGGGAAACTAATTTTTCGAAGCCCATGAGCAAAAAAATTCTTTTGACCAGCGTCTGCCGTCCGATGGGACCCCAATATGGCGACGCGCCGTCCGTCGGTTACGAACTCCTTTACCGCCAGGTCACGCGCGCGCAGGGGATTTTCAGTCCGCGCACGGTAAACGTGCAATTTGGCCTCGACTACATCGCCGAGAACCTCGACGCACCGACGGTGGTGCTGCAATACCCGTCGAAGCGCGAGTTGATCAAGGAACTCAAGAAGGGTTACGACTACGTGGGCATCTCGTTCATCATGGCA
The DNA here is from genome assembly GCA_963802965.1 of uncultured Verrucomicrobiae bacterium. Classification (GTDB taxonomy): domain Bacteria; phylum Verrucomicrobiota; class Verrucomicrobiia; order Limisphaerales; family UBA11358; genus UBA11358. The sequence goes on from CAWDKS010000002.1 coordinate 35,093, forward strand.
TTGATGCACAAGATGAAGGAGACGGTGGCGCTGATCCGCCAATACGCGCCGGACAGCAAGATTGTGCTCGGCGGCTACGGCACGGTGCTGAAAGACGAAGTGCTCAAGCCGTATGCGGATTTTATCTGTCGTGAGGAAGGCGTGGGGTATTTCCGCCGGCTGCTGGGCGAGCCGGAAATACCGATGCCGTACAAACACCCGCTCATCGTGAGCTGGCTCAAGGTTTTCGGCTGGAAGGTTTCCGGCACGGGAAAGATTTTCGCCGGCCTCGGCTGCCCGAACGGCTGCGATTTTTGCTGCACCTCGCATTTCTTTTCCCGCAAACACATCAAGCTGCTGCCGACCGGGCGCGATATTTACAACGTCGTGGAACGGTATTTCGATCTCGATCCGAGCCTGGTTTTTTTGATCATCGACGAGGATTTTCTGCTCAACAAAAAGCGCGCAATGGAGTTTCGCGAGTGCGTTTTGCAGGGCGGCAAAAGGCCTTCCATCTTTGCCTTCTCCAGCATCAAGGCCATCAGCCAATACAAGGTGGAGGAAATTCTGGAGATGGGCATTGACGGTTTCTGGATCGGTTACGAGGGCACGCGCTCGAACTACGCGAAGCAGCAGGGGCGGCCGGTGTCCGAGATTCTCACCGAGTTTCGCGAGCATGGCATCACGGTGCTGGCCTCGATGATTGTCGGGTTTGATTATCAAACTCCGGAGATTGTCGCGCAGGAACTGGACGGGCTGATGAAGCTCAAGCCGGCGCTGGGGCAGTATCTGATTTACGGGCCGGTGCCGGGCACGCCGTTTCACGAACGTGTCATCAAGGAGAACCTGCTACAGGACGTTTACACGAGCGACAAGGATTTGTTTTACCGGCGCGCGGATGGGTTCAGCACGATGATGAAACATCCGACGCTGTCACCGGCGCAGATTGAGGACATGCAGCGCTGGTGTTTCGAGCAGGATTTTCAGCGGCTCGGCCCGAGCATTTATCGCGTGCTCGAAACGCGCTTTCTCGGCTACCTCAAGCTCAAGGATTCGCCGAACTCGGTTTTGCGGCAAAAGGCCGAATACTTCGCCAGGGAATTGCGCTATGCGTATCCGGTTTTTCTGCCGGGCAGATTGTTTGGTCCAAACGCCGCCGTGCGCAGATGGATCGGCGATCTGGAGCAGCGCATTCACGCGGAACTCGGACAGCCGGCGTTCGCGCAGCGATTCAAATCGGTGATGGCCGTGGGCGCGGCGCTGTGGACGGGAATCACCTTGAAGCTCGACCTTTTCCAGCATCCAAAACTGCAGCTGACGACGTATCGCGTGCCGGAGAAGAGCTGGAGCGCATTTGATCTCTGGGAAGGATTCCAGAAAAAACACCCCGTCCCCAACTTTTCCGTCCAGGTCGAATTGCAGCACGCGAAGCAACAAGTCTGGATGCGGCTGGAAGGCGCGCTCTCGACCGCGGACGCGGAAGGATTGGGCCGGCGCATCCGCGATTCCCTGGCACGCAGCCGGAGCCGCCTTGTCCTGGACCTGAACAAGCTTCATTGGGACAAGGTGGACGATCTGCGCCCACTCCGCGAAAAGCTGGTGGCGTATCGCTCACGCATCCGGGTGGTCCTGCCCAAATTGTCGGCAGCACACCCCGAACTGTTGCTGCTGGCCGGAATGTTTCATCAGTATTAGGCCAAAGCCGGGCCATTCGGCAGCGCGCGTCGAACCATCACAACGCGAACTTCAGCATCGGCGACGGCCTGCGCCCCGGTCCGATGGCCGGATTCAACGCGATGACGGGCCGGATTCGTCCACCACCCGTTCGATCCGCCGGTCGGGAATAAGCCACATCAAGGCGACGAACACGTAGATGCAGCAGGAAATCCATGGCCGGAAGAACGCCGACGCGATGGCGATGGCGTAAAGGACGGGCGAAGTTTTACCTTTCAAATCACGTCCAATGGACGCGGCCAGCCTGGAGTTGCGGCCTTGTTGGGCGATGATGACGTTCTGCAAAATGTAGTAGGCGATGGCGGCCATGAACATCACCGCGCCGTAGAGCGCCGTGGGTGCCGCCGTGAAATGGTTTTCCCCCATCCAACCCGTGACGAACGGAAAGAGTGACAGCCAGAAGAGCAGGTGCAGGTTCGCCCACATCATCGCGCCGTTCACTTTGCCGGCGGCTTTGAGGAGGTGATGGTGGTTGTTCCAATAGATGCCGAGATAAATGAAGCTCAATACATAGGTCAGAAAGACCGGCAGCAGGGGTTTCAACACGGTAATGTCCGAGCCAACCGGCACCCTCAATTCCAGCACCATGATGGTGATGATGATGGCCAGCACGCCGTCGCTGAAAGCTTCGAGCCGGTTCTTTTCCATGCCCCGATGTTAACCGGGGAGCGTTCGATGGCGCAATGACTTCGAACAGTTCCGAACGGAGCGCCGGTCTCCGACCCGGCGTGTTCGGAAAGCGAACATCGCATGAATTGGAAACCGACGCCCCAGTTTCAGATGCCCCTCAATTCAGATCGAACAACAACACCTGCGCCCTGCCTTTGCCGGCCAGTTCCAGTTTCGATTCATCGCTCACGGCAGCAGCGTCGCCGCCTTTGAGTGTCTTGCCGTTCAACGTTACTTCGCCTTCGGCCACATGAACCCAGGCATGACGATTCGGCTTGAGTTCATGCGTCACCGTCTCGCCGTTGCTGAACTTTGCGAGCCACAGGTCGGCGTCCCGGTTGATGCGGAGGCTGCCATCGCGTCCCGATTTGCTGGCGACCAGATGCAACTGTCCCGGTGCCGCATTCGAATACGCCTTTTCTCCGTAGGCCGGTTTGGCCCCGGTTTTGTCGGGCTGTATCCAGATTTGCAGCAAATGCACCGCTTCATCCTTTGACGGATTGAACTCGCTGTGCTGCACGCCCGTGCCGGCGGCCATGTATTGCACCTCGCCGGTGCGGATCACACGGCCATTGCCCATCGAATCCTTGTGTTCCAGCGCGCCGCTGAGGATGTAGGTGATGATTTCCATGTCGCGATGCGGATGCGTTCCAAAACCCATGCCCGGCATCACGAGATCGTCGTTGATCACGCGCAAATCACGGAACCCCATCCATTGCGGATCGTAGTAATCGGCGAATGAGAACGTGTGGTAAGTGTTCAGCCAGCCGTGGTCGGCGTGGCCCCTTTCGTTGGCTTTTCGTATGGTCATCATATTGCCCCAAGATGCCATTGTTTGTATCCTCCGCAATCAGGCACTTTTGAGTGCCTGTGGCGCATGAATCTCAAGACCGTGGAATGCGAAGTCGAACGCCTGCTGGCCGTGATTGGCGGGAAATGGAAGGTGCTGATTTTGCGGGAAATGTTTCATGGCGCGCGTCGCCACGCCCAGTTGCGCCGGTCGCTGCCGGGCATTAGCCAGAAGGTGCTCACCGCCCAGCTTCGTGAACTCGAACTGGACGGCGCGGTGTCGCGCAAGGATTTTGCCGCGAAACGCCCGCGCGTCGAGTATTCGCTGACGCCCTTCGGCGAAACGCTGCGCGGATTGATCCTGCAAATGCACGACCTCGCCCGGCGGAACTGCGAGGTGCTCAAGCGGCGGCCGCCGGCGGGACGGTTTGAGCGGACGAACCGGCCGCGCGCGGCATTCAGCCTTTCAGTTCGAGCTTGAGCGCGTGCAGCGAGAGATTGATGTCATAGATGAACGCGACCAGCGACGCGAAGAGCGCAACCATGCACGCGATGAAAATGATGCTGACCAGGATTGTCTGTTCGGCGCGCAGCAACGCGCTCACGAACAGCACGATAATGAGCGCCGACGCCAGCAACGCGCTGAGCGCGGCCAGCGTGATGCTCAAACGGATCATCCGCGCGCGCCGGTAAATGATGGCGACCTGCGCCTGCACCTGCTCACGCTCCGCCTCGGTGCGCTTGGACAGCTCGGCCTTCAATTGCCGGGCGCGGTCAATGGCGCGACCGAGCCGGTTGGTCATCGTGAGCAGCAGCAGGCCGACACCGGAAATCAAAATCACCGGCCCGATGGCCACCTGGAGCACCGGAACAATTTCATTGAGCGGAGTTGTTGGCATGGTTCAGTTAATCAAAGACCGAGTGTAGCCGAAATCCAGGGCTTGAGGCAACAATGAGCAAAGAGCGATAGTGCCTTAATTTAAAATTATCTTGTTTCTTGGCCGGAATTGAACCGAACCAGCCTGTCCCAAATGATTGCGCCGTCTGGCTGGCAAAATTCTTTAATAAATTCGCCGGTGAAGCGATTAACAACCTTACTGTATTCAGCCTGGAATGCCTCGTTTTGCTCTTTTGTCCGGTGTCCTAGCGGTTCGATTATGCTGATGTAAAGGCCGTCGTCGCCTGAAATAAAACTCCAAAAACTTTGCCCGCACTTCTTAACATAATCCCCCTTGTCCTCGACTCCCTCTTGCCCATAGCAACAGCCGTTCACGGCGACGATGTTTCTGGCAGATGAGTTTGTCCGCAGGATGCGTTTCGCCAGTGAGAAATTCTGAATCATCTTTTTAATCTGGCTGCTAGATTATTCGTGGATATGTTTTTGAATTGCGTTCTCAACCGCTTGAAACCAATCAATGTAATCACCAACGGAATCCTTAACCAAAGCCAATTCCGCGTCTGTCAATGGTCGTTCGAGAACTTGCAGGGATACTTTCTGAATATCATCAAGGTTTATTCCATATACGATTTCCTCGCCAGTTTGTGTTTTCATAAATTCTCCTGTTTGGCTTGTTGGTGAAAAATGTTCTGCCGATGCCAGCGAATCGCGTTTTGATGGGGACGAATTTCGTGGCTGCTTGGCAAACGCATTTCCTCGCTCTTTTTTGCGAACGCTCGTAAAAAATCATACCCTTCGACCTTCCCAAAATCCATTGGCAGATGGCTTAACTGCGGCGAGGCTTGAATTTTGTAATCGTCCAGCAAAGTGAACCAGCCAACATCAAATGCCCAATGATGAATCCGGCATAATGCGATCCCATTGAATAGATCGTCCCGGCCCTTGCACCGATGAGGAACAATATGTGCGGCCTCCACTTCCCATGACAAAGTATCGGGCGAATTGATTTTCAATCCGCAGACGGCGCATCGGCAACTGTATGCTTCAATGACCGCCTGACGAAAACCTCTGGTTCGCAAAGCTGATTCTCTGGTCGTTTTTATGAGCTTTTTATTTTTATCAAACGGGTCGTAATTTTCAGTTCTGGGGGATTCAGTAAGCTTTTTAACTATTTTTTGAACTTCAAAAGACTTTATTGGCAAAAACTCCTTTCTGACGATTGGAATTTTGCAGAGCTTGAGCGCGGCATCAAAGCCCTTCTCCGTCAGCAGCCACTCCCGTTTTTTGGTAAGCTGGAGTGTTTGGGTCGGACGTGTAACTAAATTTTTTCTGGCGAGTGCGTCTGCGGCTCGAAATAACAGACGGTGCCACAGTAGCGATTTTTTAACTCGGTTTTCCTTGCGATAGATTGTTTCTAAAAAAACGGAACGCTGGCGTTCGTTTAGCCCAAACTCGTTGGCAATCTCTTCAACAATTTCTTGCCCGGAACCAAATTCTTTTATGACTCCGCCGTGCTTAAGGAGCGCCCGGAGCAAAGCTTGCTCAACTTCTGCCAGAGTTGGCATTGCAAACTGCTCAAGCATTTTGCGCTCGTAACTCATTCTTTAGGCGACCGCCTCTTGATTCATTTTGAAGTGGCGCGTCTTGTTAAACTGCAAGCACCTCTCCCACGCATCCCTAAAGCGATTGGGCCACTTGCCAGGGTAGCAGTTCTTTTTGTGCCAGATAAATTCTTCCGTCCAGAGCCAGCCTTGTTTTCGCAGCGCCAGGATCAATTCCAAAACAAATGTGTGCCGCTCTCCGTTTTCCGCTTTTTCTTTGATGTTGAGAACGAACGTGCCGGTGGGTTTCAAAACGCGCAAAAATTGTTTGCTGCGCGGCATAAACCAGTCCACATATTTTTCAGGCGCAACGCCCCCATAAGTATTTTTTCGCTTATCGGCATACGGCGGCGAAGTGACAATCAAATCAAATATGTTGTCTGGATAATCCTCCAGCACATTTAGGCAATCGCCGTGTTTGATTTCAGCCGTGTAATTTTTCACTTTTCCTATTTCTGAATTTTACCCGTCTTTATGTCGCTGTAAATTGCCATTTTGACTGCCGTTTCCGGCGAAACCACCGGTGGACTTTACACCTTCACCCACTTGCCTTTTTGTGACGATTCCTCGACGGCCGCCAGCACGCGCTGGTTTTTCAAACCGTCCTCGAACGTCGGCTGCACCGGTTTGCCCTCGATGCACGCGTTCACAAAATCGGCGGCGACGTGAATGAACGTGTGTTCGTAGCCGATGCCGTGCCCCGGCGGCCACCAGTGGCCCACGTAAGGTTGCACGCCGTCGCGCTCCGTCACGAGAATGTCGCGAAACCCGCGGCGGTCCCTAGGGTCGTCGCCATTGTAAAATTTCAGCCGGTTCATGTCCTCGAAATCAAAATAGATCGAGCCTTTGCTGCCGTTGATTTCGACGGCGATGTGGTTTTTGCGGCCCAATGCGTAGCGCGTCGCTTCGAGATTCGCCAGCACACCGTTTTCCATCCGCCCGATGAACAGCGCGGAGTCCGGCACGGTGACCTTGCCCATTCTTCGCGCGCCCCGGGCCAGCGCATCCGCCAGCGGACGCTCCGGCACAAACGTGTTCAGCAATCCGCAAACCTCCTTGAATTCACCCACGAGATAACGCCCGAGGTCAATGATGTGCGAATTGATATCGCCATGCACCCCGCTGCCGCTGGTCTCCTTTTGCAACCGCCAGTCGAGCGGGAACTCCGGGTCGGCCAGCCGGTCCTGCGCGTAGCGGGCGTGAAAGTGAAAAATCCGCCCCAGCGCGCCCTCGCCAATCATCCGCTTCGCCAGCGCAATCGCCGGGACGCGCCGGTAATTGTGGCAGACCATGTGGACGACCTTCGCCTTGTGCGCGGCGGCGAACATCGCCTCGGCCTGTTTCACGTTCAGCGCGAGCGGCTTTTCGCACAAAACATGCTTCCCGTTTTTCACCGCGGCCACCGCCATCTCCGCGTGGAAATTCGTCGGCGTGACGATGTCCACAATGTCAATCAGCGGCGACTCGACGATTTCGCGCCAGTCGGTCGCGGCATGCTGCCAGCCGAGTTGGGCGCGCGCGGCCTGCACCCCGGCGGTGTTGCGTCCGCAAATGGTGTGCAGCTCGACGTTGGCCTTGAGCGGGAAAAATCGCGGCGCCTGCCGCCAGGCATTCGAATGCGCCCGACCCATGAAGCGGTAGCCGATCAGCCCGACGCGCAATGTTTTGGCCATAAAACTTGGGGTTGAACTGGATGCGTCTGTCTTTATAGTGAGCCTTGGCAACCAAGTCAACGGACAACCGTTCAAAGCAAAAATATGCCTTTTACCGCCGCAGAAATCGCAAAACTCGTTGATGGCGAAGTGGTTGGCGACAAAAACGCCGTCCTGAAAAACTTCGCGCCCGCCGAATCCGCCCAAATCGGCGATTTGACCTTCGCTGAAAACGAGGATTACTTCGCCCGCGCCGAACAGAGCGCCGCCACCGCCATCATCGCGGATGAACGGTTCAAATCCGAGCGTAAAATTTTAATCCGCGTGCCCAATGCGCGCATCGCCTTCGCGAAGGCCATGTCCCTGTTTTTCCCGGAACGCACTTACGCTGCCGGCATTCATCCCACGGCGGTCGTCGCGGCATCCGCGCAAATTGACCCGACCGCGCACATCGGACCGCATTGCGCCGTCGGCGAGCGCGTGAAAATCGGCGCACGGTCGGTTTTGCAGGGCGGCAATTTTGTCGGCGACGATTCCAGGCTCGGCGAGGAAGTGAACCTGTTCCCGAATGTGACGGTTTATCCACACACGGAAATCGGCCGGCGCGTCCGCGTCCACGCGAGCACGGTGATTGGCTCCGACGGTTTCGGTTATGTGCAGGATGGCGGCATCCATCGCAAGGTGCCGCAGATTGGCAACGTCGTCATCGGCGATGACGTGGAAATCGGCGCCGGCGTGACGATTGATCGCGGCGCGCTCGGCTCGACGGTCATCGGCAATGGCACAAAGATAGACAACCTCGTTCAAATCGCGCACAACGTGGAAATCGGCGAGCATTGCATTGTCATCGCGCAGGTCGGCATTTCCGGCAGCACCAGGCTGGGCAATTACGTGATCCTTGCCGGGCAGGTCGGCCTCGCCGGGCATTTGAAGATTGGCAACCAAGTCACTGTCGCCGCCAAGTCCGGGGTGATGCACGACATTCCCGACGGCGGGAAATGGCTGGGGATTCCCGCGCAACCGGACCGGAACACCAAACGCCAGTTGATTGCCATTCAACATCTGCCCGAACTGCTCCGCCGCGTCGCGGCATTGGAAAGAAAACTCGGCGGCAAATAATAACGATTGTCTCCCACGTAGCGGCGTCTCGGCAGAGCGCCGCCAGCTACGGTGGAAATTCAAATGGCACTGAGCTTCCCGGAGAGAAGTTCAGACTTCCTTGGTCAAATTTAGCCAACAGGCAGCGGTTTTTTTGGAAAACCATCAAAAACAAGGGTTTTTGGCAGTTCTTGGTCTCTGACAAGGCGAAGTCCGTCTCTGATTGCTCCTTGTCGGTCTCTGACCAGCGCCAATCCGTCACCGACCAGCGCTTGTCAGGCTTCGACTGCTCCCAATCCGTCACCGATTGCTGCCAATCGGCCTCCGACTGCTCCCAATTCGTCACGAACTGCTCCCAGTCGGGCTTTGACTGGCCCCAATCCGTCACCGACTGCTCCCAGTCAGGCTTGGACTGCTCCCAATTCGTCTCTGACTGCTGCCAATCAGGCTCCGACCAACCCAATCCGTCACTGACCAGCGCTGGTCAGGCTTTGACTTGGAGCAGTCGGTCTCTGACCAGCGCCAATCAGAGTTCAAATTCCCCGCCTATGGGACAAAAATGGATTGAAAGAGGACACGGCGGATTGATGAATCGCGAACCACCCGAACCATGCAAACGGGTTTTAACGCCAAGACGCAAAGCTCTGAAGGGGGTATGGGAAATTTTATCTAGCAGCCGCAAGGTTCGGTCGCAGATTCCAAACAAATCCGATTGATTCAAGCTGGCGCTGACGTTCTGGCCTCATCTTGCGGCGGTAAT
>CAWDKS010000003.1:0-1138098 GCA_963802965.1 uncultured Verrucomicrobiae bacterium
TCGGTTCGCGGCGGCGTTTTTATTTCAGATTTTTCGGGTTCAACGGCTTCAAATCCTTCGGCACGAACAGGCCGTCTTTCCGGATCAATTCGCCGTCGAACCACACCTCGCCGCCGCCCCATTCCGGCCGCTGAATCAGCACCATGTCCCAATGCACCGCCGAGCGGTTGCCGTTGTCGCACTCCTCGTAGGCCTGCCCCGGAGTGAAGTGCAGCGACCCGGCAATTTTTTCGTCGAATAAAATGTCGCACATCGGGTTCAAAATCCAGGGATTGAAACCGAGCGAAAATTCGCCGACGTAACGCGCCCCGGCGTCGGTGTCCAGGATTTCGTTCAGCCGCTTCGGGTTGTTCGCCGCCGCCTTGATGACCTTGCCGTCCTTGAATTCCAGCCGGACGTTTTCAAATTTTGTCCCGGCATAAATCGTCGGCGTGTTGAACTGGATCACGCCGTTCACGGAATTTTTCACCGGGCAGGAAAAAACCTCGCCGTCGGGGATGTTGCGGTCGCCGATGCACATTTTTGCGCCGATGTCCTTGATGCTGAAGGCCAGATCGGTGCCGGGCGCCTTGAGCTGGACGCGGTCGGCGCGTTTCATGCGGCGTTCGAGCGGGACCATCGCGCGCGCCATTTTCGCGTAATCCATCGTGCAAACGTCGAAGTACAAATTCTCGAACGCCTCGGTGCTCATGCCGGCGGCCTGCGCCATGCTCGGGGTCGGCCAGCGCAGCACGCACCAGCGTGTTCGATTGACGCGATAATCCTGCACCGGCCGGGTGATGCGCGAATAAAGCTGCATCCGGTCGCCGGGCACGTCGGAATTTTCGCTGATGTTGGCGCTGCCGCGGATCGCGATATACGCCTGCATCTTTTTCATGCGGAACAACTCGATGTCGCGCGCCTGCGCGGCGTGCTTTTCATTGGTCCCGATCAACAGTTCGCGGGAGACCCGCGTGTGCCGGACCTCGGCAAACGGGGTGGCGCCCGCCGCGCGCACGGCGCGGATGAGTTCGATGGCGAACTCGTCGGGCACGTCAATCAGGTCGAGCAGGGTGCGGTCGCCCTGCTTAAGCGCGGTGGAATAATTCACGAGCAGCTTCGCCAGCTTGGTGTAACGTGGATCGGTCATAAATCGGCCAACAGGTTAATTTGGATTTTCCCTTTGTCGAGCCGGTTTGATTTAACGCAGAGACGCGGAGAACGCAGAGGAAATGCAGGGCGATGAAGGCTGATAAAAACTTTGACACGGATTCCACGGATTTTCACGGATGATTCTTAATCTGTGGCAATTCGTGAAATCCGTGTCATATTTATTGTTTTTCGATAAAAAAGACTTGACTAACAATTTTGCCTGGTTTATTCTTGCGCCATGAATGCAAATGAAATTATCCCGTATGTAGTATTTTTCTCCGTTGTTACGGCGTTAATGGTTTGGAGAAAAAAAAGATTCACCGGAGTAAAGCCGCCCAATCTTCGGTTGGAGCAAATAAAAGAATATGGCCACCAATTAAGCATCGCGGCGCTTACAGCCGCAATTTTGGGAACGCTTGGCACTTTGTTGTTAATTTTTTTCACGATTCGTAATGGCACAATTTTTAATCTGCCACAACATCGCTTGCTTGGAGATTTTGGAGTGATTGTGTTTGTGTTCACCTTGAGCGTAGATGCGTGGTTTGCACACAAGTTGTTTCAACAGTATTCACGTGGCAAGTTGTTCACCACAGAAGTTGTTCAAAAAATTTATCAGGTTGGCCGTTTTTATATTTTTGCAATTGTCGAAAAATATTTTTTAGACCGTCTGTGGGAAACACAACATCTCCAACCGTTGGCAAGTTTTATTCCAATTCCATTGTTTGCAGGCTTCTTGATTTTCTTCATCGCTTGGATCATGGACGAAGGCCGGAAGATTCAGGAGGAACAAGAATTGACCGTTTAAGTTTATGCCCATCATTGTCAATCTCGACGTGGTTCTCGCGCAGCGCAAAATGCGGTTGAACGAGCTGGCCGAGGCCGTGGACATCACGCCGCAAAACCTGTCCATCCTCAAAACCGGCAAGGCCCGGGCCATCCGCTTCTCCACGCTCGAAGCCATTTGCGACACGCTTGACTGCCAGCCCGGCGAAATTCTGGAATACCGCCCTGAAGCCGCCAAAAAGAAATTCGCGTCACGCGGTTAGAAAAGTAGGAGACGACGTAAGGAGTCTCATTTTTACGATATACGTTTTACGCGGCGGGTATGAATCGTGGAAGGGTTCGTAAATCGCAAATCCCATATCGTAAATTTAGTCAGAGCCTCGTTACCTCGGCTCCTACAAATTAAAATTCACCGCGCTTTACTTGGCGGCGCGCGTCGTTCATTTTGCCAGCCAAAATGGCCATTGACCGCAAGCGGCTGGACGGCTGGTGCGAGCGCATCATTTTGGGTTTGGTGCTCGCGATTCTGGTTTTTGCCCCGCTGGCCATGGGCGCGGTGGATGCCTGGGCGTTTCTCGTCGTGCAGGGACTCACCATCGCCGTGATGCTCGTGTGGGCGCTGCGGTTGTGGCTCAGCCCGAAGCCGCAACTGCTCTGGCCGCCGATCAGCTGGGTGGTGCTGGCGTTCGCAGTCTATGCCGTCGCGCGGTATCTCACGGCGGACATCGAATACGTCGCGCGGCTGGAGATGATCCAGGTGGTGGTGTATGCGTTTTTATTTTTCGCCATCGTCAACAATTTGTATCGCCAGGAGTCCGTGCAAATCGTGAGCTACACGATGATTTTTCTGGCCGTGGGAATTTCAAGCTACGCGGTCGCCCAGCATTTGACGCACTCGAACCACGTCTGGAATTTCATTTCGCCGTATTCGGGGCGCGCTTCGGGCACTTACATTTCGCCGAACAATCTGGCGGGATTGCTCGAGATGCTGCTGCCGCTGGCGGTGGCGTATTGTCTGGCCGGACGGATGAACGCGGTCCTCCGCATTCTGCTCGGCTACGCGGCGCTGATCCTGGCGGCGGGCCTGGCGGTGACGCTGTCGCGCGGCGGCTGGGTGGCGGCGGCGGCCGGGCTGCTGGCGCTCCTGCTCACGCTGGCCGGCCACCGCAAACATCGGTGGCGCGCGCTGTTGTTGTTGCTCGTTTTGCTCGGCGCGGGGACCATTTTTATCACAAGCTACCTGTCCAAAACCTTTGGCTACATGCAGCGCGTGGAAGAGGTGAAGAGCGGCGGCAACCTCAATCTGGTGGTGCGGTTCGACATCTGGCGGGCGGCGGAGCGGATGTGGCTGGATCATTTTTGGTGGGGCGTTGGCCCGGCGCACTACGACTACCGTTTCCGCGAATACCGGCCGGAAAACGTCCAGATGCGCCCCGATCGCGCGCACAACGATTACCTGAACCTGCTGGCCGACTGGGGCGCGGCGGGCGGAATCATCGTGCTGGCCGGGGCGGCAATGTTTGCCGCCGGTCTGGCCGGAACGTGGCGGCACGTCCACCGTTCGGAAAACGATTTCGGCAGCGGGCAGAGCAATCGCTTCGCGTTTTTCATTGGCGCGGCCGCCGGCCTGCTCGCGCTGGCGGTGCATTCGGCGGCGGATTTCAACCTGCACATCCCGGCCAACGCGCTGGTCGGTGTGACGCTGCTGGCCTTGTTGAGCAGCAACCTGCGGTTTGCGACGGAGCGCCACTGGTTCTACGCGCGGTTGCCGGTGAAAATTCTGCTGACGGTCACGCTCGCCGGCGGTGTCGTTTATTTGACCGGACAGGAATGGCGGCGCGGCCAGGAAGCCCTCTGGCTGGAACGGGCGGCGCAATTCCCGGATTATTTTTCGCCCCAACACACGGCGGCCTTGGAAAGGGCGTTTGCCGCCGAACCGATGAATTTTGAAACGGCCGATGACATCGGCGAAGCGTATCGCGTGGAAAGCTTCAACGGCGGAGACCATTACGCGGAACTGGCGGAAACGGCGATGCAATGGTATGCCCGCGCCCGGGACCTCGACCGATACGACGCCAACAGTTATTTGCGCCAGGGCATGTGCCTCGACTGGCTGGACCGTCACGACCAGGCCGCGGGGTTTTTCAGCCAGGCCGAGGCGCTTGACCCGAACGGTTACTACACCGTTGCCATCGGCGGCTGGCATTATGTGCAAATCGGAGACTATGCCGCCGCCAGGCCGTGGTTTGAACGGTCGTTGCGGCTCGAACTCCATGACAATAATATTGCCCGCTCGTATCTGGATTTGGTGGAGCAAAAACTCGTTGAAAAGGCCTCCGGCCAGGTCGTTTTTCCGGCTAATTTTTGAGTTTGACATTTGCACCCCCGATTTTATAGTGATATGAAACAGGCAGCAGTTCCTGAAAAGGCGATTATGAGAAAAATATATTCCGCAGTCACGTGCGGCGCGATGCTCGTGCTGGCCGTTGCCGCTTCCGCCCAGACCCTCAAACCTGGCGTCGCCACCATCGTCCGCATCCAGGGCGAAGCCAGATACTCGCTGGGCGACGGGAACTGGCATCCACTGGTGGTCGGCAAAATGCTCGGCGCGGGGGCCGTCATTCAATCGGCACACGACGCCGTTGTGGACCTGGTGCTGGGCAAGATGGTTGAAATGCCGCAGGCCGCGCCGTGGCCGGACCGGATCGGGCCGGCGCCGGATGCCAACATTCGCGGTCTGATTGATTACAAACCCGCCGTCGAACAGAACATGGTCCGCATGACGGGCGACACCACGCTGGCCATTGACAAGTTGACCATCTCGGACACCGGCTTGGACACCGTCAGCGACACGGAACTGGATTTGAAGCAGGGCCGCATCTTCGCCAGCGTCAAAAAGCTTTCTGCCGCGTCCCAATACCTCATAAAAATCCCCAACGGCATCGCCGGCGTGCGCGGCTGTCTGATAGAAATTGACGCGAGCGGATTTTTGGCGGTTACCGACGACAATGGGGAAAATGGAATGGGAAATGGCAATGAGGCAAGAGGAGTGCTCATTTCCATCGTCGTGCCCAACGCCCCTCCGCAGACTTTTCTGGTCAGTGATGGCAATGAATTCAATCCTCAAACCCGTGCAGTTTCCCCGGTGCCGCCGGACTCGCTCCAAATATTGCGGTTGAACGGCAAGGCGCTTAAAACCGTGTATGTGGAAATCGTCTCGTTCGTGTATGACCGGACCTTTTGCTTCATTTCGCCCATATCCGGCCTGCTGGGGTTCACTTTCACACTGTAAATCAGTTGCCAGCAACCGTGGCGGCGGTGGCACCGTATGTCGCCGGCATCTTGATGATTTTGGCAAGGTGATTAAAGCCAGAGCAGCCTTGAGTTGCTCTGGTTTTTTGTTTAATTGGGCGCGGTGAACCTCAAACCGCTCAAACGCACACCGGCCATCCTGGCGGTCGTCGTCCTCGTCCTCGTCTGCAGTGTCCGCCTGCTGCGATTCGATCTCTTCGACCGGCTGGAGGGGATGACTTACGACCTGCGCGCGCGCGCGGCCCAAAAATTTCCCGCGCCCGCCGCCACCAATCTCGCGTTCGTCTGCATGGACGAATCCAGCATTGCTGCCGTCAAAAGCGGACGGCTTGGCTACCACTACGGTCTCTACTGGCCGCGGCAGGTTTATGGCCGGCTCGTCGAGGAACTTTCCGCGCAAGGCGCCGAAGCCGTTGCCTTTGACGTGCTGTTCGGCGAACTGCGTCCCGATCATCCGCCGGTGCAGATGGCCAACGGCAGTTTGATGGAATCCGACGACTTTTTCGCGCTGCAGATGCGCCGGGCCGGCAATGTCCTCATCCCTGTCACGCCCGACGTGACGCTTCCGGATTTGTTCGCCACCAACGCGCTGGCCATCGGCGATATTTCGACGGAAAAGGATTCGGACGGCGTTTTGCGCCGCGTCAAAGCCTTCCGCAGCTATCGCCGCTGGCATCCGCTTTTTGAAAAACTTCAGGCCGATCCTGAATTGGGTGTGGACTTGAGCCAGGCGCGGTTTACACCGGGCAAAATCATTCTGCCTCAAACCGGAACCACCAACGTCATCGAAGTCCCCGTGGACGCAGACAACAATTTTCAACCCGCTGATTTTACCGGTGACAGGCTGCCACCGGGCGTCGCGCCGAAGGCCAAAGCCTTCACCGACGAACGCGTCTGGCACATGGGCATCGTCCTGGCCGCGCGGGAATTGAATCTCGATTTGGATCACGCGGACGTGGATTTGCCGCATGGAAAAATTATTTTGCACGGCGTCCCGCCGGGCGGGAGCCTCGAACGCATCCTGCCCGTGGACGCCGACGGCTGCCTTTACATTGACTGGCGGCTCACGCCAAACGATCCCCGCCTCTTGCGTGCGCCGATTGAAAGTTTGCTCTGGCAGGACAAGCTACGATTGAGCGGCGAAACCAATGACCTGCGCGATTATTTTCGCGGCAGGCTCGTCGTCTTCGGCTCGACGGCGCAGGGCAACAACCTGACCGACCGTGGCGCAACACCGCTCGAACGCGACACGCTGCTCGTCAGCAAGTATTGGAATGTCGCCAATTCCGTCATCACCGGCCAGTTCATCCGGCGGACTTCCTTGCCGGTGGAACTCGCGCTCATCATTGTGCTCGGGGCGCTGACCGCGTTTCTCACCTGGCAACTGCGCGCCGTTTCCGCCAGCGCGGCGGTTTTGCTGCTGCTGCTTGCCTACGTCGGCGCCGGATTTTTTGCCTTCATCCAATTCCGCTACTGGCTGCCGCTGGTGTTTCCGATGGCCGGCGCCATGCTGGTCGAGCATGTGAGCCTCGTCACCTAT
The DNA here is from genome assembly GCA_963802965.1 of uncultured Verrucomicrobiae bacterium. Classification (GTDB taxonomy): domain Bacteria; phylum Verrucomicrobiota; class Verrucomicrobiia; order Limisphaerales; family UBA11358; genus UBA11358. Next base: position 6,767 of record CAWDKS010000003.1, read on the forward strand.
CGGGTCGTCTTTGAACAACGGGAACAGCGCCGCGTCAAGTCCATCTTTTCCAAGATTGTTTCACCCGACGTGATGAACGAGTTGTTGAACGCGGAAAAACTCTCGCTCGGTGGCGCGCGCCGGGAAGTGACGGTGTTTTTCGCCGACGTGCGCGGGTTCACCACGTTGACGGATGAAATGCAGGAGCGGGTCGCGGAATTTGTGCGCGAACGGCAACTGGACCCCGGCGCGGCGGCGGCGTGTTTCGATGAATTCGCGGGCGAGACGCTGAACACGGTGAACCTTTACCTCTCCGTAGTCGCCGACGCGGTGAAAAAACACGGCGGCACGCTCGATAAATACATCGGTGACTGCGTGATGGCGTTTTGGGGGGCGCCGACGGCCAACGAAAAACACGCGCGGGCCTGTGTGCGTGCCGCGGTTGACGCCCAACGCGCCATCCATGAATTGAATCACCAGCGCCTGGCCGAAGACGCCGCGCGCGAGGCCGAGAACCGCGCGCGGCTTTCCGCCGGCCTGCCGCCCAGGCCGCCGTTGCGCGCCCTGCAGTTTGGCACCGGCATCAACACCGGCCTGGTCACCGTCGGGCTCATGGGCTCGGAAGCGCACCAATATAACTATACGGTGTTTGGCCGCGAGGTGAACCTGGCCGCCCGGCTGGAAAACGTTTCCGGCAGCGGCCGCATCATCATCAGCGACACGACCTACAACCATTTGTTGCGCGACGACCCGGCGCTGGCCGGCACGTGCATCGAGATGTTTCCGGTCACGGTCAAGGGCATTCGCAACGCCGTGCGCATTTATGAGGTGCCGTGGCAAACGCCCAGGTGAGCGGAACGCCGTCGTGTCCGGTTCGACGGGTTTTGCAACAAGGCTGGAAAATTCTCTGTATCTCTTTAATTCCCCAATTGATTCGCCTCGGGCTTCGCAGGCGCGTTGGTGGATTGATCCATTTTTGAAAGCTCGTCGGCAGCGGACGGTTCACCGGCGGCAGCGGCTTTGGAAAAATAATCGCGGGCTTTGGCCAAATCCTTTGGAACGCCGTCACCATCCCGATACCGTTCGCCCATTCGAAGTAAACCATAAGGATCACCTTTAGCGGCTTGGTCTTGGTTCAACCGCAAAACTTTTAATTCCATCGCAGCAAGAGTTTGTTGCTTTTTCGCTTTTTCCTCAGCAGCTTTTCTCTCAGCCGCTGTGGCTTCTTGATAAGCTTCGGCTGCCACTCTTGCCTGTTCGATGGCTTTCGTTTTAGCGGCATAAGCTGATTGCGCTGCTATGTCAGCTTGTTGCTGCATTTTCGAGGCTCGAAGTTTTGCTGCGGTAACCTGTTCTTTTTCGACGGCCTGCAAATCTGATATGACGACTTCTTTGGGTGCGTCGTCAGGGCGCTCGCAAGGAATGCCATAATCCAATCTCCTGACAGTATGTGAGCCTCCCATTACCGTCGCAGCTTCCGTAGTGCGCGAAACACCTGTCATCGTTATAGTCTGTGCAGTTCCTTCTTCGGTCGCGTAACTATTCGCCAGAGTACAAACCCCCGCATCGTGAGCCACCATAGCATGAATATCATGGCCCAAACCGACAGATTCACCATCTGCAACCGGATAAGGGAAATTTGCCACGAAAAATTCTTTATTCGTATCAATCACCTGAAAGAGTTCGCCATAACCACCTTCGACACGAATCCCGCCCTTCTGGACTTCAAGTACTTTCCCTTGAAATTCCATCCAGCCAGGAGTTTTCACAAATTGTTTGACACCGCTGAAATCCCGCCACGGGTCCTTTGGGATGAAAAATGTTCTATATCGCTCAGCTTCATCTTCAAGTTCACCAGCCTGATTTTGAGCTTCATCTGCCAGTTTCTCCAGGTATGTTGCCTGCTCCTTGGCTGCGTCCGCTTCTGACTGAGCTTGGTCAGCTAGCCTTTGTTGTTCGATAGCGTATTCGTTGAGACGGTTTTGTTCCGCCTGCTGTGCAAGTGCTGCTTGCAACGCCATCTCTTGCTCCGCCGCAGCTTCTCTTTGTTGCTGTTCGTGGTTTTGTTGCTGTTGATCTGTTTGTTGTTGAGAAATGCCGTTTAATGGATTTGGGGGCGGAGTTGAACGAGGTTGAACGAGGTTGAATTGCGCGAAAGCAGAAAGCGAACCCGCAAAGATAAATGTCAATGCCAGCTTCATAAGCCGCCAAGTTCGGGCAATGCTTATCCAAGTTCGATATTAAGTCAAGCCTCCGTGGCGGACTCGGTTTATCTTCCAAACTCAAGCCGTTCGGCGAGGCGTTCGGGCAGGCCCGCGGCAAGGATCTTCTTCTGGGCGGTGGCGATGTCGTAATCGAGCCGGCGCAACTCGATGGTGCCGGCGTCCATGTCGTAGATGACGTAGGCGGACTTGGGATTATTGTCGCGGGGCTGGCCGACGGCGCCGACGTTGATGAAATATTTTTTGGCCGGGTCAATCTTGAATTTGGAATAGGTGCCGCCGCGCACCACGGTGTCGCGCATGAAGGCGACGGGCACGTGCGTATGGCCGAAGAAGCAGACCTGGGTGTTTTGATACGGAAAGCTGGCGGCGGCGGCGAGTTTGTCGAAGACATAACCCCAGCGTTGCGGCGCGTCGAGCGTGGCGTGGACCATCGTGAAGTTGGCGGCCATGCGGGTGTATTTCAGGTCGCGCAGCCATTGCTTTTCTTCCGCGCTCAGTTGCGCGCGGGTCCAGTGGACGGCGTCGGCGGCGTGGGGATTAAAACCTTCGAGGTGGTCATCGCTGGAGCAGTATTCGTCGTGATTTCCCTTCACGCAGGGAACATTCAGCTCGCGGACCATCCGGAGGCATTCCTTGGGATTGGCGTTGTAGCCGACGATGTCGCCGAGGCAAACGATGTGCGTGGCGTTCTGGCTTTTGATGTCGGCCAGAACGGTCTGAAACGCTTCCAGGTTGCCGTGGATGTCAGCGATGATGGCGTATTTCATTCTTCAGTGAACAATCTCAAATCCGTGAAATTCATTTTGCGCTTCACTCCACGTCGCGTTTTCATCGCGGATGAAGCCAGCAAGTCCCGCGCCACGAACGGCCTGGCGGAACGCCTCGAGTTCCGCGCGCGCGCCCTCGGCGATCAATTCGACGCGCCCGTCGGACAAATTACGCACGACGCCGGCAATGTCAAAGCCGGTGGCGGCGGTTTTCGCTGCATAACGAAAACCGACGCCCTGCACGTGGCCGGAATAAAGAATTTTCATGCGGCAACCGTTCATGTCTGCATGTCTGCCGCGGGGGATAAAGCCAGAGCCGGCCGCCGGATGCAATGTTTTATTGGCCGGCGGGGTGGAACATTTTTCGGCGATTTGGTTTGACCATTTGCGCCATTTGCCGTAATCAGCACGGCTGCCACAACAAAGCGGTGAAGGTGCGCGCGTTTTGCGGCGGCAAATGGAAGCAGGCAACAATGCTGAACATCAAATCATTCCTGGCGATTGATTTTGGGGCGGGCAGCCTTAAGCTCGGCGAGTTTGAAGTCAACGAAGCCGGGGGATTGCGTCTCAAAGGTTTTGCCATCAAGCCGCTCGGCGCCGAGGGCGCGCAGGAAGCGACACGCGAAGCGACCATGCTCAAGGCGCTTCAGGAAGTGCTGGTTGAGAAAAACTTCCAGTCCAGAAACATCAACGTTTGCGCGCCGGGCTTCCACGTCTTTTCCAAATTTGTCAGGCTGCCGCCGGTGGACGCGGGCAAGGTGACGCAGATCATCCAGTACGAGGCGCAGCAAAACGTGCCCTTCCCGCTGGCCGAGGTGGTGTGGGACTATCAGATTCTCGGTTCGGCGCCCAGCGGCGAACTCGAAGTGTTGCTGGTGGCCATCAAATCCGACGTGGTCGAGGGCCTGTTCCGCGTGGCCGAACAGGCCAAGCTGCGGCTCAACCTGTGCGACGCCTCGCCGGCGGCGCTCTGCAACGCCTTCCGTTACAACTACGGCGACCTGGAAGATTGCACGATGCTGCTGGACATCGGGGCCAAGACGAGCAACCTGCTGTTCTTCGAAAAAGGAAAGGTCTTTTCCCGCAGCATCAATCTGGGCGCGAACGCCATCACGCAGGATTTCGCGAACGAGGCCAAATTGAAGTTTGGCCCCGCCGAACAAATCAAGATCGCCGAGGGCTTCGTGAGCCTGGGCGGCGCGTATGAGGAACCGGAAAATCCGAACCAGGCGGCCATCTCCAAAATCGCGCGGCAGTTCATGACCAAGCTGCACATCCAGGTCAACCAGACGATGCAGTTTTACCGCGGGCAGCAGAGCGGCTCGGCGCCGCAGCGCCTGTTTTTGTCCGGCGGCGCGTCCATCATGCCTTACACGGCCCAGTTTTTCGCGGAGAAACTGAACGTGCCGGTGGAATACTTCAATCCCTTCCGCAACGTGCAGATTGATCCGGCGGTAAATCTGGAGGAGCTCGCGCGCGTGGCGCATTCGCTCGGCGAAGTCGTGGGTCTGGGATTGAGGAATCTGGCCCAATGTCCGGTGGAAATGAATTTGATGCCGGAGAGCACGTTGCGCTGGCGGGCGTTCAACGAGAAGAAACCCTATTTCTTTTGCACGGTGCTGAGCCTGGCGGGGGTGGCGTTCGCCGTGGGATTCTTGTTCCAACAACTGGCGGCATCCAAGGAGGCCGAAATCGCGAACCTGGAGCCGAAACTGCAGAGGCTGCAGGCGCAATCCGAAAGGTTCAGGAGCGCTTACTCGAAACTGCAGGCGACGCAAAAGGAGGCGGATCAAATCACGGCGTGGCTGGCGGAGCGGTATTATTGGGGTGACGTGCTGGCCGAACTGCGTCACGCGCTCATCCGGGCCGAGGGCGATATCGGGAAAAAATATGGCACGCCCAATTCGAAGGTGGCGGCGGGCGTCTGGGTTGAACAAATGACGACCAGCGCGAATCCGGGATATCCCGACGCCGGCGGAATGTCCTTCAACAACGGGACAACGCCCGGCGTATCGAACGAACCGACCAATGCCATCACTTTGATCTGCCGCGCCGTGGATTTGTCGGGCGTTGATTCCTCGGCCGACAATGAAATCGTTTACGCCGTCGAACGTGAATTAAAAGCCAGCCCGGGGTTCGATCCCAAGTCGGTGCAGTCTTCCGCGCAAATCTCGCCGGTGGATCCCAACGGCACGTTCACGTTCAGGATCATGGTCGCGCCGCAAAACCCGCTGAAATTGTAATATGATCTGGATCAAGCGGAACCTTTTTTTTGTGATCGGCGGCATCCTCGCCCTGGGGTTGCTGGGCGCGGCGGGCTTTTACGATTACACCAGTTGGGAGCGCAACTCGGTGAAGTTCGACAAATTGAACGAGGTTTACAACACGTTGCGGCAGTTGAGAAGCCAGCAGCCTTCGCCGGGCAACGACAAAATCAACAACATCGAGGCCGCCAAACAACAGGAGGCCCGGCTCCGCGACGGGATTCGCCAGGCACGAAATTATTTCCAGCCGATTGCGCCGGTTCCCAATCCGACCAATGGCCCGATTTCGGACCCGTTGTTTGCGGACGCGCTGCACCGGACGATTGACCAGTTGCAACGGGAGGCCACCAATGCCAACGTCAGCGTCCTGCCCCAATACAGCTTTTCATTTGAAGCGCAACGCTCGCGGGTGAAATTCGCCCCCGGCAGCCTGGGCGCGCTGGCGGTGCAACTCGGCGAGGTAAAGGCCATTTCGGAAATCCTTTTTGCGGCGGGCGTCAACCAGATGGACGGCATCCAGCGCGTGCATGTGTCGGAGGATGACGCGAGCGGGCCGCAAGCGGATTATCGGGCCGATAATTCCGTGACCAACGAGCTGGCGGCGCTGACACCTTTCACGGTCACCTTCCGCGCTTTCAGCCCGGAAATAGCCAGGACGCTTGCCGGCTTTGCCTCGTCGCCGGCCGGCTTCGTGGTCACCAGCATCAATGTTCAACCGGCCGGCGCGGTCCAGATGGAAACCCCATCGGGCGCGCCGCCGTCCGCGCCCGCGCCCGTGCCGGTGGCAATGCCCGGCAAGGGCGGGTTGCAGACGGTGTTGCAGGAACAGTTGTTGCGGACCACCATCGAGGTTGAGATCGTGAAATTATTGCCGAGGAATTAAGCGCATGGATTTCCTCAAAAAACATTACGAAAAAATCCTGCTCAGCGTGGTGTTGCTGGGCCTGGTCGGGGCGCTGGTGTTCATGGCGTTGATCATCCCCAGCGAGCAGGAAAAAGTCAGGGAAATCGGCGAGGGCATCATTGGCGGCAAGGTCGTGCCGCTGGCCAGTCTTGATATGACGGGGCAGGACAAAGTCATTGGGCGGCTGCAATCGCCTTACGAGCTGGACTTCGACACCACGAACAAACTCTTCAATCCGGTTGAATGGCAGCGAACGCCCGCCGGCCAGCTGATCCAGGCGTCCGGGGCGGGCCCGCAAGCCGCCGTCGTCACCGGCATCCCGCCGCTTTATACGGCGCTGACGTTGGATTCGGTCGTCACGAATGAGCTTGGCGCGCGCTACGTCATCAGCGTGGAACGCCAGGCGGCGGCGAATCCGGCCATGCGCCACAAACAGTCGCGTTACGTTTCGATGGACGATCCCAAGAAGGATGTTTTCACCCTTAAACAGGTCATGGGTCCGCCGGAAAATCCGGATTCTTTGGTTTTGATATTGGCCGACACCGGCCAGACGGTTATGTTGTCGAAAGACAAACCTTTTCGGCGCGTGGATGGCTATACGGCGGATTTGAAGTATGATCCCGAAAAGGCGAGCTGGACCGGGCAGCGGATTGGCAGTCATCTCAAGTTTGCGGGAGACGATTACACAATCGTTGACATCAACTCGAACGAAGTGATATTGTCCGCCCAGTCAAACCAAAAAAAATGGACTTTGCGATATGCGCCCTGAGCGCCGGGACATTCCGGCTGAACAGCGCTGATGTAAGACAAACCTGAAACACACCATGAGAAAGGCAGCCTCCCTCTCGCTCGGTTTTATTTTGCTGGCGGTTTCCGCCGGCACATCACCGGCCCAAACCACCAGCCCCGAGGACATGGCGGTCACCGAGGCGGTCAAGCGCCAGGCCGATACCATCGTCTTGCGCAACGAACTGGTGGACGCCAGAAATGCCGCCGCGCGCGGAGATCTGTCCGGCGCCGCCAAGCTTTACCAGGAAGCCTACGGGCTGGTGCAATCAATCGGTTCCGGCATTGACGTTGAGACGGCGCAAACCGTTTCGGGACTGGCCTCCACCCGTCTGGCGCTCGCCCGTCAGGCACAGAGCCAGGGCAATTTTCATGAAGCCGACACGGAAGTCATCCAGGTGTTGAAAGTGGACCCGCATAACGCCGCCGCGCTTGCCTTCAAAAAGGAGAACGATCAGACGCTCGCCGCCATGAAGGGCCGAATGCCCGACCAGGAGACCATTGCAAAGCTTCCTTACCTCATGAATGACAAAACCGACGCGGGCACGCTGGTGCGCGACGGGAAGCTGCTGTACGAAATGGGCAAATTGGATGAAGCCGAGGTCAAATTGAATGGAGCGCTGAAATTGGACCCGGACAATGTCGGCGCCTTTTATTATTTAAATCTGATCAAACAAGCGCGATATGGCCGCGACTCGCTCCAGCATACGGTGGACACCCAGTCCCGCATGGAGCAGGTGGAAAAGCAATGGGTCCAGCCAACGCCGCGCAACTCCCTGCCCATGCCCAATCCCTACGCTCAAACCAATTTGATCTACACCGGCCCCGGCCGGGATGTCATTGACAACAAACTCAACCGCATCCACCTCGACAATGTTTCTTACGACAGCCTGCCGTTGAGCGAAGTCATCCGCCAATTGAGCGAGCAGGCCCGATTGCGCGATCCGGAGAGGAAAGGAATAAACTTCCTGATCAATCCCAACCCGGACACTTCCGGGGCGGCCGCCGCTTCAACGTTTCCCGGTGCGGGCGGCGGCGCCGCGGTCGTTAATCCAGCCACGGGATTGCCGGAAGCGCCGGCGCCCGCCGCCGGCGGCGAAGTCACGCCGGTGGATCAAGTGGTGATCAAATTGAATTTGACCGATGTGCGCCTGGCGGATTTGTTGGACGCGATTGTGATGGTGGCCGACCACCCCATCAAATATTCGATACTGGATTACGGCATTGTCTTTGCCAGCAAGGGGGCGGAAAACCCCCCGCTTTACATGCGGACGTTCAAAGTGGATCCGAACACGTTTTATTCGGGCTTGGAAGGCGTCAGCGCCTCCAGCTTTGGCTCGGTGAACAACAATGGGAGCGGCAGCGGTGGCGCCAGCGGCGGCGGCGGCGGCGGCGGTGGTGGCGGCAGCGGGCAAAACAACGGTGGCTCGGCCATCGCCGTGGTGAATATAGCTCCTGGACAGGGAGGTTTTCGTAACACGGGCAGCGGTAGTGGTGGCAGTGGTGGCGGTGGTGGTGGCGGCGGTGGTGGTACCAGTCAAGGCACGGTCAATCCTCTCAACGGCGCGGGTGGTGCCGGTGGTGCCGGTGGTGCCGGTGGTGGTGGTGCCGGTGGCACTACTGGCGGTGGTGGTTTGCGTGGCATTACCACGGTCAATCTTGCCTCCGATGTCAGTGTGATCGCGGCGAGATTCTTCACCACTCTGGGGGTTGATATGGTCAATCCCCCGGGCAAATCGGTGTTTTTTAATGACCGCTTGGGCCTGTTGTTTGTGAAGGCAACGTTGTCGGATTTGGACACCATTGAACGCGCCATCCAGGCCTTGAACCAGGTGCCGCCACAAGTCCATATCAAGTCCCGGTTCATCGAAGTGCAACAACAAGATCAAAATGCCCTTGGCTTTGACTGGTATCTGGGAAATTTCATCAACGGCGCGGTCGTCGCCAACGGTGGCAGCGCGCCTTCGTTGAACGTGCCGGTTTCAGCCGCCAATCCAACTGGCACTTTCCCCGGAAATTCGGCTTTTGGCGCAAATGCCTCCACGCTCATTCCAACTTCCGCAGGCGACCAGCTTCTGACCGGTGGCCTGCGCAATACCGGCCCGGCCCTCGCCACCGTCACGGGCATTTTGACCGATCCCAACTTCCGCGTCGTCCTGCATGCCCTGGAACAGCGCACCGGATTTGAAACCCTGGCCGAACCGGAGGTGATCACCACCAGCGGACGGCAGACGGAAATGCGGGCGACGCAGATCATCAACGTCATAACCGGCTTCAACTTCCAGGCGGGCACGGCCGCCACCACCACAACCGGGACCGGTGGGGTTCCATAATTCAGCAACGAGGAAATATGAAAGCTTTCAAATCAAACGGAATTTACAAGGTGGCGCTGTTGCTCTGTGCCGGCCTGTCCGCCGCCATGGTGGCCCGCGCCCAGGTCAACACCTTCACGCCGGGAGTTTCGGCCATCACCGTCGTCGCGCAACAGGTCGAAACCGGTCCGGTTCTGGATGTCGTGCCTTATGTCTTGTCCGACGGCTATACCATCAACCTCACCTTGATACCGTCGCTGACGGATTTTAACGGCTATGACACGCCGCCGAACATTCCCAATGTCACCAGCGGTCTGAACGTCGTGCAGTTGCCGGTGGTCCTGCCGGACTTTACCGTCCGCCAGGTCGTCACCACGGTGAATGTCTGGGACAACCAGACCGTGGTCATTGGCGGTTTGATTTCCTCGCAGGTTCAGAGCCAGAAGGACAAGGTGCCGGTTCTCGGCGACATCCCGTTGATGGGGCGCCTCTTTCAAAGCCAGAGCAAAAACACGCAGAGAAAAAACCTGATGATCTTTGTCACGGCCACCATCGTGGACCCGGCCGGCAACCGCGCGCATACGGATGACGAGCTGCCGTTCGCGCAAAACGCCATCCCGGCGCAGCCCGTGGTCGAAGGCCAGAACTTTCAACCCGGCCCGGCGACGATGACGAAATGACCGGGACGAGCCGGCGGTTTGCGCCAGGTGGATGAACCGGCAGGCGGTCGGATATCTCCCGGAGGAATTTGTGGATCGGTTGTTGATTGTTGACGGTCACGCTTACGCCTATCGCGCGTTTCACGCGATACGCAGTTTGCGTTCGCCCTCGGGGCGGCCGACGAATGCCATTTACGGCTTCGTCAAGATGCTGGCGAAAATGCGGTCGGCCATCGAGCCAACGCATCTGATTGTGGTCTGGGACGGTGGATTGAGCGCGGAGCGCATGGCGGTTTTGCCGGAATACAAGGCGCAACGGCCGGGAATGCCGGACGATTTGAAGCCGCAACTGGACGAAATCGCCGGTTATTTGAAGGCGGCGGGCATCGCTTCGTTTTGTCGCGAGGGCGTGGAAGCGGATGATTACATCGCGTGCCTGGCGCGGCGCGCGGCGGTGGCGGGCATGACGGTGGTCATTGCCAGCGCCGACAAGGATTTTATGCAGTTGGTGTCGGCGCGGACGGGGTTGCTGAATCCGAACGACAAAACCGAAACGGTCTGGGCGGACGGACAGGTCCGGGCCAAAAGCGGGGTGGAGCCGGCGCAGGTTGTGGACTGGCTGAGTTTGACGGGCGACAGCGTGGACAACATTCCCGGCGTGCCCGGAGTGGGGCCGAAGACCGCCGCCGGGCTGCTGAAACAATTTGGTTCGGTCGCGCAATTGTATGAGCGGCTGGACGAGGTGAAGTCGGAAAAATTGCGGGCGGCGTTGCGCGAGGCGGCGGGCGTGGTCCGGCGCAACCGGGAACTGGTGCGGTTGCGGGACGATCTGCCGTGCGAATTTTCGCCGGACGAACTGGCGGGAAAACCGGCCGATGCCGGGCGATTGCGCGAGTTGTATCAGCGCTGGGGCTTCAAGGGAATGCTCGCGGCGCTGGAAGCAGCGCCGCGCGAACAACAGGCGGTTTTGATTTAGAAAAATGAATTTGAGAAGCAGGATTGAAAATGCGGTCGCGGCGGGCAAACCCATGCCGCGCCGGTCGCGTTTTGTCGAAGTAATTTTTGGACAAAGCCACCCGGCGTGCTTAAAATTGGGAAAACATTTTATGTCGTTGTTGTCGTTCACCCGCCAGACCGCCGTTTGCTTTTGCCGGGGGCTGGTGTTCGCGCTTCCCGCCGCCGTTTTGGGCCAGACCAATTATTACACCACCAATGGAACCGAATACGCCATCATCGGCTCCCTGCCCGGCGACCAGGTTTGGCCCGACGTGGCGGTGACCCCGACCGGCGGTTTCGTCGTGTGGCAGGACAATATCACGGACGGCAGTGGCTGGGGCGTGAGCGCGCGGCGGTTGGACAGCACGCTGTCCGGCACGTTGAGCACGTTCCGCGTGAACGTTCAAGGCACAAACGATCAGGAAAATCCGCGCGTGGCGATGTTGAAAAATGGCGGCGCGGTTTTTGTGTGGCAGGGCGGCGTGGAGGGGTTGAACCAGCACATTTACGCGCGGTTTCTCACCCCGACCAACACGTTTCTGACGACGAACGACATTTTGGTGAACACCTTCACCAACAACTTCCAAATCAATCCCGCCGTGGCGGTGCTGAACAACAGCAACGTGGTGGTGGTGTGGGGCAGTTTCGATGAGGCCAGCGCCAACAGTTTGCAGGATGTCTATGGCCAGATTTTTTCGCCGGCGGGCCAGAAGATCGGCGGCGAGTTTTTGATCAATCAATTCATCTCCTACAACCAGCGCACGCCCGCGGTCGCGGCGTTGAAGAACGGCGGGTTCGTCGTCGCCTGGGTCTCCGAGCAGGAACGCTCGGTGGCGCCCGTTTTGGCAACCAATTCGGCGCCTGTCACCGTCGGCACGGCGCCGACTCCAAGCGTGGATGTTTACGCCCGGCTTTATGACAACAACGGCGTGGCGCAAAGCAGCGAGTTTTTGGTCAATACGGACTTCAATCCTTGTGCGAACCCCAGCGTGGCGTCGGCGTCGGACGGCAGTTTCATGGTGGCTTGGGGGGCGTATGGCACGGCCAATGTGACCAACGGCTGGGATGTTTATGCGCGTCCCTTTACCAGCGCCGGGTCCGGCAGCGCGGTCGTGCGCGTGAATTCATTCCTTCCCGGCGACCAATACGCTCCCCGCATCAGCGCCATCGGGGGGGATTATTTGGTTGTCTGGACAAGTTTATGGCAGGACGGCTCGCGCGAGGGCGTGTATGGACAATTCGTGCATGAGGACGGTTCGCTGGTGGGCGGCGAGTTTCGCGTGAACACCACCACCGTCGGCCAGCAAATGCAGCCTGCGGTGACCTCGGACGGCGCCGAACAATTTCTGGTGGTGTGGACCAGTTATACCGGCACCGCGTCCAGCTTTGATTTGTTTGCCCAGCGTTACCTCAATGTGTCCGCGCTGTTGCCGCCGATGGCCGCGCCGTTTGTCTGGGCCCCGTTTGTGCTGAGCAACAACGTTTATCAGCCGCAGTTGCAGGTTTCGTGGCCGATCTTGCTCGGAATTTCCGTTTCCAATTACGAAGTTTATGTGGACGGCGCGGCATTCCCGGTCGCATTGACGACGAGCAACGTCTGGACGATGACGGCGGCGAATGGTCTGACCACCAACAGCACGCACTCATTTACGGTGGATTATGTGACCGTGGCCGGCGTCCGTTCGCCTCCGTCGCAGCCGCCGGCCGCCGGCACGACGTGGAGCGGACAAAGCTGGGGCGGCATTCCTTTTGAGTGGATGACCGAGTATTATGGCGGTTTGACCTTCACTTTCAACGGCGGCAACGTTGTGTATAACTGGCCGTCTCCCAATACGGCCCTGGCTCCGGTCGGGCCAACCCTCCTCCAGGTCTTCCTGAGCGGCGCCAACCCGCTGAATTCCAGCACGTGGTTGCGAACAGCGCTGACCCAAACTTCACAAGGAATGTTCCTCAGTTGGAACACCCAGCCGGGATTTACCTATCAAGTGCAGGTGACGACGAATTTCGTCACCTGGAGCAATCTGGGCGCCCCGCGATTCGCGGCCGGCACGGGTGATTCCATTTATGTCGGGAACGGTTCGGCGGCTTACTACCGCGTCCTGCTCCTCTATCAGTGAGATTGGTATGCGGCAAACAATCAAAAAACTTCTGTGGATTGTCGGATTGGCGTTCAGCCTCCAATCCGTCTGGGCGTTTTCGCTGCTGGGGCCGGATGCCCAATATCCGGGGCTGCCAGCGACTTTTGGCGATAACTGGGAGGCGACGGTCAACGGCTACAATCCGCTCACGACTGGCGGTGCGCCGCCGTTTTTCACTGACGGGCTCCAGGTGGGACCGAAGAACCTGGGGGAGGAATACCGCCGCAACACGCCGGTGATGTATTATGCCGCCAACGCCAATTTCTTTGACTACTTCGGCTCCAACGGCGTGGTGGCCTTGGACAACGCCTTTGCCCTTTTGAACAATGCCTTCACCAATGAGAACGGCACCTATCTGCCCAATGGCGTGGACAGCTATAGCCCCGGCCTGGCGGGATTTCCTTTGAATTCGGGGAGTGTGAATTATCAGGCGCAGAGCTTGCTCCTGATTGATCTCAAATCGACAACAATGTCCTTGATGATGGAGCAACTGGGACTCGCTGATGCGGTGCGTTATACTTGGGCGTTGCATGATCGCTTCACACCGCCCGGTGCAACTTGCCCAACTGAAGATTACATGGTCATTCAAAGAAATTTTGACATTACCGCCTCTCCGCTCAACCAGATTCAATATTCGCCCTACGTCAATGGCGAGCTTTACAGTTATTTCATTTATGAAAATTGCGGAGCTCCGGGAGCGTCTCCGCCGGATGCCGACGCCCTCGAAATCCCCACGGATCCTTTGTTCAACAATCCGCCGGTGTCGTCGGGTGATGGCGAGGACCCGCTGTATTTTGGCGGGTTTTACACGGGCTTGACCCGGGATGACGTGGCCGGGCTGCGCTATTTGCTCTCGACAAACAATATAAATTTGGAAAGCACGGCGGCGGGGAGCCTTTTGATCAGCTCCACTTCCGGCGGAACAAATTTCGGCACGCCCTTCGTGCTCTACACTTCCAACTACACCGGGCTGGTGCAGGCTGCCGTGACCAATAACCCGGTCACCTTGGTCGGTTTGTTTCCGGGGTTGGTGGTTTCCAGCACTGTAACCAATTTTGTTGTCGTCAGCACACCGATCCTCGGCACCGCCTTGGTGCCCGTCATTGGCGCGCCGGCCGGCGTCGAGCAGTTGGTCATTGTCACCAACGGCTTTACCTACACCGTGGCGACTAATTACGCCGACACTTTTGCCAACGTCATCATCACCACCAACAGCTTCAACACCAACACCACCGGCACGTTGCTGACGGTTTCGGTGGCGCCGAAGGTTGGAGCGCCAGCAGGCACGCTGGCCACGAACACGACCGTCCAGACAATCACCCTCACCAATGTGCCGTCGGGCGATTATTACATTTCGACCAACCCCTGCGGCCCCAACATCATTCTCAGCACATTGTTTACCAATGTGGTGGCGACAACCAATCTTATATTTGCAGGCAGCAATTCGGCGGGCCTTTTCGTTTCCCAAAGCCTTGTGACTTATGCTACCAACCATTTCTATATCGCCGAGCCGCTTGTTTGCGCCAGTGGCGGCTCCGCGGGCGTGGCCAACGTCACGGGTTTGTATCAGGGCATAGGTCAAATGCAGTTTGTCCGCGCCAGTTTCGACTCGCTGCTCGGCCAGTTCTTCCAGCCCATCACCAACACCTACTCGATGGTCTTTGTCACCAATGGCCAGGCCATACACCAGACCTTCCAGCGCATCGTGACGGCGCCGGACTTCCTTTTCAGCGCGGCGGATTTGGCCAATGGCCCGAGTCAGTTGTTTGGTAACACTGCGTTTAGCCGCAACGTAAATTTCAACCTCGCCAACATCTATCCCGGTCTGGCCGGGCCGGGAACCATTAATCCCGCTTCAACCGTCACTTTCAACAAAGTCGGCCCCGTTTACGATAATTTCGGCCCCGTCTTTCTGACCGGGCCCAATGATCCGTCCAACCTCGGTAGGTTCGACAACTATTTTATCTGGGGATCATACGATGGTTCGACCAATGACCCGGTGGTTTATCCCAACGGCACAAGTATCGCAAACCTGGCCGCCGAGGTGCTGATTCAGATTTCCCCGGCCAGTTTGCCAAATGGCACCAATGAAGTAAGTTATTCCAGCGTGATGCTTTCAGCCACCGGCGGTCAGTCGCCCTATAATTGGTCGCTGGCTTCGGGAACGCAGTTGCCGGGGGGATTGAGTCTGTCCGGCGCGCTCATTTCCGGCACACCCACCAACAACCCGGTTGGGCCGTATGTTTTCACGATCCAGATGACTGATTCAGCGGCCAGAACAGTAAACGCGAATTATACGATTACGATTACCCGGTGAGCCTCACATGAAGCCAAATGTTTCAAAATCAGGCGGACGATTTCAGGCAGGAGCGCTGTCGCTGTTGGCTGGTTTGATTTTGTGTCCGCTGGCGGGAATGGCCACGGACGCAACTTACTTAAACAACGGCACCATCATCTATTTGGGTTCGGGAGCCTTCGGCAATACGGTTGCGTTTCCGCCCAATGTTGACGCGACCAATTTTATCAACGGGGGCACGATGGAGATAGTGGCTTTTCCAACTCCCTTCATGACGGCGCATACACTCAACTTTACCAATACGGGCGAAATGCTCGGAACGGTTGGTTGGGAATTTGATTATGGCCCGCTTTCCAGTGGGAGCCGCGGCATGGCGGCCAATTTTTACAATGGCAATCTTGGAACTATTGAGTCGTTCAGCAGTTTCCTGCCCAACCCGCTCATTTCCCCCTTCACTTCTCTTGAAGGGTTTTTGTGGGTGTCGGCGACCAACCTCGTCAATAAGGGCATGCTGGCGGCGGATGCCGCCTGTGAAATCAAGCTGACCGGCGTGAATGTGGACCTTTCCCGCGGCAGCGTGGAAATTTCGCCGATTGGTAATGGAAGCGGCACCATCAATAACTTTCCTACCAATGGGGAATATTACCCGGATATAGCCATCTACGACGAGTATTGGGCGCAGACCAACAGAAACAATCTGGAAAGCGATGCCATCTGGGACGGGACCACTGCGATTTTGCCGCCGTTTGTGCCATTCGCTGTGACCGAACCATGCGCGCTGGCCGGCAGTGCGATGCTCTTCGCCTCCAACACCCCACCATCCGTGATTGATTCCGTGAGTTATCCGGCCGGTTTTTTGTCGCTGACGGTGACGAATATGAATCCTACCAACGCCAGTCTTTTTATAGTATCGACTGTCTTGGTTCCCACGAACATCATTTATCAGGCCGCGTTTGTGAAAATCACGGACCCCAATATAACCGGACAGATCGGCTTCACGCCCAGCACGGCGCCATCGAATAGTTTCCAAACCGTGAGCGTAAAGTTGTTGTCCACAAGCGGGGACGAGCTGTTCCTCGTGGATACGCTGGCGTCTGCCACCGGCAGGGGACTGCTTAAAAACTATATTGTCAGCCCCGCTGCCGCGTGTAGTTCCGCGACCTTCCGGCCCACCAATTACATGGTGGGGCGTGTTCTAGGCGATCTGGGTTCGCCCGGCGCCGGGGTGCCGGCCGCCGACTTTTTTTACCAGACCGGTTGGAGCAATCGTGCGGTTTACGCTGACTACGCCGCCTATTCCTGTTTTGTCGATGATCAGGCCACGGAACCGCCATCCAATCCGGGCAATCCCAACAGCAATGCCTCCTCGGTCACCAATCTGTCGGGCCGGATCCATATCTCGGCCACCAATTTGAATCTCTTTGACACCGAACTGCGGGGTGGGGGGGAAATTGTCGTTCAGGCGGGTAATTTGGTCAGCAGCCAGAATGCCAGCGTGGACTGTGAAAACCTCAGCTATAATCTCGGCTCGACCAATGGCTATCTGAACGTCACCAATCTCGCGTCCACGTCGGTTGTCCGGTTCCGTGGAACGGTTTCGGAGTGCAGCGCCGTTTGGAGCAATACGACATCGGTTGTGACTCCTAATTATTTAGTGACTTATGACACCAATGTTGTTCCCCCGAGTATTACGTTCACGAACGCCTTTATAACGAATACCGTTCAAATCGGTTTATACGCCTTGGTGGTGGATGCCAGCCAGCTTTCCAGCAAGGCGCCGGTGACGGTTTATGATTTGCTCCTGCACAGCACCAACATTGTCATCAGCGATTCCATGAACGTGGTTGAATCATTTCTCCTTGATGGCCGGAACTTTACCCTTAATGGCAGCCTCACCTTCCCTGGCACCGCTCCGACCAATCCCATCTCCATGACGCCGTTTTCCGGCAATCCCATTCAGGATTGGGTCTATACCGTGGCGCCCACCCTCCTCTATTTCACCAACAATGGTTCCCTGGACATTGCCAATAACGCGCATTTCGGCGACGACGGACCGACGAATTATCTCGCGTTCGTCAATAATGGGACAATTATCGCCGGCAACCAGACGATTGACAGCGTCAATCTGCAAATTAACAACGGCACGAACGAGTCGCTGGTGGCGGGATTTACCGCCACGGCGGTAACGGCGGTGTTGTCCAATGCCACCATTTCTGCCCGGGGTGACATTGACATTACCGCCGGCACGCTGCTCATTGATCCTTCCACCCTCACCGCCAACGGCGCACTCAATTTCACCGTGACGAACTTGTCGGATGCCGGCGCTGGCTCGGGCAATGTTTTCAGTTGCAACAACGGATTCAATTCGTGGGTCAAACCGGGGACCGGCGATTTGCTGGGGACAACTTTTCAAACCACTGCGGCTGCCCGTGTGAGTGTGACTCACACTTGGGCCGGCCAGGATTTCGGTACGAATGTGGCTGGATTTCTCAACAATGCCGCCATCGGGAGCCTGGTTTTTGTGGCGGGTGGGGATGGAACTTCTCATCAAGAACCGCAATTCGTCTTCAGCGGCACCGGCGCGTCCAACGGCCTTTACGTGGCCTATCTCGACATTTCCCGGTTGGGCAACTACAACAACAAATTTCTGGACGGCTCGCTGGTCAACATCAACCCCAACTTGACGATTTATTTTGCCAGCGCCAGCACGAACCCCACAAATTTGGACGGACAATTTGGCGGCCATTTGCGCTGGGTGCCGGGCGCGGCGGCTGTGCTTCTTAGTCGGAGCACCGCACTGTCCGCCAGCAGCTACAACAGCGGCAACGGCAAGTTCCAATTCTCGGTGGCCAGTCAGTCAGGGCAGACGAATATCATCCAGGCATCCACCAACCTCGTGACTGGTCCGTGGATTCCCCTCTACACCAACCCCGGCCCGTTCATATTCACGGATCCCAAGGCGACGAACTATCCCTATCGGTTTTACCGCGTCCGCATTGGGCCGTAAACGCGCCCCCCCGGTCCATGAAAGTCTGCGGTCTGACCGGCGGCATGGGGATGGGCAAATCCACCGCCGCCCAATTCCTCCGCCAACGCGGCGCTCAAGTCGTGGATACCGACGAACTGGCGCGGCAACTCGTTGAACCCGGCCAGCCCGCCCTGGCGGAAATCCAGGCGGTTTTCGGCCAGGGCGTTGTCGCGCCCGATGGCCAACTGCGCCGCGATGAGCTGGCGCAAATCGTTTTCACCAATCCCGCCGCCCGGGAAAAACTTGAAGCCATCCTGCATCCCCGCATCCGCGAACGCTGGCTCGCGCAAATCGAAACCTGGCGTGCCGCGCCAAAGCGACCTGCCGCGACGGTGCGCGAGCACGGCGGGCGCGGGGAAAATCGCGCGCTGGCCGTGGTCGTGATTCCGCTGCTTTTTGAAACGAAGGCTGAATCGCACTTCGACAAAATCATTTGCGCCGCCTGCTCGGCCTCCGTCCAGCAGGAACGGCTGCGCGCGCGGGGCTGGACGCCGGAGCAAATCCGGCAGCGCCTCGCCGCCCAGTGGCCCGTCGGGCAAAAAATCGCCCGCGCCGATTTTGTCATCTGGACCGACGGCTCGCTGGACACGCACGCCCAACAAATCGAATGGATTCTAACCGCGCTCTGACGTTTGGTGGGGCGGCGCTGTCCACCCTCCGCAGTAGCTCTGCTACGGAGGACGGGCCGCGCCGCCGTTCGCTTTCTGACCGACCTCTGCCTTCCGCCCTGGCTTGGGCGCAACTTCGCACCACCACCAACCCGGACAAAGGCCTCGGCAAGGAACGCCGCGTTCACGCGGCAGCATGGCAGAAAGGGGGCCTCTGCCGGCTGAAGCCGGCGTTCCTTGGCGCTGGTGCGAAGTTGCGCCCCCTTGGCCTGCCAGGAAGGTTTATCGTTTGAAAAAAGCGGTCGAATGGTGTAGTTTAACCGTGATTTACTTATGTTTATCAGCGCATTTCTTGATTCCATTCGTGTTGGGACTTCCCGGCAAAAAACCTTTGGAAGAGCGCTGGCCGGCCTGTCCGTTATGATTGGTTTGATGGCCACCGGCGAAATGGCGCAGGCCGCCAATGTCTTGAGCAATCCAGGCTTTGAAACCGGTGGCCTCGGCGGTTGGACGACCTATGGTCCCAATAATTACGTCCAAAGCACCGGCGGCTATGCCCATGGCGGCACCTACTATTACAAGGTTTACGGTCGGTTTCCCAACCCTGTGGCTTACAACTACACGAGTATTTACCAGGACAATTTCACGGCTCCGGGCGCCATCTACTCGGCCAACGGCTGGGGTTACTCGCTGTCCAGCGATGCCATAAGCGGGGAGGACCAGGCCTGGATTGAGGTGAGCTTTCGGGATTCGTCCTACAACACCCTGGCGCTTTACCGCTCGCCGGTCGTTACCAGCACCAATATCACCAGCCTCGGCGGATTAAGCACCTGGTTCAATTTGCAGGTGACCAACCAATGCTCCTATACGAACGCCAACGCCCTGATCCTGTTTCCCGGAATCGTGACCAACACCGTGACCAGTCTGGTGGCGCCGGCAGGCGCGGTTTTCGCGCGATGCGAAATCATTTTTGTGCAGGGACCGGACAACGCCGGTGGCTCCATGTATTTCGATGACCTCACGCTCAATCAAACCGGCGGAACAGTGGTGGTGCCCCTGCAATGGAACATCGTTTGGAGCGACGAGTTCAACGGCACCAACATCAATATGAACAATTGGACATTTGAGCTCGGCAATAATGGTGGCTGGGGCAACCAAGAACTCGAGTATTACACCGGCCGCACGAACAATGCTTACGTGGATGGCAATGGGCTGCTGCACATCGTGGCGCAGCAGGAATCCACCAACACATACAGCTTCACTTCCGCCCGCATGAAGACCGAGGGCCTTTACAGCACACCAACTTACGGACATTTTCAATGGCGCGCCAAGTTGCCCACGGGGTTCGGCATGTGGCCGGCGCTCTGGATGTTGGGTGCGGATTATCCCTCGGTCGGCTGGCCTGCCTGCGGAGAAATTGATGTTGTGGAAAATCCTGGAAATGATCCGACTAATAACCAAAGCAGCCTTCACTACGGAACAAGCGGTGAAGTCAGCCTGACGGGTGATTACTTTTTCGGCGGTAATTCGATAACCAACTTCCACATTTATGAGTTGGATTGGTCCCCCTCTTCAGAACAGTTTTTGGTGGACGGTCATCTCTATGAAACGCAGACCGTCGGGTCGCCTTTCAACGCGCCCTTCTATTTTATTATGAACCTGGCCGTGGGCGGCAACTACCCCGGCACCACGAACGCCAGCGCCATCATTGCCTCCAACACTTGGCCGAAGGAGATGCTGGTGGATTACGTGCGTGTTTATGAGCTGACCGCGCCGCTCGCCCTTTCCGTCGCGCCGCAGCAGAATGGAAGCACGGTTTTAAGCTGGCCGACCAATATTGTTTGCCACGTGCAAGTGCTAACGAACGTCCTGACCGGCACAAATTGGTTCGACACGAGTGTCACGACCAGTCCGTTTATGGTGTCGCCTGATCCCAATAACAACTGCGTCTTTTATCGGTTGGCGTCGCCGTAAGTCAACGGGCGGATTTTCAATGGATTGTGGCGGCGGTCTATGACCGTCGCCATTCCGTGCGACGGTGGTGGGGCCGCGCTGCCGCGCGGCCAGGCTGACCGGCAGGTCAGCCCTACCGTGGTAGGGCGGCGCTGCCGCGCCGCCTTCCGCCTTGACTCTCAACCATCAACCCTCAACCATCAACTTTCAAATGGGCACGCTTTGTGAAAAGACTCTGCTAATCTTTTGCCGTCATGTTGCTGACCAAAGATGAACTGCGCAGCCTGGTTGAGTTGACGCACCAATCGCCGCACTCCCTGCTGGGCATGCAGCCGCTCGGCGACAAATCCGGGCTGGTGGTCCGCGCCTTTCTGCCTGACGCCGCCAGGGTTGAAATCCAACCCACACACGAAAAAACCAAACCCGGGTTTGAACTGCAACGCATCCATCCAGCCGGACTTTTCGAGGGCGTCACCAAATCAGCCAATCGCGTTTATGCCTATGACTTGGTCGTCACCAATCATCAGGGCCGGGTGCGCCGGACGCGCGACGCCTTTTCCTTTCTCCCCACGCTGGGCGAGTCGGATTTGTTTTTGTTCGGCAAGGGCGACGAGCGGCGTATTTACGAAAAGCTCGGCGCGCAGTTGCGGACGATTGACGGTGTGCCCGGCGTGAGCTTCGCCGTCTGGGCGCCCAACGCCCAGCGCATCAGCGTCGTCGGCGATTTCAATCATTGGGACGGGCGGTTTCATCCCATGCGCCTGCTCGGCGCGTCCGGCGTCTGGGAAATATTCGTTCCCGGCACCGGCGTCGGCGCGCATTACAAATTTGAAATCCGCGATGCGCATGGGAAGATTTCGCTCAAGACCGACCCCTACGGATTTTTCTTCGAGGTGGCGCCGAAAAACGCCGCCATCGTCTGGGACACCCGCAAATTCAAGTGGACGGATGATGCCTGGATGAAACGGCGCCGCGAACAGGCTCCGCTCCGCTCGCCGGTGAGCATTTACGAGGTGCATCCCGGTTCCTGGCGAAAAAAGACGTTGAGCGAATCGTTCAGCTACCGTGAACTCGCCGCCCCGCTGGTTGAATACGTCAGGCGCATGGGTTTCACCCACGTCGAATTTATGCCGCCGGCCGAACACGCTTTTTATCCGTCGTGGGGTTATCAGGTGACCGGTTTTTACGCGCCCACGAGCCGCTACGGCACGCCGGACGATTTCCAGTTTCTCGTCAATGCGTTGCATGAGGCCGGCATTGGCATCCTCATTGACTGGGTGCCGGCGCATTTTCCGCGCGATGACTGGGCGCTGGCGCGCTTCGACGGCACCGCCCTTTACGAGCACGAGGACCCGCGCAAAGGCGCGCATCAGGACTGGGGCACGCTGATTTTCAATTTTGGCCGCCATGAGGTGAACAATTTTCTGGTCGCCAACGCCTTGTTTTGGTGCGACCGGTTCCACGTGGACGGCCTGCGCGTGGACGCGGTGGCCTCGATGCTTTACCTCGATTACTCGCGCAAGCCGGGCGAGTGGGTTCCGAACCAGTTTGGCGGGCGCGAAAACATCGAGGCGATTGAGTTCCTGAAAAAATTCAACCACCTCGCGCACACGGAATTTCCCGGTCTGATGACGATTGCCGAGGAATCCACCGCCTGGCCGCTCGTGACCCGGCCGCCGTATCTCGGCGGTCTGGGTTTTTCCTTCAAATGGAACATGGGTTGGATGCACGACACGCTCAAATACTTCAGCCATGAACCGGTCCATCGCAAGTTTCATCAGGATGACCTTACGTTCGCAACGCTGTATCACCATCACGAGAACTTCATCCTGCCGCTGTCGCACGACGAGGTCGTTCACGGCAAGGGTTCGCTCATCGGCCGGATGCCCGGCGACGACTGGCAGAAATTCGCCAACCTCCGCGCGCTGCTCGCGTATCAATGGCTGTTTCCCGGCAAAAAACTGTTGTTCATGGGCGGCGAATTCGGCCAACGCGCCGAGTGGAACGAGAACGGCCAATTGGATTGGTGGCTCCTCGATGCCGGGCCGTTTCATCGCGGCTTGCAAAAATTTGTCGAGGATTTAAACAGGTTTTATGTTGCCGCGCCGGGACTGTGGCAATCCGATTACGACCACGGCGGTTTTTATTGGATTGATTGTGCCGACCGCGAGAGCAGCGTCCTCTCCTTCATCCGCCAGACTGCCGACGGCGCGAATCAGCTCGCCGTCATTTTGAATCTCACGCCGGTCCCGCGTCCGAATTATCGCATCGGCCTGCCGCGCGCGGGCCGATGGCGCGAGGTGCTGAACAGCGACGCCGCCATTTACGGCGGCAGCAACCAGGGCAATCTCGGCGGTGTCACCGCCGGAAAGGTTCCCTGCCACGGCCAGCCGCATTCCGCCGAATTTTGCCTGCCGCCATTGGGCGTGATTGTCTTCCAGGCTGAATGAAGCCGCAGAGCGGCGGCCGAAAATAGCCCGCCGTTTCAACGGCGGGGTTGGTTATACAAAATGACAAAGCCCCGGAGGGGCGACGGGAAATCAGAGCGACAGCCGAACGATGCGCTCCTGAATCTGGCTGTTCCAGCGGTTGAAATAGCCGAACAAGCGGTAAAGCTCTTCCAACTTTGGCAAAATATCCCGGCGCGCGGCGGCGTCGGCAGCGCCCCACTTTTCATCCAGCGACTTTAATCCGTCCGTCAGCATTTTGCGCCATTCATTCAGTTTCCTTTGCAGCAAATTTAGCCGTTCAATCCATTCCTGCGCGCGTTCGAAGAGCTGGACTTGCAGCAGCGGTGAAACGGCCTTGCCTTTTTCGGCCAGAAAAGTGTCCGCATTCCGGCACGTCGCCGCGACTTCGGCAAACAGATCAGCAAGGGCGGCGGGGATTTGCTGGACGTCGTTCGATTTCGCGCCGAGTTCCAGTTCGAGCAGGTGCCGCAGCCGCAATTTCGGCTCGGCAAGACAATGGTAGGCCGCGTTCAACTCCGCGTAACGGCGATTGGCCCCGGCCTTTTCCAATTCGTCGGCGTTGTGGATGCGGTCGGGATGAATGGCCGCCGCCAGCGCGAGAAATGTTTGCTTCAGCAAATCGGGATCGAGCCACGGACGGCGCGGCTCGTTGAGCAGGACGAAGTAATCAGTCACTTGGGGAAGGAAACATCCGACATCCAACATTCAACATCGAACATCGAACAAAGACGCGCGCCTGTTCCTTGAGCGTTGGAAGTTGAATGTTGAATGTTGAATGTTTTTAAATTCACGCGCTGAAGCTCTCGCCGCAGGAACACGTCGTGGCGGCGTTGGGATTCTTCACCTTGAACCCGCCGTCCAGCGCGTCGAGGTAATCCAGTTCGCTGCCGGTCACGTAAAGCGCGCTCTTCGGGTCCACCACCACCCGCACGCCGCCGGACTCGACGAGGATGTCACGGTTGGCCGGCGCGTCCTGCAAATCCATCTTGTATTGCAACCCGGAGCAGCCGCCGCCGATCACGGCCACGCGCAGGACGCCGTTCGGCCGGCCCTGCCTGGCCAGCAACGACGCGACCTTGCCCGCCGCGCCCGGCGTGAGCCTGACCAGCCGTTCATCGCCGACGCGGAAGCCCGCCCCGACATCCGATGTCGGGGTTCGCGCGGCGGTTGGTTTGCTGGCAACGTTGGCAATCATTCGATGTGCCACAAGTTAGCCGCGTTCGCTGTCAGCGTCAACGCGCCTTGCCTCTTAATCTTGCTCGTAATCATAATGAAACCTCTGCAAAACTGGAGCGCCGGGCACCGTCTCGGCGCGATGCGAGAGATTTTCCCTGCAGACCGAGACGGTGCTCGGCGCTCCGAACGCCCGAGAAACGGGTTTTGCAGAGGTCCCATAAACTTAATCCCTCCGGCGTATGATTAAGAGCAGGATTAAGATTAAGATGAAAACGCAAATCCGTGTTTATCTGCGTCCATCCGTTGCTTATTCTTCGCGCGTGAAACTGGTTTCCTGGAACGTCAACGGCCTGCGCGCAGTGCTGCGGAAGAATTTTCTCGATTACCTCGACGCCGGGCAACCCGACGTGCTTTGCCTGCAGGAAACGAAGTGCAGCCCGGACGACGTGGAACAGCTCTGGCCCGCGACCTACACGACCTGGTGGAACGCGGCGCAGAAAAAAGGCTACTCCGGCACGGCAATTTTCTCCAAGGTGCGCCCGCTAAACGTCATACCGCACATCGGCATGGCCGGGCACGACCAGGAAGGCCGCGTGCTCACCGCCGAGTTCAGCGATTTCTTCCTCGTGAACGTTTATGTGCCCAACTCCAAACGCGACCTGTCGCGGCTCGCCTACCGCCAGCGCTGGGACGCTGATTTCCTCCGCCATCTTAAAAAGCTGGAGAAGAAAAAGCCCGTGATCTTCTGCGGCGACCTCAATGTGGCGCACACGGAGATTGATCTCGCCAATCCCAGGGCCAACGTCCGCAATCACGGTTTTACCATCGAGGAGCGCAACGGCTTCACCGCGCTGGTGAACGCCGGTTTCCTCGACACCTTCCGCGAATTTGAAAAGGGCGGGGGACATTATACCTGGTGGAGTCCGATGAGCGGTGCGCGTTCGCGGAATGTTGGCTGGCGCATTGATTACTTTCTCATTTCAAAATCGCTGCGCCCGCGGCTTAAAAAGGCATTCATTTGCCCGGATATTCCGGGCAGCGACCATTGTCCGGTCGGCATTGAATTTGTGTGAACGGAATGTTGAAAATTTAACTCGTAGAACCTTTAGGTCGGGGATAAACTTACCATGACCGCTTAAAGTCGAGTCATGAAAATACTTCTCGTCAGTCCACGGACTCCTGACACGTTTTGGAGCTTCAAGCACGCCGTGCGTTTTGTTTCCCGGAAGGCGTCCATGGCGCCGCTGGGCTTGCTGACGGTGGCGGGCATGCTCCCGCCGGAGTGGGAACTCAAACTGGTGGACCTGAACGTGGAACGGCTCAAGGACGAAGACCTGCGCCGGGCGGATTACGTGATGGTTGGCGCGATGATCGTGCAGAAGGATTCAGTGCGGGAAATCGTTGCCCGGTGCGCGGCATTGAATAAGACCGTTATTGCGGGCGGACCGCTGTTCACCACCGGCCACGAATCGTTCCCGGAAATCAAGCACTTCGTCCTGGGCGAGGCCGAGGAAGTGATGCCGCAGGTTGTCGAAGACATGCGGAGCGGCCGGTTGCAACCCGTTTATCAGGCGACGAACCGCCCGGAAATCACCCAAACACCGGCGCCGCGCTGGGACCTCATCCAATTCCGGCATTACGTGACGATGTCCGTGCAATTCTCTCGCGGCTGCCCGTTCGATTGCGAATTTTGCGACATCATCGTCATGAACGGGCGCGTGCCCCGCACGAAAACGCCCGCCCAATTGATTGCCGAGCTGGACGCGCTGGCCCGGCGCGGGTGGAAGGACATGGTTTTCATTGTGGACGACAATTTCATTGGCAACAAGGGCCGGACGAAGACGCTGCTGCGCGCGTTGATCGAATGGCGGCAGCGCACACAGCCCGGCATCGGATTTCTCACCGAGGCGTCCATGAACCTCGCCGACGACCCGGAATTGTGCGCGCTGATGGTGGAGGCCGGGTTCAAAAAGGTTTTCGTGGGCATCGAAACGCCCTCGGTCGAGGCGTTGGAGGAATGTCACAAGCTCCAGAACCGGAACCGCGACCTCGTGGCCTCGGTGCAAACGCTGCAACGCGCGGGACTGGAAGTCATGGGCGGATTCATCGTGGGCTTCGACAGCGACAAGAGCGACATCTTCAAGCGGCAGTTTGAATTCATCCAGCGCTCCGGCGTGGCGACGGCGATGGTGGGATTGTTGAGCGCGCTGCCGCAGACGCGATTGTGGCAGCGGTTGAAACACGAGGGACGGCTCGAAGCCGAAAGCACCGGCAACAACTCCGATGCCACGCTGAACTTCAAACCCAAGTTGAACCGCGAGTTTCTGCAAACCGGCTACCGCGAACTGGTGAAGAAACTTTACGAGCCGCGGAATTACTACCAGCGCATCCGGACATTCCTCAAGAGCCATCGTCCGACCGGTCCGCGATTGCACCTGTCCCGTGCCGATATCATTGCGTTTCTGAAATCCTTCTGGGTGCTGGGCGTGTGGCACCAGGGGCGCGTGGGTTATTGGCGGTTGTTCTGGGGCACGCTCATCCGGCGTCCGCGCCAGTTCCCGCACGCCATCGAACTCGCCATCCTCGGCTACCACTTCCGCCGCGTGGCCAACTCGCTGCGCGCGCCGGCCTCCGGCAAACGGTGACGGCATCAGATGGGCAAACCACCCAAATCGCAATGGGATTTCGGCGAACTGTTTCCAACCGAAACCGGACGGCGCGTGCTGTCGGTCAGCGAACTGACGGCGCAGGTCAAACGATTGCTGGAGAAATCGGTCGGCTCGGTCTGGGTGACGGGCGAGGTCACCAATCTGCGCGCGCAATCTTCCGGCCACATGTATTTCACGCTCAAGGACGCCGGGGCGCAGTTGGGTTGCGTGCTGTTCCGGGGCGAGGCGGTTATGAACCGCAGTGTGCTGCAGGACGGCCAGAAGCTCCTGTTGCAAGGCGATGTGACGGTTTATGAGGCGCGCGGGCAATATCAACTCATCGTGCGCGCCGTGGAGTTGCAGGGTGTCGGCGCGCTGCAAATCGCGTTCGAGAAACTCAAGCAAAAGCTCGCGGCGGAAGGGCTGTTCGCGCCGGAACGGAAACGGCCGCTGCCGAAATATCCGCAACGCATCGGCCTGGTCACATCGCCCACCGGCGCGGCCATTCGCGACGTGCTGCATGTCGTGCAGCGGCGGAATCCGGGCCTGGAAATCATCCTCGCGCCCTGCCGCGTGCAGGGCGAAGGCGCGGCGGAGGAAATTGCCGAAGCCGTTAAAATGTTGAATCGTTACAACGTTGAATCGGTTGCGAGCGCTTCAACGCGCCTCGATTTGATCCTGGTCACCCGCGGCGGCGGCAGTCTCGAGGATTTATGGGCGTTCAACGAGGAAGCCGTGGCGCGGGCGATTTTTGAATCGGTCGTTCCGGTCGTGTCAGCGGTCGGGCACGAGATTGATTTCACCATCAGCGATTTCGTCGCGGACATGCGCGCGGCCACGCCGAGCGCGGCGGCGGAAATCATCACCGAAGGTGTGTTTGCCAGCCGCGAGTTTGTGGCCGGGGCGCCGGATTTGCTACGGCGAAAAATCCGGCAACGGCTGGAGGCCGCGACGGAAGATTTGGAGCAGGTGCAGGCGCGGCTGGCGCGGCTGCATCCGCGCCGGCGGCTTAACGAATCTTTGCAGCGCCTGGATGATCTGCAAACCGGACTGTTGCGTTGCGCGAAGCAGGGCGCGCGCGACCGCGCGGTGGCCTGGCGAAATCTGACCGACCGGTTGTTGCGCGTTCGTCCGGCGCAGTTGTTGCATCAGCGGCGCGAGTCCTTGGTGTTGAGCCGGCGCCGCTTGCGCGAGCTGGCGCACGTTGGTTTGCGGAATGGGAAGGGCCGTTTTGAGGCGCTGGAAGCGCGGCTGCGTTTGCTGGGGCCGGAACAGGTGTTGTCACGCGGATATTCGATTACGATGGACGCGGAGTCGGGAACGGTTTTGCGCGACGCAAAAAAGGTGAAGGCCGGTCAGCGTTTGAAAACCCGGCTGAAGAGCGGCGAAGTTTCAAGTCGCGCGGAACCCGCCTTGCCCCGGCCTTGACCCTGTCCGCCGGGTTGCGCCGGGAATGAGAAGTTCCGCTGATAATTTTGTTTTGACAACCTTCTTTTAATTTTTAGCATCTGCCCGATGAACAGGAAACTGTTGTTGTTGATGGTTTTGATTTTGTTTTTGGGATGGTCATGGAGTGATTGCGCTGAAGAGGCCGGCGGGCAAACCGCCTCAATGCCGGTCATGGTCATTGAACCTTTGGGCGGCAACCAGGCCGAGGTTCCGGGATGGCAACCCGCGCTGGGTCAGGGCATTTCCGAAATGCTGATTGAGTCGTTGGAGCGTTCTGACAACAAGTTTCAACTCCTCGAAACCGCTGAAGCCACCGGGCAGCAAAGTGAACCCCAACCAAGCGCGTCCGCTTCCGCCGGTGGTGAGACGAAACCTGCCAGAGGCAGTTCGACCGGTTCCCCAAAGCCCGCCAAGGGCGGGGCCGCCAGTTCCGGGAAGCCGGACACGAGCGACACGGCCGATTCCGAGAAGCCTGACACCGGGGGCTCTGCTGATTCGGATTTCACGTTTTGCGGTGAGGTGACACAGTTCACGACACAAACCACTGGCAGCAAAATAGGAGATTTCGTTTCCTCGAGTCCCTATGCCAACCTCGGCGCAAAAATAATTACTGCGCATGTCCAAATCGTTTGGCGCATTGTGGATACTGAAACCAAACGAGTCATCAAAAGAGGAATCACCGCTGCTTCCGCGTCCGGCTCGGAATTTGACATGGCTGCCCTGGCCACTACCGATGCGAAAACCTCTGCCGCCGGGAGTGCCGCTACGGGTGTGAAAACTGCAAAAACCACTGCCGCCGGAAACAGTGGCGCCAACAATCTGGCGACCGTCAACAACCTCTTCAACGGTTTTAACAAGGCCTTCGGCAATGCTCCCAACGAAGCAAGCGGTGGTGACAGCAGCGCCGGGGGCAATGGCGGAACCACCGCCAAGTCCGCCCAAAAGCCACCCAAAGCCGCTTCGAAGGCCGGTGGCGATACTGCCGGGAGCGCCAGTGTAACCGTCGGTTACGGCGATCCGGCATTCATGAGCAGCGCTTTGGGCAAGGCCTCTGCCAAAGCCGTCACTGACATCGTCGGGCAACTGGCCGCCATCAGCCTGCCGGAACCCGCGCGTGCTGCCAGATTGAAGGCCGCCGCCGTTGCCCTCAAACACACTGCCGGCAAAGTTCTCGCGGTCGCGGGCAAGGACACCATCATCGTCTCGCTCGGCAGCCAGGAAGGGTTCAAGGAGGGCGACCAACTGGAACTTTACCAGTTGACCGACGTGAAAGATGACAAAGGCAACGTGGTTTTCACGGATGAAAAATTGGTTGGCGAAATGACCTTGTCCGAGGTGCAGGAAGAACGCAGCCGTGGTTCTTATGCCGGCGACGCGCAGGTGCAGCAAGGCTGGACGGTCAAAGCCAAATAAACGCGCAAATTCGGGCGGTTTTTTGGTGTTTGACTCCAAACTGGACGCCCGTTGTTATTTGTTCTACCATTACTGCCGTGCCAAATCCATCGAAAGGCGCGGGACACAATCATCCCGCCAAAAATCCGCCGTTTGAAGAGGCCTTGAAAAAACTCGAGGGTGTCGTCGAGGCCATGGAGACCGATGATTTGCCGCTGGAGACGCTTCTGGCCAGATACGAGGAAGGGACGCGCCTGGTGAAAATCTGCCAGGAAAAACTGGCCGAGGCGGAATTGAAGATTCAGCAACTGGAAAAGAACGCGGCGGGCGAACTGAAACTGAAGCCGCTTGGGGAAATGACTAATGACTAAATCCGAATGACTAAAGAATGACGAATGATAAAATCCAAATTCACAGGCCGCGCCGTTGTTCGTCATTGGAGCTTGGTGATTGTTTAGTCATTATGGTTTAGTCATTCGTCATTTCAAAAACTATGAGCCGTTACCTCGACATGGTGGCCGAACCGGCGCACGTCAAAAACCTGACGGCGTCGCAACTCCTGCAACTCGCCGATGAAATCCGGCACGAACTCATCACCGTGCTGGCCAAAAACGGCGGACATCTCGGCCCCAACCTCGGCGTGGTGGAATTGACCATTGCGCTGCACCGGGTTTTCAGCACGCCCAGGGACAAATTTGTCTGGGACGTGAGCCATCAGGCCTACGTCCATAAACTATTGACCGGACGCAAGGACCGTTTTAACACCATCCGCACCACCGGCGGCCTGAACGGATTCGCGCTGCGCACGGAAAGTCCGCACGATTGCTACGGCGCCGGGCACGCGGGCACGGCGCTTTCGGCGGCGCTCGGCATGGCGGCGGCGCGCGACAAACGCGGCACGGACGAACATGTCGTCTGTATTTTCGGCGACGCGGCGCTCACCAACGGCATTTCGTTCGAGGCGCTCAACAACATCGCCCACACGACAAAACGGTTCATCGGCATTTTGAACGACAACGAGTGGAGCATCGCCAAAAACGTCGGCGCGATTTCCAATTACCTGAACAAACTCATTACCAATCCGCGTTACAACAAGCTCGCGCGCGATTTTGAAAATTTCGTCCGCCGCCTGCCCAAGGGCGAACTGGCGCTGAAACTCGCGCACAAGGCCGAGGGCGGCTTCAAGGGCGCCATCACCGACGTCGGACTGCGGCAAACCGGCAGCCTGGTGGACGCGGATGGCCGCGGCGGCTATGGCAGCCCGATCATTTTTGAGGAAATGGGGTTGCGTTATCTCGGCCCGATTGACGGACACGATTTGCCGTTGCTCATCAGCACGCTCGAATTTGCCAGGACGTGCGATCAACCCATTGTCATTCACCTGCTCACCCAAAAAGGCAAGGGCTTCGATGCCGCGCTGAAATCACCGGAAAAATTCCACGGCACCGGGCCTTACGACGTGAGTACCGGGGATTCGCTGCCGGCCAAACCCGGCGCGCCGCCCATGTATCAGGACGTGATGGGGCAGACGCTGGTGAAACTTTGCCAGAAGGACAACACGCTCGTCGGCATCACTGCCGCCATGCCCAGCGGCACCGGCCTGAAACATCTGGAAAAGGCCATGCCCGACCGTTATTTCGACGTGGGCATTGCCGAGGAACACGCCGTCATTTTCGCCGCCGGCATGGCAACGATGGGATTCCATCCCGTCTGCGCGATTTATTCCAGCTTCCTCCAACGCGCCTACGATTGCATTCATCACGACATTTGCCTGCAGGATTTGCCGGTGACTTTCTGCATGGACCGCGCCGGGCTTTCCGCCAATGACGGCCCGACGCATCATGGCCTATTCGACATCGCCTATCTGCGCTGCCTGCCGAACGTCATCGCCATGGCGCCCAAGGACGAGGACGAACTGGTGGACATGATGTTCACCGCCACGCATCAGCGGCATCCGGCCTTCATCCGTTACCCGCGCGGCGCGGCGGAAGGCGTGCCCATCAAGGAACAGCCGAAGCTGCTCGAAATCGGCAAGGCCGAGGTCATCCAGAATTTTTCAAATAACGGCAAGCGCAAGGTCGCGTTGTTCGGCCTCGGCCCGATGAACGCGCTGGCGCGCAAGGCGGTAGCGCAACTGGCGGCGGAAGGATTCGATTGCGCCGTCATCAATCCGCGTTTCACCAAGCCGCTCGACGCGGGCACACACGAATTTTTCGGCAAGGCCGCCGACGTGGTCGTGACGATGGAAGACCACGCGCTGATGGGCGGTTACGGCTCGGCGGTGCTGGAACTGTTCAGCGAAAAAAATGTGACGACGCCCGTCGTGCGCATTGGCTGGCCGGACCAATTCATTGAGCACGCCTCCACGCAGGACGAACTCCGCAAGAAATACGGCCTGTCCGTCGAGAACACCGTTGCCAAGGTAAAGGCGCAATTTGGCGAAGCCCCGGCGAAAGTGACGAAGCTGATTGAGGTCATTTGATGAAAGTCCAACGACCAAAAGTTCAACCGGCATTTACGCTGATTGAACTTCTGGTTGTCATCGCCATCATCGGTGTTCTGGCGGCACTGTTGCTGCCAGCATTAAGTCGTTCGATGCAAAGAGCGCACCAAATTCATTGCGTCAGCAACCTACATCAGATCGGTATCGGTATCCAAAATTTCGTTTCTAACAATCATGCTTATCCTTCGTTTTATGGAGGCACGAATGGCGATAATTCAGGATTTTGGGCCTATCAACTTGAACGTGGAGGCTTTGACGATTCCAAACCCATAACAAATTTTTACGCTGAAGGTGTGTGGCATTGTCCATCAGCTAAATGGAGCAAAGGCTGGCCTTCCGAAAAATTTACGCGAGCCTCATACGCTTACAACACGTTTGGTGTTGCTCCAATAGGCCACAATGGTCCTGCTGCGATGGACCCCAAGCATGCCGCGCTCGGTCTATATGGTTACTATCATCAAAGACCTTTCTCAATTACACCTATCAGAGAATCAGATGTGGTATCTCCGAGCGAGATGATGGCCGTCGGTGACAGTGTTGTTGGTGGCATTGATTTCATGCGCCAAGATTTGAAATATTTGGAACAATGTGGTGCTTCGGCCCGTCATCAGGGCAGGCTGAACGTGGTGTTTTGCGACGGCCACGTTGAATCGCCGACGCTGCAATTTCTTTTTGCCGACACCAGCGATGCCGCCTTGAGCCGCTGGAACCGCGACCATTTGCCGCACCGCGAAAGACTGGATCCTTGACCGGTGAAATCCGCGGCTGAAAAGAAAAATTAGTTGAACACTCGCCCTCACCCCGGCCCTCTCCCCCGGGGAGAGGGAGAAACGTTTGCCGCCGTTTTGAAAATTCGCGCGGCGGGATTTGCCGGACAGTCATTCGCAAATCAGCCGGCGCACGAATGCTGTTCCTTCTCCCCGGGGGAGAAGGTCAGGATGAGGGCGGGCGTTCGTTTTATTCAACCCAATCCACTTTCTTTCCTTGATTTTCCCGCGCCGGAACTCGACTCTGACGGGCGCGAATTTTTGAAAATCGCAAATAGTAAATCCAAAATCTGAACATGGCCTATAAAGATGTGTCCCCGCCCGCGGGCGGAAAAATTTCGGTCCAGAACGGCAGGCTCAACGTGCCGGACAATCCCATCCTCCCGTTTATTCGCGGCGATGGCACCGGCCCGGACATCTGGGCCGCCAGCGTGCGCGTGTTCGATGCCGCCGTGCAAAAGGCCTACGGCGGCAAACGCAAAATCTCCTGGTTCGAGGTTTTTGCCGGCGAAGAAAGTTTCAAGAAATTCAACAACTGGCTGCCCGACGACACCATCGCCGCGTTCAAGGAATATCTGGTCGGCATCAAAGGCCCCCTCACGACGCCGGTCGGCGGCGGCATTCGCTCGCTCAACGTCGCGCTGCGCCAGATGCTCGACCTCTACGTCTGCCTGCGCCCGGTGCAGTATTTTCAAGGCGTCCCGTCGCCCGTGAAGCATCCCGAGAAGGTGAACATGGTCATCTTCCGCGAAAACACCGAGGACATTTACGCGGGCATCGAATATGCCGGCGGCACGCCGGAGAGCCAGAAGATTTTGGACTTTCTGGCCCAGAATTTTCCCAAGGAATTCAAGAAGGTTCGCTTTGGAACCAAAGAGGCCGCGGCGCAATGGCTGAAGCAACTGGAAGACCTCGGCGCTCCGTCTCGTCCGGCGGTGGTGGATGTCGGCATCGGCGTCAAGGCGGTCAGCTACCTCGGGACGATACGCCTGATTCACGCCGCCATCCTCTACGCCATCACGAACAAACGCAAAAGCGTCACGATTGTCCACAAGGGCAACATCATGAAGTTCACCGAGGGCGCGTTCCGCGACTGGGGATATAAAATTGCCAAGGAGCGTTACGGCGCGGTGGAGATGGACGGCGGCCCGTGGTGCAAGATTCCCGAAGGCAAGCCCGGCGCGGGTATCGTCATCAAGGACGCCATCGCCGACATCACGCTCCAGCAGGTGCTCACGCGTCCGACGGACTTCGACGTGATCGCCACGCTCAACCTCAACGGCGATTATTTGAGCGACGCGCTGGCGGCGCAAGTGGGCGGCATCGGCATCGCGCCCGGCGGCAACATCAATTACATCACCGGCCACGCCATCTTCGAGGCCACGCACGGCACCGCGCCGAAATATGCGAACAAGGACGTGGTGAATCCCGGCAGCGTTGTGTTAAGCGGCGAAATGATGTTTCGCTATCTGGGCTGGGCGGAAGCCGCCGATTTGATTCTCAAAGGTTTGAACGGCGCGATTGGCAGCAGGCGCGTCACCTACGACTTCGCGCGCCAGATGGACGGCGCGACGGAAATCAAATGCTCGCAGTTTGGCGATAACATCATCGCCTACATGTAATTCTCTGGCGCCGCGGCACTGCCAGGTTCGTCATCTTCCGCAGCAGTGCTTGTATTTCTTGCCGCTGCCGCAAGGGCAGGGGTCGTTGCGGCCCACTTTCGGGCCGGTGCGGACGGGTTTGGCCTTTTCCACGGCCGCCGCCGCCGCCTCGCTGACGACGTCGCTGGGTTTGCCCGGCGCGGCGCCGCCGGAACTGGCGGTGGTGGTGCCGCCGCCAAACGCGCTGGTGGATTGATGCAGGGTTTGTTGCGGGACGTTGCGCAGAAAATTCTCAAAGGCCATCATGGACGAGGCGCTGCGGAAAACATTGTGGCAGATCTCGGTCTTCACGTTGACCATCAGTTCGTCGAAAATCTTGTAGGCCTCGGCCTTGTATTCGATGAGCGGATCGCGCTGGCCGTAACTGCGCAGGCCGATGCTGTAGCGCAGGCTGTCCATCTCGTAGAGGTGTTCCTGCCAGAGCTTGTCAATGGCGGTCAAAATCGTGTAGCGCTCGACCGTCGCGAGCTTTTCGGGGTCCTCGAAGCTGATTTTCAATTCATACGCCCCGCGGATTTTGTCGCTGATGAAATTGCAGACGGCGAATTGCGCCGGGCTGAGGCCGTCGAAGACCGAGCCGGACACGGGCTGTTCCTTGCCGGTTTCGGCGGCTTTGGCAATCTCCGCCTCGGGCAGGCCGAGCGGGAAATTCAAATTCACCCAGTCGGCCAACTGGCGGATTTTCCACTCGCCCCCGTCGAATTCGGCGGTGGTAAATTCCTCCACCTTCAGGATGACGACCTCCTCGATGATGTCCATGAGACGGTCGCGGACGTCATCGCCGTGAATGATTTCATTGCGGAAGCCGTAAATGACCTCGCGCTGCTTGTTCATCACGTCGTCGTATTCGAGTGTGCGTTTGCGGATTTGGAAGTTGTGCTGCTCGACGCGCTTTTGCGCCTGCTGGATGGAACGGTTCAGCAGCGGATGGGTCAGCTCCTGGCCCTCCTCGAGGCCCATCTTCTCCATGTATTTCACAATGCGGTCGGACCCGAACAACCGCATCAAATCGTCCTCGAGCGAGATGAAAAAATGCGATGAACCGGGGTCGCCCTGGCGCGCGCAGCGTCCGCGCAACTGCCGGTCAATGCGCCTCGCCTCGTGGCGTTCGGTGCCGAGCACGTGCAGGCCGCCAACGACCTTGCTTTGCGGCGTAAGATTAAAAGTGGCGACCGCCGGGCTGTCCGAATCAATCTCGCGAATCTCTCCGGTCGTCGCCTCGGTCAACGTGTATCGCAGTCCTTTGCCGTCCGGGTGCGGACCATTTTTGACGTTCCAGACCACGCCGGGGCCGAGTTTGATGTCCGTGCCGCGGCCGGCCATGTTCGTGGCGATGGTAACAGCCCCGCGCTGGCCGGCGCGCGAGACGATTTCGGCCTCCTGCTCGTGGTATTTCGCGTTGAGGACGGAATGAATCAGGCCTTCGCGCTTCAGCATCCGCGAGAGCATTTCGCTGGTTTCAACGCTGATGGTGCCCACCAGCACGGGCCGGCCCTGCGCGTGCAGCTCCTTGATTTCCTGGACGACGGCGGTGAACTTTTCGCGCTTGGTTTTATAGACCGAATCATGCCCGTCTTTGCGCGCCACGGGCCGGTTGGTCGGGATGACCAGCACGCCGAGTTTGTAGATGTCGAAAAATTCGGAGGCTTCGGTTTCCGCCGTGCCGGTCATGCCCGCGAGTTTCTGGTAAAGGCGGAAATAATTTTGGATCGTGATGGTGGCGAGCGTCTGCGTTTCGCGCTCAATCTCGACGCCTTCCTTGGCTTCGACGGCCTGGTGCAGGCCGTCGCTCCAGCGGCGTCCGGGCATGAGCCGGCCCGTGTGCTGGTCCACGATGATGACCTTGTTGTCCTGAATGACGTATTCCACGTCGAGCTGGTAAAGGCTGTAAGCCTTGAGCAATTGCGAGATGGCGTGAATCTTTTGCGCCTTGGCCTCGAAATCCGCCTGGACCTTCGTCTTCGCCTCCAAACGCTTGCGCGCATCGGTCTCCGGGCCGACGTCAATATCGTGCAAGATCGTCGTCAAATCCGGCAACACAAAGGCGTCCGGGTCCTTGGGGCTGATGAAGTTACGTCCCTTTTCCGTGAGGTCGGCCTCGTGGCTTTTTTCGTCAATGGCAAAAAGCAATTCCTCTTTTTCCCGGTAGAGGTCCACCTTCTTCTGGTCCTTGTGCAGCTCCAGTTCGGCGTGATTCATCATCCGGGCGTTTTCCGGGTTCTCCAGCAGTTTCGCCAGACCCTCCAAACGCGGCTGCCCGGTTTTGACGCGAAACAGCAACAGGCCGGCCTCGTGTTCGAGCGCTCCGGCGTTTTCAACGTTCGAGCCGTCGGCGGGATTCAGTTTTTTGAGCAACGCCTCGGCTTCGGACAGGAACCGGGTGCACAGGCGCTCCTGCGCGCGCACGAGCGATTCCACCGGCGGCTTCCACTGCGCGTATTGTTCGTCGAAGGTGTGCAGCGACGGGCCGCTGATGATGAGTGGCGTGCGCGCTTCATCAATGAGAATCGAGTCCACTTCGTCCACCACGGCGAAGTAATGGCCGCGCTGAACCTGTTCCTCCTTGCGCGCGGCCATGCCGTTGTCGCGGAGATAATCGAATCCGAACTCGGCGTTGGTGCCGTAGGTGATGTCGCAATTGTATTGCTCGCGGCGGACGTTCGGCGGCTGGTCATGCACGATGCAGCCGACGGTCAGGCCGAGAAATTTGTAGATCGCGCCCATCCATTCCGAGTCGCGCGCGGCGAGGTAGTCGTTGACCGTCACGAGGTGCGCGCCGCGCCCGGCCAGCGCGTTCAGATAGACCGGCATCGTGGCCACGAGCGTTTTGCCCTCGCCGGTCGCCATTTCCGCGATGAATCCGCGATGCAACCCGACGCCGCCGATGAGCTGCACGTCGAACGGAATCATTTCCCATTTGATCGGGTGGTCGCGGACGATGATTTCCTGTCCGCACAGGCGGCGGCAGGCGTTTTTCACCACGGCGAACGCCTCCGGCAGAATTTCCTCGAGGAGCTGCTGTTCGATCGCAAACGCGTCGCGTCGCCGGGTTTTGGCCTCGTCGCCGCGGAGTTCCGATTCCAGCTTGCGGACCTCGGCCAGCAGTTCATCGTAACCGTGCTGTTTGCGG
Source organism: uncultured Verrucomicrobiae bacterium (assembly GCA_963802965.1). Classification (GTDB taxonomy): domain Bacteria; phylum Verrucomicrobiota; class Verrucomicrobiia; order Limisphaerales; family UBA11358; genus UBA11358. The sequence continues at coordinate 44,879 of CAWDKS010000003.1, forward strand.
CCCTCCTCGAGCCGGGCCTTGAATTCGGCGGTTTTTTGCCGCAGCTCGTCGTCGGAAAGCTTCTGCAGGCCGGCCTCGATCTCGTTGATCCGGTGAACGAGCGGCCAGAGTTTTTTCACTTCGCGGTCGTTCCTCGACCCGAATATCCATTTCAAAAAATTCACGGTAAACCCAGATAGTCAGTTGAAAATAGAACCAACACCCTACGCGATGAAGCGCGCAGCGTCAAAGCGAATCGCCGGGGTTTTGTTCGTCGGAAGGAAAGGCCGCGGTCAGGCCGGGGACGGTGGCGACGGCGGGTTTTGCCGGTGGGTCAGGTTTTGGGCCGGCGGCATGGCTTCACGAATGAGCGTGGCGGCTCGCTGGGCCGATTCGAAGATCTTGCGCAACGGCGGCTGGAGCGCCGGGTCCTCCCGGTGCATGAGCAGCAACCGGTCGGCATAGCCCTGGATGATGGTGAGAATGTTGTTGAGTTCATGCACGACCGTCCGCGGCACCGGCTGGGCGGAATCGTATTTGCAGGCGGTTTCCTGAAACCGGCCCGCTCCGCTGTGTTCCAGCGACGCCATTTTCTTGTAGATGAACTCGGATGTCTGCATCGGCATACCGTCAGCAACTCGCAGGCCACCTCCTGGGTTCCTGGAAGGAACATTAAAACCTTTAGAAAACAGGGGCCTGTTCCTTTACCTTCAGGCGCGTTGCGGTTTGAGACAAACCGCGCTCCCTCAACTATTAAGAAAGACACGCCGGACCTTTCGGCCATTGTTTCCGTTCTGTATTCTCAAATTGTCATCGAACAAGCCGGACTGTTCTGAAGCGGGACAATGCGGTGACAAGTAACAGGTGGCATCCATTTCCGCGCCACTTGCCACTTGTCACTTGTCACTCGTCACGCAACACTCTTTGCCGAATTGAATCTCACGCTCGAATCACTCGGCCTCATCGCCGGCAACCGTTCACTGCCGTTGGAGTTCGCGCGGCAGGCGCGCGCCGCCGGCGTCAAACGACTCGTCGCCGTCGCGTTTGAAAATGAGACCGATCCCGCTCTCGCGCCGCTCGTGGACGAAATCGTCTGGCTCAAGGTCGGCCAGCTTTCCAAAATGATTTCGACGTTCACCGGCCGCGGCATCCGGCAATGCGTCATGGTCGGCCAGATTGCGCCAAAAAATCTTTTCGACCTCCGGCCGGATATGCGGGCAATGGGGCTGTGGCTCCGGCTTCCGGAAAAAAATGCCCAGACGATTTTCGGCGCGATTGCCGGGGAACTGGAAAAGGACGGGGTGGAATTGATTGACGCCGGGCCGTGGCTCCAGCCGCTCATGCCCGCCGCGGGATTTCAGCTCGGCCCCCCGTTGTCCGGCCCGCAACGCGCGGACGCGGAGTTTGGCTTTCGCATCGCCAAGGAGGTTTCGCGCCTGGAGATCGGCCAGACCGTCGTCGTGAAAAACGGCACGGTGCTGGCGGTGGAAGGATTTGAGGGCACGGACAAATGCCTCGCGCGCGGCGGCGGACTCGCCGGCAAGGACGGCGGCGCGGTCGCCGTCAAGGTGGCCAAACCGGACCACGACATGCGGTTCGACGTTCCCTGCATCGGCGCCGGCACGCTGGAGGTTTGCGCCAAGACCGGCGTTTCGGTCCTCGCGCTCGAATCCGGTAAAACGCTTTTGCTGGAACGCGAAGCTTGTGAGGCGCTGGCAAAAAAGAATAAAATCTCCGTGGTCACATTTTGATTTTCAAACGCCCAACCATGAACTTTCAACCATCAACCGTTTGATGCTCACCTCCCACGAACTTTTTGGCTTCATGTCGCCGGCCCTGGCGAATGACATTCTTGCCTTCGCCCGCGAATCGGACAAGCCGGCTTACAAGGCCACGCTCGCTGCCGTGGCCCAGGCGCGCCACGTCCGCCCGGTCTTTCTCGAGCGCCAGCCGCGCCCGCAACGCCACGCGGCGATGACGGCCACGCTCGCGCGGCCCGCATTGGACGCGGCGGCGGGCGGACTCATCCGCGCCTGGCTCTTGAAAAAGCACAAGGCGATGCTCGTGGATTTTCTGGATGCGCTCGGCATCAAAAACGAGGACGGCGTCGTCGAGAATCTGCCCGCGGAGATGGACGACGCGAAGTTGAAATCCGCGATTGAGACCCTGCTGGCCAGGCACCCGCCGGAAGCGGTCGCCGTTTATCTCAACGCCTTCAACGAGATGAACGGGGCGCACTGGGCGAACTTGAAGACCCTGCTCGAAAGCGACACGCGCCTGCAACTCGGCGCGCACGCTTGATTTCCGGCTGAATTTATTTTTCGTGGCAAATCAGGGCCGGTTTCCGCCAAAAAACTGCTGGCACGGGCGGGCGGGCTTTTGTATCGTGCTTTTTCAATTTTTAACGAATATACCAAATGGAACCTCAAGCTGATATCGCACTTATCGGGTTGGCCGTGATGGGCCAGAATTTGATTTTGAACATGAACGACCACGGTTTTACCGTGGCGGCCTTCAATCGCACCGTTTCCAAGGTGGACGATTTCATCAACCACGAGGCCAGGGGCACAAAGGTCATCGGCGCCCACTCGCTCCAGGAAATGGCCGCGCTGCTCAAGAAACCGCGCCGTGTCATGCTCATGGTCAAGGCCGGCGCCGCCGTGGACGAGTTCATCGAGCATCTCCTGCCCGTGCTCGAACCCGGCGACATCATCATTGACGGCGGCAACTCGCTCTTCGAGGACACGATGCGCCGCACGAAATATGTCGAGAGCAAGGGCCTGCTTTACATTGGCACCGGCGTGAGCGGCGGCGAGGAGGGCGCGCGTCATGGTCCGAGCATCATGCCCGGCGGTTCGCCCGCCGCGTGGCCGCACGTCAAACCGATTTTCCAGGCCATCGCTGCGAAGGTTGCCGACGGCACGCCATGCTGCGATTGGGTCGGCGAAAATGGCGCGGGCCATTTTGTGAAGATGGTCCACAACGGCATCGAATACGGCGATATGCAGCTCATTTGCGAAGCCTATCAACTGATGAAGGACGGTTTGGGCATGACCGCCGACGAGATGCACCAGGTCTTTGCCGAATGGAACAAGACCGAGCTGGATTCCTATCTCATCGAAATCACCCGCGACATTCTGGCTTTCAAGGACACCGATGGCCAGCCGCTCGTGGACAAGATTCTCGACACCGCCGGGCAGAAGGGCACCGGCAAATGGACGGTCATTTCCTCCGCGGACCTCGGCATCCCCATCACGCTGATTGCCGAGGCGGTCTACGCGCGCTGCGTCTCGGCGATGAAAGACCGGCGCGTCGAGGCGGCGAAAATCTTCAAGCCCGTCAACTCGAAGATTGCCGGCGACCGCGTCCAGTTCATCACCGACATTCGCAAGGCGCTTTATGCGTCGAAGATCATCAGCTATGCGCAGGGTTACATGCTCATGCGCGCCGCGGCGGAGCAAAACAAATGGAACCTTAATTACGGCGGCATCGCCCTCATGTGGCGCGGCGGCTGCATCATCCGCAGCGCGTTCCTCGGCGACATCAAGCAGGCCTTCGACAAAAACCCGGACCTGACGAACCTCCTGCTCGCGCCATTCTTCAAGAAGGCGATCAAGGGTTGCCAGCGTTCCTGGCGCAAGGTGGTGAGCACGGCGGTCAAGAAGGGCATTCCGATGCCGGCCTTTGGCACGGCCCTGGCGTTCTTCGACGGCTTCCGCACCGAACGCCTGCCCGCGAACCTGCTCCAGGCGCAGCGCGATTATTTCGGCGCGCACACCTACGAGCGCATTGACCAGCCGCGCGGCCAGTTCTCCCACACGAACTGGACCGGCACCGGCGGCCGCGTCGCCAGCAGCACCTACACGGTGTAGCAGCGGACGTGAGTCCGCTCTAATCTCAGTCGAAATTCCAGGAATAGTGAGCCGACTCATGTCGGCCGCTACCACAAAATGGGGTTTCGAGACAGTCTCCGCTCCGCCGTTCCCATCGTTGCTCAAAGTGCGGCGCTACAAAATTCAAAGGCGCGGCCTACCCGCGGCTTTTTGTTTTTTACTGGCAAAAAAGGGCGGGCCGCTGTTAACTGGGCAAAAGTTGGCGATTTCAGGCTTATGCGAAAATATCTGACGGAATTCATCGGCACGTTTTTTCTCGTTCTGACTGTGGGCATGACGTGCATCAATCCTGACGCCGGCGTGATTGCGCCGCTGGCCATCGGTTCGGCCCTGATGATCATGGTCTATGCGGGTGGCCACGTGTCCGGCGGACATTACAACCCCGCCGTGACGATTGCCGTGTGGCTGCGCGGCCGTTGCCCGCAATCCGACGTGCTGCCCTACATCGGCTCGCAACTGGCCGGTGGCATCGTGGCCTCCATGCTCGCGTTGGCGCTCAAGGGCGACGCAGTGGTGTCACCCGCTGATATCAAGGTTTTTCCGGCGTTGATAGCGGAACTGGTTGGGACGTTCGCGCTCGCCTACGTCGTGCTGAACACGGCCACGGCGAAAGCCACTTCGGGCAATTCCTACTACGGCCTCGCCATCGGGTTCACGGTGGCGACAATGGCGTTTGCGCTGGGCGGCGTTTCCGGCGGCGCGTTCAATCCCGCTGTGGCCACCGGCATCACCGTCATGCACCTGGAGAAGGCCGCGAATCTGTGGCTCTATCTCGTGGGCAACTTTGCCGGCGGCGCGCTCGCGGCCGTCACTTTCAAGTTCATCAATCCGGAGGACAAGTGATTTGCAGCGCCCGAAAGCGCAAAAAAACGCTTTTCATTTTCGCGCCGTATGTTTTAGTAGCCGCATGACACCCAATTCGCAGCATCTTCTCGCCATCGTCGTTTTGTTTATGAGCGCAAAACTGGCATCCGCCGATTCGACCGGACTCGGCATTTTTTCGCATCAACAGGACATCGGCAACGTCGCCAAACCCGGCTCGGTGAATTTTGATCCGGCCCGGGGTGAATATCTCATCGCCGGCGGCGGCGGGAACATGTGGTACACCAGTGACGCCTTCCATTTTGTCTGGAAGAAGATGTCGGGCGATTTCACGTTGACGGCGGACGTTAAATTCATCGGCACCGGTGGCCAGCTGCATCGCAAGGCGTGCCTGCTCATCCGCCAGTCGCTCAAGCCGGGCTCGGTCTATGCGGATGTGGCCCTTCATGGCAACGGCCTGACGTCGCTTCAATATCGCGACACGCCGGACGGCACGACGCATGAAATTCAATCGAACATTTCGGGGCCTGCCCGGATGCGAATCGAAAAACGCGGCGATTACATTTCAATGTGGCTTGCGGCCGCAGGTGAAGACCTGAAACCGGCCGGCGGCTATCTGCGGATGCCGTTCAAGGGAAAACTTTACGTCGGCCTGGGTGTTTGCTCGCACGACAACAAGGCCATTGAGCAGGCGGTTTTCTCCAACGTCGAACTCAAGCCGGTTTCGACGCCCGCCGACACCCAGCCGGTCCTCGAAAGCACGCTGGAAACCGTCGGGCTTGCCTTGATGGACCGGCGCGTGATTTACCGCACGCGCGATCACATCGAGGCGCCGAACTGGTCGCGCGATGGAACTTATTTTCTCTTCAACAGCCAGGGCCGGATTTACAAGCTGCCGGTCACCAACGGTGCGCCGGAACTCCTCGACACCGGCAGCCAGATTCATTGCAACAATGACCACGGCATCTCGCCCGACGGAACGCAACTGGCCGTCAGCGATTCAACACAGAACGGAAAGTCGCACATTTACGTTTTGCCGGTCGTGGGCGGTGCGCCGCGTCTGATCACGCCGCTCGCGCCGTCGTATTGGCACGGCTGGTCGCCGGACGGCAAAACGCTTGCGTATTGCGCCGAGCGCAACGGCGAGTTTGACATTTACACGATTCCGGTGGAGGGCGGTGAAGAAACCCGCCTGACCACCGCGCCCGGCCTGGATGACGGCCCGGATTATTCGCCGGACGGAAAATATATTTACTTCAACTCCGAACGGACCGGTCGGATGCAAATCTGGCGGATGAAACCGGATGGTTCCGAACAGACGCAGATCACGTCCGACGATTACAACAACTGGTTCGCGCATCCGTCGCCGGACGGACAATGGATTGTTTTTCTCTCCTACGCCAGGGACGTGAAGGGTCATCCGCCAAACAAGGACGTGCTGATCCGGCTCATGTGGCTGGCCGACGGGAAAATTCAAGTGCTGGCGAGACTGTTTGGCGGGCAGGGGACGATCAACGTTCCGTCCTGGTCGCCGGACAGCAAGAACGTGGCTTTTGTCAGTTATCAACTGGTTTATCCGTGAAGTTCAACCCCGTCTTGACGACGGGAAAATGCGCATGGTAGCGGTGTCCCGGCAGAGCGCCGTATTTGGCGGTTGAAATGTCCGTCCCGAGTTGCGGGATGCCTAAAGCTGCTACGACCATCAAGCAACGTGCCGCCTCCAAATTTTCTCCGCGAACAGCCGGACGGAGTTCTGTTGTCGGTAAAACTGCAGCCGCGCGCCTCCGCCAACGAGGTTGGCGAGCCGCTTGGCAACGAGTTGCGGGTCAAAGTCACCGCGCCGCCCGTGGAAGTGGCGGCGAATGAAGCGCTGATTAAATTGCTGGCCGGAAAGCTGGACTGCGCCCGTGGCAGCGTTGAATTGGTGCGCGGTCACAAGTCACGGCACAAAGTTTTGAAACTTCACGGCTTCACGGTGGAGGAAATTCTGAAAAACCTGCCGTAGCAGCCGACGTGAGTCGGCTCATTTTAATTGGAGCGAACTTATGTTCGCTGCTACGAAAAAATCCCTGTCACCTTTTCGGCTCGGTTGGCCACTCATGCTTGATATGATGCAAGCAGAACCATGAGCGCCAAAATTTTCAACGATACCGAATTGGTGGGCGAAAGCCTGTCCGGCAATCGCGACGCCTTCGGCCGGATTGTTTCGCGTTATCAATCGCTCATCTGCTCGCTCGCCTACAGCGCCACCGGCAGCTTGAGCCAGAGCGAGGATCTGGCGCAGGAAACGTTCATCACCGCCTGGAAACACCTCGGCCACCTGCGGGAACGCGACAAGCTCTGCGCCTGGCTCTGCGGCATCGCGCGAAATCTCATCAACAATTCTTTGCGCCGGCAGGGACGAGAGCCGAGTCATCAAGCGGAATCGCTGGAGGAAATTTCCGAATCGCATTCGCCGGAACCGCAACCGCTCGAACAGGCCATCAGCAACGAGGAGGCTGCGATTCTCTGGCGCTCGCTCGAACGCATCCCGGAAATTTACCGCGAGCCGCTGGTCCTGTTTTATCGCGAGCACCAGTCCATTGAAACCGTTGCAGCGAATTTGGAATTGACCGAAGACGCGGTGAAACAAAGATTGTCGCGAGGACGAAAACTGTTGCACGAGGAAGTCCTCGCATTCGTCGAAGGCGCGCTGGAACGGACGAATCCTGGACAGGCGTTCACGCTGGGCGTGCTCGCGTCGTTGCCGATCGTACTCACGACTTCAGCCAAGGCAGCGACGCTCGGCGCGGCGGCGGCCAAAGGCAGCTTCACGGCGAAGGCGGCGGCCGTCGCGGGTTTATTCAGCGCGCTCCTCACGCCGCTGATGGGCATCGTCGGGCCGTGGATTTCATACCGGGCGCATCTCGCCGCCGCCGAGACGGCGGGCGAGCGGAATTCCATCAAGAGTTTTTATCGCGAAATTTTCCTGTCAATTTTGGGGTTCGGCCTCGTTTTTTACGCACTGTGTTTGTTGGAGGATAGAATTTTCTCCCAACACCCGGTTTTGTATGTGACCGCCTTGGCGGGCCTTATTCTGACGTTTGCGGTGATACAAGTCAGCATGGCGGTGCGGTCGGGGGCCAGATTCAAGAAATTTTACGCCGAACGCGCCGCCTTGGAACCGAATGTTACCGCCAAGCCCGCGTGGGAATATCGCAGCCGCTTTGAACTGCTCGGCCTGCCGTTCATCCACATTCGTCTCAATAACGTGACGTGCGAGATGCGCTCACCGGTCAAGGCGTGGATCGCCGGCGGCCCTTGCGCCATCGGCGTGCTCTTTGCGTTCGGCGGGCTGGCGGTCGCGCCGGTGAGCTTCGGCGGGTGGGCGATTGGCCTGTTGCCGGTGGGCGGTTTTGTGCTGGGCATTTTTGCGGTCGGTGGCTTTGCGTTGGGCGCTTTTGCCGCCGGCGGTTTTGCCTTCGGCGTTTGGGCGTTCGGCGGATTTGCGATTGGCTGGCAATCGTTCGGCGGCTTCGCCCTCGCGTTGAACGCGGCGGAAGGCGGGCTGGCCGTCGCGCGGGATTTGGCGCGGGGTGGCGTGGCGCACGCAGCACAGACGAACCCCGAAATCACCGCGCAGTTCTTCAAGGAAAGTTTCTTCTTTCGCAACATGGAAATCGTGTCACGCCATATCGTGTGGCTGAATCTGCTCTGGCTGCTGCCGCTCATCGTGTGGTGGCGAACACTGGCGAAACGCACGAAGAAAGATTGAATCACCCGATGTGCTCCGCCAGTTCCTCCGCCGGATACGTCCAAATTTCCGCGAGCGTGGGATGATAATGCGGCATCGCGGCGAGTTCGTAAACGGTCATCCGCTTGGCCATCGCCGCCACAATTTCGTGCAGCAATTCGCCGCCGACCGGCCCGACGCACGCACCACCGAGAATTTCGCCGGTCTTCGGATGCGCCAGCAGCTTCACGAAGCCGTCCTTCGCCTCCATGATGAGCGATTTGCCGTGGTCGTTGAACGGATAGCTTGCCGCGAGAAACGGAATTTTACGCGCAGCGGCTTCTTTTTCCGTCAAACCAACGAATGCCACCTGCGGCTCGGTGAACACGACGGAAATCAGCAGCCGGTAATCCATCCGTCGCGGCGTCTTCGGATTGGCGATGTTGTACGCGGCGATTTCGCCCTGCTGGACGGCAATATGGACAATCTCATGCGGTCCGGTGCAATCCCCGGCCGTGTAAATGTGCGGCGCGCTCGTCCGCAAGAACTCGTTTGCAATGATGCGGCCATTGTCAGTGGCGACGCCGGCGTTTTCCAAATCCAGCGACGCCGTGTTCGGCACGCGGCCCAGTGCGAACAGGATTTCCCCGGCGGAAACGGAAATGGTTCTTCCGTTTTGCGCGAATGAAACCGTTTTCGTAGTGGCGCGAGCATCTTGCCCGCGCGATTCGGACGGGCGGGACGCCCGTGCCACTAGCCGCGCGTCCAAAAGTTTTGTGCCGGTGAAAACCTTGATGCCTTCGCGTCGGAAGACTTTTTCAATTTCGACTGCGGCGTCGGCGTCGAACTCCTTCAAAATATGTTCGCTGCGCTGGATGAGTGTGACCTTAACGCCGAAGCGGGCAAAGAGTTGCGCGAATTCACAGGCCACCGCCCCACCGCCGAGCACGATGAGCGATTCCGGCAACCGCTTGAGCGCGAGCGCATCGTCGCTGGTCAGGTAACCGGTTTCGCGGAGTTGCGGCAAAGGCGGCGGCCCGACGCTTGAGCCGGTGGCGATGATGAAATGTTTGGCGGTAATCTTGGTAGGGACGCGCTGCCGCGCGTCCGGGCCGACCTGCCGGTCGGCCCTACCGAGTTCCACCGTATGCGCATCCATAAACCGCGCACTGGCGCGGATGAATTTGAATTTCCTGCTGTTGAGCTGCTGGACGCGGTAATCCGCAAAATCCCGGATGAGCGCGTTTTTCCGCGCCATGACTTTTTTGAAATCGAAGCCGATTTTTCCGGCGCGAATTCCCCACGGTTCGGGGTGGCTGGCAAGATGCATGACTTCGGCGGCATAAAGCAGCGCCTTGGTGGGCATGCAACCGCGCAGGATGCACAAGCCGCCGACTTCCTCGCCGCCTTCGATGACGACGGTTTTAAGTCCCGCGCTGGCGGCGGTCCGGGCCGCGGCGTAACCGGCGCTGCCGCCGCCGAGAATGGCGACATCGTAATCGCCGGCTGATTTTGACGCGCTCACAAATTCTTTCTTTGTAGGAGACGAGGTAACGAGTCTCATCTCAATTTTGGATTGGCGATTGCGAATTGCGGATTTTCAGAATGAGACTCCTTACGTCGTCTCCTACGTATTACAGGTAGTTACGGCTGCTTTTGGTAAACCCGGACGTAGTCAATGCAAAGGCGTTGCGGGAAAATGTTGTCGTCAATTCCATGCTGGCCGCCCCAGCCGCCGCCGATGGCGAGATTGAGAATGAGGTATTGCGCCTTGTCGAACGGCCAGGCGTCCGGGCCGGTATTCTCGTTGCGATAGGTGTAGTATTTCCGGCCGTCCACAAAAAAGTCAATGTGCTCGGCGTCCCATTCGACGGCATAAACGTGAAAGGCGTCCGAGGCGTCGGGGATTTTGATGCCGTTGCCCTTGGCGGACTTCTGGAGCACGTCATATTTCCGATCGTGGATGTGGGCGTAAATCATCCCCGGCTTGAACCCGACCATTTCCATGATGTCAATCTCGCCGCCGGCGGGCCAGCCGACGTGCTGGACGTTGGTTCCGAGCATCCAGATTGCCGGCCAGACGCCGCGGCCCGCCGGCAACTTGGCCCGGACCTCGATCCGCCCGTAAGTCCAACTCGCCCTGCCGCGGGTGACAAGGCGGGCGGAAGTGTAAGCGGCAAATTCGTGGCTGCGACGCCAGTTGTTGGTGTTCGTCGCCTCGGGATCAAACGCCGGGTTCCGGATTTGCTCCTTGCGCGCCTCGATGATCAACATGCCGTCCTCCACGCGCGCGTTTTCCTTGCGGTCGCGGGTGTAGTATTGCGCCTCGTGGTTGGCGATGAATCCGGTGTCGTAATCCCATTTGGCGGGATCGGGCAAACCCGGTTTGTCCTTGGCGAACTCATCGGACCAGACCAGCTTCCAGTCGGAGGCAAACGCGGAGGAGGCGATGAGCAGAAACAAACACAATTGAACGGGCGTTTTCATGGCTCAACCATCGCAGTTGCCGGCGGCGTTTGTCGAGCAGGAAGAATGTCAAAGGCCGGCGGATTCCCTTTGACAAATCGCTTCAACGGTTTAACGCTTCAACGATTCAACGAACCATGAGCGAAATCATTTACCCGCGCAGCCCGCGCGAAACGATGGACGGCTGGATGTATCTGCCGCGCTATCTGGACAAAATCCGCCTGCACCTCGCGGGCAGGCTGCATTCCGATTATCAGGCAAATTTCGGGAAAGGTTTTGACGGCCTGTGGCTGAAATACGCCGGCGTCGCGCACGAACAGATGATTGGGGTGGTGAAAAATTCCATCACCGACGGCGAGGTGTGCGACTGGGTGCGCCAAAACGTGAAAAAATCCCCGGCGGAGAAGGGCGCGCTGGCGCAGGACATCCTGAGCCGCCCCCAGGCCGGCGATGCGGAGGCCGTCGCGCGATTGAAGCTGCGCAAGGAACAGGCGGGCATGGCGCACCGCGACGATATCAGAAACTTCGTGGATTTTATTGACGCCGACGAGAAGCGGTTGTGATTCGCCCAGCCGCTATTGTGAACGTGAAATAAAGTCTGATACCGGAGCCGGGCGGTCGCTGTGGCACACGCACCCACGATTATGTGCGGCACGGGCTTACGGCCTCGTTCTCAAAATGGCGCGCACGATTGCCGATCTTCGGGCGCGGAGAAGATTGCCTTCGAACGCGTCTCCAAAGTGATAAAATTTCGCTCTTTGGATCGGCAGTTGTGGGGGGCTGGTGGTCATGGTTCGTACAGGCGGTAAAAGATATTCGGATCTGTGGAGTCCACGCCAATCGTGATCACGCCATTGGTTTGTGTGTAGTTTAGCAATGGATTCCAGTCCGGAAGCGCCAGATTTGTTGTGTATTGCAGTTGATAAGTAACCCCAAGTTTTCCGTATGCAATCAAACTGCGGCTCAAATTGGTCGAAAGGGCTGCTTCGAGCAAGGGCTGATCCGTAACCACCACAACCCTGCCGGGATGTGTGATATAGTTGGTGTAAGCCGATCCATCCGGTTTAATTGCGCTCACGCTTGCGACCGGTAACGGGACGAAAGCCGAAGCTTGATTCGTAACTGCCAGGAAGCTCAATTGGGCGATCTGTTGTGTGGTTTGCAACACCTGCCCCGGGGGCATCTGGATTGTGATCAGGAGATTTGTAATCTGGTCCTGTAGAGAAGCGGAGCCAATCGTTGGCGCAGTCATGGCCACCGCCGAATTTGTGAAACGGCTGGCCGGCCACTGGATAGTGAACATCAGATTCGTAACATCATCGCTTGACGCGAGATTAATCGGCACGTCGGTGCTAGTTCCACCTATCACGTTGGTCGAGCCGAGGGTTACTTCGAGATAGTCCAGCACAATCACTGTAAAGGTTTGAGTCACACTCATCTGAGGCGCACCGTTGTCCGTGACTCTGACCGTGAAGAAATTGGTCGTGGAAGCTTGGGCGCGGGTGGGAGTCCAAAGGAAGGTTCCGTTTGTTGAATTGATCACATTGTTTGTGCGAATCCAGTTGTAAAATAACGGCCCGCTTTTCTTAATAGAGGCCCCAGCCGGGGCGCCGGGATCAAGACTGAGAGTAAGTTGGTCACCATCGGGATCTGATGCAGTAATCTCGAACTGAAGCGTGTCATCCGGACGAACGTCTGCGTTGGAAATTGTGGCAAGCACCGGCGGCTGGTTGGAGCCGGACACCGTCAGAATGCTATCTGCAAAAGTGATGGTATAGTTCGCATCGGCAGCGCCGCTGGCAGTGATTGAATAGGCGCCAATGGGGCTTGATGCCGTGGCAGTGGTGCTAAAAGTCACCGGCGTGGTCAGGCTCGAAGCCGTGTCCCCGTTCACAAAGCCGCTGTAACTGGCCGTGAACGTGGGCAGCGGGGCGTCATAGACTTTATTCGTGTCGTTCACTGCTATCGTCAGCGGAGCCTGTAGCACGTTGATGGTGACGTTGGTGCTGATGGGCAGGAAACTGTGCGTATCGTCAGGTGTGAAAGTGACCGTAAGCGTCTGGCTGGGACCCGCACTCAACACCGTGCCGGCGGCTGGCGCGTAGGCGAATGCGCCGGGAACATTCGTTGAATTGTAAATCACCGAGCCGTTCAACTGCGTCCCGTCGAGCGCCGTTCCATAAACAATGTCCGCCGGATTGGTCCAGGTAAGCGAGGGACAGGAGGCGCCGGCGATGTCAACTCCCCATTCGGTGAGCATGTTCGTGGCGCCCGATTCGAGATTGACCAGATAGAGCGTCCACTCGCCCGCGGCGTTGAGACCGTCAAAATTGGTCAGGGAGGTGGAACGCACTGAGGCCTCCGTGACGATTGCCGGATCCACATCGCGGCCATCCGGCTCCCAGGCGCCGGTGAGCGGGAAACCGTCGGCAGGTGTCGTGACGTTTTGATAGATGTGGATGTCGCCGTTGGTCGCGCCGGTCTGAAAGGTAACGTCAAAGCCGCTGTCGGGGTAGCCGTCAGGGTCGGAAGCGGTTTTGCCGGGACGATTGAGGAGCACGGTAAATCCGTTGGTGTGTCTTAGGTAGCCGTAAAGATCGCCATTGAATTCGCCGGTGATTTTGAGGCGCACTGTGACGGACGCGATGGCGCCGATGGCGGAGCTGAGGTTGCGCACATCGCTGATGCCGGAGGCGTTGCCGTCAGGCACAAGGCGGTTGGTGGTGAAAGTGTATGATTCTGTTATTTGGGCCCGAAGGAGCGGCGACGCCGCTGTTCCGAGGAGCGCCAACAGAATCGTAACTTTAATCCTTTGCATTGTCATACCAAACTGCATGAACACCGGTCATCGCAAACGTGCTGCGGGGCCTCACAGGTCTTTTGGCCTGACGAAGCCCCGCATTCTTAAACCTTAAACAATTACCCGGGCTTACGGATAAACCGTGCGGTAGAACCGCGTCGGAGAACCGGACGTGTCGGTGTAACTGAATTTGCCGGTGTTGTCCGCCGTCACACTCGTCAGGTCTTGCCAGACGAATGGTCCGCTCACATCCGAGTATTGCAAACGATACGTGTAGCCGGGGATGCCGCTGCCATTGATCAGGATCGAGCCGTTGCCCAAATCCGTGGTGGTCAGGTTCTGGCTTTGAGCATTGTCCACCTGGATGGCCACTGTGACCGTGCCTGTGGCGCTGCCGCCGTAACCGTCGGTGACCGTGTAGGTGAACGAATCCGCGTTCGTAAACCCGGCCAGCGGAGTGTAGAACACCCAGCCGCCGCTCACGGTAACGGTGGCGTTGCTCGCGCTGGTTGAGCTGACGCTGATGTTGAGCGTGTCACCATAGACATTGCTGGCATTGTTGAGCAACGTCGAGAGGAGGACTTTGACGCTCAACACCGGATTACGATAGATGGTGACGTTGCCCGCAACCGGCGGTGTGTTGATGACTTGATTTTGCGCCAGCGAATTCGTGGCGCCGGTGAAGTTCAAGTCGCCTGCATACTCGGCCACAACCGTGTGCGAACCACGCGCCAAGTTATTCGTGGTAAATGTTGCCACGCCGCCGGACAACGTGCCCGAACCGAGGATACTGCCGTCAATGCGGAAGTTCACCGTGCCGGTGGGCGTGCCCGCGCCGGGCGCGACCGCGCTGACGGTCATGCTGAACGTGACGTTCGTGCCGGACGCCGCCGGGTTGGCTGAGGAGGCCAGATTGCCCGATGTGGACGCCTGGCCAACCGTCAGCGTGCCATTGACAAAGCCGATGCTGTAATTCGTGCTGGTCGCGCCGCTGGCGGTGATGGTGTAAGTGCCGGTCGGACTGGAGGCCGAGGCGCTGGTGGTCAGCGACACCGGCGTGGTCAGATTGGCAGCCGTGTCACCGTTGACGAAGCCGCTGTAGCTGGCGGTGAATGTCGGCAAGGCCGCGCCATAGACCTTGTTGGTGCTGTTGGCCGTGATGGTCAAGGGCGCCGGATTAACGGTCAGCGTGCCATTGACAAAGCCGATGCTGTAGTTCGTGCTGGTCGCGCCGCTGGCCGTGATGGTGTAAGTGCCGGCCGGGCTGGAGGCCGAGGCGCTGGTGGTCAGCGACACCGGCGTGGTCAGATTGGCAGCCGTGTCACCGTTGACGAAGCCGCTGTAGCTGGCGGTGAATGTCGGCAAGGCCGCGCCATAGACCTTGTTGGTGCTGTTGGCCGTGATGGTCAAGGGCGCCGGATTAACGGTCAGCGTGCCATTGACAAAGCCGATGCTGTAATTCGTGCTGGTCGCGCCGCTGGCCGTGATGGTGTAAGTGCCGGCCGGGCTGGAGGCCGAGGCGCTGGTGGTCAGCGACACCGGCGTGGTCAGATTGGCAGCCGTGTCACCGTTGACGAAGCCGCTGTAGCTGGCGGTGAATGTCGGCAAGGCCGCGCCATAGACCTTGTTGGTGCTGTTGGCCGTGATGGTCAAGGGCGCCGGATTAACGGTCAGCGTGCCATTGACAAAGCCGATGCTGTAATTCGTGCTGGTCGCGCCGCTGGCCGTGATGGTGTAAGTGCCGGCCGGGCTGGAGGCCGAGGCGCTGGTGGTCAGCGACACCGGCGTGGTCAGATTGGCAGCCGTGTCACCGTTGACGAAGCCGCTGTAGCTGGCGGTGAATGTCGGCAAGGCCGCGCCATAGACCTTGTTGGTGCTGTTGGCCGTGATGGTCAAGGGCGCCGGATTAACGGTCAGCGTGCCATTGACAAAGCCGATGCTGTAGTTCGTGCTGGTCGCGCCGCTGGCCGTGATGGTGTAAGTGCCGGCCGGGCTGGAGGCCGAGGCGCTGGTGGTCAGCGACACCGGCGTGGTCAGATTGGCAGCCGTGTCACCGTTGACGAAGCCGCTGTAGCTGGCGGTGAATGTCGGCAAGGCCGCGCCATAGACCTTGTTGGTGCTGTTGGCCGTGATGGTCAAGGGCGCCGGATTAACGGTCAGCGTGCCATTGACAAAGCCGATGCTGTAGTTCGTGCTGGTCGCGCCGCTGGCCGTGATGGTGTAAGTGCCGGCCGGGCTGGAGGCCGAGGCGCTGGTGGTCAGTGACACCGGCGTGGTCAGGTTCGCAGCCGTGTCACCGTTGACAAAGCCGCTGTAACTGGCCGTGAATGTCGGCAAGGCCGCGCCATAAATCTTGTTGGTGCTGTTGGCCGTGATGGTCAAGGACGCCGGATTAACCGTCAGCGTGCCGTTGACGAAGGCGATGCTGTAATTCGCATCCACCGCGCCGCTGGCCGTGATGGTGTAGGTGCTGGTCGGGCTGGAGGCCGAGGCGCTGGTGGTCAGCGACACCGGCGTGGTCAGGTTCGCAGCCGTGTCACCGTTGACGAAGCCGCTGTAGCTGGCCGTGAATGTCGGCAAGGCCGCGCCATAGATCTTGTTGGTGCTGTTGGCCGTGATGGTCAGCGGAGCTTGCAACACATTGATCGCGACGCTGGTCGTGACCGGCAGAAAACTGTTCGTGTTATTTGGAGTGAATGTGACAGAAAGGGTCTGGCTGTTTCCTGCGCTCAAAACTGTTCCGACAGGAGACGAGTAAGTGAATGTCCCTGGAACGTTTGTAGAATTGTAAGTCGCCGTTGCGTTCAATTGTGTTCCGCTCAACGCCGTTCCGTAGGTGATGTTTGCCGGATTCGCCCAGGTGAGCGTCGGCGAGGCCGCGCCACTGATGTCGAGTCCCCATTGAGTGAGCATATTCGTGCCACCGGATTCCGTGTCGGCGATGAAGAGCGTCCATTGGCCCGCGCCGGTGAAACCGTTGAAATTGGTCAATGAAGTGAAACGCGCCGAAAGGTCGGTCACGGTCAAGGGATCATTCGTGCGTCCGTCCACGTCCCAAATGCCGCCAAGCGGCGAGCCGGCGGCGGGAGTCGCAACATTTTGATAAACATGGATGTCGCCATTCGATGCGCCCGCCTGAAATGTCACGTTGAAACCGCTGTCGCCATAGCCGTACGGATTGGAAGCGGTCTTGCCAGCGCGGTTCAGCAGGACGACGAAGCCGTTGGTATTCCGCAAATAAGCGTAAAGATCACCGTTGAATTCGCCGGTGATCTTAAGCCGCACGGTCAACGACGAAATGTTACCGATGGCGGAATTGACAGTTTCCACGTCAGCCAAGCCCGAGAGGTTGCCGTCGGGCACGAGGCGGTTGGTGGTGAAGGTGAATGATTCGGTTGTCTGCGCCCGAAGGAGCGGCGACGCCGCTGTTCCAAGGAGCATGAGAAGAATGATCGCCTTGAGTTTTTTCATAAGTTTTGAGGTTTGAAATTTTCTGAACAGGGGAAAAGGGGAGTTGCATGAGCCTGAACCAATGAGGCAGGCGGTTCAGGGGCGGACAGACCCGGGTTGACCAGTCTGTGCTGTCGCCGCGTCCTCGGTATGAAACCGACATCGCGGCAAACCAAACCACGCATCTGGCAAAATGTGCTTTTCATCGCGCCGCAGATAAGCAATTTCAAGTCCAAGTTCGCTACCGGGATAAGGTTTGCTGTAAGTAATTCATTATGCCGGTCTTGCGCAGAACAGGAAAATCGTGTCTTATTTTGGTGTCTCCTCCAATGACAGTCTGCCGGGCCATTCCAATGGTTGATGCTCTCATAAATTGACACATCTGCAAATTGACACCTCTACAAAACTGGAGCGCCTGAAAAACGGGTTTTGCAGAGGTCCCAAATTATGGATAAGTTGAGCGATAGAATCGCAGGGGGACGGCGTTCGTATCAATGAACTGGAACCTGCCCACCGTATCGGCCGTTCCCGCGCCCAGCCACAGCCAGGCAGGTGCCACCAGATTTGTGGTGGATTGAATCGAGTAAGCGCGTGTCGGTATTCCCGCAAACCAGACCTGGGATGTGCTATTGCCAAGGTTCTGGATGGCCACGATGTTTTGCGATTGGTTGAGATCAACCTGGATGGCCACCGTGACCGTGCCCGTGGCGCTGCCGCCGTAACCGTCGGTGACCGTGTAGGTGAACGAATCGGCGTTCGTGAACCCCGCCGGCGGCGTGTAGAACACCCAACCGCCACTCACGGTGATCGTCGCGTTGCTCGCGCTGGTCGAACCGACGGTGAGGTTGAGCGTGTCTCCGTCCGCGTCGTTGGCATTGGTCAGCAGCGTCGAGAGGAGGACTTTGACGCTCAACACCGGATTACGATAGACAGTGGCGTTGCCCGCAACCGGCGGTGTATTGATGACTTGGTTCGGACTCAAGCTGTTGGTGCTGCCGAAAAAATTTCCGTCGCCTGCATATTCGGCCACAACCGTGTGCGAACCGTGCGTCAAGTTATTCGTGGTAAATGTTGCCATGCTGCCGGACAACGTGCCCGAACCGATGATGCTGCCGTCAATGCGGAAGTTCACCGTGCCGGTGGGCGTGCCGCCGCCGGGTGAAACGACGCTTAACGTTGCGGTAAAAGTGACATTGGATCCTGGCAACGCTGGATTCAGTGAAGACGCAACCGCATTCAAGGTGCTGGCCGCCGTGATGTTCGCGCTCAACGTCGGCTGTGTCAGGGTGTAATTGCCCGCCGCGCTGCCGGTCAAGGTCAGGCCGCTCACCGTTACCGTCTTGCCATTGCCAACCACCGCACTGGCGAAGGTGGCGGTGTAACCGTTGGTCGAAAGCCTCACGTTGTTGGTGTCCGCCGCCACCACGCCCGCCAACACCACATTGTTGGAACTGAGCGTCGCCGCCGTGGTGCCGTTGTAAGTCTTGTTGTTGGCCGTCAACCCCGACGAAATCGTCACCGTCGCCGCCGTGATGTTCGCGCTCAACGTCGGCTGCGTCAGCGTGTAATTGCCCGCCGCGCTGCCCGTCAGCGTCAACCCCGACACGCTCACGCTCACGCCGTTGCCCACGCCCGCGCTGGCAAACGTCGCCGTGTAACCGTTGGTCGAAAGTTTCACGTTGTTGGTGTCCGCCGCCACCACGCCCGCCAACACCACGTTGTTGGAACTGAGTGTTGCCGCCGTGGTGCCGTTGTAAGTCTTGTTGTTGGCCGTCAACCCCGACGAAATTGTCACCGGTGCCGCCGTGATGTTCGCGCTCAACGTCGGTTGTGTCAGGGTGTAATTGCCCGCCGCGCTGCCGGTCAAGGTCAGGCCGCTCACCGTTACCGTCTTGCCATTACCAACCGCCTTGCTCGCAAATGTCGCCGTGTAGCCGTTGGTCGAAAGTCTCACGTTGTTGGTGTCCGCCCCTATCACGCCGCTCAACACCACGTTGTTGGAACTGAGCGTCGCCGCCGTGGTGCCGTTGTAAGTCTTGTTGTTGGCCGTCAACCCCGACGAAATCGTCACCGTCGCCGCCGTGATGTTCGCGCTCAACGTCGGTTGTGTCAGCGTGTAATTGCCCGCCGCGCTGCCCGTCAGCGTCAACCCCGACACGTTCACGCTCACGCCGTTGCCCACGCCCGCGCTGGCAAACGTCGCCGTGTAGCCGTTGGTCGAAAGTCTCACGTTATTGGTGTCCGCCGCCACCACGCCCGCCAACACCACATTGTTGGAACTGAGCGTCGCCGCCGTGGTGCCGTTGTAAATCTTGTTGTTGGCCGTCAACCCCGACGAAATCGTCACCGTCGCCGCCGTGATGTTTGCGCTCAACGTCGGCTGCGTCAGGGTGTAATTGCCCGCCGCGCTGCCGGTCAAGGTCAGGCCGCTCACCGTTACCGTCTTGCCATTGCCAACCGCCGCGCTCGCAAAGGTCGCCGTGTAGCCGTTGGTGGACAAACTCACGTTGTTGGTGTCCGCCCCTATCACCCCGCTCAACACCACGTTGTTGGAACTGAGCGTCGCCGCCGTAGTGCCGTTGTAGGTCTTGTTGTTGGCCGTCAATCCGGAGGAAATCGTCACCGGCGTTGGCACGCCGGACCTCCGAATGTTTTCAACAAAGGCCAGGGCTGTTGAACTCGAAGGAGAGCCGTTGTAGAAGCGAAAATCGTTGATCCAACCATTGAAACCACGATCAAGGGTGTTCCGGTTGCCGATGGTCAGCGAAGCGTTTGTGGCGCCGTTCGCGTTGAGGTTAATCACACGACTGCTCGTGGTTGCCGAACCGAGAAGCGCCGTGGCAGAAGAGTCCGTGCCGTAAAACATCGAGGCAGTCGTGCCGTCATAGGTTACGGCAAAAAAGAGCCATTGATTAGTCGGAAAATTGCTTGCATTTGCCGGTCCGAGCGTTTCCACGTCACCGTCGATCTGTAAATAAAGTTGATTGGCCATCTGGAACTTCAGGCCAAGACAGCCGCTGCTGCCGCCGCTATCCACGCCAGTCGCTCCCGCATTCAGAATCCACAGGCGCGGGCCGATATTTGCCGGTTGCTGCGCGACTTGCTTGATCCAAATCGTGGCCACAAAGTTGGTGATGACTCCGCCGTTCCCGAGGGCCAGGAGGTTGGTATCACCCCAGTCCTGGGCAGAAACCGCGTTGGCGGTGTTGTTGGCCGGTTGAGTATTGCCCTGGCTGGAAGTCAGGTCGGACGTAAAATCCATCGCCCGGTTGCCGGTTACAGCGCCATTTACCCCTGAACCGACGGCCCCATGCAAATCTACCGCCGTCGTGCCATTGGTTCCAAGCATGGTCAGACTGGTGGTGACGGCCCCGGAGTTCAGGTTGGTGTCGCTCACCGTGGTGACGCTGCCCGGCGCGTCGCTAAAGGCGAAATGCAACCGATTGGCGGGGGTTTGCGCTTGCGCCACCGCTCCAGGCAACAGAAAACACGCCAGCGCTCCGGCGGCGAGAAGGGATGCACCCGCCGAACGCGCTCGACCTGCAATGGACAAAATCGAATTTATGCGGGCGAACCAGCATTTTCGACGCCGTCTCGCTTTGTATTGAGGTGCAAGAATATGCGTTTGGCTGCTGATCCAAAAATGGACAAATATATCCATATAGGAAACCGATTACGGGCCGGCCCTCAGAGGAAACCAGAACACGGTTCATGAGGGGGTGAAAACTTTCCTGGAGCGGGGTTGGGATTTTGCTCCACCTCGCGGGCTTTCGGCATCCTCAAATTCTGCCATGAGCGGTGGCAAATCCCTCCATCGCGCTCGTTAGCCTGGTTTGTCAGAGAAACTGCCGGCGTGGTATCCAACTTTATTCCCCGGGTTTGGCTATTGTCCGGCGTAAAACGCCTCCACCTTGGCCGAGACGTCCTTGTAAGCGGCGTCCATTTCGTAAATCTGCTTGAACTGTTCGATGGCCTCGTCTTTTTTGCCCATGCTTTCGAGCACGGCGCCAAGTTGGTAGATGAGGTCCTTCTTCTCGTCATCGAACACCACTTTTTCCTTGATGGCGTTCTGGAGCGTGCGCGCGGCCAGGTCGAACATTTTGCGTCTGGCAAAACACTGGGCCAGGTAGCTCATGGCCGCGAGGCGTTTGTGCGGGCTGCCCTGCGCCTTCTGGAATTCCGCAATCGCCTCGCTGAATTTGCCCGCCTGAAAATACAGCACGCCCATCTCAAACCGGATCGCCAGGTCCGTCGGATACTTCTCAACGCGTTTCTGGCATTCGGTGACCTGATACTCCGTTTTTTCCGCCTGAATTTTCGCCGATTGTTCGGCGTAATCGGGCGCGGCGGGATCGAGCTGCTCCACCTGATAATCAAACCGCCGGACGACGGTATCGGCGATGGTGCGTTCGAGCGACGGGTCGTTGCCCATCTCGGAGTTTCTGATGCGGTCGAAAAGCGCCAGGGCGCGGTCGAACTGTTTTTTCTGCGTGTAAAGCTCCGCGAGCGAGCGGATGAGCTTGAGATTGTTCGGCTCCGTTTCCAGGCGCGCCTCGTATTCGCCGATGAGCCGCTCGGTCACGTCCTCGGCCTTCACCACGCGTTTTTCCTGTTCGAGTGAAACGGCCTCCTGTTTGTTCTTCAAAATGTCGCGATACGACCCTTGCCCGCCCTCCAGCGCGCTGTAACCGCCCTTGTCCATCGTCTTGCGCGCCGACAGGTTTTTCAACGCCTTCGACAGTTCGCCGTCGCCGGGCCGCGCGCGCAGGAGTTCGCTCAGGATTTGTTCCCCGCGGCTGGAGTCCCCGCCGCTGGCGGAGAGTGCGTCGGCAAATCGTATCGCCAGGCCCTTGTCCTTGGGCGAATTTTTCAACAGGGTTTCCAGCGACAACACGCCCGTGTGCGGCAGGTCCAACGCCTGGGCCGCCTCGACAATGATACGGTGCGCGGCGGAATTGTTCGGGTCGCCGTTCAGGATTTGTTCGGCGATGGCGAGCGCCTCGGCGGGATTTTTGTTCATCGCCATCTTCGCCTTGGCCACCTGTGGTGAGGAGCCGGCGCCGCTCAGCATCTTTTTGAAAAACCCGCCGCCGCCGTCGCCGGCCTTCCGGAACTGCGTCTCGCGCAACGCCTTGCGGCATTCGAAAAAGCCCGGTTCCTTCTCCAGCACCTGATTGAACAGGGCGATGGCGTAATCGTAGTTTTCCCGCGACAGGGCTTCGTTGCCCTTGGTGAAAAGCGGGCGCACGTCGCGCGAAATGTCGTTGATGCTTTTTTCTGCCATGTTATTGCCTGGTTGAACTAAAAATTTGCATTTGCAGCCGGAAAAATCAACTCCGAAGGCTTTGGGTCAGCCGCATTGCGCCTGTTGCCGCAGCGCGTGGTCCACCAGCACCAGCGCCGTCATGGCCTCCACCATCGGCACCGCGCGCGGCAATACGCACGGGTCGTGCCGCCCGCGCGCCTTGAGCGTCGTGTTGTGAAATTGCGCGTCCACCGTCTCCTGCTCGTGCAGGACGGTGGCGACGGGCTTGAAGGCGACCCGGAAGAAAATCGTCTGTCCGTTGGAAATGCCGCCTTGAATGCCGCCGGAAAAATTCGTGGTCGTCACAACCTTTCCGTGTCTCGCGCGGAACGGGTCGTTGTGCTCGCGCCCGGTGAGCGTGATGCCGCCGAAGCCGGAGCCGATTTCAAATGCCTTGGACGCGGGCAGACTCAACATCGCCTTCGCGAGGTCCGCTTCGAGTTTGTCGAACACCGGTTCGCCCCAGCCGGCCGGCACGCCGCGCGCGATGCCTTCCACGATGCCGCCGACGGTGTCACCCGCGCGCCGCATTTTTTCGATGAGCCGGATCATTTTCGCCGCGGCCTTTGCGTCGGGACAGCGAACGATGTTCGATTCGACGTCCTTGAATTTCACCTTGTCCGGGTTCACGTCGGCGACGAGCCGCCGGACTTGTTTGACGTAAGCCAGAGTTTCCACGCCAAACCGTTCGCGCAGGATTTTTTTCGCAATCGCGCCGGCGGCGACGCGGCCCACGGTTTCGCGTGCGCTTGCGCGTCCGCCACCCTGCCAGTTGCGGATGCCGTATTTGGCAAAGTAGGTGAAGTCCGCGTGCGAGGGGCGGAACTTGGTCTTCATTTCCGCGTAGGCTTCGGGCCGGGCGTCCTCGTTTTTGACCCACACGCAAATCGGCGTGCCCAGCGTCCGGCCGCCGAACGTGCCGGAAAGGATTTGCGCCGTGTCGGATTCCTTGCGCGGCGAGACGATTTTGGACTGGCCGGGCCGGCGGCGGTCCAAATCGGGCTGGATGTCCGCTTCGGTGAGCTTGAGACGCGGCGGGCAGCCGTCCACCACCACGCCCACACCCCCGCCGTGGGATTCGCCCCACGTCGTGATGCGGAACAGTTGCCCGAAGGTGTTGGCCATGTTTTGATTGTAGGAGCCGGGGTAACGAGGCTCAAACATAAAAAATTCAAAGACTCCTTACGTCGTCTCCTACAATCCGCTTGAAACTTGAAACTTGAAACTCGAAACTGGCGGGTAAATGAATCGCATTGAGGAACGCTTTGCGCGGTTGAAGCGCGATGGCAAAAAAGGTTTCATCGTCTATATCGGCGCGGGCGACCCGGATCTCGCCGCCACGCGCGGACTCGCCCTGGCCTTCGACCGGGCGGGCGTGGACATTTTGGAACTCGGCGTGCCCTTCAGCGACCCGCTCGCCGACGGTCTGGTGAACCAGCTTGCCGCGCAACGCGGTCTCGAATCCGGCGCCACGCCGCCGAAGGTTTTGGAAACCGTGGCCGCCCTCCGCAAGCAATCGCAGATTCCCGTCGTGGTCTACATTTATTTCAACCTGATTCATCGCGCCGGCATGGGACGGTTCATCCAGGACGCGGCAAAGGCGGGCGTGGACGGTTTGCTGGTGCTCGATTTGCCGCCGGAGGAATCGGACAATTACGAGGCGCTCACGCGCCGGGCCGGCTTGTGCCATATTTACCTCATCGCGCCGACAACGCCGGAAGACCGCATCAAACTCATCGTCAAACGCGGCAGCGGATTTATTTATTACGTCTCGCGTGAAGGCGTGACGGGGATGCAAAACAAGGTCGCGGCAAACCTCGCGCAGCAGGTCGCCAAAATCCGCGCGCACACCAAGCTGCCCATCGCCGTTGGTTTCGGCATCTCGACGCCGGGCCAGGCGAAGGCAGTGGCGTCCGTCGCGGACGCGGTCGTGGTCGGCAGCGCGGTGGTGAATCAAATCGCTCAGCATGGAAAATCAAAAGATTTGGTGAAGCGTGCAAGTGAATTTGTAAAATCGCTGGCGGATGCGGTGAAAAGCATTTGAATCCGCGAATTGCGCCAATTTCCGCAAATCAAAAAACAATTCGCGATAATTAGCGAAATTCGCGGATAAAAATTATGAAAACAAAAACTGACACCAAAGACCGGTTCGTCGTCATCATGGCGGGCGGGCGCGGCGAACGGTTCTGGCCGGTCAGCCGCGAGAAAATGCCCAAGCAACTGCTTGCGCTGCTCGGTAAAAAGTCCTTTTTGCAGGAAGCCGTTGACCGCGTGCTGCCGCTCGTGCCGGTCAAAAACATTTTTGTCATCACCACCGAGGCGCAGTTGCCGGAAGTCCGCAAACAGCTCCCGAAAATCCCCAAAGCCAATCTCGTTGCCGAGCCGGTTGGCCGCGATACCTGCGCCGCCGTCACGCTCGGCGCGGCGCTGGTGGGCGCGCGTTCCACAACCGGCGTCATGGCGGTTTTGCCCGCCGACCACGTGATTCCCGACGGGAAAAAGTTCCAGCAGGTTTTGAGCGACGCCTTCGATTTGGCCGGTCGCGGCCAGGCCATCATTACCATTGGCATCAAACCGTCCGGGCCGGACACAGGCTACGGTTACATTCACGTCGGCCCGGAATTGCCGCCGGCTCAAGGCGCGAAAAAGACGAAGACGGCCTTTTTCAAGGCGGAAAAATTTGTCGAGAAACCGCATTTTGACCGCGCGCTGGAATACGTCAACAGCGGCCAATATCGCTGGAACTCCGGCATGTTCGTCTGGTCGTTCGTGACCATCACGGAAGGGTTGCAGAAACATCAGCCGGAAATGTTTGCCGCCTGCCAGCGTTGGTTCAAGGTGGCGAACCAGCCGGCGAAACTCGCGAAGGTATTGGCGAAGGAATATCCCGGCATCAAAAAAGTTTCGATTGATTACGCGCTGATGGAGCACGCGCAGAACGTCATCGTGGCCGACGGCGTGTTTGCATGGGACGACCTCGGTTCGTGGACGGCCCTGGCGCGGCATCTCAAGGCCGACCCGGAAGGGAATTGCGCCGTGGCCGATTTCATCCACGTGGACGGCGCGCGGAACATCATCTTCGACGCCCGCGCCAAAAACCGCACGCCGATTGCGGTGGTCGGCTTGCGCGATTCGATTCTGGTCCAGACCGACGATGCGGTGTTGCTCGCCCACAAGAGCCAGGCGCAGAAGGTCAAGGAACTGGTCAGGAAACTGGCCGAAGATGCGAAGTTGAAGAAGCTGATTTAGACGCGGATTTACGGCCATTGTCCGTCACGGCCGGCAGCGGGGGTGGAAGTGAAAAATCACCCGTAATTGCAGGGTTGCAGTCGCCGTCTGTCACCGGATGTGATAGCGGGTCAGAACGAAGCTGGTGCGCGGTACAAGACTTGAACTTGTGACCCCTACCGTGTCGAGGTAGTGCTCTGCCAACTGAGCTAACCGCGCAGCCCGGCGTAACGATCAGCGTGACAATCCGTTCACGCCTTGGCAAGCGCGAATTGGCGCGGGCGACCGCCGGAAATTTGTATTTCAACTTTGAAGTTGCCGCCTTGAATTGATACGCTGCCGCCATGTCACGCAAGGCGCCATCGGATTCGAGCAATGGCTTCAACGACATCATCGGCGTCGCACTGCTGGCCGCGGCGCTGCTGTTGCTGGTCGCGCAATTGTCCTTTGACAGCCATGACATCCGGTTCCTCTTCAAGCCGCCGGACAAGTGGTCGCCGCCGCACAACTGGATCGGCGTCGGCGGCGCCTATCTCGCCTGGGTGTTTTTTTTGCCGCTCGGCGTTGCCGCCTATCTCGTCCCGGTGTTGCTGGCGATCTTCGGCGCGGCCTATCTGTTGAATTTTCTCGGCTACCTGCGCGAACGCCTCCGCTGGTCGCTGCTGTGGTCGGCCATGCTGATCGTTTCGGTCACCGGCCTGCTTTACATTCTGGACAACGGCGGTTCCCGCGGAATCATCCACGAAAAAATCGGCTCGTTGAGCGCGGGCGGCTGGCTCGGCTTTCTCACTTACGGGCAAACGCAAAATTATAACTTCGGCATTTCCCTGTTTGGTCCCATCGGCGCGACCATTGTTTATGTGGCACTGTGCCTGAGCAGTCTGCTCTTTCTGACGGGTTTCCGCCTCGGCGACTGGCTGCGCGGCTGGTTTGAAAAACCGGAGGCCGCCGCCGCCGCCACCGTCGAGGAAACCGCCCTCGACCGCCGCGCGCGCGAACTCGAAAGGCAGGCAAAAAAATTGCAGGAGGAAGTCGCGCGCTCCGGCCTCGGCGCGGACATGCAGCCGGTGCCGGAGCCGACCGTCCGCGACTTGAGCGTGCCGTCCGCCAAACCCGCTCGTGGCAAAAAGGCTCCGCCGACCGAAGCACCCAAGGAAGCCGTTCCCGATACGGAAGGCGAAACCGCCGCTCCGCGCGAAGTGGCCCCGGCCACCACTGCGGACGTTCTCGGTAAAAAATCGGACACCGAAAAACCCGCCGAAACCGGGGAACCGGAAACAGTTGAGCCGGAAAAGCCCGCGGAACCGGCGGTTCAGATTGCGGACGGTTCCGCGCCGGCCAAACCCAAAACGAAACCCAAAAGACCCAAGCCGCTCACCGTCGCCGCGACGCCCATCATCGGCAATTACCAGTTGCCGCCGCTGGATTTTCTGCAATACCCCGACACGACGGTGAAGCCCACCGAGTCGAAGGACGAATTGATGGCCAACGCGCGGCTCATGCAGCAGACGCTCGCGCAGTTCGAGATCGAGGTCTCGCTCGGCGACATCACCAAAGGTCCGACCATCACGCGCTATGAATTGCATCCCGCGCCGGGCGTGAAGCTGGAAAAAATCACCGCGCTCTCGAACAACATCGCCGCCGCGCTCAAGGCCGAGCGCATTCACATCCTCGCGCCGGTGCCCGGCAAAAGCTCCGTCGGCGTCGAGGTGCCGAACCCGGTCAAGACGAAGGTCATCGTGCGCGATTTGTTCGAGTCCGACGAATGGCGCAACAGCAAGGCGAAGATTCCGTTCGCGCTGGGCAAGGACGTTTACGGCCACCCGATTGTCGCCGATCTTGCGGAGATGCCGCACCTGCTCATAGCCGGCAGCACCGGCTCCGGCAAATCCGTCTGCATCAATGCCATCATCACCTCGCTGCTTTACCGTTTTTCGCCCGACCAGCTCCGTTTCGTGATGATTGATCCCAAGGTGGTCGAGTTGCAGCAATACAACTCGCTGCCGCACCTGGTCGTGCCCGTCATCACCGACCCCAAAAAGGTCATCCTCGCGCTGCGCTGGGTCGTGAACGAAATGGAAAAGCGCTATCAAATCTTTGCGCGGGTCGGCGTCCGCAACATCGGCTCGTTTAATTCGCGCCCCAAGAACAAGCCGCTGCCACAGCAGGAATTGGAACTGCCGCTCAAGGCCAAAAAGGAAAAAGTCGAGCCGGGCGCGGAAGGGTTCGCCGTCGAGGTGGACGAGGAAATCGTCGTGCCGCGCGACGACGACATCGTCATTCCCGAAAAACTTTCCTACATCGTCGTCATCATTGACGAACTGGCGGACCTGATGCTGGTCGCGCCCGCCGACGTGGAAATGGCCATTGCGCGCATCACGCAAATGGCGCGCGCGGCGGGCATCCATTGCATTGTCGCCACCCAGCGGCCGAGCGTGGACGTCATCACCGGCGTCATCAAGGCGAACATCACCGCGCGCATCGCGTTCCAGTGCGCCTCGCGCGTGGACTCGCGGACGATTCTCGACGCGATGGGCGCGGACAAATTGCTCGGCAAGGGCGACATGCTTTACCTGCCGCCCGGCTCCGCGAAACTGATTCGCGCCCAGGGCGCGCTCATCACCGACCAGGAAATCATGAGCATCGTCGGGTTCATTGCCAAACAGGGCAAACCGAACTATGACATGGAAATCCACCAGCAACTTACCCAGCCCGCGGCCAGTTTTGAAAACGAAACCGGCATTGACGAGGACGAGGGACTTATCCAGCAATGCATCGAGGTCATCCGCAGCGAACAAAAAGCGAGCGTGTCGCTGATGCAACGGCGGCTGCGCCTCGGTTACACGCGCGCCGCGCGCATCATGGACGAACTTGAAAACCGCGGCATCGTCGGCCCCAGCAAAGGCGCCGAGCCAAGGGACATTTTGATTGATCTGGACGGCACCGGCGCGGATGGCGGCGGGCAAAGCGCGGTTTGATTAAAGCTGGGAGGGCTGCCGTGTCGGCGGCCCTGATTTTTGATTTGGGACGGCGGCACGCCATCCCTCCCAAAATTTATTTCGCCGGATTCCGCATGAACCAATTTCTAGTAACGCTGCCCCGCAACCTCATTGGCTGCTTCACGGGCCGGAGGTTGGTCTGGCACCTCATTGCCATCCTGCTCACCTTCATCCTCGTCATGTCCGGCTTCGACTGGCGCTGGTTCCTCGCCACCCGCAATCCGGCACTGCGTTCATGGATGTGGCCCGCTGTCGGGATTGGCATGCTGCTGCCGCTCGCCTTGCCTCTGATTCTTTTTGCGATCGGCATCGTCGCCAGAAGTAACAGAACCATTCTGAGCGGTTGGGCTGTCGGTCAGGCCGCACTCATCGGCGCGTTTGTCGCGGTCGCATACAAGGCGATTACGGGCCGCGTCCATCCTGCGCACGCCGTCGGCGCGGACATCAGCCATGTCTTCCGCTTCGGCTTTCTGCGCGGCGGAGTTTTCTGGGGCTGGCCGTCGTCGCACACCACCATCGCCTTCGCCATGGCCGCGGCGGTGTTCACGCTCTGGCCGAAACAACGGTGGCTGGGTTTTGTCGCGCTCCTCTACGCTTTCTATGTTGGTATCGGCGTTTCCATGACCATCCATTGGTATTCGGATTTTGTGGCCGGAGCGATTATTGGCTCGGTTATTGGAAGCGTGGTCGGGAAAAGATTTTGTTCAGGCTCGTCAGAGTGTCAGCGGCCCTGAATTTTTGGGACGGCGACACGCCGTCCCTCCCAAATTATTTCGCCGGGTACTGCCAGACCCAATCGCCTTGTTTGTCGTCGAACAGAGTCTGTCCAGGCACGCCGCCATCGTCCGTCTCATTCCAGCCCACGGAGTAGAGCACGAATTGTCCATCGGGCGTGCGGTGATATTTATACGGTTCGCCGGTGATGACATCATTGGGTAATTGGGAGATGAATCGCGGGACCAGTGCCTCCAAGGATTCTGAAAATTGTCCATTGGCCAGCCGATAGCGTTCAAGCGCGCAGGCGATGGCGGCCTCATCCACGGCAGCTTGGGCCGCCGCCGCTCTCTTGGGGATTACGTGCAACGCTGATAGCAATACTCTCGCCAAGAGTTGGTGACGGATGCAAACGACAGTGACCCCGTTCGTATTAATCCATTTGTCGTTGGCAAATGCCTGATTCAAGGCTTTGGTATTGGATGCAATTTGTTCCGGGAAAACTCTTTTTTTGTCCGCAGCAAATGCGCCTTCAAACTGCAATTGAAAAAGCTGGCAGTAATGCAATTTATCGAGATCATACCAGCCGTGCGGAGCTAAATCGGCCAGCGATTTTCCGGAATGGTTTGGATTGGAATTCTCGTTCAAATCGTTCAGATGATATTTGCCGTGTTCCAGAAGCTCGGCGGTCAGAATAGCGGCGGCGCGCTCGCCGGCAAGAGATTGGTCCATCTGAGGAAAGAAATCGTATTGTTGGAAAAGCGCCTGTAGTTCCTGAAGCTGGGCGTCCGACCAAGCGTGTTCAGCCAACCCTTCCCAGACCGGTTGAATCGCCAGGTGTACGCAAGCAAGGCGAACCAAGTATGAAATCATGAACGGCTCGGTCTTTACTGAATCAGCCAGATAAAGCATCAGCTTCACGTCCGCCAAGGCGTCATCGCTTCGGCCAGCCGCCAGTTCGGCACTAACTCTCAGTTGCAGACGCTGGTCTGTCCTTTTGATATTGCCGAGGTGCGGCAGCAGGATGCCCCACGGATTGTCCAAGTCATAAACTACCGGATAACGCGCATAAGGCCGGTCGCTCGCGGCGCGAAGCTGGTCCAACTCGGTTTCGCTTGATGCCAAGTCGGCCAGAACCGCCGGGGCAGCAGCCGCGCGCGAGGCCAAATCGAGTTTTCCGGAGGCGAACTCCTGAGATGGATTCGTCTGGCCCGCCTGTATCCCGTCAAAGGCCGTTTTCCAGGCAACGAGATCCAGGAAGCAGCGTTCGCCGCCTTGATAAGAATTACCCTCGGGCGCGGGCGGATTTGGGTTTGTCTGAGAGCCAAGCATGCTGCTTGCCAACGAATAATTGTCCGCCCATTTTTTGGCGAAATTGGTTCTCTGTGTGAACCATGATTCAATGACCGGAATGGCGGCAAAGTTTTGGTCATCAGGAACCGGCTTGGGAATGAACGCCGCATAATTAAGCTGCGCGCCGCTGGCTTCGAGTTGCTGGCGATAATGATTCCATTCATGCGAGCCGCGCCAGTCTTCCTCGGCATAAAAAAGCACAATAATGGTTATCAACCAAGCCAGTCCGATCAATATGCGTCGGACGACGGTTCGGCCGGTGTTCTTGGGGCTTTCGTTCGGGTTCATCGCTTCAGGCGGTCAGGTTTTCGTGACTTCGCTGGCTCCGCGGCTGTGGCAGAATCAACCGCCGCGGCACGGTATCACGCGAGTCCGAGGTTTGAATCATCTGCAAAAGTTCCCGGCGATTTTCACGCAGCGCGGCTAGAATAATTTGTGGCGGCGGAATTTTTGCCGCTGGCACTGCTGATGCCAGAGTTGTTGAATGCCCTATGTTCAGGTTCAAAAGAATAATCAGCAACCACGCCGTCCCCATCCCGGCCAGATGCCAGCGAAGCGAAAACAAGAATTCGCGCCAGTTGTAACCGTGGTCCGCAACCACCGGTAAATTCGCGATCCGACGGTCACCGGCCGCTGCCACCGCCGTTTCCCGAATCTCGTCGAGCTTTGGTTCGGCGGCTTGATACCGTTGGAACAAAATTTCACGCGGCGTTTTCATTTCTTCTCCTCCAGCAATTTGCGCAGCGACTTTTTGGCGTAGTGCATCCGCGATTTTACCGTACCGAGTTGCGTCTCCGTAATGCGCGCAATTTCTTCAAGGGAAAAGTCCTCGACAAAATGCAGCAACAACACCGAGCGTTGCGGCAACGGCAACTGATTCAGCAGTTCCATAAATTCGGCCTCTTGTTCCTGCCGGATGAGCAAGTCGTCCGGGCCGCTTTCCAATTCGTCCGCTGATTCGGGAATTTCATCGGGCAAAATCTCCTCGCGATTTTGTTTTCGCCAGCGCTGGAGGCATTTCTGGTGCGCGATGCCAAAAAGCCAGCTCCCAAATTTCGCGTCGTCGCGCAGGCCGCCGATGTGCCGGACGGCGGCGATGAATGTCTCCTGCACGAGGTCGAGGCTCGTTTGTTCGTGGCGGACCAGTTCAAAAACATAAACGTAAAGCGGCAGTTGGTAGCGCCGAAAGAGAATGTCCCAAGCCTCCGGTTTTCCGTCGCGGGCTTGTTGCACAGGCAATTGTTCGCTTTCAGCCACTGCCGGCATTTTCATTCAGTGGAATGCCCACGGCGAGAAAAGGTTCAAATCATTTTCTTGATCTTAATCCGGTTCTTAATCGTAAGTGGCAGACCAAAAGATTAAGATTAGGATTTGCAGATTGCCAAGCGCGCGCCAAACCCGCTAAATAAGGCGAATGCCAACGGTCGCCGAACAACTCCGCGCCGGGCGCGAAGCCAGAAAACTCACGATCCCCCAGGTCGCCGAGGCCACCAAAATCCGCACCGACCACCTCCGCGCGCTCGAAGAGGGAAACTTCAACGTCTTCTCCGCGCCGGTTTATATCCGCGGATTTGTCCGCAATTACGCCACGCAGCTCAAGCTCGACGTGCCGCAAGTCATGGCCGCCCTCGATGCCGAACTGGGCCGCACGGAAAAATTCAAGGAACCGCCGCCGCTGACCGAGGAATCCAAAACCCCGCTCGACCACCTGCTCTATTGGCTTGCCCGGCTGAACTGGCGGATGGGGGCCGTCGGCATCGTTGCCGTGGGGTTTGTTTTAATCATCGCGCTCGCCGGCCTGGCCTGGCGGCATCATCTGCGCAGTCATTCGACGGTCAACCTGCCACCCGCCGTTTATCAATCCACCAACTCTGGCGAAACACTGCCGCTGCCGTCGCACCACTGAAAATTCCCGCTGGGAGGGTCGCCGTGCCGGCGACCCTGATTTTATTTTGGGACGGCGACACGCCATCCCTCCCCGAATTAAACGTCGCTCAAATAAAGCGCCCGGTTGCGCCACAAATAAATCGCGCCGGACGCCACCGTCAGCACGACGGTCAGCCAGAGCATGAATTCCGCGAACGCCGGCACCCAGGACATGAAAAATTTTTGCACCGAGGCCGGCCATTCCGCGCAGGCGTCCACGATCAGCAGCGCGTTGATGGCCACGATTTGCGAGACGGTCTTGTGTTTGCCGAAATTTTCCGCCGCGAGCACGACATTTTTTGACGCCGCCAGCAGCCGCAGGCCGGTGATCGCCAGTTCGCGCGCGACGATGAGGATGACCATCCACGCCGCGACCTTGACCGGCGCGTGCGGGTCCAGCCGCGTGCTTTCGACGAAGGCGATGAACGCCGAGCAGGTCATGATTTTGTCCGCCAGCGGGTCCATCAGGATGCCGAAATTGGTGATGAGCCCGCGGCGGCGGGCGATCTGGCCGTCGAGGAAATCCGTGGCGCCGGCCAGCGAGAAGAGCACCAGCGCCAGCGTGTCGTGATACGGGATCGGCGAGAACAGCGCCCAGAGAAAAAACGCCGTCAGCGCGAAACGCAAAACCGTCAGCTTGTTGGGCAGATTCATTTCTTGAAATTGTAGGAGACGACGTGAGGAGTCTCACGACAAAAAATAATTGAGCCTCGTCACCTCGGCTCCTACCAACAAATTTACGCTCCAAACTTGTCGAACATCCGGGCGTTGGCCTGCATCAGGCGAATCAAATACTTCGCCTCGAACACGCCGAGCGAGCCGAGGTTCGCACCGGTCTCGGTGAAGCGCTCGAGTTTGTCCGAGCCGCTGAACGCCGAATGCAACAGCACCGGCTGCGGATGCCACGAATGGCCCTTGAGCGCGCACGGTGTCGAATGGTCGCCGGTGATGGCGAGCACGTCCGGTTTTTTGTTGAGCAAAACCGGCAACGCGGCGTCGAAATCCTCAATCGCCTTCATCTTGGCCACGAAATTGCCGTCTTCGCCCGCCTTGTCGGTGTATTTGTAATGGATGAAGAAAAAATCGAAGTTGCCGTATTCCTTGAGGTAACGCTCGAATTGTTCCGCGATGGTCGCCGGGCCTTCGATCTTTTTCATGCCGACAAGTTGCGCCAGGCCCTTGTACATCGGATATACCGCCAGGCACGCGGGCTTCAACCGGTAACGCTCCTCGAACAGCGGAATGTGCGGCTGATGCGCGATGCCGCGCATGAGAAAACCGTTCGCCGGTTTTTCCCTGGCAAGGATGGGCAGCGCGGCCTGGTAAAAATCAGCGATGAGTGACGCCATCTTTTTCTGGCCGGCGTTGTTCTCATCGCGCGGATGGACGGTGGGAATGGCAAAACCTTCGCGGTTCGGATCGGCGTCCGTGAGCGGGCCTTCCAGCCCTTTGCCGCGAAAGACGACGACGAACCGGTGTTCCTTGCCGGGCCGGATGAGGATTTCCGTGTCGCCGAGTTTCTTAACTTTTGCCGAAAGCAGCGCACAAAGTTTCACGCACGTTTCGGTCGGGATGCGACCGGCACGGCGGTCGGTGACAATCCCCTTCGCATCGAGCGTGCAAAAATTCGCGCGCGCGGCCACGTCGCCATGTTTCAATTCCAATCCCAGGCCCAGCGCTTCAATCACGCCGCGGCCGACCTGGAATTCCAGCGGGTCGTAGCCGAACAGCCCGAGGTGTCCCGGTCCGCTGCCGGGCGTGATGCCGGGCGCGGCGGGAATCATGCGGCCCTGCGCCGAATCCTTCGCGAGCTTGTCGAGGTTCGGCGTGGTGGCGGCTTCGAGCGGCGTCAGGTAATTTTGTTCCCGCGTGGCGATGTCGCCGAGGCCGTCGAGCACGACCAACGCGAGCTTGGCGTTGGGTTTCAGTGTCAGTTCGGAATAAAGAGCGTCTAGTTTCATTGATGATTTGCGATTTTCGATTTATGATTTATGCATTGGTGAGGCAAATCATAAATCATAAATCATAAATCGTAAATAGCACATGCAAATGCCCGCCCTTCATGAATTTCACCACAACCGCGGCGCGCGATTCGCGGAAACTGGCGGCGCGGAAGTCGTGAACGATTACGGCGACTGGCTGGCCGAACATGCCGCGCTCCGCGAAACTGCCGGCGTGCTTGATTTGAGTTTTCGCGGGCGAATCTGCCTCGCCGGCAGCGATCGCGTCCGCTTCCTGCACGGACAGGTCACGAATGACGTGAAAAAACTGGCCGTTGGCTCCGGCTGTTACGCCGCGCTCGCCACCGTTAAGGGCAAAATGGAAAGCGACCTGAATATTTTCCGCCTCGCGGACGAACTGCTTCTGGACTTCGAGCCGGGCCTGACGGGAAAAATTTCGCAACGGCTGGAGAAATTCATCGTCGCCGACGACGTGCAAATCGTGGACGCCGCGCCGCATTACGGCTTGTTGAGCGTCCAAGGGCCGAAAGCGGAAGCTGTCGTCCGCGCGATCGGCTTGTTTGCCGAAATTCCTGCCAAGCCGCTTGGCTCCGTGAAAATTTCGGATGCGACATTGGGGGAGATTTATTTGATGAACCACGCGCGACTGTTCTGCAAATTGGAGCGCCGGCCTCCGGCCCGGCTTGATTCGAACCATGAAAATTCCCAACGCGCCGGGCCGGAGGCCGGCGCTCCGTTGTTGGGTTTCGACCTTTTCGTCCCCAATAATTCTCTTTGCGCCGTGGCGGACAAACTCTTCGCTGCGGCCAAACAATTTGGGGGACGCGCCGCCGGCTGGCAGGCGTTCGAGACCGCGCGCATCGAGGCGGGC
Organism: uncultured Verrucomicrobiae bacterium; assembly: GCA_963802965.1. Taxonomy (GTDB): domain Bacteria; phylum Verrucomicrobiota; class Verrucomicrobiia; order Limisphaerales; family UBA11358; genus UBA11358. The sequence goes on from CAWDKS010000003.1 coordinate 80,358, forward strand.
ATTCCGCGCTTCGGCGTGGACATGGACGAAACAAACCTGCCGCTCGAATGCGGTCCGGCATTGCGGGACGCCGTGAGTTACAAAAAAGGCTGCTACATCGGCCAGGAAGTCATCAACCGCATCCACAGCTTCGGCCACGTCACCAAGGAACTGTGCGGTCTGCGCCTCGCGGATGATTTGAAATCGCTGCCGCAAAAGCATGATAAATCTTTCCGCGACGGCAAGGAAATCGGCTACGTGACCAGCGCAGTGAAATCGCCATCACTCAATGCAAACATTGCGCTCGGTTACATTCGCCGCGAAGCCAATCAAATCGGAACGGAGCTGACGCTGCGAACAGCGACGGGTGAGAGTTTCGCGAAAATTGTGGAGTTGCCGTTTACCCGGTAGGGCGCGTCACTCTGTGCGCGCCGCAATTTTACGCACACGAGCGGCGGGCAGAGGACTGCCCGCCCTACCCGAGTTAATTTCGATTGTGATTGGAGAACGGGATCGGTTCATCACCGTCACGCCTCTTTCTTGTGAAAGTTCCGGCTGACCTTGGCCAGGCGTTTTTCCCATTCGCCCTTGTGTGCCAGCGGATCGGCGTCCGTGCCCCAAAGTTTCTTCACCATCTCACGCTGCGGCACGAACGGGCATTTCGCTTTCGGATTTTTGAACGCGTCTTCCAGCGCGCGCAAGGCCAGTTGCGCGCCGGTCATCACCGCCGACTGGCCGAACCGCCCGTTGAGCTGGTGCGCCGCATCGTCCAACGCGCCCCAGCGTTCCGCGTCGGTCTTGCCCCACAGCGTCGGCTGCGTGTCCAGCCGCGCCAGGTTCCAGAACGCGATGCGGATTTGCCGGACCGGTTTGGCCTGGTCGCTCATCAATTTGCGGAAAATATTTTCCAGGACCGCGTTCATGACGGAGTTTTGAAATTGCGGTTCATGAAAACGATGGCCGCCGCTGACCTCGCTGAAATCATTGAACCGGATGGTCAGGCCCAGCTCGCGCGCCTGCATTTGCTCACGGCGCAACTGGCTGACCAGCCGCGTCGCCTCGCTCAACGTGAACGTCAGCGCCCCCTCGTAATCCGGTTCGTCGTAAGGCAGCGTCGTGTTGCTGGAAATCGTCGTGCGGTCCTTGACCTGCAACAGCAACGGCTCGCTCCACAGGCCGTTGGCAAACAACCAAAGTTGCTGCCCCCAGATGCCGAACTTTTTCCGGAGCAGCATCGCCGGCAATTTCGCCACGTGACCAAACGTCTGCGCGCCGAGTGCCGCCAGCGCGCGTTGCCGGTTTTTGCCGATGCCGGAAAGCTCGCGGACGGAACGGTCCTTCAGAAATTCCTTCTCGTCGCCGGGTTTGATTTCGATGAAGCCGGGCTTGGCGGCGTCCGTCGCCAGTTTTGCCAGGCGCGAGGAACTGGCCAGACCGGCCGAGACCGGCAATTTCACCTCGCGCGAAATGCGTTCACGGATTTCGCCGACGTATTTTTCCGGCGTAGTGTTGCGCCAGACATGACGGTCCATCGTGGTGAAATCCAGAAAACCTTCGTCAATCGAGATGGGCACGAGCGTGGGCGAATATTCTTCGAGGATGCGGAACATCTGCCGCGAAAGCTCCCGGTAATCGTCGTAGTGCGGCTGGCACAGCACGCCGCGCGGACACAGCCGCGCCGCCTCGAAACACGCCATGCCGGTCTTGACGCCGAATTTCTTGGCCACGCGATTCGCGGCAATAACGATGCCGTCGCCGCGCCGTCCGCCGCCGACCCAGACCGGGCGGCCCTGTAGTTCGGAATGGCGCGCAATCTCGCAACTGGCGAAAAAACTGTCGCCGTCCACGTGCAGGATGCGAATGGGTGTGCTCATGCAGCCGCGTTGTACAGGGTCACCCAAAATCATACGCTGTCAATCCTGACTTATGGCCTCGGACAATGGCAGTCCCACCGAAAAATTGGGAAATACTCGGGTGCTCGAACCACGAAACTCCGCTTGCAAAGAAAACAATCCGGTCGTAACGTTCCAACATGACAGTTGCTTTGGCCAGAGATGTTGAAGATTTCCTGCAGAATCAAGTGCGCTCCGGAGTCTGCGCCGATGCCAGCGAACTGGTCAACGACGTCATCCGTTCCCTCCGCGAACAACAGCAAAAACCATTTGACCTCACACCCGAACTTGAAGCGTGGCTGCTTGAGGCGGCGGACAAACCCACGACTCCGCTGACAAAATCGGACTTCACCGCCATCCGTGAACGGGTGCGCGCCAAAACCGCCGCCGCATGAGCGCGCGCAAGTCCGGCGATTTCATCGCGGACGTGGAACGCCAGTTTGAGTGGTATGCGGTCAATGCGGACTGGGAAATCGCCGAACGCTATCTCGCCGCCGTCGAAGCCACCTGTCAATTGCTTGCTCAACATCCGCTGCTTGGCCCGGTCGCTGGATTTTCTCATCCGCGTTTGCGCGATTGGCGGTTCATCGTCGTCTTTCGTCCATTCCAAAAGCACATTCTCTTTTACGAAACAGCCGGTGATGATGTTCTGCTGCGCCGCGCCCTGCACGGGCACCGGGATTTGCCGCGGCGTCTGGTTGAACCGCCGGAAACGAACTGATCCCGCAAAGCGGGACGACAGCGCTGGCGGAAGTCCGGCGAAAATTGTGGAGTTGCAGTTTGTGCAGGAGCGCGGACAGCTTGTCCGCGAGATGAATTTGTTGCCTGAACAAACACGCGGGCAGGCCGCCCGCGCTCCAAAATCAAAGGCCCGTCAGGGCTGACATCTTTGTAGTTCAATCATCCCAATTAAAACCAAGCTCCGTCAGGAGCGGCATCATCGGGACATCTGCGCGGAATATGCCGCTCCTACGGAGCTCGAATTTATTTGGGGCGGTAAACTACAAAGATGTCGCGCCGCTGGCGCTGGGGAAAAGCGGCGGAGGGCCGCCGCAGTCCAAGACGCTGGCGCGAATTCGACTGGCACACGAATGGCGCGAAGCGTCTTGGAGTGCGCCAGCCATCTGGCGCTGGCAAAAATCGCGCTTGTCGGCGGGGCGGGCGGTGTTACAGTTGAACCAGCCATGAAAACGCTTTCGGCCAAAAGGAAAATCGGCGGACTCACGCTGATTGAAATTCTCATCATGCTGGCATGGCTCGCCAGTGTGCATCAAGCCGCTGCTCAAGGGGTGCGGTTCTTCAGGATTTCAGGCCCATCGGCGACCAGCATCACCGCGTTTAACCCGGATGGCACGCTGGTTTGGAGCAACGCGATGGCGGGCACGAATTATACCGTCCAGACCGTCGCCGCGCTGCCTGGCGGAACCAATTGGGTGGATTATGTCCGGCTTTCCGTCACGGGCAGCGTCAACACCAACCTTATTTTTTCCTTCAATCCGCCCACCGGGATGGCGCTGATTCCGGCGGGGACGTTCACGATGGGGGACACGCTGGATGGTAATGTCGAAGGCAATGCCGCAACTACGAACGTGACCGTGTCGGCGTTTTACATGGATGTGAACTTGGTGAGTTCTAATCAATGGAAGTCAGTTTATAATTGGGCCACGAACAACGGCTATCGCTTTGACGAAGGTGGTTTGGGCAAGACAAGTAATAATCCGGTGCAGGAGGTGAATTGGTATGATTGTGTCAAGTGGAGCAATGCCCGGTCGCAGCAGGCGGGTTTGACTCCGGTGTATTACACGAATGCGGCGTTGACGGCAGTTTATACGAATGGAGATGTAGATGCTGTTTATGTGAATTGGACGAACAGCGGCTACCGTTTGCCGACGGAAGCGGAATGGGAAAAGGCGGCGCGAGGCGGGTTGAACGGGAAACGGTTTCCGTGGGGCAACACCATCTCCGAAAGCCAAGCCAACTACCACGGGGATACCAACGATTTTAGCTACGATTTGGGACCGAATGGCTACAACTTGATTGGGAACTACCCCGCTGATTCAGTCGGCACAAGTCCGGTGGGTTCGTTTGCGCCCAACGGGTATGGCCTATACGACATGTGTGGGAATGTGTTTGAGTGGTGTTGGGATTGGTATGGAACGCCGTATCCGGCAGGCAGTGATCCACGCGGACCGGCATCAGGGAGCTACCGTATTTTGCGCGGCGGCAGGTGGGATAACCCCGCCGACTATGCGGCGTGCGCCTTTCGCTTCTACTACTACCCGTCGAGTTACAACCCCGACTGGGGGTTTAGGTGTGTGCGGGGACTTTAGTTTTTGCGCTCTTGAATCTTTGTAGCGGCGACCCGGCAGAGCGCCGCAAACTTTTTATATTTAGCTGGCGGCTTTCTGCCGGAAAGCCGCTATGTTCACGAAATTTTCTCGCCCGCGCCGCATTTTACAGTTTTACTTTCCGTCGCATGAAACAGAAAGCTTACGCCGCCGCAGGTGTGGACATTGATTTGGGCAACCGGGTCAAATCCACCCTGCCGCAATTGCTCGCCGCCACGCACCGCCGCGAGGTGCTCGGCAAGGTCGGCGGCTTCGGCGGCCTGTTCGCGCTTGACCTCAAGAAATACCGCGAGCCGGTACTCGTGTCGTCCGTGGACGGCGTCGGAACCAAGCTCAAAATCGCCTTTGCGATGGACCGGCATGACACCATCGGCGCCGACCTCGTGAATCATTGCGTCAATGACATCGCCGTGCTGGGCGCCGAGCCGCTGTTTTTCCTCGATTACCTCGGCACCGGCAAGCTTGAGCCGCACGTTTTTACCGACATCATCAAGGGCTTCGCGCGCGCGTGCGGGGAAAATCATTGCGCGCTCATCGGGGGCGAGACGGCCCAGATGCCGGGCTTTTACCAGAAGGGCGAATACGACGTGAGCGGCACCATTGTCGGCGTCGTGGAGAAATCCAAAATGCTCAACGGCCAGAAAACCGTGAAGCGCGGCGACGCAGTCATCGGCATCGCCTCAAGCGGCCTGCACACAAACGGCTATTCGCTCGCCCGGAAAATTTTCTTCGAGCGACTCAAGCTCAAGCCGACGAGCCGCGTACCGGGATTGAAAGGCACGATTGGCAACGAATTGCTGAAAGTCCACGTCAGCTATGGTCCGCTCATTCAGAAGCTGTTGAAACGCTTCAACCCGTTTCACGCTTCACGCTTCACGCTTCACGCTCTGGCGCACATCACCGGCGGCGGGTTTGTGGACAACATCCCGCGCGTGCTGCCGAAAACGTGCGACGTGGTCATCCGCAAAGGCTCGTGGGACATGCTGCCGATTTTCAAAATCATCGAGGCCAAAGGCGGGGTGCCGGACGCCGAGCTTTATCAGGTTTTCAACATGGGCATCGGCATGGTGGCCATTGTGTCGGCGGACAAGGCGGAAGCGGTTTTGAAATTTATTCGGACGCAAAAGCACAACGCCTGGCTCATTGGCAAAGTCGTGGCAGGCAAAGGCAAAACACAGGTAGAATAGATCAACCAAAAACATTCCATGAAACTAGAGCGATTATCTCGACCGGTGGTTTTGATGGCGCTGTTAGCGGGCGTCCTGATGAACGGGTTTGGCGCAGAAGCTGATCCAAGCAAACCGGCGTCAGTTCAAATAGACCTCGGCAAACTCCTCAACGCACGCGTCGTCTTCACCCAGGAAGCCGGCCGGCTGCAACCGGCCGACCACGGCCTGGATCGCGGTGACACTTCCATTTTAATCACCAAATCAGCGGCTGAAGTTTCCGCCGCCGGCAAACTGAATCCGTTGCCGGATTCGGGCTTTTTTGCCGCGAATGCGAACCATCCTGATGTGCAACTGCCTTATGGAACTGCCGGTGGCGGCCCGCAGGTGCATCAGTCATCGGAAACGACGGAGACTTATTCCATTCCGGTCCCGCCCAACCATTACGGCCAGATGCAACTGTTCTTTATCAGCGCGGCCGGCCCAACGCCCATTTCAGTCAAGCTTCAATATGCCGATGGCTCATCCGATCTGCGAGTCACTCAAGTGCCGGATTTTTTCTTTTTACCCAAGGCTGCGGATATTGGCTGGTTTGTGCTGGCCGGGGATTTCGGCAAAGTGAACCGAAGCGGCAAGATGACCGAGTCGGTTCATCATTACATTCATGGATTCAATCTTGACCCGGATTCGGCCAAGGTGTTGCGGCATATCGAGATTTCAAAAGAGAACTCAAAGTCGGTTCTTAATTTATTTGGCGTCACCGGAAAACTGTCCAACTAACGACGCGAATTTCAATAGCTCATCCGGTCCAGCTTCACCTTGCCCCGAAAAATCCAGTAGATGCAGATGGTGTAGGCAATCACCAGCGGCACGCCGATGCCCGCAATGACGAGCATGATGCCCAGCGTTTTCGGCGACGAGGCGGCGTTGTAAATCGTCAGGCTGTTTTCCGGATTGGGCAGGCTGAAGACGAGGTTTGGATATTGGTCAATGCCGAAAAGCGCCATCAGGGTGAGCATGGTAACGCACGAAGACAGGAACGCCTTCCAATCGCGGCCGTGATAAAATTCGCGCGGGATGTTGGCGATGGCCAGCATGTTCGCCAGCGCGACGCTGAACAGCCAGGGATTTTCCCGCACGCGCGCCGCCATGTGCGGCACGTAAAGCAGCGTGGCCATGGTCGTGATGGCGGCGCAAACCACGAAGAAGATGATGGAATTCATCGCCCAGCCACGGAGTTTGTCGTGCAACGCGCCCTCGGTTTTCATCAGACCGTAAATGGCGCCGTGCATCATGAACAACGCGACGGTCGTGACGCCGAGCAACAGCGGATACGGCTTGAGCAGGCTGATGAACGTTCCGGCGAATTCGCCCTTCGCGTCAATCGGAATGCCCCAGGCAATGTTGCCCATCGCCACGCCGATGAGCAGGCCAGACAGCAAACTGCCGGCAGAAAAACCAGTGTCCCACATCTGCCGCCACCAGCGCATCGGCTGCTTGCTGCGAAATTCGATGGCCACGGCGCGAAAAATCAATGCGACGAGCAAGAGGATGAACGCGAGATAGAAACCGGAGAACACCGTCGCATAGACGTTCGGGAACGCGGCGAACAACGCGCCGCCGCCGGTGACGAGCCAGACTTCGTTGCCGTCCCAGACCGGCCCGATGGCATTGAGCAAAGTGCGCCGCTCGGTGTCGTCCTTCGTGAACAAATGCAGCGCGCCGATGCCGAGGTCGAAACCGTCGAGCATCGCGTAGCCGGTGAAAAGCACGCCGACGAGAATGAACCAGATGGTGTTGAGATCGGAATTCATAAAAATCGTGACGAGTTGAAGCGTTGAAGCGTTGAAGCGAAGGCCGCTTTAACGCTTAAACCCTTCAACGCTTCAACAAGTTTGCGTTCACTCGTGTTCATTCTTGGTTGGTTTTAACGGCAGCGCCAGTTTGCCGGATGGTATTAAATCCGCATCATCCGGGCCGCGCTGGATTTTGTCGTTGAGCAGGTAAATGAAAACCGCGAACAGCAAAAAGTAAATGAACGCGAACAAAATCAGCGAGGTGAGCACGACGTTGGCTTTCACCACGGCCGACAAACCCGCCGGCGTGCGCATCAGTCCATAGACAATCCACGGTTGCCGGCCGACTTCCGCCGCGAACCAGCCGAGCTGGTTGGCGATTTGCGGGCCGAGCACGGAGAACACGAGAATCCACAACAGCCAGCGCCGTTCATGCAGCGAGCCGTGACGGAAATAAAGAAATCCCAACGCCGCAATAGCGATCATCGCAAAGCCGACTCCCACCATGCCGTGGAAGAACAGGAAGGATGCCTCGACCGGCGGCCGGTCTTCGGGCGCAAAAGCGTCCAGGCCGGTCACGGTTGTTTTCGTGTCGAAATTCACCAGCCAGCTCAACATCCCCGGCCATTGCAGGCCCACGACTTGTTCCTTTTGTTCATCCACAAATCCAACGAGCGTGAGCGGCGCGTTGGAGGTGGTGTGGTAAAGCCCTTCAAACGCCGCGAGTTTGGCCGGTTGATTTTTCGCCACGTTCCGCGCACTGCTGTCGCCGCTGACCAGTTGCAACAGCGAAGCAACCAGCGCAACCGCCAACCCGACCCGCAGCGACGCGCGGGCAAAATCCAGATGCCGTTTCTTCAGCAAATACCACGCGCTCACGCTCACGACGAGAAACGCGCCCGCCTGCCACGCGCCGCACAAGACATGAAACAAACGGTCCACGAAAGACGGATTGAACACCAGTTGCCAGAAGTCCGTGATTTCCGCGCGCTCCACTCCGTTCCGAATCACGAGGTGATAGCCCGCCGGCGTTTGCATCCACGAATTGGCGACGACAATCCAGACGGCGCTGAAATGCGCGCCGAGACAGACCATGCACGTCGAGAAAAAGTGCAGCTTGCGGCTGACCTTGTCCCAGCCGAAAAGCAGCACCGCGAGAAAACCGGATTCGAGGAAAAACGCGAAGATGCCTTCCGCCGCCAGCGCGCTGCCGAACACGTCGCCGACAAAGCGCGAATACGTCGCCCAGTTCGTGCCGAACTCGAATTCCATCACGATGCCCGTCGCCACGCCGATGGCGAACGTGAGGGCGAAGACCTTCGTCCAAAACCGCGCCATCTGGTGGTAAACCGGGTTGTTGGTTTTCAGCCACAAGCCTTCCATGCAGACAAGCAGGATGCCGAGGCCGATGCTCAACGGCGGGTAAAGATAATGAAACGCGATGGTGGCTCCGAACTGGATGCGGGCAAGTGTCAGGACATCCATACACGGCAAAATTGCCTTTTCTCAAATCACTCGTCAACAAATCATAAAAAACGGTCGTGGTATAATTTGGAACGCCGAGCACCGTCTCGGCTCGAAGGTGACATCCAATTCAAACTTGCCGAGGCGGTGCTCGGCGCTCCGTTTAGGTAGACTTTAGGTAAACTATACCACTACCTAAAAAACAGTCCGCAGATTTCGCCGATTCGCGCGGATTTTTTTTGTTTTCATCTGCGTCATCTGCGTAATCTGCGGTTAAATTCTGATGAAAATTCTGGTCATCGGTTCGGGTGGACGCGAACACGCACTGGTGTGGAAACTCGCGCAGTCGCCGCACGTCACGCAACTGTGGTGCGCGCCGGGTAACGGCGGCATTGCGCAGGAGCGGCTTGTGAAAAACGGCGCGCTCGTCGAGTGCGTGAACATCGGTGCGGAAGATTTGCCAAAACTGCTCGCGTTCGCACAGGAGAAAAAAATCGAACTCACGGTCGTCGGCCCGGACAATCCACTCGCGCTCGGCATCGTAGATTTGTTCCAGACAAACGGCCTGCGCATCTGGGGACCGAACCAGAAAGCCGCGCAATTTGAGTCGTCAAAAGTTTTCGCCCAGCGGTTCATGGAGAAATACGGCATCCCGACGGCAAAAGCCGGAACTTTCTCTGACGCGGGAGAGGCGAAAAAATTCGCGACGTCACTCGACGGCAAATGCGCCGTGAAGGCGGACGGTCTCGCCCTCGGCAAAGGCGTTTTGATTTGCTCCAACGAAGCTGAGGCGAACAAAGCGATTGACGAAATTCTGGTCAGCAAAGCCTTTGGCGCGGCGGGCGTCCGGATCGTGATTCAAGAATTTCTGGAAGGCATGGAAATTTCACTGCACGCGCTGTGCGACGGCAAAACGGCGAAGCTGTTTCCGACTTCACAAGACCACAAACGCGCGCTGGACGGCGACAAAGGTTTGAACACCGGTGGCATGGGGACTTACTGCCCGACGCCGTTCCTGAGTGAAACGGAACTGGCGGAAACCGGCCGCAAGATTCTGGAGCCGTTCATGCGCGGCTGCGCCGAGGAAGGGATTGATTTTCGCGGCATACTTTATCCCGGCATCATGCTCACCAAAGCCGGCCCGGAAGTTCTGGAGTTCAACGCCCGTTTCGGTGACCCGGAAACACAGGTCTATCTTACACGGCTGGAAAATGATCTGGTCGAACTGCTCGACGCCAGCGTGAGTGGGACGCTCGACAAAATTGAATTGAAGTGGAAGTCGGACGCTTCTGTTTGCGTGGTTGTGGCCTGCGGCGGTTATCCCGGCAGCTACGCCAAGGGCAAACCAATCTTTGGCCTAGCAGAGGCGGCGCAATTGCCGGACACGAAGGTGTTTCATGCCGGCACGGCATTGAAGGATGGCCAAATCGTGACGAGCGGCGGACGTGTTCTGGGTGTGACCGCTTGGGCGAAGGATTTGCGGAGCGCTCAAGCCGCCGCCTACGCCGCCGTTAAAAAAATCCATTTCGATGGCGCGCACTTCCGCCGCGACATCGCGGCGAAGGCGATGGCTGCGTGAACTTGTAGCAGCGGACGTGAGTCCGCTCTGATTTCCAAGTTTCAAAAATTGAGCCGACTCACGCCGGCTGCTGCCACGAAATCGAGTAGCACCTTTACTTTCACCATTTTGTCGCGCAATTTGGGTGCAGCATGACACAACGTTTCTTGAGACCTTTGATTTTGGCATTGGCCGGTTTGCTGGCAGCGCCGGTTTTGTCGCGCGCGGACGTGACCAGCCCGGCGCTGGCGAGTTCGGGAATTTTGGAGAGCAATGTGGCATACCTTCGCGTCAGCCACGTTGCTGCCGGCCTTCCCGCTGAAATTGATGCGGCGAATCGCGCGTTGCAGGCCACAAATAAAATTGCCGGAACCGTCCTGGACCTGCGCTATGCCGACGGCGGCGATGCGGCCGCCGCCACGGCCACGGCAAATTTGTTTGCCGCGAAAAAACTGCCGCTGGTGATTCTCGTGAACGGCCGGACGCGCGGCGCGGCGGTGACACTGGCAACTGTCTTGCGGGAGTCACGGTCGGGGCTGATTTTCGGCGGCCCGGCGGCAGCAGTGAAACCAGACATTTTTGTGGAGGAAAACCCGGCTGACGAGAGAAAATTCTTTGAAAATCCCTATGCGGCGCCGGCCACCAATGAAGTCACCGCGTTGCCGGGCACGAACGATTTCCTGTCGTTGGTGGACCACACCAGCGAGGCGGATTTGGTCCGCGAGAAAATCAAGGACGGTGACGAATTTGAAAACCCGCCGCCGCCGCACGCGGCTGAACCGCAAAATCCAGTGATTCGCGACCAGGTCCTGGCGCGCGCGGTGGATTTGATCAAGGGACTTGCGGTCCTGCGCCATCAATCTTAATCGTAATCCTGTTCTTAATCATAATTGCAAACCTTTCGGGTTGACGATTTGCGGTTCGCGACTCACCTTGAACTTTGCGCGGCATGAAAACCATTCTGTTCATCTGCACCGGCAACGTCTGTCGCAGCCCGATGGCCGAGGGGCTGTTTCGCCGGGCGGCGGCCGGGCGCGGGGATTTCCGCGTGCTGTCGGCGGGGCTCGGCGCGGTGGACGACCAACCGCCGACGCCGCACGCGGTGGCGGCCATGCGCGAACTGGGCATTGACATTTCCGGACACCACAGCCGGATGCTCACGGCGGACCTGGCGCGGCAGGCGGATTACATTTTTGGCATGACGCACAGCCACGTGGACACGATTGCGCTGTTGTATCCGCCGGCGGCGGAAAAGACCTTTTTGCTGCGCGAATTTGACGAAACACTCGAACCCTTTGAAAAAGACATCAGCGACCCGATCGGCAGTTCCTACGAGGTGTATGTGAGCTGCCGCAACCAGATCAAACAGGGCATCGCGTCACTTTTGAAATTTATGGAACAACACGAAATTTTGTCAGCCCCGCCGGCGGCCAAGGCCGTCCCCACCACGAACTTTGCGGTCGGCGCCGACCACGGCGGCTACGAATTGAAAGAGGCCTTGAAACAGCATTTGCAGCAACGCGGCTTGAGCTTCACGGATTTCGGCGCGAAGTCGAAGGAGCCGGCCGACGATTATCCCGACTTTGCCCAACCGGTGGCACAAGCCGTCGCCACCGGCCAGGCGGAACTGGGCCTGCTGGTCTGCACCAGCGGGGTCGGCATGTGCATCGCCGCCAATAAAATTCCCGGCGCGCGCGCCGCGCTCGTCACCGATGAACAGAGCGCCGAGCTGGCCCGCCGGCACAACGACGTGAACGTGCTTTGTTTGAGCGGCAAAAAAACGCCGCTGGAAAGCGCCCGGAAAATTTTTGACGCGTTCCTCAACGCGAAATTTGAAGGCGGCCGCCACGAACGCCGCGTCAACAAAATGGACGTCCGGCTCGCCGCGCCGCAACTCCGCCTGCGCAACGTGGATCCCGCCGTGGCCGGATTCATCGAGCGCGAGCGCGTGCGCCAGCAGGAAAACATCGAGTTGATTGCCAGTGAAAATTTTGTCAGCCCCGCCGTTTTGGAAGCCCAGGGTTCCGTGCTCACGAACAAATACGCCGAGGGCCTGCCGAAGAAACGCTGGTATGGCGGCTGCGAAAACGTGGATGGCATCGAGCAACTGGCGATTGACCGCGCGAAAAAACTGTTCTGCGCGGAACACGCGAACGTCCAGCCGCACTCCGGCAGCCAGGCGAACATGGCCGTCTATTTTGCCGTGCTGAAACCCGGCGACAAGATGCTGACGATGGACTTGAGCCACGGCGGGCATTTGACGCACGGGAACAAGGTGAATTTCTCCGGCAAATTTTTTGAGATCGTCCACTACGGCGTGCGCAAGGACGACGAACGGATTGATTACGACCAGCTCGCCGCCATGGCGCGCGAGCACAAGCCGAGGATGATCACCGTCGGCGCCAGCGCGTATCCGCGCATCATTGATTTCAAACGCATGGGCGAAATCGCCCGCGAAGTCGGCGCGTATCTGCTGGCCGACATCGCGCACATTGCCGGCATGGTGGCGGTGGGCATCCATCCGAGTCCGATGCCGCACGCGGATTTTGTGACGACCACCACGCACAAGACCCTGCGCGGGCCGCGCGGCGGCCTGATTTTGTGCCGCGAGAAAAACGCGAAGGAGATTGATTCCACCGTTTTCCCCGGCATCCAGGGCGGACCGCTGGAACACGTCATCGCCGGCAAGGCGGTTTGTTTCCTGGAAGCGTTGCAACCATCGTTCAAGGCGTATCAGGAACAAATCGTGAAAAATGCGAAGGCGCTGGCCGAAGGGATGAAACGCAACGGTTACCGCATCGTCAGCGGCGGCACGGACAACCATTTGATGCTGGTGGACGTGGGCGTGAAAGACCTGACGGGCAAGGACTGCCAGAATGCGCTCGATGAGGCCGGCATCACGGTGAACAAAAACACGATTCCGTTTGAGACACGCTCACCGTTCCAGGCCAGCGGCATCCGGCTGGGCACGCCGGCGGTGACGACCCGCGGCATGAAAGAAGCGGAAATGGCCGCGATTGCCGACATGATTTCCGAAGTGCTGCTGGACATAAAAAATATCGAGGCCGCGCACAAGGTCCGCGACCGCGTGCATGAGTTGACGGCGAAATTTCCGCTGCCGTATTGACATCGGCAACGGACGTATCCGGCGTCACGTCAGCCGATGACTGATTGCGTCCGCCAAAACGGAACTCGCACAAGAAAAATCGTATTTGACACCGTGGCCGGGGTACGCCATTTTACTGGCGAGTTGACTGCGGAATTTCCCTTGCCGTATTGAGGCCACACTGCCTCAAACGCTTGGTTGACATAAATCCTTTTGAATTTTTCCGGCCATCGGGCGTCAAATGCGTGACGGCCTTTCTGTCCGGCAATTGGGATCCGGTCAATCCAAGCAATTTAATTATGCCCAGAGTCTCAACCAAAAAAACCAAAACGAAACCGGCAGCGGAAACTCCCGTGGCGGAATCGCCGGATTTAAACAACGGCGGCGCCGCCACGGAAACCGCCGTCGCCGAGCCGTCGGGTTCCGCCGACTTGCGACCGCCGTCCACGCCGGTCGAGCTGGCTGAAGAACCGAAGGCGGAGGGGCCGAGGGCGGAAGAGCGCCGCGGCACGCAGCGCGACAAAATCGTCGCGTCGCTCAACATCGCCAAGCTGCAGGCGATGCAGATGAGTGAGTTGAACCACATGGCCAAGGAACTGGGCGTCGAAAATTTCGGCACGATGCGCAAGCACGAGGTGATTTTCCACGTCCTCCAAAAAAACGCCGAGCGCGCCGGCGTGCTGTTTTCCGAGGGCGTGCTCGAAGTGCTGCCGGAAGGCTTCGGTTTCCTGCGGTCGCAGAGTTTCAATTACCTGCCCTGCCCCGAGGACATTTACGTTTCGCCGTCGCAAATCCGCCGATTTGACCTGCAGACCGGCAATCTCATCGCCGGCCAGATCCGGCCGCCGAAGGAGAAGGAAAAATTCTTCGCGCTACTCAAGGTCGAGGGCGTGGACGGCGAAGACCCGGACAAGGCGAAGGAAAAGACGCATTTCGACAACCTCACGCCGCTGTTCCCGAACAAACGGTTCATTCTCGAAACGGCGCCGGAAGAGGTGAACACCCGCGTGCTCGATCTCGTTTGTCCGATTGGCAAGGGCACGCGCGGCCTCATCGTCGCGCCGCCCCGCACGGGCAAGACCGTGCTCATGCAGAAAATCGCCAACGCCATTCTCAAGAACAACCCGGAGACCTACCTGTTCATCCTGCTGATTGACGAGCGGCCGGAGGAGGTCACCGACATGGAACGCACCTGCAAAGGCGCGGAAGTGATTTCATCCACGTTTGACGAACCGCCCGAACGCCACGTGCAGGTGGCCGAAATGGTCATCGAAAAGGCGCGCCGGATGATCGAACACAAGCGCGACGTGGTGATTCTGCTCGATTCCATCACGCGCCTGGCCCGCGCCTATAACACCATCCAGCCGCACTCCGGCAAAATCCTGTCGGGCGGCGTGGACGCCAACGCGCTGCACAAGCCGAAGCGCTTTTTCGGCGCGGCGCGCAACATCGAGGAGGGCGGTTCGCTCACCATCATCGCCACCGCGCTGGTGGACACCGGCAGCCGCATGGATGAAGTCATTTTCGAGGAATTCAAAGGCACGGGCAACATGGAGGTGCATCTGGATCGCGCGCTGGTGGACCGCCGCATTTTCCCTTCCATCAACGTCGAGATGTCCGGCACGCGCAAGGAGGAACTGCTTTACCACCCGGACGAGTTGAGCCGGATTGTCCTGCTGCGCCGCGCGCTGACCGGTGTGCCGCCCGTCGAGGCGATGGAGTTGTTGTTGGGCAAGTTGAAAAAGACCAAGAGCAACATCGAGTTTCTCTTGAGCATGGGCGTGAGCTGAATCCGGCGTATTCCCGCTTTGCCGCCGGTTTTCGCCGCCAAAACTCCATTTCACCTTGAATTGACGGGGTTTGTTTGCGCTTGACGGGTTCGAGACAACTGCTTAAGCTATCACCCAAGAACGGTAAAGTTTGCTGGTTCATCCAGCGCGCCAAAGTCGGAAGATGTCCATCTCCGACTTTTTTGTTCCCCGGACGGGAACGCCGTGTCGAGCTTATGAATGCGGATTTTCTGGCAGTTCTGGAATTTTGGGAGCGCGAAAAGGGCATCAATCGTGATGTCCTCGTCGGCGCCGTGCAGGAGGCGTTGTTGTCCGCCGCCAAGAAGGCGGTCGGCCCGGCGCGCGAATTGCGCGTCGAGATTGACCAGAAAAACGGCGACATCAAGGCGTTCGCCAAGCTCGTCGTCTCCGACCGGGTCATTTCCCAGCACGACCAGATTTCCGTCTTCGACGCGCGCCGCCTCAAACCCGACGCCCAAATCGGCGACGAAATTGAAAAGGAAGTCACGCCCACCGGCTTCGGGCGCATCGCCTCGCAATACGCCAAACAGGCGCTGATGCAGAAAATCCGGCAGGCGGAAAAGGCGCTCATTTTCACCGAATTCAAGGACCGGGTCGGCGACATCGTCAGCGGTTCCGTGCGGCGGTTTGAACGTTCGGACGTGATCCTGGATTTGGGCAAATACGAGGCGCTGCTGCCGAACCGCGAGCGCGTGCCCACCGAGGAATATCAGGTGGGCGAGCGCATCCGCTGCTACGTCAAGGCGGTCGAACAAGGCCCGCATGGACCGGAAATCATCCTGTCGCGCGCCGACCCGCGCTTCGTCATCAAACTCTTTCAGCTGGAGGTTTCGGAAATCAACGACGGCACGATTGAAATCAAAGGGGTCGCCCGCGAACCGGGTTTCCGCACCAAGATGGCCGTCTATTCGCGTGACAGCAAGGTGGACCCCGTCGGCGCGTGCGTCGGCATGCGCGGCCAGCGCGTGAAAAACATCGTCCGCGAACTCAACAACGAAAAGGTGGACGTGATTCCGTGGTCGCCGGACATCCGGACGTTCATCACCAACGCGCTCGCGCCGGCCAAGCTCAAGAGCTTTGAACTGGATGAGGCCGGCAAACGCGCAAAAATCCTGGTGGCGGAGGATCAATTGTCGCTGGCGATCGGCAAGCGCGGCCAGAACGCGCGCCTGACGGCCAGGCTCACCGGCTGGGAAGTGGACATAGATGCCGAGCAGGTCGTCACCAAAGGTTTCGAGGAAAAGGTGGCCGAGGCCGTCGAGTCGCTCGCGGCCATTCCGGGGATTTCGCGCGAGCAGGCCGATGCGCTGGTGCATGCCGGGCTGACGCGGCTGGAGGATTTGTTGTCGGCGGATGAGGGCGATTTGAGCAGCATTCCGCAGGTGGGCGAAAAGGCGCCGGACATTTTGAAGGCGGCGCAGGCCGAAGCCGGGCGCCACACGTTGAAAGTCGGCGAGCCGCCGGCGAACCCCGACACGCGTGTCGGGGTGAACAGTTGAAAGTTATGACGCAGACCGAAACAGCGTTTGGAAACGCGCGTTAGCCATGACGGCCTTTCGCACATTCCGGTCGGCGGCGGTGAAAATTTATGCCCGTTCGTATTTACGACATCTCGAAGAAGCTTGGCTTGGACAACAAGGCGATTCTCGCCAAAGCCAAGTCCCTGGGCATTGCCGCCGCCAGGGTCCCGTCCAGTTCGCTCGATAAAATCAGCGCCGAGTTCCTCGAAGAGGAGTTGTTCAAGGACCACCCCGAGCTGGCCGCCAAATTCAAGGCCCCTCCGGCCCCCGCCGCTGAAGCCCCCAAGCCGCCGCCGGTCGAGGAAAAAATTGTCGTCATCACCGCGCCGCCGCCCGAACCGCGCCCGCCCGAAATCAAACCTGAACCGCCGCCGGCTGTTGAAGCGCCCAAACCGCCGCCCCCGCCGCCAAAACCCGCCGGCCCCAAGGTTGGCGACAAGGTCGGATTTATTCAGTTGCCGCAGAGGCCATCGCCGAAAACCAGCGAGAAAGCCGGCCCGTCGAGATCGCCGTCCAGAGCAGCGGCCCCGGGCCGGCCGGGCGGCCGGCCGGCCGCGCCACCACCGCCCAGAGAGGACCGCAAAGCGCCGGCCCCCGCGCCGCCGCCGAAATTTGTCGCGCCGGCAAGCGCCGAGGTCATCGTCATCAAACCGCCGATTGTCGTTCGCGAACTCGCGGCGCAGCTCAAGCAAAAGCCGTTCAAAATCATCGCCGATTTGATGGAGTTGGGCGTTTTCGCCAACGTAAACCAGGCGATTGACGAAAAAATCGCCCAGCAGCTTTGCGCCAAATACGGTTTCCAGTTTGAAGTGGAAAAACGCGAACGCGGCGGCGGGGTCGTTCACGCGCCGGCCAAGAAGGTCGAACTCGACGTGGAGGACAAGCCGGAACAGCTCAAACCACGCGCGCCGGTCGTCACCATCATGGGCCATGTTGACCACGGCAAAACGACGCTGCTTGACGTCATCCGCCAGTCGAATGTCGCGGCCGGCGAGGCCGGCGGCATCACGCAGCACATCGGCGCCTACACCATTTCCGTGCCGCACCCGGAACGCAAAAAGGAACTGGCGCAAATCACGTTTCTCGACACGCCCGGCCACGCGGCGTTCAGCTCGATGCGCGCCCGCGGCGCGAACGTCACGGACATCGTGGTGCTGGTGGTAGCGGCCAACGACGGCGTCATGCCGCAGACGCTTGAGGCGCTCAATCACGCCCGGGCCGCCAAAGTCCCGATTTTGGTCGCCGTCAACAAATGCGATCACCCGAATGCGAACCCGTTGAAGGTCCGCCAGCAGTTGCAGGACAAGGGCCTGGTGCCGGACGATTGGGGTGGCGACACGATTTTTGCGGACGTTTCTGCGCTGACCAAACAGGGCGTGGACAAACTGCTGGAGATGATCCTGCTCCAGGCCGAGTTGCTCGAACTCAAGGCGAACCCCGACCGTCGCGCCAAGGGCAACATCATTGAATCCGGCGTCGAACCCGGCGGCCCGACCGCCACCGTGCTCGTGCGCAAAGGCACCCTGCGCCTGGGCGACATCATCTTGTGCGGCGAGTTTTACGGCCGCGTCCGCGCCCTCATCAACGAGGAAGGCAATCGTCTCAAGGAAGCCGGGCCATCGGTGGCCGTGAAAGTGCTCGGCCTCAACGGCGTGCCGGAAGCGGGCCTGGAGTTCAGCGTGGTCGAGGACGAGAAAGCCGCGCGCGAACTGGCCGAGCAACGCGCCCATGAAACCAAGACCCAGGATTTGGAGAATCGCTCGAAGGTCACGCTGGAAAATCTGTTTGCTTCGCTGGCGGCGGCGCAAAGCAAGGTGCTCAAGGTCGTCGTCAAAGCCGACACCCAGGGCTCGGTGGAGGCCATCGTCGAGGCGCTCAAGAAAATCGAGGCGGAAAATGTTTCGCTCGAAATCATCCACAGCGACGTCGGCACCATCACCGAAAACGACGTGGCCCTGGCGTCCGCTTCCGACGCCGTCATTCTCGGCTTTCACGCGCGGCTGGACAACACCGCCGCCGAAAAGGCGAAGCATGAAGGCGTGCAGATCAAGTTATACGCGATCATTTACGAGCTGATTGACCAGGTGAAGGAGGCGATGGCCGGCCTGCTCGAACCGGTCGTCAAGGAAACCATCATCGGCTCGGCGGAAGTGCGGCAGGTTTTTGAATTGTCCAAGGGGGTGCCGGTCGCCGGTTGCATGGTGGCCAGCGGCCGCATTGTCAAGGGCAAGGTCCGCGTGCGCCGGCGCAAGGAAGTGATTTACGAGGGCATCGCGCAATCGTTGCGCCGGTTCCAGGACGAAGTCAACGAGGTCCGCGCGGGCATGGAATGCGGCATCCGCATCGAGGGCTACAGCGAATTTCAGGTCGGCGACACCATCGAGTGTTACACGATTGAAAAAGTGGCGGCGAAATTATGAATACCGGTGTGATGGATAATTGGATTGTTGGATTCATGGGAAATGATGATTTTCATGGCCCTGACACTCCCGCGTTCCATCAATCCATTCATCCATCAATCCACTAATCCATTTCTGCCCCATGCCATCCCTCCGACTCCAACGCGTGCGCGAACTTTTGAAGCGTGCCATCGGCGAGGCCGTCCGGCGTGAATTCCACGTCAGCGAGTGCGGGTTGATCTCGGTCAACGACGTGGACGTGGCGGGCGACCTCAAGACCGCGACCGTCTTCATCAGCATCCTCGGCAATCCCGACCAGCAGAAGCGCGGTTTTCAGATGCTCAACGAGCATCGCATCCGCATCCAGGGGCTGGTCGCCCGCGCCATCGTCCTGAAATACACGCCGAAGTTGAAATTTGCCTTTGACGATTCCATCGTGCGCGGCAACAAGGTGCTCCAAATCATCGAGGAACTGGAAAAGGCCGCGCCGGAAGGCGATGCTGATTAAGTCGTGAAACGCTATCCCAAAATCATTGACCGCATTCTCGACGTCATCCGCGCGAGCAAAACCATTTGCATTGTCGGACACATCCGGCCCGACGGTGATTGCGTCGGCTCGCAGCTCGGGCTGGCGCTGGCATTGCAAAACGAGGGCAAAAAAGTCGTTTGCTGGAACGAGGACCCCGTCCCGCAAAAATATAAATTTCTCAACGCTGGCGGGTTGTTCCGACAACCGAAACGCGGTTTGAAATTCGACTGTGTCATCGCCGTGGATTGCGCGAGTTTCGAGCGTCTCGGAAAAGCCGGCAAATGCATCACGCACCGGAAGCTGTTCATCAACATTGACCATCACGAAAGCAACACGCGCTACGCCGACGTGAACTGGGTGTCCGCGCGCGAACCTTCCTGCGGCGAACTGATTTACCGTCTGCTCAAAATCGCGCGCTGGCCGATCACCAAACCGGTCGCCGACTGCCTGTTCACCGCCGTCTCGACAGACACAGGCTCGTTTCAATACTCCACGACGCGGCCCGGCACGTTCCACGCCGGCGCGGAGCTGGTCACCCGCGGCGCAAACCTCGCCAAAATTTGCGATGAGGTTTATCAATCCTATCCGCTTTCCCGCGCGCGGCTGCTCAAACACGTTTACAGCAAGTTCCGGCTCACGCACGGCGACCGCATTGCGTGGTTTTGGCTGAAACAGGCCGACTTTGCCCGCACCGGCGCGCAAAGCGACGACACGGAGGGTTTGATTGACCACATCCGCGCCATTGAACCGGTCGTGGTCGCCTGCGTGTTCGAGGAACTTGAACCCGGATTGACCCGCATCAGCCTTCGTTCCAAAAGCGACAAGGTGAACGTGAATGAAATTGCCGCGCAATTCGGCGGCGGCGGCCACCCGGCGGCGGCGGGCGCGCGGATTCCCGGCAAACCGCAATTGGTTCAGCGCAAGGTGATTGCCGCCATCAAGCGCGCGTTGAAACCGGCGAAATAATTTACATGCAAGAATTTTCCCCGCTCGACGGCGCCCTCCTCGTTGACAAGCCCTCCGGCCCGACTTCGCACGACGTGGTGGATGTCATCCGCCGCCGGTTCGGCATCAAGAAAGTCGGCCATTGCGGCACGCTCGATCCGAATGCCACCGGCCTGCTCATCATCGTGCTCGGGCGCGGGACGAAGCTTTCCGAAAAACTGATGGGCGACGACAAGATCTATGAAGGCGCCGTCAAATTTGGCGAGGCGACCAACAGCTACGATGCCGACGGCGAAATTCTCGAAACCAAACCCGTCCCGCCGCTGACGCTCGACCAATTGAACGAAGCCGCCGCCGCGTTCATCGGCGACCTCATGCAAACGCCGCCGATGGTTTCGGCCATCAAGGTAAAAGGGGTTCCGCTTTACAAACTCGCGCGCCAGGGCATCGAGGTAGCACGCGAGCCGCGGCTGGTTCACATTTACAATTTCCGCTTTGCAAATTATGAGTCGCCGCTCGGACAATTTCGCATCGCCTGCACCAAGGGCACTTACGTCCGCAGCCTCGCGCACGAACTCGGCCAGAAACTCGGCTGCGGCGCGCATCTGGCCACGTTGCGGCGCGTGACCTCGGGAAAATTTGATGTGGCGGATGCGACGTCGCTGGACGACGTTCTGAAATTGACGACCGCTGAACTGGAGAAAAAGGTGATTCCGTTTTTGAAACTGGCCGTATGAAAACCGTTAAAACGTTAGAGCGTTTAAGCGTTAAAGCGAATGTGCCGCTTCAACGCTTCAACGCTTCAACCCCTTGACGCCGCGAGATGAAAATCATCCAAGCCGCCACCGAACTGAAACCCGGCAGCCGCAAGGTCTGCCTGGCCATCGGCTTTTTCGACGGCGTGCATCTCGGCCATCAGCAAATCATCCGGCAAACCATCACCGACGCGCGCCAGCATGACGCCATTGCGCTGGCACTCACGTTCGACCGGCACCCGAACTCGGTCGTCGCGCCCGATCATGTGCCGCCGCTGATTTATTCGCTGCCGCAAAAACTGCGCGCGATTGAATCGCTCGGGGCGGACAAGCTGCTGCTGATTCATTTTGACGAAAAGTTCAGCCGGCAAACCGGGGAGGAATTCATCCAGCGGCTGGCGCGCGATCTGGGGAAAATTCAAAGCCTGTGCGTCGGCATGGATTTTGTGTTCGGGTACAAACGCAGCGGCGACGTCGCGCTGTTGAAAAAACTCGGGGGCAAAACCGGTTTTACCGTTCATGGGCTCGCCGCGGTTTCACTCGCCGGCCGGATTGTCAGCAGCACGCGCATTCGCGGGGCGATTCGCGCCGGCGAACTCGAAGCCGCGAGCCAGATGCTGGGACGGCCTTACGCGATTTCCGGCCGCGTGGTGGCAGGCGACCGCGTGGGCCGGCAACTGGGTTTTCCCACCGCGAATCTTGACGTGACGGGCCTGGTTTTGCCGCCGAACGGCGTTTACGGCGGCCTGGCCAGGGTGGAGAAAAAATCCCATCGCGTTGCGCTCAACATCGGTTTCCGTCCGACGATGGCATCGGCGGCCCGGCAACTGCGCGTGGAGGCACACCTGCTGGATTTCGACGGCGACCTTTACGGCGAGGAATTGACCGTTGAACTGGGCGTCAAATTGCGGGAAGAAAAGAAATTTGCTTCAGCGGCGGAATTACACCGGCAGATCAGCCGTGATCTTGCTGCTGTGCGGGCGTTGGCTTGATTAGATTTAATGTAACTCATTGTCCTCAAATGAGTTAAAATACAAAAAGCCCCATTTTACTGCAATTCAGCAACTTCCCTGGAGTGCCGACGGGGTTACGATTATTCTTGAATTCCCGGCAGAAGAGGTTAGGATGGCGGGGTGTCAGTCTTCCGGCATTCTGGTGTTCGCAGTTCCTGAAGCTCAATGGACAGTGAACAAGTCATGCAGAACCGACGACGACGGTTTATGAAGCAGAAGGCCCTGTTTTCCTGAACTAAAACGAATTTTACAGGTCTGATATTTATGTTGCATCGAAAAAGCACACCGTCAGCCGGCGCCGCGCGCAGGCACAAGCATGGCAGCGGGAGCAGCGCGGGAGCAAAACCGGCTCCGGCGCGGCGGCGTTTTGTCGTTGCCATCGCGCGGCGAACAGTGTCCAAACCGGCGGAGACCAACGGAAAGGCCAGGTCACATGCGGGCAATCCGCCTGCTTCCGGCGCGAAAAAATTGCCGCCCAGCGGTCAAGCCGCCGCGGCGTCAGCGGCCATCCAATCGTCCGTGGATTTGACCGAGACGGTCAAGACGCTGCTCCATCTCGCCCAGGAGCACGGCTACATCACCTACGACGACATCAACGACATTCTGCCGGACAATCTCAGCCCGGAGGATTTGGACGCGTTGTTGACCAAATTGCGCAGCCTCGACGTGGAAATCGTCATGGACCAGGCCGAGGCCGAACGCACCCGGCAGCCCGAACCCGCGCAGCCGGAGGAAGCGGACGAGGACGCGCGGCTCGAAATTCTCGACGACCCGGTTCGCATGTATATGAACCAGATGGGCAAGGTCCCGTTGCTCACGCGCGAACAGGAAGTTGAAATCTGCAAGCGCATCGAGGAGGCCGAGATCGAGATGAAGCGCATCGTTTACAGCCTGGGCTTCACCGCGAAGGAACACATTGCCATCTCGGAAAAACTGCTGTCCGAGCCGCCGAAGGAGCGGTTCGACCGCGTGATTGTGGATAAAAAAATCACCAATCGCGAAGGCCACCTGCGCGATTTGCGCAAGCTCATCAAAAAGGTGCACGCCCTCGACCAAAAGGTGGACGCGAAGTATTTTGCCTGGCAGAAGGCCATGCAAAAGGGCCGCAAGGAAAAGCTGCAGCGCGAGCTGAAGAAACCCGGCCTCAAGCTGCAGGAAATGTTTCCCAAATTTTTCTACAAACAAAAGGTCGTCGAGGAAATGATCATCGTGGCGGGCAACGTCCATGAAAAATTCCAGGCGAGCCTGCGGCACATCCAGGAGCTGGAGGCGTTGCGCACCACCGCCGAACGGCGGGCGGCGCTGGAGGGCGAGCGCGCCAAAATCCAGGTGCTCGAACAATTCGTGCGGATGCCGCGCGAGGAATTTTTCAAGGTGTTCGGCGAGTTGAAGGCCGCCGCCGACCGCGGGTTGAAGGCCAAGACGCACATGGCCGAGGCCAACCTGCGCCTCGTCGTGTCGGTCGCCAAAAAATACACCAACCGCGGCCAGTCGTTCCTGGACCTGATCCAGGAAGGCAACATCGGCCTGATGAAGGGCGTCGAGAAATTCGAGTATCGCCGCGGTTACAAGTTCTCCACCTACGCCATCTGGTGGATCCGCCAGGCCATCACGCGCAGCATCGCCGACCAGGCGCGCACCATCCGCATCCCGGTGCACATGATTGAAATCATGAACAAACTCTGGCGCGCTCAAAAGCAGCTCACCCAGGAGCTGGGACGCGAACCGACGCCGGAGGAAATCGCCGATGAAATGCACATGCCGGTGGCGCGCATCCACGCGCTGCTCAAGATGGCGCAACAGCCGGTGTCCCTCCACGCGCCCGTCGGTGACGACGGCGACGTGAGCGTCGGTGATTTCATCGAGGACAAGTCCGCGGAAAATCCGTCCGAGGTCACCAGCTATAGCCTGCTCCGCGAAAAGTTGAGCGACGTGCTGACGACGCTGACGGAGCGCGAGCGCAAAATTCTCGAAATGCGTTTCGGCCTGCTCGACGGCTACGAACGCACGCTCGAGGAAATCGGCAAGATGTATAACGTCACGCGCGAACGCATCCGCCAGATTGAGGCCAAGGCGCTGCGCAAGCTGCGGCACCCGACGCGCGTCCGCCACCTGCAGGGCTTCCTCGACACGCCGGAGCCGGAACTGGCCACCACGGGCTGACGATTTGCGATTTTTGATCCGCGTCAGTTGTTCGGATCCACAATGTGCAGGTCTATGCCGGGCGCGTGGTGCATGAAAAATTCAATGACATTCGGGCGCGTGAACTG
Source organism: uncultured Verrucomicrobiae bacterium (assembly GCA_963802965.1). Classification (GTDB taxonomy): domain Bacteria; phylum Verrucomicrobiota; class Verrucomicrobiia; order Limisphaerales; family UBA11358; genus UBA11358. The sequence goes on from CAWDKS010000003.1 coordinate 104,909, forward strand.
CCACCAATGCCGTTCCGTCGTGCCGAGCACCACGAGGTTGACGTCGTTTTCACGGCAATACTTCAACAACGCCGCGCAGATGTCCTCATTCTCCAGCACGGTGACGCTGCCGCCCAGGTCGGTCGCCAGTTGGACGTTTTGCATGAACTTCCGCTGCACGTCCGCCGCAATGCGCACCGGGTCCTCCTTTTTGCGCCGCACGTAAACCGCCATCCATTCGCGGTTCAGCCGCCCCGCGAGCCGCGACGTCGTGCGCAGCAGTTTCGCGGTTGTGACGGGATTGGTGCTCAGGCAGACGGCGATTTTCCCGCTGACCTCCGCTGGCGCCGCGGCGCCGGTGCGCGGGCGCTGATCCAGCGCGGACGCGATTTCGCGCAGGGTCAATTCGCGCAGCGCGTTCAAATTGTCTTCCGTGAAAAAATTCCCCATCGCGGCTGCGACCCGGTCCGCCGGATAAATTTTCCCCTGCTTCAGCCGCTCGCGCAATTCGTCGGACGGCAGGTCAATGTTCACGATCTGGTCGGCCTCCAGCACGAAGCGGTCGGGCACGCGCTCGCGCACGTCCACGCCCGTCGCGCGCAGCACGGTGTCGTGCAGGCTTTCCAGGTGCTGGATGTTCATGGCCGTGATGATGTTGATGCCGGCCTGGAGCAATTCCTGCACATCGAGGTAGCGCTTGGGATTGTGGGAACCGGCGACGTTGCTGAAGGGGAGCTCGTCCACGACGCAAACAGTGGGATAACGTTTGAAGATGGCTTCAACGTCGAGAATTTCCACCGTGCCGCCCGCGTGCGGAACTTTTTTGCGCGGGATGACTTCCAGATCGCCGATCAGTTCTTCGGTTTCCTGGCGCCCGTGCGTTTCGATCCAGCCGATGACGACGTCCACACCCGCCTTTTTCAGGCGATGCGCCTCTTCGAGCATCCCGCAGGTCTTGCCGACGCCCGCCGCATGGCCGAGATAAATCTTCAGCTTTCCCAGCCGGCTCCGTTCGATGAGCCGCAGGAAATCCTCCGGGTTCAACCGGTTGTCAGCGGGCAAATCCATGCCGCAAAGAAACTATTTCCCCGGCACCTGGTCGAGCGCGAAGTTCAGTGATTTTCGGGAGTCAATCCGCGCTTTCCGCCGCCTGGCGCAAAGCGAGAAACGCTTCTTTCAAACCCTGGCTGACCGCGCTGTCCGGCTCATGGAGAACGAGCGTCTGGTATTGATCGAGGAAGTCCTTCCGCAGCCGGTGAAAGAGATGCAGGAAATGGCGCAGGAATCCGATGCAATCAAGAATCGCGATTTCGACGCCGCCCGTTTCATCATACTTGGAGCGGGCATATTCGCGAATGTCGTCATCCACGAGTTCAGTCGTGATGAATATGTAATTTTGGACGTGTTTCCCTTGCGCGGCAATTTTCTGGAGCGCCCGGTCAATGTCGCCATTCAGCACGGCCTTGTTCTTCATCTCGTAGCTCGTCACGACTTTATCATCGCCGAGGATCGTGATTTGAACATCCCCGACCGCGCCCGTCTGTTCATCGGCGGCATTATGGCCGGTGAGATTGAGCACGCGCTCGCCGAGCCGTGTTTTCACAGCTTCATAGGCGGCGGCAACAATCAGCACCAGCAAACGGCTTGAACCTTTGCAGCGAAGATGCTGCTCAATCAAATTTACCGTGTCCTCGGATGACAACGGCAGCGCATCCGCCACGCGGCCAACACCTGACAAAAGTGTTTTGAGACGCGCCTTGCGCGCATCACGATCCAGCAACAACAGCCGGATGGATTCGTTCAAAACGTCCTGCGCCGAGGCACGACCGGCATGAACGTCGTCGAGAAGTTTCAAGGCGCTCTCATACATCACCATCGGACGCCCGACCAAAACAACTTTCGTCGTCAGCGTCTGGTCCATGTTGCGCAACGTCGGCGTGAGAAAGGCCGTCGTCGAATTGCAGGGCAGATTGTGTTTTGTGATGAAACCGCCGATGAATTGTTCATCATAACTGCGGCCGGAGAAACAATCCTTGCTGCCGATTTTCGTGTAGGGCTTGCGCGGATCAATTTTCGGGTCATGCGCCTTTGCCAACATGCAGGCCATGAGCAGCCGCGCCCCGGCGCGATTGCTCGGGCAATTCACAACCGAAAGAACCCGCGCCGCGATTTTTTCGTCGTGAATAAACGAATGGCCGAGATTCGCCTGCGCGCGTTTGAGTGAATCCTCAAGCAGCTTGGAACAATTCTCCATGCGTGTGCCTGCCGTTCTGTTTGATTTTGTGCGGGTCGTAATTCGTCCAAAGCACTTCCACGCGCTTGTCCTTGGTGGAATGGTTCGTGCGTTCGGGCGAAACCGTCTTGCGCCATTTCGGGGCGGGATAAAGTTTTTCGAGAATGGGCGCCTGATAATTTGAAAACGCCACCATGCCTTGAACCGAATTCAAAACCTCCGCGAGTTCCCAGTGTTGCGTATCGGTCATTTCAAAGCCGTAAGCCTTCGAGTCGCCGCGCGTCGAATGAACATAAGGCGGATCGCAGTAAAAAAGCGTCCCCGGCGAATCATAAAGCCGGATGACGTCAATGGCCGGGCGATTTTCGATTTGCACGCGCAACAATCGCTGCGCCACCGCCGGCAAATCTTCCACCGCGCCAAGCCACCGGCTGATGACTCCACTCATGCCGGCGCGACTGGTGTTTTTGCAATTCGCCCAGCGGCCAATGGTGGCAGTCTGTGCGAGGCCGGTCCGCACCTGGCGGGCGCGAACGTAAAACCGGCGGGCGCGTTCCAAAGGCAATAAATCGGGACTGACCTCACAGGCAATGGCAAATTCCTCGCGCGCGAACGGAGTCAAACCGATGGCCTCAATCAACCGTTCCTTTTCTTCCCGGAGCACACGGAAGAAATTCACAACTTCGCCGTCAAGATCGTTGAACGTTTCCACCGGTGACGGCTCGCGATTAAGCAGCACCGCGCCGGAACCGGCAAACGGCTCGCAATAATGATGACAGGCGGGCAGCAGCGGCAGCAGCCAATCCAGATGCGAAAATTTTCCGCCATACCAACCGAACGGGATGAGTTTCTTTTTCTCGACAAGTCGGGTGACCGGCGGCGGCGCGGTCCGCCCACGCCGTGAAATAACGCCATTCACGCGATACGGAGGCGAATCCTCATGCAGAGCGGCGACGCCTTTCTGCTGGCGTTTGGCTTTGCGGATTCGCTGGATTTTCTTGGGCATTTGATTTGCGCTTGCGGAAACATACCAAACTTGCCACAGGCTTCAATGCGGATAACGCGGAATTTACCCCGGCCGATCAGAAATTTGTGGACGATTACAACAACGCCCGCGCGATTGTTGGCACCGCCGCCAGCCACGCCAGCCCGACTCCGCCAACACCTGCACCCACGCCTGCGGCGAAGAAAGCGTAAAACAAAATTTGGAAAACGTGAAGCGGCCTTCGGAACGGAGGCCGCTATTAATTTTCAGGATGGACGACAGCTAATCCCCCCGCTTTTCAATATCAGCACGGAACGATTTCCAACTCAAATTTCGAATTGTGCCGTTTGCATCGAAATAGTTTCACATGTCCAAAAGTTCTGGGACGACGGCCAAGTTCTGCCCTTATTCGACTTTCTCGTTCCTTTTTGATATTGCAGCCAAAAATGATTTCCCGAATATCACCTCCGTTGATATCTACAAAGAAATGACATTTCCCCCTCCTGTCAGGTTGTCCGCGAATCATTTTTTTAAGTTGAAACACTCGCCGATACTCCTGCTCGTAAAACCAGTCTTTGCTCTTAACAAAGAAAGAATCTAGTCTGTCATTGAACCCATCAGGGTTTGACAATGGGAGCCACGGATTGAAGCCCCGCCGGTATTTATGATATTTGACACGTCTTAAAGGCCCAAAAGCCCTACCTATATTCGGCACGTCAAGGCCAACGGCGATGCCCCTATGATGGTCTGCATAATGAGACCACATTGGAATACTTTTTTCAGTCTTTGAAACGCTCAATATTCCAAAATACTCACTGGCCTCATCCAATGACTTCATGTCCCGCTTCTCCGCCACCGTCGGCGACTTCTGGCGCGAGAATCGTAGCTGACAGCTTACCGTCTCCGGCTGATTTCCCTTTGAGCTTCATTGAATCTCGCGTCCAAGTGTCGTTATCCTGCAACGGGCCGAACCGCTGTTTGAAGGTCTCAAATACCTCGTTCTGATTTTGTGAGAACGCCAGATCAATTCTGTAAAGTTCATCATGGAAAAACTCCGCTGAAACAGAAGTGAGCGGGTAATAGCCGATATTCTGCCAATAAATCCAATACGCATCTCTGGTGAAAACTACTTTTTTTACTCCTGTAGTCTGATTGTCATCAACAACCTTGAAATCAGGCGATATGTCCTGAATTTTCATTCCCATTACAAGTGCCTTGAATCCGTTTGTTCCAAAGTCTTTGGCGGCACGCTCCGGTTCTTTTGCAGCAAAATCCGTGGCTTTTTCATTTGCTGCGATGTTGTAGATAATCGCCGAGGATGACGGGGTGCTCGACGAAGATAGAAACGCAGCATAGACCTTGTTTCCCTGCCAAGCCTTCCCTTGCACTGGTTGACTGCCCATTTTCCAAGAATCCGTGTCAAATGGTTTTCCAAAATTTGCTTCGAACGCTTCCAAAATTTCATTTTGGAATTTGTCAAAATGAAGTTCGATGCGATAAAGCCGGTCTTCGTAAAAGCACAAACGCAAAACAGCGAATGAAAAATCGCCGATGCGATTGGCGGGTGTGTTGTCATAAAGAAATATCGTATTGTTTGGGCCAGGATTTGTGGCAATGAAGGATGGAGATAAAACCCCTCGCGCCTCTTCCGTAGTCATCCCAAGTTTGAAATCCTTGAATCCATTTTTCTCGTCCAAGGCTTTGCAAACTGGCGGCGCGTTAACCGGAGGCGGTGTGTAGCCAGCAGCAGTCCCTCCTGCCTGACCTCCATTGCCGTTTGAATCCGGTTTTGTTGTGCCGGTGGAGTCACTTACCAGATTCGCCACAATAGCCCAAACAATGATAACAACAATCACAGCCGCCACAATCAATCCCGCTTTTGATTTCGCAGGTGCATTCATTGCTGGTTTTATAGGAGCCGGCAGCGGCGGAGCGCTAGTCGGCTCGGCCATGCGTGAATCGCTCTTGATCATGAACGAAATGCCGCCTCCGATAAGCATATTGACGAAAGCAAGAGCGGCTACCCCAACGCAATGCTGTAATGAGACACCCTCCCAGCCGATGCCAAATCCGAAAACAACGCAAGCGACATAAGCCAAGTGGTGCCATCGTTTCCCAACTGCGAGACAACCGCTGATTGCAAAACCAATCCCCCCGAATAAGAATTTAGTTAAATAAACAATGGTAAGGACGGTGGATGGGTCAAGGTCATTGCCATTCGTAGCAGCGTCAGCGATGACACCCCCCAATATCTGTAATGCAAAAACGATTACAGCATCTCGGAGAGTCGGCCAGATTTTGAATGGACTTCTCGCCATGAGCGTAATTTTAGACGGCACGTCCAAAATGAAAAGCGTTTTAACATCGTTGCCCTGGTTTTGCGTCTTTGCGTTGAATAGTTGAAAAGCAAAAAGCCGGGATTTTTCAACCCCGGCCTTTCTGTTTCTTCAGCGATTAAATCACGCCGTCAGCCGTTTCCAGAGTTCGATGTCCTCAAGTTTTTGTTTGATGGCGTTGGTGAATTTTGCGCCTCTGCGTCTCTGCGTTCAAAAATTGCGTTTTGCATCCCGGTGTAAAAAGGCGTAACTTTCAGGCATGAAAGCGAATCTGCCGATTGAAGTTGACCCGGAAATCATGAGCGGCGCACCGGTGTTTCGCGGGACGCGCGTGCCGGTGCAGTCGCTGTTTGAATATCTGGAGGACAATCTGTCGCTGGATGAGTTTCTGGATTGTTTTCCGACGGTGCGGCGCGAGGACGCCATCGCGGTGCTTGAACACAGCAAGAGCGAGTTGCTCGTTCCGGCGTGAAAATCCTCTTTGACGAGTGCATGCCGCAACCGCTGCGCCGCCGTCTGGCGGAGTTTGAAATTTCCACGGCGCAGGAGATGGGCTGGGGGCGCGTGAAGAACGGTGAATTGCTCAAACGCGCCGAGGGCGTGTTCGACGCGTTTCTGACCGCCGACCAGCAACTCAAGCATCAGCAAAATCTCACCGGCAAGCGGCTGGCGATTCTGGTGCTTTCAACGAACCGCTGGCCAAAGGTGAAAGCCAAGACGCCGGAAATCATCGCGGCCATTCAATCGTTGCGTCCGGGCGATTACGTGGAATTGACCTTGTGATTTTTGACGACCGCGATTCCCGGCCAAAGCGGCAGACGGGACGCCCGCGCTATCTTTCTTTGCGTCTCTGCGTCTCCGCGTTGAAAAAATGAAAATACAAAAGCCGGGATTTTTCAACCCCGGCCTTCGTTGGATTCCTCAGCGATTAAATCACGCCGCCAGCCGTTTCCAGGGTTCGATGTCCTCAAGTTTTTGTTTGCTGGCGTTGATGAATTTTGCGTGAGCGCGTGTCCACGACGCGATGGTCGCATGAGAATTCGCACAATTCGCGCCACACCCTCCGTCATCTGCGGATTTTTTATTTACCGGCAAAATTATCGAGCGCGAAGTTCAATGTCATCACGTTCACGCGCGGCTCGCCGAAGACGCCGAGGTCGCGACCGGTCGTGTTTTGTTTCACCAGCGTGCGCACGCGGTCCTCGGAAATTCCACGCGCCTTGGCCACGCGCGGAAGCTGCAAGTCCGCGTTCGCCACGCTGATGTGCGGGTCGAGACCGCTGCCGGACGCCGTCACGGCATCGGCGGGCACCGGCGCGTTCGTCGCGAGATTGGGATTATCAGCGCGGTAAGTGGCGACGTTTTGCGTGAGGTTGGCGACCAGATTGGACGAGGTGGGGCCGAGGTTGCTGCCGCCGGAACTGGTGGCGTCGTAACCGTTCGCGCCCGCCGCCGACGGGCGCGGATGGAAATACTGCGCGCCGGTGAAATTCTGCGCCAGCAACGCCGAGCCGCGCACCGCGCCGGTTTTGTCCACCATCAAACTGCCGTTGGCTTGGTGCGGAAACAGCAGTTGCGCCGCGCCATAGACGATGAGCGGATACAAGCCGCACAGGATGATAGCGAAGAAAATTGTCGCCACAATCGAGCGGCCGAATTCAGCAAAGATGCTTTTCATAATTTTATTTATTCGTAGGAGACGACGTTAGGAGTCTCATTTTTATTTGAGCCTCGTTACCTCGGCTCCTACAGGTTTTATTTTCATAATCACGCGAGGTGCAGGCCGGCGACGAAGAGGTCAATGAGCTTGATGCCGATGAACGGCAGGATGACGCCCCAGACGCCGTAAATGAGCAGGTTGATGCGCAGGATTTGCGCCGCGCCAAGCGGACGGAATTTCACGCCGCGCAGTGCCAGCGGAATCAGCGCGACGATGATGAGCGCATTGAAAATCACGGCGCTCAAAATCGCGCTGCCCGGGCTGTGCAGGCGCATGATGTTCAGCGGCGCGATGACGGGGAACGTCACCATCAGCATCGCCGGAATGATGGCGAAGTATTTTGCCACGTCGTTGGCGATACTGAACGTCGTAAGCGAACCGCGCGTGATGAGCAGTTGTTTCCCGATTTCGATGATTTCGAGCAGCTTCGTCGGGTTCGAGTCGAGGTCCACCATGTTGCCGGCTTCCTTGGCGGCCTGCGTGCCGGTGTTCATCGCCACGCCGACGTCGGCCTGCGCGAGCGCGGGCGCGTCGTTCGTGCCGTCGCCGATCATCGCCACCATTCGTCCGCCGGTTTGTTCCTTGCGAATGAGCAGGAGCTTGTCCTCCGGTTTCGCCTCGGCGAGAAAATCATCCACGCCCGCCTCCTGCGCGATGGTGGCGGCGGTCAGCTTGTTGTCGCCGGTGATCATCACGGTGCGGATGCCCATCGCGCGAAAGCGTTTGAAGCGGTCGGCCAGCCCGCCTTTCACGATGTCCTTCAAATGAATCACGCCCAGCGCGCGGTCGCGGGTGGCGACGACGAGCGGCGTGCCGCCGGAAAGCGAAATTGCCTCCACGATTTTTTCGATTTCCGCGGGGAACATTCCGCCGGTGAAATGCCGGATGGCGTTCGCCGAGCCTTTGCGGATTTGTTTGCCATCAATATCCACGCCGCTCATGCGCGTCTGCGCGGTGAACGGAATGAATTGCGCGCTGGGCAGCTCGTGAATCGTCCGGGCGCGGATGCCAAAATTTTTCGCCAGCACGACGATGCTGCGGCCTTCGGGCGTTTCGTCGGCCAGCGACGCGAGTTGCGCGGCGTCGGCGAGTTCCTGTTCCGTGACGCCGGGCGCGGGCACAAACGCGGTCGCCTGGCGGTTGCCGAGCGTGATGGTGCCGGTCTTGTCGAGCAGCAAAACATCCACGTCGCCTGCCGCCTCGACTGCGCGGCCGCTCATCGCCAGGACATTGCGCTGGAGCAAACGATCCATGCCCGCGATGCCGATGGCGCTCAACAAACCGCCGATGGTCGTCGGAATCAGGCAAACCAGGAGCGCGATGAGCACGGCGTTGGAAAAAATCGTGCCGGAGTAAATGCCGAACGGTTTCAAAGTGACGACGGCGAGTAAAAACACAACCGTGAGCGCGGCGAGCAGAATCGTTAGCGCGATTTCGTTCGGCGTCTTCTGGCGGCTCGCGCCTTCAACGAGTGAAATCATGCGGTCCAGAAAGCCTTCGCCGGGATTGGCGGTGATGCGGATTTTGATTTCGTCCGAAAGCACGCGCGTGCCGCCGGTGACGGCGCTGCGGTCGCCGCCGGCTTCGCGGATGACGGGCGCGGATTCGCCGGTGATGGCGGATTCATCCACCGTCGCCGCGCCGAGGATGACTTCACCGTCGGCGGGAATGGTTTCGTTGGTGCGGACCAAAATGATGTCGCCTTTGCGGAGCGAGGAGGCGTCCACGATTTCAATTTTATCGCCGGCGGAAATTTTGTTTGCGCTGGTGCGTGTTCGCGTGGCGCGCAACGCCCTGGCCTGCGCCTTGCCGCGGCCCTCGGCAACGGCCTCGGCGAAGTTCGCGAACAGCACGGTGAACCAGAGCCAGATGGCAATTTGCGCGACAAACAGCGTCTGACCGGGCGAACGGAAGGCGTCCACGGTGCTGATGGCCGCGCCGACCATCGTGACGAACATGACGGGATTTTTCACCATCAGCCGCGGGTCGAGCTTTTTGAAGGCGTCGCCGATGGCCGGCCCGAGAATTTTCGGGTCAAAAATGGAAACGGATTTTTGAGTCATAAAAATTTTCTATTTCATGGCAGCCAACGTGAGTTGGCTCTAATTTTTAGTTGGAGCGGACTCATCCCGCATGGCGGGACTGCCACGGGCTTTCAAAATAAATTTCCTTTCAGCATTAAAAAGTGTTCGACAATCGGGCCGAGCGCGAGCGCGGGCAGGAACGTCAGCGCGCCGACGAGCACGACCGTGCCGACGAGCAGCGCGACGAACGTAAATCCGCTCACCGGAAATGTGCCGGCGCTGGCGGGCACGATTTTTTTGCGCGCGAGCGACCCGGCGAGCGCCAGCAGCGGCACAATCATGCCGAAACGGCCGAGCAGCATGTCCACGCCGAGCGTGGTGTCATACCACGGCGTGTTGGCGTTGAGGCCGGCGAAGGCGCTGCCGTTGTTGCCCGCGCAGGAAGTATAGGCGTAGAGGATTTCGCTCAAGCCGTGCGGTCCTTGATTGTTCAAGCCGGCCTTGCCCCAGTCGCTCACCGACACCCACGCCGTGAAGCCCAGGATGATGAAGGCGAGAACGACAAACGCGAGCAGCGCCATTTTCACGTCGTAGGCCTCGATTTTTTTGCCGAGATATTCCGGCGTGCGCCCGACCATCAGCCCGGCGATGAACACGGTGATGACGACGAAGATCAACATGCCGTAAAGCCCCGCGCCGACGCCGCCGAAAATCACCTCGCCGGTCTGGATGTTGAAGAGCGGCACCAGCCCGCCGAGCGGCGTGAAGGAATCGTGCATCGAATTGACCGCGCCGCACGAGGCGTCCGTCGTCACCGTGGCGAACAGCGCGGAATCGAAAATGCCGAAACGGACCTCCTTGCCCTCCATGTTGCCGCCGGCAACAGCGACGCCGAGTTGCTGATGAAGTGGATTGCCGCGCGCCTCCGCCCACCAGCAAACCATGACTCCGGCGAGAAACATCGCGAACATCGCCGACCAGACCGCCCAGCCGTGCTTTTGATTTTTCGTCTCGCGGCCGAGGTGATACGTCAGCGCGCTGCCGAGGCACAACAGCGCGAGCATTTGCAGAAAGTTCGAGAGCGGCGTGGGATTTTCAAACGGATGCGCCGAGTTGGCGTTCGTGTAACCGCCGCCGTTCGTGCCGAGCATCTTGATGGCAATCTGCGACGCCATCGGCCCCTGCACGATGGTCTGCGTGTCGAGCGTCTGGTTCTCCATCACTGGATTGCCCTTGGCGTCCACGACCGGTTTGCCGTTCGCGTCGGTCTTCTGGACGGAAATGGTCTGCGATTCGAGGAGTTTGGCCGTTGTGTAAGGCTTGAAATTTTGAATCGTGCCCTGCGACACGAAGAACAGGGCCAGAACAAGGCAGATGGGCAGCAGCAAATAGTAGGTGATGCGCGTCAGGTCCACCCAGAAATTGCCGATGGTCGTGGCCGTTTGCCGAGCGATGCCGCGCACCAGCGCCGCCGCGATGGCGATGCCGACGGCGGCGGAGAAAAAGTTGTGAATGACGAGCGCGACCATCTGCGAGAGATACGACATCGTGCTTTCGCCGGTGTAACTCTGCCAGTTGGTGTTGGTCGTAAAGCTGACGGCAGTGTTGAAGGCGAGAGGCTGCGACAGCGCGCCGAACTTTTGCGGATTCAGCGGGAGATATTGTTGCAGGCGCAGAATTGCGTAGGTGAACAGGCAGCTCACGAGGCTGAAAATCAACATCGCGAAAGCGTATTGTTTCCAGCCCTGCTCCTTCCGCGGGTCCACGCCGAGCACGCGGTAGGTGAGTTTTTCCAGCGGGCGCAACACCGGGTCGAGCCAGGTGCGGCCGCTGGCGTCAAGCACGCGGTTGAGATACAGGCCGAGCGGCTTGGTGACGAGGACGAGCGCGCCGATATAAAGCGCGAGTTCCAACCATTGATGGGCGTTCATGGCGGTGGATCAAAATTTTTCCGGTTTAAGCATGGCAACAATGAGATAAACACAAAGCGCCAGGGAAATGATTCCGAGGATGAGGTTTTCCATATAATCAAAGTTTTTCGCAGCCGCGGGCGTAAAGCAAAAACGCCGCGAAAAATGCGACCGCGATTCCGATGTAAATCAAGTCCGGCATAATTTCATTCAAACGACAAACGGCATCACAGCCAAAGCCGCAACAACGCGCCGAATTTATTTAATTTCGGGTGAACTTGAAAGCCGCGAACTTCGCGGCCCAGAGGATCGCCCTTCCAATTGCCTGCGAGATTAGCTGACGGGCTTGGCCTTGAAAGTGGCCCGGTGATTCCGTTGCCGGAACCCCTGCGCCCCGTCCTCAATTTTTTGAGGAATTCGGGTCTCCCGCATCGGCTTGCAGGAAGGCAAACCGATTTAGGCTGCAATGGCTCGAAAAAACCATCTTTGTCCCGCTTTGTCAAATCCCCGATGAAATCAGCCGCGTAAGTGATTGCTGCGTAGTGGGATAAAAATGCAGTTGCGTTTTGTCAAATCTCCAACGAAATCAGCCGCAGAGTCACAGGGTCGCGGAGCGGAATAATGGGTTTCTAAGCTCCGGGTCTTTCCGGCTCCATGGCAAATTTGTTTTGCCAAAGGACAGGCAACCGCGTCTAAATCTGCGCGCCATGCCATGACCGCTCGAATCAAAATTTTGTCCACGTTCATTTTTTTGATGCCCGCAATGCTTTTCGCGGCGGACGAAATCTACCGGCCGGCGGCCCTTGCACCGCCGCCACCGGCGCGCGAATTTCGCGGCGCCTGGCTCGTGACCGTTGCCAACAAGGACTGGCCATCCAGGCCCGGCCTCCCCGTCGCGGAGCAAAAGGCCGAGTTGATCGAACTGCTGGACCGCGCGGTGCAGTTGAAGTTGAACGCCATCATTTTCCAGGTGCGCCCGTCGTGCGACGCGATGTATGCCTCGTCCATCGAGCCGTGGTCGGAATATCTCACCGGCACGATGGGGAAGGCGCCGGAACCGTTTTACGATCCGCTCGCCTTCGCCATCGAGGCGGCGCACCAGCGCGGACTCGAACTGCACGCGTGGTTCAATCCGTTCCGCGCGCTGCATCCGCAGGCCAAATCGCCCGTCGCGTGGAACCACATATCGCGGACGCATCCCGAATTCGTCTGCAAATACGGCAGCCAGCTCTGGCTCGACCCCGGCGAACCGTCCGTGCGGGCCTGCGTTTTGCGCGTCATCATGGACGTGGTGCGGCGTTACGACGTGGATGGCGTGCAGCTCGATGATTATTTTTATCCCTACCCGGAGAAGGACGCGGCGGGGCGCGAACTGGAATTTCCCGACGACGCGAGCTGGCGGAAATACGGGCCGTCGAGCCGATTGAGCCGGGACGACTGGCGTCGCGCCAACATCAATCTGTTTGTGCAGGGCGTTTACCAGAACATCAAGGCGGCAAAACCGTGGGTGAAATTCGGCATCAGCCCGTTTGGCATCTGGCGGCCGATGAATCCGCCGCAAATCCGGGGCATGGACGCCTACGCGCAACTCTACGCCGACTCGCGCCGGTGGCTGGCCAGCGGCTGGCTCGATTATTGTTCACCGCAACTTTACTGGTCCATCGAGACCCCGCCACAAAGTTTCCCCGTGCTGCTCAATTGGTGGACCGGGCAAAATGTTCAAGGCCGGCACCTGTGGCCGGGACTCAATGCCGCCAATGCCGGTGAAAAGTGGGGGCCGGACGAACTGGCGCGGCAAATTGCCGCCACGCGCCGGCAGCCCGGCGCGGGCGGGGAAATTTTTTACCACCTGCGCAACCTCACGGACAATCCCGCGCTGGCCAGCGTCGTCCAGTCCGCCTGCGCGCAACCGGCGCTGGTGCCGGCGTCGCCGTGGCTGGATGCCATTCCGCCGGGCAAGCCGGGGCTGACCGTGGTCGAAAACAGCCGCTCCAGTTTGAGACTGCAATGGGAAGCCGCGGACAGTCCGGCCTGGCTGTGGGTTTTGCAGTTTCGCACCAAACAGGTCTGGACGACGGTGATTTTGCCGGCGGCCCGGACCAACTGGTCGTTTGCGAAGCCAGCGCCGGATTTGATTTCAATCAGCGCCGTGGACCGGGTTGGCAATGCGGGTGCGTCAGCGGCGCTCCGGAGATACCAGCGGGTTCCCGCCGGGAAGGGGACCTACTATTGGAAATAGCGGTTTTGGAAGGGCTGTAAGCCGAATTCTGTCTGCGCCTTGCGGCGGAGAGAATCATTTGTCTGTGCAGCCGATACCCGGAACCCGTTTCGCTTTCGCGAAACTTGGAGCGGGCCGCTCCGGGGTTCCCTATTTGGCCTTGCACCCGATGGGGTTTTCCGTGCCGCGTCGCTTGCGCTTCGCGCGGTGCGCTCTTACCGCACCTTTTCACCCTTGCCCCGACATCGTCACCGATGTCGGGGCGGTTTGATTTTCTGTGGCACTCTCCGTCGAAAAGCCTTTCAGCTTTCCGCCCGCGTGTATCTTTGTTTTGCGACGGTCACAGACCGCCGCCACAGAGTTACGCGGCATCGCGCCCTATGGTGTTCGGACTTTCCTCTTTTGACTTGCGTCCAACCTCCGTCCCGCGATGCGGGACTGCGGAGGACGGGCCAAAAGCGATTCTCCACCCTTCCAAAACCACTCAGAGAATAACCGGTGGGAGAATAAAACTCAAGCGGCGAATATCCGCTCCGGCGGCGGCGATGACGGGTTCTCATTGACATTTGGCATTTCAAATGAATAACTTCTCCGCGCGTTCCACAAGATATGCTAGTGTGACGCAAGATCATCGTGGCTGAAAAAGACGATTATTTGTTGGACTTGCTGGTGGACCTCGGCTCCGTGAATGCCGAACAGGTCGCCAAGGCCCGCCAGGAGGCGCAAACCGCCGGCGTGGGGGTGGTGGACTTGCTGCAGGCCAACAAAATCATCCGCCCCGCCGACGTCACGCAGGCCAAGGCCGCGCAGTTCGGCGCGGAGGTCGTCCAGCTCGGCGGCCTGCGGATTCCCGACGAGGTCATTTCCATCATCCCGCGCCACATCGCCAAAAAATACCGCGTCATCCCCATTTTCAAAACCGACGGCAAGGTCGCCGTCGCCATTGCCGACCCGTCCGATCTGAACACCATTGATTCGCTGACCCACCTGCTGAACGCGGAAATCGAGCTGCGCGTGGCCTCGGAGCCGAAATTGAGGCCGCGCTGGGCAAGTATTACGGCGGCAAGGGGGACACGGTGGTGGACAAGGCGATCCAGGAACTGACGCAAAGCGAGGTCGAAGTGCCCGTCGGCGAACTGGGCGATGACAGTTCGGTGGTGGACGCGGACGCGCCGCTCATCCGGCTGGTGAACCAGATCATCGCCGACGCGTTCAAAATGCGCGCCTCGGACATTCATCTGGAACCGCTGGGCAAACGCTTCCGGCTGCGCTATCGCATTGACGGTTTGCTCCACGAAATGAAGGCGCCGCCCAAACGGTTGCAGGCGTCCATCATCACCCGGCTGAAAATCCAGTCGAACATGTCCATCTCCGAGCACCGCATCCCGCAGGACGGGCGCATCCAGTCCAAGGTGGGCAACAAGTTCATTGACCTCCGCGTGTCGTGCCTGCCGACAAACCACGGCGAAAGCATCGTTATGCGTATTCTGGACAAGGAAGGATTGCGGCTGGGCCTCGGGGAACTCGGTTTTTTCACGGACGACCAGCAGACCTTTGAAAAGCTGATCGGCCTGCCCGACGGCATTTTGCTGGTGACCGGGCCGACCGGTTCCGGCAAAACGACGACGCTTTATTCCTGCCTGCACTTCATCAACCGCCCGGACCGGAAAATCATCACCGTCGAGGACCCGGTGGAATACATTCTGGGCGGCATCAACCAGGTGCAGGTCAATGAAACCGTCGGCCTGACGTTCTCCGCCGCGTTGCGCTCGATTTTGCGCCAGGCGCCGAACGTCATCATGATCGGGGAAATTCGCGACCTCGAGACCGCGAGCATTGCCATTAACGCGTCGCTGACGGGGCATCTGGTCTTCTCCACACTGCACACCAACGACGCCCCGAGCGCCGTGACCCGTCTGGTTGACATCGGGGTGAAACCCTTTTTGGTCGCGTCGTCCACGCGCTCGCTCATGGCGCAACGCCTCGTCCGCAAGGTTTGCAAGAAATGCGGGGAGCCCTATCAGCCCACCGAGGCCGAGCTGCGCGCGCTGAATCTCGCCCCGGACAGTTTGAAGGACGCCCATTTTCAAAAAGGCCGCGGCTGCAGCGACTGCTCGAACACCGGCTGCCGCGGGCGGTTTGGCATTTTTGAAATCTTTGTCATTGACGACGAGGCGCGAAAACTCATTTACGACAAGGCGCCGTCGTCCGTGTTGCGCGCGCGCGCCCGGGAAATGGGCATGCGCACGCTGCGCGAGGATGGCATCCGCAAAGTGCTCGCCGGCCTGACCACGCCCGACGAGGTCATCCGCGCGACCATCGGTGACGAGACGTAAGCCGCCCCCGAACGATGAATGTTGAGTTTCGAGGGCGGGGCGCATTTTTGCGAATGGAAGATTCGACATTCGCCGGCGGCGATTCATAATTTGAATTATGTCCTACTCGATGTCTGATTTGCTGCAGTTGGTGGTGGCCGAGGGCGCCTCCGACCTGCACATCCGCGTCGGCACGCCGCCGGTCATCCGCGTGCATGGCATCCTGCATCGCGTCGAGGGCCCGTCGCTCAAACCCGAGGACACCGAGGAATTGATGCGCAGCATCACGTCCGAGGAGCACATCCAGAGCACGCGCGAACGCGGCGGCGCGGATTTTGGTTTTGCCTTTGGCGACGTGGCGCGCTTTCGCGTGAGCGTCTTCAAGGAGAAGGGGAATTTCGGCCTCGTGCTCCGGCAAATTCCCAGCAAACTGCTGACGATGGAGGAAATCGGGGTCCCGCCGAGCACGAAGGAACTGCTCTACAAGCCGCGCGGCCTGGTGCTGGTGACCGGCCCGACCGGCTGCGGCAAAACCACCACCCTCGCCACCATGATCAATATCATCAACGAGGAACGGGACGAGGCGCACATCATCACCATCGAGGACCCCATCGAGTATTACCACAAACACAAGCGGGCGCTGATCACCCAGCGCGAAATCGGCGTGGACGTGCCGAACTTTGCCGAAGGCCTGCGCCGCGCATTGCGCCAGGACCCGGACGTGGTGCTCGTCGGCGAAATGCGCGACCTGGAGACGATTGACGCGGCCATCACCGCGGCGGAAACGGGGCATTTGGTTTTCGGCACGCTGCACACGACCGGCGCGGCCAAGACGATTGACCGCATCGTCAACGCCTTTCCGACCAACCAGCAGGAACAGATTCGCATCCAGCTCTCGACGGTGCTCCAGGCGGTCATCTCGCAATTGCTGCTGCCGCGCATTGACAAGCCGGGCCGCGTGGCGATCTTTGAAATCATGGTCAACACCCCGTCCATTTCCGCGCTCATCCGCGACAATAAATCGTTCCGCATCCAGTCGGACATCCAGACCGGCGCCAAATGGGGCATGGTGACGCTCGACTCGTTCCTGATTGACAAATATCTGCAAGGCCTGATTGCGCGCGAGGAGGTCATCACCAAGGCGCAGGACCCGACGACCATCCAGCAGAAGTTGCAGGAATTGGAGCTGGCCCAGGCCACCGGCTCCGACGCCGGGCCCAAAACGAAAAAGTGATCCCTTTCCCATGGCCGAAGAAATTTCCAGTCCATTGCTGTCGCTCATCCAGGAGCAGGGGCTGATTGACGACCTGCAATACGAAGAAGTCGTGGCCGAACTCAAACGCACCGGCGCGCCCGTGCTCGAGGTCCTGCAGGACTTCGGCGTCATGAAGCTCGACGACATCCTGCACGTGATGGCCGCCAACCTCGGCACCGAGGTCGTGTCGTTGCGCGACCGGGAATTTTCCCCCGAGCTGGTGCAGATGATTCCCGCCAAGGTCGCGCGCATGTATCATTGCGTCCCCGTCGCGTTGAAAGGCTCGACGGTGCAGGTGGCGCTGGCCGACCCGCTCGACCCGGCGCAGGCCGACGAAATTCAATTCGCCTCCAAACACGACGTGCAGGTGGTCGTGGCGGACCCCGCCGAGATCGAAAAAGCCCTGGAACGGCTTTACGGCCAGGATGAAAGCGAAAGCTTTTCGGACATTCTCAAGGAACTTGGCACCAACACGGACATCGCGCGCGAGGTCAGCGAGGCCGGCGCGACGGAGGACGAGAAGCTCATGACCGAGCTGGCCAACGAGGCGCCGATCGTGAAATTCGTCAATCTCGTGCTGCAGCAGGCCATTCAGGACCGCGCGAGCGACATTCATTTCGAGCCGTTCGAGACGGAGTTTCGTATCCGTTACCGCGTGGACGGCGCGCTTTACGAAATGTCGCCGCCGCCCAAGCACCTGGCGTTGCCGGTCATCTCGCGCCTGAAAGTCATGGCCAACCTGAACATTTCGGAACGGCGCCTGCCGCAGGACGGCCGCATCAATTACGCGATGAGCAGCCGCCAGATTGACCTGCGCGTGTCCACCCTGCCGACCCAGTTCGGCGAGTCGCTGGTGTTGCGCGTGCTCGACCGTTCGGCGGTCAATCTGGAACTGGAGTCGCTCGGCTTCCCCAAATACATCCATGAATTCGTGAGCGAGGTGATCCAGCGGCCCAATGGCATCTTCGTCGTCACCGGCCCGACCGGCTGCGGGAAAACGACAACGCTGTATTCCTGCCTGCGCCGCGTCAACGCGGTTGATTCCAAGTTGCTCACGGCGGAAGACCCGGTGGAATACGACATCGAAGGCATCATGCAGGTCGCCATTCACGAGGCCGTCGGCATGACGTTCGGCAAGGCGCTGCGGTCGTTTTTGCGCCAGGACCCGGACATCATCATGGTCGGCGAAATGCGCGATTTGGAGACGGCGCAGATTTCCATTCAGGCGTCGCTCACCGGCCACCTGGTGTTGAGCACGCTGCACACGAACGACGCGCCGGGCGCGGTCACGCGCCTGATTGACATGGGCGTCGAGCCGTTTTTGATCTCGTCCACCCTGATGGCGGTGCTGGGACAGCGGCTGGTGCGGACCACCTGCAAGAACTGCCGGACGCCGTTTGAACCGACGGAGGACCAGTTGGCGCTGTTGAATCTTTCACCGCACGATTTGGGCGACAAGGTGTTTCATTACGGGCGGGGCTGCTCGACCTGCAACGACACCGGTTACAAGGGCCGGAAGGGCATTTTTGAACTGCTCATCGTCAGCGAACCCATCCGCGCCCTCATCAACGAACGCGCGCCGACGGTGGTGTTGCGGCAGAAGGCCGTCGAACTGGGCATGGTGACTCTGCGCGAAGACGGCTTGCGCAGCATCTTTGAGGGTGATACAACGATTGAGGAAGTCGTCAAATACACCTGACCGTTTATGCCGAAATATAACTATGTGGCCCTGGACGCCCGGGGCAACGAAACGAAGGGCAGCCTGGACGTCGCCACCCAGAACGAGGCCATTGGCCGCGTGAAGGAGATGGGCCTGTTTCCGACCAAAATCGCCGAGGCCGAAAAAGTCCAGGAAAAGCAGGCCGGCAAAAAAAGGGCCCGGGTTGGCGGCAAAAAGGGCGGCGGCGCCCTCAGCTTCCAGATCAAAATCCCCGGACTCGGCGGTCGGGTGAAACTAAAAATATTGACGGCCTTCACGCGGCAACTGGCGACGCTGGTGGATGCCGGCCTGCCCCTCCTGCGCGGATTGCGCGTGCTCGAAAAACAGGAGCGCAATGCCACGCTCAAAGGCATCATCGGGGAACTGGCCCTGGCGATTGAGGGCGGCAGCACTTTTTCCGAGGCGCTCGCGCAACATCCCAAAACCTTCAACCGCCTGTTCGTGAACATGGTCAAGGCGGGCGAACTGGGCGGCGTGCTGGAAGTGGTCTTGAAACGCCTGGCCGAATTCTCCGAAAAGGCGCAGAAAATCAAGGGCAAGATCAAGGCCGCCCTGTTTTATCCGACGGCCGTGTTGATTGTCGCCAGCGGCATCCTGATTCTGCTGATGACGTTTGTCGTGCCCCGGTTCAAGGACGTTTTCGCCGGCATGGACGTCAAGATGCCGGCCTTCACGCTCATTGTGCTCGCGATCAGCGACGCCATCCGGCACCACATTTTGCCGGTGATGGGCGGCGTGGCAGTGGTCTGGGTTTTGTTCCTCATGTTCCTCAAGACCAGGGTCGGCCGGCTGCTCTGGGACAAATTCAAACTCAAGATGCCCGCCATCGGGCCGGTCATTAGCAAGATAGCCATCTCCCGTTTCTGCCGCACGCTCGGCACCCTCGTCAGCAGCGGTGTGCCCATCTTGCAGGCGTTGACCATTGTCAAGGAAACCGCCGGCAACGTCGTCATCAGCAATGCCGTCGCCAAGGTGCATGAAAGCGTCAAGGAAGGTGAAACGATCACCGCGCCCCTGGAAAGCTCCGCGGTTTTTCCACCCATGGTGGTCAGCATGGTGGATGTCGGCGAACAAACCGGCGCATTGCCTGAAATGCTCCTGCGCATTGCCGACAATTACGAGGAGGAAGTGGACAATTCCGTCGCCGCCATGACCTCCCTGCTGGAGCCAATCATGATTGTCTTTCTGGCGGTCGTCGTGGGCAGCATCGTTATCGCCATGTTCCTGCCGCTGATTGCCATGATCAACAGCCTCAGCGGTGAAGGCGGCGGCGGTGGCGGCGGTGGAGAATGATTTTGCCGGCAGCTTGGACCCGGTTTTCGTTGAACCTGCAAAGCGCAGTTCAACCACGGACCCGTCCTCCGTAGCAATACTGCGGAGGGTGGATGAACACCGATGGACACGGATATCGGGCAATTAGTGGTGCCCTGATTTGGTGGCGGCGGTGCTGCCGCACCGCCGTGCGCCGCAGCAGCGGCGCACCCACTAATTTTCCGCATCGCGGGATCCGCGTGCATCCGTGTTTTATGATTATTTTGCCGGTTCAATTGCTGAATTTAAGAAAAAGCAAAAAACCATTGACAAGCAAGCGCGTCCGTGCGTAAATACATTGTAATTACATTGCATGGGCGTCTTATTTACAATTAGCCCGTTATGGAGTTTGATTGGAATAATCCGCCCTTTGAAATGGGTGGTTCTTTGACTCAGCGGGAAATTGAAGAGTCCTTCGAGGACCCGTTTGCCGTCCGGCTGTTGCCCGACTCGCCGCGCTTCGGCGTTCAGGCCCGGTTTTTCAATCTGGGCATGTCGGCGGGCGGCATCGGCATTTTCAGCGCGTATCGGACCAATGGCCGGGTGCTCCGGGTCTTGCACGCCCGCGCGTTCGAACCGGAAGAGCGCTTTTTTTACCAGCGCAAGATGGACCAGACTTTGAATACCGGTGAGAAGTGAGGCGGGATGCGTGAGACTTGAAACGTGAATCAGGTTTCAGGTTTCAGGTTTCAGGTTTCACATTATGCGAACTTTTGCCAACTGGGAAGACGTGCCGCTCTTCGACAGCGAGGAGGCCGAGGCGGATTTCTGGTCGGAGAACCGGCCGGACCTGCGCCTGATGGAGGCGGCCATCGCCGGGAGCGCGGAAGCCTCCGAGTCCGTGACCATCACACTGCGGATTGACCCGCGGATGCTGGCGCGCATCAAGCGGCTGGCCCGGACGCGCTATTTGAATTACCAGAGCATGATCAAACAATGGTTGAGCGAACGGATGGAAGACGAATTGAACGAACGATGAAAACGACCAAATGTGACCGGTGGCGGGTGACGTCCACCCTCCGCAGTATTGCTACGGAGGACGGGAGTGGCGGGATGGACGCGGCGGGTTCGGGGTGTTCCCGTCATGCGTCAAGTTTCACGTTTCAAGTTTCACCCGTCCTCCGTAGCAGCACTGCGGAGGGTGGACGTTTCAAGTTTCACGCCCCGGCCTTCACCCTCATTGAGCTGCTCGCGGTCATCAGCATCATCGGCGTGCTGGCGGCCCTCCTGTTCCCCGTGCTGGGCCGGATCAAGCGGCAGCAATACATCCGGAACGCGCAGGCGGAAATGGCCCAGTTGGAGACGGCGATTGAGCGTTACAAGGCCGCCTACGGATTCTATCCGCCGGACAACCAGCTCAATCCCGGCAACCCGCTGATGAATCAACTTTACTTTGAATTGTTGGGAACGACCAATACCGGCGGAAATTCGCCGGTTTATCAGTCGCTCGATGACCCCACCATTCAACTCACAGGCGGCCCAAGCCCATCCGACGTGGGCAAAATCTTCGGCGTGAGCGGTTTCATGAATTGCAGCAAGCCCGGTTCGGCCGAAGACGCGGCCAAGGCCAAAAACTTTCTGCCGGGTTTGAAGCCCGGCCAGATAAGCCCACCCTACACCAACAGCACCGACCCCAACCCGTTCAAAATGCTCATCACTTCCGTCGGCGGGCCGGATGGCTCGTATCATCCGCTGGGCGCGGTTGGCATCAACCCGTGGCGCTACAATTCCTCGAACCCGACCAACAATCCCGGCGCGTTTGACCTGTGGGTCCAGCTTTCCATCAGCGGGAAGACAAACCTCGTCTGCAACTGGAACACCAAAGTGCAGTTGAACAGCCCGCTACCCTGAGTTTTTATGCGCGCCACCCCAAAATCCGGATGCCGCCGCGCCGAACGCTTCCTGGCTGTTGACTGGCAGGATTGCGGCTGGCAGCCGCGCATTGACGTTCGTAGGAGACGACCCGTCCTCTCCATCCTCCGTAGCAGAGCTACTGCGGAGGACGGGCGTAGCAGTACTGCGGAGGGTGGAGATAACGAGTCTCAAATTGATCGGATTTCCGAAATGATGATCGGAGACTCCTCACGGGCGTGTTGCCCAAAACCGCCGGCTGCACCCGGAGCGCGGACCGCTGAGTCCGCGCATTTCAACCACGCGGCAAATTCCAGCCAGATTGACAGGCCACAGCTTCGCACGGACAAGGCTGTCCGCGCTCCTTTGGATTTCGGCAACACGCCCTCACGCCTGACCCGGTATTTTTGAAAACCACCATGAAAACCATCATTAAAAAAAGTGACAGGATGAACGGCAAAACGCGCAAGGCGGATTCGTGTCACCCGTCACGTTTCACGTTTCAAGTTTCACGTTTCCAGTTTCACTCCCCGGCCTTCACCCTCGTCGAACTCCTCACCGTCATTGGCATCATTGCCATCCTCGCGGCCATGCTGTTGCCGGTGCTGTCGGCGGCCAAAAAACACGCGCTGCGGGTCCAGGCGCACCTGGAGGCGGTGAACATCGCCACCGCCATTGAAAAATACGATTCCGATTACGGACGGTTCCCCGTTTCGAGCGCCGCGCAAAATGCGGCGGGGGCGGGCGATTTTACCTACGGCGGCGTATTTCAAACGCCGACCGGGCCGCTTTCCGTTGGCACTCAAGTGAGCGGCATCATTTTAAGCAACGCCGAAGTCATTGCCATTTTGATGGACAACACCAGTCTCGCCAACGGTGTAAACACCAACTATGTAAAAAATCCGCAGCAGACGATTTTCCTGAACGCCAAAATGTCGGGCTACGACCCTTCGGTGCCCGGACCGGTGGAAGGCGGCGTGGACGTGACCGGCGTTTATCGCGACCCGTGGGGCAATCCTTACGTCATCAGCATGGACTTGAACTACAACGAGAGTTGCAATGATTGGTTTTACTGCCTGAACACGGTTTCAGGGCCATACAATCCCGGATTAAATGGTTTGGTCAGTCCAACAGCAACTACAACGGTTGCCGGGAATAATGATTTCCAATATCACGGCAAGGTGATGGTCTGGTCCGCCGGGCCGGATGGACAAATTGATCAGACGACCGTTCCTCCATCGGGAGGGGGCAACGCCAATTACGGCGTCAACAAAGACAACGTCCTGAGCTGGCAGTAATATGCAACGTGACAAGTGCCATGTGACAAGTGACAAGACACCGGCGGCACGCGCTTCGCGCCCGTTTCACCTTTCACGTTTCAGGTTTCACCCGTCCTCCGTAGCAGCACTGCGGAGGGTGGACGTTTCAGGTTTTACCCTCATCGAACTGCTGGTGGTGATTTCCATCATCGGCATCCTCGCCGCGCTCACCGTGCCGGCGCTTAAAAATTTCGGCAAATCCGATGTCAACATCAGCGCCTCGCGGCAGTTGCTCGACGGCGTGGCCCGCGCGCGCCAGCTCGCCATCAGCCAGCGCACCACCGTCTATATGGTCTTCGTCCCGACGAATTTTTGGGTGATCGCGGGAAATTTTCCCAATGCCTGGTGGACCAGCCTGACGCCCGCCCAGCAGACCGCCGCCACCAATCTGTGCAGCGAGCAATTGAGCGGTTACAACTTCGTCGCCCAAGGCGCGCTGGGTGACCAGCCCGGGCAGCACGCCTGGCATTATCTCGCGCCGTGGCAGACGCTGCCCGACGGCTCGTTCATCGCGGCGCAAAAGTTTATCGGCACCAACACCATCACGGATCCGATTTCCGGTGCGTCCTACCCCATTGCCCAATTCCGTTTCACCAACAACATTCCGTTCCCCACGGAAACGTCCGCCAGCGGCGTTTCGCTGCCTTACCTCGCGTTTGACTATCGGGGCCAGTTGGTCTCGGAAGTGAGTGCGTCCGGCAGTTATAATTACGCCTACATTCCGCTCGCCCACGGCAGCGTGCTGCCGGCGATCTATCCCAACACCAAGACGCTGAAAATCGGCAACCCGGCGCAAATCGGCAATCCCGACGTTCAGGAGATGCCGCCCGGCAACAGCACCAACCTTGCCTACAACATCGTTCACATTGACTGGCTGACGGGCCGCGCGGTCTTGGAATACCACAAGATGGGGCCATGAAAACGTCCGCTTCATATTTTCCAGGTAGGGCGAAGCTGCCGCTTCGCCGGCGGCGCAGCAGCGCCGCCCTACCGGAATCCGGTTTTACCATGGTCGAGATTGCCATCTGCCTGGCCATCATCGGCATTGCGCTCGTCGCCATCATCGGCGTGCTGCCGCTGGGCATGCGCACCCAGCGCGACAACCGCGAGGAAACCGTCATCAACCAGGACGCCACCGTGTTCCTCGAAGCCATCCGCAGCGGCGCGCGCGGCATGAACGACTTGACGAATTACGTCTATGCCATCACGAATTATTGGACGCAATACAATGCCGACGGCAGTTTCAACAGGAGCGGAGTGAATGGTTACAACTATGCTGCTGCCTCAACCATGGTGCCTTTTCCTACGCTCCCGTTCCCAATCAACAGCGGGACGAATATCATCGGGCTTTTGAGCACGCCGGAATACACATACACCGATATCAACAGATTTACGCCAATATACGATCTCTTCAACAGCAGTTACATCAGCAACCATGTCGTCGCCTATGTCCGTTCGTTGAGCGGGCCGGCGGTCGAAAAGCCGCCGCAGGACAACCCAATCATCCAGGCCGATGCCTTTACCTACCGCATCCTGTGCGTCAACGCGCCGGTGGCGACCGACACGAATGCGCCTTCGCTCTACACGACAAACCTGACCTCCTGTCTGCATGAACTGCGCTTGACGTTTCTATGGCCGCAACTGCCCAATGGCAACCTGGGTGCCGGCCGCCAGACCTTCCGCACGATGGTCGCCGGGCAGATGACGCAGGTTTTCACCAATGGCCAATGGCTCTATTTTTACCAGCCGCAATCCTTTACCAACGTCGTTTCCGCCCGGTGAAAACGAAATTTCAAAATTTTGTAGCAGCCGACGTGAGTCGGCTCGATCATCCGGGAAATTGGAGCGGACTGACGTCCGCTGCTACGGTTTTAGAAAGGGCTCGCGCTCCCCGCGCCTTTTCCCTCATCGAGCTGCTGGTGGCGATGACGCTGCTGTCGCTCATCGTGGTGGCGTTGATGGCGGTGTTCAACAGCACGCAGACGGCGTTTCGCAGCACCGTCACGCAGACCGACGTGCTCGAAGGCGGCCGCGCGGCGATGGACCTGATGGCGGACGATTTGCGCCAGATGGCGCCGTCGCTCGGCGGCAGGGACGCGTCTTTTAACGGTTATTACACACAGCCGGTCAATCAGCCGGTCAATTTTTACGTCAACACCAACTTTTATTACACCCAGCCGCTTGTTCAGACGCTGCCGGCCAGTCCGAACAACCAGCAACGCACAAACGTGCTGGAAGACTTTTTCGTTTTGAGCCGTGGCAATCTGAGCGGCAGTCCCGCCTGGATTGCCACCGGTTACGCTGTGGATCTGGCGACGAACTTGAGCTATTTGAATCCGCTTTACCGCTTTTACCTGGTTACAAACGTCGCCGCCGCAAGTCCGCAGACGCTCTTCACCAACTTTACCTATGCGGTCCGGAATGGTTCCATGACCAACTGGAGCCATTTGCTGGATGGCGTGGTGGATTTGACCGTGCGCGCCTACGACACCAACGGCGTCTGGATGACGAACGGCTACGCCTTCGGATATACCAACACCCCGAAAAACGTCCTTTTTCAGCCGTCCACTTTGGGCGAGGTCGGTTTTTGCATGTTCAGCAACGCGCTGCCCGCGTCCGTGGAAATCCAGCTTGGCGTGCTCGAAGACCGCATCCTTCAGCGCGCCGCAACTTGGCCGAACGGTTCCACCAGTCAAAGCAACTATCTCGCGCTGCAGGCCGGCAAGGTCCACATTTTCCGCCAGCGCGTGACCATTCCCAACGTTGACCCCTCGGCCTATCAATGAAAATAAAGCGAACATTAAACATCGAACATCCAACATCGAACTCCGAACGAGTTCGCGGTAGCTTGGATGCTGCATTCGATGTTGAGAGTTCGATGTTGGATGTTGGATGTTTGGGTTCTTCTCGTCACCCGTCACGCTTGCGCGAAGCCGGCAATCTGAACTCCGAACTCCGAACTCCGAACTCCGAACGAGTCCGCAGCCGCTTGGATTCCGCCTTCGATGTTGAGCGTTCGATGTTGAATGTTGGATGTTTGGGTTCTTCTCGTCACTCCGAACGCGGTCTTGGCAATCCGCTCCTTCAACCTTCAACCCTCAACCCTCAACCTTCGCAAAGCGGCATGGCCCTGGTCATCACGCTGATTCTGCTTTCCGTGACGCTTATCATGGCCCTGGCGTTTCTGCACATGGCCACCCGCGAACGCAAAGCCGTCACCACCACCACGGACACCGCCAGCGCGCGGCTGGCCGCCGACGCCGCGCTCGCCACCGCCGAGGCGCAAATCGTCGCCAACATCTTTGCCACCACCAACGCCGCCGCCTACAACTTCGGCCTGCTCGTCTCCACCAATTACATCAACGGGTCTGGCTTTGTTAGTGGTGTGGCCAACCCCACCAACGTCAATTACTATTATCCAGGCGGCAATCCCGTCACCGGTAATGACCTCATCCAGAACATCGCCAATCTTTGGTATCTGCCGCGCGCGCCGATTTATTTGAGCAATCTCGTCACGCGCGCCGTGGAAAACCGTTTTTACCTGGACCTCAACCGCAATGGCATGGACGACCCCAACGGCTGGGTGACGAACGAGGACAATAATGGCAACAGCCTCGGGCCCAATGTTCTTGTAGTGGGCGACCCGGAATGGATTGGCATGTTGGACCACCCGGATGCGCCGCACGGACCGAACAACCAGTTTGTGTCGCGCTACGCCTTCATCGCCGTGCCCGTCGGCAACGCCCTCGACCTCAACGCCATTCACAACCAGGTTTTTGACGAACCGTCCGCACCTTCGCCAGGGATAACAATTTCCGTGAATCCGGGGGCGAGTATTCGTGATGGATTTTTCCGCAATGAAGGCGTCGGCTCGTGGGAAATCAATCTGGCCGCGTTTCTGGCTGACTTGAATACGAATGAATGGGGTCAAGTCGTCGGCTCAAGCAGTCCAACTTTGCCGCCACCACCGCCTCTTTCAGCGAACTATTATCAATATAACGAGCCTTTTGTTTCCGGCAGTGCTAACCAGGGTCTGGCTTTTGACGACGCCCGCGCGCTGCTGGCTTATCGTTACGCAAATAATTACAACTCGCTTAATTCGGTACTCGTTTTATACAACGATGGTCTTGGTATGGCTGGTCCCGGTCCGGTCGCATTCTTGAACGACAACATTGACGGCTATTCGCGCGAGCCATTGATGACCGGCTTCCAATTGCCTGGCGATAACGACAATCCACAGTTGCCTTGGGCTGGCGCGGACAACCCAGACCAATTTTTCAGCCTGCCGTCGGATTTATTTGATCAAACGAAAACGTTTTCTTTTAGCACCAATTTGCTCAATGCCGGCACGAGCTATTTCGGCGGGACAGGCAATTCCACCTACGACCGCTATACGTTTTACCGGATGCTGGATGAACTGGGTTCTGATTCCGCGCCGGAATCGGGCAAAATCAACCTGAACTACTCCAATGCGGTCGTCAATTACGCTTTTAATGGTGCCGGTTTAAATGGGTATTTGTATCCGACAAACATCGCCATCGTTCAGGGCGCGGAAACCAATTTCGTTCCGTGGACGCCAGCCAATTTCTTCATGGTGGCCGCCGACCGGCTGCTGCGGCTTTGCACGACGAACTGGTTCCAGGCAAATCCGTCGAACTATCTCGCCACTTTCTACGGCATTTCCACCAATTATTATTATACCAACAGTCTCGGTACCGTCTTTACCAACAGACCGGACGGTTTGGGCCTGACTATTCCTTTTTTGGGAATTGCGAACACGATCCCGGCCTTTGGCATCACGAACATTCCCGTTTGGGTAAACGGACAGTTTGTCTATACACCCGCCGTCAACCGCCTGCTCCAGCTCACGGCCAACATTTACGACGCCACGACGAATCGTTATTACGACAATTTGCTGCCGCCGACGCCGCTGCCCACCGTGTTCCGGCCAATCTTTAATGTGGTTGGTCCAAACTTTGCGGTAGGCACAAATGTTTGTGTTTATATTCGCAGTTACGCCGAGGTTACGGACACGAGTTTTCTTGGGGGAGGCACTTTGCGCTCTTTGATCGGCAATCCACAGGCCGTCGCTGCGCTACAGCCTAATGATCTCGTTTTCGGCGTGCCGCTCATCGTCGGCGCCAAGAAGGGTTTTCCAAACTTCAACGAGTTTTATATGGAGAGCGCCTTCCAGCTCGCGCGCAAGATCATGGTCACCCGCTCGAGCACCAATGTGACACTGAACACGGCCTTTACCAATTATGAAATGTTCAATTTGAGCCTCACCAATAGTTTCGGCGTGGAATGCTGGAACTCCTACCGTTCCAATTACACCCGGCCGACTGACATTTATGTGACCAATTTTCTGACGATGACGCTGGCTAACGATGAGAATTTCAGCTATACCGCCAATTTGATTGCGGGCGGGTCTCAGCTGATAACATCCCCCAGCTACTGGCCCGGGACTTACAATTCCCTCCATCCCAACCCCCAGTCATTCCTCACAAATTTCAATACCATCCCGACAAATTTCGCCGCCGTGGCGGTTTCCATGTATCGCTTCAACAACGGTGGATTTCCTTTCGTGACCACGAATCTGAATTTGCAGTTTGAAACGAGTATCCCCACCTTCAACGGGGTCAACACAACACTTCCGCAGCCGCATTGGGTTTTGGCGGTGACGAACAATCTACAGGTCATCATGGTGGATCACACCTCCGGGCGATTGATTGATTATGTGCAGTTGGCTGGGCCGAACAGCCTCCGTGATTTGTCGTCGGAAATCGTTAACGGATACGACACAGTAGCCCAAGACAAAACGGATACTGCATATAATAATCAATGGGACCCGACTATGGCTAACGGCGTCCCCGCCGGGATCACCGAACAGTTGAACGTGTCACAGGGATTGGGAATTCCAACTTACAAACAAGGTCAAAACGGCTGGAGTCAGGACCAAAAGATGGCTTATGACCAGATGAATGGTTTTCTTGTCTTCCTGAATGGCGCAGGGACACCGTTGCTGACCTATTCTGGATACACCCCCGACCCGACCCAAATGGGCATCGCTGAAACGACCAATGCCATGCAGGCGCCTTACACGCCATCGGCGCTCGTCGTCCAGGACATCGTCTGGCAGGCCGACGACCCGCTGGTGCATTACATGGCCAGTGATTTGGTGAACCCCGCCACCAGCGTTTTCGCGGGGTCTCCATTCAATTATACATACGCCGACAATTTCGCCACCCAACCCGGGAGTGGGTT
The DNA here is from genome assembly GCA_963802965.1 of uncultured Verrucomicrobiae bacterium. Classification (GTDB taxonomy): domain Bacteria; phylum Verrucomicrobiota; class Verrucomicrobiia; order Limisphaerales; family UBA11358; genus UBA11358. Next base: position 134,349 of record CAWDKS010000003.1, read on the forward strand.
CCAGGAAACCTTGAATTGGCCGGGCAATCTGGGCGCGTTGAACCAGCGTTACCAGCCATGGAACGGCAATCCTTCGACGGGGGTGGGCACGAACATGCTCGCAATCAAGGACCCGCTGGTTACTTGTTCGGATGACTGGAATTTTCCCGCGAACAAATTCCCGACGGTCGGCTGGCTGGGCCGTGTCCATCGCGGCACACCCTGGCAGACGGTTTATCTCAAGGCTTCGGACGTTTTGTCGTATCAAAGCTATTTTGGCACTTACGGCAATAATGGCCCCAACCTTTGGGTTGACTGGACGGGCAACGTGAATCCGTTTGACGTCACGAATACCGCGCCGAAGCAGGATCGGTTGTTATTCGATTTGTTCACCACCGCGTTCAATGACAACGCCACGCACGGCACACTTTCGGTCAACCAGCCGCATCTGGCGGCGTGGTCGGCCTTGTTCAGCGGTGTCACGGTGCTTTCCAACAATGCGAGTGATGCGGTCATTCTAACCTCCGGACAGGGTGCCGGTTCGATGACGAACTTCACGGCTTTCCCGATTTCCCCGGCGGGACCGGGAACGAACTCGGCAATGTGGCAATTGTGGAATGGCATCACCCAATGGCGCGCGGCTGTTTCCAACGTTGATGGCGTGGCCGGTGTTTTCGAGCATGCTGGTGATATCCTCTTTGTGCCGCAACTCACTGAAAAATCGCCGTTCCTGAACTGGAACGACAGTGTGCAACAGCAAAAGGGCATCAGCGACGAAATGTATGAATGGCTGCCGCAGCAGGTGATGTCGCTGTTGCGCGAAGGCTCGCCGCGGTATGTGGTTTATTGTTACGGCCAGGCGTTGAAGCCGGCGCCCAATTCGCTGGTGACCAGCGGCGGAAATGCATTTGGCATGTGCACCAATTATCAGGTGGTGGCGGAGAGCGCCGTGCGCGTGGTCGTGCGCGTGGACGGCGCGGGCACGCCCACGCCGCACGTGGTGGTGGAAAGCATCAACCCGTTGCCGCCGGATTGACGGCGAAGGATGAGGGATGAATGAAGAATGAAGAATGAAGAATGATGAAACATTGATGGCGAAGCCGCCATTTAAGCGTCGGCAACGTGGCTGTGACGTCGAGGTAGGGACGCTGCGCTGCGGCGTCCCCGTCCGCGCAACAGCGGACGGAACGAACTTGACGCTCCGTTACAGTCTTTCTTGCGCCGCTTCATTGCGCCGCTGCACGTCCACCCTCCGCAGTACTGCTACGGAGGACGGGCGGGCGCGGACAGCGCAGCGCGCTGTCCCTACCACAAGACCCGGGGCGGATGGCCATCTCCACCTTTGCAAAATGAACGGTGATTTGTTAACATGACTGACTTTATGCGCGCTCGTCGTATCCTTTTGATTTCAGCGTGCCTGTTGCTCGCGGCGGGCGTGTGGTTCTTATGGTCAACCCAGCGTCCGTCCAGCAACACGCGGACGAAGCCGTCCGCGCTCCTGAAAGCCGCCTCGACGCTTCATTCCGGCCCGGCCGTGGCCCAAACTGCGCCCCTCACCATCCTTTCGACCAATAATGTTCAAGCCGCCGCCGCCGCAACAGCCAGGACAAACCAGTTCCGCTATCGTCTGTCCAACACGACCAAGACCATCGGCGAACTGGTGAACGACCGCCACGCGATTCTGCTGGAGAACGCGCTGATTGACACCAGCGCAAAGTTAAATTTTTCCATCCCGAAAAAATTGCAGGCGCAGGGCGAGCCGGGCGCTTACATCGTCCAGGCCAATGGGCCGATTGACAACGCTTTCCGGGCGATGCTGGCACAGTCGGGCGCGCAAATTGTTTCCTACATCCCGAACAACGCCTACCTCGTCACCCTGGCGAAGTCCGGCGCGGATGAACTTGCGGCTGGCGGATTTGCGGTGGTTCCCTACGAGCCATATTACAAAGTGTCCGCGTCGCTGCTGCCGTGGGTGGGGAAATTATTGCCCGCGGATGCCACCTTGAACGTGGAACTGTTCCCCGGCAAGGAGCAACCGGCGATTCAGGCAATTGCAGCCGTCGGCGGAACAGTGTTGTCGCAGGATGAATCGCAGAACGGCTGGATTGTGAACGTGCAGCCGCCGGCGGATTGGACGGCCGTGCCGGCGTTGCCCGGCGTGCACATCGTCGAACCCTCCCACCGGCGCGTTCCGGCGAATGATTTGAGCCGGGCAACGGTGGGCGTGGCAGTTGACACGCAAGTTTCATCGAATTATCTCGGGCTAACCGGCAAAAACGTAGTCGTGGAAGTCAACGATTCCGGTATTGACGCGACGCATCCTGATTTTACAACCGGCGGCATGCGTGTTTTTGGCGATGCACCGCAAAGCCTGGTTGACACGAACGGCCACGGCACGCACGTGGCGGGCATCATCGCCGGCAACGGCTTCGAATCCACGACCGTTACCAACGCGCGGGGTTCCACCATGCCGGGAACGAACGGCCAATTTCGCGGCATGGCGCCGCTGGCGATCTTGTTCTCCGTCGGCGGTGTCGAAGATGGTTCCGATACAAACGTAATTACCGACAGTTATTTGCAGCAGGCTGCGGTGTCGCTGACGAACGCGCTGATTTCCAACAACAGTTGGAATTATAGCGGCGACAACGCCTACGATCTGGCGGCGGCGAGCTACGACGCGGCGGTACGCGACTCGCTGCCATTGGTGACCGGCTCGCAGCCGGTGTTGTTCGTGTTCTCGGCGGGCAACGCCGGCAACGGCGACGACACAACCGATCCCGGCAACGGCACGCCCGACAGCATTTTGTCGCCCGCCACGGCCAAAAATGTCATCACCGTGGGTTCCATCCAGGAGTTCCGCGACATTACCAACGCGGTGACCAATGCGGACGGCACCATCAGCACGCCCTGGCAGGCGGACACCAGCACCAGTTATCGCATCGCCGGTTTTTCCAGCCGCGGCAACGTCGGCATCGGCACTGAAGGCACGTTCGGGCGTTACAAACCGGACGTGGTCGCGCCGGGAACCTCCATTATTTCCACCCGCTCCAGCCAGTGGGACATCAACTCGTATTTCTTTGCCGATCCGACCAATTTCAGCGTGCGGGATTTCTCCGTGGTCATCCAGGCGGATACGCTGGCGGGGGCTAAATTCCCACAAATCCCAACCAATACGGTGGGCGTCACCATCCAGATACAACCCAACGGGGACTCGCCGGCACTCGTCACCAATCTGCCGATTTATTACGCATTGGTGGGCGCGGCGAACTACTCTGGTCCCGTCATTGGTCAGCTTTCGATACCGCCGGATGGTGGCCTGACCATCGCCAACATACTCAGCACCGAAACTTCTTTTGGTTTCTTTTACGCCATCAGCAACATCACCAGCGAACCCATCAAATTCGACATCGTCCTCGACACCATCACGACGAACAACCCCGGAAATTATCAACTGGTTTACAGCAATCTGGACCAATCCCTCGGCACGCCTAACCCGGCCAGCACCGGGCCGGGGCCGTATTACCGTTATGAAACCGGCACGAGCATGTCGGCGGCGGACGTGTCGGGCGTGCTGGCGCTGATGCAGGATTACTTCACCAACACGCTGCAAACCACGCCCAGCCCGGCGTTGCTCAAGGCCATGCTCATCAATGGCGCGCGCCCGACAGGGGCTTACGATTTACAGGTCCAAAACAATATCAACTTCGAAGGTTGGGGCCTGATTAATCTGCCGGATTCCCTGCCGCTGGGAGTCGCGAATCAGTTGAACGCAGGCTGCTCCAGCTTCTTCATTGATCAAAACCCAACCAACGCGCTGGCCACCGGTGACAGCCACACGTTCAAAGTGGTCATCAACACCAATGCCGCCACGCTGCCGTTGCGCGTGACGCTGGCCTGGACCGATCCGCCCGGTGATCCCGCCGCCGCCATCAAGCTCGTCAACGGTCTCGGTCTGGTGGTCAGCAATTTGGACAACCCGTCCAGTCCTGTCATCTTTTACGGCAACGACATCAGTTCCGGCAGCATCTTTAACACGCCGGAAACCACGAACACCCCGGCAATTGTTGACGCCATCAACAACGTCGAGAACGTGTTTATCTCGCAGCCGCTGGGCCAGAATTATTCCATCACCATCATCGGTCGTAGCGTCAACGTCAATGCCGTCACTGCCCAAACCAACAACGCCGCCGGCGCGTATGCGCCGAACGTCGTGCAGGATTTTGCGCTGGTGATTTCCTGTGGCGAAGGCGAAGTGACCAACTCCATCTCGGGGGTGACCGACCAAGGCATCATTTCCAATCCTACTGGCGACCAGCAAATCACTTTTCTCGCTGCGACCAATTCACCGTTGCTCAACCAGTTTGCCGGCGCAAGCTCGCCAGTGCTGGGCACCAACACTGTTCCCATCGGTACCAATACCGTGCTGGACACGAACAATCAGCCCATCCCCATCTTTCCGAGCTTCGCGGCCAACGCCATCGTCACGGTAGGCATGACCAACCAGTGGCATTTCTACGTGATTACCAATCCGGTCAGCGGAGCCGCCAATGTGACCAACGCCGGGTTCATCACCTTCCTGCCGGACACGCTTTCGATTCCGCGCATGGGCGTGTTTGCGGATTCCACCGCCAATGCCACCACCCCCGAAGCGGACATTGATCTTTATGTGAGCACTGATCCGTCGTTGACGAATCTGAATCCGGTGGCGATTTCCAACTGCGTTCACGGCACACAAGTCGGATTTTCGGGGGCGGCCCGTTCAAAGGCGCATCCTTGAGCCGCGGCGGCACGGAATTCGTTGTGGATATCGGTTCCCACCCCGGCCAGGTTTATTACGTCGGCGTGAAGTCGGAACGTCAGGTGGCCTCCGAATATGACTTTCTGCCCATCTTCACCTCGACGCCGTTCAGCCAGATGCAAAACGGCAATCAAGTTGTCAACGGGCAACTCGTTCCGTTTAACATTCCCGACGGCAGTCCGGCGCATCCGGGCATTGCTTACACTTTCGCGCTCGCCATTTATCCGATTACAGTGGGCCAGGTCGTCGTGAACGATACGATTATGCATCAGAATTTCGGAGATCTCATCGGCACGCTCAATCACAACGGCGTCCGGAACGTGCTGAACAACCACGATTCGCTGGGCAATCCACCGGGGCCTTACAGTTTTACCTATGACGACAGTGGTTCGGGCAATTATCCAGGCTCGCAAAAGTCCGACGGGCCGGGCAGCCTGCGGGGTTTCACCGGCACGCAGGGCATTGGCCCGTGGATGCTGGAGGAAGCAGACACTTCACTGACCCAAACTGGCAGCGTGGTCGGCTACACTTTGACGCTTGTGCCGCACAAAGACGCCAGCCATGGCGTTAATGTCACGCTTCAGCCAGGCCAGTCGTACGAGGATTACATTGATGTGCCGGTGGGCTATACCGGCTTCATGGTGTCTGCAACGAATTTGCCGCCAACTATTTCCAATCCGCCAATGGAACTGTTTGCTGAACAGATAGCCAATGTGATTCCGCCCCTTCCACCTCCGACGGACACCAATGAAATCGGGCCGGCGCTGCTGAACAATGGGACTCCACCGGGTAACTCGATTTCGGTTGGTCCACCGTTGTTACCTGGGCGCTATTGGTATCGTGTTTACAACCCAACCGGCAACCTGGCTGTCCCAGCTGGGACCAATAACCTTTATATCATCGCCATACCGACGGGTTTCTCGGCCTCGGCGATTTCGACGGTGGATTATGCTTCGAGCGGGCCGGTGCCGATTTTGGATGACGCGGTGACGACGAACTCCATCACCGTGACGAACACGGACATCATCCAGGATTTCAGCGTCGGGTTGCGGGTGGATCATCCGCGCATATCGGACCTGGTATTTCATTTGATCAGCCCGGACGGCACGCGGCATTTGCTGATGGAAAACCGCGGCGGCAATACCACCAACGGCTGCGGCGCAACGATTCTCAACAATTTCTTCTCGCCGGCATCTGCTTCCGGCGGCCCCACCTCCTCCACCAACTTCATTGACACCGGTGAAACCTCCGGCACCCTGAACATTAGCTACAATTTCTTTCCGATCCCCGACCAGATGACCGTGTATTATTCGGCCAACATTACTCCGGCCAATTTAATCACCAACACAGGGTTCATCAGCAACGCCGGCCAATTTAATCTGACCTACGGTCCGGGCAGCAGCACGTTCATCACGGTCATCATGAACCAATTCGGCAATACGAACCCGGGCACGGCCTGGGAATACACCGCCGGCGGTTCCCAGACCAACTACCTTTATCTCGCGTTCACCGAGGACACGAACCTGACGACCACGCCCATCAAGTTCGCACCGCCGCCGTTCGTGCCCAACACACTACCAATCTTGCCACCAATCCCGTCCAACATCCCCATCATTGACGGGCCGATTTTAAATACGAACAACGGGCACTATTACTACCTGTTGGGCAATACCAACTGGACCGGTTCCGAGGTCTGGGCCGAGGCATTGGGCGGTCATTTGACAACCATCAGGAACGCGACTGAAAACGCCTGGGTCTTGAATACGTTTTCACAGTATAACGGCAACCATGACTTATGGATTGGTTTTCACTGTCCACCGGAAGAAGACTTCACCCAGTCCACCAATTATATCTGGGCCGACGGGGAACCCGTAACTTATACGAATTGGAACGGAGTGGAACCCAACCAGGGCTACGGAGCCGATTATTATGTCTATATGTATGGCCTGTATTTCGGGATTAATTTTCAGGGCCAGTGGAACAATCTTGACGATATTAATACGAATACACCAGAACCTCCTCTGAATGGAGTCGCCGAAGTGGTTCCAGAGACAGCGGGTCAGAATCTTTATTACCAGCCGGAACAGGACATGAGCGCCATCAACAACCAGAGCGCCCTCGGCACGTGGACCCTGGAGATTCAGGATGACCGCGCCGGCGCCACCAACAACGCCACGCTCCAGAGCTGGCAGTTGGGATTCACCTTTGCCAACACCAATTTCATTCCGACCATCAACGTCTCGTACATCACCCTCACGAACGAAGTGCCTTACACGAATTCAACGCCCATTCCGTCCAACGGAGTTGTTTTTTACCAGGTGAACGTGCCGCTGAACGCGGACTGGGCCACGAACCGGCTCCTCTCCGCCGATGCGCCGCTGAATGTGTGGTGGAGCACCAATTTTCCGCCGACCGTGGGCATGGCGAATGATTTTCTTGGGATAGCGAATTTGGCCAGCGGTTCATTCCTGATGGGCACGAACACGACGCCGGATGTGTTGATACCGGGAACGACGTATTGGCTCGGCGTGCAGAACACCAACAGCTTTACGGTGACGAATTACGCCATCGAGGTTGATTTCCATCTTGTGCCCGGTATTTCCGGTCCATTTGCCTTCACGCAACCAGCCCAGGCAGTCACGGGCGCCGGCGCCCAGTTGAACGGCATGGCCACGCCCAACGGCCTGCCGGCCACGGCCTGGTTCCAATGGGGAACGAGCACCGCTTACGGAAACCAGACGCCGCCGGTCAGCGTGGGAACGGGTTCGAATGTGGTTTATACCGAGAGCCAGATCAGCGGTTTGTTGACGAACGTGCCGTATCACTTCCGGCTGGTCGTCAGCAACGCCCTGGCGGTGGTCTATGGTTTCGACCAGATTCTGGATGAGGCCAACCCGGTGGTCTGGGGCGCCAACTATGCCGGGCAGGCCAAGGTGCCGTTCGGTTTAAGCAATGTGGTGGCCATCGCCGGCGCGTATGATCACAGTCTGGCGTTGAAAAACAACGAAACGGCGGTGGCTTGGGGCGACAATTTGTATGGCGAGGCGACCGTGCCGGCCGGTTTGAGCAATCTGGTGGCCCTGGCCGGCGGCGAATCTTACAGCCTGGCATTGCAAAACAACGGAACGGTGGCCGCCTGGGGCTCGGATATTTATCCCGGCGCCGGCGAGACGAATGTGCCGGCCGGTTTGAGCAATGTGGTGATGATTGCCAGCGGGCAATATTCAAGCCTGGCCTTGCAATCCAACGGATTGGTGACGGCCTGGGGCGGCAACTTGTTCAATCCGACGAACATTCCGGCGGGCTTGATCAACGTGGTGTCCATTGCGGGCGGATCTTTACACAACCTGGCGATCAAAAACGACGGAACGGTCGCGGCCTGGGGTGACAACGGCGCCGGCCAGACCAACGTGCCCGCCAATCTCACCAATGTGGTGGCCATCGCGGCCGGGAGTTTTCACAGCCTGGCGTTGAAAGGCGACGGGACGGTGGTGGCTTGGGGTTATGACAGTGACGGCCAGACAGACGTGCCCACCAATCTTGCCAATGTGGTGGCGATTGCCGCCGGCGGGTACCATAGCATGGCCCTGAAAAACGACGGCAGTGTGGTGGCTTGGGGTGATGATTCCGCCGGTCAGACCAGCGTGCCGGTGGGGCTGACCAATTTTGTGGCCATCGCCGCCGGATATTTACACAGTCTGGCTTTGACCCCGCAGTCAATTGCCAGTCTCGCCAATGTTGTTTTGAACGCCACCAATGGCGTGGCGCAAACGAACAGCATTTTGCCCGGCGGCATTACTTTTTATCAGATCAACGTGCCGGTCAATGCGGATGTTGCCACCAACATTTTGCTCTTCACGCAGAACGGGCCGTTGAACGTGTGGCTCGGCACCAATTCGCCCGCGACCAATGTCTTTTTATTCAGCGGCACCAATGGTTCCTACACCCTGTCAACGACCGGCAGCGCGCCGACGAACCTTGTCCCCGGCTCGACTTATTATCTCGGCGTGCAGAACACGAACAGCGTCACGGTGACCTACGGAATCGAAGTGGATTTCCACCTGCTGACTCCGACCAACGCGCCAATCGTCATCTCCGGCATCACTGCCACCAACATCAACGGGAATTTCGGCTTCCTGCTCACTTGGTTCGCGCCCACCGACGACCTGTTCCAGGTGCAATGGACGCCCAGCATCGGGCCGCCGGTGGCGTGGAACACCTTCAGCAACATCATTTCCTACACGTCGCTGACGCCCACGAACGGCATTGGCTTCTTCGAGTTCTTTGATGACGGCTCGCAGACCGGCGGCGTGTTTGGCCCCGCGCGCTTTTACCGGCTGGTGCTCTTGCAGCCCCTGAACAACGGCGCATCGCAGATAAGCTCCGTTCCGGCCGGCGGCATTGACTACTTTTTTGTCAACGTGCCGACCAACGCGGATATTGCGACCAACCAACTGCTTTTCTCCACCGGCCCGGTGAACCTGCTGTTCAACCAGAACGCGCTGCCGACGGGGACGAACGCGGGCGACCACACCCTGCTGGCCGGCGTGACCAGCGGCATTTCCGTTTTGAGCGACACCAGCGCCCCGACGAACATCGTGCCTGGCGGGACTTACTGGCTCGGCGTGCAAAACACGAACGGCTCCGCCGTCACTTTCAGCCTCGAGGTGAATTTCCATCTGACCGCGGCGAACATTTCAATTTCCAGCATCACGTTCACAAACCAGGGCGCAACGAACGGTTTCCTGCTCCAGTGGTTTGCGCCAACCGGCGACGTCTTCCAGGTGCAATGGACGGACATCCTGTCGCCGGCGAACTGGCAATTCTTCAGCAATTTTATTTATTACACCGGTCCGGTCACGCCCACGAATGGTTTGTTCTCCTTCTTTGACGACGGCTCGCAAACGCCGCCCGGTTTGCCGCCGGCGCGTTTTTACCGGATCGTGCTCGTCGGCTCGATTCCGTCAACGCATACCAATGCCGTGTCCATCAGCAGCATCACTTCGACCAATATCGCCGGCACGAACGGTTTCTCGCTCGTGTGGCCCGCGCCGACGAATTATTTGTTCGAGGTGCAATGGACGACCAATCTCATGCCGATCATCACGTGGAGCACATTTCCGAACATCATCGCTTACAGCACGTTCGTCGGCCCGACGAACAGCCTGTTCGATTTCTTTGACGACGGCTCGCAAGGCGGCCTCGGCCCGATAAAATTCTACCGGCTCATCCTGCTGCCGTAGGCCGGGCGCTTTTCGGGCGCCTTGGCAGCGCCACCGGAATGCCGGATTTATCCGGCAGAGGCTCCTCTGCCACACCGCCTTTGGTAGGAGACGAGGTAACGAGTCTCAAACTTCTCCAGAAACCGCCGATTCCCGCCGAGAAGCGAGCCTCCTCGGTGGCACGGTTGCCCATCGGGTTTTATATGCCTGTATTGTATATCTGTAAATAAATACATTATTTGCTTGCGTTGGCGCCCGCCCTGGGTATGCTGGGTCAGTTCTTTGACATAAGTACTTGCTTTGTCCCGTTCACCCGGTCCGGCAGCCGGCAGGCGCGTTGCGGCGACGTCTTCGTCGCCGCAACTCCGCCCCCCCCCGTAGGGGACGAGGTCACGAGACCCAAACTCCTCACGTCGTTCCCTGCGGGTTTCAGCCTTTCAGAATTTCAGCGTTTCAGTTTTTATCCGTGTTCATCCCTGTCCATCCGCCTGCCGCGCCGAAATCAAATGAAGGCGGGTGGCTGATGATTCCTTTGCGTCCTTGGCATCTTCGCGTCTTTGCGTTTAATTCTTTGTATTCTCCGCGTCATGACATGGATCCGCTCCCCGTAGCCGCCGGGGTAACGAAGCTCAAAAATTCGGGTTTATGTCGTTCACAAACAATTCCGGTAGGGCGCGTCACTCTGTGCGCGCCGTTCTCCGCGTTTGCGGCGGGACTGCCCTCCCTGCCCGTTTTGCCATCATTGTTTGTCAAATGCATTATCCCGGAAAAAATGAAATTCAGGTAATCTTTGGTAACCTTAGGTAACGTCTGGTAATCTCAAAGGGGGTCAACCGCTCATGAAAATACCGGTCAACCGTAAAATACGGTCAAATACGGTCAAGAAACGGTCAAGTTTTTGCTCGTAGCAGCCGGGGTACTTGTCGCGCCGGAACTTTGTGAAGGCGGAACGAGGCCATGAACAATTCGCGAAAATTCGCGTAATTCGCGTCAAAAGTTTGGTGTTTTTGGCGTGTTTCGCATTCATCCCGGGTCGTTCCGGTTTGCAGACCGGAAAACGACCGGTTTTAGACCGGTTCTGGCGGGGAAGAAGTTCGGGTGGCGATGTTGGTTTACTGGCTCCAAATTTTTCAACTCCCCGCTTTGCTTTCGTCGCGGTTTTGAAATATACTTGCCGGTTGGTTTGAATTGAAAATTCGCGGCCATGAGCAAGGAATTCATCCGCATCGGCGGGGCGCGTGAGCATAATCTCAAAAACCTCACGCTGAACATCCCGCGCGACCGGCTGGTGGTCATCACCGGCCTGAGCGGGAGCGGCAAATCGTCGCTCGCGTTCGACACGATTTACGCCGAGGGCCAGCGCAAATACGTCGAAAGCCTCTCCGCCTACGCCCGGCAGTTTCTGGATCAGATGCAAAAGCCGGAGGTGGACTTCATCGAGGGCCTGTCGCCGGCCATCGCCATCGAACAGCGCAGTTCCGGCAGCAGCCCGCGCTCCATCATCGCCACCACCACCGAGATTTACGATTACCTCCGCCTGCTCTACGCGCACATCGGCAAACCCCATTGCCCGGACACCGGCGTGCCCATCGTCTCGCAGACCACCAGCGACATCGTGGACAAAATCCTCGCGCTGCCGCCCAAAACCAGGGTCATGCTCCTCGCGCCGGTCGTCCGCCGGCAAAAAGGCGAGTTCCGCGACGTCATCGAACGCCTCGCGCGCGAGGGCTTCGTCCGCGCCCGGGTGGACGGCGAATTCGTCGAACTCGAAGCCAACACGCGGGTGAAGCTCGACAAGAAGAAGTTCCACACCATCGAGGCCGTGGTGGACCGGCTGGTGATTGACGGTAAAATCCGCGTGCGGCTGGGTGATTCGGTGGAAACCGCGTTGCGCTGGGGCGAAGGCGTGATGTTCGCGCTGCACAACTCTTCTGGTAGGGCTGACCTGCCGGTCAGCCAGGGCGACCAGCAGGTCGCCCCTACCAAAACAACTTGGGTTGAGACGCTTCATTCCAACAAAATGTGTTCGCCCGCGACGGGGAAAAGTTTTGATCCGCCCACGCCGAAGCATTTTTCCTTCAACGCGCCGGCGGGGGCCTGTCCGGTCTGCCACGGCCTCGGCCAGAAAATGGTTTTCGACGAGGGCCTGGTCGTGCCCGATCCGGAGCAGCCGCTGGACGGCGCGGTGCAGCCGTGGCGGCGGGCGGGCAAGCGGATGAACATTTATTACAAGGCCATGCTGCGGTCGGTCGCGGCGCATTTCAACGTGAGCCTGGAAACGCCCTGGAAAAATCTGCCGGACGATTTCAAAAAGGTCCTGCTGCACGGTTCGGGCGAGGACGACGTGGATTTTCATTTCTGGCGCGCGGGCAGCCAGCACACCATCAACCGTCCGTTCGAGGGCGTGCTGCCGAACCTGGAACGGCTGTTCACCGAGAGCGAGAGCGAATTCGTCCGCAACCGCATCAAGCCCTACATGAGCCCGCGGTTCTGCGACACGTGCAAGGGCAAACGGCTCAAACCGGAAATCCTCGCCGTCACCTTGGGTGGCACAGGCGTCCCGCCGGTGGTTTCGGGCGTCGCGCCCGAAACGGCAACGAATCGGACGGCTGGTTTCGGTTCAACGGTTCCCACGGCGGCAATGTCGCCCAAAGAAATCCGGCGGGACGCCGAATTTCACCCGCGGGACGCGGGTGCCACCGCAAAAATTTCAAATCGGCAATCGGCAATCGGCAATCGGCAATTGAAGATTCCCGGCCTGTCCATCATGGACGTTTGCGCGCTGTCGGTGGAAAAGGCCGACGAATTTTTCGCCGGCCTCAAGCTCACGGAATTCGAGGAGAAAATCGCGCACGAGGTCGTCAAGGAAATCCGCGCGCGGCTGGGGTTCCTGAAAAACGTCGGCCTCGGCTACCTCACGCTCAACCGCGAGAGCGGCACGCTCTCCGGCGGCGAGGCGCAGCGCATCCGGCTCGCCACGCAAATCGGCGCGGGCCTCGTCGGCGTGCTTTACATCCTGGACGAGCCGAGCATCGGTCTGCACCAGCGCGACAACGACCGCCTGCTGGCCACGCTCAAGGGCCTGCGCGACCTCGGCAACACCGTGCTCGTGGTCGAGCATGACGCCGAAACCATCCGGCAGGCGGATTACATCGTTGACCTCGGCCCCGGCGCGGGCGTTCACGGCGGCGGGCTGGTGGCGGCGGGCGCGTTGCCGGAAATTTTGAAAAGCCCGGATTCGCTCACGGCGAAATATCTCACCGGCGAACTGACGATTCCCATTCCGAAAAAACGCCTGACGCCGTCGGCGGAACGCGGCTGGCTCGAAGTGCTCGGCGCGAAGGAAAATAATTTGCACAACATTGACGCGCGGATCCCGCTCGGCACGTTCACCTGCGTCACCGGCGTCAGCGGCTCGGGCAAGAGTACGCTGGTGGACGATATTTTGCGGCGCGCGCTGTTCCGCAAGTTTTACGGCTCCAAGGAAACCCCTGGCGCGCACCGCGCCCTGAAGGGATTTGAAACGGTGGACAAGGTCATCGTGATTGACCAGTCGCCGATTGGCCGCACGCCGCGCTCGAACCCGGCGACCTACACCGGCATGTTCAATCACATCCGCGACCTGTTTGCTAGGCTGCCCGCCGCAAAGATTCGGGGTTATGCGCCGGGCCGTTTCAGCTTCAACGTCAAGGGTGGCCGTTGCGAAAAGTGCGAAGGCGACGGCCTGATTAAAATTGAGATGAATTTTCTGCCGCCGGTCTATGTCACCTGCGAGACGTGCGGCGGCAAACGTTACAACCGCGAGACGCTCGAAATCACCTACAAGGGCAAAAACATCGCCGACGTGCTGGCGATGACGGTGGACGAGGCGGTGACTTTTTTCCGCGCCGTGCCGCAGATTTACGAGCCGCTGCTGACGCTGGCCGAGGTGGGGCTGGGTTACATCGGGCTGGGGCAGGCGGCGACGACGTTGAGCGGCGGCGAGGCGCAGCGCGTGAAGCTGGCGACCGAGTTGAGCCGCAAGGCGACCGGACGGACGTTTTACATCCTCGATGAACCGACGACCGGCCTGCATTTTCATGACGTGGCCAAGCTGCTCGAGGTCCTGTTCAAGCTGCGCAACACCGGCAACACGCTCGTCGTGATCGAACACAACCTCGACGTCATCAAAACGGCGGATTGGATTATTGACCTTGGCCCGGAAGGCGGGGATGCTGGCGGCCGCATTGTGGCGCAGGGCCCGCCGGAGGCAGTGGCCCGTTGCGCCGAAAGTTTTACCGGACAGTATTTGAGCCGCGTTTTGCAGCCGTCGTGAACCAGCCTTTATCCCACAAAGCCCAGTTCAACCACGGATGAACACGGATTTCTTGGTAGGGCGCGTCACTCCGTGCGCGCCGTCGTGGTGAGGATGAACATTCTGTTTGCCAATCGGCGGCGGGCAGAGGACTGCCCGCCCTACCAGCGACATTATCGTGTTTATCCGTGCGCATCCGTGGTTTAATGGTTATTTTTGCTGGTTCAATTGCGGAATTTAAGTTTATGAAAATCGCGTTGTTTGGCCTGGCCGGGATAAAAACCGGCAAACACAACCTCAAAGACCCGCGCTTCGACGAAGCCGACAAGCTGGTCGAGGCGGACAAGAAAACCCACGCGCAGGTGGACGTGGTGGGCGACGACCAGCTTTTGGACGCCGACGCGATTCTCGTGTCGCTGGAGGGCCGGGCGGACATGATTTTGAAGGACCTGGAATTTGTGGAGACGCGCCTGGGCCGCGACCCGCAACCAGCCGAACGGGCGGCGCTGGAAAAAATCAAGACGCTCCTCGAACAGGAAAAATTCGTTTTCAATTCCGGCCTGGAGCCGGCGGACTTGCAAGCCGTCGCCGCCCACAACTTTTTCACCGCCAAGCCGATCGTGACGGCCGAACCGCCGGAGCTGGAAAATCCCGACGCCCTGCTGCTGCGCGCGTTTCGCGAGGCCGGCTACATCTGTTTCCTGACCGTCGGCGGCAAGGAGAACCGGGCCTGGCCGATTCGCCAGGGCATCACGGCCTGGGAAGCGGGCGGCACGATTCACACGGACATCCAGAAGGGCTTCATCCGCGCGGAAATCATCAGCTATGCGGATTTTATTGAAGCGGGCGGCGAAACCCAGGCCAAGCGCGCCAACAAAATGCGGCTGGAAACGAAGCAATACGTCATGCAGGACTACGACCTGACCAATTTCCGGTTCAACAAGTAGGGGCGAGGGGGGCATCTCATTTTTGGGACAATCGAAAAAGCCGTGTCCCGCAGGGACATTCTGAAAATAGCCCGGCGTTTGAACGCCGGGTTCGAAGCGATATCGCCATCAGTCCCGCAGGGACAGACTGAAAACGGCGTTTCTATTCAGCCGTCCCTGCGGGACTCGATTTTTCCAAACCTTTCCCGGCATTGAAATGCCGGGCTATTTTCAATTGTTCCTTCGGAACAGAACGCCTGCTCAAAAATAGAGATGCGCCCGTATGGCGATCCCGCCTTTATTTCGCCCTTTTGTCGCTGCGCGGCGTCGTTTAGATTTGGGCGCATGGCTTTTTACCGGCGATGGCTTTTGATTCTGTTCGCACTCATTTTGAGCGGCGGACCACTTTTGGCCGCCGGCACGAAGGAACAACGCGCTTATGCCGTCGCTGTGACCGCATTTCAGGACGAAATGTGGGGCCGGGCGGAGGCGGAGTTCGCGCAGTTCATTCAAAAATATCCCAAATCCACCAACGCGCCGGAGGCGGTCTTGTTGCAGGCGCAGGCGGAATTCAAACAGGGCAGGCTGGCGCAGGTCATCGCGCTGCTGGCAGCGCGCAAGGCCGGGGCCGGGCATCTCGCCGACCAATACGTTTATTGGATTGGCGAGGCGCAATTTCAAAACGTGGACCTGGCAAAGGCGGCGGACACGTTCATTGCGCTGGCGCGCGATTTCCCCGATTCGTCGCTGCGGCTCCGGGCGGTGGTGGAGGCGGCGGCGGCGCGCGCGGAGCTGGGCCGATGGCCAGAGGTGGGCGCGGTGTTGCAGGAAACCAACGGCGTGTTTCAACGCGCAGCCCAACTGGATCCGGCCAACGAACTGGTCACCCGCGGGCGTCTGCTGCTGGCACAGGCGGCACTCGCGCAAAAGGATTTTCGCGGTGCCGCGGCGACGCTCGCGTCCGTGAACCCACAGGCCCTCGAACCGGAATTGGGCTGGCAACTGGCGTATCTGGGTTACCAGGTCAAGCTGGCGACGGGCGACACCAACGCGGCGCTGGCGGCCACCACCAATCTGCTCCAGCTTGCGCGGCTGGGAAATGACGTGTCGTTGCGCGGGGAAAGCGTGGCGTTGCACGCGGGTTTGCTAGAACAAGCCGGCTTGCAAGCCGAAGCCCTGGACGCGTATCAGGAGAATCTGGCGAACGCGCCGGTGGAACGGCAGCGGCAGGCGATCCTGAAAATCACGGAACTGGCCGTCGCCCTGGGCCGGTTTTCGACAGCCGAGGACTCGCTCCGGGATTTTATCACAACATTCACAAACTCACCGGCGACCGACATTGCGTTGCTGTCGCTCGGCGAACTGCATTTGAAGGATTACACCGCGTCCCGCACCGCGGGAGCGGCCACCAACTATCCGGCGGAGGCGACGAACCACCTGCAGGAGGCGCAGGCGCGGTTCGACCAGTTTCTGGCCGCGTTTACGAACAGCCCGTTCACGGGCAGGGCGTATCTGGACCGCGGCTGGTGCGGCTGGTACGAGTGGCTTGCGGAAAGCACGACCAACAGCCTGGCCGGCAGCCTGGCCGATTTCGAAGCCGCCGCGCAAAGGCTGCCGCCGTCGGAGGACCGGGCGGTGGCGCGGTTCAAGATGGGCGACGCGCTGTTTGCGCAAAAGGATTTCACGAACGCCTTGGAAAATTACCGCGCCGTGGTTGATGATTTCACCCAATTCCCCGCCGTCATGCAATCGCTCGGCAACCGCGCGCTGTATCAAAGCCTGCGCGCGTGCATGGCCTTGACAAACACGGCCGGGGCGGAAGACACGATGGAGCGGATTTTGAAGTTGTATCCGGTCAGCGGGGAGACCGGCACCAATTTGCTGCTCATGGGTGAATATCTTGCGGACCTGAGCCAGCCGACGAACGCGCTCGCCGTGTTCCAAAGATTTGAGGCCGTCGTTCCCGATTCGCCATTGCGCCCGCAGGTGGAACTGGCCATGGCCTACACCTATGAACAGGAGCAAAAGTGGCCGGTGGCCATGGAAAAATACAAACAATGGCTGACGGACTTTCCGGCCAGCCCGTTGCGGCCGCAGGCGGATTACGCGCTGGCCCGTGTCAATTACCAGGCGGGAAATGAGACGAACGCGTTCATCCTGTTCACCAATTTTGTCGCGCAATTCCCGGCGGACCCCCTCGCGCCGCCGGCGCAATACTGGGTGGCCGACTATTTTTTCCGCACGGGCGACTACGTGGACGCGGAAAAAAACTACAAATACATTTATCAAAACTTTCCGCCCAATGACCTCAGCTATCCGGCGCAGATGATGGCCGGGCAGGCGGCCCTGGCGCGACAGGGTTATTCCGATGCGATCGGGTATTTCACAAAGTTGACGAGTGATGTGAACTGCCCGTCCAATGTGGTTGTGCAGGCGCTGTTCGCCTATGGCGGGGCGCTGATGTTTAAACCGCCGGATGATCCCACGAACAACCCGCTGGCCAATTTTCAACTGGCCACCAACGTCTTCGGCCAGGTCTGCCTGTTGTCCCCCGCCAATGATCTCGGCGCCATGGCGTGGGTCGAAATCGGCAAATGCAATTTGCAGCTCACCAATTACGACGCGGCCACAAATGCCTACGCGCAAGTCGTCAATTCCCCGACCGCCAACATCGCGGCGCGCAGCCAGGCGCAAGTCGGTTTTGGACAGGCGCTCGAAAAAAAGGCGGATGCGGTGGCCGGCGGCGACCAGAAAGCGCTGCGCGAACTGGCGTTGAAGAATTATCTGGATGTGTTCTACGAAAACAATTTGCGCAATGACGAGCCGGCGGACGCGTTCTGGACCAAGATTGCCGGTCTGCAGGCGCTGCCGCTGATCGAAATCCTGGGAGAATCGCCGCCGGAAGATTTCTTCAATCGGATGGAAAACTGGCTGCCGCAGTTGAAGGATTCGCTCGAAAAAGCCAGAAATGCGTTGTCGGCGGCAAAAAAGTAAGGCGGCCATTTGACACGGGCGCGCACCACGGTTAGCTTCAATCGGGAACTGGAATGACAGAGATTCTTGCAATTGAACCGGTGGTCAGCGTCACCGAAAATGCCGCGGCGGAAGTCAAGTTGCTGCTCGCCTTGCCGGAGAACGCGGGCAAGACGCTGCGGATTTTTGTGGAGCAGGGCGGCTGCTCCGGGATGCAATACGGCATGGTCTTCGACGAAAAACGCGATGGCGACCTTGCCTCCGAACAACACGGCGTGGAGGTTTTGGTTGATTCGGTCAGCGCGCAATATCTTCGCGGCACCGTGGTGGATTTCAGCGACGCCCTGAACGGCGGCGGTTTCAAAATTTCCAATCCGAATGCGAAGCAGAGTTGCGGCTGCGGAAAATCCTTTGAGACTTGAGCGGACTCGATCAACCCGCGCAAGCCTGACAACGCCGTCCCGTGTGATGCGGGACGGCTTTTTTAGGAATGCCCGTCATCCGTCGTGCTGGTGCGCGCGAGAGGAGTCGAACCTCCACCCCTTGCGGGACCGGATCCTAAGTCCGGCGCGTCTGCCGTTCCGCCACGCGCGCATCCGCCCACAAACTGCGTCCTGCGCCCCCAAAGCTCAAGCCCGGTTTTGACCGGCGGCTCCGCGCAAAGCCTTTTGCCCGTCGCAGGATAGTCCCCTAATTTGGTGGCGGCGGTGCTGCCGCACCGCCGTGCGCCGCAGCAGCGGCACACCCACCAATTTCAAATTAGGGGACTACCCGTCGCAGCGCGCGATTGCACGCGCCGCGCGATTTGAGTAGGGTTGCGGCATGTTGTCTTGGGTTCGTCTTGTGCTCGGCGTGTGCGTCCTGGCCACCGGGGTCGCGCTGAATGGCTGCTCGTCGTCGGACCAGGGCCAGTTGGACGAGGAAAAGGAGCCGCATTTTGTGTTGGGCAAGGGGCGCGTAAATGCGATGGATTATCAGGGCGCGATCGAAGCATTTGAACAATCGCTGGAGACCAATCCGCATTCGGCGGCGGCGCATTTTGAACTCGGCTGGCTGTATGACGAGAAGTCGCCCGACCCCGCCGCCGCCGTTTACCATTATCAACAATACTTGAAGTTGAATCCCGACGCGCAGAACGCGGATGTCATTCGCGGGCGCATCAACGTTTGCAAACAACAACTGGCGGCGGACGTGCTGCCGTTGCCGAGCGCGCCGGCCGCGCAACAACAGTTGGAAAACCTGATCGAGCAAAACCGTCAATTGCAGGACGAGGTGAACAAATGGCGCGCGTATTACGCCAGCCAGTTGGGGGCGGCCAAAACCAACGCGCCGACACCGGACAATGCCGCGGGCCGGCCGGCGCCGGTCCAAACGGCACGAAATGTTTCCGTTCCATCGGGCGGCGCCAACGCCAGCCATCCCGCCGTGCCCGCGACGATTGCCCGGCCGCGCACGCACACCGTCATCGCGGGTGAAACGGCGGTGGGCATCGCGCGCAAGTACGGCGTGAAACTGGGCGCGCTGGAAGCGGCCAATCCGGACATGGACCCCGCCCGGATCCGGGTCGGCCAGGTTTTGAACCTTCCGCCAACCTGAGGGTTTTGCATGGTTCCGCGCTTCACATTTTTTTTGATTGCGGCGTTTTGGGTCACGATGAACGTGCTGCTGTGGCGCGCGGAGTATGGTCCGCACGGCGGCGAAGTTTCCGTGCCGGCGGATTTGGTCTGGCGCAAAATTTTAACCGCGCCGGATGTTTCCGCTTTGACCATTTATCAGGACGGTCGCCGGGCCGGGTTCTGCCAGATTTCCACGAGCGTCGAACAGGCCATGGCGGCGCTGGACGAAAACACCGTGCCGCCGGAAGGACTGGCGGCGCAAAACGGCTATCAAATTCACTTCAACGGCAACATGAGTTTCGGCGCCATTACCAACCGGGTGCGGTTTGACGGGCGCCTCCAGTTTTCTTCCGCCCGCGCCTGGCGGGAGCTGAATTTGAAGGTGTCCACGCGGGATGCGGCGGTGGACATTCATTCGGTCGCGGCGGAACAAACGGTGCGATTCAAGCTCACCAGCGACGGCGCGAGCTTCGAGCGCGTCCTGGGTTTCGCCGACCTGCAGAATCCCAACGCGCTGTTGCGCGCGCTGGGCGGCAGTTTCGACAGCGGGTTGGCGGACGGACTGGATTTGCCCGTCATTCCGTCCTCGCCGGTGGCCGTTGCCGGCACCGTCAAATGGGAAGCGCACCGTGACCGGATGATGATCGCCCACGAGCCGGTGACCGTGTATCGCCTGGAAACGCGCGTGCTGGATCACCCGATAGTCCTGAATGTCAGTTCGCTGGGCGAAATATTGCGGGTGGAACTGCCCGGCGGCGTTACAGCCGTGCTCTACGAATGGGACAAGCCGTGATTGAACTCGTCCATCTCGTCAAAAAGTTCGGCGACCTCGTCGCGGTCAACGACGTGACGTTGACCGTCCCGCGCGGGGAATTCTTTGCGGTGCTGGGACCGAACGCCGCCGGGAAAACGACCATGCTGAAAGTCCTCGCCGGCCTGATGAAGCCGACCTCCGGCAACGCGCGGGTGTGCGGTTTTGACGTGCAGACGCAACCGCTCGAAGCGCGCCGCCGCATCGCCTACGTTCCCGATTTCCCGTTTCTCTATGAAAAGCTGACGGCGCGGGAATTTTTCCGCTTCATCGGCCAGTTGTTCCAAATGGACGACGCGCGCATCGCCGCCAACGCGCAGGAGCTGATCGGGCGTTTTCATCTGGGCGAGTTTGCCGGCCTCCCGCTGGAAAGTCTCTCGCACGGCACGCGCCAGCGCGTGGCCATCGTGTCCGCCCTGCTGCACGGTCCGGAGGTGTTTGTGATTGACGAACCGATGGTCGGCCTCGACCCGCAGCACGCGCGCGTGGTGAAGGATGTTCTCAAGGAACGCTCGCGCGCAGGCATGACCGTGCTGATGTCCACGCACGAGTTGAGCGTGGCCGAGGAGATGGCCGACCGCATTGGCATCATCCACGGCGGGAAACTGATTGCCGTCGGCACGCGCGACGAACTCCGCAAACAGAGCGGCGCGTCCGGCCCGCTCGAAGACGTTTTTCTGGCGCTGACGGCGGAAGGGAAGTGAAGCCTAATCCCAAATTACGCACCGCGGTTCTTATCTCACTGTCCGTAATAACTGCCCTCCCCAGTCTTCCGATGTCTGGTCTGCTGGCGGCATGTCTTTGTAATCGGTGCGAGCTTTCTCATACACCCTCCGACTAACGAGGCGACCTCTTGAAAAATACATCTCGTCGGTTTTGACTCCCGCCTTGAAGAAATACTTAACCCCAATGTCGAGGTCTCCATAAAAATGGTGCTCTTCAATAACAGAACCGCTCCGGCTAAATTGTCGTGCTATGATTTTTCCAGTGGGTAATTGCTCACGCTTGGTTGAGTGCTCTCGTCTGGACTGAGCCGCTCGCTGCGCGTTCTCCTGTCTTCGCTGCTCTTGAATCCCTCGCACAAATGACGCTCGAATAGTGTCTCGCTCTGCAAGCAGACAGTCGGTCAGATGGCAAATATCCTCGGCTATGCGTCTCGGTTTTGTCTTTTTGGGGTCTTCGATGTAGTATAGACTGCCAACACGGTGGCTATGTGGCCGCCAAGCTGAGACTGGTGGGTCATAATCCAAATCATCGAACACAATCCTCGAATCAACCTGAAACGCCCAACATGGAGCGTCATCGCGGTTATACTTGCTACAACCACGCAGCCGACTAATCACGCAACCTCCTGAAAATTTGTAACGTAGCGTGTTTGCGACAAGCCGGTATCCCTTCTTCTTCAGGAAGTCTTCGTGAATGTCTTTGGTCAACTGGACGGCAGCAGGGTGCATACGATGCCTCACCTATGATTAAGTTACAATTTTCCTTTCACAAATTTGACTTTGCGCCAGGTTAACCGGGTTGTCCAGAGAAAGTCGGCCGGCAAAAAATGCCGCAGAGCGGCAAGGGAAATTAGCCCGGCACATCGTGCCGGGTCTATCGTCCAGAATGTAACCGTCCTGAAGGGACGGCGGAATCTATCGTTCGCTTTCCAGCGTCATTCCAGGACGCATTTCATTTTCCTGCCTCAACCGGGGACGTTGTCCCCGGCTAATCTCCATCTGTCGCTCCGCGACCTTGAAAAATGCTGTGCCACCACGCCCTTTTTTTGAATTGACGAATCCTGGCGTTGTGCCATTTTGCCACTCCGAAATATTGATTTTGACCAATGGCGATGCCCAAATCCAGTTTTCTTGACAAAGTGCTTGGCCGCATCGGGCGGCTGGACACGGAAGGCCTCCAAACCGTCGTCCAGCGGCTCGCGCGCGAGCGCAGCTTTCTCGAAACGCTGTTCAACACCATCGAGGATGGCGTGCTGGTCGCGGACGAGCAGGGGCGCATCATTTATTTCAATCAGGCCGTCACGCGGCTCATCGGCCTGCAACCGGACGTCGAGGGCCAGCTCATCGCGGACATTTTGCCGGAATTGGATTGGGAGAAAATATCCAAGGCCGACCACGCGGGCGGCGAGCGGGTCGTGCGCCACGAATTTGAAGTGCATTATCCGCGCCCGCGCTTTCTCCGGCTCTACGCCGCGCCGCTGGACGGCCAGGCCGCCGGCAGTTCCGGCGTCGCCCTCATTTTGCACGACGCGACCGAGGCGCGGCAAAAAACGTTTGAAGCCATCGAAAGCGAGCGCGTTCAGGCGCTCACGCTGCTCGCCGCCAGCGTTGCCCACGAAATCGGCAACCCGCTCAACGCGCTGCACATTCATCTGCAGCTCATGGAGCGCGAATTGGGAAAACTCAAGAGTGACGAGTGGCGCGTGACGAGTGGCGGGAAGGCCGCGTCACCCGCCACCCGCCACCTGCCGCACCGGGAGGTTTGCCGCAAGCTGGAACAATATCTCGCCGTGGCCAGGGGCGAAATTGCCCGGATGGATTACATTGTCACGCAATTTCTCGGCGCGATCCGGCCGGCGGCGCTGCAGTTGAAGTTCGCGTCGCTGAATGAAGTGGTCGAAAAGACCCTGGATTTGCTGCGGCCGGAAATTGAAAATCGCGGCATCACGGTTAAAACAAAACTGGCGCGGCAGTTGACGGCGACCCCGATTGACGCGACGCAGATGCAGCAGGTGCTGGTGAACCTCGCCAAAAATGCCATGCACGCGATGACCAAAGGCGGCGCCCTCACGCTGCAAACCGGCGAAGGCGGCGACGGCGTATGGGTGAGCGTGACCGATACGGGCGGCGGCATCCCGCCGGAACAAATCAACCGCATCTTCGAGCCGTTTTTCACGACCAAGAAGCGGGGCACCGGCCTCGGCCTGATGATCGTGCAACGCATTGTCCGCGCGCATGGCGGCCGGATTGAATTGGAAAGCCACGTCGGTCGCGGGACGACCTTCCGGATATGGCTCCCGTTGCATGAACGCAGGCCGCGTTTGTTGCAGGCGCCAACACATGACTGAAATCATAAATCAAATGAAGCCGACCTTGTTGATCGTAGACGACGAGAAACCGACGCGCGACGGGCTGCGCGCGGCGCTCGAGGAACGTTACGACGTTTACGTGGCCGAGGACGCGAAGGCGGCGATGGATTTGCTCGAACGCGACAACTTCGACGTGCTGCTCACGGACTTTCGTCTGCCCAGCGAGGACGGCATGAAACTCATTGCCCGCGCCAAATCACTGGCCAAGCCGCCGGTCTGCATTTTGATGACCGCTTACGGTTCGGAGGAACTGGCGGTGGACGCGATGAAGCGCGGCGCGGACGATTACATCGCCAAAGGGCGGCTGCAAATTGACGAGCTGGAGATGCGCATCGCGCGCGCGCTGCGCCAGCAAAATCTCGAATCGGAAAATATTTCCCTGCGCCAGCAACTCGATTCCCAATTCGGCCTTGAAAACATCGTCGGCCAATCACCGGTGATGCGGGAGATTTTTGAGATCGTCCGGCAGGTGGCGCCGACGCGGGCCACGGTGCTGCTCACGGGCGAAAGCGGCACGGGCAAGGAACTCATTGCGAAGGCGATCCACGGGTTGAGTCCGCGCGCCAAACAGCCGTTCGTGGCGGTGCATTGCGCGGCGCTGGCGCCGACGTTGCTGGAGAGCGAATTGTTCGGCCACGAAAAAGGGGCGTTCACCGGCGCGCACGAGCGGCGGATTGGCCGCTTTGAGCAGGCGCAGAGCGGAACGCTGTTTCTGGACGAAATCGGGGAAATTGACGCGACGATCCAGGTGAAACTGCTGCGTTTTCTCGGCGAACGCACTTTTGAGCGCGTCGGTTCAAACAAGACGCTCACCGCCGACGCCCGGCTGGTGGCGGCGACGAACAGCAATCTGGAGGAACTGGTCAAGGCGGGGACGTTCCGCGAGGATTTGTTTTTCCGGCTGCGGGTGGTGGAAATTCATCTGCCGCCGTTGCGCGAACGCGCGGGCGACATTCCGCTGCTGGCGCAAGGCTTTTTGAGCGAATTTGCGCGCGAAAACGGCAAGCCCGTGGGCGATTTCACCGCGGACGCGCTCGCGGCGTTGACGAATTATTCGTGGCCGGGCAACGTGCGCGAATTGCGCACGGCCATCGAGCATGCCGTGGTGTTCTGCCGGGGCGGGAAAATCGGCGCGCGGGATCTGCCGCCGTCCGTACGCGGCGGTGGCGGCCGGGGCGAGGCGTCATTATTGCACCGCCCGGACCTGACGGTGAAGGAGGCGGAGAAACAATTGATCATTCGCGCCTTGAAAGAAAACGGCGGCAGCCGCACATTGGCCGCCATGAAAATCGGCATGAGCCGGCGGACGTTCCATCGCAAGTTGCACGCGTATCATCTGGAAGGATTTTGAGTCATGTATATCGGCGAAGGGGTCCAGGACCTGATTCACAAACTGGAGGTCGGCGCGGGGCGGCGCATTGTGCGGAGCGCCGTGCTGACCCTGGTGGTGGTGGCGCTGGCGGTTTTGTATGATTTGCGCTCGTATCGGAATTTTTCCACGCCGGAGGCAATGGATGCGGCGCAACTGGCCAGGAACATCGCCGATGGCAAAGGTTACACGACGCTGTTTATCCGCCCGCTGAGTCTTTATCTGGTGCAAAAAAACAACGAGACCCGGCAGGTGAACGCGCCGGTGTCCGCAGGCGCGGATTTCGCGCAAATCTCGGCCCCGCACCCGGACCTGGCCAATCCGCCGGTGTATCCGCTGGTGCTGGCCGGGCTGATGAAAGTGCTGCCCTTTCGTTTCAACGTGGAAATGAAACAGCCATTTTGGTCCGAAGACGGCCGTTTCCTGCGTTATCAACCTGATTTTTTAATCGCGCTGTTCAACGAAATTGTATTGCTGGTGGTGATGGCGCAGACGTTTTTTCTGGCGCGGAGATTGTTTGACCCGGCGGCGGCCTGGCTGTCGGCGCTGCTGGTGCTGGGCTGCGCCCTGCTCTGGCGGTTCAGCATTTCGGGCCTGTCCACGCTTTTGTTGATGGTCATTTTTCTGGGGTTGACATGGTGCGTGTTGAAAATTGAAGAACTGGCGCGCGAACCCCAACCGCGTCCGGAGTGGCTGCTCGGTCTGGCGGCGGCCGCCGGCATGCTGGCCGGCGTGGGCGGGCTGACGCAGTATGCCTTTGGCTGGGTGATCATTCCGGTCGTGGTGTTTTTGGCGTTCTTCGGCGGTCAACGGCGGAGGTGGCAGGTGGTGGCGGCAATGGTCGCATTTGCGGTGGTGTTGACGCCGTGGGTGATTCGAAATTGGATGGTGAGCGGCACGCCGTTCGGCACGGCGGGTTACGCGGTCGCCGCCGGCGCCACTTTCCCGGGAACGGTTCTGGAACGGTCGGCGCAGCCGGATTTGACCTACGTGTTTTTGCTGAAGCCGATCGTCCACAAGTTTTACGGGAATCTGCGCGCAATTTTTGAAAACGACCTGCCGCAACTCGGCGGAAGCTGGGCCGGCATGTTCTTCCTGACGGGTTTGCTGCTGGGATTTCGCAGCACGGCGGCGCGCCGCCTGCGTTATTTTTTGCTGATGTGCCTGGGAACGTTCATCGTCTTTCAAGCCCTGGGGCGGGCGGAACTTTCCGGCGAAACGCCGGAGGTGAGTTCCGGGAACCTGATCGTGCTGGCGGCGCCATTGGTGTTCATTTACGGCTGCGTTTTCTTCCTGACCCTTTTACGGCAGATGAAATTGCCGGTGGCGCAACTGCGCTACGCCATCACCGCGCTCTTTGTGGCGGTGTCATGCCTGCCGATGCTTTTTACCTTGTGCGCGCCGAAGGTCTCGCCGGTGGCCTACCCGCCGTATTACCCGCCGGACATCCAGAAAATCGCCGGCTGGATGAAGGGAAATGAATTGATGATGAGCGACGTGCCGTGGGCGGTCGCCTGGTATGGCCACCATCAATGCGTCTGGCTGACGCTCAACACGCAAGACGAATTCTTCGCCATCGGCGACGACTACCAGAAACCCGTCCTGGGACTTTATCTCACCCCGGAAACGATGGATGCCAAATTCCTCTCCGACTGCGCGCGCGGCGGCGAAAACAGTTGGGGAAACTTCCTGCTCAAGGCCGTGGCGCAAAACCAAATTGCGTCGAAGTTCCCGCTGACCCACGGACCCTCCGGTTCCGCGGCCATTGCGTCCGGATTGTTCCTGACCGACCGGGTGCGCTGGTGAACGGTGCGATCATTCATGCCGCCGCGCGTTTCAACCGGTCGGCGATGCCCGACCATTCCGGCAATTCCGGCGGCGCCTCCACCACGATCCACTCCGCGCCCGCCTCGTCGCACCGGTGCAGCTCCGCATAAATCGCCCGCGCAAATGCCTCCGCGTCGTGCGGAATCACGCTCACCCGCGCGAAATGTTTCGCCGGAGGGGAATTTGCGTGTGGGCGATGACGTGGCCCGTGACAGGTGACAGGTGGCAAGTGGCGAGTTGGGACTTCAAATCGGCATCGGCGCGCCAGTTCAAGACCAAGAGCTTTGCCTTTGGTGAATAATGCTTTTCCAGCAAACCCGGACTGCGCAGCGCGGAATCCGGGCCTTGGACTTTGGACTCTGGACCTTGGACTTCACCGCAAATGGCGGCGAGCGATTCCGCGTGAATCATGCCCGGACGCAAAATCTGCGGCGGGTGGACGGACAGATCGAGCACGGTGGATTCGATGCCGACCTGCGACTGGCCGCCATCCACAATCAAGGGGATTTTCCCGCCGAGTTGCTGCCGCACATGCCCGGCGTTTGTCGGGGAAACCCGGCTGGACAAATTCGCGCTCGGCGCGGCGAGCGGGAAATCGCATCCACGAATCACCGCCTGAATGAGCGGATGCCCCGGCCAGCGCACGCCGACCGTTGCGCCGCCGGCCGCCACGATGCCGGGCATTTCCTTCGCGCGCGGCAACACGAGCGTCAACGGGCCGGGCCAAAAAGCCCTGGCTAATCTGTCCGCGCTGCCCGGCCAGTCGTTCACACAGCGTCTGGCCATTTCAACGCTGGCGACATGGACGATGACAGGGTTGTTTGCCGGCCGGCCTTTGATTTGGAAGATTTTTGCGACGGCGTTCGCATCGAGGGCATTGGCGGCGAGGCCATAAACCGTTTCGGTGGGCAGGGCAACCACTTCGCCGGCACGGAGCAACGCCACGGCGCGTTTCACCGCCGCGGCGAACAGGGCGGGCGTGTGCGTGGGCAGGATTTCCGTGTTCATTGTCAAACGTTAAAGCGTTACAGCGTTGAAGTGTTCAAGCGGCCGCGCTCCGTCCGCTTGAACGCTTCAACTCGTCACGTTTCAACGATTTCATTCATAGTGCAAGGCGTCAATCGGGTCGAGCTTGGACGCCTTCCACGCGGGATAAAAACCGGAGATGATGCCGATGATGGCGCTGGAAACAAACGCGATGACGATCCACGCCACAGGTGTGACGGTGGGCATATCTTTGATGTAGGCGACAATTTTTGAAAAGCCAACCCCGCCGGCGATGCCGATGGAACCACCAATCGCGCTCAACGTGACGGCTTCAATCAGAAATTGCACGAGGATGTCCGCCGCCCGCGCGCCCACGGCCATGCGGATGCCGATTTCGCGCGTCCGTTCGGTGACGCTGACGAGCATGATATTCATGATGCCGATGCCGCCGACCACGAGCGAAACGGCGGCGACGCCCGCGAGCAAAAAACTCATCGCGCGCGAAGTGGCCGTGACCGCCTGCATCAATTCCAACTGGTTGCGCACGGTAAAATCCTGTTCCTTGCTGTGATGCCGCACGAGCAGCAAATCCGTTATATCGGACTGCACACTGTCAATGGCCCGGTCGTTGGCGGCCTGCACCAGAATGGAGTTCACAAACGTGCGGGTGGTGATACGGTGCATGTGGCTGCTGTAAGGGACGACGACCGTGTCGTCCTGGTCCTGCCCGAACAGATTAAAGCCTTTGGGGGCGAGCACGCCGACGATCAGGAAGGGGAGGTTTCGGATGCGGACGGTCTGGCCGACCGGGTTTTCGTTGGGAAACAACTGGTCGGCGACGGTCTGGCCGATGACGGCGGATTTGGCGAGGCTGCGCACATCCTGGTCGGAAAACATCGTGCCGCGGGAGACACCCCAGTTGCGGATTTGCGGATAATCGGGTGATTCACCCATCACCTGCGTGTTCCAGTTAAGACCGTTGGCGAGCACTTGGGCGCGGTCGCGCACTTCGGGACTGACGGCCACGACGTTTTTCAACCCGGCAATCGCCTGCGCGTCGGCCACCGTCAGCGTTGGCGCGCTGCCCCAGCCGCCCCGCATCGCGCCGCTGGTGAAATTGCCGGAAAAAACCGTGATGACACTTTCACCCAGGCTGCTGACCTGGTCTTCGACCTGTTTGGTGGCGCCGGAAGTCAGGCTCACCGAGCCGATCACGGCGCCGACCCCGATGATGATGCCGAGCATCGTCAGCAGCGAACGCATCTTGTTCCGGCGCAGGGCGCGCCCGGCGATTCTTAGTGAGGCGAAGATTCTCATAACGCGAGTTGCTGTGCCGCGCGAAGCTGCTGCAATTCCTTTTCCGCGTTCAGACGGCTGGCCACCATGGTGTCGCCGACGATGTTGCCGTCGCGCAAAATCACGTTGCGCCGGGTGTAACGCGCTATGTCCAGTTCGTGCGTGACCATGACGATGGTGATGCCCTGGTCGTTTAATTTTTGGAACACGCCCATGATTTCGACGCTCGTCTGGCTGTCGAGATTGCCGGTGGGTTCATCGGCAAGCAGCAGCGCCGGCTGGTTCACCAGCGCGCGGGCGATGGCCACGCGCTGCTGCTGTCCGCCGGAAAGCTGGTTGGGATGATGGCCGGCGCGGTCGCCGAGGCCCACCAGATTGAGCGCGCGCAGGGCGCGTTCGCGCTGTTCGTGTGAAGGGATGCGGTGCCGGTTGTAAAGCATCGGCATCTCGACATTTTCGAGCGCGGACGTTCGCGACAGGAGATTGAAGCCTTGAAAAACAAAGCCGATTTTTTCGTTGCGAACATCCGCGAGCGCGTCGCGATCCAGCGTCGAAACGTCAATGCCATCCAGCCAGTAGTGCCCGCCGGACGGTCGGTCCAGCGCGCCGATCATGTTCATCAACGTGCTTTTGCCGGAGCCGCTCGCGCCCATAAGAGCCGCGAATTCGCCCGGAAAAATTTCCAGCGAAATCCCGCGCACCGCTGGGACATCCACTTCGCCGGTGTGATACACCTTGTGAATGTCCGCGAGCTTGATGACGGGATTGGTCTGCACGGCAAATCGGATCAACGCATTCTGGGGAAACCGCCGGTGCCGCCAATCGGGCTGGCCGGCCGGGCGGCCGGCGTGCCGGTGGAAACCATGCCGGTCACAACCTGCGCCCCCTCGTCCAGCCCCGAAAGCACCTCAGTTGAGATGCCGTCGGTGATGCCGGTCCTGATTTGCACCGCCTGCAACTTCGCATCCCTGCCATCGCCCGCAAGCACATAAACAGTGTGGAAAACCGGACGATCGCCGCGCCTGTGTACACCGCCGCGACGGCCGACCGGACCGCCGGCAAGATTTCCGCTGTTGGTCGTCGTCGCCATTTGCGCCGCGGCCGGGTTGGTCAGCGCCACGGTGTTATCCGGCACGCGGAAGCGCAGCGCGCCGTTCGGAATGATCAACGCGTTTTCGTGCTGGGCGACGATGATGGAGACGTTCGCCGTCATGCCCGGCTTCAACTTGTAATCCGCGTTGGTCACGCCGATGACGCAGTCGTAAGTGACGACGTTGTTGACGGTCGTTGGCGAATTGCGAACCTGGGTGACCGTTCCGTGAAACGTCCGCTCCGGATACGCGTCCACCGTGAAAGGCACTTCCTGTCCCTCGGCGACTCCGCCGACATCCGCCTCCGCCACGCTCGAATCAATCTGCATTTTCGTCAGATCGTTCGCGATTTGAAAAATCGTCGGCGTATTGAAACTGGAGGCGACCGTCTGGCCCAGTTCCACCGCGCGCAAAATCACCACGCCGTCCACGGGGGAAAGGATTTTGCAATAGTTGAGATTCACCATCGCGTTGCTGAGCGAGGCCTGCTTGATTTTCACCATTGCCTCGGCCTCGTGCAGCGTGGCGATGGCGGTGTCGTAATCGGAACCGGAAATCAGCTTGTTCGTGAACAATTCGCTGCTGCGATTTGCCTCCACCTGCTGCAATTCCAGATTTGCCTTCGCGTTGGCCAGGTCGGCGCTGGCTTGCTCGACCGCCGCCTGGTAGGTTGAAGGGTCAATTTCCGCGATGACTTCATTCGACTTCACAATCGAATTGAAATCCACGTTCAATTTGCTGATGCGGCCGGAAATCTGGCTGCCCACCGTCACATTCACCACCGGATTCAAAGTCCCCGTCGCCGTCACCAGCTTCGTCAATTCGTCGCGCGTCACCGCCACCGTCTGATAAGCCGGCGCATCCTGCTGTCCGTGCCGGAAATACCAGACGCCGCCGCCCGCGACCACGACGGCCGCCGAAGTAAAGACCGCCCACTTCAACCATCCACTGCCTCGATTGCCTGCCATAAATTTTAATCTGCCCACCGCTCAGGTTTGAGACAGTGCCAGCGCCGGACAGGTTACGCGATTTTCCGCGCCTGTCCATGTTTTCATCGGCACTCACTTTCAGTTTGAGCCGCCCGCGCCGATGCTTAGAATCCCGCCGTGCTCGAAGAACTGACCCGACAACTCACCGCCGCCCGTCCGCTGGCGGAGGAGCAGGTCCGTCTGGCCGTCGAGCAGTTGACCGACGAAAACATTCCGGCGGAGGCCAAGGCCGGTTTCCTGGCCGCGCTGGCGCAAAAGGGCGAAACGCCGGACGAAATCGCCGCGTTCGCCCGCGCACTGCGCGGCAAATCCATTCCGCCGCCGCTCGACGCCGAAACCCGCGCCCGCGAAATTCTCGACGTGGTCGGCACCGGCGGCGACCGGCTCGGTACGTTCAACCTTTCAACGACGGCAGCCATCCTCTGCGCCGCCGCCGGCGTGACGGTCGCCAAGCACGGCAACCGGGCGGTCACTTCCCAGGCCGGCAGCGCGGACGTGCTGGAAGCGCTCGGCGTGCGGATTGATCTGACTCCGGAGGAGGCCGCACGTTCATTACGCGAGCGCCGGTTCGCATTTTTCTTTGCGCCGGCGTATCATCCCGCGTTCAAGCACATCGCGCCCGCGCGCAAACTCTGCGCCGCGCGCGGCCAGCGCACGATTTTCAATTTTCTCGGCCCCCTGCTGAACCCCGCGCAGCCGTCCGCCATGCTGGTGGGCGTGCCGCGGCCGGAATGGTGCGGACCGCTCGCGCGCGTGCTGCAATCGCTCGGCGTCCGCCGCGCCATGGTCGTGTGCGGGGAAGTCTCCGAACTCCGTGACCGGCGGAAAGCGGCTGGCGGAAATTTTTTGGACGAGCTTTCGACGCTCGGCCCAAATACGATCGCCGAATTTTACCAGGAGCGCGGCTTCGCTACCTCCATCCTGGCGCCAGGCCAATTTCCGTTGCAGCGCGCGGGGCTGGCGGATTTGCTCGGCGGCGATCGCCAGGCCAACGCGGAAATTGTCCGCCGCCTGTTGCGCGGTGACGAGCGCGGCCCGAAACGCGACGCCGTTTTGCTCAATGCCGCCGCCGCATTGTTCGTCGCGGGCAGGGCGAAATCGCTCACGGCGGGGTGGGATTTGGCGGCTGAAACCATCGACTCCGGCCAGGCCGGCGCGAAGCTCGCGGAACTTGCGCGTTGATTCAATGCGGCTTGCTTTTGGCGGCGTCGGCGGCCTCCGCTTCCCGGATTTCCATTTCGGCGTAGTGAAGACCGAGATTGTGTTGCGCGGTTTTGTCGCCTTGACGCGCGGCCCGGATGAACCACTTCACCGCCTCCCGCCGGTCCTGCTCCACGCCGCGTCCGGTCTGGTAGCAAAGCCCGAGATTGCACTGCGCGGGCGCGCATTCCTGTTCGGCGGCGGCGCGATACCATTTGACCGCCTCGGTGTAATCCTGCGGCACGACTTGGCCGGTTTCGTAAAAGACGCCGAGGTTGAATTGCGCCGCCGGATAACCGCGCTCGGCGGCTTCGCGATACCATTTGACCGCCTCGGCATAATTTTGCGGCACGCCCTGGCCGGTTTCGTAAAGCATGCCGAGATTGAATTGCGCCGCCGGATCGTTCTGCTCCGCCGCCTCGCGCAGCCACTTGGCCGCCTCGCCAAATTCCTGCGGCACGCCCGTGCCATGCAGGTAGCACACGGCCAGATAACATTGCGCGACCGGGTCGCCCTGCTCTGCCGCGCGCCGGTACCATTTGACCGCCTCCTGATAATCCTGCGGCACACCCTGGCCGTTTTGAAAGCACACGCCGAGATAGCACTGCGCCTGCGGGTCGCCTTCCTCGGCGGCCTGGCGCATGGCTTCAAATGTGTCCCAACTTTGGCGGTTGCCTGACATGGCGCAAAAAACAAAGCACGGCGGCTTTTTCTATTCTGCGTCTAGGATAAACGCAAGCCGGGCAAATTCAAGCCGTGAGTTGACCGGTGTTATTTGCTTCCGTTCAACAAACCGGCCTGCTACAAAACTTTCATGGCAACCCCATTGAAAATCGGCTTTCTCGGCGCGGGCAAAATGGCCACCGCGCTCGCCCGCGGCTTCATTCGCGGCGAACTCGCCGGCCCCCGCGAAATCATCGCCAGCGACCCGGTGGACGCCGCGCGCAGGCATTTCGCCGCCGAAGTCGGCGCCAAAACGGTCGCGGCCAACGCCGAGGTCGCAAAATTTGCCGGCGTTTTGATTTTGGCGACCAAGCCCGACCAGGTTTCCGCCGCGCTGGCGGAAATCCGCGGCGCGTTCACCGAAAAGCACCTGCTCATCTCCATCGCCGCGGGCGTGACGCTCGCGAAGCTCGAAACCGCGCTGCCCGCCGGCGCGCGCGTCATCCGCGTGATGCCCAACACCCCGGCGCTCGTCGGCGCGGGCGCCTCGGCGTTCGCGACCGGCAAATCCGCGACGGCGGCGGACGGCGAACTGGCGAAAAAGCTTCTTTCCGCCGTCGGCCTCGCGCTTCACGTGAAGGAACCGCTGCTCGATGCCGTGACCGGCTTGAGCGGCAGCGGGCCGGCGTATGTTTATCAATTCATCGAGGCGTTGAGCGACGGCGGCGTGGCGGCGGGCTTGCCGCGCGACATCGCCACGAAGCTTGCGGCGCAGACCGTTTTGGGCGGCGCGAAAATGGTTTTGGAGACCGGCCAGCACCCCGGCGCGCTCAAGGACCAGGTGACCAGCCCCGGCGGCACGACGATTGAAGGCCTGCACGAGCTGGAAAAAGGCAAGCTGCGCGCCGCCGTGATGAGCGCCGTCCGCGCCGCGACGGAGAAATCCAAGAAGCTGGGGCAAAGCTGATTTCCTCGACCGATCAATGCATCATAGGTGTTACAAACACATTGACGGTGTAAAAGTTAAAGCAAAGTTTTCCAAGGATTTGTGCTATCGCTACCGACTGGAAATCACGCAAAAGAATTCTCTATCCCCTGGAAAAACTGTTTGTGTCGTAATGCAGAATCCGAGCTATGCTGGCGAGGACGTGGCGGACAAGTCAGTGCAGTTTATGGAAAAGGTTGTCTTCCAAAAACAATTTCCGGAATTTGAAGGTGCAAAAAGGTTGATTGTTGTTAATCAATTCGCTCGTATTCAGACCAACAACTTTCAAGGGTTGGCGCATGACATTGGTTCAAGGAATGACTCTGAGATTAAATCGGCCTTGAATGAATCTGGCATCATTATTATAGGCTGGGGTGCTGTGAATCGTTTTCAGGAGCGCCAAGCGTTTGTTTTTGGTCTGCTTCAGAAAATGAAAGGCAAGCAACTATTCAAAACGAAAATGCATCCAGCACGGGGACGTTTCGCTGGTTTCGTTGAGCCATTCAGCAGCCAATCCAAGGATGGGCTTCAGCGCTTTGCGATCAAAGTCTGTACGCCCACCATTCCCATTCCCGCCACGCGAATGACTTGCAGTCGGCAACGAACGGCATTATTTTTCCGCCATGATTGAAGCGCTGGGAATCGAACGTATGACTCTTGCAGAGCGGCTGCAAGCGATGGAGCTTCTCTGGCGTTCGATGGCCGCCAAGCCGGACAAATTGGAATCGCCGGGCTGGCACAAAAAAATCCTCGAAAGGCGGCTCGCCAAAGTCGAAGCGGGCAAGGGTGAATTTCTCACGCTCGCCCAACTCAAGAAACGCCTCGCCAAACGCAACGCATGAGAAGCGTGGTCGTCCTGGCCGAAGCCGCCGAAGACATCGAACAAGCCGGGAATTTTTACGACGCGCAAGAACCCGGCGTCGGCGATTACTGTGCTGATTCACTCGTGGCTGATATTGAAAGCCTCGCGCTTTATCATGGCATCCATTCCCGCCATTTCGGATTTTACCGGATGCTCGCCAGCCGATTTCCGTTCGGCATTTATTACCGCGTGACCAAAACTGAAACGCAGGTGTTTGCCGTTCTGGATTTGCGCCGCGACCCGAATTGGATTCGCAAGGAACTTTCGTGGCGCGGCTAACACCGGATGAATTTGAATATCAACCCGACGACAAGTGAAGTTCATGCGCCCGACGCCTGCCCCGCGCCGCCGGGTAAAGACATTTCCGGCGAGCATTGGCGGTTTTGTCCGCAGTGCGGGCATGAGTTGATCAACGAGAAGTGCAAGCTGCGCTGCCCACGCTGCCATTATTTCATGAGCTGCTCGGATTTCGATTTCGCGGGCTGAAAGACGCGGATTACACCGGTTGCCACGGATTAAAAATTTTCCGTTTGGGCCACCGGTGAAAATCCGTGAAATCCGTGTCAAAGCAAAAAATTTCTTCGTGTCCATTCGTGTCATTCGTGGTTAAATGGCGGCGTTCATGAACGAGTGGAACATTCAGTCCCGCGCCACGGCCTGCGAGGCGTGCGCGCAGCCGTTTGCCAACCAGCAGCCGTATCACACGCTGCTCCTCGACGTGCCGCCGGATTTGCGGCGCTCGGACATCTGCGACCCGTGCTGGCACAAACAATTCGCCGGCGACGCCCGCAACCGCGCCGGGTTCATTTCGCACTGGCAGGGAATCTATGAAGCGCCGCCGCAGCCCGTGGACGCGATTCGCCGCGAGACTGCCGAGACGCTCCTGCGAAAGCTCGTCGAGCAAAACGACCCGCGTCATGCGCCGGCGATGTTCATTCTGGCCGTGATGCTCGAACGCAAGCGCGTGTTCAAGGTGAAGGAGCAAATTGTCCGCGACGGCAAACGCGTGTTCATTTACGAGCAGCCCCGGACCGGCGACGTGTTCACCATCGCCGATCCGGATTTGCGGCTGGATCAACTGGAACAAGTCCAGCGCGACGTGGCGGCGTTGCTGGAACATGGGTTGAACCCGCCGGCGCCCGCCGATGAAAATCTTGCATCCGGCGTGGAACAGGCTTCCGCCGTTGAATCGCCCGAAGGGGCAACTCAGGCTTGAATTTATGATTTACGATTTACGATTTGCGAGAGGTGGTGCGGGCCGTCCGCCAATCATCAATCATAAATCGTAAATCAAAAATCGCCTTGCAATGTCCGACCTCGCCACACTTCAAGCGCGTCTCGGTTATCCATTTCGCGACGAAGGCCGGTTGCGGCTGGCGCTGACGCATCCGTCCGTCGCGCATGAAAGCGGCGCGGCGGCCGCCGGCGGCGACGAAGCGCAGCGAAGGCCCGTGCACAACCAGCGGCTGGAGTTTCTCGGCGACGCGGTGCTGCAACTCGTCCTTACCCGCGAGTTGTATGAGAAATTTCCCGCGTTCGACGAAGGCCCGCTGACCAAGGCGCGCGCCAAGCTCGTCAACCGCCGCACGCTGGCCGAACACGCCCGCGCGCTGGGCCTCGGCGCGCATCTGGTCTTGAGTCACGGCGAGGAAATGCACGGCGGGCGGGAACGCCCCTCCGCGCTGGCGGACACGTTTGAGGCGCTGCTCGGCGCGATTTTCTTGGACGGCGGCTTCGACGCGGCGCGGGAATTCATCCTGCGCGAATTCAGCGCCGCGTTCGGCAAAGTGAGCGTGCTGCCGATCATCGAAAATCCGAAGGGCGAGTTGCAGGAGCTGTTGCAGTCCCGCTCGCCGGAAGCGCCGGAATATCATGTTGTTTCGACGACCGGGCCGGACCACGACCGCGTGTTTGAATGCACGGTGCAGCACGCCGGCGTGGAACTGGCGCACGGCCGGGGCAAAAGCAAGAAAGCCGCCGAGAGCGACGCGGCCTCGGCGGCGTTGAAAAAATTGCGGGAGGAATTTTAACGGGACGGACGGCGTGTCGCCGACATGGCGACCCTCCCCAATCACGGCCGATTCTTGAGCAGGTCGCGGATTTCGGCCAGGAGTTGTTCCGTGGCCGTTGGCGGGGCCGCCGCTTCCTCGTGGCGGATCACCTTGTTCATGAGTTTGATCATCAAAAAAATGCAGAAGGCCACGATGACGAAGTTGAGCGTGACGGTGACAAAATCGCCCCACGCCAGCACCGGTCCGGCCTTTTGCGCGTCGAGCAGCGGCAGATGAGCGCCGGGGGTCTTGGGATCCGCCGCGTAGGCGGCCTGCGCTTGCGTGACCTTTTCCGACAAGGAGAGATAAAGGTTGGTGAAGTCGAGGTTGCCAACCAGCCGTCCGATGGGCGGCATGATGACGTCCGCAACCAGCGCGCTGACAATTTTTCCGAACGCGGTGCCAATGATGACGCCGACGGCGAGGTCCACCACGTTGCCGCGCATGGCGAAGGCTTTGAATTCCTGAATAATCTTCATAAACAGTCCTTTCTAAGTTGCGGAAACCGTAACAAAAAGTCTCCGCGTGGGAAATTGAAAATTGATGTGGCAGCGGACGTGGGTCCGCTTTGATTTTGAAATGAGCCGACTCACGTCGGCTGCTACTATTTTTCCTCGTCGAGAAACGTCAGCTTTACGCCGCCCTCCTTGGGCTTGGAAAAACTGTCGAGCAACGTCGGCGCGTTTGACGGCGTTGCCGACGGTCCGGCTTCGGAGCTTTGTGGTCCAAGCGCGGAACGCAAGGCGCCTTCGACAAGCTGGGCGCAATGGATTTTCATCGGCGGCAGCGGGCCGAGTTCGCCGGCCAGTTCCCCGGTCTTGAGCGCGAGCGCCTCCTCGGCGGTCTTGCCGCGGATGAGTTCCGTGGCGAGGCTGGCGACGGCGATGGCGGTCTCGCAGCCAAAGGACTGGAACGTGGCGCGGTCAATGACCTTTTTGCCGTTCTGCTCCTTGAATTTCACCCACAGGCGCAGTATCTCGCCGCAATCCGCGTTGCCGACCGTGCCGACGGCGTCGGCCCCGGCCAGTTCACCCAGATTTTGGGGATTGGCCAGCGCCGCCTGAATCCGCTTCTGCAAGTCGTCGTTCATTGTCCGGTCAAGATAAGAAATTATACCATCATTCCCGCCAGGCCATCAAGTGGATTGCCACCGAGGTGGTGGCCTGATTGAGATTGGTAGGTCGCCGCTGCCGTGGCGCACGGCGGTGCGGCAGCACCGCCGCCACCAAATTGAGCCACTACCGCCGTCGAAGAATACCGCGTGACAAAAACAGAAATTCGGCGCAAAGTTTGCGGGATTTTGTTGACGAACTCGGAGACTTGGCGGGCCCGACGCGGTTGAGCTTTGCCGACAGCCTGATACAACCCGGAAAATCCATCATGATCGATCTGGCCTATTCGATTGCCGACCAGGACGTCGAGAAGACCAAATCCATTGGGATTTACAATTTTTCGCTTCAACTGGCGCAGCATCTGTCGGAGCAACCCCAGCTCCGGGAGTTCACGGTCTTCAGCAACAGCACGGTTTCGCCTCATTTGCGACTGGCGACGAAGGCGCGCGTCCAGGAATTCAACTTTGCCCGCGGGAGCAAGGCGGGCCGGATATGGTGGGACCAGTGGGGCCTTTGCCGGTCGGCGCGGGCCGCGGGACATCGCTGGCTTTTTCTGCCGAAGGGCTTTTGCCCGTTTGTGGCGCGCCCGCGCCTGCAAGTCGCGGCCTTTGTGCACGACATCATGGGCGATTTCTATCACCGACATTATCCCGGATTTCAGTCCAAACTCGAATCGTTCTACTTTTCCCGGGGTCTGGCGGCGACCCTTCGGCAAAGCCGCGTGATTTTTACCAACACCGGGTTTTCGGAACGCGAGCTGGCCGCCTGGGCTCGACGCACCGGATTATCCTGCCCCAAAGTGATTGTGGCGGGTTACGGCTTTGACGCGCCCGAACCAGGCTGGGCGGAAAAAGAAAACCGGATTTTGTTGTTCGCCAGCGCCATGCCGCACAAGCGGACGGACATTGCCATTCGTTTTCTGACCCGCTGGCTTCGGGAGTCGAAGTATGACGGGGTGATTGATTGCATTGGCATTCTCTCGCCCAAGATGACAAAGCCCGAAGGCCGGAGTTGGAGGTGGATCGGGAGGGTGCTTCCCGCGCGATCGCGCGAGATGATGCGCCGGGCGCGCGCGGTCATCTACGTTTCCGAGTATGAGGGCTTTGGCATGCCCGCCGTGGAAGCGGTTCTGGAAGGCAGTTGCCCGGTCTTCTCGGACATTCCGCCGTTGCGCGAGGCGATGGGCGAGGCCGGCTGCCCGTTTGCAAACGATTCGGAAGAGTCCTTTCTCAAGGCAATGGGCCGGGCCTTGACCACGCCGCCCGAAACCATCCATGCCTGGGCGGCGGGGCTGCTGCATCGCCACCATTGGCCGGCTGTGGCCGAAAAAATCGTGCGGGAACTTTCCACCGTGTGATTTCGGGAGCGCAACTGAATTTATTCCTTTCTTTTCGCCAACCACCACATTAACATGAGAGGAATGCAAAAACGCCGGGTACCAAGAGTTCTCATTACGGGGGGGGCCGGGTTCATCGGCGTCAACGCGGCGCGCCGTTTTCAACAGGACGGCTGGGATGTGTTCGTGTGGGACAACCTCTCCCGCCCCGGCGCGGAAAACAATCTTCAGTGGCTGCGAAGTTTCGGCCCGGTCCATTTTTCCAAGATTGACATCCGCGATGAAGAAGCTGTCACCGGACATTTCCATCGGGAAAGGTATGACCTGGTGCTTCATTGCGCGGGGCAGGTGGCGGTGTCTGCCTCCCTCGCCAACCCCCGGCATGACCTGGAGAACAATGTTCTGGGCACCTTCAATCTTCTGGAAGCGGTCCGCCTGTTCTGCCCGGAGGCCTTGTTTATCTTCGCCTCCACCAACAAGGTTTATGGCAGTCTGGGGGGGTTCCCTGTGATTGAGCGCGATGGCTGTTATGAATGGGCTGATTTTCCCGAGGGAATTGCGGAAGAGCAGCCGCTTGATTTTTATTCCCCCTATGCCTGCTCCAAAGGGGCCGCAGACCAATACGTGCGGGATTATTCCAGAATTTATGGATTGGCCACCGTCTGTTTCCGTCAATCCTGCATTTATGGATACCGCCAATTCGGCATGGAGGATCAAGGCTGGGTCGCCTGGTTCTTGATCGCCCATGCCCTGCGCCGGCCCATCACTATCTTTGGCGATGGCAAACAAACTCGTGACCTGCTGTTTATTGACGACCTGATTGATGCCTATTGTCTGGCATGGCAGAATCGCGGTAAGGTCGCCGGCCAGATTTATAACATCGGCGGCGGCCCGCAGAATCAATATTCCGTGAAGCAGCTCGTCCATTGGCTTGAAGTGGAAGGCGGCGCGCCGGTAAAAATCGGTTTTGCCGCTCCCAGGCCGGGCGATCAAAAAGTGTTTGTCGCGGATGTCAGGAAGGCCTTTGCGGATTTTGGATGGCGGCCCTCGTGCTCCGTTGAACAGGGCATCCAGAAACTCCATCGGTGGGTGAACGTCAACCGGGAGTTGTTTCGTGAAGTCCTCGCCCCGATGCCCGCGCCGAAGGGCGCACACGACCCGGAATCAATGCCTTTGGAGGTGGCGTTGGCCTCCGTCGGCGCTCAATTTCCAGTCCGAAGCGAGAAACCCGCCTCCTGACGTTTCAAACAATTTCAATATGCGCCCGCCCGCCCGCCCGACCTCGCCACGCAAGAATTCGCACCCGTGCGTCAGGGGGCGAAACACTCTGCCCGGGACTTGATGAGTTCAAGCAAATAACAAACTGGTTGCTTCAAAAACCAGCCGCAAAATTTCCTCAAGCGGAATCCGCCGGCGTCGCAACGAAAGGGTTGCCGCTTTGCCTGCATCGCCATAATGGCGCCAACTCAAACTAAAATTGGAATAAGTTGCTTGACGGAGAACGTCGCGCAATTCACTTTTTTTGGTGTTTGTCAAAATCTGGATACTGCTTTCCGCGTGGCTGGTCGCTTCCGGTTGGATATTGTCGGCGTTGCGTCAATTGAACGGAGCCGGCTACGGAATCGTTTTGGTGCTGACGGCCGCCGCATTTTTTTTCTGGCAACGACAAATCCAATGGCGCCCCCCAAAGAATCCGGCGCAATGGTTTCATAATTTCCGCCGCCGCTTCAAACGAAGCGTGCCGCTGATTTTTCTCGCGCTGGCCTTGTTGACGCTGATGGGAGGCATGTTGTATCCCCCGGTGAACGGCAGTTCCACCTCCTACCGGATTCCGCGCGTGATGCATTGGCTGGCGGCGGGGCAATGGCATTGGATACACACGCTGGATGCGCGGATGAATATCGCCGGCTGCGGATTTGAATGGCCTTGGGCCCCGCTGATTTTATTGACGCGCGGCGACCGTTTGTTGTTTCTGCTCAATTGGTTTCCTTTTTTGCTGCTGCCGGGATTGATTTTCAGCGTTGGCACACGGCTGGGCGTGCGGCGGCGCGTCATGTGGTGGTGGATGTGGCTTTTGCCGACGGGTTGGTGTTACCTCATGCAGGCCAATTCCACGATCAACGATGCCTTCGCCACGGCTTACGCTCTGGCGGCGGTGGATTTTGCCTTGCGCGCCCGGGAACATAAACACGCCGGCGACCTGTGGCTCGCCATGCTGGCGGCGGCGCTGGCGACGGGCGCCAAACAAACGGACATTCTGCTGGCATTTCTCGCATTAATCGCCCTTTGGCCAAGTTGGCGATTGTTATTCAGACGGCCGCTGATCTCGGTGGCCGTTATGGCTGTGTGCCTGCTCGTTTCCGCCCTGCCAATGATGGTTTTCAATTTGCGTCACACCGGAAATTGGTCGGGGGTGTCGGTCAACGCATGGGAAAAAGCGGAATTGCACTCGCCGCTCTGGGGCGTCATCGGAAATGTTTTTTGCCTGACGGCTCAAAACCTCAAGCCGCCGGTGTTTCCTTTTATCAATGCCTGGAACACCGCGAGAAACCATTTTCTGCAAACTCCATTCGGATCGCATTTCACCGGTTTTGAAGACTTCGGACGCCTGAGTTTTGGCGTCTCTGAAACCAGCGCGGGAATCGGTCCGGTAATTGTGCTTTTGATTCTATTCTCGATTGGGGCGGCGCGGCATTATCAGCCGGTGTCAGGAACAGCGGGCGCAACCCAAAGTCCGGATAAATTGCTCTGGCTTTTGCGGTGGGTGCCGTGGGGGTTATTGCTGGTATTTATGGCCAAAGTCGGCACGTTTGAAAACGGACGGCAGTTGGCTCCCTACTATGTTTTTCTTTTCCCTTCGCTCCTGACGTCGCCCGGCCAGTCCGTTCTGGTCCGGCAGCGCTGGTGGCAACTGGCCGCCCTTTCGGTCCTGGTGATCGCGGCGGTGCTGTTGGTCATTTCGCGGGACCGTCCGTTATTTCCGTCGCAAACCGTCGTCAGCTGGCTGGAAGCGAGATATCCAGATTCGAAACTCGTCTCGAATATTTCCCGCACCTATGCCGAAACGCCGGCTTTTGAGAAGCAACGATTGATTTTGAGGGCGAATTTGCCGCCGGGTGAAACCATTCTCGGCTACGCCACGGATGGCGGCCTGGCCGAGTCATCCTTATGGCTTCCCTATGGGTGCCGGCGGATCATAAG
The DNA here is from genome assembly GCA_963802965.1 of uncultured Verrucomicrobiae bacterium. Lineage (GTDB taxonomy): Bacteria > Verrucomicrobiota > Verrucomicrobiia > Limisphaerales > UBA11358 > UBA11358. The sequence continues at coordinate 177,031 of CAWDKS010000003.1, forward strand.
AGTTTTACCAGACGACACGCTCGAACAATTGCGCTCGGATGGAATTCATTATGTGGTGATGGAGGATGACTTTTTGCTGAAGTCCCATGACACCCTTGAACAATGGCTGGCCCGATACCGTGGCGTTTTGATCACGCAATGGAAATGTCTTCAGGATCCTTACGCGCCGCTGGAGGGTTTTTACCTCATCCGGCTGCAAGATTCCTGAGCGTCCGGCGATTCACAACCGATTCCACCAGACCGCCGTGGGCTTGGCCACTTCAAAACGCACCCGCTGTTCCGGGCTTTCCCGCGTGTAGATTGAATAGCCCGTCGGTGGCAATGAAAAATGACCGGCGGTCAGCCGGCGCAGCCGATGATGCGCAATCCAAACCGGCTTAAACATTCGAATCCAGCCCGGGATCATGGCATCGGTCTCGGCTTTTTCGCGGACGGCGTTCGGCTTCAAATTCATGTTCTCGCCGGTGTCGGCGAATGCCGAGGTGAATGAATTGCAAACCGCCATCGGCACCCGGTTGGTCATCAACGCCAGCACCCAGTGGAAATCGCCGAGGTCGCGCCAGCGCGTGTCGAAGAAAATGCCGCGTTCGTGAATCACCCGCCGCCGGATGAAAATCGAGCTGGTCAACATCGGGAACCGGAACCAGATCGCCTGGGGATGCGGCACCATCGAATGCCGATGGCAGACGTATTTCCCCCCGCCGTCGGTGACGATGGTGCCGGCGAGCGCAACTTCGATTTGGGGATGCGCTTCAAAAAAATCGTGGACGGTTTTGAGCGCGCCGGGCAGATATTGCTCGTCGCAATTCAGATACGCCAGGATGTCGCCGGTCGCGCGGCGGTAACCGCGATTCACCGCGTCATACATGCCGCCGTCCTTTTCGATGAACGCTTTGACGCGCCGGTCGTGCGGCAGCCAGTCCTGTGTGCCGTCGTCCGAGCACGAGTCCTGCACAATGTGTTCGCACTCCACACCGGACTGATCGGCGACAGATGCGATGCAAAGCTTCAGCCATTGTGAATTGCGGAAGCTCGGCGTGACGATGGAAAATTTCATGCCGGATAAGCTTTGTTGTTTTGGCAATGTGGAATCAGGTGCCAGTGGCCGGTTTTTTCCAGCGCAAAATCAAATAAGGAATTTGTCCCGACACGATATACGACCTTAACTTCCTGCTGGCCAACGGCAGCGGGTGATCGCCGACAATGATAAAATCGCAGTTGGTCAACGATTCGTCAGCCGCGATTTCGGCAATGCTCTCGAGCGTTTTGCGGCAAATGACAGCGTATCCCCAGATTGCGGGCGGCAGATGGCCGGCCATTTCCTGTTGTTCCGGCGAGGCAATTTGTTTCGCAAATGGAACGTTTATGGGAAGATGGGAAGACAAGGTGAGCCAATAAACAAATTGTTTTCCAGGTTGCAGGATTTGCTGGTGAACCATTGATGCGACATAAGAATCCGTCGCCCCGTGAAAAAGTGTTCCCACCAAAGGAACGTCACCGCTTTTTCTCATTTCATTCAAAAAAATGGAGCGGTCAAAACCCATCATTGGGTAATACCGGTCACGTTCATACACGGTCTTGTAGAAACCGTGAAAGGAACAGGATTCATAATGCAAGCTCTTCAAAACCGTGGGCAGGGCTGGGGGCAATGGCCCAAACTGAACTCCATCGCGGGATTGCCAGCAAAGTTCGCGGACTTCTCCGCGGAACGTTGAGCCGTTCCAGTCCAAAGTTCCAGATTCGATGGTGTAGCGGTTTTCCACGCGCTTGAAAGGTTCTTGCCAGCTTTTGAGGTCGGGGTCAGAAGCCATAACGGTCAAGGATTCAAAGATAATCAACACAATTTTGTCGGGCAACTCCGCCGGGTTGATGGTAGAAAGCGAGGGAAGACCTTGCTCCAGGCTGTCTTGTGCGCCGGACGACGACAGCGATTCGGAAAAGTATCGTCCCGTGGCGGATGCGTTCAATTTAAGGGGAGTGAAAAGTGTCGGTTCGCCAAAAAGCATTTTTACAGTTTCATCCATTACCAGATGAAGCGGCGATCCGGCAAACTTGCACGGAAAAAAACTGGCTCCCCGGCTTGAAGGTATAAAATTGCACGTGCCATTCAAAGCATCGGCCCCCACAAGTAGAATACCCAAACCTAAAATCCAAACCGTGAATTCCAACTTGACGCGCAACGAAGGTTTGTATCGCCGAAACACTATTACCACCGAAGTGAAAATCGCAACCAGCCCTGCCACCGTGACAAGCAGGATCGCTGGTGGCCAGTTGACCACGGAGCGCAACCAGAACTGAACACTAAATGATTGGCCGGTGAAAAAATATAAGGGGATCAAATATCGGCTAAACTCCATCGGAACAAACACAACCAGCAATAGCGCAGCGAACGCCCGGCTGATCCATAAATACACCAGTCCGACCAATAGATAATCGAGATTAAATAACGGTCTGTCGAAAGCCCATACCCTGGTCAGCCACCATCCGAATAAATTCAGCCCAAAATATACAGAAAACATCCAAGCTGCAAGACCGGTCTTTGATAAATCAGATTTGTCCGAAGAAAATATCCACCGATACAAGGTGCGGCTCATAAAATACTTAAGACTATTGGAAAATCGCAACCGATACAACCCCGCAGTCGAAAATTTTTCAGATGTGCTGCACTCATCTCCGGTCCCGGGCAAAGTGACATCATCTATTTTTATTTGCGCGGAATTTTTGCGCGATGGGAATGCGCCGGCCCATGCCGAAGGCGCGCGGCGACACTTTTAATCCGGGTGCGGCCTGCCGCCGTTTGTATTCGCTGAAATTGATTTTGTTGATCACATCGTTCACCACCGCGGCGTCAAAGCCGCTCCCGATGATTTCCTCCTTGCTCGAATTTCTTATTACGTAAAGGTCAAGGATCGCGTCAAGCGTTTCGTAGGGGGGCAGTGAATCCTGGTCCTTTTGGTTCGGTCGCAACTCCGCGCTCGGAGGTTTCACCAGCGTGGATTCGGGAATGACGTTTTTTTCCCGATTCACCCAGTGCGCGATTTTATAGATGTCCGTCTTGAAAACGTCTGCGATGACCGCCAGCGCGCCGCACATGTCGCCATAGAGCGTGCAGTAGCCGACGGCCATCTCCGATTTGTTGCCGGTCGTCAGCACCAGCGCGCCGAACTTGTTCGACAGCGCCATCAAGGTCACGCCGCGCAGCCGGGACTGGACATTTTCCTCGGCCTCGTTCGGCTTCGTTCCGGCAAAAACCTTTGCCAGTTGTTTTTCCACCGATTGAAAAACCGGTTCAATCGGCAGAACCTCGTAACGGATGCCGAGGTTTCCGGCGAGCACCTCGGCGTCGCTCAAACTCCCTTCGCTCGAATAACGCGCGGGCATTGAAACGCCCAGCACTTTGTCGGGGCCGAGCGCGTCCGCCGCAAGCACCGCCACCAGCGCGGAATCAATGCCGCCGGACAAACCAATCAAAACCGACTTGAACCCGCATTTGCGGACGTAATCGCGGATGCCCAGCGACAGCGCCGAAAAAAGTTGCTGTTCGCGGACGGGCCGTTCAATTTTTGCCGGCGCCGGGCCGGCATCCAGGTCTGCAACCAAGATGTCCTCGGCAAACCCTTTTCCCAGCGCGAGCGGTTCGCCCTGGCGGTTCAATGCGACACTGTGACCATCGAAAACCAGCTCGTCGTTTGCGCCGACGAGGTTGACCTGCGCCAGCGGCACGCGCTCGTCGCGCGCCACGCGCTGGAGCATCGCCAGCCGGGTTTTTTCCTTGCCGTCGTGCCATGGCGACGCGGAGAGGTTGAGGATGATTTCCGCGCCCTGCGAGATCAGTTCCTTGATGGGATCACGGCGATAGAGCCGTTCCGGCCAGAAATCCTCGTCGTTCCAGATGTCCTCGCAGATCGTGATGCCCAGCTTGCGTCCATTGAACTCAAAGGGGGCGAGAGCCTTGGCCGGTTCAAAATAGCGGTCCTCGTCGAAGACGTCGTAGGTCGGCAGCAGACATTTGTGCGTGCGCCAGACGATTTTTCCCTCCTGCAAAACCGCGGCGGAATTGCGGAGGGCGCGTCCGGGGCGGTCGGGATTTTTCTCCACGTAGCCGACGCACAGCGGAACCGCGCCAGTTTGTTTCGCCGTTTCCACGAGCGCGGTCAGGTTGGCTTCGATGAAATCGGCGCGCAGGAGCAGGTCCCGCGGCGGATAGCCGCACAAAAACAACTCCGGAGCCAGCACGAATCCGGCGCCGAGGGCGCAGGCTTTTTCATAGCCGGCGACGAGCTTTTGCCGGTTTGCTGCAAAGTCGCCAATGGTTGAATTGAGTTGAAGCAGGCCGATTTTCAAGGGAATGAGATTACTGTGTCCGGGCGGTTCCGCAAAGATTTAATGTGGGTCGCGGACATTTTTTCAGCCAGATCAAAATCCAGTCTGGCCGGGCGATGCGTCGTGCCCCGGCGTTTCCAGGTCGTGCAGCTTCCCGGCCATGGCGATGAGATGGTGTTCCAGGGTGAAACGTTGGAGAAAAATTTCGCGCATTGCCAGGGCGAGGTCCGCCGTGATTAAACGCATCAGCGCGTCAGCGATTTGCCCCGGCGATTTTGGGTCTACGAGTCCGGGATAGTTTTCCGGCAGCATTCCCGGGATCGAGCGCCAGCGCGTCGTGACCACCGGCAATCCAAACGCCAGGGTTTCAATCAAGTTGCCGGGTTGACTCTCGGCGCTATAGTAGGTCGGGAAACAGAAAAGATCAGCGTCCACCAACGCCTGCGCCTTGCGTTCAGCGGGGACAAAGCCCAGACAGGCAACGGTGTCCCGAAGTCCGTGGCGACGGATCATTTCGCGCAATTCCTCTTCTTCGGCGCCGGAGGCGAACGCGCCGATCAGGGTCAGCCGGAAACGCAAACGGGACTTTTCAGCGGCAAGCCTTTCGTTGGCCAGGGCCACCCCAGCGACCGCGTCGAACATGCCTTTTTCCCGCGTGCACAGGGCGACATACAAAACTTCGACGGTGGCATCCTTGCTGTCCGGCGGGACGCCGTCGCCGGCCAGAATTTTTGCCAACCGGGCCCGGCGCGCCCGGCGTCGCGGCAAAATGTTCTGCTCAAATTCCGGGCATGGGTCCGGAATGCCGCCGTCGATGACGGCGACGCGCCGGGCGGTGAGTTTTTCCGCGTCGCGGCGGGTGGATTCCGAAAGCACAATGCTGAGATCGGCGTTTTTCATCCGCTGATAGGTGTAACTGCGGATGCGGATGGACACGGAGGTCTCGAGCCATTTGGCCAGCCCGGCGGCCTTCCACTCAAAAATGATCCTTTTGAAAAACGGACGGCACAGGAGCATGACGAGCCAGTCGCGATAAAGCGCGAAGGGTTTGCCGGGCGCGGGCACGTAATAAAAATTTTTCACGCCATACCGAAACCGGCACCAAATCGCTTGCAGGCAATAAAGCAGGATCAACGGGACTTTGCTGGGTTGGAATTCGCCGATATCTTCAATGGTTTTGGAATAGCGCGCGTTGACGTGATAGCATTCGATGCCAAAACGGTCCGGCGCCCCCCGCGGGGGCTTGATTTCCATTTGCGCCGGTCGCCGCCGTAATTATCCAGCATCAGCTTCACGGCGTAACTCTGTCCGTGGTGCGGTGGCGGTGTGTGGGCAAAGACAAGCAATTTCATTTAAAATTTTGTTTACGATTTACACGCCGTACGAACCTTGCAACTATAAATCGTAAATCGCGAATCGCAAATGACGAATCGAGTCAATGGTCCCCGGCGTGGGCGCCAGCGCGTTGAAACTTCGGCACCGCGCTGGACGCCGTCGTCGATGCCCTGCGCCCTGCGCAAAAGCGACGTCGGGGTCGGCGGCATCCACGGCACCATCGGCCTCAAATGTCCTGTCGATTTTGAACGACAACTCAACTCAAACATTTTTCAAGCGTCACCCCGACGCTGTCCGCCAAATCGAGGCGGGGCCCGCTTCGCCTCCGGCCTTGAAAGTGAAACCCATGAGCTGAGCAGGATCCCGTGAACTTGAAGAACAGGAAAGTATTGGTTTTCGGCGGCGCCGGTTTTATCGGCAGCCATTTGACCGAACAGCTGATTCAGGAAGGCGCCTCCGTTACGGTGTATGACAATTTGAAGACCGGCCGCATCGCCAATCTTGCCAAAGTCTGGGGGCACTCCAGCTTTCGTTTTGTCGAAGCTGATGTGTGCGAGCGGAACAAAGTGGAGGAGACTGTTCCCGGCCACGAGGTCATCTTTCACTTTTGCGACGACAGCGACATTCGCTCGGCCGCCGCACACCCGGACACCTTCGTCGAACAAAACATCATGGGGTTGTTTTACGTTTTGGAATCCATGCGCCGGAACGGGATCCGCCTCATTTTATTTCCGAGCAGCACCACCGTGTTCGGGGAGTTGGCCCATCCGCCCGCTTCGGAGTTGCACGGCCCGCTGATGCCCTTGAACATTTATGGCGGAGCGAAACTCGCCGCGGAGGGTTTGATTTCGGCCTGGGCGCACACCTACGACTTTCGCGCCATCGTGTTTCGCTTCGTCGGCATCATTGGCGGGCGCATGGATCACGGGGTGGTTCACGATTTCGTGAGGAAACTGCAAAAGGATCCGACACGATTGGAAATCCTTGGAGACGGCACCCAAAGTCGTTCCTTTGTGCTGGTGGATGATTGCCTGGAGGCGATGTTGTTTGCCCTCGCCAAGACCACGAAAAACTACAACCTTGTCCACATCGGCAACGTGGACCAGATTTCGATCAACGAAACCGCCGAGGTCATTTCCCAAGTGATGAAGTTGAAAGGCGTCGAACTTCGCCCGACCGGAGGGAAGGTGGGCTGGAAAGGCGACGTCACTTCCAACTTCATTGCCACCGAGACGCTGACCGCCTTGGGCTGGAAACCGCGCCGTTCGAGCCGTGAAGCCGTGTTTGAGGCGGCGAGCCGCCTGGCTTTGGAAAAAGGCCGCGCGTAAGGTTTTCCCGTGTGTCTGCATTTTTCTTCACCACCCACCAAGATGCCGTGATACGGCGGCGGTATGTGGGCCAAGATGAGCAATTTCATCGGCGTCATTGGTGGTTGAGTCTATTGGGGACATGACAGCGCTGACAGAATCTGTTTAATTTTGACGACGGTGTCACGTTTCACTATTTTATGCGCGATGAAAACCCTTATCCTGAGAGCCCGTGCAATCGGTTTGGCCCAGTCGAAAGGGTTTGATCTGACCATCCGCCAAGCGGCGAAGCTGCAGTATCCCAATCAGAATACTTAACGCGCTTGGCCCGGGCATTGGTGTTAAAATCATCCGGATATGCAAATTAAAACTATTTCGGTCTGTGGCCTGGGAAAACTGGGCGCCTGTATCGCGGCCACTTTCGCCGCGCGCGGTTTTGAAGTGGTGGGGGTGGACATTGACCCGGAGAAAGTCCGGAAAATAAACGAGGGCCTGCCACCGGTGGAGGAGCCGCTGCTGGCCGAAACCATCAAGGCCGGACGTTCGCGGCTGCGCGCAACGTCCGACGCGCGCGAAACCGTTTCCACCGATGCCACCTTTTTCATCCCGCCTTCTCCGAGCCTGCCTGACGGGAGTTTTTCCAACGAGTTTCTATTGAAGGCCATGCAGCCGGTCGCCAAAGCGGTGAAGGACGCCGACAAGAAGGGCCACTTGTTTGTCTGCAGTTCCACCACGACCCCCGGCGCGGTGGACGCAGTTTTGATTCCAATGCTCGAACGCGAACTGGGAGGAATTTGCGGACGGGATTTCAGTGTGTGTTACAATCCGGAATTCATCGCGTTGGGAAATGTCGTCAATGGCCTGTTGGAACCGGATATGGTGTTGATTGGCGAATCGGATCCGTCCGCCGGCGCCGCGCTGGAGGAGCTTTACAAAAAATTCAACCGCAACTCGCCCCGCATTGCGCGGATGTCCATCGTCAGCGCCGAACTGACCAAAATTTCGGTGAACAGCTACATCACCATGAAGATCAGCTTCACCAACCAATTGCGCATGATCGCCGAGCGGCATCCGAAGGCGGACATTCATGGCATGCTGGACGCCATCGGCAGCGACAGCCGCATCGGGAAAAAATATCTGCGCGCGGGTCTGAGTTTCGGCGGACCGTGCTTTCCGCGGGACAACCGGTTGCTGGCCTACGCGGCGCGGCAGGCCGGTTTGGAAGCGCCCCTGGCCGAGGCTTCGGACCGGGTGAACCAGCGGACAAACGACGACCTGTTTGAAAAGGTGCGGGGGATGGTGAAAAAAGGCGATACCGTGGCGGTCCTCGGCGTGACTTACAAGCCGGACACTTACATCACGGAGGAAGCGGCGGGGCTTTTCCTGGCGCAGCAGCTCAAGCGGCATGGTTATCGCGTGCTCGTCCACGATTTTGCGGCCAATCCCTCCAATGCGCCCAGCCTGCACGAGTTTGAATTCATCTCCAATCTCGCGGAGCTGAAGCAACGGGACGGGGTGAAGCTCGCGGTGATTTGCTGTCCTTGGCCGCAATATCGGGATGCGGCATTCGGAGCGGGCACAAAAATATTCACGCCGTGGCATCTCTGATAATTAAAATCACTTTTCCCCGCCCTTTACTTCAACACTCATGTAGCGCCGACAATACAAATGTCCTTGGATTCAATCAGGATTTTGGGAACACCGGTGGCCTGCGCGACTTACGACTCCGCGCTGGAGGCCGTCAAGGCACTCGCGCACGAACCGCGTCCGACTGCCGTCTGCCCCGCCAATACGCATATTCTGGCCGAGGCGCGGCACGATCCCGACTTTGCGCGCGTCCTGGCCAGGTTCGACCTCGTGCTGCCGGACGGAATGCCGGTGGTCTGGACGCTCAATCATTGTGGGGCACGGTTACCCGACCGGGTGTACGGGCCTTACCTCATGCGGCACGTCCTGCGAAACACGCCGCGACCATGGCGGCACTTTTTTTTTGGTGACACCACGGAATGCCTCGCTGCGTTGCGGCACATGGCGACACAGATGCAGTCCGACATTGAAATTGTCGGGGCCATCAGCCCGCCCTTCCGGCCTTTGACTGGAGAGGACGAGGCGGCTTTTGCGGAGGCCATCAACCGCTCCGCGCCGGATTTCGTTTGGGTCGCGCTGCCGGGCGTGCAGATGGAGCGTTGGATTATCGCCAACCAATGGCGTTATCAACGCGGCGTTTTCCTGGCGGTCGGCGACGCGTTCACCCTGCTCACCGGACGGCGGCCGTTCGCGCCTCCCTGGATGCAACGGATGGGTTTGACCTGGGTTTTCCGGCTTTGGGCCGAACCCCGGCGGCTGGGGCCGCGCTACCTGCGATATAATTTTTTATTTCTGTTCTTTTTATTGTGGGACAGCCTGCGGGGACGGGCGTCTGAAAAACCTGGCATAACCGGTCGTTGACGCAATTCCTACCCGGCAAATGGCGAACGGCGCCCCGGCTGCGGTCATCCATCAACGGGAACTGTTATTTCTGAATGACCGGCCTTGCGTCCCGCGGCAACTTCAGGTCGTCTTCCGTGTTGGGCCGATTCGCCAGCCATTCGATGATGCGGCTGATGGCAAAACGCACGGCTTGGTCGGATCCGCGCGGCAGAACAAAACCGGCCCTGCGAATTCTCGACGAGTCCATGCGCGACTGCGGCACGTCGCCCGGCCAGCCGCCAGCGGTGGTGCCGTAGGAAATTTTTGTCCGGCCCTTGAATCCAAGTTGCGCCACCAGCTCCCCGGCGATGAAGTGCACGGACGTTGCGCCGTCGGGCGCGACGTTGAAGACATTGAATTTGCCCCTTTCCAACGCCGCGCATTTTTTCCAGCTAAAAATCAGTGCGCCGACCAGGTCGCGGACGTAGACGTAAGGTTTCGCCTGCCGGCCGTCGCCCAGCACCTTCAGTTTGGCGGAATTTTTTGTGAGTTGCTTGATGAAATCGAAGATCGCCCCATGCGTGGTGCGCTCGCCGACGATGTTGCCGAAGCGCAGAATGATGGCGCGCATTCCGAACGTGGCGCAAAACGCCGTGGTGAGCGCCTCCGCCGCCACTTTGCCCGCGCCGTAAAGACTGATGGGCAGGCAGGGGCCGAGATTTTCATGCGTCACGGTCGTGCCCACGTCGCCATAAACCGTGCCGGAACTGGAAAGGATGATTTGCGACACTGAATTGCGGCGCATCGCTTCGAGGACGTTGCAGGTGACGATGGTTTCCTGCTCCAAATCCAGCCTGGTATTTTCGATTCCCCAGCGCGCGTCCGGGTTGGCGGCCAGATGAAAAACCTGTTCGACGCCCGCGAAGTGCGGCAGCGCCTTTTTCAATTCCAGCAGATCGAGCTGGAAAATTTTCAGGCGCGGGTCCTGGGCGTGTTGCGCCAGATGTTCGCGGCGGCCGGAGGAAAAATTGTCGAGCACGCGGATCTCGTGCGTGGCTGGATCGGCGAGCAGGTCGTCAATCAGATGCGAGCCGATGAAACCGGCGCCGCCGGTGACAAGAAACACGGGCTGATTTTTTTTCATCGGGCGTTTCGAGCGTCAAAGGGTCAAAGCGTTCGAGCGCCGAGCATAGGGAAACCGCTTTCACAGTTCAACGATTTAATGGTCCGATTTTGTTTGAGTGAAAACGAGGCTTCTGCTATCTCAAGACTGAAATCGTGCGCATGAACGAATCGAAAAGCAGTGCAACACCCTGGCGTTTGGAGCAAAAGCTCGGGGTCGCTTTTTTTGCCGCGCTCTTCATCGGATGGTTTTCCGCGTCCGCGGAATGGAGAAACACCACTGCCGGGAAGGGGCTGTATCTTTTGTTGCTGTTTGCATTGGGGCTGATGTTATGCCTCCTCGATCGTAGGGCTTGGACGCAAATTACCAACAAGGCCTTTTTCTTCGCGCTGCTGGCAGCATGGCTGGCGCTGTTCCAATTTTGGGGCAATTCCATTCTGGGCTACATCCACACGCCGTCGCTGTTTTCCTGGATGTTTGAGGCCTTCAACAGCCGCAACCCTGCCAATGACGACGCGCATTGCGGCTTCATCCCCTTTTTGGTCATCGGATTGTTTTGGTGGAAGCGCAAGGAGCTTCTTGCGCAGCCGTTAAGCCTGTGGCTGCCGGGACTGTTGCTGCTCGTTTTGGCGATGGTGCTGCACGTCATGGGCTATGTCCTTCAGCAACCGCGCATTTCCATTGTGGCGCTGTTCACGGGGATTTACGGATTGATGGGGTTGAGCTGGGGCCGTGAATGGTTGCGAAAGAGCTTTTTCCCGTTTTTCCTGTTTGTCTTTTCAATCCCACTGGGTGATCAAGCCAAGTTCATCACTTTCCCGTTGCGCTTGCTGGTCTGCCAATTGGTGGCATTGGTGTCCCATTGGATTTTGGGCATTGATGTGATACGGATGGGAACACAACTGATTGATCCAACGGGCACCTATCAATACGACGTTGCTCCGGCTTGCAGCGGCATCCGGAGCCTGGTCGCAATTTTTCTGCTCGCCACGATTTACGGGTTTGTCGCGTTTCGGTCCATCTGGAAACGGCTTTTCCTCATGGCGCTGGCCTTTCCGTTTGCCGTTTTGGGGAACCTGACGCGAATGCTTTGCATCATCATCGCGGCGGAATTGGGCGGTCAGCGCGCCGGCGATTACGTCCATGAAAGCACGCTGATCAGTTTGGTTCCCTATGTTCCCGCAATGATTGGACTGCTTTGGATCGGGCGCTGGATGGAAAAACGCTGGAAGCCGGATGAACAGGAGCAACCATGAAAAAAAATCAAAAGTGGCTGATTTTTTTAATCGTGCTGGTTTTGATGGCCGCCACCGCGGGCGCGTTGACCTGGCTCAAGGCGAACCAAAAACTCGGCCGGCCGGGCATCATAGCCGCACGGGTTCCCGGCAGGGTGGCGATGAAAATCGAGCTGCCGGCGCAGGTCCTCGATTTTGCCTCCACGAACGTGCCGGAGGACGAGGTGGTATTGAATTATCTGCCCAAGGACACCAGCTTTGTGGAGCGTTGCTACACGTCGCCCGACGATTCTCCCGGAATCTATGCCACGGTCATTTTAATGGGTGCGGACCGCACCAGCATTCACCGGCCGGAATACTGTCTTGCCGGACAGGGTTTTGCCTGTGATGAAAAAACGGTCGTGGACATTCCGGTGGGCGGCTCGAAGCCCTACCAATTGCCGGTGGCAAAATGGAAGGTCAGCCGGCTGGTCCAGCAACCGGACGGGCAAAGCGTCAAAATATCCGGCGTTTACGTGTTTTGGCTTGTAGCGGACAATGAGCAGACCACCGGCAACGTTCAGTTTCAGTGTTATCTGGTCAGGGATCTCCTGCTCAAGGGCGTTTTGCAACGCTGGGCGTATATTTCTTATTTCTCGGCCTGCCAGCCGGGGCAGGAAGAAGCCGCTTTTGCGCGCGTGAAGAAGCTGATTGCCGCCTCGGTGCCGGAATTTCAACTGCCGCCTCAATTTGCCACCGCCGCCCCGCCCGGATGAGCAGCCCGTTGCGTCGCGCCAAAAAAGCTGCTAGTAAGTATGAGGGTTCGCTTAAATTAAATTAAACCATGCTGCGACGTGATCGTCAGATGCGGGCGCAAGTCAACCAATTGGTGGACGCCTTTCTCTTTGCGGGCAGCTTCTTGCTGATGACGATTTTGCGCGCCGATCCGCAGATCATCGAGTGGTTGAACCTCAAATCCTTGCCGCCGGATGCGTTTGACAATTCGGGGTGGCTTTACTTCATGCTTATCCCGGGCGCGCCGTTAGCCCTGGAATTGCAGGGCTTTTACAACCGATCCATTTTGGGTCCGCGCCGCGCAATTCTGTGGCCGCTCTTCAAGGGGTGCGTGCTCGTTACCGTCGGCCTGGTGCTGGTCGTGTATGCCGCGCACCTGAACATGCCGCGCATAGTGATAGTGTGGTTCGGCTGCCTCAGCTTCGCCCTGGTGTATCTCAAGGAGGAAATTTTATGCGCCGTTTACAAAAGCAAATTCGCCCAGGCGCAATACAAACGCCGTTTCATCCTGGTCGGCGCCAGCAATGAAATCGCCCGGATGCGCCAGGAATTGAAAAAGCAGGCCGACGCGGGCATCGAAATCGTGGGCGAGTTCAACTTTATCGAAGCGCCCTTGCAACGGCTCATTGAACTGCTCCATGAGCATTCCGCCAGCGGCGTCATCGTCAGCGCCAAACAGGCGTATTTCGAGCGGGTCGAAAGCGTCATCAAAGTCTGCGAACTCGAAGGTGTCGATGCCTGGCTCGTGGCCGATTTTTTTGGAACGCAAATCGCACGCGCGAGCCTGGATGAATTGTTGGGCCGTCCCCTGCTGGTCTTCCGCACCGCGCCGGAAACCTCCTGGCAAAGCCTGGCCAAGCTGCTCATGGATTTCTTTGGCGCGCTGGTGTTGTTGATCCTGCTTTCGCCCCTGTTCCTGCTGCTGGCCGTTGTCATCAAATGTGTTTCGCCGGGACCGGTCTTCTTCAAGCAGCAGCGCGCCGGCCTCAGCGGCACGCCGTTCACCCTTTATAAATTCCGCACCATGGTCACCAACGCCGAGCAGTTCAAACAAGAACTGGAGGCGATGAACGAAATGCGCGGCCCCGTCTTCAAAGTGACCAGGGACCCGCGCGTCACGCGCATTGGCAGATGGCTCCGCCGCTACAGCCTCGACGAATTGCCGCAACTCTTCAACGTCCTGCGCGGCGATATGAGCCTCGTGGGTCCGCGTCCGTTGCCGGTGGACGAGGTGAGACGTTTCGACGACCTGGCCCACCGCCGCCGCCTGAGCGTGAAGCCCGGCATCACCTGCCTCTGGCAGATCAGCGGACGCAACCAGATCGCCGACTTCAAAGAGTGGGTGCGGCTCGACCTCGAATACATTGACAACTGGTCGCTGTGGCTGGATGTGAAAATTTTGCTGCGCACCATTCCCGCCGTGTTCGCGGCCACCGGCGCCAGATGAAACGCGCGGTCGTTTAATCATTGAATCCTCCTCCCGTTTCACTACGCTTCCTTGACCCGGCGTGAAACAGCCGGCCATTTGACTTTGATGAAAAAGACACAGCCCACGTCCGTTGTCACCGGCGCCGCCGGATTTCTTGGATCGCACCTGACCGATTTGCTTTTGGCGCGCGGCCACCAGGTCATCGGCATTGACAATTTTGTCACCGGCGCGGTGGACAACATTTCGCACCTCGGCGGGAATCCCCGTTTCAAATTCATCCAGCAGGACGTCACCGAATTCATTTTCCTGAACAAGCCGGTGGATTACGTGTGGCACTTTGCGTCGCCCGCCAGCCCGGTTGATTATCTGGAACTGCCAATCCAGACGCTCAAGGTCGGCTCGCTCGGCACCCACAAGGCGCTCGGTCTCGCCATGGAAAAGGGCGCGCGTTTTCTGCTCGCCTCGACCTCGGAAATTTACGGCGACCCGCTCGTCCATCCGCAAACCGAGGATTATTGGGGCAACGTCAACCCCATCGGCCCGCGCGGCTGTTACGACGAGGCCAAACGCTTCGCCGAGGCGCTCACGATGGCCTACCACCGCGAGCACAAGGTCCAGACGCGCATCGTCCGCATCTTCAACACCTACGGCCCGCGCATGAGACTCAACGATGGCCGCGTCGTTCCCGCCTTCATCAGCCAGGCGCTCAAAAACAAACCCGTCACCGTCTTTGGCCGGGGCCGGCAGACGCGCAGTTTTTGCTACGTGTCCGATTTGATTGAAGGCATTTACTGGCTGATGATGAGCGATTACGACCTGCCGATGAACATCGGCAATCCCACCGAACTGACCATGCTCAAATTCGCCAGGGAAATCATCCGCGCCACCGGCTCGCGCAGCAAAATCGTCTTCAAACCCCTGCCGCAGGACGACCCGAAACAACGCAAACCCAACATCACCAAGGCTAAAAATCTTCTCGACTGGTCCCCCAAAGTTCCGCTCCAAAAGGGACTCACCGACACCATCGCCTATTTCAAAACGAAAATTTAACGTGGCGGCCGGCAGGCGCCGGCTCTCGCTTCCCGGGTCCGTAAAATAAGCGGACTCGTGTCCGCTGCCACCAGCCACCCATGATTTTCCGCGCGCGCCAGTTTGAATTCACCTTTCCGCGCCCAACGCTCGTCATGGGCGTCGTCAACGTCACGCCGGACTCATTTTCGGATGGTGGAAGGTTTTTAGAGCCGGAGGCCGCCATCGCCCACGCGCTCGAACTGGCCGGGCAGGGGGCGGACATCCTTGATCTCGGCGGCGAATCCACGCGCCCCGGCGCCGAACCGGTTACGGAGGCCGAAGAACTGCGCCGCGTAATTCCCGTCGTCGAAAAGCTCGCGGCGAAAGTCAAAATTCCCCTTTCGATTGACACGATGAAACCCGCCGTCGCGCGCGCGGCGTTGCAAGCGGGCGTGAGCATCGTCAATGACGTGGCCGCCAACCGCGAAGATGACGCGATGTGGAAGATTGCGGCGGAATTCCGCGCCGGTTACATTTGCATGCACGCGCAGGGCACGCCGCAAACGATGCAGAAAAACCCGGTTTATGCGGATGTCGTAAGCGAAGTCGGCAGATTTTTTGGTGAACGGTTGGAAAAATTAAACGCGTGCGGGGTGGCCGCCGATCAGGTCGTGCTGGACGTCGGCATCGGGTTTGGCAAGACGCTCGAACACAATTTGCAGTTGCTCGCGAACCTGGAGAGTTTTACAACAATGGCACGACCGCTGCTGATTGGCGTTTCGCGCAAGTCGTTCATCGAAGGACTGCTCGGCGGGAAATTGAATGAACGCTTGCCAGCTTCGCTCGCTTGCGCGAGTCTGGCCATCGCCGCCGGCGTGCAAATCATCCGGACGCATGACGTGGCGGAGACGGTCCGGGCCGCGCGCATGACGGAAGCGGTGCTGGCCCGGAAGAGAATTTGATGCCCGACCAGATTCACATTCAGGATTTATGGCGTCCCGCGTTGGAAATTTTGATCCTCGCGGTGCTGATTTACTACGCCTTCCGTTTTTTGCGCGGCACGCGCGGCTGGCCGGTTGTTATCGGCTTTGTCGTCGTGCTGCTGGCGCTGGCGCTGGTGACAACCTTGTTGAAATTGCAGGTGCTGCGCTGGCTGCTCGGCACGTTCTCGGCGTTTTTCGCCGTGGCGGTGCTGATCATCTTCCAGCCCGAACTGCGCCGGATGCTCGCCGAGCTGGGCAATTTGCCGCTCTTCGCCAGCGCCCACGAGCAGCGCGAAAGCATTGAAGTCATCATCCAAACGGTTGAACGTTTGTCCGAAGTGAAAATCGGCGCGCTCATCGCCATCGAACAATCCATCCAGCTCCAGGAGGCCGTCGAATCCGGAGTGCCGGTGGATTGCGAGGCGACCCCGGAAATGATGGAAACGATCTTCTTCCCGAACAACGCCATCCATGACGGCGGCGTGATCCTCAAGGGCGACCGCATCGCCTACGCCGCGTGCATTTTTCCGCTGACCCAGCGGCAGGATTTGAACAAGTCACTCGGCACGCGCCATCGCGCGGCGATTGGTTTGAGCGAGGAAACCGACGCCGTCATCGTCGTCGTGTCCGAGGAGACCGGCATGATTTCGCACGCCTACAAAGGCCAGCTCGTGCGCGGCGTGTCGCTGGAGGAATTGCGCGCGTTCCTCACCTCCGTGCTGGTGCAACCGGCGAAGACACGCCATGGCGTCGAATGGTTGCGCGCCCGCTTCGGCGAGCGCCCCAGGTCCGGCCCCGCCGTCATCACCAAAAATGAGCCGCGCCCGGCGCTCAAACAAACCGGACACTGAGTGTTTATGGCATTGCGCGACTGGTTCATAAAAGATTTGAGCTGGAAATTGTTTTCCGTCATTCTGGCAGTGACGATTTGGCTGACCGTTTACAAAATCCTCGGGGAACCCGGGCATTCCACCGAATCGGCGATCGGCGACAAGCAGACCACCTATGACGACCTGCCGGTGCTGGTTGTTTCCGCCGCCTCGGACGTGCGCGATTTCCGCGTCGTGCCAGGCGCGGTGACCGTTACCGTCAGTGGCGCGCCCAACGTCATGGCGGTTCTCCAGGCCAACCAAATCCGCGCGGTCGTGGATCTCACGGACATTGAGTCCGCCATGAAGTTGCTCCGGCGCGTGGACATTTCCTTGCCACCCGGAGTGAAACTGGTGAGCGTCAACCCGTCCAATGTGGAAGTGATTGTCCCGCCGCCGGCTGGAAAAAAACATGAGCCCACCCCGTAAAATTTTTGGCACCGACGGCGTGCGCGGCACGGCCAACGTTGAACCGGTCACCGCCGAAACCGCGCTCAAACTCGGCTGCGCCGCCGCGCACGTTTTCAAAAATCTCGAACGCCAGTCGCGCGGACACGGCCGGCACAAAATCGTCATCGGCAAGGACACGCGCCTCTCCGGCTACATGCTCGAAAACGCCATCTCGTCCGGCATCCTTTCGATGGGTGTGGACGTGCTCTTCATTGGCCCGCTGCCGACGCCCGGCGTCGCCTACGTCACGCGCAGCCTGCGCGCCGACGCCGGCATCGTCATCACCGCCTCGCACAATCCCTACGCCGACAACGGCATCAAATTCTTCCGTGCCGACGGCTACAAGCTCGACGACAAAATTGAGGGCGAAATCGAACACCTCGTTTTCAGCGGCAAAATCGAAAACATCCGCCCGACCGCCGATGAAATTGGCAAGGCGGTGCGCATTGACGACGCGCTCGGACGTTACATCGAATTTGCCAAGGCCTCGTTTCCCCGCGGCCTGACACTCGAAGGTTTGCGGGTGGTGGTGGATTGCGCGCACGGCGCGGCCTACAAATCCACGCCCTGCGTCCTGCGCGAACTCGGCGCGGAAGTCATCCTTTATGGCAACCAGCCCGACGGCATGAACATCAACCGGGATTGCGGCTCGATGCATCCGGAAAATCTTTGCCGCAAGGTCGTCGAGCACAAGGCCTGCATCGGCATCGCGCACGATGGCGACGCCGACCGCGTTTTGCTCTGCGATGAAAAAGGCCGGTTGATTGATGGGGATGACATCATGGCCATCGCCGCGCTCGACCTGCTCGCGCAAGGCGCGCTGGCCAAAAAAACGCTCGTGGCCACCGTGATGAGCAACGCCGGCTTGGAGGCCGCGATCAAATCCGCCGGCGGAGAAACCGTCCGCACCGCCGTCGGCGACAAGAACGTGATTGATGAAATGCTGCGCGGCGGCTTCAACTTCGGCGGCGAGCAGAGCGGGCATTTGATTTTCCGCGATTACAGCACCACCGGCGACGGGCTTGTCGCCGTGCTTCAAACCCTGCGGATCATGAAGGCGAACGGGGCGCCGCTGTCAAAGCTGGCGAAATGCTGGACGCGCTTTCCGCAACTCATCACCAACGTTCGCGTGCGTGAGAAAACACCATTCGAGCAACTCGATGGCCTCACGCAGCTCGTCGGCGAAGCCGGGAAGGCATTGAAGGCCCAGGGCGGACGCGTGTTTCTGCGCTACTCCGGCACGGAACCCAAGGCCCGGCTGCTCCTCGAAGGCCGCGATGCCGCATCGCTGAAAAAATGGTCGGACAAAATCTGCGGCGCGATTCAAAGACAGATTGGCGGATAAGCTGGCGCTCGCGTGGAAACCCGCAAAGGCGATCCGGCAAAACCAACCATGCCGCCGCGATTCGGGTGAAGGCGGAATCAAAAACGCAAGCGCGGAATTCTTTTGCCGCCGTAGATGATGCTCGCAGGTCAATTATTTTCTTTGCTGTCAGGCGCGGTTGGCAGGGCCTTTTTAGGCAGCCGGCGACTGCTGGGGGCCGGTTTGGATCTATTTGACCTTTTTGAAGAGGCGTAAACCAGGCCCAACAACTTTTCAACTTTTGCGACCAGTTGCCCCGGGTCGAATGGCTTTAGCAGGAAATCGTTGGCGCCGGACTCAAGCCCGGCGAACCGCCCAAACTGGCTGTGCATGCCCGTCAGCATGATGATCGGCACGGAAACCGTGGCCGGGTCGCGCCGCAAACTTTCGCAAACGTCAAAGCCGTTTAATCCGGGCAACATCAGGTCCAGGATGATCAAGTCGGGCGATATCGAACGGGTTTTTACCAGGGCGTCAGTGCCATTGGCGGCGGTGCCAATGGCAAATCCCGCCGCTTCCAAACTCAAACGGATCACTTCCAGTTGATCGGGGTCGTCTTCGACAACCAATATTTTTCTTCGCATAAGGATTTATTCAACTTATGCGCCGGCAGATAACGTTATCTTTCATTCGCATAGTCACCGCCGCGTAAAGCAGGAACGATGCCGCCAAATCTAGGAAAAAAGGTCGGTGAAAAATTCAATATTTTTCATAACGCGTGATATTCCACTGTCAAATTTTGCGGAGCAGCCTCAAAAATCGCCAACCCGGGCTGTTCCCGGGATCGGGCACGCAAACCAACAAGGAATTATGGTTCAAATCACGGAAGCTTGTCGCCGGGCGCGGCCTCCGGTTCCAGCGCCAGCGGCTCGTTGTGATTTAGAAAATTCCCGCACACGCGGAAAAAGTCCGCGGCGGTCGCCACCCGGCGGATTTCGTGCAGGAATTTTCCGCCCACGCCCTCGCCGATGAAATTCATGAATTTTTTCATCCGCTGCACCTGCGCCGGTTCTTTCACCTCGATCGTGATTTCACTTTCCCAGAGTTCATGGACGTAACCCAGCACGTCGCACCCGGACGGCAATTTTATTTTTTCACCGCGAAGCTGTTGCCGGATCTGGTCGAACAGCCACGGGTTCCGGATGCCGCCGCGACCAATCATCAAACCGCGCGCGCCGGTCTCCGCCAGCAACGCCTGCGCCTGCGTTGCGCCGTGGACATTGCCGTTGGCCAGCACCGGACAGCGCAACTCCCGCACCGCCCGCGCAATCAGGTCGTAACGCACGCCGGGCCGATACATTTGCCTGACCGTTCGCGCGTGGACGGTGAGCAGGTCAATCGGATGTTTGGCGAACAAAGGCAGCAGCGCGTCAAACTCGGCGGGCGACTCGAAGCCGATGCGCGTTTTGACCGTGAAAGGAATCGGCACCGCGTCGCGCAAGGCGCCGAGGATGGCGTCAATTTTCCCGGGCTCGCGCAGCAGGCCGCCGCCCGCGCATTTGCGGTACACCACCGGCGCGGGGCAGCCAAGGTTCAGTTCAATCGCCGCAATCGGGTGGCGCTGCAATTCCTTCGCGGTGCGGATGAGCGCGGGGATGTCATTGCCGATGAGCTGCGCAACAACGGGCCGGCCCGTGGGATTTTGGATGATGGAATCGAGAATCCATTTCTCCGGACGCGAATCGCCGTGGACACGGAAATATTCCGTCCAATAAACATCCGGGCCACCGTAACGCGCCATCACCCGCCAGAATTCCAGCGTGGTCACGTCCTGCATCGGCGCAAGCGCCAGCATGGGCGCCGGGCCGCGGAACAGGTGCAAAAAGGTTTCGGACGGAGTCACGCGCCGCAAAGTTAAGGGATTAACCGGAAAACAAAACGGGAATTTTCAACCGCGAATCACGCGAATCCCACAAAAGGCAAATGCGCTCCGGATAGGAACTTTCTTCGGAGATTGGCGGGCGAAATCCCCCAAATTAAGGCGCTGCTTTGGCAACGCATTCCTTGACTCGGGGAAAGCTGCTTTTTATCATGCCCGTTCATTTTTATGACGAACATTCAAAACATACAGGCGCGTGAAATCCTCGATTCACGCGGTAATCCAACCGTGGAAGTGGACGTGACGTTGTGCGGCGGCGCGTTTGGCCGCGCGGCGGTGCCCAGTGGCGCCAGCACCGGCGAACATGAAGCCATCGAACTCCGCGACGGCGACAAGAAGCGTTTTCTCGGCAAGGGCGTGCAGAAAGCCGTCAAAAACGTCACCAGCGTCATCGCGCCGAGGCTCATCGGCCTCGATGCGCTCGACCAACTGACGGTGGACGGCACGATGCTCAAGGCCGATGGCACCGAGACCAAATCCAAGCTCGGCGCAAACGCCATCCTCGCCGTGTCGCTTGCGAATGCCAAGGCCGCCGCCGCCGCGCTCGGCGAGCCGCTCTTCAAATATCTCGGCGGGCCGAATGCGAAGGTGCTGCCGGTGCCGATGGCCAACGTCATCAACGGCGGCGCGCATTCCGACGCCCCGATAGATTTCCAGGAATTCATGATCATGCCGCTGGGCCTGCCGACGTTCAGCGAGGGGCTGCGCGCGATTGTCGAAACGTTTCATGCGCTGAAATCCGTCCTGAAAAAGAAGGGTTGCAGCACCGCCGTTGGCGACGAGGGCGGGTTCGCGCCCAAACTCGGCAGCGTGGAAGAGGCGCTGGAAACCATCATTCAGGCCGTCAAGGACGCCGGCTACAAGCCGGGCAGGGACATTTATCTCACGCTCGACCCGGCGGCTTCTGAATTTTACAGCGGCAACGCCAGATACACCTTCAAGAAGAGCACCGGCCAGACCGTCAGCGGCGACGACTTGGTGGCGTTTTACGCGAAGCTCGTGAACAAATATCCGATTGTCAGCATCGAAGACGGCTGTGCAGAAGATGACTGGACGACTTGGAAAAAGCTCACCGACAAGCTCGGCGACAAGATTCAATTGGTCGGCGACGACAATTTCGTCACCAATCCAAAATTCCTGCGCAAAGGAATTGATCTGGGCGTGGCCAATTCAATTCTCGTCAAAGTAAATCAAATCGGCTCGCTCACCGAGACTTTGGATTGCGTCGAACTGGCGAAAACGCACGCCTACACCGCTGTCATCAGCCATCGCTCCGGCGAAACCGAGGACGCGACCATTGCGGACATTGCCGTGGCGACGAATTGCGGCCAGATCAAGACCGGTTCGTTGAGCCGCAGCGACCGTCTGGCGAAATACAACCAGCTTCTGCGCATAGAACAATTGCTGGGCAAGAACGCCATCTACGCCGGCACGAGCGCGCTGCCGAAAGGAAGATAATGCTTGGGAGGGACGGCGTGTCGCCGTCCCTAAATTTGGGTCGCCGGCACGGCGTCCCTCCCGATTTGAATTTTCAGTAACCCTGTCTCGCCAGCCAATAGACGGCGAACATGGTGGCCAAACAGGCGGACGACATCAACCACACGTTCATCGGGATGCAAGCGGCCACGGTTATCACCAGTCCGCCGAGAAATGGGATCAACGACTTTTGCCGCCAGCCGTAAATGCAATAGCCGCCGCCGATGGAACCCCAAATCATCGAGGCCCACAGAAAATTTTGGTTCAGCCAATTCACCGCCGGTCAATATGCCGCGATCTTATGCAGTTGGCCAGCAATTGGTTGGGAGGAACGTTGTGCCGCGCCGGTCGCAGTCAGGCAGCGCCACCGGCCTGCCCGATTTTCTGCCAATGAACCTGTTGTTTTGGGCACGCAATGTGCTAGATTTTTCCCGTGAACCGTTTCTTTCAGCCCAATATCAGCCATCGCGGTCGCATGGCGCGCGGGGTCATCGGCGCGCTCTGCCTCATCGCGGGCATCATCGTCGTGGACTATAAGCTGTGGCTCGGACTGATTTTGGTCGCAGCGGGCTTGTTCGCCATTTTTGAAGCCGTAACACGCTGGTGCCTCGTGCGCGCCTGCGGCATCAGAACCAAGGTCTGACCGCGCAAAATTGGTTTGTGCGGATTTTCCCGTCCTGAAATTCTTTTCTTCGCGACGGCATTCCCTATCCTTTGCCCGCATGAATTTGCTGCCATTTGGAAAATTGCCCGCGCACCAGCCGCGAAAATTTGTCCCGCAAAACATTGATCTCGGCGACTGGCCCCAGATTGCGCCGCTGTTCGAGCAACTGGAAGCGCGCGCGGCCGGTTGCAAAACCGTGCCTGCACTCGAACGCTGGCTGCTCGATTGGAGCGAACTCACCGCCGCGCTCGACGAGGAATCGTCCCGCCGTTACATCGCCATGACCTGTCACACGGACAATCCGGACGCGGAAAAGGCGTATCTTCATTTCGTCGAAAGTGTCGAGCCGCAGCTCAAGCCGCGCCAGTTCGCGCTCGAGAAAATTTATATCCGCCGGAGGGACGAGTTACACGAGTCCCCAACCGCAGAAGGGAAAAATGGGACTCGTATAACTCGTCCCTCCGAAAATAGATATTTCGTTTTTGATCGCGACGTGAAAAACCACGTCGAGTTATTCCGCCCGGAAAACGTTCCGCTGGAGACCGGGGAGGCCAGGCTTTCCCAGCAATACCAGAAATTGAGCGGCTCGCTCACTGTCAAGTTCCGCGGCGAGGAAAAGACGCTCGTGCAAATGGGGCGTTACCTTGAAGAACCGGATCGCCCGTTGCGGCAGGAGGCGTGGGAACTGGTCGCGCGGCGCCGTTTGCAGGAAGCGGAAAAGTTCGACGGCATTTTCGACCAGATGTTGAAGCTCCGCGTGCAAATCGCGAAAAATGCCGGGTTTGAAAATTACCGCGATTACGCATTTCGCCGGTCAGGCCGCTTTGACTACACACCGGAGGATTGCAAAAGCTTTCACGACGCGGTGGAAACGGAGGTCATGCCAGTCGTGCGCGAACTGCAGGTGGAACGGCGAAGGGAACTGCAAATCAAAAAATTGCGTCCCTGGGACTTGGCGGTTGACCCGCTGAATCGTCCGGCGTTGAAACCGTTCGCGCAGGTTGGCGATATGGTTTCGCGCACGCAGAAAATTTTCAATCGGCTCGACGGCGAACTGGGCGGCGGTTTTAAGCGGATGCAGGATTTGCGTCTGCTCGACCTCGACAATCGCAAGGGCAAGGCGCCGGGCGGCTACCAATCCACACTCGCCGAATCGCGCCTGCCGTTCATTTTCATGAACGCCGTCGGCTTGCAGCGCGACGTGGAGACGATTTTGCACGAAGCCGGTCATGCGTTTCACGCGCTGGCGACGCGCGACGAGGATTTGCACGCCTACCGCAGCGCGCCGATTGAATTCTGCGAAGTCGCCTCGATGAGCATGGAACTGCTCGGCAACGAGTTCATCGAGGAATTTTATTCCGCCGCCGATGCCCGCCGCGCCCGCCGGGTCCATCTCGAGGGCATTGTGGGGATTTTTCCCTGGATTGCGACGGTGGACGCTTTTCAGCACTGGATTTACACGCATCCGGATCACACGCGGGCTGGACGCGCCGCCGCGTGGCTGGAATTGATGGACCGTTTCGGCGGCGACGCGGATTGGAGCGGATGCGAAGCCGCGCGTGCCAATCTGTGGCATCGGCAGCTTCACATTTTCATCCACCCGTTTTACTACATCGAATACGGCATCGCGCAGCTTGGCGCGCTGCAGGTCTGGGCCAATTCCAAGCGCGACAAGGCGAAGGCGTTGGACGATTACAAAAAGTCGCTTACGCTAGGCGGTTCGCGTCCGTTGCCGCAATTGTTTCAGGCGGCGGGCTGCCAATTTGAATTCAGCGCAAAGACCATCCAGCCGATTGCGAAATTGCTTCGGGAAGAATTGGAAAAATTTTGAACCGGCTTTGGAAGCGACTGCAGCCTATCCTGATATTAGGCTGCGTCATTTCTTACTCTCCTCAGTCATCCGCTTCAGGTATGCGTTGACTTGGTCAACCGTCCAAGTATCTCCGAGTTCGGGATGACCTAGATAATTGGATGGATAGGCGTTCCGAAATGAAACAATCGCTGCACATGCTCTGCGAGCTGAATCCAGCCTGCGAGTGTCCCAATCGCCACTGTACAACGCCACCTCCAGAATCTTATTGTTGAACTGCCCCTGAATAATGGCACGTGCGTCTGAATACTGGCCCAAATCCATAAGGTGGAGTATCACCGCCTTCGATGCGGCGTCGGCGAGGCGCGTGTCAATCAGTGGAATCGCATACTCCCCGCTGGCCTGTCGCTGATGATAACCAACTCGCCAACCGGCAATAAACAAACCGACAGCCAGGAGCGCGACAAATAATATCAATGCGAGTGTTTTCATAAGACTTGCCGAGCAGCCTAACTAGTAATAGACGCTGCATTGTGCAGCCTATCCAATTTCATGGTTGAACCGCATCCTGGACGCACTTTCTGTTATTTTGAGCGAACTTACGTTCGCTGCTACAAAAAAGCGGCGCTCTGCCGAGACGCCGCTACACATCAAACCTCAATCCCGTAGGCCTTGATTTTGTTGTAGAGGGTCTGGCGGCCGATGCCGAGGCGCTTGGCGGTTTCCAGCTTGTTGCCGCCGGTTTCCTTGAGCATCTGAATGATGGTGTTGCGTTCGACGCCCTCGAGCAGGGTGAAGCTGGTGTCGCCCCCTTCGCTGGACGCAACCCTGGCGCTGGCCACCGAAAGGTCGGCGGCATCCACCATGTCGCCTTCGCACAAGAGCACGGCGCGCTGGACCTCATTCTGCAGTTGCCGGATGTTGCCCGGCCATTCAAAGGCGGTCAGACGGTCAACGGCCGCAGCGGTGAAGCCGCGGATGATGCGGTTGGCCTGAGCGGCAAAACGTTTGAGGAATGCATTGGCCAGCGGCGGGATGTCGTCGCGTCGGTCGCGCAACGGCGGCAAATGAACGGCAACCGTGCTGATGCGGTAGAAAAGGTCTTCGCGCAGTTTGCCGTCCCGGATGGCCTCATCCGGCTTGCGGTTGGTGGAGGCAATCAAACGGCAGTTGGTCTTGTAACTCGTTTTGCCGCCCACCGGCCGGACTTCCTGGTCCTGCAAGACGCGCAGCAGCTTGCTTTGCGTGTCCACGGGCATCTCGGAAATCTCGTCCAGCAGCAGCGTGCCGCCCTCGGCCTGACGGAACAAGCCTTCGCGGTCCGAATGCGCGCCGGTGAAGGCGCCTTTGACCGAACCGAACAATTCGCTTTCAATCAATTCGCGCGGCAGGGCGGCGCAATTGATTTTGATGATTTTGTTTTTGCTGCGCGGGCTGAGCGCGTGAATCAGGTCGGCGATGACTTCCTTGCCCGTGCCGCTTTCGCCGGTGATGAGCACGGTGACGTCGCTGGGCGCGAGGCGCTCGACGGTGCGCACGATCTCCTGCATGGCCGCGCTGCGGAAAACGGCGAGGCGGCGCCGCTCATGGTTTCCAACGCCCGCCGCAGGCTGCTGTTTTCCTCGCTTTGCTGTTTGCGTTCGATGGCGCACTTGACGTCCGCCAGCAGCTTTTCATTTTCGAAGGGCTTGGAGAGGAAATTATAGGCGCCGCGTTTGCCGGCCTCGGCGGCCATCTCCATCGTTCCCTTGCCCGTGAGCATGATGACCTCGGTGTCAGGCCAGCGTTTTTTGATCTGGGGCA
This sequence comes from uncultured Verrucomicrobiae bacterium, assembly GCA_963802965.1. Taxonomy (GTDB): domain Bacteria; phylum Verrucomicrobiota; class Verrucomicrobiia; order Limisphaerales; family UBA11358; genus UBA11358. The sequence continues at coordinate 203,274 of CAWDKS010000003.1, forward strand.
GCAGTTCGAGCCCGTTGTTGTCCGGCCCGCTGCCCAACATCACGTCCAGCACGATCACGTCCGGCTGGGTTTGGGTGAAGGCCTTTTTCAAGGCCGTGCCACTGTCGGCCTCGGCGACCACATAGTCTTTCTCCAAAACCTCGGACAGCAGAAGACGGATGTGAGCCTCGTCATCAACGATAAGAACTGTTCCATTCATAATTCGCGTTATTCGGGTTGTGCACAAACCTGGACAAACCGCTCAAAAATGGCGCGGTGTTTCGCGTATCGCTCCGTCAACCGCTCAGGATGGAATTGCACGCTCAACCAAAACGGCAACGCCCGCGCTGCCTCCGGATTCAATTCCATCGCTTCCACAATTCCATCACGGCTGCGCGCCACCGCCACCAGCGGTTCCGCCGGCCGGAGCACCGCCTGGTGATGCGAGCTGTTCACGCCCAATGTTCGCTTGCCCGTAATCTTGGCCAGCAACGAGCCGGCTGTCAACGCCACTTCATGCACCAAATCACCGGCCTTGTCCAGACGTTGGTGATTGATCGCGCCCGGCACCTGGCGGCGGATGTCCGCCACCAAATCGCCGCCGAACGCCACATTCAACAATTGGTGCCCGCGGCAAATCGCCAGCAGCGGCTTGCGCTGGCGGAAGGCCTCGCCAATCAACTGCAACTCGCGCAGATCACGCCCCCCGCCGTCCGGCGTCATCCCGACGGTTTTGCACACGGCGGGCGGCAGACGGTCGGTGTAAAGATTGGGGTTGATGTCGTCGCCGCCGGTGAGCAACACCCCGTCCGCGCGGCGCACGGCTTCGGCGAGGAGGGCACGGTCGGTTGTTGCCGGCGCCGTGACGGGAATGCCGCCGGATTGAAGGACGGCGAAATCGTATTTGACCGAGAGGCTGATGGACAAATCGTGAAACTCGACCCCGCGTTTTTCAATGCTGGGGGAAACAAGAATCAAGGGCGGCTTGGCCATTTCCCTCAATAATAAGGAGATTTGGCCGTATTGTCATGGCAAAATCAGCGGGAAACCTCAGGGGTTTTAACACCATAAAAATAAACAAAAAAACCTCTTGCACGGGTCTGGCGGGCTGGTAGATTGTTTTTTCAGACGCTTTCGTTTGACGGAAGCAAAACCGGCGAAAAAGCCTGTTGACAACCGGCGCGAACCTGATAAATTCCGCGCCCTCAAACTCGAATCTGGATGCCGAGTTAAAAAAGAAGAATTCGGCTGTCAGGTTTGTTGTCGTTTGAATGGGAAAGACGGCTGGATGTTTTGATTGAATTTTCGGGTGTTTTGGACACCCGCTGCTCATTGAAAATTGAATTGTGCGATAAGTGAGAGCCCCTTCAAGGGCAGTCCGTTAGTGATTGTCTTTGGAGAGTTTTAATAATTGTAATTCGTCCGATTAATCATCGGACAGGAATTAAACTAACGTTTTTAACGGAGAGTTTGATTCTGGCTCAGAACGAACGCTGGCGGCGTGGATAAGACATGCAAGTCGAGCGCTGATTTGAAGGTAGCAATATTTTCAAGTCGGAGCGGCGCAAGGGTGCGTAACACGTGGGTAATCTGCCATGAAGACTGGAATAACTTGCTGAAAGGCGAGCTAATGCCGGATGTGGACATTGGACGGCATCGTTTGATGTTCAAAGCTGGGGACCGCAAGGCCTGGCGCTTCATGATGAGCCCGCGGCCTATCAGCTAGTTGGTGAGGTAACGGCCCACCAAGGCTAAGACGGGTAGCTGGTCTGAGAGGACGACCAGCCACACTGGAACTGAGACACGGTCCAGACACCTACGGGTGGCAGCAGTCGAGAATTTTTCACAATGGGCGAAAGCCTGATGGAGCGACGCCGCGTGGGGGATGAATGGCTTCGGCCCGTAAACCCCTGTCATTCGGGATCAATGCGTCTGGGTGAACAGCCCGGACGTTGATAGTACCGGAAGAGGAAGGGACGGCTAACTCTGTGCCAGCAGCCGCGGTAATACAGAGGTCCCAAGCGTTGTTCGGATTCACTGGGCGTAAAGGGTGCGTAGGTGGTCGGGTAAGTTTGATGTGAAATCTCCGGGCTTAACCCGGAAATGGCATTGAATACTATTCGGCTGGAGGGTTGGAGGGGGGACTGGAATTCTCGGTGTAGCAGTGAAATGCGTAGATATCGAGAGGAACACCAGTGGCGAAGGCGAGTCCCTGGACAACTCCTGACACTAAGGCACGAAAGCTAGGGGAGCAAACAGGATTAGATACCCTGGTAGTCCTAGCTGTAAACGGTGCACGTTTGCTGTAAAAGGAATCGACCCCTTTTGTGGCGTAGCTAACGCGTTAAACGTGCCGCCTGGGAAGTACGGTCGCAAGATTAAAACTCAAAGAAATTGACGGGGGCCTGCACAAGCGGTGGAGTATGTGGCTCAATTCGATGCAACGCGAAGAACCTTACCTGGCCTTGACATGCAAGTAGTAGAAGGATGAAAGTCTGACGATCCCGCAAGGGAAGCTTGCACAGGTGCTGCATGGCTGTCGTCAGCTCGTGTCGTGAGATGTTGGGTTAAGTCCCGCAACGAGCGCAACCCCTGTGTCCTGTTGCCACCCCTTAACTGGGAGCACTCTGGACAGACTGCCTCGCTTCAACGAGGAGGAAGGTGGGGATGACGTCAAGTCAGTATGGCCCTTACGGCCAGGGCTGCACACGTACTACAATGCCCGGTACAAAGGGAAGCAAGACCGTCAGGTGGAGCAAATCCCCCAAAACCGGGCCCAGTTCAGATTGTCGTCTGCAACTCGACGGCATGAAGCTGGAATCGCTAGTAATGGCGCATCAGCTACGGCGCCGTGAATACGTTCCCAGGCCTTGTACACACCGCCCGTCACATCATGAAAGCCGTTTGTACCCGAAGTCGCCCCTCAAAAGGCGCCGAAGGTATGGATGGTGATTGGGATGAAGTCGTAACAAGGTAGCCGTAGGGGAACCTGCGGCTGGATCACCTCCTTTCTAAGGAGAAACCAAGGGTCCGCGATAAAAAGCGGACTTTGAGGTCGAACCCCGGTGCAAACCGGGGGACTAGGCTCAACACCTTATCGCACAGTTCAGTTTTCCAATGGGCAGTCATGCTCTTTGGCAAGTGGAAGAGAATCGAACTCGAGATTTACGATATATGATTTACGATTGGGGTGCCGGTTGGTTGGCCAATCGTAAATCCGAAATCGTAAATCAAAAATGGGCTGGGGCTGTAGCTCAGTTGGTAGAGCGGTAGCTTTGCAAGCTATAGGTCAGGAGTTCGAGTCTCCTCAGCTCCACCAGCCTTCGCTCGCAGCGAAGCAAGAGCGAGGCTGCCGCGCCGGAGCGAAGCGAAGGCGGGCGGTTGAGCGCACACCGAAGTTTGAGTGCTGCGAGCTACGGCTCGGCAGGCCGGAAATTCCGGGCGTGTAGCTCAGTTGGTTAGAGCATGCGCTTGATAAGCGCAGGGTCACTGGTTCGAGTCCAGTCACGCCCACCATTTTTTCGCTCCGCGGAAAAATGCCGCGCCGGAGCAGAGCGAAGGCGGGCGGGACATGGTCTCCACTTGCAGAAACAATTTTACCGGAACGGATTGTCCGGGCTCAAAAGGCTTGGACAAAAAGGTTCGGGATGTTCTTTGACAACTACACATAGGTAATTCTAGGGCAAATACAGTTCGTTGAGTTCCTGCAACCTCGAAGGAGGTTGTTAGGTAAACTTTTGTGATCAAGCTACTAAGGGCTTATGGTGAATGCCTTGGTGCCAAGAGGCGATGAAGGACGTAGTAAGTTGCGATAAGCCACGGGGAGCCGCAAGCAGGCCGTGATCCGTGGATTTCCGAATGGGACAACCCAGCCAGTTTAACCACTGGTTATCGACCGGATGAATTCATAGTCCGGCGAGGCGAAACGGGGTGAAGTGAAACATCTCAGTAACCCCAGGAAAAGAAAACGAAGCGATTCCGTCAGTAGTGGCGAGCGAAAGCGGAACAGTCTAAACCGGGAGGACTTGTCCTTCCGGGGTTGAGGGACCTTGATGTGACAGGCCGAGAGTTAGCAGAACCTTCTGGAAAGTTGGGCCATAGACCGTGACAGCCGGGTATGCGAAAACTCAAAGCCGTCTAGAGGTATCCCAAGTAGCACGGTGCACGTGAAACTCTGTGCGAATCCGTCCGGACCACCGGATAAGACTAAATACTCCTTGGCAACCGATAGTGAACTAGTACCGCGAGGGAAAGGTGAAAAGAACCGCTGTTAGCGGAGTGAAATAGTACCTGAAACCATATGCCTACAATGTGTAGGAGCCATGCCGCAAGGCGTGGTGACTGCTTGCCTTTTGCATAATGAGTCTGCGAGTTATTGTCCGTGGCCAGCCTAAGCTGTTTTGCAGCGGAGGCGAAGGGAAACCGAGTGCCAACAGCGCGACCAAGTCGCGGGCAATAGACCCGAAGCGGAGGTGATCTACTCTTGAGCAGGTTGAAGCTTGGGTAACACCAAGTGAAGGACCGAACTCGTGGATGTTGAAAAATCCTGAGATGACTTGAGAGTAGGAGCGAAAGACTAATCAAACCCCGTGATAGCTGGTTCTCTCCGAAATCGCTTGAGGGCGAGTGTTGTGGAAGTACCCGGCGGAGGTAGAGCACTGAATGGCTTAGGGGCCCCACCAGGCTGCCAAAACCAATCAAACTCCGAATTCCGTCGGTCTCAGTATCACAGCAATCAGGCAGTGGGCGATAAGGTTCATTGCCGAGAGGGCAACAGCCCAGACCATCAGCTAAGGTGCCTAAATGTGATTAAGTGGAAAGGATGTGACGTTGCTTAGACAGTGAGGATGTTGGCTTAGAGGCAGCCATCATTTAAACAGTGCGTAATAGCTGACTCATCGAGCGATGTCGCGCCGAAAATGATTGGCGATTAAATCACATACCGAAGCTATGGATTCGAGAGGTTTTCGAACCTTTCGAGTGGTAGGAGAGCGTAATCAGTGCAGTGAAGCCGGACGGAAACGGACGGTGGAGCGCTGATTAGTGAGAATGCAGACACGAGTAGCGATAAACCAGATGAGAATTCTGGTCGCCGTAAACCCAAGGTTTCCTGGGCCAGGTTCGTCCTCCCAGGGTTAGCCGGGAGCTAAGCTGAGGCCGTAAGGCGTAAGCGATGCACAGCAGGTTAAATATTCCTGCGCCAGGCAGGGTTAAGGCTGCGAACGACGCATGGATAGACATTGACTAGGCAATCGAATGCTGAGCTTAGGCTTCGGCCGAAGCGCATCAGTGGATTTCTGTGCCGAGAAAAGTTTGCAGTTGTTCCCCCGTCTGCCCGTACCGCAAACCGACACAGGTGGGTGAGTGTAAGCGCACTCAGGCGCGCGAGAGAAACCTCTCTAAGGAACTCGGCACATTAGCCCCGTAACTTCGGGAAAAGGGGTGCCTGAAACCGTTGCAGCAATGTGACGGCGTAAGGTCTCAGTAAATTGCGTTTAGCGACTGTTTAACAAAAACACAGCACTCTGCCAAGTCGTCAAGACGACGTATAGGGTGTGACACGTGACCAATGCTGAAAGATTAAAACATCGGGTCAATCCCGCGCAAGCGGACAAAGCTCGGTGTCCAAGTCCCAGTGAATGTCGGCCGTAACTATAACGGTCCTAAGGTAGCGAAATTCCTTGTCGGGTAAGTTCCGACCTGCACGAATCGTGTAACGACTGAACGACTGTCTCGGAGAGGATCTCGGCGAAACTGTAATGGCGGTGAAGATGCCGCCTGCCCGCAGTAGGACGGAAAGACCCTATGCACCTTTACTGTAAGCTCGTATTGTGTTCTGATTAATTATGCGTAGCGTAGGTGGGAGACTTCGAAGCGGGGGCCTCGGTTCCCGTGGAGTCGCAATGTGAAACACCACTCTTAGCTAATTAGGATTCTAACCTCACGCTGTAAGCCAGCTGAGGGACAGTGCGTGCGGGTCAGTTTGACTGGGGCGGTTTCCTCCCAAAGAGTAACGGAGGAGCGCGAAGCTTGGCTCAGCATGGTTGGCAACTATGCGTCGAGCGTATGGGTAGAAGCCAGGTTAACTGTGAGACCTACAAGTCGAGCAGGTGCGAAAGCAGGCCCAAATGATCCGACGTTTTAATGTGGAATTGACGTCGCTCATCGGACAAAAGGTACGCTAGGGATAACAGGCTGATCGGGTCCAAGAGTTCATATCGACGACCCGGTTTGGCACCTCGATGTCGACTCGTCGCATCCTGGGGCTGGAGAAGGTCCCAAGGGTCCGGCTGTTCGCCGGTTAAAGCGGCACGCGAGTTGGGTTCAGAACGTCGTGAGACAGTTCGGTCCTTATCCACTGTGGGCGCAGGAAACTTGAGGGGTTCCAACCTTAGTACGAGAGGACCGGGTTGGACGCACTTCTGGTGTGGCAGTTGTTCCGTCAGGGGCATCGCTGCGTAGCCATGTGCGGAAGAGATAAGCGCTGAAAGCATCTAAGTGCCAAGCTCATCCCAAGATAATGTTTCCCGGAGCGCAAGCTCCCTAAAGACCACGGGCAGACCACCCGTTTGATAGGCTGGACGTGTACGAGCCGTGAGGCTTTCAGCCGACCAGTACTAATCGGTCGTGCGGCTTGATCGCTTTTTCTTTGCCTGTAGCCGCGAACTTCGGTTCGCGAACTCCAGTCAGGGATTGGCGAATTTAACTCGCGAATTGGGAATGCCCAAAGAATCCTGTGTGTAGTTTTCAGAGAACGTTGTTCTTTGTCAGTAGTTGGCAGTCAGTAGTCAGCAGCGTGGGAATTGGGAAAGTCTGTTCCCTGCTAAGAGCAAGGATTGCTGACTGTTAACTGAATACTTTTTGGTGGCCTTAAAGCTGTGGTCCGACCCGATCCCATTCCGAACTCGGCCGTCAAACACAGCGTTGCCGATGGTAGTAGTCCTATAGGTTCTGCGAGAGTAGGTAGCCGCCAGTCTTTCAATGAAAACCCGGAGAAATTTCTCCGGGTTTTTATTTTGGAACCTTTGCGTCGTCTTGCGAAATTCGCGTCATCCTTGAGCCTTTGGCGGCAGGCGCAATGTCGAATCGGTCGGCGGTGCATCTTCACTTGCCTTTTCGAGCAGCGCGTTCGGAAGCGACTTTGCAGCCCTTGCGCCCAATTGTTTTAACTTCTCCGTCTGACTGACGAGGTTTCCCGATCCGGTGTGAAGTTTGGTTGAGGCGTCTTCCCACGCGTTGCGCGCCTTGCCGAGCGCATCGCCCACGGCTTGCAAATCTTCCACAAAGCCGGCGAACTTGTCGTAAAGTTTGCCGCCGCGGTCGGCGATTTCGAGGACGTGTTTTTGTTGGTCGGCCAGCCGCCAGACGTGCGCGACCGTGCGGAGGGTGGCCAGCAAAGTCGAGTTGGTGATGAGCACGACGTTGTGATCCAACGCTTCGGCGAACAATCGCGGCTCGCGCGCGATTGCTGCGAAAAACGCCGCCTCAATGGGTACATACATCAGCACGAAATCCGGCGTATTAATGCCATGGATGTCCTGATAACGCTTCGCGCCGAGGTCGCGGAAATGTTTGCGCAACGCCTCGACATGCCGGTCAAGGCCGGCGAGCCTGGCCGCATCATCAGGCGCATTTACGGATTCCTCGTAGGCACGCAACGAAACTTTGGAGTCAATCACCAGATTGCGTCTCTCCGGCAATTCCACAATTACGTCGAGAAAGCGCTGGTCACCTTCAGCATCCTTCGCGCTGCGTTGCCGATGATAGTGAATATCCTTCTGTAACCCGGACTTTTCGAGGATCTGGTCGAGCATGTTCTCACCCCAGTTGCCCAGCACCTTTACATCACCCTTGAGCGCCCTAGAAAGATTCGCCGCTTCCGCGCCAATGCGGCTGACCTGCTCTTTGAGCAGCGCGCTGTTTGTGGTTGTCGCGTCGTGGGTTTTATCGAGGCTGGCTTTAAACTCGCCGAGTTTTTCTTTCAACGGCTTGAGCACGTTTTCCAGACTTTCGGCGGACTGGCGGTTGAGATTGCTCGTATTCTCTGCGATAAGCTTGGTCGAAATGGTTTCAAACTCCTTGCGAAATCTTTCCTGAATCGTCTCGATTTGCTGTCGCTCGGCCGAGAGCTGCTCTTTGAGAAACGTCAACTCCGAGTCCAATTCACCATTGCGTTTCTCCAATCGCGCCGCGTTTGCGTTGGCCTGTTCGCGCTCGGAACGCAATTCCAACTCGCGCTGTTTGATTTGCTCCTGCAAAACATTTTCCAAACGTGAATCGGAACTTTTGCCGCTCCATTTCAGCCAGCCGAAGAAAAATCCCAGCGCGCCGCCGGCAAGCAGCGCAATCAAAAGTTGGATTCCGAGTGACATTATGTTTTTGTAGCAGCCGAGGTGACGAGGCTCAAATTTTTGGTCAAATCTAGTTAGAGCCGGCTCACGCCGGCTGCTACGAGTAATCAAAAGTGCGCGACGACCTCGATTTCCACGTTTGCGCCTTTGGGCAACGCGGCGACCTGGACGGTTGAACGCGCCGGGAAATCGCTCGTGAAATGTTTTGCGTAAACCTCGTTCATCCCGGCGAAGTCGGCGAGGTTCGTCAGAAACACCGTGCTTTTCACGACACTGGCAAACGTCAATTTCTGGTCGTCCAGGATGGCTTTGACGTTCTGGAGCACGCGCTCGGTTTGCGTTTTGATGTCGCCGGAAATCAGATTGCCCGTGGCGGGATCAATCGGGATTTGGCCGGCGCAGAACAGGAGGTCGCCGACGCGCACAGCCTGATTGTAGGGGCCGACGGCGGCGGGTGATTTCGCGGGTTTAATGATGGTTTTTTTCATTGGTTGAAGGTTGAAAGATGGATGTTGATAAAGGCAATCAAAGATATTTTGCCAGAATGGGTTTCAGCTCGGTAACAGTTTTCTTCGGCCAGAACTTTTTGTCGGTCAGGATGGCGTTCTTGAGCGCGGAATGACATGGCCAGTCCGGTTCGGCGGGAATTTCGGCGATGGCGGCGGTGACGATTTTTTTCGCCGTGTCGGCGTTGCGATGCAGGTTGCCGATGATCATTGCCAGCGTGACGTGTTCGTCCTCCTTCCAGCAATCGTAGTCGGTGGACATCGCGAGCGTGGCGTAGGCGATTTCCGCTTCGCGGGCGCATTTGGCCTCGCCGAGGTTCGTCATGCCGATGACGTCATATCCGGCGCGGTGGTTGGTGAGCGATTCGGCGCGGGTGCTGAACGCCGGGCCTTCCATGTTCACATAGGTGCCGCCATCGTGAATCGTCACACTTCGGAGGGACGAGCTACGCGAGTCCCTGTTTGAAATCTTGGGAATTGGGGACTCGTGTAACTCGTCCCTCCCAACTTTTAATAAAATTTGCCGCAGTTCCTCGCAAATTGGATGCGCAAACGCGACGTGCGCCACGATGCCGCGGCCAAAAAAGGTGTGGGCCAGCGATTGTTTGGTGCGGTCCACAAACTGGTCAACGAGCACGATGTCGCAGGGCTTGCATTTTTCCTGCAACGACCCGACGGCGCTGACGCTGATGATCCAGGCGACGCCGAGTTTTTTCATCGCCCAGATATTGGCCCGATGGTTGAGTTCGCTGGGCAGGATGCGGTGGCCCCGGCCATGCCGCGGCAGAAAGACAATGTCGCGCCCGGCCAATTTGCCGGTGAGCAAATCATCCGATGGCGGACCAAAGGGCGTCCTGACCTTCACCCATTTTTGCCCCGTGAAGCCTTCGATGTTGTAGAGGCCGGTGCCGCCGATGATGCCGATGCGATAATCAGACATGGCGGGTTTATAGCATTGGCGCGGCCAAAAGTCGCCAATGTTTTTCTCGGCTGGCGCTCACGGGGAAATCAGATAGGCTGTGCGCATGGAACTGTTCTATAATATCCTCAAAACAGCGGTGGAAGGCGGCGCATCGGACGTGCATCTGAAAATCGGCACGCCGGTCATCTACCGCATCAACCGCGAATTGATCGCGGTGGATTCCCCCTTCCCCACGGCGGAATGGATGAACAAAGTCGTCGAAACCATCACGCCGGTGCATCAAAAAAAACGCCTCGAAGAGCAGCGCGAAATTGACTTTTCCTACTTCGTCCCAGAACTCGGAAGGTTCCGCACGAATTTGTTTCAACAGCGCGGCGAGTGGTGTCTGGCCATGCGTTTCGTCAAAACGCGCGTGCCGAGCTTCGAGGAACTCGGTTTGGTGCCGCAAATCAAGCAGATAGCGCAATCGCCGCGCGGCATCGTGCTCCTGGCCGGATCAACCGGCTGCGGCAAATCCACAACCCTTGCGGCCATGGTTGAGCACATCAACTCCAACTTCAAAAAGCACGTCATCACGCTCGAAGACCCGATCGAATACATTTTTGAGGACAATCAATCCGTGATCGAACAGCGCGAAATCGGCCTGGATACGCTGTCCTTTCACCATGCGCTCATTCACGTTCTGCGCCAGGACCCGGACATCATCATGATCGGCGAAATGCGCGACGACGTCAGTTTCACGGCCGCGATGAGCGCGGCGGACACCGGACATCTCGTCTTGTCCACCGTGCATACCACGAACGCGTCGCAATCCATCCATCGCATTCTCGATTTTTTCAAGGCGGAGGAGCGCGAGCAGTTGCGCCGGCAGCTCGCCGGATCGTTGCGCGCGGTGATTTGCCAGCGCATGGTCGGCACGGTGGACGGCAAGCAGACCCCGGCGTTTGAAATTTTGCTCGACACGCCGCTGGTGCGGAAACTCATTGAAGAAAACCGCCTGGATAAACTGGCGGGGGCCATTGAGACCGGCGCCGATGACGGAATGATCAGCTTCAATCAGTCGCTCTTCAATCTGGTCAAAGCGGGCCGTGTGTCGGAAAAGGAAGCGATGTCGAAGGCGACCAATCCGCAGGCGCTGGAGATGAATTTCAAGGGCATCTTCCTCGACGAAGGCCGGCGAATTCTCTCCTGAGAAGATCAGCAGTTCCTCTTGCACACAGCTTCGCCGGGCTTGACTTAATTGCGACATGCCTTATCGTCTTTCAAGATGCGAATATCAAAAAAAACCGATTATGCGTTACGCGCCCTTTTCACATTGGCGGACCATTTTGGCGGTGCGCCGATTCCCATCCGCGAACTTGCCCGGCGTAACGACGTTCCGAAACCATTTCTTGAGCAAATCATGCTGGCGTTGAAGGCCCAAGGCTGGGTGGGCAGCGCGGCGGGAATCCGCGGCGGTTATGTGCTCGCAAAAAGTCCATCGAAGATCACCTTGGGCGAAGTGGTGCGGCATTTTGATGGCATTATTGCGCCAATTGACTGTGTTTCCGTCATTGGCTACAAACGATGTTCACAGGAACCGGTTTGCCGGTTTCGCCGTGTTTTTCTTGACGCGCGCAATTACGTGGCCGGATTGATGGATCGCGCGACCCTGGCCGAGGTCACCAAAGGCGCGCCGGTGTCCAAACGCGAGGTTTCCGCCGGTTTTATTGGCGGGGAAGGCATCTGAAAAAAATTTCAAAAAAGCTGTTGACAGTTTTGACAACTCGTGGATAATAACGACAATATTAGTCGTTATTAGATCATGAATGCGATTCAGGTCAAAGCTAGTGGAAGCGCCGATGAAAAGCCCGGCTGGCTGGAAATCGTGCGTCGGCAGGTTGGTTCGCTGCGCTACGGCATGGTGCAAATCGTCGTGCATGATTCGCATGTCACGCAGATTGACAGGACCGAGCGCGTGCGTCTGGACAAGCCGCGAACTCAAAACATTTAACCGACCAGAACACTGGAGGCAAAACCCGGAACGAAAAATGCCGACCGGGAAAACCAGAAGCTGAATGAAAAACAAGCAATGAAAAACGCAAACACAAAGACAAGAATCTATTCCAGCCTCTTTCTTTTTGGCGTTGCCGGCTTGCTATCAAAAACGCATGGCGCAGGCACTCCGGCGGTTGATTCCAATTCGGCCGCGCGGCAAAAACCGGTCTGGCTGACTGATTTGTCCCTGGGCGTCAAGGAAAGCTATGACGACAATCTGCTGCTGGTGTCCGGTAATGGCCTGACGCCCCAATCCTCCTGGGTCACCACGGCTTCGCCCAAGGTTGGCTTCAATTTCGCGCCGCTGTTGGGAAATCAAAGGACGTTGCAGACGCTGTCGTTGAGCTACACGCCGGATTTCAATATTTACCAGAACGCCCCGTCGCAGAGTTACACCGCGCACAAGATTGGCGACACGATCAAAGGCCAAGCCGGTGATTTTTCATTCTCGCTGGACAATGCCTTTCTCTACAACGACGGCAATCATCGGGCCCCGATTTATGCCCTGAACCAGTCTGGCACCGCAGCCAGCCAACTCGATCAATTCCGCAACAACTACGCCCATCCCGTCCCCCGCGAGCGCCTGGCGCAGACCCAGGACCGCGCCACCATCCTGTTGCAATATGACTGGGACAAATTTTTCGTCCGGCCGGTGGCTTCGCTGCTGGATTACAACCTGATGACCGACTGGCACAACACGTCAGTGATTGCGGGATCTCCTCCTCCGGTTTATGGCTATCAAAACTATGTGGACCGTTACGACGAGAACGGCGGCGTGGATTTGGGATACAAGCTGACGCCGAAGCTGGCCGCGACGCTGAGCTACCGCTACGGCTCGCAATACCAGCAACAGTTTCCGGCGGCGATTACCTTGGACCGTCATTATTCGTCCAGCGACTATCAGCGGGTGCTGCTCGGACTGGAAGGCAAGCCGTGGAACTGGCTGAATGTGAAGCTGGCGGGCGGCCCGGATTTCCGCAATTACAACTCCATGACTCCGGTCAACGATTTTCATCCGGTCAAGTATTACGGCGAGGCCGTCCTGACGGCGACGATTACGCCCAGCCAGTCAGTGACGTTTAATTACAAGCAATGGCAATGGGTTTCCAGCACCGGTAAAGTGCCGTATTCCGACAGCACCTACGCCCTGACTTACCACTGGAATGCGACCAAGCAACTGGGATTGGACTTGGGAGGCAAAGTTTTGGAGGGTGACTACACCGAGGGCAATGACAATTCGGGGACGGCTCCGAGCCGGAGGGATGACATGGAATATGAGGCATCGGCCGGCGTGACCTACGCCTTCAACACCCATTTCAGCGCCAGCCTGGCTTACACCTACGACCTTGGCGACAACGCCCTGAACAACCTGCCCGCCACTTTGGGGCCGGCCTACCGCGACTTTGAACACCAGGTGGTTTCACTGGGCGTCCAATACAAGTTCTAATTTAATTCGCTCGAAAACACGAAAAACATGAAATTATCGTTTAAACAAACTTGAACTTGAAATTCACAGCATATGAAACCCTTTCTTAAAATTCTACTGGTCCTGTCGCTCGCCGCCGCGGCGAACGCGAAGGAAATCAAACTGCTCAACGTTTCCTACGACCCGACGCGCGAGCTGTATCAGGATTACAACGCCGCGTTTGCGAAGTATTGGAAGGCGAAGACCGGCGACGACGTGGTTGTCTCGCAATCGCACGGCGGTTCCGGCAAGCAGGCCCTGTCCGTCATCAACGGCCTGGAAGCCGATGTGGTCACGCTGGCGCTGGCGTACGACATTGACGCCATCGCCCAGCAAGCGGGCTTTCTGCCGGCTGACTGGCAAAAGCATCTGCCGGACAACAGCGCGCCCTACACTTCAACCATCGTGTTTCTCGTCCGCAAGGGGAACCCGAAAAGCATCAAGGACTGGGACGACATGGCGAAACCGGGAGTAGTCGTCGTGACACCCAATCCCAAAACCTCCGGTGGCGCGCGCTGGGCGTATCTCGCCGCCTGGGCCTACGCGCTCGACCAATACGGCCACGAGGATGCCAAGGCGCGCGACTTTGTGAAACGGCTTTACAAGAATGTGCCGGTGCTGGATTCCGGCGCGCGCGGTTCGACCACGACATTCGTCGAGCGCGGCATCGGCGACGTGCTGCTCGCCTGGGAAAACGAGGCGCATCTGGCCGTCAAGGAATTTGGCCCGGACAAATTTGAAATTGTCACGCCGTCGGAGAGCATCCTAGCCGAACCACCGGTGGCCGTCGTGGACCAAGTGGCCAAAAGACACGGCACGGCGGAGGTGGCGAAGGCCTACCTCGAATACCTTTACTCCGATGAAGGCCAGGACATCGCCGGCCGGAATTTCTATCGTCCGCGCTCGGGAAAGACCGCGGCGAAATATACGGACCAGTTTGCCAGATTAAAACTCGTTACGGTGGACGAAGTTTTCGGCGGCTGGCAAAAGGCGCAGAAAGCCCATTTTGCCGACGGCGGCACGTTTGACCAGATTTATCAACCCGAATAGGTGGCATTAATTTCTTTCTCGTGATTTCAATAACCGCTAAAAGACAGCGCGCATGACAAGGAAAAGTTTCCGTGTGCTGCCGGGCTTCCGTTTGACGCTCGGCTACACGCTGCTTTATCTCAGCCTGATTGTGCTGATCCCGCTGGCGGGTGTGTTCATAAAAACGAGCACGCTCTCGTGGGACCAGTTCTGGCACATCGTCACCGCGCCGCGCGCGCTGGCGTCGTATCGCCTGAGCTTCGGCGCGTCGTTCCTGGCGGCGCTTACCAACGTCTTTTTCGGCATCATGGTCGCGTGGGTGCTGGTGCGATATGAATTTTTCGGGAAAAAGGTTGTGGACGCACTGGTGGACATGCCCTTTGCGCTGCCGACGGCGGTGGCGGGCATCACGCTGACGGCGTTGTATGCGCCGCACGGCTGGATCGGCCAGTGGCTCGCGCCGCTCGGTGTCAAGGTCGCCTTCACGCAACTCGGCGTGTTCATCGCCCTCACCTTCATCGGCCTGCCGTTCATCGTGCGCACGGTGCAACCGGTGCTGGAGGATTTCGACCCGGAACTCGAGGAAGCCGCCGCGAGTCTCGGCGCAAGCCGCTGGCAGACATTCTGGCGCGTCATCCTGCCGATGTTGTTTCCGGCGCTGTTGACCGGATTTTCGCTGGCCTTCGCGCGCGCGCTGGGCGAATACGGCTCGGTGATTTTCATTGCCGGCAACATGCCGATGAAAACCGAAATCACGCCGCTGCTCATCGTCACCAAGCTGGAGCAGTTCGACTACGCCGGCGCGACCGCGCTGGCGGTGGTGATGCTCGTCGGTTCCTTTGCGATACTGCTGACGGTCAATTTGCTCCAATGGCGGAGCAGCCGTCACCTCGCGCACGTTTGACATGGGCGACACCACCACATTTTTCCGCGCCACCCGCCGCGAGCCGCATCGCCGGGCGACCGCCGAGTCGCCGTGGGTGCGCCGGTTGCTCATCACCGGCGCGTTGTTGTTTCTCGGAATTTTCCTGGTCCTGCCGCTCATGTCGGTTTTTGCCGAAGGGTTGAAGAAGGGCCTCGGTTTTTATTTCCAGACGTTCCGCGACCCGCTGACGTTGAGCGCCATCAAATTGACGTTTATCACGGCCGGCATTTCCGTGCCGTTGAATTGCATCTTCGGCGTGGCGGCGGCGTGGGCGATTACGAAATTCGATTTCCGTGGAAAAAATCTGCTCATCACGCTGATTGACCTGCCGTTTTCCGTCTCGCCGGTCATCGCGGGATTGATTTACGTGCTGCTCTTTGGCAGGCCGGGGCCGTTTTGGGCGTGGTTGTCCGATCACGACGTCAAAATCATCTTCGCCGTGCCGGGCATCGTGCTGGCGACGACATTCGTGACCTTTCCGTTTGTCGCGCGCGAGCTGATTCCGCTCATGCAAGCGCAGGGCCGGACGGAGGAGGAGGCGGCGCGCGTGCTGGGCGCCAGCGGATGGCAGACGTTCTGGCGCGTGACCCTGCCGAACATCAAATGGGGCCTGCTGTACGGCGTGATTTTGTGCAACGCCCGGGCGATGGGCGAGTTCGGCGCGGTGTCGGTCGTGAGCGGCCACATTCGCGGGCTGACCAATACCATCCCGCTGCACATTGAAATCCTTTACAACGATTACAACACCACGGGCGCATTTGCCGTGGCGTCCCTGCTGGCATTCCTCGGCCTGGTGACGCTGGTGTTGAAAACATGGGTGGAACGAAAAAAGGAAGCCGCGTTGCGCGCGGGGCAAACCCTTTGACCGCATGAGCGTTGAAGTCCGCAATATCACAAAGAAGTTCGGCCAATTCCCCGCGCTGCACGACGTGAGCTTGAAAATCGAGTCCGGCGAACTCGTCGCGCTGCTCGGGCCGTCCGGTTCCGGCAAGACGACGTTGTTGCGCATCATCGCCGGCCTGGAATTTCCCGATCCCGGCCCGGGGCAGGTCTTGTTTTACGGCGAGGATGTCACGAACATTCCCGCGAGCGAGCGCAAGGCCGGCTTTGCCTTCCAGCATTACGCGCTGTTCCGGCACCTGAACGTGTTCGAAAACATCGCGTTCGGCCTGCGCGTGCTGCCGCGCTCGAAGCGGCCGAAGGAACCCGAAATCCGCGAGCGCGTCGAAAAATTGCTGAAGCTCATCCAGCTCGACGCGCACGGCAAACGTTTTCCGTCACAGCTTTCCGGCGGCCAGCGCCAGCGCGTCGCCCTGGCCCGCGCGCTGGCCGTGGAGCCGAAGGTGTTGCTGCTCGACGAGCCGTTTGGCGCGCTCGACGCCAAGGTGCGGAAGGAATTGCGCCGCTGGCTCCGCCAATTGCACGAGGAAATCCATGTCACCACGTTGTTTGTCACGCACGACCGCGAGGAGGCGCTGGAGGTGGCCGGGCGCGTGGCCGTGTTGCGCGACGGGCGCGTCGAGCAAATCGGCACGCCAGAGCAGATTTACGACCAGCCGGCCTCGGCGTTCGTCTATGATTTTCTCGGCAATGTAAATTTGTTTCACGGCCAGTCCCATGCCGGCTCCGTGAAAATCGGAGACACGGAATATGCCGTGACCGAAAAGGGCGGCCCGCTCGAAACGCCCGCCGTCGCGTTTGTGCGGCCGCACGACATTCGCATCCGCCGTAAACCGGGTGGACTCGCGACGTTGGCGGCGCGCGTCATCCGCTGCAACACCGCCGGTCCTGCCGTCCACCTGGAACTCCGGCGGCTCGACAACGACGGCTGGTTCGAGGTGCAATTGAGCAAGGAACAATTCCATCAATTGGCATTGAAGCCGGGCGACCAGGTGTATGTGGAACTGCAAAATGTCCGCGTTTTCCCCGAAGATTATTCCATTTGAATTTTGCCGGAAACTTTGCGACGCTGGCTTGATGAAGCGGCGTTTGGGAAAATTATTGTTTCCGCATCTCCCCTCCGATTTGCAAAAACGCAGGATGAACATCATCCTGGCGGTCCTGCTGGTGGGTCTGCTCTTTGGCGGCCTCGTGGCGCTGATGGCGGTGGTCAACAACCGGGTGGGTCCCCGCTGAACCGTTGCCGCGCGGCGCGGACGAACGCAGGCTTGGGGTGGCCGACGGGATTCGAACCCGCAACAACAAGCTCCACAAGCTTGGACTCTACCGTTGAGCTACGACCACCAACCGGGTCACAAGCTAGTTTTTTCCCGTGCGCGCGTCAAGTTCGCGCCGGAAGTGGCGCATTTTATTTCCCTTCCACTCCTTTGAGATAAGCGAAAATGAGTTCGGGCAATTCACGGCTGTAACCGCCTTCAAGCAGGCTGAACATGGGCATGCCGGGCGCGCGCAACGACTGGCCGAGCCAGTAAAAATCGTCCAACACCAGCACGCCCGGCACGAGCGGGTCGCGCACGTAGGCGTCGAACCCGGCGGACACGGCGACGAGGTCGGGCTGGAATTTTTTCAGGTCTTCGAGCGCGCGGGCCAGCGTGGCACGGTAGGTCGCACGCTGCGCGTCCGGGGCGACGGGGTAATTGAAACAGTTCTTGCCGGCGTTCATGGCGCCCGTGCCGGGGTAACAGGGATGCTGGTGGACGGAAAAAAACGCGACGCCGGGCCGGTCGAGCAAAATGGCTTCCGTGCCGTTGCCGTGATGCACGTCGAAATCATAAACCGCGACACGTTTTGTGCTGGTCGCAAGCGCTTCGAGCACGGCAATGGCGATGTTGTTCAAATAACAAAAACCCATCGCCTGGTCGCGCAGGGCGTGGTGGCCGGGCGGGCGCATGAGGCTGAAAACATTTTCACCGGCGCGCGCCGTCTTCAACGCGTCCAGCGCGGCGGCGGCGGATGCGCGGGCATAATCGCCGATGTTTTCGTAAAACGGCGTGTCGGCATCGAAATCCCGCGGAATTTTCAGCCGCGCGAGCATTTCGGGCGTGTGGGCGCGGAGAATCTGCTGGTCGGCTGCTTTTGTCGGGGCGATCCATTCAATCGAGATTTCATTTTGATTTTTCAATCGCTCAACCGTGGCTGTGATCCGCGCGGGCCGTTCGGGATGTCCGATACGCGAGTAACCGGCGCATTTTTCGTCCGTGATGATTTTCACGGGCGTGGATTTAACCACGGATGAACGCGGATGAACACGGATTTGTAGTCGAGGTGACGGGACTCAAATCAAACTGGAGACTTCCTGCATCGTTTCCTGCTTTTAACATGATTCTTTTTGCAACCAGGGCGCTTTTGGTTAAGCTTGGGAGAAATTAAGGATTAAATCATGAAGTTGATTTGTTTTGCGTTTGCCGCCGCGCTCGGCGGGTTCACCTTCAACGTGAGCGCATGGGATTACGAGGGGCATCACGCCATCAACGAACTGGCCCTGGCGTCGCTGCCGCAGGATTTCGGCGGATTCACGCTGACACCCGCCTTGAAGCACCGCATCGCGTTTCTCGGGGGCGAGCCGGACCGCTGGCGCAACATGAGTGATTTGCCGCTGAAAAATCTCAACGGGCCGGACCATTACATTGATTTGGAGGATTTGAAACTTTTCGGGCTGACGCCGGAGACGCTGCCGCTCATGCGTTACGATTTCGCCGCCGACATCGCGCGGGCGCGGGCGGCGCATCCGGAGCGGTTTCCGCCCATTGACCCGGCCAGGGACGCCGACCACACCCGCGAGCTGGACGGGTTTCTGCCGTGGACCATCACGGAGTATTACGAAAAATTAAAATCGTGCTTCAGTTATCTCAAGACCTTCCAGAAATACGGCGGCACGCCGGAGGAAATCGCGAACGCGGAGGCGAACGTTGTCTATGTCATGGGTGTTATGGGGCATTTTGTGGGCGACGGTTCGCAGCCGTTGCACACGACGGTTTGCTTCAACGGCTGGGTCGGTGACAATCCGCGCGGTTACACAACCAGCCAGAAATTTCACGCGTGGATTGACGGCGGTTATTTTCGCCAGACCGGCGGAATACAAGCCGGGGCGCTGGTTGACAAAATTCAGCCCGCCGGGCGCATCGCGAATGCGGACGCGCCGGACGGAATGTTTCGCGCCGTGGTTGGTTATCTGGTCGCGCAAAACAAGCTCGTCGGGCCGCTCTATGAACTGGAAAAGGAAGGGAAACTGACCGGCGAAGGCGACCAGGGGCTGGAAGGCCGGGCGTTTCTGGAAGGCCAGCTCGTAAAAGCCGGCCAGATGCTCGGCAACATCTGGAACACGGCGTGGCTCGAAGCGCCGGAAGATCAATACCTCCAGAAGACACTCGAACAACGCAACGCGGCGAATTCGCAATCGAAGTGAGGCGGCGGGTTTAACCCGGCCCGCCTGCGCGCGGTGCGCTTCGGGCCGGCGCCAACCGCCCGGCCGTCGCCGACGTTGAGGGACGTCCACGTTTACCAATTCCGAAACAGCCGTTCCCGGTTCAATCAAGCCAGGGACCAGGGGCCGCGCATGGAACGTTCGCGCATGCGGTTGGCCTGCATGTCATCCTTGAATTCCTCTTTTACCGGGTCCCATTGGAGCTTGCGGTGCAGGAGCATCGCGATGTTGCCGAGGTTGCAGACCGTCGTCGTGCGGTGGCCGCTGCCGAGATCGGACACGGGCTTTTTGCGGCTGCGAATGCAATCCAGAAAATTGCCCATGTGATCGTTGCTCCGGTAAAGGCGTGTTTCGCCGGGGGCGAATTCTTCCTTGAGCAAATACGGGTTGCTGGCTTTGAGCCTTGAGCGCGAGACGTCGAGCCAGCCCCTTTCGCCGTGGAAAATGATGTTCCCGTCGAAAACACCATCCGTGCGCGTGCGAACACGCATGAGGATGCCGTTGGAGTAACGGGCGGTGAAGTCCACGCGCGTCGGCGCGGTGAACAGGCCGGTCGTTGGAAATTCACCACAACCTTCGATTTCCGTCGGACCGCTGTCATCCATGCCGAGCGCCCATTGCGCGATGTCAATATAATGCGCACCCCAATTGGTGGTCTGGCCGCCGCCGGTGTCGAGGATGAAACGAAATTGATAATGCGTGCGCTGATGAGTGAACGGCGCCCACGGCGCGGGCCCGAGCCAGAAATCGTAGTCGAAGCCGTCCGGCACGGGCTCCATTTCCCAGGTCGCGCCGGTGTATTTGTTGTTGGCGGGAATCAAAACTTCAATGCGGTCAATTTTTCCGAAGCGTCCGTTGCGAATGAGTTCGGCGGCGAGACGAAAATCGTGGCTTGACCGCTGCATCGTGCCCGTCTGGCCGACGCGCTCATATTTGCGCAACTCTTCGACCAGCGCCTGACCTTCCCGAATCGTCAGCGTGAGCGGCTTTTCCACAAACACGTCCTTGCCGTGGCGGATGGCGTCGAGGGCGGTGAGACAATGCCAATGGTCGGGCGTGGCGACCACGACGGCGTCAATGTCCGTCCGGCGGGTCAATTCGCGGAAATCGCCATACAGGGCGCACCCGTTGTCGCCGTTGGAGTCATTGATGATTTTGGCGGCGTGTTCGCGATGAAACTTGTCCACATCGCACACGGCCACGGCGCGCGCGCCTTGGTCGCGCAATCCCAGGACGCGCCCGATGTTTGCCTGGCCCATGCCGCCGACGCCGACGAAGCCGAAGGTGATTTGTTTGCTGGGCGCGTCCGCGCCGAGCAAACGCGAAGGAATGATGGTCGGAAAAGCCGCCGCGCTCGCGGTGAGGGCGGACAATTTCAGGAAGTGTCTTCGGTTCATGGGCTGGAAAGATCAAGGCTGGTTTTGCAATCGGACCAGCGCGCGTTCGGCGGCTTCGCTCACGTCGCGCGATTCATTTTTGTCCGCCAAAACACTTTTGAGCAGGGCAATCGCCTGTTTGTCTCCGCGCCTGGCGATTGAACCCATCAAACCCGCTTTGGCCGCGCCGGTGAGTTTGGGCAGCGCCCCGCGGAATGCCGCGTCCACTTCCGCGCCGGGAATTTCCTGCAATGCGTAGCGCGCCCGGTCCGAGCGATTGTCATCTTCGAGCAACGGCGCGAGCATCGGCACGCAGGCGGGCGAACCGCAGTAAAAAAGCATCCGACAAACCCAGTCCTCCGCACAGTCGGTGCAGGCGGAATCGTTGAGCACGGCCGCCAGTTGCTTTTCAAGCGCCGGGTATTCGGAAGGATCGGCGTCAAGAATCAGCCTTTGGAGGCCGGAGGCAAACGTGCGATCACCGCCGAATTTCATTTTGACCACCTCACGCCACGGATCGGGGGAATTGGTGAAAAAACCGTCGCGCGCGTCGTTCTTGCTGTTTGCCAGCGGGTCGCTGGCCGCGCGCTTTTCCTGGGCTTGTGCGACGGCGGCGACCGCGAGCGGCGCCAGAGAAGCGGCTACCTTGTTTTTCATGAAAATTCGCAATTCCCTTTCATTTTATCCATTTATCCCGCCGTTTCGTTGGCGCGCTGCAAATACAAACCTGTTTGTCTCGAAATCCTGCGGTGGAACGTGCGATGAGGCTAATAAAATTCCCAAGCCCGGGCAACATCTTTTGCGAAACGCGTCCCGAAGGCGTTGAACGTGGTTCCCGGCCCCGACCGCAAAATATCCCTGTAAAACAAGGATGTTTCAAGTGGTGGGCCCGCTCGGATTTGAACCGAGGACCAAGCGATTATGAGTCGCCTGCTCTGACCGCTGAGCTACGGGCCCGAAGTGAAGCCATTTTGCGCCGGCCCGGGCGCGCGACAAGTTTATTCCACCGGGTTCTGCTTTTCGATTTCCAAAAAGCCGTGCAACTGGCGGATGCGGGTGGGGTGGCGCATTTTGCGGAGCGCCTTGGCCTCAATCTGCCGGATGCGTTCGCGGGTGACCCGGAAATTCAGGCCGACTTCCTCCAGCGTGCGTGGGCTGCCATCCACCAAGCCAAAGCGTTGCTCCAAAACCCTCCGTTCCCGCTCCGTCAAACTGCACAGCACGTCCCCCAGTTTGTCCTTGAGCAGGCTGAAACTGGTCATATCGAGCGGACTTTCGACCCCCTTGTCCTCGATGAAGTCGCCGAAGTTCGCGTCTTCGCTGTCGCCGACGGGTGATTGGAGCGAGATCGGCTGTTGCGCCATTTTCAGGACGGCGCGCACGCGGTCCACCGGCATCTGCAGGTCATCGGCAATTTCGTCCGGCGTCGGCTCGCGCCCGAAATCCTGCAGTAGGCGCTTCTGCGAGCGCATCAGTTTGTTGATGATTTCGATCATGTGCACCGGGATGCGGATGGTGCGCGCCTGGTCGGCGATGCTGCGGGTGATGGCCTGCCGGATCCACCAGGTCGCGTAGGTGGAAAATTTGTAGCCGCGGCGGTGCTCGAACTTTTCCACGGCCTTCATCAAACCCATGTTGCCCTCCTGAATCAGGTCGAGGAACGACAGGCCGCGGTTGGTGTATTTTTTGGCGATGGAAATGACGAGGCGAAGGTTGGCCTCGACCATTTCGGTCTTGGCCTGGAGCGCCCGGGTGGAAAATTCGCGCAGGCGGCTGAAGAGCTTGAGGAAATTTTCATGCGGCATCCGGACGAATTCCTCCAGCGCCCGGGTTTTTTGCCGCTCGGCCTCCAGCAAATGTTGCTGCGCGCTCGACTCGCGTTGATTTTCGGCATCGGCCAGCGCGCGCAGGCTGTAGCACAATTTGTCGTGGATGTTTTCGGCCACGAGCGCCATTTCCTCGATTACCTTTTGCTTGAAACAAAACTTCGGCAACAGGGCCTGCAGTTTTTGATCGGACCGCCTGAACGCCGCCAGGGTCCGGCGGCGCCGGGTCTGGGAATGCGCCTCCCGCCAGGCATTGTATTTGGAGTCCGCTTCCTGATCCATTTCCTGGACGCGCGTCATGAGTCGCCGCAGGGCGCGCAGGTGGGCGTCCCGGCTGTCCACTTTCTGGTCGAGCACGACGCGGTCGAACCGTTCGCGCGGCGGATTGGCCAGCAATTTTTCCGCCAGCGCGATGTGTTCCTTGCCGGCAAAGCCGAGGCCGTAAATGAGCTTGCGGACTTCGTTCTCGGCGGCTTCGATGCGCTTGGAAATTTCCACCTCCTGCTCGCGCGTCAGCAGGGCCACCTGCCCCATTTGTTTGAGATACATCCGCACCGGGTCGTCGAGGATGTCCAGCCGGTCGGTGTCGCCCTCGTCGGTTTCAGGGATTTTAACACGGTCCACCTCCGCCTGATCCACGACGTCGATCTCCAACGTGCGGAGCTTCGTAAAAAGTTCGTCCAGTTTCTCCGGCGTGGCGCAGTTTTCCGGCAGGATATCGTTGATGTCGTTATAGGTCAGGCGTCCCTGTTCCCGCGCGAGGCCGACCAGTTCCTTGATGATCCCAGCCAGCTCCGTTTCCGGATGAATTTGCGGCGAACCGTTGAGCAAGCGGGCGGCTTCCGTATGAAACCCTGCGGTTGGGGCGACAGGCCACCTTCCTTTTTTCAAGGACAAATCCTCCCTGGGTTTACGAACCTTCGATTTAGACATACAACACTCAACACTCAATGCGCCCCGACTGCTGACCGAAAGCGGTAGTCTAATATCAATTGCCATTGCAATTTCGTCAAGTGGGGAAACGCCGTCTTC
This sequence comes from uncultured Verrucomicrobiae bacterium, assembly GCA_963802965.1. Taxonomy (GTDB): domain Bacteria; phylum Verrucomicrobiota; class Verrucomicrobiia; order Limisphaerales; family UBA11358; genus UBA11358. The sequence goes on from CAWDKS010000003.1 coordinate 227,106, forward strand.
GGAAAGTCGCGTCCGCAAAATCGTCTATACGTCATTCACGATGTAAACCCGCCGTTTTTTGAGATGTTTCAGGATCATCTCCGTGGTGCGGTCGATTGCGCCGAGGTTTTCGTGAACGACCCGGAGCGCGTTGCGGCCCAATTCCGCGCGGCGCTTTTCGTCGGCGAGCAGTTCGGCGACGGCCTTCTCCAGCGTTTCCGGATCCGGCACCTGGATCGCCGCGTTTTGCGCCACAAAATTCCGCGCAATGTCGGCGAAGTTCTGCATGTTCGGTCCGAAAATCATCGCCTTGCCCTGCGCGCCCGGCTCGATCGGGTTCTGTCCGCCCGTGGCGGCCAGGCTTTTGCCGACGAAGACCACCGTGGCCGTCCGGTAAAAAAGCCGCAGTTCGCCGGTCGTGTTGACGAGCAGGCAATCCACCTCGCCCTCGCCAAATTGCGTGGTCGGGGCGATTTCGTTGCGACCAACAAACTTCGCGCCGCGCTCGCGCAATTGCCGCCCGACGTCGCGGCAGCGCTCGAAGTGCCGAGGCACCAGAATCAGAAACAGTTTCGGGAACCGCGCGCGCAGCCGCCCGGCGATTTCCGCCAAAATCATTTCCTCGCCGTCGTGCGTGCTGCCCCCGATCAAAACCGGGGCGTCCGGCGCCACGCCGAGCTGCCGCAACAGCGCCGGCGCGTCCAGCCTGCGGGGTTCATCCAGTTGCGCCGCGTCAAATTTCAGGTTGCCCACGATGTGAATCGTTTCCGGGCGGCAGCCGCACGCGCGCAACCGCGCGGCGTCCTCCTCGTTTTGCGCGCCGACGCCGGCGAACGAGGCGAAAAGCGGCCGGAACAGGAATCCAAAACGTTTGTAGCCGCGGAACGAGCGGTCGGACAACCGCGCGTTGGCCAGAAACACGGGGATGCCGAGCTGTTGGGCGCGCCAGATGAAGTTCGGCCAGATTTCGGCCTCCACGAGGATGACGGTTTCGGGCTTGATGGTCCCCAGCGCGCGGGCGACATAGTTCCGCCGGTCAATGGGATAGTAAATTTTGCTGATGTGCGGGGGCAAATGGCGGCGCAATTCGGCCATGCCGGTGGTCGTGGTGGTGGACACAACGATTTTAATGTTGGGCAGGCGCGGTTCCAGCGCGCGGATGAGTTGCGTGCAGAGATTGACTTCGCCGACGCTGACGGCATGGAGCCAGAGGACATGGCGGTTCGTCAGCGCCTGCATGAGATTCGCGTCGAAGCGGCCGAAGCGCTGGAAAAAGCCGGGCAGCCAGTTGCCCCGCCGCCACATCCGCACAAAGTAATACGGCGACGACAGCACGAAAAAAATCGTGAACAAAATATTGTAAAAAGTGCGCACTCCGATGTTCCAACCGAAAACAGCCAAGTCTCCCATAAAGAGACGCCGCACGCAAAAAAATGTTTCAAGTTTGTAATTTTTTTTCAGCCGCGAAAGAAAAGCAGCCAGACCGCCAGCAATACCGGCAGCAGGCAGGGCAGCGTGAATTTGAAGACGAACTCCAGGAATGACGGCGCGCGGATTTTCCGCTGGTCGGCGATGGCCTTGACCATGAAATTCGGGCCGTTGCCGATATACGTGGCCGCGCCAAAGAACACCGCGCCGATGCTGATGGCGAGCAGGCCCGCCGGGTTTTGGCGCAGCAGCTCGGGGATTGCCTTCGCGCCGGTCACGCCGAAAAGCGCGTTCAGAAAACCAAGATACGTCGGCGCGTTGTCGAGCGCGCTGGACAAAATGCCCGTGCCCCAGAAAAAAATCCCGGGCGAGGGCTGGTCGCCGAGCAACGAACGGGCGTTGAGGTTGAGCCAGTCCAGCGCGGGCATCATCGTGGCAAAAATGCCGGCGAACAGGACGGCGACCTCCCGGACCGGCTGAAAATCAAAGTCGTTCGCCGCGTGAACGGACGGGGGGGTGGTGAACCAGGAGCCGAGCGCGGCGGCGAGCATCAATGCCTCGCGGAGAAAAATCGGGCGGTTCACGAAAACCGCGCCGAGAATGACCGCGAGAAAGAACAGGTTCGGCAGGCCGTCGCAGCGCCATGTTTCCTGCGCGGTTTCCGGTTCGCGCCCGGCGCGCGATGCGCGGAGGAAATCAGCGCGGTCCACGGCATAAAAAATCGCCAGCAGCAGGCCGACGGCCGTCGCCCACATCGGCCAGCAATTTTTGGCAATCCACCAAAACGGCACGCCCTGCAAATAGCCGAGAAACAGCGGCGGGTCGCCAATGGGCGTCAGGCAGCCGCCAATGTTCGCCACAATGAAAATGAAAAAGACGATGTGATGCGCCGTGACGCGGTGTCGGTTCATCTGGATCCACGGACGGATCAGCAGCATGGCCGCGCCGGTGGTGCCCAGGACATTGGCGACGATGGCGCCGACGAACAGAAAAATGACGTTGGCCAGCGGCGTGGCCCCGCTCTTGACGCCAATATGGATGCCGCCGGAAACGACGAAGAGCGAGCCGATGAGCGCGATGAAGCCGGCGTAATCGCGCCCCGTGTGCAGCACGCGCGGCGCGTCCCGCAAAACGAACAGGTAATAACCGAGCGTGACCGCGCCGAGGCCGATGGCGACCCGCGCGTGGTGGCGCCGCCACCATTGGGGCGCGCGCAACGGCGCGAACGCCATCGCGCCGAGCAGCAGCGCGAACGGCAGAATCATCCACGGATTGGGCGCGGCCATTCGCCCGCAGGTTGCGCGGGCGGAAGAAACCGGGTCAAACACAAACGCCAAAAATTTGAGTTGAATTCGGGCGGGTGCTTCGTGAGACTACGCGCTGCTTGTGGAGTTTCATCTGGATAACAAGATAATCAGTCACTGAATTTATTTTTATGAAAAAATTCACATTGAAGGTTGCCGGTCTGGTCGTGTTGCTTTTGGTGGCGCAAAATCTGGTGGCGGGCGAAGACGAACCGCGCCGCCCGTTCGCCGAGTGGGCGGACGTGCCGCTGCCGGGACAGTTGATTTTTGGCACGCTCTACGAACAATCCGAAGCCTACCACATTTGGGAAATGGGAAACAACCGGATGCCGGTCAACACTCGCGTTGGCGGCGAAAATTACGGCATTGACGTGCGGCAGGGGTATTTCACGTTTGATTACGGCATCACTGAAAAATGGGCGGCAGACCTGAACATTGGCGCCACCACGGTGGGGTGGCGCGCGTTCGACAGCGGAGGCATAGGAAAAACCACCGGCCTCATGGACTCAACCTTCGGTGTTCGGTATCAAATTTTCAACGAGACGAACAATAACACCGGCTGTCCGTGGCTGCCCACCTTGACTTTCCGCGCGGGTGCCATCGTCCCGGGTATCTATGACCGGTCGGTTGCGTTTGCTCCCGGCAATCATGGCGTGGCGATTGAACCATCAATTCTCCTTCGCGAACACATCGGCTGGCCGGGCTTCGGCGTGTGGGGTGATTTGCTCTACCGCTGGGAACATACCATCGGCGCCGACCAATACATCGCGGCGGCGGGCTTCTTCCAGCAAATCAAACGCTGGGAACTGGATGCGGGTTACCGGCATTTGCAGACGCTGTCCGGCGAAGACATCGTCTTGGGTCCACCTACGCAAGGACAATCCAGCACTTACCAGAGCATTATTTATCCAATCGACGTGCGGGAAATCAGCGACTCGATTGATGCCGGCTTCAGCTACACCACTTCCAAGCGGCACTGGAAGTATGGATTTCATTGTCGCAAAACCTTCGACGGCAGCAACACGGACTCGGCGTTCTGGCTGGGGGCTTCCCTCGATATTCCGCTCGATTTGTTCACATCGAAATGACCCGAACCATTGCGTCCGGCAAATCCGCTTGTTTCCCGCCGGCTGATTTGTTCAATTGCCGCGCATGACGCCGCCCACTGTCGCGCCGACCGCGCCAGCCAGATTTTTTCAGCGGCATTGGACGTGGTGGTTCATGGTGGCGACACTCGTCACCATTGCCGCCGTCCGGTTGCGGCTTCTGAACCTTCCACTCGAACGCGACGAGGGCGAATACGCCTATGCCGGACAACTCATGCTGCAAGGCATCCCGCCCTACCAACTCGCCTACAACCTGAAATTCCCCGGAACCTATGCCGCCTACGCGGTCATCATGGCGTTGTTCGGCGAGACGCCCGCCGGCATCCATTTCGGCGTGTTGTGCCTGACCACGATGACGGCGCTGATGCTGTTCTGGCTTGGCAAAAAAATGCTCGATTCCACGGCGGGAATCGTCGCCGCCAGCGCCTATGCCGTGCTGGCGGCCAGCCCTTCGATGCTCGGCCTGGCCGGGCACGCCACGCATTTCTGCGCGTTTTTTGCCACGGCCGGTTTGTGCGCGCTGTGGCAGGCGCGGCAAAATCACAACGGGCTGGTCATCCTGGCCGCCGGACTCCTTTTTGGCGCGGCGCTTTTGATGAAACAACCGGCCGCGCTGATTGCATTATGGGCGTCGCTGGCATGGGCGGCCTGGTGTTATCGAAAAACTGAACTCTCCCCGGGCAAGCGGCTGATGGCTTTGGCGGTTTTTGGTTTGGGTATCGTTCTGCCATTCGGCTTGTGTTGCCTGATTTTGTGGCGCGCGGGCGTATTCGGAACCTTCTGGTTTTGGACGGTTGAATACGCCTGGCAATACGCCTCGGTGGTGACATCGAGCGACGCGGCCCAATTCTTCTGGGGTGGTTTTCGGAGGATGGTGGCGCCGGGATTTTTGCTGTGGCTCATGGCCGGTGCGGGATTGATCCTGCTTTGGCTCGACCAACGGCTGAAACCGGCGCGCGGATGGTTCCTGGGATTCTGCGTTGCGTCCGCGCTGGCGATTTGCCCCGATTTTTATTTTCGGAAACATTATTATTTGATCGCGCTGCCCGCAGTGGCGTTGCTGGGGGGTGTCGCCGTGAGCGCGACGGGCCGCCGGTGGGCGCACGGGAACGGGATTTTCCGGTCGAGCGGCTGGCCGGTATGGATTTGCGTTGTGGCGGTTGCGGTCACGATGGCGGCCAACCGCGAAATTTGGTTCCGGCTGCCGCCGGTCCTGGTCACCCGCGCGATCTACGGTCCGGACGCGTTTCCCGAAGCGGAGGTCGTCGCCGCGTACCTTCGGGAACAATCGCCGCCGGCTTCGCGCGTGGCGGTGCTTGGCTCGGAACCGGAAATTTATTTTCTCGCCCGCCGCTATTCAGCCACCGGCTACATTTACACCTACAGCTTGATGGAACCGCAGCCGTTCGCCCGGCGGATGCAGGACGAAATGATTCGCGAAATCGAAACCAACGCGCCGGAATTTGTTGTTTTCGCCGACAACTATCTGTCGTGGGCGCGCGAGGAGAAATCCGACCCGGAAATTTTCGATTGGTGGGCGTCCTATCAGACCAACTACACGCTCGTCGGACTGGCTGACGTGATATCATCCACCGAGACCCGCTATGCCTTGGGCGCGGAAGCGGCGGCACGCTACGGGAAACTCCGCACCGGTGGCCTGGAAGTATTTCAGCGCAAATGATTCCATGACGGCGCCTCCCGAAAAAAGCATTTTCCGCCAGACCACCTGGCTCGCGGCGATTTTGATGACCCTCGCCGCCGTCTGGCTGCATTTCATTTTTTTAACACATGCCGGCGGTTTCTGGCGCGACGAAGTGCAGGTCATCAATCTCGCCGGTCGTCATGCTGTAAGTGACATGGCCAGGGATTCATTTCCCGCGCTGATGCCGTTGCTGATTTGCGGCTGGTCGGCCCTCGACCTCGGCCAGAATGATTTTAACCTGCGACTTTTGGGAGTTTTGATCGGCTTGGGAATCCCCGCCGCGCTTTGGTTCGCGGCATGGACGGCGCGACGTTCGCCGCCGCTGCTGGGCCTCGCCCTGTTCGCGTTGAACACCATCATCATTTTTTACGGCGATTCAATGCGGGCCTATGGCCTGGGGAGCGCGCTGATCGCGCTGACCGCGGGAACCATGTGGGCGTTTCTGAAAAAACCTTCCTGGCCGCGGGCGGCCTTTCTGGCGGCGGCGGCGATTTTGAGCGTGCAGGCGCTTTACCAAAACGCGGTGCTCTTCGCCGCCATCTGTTTCGGCGCGTGGGTGGTTTGCGGGCGGCGGAAAAATTTTCGCGCCGCCGTGAAGATTTTTCTGGCGGGACTGGCCGCTGCCGTGTCGTTGTTGCCGTATTGGAAAATTGTGGCAGGGATGCCGGCCGCCGCCGCGCCGCTGCGATTGGGTTTCATATCCGCGGTGGTGTTCACCAATCTCGGCAGCGCGGTGGCATTTCCGCTGCCGCAATTTGTTTATGTCTGGCTGTTGCTCGCGCTGGCCGTCGTTGGCTTCGGCAGCGTGGCCGCCTTGCGCGCAGGCGGGGCAAAATCCGCCGTGCCGGCGGCTGAAACTTCGGCGGACGATTTGCCTCTCTTCGCCGCCGTGACCCTGCTGGCGGGCTTTGCCGGTTTCATTGGTTTGCTGTGGTTCTCGGCGCTGCCGACGCAACCATGGTATTTTTTGCCGCTGATAACCCTGGTGGCGGTGTGTTTTGAACTCGGACTGCCGCCGGTGCGGCGGCAATTTCGGGCCGCGTTTTTCGGATGTGTCGTCGCCACGGCGCTGATTGCCGTCCCCTTCGCGCGGCGCGATTTGAACTACCGCTTCACCAACGCAGACCGGTTGGCGCCGTGGCTGGCGGCGGAAGCGGCGCCGGACGATTTGATCATTGTCACGCCCTGGTCTTACGGCATCAGCTTCGAGCGCTATTTCAAAGGATCAACCCCCTGGACGACGCTGCCGCCGCTGGCGGATCATTCCACGCACCGTTTTGATCTGGTCAAAGCGCAGATGGAAAACACGAACGCGATTCAGCCGGTGTTGGATCGGGCCGCCGCAACGCTTCAGGCGGGGCACCGCGTGTGGGTGGTTGGCTGGATGTCCCCGCCGGCGTCCAACAGCCCGCCGCCGGTGCCGCTGCCGCCACCGCCGTTGAAATTCACCGGCTGGCTGGACTCGCCCTATTCCATGGCTTGGGCGGCCCAAACGGCGTGGTTCCTCAACCACCACAGTCTTCAGTTTGAGCGTGTGGACCGCGATCCCAACCTTGAAATGGAATTTTACGAGGCCATGCAATTGTTCGAGGCTGGCGGCTGGAGGGATTCCGCTTCAAAGACAAACCAGCCCTGATATTTCCGGCGTCCCCGGCTTGACGCCGCCATTCATCGCTGCGAACTTCATTCTGCTTGGCGCAAAACGCGGCAGCGTCGGCGGCAGGCCCGTCCTCCGTAGCACTGCGGAGGGTGGACAGTTTGTTCGCTGACATCTCGCAAGCTCCCGCCGTGCAGTCCCTCGTGCGGCGGCTGGAGAATGGCGGAGTGCTGTCCGGCGCCGGTGTTTGCCCGGCGGCGCAGCCGTTGCTTGCGGTTCTGCTTCAAAGGATTTTTCCGGGCCGGCCAGTCATCGTCGTCACAGACGGCCTCAAAACACAGGAAAGTTTCCAACAGGACATCGAAACGTGGCTGCAAGTTGAGTCTAAAGTCCAACTTGCCGCGCCGGAGCGAAACGAAGGCGGGAGTCCCAAGTCCAAAGTTGGCGGAGTTTCATCTTCGCCATTTTTTTATCCCGCTTGGGAAGTTCTTCCGCACGAAGGCAAACTACCGCACGCCGACACCATCAGCGACCGGTTGCAGACCCTGGTCGCACTTTCTGAAAAATCGGCAATCGGCAATCGGCAATCGGCAATGGTTGTGACCAGCGTCACCGCCCTGCTCCAGAAGACGTTTCCACCCGGCGAAATTCAAAAGCGCACGCGCAAGCTGCAACGCGGTGACAAAATAAATCCGTTGGACTTGATTGAATGGTTCGAAGAGCAAGGCTACGAACCGGAGGCCCAAGTCACGCAAAAAGGCGAAATCGCCCTGCGCGGCGGCATCCTGGATGTCTGGCCGCTGACCAGTCCGTGGCCGGTGCGGCTGGAATTTTTTGGCGACGAACTCGAATCGCTCCGCCATTTTGAGCCGCTCACGCAGATTTCGCGCGGGGAAATTTCCAGTGTCGTTTTGCCGCCCGCCGGTGAGCTGGGTATTTTGAAACGGAGCGCGGACAGCTTGTCCACGGGTTCGGCGGTGAAGTTTGCCACGCTTTTGGATTATCTGCCGGGCGAAGCGATCTTTCTGCTCTGCGAACCGGAACAAATGGCCGCGCGCGCCGATGAATACGCACAGCAAATTCCCAAGGGCGATCCGTTTTTCATTTCGTGGCAGGATTTTCTGGTGGAATTGAACCGGCGCGGCTTCACGTCGGTCGAATTGAGCGATGTCGAAGTTGGAGTTCAAGCTTTAGCTTGTTCGCCGGACAGGCCGAAGCCTGAACTCCAACCAGCCGTGCCGGAGGCCGGCGCTCCGCTTTTTACCTCGATCGACGCATTTCGTCCGCTGGCCGAACGCGCGCCCGAACTGCAAATTGCCGAGGCGCAACGACGCGAATTCTTCAATCAACTCCATCGCTGGCTGCGGCAAGGTTACGCCGTCCACGTTTTTTGCAACAACGACGGCGAACGCCAGCGGTTCGAGGAAATTTGGGCAGAAACAAGTCCGCAGTCCACAGTCCACAGCCCACAGTCAGACAATCGCGACAGGCTGAAGGCTGTGGACTCGCGACTGTGGACTGGAGTTGGCTCGCTCGCCCGCGGTTTCCTCTGTGACGCAGCCAGGCTCGTCGTCGTCACCGACGCGGAAATTTTTGGCCGCTACAAAATCCAGCGTCCGCGCCAGTTGAAATCGCCACACGCGCTCGCCACCCGCTCCGCGCTCGACATTGATTTCACCGAACTGGAGGAAGGCGACCTTGTTGTCCACATTCAATACGGCATCGGAAAATTTCTCGGCCTGAAAAATTTGCCGACGATTTCCGCTTCAACGGTTTCCGAAACCGAATGTCTGGTGATTGAGTTCGCGCCCGCCCATCCCGGCGACGAACCGCCAAAACTTTACGTTCCGGTGACCGAGGCGCATCTCGTCGGCAAATACGTCGGCGCTGGTGGCCGCGGCGCAAGCCGCCCGACGCTCAACACGTTCGGCGGCACGCGCTGGCGCAAGGCGAAGGAACAGGCCGAACGCGCCGTGCGCGACGTCGCCGCCGAACTGTTGCAAATCCAGGCCGTGCGCGAATCCCAGCCCGGCCACGCGTTTCCGGCGGACGTTCCGTGGCAGCGCGAATTTGAAAGCGCCTTCATTTTTGAGGAAACGCCCGATCAATGGCGCGCGATTCAGGAAACCAAATCCGACATGGAAAAGCCCAAACCGATGGACCGTTTGATCTGCGGCGACGTCGGCTTTGGCAAAACCGAGGTCGCCATCCGCGCCGCGTTCAAGGCGGTGATGGACGGCAAACAAATCGCCGTGCTGGTGCCGACGACCGTGCTGGCGCAACAGCATTTCAACGTGTTCCGCGAGCGCATGGCCGATTACCCGGTTCGCATCGAATTGCTTTCGCGCTTTCGCACCCGCCGCCAGCAACAGCGCGTCGTGAAGGATCTGGCCAGCGGCGGGGTGGACATCGTCATCGGCACCCACCGGCTGATTCAAAACGACATCGTTTTCAAAGACCTCGGCCTCGTCGTGATTGACGAGGAGCAGCGGTTCGGCGTGTTGCACAAGGAAAAGTTCAAGCGCCTGCGCACGCTGGTGGACGTGCTGACGTTGAGCGCCACGCCGATTCCGCGCACGCTTTACCTCGCGCTCACCGGCGCGCGCGACATGAGCACCATCCAGACGCCGCCGCACGACCGCCTGCCGGTCGAGACCATCGTCACGCAATTCGACGAGCGCGTCATCCGCGATGCCATCCAGCGCGAACTGAATCGCGGCGGACAGGTTTTCTTTCTGCACAACCGCGTGATGACGATTCAGGCGGTGGCCGGCCGGTTGAAACAGCTTTTGCCGCACGCGCGCATCGTCATCGGCCACGGCCAGATGGATTCGGACGAACTGGAAGAGGTCATGACAAAATTTGTCAACGGCGGGGCGGACGTTTTGCTTTCCACGACCATCATCGAGAGCGGCCTCGATATTCCGAACGCGAACACCATCATCATTGACCGCGCCGACCGGTTTGGGTTGAGCGATTTGTATCAGCTACGCGGGCGCGTCGGACGTTACAAACATCAGGCTTACGCGTATCTGCTGTTGCCGCGCCACGTGAGCCTGCTGACCGACGTGCGCAAACGCATTAGCGCCATCCGGCAATACTCCACGCTGGGCAGCGGATTCAAAATCGCCATGCGCGACCTCGAAATTCGCGGCGCGGGAAATCTGCTCGGCGCGGAACAGAGCGGCCACATCACCGCTGTCGGGTTCGAGCTTTACTGCCAGTTGCTCAAGCAAAGCGTCGGCGCGTTGAAAGGCGAAAAAGTAAAACCGCGTGTGGAAGTCAGTGTGAAACTGGATTTCTTGGGGCAGTCAGCAGTCAGTAGTCAGCAGTCAGTAGCAACAGCCGGCGAACGATCTGCCACTGACTACGAACCACTGACTACTAACTTGCCTCACAACTACATCACCGAACCGCGGCACCGCATCGAAATCTACCGCAAACTGGCGCAAGCCAGTGAAAAATCCGCGCTGGAAAGTTTGCAGAAGGAATTGCGCGACCGTTTTGGTCCGCTGCCACCGCCGGTGGAATTGCTGCTGCTCGTGGCCGAACTCAAAATTCTTGCCAGTGAAAAATCCGTGACCGCCATCGAGGTGAAGGACGACAAATTGATGCTCACGCGCCACGGCGATTTCATCACGCTCGGCGGCAAATTCCCGCGCCTGACAAAAAAGGAAGCGAAAGCGCGGTTGAAGGAAATCAAGCGGCTGCTGCTGGCGATTTGAACGAATTCTACTGGCGTGGTCTCAAAATTTGTCAGCCTTTCATATCGTCGAAAAAACTCGCCGCTCCTCGTTTTCCAATTCATTTTATCCGCGTGCATCTGGCTCATTTGCGGCTGCGGGATTTTCGCAATTTTGCCCGGCTGGACGCGGATTTCGCGCCCGGCTTCCATCTGCTTTTGGGCGACAACGCGCAGGGCAAGACGAACATCCTCGAAGCCATCTATCTCATGGCCACGCTGCGGTCGTTCCGCGGCGTCGGCGGCGCGCAGATGATCCGGCACGGCGCGAAGGGTTATTTCGCCGGCGGCAGCGTGGTGGGGCAGGGCGGCCACGAAATCAAAATCTACTGGTCGGCGCGCGAACGCAAACTGGCGCTGGACGGACAGCCGGTTAAACGCCTCGGCGATTATCTCGGCGTGTTGCGCACGGTGGTCTTTTGCACGGAGGATTTGCATCTGGTCAAGGGCACGGCACGCGCTCGCCGGCGGTTTTTGGATCTGCTGCTGGCACAGACACGGCCCGGCTATCTGCCGCTGCTTCAGCGTTACATGCGCACCATCCGCGCCCGCAATGCGCTGCTCAAACAACGCGCGATGGACGAGGCCGCGCTGGACAGTTTTTCGCAGGAACTCGTCAAGCTCGGCGACGAAATCATCCGCGCGCGCCGCGAGCTGGCGCCGAAATTCTCTCCATTGGCACGGCTGGCGTATCGCCGCATCTCGAACGAAGCGGAGGAATTACGGATCGAATATCAGCCGGGCGTGAAAAAGGATTTCGCCGTGGAACTGGCGCAATCGCGTTCGCGTGAACGGACCTATCGCTCCACGCTCGTCGGCCCGCACCGGGACGATTTGCAATTGCTGCTCAACGAAAAATCCGCCGCGCATTTCGGCAGCGAGGGCCAGAAGCGCACGCTGGCCATCGCATTGAAGATGGCGCAGGCGGAATTTCTCACCGGCATCCACGGTTCGCCGCCGATTCTGCTGATTGACGACGTGATGGGCGAACTGGACGTGAAGCGCCGCAGCGGTTTTTTGCCGTTGCTGGATTACGCGCGCAAAAGCAGCGGACAGGTATTCATGACCGCCACCGAGGAAAACTGGCCGAGCGAACTCGGAAAAGATTTGCAGCGGTGGGAAGTTGTGAACGGAGCGTTGAAGCGTGATTTGTTGAAGCGTTGAAGCGGCTTGCTCGTTCCGCGCTTTAACGCTTTAACGCTTCAACGCTTTAACTTAATTTGTCGCCATGCGAATTTTGTCAGGCATCCAGCCGAGCGGCGCGCTGCATCTCGGAAATTATTTCGGGATGATGCGGCCCGCCCTCGAACTGCAGGAAAATGGCGAGGCGTTTTATTTCATCGCGAATTATCATTCGATGACGTCCCTGTTCGACGCGAACGAACGGCGCAAAAACACTTTGGACGTGGCGCTGGATTTTCTCGCGTGCGGCCTTGACCCAAAAAAAACGGTTTTCTTCCGCCAATCCGACGTGCCGGAAGTGACCGAGTTGACCTGGCTGCTTTCCACAGTCACGCCGATGGGCCTGCTCGAACGCGCGCACAGCTACAAAGACAAGGTCGCCAAAGGCATTGCGCCAAGCCACGGCCTGTTCGCCTATCCGGTGCTCATGGCGGCGGACATTCTGATTTACGACTCGAACGTGGTGCCGGTCGGGCGCGACCAGAAGCAGCACGTCGAAATGACGCGCGACATCGCCATCAAGTTCAACGAGCAATACGGCCAGACCTTTGTGATTCCCGAACCGCAAATCCGCGACGAGGTCGCCGTGGTGCCCGGCACGGACGGCCAGAAGATGAGCAAGAGCTACGGCAACACGATTGAGATTTTTGGCGACGAAAAGGCATTGCGGAAAAAAATCATGGGCATCGTCATGGACAGCCGCACGCCGCAGGAACCCAAGCCCGACGCCGGCCAGAATCTCGCCATCCAACTTTTGAAACTCGTTGCGCCAGTGGAAGTTGGAAAAGATTTTGAAAACCGTCTGCGCGCCGGCGGCCTGGGCTACGGCGATTTGAAAAAGGCGCTGTTCGAACACTACTGGAATTATTTCGCCGATGCCCGCAAGAAGCGCGCGGAACTGGTGGCAAATCCAGATTACGTGCAGAAAGTTTTAAGCGACGGTGCAACGAAAGCGCGAACGCTGGCGCAAAAAGTTTTGAAGCGAGCGCGCAGGGCGAGCGGGCTGGAATAAATTCCCTTTGTAGGAGACGAGGTAACGAGGCTCAATTTTTGATCAGAGACTCCTCACGTCGTCTCCTACATTATTTTCAGCTTCGGCAAATCCTGCGAATCCACCAGGCCGACCGGCTCGCGCTTCGCGTTCACGACGATCAAATCGTCAATGTTCCGCTCGTTGAAAATTTTCAAGGCTTCAACCGCCAAAGCCTCGTGACCAATGCAAATCGGATGGCGCGTCATCACCTTTTTCAACGGCCGGGCCAGCAGATTTTCGTCCGTGGCCATGCACCGGCGGAAATCGCCGTCGGTGAAAACGCCCACGAGTTTGCCGCGCGCATTGACGACGCTCAGGCTGCCGGACCTGGCCTGCGTCATCACCAGCAACGCCTCCCTGACCGGCAGGTTTTCGCCCGCAACCGCGTTGCGTTCGCCGGCGCGCATGATGTCGCCCACGCGCAACAGCATCGCGCGGCCAATCGCGCCGGAGGGATGAAATCGCGCGTAATCCTTCTGCTTGAATCCGCGCGCCTGCAACACCGCCATCGCCAGCGCGTCGCCCATCACGAGCATGGCCGTCGTGCTGCTCGTCGGCGCGAGATTGAACGGACAGGCTTCCTTCGGAACTTTGACGTTCAGGGAAACGTCGCTGTGTTTGGCGAGCGATGATTTCAAATTGCCGGTGAGTGAAATGATTTTGACGGAAAATCTCTTGAGCGCGGGCAGCAGGTTGAGCAATTCCTCCGACTCGCCGGAGTAGCTCAACGCCAGGACCACATCGCCGTCGGCGATGATGCCGAGGTCGCCGTGCAAGGCGTCCACGCTGTTGAGCACGACGCTGGGCGCGCCGGTGCTCGTCAAGGTCGCGGAAATTTTCTGTCCGACGTTTCCCGATTTGCCGATGCCGACCACGACGATTTTCCCGCGTTGCCGCAGCGCCTCCACCATCAGCTCAACCGAGAGGTCAAAGGTTTTGCCCAACTGCGCGCGCACGGCCTTCAACGCGGCGAGTTCGATGTCGAACACTTTGCGGGCTTGGTCAAGATGGCTCACGCGGGGAGTTTGTCACGGACGCTCGGCGGTTTCAATCTTGTTTCCACCGGCGGGAATTTCAGCCGCCGCCTGCCGCTGTTTTTTCACTGGCGGCGCCATCGGAGATTTTCTATGCTGTTTTCTCCATCGTCACTGAAAGGCAGGACGCCTGAGAGATCGCGTTTTTCATGCGCCCGGTGAAATGGCAGTCGGTGACCGGCTGGATTCAACACAAATCGAACAGGCAAATATATGAAACTGGTTACTCAAATCAAACGTCATCCCCGGTTGTTGTTGGTTCTGGTCGCGCTGTCGGCCGGTGCCGGAACCGCCGGCGCGCAGGAATCTCCCGTTTATCTGGATGCGACCAAACCCATCGAAACGCGCGTCGGGGATTTGCTTTCCCGCCTGACCCTGGAAGAAAAGGTTTCGCTGGTCCATGCCGATGCGCGTTTCTCGGTCGCCGGCGTTCCCCGGCTGGGCGTTCCCGGGCTGCGGATGAGCGACGGACCCATCGGCGTGCGCGCGGAAGAGCGGTTCGGCGCGCGGGGTGAAGAGCGGTCATCGGATACGCGCGTTGATGATTTTGCGACCGCCATGCCGGCGACGCTGGGTCTGGCAGCGACGTGGAACACCGACCTGGCCACGGCTTACGGCGCGGTGATCGGCCAGGAAGCCATGCACCGCGGCAAGAATATCATGCTCGGGCCCGCGCTCAACATCCAGCGCACTCCGTTGTGCGGCCGGAATTTTGAGTATATGGGCGAGGACCCGTTCCTGACCTCGCGCATGGCCGTCAATTACATCCAGGGCGAACAGGCCCAGGGCGTCTCCTCCTGCGCCAAACATTATGCCGCGAACAACCAGGAATACGAGCGGAATACGATCAACGTGGAGATGGACGAGCGCACGTTGCGGGAGATTTATCTGCCGGCGTTTCGCGCGGCGGTGCAGGAGGGGGGCGTGTTGACCGTCATGGGCGCCTACAACCTGTTCCGCGGCCAGCACTGTTGCGAGAACGATTATCTGCTCAACAAAATTCTCAAGGATGAATGGGGATTCAAAGGCGCCGTCATGTCCGACTGGGGCGGCGTGCATCATACCGATTTGGCCGCGTTCAACGGCATGGACATCGAGATGGGCACGCGCCCGCCTTACGAAAGCAACTATCTGGCCCAACCCTATCTGGCAGGGTTGGAGTCCGGCCAGTTTCCCGTGTCCACCGTGGACGAAAAGGTCCGGCGCAGCCTTTACATGATGTTCAAACTGAACCTGATCCACGACCCGTCCGCGCCGGCGGCCACCAACGCCGGGCCGCAGGGTCCGTTGAGCACCAAGGCGCACCAGGAAACATCGCGCCAGGTGGCGGAGGAATCCTTTGTGCTACTGAAGAATGAAAACCTGCTTCCGTTGGACCCGGCCAGGATCAAAACCATCGCCATCATCGGCGCCAATGGCGCGGCGCGGTTCGCCAACGGAGGCGGTTCCGCCATGGTCAAACCGCCTTACGAAATCACCGCGCTACAGGGTATCAGCAACCGGCTTGGCGACGGCGTGAAGCTCATTTATGCCCAGGGCTACAATGCGGCCAGCGGTTCGGGACGACCTGACCGGCGGGACATCGAAGCGCCACCGCCGCTCCTGAATGTTTCCAATCTGGTTGCCGAAGCCGTGGCCGCCGCCAAATCGGCGGACGCGGTCATTTATATTGGCGGCTTGAACCACCATGGCGGTTACGACACCGAAGGGGCGGACCGCAGGGACCTCAAATTGCCCGCCGGACAGGACGAGTTGATCCAGAAAATCGTGCAGGCCAATCCCAAGACCGTGGTTGTGCTCATGGGCGGCGGGGCCGTGGAAATGGATGCGTGGCTCGCCAAAGTACCGGCCGTGCTCTACGCTTGGTATCCCGGTTTGGAAGGCGGCAACGCGCTGGCCCATGTCCTTTTCGGCGACGTGAATCCGTCGGGCAAACTGCCCTGCACCTTCCCGGAACGGCTGGCGGATTCGCCGGCGCACGCGCTCCAGGCCTATCCCGGCACCAACGACACCGTGGTTTACCAGGAAGGCCTCCTCGTCGGCTACCGCTGGTTCGACACAAAAGAAATCAAGCCGCTGTTCCCCTTTGGCTACGGCCTTTCCTACACCACGTTCAAATATTCGCGGCTCAACCTCGTTCCCGATCCGGCGGCGCTGAACGTGCCCGTGACGGTTGAATTCGAGCTTGCCAACACCGGCAGCCGCGCCGGCGCGGAGGTGGCTCAGGTCTATGTGCAGGAAGCCAGCCCCAGCCTGCCGCGGCCGCTCAAGGAGCTGAAGGGTTTCAAAAAAGTTTTCCTGCAACCCGGGGAAAAACGAAAAGTATCCCTCGTCCTCGACCGAAGCGCCTTTGCCCATTACGACCCGGACAAAAAAGGCTGGGTGGCCGACAAGGGCGCCTACAAAATCCTGATCGGCAGTTCCTCGCGCGACATCCGGCTCCACGGCACATTCAAACTGGCGGAAACGCTCGTTGCGCTGGATGGCCCGGCTCAATATGCGCCAGACGCCTTCGCCGTGGTGAAATGAAATCAGCAACCTGCGTTATTTCGCCTGCGCAAAGAGCATGAGCACGCGCGGGCCGCGAGGCGTCGTCAGTTGATATTGCGCCTCCTGCGAATTGCGCGGGATGGCCAGGCCATCGCAGTGTTCGTCGCGGACCGGCTTGCCGTCCACTAGCAGCATGTAGTGATGCGTGCGGTTGCATGGAATGTCTTGCAACGTGACCTGCCAGACGGGCTGCGCGGCGTCACGAACCAGCGGCGCCTTCTGCCACTTGGTGAACGTGCCGACAATTTCAACCGTCACCGGTTCCTGCGTCTGGCCGGCGGGCAGGCGCCAGCGGAAAATCTTGGTGAACGTCTGCGGCCGGTCCGCCTTTGGCACCCGGACAACCAGTCTGGATGGAATGCCGGGAAAAGCCGGTCCGGGTCCCTGCGGCGGATTGCGGCCGGGTGAATTGTCGGAATCTTGAAACATGCTCCTTGTCTTTCGTGAATGAGTTGAACGAACTTCCCGCCCGGTCCCCCCGGCGACGCGCGGGTGTTGATACGTGATAATTTTTGAGGGTGCGACTATTCCATGTTGGGATACGAGCCGAGGACCTTGACAAAATTGCAGTGCCGGCCCAAAAGCTGGATCGCCTTGGCGACTTTCCGGTCCTGCGCGTGGCCCTCGCAATCAATGAAGAAGAAATATTCCCACGCCTTCCGCTTGCTCGGACGGGATTCAATCTTGGTCAGGTTGATTTTGTGACGGCGGAACGCGGCGATGGCCTCATGCAGCGCCCCGGCCTTGTCGGCGACGCTGAGCATCAGGCTCGTGCGGTCGTCGCCGGTCGGCGGACTGCACTGGCGGCCCAGCACGAGAAACCGCGTGGCGTTGGCGGCGTTGTCCTGAATGTCCTGTTCCAAAACTTGCAGGCCGTATTTTTCGGCGGCGAGCATCCCGGCGATGGCGGCGGTCGATTTTTCCCTGGCCGCCAGTTCCGCCGAACGCGCGTTCGACGAAGTCTCGATGATTTCCACGCCCGGCAGATGGTTTTGGATCCAGCCGCGGCATTGCGCCAGTGACTGGGGATGCACGTAAAGTTTTTTGATCAGCTTCCGCGGCGAGTTGCTTAAAAGACATTGCTGCACGGGCAGGACGATTTGCGAAACGACCTTCAAATCGCTGTCCACGAACATGTCGAGCGTGTGGGTGACGACGCCCTCGGTGGAATTTTCCACCGGCACGACGCCGTAATCCGCGCTCTTCTTGCTGACCTCGCTGAAAACGTCCGCGATGGTCTTTTGCGGCGAGTATTTGAGGCTGGAACCGAACCGGCGGATGGCCGCCTGATGCGTGAACGTCGCCTCCGGGCCGAAGTAGGCGATGGTCATCGTCTTTTCGAGCGCGAGGGCGCTGGACATGATTTCGCGGTAAATCGCGCGGAGCTGTTCGTTGGTGATCGGGCCCTGCATTGAGTCCGCAGACGCGTTCGAGGACGGCGCGTTCGCGGTGTGGCGCGTAAATCTCCTCGCCCGCCGCCAGCTTCATGTCGCCGATGGCCAGCACGTGGCGGGTGCGGTCGTTGAGCAGCCGGACGATTTGCGCGTCCAGCCTGTCAATCGCCGTGCGATGTTTGGAAATGTTCAAGCGAAGATAGAATGCCGGAAGCGGAAGGAAGAATCAAATCGCTTTCACGGGGCGCGATTGGACGAATCACCAGTCGTCGGGGCGGCAACGGATTCTGCCTTCTTCATTTTGCCTTCTTCATTCAGTTGAAGTTGCTCCGGCGGATTGGTGGCCAGGCCGGGTTCGGCCGTCACGGGCGCGGGCGGTTTTTCGACCACGATTTTCCTGAGTTCATCCGCGGCGGGCAAACCGTCCAGACCGCGCAGGCCGAAGTATTCGAGGAACAACGGCGTGGTGCCGTAAGTCGGCGGCCGGCCCACCACCTCGGCGCGTCCGGCGCCCTCGACCAGCCCGCGTTCCATCAGCGTTTGCATGACGCCATCCACGTTCACGCCGCGAATCTGCTCGACCTCGGCGCGCGTGACCGGCTGGCGATAGGCGATGATGGCGAGCGTTTCGAGCGCGGGCTGCGAAAGCCGCGGCGGACGGATTTTTTGTCCGACCAGCGCCTTGAGCCACGGCGAAAATTCCGGTTGCGTGACGAATTGCCACGCGCCCGCGACGCACGCGAGGCGATAACTGCGCCCGCCGGTTTCGTGTTCGCGCGCCAGTTGTTCCAGCGCGGCGGTCAACTCGCTCTCCTTGATTTTGGCGAGCGATTTGGCGGTGGCGTCGGCGTCCTCGGCTTCGGCGGCGGCGGCCAGCACGTCACGAAGCTCCTTTACGTTCAACGGTTTTTGCGCGGAGAACAGGAGCGATTCCAAAATGAATTTCAGTTCCATGTTAAAACGGTGAATGAATCAAAAGTTAATTCGCCCCGGTCCCGATTTTACGGACTGTCGGCGGGCGCATGAACATAGTTTTAGTTGAGTTGAGTTTCAAAGTCCACAGGAGACTGGTAGTGTCCTAATTTGAAATTGGTGGGTGCGCCGCTGCCGCGGCGCACGGCGATGTGGCAGCACCGCCGCCACCAAATCAGGACACTACCCCCTTGTGGCCCGGTCACTTTACCGACACCAGTTTTACGTTCATGACCTGGTTCATCTGGTTCGTAATGCTTTGCATCCGGCCGGCGGCGCCCGGGTTGCCGCGCGGATTTGCGGGCACGTTCATGACCATTTTCATGTCCTGGTTCATGGTCATATCAATCGTTATCCCCAATTCCGGGTCGAACCAGGACACACCCGAACAGTCGCTGTCCAGGATGGACACGGACATCCCGGCCGGATTTGCATTGGTGCCGGGTGTGGATTTGATGGTTCCCTGGAACTCGATACGGGCGCAGTTGCGTTTCCCGTGCATTTCCCAACTGACAAAGGTGCAGTCGAAATCAGTGACCATGGTGCCAAGCGGGCCCATCTCAAAGCTCTGTTTCATCGGCCAGGTGTCCCCCGGTTGCACCGCCTTGGGCGGCATGAAACGGTTGGCGCTCATCATCTGCTTGAAATAACTCTCGCTATACATGCTTTTAAGGGGTGCGAGCGCATTTGCCGGCGCGCCGGACGACAGCCGGTTCATCATTTCATCCACGCCTTCGATTCGCTCGACCTCGTTGCTGGCATCCAGGAAAAACTGGATTTTGGAGCCGACGATTTTTCCGAACATGTCGGCCACCGGATTCGGCTTGTCCGCGGTTGTTTTTTTAGCCGAATCGTAATCCAGCAACTTCTTGCCTCCCATCTCCATCCCCATCCGGGCGCTGAGAAATTCCATCTCCACTTCATGTCCGCCGTCGGGATTTTCCTTCAACACCGTCAGCCCGTATTCCTGTCCCATGGTCATGTCCTGCTTCATGGGAGCGGGCCGGCCTGGCATGGAAATCTCCGTCTTCACCTTCATGTCCATGTCCTGCAAGATGCGTTCGCCCTGCGGCCATTTCAATTTCAACTCCACCGGGCCGCTCGGCGGCGTGAAGGTGGAGGGCTGTGCCAGTTTGCCGGATTTGTTGCAGCCCACCCACGACAGACTCAATGCGAGGGCGGTGGCGATCAGGACAAGGTTTTTTTTCATGGTTGTTTTCTTTCCAATTGGAATTAAACGCGAGTCTAACCATTCGGCGGTCGCGGGCAAATTATAAAAACAACGGAAAATGTGAGACGCGCGGCAGCGCGTCCCTACCGAATTACTTTTTCTTCGCTTTTTTGGCGACTTCCTCTTCGAGGGCGGCCTGCGCGGCGGCCAAGCGGGCCACCGGCACGCGGAAAGGCGAGCAGCTCACATAACTGAGGCCAATCTTGTGGCAGAATTTCACGGAGGAGGGATCGCCGCCATGTTCGCCGCAGATGCCGAGCTTGATGCCAGGACGGGTTTTGTTGCCCTTCTCGACGGCGATCTTCATCAACTGGCCGGTGCCCGCCTGATCAATCGAGGCGAACGGATTGGTCCGGGTGATTTCCAATTCCGCATACGCCGGCAGGAACGTGCCGGAGTCGTCGCGGCTCATGCCCAGGCAGGTCTGCGTCAGGTCGTTGGTGCCGAAGCTGAAAAACTCGGCGGTCTCGGCGATTTCGTCGGCCGTAAGCGCGCCGCGCGGCACCTCGATCATCGTGCCGACCAGATAGGCGATCTTCGTCTTGGTCTCCGCCATGACTTCCTTCGCGACGCGATGGACAACTTCGACTTGAAGGTCGAGTTCCTTCTTGAACCCGACGAGCGGGATCATGACTTCCGGCTTCACCTTGATGCCGGATTTTTGGACCTCGACGGCGGCCTCGAAGATGGCGCGCGCCTGCATCTCGGAAATTTCGGAATGGATGATGCCGAGGCGGCAGCCGCGGAAACCGAGCATCGGGTTGAACTCGTGCAGTTCCTTGACGCGTTGTTTGATTTTCTCAACCGGTACGCCCATTTTGACGGCAAGCTCCTGTTGCGACTTGTCCTCGTGCGGGAGGAATTCGTGCAACGGCGGATCCAGGAAACGGATGGTCGCCGGGTAACCGTCCAGCGCCTGGAAGATGCCGACGAAGTCGCCCTTCTGGTAAGGCAGGATTTTCGCGAGCGCTTTTTTGCGGTCGGCGAGGTTGTCGGCGAGGATCATCTCGCGCATGGCGTCAATGCGGTTGCCCTCGAAGAACATGTGTTCGGTGCGGGTCAGGCCGATGCCCGTGGCGCCGAACGCGAGCGCGGTTTTGGTTTGTTCCGGCGTGTCGGCATTGGCGCGGACCTGCATCCGCGTGACTTTCGAGCACCAGTTCATCAGCGTGGCATACATGCCGTAGGTCTCGCTCTTCTTGCCGTCGAGGGACTTCTCGACGAGCACCTGGACGATTTCGGATGCGGCGGTCGGGAGCTGGCCGGCATAGACATTGCCGAGCGTGCCGTTGATGGAGAGGAAGTCGCCTTCCTTGAACGTCTGGCCGGACGCCGTGAGGGTCTTGGCGGCGTAATCAATCTGGAGCGCGCCGGCGCCGCAGACGCAGACTTTGCCCATCTGACGGGCGACGAGCGCCGCGTGCGAACTGACGCCGCCCTTTGCGGTGAGAATGCCTTCGGAGGCGATCATGCCCCGCAGGTCTTCCGGCGTGGTTTCGTTGCGGACGAGCAGGACCTTTTCGCCCTTGGCCGCGGCGGCATCAGCGCGGTCGGCGTTGAGATACATCTTGCCGGAGGCGGCGCCGGGACCGGCGGGCAAACCTTTGGCGATGATCTTGGCGGCGGCTTCAGCCTTGCGTTCAAACACCGGGGCGAGGAGCTGGTCAAGCTGGTCGGCCGGGTTGCGGCGGATGGCCGTCTTCCAGTCAATGAGCTTCTCCCGGCACATGTCCATGGAGAACTTCAGCGCGGCCATCGCGGTGCGCTTGCCGTTGCGCGTCTGGAGCATGAATACCTTGCCGTCCTGGATCGTGAACTCAAAATCCTGCACGTCCTGGAAATGCCTCTCCAGCGTGGCGCGGATGTTGTCGAGCTCCTTGTAGGCGGCGGGCATTTCCTTCGCGAGCTGCGCGACGGGTTCGGGCGTGCGCACGCCGGCAACGACGTCTTCGCCCTGGGCGTTGATGAGAAATTCACCGTAAAATTCCTTGGTGCCGTTGGCCGGGTTGCGCGTGAACGCGACGCCGGAACCGGACGCGTCGCCGGTGTTGCCATAAACCATGGCCTGGATGTTGACGGCGGTTCCCCATTCGGAGGGAATGCCGTATTTGCGGCGGTAAACGATTGCGCGGTCGTTCATCCAGGAACCAAACACGGCGCCGGTCGCGCCCCAAAGCTGTTTCCACGGGTCCTGCGGAAATTCCGTGCCGCTGCGTTCCTTGATGAGGGCTTTGAAACGCTTGACGAGTTCCTGCTGGTCCTTGGCGGTGAGCTTGGAATCTTCGATGTCCGCGTGATATTTCTGGTGCTTGAATTCGTGAATCACGACTTCAAACGGTTCGTGATCTTCGCCTTCCGACTTCTGCACGCCCAGAACGACGTCGCCATACATCTGGACGAAACGGCGGTAGCAATCCCATGCAAAGCGTTCATTCTTCGTCGCTTTGACCAGCGCAAGAACGGTTTCGTCGTTGAGGCCGAGATTCAAAATCGTGTCCATCATGCCGGGCATTGAATCGCGCGCGCCGGAGCGGACGGAGACGAGCAGCGGCATCGCGCCTTTGTCGCCGAACCGGGTGCCCATGATTTTCTCCAGGAAAGCCATGCCGTCGCGGGCTTGCGCCTCGAGGACCTTCGGATAGGTGCGCTTGTTGGCGTAATAATAGGTGCAGACCTCGGTCGTCATGGTGAAACCGGGGGGCACGGGCAGTCCGATGCGGGACATTTCGGCGAGGTTGGCGCCCTTGCCGCCCAGCAGGGGCTTCATGGAACCGTTGCCATCGGCCTTCTTGTTTCCAAAGAGATAAACGTATTTGTTCGCTTTCGTTGCTTTAGCCATAAATTGCTTCCCGGTCGTTGGTTGTGATGTTTATTGTCCACCCTCCGCAGTCCCGATTTTATCAGGACGGAGGACGGGTCAGGCCGGTCTTGTTATCACAAGCCGCGCCTTTGTGAAATATCTTTTAAGCCGGAAACCTTCCGAAGACTCTGCATTTTTTGGGAAAAGATGCCCGTAATTTGGCCGCCCGTCGGGCCGGGATTGAGGAACACTTTTGGAGGACATGAAGAATCGTGATGCCGTGGCGGAGTGATAATTTTTTTAATTCGTTCGTCTTATGCAAAATATGTCCAATATAAACCAAATTGCGTGGAGAAAACCTCCGGTTGCCGCCACTAAGTTGTGTGAGGTAAAACTTATGCCACCAACCGTTGCAGTCGAAAAAAGGAAAACCGCGGTGGAACAACACGCCAGCGGCGACAAGCGCTTCAAGATTCTTGAGGCGCACATGAAGAAATATCAGTATCGGCAGGACGCCCTGATCGAAGTGCTGCACAAGGCGCAGGAATTGTTCGGCTACCTCGAAGACGATTTGCTGTTGTTCGTCGCCCACCGGCTCAAACTGCCGGCCAGCCGGGTTTATGGCGTCGCCACATTCTATCATTTCTTCACGCTCAAACCGCAGGGCAAACACACCTGCGTCGTCTGCCTCGGCACGGCCTGCTACGTCAAGGGCGCGAACAAGCTGCTCGAGGCCGTCGAAGGCCAGACGAAGGTCAAGGCCGGCGAGACGACGCCGGACAACCAGGTTTCCCTGCTGACCGCGCGCTGCATCGGCGCCTGCGGCATTGCCCCCGCCGTCGTTTATGACGGCACGGTCACGCCGCGCCAGACCCCTGAAAGCGCGCTCGAACACGTGAAAGGATGGATGTCAAATGGTCATTGATGATCTGAACGTGATTGCCGAGAAGGAACGGGCCGCCCGCAAAAAAACGGTCATCCGTTGCTGCCTGGCCGCCGGCTGCATGTCGTCCAATTCGGACGGCGTCAAGAAGCAGCTTGAGCAGGCGGTAAAGGACGCCGGCTTGAGCGACGAGGTGGAGGTGCGCGGCGTGGGTTGCATGAAACTTTGCTGCGAAGGCCCGCTGGTAAGCGTGGACACGCAGGATGCGCTTTACGAAGAAGTCACGCCGGACAACGCCCTGGAACTGGTCAAAACCTTGAAAGGCGGCAAAACCAAGGTCAAACGCGGCGACCTCAACCATCCCTTTTTCAAAAAACAATTGTCCATCGTGCTGGCCAACAGCGGCGAGATTGATCCGGAACGCATCGAGGCTTACATCGCCGCCGAGGGTTACCAGGCGTTGCATCACGTGCTCCGTGAGCTGACGCCCAAGGAAGTGGTGGAGGCCATGGTCAAAAGCGGTTTGCGCGGACGCGGGGGCGCGGGTTTCCCCACCGGCCTCAAATGGGGCACGGTCGCCAAGACGCAAAGCGCGCAGAAATACGTGATTTGCAACGCCGACGAGGGCGACCCGGGCGCGTTCATGGACCGCAGCGTTTTGGAAAGCGACCCGCATTGCGTGCTCGAAGGCATGGCCATCGCCGCCTACGCGGTCGGCGCGACCCAGGGTTTCATTTATGTCCGCGCCGAATATCCGCTGGCCATCAAACGATTGCAGACCGCGATCAAACAGGCCAAGACCCTCGGCCTGCTCGGCAGCGGCGTTTTTGAATCGCCTTTCAATTTCAACATAGACATCCGCATCGGCGCCGGCGCATTCGTTTGCGGCGAGGAAACCGCCTTGATGGCGTCCGTCGAGGGTAAACGCGGCACGCCGCGTCCGCGCCCGCCGTTCCCGGCCGAAAGCGGATTGTGGGATTGCCCGACGCTCATCAACAACGTCGAAACCTTCGCCAACGTGCCGCCCATCCTCCGCAAAGGTGCGGAATGGTTCGCCGGCATCGGCACGGAAAAAAGCAAGGGCACCAAGGTGTTTGCGCTCGCCGGCAAAATCACCAACACCGGCCTCATCGAAGTGCCGATGGGCACGCCGTTGCGGCGGATCGTCGAAGAAATGGGTGGCGGCGCACCGGACGGCGGCAAAATCAAGGCCGTCCAGACCGGCGGTCCCTCCGGCGGCTGCATTCCCGCCGATGCGCTCGACACGCCGGTGGATTACGACTCGCTTACCAAGCTCGGCTCCATCATGGGTTCGGGCGGCATGATTGTGATGGACGACACCACCCGGATGGTGGACGTGGCGCGCTATTTCATGGAATTCTGCGTGGATGAATCGTGCGGCAAATGCATTCCCTGCCGCGCCGGCACGGTGCAGATGTTGCATCTGCTGGAAAAGATTCTTGCCCGCAAAGCCACCGCGCGCGACCTCGCCAAACTCGAAGAGCTTTGCGACATGGTGAAACACACCAGTCTCTGCGGCCTCGGCCAGACCGCGCCGAACCCCACGTTGAGCACGCTGCGCTTTTTCCGCAAGGAATATGAGGAATTGCTCCAGCCGGATGAATTTGGACCGCGTGGGAATGGCAAAATGAAAAAGGAAATCGCCGCACAAGCATGAAGAAAAAATTATATCTCGTTGGATTGATTGTGACGCTCACTGCGCTTCTAGCCACTGGGAACTCATGCACAGCCGAAAGCATCGTCACTCCGGCCATGGTTGGTCATTGGGAAGGAAACTCGCGAATCGTTGTTATCTGGTGTCACCAAACAAATCTTTTTGTTGCGGTGGACATTCGTGCCGATGGAAGCGTGGTGGGAAAAATCGGCGAAGCAACGCTCGTTGACGGTCGTCTTCAATCGAATCGCGGTTGGTTGGGGCGTAAATTAAATCTTTGGAGCGATTACATCATCGAAGGCAAATTGAATAGCCCGATCGTCGCTGCCGAAGGCATTACACGCGATCGCGTTTTTATCCCGCTAAACTTCAATGACGGCGTCTTTGCGGGCGGAATCATCACCAGTGGAGCATCGTGTTTGTTTTCTTCCGAAAAAACGAGGAAAGAGAAAATGGCGCTGACCGCCGTTGATCTCAAATTGATTCGTTCACAATCAAGCCCTTAAAATTTTTTATGGCCGCCAAAACTTTGACCATTGACGGAAAACAGGTCAGCGCCGAGGAAGGCGCGACCATTCTGGAGGTCGCCACCGACGCCGGCATCAAAATCCCGACGCTGTGTCATCTGGACGGGGTTTATGACATGGGCGCCTGCCGCCTGTGCCTCGTGGAGGTCGCGGGCATTGCCAAACTGCTGCCCGCCTGCACAACCAAAATCAGCGAGGGCATGGATGTCAAAACCGACAGCGACCGCCTGCGGAAATACCGCCGCATGACGCTGGAATTGCTGTTCGCCGAACGCAATCACGTCTGCGCCGTGTGCGTGGCCAACGGCCACTGCGAATTGCAGACGCTGGGCTACAGCCAGGGCATGGACCACGTGCGTTACGATTATTGCACCCCGAAATGGAGCGTGGACGCGACGCACCGGCTGTTCGGCATGGACCACAACCGCTGCATTCTTTGCACCCGTTGTGTGCGCGTCTGCTGGCACATCGAGGGCGCGGGCACCAAAAACGTTTCCGGCCGCGGCGCCAGGGCCACCATCATCACCGACCTCAACCAGCCGTGGGGTGATTCCGATACCTGCACGGCCTGCGGCAAATGCGTCATGTCCTGTCCGACCGGCGCGCTGTTCTACAAGGGTTCGACGGTGTCCGAAATGGAACGCGACCGCACCAAACTGGAATTCATCGTCAACGCACGGGAGAAAAAACAATGGAACGTTTAAAAGTGGCCACCGTCTGGCTGGGCGGCTGTTCCGGCTGTCACATGTCCTTCCTCGACCTCGATGAGTTCCTCATCGAACTCGCCGGCATGATTGACCTTGTTTACAGCCCGGTCATGGACGTGAAGGAATATCCGCAAAACGTGGACGTCTGCCTCATCGAGGGCGCCGTCTGCAACGAGGACAACCTCGAAATCCTCCACAAAATCCGCGCCCGGACGAAGGTGCTGGTTTCATTCGGCGATTGCGCCATCACCGGCAACGTGCCTGCCATCCGCAACCAGCTTGGCATCGGCAACGATGAGAATGTGCTCCAGCGCGCCTACATCGAAAATGCGCAGAACAATCCGTGCGTGCCGAAGGCTGACGGCATTGTGCCGCAGTTGCTCAAGCGCGTGATGCCCGTTCATGAAGCTGTTTACGTCGAATATTTCCTGCCCGGCTGCCCGCCGCCAGCCGACCGCATCAAGGCGCTCATGGTTCAGGTGCTGGGCGGCCAGACGCCGAAACTGGAAGGCGCGAATTTGAAATTTGGTTGAATGGTAGGGTGCGTCACTCCGTGCGCGCCGCCCTACCGGAATGAATTTATCAATTATGTCAAAGCGTATTGTCATTGATCCGGTGACCCGCATTGAGGGCCATGCCAAGATCAGCATCTTCATGGACGACGCGGGCAATGTGTCCGACGCCGTATTCCATGTCGTGGAATTCCGCGGTTTCGAGAAATTCTGCGAAGGCCGGCCCTACGGCGAAATGCCCGGCATCACCCCGCGCATCTGCGGCATCTGCCCCGTCAGCCATTTGCTCGCGTCAGCGAAGGCCGGCGACGCCATCATGGCCGTCAACATCCCGCCCGCCGCCGACAAGCTGCGCCGGTTGATGAACCTCGGCCAGATCATCCAGAGCCACGCGTTGAGTTTCTTTCATCTGAGCGCTCCGGACTTTCTGCTCGGCTGGGACACGCCCCCGGCCAAGCGGAATGTTTTCGGCATCATCGCTTCCAACGCCGATCTCGCCCGGGCCGGCATCCGGTTGCGCCAGTTCGGCCAGGAAATCATTGAAATCCTCGGTGGCAAAAAAATCCATCCCGCATGGGCCGTGCCCGGCGGCGTGCGCAGCCCGTTGACGGAGGAAGGCCGCGCGAAAATCCGCGCCTGGCTGCCGGAGGCCTTCGCCACCACGAAAGTCGCCTTCGACCTTTTCGAAAAGACGCTCGCGACGCATGAAAAGGAGGTCCAAATCTTCGGCAATTTCCCGTCGCTGTTCATGGGCCTCATCACCCCGGACGGCACCTGGGAACATCACGGCGGCAAACTGCGGTTCAGCGACAGCAGCGGCAGCATCATCGCCGACCAGCTCGACCCGCAAAAGTATTACGAATGCATCGGCGAGTCGGTGCAAAATTCGTCCTACCTCAAGTCGCCCTACTACAAGCCGCTCGGTTTTCCCGACGGCATGTATCGCGTTGGTCCGCTCGCGCGCCTGAACATCTGCGAGCAGATGGGCGTGCCGAAAGCGGACGCAGAGTTGAAAAAATTCAAGAAAATGGGCCATGGCGCGGTCACATCGTCGTTCCTTTACCACTACGCGCGGCTCATCGAAATTCTCGCGTCGCTGGAATACGTCGAGCGTTACCTGGACGACCCCGACCTGTTGAGCAACGAACTGCGCGCCGACGCCGGCATCAACAGCCTGCGCGGCGTGGGCGCGAGCGAAGCCCCGCGCGGCACGCTGTTCCATGATTACACCGTGGACCGCAACGGCCTGCTCCAGAAGGTCAATCTCATCGTCGCCACCGGCCAGAACAACCTGGCGATGAACCAGACCGTGGCGCAGATCGCGAAGCATTACGTGCATGGCAAGGACATTCCCGAACCGATGCTCAACCGCATTGAGCATGGCATCCGCTGTTACGATCCGTGCCTGAGCTGCTCGACTCACGCCGTCGGCCAGATGCCTTTGCGCGTGCAACTCATCGCGCCGGACGGCACCGTGCTCAACGAAATGGCGCGCGGGTGATTTGTAGCGGCGGTCTGTGACCGCCGAAAGGTAGGGACGCCGCGCTGCGGCGTCCGGTCGGCGCAGCGCGCCGACCCGACCGGTAAGAATTATGCTGCCGACACAAAATCTCCTTGTCATTGGCTACGGCAACACGTTGCGCAGCGATGATGGCGTCGGCCCCAGGGTCGCCGCCGCCGTGGAGGCGCTCCAGTTGTCCGGCGTGCGCACGCTGATCTGCCAGCAGCTTTCGCCCGAACACGCCGATCCGATTTCGCGGGCGCACACGGTGATTTTTGTGGACGCCGCCGTGGACGCGCCCGCCGAAGTGCAGTTGCGCAAACTCGAGCCCAACGAATCCACGCAACTCATGGCGCACGCTGCCGACCCGTGCACGATGCTGGCGCTGGCCCGCGACGTTTTTGGCCACTGCCCGGAAGCCTGGTGGCTGACCATTCCCGCCGTGAAACTCGGCTTCGGGGAAGACCTTTCGCCCGACGCGCAGCGCGGATTTGAGCAAGCCGTCCGGGAAATCAAAAACCTTTGCCGCTCGTGAATTGACAACCACACGAACGGCGCAGCACACTCATTTATGCACGAAGTTCATCTGGTCCGCGCCATTCTGGAAACCGTTGAAAAAAAGGCTGTTGCGCAAAAGGCCAAACGCGTGAAATCGGTCAAAATCCGGTTTAATTCCCTGACCAGCCACAGCGGCGACCACATGCAGTTCAGTTTTGACATCGTCAAAAAGGAAATCCCGTTTCTCCAGGACGCCACGCTTCAGCTCACCGAGGTCGAGCCGACACTGCTGTGCAACCAATGCGGCCACAAATTTCACGGGCATCACCTCCCCGACGTCTGTCCCAAGTGCGCGTCGGTGGATGTCAAGGCCGTGAATTCCACGGACATGGTGCTCGAAAGTTTTGAGATTGAGCGCTGAAAGGATTGTGTGAACGCGCCGCCAGCAACGCGATTGAAGATCGCCGTGCGCGGCGCGGTGCAGGGCGTCGGGTTTCGCCCGTTCGTTTTCCGCCTCGCCACCGGACTCGGCCTGGCCGGCTGGGTCAACAATTCCCCGCGGGGCGTCTTCATTGAAGTTGAAGGCCCGCGCGCGTCGCTCGAAAAATTCCTGCTCCGCCTCGAAGCGGAAAAGCCGCCGCGCAGCTTCATTCAAAGCCTCGAAACGTTGTGGCTCGATCCGGCCGGTCAGACCGGTTTTGAAATCCGCGCGAGTGAAACCGGCGGCGGCAAAACCGCGCTCGTCTTGCCGGACATCGCCACCTGTCCCGATTGTCTGCGCGAAATTTTTGATCCCAAGAACCGGCGGCACCGCTATCCATTCACGAATTGCACGAATTGCGGGCCGCGCTTCAGCATCATCGAATCCCTGCCTTACGACCGCGCGAACACCTCGATGAAATCGTTCACGATGTGCCCGCAATGCCGGGCCGAATACGACGACCCACTAGACCGCCGTTTCCACGCGCAGCCCAACGCCTGCCCGGTCTGCGGACCGCGCCTGACGCTTTGGGAGTGCGGCGACATGTCGCCGCTTTCAAAGCGCGGACATGTCCGCGCACTCCAAAATAACAATGCCTTGCTCGCTGCCGCTGAATCCATCCGCTGCGGTAAAATCGTCGCCGTCAAGGGACTGAGCGGATTTCATCTGATGGCGGATGCGCGCAACGACAAGGCCGTCCGGCTCCTGCGAAAACGAAAACATCGCGAGGAAAAGCCATTCGCCCTGATGTTTCCATCACTCGAAAGCGTGAAAGCCGAATGCGAAGTCTCCCCACTCGAAGAACGATTACTCCGCTCATCGGAGGCACCCATCGTTCTTTTGGAAAAAATCGTAAATCGCAAATCGCAAATCGTAAATGCCGTGGCTCCCGGCAATCCCAATCTCGGCGCGATGTTGCCGTCGAACCCGCTGCATCATCTGCTCATGGCCGAACTGGGCTTTCCGGTCGTCGCCACCAGCGGCAACCTGGGCGACGAACCGGTTTGCACGGATGAACATGAGGCGCGGGAACGTCTCGGCCGCATCGCCGATGTGTTTCTGGTTCATAACCGCCCCATCGTCCGTCACGTGGACGATTCGATTGTGCGCGTCATGCTGGACCGTGAACTGGTGCTGCGCCGCGCCCGCGGCTACGCGCCGCTGCCCATTCAACTCGTAGGAGCCGACGTGAGGAGGCTCAACCTTCAAGAACAAAATGAGTCAGAGCCTCCTCACGTCGGCTCCTACAAAACAATTCTGGCCGTTGGTGCGCACCTGAAAAACACCGTCGCGCTCGCCGTCGGCAATCAGGTTTTCCTCAGCCAGCACATCGGCGATTTGGAGACGGAACCGGCGCATGCCGCCTTCCGCCGTGTCATTGCTGATTTCCAGAAACTTTACGACACCCGGCCGCAAATCATCGCCGCCGATTTGCACCCGGATTATCTCTCGACCAGATTTGCGCGTGAATTCGGCGATGCGCCGTTGGAGTTCACGCTTCAGCGTGTTCCGAAAGCGCAGACGACAGGCAAGCTAAAGCTTGAACTCCAACACGTTGGCGTCCAGCACCACGTCGCCCATGTCCTGTCCTGCATGGCGGAGAATGAAATCGCGCCGCCCGCGCTCGGCGTTTCGTGGGACGGCACGGGTTACGGGCTTGACGGCACAATCTGGGGCGGTGAATTTTTCCTCGTCACCAACGAAACCGTCGAACGGGTCGCGCATCTGCGCCCGTTCCGGTTGCCCGGCGGCGACAAGGCGGTCAAGGAACCGCGCCGCACCGCGCTCGGATTGCTATACGAAATTTCCGGCGACAAGGTTTTCAAACGGAAAAAACTGGCAACGATTGCCGCTTTTTCGGCGGCGGAAATGGTCACGCTGAAAACGATGCTGGCCAAAAAATTGAATTCGCCGCTTTGTTCCAGCGCGGGCCGGTTGTTCGACGCCGTCGCCTCGCTCGTCAATCTCCGCCAGCACATCCGGTTTGAAGGCCAGGCCGCGATGGACCTGGAATTTGCGCTGGATGGCGTGGACACAGACGAGACTTATCCCTTGTCACTCGTCACTCGTCACCCGTCACTGGTCCTGGATTGGTCGCCGATGATTGAGGCGATTTTATCGGACGTGCAAAATGGCGTTCCCGGTGGCAGGATTTCCGCGAAGTTTCACAACGCGCTGGCCCAGGCCGTGGTGGCCGTGGCAAAAAAAATCGGCGAACGGCGCGTGGTGTTGAGCGGTGGCTGTTTTCAAAACCGTTATCTGACGGAGCGAACGGTGCGGCGGTTGCAGGCGGAAGGGTTCCGCCCGTATTGGCACCAGCGCGTGCCGCCCAACGACGGGGGAATCGCGCTGGGTCAGGTCCTGGCGGCGTTTCGAGAACGGCAGATCGTAAATCGTAAATCATAAATCGAAAATTCCATGTGTCTGGCCATTCCAGGAAAGATTGAAAGCATCAGCGGCGATGACCCGCTGTCGCGCACGGGCAAAATAAATTTCGGCGGCGTCCTTAAGGAAGCCTGCCTTGCCTATGTGCCCGAGGCCAGGGTCGGCGATTACGTCATCGTCCACGTCGGCTTCGCCCTCAGCCGGCTCGACGAAGACGAGGCACACAAGATTTTTGAGTATCTGAAACAAATGGAGGAGCTTGGCGAGTTGAAGGGAGGCGGGCCATGAAAGCCGCGCCAGTAGTGGCACGGGCGTCCCGCCCGTCCGTTTCAAAAGCAGTCCGTTTTTCAGACCAGAAACTCACAGGCGAGAAGCCTGTGCCACAATGAAATACCTCGACGAATATCGCGACGGTGGGCGCGCGCGGCAACTGGCGCAGGAAATCCACCGCCGCACGACCCGGCCGTGGAACATCATGGAAGTCTGCGGCGGCCAGACGCACGCCATCGTGAAGTTCGGCATTGACGAACTGTTGCCCAAACAAATCACACTCATTCACGGGCCGGGTTGTCCCGTCTGCGTGACGCCGCTGGAAATGATAGACAAGGCGCTCGAAATTGCCGCGCGGCCCGGCGTCATTTTCGCCTCGTTCGGCGACATGCTGCGTGTGCCCGGCAGCGCGACCGACCTGCTTTCAGTCAAGGCCCGGGGCGGCGACGTGCGCATCGTTTATTCACCGCTCGACGCGGTGAAATTCGCGGAACAAAACCCGGCCAAAGAAGTTGTGTTCTTCGGCGTCGGTTTTGAAACCACCGCGCCGGCGACGGCCATGGCGGTGTATCAGGCGGCGCAAAAGGGGCTGAAGAATTTTTCGATGCTCGTCTCGCACGTGCTCGTGCCGCCGGCGATGGAGGCGTTGATGTCGTCGACGAACTGCAAGGTGCAGGGTTTTCTCGCCGCCGGGCACGTCTGCACGGTGATGGGTTACGAGGAATACCCGCCCATCGCGGCGAAATATCGCGTGCCGATTGTCGTGACCGGTTTTGAGCCGCTGGACATTTTGCAGGGTGTGCTGATGGTGGTGCAGCAGCTCGAATCCGGCCGGGCCGAGGTCGAAAACCAATACACCCGCTCGGTGCGCCGCGAAGGCAACCAGCCGGCGCAGGAACTCATCCGCAAAATTTTCAAGGTCGTCCCGCGCAAATGGCGTGGCGTCGGCGAAATTCCGCGGAGCGGTCTGGGATTGAACGACGCCTACGCCGCGTTCGACGCCGAAAAGAAATTCGGTCTGGTCGAGCACCACGTGGCGGAACCGGCCGAATGCCTCAGCGGGCTGGTCTTGCAGGGACAAATCAAACCGCAGGAATGCCCGGCGTTTGGCACGAAATGCACGCCGGAACATCCGCTCGGCGCGACGATGGTGTCATCGGAGGGCGCATGCGCGGCCTACTATCGATACCGGCGGCGCAATTGAACCAGCCATGAAGAAACACTCAACAACCAACATCCAACACCGAACATCCAATTTTTCCCGGAAAGGCAGACGCAGATCCTTCGATGTTGGGCGTTGGATGTTCGATGTTCGATGTTTTCAATTCTGATTTTTTATGGACTTTAACTCCACCTGCCCGATTCCCATTCAGCAGTATCCGCATGTCCTGCTGGCGCATGGCGGCGGCGGCAAGCTGATGCACCAGCTCATCGGCAACATGTTCCTGGCGGCGTTTGGCAATCCGCCGCTTGAAACGCAGCACGATTCGGCGGTGGTTGAATGGACCGGCAAAAAACTCGCGTTCACGACCGATTCCTACGTCGTGCGGCCGTTGTTTTTCCCCGGCGGCGACATCGGTTCAATGGCCGTTCACGGCACGGTGAACGACCTCGCCATGAGCGGCGCGCGGCCGCTTTATCTCAGCAGCGCATTCATCATCGAGGAAGGATTGCCGATGGACACGCTCTGGCGCGTCGTCTGCTCGGTGCGCGACGCGGCGCAACGGTGCGGCGTGCAAATCATCACCGGCGACACCAAGGTCGTGGACAAGGGCAAGGGCGACGGCCTGTTCATCAACACCGCCGGCATTGGCGTCATCGAACACGACCAAAAAATCGTGCCGCAAAACGTGCAGCCCGGCGACGCCGTGCTGGTGAGCGGCGATTTGGGCCGGCACGGCATGGCCATCATGGCCGTGCGCGAAGGACTGCAATTCGAGAGCACCATCGAAAGCGATTCCGCGCCCGTCCACGAAATGGTTTTGGAGCTGCTCAAGGCTGGGATTGAAATTCATTGTCTGCGCGACCTGACCCGCGGCGGACTGGCGGGCGCGCTCAACGAGATTGCCGAGGGGGCAGGGGTGCGCATCGAAATCGTGGAAAAAACCGTGCCGGTG
The DNA here is from genome assembly GCA_963802965.1 of uncultured Verrucomicrobiae bacterium. GTDB lineage: Bacteria > Verrucomicrobiota > Verrucomicrobiia > Limisphaerales > UBA11358 > UBA11358. The sequence continues at coordinate 261,716 of CAWDKS010000003.1, forward strand.
CGCGAAGACGTTCACGCCGCCTGCGAAATGCTCGGGCTTGACCCGTTGCACGTTGCGTGCGAAGGGCGCATCGCCGCGTTCATCGCGGCCAGGGACGCGGAGCGCGCGTTGCAAATCATGAGCCGCCACGCCGTTGGAGCGGGGTCGGCGGTCATCGGCAGGGTGGCGGAAAGCTCCGCGCCGCTGGTCACGTTGAAAAGCGCGATTGGCGCAAACCGGATACTCGACATGCCCGGCGGCGAGCAGTTGCCGAGGATTTGTTGAGGGCGCGGTTACGCCAGCGCGAGCGAGTGCGTGCGCTCGTAGATTTCTTCGGGCGAACCTTCGGCCTTGATCGAAACCAGCAATCCGCATTTCCGGTAGAAATCGGTCAGCGGCCGGGTGCTTTTTTCATAAGCCTCCATCCGCACGCGGACGGATTCGGGCCGGTCATCCTCGCGCTGAATCAGTTCTCCGCCGCAATGGTCGCAAATGCCCTGCACCCGCGGCGGCATGTTCGTCACGTGGAAAACCGCTTTGCACTTGGAACACGTGCGGCGGCCCGACAGCCGGGCGACCACCTGGTCGAGGGGCAATTCGTAACTGAACACGGCGGTCAACGGCACGTTTTCCTTTTCCAACAGGTCCGCCAACGCCTCGGCCTGGGCGACGGTGCGCGGAAAGCCGTCCAGCAGGAAACCGCCGCAACAGCGCAGGCAGCGGGTGCGTTCGGCCACAATCGCCAGCACGGTTTCGTCAGGCACCAAATCACCGCGAATCATGTAATGCAGCGCGGCCTCCAGGGCGGGGGAACGGTCGCCCTCCGAAAGACACTTGGCCGCGCGGAAAATATCGCCGGTGGACAACTGGCAGGCGCCCAGCCGCTCGGACAGCAACTCCGCCTGCGTGCCCTTGCCGACGCCCGGCGCGCCCAGCAAGACCAGCCGCCAAATCCGCCCCGCCGGTTTGGGCTGCGGATTCGAGCAAAACACGTCGCCGCCCTTGAGCCATGCCGCCCGGTCGGGCTTATGTGTTACATCAGGTTCCTTTGTTTTCATATGAATTAATTTAAGCCAAACCTGTGCGTTTCTCCATGCGGGATGCGCCAATTGACAAGAAATGTTTCTTCATTGCCAAAATTTGGGCGGAATGTGGGCCGGCGCTCAAATCATCCCCAAACCCCGCCGCCGGGCCATGCAAGGCATGTCAAGACTTTGACAATAACCGTGTAGTATCCCATGCGAGGCGCGATTAAGGTGCCTTGTGAGAATTGTGGAAGAACTCAATACCAAAGCGGCGCCCGCGAACGGGTCGGAAAAGAAACGGCCCGCGTCCGCACCCGTGCGGGAGACGGCGTTTGACCGGCCGCGTGATTTTCTGAACAACCGCTTCGTTTATGTGGTCATCTCCCCGCGCGCCCACGGCCTGTCGCTGGGCGTGAACATGAACCTCGACCAGCACTGCGATTTCGACTGCGGGTATTGCGAGGTGGACCGCCGGACGCCGCCGCGCGAGTTGGCGCTGGACGTGGAGGCGATGGGCGAAGAACTGCGCCGGACGCTCGCGTTTGTGCATCAGGGGCGGTTGCGCGAGCGCCTTGCTTACCAGACGTTGCCGGACGAATTGCTGCAACTGCGCCACGTGGCGTTGAGCGGCGACGGCGAGCCGACGCTGGCGCTCAATTTCACCGAAGCCGTGCAGGCGGTCGTGCGCGTCCGGGCGCTGGGCGGGAACCCATTTTTCAAGGTTGTACTGCTGACGAACGCGACCGGCCTGGATCGGCCGCAGGTGCAGGAAGGTTTGAAACACCTCACCAAATCCGATGAAATCTGGGCGAAGCTCGACGGCGGCACGCAGGCCTTTTTGAACCGGGTGAACCGCGGCAGCGTGTCGCTGGAAAAAGTGCTGAAGAACATCCTGTCGCTGGCGCGGCAACGTCCGGTGGTCATTCAAAGCCTGTTCCCGGCCATCAATGGCGAGGAACCACCGCTGGAAGAAATCGAGCAGTATGCCCGGCGGCTGAAGGAATTGAAGGCGGACGGCGCGCAAATCTCGCTGGTGCAGATTTACTCCGCCGCGCGGCCCATGTCGCACGCCGAATGCGGGCATCTTCCATTGAAAGTGCTGTCGCATATTGCGCAAATCGTGCGCCAGACGACCGGTCTGAAAGCGGAAGTTTTTTAAGACCGCATCCGGGAAATCAAAACGGGAATCATCCCCTTTTTCCATCTCGTTTGCCGCGTCGAATCCCGCGATGCGGTAGAAGACGGGTCCTCGGACGTCGTCACCCGGTTTTCAACAACGCCAAACCCGAACTCGAAACATGACAATTTCCATTTAGCACAAACGACGGCGGAAAAGTAAATCGCTGCCAGATTTCTTGATATGCGGTGGGTTCAGGGGCGAAGGACTTGCGTTGGCAGATATGAGGGGTTCACAGAGCTCGCCCCTCCGAAATAAACCTTTTCGGGTTCCGGAATTTTCAGTTCAGCGACGGGACGGGATAGTTCGAGATGGCCCGCATGTATTGCGCGCGCTCGAATTCGCCCGGCGCGGGACAGTTCTTCTGGCTCAAGCTGCCCTTGAGCTGCGAGACGGATTCGTATTCATGCTCTTCCAGCCACGCGACGAGGTCGCGCTCAATCGTGCTGATCTGCCGGACGCCGTGCCGGATCAGTACCGAGCACAGCATCGTCACGTCCGCGCCCGCCATGAGCATCTTCAACACATCGGACGCGCGATGGATGCCGCTGGTGGCGGCCAGATTCGCGCGGACGTGCCCGTACAGAATCGCAATCCACCGCAGCGGCACGCGCATCGCCATCGGCGTGCTCAATAAAATGTTGGGTTTCACCTCCAGCGTCTCGAGATCAATGTCCGGCTGATAAAACCGGTTGAACAGCACCAGCCCGTTCGCGCCCGCGTCGTCGAGCCGTTTCGCCATGTTCGCGAAATTGCTGAAGAACGGGCTGAGTTTGACGGCGACGGGAATGGTCACCTCCGATTTCGCCGCCTTGAGGATGTCCAGATAGGTTTGTTCCACCGCCGTCCCCGGCAGGTTGAAATCGGTCGGGATGTAATAAATGTTCAGTTCGAGGGCGTCCGCGCCGGCCTGTTGAATGAGTTTGGCGTAGCTCGTCCAGCCGCCGGTGGAGGAGCCGTTCAGACTGGCGATGATGGGGAGGCGCACCGCTTTTTTCGCCCTGGCGATGTGCTTGAGATATTCCTCCGGCCCGAGATGAAATTCCTGCGGCTCGGGGAAATAAGTGAGTGACTCCGCGAAACTTTCGGTTCCCTGTTCCAGATTATGCGCCAGTTCGGCGCGGTCCTGGCGCAGTTGTTCCTCGAACAGCGAGTAAAGCACCACCGCCGACGCGCCGGCGTCTTCCATGCGTTTGATGTTGTCAATTTCCTCCGACAACGGCGAGGCCGCCGCGATGAGCGGCGTCCGCAGTTTCAGGCCGAGATAGGTGGTCGTTAAATCCATAACATTTTTTATCTTGTAGGAGCCGAGGTAACGAGGCTCATAATTTGTATTTTCAATTAGAGCCTCCTCACGTCGGCTCCTACAGTTTTACGGTTGTTGGTCCACCGTGGCCGCGGCCTGGGGCGACGCGGGCTGGCCATTGCCGGCCTTGGTGTCGCGGCCGGACAGGAATTGATAAAATTTCCAGCGGCGATCGGCGTCCCCCTGGGCCTGGGCGAAAAGCTTCTTCGCCTCCTCCGGCTTGCTCTTGGTGAGCATCTTGAAACGGTTTTCCGTCAGGAGATAATCCTGCAATTTGGCCTTGGCGGCGGCGGAATCGAGTTGCAGCGGGTTCTCACCGGCCGCGGCCCGCCGCGGGTCGAACCGGTAGAGCAGCCACTGGCCGGTATCCACCGCAAGCTTTTGCTGGCGCGCGCCGACGCCCATGTCCACCGCGATGCCGTGCGCGATGCAATGGCTGTAACCGATGATGAGCGACGGGCCGGGATAGGATTCGGCCTCCACAAACGCGCGCAAGGTCTGCTCGTCCTTCGCGCCCAGCGCCACGCTGGCCACGTAGATGTGGCCGTAAGTCATGGCTATGAGGCCGAGGTCTTTCTTGCCCATGAGCTTGCCGCCGGCGGCGAACTTTGCCACCGCGCCGCGCGGCGTGGATTTGGACATCTGCCCGCCGGTGTTGGAATAAACTTCCGTGTCGAGCACGAGCACGTTGACGTCGCGCCCGGTGGCCAGCACGTGGTCGAGGCCGCCGTAACCGATGTCGTAGGCCCAGCCGTCACCGCCGACAATCCACACGCTCTTGCGCACGAGTTGATCGGCGAGGCCGGACAGCAGCTTCGCTTCCGGCGAATCGAGCTTCGCCAATTTTTGTTTCAACGCGGCCACGCGCTCGCGCTGTTCGTAAATGCCGGCTTCATCGGATTGGTTGGCGTTCACGAGGCCGTTCACGAGGTCGTCACCCAGTTGCGGCGCGAGTTTCTTCGCCAGTTCGGTCGCAAATTCCTTTTGCTTGTCAATCGAAACGCGGAAACCGAGGCCGAATTCCGCGTTATCCTCGAACAGCGAATTGCACCACGCCGGCCCGCGCCCGCCTTTGTCCACGCAATACGGCGTCGTCGGCAGGTTGCCCCCGTAAATCGAGGAACAGCCGGTGGCGTTGGCGATGACGGCGCGGTCGCCGAAAAGTTGCGACAGCATTTTGATGTAGGGTGTCTCGCCGCAGCCGGCGCACGCGCCGCTGAATTCGAACAAGGGCCGCATGAGCTGTTGCTGGCGCAGTTGCGTCGTCTTGACCTTGCGCCGGTCCAGTTCGGGCAACCCGAGGAAGAAATTCCAGTTCTCGCGCTCCGGCAACCGCAACGGCGCCTGGGTCCGCATGTTGATGGCCTTGAGTTTGGTTTCTGTTTTGTTGCGCGCCGGGCAAACGTCCACGCACAACGAACAGCCGGTGCAATCCTCCGCCGCGACTTGCAGCGTGAACTTCCAGCCCTTGAACTCCGGGTTGCGGCTGTCCGTGGACTTGAAAGCGGCGGGCGCGCCCTGGAGCGCCGCCGGTTCATAGACCTTCGCGCGGATGGTGGCGTGCGGGCAGATGGCGACGCATTTCAGGCATTGGATGCAGACCTTTTCGTCCCACACCGGAATGTCCAACGCGAGGTTGCGTTTTTCGTATTGCGCGGTGGCGGTCGGGAACGTGCCGTCCACCGGGAACGCGCTCACCGGTAACACGTCGCCTTCGCTGACGGCGAGGCGGCCGAGGACATCCTGCACGAATCTCGGCGCATTCAGGGAGATCGGCGGGAGCAAACCGCCGCTGCCATTCACGCGGTTTGTCACCGTCACCTCGTGCAAATGTTCCAGCGTGTTGTCCACGGCTTTGAGGTTCATGGCGACGACTTCCTCGCCTTTTTTGCCGTAGGTTTTCTTGATGGAATACTTGATGGATTCGATGGCCTTGTCGCGCGGCAACACGCCGGACAGCGCGAAGAAACAAACCTGCATGATGGTGTTGATGCGCCCGCCCATGCCGCTGTCGCGCGCCACCTTCGTCGCGTCAATCACGTAAAACTTCGCCTTCCTGGCGATGAGCGATTCCTGGAGCGGCGTCGGCAGCGTGGACCAGACTTCGTCCTTCGAGTGGGGCGTGTTGAGCAGGAACGTGCCGCCGGGCACCAGCGGTTTGGCCATGTCATATTTCTCCAGAAACATCGGCAGATGGCAGGCCACGAAGTTCGCGCGCGAAATCAAATACGTCGAGCGGATCGGCTCCGGCCCGAACCGCAGGTGCGACACGGTCATGCTGCCGGATTTCTTGGAATCATAGACAAAGTAGCCCTGCGCGAAATTTTCGGTGCTTTCACCGATGATTTTGATGGAATTTTTGTTCGCGCCCACCGTGCCGTCCGCGCCCAGACCATAAAACAACGCGCGAATCACGTTGTCGGGTTCGGTCGAAAATTCATGGTCCACGGGCAGGCTGGTGTGGGAAACGTCGTCGGTGATGCCGACGGTGAAATGGTTTTTCGGCTTGGCGGAGGCCAGATTGTCGAACACGGCCTTGACCATCGCCGGCGTGAATTCCTTGGAGGACAGGCCGTAACGGCCGCCGACAATCTTCGGCAGCCATTTCAAGTTTCCCCAGCCGTTGGTCATGCCTTCGAGAATCGCCGCCACGCAGTCCTGATACAGCGGCTCGCCCGCCGCGCCCGGTTCCTTGGTGCGATCCAGAACCGCGACGGCCTTGACCGACCGCGGCAGCGCCTCCACAAACCGTTTGCCGTCGAACGGCCGATACAGCCGCACCTTGACCACGCCGAGTTTCGCGCCGCGCCGGTTCAAATTCTCGACCGTCTCATGCACCGCCTCGCAGCCCGAACCCATGAGCACAATCACGTGCTCCGCGTCCGGCGCGCCGACGTATTCAAACAGCTTGTAGGCGCGGCCAACCTGCTTCGCGAAATCGTCCATCGCCTGTTGCACAATGTCCGGGCAGGCGGCGTAAAACGGGTTGCACGCCTCGCGGGCCTGGAAAAATGCGTCCGCGTTTTGCGCCGTGCCGCGCAGCACCGGATGATCGGGCGACATCGCCCGCGTGCGGTTTTCAGCCATCAGCTTGTCGTCAATCAACGCGCGCAAATCGGCCTCGGTCAGCATCTCAATCTTCTGCACCTCGTGCGAGGTGCGGAAGCCGTCGAAGAAATGCACGAACGGAATCCGCGAACGCAGCGTGGCCGCCTGCGCAATCAGCGCGAAGTCCGGGGCTTCCTGCACGCTGGTCGAACCGAGCATCGCCCAGCCGGTCGAGCGGCAGGCCATGATGTCGCTGTGATCGCCGAAAATGGAGAGGGCATGGGTCGCCACCGCGCGGGCGGTGACGTGGAAGACCGTGGGCAGCAATTCGCCCGCGATTTTGAACATGTTGGGAATCATCAGCAGCAGCCCCTGTGACGCCGTGAACGTGGTGGCCATGGAACCGGTCTGCAACATGCCGTGGACCGCGCCGACCGCGCCGCCTTCGCTTTGCAGTTCCACGATGGACGGGATGGTGCCCCAGAGGTTTTTTTTGTTTTCCGACGTCCATTGATCGCAGAACTCGGCCATAGGCGACGACGGCGTGATGGGATAAATGGCCATGACCTCGTTGAGGCGGTAGGCGACGTGGGCGACGCCTTCATTGGCGTCCAGCGTTAGTTTTGGTCTGGTGCTCATTTTATTGAAAAATTCAGATTTTTGCGGCGTTAAAACGGTCATGGTGACGGCGAAATCCAACCGGCCTTCCTCATCGCCGACGGCTCTGGAATTAGAATAGATTGGCGCGGCGCGACCACCCCCACTTATTTTGGCAAAGAGACAACATTCATTGCTTCGCGCGCGGAAAAGACGCAAAGCGTTAACCACGAATGGACACGAATTCACACGAAATCAAACGCAAGGACATAAAGCCGGGGCTCCATTTTCACAGAAGGAAACAACCGGGTTTCCGGGTGCGCTGGCGCGAGCAGCCAGCCATTGGATGGTGGACTCCGGGTTTTAGACGGGAGCGAACCGGGCGATCACCGACCGCAAGGTCTCAAGTTCTAAAGGTTTGCAAATGAAGGAATCAACGCCACCGAGGGGGCAGTCGGAAGTCTGAAGTTTTTCAGGAAAGGCCGTCAGCATCACGACGGGCTGCTTGGGTGAGCGCCTTTTGATGGCAGCGGCCAACTGATCGCCTTTCATCTCCGGCATAAGGTAATCGGTGAAAACCATGTCGAACTTGCCAGGCTCAAACAGGGCAAGCGCCTCGGCGCCGCTTTTGGCCTCGTCAACGATATAACCAACGTTTCGGAGAAGCATCTGGACGGTCTGGCGGACGAGAGGTTCATCGTCCACGACCAGAATGTGTCTTTGCTGTCCAGTGCGCTCGTTCATCATCGCCACAAAAGGGCAATTTCCGTGCCAGTTCTATTGTTTTTTACCGTCAGCCCTGCCGGCTTTCAATTCGTGTTAATTCGTGTCCATTCGTGGTTAAAGCTTTGCGCCTTCTGTCCACCTCCAAAGTTTCGTGTGATTCGTTTCTATTCGTGTGCCGTTGCTCAAAACGCGTATTTCACCGCCAGCGAGATGAGATGGCGCGTGAACTCGTGGCTGTTTGTCAGCGGTTCCACACTCGCCGACACCTTGCTGTCCACCCAGTCGTAGGACCAGGCGAATTCGGCGCTCAGATGTTTGTTGTAATTGTAGGTCAGCCCGGCGCTCGGCGTGTAAATCCAATCATCCCGGTTCACCGGTAATTGCCAGTCGCCGATGTAAAGTGTGAACCCAAGCGCCGTGGTGAACTGTTCACAGAACTTGTGCCGCCAGGACAGGTCGGTCTTGATGTCCTCATACATGCTGAAGCTGGAGAAAGCCGGTTGCTCATAGCGCGTGGATTTGAGGGTGACCGTGTCATTCCCGGTTGGCAGCAACGTTGCCGAGGCGTCCCAGTAATACAGGAATTTGTTTCGATCAAACCCGGCGGGTGTTCCGGGGTCGAACCGGCGCAGGTCCGGGCCGGCCAGCACGGCCAGTTTGAACCAACTGACCGGGCTGCCTTCCACGCCGAGGAGGATGCGGTGGTAGGCGTTGCCGTAAGGGCTGTGCAGGGTTGTGCCGCCGGCGCCGGGAAGCGTGAACTGGTCCTGCCTGCCGTAGCGATAACCGGCAACCAGATATGTTTTCTTTGCCACTTCGTAGCCAACATCCAAGCCGCCACTGACCTCCTGGCGGTCCACGTAATTCTCGTAGCTGAACATGGCCTTTTGGGCGGACGTTTGATAGAGCTGCTCGGTCTTGAAATCGTGAATGTAGGCCGTCGCGACCGGACGGAAGAACCATTTTCCGACCGGCTCGGTCAGGCGAAAGCCATTGCGAAAGATGAAAGCCGCCCGGCGATCGCGCAACGGAATGCCGCCGATGGCTGGGACGTCATCCGGGCGGGCGAAGGTCGGCCCTTCCTTGCTGCCGTCAATGGAAGTGGCCGTGTTCGCCAGTTCCCAGGTGGCGTTTCCCAGCTTGCCCCCGAAATTGAACAGGATGCGATGGGTCACGTAATCCTCGTCAGGAGTCGAATGATAGAAGGCGATCTCCGGCGCATAACCCAGCGACAGGTTGAAGCCGGAGCAGGGTTTGTAGTCCAGGCCGACCTTCGGGAGGATTGACGTGACGAAGGAGCCTTTGTTCGCCTCAACCGGCTTGAGTCCGGCGGCTTGGGCGGCGGCGACGTTGGCAGGGGTTGGCGCGTTGTCCTGAAGGTAAACGTTGTTGTCGTAGGTTTCCTTCAACGTGAACTCGGCGTTCCACGTCACGTTGGTGACCACCGCATTAACCGAGACCGCAGTCAGGCCGAGCAGGGTCAGGGTTGCGGCGCGGACAAGTCGGGAGGGTTTGTTTGATTGTTTTACCAGTTGGGGGGTATTGGTTTTCATAAAGGATGATTGCCGCAAAAAATTTATTATGTCCGGTCATCACCACCGCGGCTTTGCAAGTACGGCCTGGAGGAACGTCCGTTGCCCGGCGCGGTGGCGAAAATGTTGCCGTTGATTCAATTTATTTTTTTACCACGCCGAGCGGGAGAACGACTCTCCCATAAAGTTCATTCAGGATTTGCGCGAGGCCGGTGTAAATCGCCGAAAAGCCGCAAACAAGTCCTTCGTAGCCGGTGAAATGTTTGAAGCCCGCACTGACGCCCACGTTGTTGAAATGTTCGTAGGCGAGCAGGAAGAACAGAACCGTCAGCGTGCCAAAGACGACTTGCAACGCGCGGTTCAGGCGGAACGTGCCGAGTAACATGACACCGGTGAACAGTCCCCACAGGGCGAGATAGGCGGACATCGCAACGTCATCCGTGGCCGTGAAACCGAGCTTCGGCAAACCGACCAAAGCCACCAGCGAGAGCCAGAAGAAGCCATAGGAAACGAAGGCGGTGGCGGCGAAGGTGTTGCCTTTCTTCCATTCCATGATGCCGGCGATGACTTGCGCGATGCCGCCGTAACAAATGCCCATCGCCAGAATCATGGCGTTAAGCTCGTAAAAGCCGGCGTTGTGCAAATTCAGCAGCACGGTCGTCATGCCGAAACCGAGCAGGCCGAGCGGTGCGGGATTCGCGGTGGTATCTTTGATTTGAGTCACGGTTGGTTCGCTCATAAATGTGGGAGTTGTTTTTTTATTGGTTAATCTCAAAAATTTTCTGTCCGTTCAATGGGCCAGCTTGATGGCGGCAAGTTGTTTCGCAATCTCGATGTCTTTTGGTTTCTTCATCTCAATCCGAACGCCGGTTCCTTCCGCGTAACGTTTGGCTTCGTTGATGATTTTAATGACGCTTTGGGGAAGACCGCTTTTGTGCGCCGCCCGCGCCGCCTTGTCGCCAAGGACGAAAGACGCTAAGAAACATCCTGTGCGCGGAGCCAGATACACAATGTTTCGGTCCTTGAGCTTCAGGCGCAGCGACCAGCCGGCCTTGGGCGAGTAAGAATTCCACTCCTGCACCGTCAAATTGTGTTCGTCGGCCAGTTCATCGAGCAATTTGTCCCAAAGCGCCTTCGAGTCGCCCAGTGCGGCGGTCAATTCAGCGGTGGTGGGCGGATGCGATTTGCCTATGAATGCGTTGGCCGGCATCGGTAAAGTTTGTTGGATTCGGGCTGCCGGGCGAAAACCCGGCAGCCCTTTCTGATTTACTGCTTCCCTTTCACCAGCGCATCCACGACGTGCGGATCGGCCAGCGTGGAAGTGTCGCCGATCTGGTCCGTGGCGTTTTCGGCAATCTTGCGCAGGATGCGGCGCATGATTTTGCCCGAACGCGTTTTCGGCAGGCCCGGCGCAAACTGGATTTTGTCCGGCACGGCAATCGGCCCGATTTCCTTGCGGACGTGACCGCACAATTCCTTTTTGAGTTCCTCGCTTTCCTGCACGCCGTCCTTGAGCGTCACGAAGGCGTAAAGGCCCTGGCCCTTGATGTCGTGCGGCATCGGCGCGACCGCGGCTTCGGCCACCTTCGGATGGCTGACCAGGGCGCTCTCGACCTCGGCGGTGCCGATGCGGTGGCCGGAGACGTTCACCACGTCGTCAATGCGGCCCATCAGCCAGTAGTCGCCGTCCTCGTCAAGCCGGCAGCCGTCGCCGGTGAAATAGATGTTCGGATACATCGTGAAGTAGGTTTCGATGAACCGGTTGTGGTCGCCCCAAGTGGTGCGCAACATGCCCGGCCACGGTTTGGTGATGCAGAGCTTGCCGCCTTCGTTCACGCCGCATGGCTTGCCGTCGTCGCGCAGGACGACCGGTTCGACGCCGAAGAACGGGCGGCTGGCGCTGCCGGGTTTGAGCGTGTGCGCGCCGGGCAGCGGCGTGATGAGGATGCCGCCGGTCTCCGTCTGCCACCATGTGTCCACGATGGGGCAACGGCCCTTGCCGATGACGCGGTGATACCACATCCACGCTTCCGGATTGATGGGTTCGCCGACCGAGCCGAGGATGCGCAGCGTGCTCATGTCGTATTTGTTCGGCCATTCCTCGCCCAGCCGGATGAGCGAGCGGATGGCGGTCGGCGCGGTGTAAAAAACAGTGACTTTGAATTTCTGGACGATTTGCCAGAAACGTCCGGCGTCGGGAAACGTCGGCACGCCTTCGAACATCAAGCTCGTCGCGCCGTTGCAGAGCGGGCCGTAGCAAATGTAACTGTGGCCGGTGACCCAGCCGATGTCGGCGGTGCACCAGTAAATGTCGTCGTCATGAACGTCGAAGATGTATTTATGGGTGAGGGCGGTTTGCAGGAGGTAGCCGGCGGTGGAGTGGACGACGCCCTTGGGTTTGCCGGTGGAACCGGACGTGTAAAGGATGAACAACGGGTCCTCGGCGTTCATGGCCGCCGGCGGACAATCCGCACTCGCTTTGGCCATGAGGTCATGAAACCAGACGTCACGGTTCGGCGTCATGTTGCACGGGGTCTCGTTGCGTTTGACGACGATGACCTTTTCGATGGTCGAAGTGTGTTTCAACGCCTCATCGGCCATGGCCTTCAACGGGATGCTCTTGCCGGAACGGAGCGAGGTGTTGGAAGTGATGAGCAGTTTGCAGGCGGAGTCGTTGATGCGGCCCGCCAGCGCCTCGGCGCTGAACCCGCCGAACACGACCGAATGAATCGCGCCGATGCGCGCGCAGGCGAGCATGACCACGGGCAATTCGGGAATCATCGGCAGATAAATCGAGACGCGGTCGCCCTTTTTGATGCCGAACGATTTCAGCACGTTGGCGAACTTGCAGACCTGCTCGTGCAACTGGGCATAGGTCAGTTTGACGACGTCGTTTTCCGGTTCGCCCTGCCAGAGGATGGCGATCTTGTCGCGCGTCTTGGTTTTCAAATGGCGGTCCAGGCAGTTCACCGTCACGTTGAGCTGGCCGTCTTCAAACCAGGTGTGCTCGACTTTTTTCGCGGCGGTGTCCCAGATGTATTTGCGGCCTTTCGTCGGTTTTTTGATCCATTCGAGCGTGTTGGCCTGTTCGAGCCAGAACCCGTCCGGGTCTTTGATCGAGCGCTCATACATTTTCTGGTATTGCGCGGCGTTGATGTAAGCGCGCCGGACCACTTCCTTGCCGGGTGGAAAAGTCCGGCCCTCCTGCATCAGGGAACTGGTCGAAACGGTTTGGGTTTGCGCGGTCATGATATGCTCCTTTTTGGTTTTGGTTTAATCGCAGTTTTGGTCCAGCCGGCCGGACTTGCTGCCCGCTCAAGTGACGGCGCCTCAAGGCCATGCAACCGGAATACGTTATTAATCACAGTTTCAATCGTCATTCGCAACTCCGGTTCGACGGCGCGGCGTTGCTCCGCCGAAACCGCCAGGGCGCGGTCGCGCAGGCCGCCCGCCCATTCCGTGCTGGCCAGCATGACGCCGCCCATGCCGAGGCCAAAATCGCACTCGTCGTTCCCGCCGCAAAGCGTCCGCCACGCCAGCGCCCAGCCGCGGACCGTGTTCTCGACGTGATAACCGCCGCCGCCGGCGACGAGCATGGGGCGGTCCAGTCGCAGGAGCCGCTCGACGATTTCGACGACGACGTTGTTCGTCATGCGCAGGTGCGTCAGCGGATCGCCGGCCAGAATGTCCAGGCCGAGTTCCAGCACGAGCACATCGGGGTGGAATGCCGTCGCCAGCGGCACCGCAACGGAATCAAAGGCCGTCAGAAAAGCTTCGTCGTAGGTCCCGGCGGGCAGGGGGACGTTGACGTTGTAACCGCGTCCGGCGCCTTCGCCGATTTCATCTTCAAAACCGCCCCACGGGAAAAGCGTCCTGCCGCTCTCGTGCAGCGAAATGGTCATGACGTCGTTGCGCCGGTAAAACGCGGTTTGCACGCCGTCGCCGTGATGCGCGTCCACGTCGAGATACAGCACCCGTTTGCCGGCGTCCGCCAGTTTCATGCAGGCGAGGGCCACGTCGTTCAGGTAGCAAAATCCCGCCGCCCGGTCCGTCATCGCGTGGTGAAAACCGCCCAGCAGGTTGAAGGCGATGTCGGCCTTTTTTTCCAGCAGCAAATCGGCGGCGGCGAAACCCGCGCCGCAGGCCCAGTCGCCGCATTCGAACATGTCCTTGAACACCGGCGTGTCCGCCCCGCCGAGGCTCATGCCCAAACCCTCCACCGTCAGGTCGCCGCCGGCGGCCTGCTGCAATTCATGGAGGTAGGGCGCGGTGTGGAATTGGTTCAGTTCCGCCAACGTTGCCCGCCGCGGCGAAACTTCAAAATGGTTTTCGTCGCCGAGCAGCCCGAACGATTTCAACCGGAGACGCGTGAGGCCGGCGCGCTGGGTTTTGAAGGGGCATTCGGGCGGGTAGGTCAACGCCTCAACTTCCGGCGAATAGAGAAAGGCCAGTTTACGGTCGCTCATGGTCACAACTTCGCCCAAGGGCGGATGGGATGGTGATGCGGCCGGGCGCGCGGGGCGCGAAAAACAAATTCCCGGCAGGGCGCCGGAAAGGCCGCTTTGGTTTGTCCGTCTCAATATGTTTGCGTCTTGAGATCATCGCCATCCTGTCCGGTTTCGTTTCCGGCGACCAGTTGTGATGCCATTCCGCCCGGCGTTGAGCTTGCTTCCGCCGACAAACCTGATGCTGCGCCTGGAGGCGGATTGGACCCGCCTGGCCTTGGTTTCAGAGCAGTGCCCCAACGCTGTCCGTTGGTCCGCTTTAGCTGTTACAAGGTTGACCTGGCGCAACTGCCAAGCCTGTAAAAACAAGCTAATGATTGGGAAGCGAAGTGGCTTAACCGTTTTTGTCAATTGCTTGATTTTTTTTGGGCGGGCGTTTTAACGCGGAACCCGAACGAAAAAGCTTTGAAAATATCCGCCCTTGCCGGCATTCGTGAAATTTGTTGCAATCCGGCGATGTTGGATTGAAATTCTCCCTGTTCGAGACAGGATTGAAAGCATGAGCGCCAAGCAAATTCTCCTGGAAGTGGCCGAAAAACTGCCGCCCGACGCCACCATCAGTGACGCCATTTACGAATTGGAGTTTCGCCAGGCCGTCCAGCAGGGCTTGGATGAATTGGACCGTGGCGAAGGCGCGCCGATCGAGGAAGTCAAAGCCAAGATCGCCCAATGGGCTGGAAAATAATCATCGCCCCCTCGGCACAGTCTGACTTGGCCGATATTGTCCGCTATGTGGCCTACGCCGATTTCTTTGTGTAAAGTTTCGACAACGGTTTCGCATCACCGAATGTTGTAACGTTCCAACTGCCGGATTCAGGGCTAATTTTTCTGCGTGCCCGCACATGGCCAAAGGAATCGTTCACTTTTTTAATGTAGCGGACAGTTTCGTGGATGGTGCGATTTACGGTTCCAGTTTTTGCGCGGCTGGAACGGTCATCAAACCCTGCCGTAATGAATGAGTTTCTGGACCTTCCCATGATTCGTTTCGCATCACTTTCCTTTGGTAACTTGACGCGACCTGAATTGAACGGTGTTAGCAAGGCCACTGGTTCTCTGATTAGCATGTCCGTCCAAACCGGATCGTATTCGCCGGTTTTGGAACCATGATGAGGAATTTTGAACAACGAAGCTTTCCCGTCGGGGCGCTCCGAAGATTCGACTATCAATTTCCACCCGCCGGACGGATTGTCTTTTTCTTCCATGTCAGCACCAAGCAGCAGTCGGACACCACCCACCCGCAACCACAGCACAACTGAAAATTGATTTGGGCGCGGCGGAATCGGCTTCGTGAGAAGCTCTCCCGTTGGAAAAAGTGAAGCGATCATTTCCAGTGATTTTTTTATGGCAGCGTCAGACGGAGATAAAGAATGGAGTTCCGCAGAAGTGCCGTTACTGGTCTCTTCCTCGGAACGCCGCCTCCAGAGACATTGGTTGGGGGCGGCAAAACCCAACGGAAAGTCACCTTTGCCGCCTTTCAATGCTTCTGCCGACCTGGCCAGCATCTCAATAACCCGACTCAATTCATCAACTGGTGATGACGGAAGCCCATTTTTTTTCCATAGGTCTGTCAGGGCAACAAATTCTTTTGACCACAAAGCCTGCGAACAAATGAACTTGGCGGACGAACATTCAGAAACCGTTTGTGCTAGACCGCGCACATGATCCTTGTGCCAGTGGGTTGCGACAACCCGCTTCACAGACTTGGAAACATCCACACCGATTCGCTTTAGATAATCCAAACCCGCCGGCGTTTGACCATCCGGGCCAAGGCAAGAATCTACGATGATCCAATCGCCCTCGCCTACATGGGCAACAATACATTCCCCGAATCCCGGTCCAAAAAGGGAAATCTCCAGTTCGTCGGATTCAGGCTGGGTGGTTGGCTCGCTCAAGATCAAGGAAGGAAAGGAATGTTTCCGCCGCTTTCTTGGCTCGCTCCACCTCGGCAGGCGACCACGAGGGCAATCTTTGAAAACGAATCATTGAGGAACGAGAGACTTGTCCATAATCTTCCCGCCGGTAGCCGATCACCCAATAAAACACCGCGCCGGGTTTCACCAGTTCGCGGTCTCCGGGCATGATTTCAGCCAAGGGAATCTCGGCTTCCTCCTCCGGGTTGGCGTTGGTTTTGTCAATCAACCGCGCAAGGAACGAATCACCTTGCACCGACTGGACGGTGCCCTCGAATCTCTGGAGAACGTCAAAACCCTCACGACTCGGCGGTATGACCGGCACCCATACGACGGCCGGCTTGTCTTCCGGTTCCGCACGTAGCCGTTTACTGTCCATTGTATAGCTATAGTATGGAAACCCGTTGCCTTCCGGCGCTTTGAAAACCCGTGAACCCGCTGGATTGGACAAAAACCCCCGGCATTCCAACCGCGAACCGGTGAGATTGGCAGCCTCTTCTTCGGAGGACAACCGCGCCTTTTCCCTAACGAGCCGCCGACCAGACGACAAATCCGCCGTCTCAAGGTGCGACGGTTCCAAAACAGCTTCGTCAGTCAGTTTCATAATTTCATCAAAGTTTGCATGATGTGGAGCGAACGTGCAAGGGAGGTTTGCCAGGACGCAGCCAAAATTTCCATCATGCGGTCACACTGATTGCCTTTCTCCTCGGCGTCGTTATCAAAATGGTCATTCACTTCAATATAAGCGCCAAACGGCTTTGCTGTCAACGAAGGCTCGACCGCAACGGAAATTCTTCCTTTGTAATCATCGGGGCGTATGCCCTGCATTTGGATCCGCCTCATGCCCGGTTTTTCCAGCAGACCGGCCCACGGTTCTTTGGGAGCCAGGCGATGCCCAAGCTGGTGCCATGCTTCTTCGCTCGGACTCCGAAAATGCGCGATGCGGTTGATGCCCATTTGCTTGACGGGCGTATGGCGCAGCAAACCAAAAGCGCCCAGCACCAGATCACGGAGCGGTTCAAGATTCTGAACCTGCGTCGTGCGAGCCGCGAAGCGATCCAGCGTTACCTCCACTGCCAGCCAGCCGATGGAAAACACACTGACATCATGCGAGACAATTTTGACGTCCGCCCGGTCGGCTTCCTCCTGCTGAATTAATTTTTCGCGCGCAAACCAAACGGGATGAAAGATGGCCGGATTAAACGAGCCAACCAACACGACGCTCACTTCTTCAAGCTCTGGTTTCAGGTCGGACACAGGATTAAAGCTTGCACATTAAGCAGCAATCCTACCAGCTAAATCAAGCACGGTTTTCAACTCATGGTTTTGGCGCGTTAATTCGATTGGACAATGACAGCCAACGGCGACCGGAAATCCACCGGCAGCGGCTTTGGTTGCAGGTTGCGTTTTGATTTTTTAACCCGAGGCAGCCCCTCGATGAATCAGTTCCGCGCTTCCGGATTTTTTCGCCGCGCGGCGAGGCCCAGGGGTTCGATGTGTACGAGCACGTCGCTGACGGCGGGTTTGGCGCCGCGGATTTTGTCCTTCACCGCGTGGGCGATTTCATGCGAGCGGAGCACGGTCATTTGCGGGTCCACTTCCACGTGCATGTCCACGAAATACTGATAACCCACCTTGCGAACGATGCATTTTTCCACCCTGCCCACGCCGGGCGTGTCCCGGGCGAGCTGGCGGATTTGGTCAATGATTTCACGGCTGGGCGCGGCGTCCATGAGTTCGTTGAGCGCCGGACGAAGCAAATGCCAGCCGTTCCACGCGATGACCCCCGCCGCCGCAATCGCCGCCACGTCGTCGGCGGCCTCAAAACCCCTGCCGCCGATGAGCGACACGCTGATGCCGATGCCGGCGGCCACGGACGTGATGGCGTCGCTGCGATGATGCCAGGCGTCCGTGCGCACGGCGGAACTGTCCACCGCCCTGCCTTCGCGCGAAACAAACCGGAACAAAATTTCCTTCACCGCCACCACCGCGACCAGCACGATGAGCGTGAACGGCGCCGGCGCTTGGTGCGGTTCCCTGATTTCGCCGAACGCCTTGAGCGCGATCCAGAGCGCCGCCCCCAACAACATCGCGGCCACGATGGCGGAGGCAATCGGCTCGGCCTTGCCGTGGCCGTAGGGATGGTCTTCATCCGCCGGTTCCGCTGCGACGATGACTCCGCGCCAGACGATGAGCGAGCTGAACACGTCGGCAAAGGACTCGACGGCGTCGGCGACGAGCGCGTGCGAATGGCCGGCGATGCCCGCGGCGAGTTTTGTGCCCGACAATACGACGTTCGTCGCCATGCCGAGGAAGGTGGCGCGCAGGCTGCGTTGGAGACGGGTCAAGGGCACGGGCGGAAGTTAAACCCCCGCGCCGCCGAAAGTGGAGCGCAAAAGCGTTTTGAAAATCGGCTGGAGACGGAGCATGATGGGTTGGTTCGCATGAATCGCAGCCGTCCATCCTTCCTTTCGGTCCGCGCCGCCGTGTTGCGCCCGCCGGGCGGTCCGCTGAAAATCGAGCGCCTGCAAATGGAGGGGCCGCGCGCCGACGAGGTGCTGGTGCGCCTGATCGCCAGCGGCATCTGCCACACCGACATTGGTTTTTGTGAAGGCGGCGCGCGCGGCCCGGTGGTGCTGGGCCATGAAGGGGCGGGCGTGGTGGAACGGGCCGGCGAAAAAGTCAGAGGCGTGAAACCGGGCGACCACGTCGTGCTTTCCTACCAATCCTGCGGCCATTGCCCGGCATGCCGGCGCGGCCATCCGGCCGGCTGCGAACATTTCTGGAAGGCGAACTTCGGCTTCGCCCGGCTGGACGGCAGCAACGCGTTTCAAGGCGGTGTGCGCGGGCATTTCTTCGGCCAATCCTCGTTTGCGACCCACACGCTGGCGACCGAACGGAATCTGGTGAAAGTTTCAAAATCGCTTCCGCTGGAATTGCTGGCGCCGCTGGGATGCGGACTGCAAACCGGTGCGGGCACGGTGTTGAACTCGCTGGCGGTCAAAGCCGGCTCGAGCCTCGCTGTTTTCGGCACGGGCGCGGTCGGGCTGGCGGCGGTGATGGCCGCGCGACTCGCGCGGGCGCGGACAATCATCGCCGTGGACATCAATCCGCGCCGTCTCAAACTCGCCCTGGAGCTGGGCGCAACGCACAGCATTGACAATCGCAACGCCGATCTCGCCCGGAGCATCGCTGCCATCACCGGCGGCGGCGCCGACTACATCGTCGAAACCAGCGGCGCGTTGTGTTCGGAGGCCGCTGACTTGCTCAACCCGCGCGGCACGGCGGCGTTGTTGACCGGCGTGAGTGGTCCCGACTGGCTGCCGGGCGGACGCCGGGTTCTCAGTGTCATCGAAGGCGACGCGGTGCCGCAATTATTCATCCCGAAACTGATCAAGCTGCATCAGGACGGGTGTTTTCCCTTTGACCGTCTGGTGAAATTTTATCGGTTCGCCGAAATCAACCGCGCCATCGCCGATGCCAGACGCGGCGACACCATCAAGCCCGTGCTGCGGATGGGAAAGTGAAATGTGATGCGTGACACGTGAAGAAATGGTTTCTTCCGCTCACGTTTCACGTCTCACGTCTCACGCAATCAGGTGGCAGAACATTCCGTCGCGGAGCTTGGGCTCACGGGTCGAGCAATGAGCGGATGGGTGCTTGCGGGTTATCCTTCCGTTCGCGGAGAATTTTCTCCAGCCGTTGCCGCAAACCCGCGCTTTGATTCAGTAAAACAGGTTGGCCCCGAAATCTGGAGTCTTCCCATCCATGACTTCGGCAATCCACTTGTCCAATTTGCCGCGGTCCATTTTCCAAAACTTGCGACAGTGCATGAAATACTCCACCACCGTATCGCGCTCGCCTTTTTCCAGAAGGTCTTTGGCCAGAGTCATGTTGGGGCCGAAACTGTCCATCGTTGGCGAGCCGGGACTTTTGCCGGCGGCAATCAGATACTTTTTTGCCGCTTCGATGTTGCCTTCGCGCGCGGCAATCCGGCCAAAAACCAAGTTGGCGTCCTGAATGGCATTTCCATAGTTCCAGTCACCTTTGTATTTCGGCAGCAGCGTCGTCAGCTCTTGGGCGTAATTTCGCGCATCATCAATTTTGTCGGCCACAAAACTCTCCTTGGCGGCGGCGTCAAGCGCATAAAATCGTTTCTCTTCCGTTTTGGCCGTTTTCAAATCATTCATCGCCCGCTTGTAGTTTTGCCGGGATATGTCTTGTAGAGAAAGGGACGGAAAGGAACCCGTGTAATGTTTTATCAGAACAAACGACAACGGGACGAACAACAGACACCCAATCATGATTCCCCGTTGCACACGGGTGGAAAACGTCCGCACCCGTGGCTTGATGAAAAAATCCGCTTCCGGCACCTGGCCAACCGCGCGTTCCGCCGCCGCCAAATCCCCGTTGTTAAATTTGACCCACGCGGACTCAATCGCCCACGAAACAACATTTTCCAACTCGCTGTCGGACGGAAGTTTTTCACCCTGCAACCGCCGGAGAGTTTTCCGGTCTGTTTGACCCAATCTGGCCGCCACTTTGCCATCCGGTTGCAATAACAGGCGGGAATTCTGCGACCAGCTTGGAAAATTTCGCAGCATACTCCAAACTGACGCTTTTGCCGGCGGCAGCCTTAATTCGAGTCCGTCTTCAGCCCAACGATGATTGCTGGCCAGCCAGCGTGTGCCGAGGAAGCGGGCAAAAGCGAGCAGCTCTTCTTCGGTGCAATTGTGCTTCTCTTGAAAGTCCGCATCATCGGCTTTCAACAAGCCTTCGGCTCCGCGCACAAATAAATTGTAATCCATCCGCATGGGCTGTTGGGTTTGATACCGCACCATTACGAATGATTGAAGCAGGATCAGTATCATACACCAGCCCAGCGGCATCCAACCCAATCCGACCAACAAAAACGACAAAAACAAAACGCTGTTGCAAAGCATGGCAGCAATGGAATAATGGCTTCGATTGATTGACACCCGTTTGATTTGGAAGGGCAACATGACCAGGCCAATGCCAGCAATTATGAGATAAAATGTTTTCCAGTTGCTTGGATTGAGCCGCGGTATCAGAAACCACATTCCCACCATTATCAGTGCGAACCACAGAACCCCCCACCGCGTATTTTCACGGAACAAGCGGGCGCGAAACCCTTTTTGATCCCGGAAATTTGCCAGCTCCAGCCGCATGAGCAGCCAATGAACCAGCACAAAAGGCAGGAAAAACAGCAGCGCGAAAGATGAAATAACCCATTTCACCGGCGCAAGTTTAGCGAGGGTTCCCAAAATCGTCGCGCCAATGCCGCCCGCCGTCGCAGCTTTCGCGGTCGAAGATGCCAGCACGCCGGCCATGATGGCGGGAACCAGCGTTTTGGCCGGCCCCAATTTCGCCAGCGAGCCTTCTAGTTTTTCCTCGAGCCGTGCGCGCATCGCGGCGCGGGCGCGGTGCAGGCGCACGCGCAAGGCGGTTTCGGAAATTCCCAGCGCCGCCGCCGCTTCCGCGCCACTCCTGCCTTCGAGATAAAACAGCACCAGACATTCGCGGTGCGAATCCGGCAGTTCCGCGAGCGTCTGCCGCAAGGTTTCCGGCGTGTAAAGCGGGTCGGTTTCGTCGCCGGAATTTTCTTCGGTGGAGTTGTCCGGATTTTCCAGCGCCCAACGTTTGCGTTTGTTGAGTTCACGGCGATGGCGCAGGCCGAGATTGATGGCAACGTGGCGCGCGATGGTGTTGACCCAAGCGGCGAATTTCGCGCCGTCGCCGAGCAGCCACAGCCGCCGATACGCGCGGATGAACGCCTCCTGCGTGACCTCTTCCGCAAGCGCGGCATCGCCGAGCCGGCTCCATGCAACGGCATATACACGCCGCTCATGACGCTCGACGAGTTCACGGTAGCGCTCGGCATCGCCGCGCCGCACGGCGGCCACGGCGGATTCGTCCTGTTGCGCGCTGGTCATTTCGGTTTGCATAATCTAACCGAAAGACAGCGGCGAAGGGAAATTGTTACAACGACCGGACATTTACGATTTGCGATATACGATTTACAAGGCTGCTCCAATTTCGAGACTGGCGCGTAAATCGTAAATCGTCATTCGTAAATGTCAGAGCAGGTGGCAGAACATTCCGTCGCGGAGCTTGGGCTCGAACCAGGTGCTTTTCGGCGGCATGACGCCGCCGGCGTCCGCAATCGCCATCAAATCCTCGATGTTCACCGGGAACAGGGAAAACGCGCAGGCGGCTTCGCCGCTGTTCACGAGTTTTTCCAATTCCGCCGTCCCGCGAATGCCGCCGACGAATTGGATGCGCCTGTCCGTGCGCGGGTCTTTGACGCCGAACACCGGCTCGAACACGTGTTGTTGGAGCAGGGTCACGTCGAGTTGCTCAACCGGGTCATCGGTCGCCCACAATTTCCTGGGAAAGATCAGCGTCCGCCATCGGCCGCCCAAATAAAGGCTGACTTCATGATTGCGGCCGGGGGCGGCCGCGCCGTTTGGGTCCATGGCAAAAACGGTGCCGAGGATTTCCAGCGCCTGTTCCGGGGTCCAGCCGTTCAAATTCTTCAACACGCGGTTGTAGGGCAGTATCTGCATCCGGTCGTGCGGGAAAATCACGGTCAGAAATTGTCCGCTGTGATCCCGTTCCGTGGCAGCCGACGTGAGCCGGCTCTGGCTTTTATCCGCAGAAGTTTGAGCGGACTCACGTCCGCTGCCACGTTTCAAATAAATGCGCGCCGCCGCCGCGCTGCGATGATGGCCGTCGGCGATGTAAAGCGCCGGAACCTCCGCGAATTCGGTTTCGATGAACTGGATTTCCTTCGCGGCGTGAATCGTCCACGACGAGTGCCGCACGCCGTCCTTGGCGGTGAAATCAACCTCCGGTTTTCCGGAAGTTTTTTTTGCGATGAATTCGGCAACCAACTTTGGGGCGCGACCGGCCAGGGACGCCGGGCCGGTTTGCGCATTCAGCGCTTCGATGTGCCGCACCCGGTCGTCCTCCTTGTCCGGGCGCGTGAGCTCGTGCTTCTTGATGACGCCACGCAGGTATTCCCCGCAATCCGCCGCGGCGACCAGACCGGTCTGCGCGCAATCGCCCATAATTTGCCGATACAGATAAAAACACGGCTGCGGGTCCTGCCGCAGCGCGCCGTCGCGGATGAGCTTTTGAAAATTTTCCCGGCCCCGCGCATAAACCTCCGGCGCGCAAGCGTCCGTGCCCGGCGGCAGGTCAATCTCCGGTTTGCTGACGTGGAGAAAGCTCAACGGATTGCCGGCGGCCATCTGGCGGGCTTCGTCCGACGACATCACGTCGTAGGGCAGCTCGCAGATTTTTTCCGCGAGTTCCGGTTTGGGTCGCAACGCGGCGAAGGGTTTGATGGTCGCCATAGGGCGGCGGGAGGATAAGTTGCAGGACGCGGGAAGGCACGCAGAAATTGCCGAAATAGTGCTTGCCACCGGGGTTTTTATGACTATGCTGCGCGCTCCCGATTGGGGATTTTATGGCACGAATTTGTGAATTGACCGGCAAAGGCCCGATGAAGGGCAGCATCATCTGGCGCAGTGGCAAACCCAAAAAGCAGGGTGGCATCGGCACGCACATCACCGCCATCACCAAACGGCGTTTCCTGCCGAATTTGCAGCGTGTGAAGGCCGTGTTGCCCAGCGGCGAAGTGCGTTACATGCGCGTCGCCGCCAGCGCGCTCAAAAAGGGCCTCGTCATCAAGGCGCCGAAACGCACCTGGAAGAAGCCCGAAACGGCCAAGGCCTGATTTTCCGGCGGTGATGGAGAATGGCGTTCCGCGAGGAACGCCGGTTTCTTTTCCATCCTCAATCTTCCATCTTCGTTCTTATTTACCCTTGAACCGGTGCATTTGGGCGCGTTTGAGTTCGCGGTCGGATTCGCGCTGTTTCAATTCCTCGCGCTTGTCGTATTGCTGTTTGCCCTTGCCGACGGCCAGCGCGACCTTCACCTTGCCGTTCTTCCAGTAAAACGCGAGCGGCACCAGCGCGTGGCCTTTCACGGCGGCCAGGCCGAAGAGCTTCCGGATTTCCGATTTGTGCAGCAGCAATTTGCGCGGGGCCTTGGGCTGGTGGTTCTGGAGGTTGCCGTGCGAGTATTCGTCAATGTGCGCGTTGTATAGCCAGACCTCGTCCTTTTCCACGCGCGCGAAGGCGTCGTTGATCTGCCCCTTGCCCGCGCGCAGCGACTTGACCTCCGTGCCGCGCAACACGATGCCCGCCTCGAAGGTTTCAAGGACGTGATAATCGCGCCGCGCCTTGTGATTGGTCACGATGTCGGCCATGACCAATCTTAGATTTACGATGGACGATTTACGAGGTGAATTTGGAACGAAGCGCGATTCGTAAATCGAAAATCGCAAATCGTAAATGGCTTCACTTCTTCCGGCGTTTCTTGGGTTGCGGGCGGACCAGTTCGACCGGCTCCGGCACTTCCCAGCCGATTTTTTCCTCGAGGATTTCGCGCAACGCGATGTCCGCCGCGCCAAGGTTCGTGGTGTCCGTCACCAGCGGCCGGCTCAGACCGCCGCCGCCGGAATTGAGCTGGCGCACGCGCCGCGAAATCAGGTTGACGAGGACGTTCGGGTTGCCGACTTTTTCAGCGGCCCTTTTGCAGAGTTCAGCGTTCACAATTCGTTTTGACAAACAGAGTTGGAAATCCTAATCGTTCCCGTCCCAAATGCAATAAGAAAATTCTCCTTAAAACTTGCGCGAATTGAGGGCGTTTTCTAAAACAAACCGGCATGTCCGCAACGACCCGATTCAATCTGCCGCAATTTCTGGCCACGCGCACGGAAACCGTCAACCGGGCGCTCGATGGATTCCTGCCGTCGGCGACCACGAGGCCCGCCACCATCCACAAGGCGATGCGTTACTCGCTCTTCGCCGGCGGCAAGCGGATGCGTCCCGCGCTCTGCCTCGCCGCCGCGCAGGCCTGTGGCGGACGCGAGGCCGATGCCCTGCCGCTCGCGTGCGCCGTCGAGTGCATCCACACCTATTCGCTCATCCACGACGATCTGCCGGCGATGGACAACGACGATTTCCGCCGCGGCAAGCCCACCAACCACAAGGTCTTCGGAGAAGGCATCGCCGTGCTCGCGGGCGACGCGCTATTGACGCAGGCGTTTGAGATCGCTGCGCAGGGCAGGGGATGGCCGCGCTATCCGCATCGCGATTTGATTCTGGAAATTGCGAAGGCCGCCGGTTCACTGCAACTCGTCGCCGGGCAGGTGGCGGATTTGGAAGGCGAAGGCAAAAAACTTTCCATCGCCGAATTGAAATTCATCCACGAGCGCAAGACCTCCGCGCTGCTCTGCTGTTCCGTGCGGCTGGGTGGCATGAGCGCGAACTGCACGTCCGCGCAGTTCCGCGCGCTGACGGATTTCGGCTATCACGTCGGGCTCGCCTTCCAGGTGATTGACGACATCCTCGATGTGACGCAGACCAGCGAGCAGCTCGGCAAGACGGCGGGCAAAGACGTGGCCGTGCAAAAGGCGACCTACCCGGCGATTGTCGGGCTGGAAAAATCGCGGCAGATCGCGGCGCAACTGACGGCCAAGGCGTTTGCCGCGCTGAAAATTTTCAAAGGCAAAGCTGTCGCTCTCGAAGCTCTAGCGGAATTTCTTTTGAAAAGGGAGAAATAAAATTACTCATCAACCGAAACAAAGGTATTTTTTGAAATGTAATCCTGCTCAATAAAATTTTTCTGTTCGCCGTTTTTGCGCGAGAAGCCCGAGAACTTAACTGGCAAGCCACTGTAATCCAAAGAATTGTGACAGAGAAAGGCTTGTTCTTGCAGAAGATGAAAATAATTGCAAAAGCACCAATCCAGAACAAAAGATTCTTGACGAGTTTTTGCATTTGATTTTCTGCGTTTGTGAATAGCAGCTAACTTTGATTCAAGCAAGTGGGATTGGCGTTGCTCACCAAAAGTTTTTCATTCGCTCCACTCGCCGGCTTGCAGATACGGCTTGAGTTTTTCCTTGAGCGTTTCGCGTCTGCAAAAATCTTTGATTCTTTCCAAAGTAATGCTAGTCTTACCGCATGATTGCCAAAGTTTCAGTCAAAGGCCAGACGGTGATTCCCGAAGCGGTGCGCGAGCAGGCGCGGATCAAAAGCGGCGATGAACTGGACGTCGGCTACGCCAACGGACTGATCGTGATGCGCAAACGCCGCGCCTTGACGCCCGCGCGCGTCCGCGCGCTGATTCTGTCCGGTCGCGAACTTCCCGAAATGACGCCGGCGGCTGAAGCGGTCGTGTCGCAGGCCGTCCAGCGGGTCCGCCGCCGCCGCAAATAATGAGGGTCGTCTTCGACACCAACGTCGTCGCCAGCGCGAGCTTCTGGCGCGGAACGCCGTTTGATTGTCTGGCGGCGTGGGCGAAAGGCCGTTGCGAAGCCGTGGTCAGCCCCGCGTTGCTCGCCGAATACCACGAAACCGTCGAGGAACTTCGTTTGGAATACCATGGACGGCCGTTCGTGCCGTGGGCGGATGCGCTGGCCGGGTCCGCCACGCTGGTTTTTCCCGTTGAACGCGCCACGGGCGCAACGCCTGATCCCGCCGATGAAATGATTTTGGAATGCGCGCTGGCGGCGGAGGCGGATTACCTCGTGACCGGCGACAAAAAACATCTGCTGCCCTTGAGAAGATTTCAGGAAACCCCCATTGTCGGCCCGTCAGAATTTCTTCGCCGATTGGTTTAGAGGATTCTCATCCGCTCCACTCGCCGGTTTGCAGATATGGCTTGAGCTTTTCCTTGAGCGTTTCGCACCCGGTTTAATTCCCCGACCATTTGTAGTCGTAGCCGTCGGGCGGTTCGTATTTGACCGGAAACCCGCCGCCGCCCTGGACTCCGTTCCAGTAGATTTTGATGTAATCCACGTGGCCGTCCACAAAGCTCATCACGTTGCGCGCGTCCGGGAATTGCAGCGGCTGCCGGCGGTCGTGGCTGCTCAAGCCGATGCCACCGGAATCTTCCCCGATCAGTTCGGTCCGGGCCGGCTCGTGCACGGAGGCGAACGGCTTCTGCGCCATGTCCAGTTCGTTCGTGTCGTCATTGAACACGCCGCCGTTGAACCAGTAGCTGGAAAAATGGGTATCCGGCAGGTTGCAAAAGCCCCGGCATTGGAACGGGCCGAACAGCCATTGGCCGATCGGGCCGGACAAGTCGAAATCATCGGCGGCGCACACGAAAACGGCGTTGTTGGATAAACCCCCGCCGATATACGGCAAAATGTTTTCTTTGTAATCGAAGTAAATGGAATTGGTGTAGTAAGCGATGGCATCGCCGTGTTCATCCGCATACAGATGGACGGCCAGATTGATTTGACGAACATTGCTGACGCACGCGATTCGTTTGGCAGACGACTTGGCCCGGCTCAATACCGGCAAAAGCAAGGCCGCAAGAATGGCGATGATGGCAATCACCACCAGCAGTTCAACCAAGGTGAACGCGCGTTTCATTTCATTCGCTCCACTCGCCGGTTTGCAGATACGGTTTGAGCTTTTCCTTGAGCGTTTCGCGTCCGCGATGGATGAGCGATTTCGTGGCGGAGAGTGAGCAGTCCAGAATTTCGGCGATTTCCTCGTAGCTCAAATCCTCCTGCCGGCAGAGCAGAATGGCCGTGCGCTGGTTCTCCGGCAGTGCGGCCAATGCCTCCTCGATTTTCTGCGCGAGTTCGCCGTGCAACAGTTTTTCCGGGGCGGCGATTTGTGATTTGTCCTCGTATTGCTGGCGCGGCTGGTCCTCGTGCTCGGCGTGAGCCTCCTCGATGGATTCGGCGGGATGCCGCGAGCGCCGGCGGAGTTCATTCAGGCACAGGTTGCGCGCGATGGTGAACAGCCACGTGGAAAATTTCGCCGTCCGTTTGTAGCGGCCCCGGGATTTGTAAACCTGCAGGAAAACCGTCTGTGCCAGGTCCTCGGCCTCAATCTCGTCGCGCAGCGAGCGGTAGATGAAATTCAGCACCGGCTGCTTGTATTTGTCCACCAGCCCGGCAAACGCCGCGCGGTCGCCGCGTTTCACGCGGAGCATCAGGGCGGCATCGGGGTCGGGCTGGACTGGCATCGCATGGAGTTTAACCAACAAGGCGCGTGCGACAAGGTTTCGCTCGTTCAAGCCGGGACAATTCAATTAAACCACGGATGGACACGGATGAACACGGATGCAGACAAGGCAAAATGGCGTCTTCAGGGAACCGGGAATACCTCGTTGGCCAGTGAACTCATTTACTTTGCTGAAGTCTTTTTCTATCCGTGTTTATCCGTGTCCATCCGTGGTTGAACGTTTTTCTACGGCATGCTTCCGGTTAAGAACCGGCTGACTTCGAGCGTGGTTCGCCAATAAGTCCGGAACGGCCCCAAAAAAATGTGTCGCCGCCAAAAAGCTTTCGATAAGCTCCGGACGTCAGACCTGACAAAACGGGACAGGTCATCATTTAATCCATACCGAAACAGCGCATGGCGTTCAAACAATTTCCCAGGCAGACGCAAGGCATCCAGTTGCTCCAGCGCTCGCTGGCCCGCGGGCGGCTCGGTCACGCCTACCTGTTCACCGGCCATCAGCTTGAGGAATTGGAATCACTCGCCCGCACGCTGGCCAAGACGCTGAATTGCCGGAAACCGGTCAAAACCGGCGGCGTGGCGACGGATTGCTGCGATGACTGCCCGGCGTGCCGGAAAATTGACAACGACACCCATGCCGACATGCATTGGGCGCGGCCCGAATCGAAATCGCGCGTCGTCACCATCGAGCAAATGCGCGAGTTGATGCGCGAGATCCAGCTCAAGCCGACCGAGGCCGAATACAAGGTCGCCGTCATCACCGCCGCCGACCGCCTGAACACGCAGGCGGCGAATGCCTTTCTCAAAACACTGGAGGAACCGCCGGCCAAATCCGTCTTGATCCTGCTCACCACCGAACCGCAGCGGATTCTGGAAACGGTCCTGTCCCGCTGCCTGCGCCTGAATTTTTCCGGCGATGTCGTGCCTCCGCTCGACCCCGCACAGTCGGAATGGCTCGCGCAGTTCGGCGCGCTGGCGGCCACGGAATCCAAAAGTCTGCTGGGCCGCTATCGCCTGCTCGATGTGCTGCTCCAAAAGCTCGGCGAAATCAAGTCGCGCGTGGAAGAGACGCTGACGGCGCGTTCGCCCTTGCAACGTTACGAGGACGTGGAAAAGGATTTGCGCGAGAAATGGGAGGACGAACTGGCGGCGGCCATCGAAGCGGAATACCGCCGGCAACGCGCCGATTTGCTTTTGCTGGTGCAATGGTGGCTGCGCGATGTCTGGTTGTCCACCCTCCGCAGTAGCCCTGCTACGGAGGACGGGCACGCCCTCGCCGCCGGCAGCGAGCTGTTGAGTTTTCCGCAGGTGGCCGGGGCGGAAGCCGTGGCGCGCCGGCTCACGCCGCGCCGGGCGCTGGAAAACCTGCAAATCCTGGAACAAACGCAGCGGTTGCTGCACACCAATGTCCAGGAAGCGCTCGCGCTGGAAGTCGGTTTGCTGAAATTGCAGCTCTAGGCCTGTTGTGAACGGAATTTCACACATGAAGTCTGGAAAAGAAACCGCCCGCTACAACCTTTTCGCGCTGTTGTTCGGGTTGTTTCTGGGGCTGGCGATTTGGAAGTTCGGCAACCCGGTCATCCTCGACCGGAATATCATTCCGCCGGCTTCGCTGGCCGAGGCGCTGACTGATGCCTGGCCGACGCACTGGATTAATTGGATTATGCCGCCGTTCGTGCTGGCCGGCGGCTGGCTGGCGCTTTCCGGCAAATCGCGCTGGCCGGCGGCGCGCTGGCTGTGGCTGCTGCCGCTGTTGTGGTTCGGCTGGCAACTGCTTTCGGCAACGCACACCGTGGACGCCTTTCTCACCGCGACCACGCTCTGGCAATTCGGCGGCTGCGTTGCGTGTTATTTCATCGGTGTGCTTGTGCTGGGACGCGAACGCGCGATGCGGTGGCTGTTGATCGGCGTGCTGGCGGCGTTCACGTTCTGTCTCGTGCGCGCGGTGGACCAGCGGCTCTTCGAGTTTCCCGCCAGCCGGAAGCTGCTGGTGGAAGGCGAACGCACCGGCTGGACAAACATTCCGCCGGAAATGCTTTTGGAAATGAAACGCGATGGCACCGTCATCACCACCAATGGCGTGGACGTGGCCAATCCCGCCATCCTCGCCCGGGTCGCCAAGAACCGCGTAATGGGCACCCTGGTTTATCCGAACGCCCTGGCCGGCGCGATTCTGTTGTTGCTGCCGGTTTCACTCGCATTCGCCTTCAACAGCACGCGGCAACTCAAACCGCCAATCCGCGGTGCGGCGATTGCAACGACCTGCCTGCTCGGCGGGCTGGGCCTTTTCTGGTCAGGTTCAAAAGCGGGCTGGTTGATTGGCATGGCGCTCGCCGGCATCTGGTTGTTCCGTCTGAACGGGCCGGCCCGAATGAAGTGGGCGATGCTGACGGCCGTTTTGCTGGTCGGGCTGGCCGTGTTCGCGCTTCGATTTCACAATTACTTCACTGCGGGCGCCACCAGCGTGGGCGCGCGTTTCGATTACTGGCGGGCGGCGGTGCAAGCCACGCGCGAGCATCCCTTGTTTGGCACGGGACCGGGCACGTTCCAGCGGCCTTACGCGCAAATCAAATCGCCCGACGCCGAAATGGCCCGGTTCGCGCACAATGATTATCTCGAACAATTTTCCGATTCAGGAATCACGGGCGGCATTTGCTATGCGGCGTGGATTAGTCTGGCCTTGCTGACCGTGGGACAACGCGCGTGGCGGAGCGGCGGTCACCTTCAATTCAGCCTTTTCCTCGGGTTGCTTGGCTGGTTTGCGCAGGGACTGGTTGAATTCGGCCTATTCGTTCCGGCGCTGGCATGGACGGCGTTCACTTTGTTGGGATGCCTGCTGCGGATGTCTGCAAATCAATTCGACAGGGGACGGGCAAGCGGCTAATCTGGCTGCGGCTTATGACAATTCTCTTTCTCAACGGGCCTAATCTGAACCTGCTCGGTCAACGCGAGACGGACGTTTATGGCCGGACGACGCTGGCCGAGATCGAAGCCAAAGTCCGCCAGCGCGCCGAACAGCTTGGGGCTGAAATTGACTTCCGCCAGTCCAATCAGGAAGGTCAATTGGTTGGATGGATTCAGGAAGCCAAGGGCAAGTTTGATGTGATTGTCCTGAACGCCGCCGCTTACACCCATACCAGCATTGCGCTTCGGGACGCGATAGCCGCTGTGGGCGTTCCAACCATCGAAATCCATCTTTCAAACGTTCACGCCCGGGAAGATTTCAGGCAAAAATCGCTCATTGCACCGGTTTGTTGTGGCCAAATCTCAGGATTCGGACAAAATTCATACGTTTTGGCTGTTGAGGCATCAGTTAACGTTATCGAACATAAAAATTCGGATTAAAGTGGCATTTATAGGCTACTTTAATGCGGGTTTAATTTATTAACTTTGCCGCTTGACGCCTTGTTTTTGACCCAATAGACTTCGCGCCTGATAACAAATGTAACGAACAGAGTTGGACCCGGCTGCGGCCTTTTCCTTGAAGCGCAGCGACTATCGGCAGTGTGTTTTTGAAGTTTTAACGAAATCGAATTGTGGATCTTAAAGATATCAAGGCCATCATTGACCTGATGAAGAAGAACTCCATCTCGGAATTTGAGATGGAGAAGCAGGACTTCAAAATCAGGTTGAAACGCGGTCTGAATGGCGGAACGCCGGCCGCCCCACTGGATGAAATTGCTCCGGCAGTTGCCGTTGGCGCGCCTCTGCAAATTCCCGCTGCGCCCCCGCCGGGTACCACCGCTCCCCTGCCACCAGCAACCGGCGAAATTGAAATCAAATCGCCGATGATTGGCACTTTTTACCGGTCACCCTCGCCGGAGGCGGGCAGTTACGTTGAAGTGGGCACCGATGTCAACCCGGACACCGTCGTCTGCATCATCGAAGCCATGAAAGTGATGAACGAAATCAAGGCCGAGGTCAAAGGGGTCATCACCCAGGTTTTGGTTGAAAACGCCAAGCCGGTGGAATTCGGCCAGCCGTTGTTCAAGGTGCGTCCTCCGGCCTGACCGCGCCGGCATTTTGCCGGTTTGATTTTATCCGAGCTCATTAACAGCCCATGTTTGAAAAAGTACTGGTCGCCAATCGCGGAGAGATTGCCGTTCGGGTTATTCGCGCCTGCAAGGAACTGAATATCCGCACCGTTGCCGTTTATTCCGAGGCGGACGCCAATTCGATGCACGTGCAACTGGCGGATGAGGCGATTTGCATCGGCAAGGCCGCGGCGGCGGACAGTTACCTGCGCATTGACCGCATCGTCAGCGCGGCGGAAATATCGGACGTGGACGCGATTCATCCGGGTTACGGTTTTCTTGTCCGAGAACGCGCACTTCGCCGAGGTTTGCGAAAGCTGCAACATCCATTTCATCGGCCCGCATCCGCGCACGATGCAGGCCCTGTCGGACAAGGCCGTGAGCCGCGCGCTCGCCAAAAAGGCGGGCGTGGCCGTGGCGCCGGGGTCCGAGGGCGTGGTGGAGAAGGAGCAGGACGCGCTCGCCGTGGCCAAACGCATCGGCTATCCGGTCATCATCAAGGCCATCGCCGGCGGCGGCGGGCGCGGGATGCGCATGGCCCACAACGACATCTCGCTGGTGAAGGGCTACCACACGGCGCGAACGGAGGCGGAAAAGGCCTTCGGCAATTCCGGCGTCTATATCGAAAAGTTCATCGAGAATCCGCACCACATTGAAATCCAGATCCTCGGCGACCACAAGGGTCGCATCATTCACCTGGGCGAGCGGGATTGTTCCATTCAGCGCCGGAACCAGAAGGTGGTCGAGGAGACGCCGTCACCATTCATCGAACACAAGTTCCGCAAATTGCGCGACCGGATCGGCAAGGCCGCGGTTAAAATCGCCGAGGCGGCGCACTACACAAACGCCGGCACGGTGGAATTCATCGTGGACAATCAGGGCAATTATTATTTCCTCGAAGTCAACAAGCGGATTCAAGTCGAACATCCCATCACCGAGGAGGTCACCGGCATTGATCTCGTGCGTTACCAGATCCTGCTGGCCATGGGCGAACCGCTGCACCACTCGCAGGGCGACGTGCAATTCAAGGGCCACGCGATTGAGTGCCGCATCAATGCCGAGGACCCGTTCAATGATTTTTGCCCCAGCCCCGGCCGCGTCGAAATGTATTTCCAGCCCGGCGGCCGCGGCGTGCGCGTGGACACGCACACCTATGCCGGTTACACCATTCCTTCAACCTACGACTCGATGATTGGCAAGCTGATCACCTACGGCAAAGACCGGCGCGAGGCGATGGACAAGATGAGCCGCGCGCTGAGTGAATACCTGATCACCGGCATCAAGACGAACATTTCGTTCCAGCAGGCGATCCTGCAGGACCCGAACTTCCGGCGCGGCGTTTATTCGACGAATTTCATCGAACAACTGCTGGGCGGGGCGCGGCGCGAGTTGATCGAGGAAAAAACCTGATGCCCGCAACGACTTGATTGGGTGACTACGGCGAACAATGCGGGCGTTATGAATGTCCCGCAATCGGATTTGACCGGCGGCCGGCCAGCCATAGGGCGCATCTTGACACTGCCCCCGGAGCGCCGGTCTCCGACCCGGCAAGAATCGAGAATCTTCCAGAAACGCGCCGGATCGGAGATCGGCGCTCCGCCATTGCCGCCAAGTCGGGGGCAGTGTCAAGATGCGCCCCCGGCCATTCCTTTTTCAGAATTAGATTTGACAGCGGGGTGGGGCCGCTTATCTTGATTCGCAAACATTATGGCTGAAACTCCAGGCATTCCAACGGGCGCCGTGCCGCCGAAAAAAGAAACGGGCAAGGTGCAACCCAAGAAGGAAACCGTCCGCATCAATTTGCCGCCCAAACCGTCCGCCGCGCCCACCATCAAGCTGCCGACGCTGCCGCCCGGCGGTCCCACCGGGGCCCCCGGTGCGGTGCCATTGCC
This sequence comes from uncultured Verrucomicrobiae bacterium, assembly GCA_963802965.1. Taxonomy (GTDB): domain Bacteria; phylum Verrucomicrobiota; class Verrucomicrobiia; order Limisphaerales; family UBA11358; genus UBA11358. The sequence continues at coordinate 295,521 of CAWDKS010000003.1, forward strand.
GACCGCGGCCAAGTCCGCGCCGATTGCCGCGCCGGCCCTGCAACGCACGACCGCCGCCGCCCCCGTTTCGCAACAACGTCCGGCGCCAGCCCCGCAAAGGCCCGCCGCTGCGCCGACGGTCGGCGGATTGGACAAGGGTCTGGCGATTTTCGCCGCGATTGCCGGGTTGGCGGCCTTGGCCGTCACGGCTTATCTGGTCTGGCTGCTGCCCATCGGCGATTAACCGGACCCGGTCTCAACGTTGTAATCGTTCATTTATGGCCTCGCCTTCGATCCTCACGCTCACACAGGAGAATTTTTCGCTGCAAGTCCTGCAATCGCCCGCGCCCGTGCTTGTGGATTTTTGGGCCGAATGGTGCGGCCCATGCAAAATGATCGCGCCGCTGCTGGATGAACTGGCCGACGAATACGACGGCAAGGTCAGAATCGGCAAGGTCAACATTGACGAGCAGCAGAACCTCGCCGCCGAATACGGGGTCCGCGCCATTCCCACGCTGCTCGTTTTTCATCATGGCCAGGTCGCCGAGCAGCTCGTCGGCGCGCGCAGCAAGCGCGACCTCAAGGCCAGCCTCGACCGCGTTGCCACGTGACGCCCGCCGGCCCCGCGAGGCGGGGATTATGCCGCTCATCGTCTCGCCCCGACAATTCGCCCAGCGCGCCGAGTTCTATCATCAACTCGCCCAATGCACCTCCGCCGGCCTCGGCGTGATCCGCGCGCTGGAGCAAATCAAAGCCAGTCCGCCGGCCCGCTCGTTCCGGGAACCGCTCCAACGCCTCCTCGACGAACTGGCCAAAGGCGCGACGCTGGCCGAATCCCTGCAACTGCTCGGCTGGCTGCCCGCGTTTGACCTCGCGCTGGTGGAAGCCGGCGAACGCAGCGGACGGCTCGACGCCTGCTTCCGCCTGCTCGCCGATTATTACAATGACCGCGCCACCCTCGCGCGCCAGGTCATCGCCGACCTGATTTATCCGGTCGCGTTGTTTCACATGGCCGTCTTCATTTTTCCGTTTGCGCAATTTTTCCTCTCTGGAAACCTGCCGGCTTACCTGGCGAAAACGTTCGGCGTATTGATTCCGATTTACCTTTTGGCCGGGCTGGCCATCTACGCCACCCAGGGCAAACACGGCGAAAAATGGCGCGCGCGCATCGAATCCCTTCTGCGCCGCATTCCCATGCTTGGCACGGCGCGACATTATCTCGCCCTGTCACGGCTGGCGGCGGCGCTTGAGGCGCTCAACAGCGCGGGCGTCAACGTCCTCGCGGCCTGGGATTTGGCCGCGGCGGCCAGCGGCTCGCCCGCCTTGCGGCGCGCGGTGCAGGCCTGGAAACCGCGGGTCGCCGCCGGACAAATGCCGTCCGAAGCCGTGCGCGCCTGCCCGCTGTTCCCGGAGATGTTCGCCAACCTTTACGCCAGCGGCGAAGTCAGCGGCAAATTGGATGATTCGCTCCGCCACCTGCACCGGGTTTACAACGAGGACGGCGCGCGCAAGCTCCACGCCTTCGCGCAATGGACACCGCGCCTGGTTTATCTGTTAGTCGCGTTGATGATTGCATTCAAGGTCGTCCAATTCTGGCTGGGCTATTTCAACGAAATCAACAACGCATCGCATTTTTAATTCCGCTTGGCGCATCCCCGCCCCGCAAATTACCTTCGCCGCATGACGCTGACTGAAATTCTTGCCGACGAGGAAGGCCGCCTGCGCGAATTCCCCGTCGCACGCGAAAAGGTTTTCCTCGCGCACGCCGGCGTCTGCCCGCTGCCGCGCCGGGTGGCGCAGGCCATTGCCGATTGCGCGGTGCAAGGCACCACCGGCGACCAGGAGACCCTCGTGGTTCCCGGCCGGCTGAACGATGCGCGAAAACTCGCGTCACAATTGCTGAACTGCCAGCCGGACGAAATTGCGCTCGTCGGGCCGACGTCGCTGGCCTTGAGCTTCGTCGCCGCCGGTTTGAATTTTCGCAAGGGCGACAACGTCCTCATTTACCACGATGATTATCCGTCGAATGTTTATCCGTGGATGGCGCTGGCCGGGCGCGGGGTCGAGGTCCGCCTGCTCAACACGCGCGGCCTCGGCGTCATCCGCCCGCAGGACGTGATGGGGCAGGTGGACGAAAACACGCGGCTCGTCGCGCTGGCGTCCTGCCATTTCATCAGCGGCCACCGGCTGGAACACCAGGCCATCGGAAAATTTCTGCGCGAACGCGGCATTTTATTTTGTCTCGACGCGATTCAAACCCTCGGCGCGTTTCCGACGACGGTGGAGCACGTGGATTTTCTGGCCGCCGATGCGCACAAATGGCTGCTCGGCCCGTGCGGCGCGGGCGTGTTTTACGTCCGGCGCGAATTGCAGGAAAAGCTGAACCCGCCGGTCTATGGCTGGCACAACGTGCGGAATCCGGATTTCGTCGCGCAGGAACAGATTGTCTTCCGCAACGGCGCGGTCAAATACGAAGCCGGCACGCACAACATGCTCGGCGTGGTCGGTTTGATTGCCGCGATGGAACTCGCCCTGGAAATAGGCGTGGAAAACATCGCCGCCGAACTGCTCCGCAAACGCGGGTGGCTGGTGTCGGCGCTGCGGGCGAAAGGCTTTGCGGTCTTGAACGCCGGCGCGAAAGCGGAAAACGCGAGCGGCATCGTTTCGTTTTACCAGTCCGGCAAAGACCATGCGGCCCTGCACAAAAAATTGACGGATGCCGGCATCGTCACGTCGTTGCGGACGGACCGCAAGGGACAAAATTACATCCGCCTCTCGCCGCACTTCTACAACACGGACACGGAATTGCGGCGCGTGCTGGAATTGGTGTAAACCAACACGCAGTGCCGGTTTCAATTTTTTCGGCGTGCCGCCATTTTGGGAGCTTCTCCCGCGTTCTTGACCACTCCCGCCGCGAACGTGGAATCCTTTGCCGCGATTCTGGTTTCTCTTGCCGCCGATTTGAAACCCGCTGCCGCACTTTTGGGAATGGTTGCCGCGAAATTGGAAACTCCTGCCGCAAACTTGGGAGCTTCCGCTGCGAACTTGGAGGTCGTTGCCGCGAATTTGGAAATCCTTGCCGCATTCCCGCAACCTTCTGCCGCAGAGCTAATTATACATTTTCCCCGCAACAAACCGACCAACAACAACCAAACTGAAAAACTGAAATCATAAAACAATGAAAACTCAAATGGCGATCCGAATTCCGCACTTGTCCTGACTCTTTTCCTGTATTCAGTTTGGGATGGACGATTGGGGCAATTGACGTTTGAATCTCCGGGATGCTCACGTTTGAATGGGATGCCAACAAAGCCAGGTTGAATCTGGCCAAACATGGCGTTCACTTTGAAGAGGCGGCGACGGTGTTTGGTGATCCGCTTTCCGTGACGATTTTCGATCCGGCGCACTCGCAAGCGGAAGACCGCTTCATCATTTTAGGGCGTTCACATCTGGACAAATTGCTGGTTGTGGTGCATACAGAACGAGGCGATAATATCCGCATCATCAGCGCCCGGCGCGCGAGCCGGCGCGAACGAAGACAATATGAAGAAGCCATCAGCTAAATCAGACGGCAACGGCCTGCGGGCGGAATATGATTTTTCGCGCGGCGTGCGCGGCAAGTATTTCCGGCGCTACCAGCGCGGCGCGAACGTGGTGGTGCTGGAGCCGGACGTGGCCAAAATCTTCCCCAATGCCGGTGCTGTGAACGATTCCCTCCGCGCGCTGGCGCACATCATTCGCCGCCAGGAGAAGGCGCTCGCCGGAAAATCGTAGCGTGGCGGCGTCTCGGCAGAGCGCCGCAAACCGTGACGGAATTTAGATGGCGGCTTTCTCCCGAAAGCCGCTACGCCGAAACGGAATTGTCGCGCACTCCGCAATTCGCAATTCGAAGTTGTCATGGCTCTTTTCCGGTTTTCATTTTGGGATGGACAAAAACGAAGACGGTGAGGAATTATGAATAAAATTTTATCAGCTCGTCAATCGCTCCACAAATTACATCGAGTGGGTGCTTTTTATTCCAATCTTCATCTTTCAAACCAGCAACTCGTTTGGTCAGGGCGTCAAGTCATTGTCTGTCGGCAAAATCGTTTTGCATCATGTGGTCAAGGATGCGACGAAGGTTCGTTTGCTCAGGAGCGCGGGTTTGATTGACGCCAAAGTGGTTCGGGTGGATACGGTCAATGATCGGCGCGCCGCGCCGACCGGACGCCGCAGCGCGGCGTCCCTACCTTGAAAGCGCGGACGTGTCTGTGCAGTCCAAAGTTGTAGCAGTCCCGCAGTGCGGGATGAGTCCGCTTATTCCTACCGCTGCCGAACGGCAAAACCGGCCCATGATTTGCCAAAATCCGGCGAGCGTTTCCCCGCCTGAACCCTGATTTTACGATGATGAAAAATGTCCGGGATTTTCCCGGATTTGACGGGGTATTCCATGTCATCGGAGAGTGAAACTGCCGGCGCAACGGCTTCTGATTCAACGGGAGCGGTTCCACCGGCATTGCCTCCCGGTTTGCCGGCGCAGTGCAGCCGGATGTCGCTGCTGGGCGTGGATTATTTCCACGTGAAGACCCGCGATGGCGGCGACCTTTACCTGACGCATTTTGGCGCGCCATTCTGGCGGCATCTGTTGCCGGAAAACTGGTATGCGCAGGACTGGTTCGAGTCCAAACGCGAACGGCTCGAAGGCACCAGCATGGTCTATAAGGTGCCGACGCGCGTAGTGGACGGCACCGCGCTGAACCTCGTCGTCAAATGGTCGCGCGTGGGCGAGGTCGTCCCGATGGACACCCTCACCATCAACAAGTTCATCCACGCCGAGTTCAACAGTCCGTTCGAGGAATTTTCGCGTTTGATGGAGTTGCGCAAGGGCGATTCCGGCCCGGCGGGCATCCACATTCACACCCAACGGCCGCTGGCGATTTACGTGCCCAGCCAGCGGCTGCAACTCTGGCAGACGGGCCGGTCGGAGGACAAAATCAACGCGAAAATCGCGCGCCATCCCGGCGTGGAAATTGACATCCTACGGCAATACGTCGTGCTTTACGGCTGGATCAAGGGGCAGGACGCGGTCGAGACGGCGGAGTTTTTTCACCTGGAAGGCAGGCGACGGTCGGAGTTCCTCGCGCTTACGACCAGCCTGGTCATACACGAGCTTTGGCAGAAGGGCTACCGGGTCGTGGACATGAAGCCCGCGCACATCATTTTGCGGCCCGGCCCCAATCACTCGCTGTTGCGCGACCGCAACGGGCAGTTCGCCTACGCGCTGGTGGACTACGAATTGCTCGAACGGACGCCCGAACACGAACAGGCCGTGCGCACTGCCAATCGCCAGCTTTACCTCAAGCACATGGCCCGGCGGTTTGAAGCAGATGTCGCCAAACCGCTGCCGGCGCATCTGCAAGCGATCAACATTCTGGGCGCGGATTACATTTGCGGCCGCGCCGAGAGCACCGGCGGCATGCTCTGGGTGGTCGGCAAGGACCCCGATTTGTTCAACTACTTCCTGCCGGAACGCTGGCGGCGCACGCCCAAGAAAAAATTGTCTGCGCGCAACCAGGTCTTTTACACGCGCACCAAGGACAACATCAATCTGGTGTGGAAGGTTTCGCGGATGGGCGACCCGCCTCCCCAGTTGAACAATCCCGAAGCCAACCGGGAAGCGGCGCGTGAATACGGTTTCAATTGTCCCTTCGAGGAATTTGCCTTCGCGCTCGAACTCAGCCGGAACGGCGTCAAGACGGTTTATCCGCGCGCGATTTACATGACCGGCCGCCGGCGCGGGCAGAACCGGCAGGCGGCGGATGACCGGTGCTACGCTGCGCTGGCGCATTTGCGCACGCCGGAGGGCGACCCGCTGGTCCGCAAGGAATACGATTACATCACCATCTGGGGATTCTGGAACGGGCCGGACGAATGGCTGGCCGTGGCCGACGGCAGTTTTTACCACGCCGTCAATGCCCGACAGGCCTTTGCCGACAAATTGATTTCCAAACAACTGCTGGCGGAATTGGTGCAACTGAAGGCGGAAAGACTGGCGCGTTGCGGCCTGGAGGATTTGAATCCCAAGCCGGACCATTTGCTGCTCTCATTCGACCCGGCGGACAAGCTGGTGATCGGCTCACTGGGCAAACCCGAGGCGCGCCTCTGCAACTTCGAGCTGGTCCGCCGCCGGCCCGCCGCCGAAGCCGGGGCCGTGCCTGGATGAGTCATGGTTTACCGCCCTATTGCATAAATGCTGAAAGTATGAAATACTGAAGGCATGACAAAGGTCGTCAATATCAATGATCGGGGCACCCTGACGTTGCCGAAGGAAATGCGCCGGCGTTTGGGTGTCAACGGCAATGCCCAGGTGATTGCCGAGGATACCGGTGAAGGCATCCTGCTGCGCGCCGGGGCCACCTTCCCCGTGGAGGTGTATTCCGACAAACGGCTGGCCGAATTTCGCCGGAACAACGAAGAGTCGCTGGCCCGTTATCGCTTCAAGCGAAAATGAGGATATTTCTCAACGCCAATATCCTCTTTTCCGCAGCGCAACCGCACAGCCGGATGCGCGCCCTTCTGGAAGTGCTGTTCAACCGGGCGGAATGTCTCACCAACGCCTATGCCGTCGAGGAAGCCCGGCGCAATCTGGCGTTCAAATTTCCCGAAGGCTTGAAAACTTTGGACCGGCTGACCAAACAATGCGGGATGATTTCACAATTGACGACCGGCCTGGAAATTGCGCTGCCACTGAAAGATGTTCCGATTTTGGGCGGAGCGATTGCCGGTGGGGCCACACATTTGCTCACCGGCGATGAAAGGGATTTCGGAAAATTTTGGGGCAGAACCATTCAGGGCGTGAAAATCGTCTCGCCCAGAATGCTGGTTCAAGAACTGCGATTGCCCTGATTAGCCACGGGCCGCGCATTTCTCCAGCCAAGTGAAGAGTGCGGCTCTCTGCCGAGAAGCCGCTACGGAAAATAAATTCACGCAATAACCTGTTGCCATCCGGCGCTTTTCTGGTATTCTCAATTCCCCTTTTCACCCGGGCAATCGCCGGTGGAATCGGGCAAACGGTCCTCGTTCGCATCGAGTGGATGCGGCCTGTCGTGCGGACTTGTCTCGTCGAAGTCAGACGAAGACGGAAGCGCAGCGAAGGCGGACCACAACAACATCAAACATCAATCCCGTGTTCCGCGGGATGGTCCGCTCCGGCGGGCTTTTAACCAAAGGAAAACTTGTGTTAAGCATTGGCATCAAAGAATTGTTGGATACGGGCGTCCATTTCGGACACCAAACGCGGCGTTGGAACCCCAAGATGAAGCCGTTCATCTTCGACGCGCGCAATGGCATTCACATCATTGACCTCAGCAAAACCCTCGCCCAGCTCGAAGCGGCGTGCGACTTTTTGACCGCGACGGTGCGCAAGGGCGGCAAGGTGCTGTTCGTCGGCACCAAAAAACAGGCGCAGCAGGCCATCAAGGAAATCGCCGGGGAATGCGGCCAATTTTACGTCACCGAACGCTGGCTCGGCGGCACGATGACAAATTTCAACACGCTCAAACGTTCCATCGCCCGGCTCAAGGAAATTGAAAAGATGGACGCCGATGGCTCGCTGGCCAGATACGGCAAGCAGGAACAGGCGGTCATCCGCCGCGAAGCCGCGCGCCTGCACAAATACTTCGACGGCATCCGCGAGATGGACAAGATTCCGGCGGCGATTTTTGTCGTGGACATCAAACGCGAACACAACGCGGTGGCCGAGGCGCGCAAACTCAAGGTACCGGTCGTCGCCATCGTGGACACGAATTGCGACCCCGACCTCGTGGATTATCCCATCGCGGGCAATGACGACGCCATCCGCTCGGTGCGGATGATTCTGGCCACCATCAGCCAGATCATCACGCGGGCGCAGGCGGAATATGAATCGAAACGCGCGCGCCGTCCGGCCTCGGAGGAAACCGCTCCGGTTGAAGCGCCGCCCGCCGCTGCCGCCACGGTGGAAACACCAGTCACTGAAATTGCGCCGGTCGGAGCGGTTCCGCCCGTGCTGTCTTAAAATCTCCGGTTGCGCTCAACCCTCAACCCTCAACTCTCAACCCTCAACCGATTTGTATGGCTCAAGTTACTGCTGCTGACGTGAACAAGCTGCGCGAGATGACCAGCGCGGGCATGATGGATTGCAAACGCGCGCTCGTGGAAGCGAACGGCGACCTCAACGCCGCCGTGGACATCCTCCGCAAAAAAGGCCAGGCCACCGCCGCCGTGAAGGCCGCGCGCGAAGCCCGGGAAGGCGTCATCGCCCAATACATCGCGCCTGGCGGACAGCTCGGCGTGCTCGTCGAGGTCAACAGCGAATCAGATTTCGTCGCGCGCAATGATTTGTTCCGCGCCTTTTGCGATGACGCGGCAAAACGGCTCGCCGCGGACCCCAAGGCGGACTTGGAGGCCGACCGCGCGGCGCTCGTCGCCAAAATCCGCGAGAACATCAAAATCGCCCGGCACGCGCGCATGGAAGTGAACGGCAACGGGCTGATTGCCGGTTACATTCACACCGGCGCGAAGGTCGGTGTGCTCGTCGAGGTCGGCGCCGGCAAGGCGGAGACCGTCGGCAAGGACGAATTCAAACAACTGGTCAAGGACATCACGCTGCAAATCGCGGCGGGCCATCCGCATGCGGTTTCGCGCGAGCAGGTGCTGGCGGACGTCATCGCCAAGGAACGTGAAATCGCCGCGTCCTCCGACCGGCTCAAGGGCAAGCCGCCGCAGGCGATGGAGAAAATCCTGCAGGGCGTCCTGGAAAAGTTTTACCAGACCTACTGTCTCGTGGACCAGGGCTTCGTGAAGCGCAATTCCGAGGTGAGCATGAAGGAACATGCCGCGCAAATTGCCAAGCAGCTCGGCGATGAAATCACCATCCGCCGCTTCGTGCGCTTTCAGGTCGGCGAAAGCCCGGCGTAAAACACTTCCGGCACTTCCGGACCAAATTGCAAGGCGTCCTCCGGGACGCTCTTTTGAGAGCGTCTCAAAACTTGTAACAGCGGACGTGAGTCCGCTCCAATCTTACGCGAATCTCAGGAAAAATGAGCCGGCTCACGCCGGCTGCTACAATGAGGGAAGGTTTTGAGATAGACTCTTTTCGTTTTCCCTGTGCCGCTTTGATTTGACGTTTCGCCGGGGGTGTTAAAAAATTTTCAAATGCTGCGCCCGCTCCAAATCGCAGGCATCCGGCGATGGACACCTTTTTCGTTTGCAGCCGACAGTGGTGAACGAAAGCAAGCCAGGTTTTATTCCACCTTGTATCCCAGTTCGCGATATCGTTGCAATTTATAGAGCAGCGCGCGGCGGCTCAGGCCGAGCGCCCTGGCGGTTTCGGTGCGGTTGAAATCGTGCTGGCGCAGCGCCTGCATGATGGCTTGGCGTTCGATCTCCGCCAGCCGTTCCACGTCGGCGGTTTCCGGCGGCGGAGGATTTTCCGCGGCGGCGCGGACGCGGGTGGGCAGATGTTCCGGCAGAATCAGTTCGCTGCGGGAAAGCAGCACCGCCCGTTCCATGGCGTTGCGCAACTCGCGCACGTTGCCCGGCCACGGATACCGCTCCAGACAGGCGGCCACCGTGTCCGAAAACCGCGCGCGGCCTTTGGCAATTTCCTCGATGAACCGGCCGGCCAGCGGCAAAATGTCCTCGCGCCGTTCGCGCAATGGCGGGACGTTCAGCTCCACCACGTTCAGCCGGTAGAACAAATCCTCGCGAAAACGACCGCCTTTGACCTCGTCCTCCAGGTTGCGGTTGCTGGCGGCGAGGATGCGCGCGTTGGTGTGGATTTCACGGTTCGCGCCGACGCGCTGAAATCGCCCGTCCTGCGTCACGCGCAACAGCTTGGACTGAAGCGCGGGCGACATCTCGGCCACCTCGTCGAGAAAAATCGTGCCGCCGTTCGCCTCCTCAAACCGGCCAATGCGCCGGGCGTGCGCGCCGGTGAACGCGCCCTTTTCGTGCCCGAACAATTCGGCTTCGAGCAGCGTTTCAGGAATGGCGGCGCAGTTGACCTTGATCAACGGCCCCGCCGCGCGCGTGCTCCAGGCGTGGATGACATCCGCCACCACCTCCTTGCCCACGCCGCTTTCGCCGGTGATGAGCACGCGGGTTTCGGACGGCGCGATCAGGGAAGCGTCGCGGAACACCGTCTGCATGAGCGGACTGCGGGCAATCACAAAATCCGGCAGCCGTTGCTCTTCGTTGTATCGCAACGGAACGGACTTTGAAATGCCGATGGCCTGCCGCACCGAATTGAGCAGTTCATCCAGGTCAATCGGTTTGGCCAGATAATTGACCGCGCCATCGCGCATCGCGGCGACGGCATCGCGGATGTCGGTGAAGGCGGTGACGAGCAAAACCGGCAGCGCGACGTGTTCCTGGCGCGCACGGCGCAGCGTTTCGAGACCGGAAAGTCCCGGCATCCGCACGTCGGAAATCATCATGGTGAATTTCCCGGCGCGCAGCATTTCCAGGGCGCGTTCGCCGGAATCCGCCAGTGCGGTTTCAAAACCCTGGCTGCGAAGAAACGAATTCAGCAGGCTGCGCTGGCCGGGGTCATCGTCCACAATCAGGATGCGCGCTCCACCCTCCGCCGTATTGCCACCGGGGACGGACGTTTCAGCATGATTTTTGCGCGATTCGGCTGCCACACGGCAAGACTAGTCGAATCAACCACCCGTCAAAAGGGATTTTCAAAGCCGACGCTTCGACCCTGCCGTGGAAATCTGATTGATGCCACAACGGGCAAAGGTAATCCGTGAAACCCGCATCAACGTTTCCGGGTCTTCGCGTTTTTGCGCAGGAAAGCCGGTCAGGTGGAGGGTTTCAAGATTTGGATTTGGGGCCGGTCCAACTTCTTTATGGCCCCGTTGCCATTTACAAACTTGGCAATCTTCAAAGATGCGAAAGTTTTTTGAAAGATTCTGAATTCACGAACGTAAACGATAGTATCGGCGTCGTGTGTAATCACAGATTTGACGGATATGATGGTTTCACGAGCATAAAAGATGACAAAAAAGCGGCAAATCAATCGTGGAGCCACGCCGTTAACATTTTTGCCAGCTCCGATCCTGAGGGTATACAGGGGATTAAGGGGACAAAGGGAATGGGACGGAGCTGGTTTATCTAAAAAACAACAACATGCTGGCGTGGATGCCACGCAGCGGTGACGGAACAAAACGGAAATTGCATTCCCTTACAACCTGTCATTTGCAAGAAACGAACATGACGGCTCACGTCCATTTCGCTTTTAGAAAACGACCTTTACGAACGGCAACTGCTTCCGAGTTTTTTCGCCGGCCAGCATTTCGGCCATGACAAAGAAAATCAATCCCCCAAATACGAAAGCGGATCCACCCGGCGGGCACGGAAAAGTCCTGTTGGTCGAAGACGATGCTGATGTCAGAATGGTCATGCGAGATGTTCTGAAGGCATCGGGTTATCACGTTTGGGAGGCTTCCAATGGCCTGGAAGCTTTGAATATTTGGAAGAAAAACGCCTCACAGATTGATTTGTTGCTGACCGATATTATCATGCCGGGCGGCCTTACCGGCTGGGAATTGTCAGACAGATTAAGGGAAGAACGGCCAAGCCTTAAAGTGATACTTGTGAGCGGCTATGGCCCCGATAAAACGGAAAAAAAACGCCCCCACAGCCTTATTTTACAAAAGCCTTTTTCATTGGAAAGCCTCACTGCAACCGTGCGGGGCTGTCTGGACGCGCGCGCCGGCGCCGCTGAAATTATTCCGGACAAAATCGGGGACAGTTCCGTTTGATGGGATGCAACGTTTGTCGCGCGGGCACGGAACTGACGGTCAATCCGCTTCCAGCGTTTTCTGCGTTTCCTGCAAGGCGCGGTGCATCTCCGCCGCCGAGGCATAGCGCTGCGCCGGGTCCGGCTGACAAGCCTTGAGGATGACGGTGTTCAATGGAAGGAAATCCGCCGGATCTTCGCTTTCGACCAGGGTCGTGGCAATCTCCGGGAAATAGGCCGCACTGCGGCCGGTGCCGAGCACGTAAAGCACCATGCCCAAAGCGTAAATATCCGCCTGCGCTGTGCCCGGACGTTCCGGTGGTGGCGGCATGTAGCCGGGCGTGCCCACCAATGTCCGCTCCTGGTCGGGAGGCCGGATTTCGGTGATAAGCCCCAGATCCGCCAGCTTGGGCTGGCCGTTGACAAAGATGATGTTCTGGGGCTTGATGTCGCGGTGAGTAAGCCCCTGGCGATGGATGAAATCAAGGGCATCACTTAGTGCCAGCCCAATCCGCACACATTCCCGCACCGGCAGCCTTCGCCGGTGGGAACGGGCGCGTTCACTCACCAGATCACGCGGTTTGTAGGTGGAAGGCTCCTGTTCCCAACCCGGCTCAAGCGGGTCCCCCAGTTCCATGACGTAATAAAAATATCCCGCCTGCTTTTCACTGACAAATTCCACCCGCAACAGGCCGGGATGTTTGTCGGAGACCGGCTGGTATTTTTTGATGCCGTTGAATTCGCGCTCGTAGGGGTCGGTGTTCTGATCGAAGTTCGCCAGGTAAACCGCCTTCAACGCCCGCCATTGTCCGGCCGCGTTCCGTGCCAGCCAGACTTTTCCATAAGCGCCCTCGCCAAAGGGGGGATTGAACAATTCGTAATCGGGCGCATCCGGCAGTTCCTCGACTGCAGCCGCAACGCGGGGAAATGACAGGGAAACCGAAACCGCCCTTTTTTCGAGCGCGCGACGGATCCCCAATGCCAGCGCCCAACCCAGGGCACAGGGCACCTGGCCGCCGACAATCACCAGCCAGGGAAACCAATAATTGGTGAAGTAACTCCCTGTAATCGCCCCCAATGCCACCACCAGGGCAACCCCTCCCGCCGTCGCGCAAGCCAGCGGCCATCGCATCCGGCACAATCCGCCACCCAGCAACAAGCCACTGGTCACCAACATCAATGCCTCCAGCCACCAGGCCGGTCGTTGCAACCAGTCGCCATTCATCAGATTCAGAAAGGAGGTCAGCAGGATTTCGACGCCACCGGTTGCTTCGTCGGTCCAGCGCGTGTAGGGAGTGTTAAATTTGTCGGTTTCATCAACGCCGGGCACCGATGTTTCCGGCGCCGTGCCGATGAATACGACCTGTCCGCGGAAATAATTTGTTGGCTGATTCAGCGCGAACCGGTAACTCAACCTGGCCGCTGCGCCATCGCGACCATAGTAACGCAACCACCGTTCCTGCGGGTTTTCACTCAATGATGCCCCGGCCAGCCGCGCGGCGGTCCAGGGCAGGCTCGGATAAGGCCCCGGCGAGGGAAACGGCCAGTGCCGGCGCACAATCGGGTGGGGATCGAGGCAGGCGACGCCCCAATTGGTCCCGGCAGCGTCGAGAAACAGTGCGGATGGCAATGTTGGCTGCGCACCGGCCAGCCCCGGGTATGTTACCTCCGCCTGCTTGGCCATCAACACGATGTGGTGTTGCCGCCGCATCGCCCCGGCCAGGGCTGCGTCCTGGGTTGGATCGTTCGTTTGTTTGAAAAAGGAATCAAATACCACGAGGGCACACCCGTCATCCGCCAGCCGGTTCAACAATTGGGCGTGCAATCCACGGTTCCACGGCTGTCCGCGGGTTTGGTGAAATTGATCGAACGCCTCATTGTCCATCAGGATCAGGGTCACCCGGTTCGTGACCGCGCGCGCTTCAAAGCGGAACAAATAATCGTAGCTGGCGTTCACCCAGGGTTCGCCCAGCGGCATCGTCCACAACATGAGACCGCAAAGCGCCGCCAACGCCGCACCCAGCGCGGATTTGGAAAATACACTTTGTCCGATGGCTTTAATCTTCACCGCTGACTGAGTTTAGGAAATAACGGGAAGAAATCAGCGATTTTTTCCCATCCTCTGCTGAAAAGCGGAAAATGACGCGCGGCGGCCGGGCGGTTCGGTTTTTTTCATCATCATAATTCTGTCAAAAAGTCTGAAAGATTGGCCCGGATACTGCGTATTGCTGGATATTCGCCTGAGTGTAGAGAAAAACTGCTGTGTAGATTCTAGGGGTTGTCGGGCGCAGGGAGAACGACAGCAAAAACCCGTAAAACAAACAGACCTATGAAAAAACATGTCCCTCAAATACCTCGTATCATTGCAATGGCGGCCGTCACCGGACTCCTTGCAATTGCAGTAAATACCGCTCGTGCCCAGTCGGCCGACCTTGTTGATCAATCTGTGTTTCCGACCATCACGGCCCAACCAGTGGACCAGGCCGTCACCGTGGGGTCGAGTGCCACCTTCAGCGTGCAGGCAGTCAATGGCGACACCTATCAATGGCAGTCCAACGGGGTTGACATTGCGGGACAAACCAACAGCACGCTGACCCTGCAAAACGTCGGGGTCAATAACGCGGGATCATATTCTTGTAATGTTTCCCAGAGCGGCGGAGATCCTGTGCCGACCCGCGCGGCGTCTTTGAACGTGGTGCAGCCTCTTGATTTGGGCGGAGACCAGCTTGTTGTCTTTGGCTTTCCCAAGGCTAGTAATGGCACACTCGGCACCTGTCCGGGCACTTTCGTCGGCTATGTTAATTACACCAAGACCATTGCCCAAGGCTGGGGTTGGGTGCCTTTGACCAATACCACAGTTTTTACGGCGGCTGATGGCAGCGGGCGGTTGGATACAAAAATTGGATATACGGGAAAATATGGCGATACCGGCTGCAATCAAACAACCGTCACCATTCCCAATCCTCCATTCAGTCCCAGTTACAGATTCACCATCTATTTTCCGAGTAATGTGCCGACAACCAACTATCCCATCGTCCTGACCGGATTTAATCCTTAAGCTTTTGGAAAGTGGGAATTAGGGGTTTCCAAAAAAACAAACCGGGCTGAACGAAAGTTCAGCCCGGTTTTCAGTTCCTTGGCAGCCGTGGGTAATTCATCCGGCGGCAAAGTTGACGGTGTTGCTCGGTGGTGTGAGTGGATTCTCATCACCGTCCATCGGCACAATGTAAAACTTGTGGCCGGCCGCGTCCGCCGGATCATCGAAGTCAGTGGCCCAGGTGCGCAGAGCGCCTTGCACCTGTCCGAGGTTGCCTGTTTCGACGCCGTTTGCGCATTGTCTGATGTCGTCAATTTTGCCTGCGCCGTGGTGATGAGCGTGCCGAACGCCGTCAATGTTGGCGTGGGGGTTGCGAAGGTCGCGTTGCCCGTCAACGCGGTTTTTATATCGCTGCATTTCTGAATGATTTCGCCATCCGACAAACGACTTAGATTTAACTTCACTTTAGCCATTTTTTTCCCTTTGGTTGTGGGCGCTATGACATCGTCATAGAGCACGCCGCTGTCATAAGTGAGTCCAGGAGTGTCGTAAAATGCCATAAGCGCCCTGAGTTGATTTTGCGCTTTTATTTCAACAAATTTTCCAAAAGCGTCAATCCACGGTTTTTGGTTTTCTTAAATCAAAATAATTCCAATGCTCATCGTCACGGGATGAGCGTTGACTGGAATCGAAAGCGTGTTGCGTAACCTGAAGCCTGTGCTGATGAGCAACGTATCTGTGTTAGTCAGCACACGATTTTCGCTGACTAGCACACCTTCTTTGCTGGTGAGCAAAACGTCCATGCTAATCATCACAAGCCTCATGCCAACCAACAAAATTTCTGTGCTGACGAACATAAGGCTTATGCTGACGAACACAAGGTTTGTGCTAACGAACATAACAAAAATGTCAGTCAGAAAATGGCCGATTTTGGCCGGAAACAAGGCCGTTTTGGAGAGAAAATTCGCCGGAACACCCTGAAAAACAAGCATTTAACCACGAATGTGAAATATAGGCATGATTTCTTTGAAAGAATGATGATCCCTGGCGCGTAATAATGTTGTCCGACCGATTCAGAAGTTTAACCAGGACCACGTATGACAAAACCACTAACGGCACTCATTTTAGTCTCAACACTGATTCTGGCTACGCCAATTTCTTCGCGATGTGCTCGTCCAGAATTTCCTGCACGGTCAGGGCAACGATGACTTTATGACTGCGCTTGAAAAATGATTCGATTTCCTGCAACGCATCCGAAGAATAATCGAAGGATACGAAAAATCCCTTTTCGCAATCCTCGCGCATCATCATGGCTTCAAAGGCGTCAATGTTCGGCTTTGATTCCCGACACCAAGTATTCATAAAGCTCCTTTTTCGACGTGCGCTTTCGCAACGTGCGAACGGCCACTTCATTGAATCCCGCCTCTCGAAACATCGCGGCAAATATCTGTTCGACCGGCAACAGCACATCATAGAACTTTGAATTGCCAACGATGTAATTTATCTGCCCGCCACCTTTCACAACTTTATGAAGCGCCTGAACGTGATGCGTCATGTCGTGAAAATATTTGTCAACATAGGTGGCCAATACACCGCTACGTGAACGAATGTCCTGAATGATTTTGTCAAAAGGTTCAAATGGAATCGGCTTTGCACCATTGCGATTCCACTTTTGAAGATTACTCGTGGCACAACCCCATGTTCCACCAATGGCCTCCCAGTCAAGTTCTCCTGCTTGCCGACCATTTGTCAAAAATCCGAGCCAATACATATAAGGCCGCAGTTCGCGGATGTAACTCATGCGATTCGGATATGGCGGCGACGTGATAACGCAATCATAATGGTTGTGTTTCAATTCTTCATCGAGTCGTCGCGCGTCCACGAGCGAAACAGACACGTCGGCTTTCATTGGCGAATATGCCGCATCAAGAACATTTTTTGATGCCCGCTGCCAATTTGCTACGAAGTCCGATCTTTTGTCGTGAAACAGGCTTGGATGGGCTGGGGCTTTGAAAGACATGGATTGATGGCCGAAGCTGACGTTGGCTGTTTCAATCATCACACGGCAAAAAACAATTTTGAGCAAATTCGCCACCGCAAGCTCGTCCGTCTTGGCACGAATACCTGCCATTGCGTGCCCAAGCAACCTCAAGGTTTCGGCATCCCACCATTTTTCTATTTCGTGGATTGCTGGAATCCATTCGTCGCTGCTGCCATTTGTGGCTTTGGCAAGCACCGCCAAAGATGCGTCGGCAAAGTTTTCCAATTCAGCCGTGGGATAATTCGCGCATTTGGTTTGTGTCAGCCAAATCAGAAATGGATTGATGTCAATTGTGTCTGCCCGAATGCCACGCTCGGCGCATACCAGAGCAGTCGTGCCAGTTCCGCAAAACGGATCGAGAACGACTCCATCCGAAAGGTCAATTTCATCAAGAATATCGCCGACGAGATGCACGGAGTAAGCAGGCGTAAGCCGCAGCCAGCCATAACGAGTATGTTTCAGATTTGCTCTTTGAGTCAGGCGTTCTGTAAATCCAAATCGCGGTTGTTCGATGACGGTATTCATCAGGTTGAAAGCAGAGCTTTGAGAACATTCTCAACTTCGCTTTTGATACGAGGCGAGAAACGAGTGAAGAAGTCTGCCAAATCGTAACCGACAATTTCGCGGCAAAAAGAATAAGCGCTGGTGGTTGTTGAATCAGAAAGATTGCCGGTTAGAAGAACCCAAAGATTTTCGCGGTAACGCTGTGCGACATCACCATCAATTTGCGTCGAGAACAAAAGTAGAACAGGAACGTATAAATTCGCATATGCTTTGGAGGCGTTAGCAATGTCTGCGTTCTGACGCTTGGAATCCTTGCTTTTGTAACCTTGCCGCGTTTCAAAGACGATTCCCTTGATATTTTTCAGCGTGTCGGCAGGAAGTCGAATTTGATTTGCAACTTCAACGAGCCAATTTTGAACTTTGGCGCGGGCTTCGGCGTTTTTCACGTCGTTGAGCGCCACCCTGCCATCAAGCGTCAACGTGCGTTGTTTGCCACGTGCGCCGTCAATTTTGTAACTCCAAATTGCCTGTTCTCGGTTTAGACCGAAATGGTCCTGCAACATTTGATAAAATACCCACTGTCCACCAATTCCGATTTGCCGATAAATTGATGTCATTCCACCTGCCGCCTTGTGTGCCGCATACATCAGCGGCGAATCAACTCCGAACCAATGATAAAATGGGTCGGCACTATACAGTGCAGTAAATTGTTCCAATGAGAACCCTTCTTTTCGTCCCTTTCCGAACCTAGGTTTATATTCCAGGCATTTGCGAAGAGCAGTTTGAATCAGCAGAAAATAACGCTCGTCCTTTGAAAGATTTGAGGGCAATGGCGGTGGCGGGCCTGCATTCTCTTCGAGAACGTCCAGTTCGGATGTAATTTCGTGTTCGTCGTTCAAGCGTTTTTTTGCCGTTCAATTCAGGCGCATTGATTTTTAACAGATTTACGTCATCGGCACGAGAGCGTTTTGAAAATTATTTTCTCCGAAAATCTGGTCGAGCATGACCTTGACGTAGTCGCTGGCGTGCCAGTCACAGTGGTGATAAAAGCTGCCGGTCTTTTTGAGGACGCGGGCCAGTTGCACGCAGCGCGGGCGCATGTAGTCAATATAGGCGCGGGTGGATTCGTGGCGGTCTTCAAAGGCGCGCTTCTCCTTGGTCTCGCCCCAAAAGACCTCGTAGTTGCGGTTGGAGTTGAAGGGCGGGTCAATGTAAATCAAATCCACGCAGGCGTCGGGCAGCTTGGCGAGCTGTTCCAGATTGTCGCCGCAATAAACGACGCGGGTGTCGAGGAGGCTGCTGGCGCGTAGCGGCGTTGGTGACAACGCGGATTCTTTGGCGTCGGCGTTGGGTTTCCGCGCCTTCACAGGCGCGGCTACGGTCGCGGAAGATTTCGCAGCGGCCTTTTTTGCCATGCGGGGAGAATAATAGTTTTCAACCAGCTTGCAAGTTCGCGTCGCTGCCAATTGTTTTGCCTTTGATCAGGGACGGCGACACGCCGTCCCTCCCATTGAGCTTGCTGTCGCCCCGGCCGGGGCTTGATTTTTTTAATCGCACAAACCCACGGTTTTACCGTGGGCTACCATCGGTCGCTGCTCCGCAGCTACAAATGGATGGCCCTAA
The DNA here is from genome assembly GCA_963802965.1 of uncultured Verrucomicrobiae bacterium. Taxonomy (GTDB): domain Bacteria; phylum Verrucomicrobiota; class Verrucomicrobiia; order Limisphaerales; family UBA11358; genus UBA11358. Next base: position 314,472 of record CAWDKS010000003.1, read on the forward strand.
AAACTCAACTGCAGGCTCACGGCCAGGGTGCGCGAGCGCGGAAGTTCGTTGTAAAGGTTGAGCGGGTTCAAACTGTAATTTTGACCGGCGATGTTGAGCAGGCCGAGCGTGAATTCAGCTTTTCGATGCAGGAAACGGTAACCGGCAAACGCGTTGAATTGCCAGAAGTCAGCGCCCGGTTCACCGGGGGGAGTATAGCCGCTGTTGTTTTGACCATACCAATTGGCCTCTCCCCGGGCAAAGAAACCGCAGGGATGATTGTAAACCGCCGACAAACCCAATTCCTGTAAAACCCCCTTCATCCGCTGACTTGGAATTATCGGATTACTGATGGGTGGTGGACTGACCGGCACATCGGGAAAATTGTCATTCAAAACCGCCTGGCTAATGAGATAGCGCGCGCCGAGCGACCAGTCCCGGCCCAGCAACTGGTTGGCGGTGAACAGCAGCGATTTTTCCTGGTAATCCAAATTCTCGCGCAGTCCTTGCGGAATGGGATCGTCAAACCCGTCGGGATAATAATTGAAGACGCCGTCAACCCGGTTCACGGTGGAGTTCAATATCTCGCCGGACAGGCCCAGATAAGTCCCGGTGCTGAATTTTTGCTCCAGCGAAAGGTCGTAGGTTTCAAATTTGGCCCCGGCATTGTCCCCGGCGATGGATTCAGGGATGATGCTGCGGAAGGATTGGACAAAGCCCGCCACCTGCGAAGGTTCCAGTTGATAGCTTTGGTCCACGCTCGCGCCGGCCAACGAGCGCGTGTAGGCAAAACGGACGGTGGTTTTGTCCAGCGGCGTCCAAATCAGGCCGGCTTTGGGCGAAACCTGATCCGCCGGCGTGTCGTTCCCGGAAATGGGCGCGCTCCGAAAATTTTCCGGGTAGGTGATATGGTCATAAGTCACACCGCCAATCAATTGCAACGGCTCGAAAATCCGCCATTGATGATAGCCATAAAAACTGACGCGCTTGAACAGGGTAGTGAAGTCCTGTTCCGGCGGAGGATCCAGGAAATCAGCGGTGACGGGGACAGGATTGGCCTGTAAAACCGAAGTGTCAAAATGACCATACTGGATACGCGCGCCGACAATGGTATTGTGGACCGGCCCCTCCCAAATCTGCTGCAGTTCTCCCGAATAAATATCCAACCTGTTCCAATAAAGTTCACTCGCCGTAATATTCTGCGCAGACTCGAAGGTGCTTAAAGTGGGGACGCCGATGAAATTGTTCGGAAAGACTTGAAACAGGGAAGGCTGCGCGAAGTTGTTGAACGAACCAGTGTCGTTGAGACGGGCCGCAAAAAACAAAGTGTGGACCCCGGGACTCCATTCATGATGATAGCCAAGGCTTACAATTGGAGTTTGATTTTCCTTTGCGCGAAAAGTCGGGCTGGCCAGGCTTTGGTCGTAGTATTGGGACAGGTCTCCGCTTTCCGCCTCGTATTGCTGGACATTCACATAAACACTGTCCTGCGGCGTAAGCTGTTGCTTGACCGTCAGGAAAAATCGCCGCTGATAAATGTCGTCGTTCGGGCGCTGGCCCGGGTCGGAATGATAGGAGGCCTCAAAGTCATAGCTGAAATTCCCGAACGTCCCGAACTGCGCACCCGACTGGGTCCAGGCCCCGCGGCTGAGATATTCCGTGTCCGAAGCGACCCCAAAGCGATTGCGTGTGAACAACGGGGAATATTCCTGCTGTGAGATGGTGGGCGAGAACATGCCGGCGCTCACCGGGGCCAGCAAATTGGCCAGCAGATATTCAGTCTCGGCGGGGGTTTCATAACGGAGATTAATCTCGTTCGGATCAACCAGTTCATGATAGCTGTCCGCCAGAAAATGATGCGCGGAGTAATTCGCGTAATCGTCATTCACCGCCCGGGAGGCCTCGCGCACGGCCACGTCATTCATGCCCGCGTCCCGATACATCGCCGCCAGATTCGCGCTGCGCACCGCCTGGTCCTGGTCCAGCAGCAGTTGCGAGCGATAGACGCTCCGGTTGTCATTCAATGACTGCGATTTTTCCAAATCGCGGATGGCGTCGTTGATCCGGTTGTTTTCCTGGTTGAGCAGGGCGGAATAAAGCCACGGCGTCGGGTCATTGGGATCCAATTTTTCCGCGAGCTGGAATTCCCTGGCGGCGCGCGGAAAATCGCCCGCATCCGCATAAGCCTTGCCCAGATAGCTTCGCAACCCGGCGCGCTGCGGCTCGAGCGCCGCGGCCACCAGCAGGTCTTCGCGTCCGCCCCGGGCGTCGCCGCGGCGGATGCGGCACAGACCGCGACCCAGCCACGCGTTGCCGAGGGCGGAGTCCACGGCGAGCGCCTGGTCGAACCAGCCGATGGCTTCGCCGGCGCGATTTTGCGCCGCGAGCAGGAATCCCTTCAACGCGAGCGCCTGGGCATTGCGCGGCGCAAGGGCGAGGCTTTTGTCCAGGGCGTCGAGCGCCCGGTCGTTATGACCGAAACTAAATTCCAATTCCGCCACCCGCTCCCGGGCAAAACCGAAATCCGGCGAGTTGGTCGCGGCCTGCCGGGCGGAATCCAGCGCGGCCGGCAATGAAACTCCGGGGATGGCGCGCGATTGTTCGTAATAGGAGTCCGCCAGGAATTCCGCGGCCAGTTGTGGACGGACCGCCGCCGGGGCCGGCTGCCGCTTCACGGCGGCGATGAGCCGGCGCAGGGACAGGGCAATCCGTTGCGGACGGCTGGAGGCATTGGTGACGGACAAGGAAGCCAGCACCGTTTCGGCCGGTTCAACCTGTCCGACACCGAGAAGCAGGCCGGCATAATAAACCCGCTCCGCGTCGGAGCCGGGCTGCCGCCCGACCGGATATTGGGCCAGCGCCACCGGCAGATCGCCCGCGCGGTAAGCCCGGAGGGATTCGCCGAGGATTTTTTGTTCTTCCGGTGTGAACGGCAAATCGTTCGGATCAATCACCGCCGGATAGTAAAAGCACCATTGCAGGACGTTGTTGGCAATGAAACCCGCGGTGCGAACGGGCACTTTGCCCGGCTCGACGACGGCTTGCTGGCCGTTGGTCAGCAGCAGCGCGGCCTGTTCGTTGCCAAACCGGACCTTGCCGTCAATCACGGACATCGTGCTGCGCCAAGCGTCATCCGCCAGGACGAATTCCGTGCCCTCCACCCCGGCAATGGCGCCGCGGGTGATGACCCGGATGCGTCCCGGTTCGTCACGATGAAAAAACGAGAGGATGCCCCGGAACAAATGCAGTCCGCATTGCGCATCGAATGAATCCGGCGGCAGCACTTCGACCTCCGTCAAAGCGCCGAAGGACACCACGCTCCGATCCGACCAGAGGAATGCAATCCGGCTGTTGGCGCCGGTGTGCAACCGGTCGAACGGATGCAGGATTTGGCCGGTTTGCGCGGGCGCCCAGATGGTGGCACCGCCGGGAGCGATCTCCGCCGTGCCTTGCAGTTCCACAATCCGGATTTCGTTCGTGGCCGCGCCGCCGGCCATCGGCTGCGCACAACATACCCCGGCGCAAGCGAGCAAACCCCAAACAGTTGCGGTCGCCAAAAGACCGCGTCCGGCTTTAAGAAACAAGTTCAAGCGTTTTAATCCCTTCACGCGTCTGAGTGATGAACGTGATGAGATAAGCATGTAACACCTTTTCCTTCAACCTTTTTCGGGGTAGCGGTGTATTTTATTGTCAAAAGCAACAACAAACCTCATTACTTGTCTGATGGGACAGACGATGGATGAACTGATTCCGACGCGCGCAACTCTGATTCAACGCCTCAAAGACTGGCAGGATCAGTCCAGTTGGCAGGTTTTTTTTGAGACCTATTGGAAGCTCATCTACAACGTCGCCATCAAGGGCGGCTTGACCGCGGCCGAGGCGCAGGATGTTGTCCAGGAAACGATGATCTCGGTCGCCAAGCACATGCCCGCCTTCAAATATGACCCGGCGATTGGCTCTTTCAAGACGTGGCTCTTGAACATGACCCGCTGGCGGATCACGGACCAGCTCCGCAAGCGCGGGCCTTTCGCCGCCGGCCATTCATCATTCGAAGACACCGCCACCGGCACCCGCACGGTGGACAAAGTGGCGGATCCGAGCGGGAGGGATTTGGACGCGTTGTGGGACGCTGAATGGGAAAAGAACCTGTATGATGCCGCCATTGCCAAAGTCAAACGCGAGCTTGACCCGCAAAAATTTCAAATCTTCGACTTGTATGTGAACAAAGGATGGTCAACCGAAAAGGTGGCCGCCACCTTCGGCATTTCGGTTGACCAGGTTTATCTGGCCAAACACCGGACAATGGATTTGATCAAACAGGAAATCAAAAGACTGGAGAAAGAGGTCAACTGACCGGTGGCAGCAGCGGGTTGCAAGGCCGCAGTTTGCCAGCCCGGCCGAATCATTCCCGCCCCGGCCGGGAATTCCCTTCGGATTTTTCTCAAACGGCGAGTTTCAAATGCGTGAGGCGGAAGACGGCGCCCTTCGGCTCATTCGCCAGACATTCGATTTCCCAGCCGTGCGCGAGGACGATTTGCTGGACGACGGCCAGACCCAGGCCGGTGCCTTTTTCGTTGGTGGTGAAATACGGCTTGAAAATTTCCTGGCGGCGCCCGGGCGGCACGCCGGGGCCATTGTCGCGGATTTCGAGCGACGCCTCGGCGGCGCTGACGTGCCGCGCCAGAATTTGAATCTGTCCGCCCGCGTCCACCGCCTGGATGGCGTTGAGCAACAGGTTGAACAAAACCTGGCGCAACAACTGGTCGTCGGCCTCGATGGCGACGGGTTCGCCGCCGGTCTCCACGCGCAGTTTCTTTTCCTCGATGTCGTGGGTCAGCGTGCGCACCACCTCGTTCACGGCGGCGATGAGCGCGATTTTCGAGCGGCGGACTTCGCGCGGACGGGAGTAATTGATGAACTCGTTCAACTGCGCGGTGACCTTGTCGGTTTGGTCCACGATGGCGCGCGATTTTTCGCCAATCTCCGGCGGCGTGCCGGTTTGTTTGGAAATCATCTGGGCCATGCCGCGGATGATGTTGAGCGGATTGCGGGTCTCGTGCGCGAGGCCGGCGGCCGCCAGGTTCATTTCCCGGAGGTGCGAATTCATTTCACTGGCGCGGACGAGGCGGATCTGCAGTTGCGCGGTTTGGGAAAGGTTGCGCATCGCCAGCCCCGCGCCGATCGCGGAAACGCCCGCGAAAAAGATGATGACGAAGCGCAGCCAGAGATCGTGGAGATTGACCGCCTGCAAGGACACCGTGGAAAGCGTAAGCACCAAGCCGTGCAATTCCCGGCTGGCCACCATGTCCTGATATTGCTTGTCGTCGAGATCGCGCGCCCAGAACGGACGGCGCGGCCGCGGCCCGCCCTCGCGCGGCTGGTCGGGACGTTCGCCCGGCGGCGGCGGTGGCCCGGCTTGGTCGGCGGCGGCATTCGTGTCCAAAGCATTGGCCGTGGTTGCGTTCAACACGTTCGACGTTCCCATCTCGCCGGGCCGGGGTTCGTGGCGCGGAAAATTTCTGAAGCCGCCGCGCATCGAGTTGGTGCGCGGCTCCAGAATCAATGGCGCCTGCGAGTTGGTATTGCCCTCCGGGTTCAGGAATGCGCCTTCGACCGAATAAACCCGGGTCATGCTGCGCAAACCCCAATGCTCGCCGGCCTGAAGAATGTCTTTTTGCTCCAGATCAACCGGCCGGCCGGCGGAGGCGACCGGTTCACCGGCGGCGTTCAGCAACGTGATGGAAATCACCTCGCCCGCCGCCGCGCCGTTCGTGTCGCCGGCGACGAGTTCGCCCAGGACCGGTTCCAGCCGGTCGCGAAAGACCGCGCCGCGGAATTGCAGCCCGCGCACGACGGCGCCGAGCGTGTTGGCGATGGCCTCGGAACGTTTCCGCAAATCGGTCCTGGCGGCCTCGCGGACGCGGACGTGCTCCTCGACCTGCCACGCGACGACGAGCACCCAGACCCCCAGCAGAAGGCCGTAAATCAAGGTGCTGTTTCGTCTGGGTTGCATCGGCGCGTTCAGTTAGACAGCGGGTGGAGAAAAATTCAACTTCATCCCGCTATTGTTTTTTCACCGGCACGCGTTCCAGGAAACGATCCAGCTCCTGCTCCGGAATTGAATTGGTGATGAGCGGCGCTTGGCCGGTTTCATTCGCGGTCAACGCGGCGAGCTGCGACGGCATCTGGACAATGTGCGGCGTGATGAACATCAGCAACTCGTCCTTCTGGTTCGAGTGGTTGCTGAACTTGAAAAGGTTGCCGAGTACCGGAATGTCGCCCAGCAGCGGGATTTTGCTCTCGCTTGTGGACTTGTCATTGGAAATGAGGCCGCCGATGACGACGGTCTGGCCGTCGGGCGTCACGACCACGGTGTTGGCGGAACGTTTGTTGAGATTCGGCGCAAACACGGCGGATGAAATCAAGCTGCCGCCTTGAATCACCTGGCCGGGCGTCGAGGTGTCAATGGACGTGATTTGCGGCTGGAGAATCATTTGCACCAGATTGTTCGCCCCGATGAACGGCGTGACGTCCAGTTGGATGCCGACGTTCTGATAGGTCCCGTTGATTTCCGGAACGGTGGCGGTGGTGCCGCCGACACTGGTTAAAGTGACACTGCTGGGCAGATAGATGCTTTGGCCGACGACAATCTCCGCCATCTGGCCGTCGCGCGCGAGAATGGACGGGCGCGACAGCACTTGCGCCTTGCCGGCGGTGGCGATGGCCTGGAGCGTCGCCGTGAAATCGTTGCCCATGATTTGATATATCCCGCCATTCCCGGCCGCTCCCGTCAGGGTCTGGGGCAAATTGAAGTTGTTGTTCAAAGTGTAACTCTGGTTGACCGGGGTATAGCCCGAGGGACCAATCGAGCCGGGAGTAGTGGCAGGAGTGGTAGAAGGATAATACATGTAATTGGTCAAATAGCCGGTGACCTGCGAAAAGTTTTTGCTGAAACCGGTGTAATTGCCCTGAACCCCGAGGTCGAGCGCCTTGTTGTCATTCACTTCGAGGAAGACGGCCTTGATGAGCACCTGCGGTTCGGGCGCGTCGAGGCTGGCGAGCACCAGGCGGATTTGCTCGCTGGTCTGCTTGTCGGCGATGACCATGATGTTGTGCGTCACCGGGTCCACGGAAATGATCGCGCTGCCCACCGTGCCGTTGTTGTTGTATTGGCCGCTGCCGCTGGTCGTGGCGCCGCGGTTTGCGTTGTTAAACGCGCCGCCGCCGCCGAACCCGCCAAAGCCGCCAAACCCGCCGAAGCCACCACCACCACCGCCGCCGCCGGGACGGAATTGCGCATGGAGATTAAACGCGGCGCACAACAGAAAAATCAGAACGCCACCGAGATATTTTTGGAAACGATTTGTTTTCATAATTTGCCCTTTCATTAAAAAATTCATCACGTCCTAATAAAGCCGTCCACCGGTGCCGCCACCGCCGCCGGAACCAGTTCCACCAATTCCGCTGGTGGTGGTGGTCGTGCCCATGGTGGTCGTGCTGTTTTGAGCGCGTTGCTGGAGCGCGCTGTTTTGCGATGACGAACTCGTGCCACTGCGCGACGTGCTGCTGCTCTGGAACATGTTTTGCAGCACCTGCACCGCCTGCTGGGGATCGCCGTTTTTCATCTGGAAAACATAAACGCCCTGGTCGCGATCCGAAGGCACGTCCAGGTCGTTCATCATGCCCGCAATCTGGTCCATCAAATCCTTCGGCGCGGTCACGATGACCGCCTGGATGCGCGAATCGGCCACCGCCGTGACCTGCGTCGCCTTTTTGATGCGGTCGTTCTGGCTGTTGTTGCCGCCGCCGGCGTTCGCCGCCATCATGCGGGCAAAGAATCCGCCGCCGCCGCCACCGCCGCCGCCGCCGCCGCGAAACTGGATGGGCGACTGCGTGTTGTTGCCCGAAGTGCTGCTCGGGAAAACGCTGGTCAACTCGCTGGCCACATCCGCCGGGCTGGCGTATTTCAGGCGGAACACGCGGATTTCCGTCTCCGCCTCGGCGCTGTTGTCCACCGACTGGATGATTTCGGCCAGATGCCGGATGTTGGACTGCGTGTCGGTGACCACAATCGAGTTGCCGGCCTCGTTGGCGACAATCGTCGCCTGCGACGAAACGAACAACGACAAATCCGAGACCAGTTGCCGCGCCTCCACAAACCGGATGGGAATGATCCACGTCGCAATCTCGTCGTTGTCGGGAATGGAGTTGGGATTGTTGCCGGTCTTGACCGGAATGTTGCGCGTCTTCGCCTCGCTTTTGTCCACAATCGTCAGCGTCCGCCCGTTGCGGATGGCGGCGTAATTATTCCGGTTCAACTCGGTGTTGAGCAAATTCACCGCCTCATCCTGGCTCACGGGATGCGTGCTGACGATGGTCACATTGCCGTTGACGTGCGTGTCCAGCACGATGATGAAACCCGCCGCGTCGCTCAAATAATTCAGGACCATCTCCAGCGGCGCGTTGTGGAAATTCAAACGCAACTCGTTTGAATTATTCGTGCCGATGGCTTGCGCGGGCGGCGTGAAGGCCGTCGGCACGGCTTCCGGCGCATTCCCCTTCGGCAAAATGACCGTGGACTCGACGGGCTGGTTTCCCGCCGGCGCGGCTTCGGCCGGCTGCGCGGCCTGGCCCTGGGTCGCGTCCGGCGGCGGCGCGCCCGCATCGGGCGGGTTGGTGTTGCTCGTGTCCGCCCCGCCGGCCGGCGACACGGACTGGTCCGGTGTGGCGGCGGCGCCGTTCTGGTCCGCCGTTCCACCGGTCGTCGGTTGCGCGGCCGCCGAGAGCAGCAGTCCTGAAACGCAAACCGTTGTGAGGATGATTGGGATTGAGGTTTTCATTTTAATTCCTGTTCTCTTAGTTGCATGAGCTTTTTCAAAACGTCGTTGGGTTCGACGGCGCGGAGCCGGCGTCGGAGTTGGAACCGTCAACCGCGGGTGCGGCGCTTTCCGCCGTGCCCGCGGGCAATTCACCCCGCCCGGCCGGCTGCCATTCGTTTCCCTCCTGCCGCATCATGTCGCCGATCTTCATCTGCACCGTTTGTTTTTTGCCGGCGCTTTCCAGTTTGACCCCGGCGAGCGTGATTTCGGCCACCGTGTAGCCGGCGATGCCGTTGGTGTCCGATTGATAAAGCACCTTCCGCAGATCGGGATTGTTCCCGTCAAAAAACGCGAACATCCCCTTTTCGTAGCTCATCGTGCCGACCAGCGTGAACGCCGGCGCCGAGCGCGACACCCGCGGCCGATAGGCTGACCCGGTTGACGACGAGCGCGGATAGCGGCTCGGATCAAATATGTTGCGCTCGGTGATGAACCGGCTGAAGGCCGGATAAGCCGCCGGGCCGGGCACGCCGTTCGATTGCGCGCCGGCGGAGAGGCCGTTCACCAGCGCGAGTGCCAGGACCAGCCATTTTTTAGGGTGCGTCGGTTTCATGGTTTCGTTTGCGGGATGAGCACCAGCCCGCTGATTTGCAGGCCGAGCGTGAGTTGCTGGCCGGTGTTGTCGTGCGCGCTCAACTCGACCGAATCGAGCTTCAACGCCGCCGGTCCTTTCTCGATGTTGTAAAGGAACTGGCTCAAGTTGCCGAGGTTGCCGGATGCCTCGACGCGGCAGTTGAGCGTCATGTAATTGGTCGAGTCGTTTTTCCACTGCGGCATGATGCTGCTGATGTCGGCCCCGGTGTCGCGCGACCAGTTGTCGAACGCCTTGAACACCTGCTGCTCGGCCAGCGACGTGTTGCCCGGCAGCGCGTTTATGCTCATTTCGCTCCAGCGGCTGCGGAGGCCCGCCTCGCGCTGGATCAAAAGTTTTCCTTCGCCGACCTTCGCGCGCAATTGCTTGATCTGCGCCGAGCGCGCCGACCATAAATTGGCCAGCGGTTCGCCGATGAAATTGACGCCGACGAACAGCGCCGCCGCCCCGATGGTCAGCGCCACCAAAAACTGCTGGCGATTTTTAATTTTCATTGGCGCCTCCGTTTCCGTATTGGAAATCAAACGTGAACTGCATCGGCGATTTGCCGTGAATCAGATCCACCTTCAAATGGCTTACGCCGTCCGCCGACCGCAGCTTTGTGAGCGTCGCCAGCAGCGCCGCGTTGTCCCGCGCGTTGCCGGAGCAGCTCACCGTCTTGTCATTCTGAATTTCGATGGTTTTGGCCGTCACGGCGCCGTCTTCGGGAAATGCCAGGGTCAGTTGCCGCAAAATTGCCAGATCGCGGAACGTGTCGTCGAACCACGGGCGGTATTGCTGGATTTGACCCTGCACGGTCTGAAGCTCCCCGACTTTCGCCGACATGGCCGACCACCGCGAGCGCAGCAGGATGAGTTCAAATTCCTGGAACAGAAACAATCCGCCGACCAGCGCCACGATGCCGGCGGCAATCGCGCCCGTCGTCCGCAGGCGGCCCGACGAGTATTTGGTGACGAACTGTTCGAGCAGCGTCGGCTTCGGCGGCAAAAATTCAAACACCGGCGGTTGTCCCGCCAGCCAGCGCGCCGCCAGGCTGAAGGCCGGTGAAACTGAAGCTGCCGGCGGGAGCTGGACGCCAAATTCGTCCGGCGAATAGGCCGCGACGATTTCGACGCTCAATCCCATCGGCTCGAACCGCAATTCCATTTCATCCGCGAGCTGCTGCGCGAGCTCGCGCGGGCCAAAAATGCGGATGCGCTTGACCGTGTCGCGCAGTTCGACCGGCAACTGGCCGAGCGTGATGCGCGCCTCGCGCGCCACCAGGCCGGCCTGGAGATTGCGCCGCCCGGCCTCGTCTTCGATGGCGCCTTCCAGGCCGCGCAGGGCGGCCACGCCGCCGCCGCAGGTGATTTGCAGCGACACCTGGCTTTCGCCGATGGCGAGCGCGAGCACGCCGTTGGAATTTTCCGCCGCCGGCGGCTGCAATGCCGCCAGTCCCAGCGCAAAGCTGGCCGGCTTTAATTTTGCCGCCGCCAAAACCCGTTCCAGCGCCGCGAGGTGGGCGTTGGGAATGCCCGCCAGCGTCACGTGCTGTTTGCCGCCGGACAGCGGACAGCGCGAATTTGCCAGCAACAGCGTGGCGACGTCACAGGGAAAACCGCGCTCCGCTTCCATTTGCAGCAGGCTCGCGGCGTCCGCCTCCGGCAGCGGCGGCAATTCCGTGTGCGCCGTCAGCACCCACTTCAGCGGCACGCCGAGGACGCAGTGGCGTTCGCGCACACCGGCGGCGTCGAGCTGATTGCGAATCTCGCGTCCAACGAGTTCCGGCGCCGCCGTCAACGGATCAAGCGAGAGCATCACCGAAAAGGTCTGGTGGAGTTGGAGCGCGCCGTTGGTGCGGCGGAGCACCACGCCTTCCAGCCGGCTGCCGTCCAATGCCAGTCCCAGCACACTGGTCAGCCGTTTGCGTCTTCGAAAATTTATTTTCAGCACGTTGTTCATGGCGTTGCGTTTGCGACCCAGGTTTGGCGGACTTTTTCGCCGAGCGCCCAGCCGAGCCGGCTCAAGTCCTGACGGTAAAGAATGATCGGCGAACCGTCACTGGTGTCGAAAATGAATTTCACCCGCCGGTAACCGCGTCCAAACGGCCCGACCGCCGCGATGTCGACGGTGAATTGAAAACTGCGCGTGGTGACGTAATCGCCGCGTTGCAACGCCGTGATCACGGGGTTGTTGTTGCCCAGCGCGTCCATCAGCCATCCGATGGAATTGAGGTTGCCCGGATTTTGCTGGCGGTAGGCGATGAGCGATTGCGCCGCGCCCTCCGCCGTTTGCTCGTCCACGTTCAAGCCCTCGAACAGCGCGGTCAACACGTCGGCGCCGGCGGTGTTGACGTTCACGCGCCCGCGGAAATAGGTGTTGGTGCTGGTGGTCACGTCGTTGTAAATCTTTGCGAAATCCGCCTCGCTCATGCCCAGGTTGCGGCTGCGGACGGCTAGATCCAAAATGCCATTGTAGTATCTCGGTGGCGGCGGCGATCCCCGCACCGACGCATAAACGTCGTTACGAATGGCAGTGGCCATGGTGGCGGCGCTGCTGACGCCTTCATTCTCAAAAAACGCCTGTAACCGGGTTTCAGTCGCCGTGTTCACGTTCGTCAGCGACGAGCCGTCGGAATGGAAATTCGGTTCGCGGGTATAGACCGTCGTGTATTCGAACAGGCCGTAATTCATTTCACCGGCGCTGCTCGAACTCTTTTCGTTCGCGTCCAGCACGCCATTGCGGTTGAGGTCATCGCCGGCCAGCAGATCAACCGTTGCGCCATAAACCAGCCGCAGTTCGTCCACGGTTTCAAACGGCGCGTTCTTCGGCAGATAACCGAGCGACGCGTAATCCAGCGACACAATGCCGTTGGTGCCGCGCCAGTCCAGGATGGAGTTGGCAAAATCCGCCGTCATGTTCGGCAGATACGAAAGCACGTTGGTGTTGACCGTGTTCAAATTCAGCTTCGAGCCTTCGTCAATCAGGCCAAAGGCCGGCCCGGTGGGATTTTGGGCTGACGGATCCCGGCCGATGAGCCAGAAATGCGCGTCGCCCACCGGCACGGCTTCGCAGGCAAACTGGTTGGTGGCCGGCACCGCGCCGTTGGTCGCAAAATTCTGAAGCACGTAACCGACGTAACGCGCCGCGCCCTCGATGGCCTGGTCCGACGCGAGGCCGTTGACGCGGTTGTCCGACGCGCGCAACTCATACGTCATTGTGTTGGCAAAATACAGCGCGATGCTCACCAGCCCGATGGCCACCCAAAGCACGATGATGAGGACGGAACCGTTTTGGGAATGCGAGGAACATCCAATATTCACCATTGAACTTCCAACATCGAATGAACACACGCTCCGGACGCGTTTGGACGCCGGGCGTTGAATGTTGAACGTTGAATGTTGAATGTTCATTTCAGCTTCCACTCGTCGTGGTTAAAACCATGTTCGTGCGCGACTGCGAATCAATCGGCACAACCATTTCAATCGGTTCCGCCGTCGCGCCGCCATTGCCCGACATTTGAATGTCCACGCGGACGGCGGACGGCAGGTTCGTGTTCATCGAGGTCAGGCCGGTGGTGTCCCAGGTGTCCTGCCATTGCGAGCCGTCAAAGCAGGAAAATTTGATGCTCGCCACGCCGCTCAGCATGAGCTGGTCTTCCACTTCCGGCGTCGTCAGGGTCAACAGATTCCGCGTGACGCTGCGGACCAAATCCCGGCCGGTGGCGGAGCGGTCGGCCGGCTGCCTCAACTCGTAGGTGACGCGCTGGATGTCGGCCCACGGCGCGTTGACGCCCAACGCGCCGGTCGCGGTGAACATCTCGATCGCCACCGGTTCGGGCACGCCGGGACTGGTCACGTCGCCGACCTTGAAATCGCCGGACAGAACCTTGCTCGTCCCGTTGGTCGGCGTCACGGCGCACTGCAAATCGCGGCGCAAAAACGTGACCGTCTGATCCACCGGCCCGGCCGCGTCCACGACATCGCTTGTCGCCTCGCGCAGACGCAGCGCGGCAAACAGCACGGCGTTGACGGCGATCAGCACAATGGCCGCGACGCCGATGGCGAGAACCATCTCAATCAGCGTGAACGCGTGGCACGGCGTTGAAGCGTTGAAGCGTTGAAGCGTTGAAGTGGGCAACGTGCGGCCACGCTGCATCGTTTCAACGCTGCATCGCTCCAACGGCCTATCTTTTTTTGTTTCAATTTTCACTATCGCAAACTCATGGTTGTCGTCGCGGGCTGGTTCTGCAAATTCGCCAGCGTGCTCAGTTGCACCGAGTAATCCCTGCCCTGCGCCTGGAACGTCACTTGCGCCGTCAGCAGTTGCATCGGACCCTGCGGCCAGGCCTGGCTGGACAGCGTCCAGCGGAAATCCAGCGCGCCTTCCGACACCGTTCCGTTTTGCACGCCGTTGTTCCAGTTGGTCATGACGAGGCTCTCGTTCAAAATCCGGTCGGCAATACGCGCCGCCGCGCCCTTCCGCGCCGCAACCTCGCCCGCGCGGCTGGAGACGTGCAGCGCCTCCACCGCCACCGGAATGACGATGGCGAGGAACAGCATCGCCGCCAGCACCTCGGCCAGCGTGAACGCCTGGGAGCGCCGGCTTCCAGCCGGCGTGTTTCGCAGGTCACAAAACTGCAACTCGCCGGCTGGAAGCCGGCGCTCCCGGAAACACGGCGTCGCAAAATGCTTATTGTTTCGTGTCGCGAATTTCATAACCCGTGTGGTTGCGCGTTTCGATCAGCCAGCGCGAAACGCCGGCGGAGTCCGTCAATTGCAGCGTCTGCGGACTGTTTTCATCCACCGTGCCATCCGCCAGAAAACGGATGGCCGGCAAATTGTTGAAAGTTGTCGGCGTGCCCGAACCAGTATTCAGCACCGCGATTTGCAGCGTTGAATCCACCGGCAAAGTTTCCGCCTTCGGGTCGCCGGTCTTGCCGGTTGTTTCCGCTTCGAGTCCGTAGGCGCCCTGTTTTTCGTCCACCCAAAGCACCATCGGCAGGCCCTCCGAAACCGCGCGGCTCTGGCCGGCGTGCATCAGCGCGAACAGCCGCCGCGCCTCGGAATCCAGCGCGCGGCCGCGGATGAAATTCGCCATCGCCGGCGCGGCGAGCGACGTGATGACGACCAGCAACGCCAGAACGAGGGTCAACTCGATCAGGGTGAAGGCCCGACGAAGCGTTGAAGCGTTGAAGCGTTGAAGTGTTGAAACGGAAAAAGCGCCGTCCCGCTGCAACGCTGGAACGTTGCAACACTTCAACAGGGCATTTCGCTTCAACAATTTCATTCACTTTGTCCAGTTGCCAATGTCATCGTCCGTTCCTTCCTTGCCGTCGGGGCCGACCGACAGCAGATCGTAGCCGGTGGGGTTGTGCTTGCCGGGATAATAATAGACGTAGGGATTGCCCCACGGGTCCATGGGAAGCGTGGCCGGATCCAGATAGGGTCCATGCCAGTTCCGGGCATTGCTCGGCTGCTGGATCAAGTCCTGCAGGCTCTTGGGATAAAAGCCGTTGTCCACCTCGTAAGAGTCGAGCGCGGTTTTGATCCCCCCGAAAATATCGGCGCGCGCCGCCGTCTCCCGCGCCTGTTCGCTTTTGCCCGCAATTTTGGGAATCACCAATGCCGCGAGGATGCCGATGATGGTGACGACCAGCATCAATTCGACGAGCGTGAAGGCGCGGCGGAAAATTGTATCGGAGGGGCGAGTTCCACGAGCCCCTGAAATTTTGTTCCAGTTAGTCAGGGACTCGCAGAGCTCGTCCCTCCGAAGATTTTGGATTTCGATTTTCATAATTGTTTGTTTTTCATTTGATGTATTCGCTCATCGAGAGCACCGGCAGCAACATGCCGATGAAAATGGTGCCGATGAACGCAGCGATCAAAAACAGCATCACCGGCTCGGCGAACGCCACGGCGGTCTTCAGGTTGCGGTCCAAGTCTCCCTCGGTGACGGCGGCAATGCGCACCAGCTCGCCGTCGAGCTTGCCGCTCTCTTCCGCGACGGAGATCATTTCCAGCGTGGAACTGGAGAAAAGCCGTTTGCAATCCGCGAGGCTCTGGCCGAGCCGTCCGCCCTGCTGCACGCGCTCGATGGACTGGCCGACGGCGTCCACGAGAATCTGGTTGCCGATGGAGCGGCGCGAAACATTCAGGCCTTGCACGAGCGGCACACCGGCGCCGATCAAGGTGCCCAGCATCCGGCAGAAACGCGCCATCGCAAACTGCGCGATGAGCGGGCCGACCAGCGGCGTTTTCAAAACGATGCCTTCCCACGTGCGCTTGCCTTTTTCCGAGGCGAACCAGGCGCGCACGAAAAAGCCGATGGCCACGAAACCCACCAGGACAAACAATCCGTAGGAGCGCACCAGATGGCTGGCGCCGATGATGAGTTGCGTAATCAACGGCAGCGAACCGTGGAGGCTTACAAAAACCTTCTGAAACCTCGGAATGAAAAATATCAGCAGCACCGTCAGCACGACCAGCGCGAGGCAGAACAGAATGCACGGATAAATCATCGCGGTGACGACCTTCGATTTCAGCTCCTTTTCGCGCGACTGAAATTCCGCGATCTGCGCCAGCACCACGTCGAGGAACCCGCCCGCCTCGCCCGCCTCGACCATCGCCACATAAACCCGCGGAAAAGTGTCCGGCGATTTCCCCATCGCGTCGGCCAGCGACATGCCGTCCACGACGAGGTCGTGGATTTCCTTCCACTTGGCCTGCGCCGCCGGCGACGAGGCTTCCTTGTGCAGAATCACCAGCGCGCGGCTCAACGGCACGCCCGCCGCGAGCAAACTTGAAAGCAATCGCGTGAAGTTTTCCAGTTCCTTCGCCGAAACCTTGTGCGACCCGAACTTGAAGGAAATTTTCCCCAGACCTTCCAGCCCGGCGGGCAGCCCGGCGCCATTTTTTGCGATCGAGCCGTTTTTCGCGCCGGCTTTTTCCGCGAGGTTGACCGGACGCAGGCCGAGCGATTCCATTTGCCGCAGCGCGTCGGGGCGGCCGGGGGCGTCAAGCTGCCCCTCGGCAATCTTGCCGTCGGCCTGCAAACCTTTGTATGAAAACGTGGGCATTTGAAATTCAGGAAAACATCCAACAACGAACATCCAACAACGAACATCCAATGCACGGAAAGCCACCGCCATTGGGCGTTGGATGTTGGATGTTGGATGTTGGATGTGACCAATTCATATTTCATCTCGCCGCCGCAATGCCCGCGGCGGAACCGCCCGTTTGATTTTTGGTCGCGCTCTCGACTTCCTTCGCCGTCGTCACGCTCAAAACCTCCTCGACGGTCGTGATGCCGGCCGCGACCAGACGCCAGCCGTCCTCGGCGAGCGTGCGCATTCCGGCCTTGCGCGCGGCGGCGCGAATCTGGTCGGTCGAGGCGCTTTTCAAAATCAACTGGCGGATTTCCTCGTCGGTGTCCATCCATTCAAATATCGCGTGCCGGCCAAAGAAGCCGGTGTTGCGGCACTCGCGGCAGCCGACGGATTTAAAAATCGTTTTGTCCGCCGCGATGCCCAGTTTCGCCTTGAATGCCTGTGCCGTCGCGGAATTGTCCGGCTGCTTGCAGTGCGGACACAGCACGCGGACGAGCCGTTGCGCCAGCACGGCTTCGAGCGACGAGGCGACGAGATACGGTTCGACGCCCATGTCCACGAGCCGCGTGAGCGCGCCGGGCGCGTCGTTCGTGTGCAGCGTGGAAAAAACCAGGTGGCCGGTGAGCGAGGCCTGCACCGCAATCTGCGCGGTCTCGGCGTCGCGGATTTCGCCGATGAGTATCACGTCCGGGTCGTGGCGCAAAATCGAGCGCAGCCCGCGCGCGAAGGTGAGGCCGGACTTTTCGTTGACCTGGATCTGGTTCACGCCCTTGAGCTGGTATTCCACCGGGTCTTCCACCGTGATGATTTTGCGGACGGCGTCGTTGATCTCGTTCAGCGCGGTGTAGAGGGTGGAAGTTTTGCCACTGCCAGTCGGGCCGGTGACGAGGATGATTCCGTGCGGCAGACCGAGGACGTGCTGGAAATGATCCAGTTCGCGCCGGTTCATGCCGATTTCGCCGAGACCGCGCAGTGTGGAATTTTGCCGGAGCAGACGCATCACGACCGCCTCGCCGTGCAGCATCGGAATCACCGAGACGCGGATGTCCACCTCGGCGTCATCGAGACGAATCTTGATGCGGCCGTCCTGCGGCAGGCGTTTTTCGGCGATGTTGAGATGGCTCAAAATTTTGACGCGTGAAACGATGGCCGGCTGGAAACGCTTCAATTGCGCGGGAACGGAAACCTCCTGCAACTCGCCGTCAATGCGGTAGCGGATACGGAATTCGTCCTCGAACGGCTCAAGATGGATGTCCGACGCGCGCAGTTCGATGGCGTCCTTCAAAACCTGGTTGACGAAGCGGATGATGGATGCCTCGTCCTCGGCGGCTTCGTCCAGATTGGTGTCCTCGGCGTTGTCATCAACGACTTGAAAACCTTTTTCCTCGTCGAGCGTGCCGATGGTGTCCGCGCCGACGCCGAGGCGCTTTTTGATTTCGCGCTGGATGGCTTCGCTGGAAGCGAGGACGGGCTTGAGGTTCAAGCCCGTCAACGTTTTGAGCGCGTCGAGTCCCTGCGTGGCGAAGAGCCGGCTGGTGGCGACCTCCACCATGCCGTTGAGGCGCTTGAGCGGAAGGAGTTCCTCCTTCAGCAAAATGCGCGCGGGAAAAAGCGAGAGAAGCTGGCGGTCCGGCTCGACGTCGTCCAGCGTCGTGTAAGCAACGCCGTATTCCCTGGCCAGCCAGCGGAGAACCTCCTCCTCATTTTGCACGGGCGGACTGGCGCCGGCCAAAGCCGCCGCGTCGGTCGCGGACAATTGCTTGGCGGCGACCATGCGCTCCAGCAACTGCTTCAACGGTGAATCCTGGAGGGAGGTTTCGCTCATGTTCAAAGGCCAGCTTCTCTCGGGTGTGTTTGGATTCGTTACGGGAGCAATCCCAGCAAAGTGGCCTGGGCTTCCTGTTTCACGGTCAGCACCTTGCGAAGGTCTTCCTGCGCCTGGACCAGCTTGGCCTGTTTGGCCTTCTGCGAGGCCTCATATTTCGCCAGCGCGTCCTTGATCTGCGCGGCGGGTGCGTTGGCATCAATCGCATTTTGCAGGGACTCGGCCTCGGGGCTGGGTGTCTGGCCAAATCCGCCGCGGCCGCCACCAGGCCCGCCATTGCCGCCGCGGTTGCGGCCGAACATGCGGCCCATTCCGCCGCCGAAACCGACATCGCGGCGCGCGTCCGTCACTTTTTGAATCAGCGGCTGGACGGCGTTCCAGTCGGTGTCGTTGGTATAGCCGAGTTGATCCCGGATGTTGTCCATCATGCGTTGCTGGAACTGGGCGGGGTCAAAATTCCCGCGGCCGGGGCGTCCTCCGCCTCCGCCTCCGCCTCCATTTCCGCCGTTGTCATTTTGCGCGGAGACAGTGCCGGCGCCCAACATCAGGGCGGCGGCGACCCCGCAGATTGTTAACAGTTGATTCACTTTCATCGAACATTCTCCTCTCGTGGATGGTTTGTTTTTGGTTTTCGTTTTCATCGGTGGACGGCACGTCATGCCGCCCGTCAATGGCAGGTTGTGCCGTTGCAAAGAACGTGCCAGCGTGATAATTCAGCTATTTCCCAATGAAACGGTCGGGCCCGCTGCGCAATTGCTGCTCAACCCGCCGGACGCAGCGCAGATTTTGCGCGCCTGCGGGAGGTGATCTGAAAATTCAGGCAGCGATATGATCTGGTTGCAGCGGCGGTCCGTGACCGCCGCCACGGCAAACATTCTGAAGCCGCGCCACTGCCGATTTGCGTTGCCACGCGCGGGCGGCGGTTTAGAGTATGCACGTTCAAATGAAATTTGCGCCCCTCATCCTCGGTTTGACGCTGCTGGCGCGGGTCAATGCGCCGGCGCAGGTCAGCGTGGAAGTCTTGCAGGATCAGGAACAATTTCTGCCGAGCGAATCCGTGCCGGTGGCCGTGCGCATCACGAACCGTTCCGGCCAGACATTGCACTTCGGCGCGGACGCGAACTGGCTCGCCTTCAGCGTGGAATCGGCGGACGGTTTCGTCGTCATCAGAAATTCGGACGTGCCGGTCTCCGGCGAATTCGATTTGGACTCGTCGCAAATGGCGACCAAACGCGTGGACCTGGCGCCGTATTTCGTCCTGTCGCGGCCGGGACGTTACAACATCATCGCCACAGTGCGCATCAAGGAATGGCACGCCGAGGTCGCCAGCCCCGCGAAAGGGTTCGACATCATCAATGGCGCAAAATTGTGGTCGCAGGATTTTGGCCTGCCGGCGCCCGTCGGCGTGACGAATCAAGCGCCGGAAGTCCGCCGCTACAGTTTGATCGAGGCCAATTACCTGCGGTCGCAACTGCGGCTCTACGTGCAGGTGAGCGACGAATCGGAGGCGCGCGTGTTCAAGGTCTCGGCGGTGGGTCCGATGGTTTCCTTCAGCCAGCCGGAGACGAAACTGGACCGCCTTAGCAATCTGCACGTACTCTACCAAAGCGGCGCGAAGGCATTCACCTATTCGGTGGTCAATCCCAACGGCGACATTACGAAGCAGGAAATTTACGATTACTTCAACTCGCGCCCGCGCCTGACCGTGAATGACAGCGGCGATATCGCGGTGGTCGGCGGCGTGCGCCGGGTCAAACCGTCGGAACTGCCGCAGGTGAAAGCACCGGACGCATTGCCCCCGCAAAGCGGGGCCAAGCCGTGAGCAATGCGGCCTAACGTTTGTTAGGAAGTGTTTCGGTCGCTGCGAGGACATCGGTGAATGTCTTGCAGTCAACGATTTCCCGTCCGCGCCCGGCTATGAGCTTGCGCGCCTGAGCGAGGTTGGCTGCGTCGTAAGCCTGGCTCCAGCGGAGCAACCGCCAAAGGTCGGTGAACGACTCGCGCCTGGATGGAAGCCTTCCAAACTTGCGCAGAATAAAACGCCTGCCCACGCGCCAGTGCCGAATCCAGATTGAAGGCGTCAGTGCAAGGATGATATCTGCGACGTCAAAACCCGGTATGAGCCATTGGTAATAAACCCCCTCAATAATCCAGCCATCCTGAACAACGATGTCTAGAAACTGCCGGTCTCGCTTTGCGGGGTCGGTGCGAATGCCGTAACGTCCAGCAGCACGGTCCCAGAAAAGCTCATCCAGATCATGGGCCGGAACGCCGAAACGCCGCGCGAGCCTGGCGGCGACATATGACTTGCCGCTGCCAGAACCACCGATGATGTGAATGCGTGGTTTCAAGCTTGCGGATAACCACCGGTCACTGCATCAAATCCTCGGCGGTCGTGACCTGCGCCTGCATTTGACGGATGATCAGCGTGGCGCGGGTCACGGCATTATCCTGCGTTTCGCCCGGAAACGATTTCAGCCGCACACGCACCGCCGCCATGGAATCGCCGTTGCGGTCGCGGAGGGCGAGGGTGACGGCCACCACGCCGGCGCTTTTGCCGAATGAAACCGTGCCGTCCGTGATGGCGATTTTTTCCGCGTCGGTTCCGGGCTGGCCGACCTCCTTTGCATCATTGCTGGCGATGATGCGCGTCCCGCCTTGACCGTCGGGCGCATAGAGGCGCAAGGTCAGGATGCGCGGCTGTTGTTTCATGATGCCGTCCACCAGCGCCTGCGCCGCGGGCACGCGCGGCTTGTAATCAATCGTCGTGTCGCCGAAATAACTCACGGCGTCCGACATGGTCCAGAAACCGATTTTGCCCGCGGCAAACGTGGTGGGGACCTGCAACGGCATTGCCAGGGCATCGTCCAGCCGGCAGTTGATTTGAATGCCTTCGCACTGGACGGTCAGCGTGTGCCAGACGCCGGCGGCGATGTTCGTGCCCAGCGTGAAGGGGTCCACAAAATCACCATTGACCATTTTGTAAAAGCGCAGGTTGTGTCCCAGCGCGCTGGCGCGGACGACGTAAAAGTTCGACGCGTTCTGGAAGCGGAACACGATGCCCGCCATCTGCTCCGCGACACCGCTGACGATTTTGAACCGCGTCGTGAGTTTGAAATCCTTGAACGTCTCGCCGTCGTAGATAAGCATGGGGAACCGGTTGTCGGCGGGGTCCTGGCCCAGTTGTGCGAGCACGGAGCGGCGCGTGACGACCGGCGCCTTGTCGGTGAGCGGGGTGAACAGCGACGGCACTTCATCCTCGATGACCTTCCATTCGCCCGGCTGTCCGCTGCCGGCCAGCGCGCTGTGGAAGTTGGTCGGCATTTGCCCGGTCGCAAAATCGCTGAAATCAATTTTGATTTCGGCGCCAAAAATCGGGGCCGTCAGGCCCACCCAGAGGCAGAAAATAAAAAATCGCATCGCGCGGAGCTTAACAAAAACCGGGCGCGCGACAAGTCATTGCGCCGATGGGCAGTCCATGGTTTATCGTCTTTAGCCTCGCCGTTCATCGCGGCTGGGGTTGGTTACCTTGCAATTCGTTCCGCCGGTTGGAGATTCTGGTTGGGGCATGTCCCCGACCATTTTGCCATGATAGGGGGCTGCGCCGCGCTGGTGGGCACGACGCACCCCCAAGATTCGCCCCGGCAGAAATAAAACCGGAGCAAACCTGACGCACAATCCCAACGATTCGTGCGCCGCTTGTTCCATTAAGTCTTGTCTGTTGCGAACGCGACTAGGGCTTTCCCTGTGGCGGCAAGGAACATCCTGGTGGCGGTCGCACCAGATGGGGCTGATATAATACGCATCGTGAGTCATCGTCATTTTGAATTGTTCTGCGAGATGATTGACGGCCTTCCCGCCAAGGCGGTGCTGAAGGCCGCCGTGATGGAGCGGCACATGCTGGAAGATGACTTGGCCTTGGGACGAACGCCGCCGAGCGACGATACCGACTTGATACTGACGTTTTGCAGATTTCTTGGAGGCGCGAATCATGGGGCTTTGATCATGCCCCAAAGCATTCCGATGAAGCAATGGGCGTTCTATGGAAAGACCGTGGAGCGGCTTGTCGCGGCGGGAGAACTGCCGTGTGAGGTGCAGGGAGATTTCAAACCGTAATCCAGCTACGGCGGGTTTGGTTGCACATCCCTGCCTTCATAAGGTGTGTCCCCCGGACGGGGCATCGTCTGGCTTGTATTCGTCCCTTCCTTAATTTCTTTGGTCTGCAAATTCTGATATTGCGATTCGCTGGTGGGAAAATAGGAAGCGCATCCAGAACATGCCAATAGCGAGCAACAACACACCAAAGCCAAACAGCATCTCCACAGCCCAAGATTTGGAATTGCGTTCATTGTGTTCACCGTTAAGTTCACTCAAGTTATGGCAGGACCCATCCTTCCGCCATCAGGTAAAACCCTACCGTCATTATGCGTATTAACTGGTGGCCAGCCGCGCGGGTTCTCTGAGCGGGCTTCGAGGCTCAAACCACCGCCCGGCGCGGTCTGGGTAGAACCGCGATGTTTACCGGCGTGGAAACCGCCGAGAGGCCGTTCGTCCACGTCATCCTGGCCGTAAGCGCGTAAGCACCCACCGGTGGGTTGTTCCAAACCAATACGACCGGCACAAAACCTGCGGGAAAAATGTGCATTGGTTGGAAATCGCGGGAGTGCGGATTCGGCCCCATCTCGTCATGCCAGACGCTTTTTCTCGAACCCAGACGCTTCGTGTTCGCATAAAATTCGATCCGCACGGAATCACCCGCGCGCACCGGAGCGTCCAGCGAGATATCGGCTTGGATGCTAATGGTGGCAGGCGCATGGAATACTTTGGTCATCATGCCATTTCAACCCCTTTCCGTTTGAACAGTTCTTCCAGCCTGGCCCATAACGCATTCCACCTGGCTGCCGCATCGTGATTCTCTGTCAAATGTGTCTGGATGACTTTGCAGCCTTCAATCCAGAGCTTGTGACATTCAGCGCAAAGGTCGTGTAGTTCCCATTCATCAAGATTATGAAATCCACTACCAATAAATCGTGCATGTAAACGGGACTTTGGCGTTGCCCCGATGGTTCCAGCACACCAGCGCAGCCCGCGCCGCTCAATCCGGTTCATGCTCGGCAGGCAGTTCAAAGTTTTGGCGAGGTCGTTCATGGCAATGCCACAGTATTCTTGGCAAGACGACGTTACGTCCCAGCTGGTGCGACTGCGACTAGGGTGTTCCTTGCCACCACTGGGAAAACCCTTGGTCTCAGTTTGGACGGCAACGGATTCAGAGGCGGAAATCGATTACACCCGCCCCGTTGGACTCGGCGGAAACCGCAGAAACGAGGTTCTATCTATGGAACGGAATTGGCTCCAGAGGTAGGGCTCGAACCTACAACCCATCGGTTAACAGCCGATTGCTCTACCATTGAGCTACTCTGGAATCCCAAGGGGCATAAAGACTAGCAAACCGGCAATCGGCGCGTCAAACGGATTTCGTCACGCCCGCTGGCAATGCGGACAATAAAATGTGCTCCGAGCGGCTTGGGTCATGCGCTTGATCGGGTGGCGGCAATTCGGGCAAGGTCGTTTCTCACGGTCATAAACCCGCAGGCGTTCCTCGTAAAAATCCGGCGCGCCCGGCGCGCGGCCAAAATAAAAAAGGCCGTCCGACTCGTCCCCGCCCATATTCAACGGGACGGTGCTGCCGCACTCGATGGCTTCGGCCAGCACCGCGCGAATGGCAAGCCGGAGCCGCCGGACTTGCGCCAACGTCAGCTTGTTCGCCGCCAATCCCGGCGAAATGCGCGCGCGGAACAGCGCCTCGCTCGCGTATATGTTTCCAATGCCGGCGACAAGTTTTTGATCCAGCAACCTGATCTTGATCGCCTGCCGCGAGCGTTTCAGCGATTGCGCGAATGTCTCCGCCCTGAATTCGTCGTCCAATGGTTCCGGCCCCAATCGTGTCACGGCGGAGGTGTCCAGCGTCAACCGGCCAAAGTAGCGCGTGTCTTCGTAAACCAGATTGCCCGCGCCCAAATCGAGCGCCACCGCCGTGTGCCTGGGCAAACGCCGGCCTTTTGGCGCCAGAAAAATTCTGCCCGTCATGCCGAGATGCCCCAGCAGGGAAATGAGTTTGCCGCCGGTCTTTGCGCGGAGTTGGAACAGGAGATATTTGCCGCGCCGCGACAGGCCGGTGAATTTTGCGCCCAGCAACGTTCGGCGAAATTTCCGCGGCAAGGTCGGCTGCAGCACCCTGGCGCGGCGCACGTTCACGGCGCGGATGGTTTTGCCGCGAATCAACGGACGCAAATGGCGCGCCAGGACTTCAACTTCCGGGAGTTCAGGCATAAACCACTGCATCACGGCGGCGTCTGGCCGTATTCTTCCTGATGACGCAACAACGCCTGCACTTCTTCATCGGTTGTCTCCTCAAATTTCTCGTAATACTGGCCCACCGCGCCAAAATCAGGGTCAATCATCAACGCCACCAGATTGTCCGCCGCGGGCGTCAGTCTTTCCACCGCGCTGGTGGAAGCCACCGGCGTGGCGACGACAATTCTCCGCGCCTTCTGCCGTCTGGCTGACAACACGGCGGCTTCGGCGGTCGCGCCGGTGGCCAGCCCGTCGTCCACGAGCAGGACGGTTTTGTCCTCCAGCACCGGC
Source organism: uncultured Verrucomicrobiae bacterium (assembly GCA_963802965.1). Classification (GTDB taxonomy): domain Bacteria; phylum Verrucomicrobiota; class Verrucomicrobiia; order Limisphaerales; family UBA11358; genus UBA11358. The sequence goes on from CAWDKS010000003.1 coordinate 339,479, forward strand.
GAGGTCGCGGTGTGAAATCGCGAACGGTAGGCTTGCAGCCGCGCGGTTTCCTCCTGGATCACCTCGTCCAGTTGAAAACGAACCACCGGATTTTTCCCCACGGAAGCCTCATCGAGGAAGACGACATCCGGTTCGGCGAGCGCGCCGACGGCGAATTCGCGGTGCCACGGATGTCCGATTTTGCGGACAATCAACGCGTCTAGCGGGCGTTGCAACTGGCGCGCCACCTCGGCGGCCACCACCACCCCGCCGCGCGGCAGGCCCAGCACCAGGTCAACCTCGACGCCCTGTTCCCGCAGGTGTTGTCCGAGTTGCCGCCCCGCGTCCGCGCGCGATGCGAATTTCATAGGACACCAATCGCCTCTTTGGGGAAAAATGCAAATGGCTCGTTGAACCGTTGAACCGTTAAATCGGAAACGCCTGTTCGCGTCCAACGGTTCAACGATTAAACGGTTGAACGATGCAACGTTTCACCCCGTCACGAGCGTTCCCACTTTTTCGCCCATGACCACGCGCCGGAGGTTGTGCTGCTTGAACATGTCGAAGACGATGATGGGCATCTGGTTGTCCATGCAGAGTGAAAACGCCGTCGAGTCCATCACCTTGAGCTGCTTTTGCAGGGCTTCGAGATAGGAGATTTGCGCGAACCGTTTCGCGCGCGGATTTTTCTGGGGATCGCAATCGTAAATGCCGTCCACCTTGGTCGCCTTCAAAATCACTTCCGCGCCGATTTCGTTGGCGCGCAACGCGGCGGCGGTGTCGGTGGAAAAATACGGGTTGCCCGTGCCGCCGCCGAAGATGACCACGCGGCCCTTTTCCAGATGGCGCACCGCGCGGCGGCGGATGAACGGCTCGGCGATTTGCGACATGGCGATGGCGCTTTGCACGCGGGTGGGCACGCCGATTTTTTCGAGGGCGTCCTGAAGCGCCAGCGCGTTGATGACCGTGGCGAGCATCCCCATGTAATCGCCGGTGGCGCGCTCGATGCCGCGTTCGCTGCCGGACAATCCGCGAAAAATGTTGCCGCCGCCGACGACCACGACCACCTGCGCGTCCAGCTCGCGGACTTCGCGGATTTGTTCCGCCATGTCCTGGACGGCTTCGGGGCAGATGTTAAAGCGGCCCTTGCCGCCGAGCGCCTCGCCGCTGAGCTTGAGCAGCACGCGGGAATATTTTGGTCGCTTGTTGGCGGTCATGTGAGCTGGAGCGGGCGCAGCATTTGAAAATTTTTAACAGCCGCCGCGCCGAACGTCAAATCAAAGACGCAGAGGGCAAACCCTTGGCGCTGGACGAGGGGCGGTCCGCCCCGCTAACTTGGCCGCGAATGAACCACAGCGATTTCCCAACGACGATGTGCCCCGGTTGCGGCGGAGAGCTTGAACCGGCGAAGAGACGCTGTCCGCACTGCGGTCGGCCGATGGGGAGGCGCGGATTTTTCTTTTACGCGTTTTGGGCCGGGCTGTCGCTGGTTGTGATGGCGCTGATTGCCTGCATTTTTTACACGGGATTTTTGATGGTGAACCGGATGCTGTGAAGTGGATGAGGAAATTCCTGCCCGGTTTGTTTCAAATGTTTTAGCATCACCGCCCCGGACTTTTCACACAGGCCCGCGCGCACTCATCGAATCACATCGCAATGCGATAGCGAACCTCATGCATATCGCTGCCATCTGTCGTCTTGTCCGTTTTTGCAGCTCCATCAAGGCTGAATCCCATCACTTCATAAAAATGTCTCGCACCACCATTCGAGGTCAAAACCCAAAGCGTGACCGCCCCATAACCACCCCGCCGGGCTTCCGCCAAAGCGCAGTCGCAAAGCGCGCGACCTGCTCCCTTTCGCCAATGCTGGGGAAGAATATAAATCGCCACAATCTCAGCGACCGCTTGTGGGTCGGCGTCCTTGTCCCGCGACGGAATAAGGTCACAAAATCCCACGACAATGTTGTCGTCCTCCGCCACAAAAACCGAACCTCTCGCTTGCGTGAGCCGCTCACGCCAGAACGCCGTGCGGCGCTCCACATCCAGCGCATCCAAAACCGCATCAGGGATCTGACCCCGGTAAGCAGCGCGCCATGTCTCGACATGAATATGGGCAATCTTTGGTGCATCGGTGGCTTTTGTGGTGCGAACTACCATGTGATGTCGAGTGCGCCTTGACATTGGACCTGAAAACCGAAGGTGTGCCGTGCCGGAGGCCGGCGCTCCAATCGCTTCTATTTCACCGGCTGCAGTTTGCCGCGGAGGACGTGGATGAGCGCCTTGACCGTGAGTTCGATGAAGAGAAAGGGTTTGGCGATGAAGTCGTTGCCGCCGGCCATCATGGAACTGGTGCGGTTGTCGAAGTCGGTGAGGATGGTGACGAAGACAACGGGGGTTTTTTTGTGGCCGGGCAGGGTGCGCAGCTTGGTGCAGAGTTCAAAACCGGTCATGCCGGGCATGTCCACGTCCAGAAAGACCAGGTCGAACGGGTTTTCGGAAAGGAGCTTGAAGGCGGCGTTCGGGTCCTCGACGTTGACGGATTGGAGCTGGGCCTTTTCCAGGGCGTAAACGATGGCGCGGCGGGAAATGGCCTCGTCGTCCACGACGAGAACGTTGGCCGGCGGCAACGCCTGTTTTTCTGGTTGCGTGTTGCGTTCGAACAGGAGGCCGAGGAAATCCACGGCGGCGGCGACGGTGCGGAGGGTGGAGGGGTTGATGTTTTTCGGTTTTTCGTAAAGCTCCTTGAGCAGGGCTTCGAGGGCGCCGGACATCTGGGCAATGGAGTTCAGCCCGGCAATGGCGGCGTTGCCATTGAGGGCGTGGATGCGGCGGTAGAGTTCGTAAATGTGCTTGAGCCGGGACACTTCATCGTCGGTTTTGATGAGGCTTTGCAGGCCGGCGCGCAGGGTGACGAGCGTCGAGGGAAGGCTTTCGACGAATGATTTTCGGAGGTCGGACTGGAAGGCGTCATCGGCCGCGGCCTCGGCTTCAGCCTTGGTTTTGGCGGCGCCTTCGGCGGCGGGGGGCTCCACTTGTGACATCGCGCCGCTGGGGCCGATGGTGTTGCGCACCACATCAACCACTTCCCGGGGCGAGCAACTGGCCTTGGAAAGGCATTTGTTGGCGCCGGCCTTCCACGCCTGCTGGATCATGTTGGTCAGGTAGGTGTTGGAAAAAACCACGATGGGCAGGCTGGAAAAATCCGGTTCGCTGCGGATTTCCCGGATGACGTCCACGCCCGACATCTTGGGCAGCATGAGGTCGAGCACGATGAGGTCGGGCTTGAGGGTGCGCATGGTCTTCAAACCGGTCTCGCCATCCGCCGCGATCTCGGTCTGATAACCTTCCACGGCGAGCTTGTTGCGGTAAACGTTCGCCACAATCTGGTCGTCTTCAATGATGAGAATTTTTTTCATGAGTGGGTAACGGCCGGCGTCGCGGCCAATGCGGGCAGCGCCGCCAGAAAATTCTGGATGAGTTTGAATTCGCGCGCGACATTTTCGCAGACCTGCGCGGCCGTGGTGAGCGTGCCGGACGCGCCCTCTTTTTCCAGGTCGCGAAGCATGGGCACGAGCCGGGTCATGCCGAGGGTCGCGCTCGCGCCGGCGCAACTGTGCGCGACGCGCCGGACTTCATCGGCCCGGCTGGCGCGGACGGCGGCCTCGAGTTGCGCCAGTTGCTGCGTGGTTTGCTTGAGGTAAAGCTCGACGAGTTCGTGCAGGCCGCCCGGGTCGCCGTCAACCAGGCTGTTGAGGCGTTCCATATCGACCGGCGGTTCGGCGTCGGGCGTCGGCGCGGCGGCCGCGGCGATTGCGGATTTGGCCGGGTGCGTTGTGCCGTTTTGCGGATTCCAGCGTTCAATGACCTGGCGCACGTCGGCGGGGCGGATGGGTTTGGCGAGGTAATCGTCCATGCCGGCGGCGAGGCATTTTTCGCGGTCGCCCTGCATGGCGTGCGCGGTCAGGGCGACGATGACAATGCGCGAGGAATAATTGGGCGCGCCGCTCTTCTGCTGTTCGCGAATGAGGCGCGTGGCTTCCAAACCGTCCATTTCCGGCATCATCACGTCCATGAGAATAAAATCATAGGGCTGGCGGTCAAGCGCGTCGAGCGCTTCGTGTCCGTTTTTTGCCAGGCCGGGTTGATAGCCGAGTTGTTGCAGGATGCGCGCGGCGACTTTCTGATTGATGGCGTTGTCGTCGCACAGCAGGATGCGTATCGGTATCCGCTCGGCCAGCAACTGGTTTGGTTTGGACGGGGCGGCTGTGGGCGCGGCGACTTTTGAACCGAGCAGGGCGCGCACGAGCACCTCGCAAAGCTGCGCGGGCTTGACGGGTTTGGCGACGGTGTGTCCGAACACCAGGTGCGCATCATTGGGCGCGTCGGAGCGCTGGCCCATGGGCGTGAGCAGCACCAGCGGCATCATGGCGCCGGCGGGCAATTTGTGAATTTCGGAAGCGAGGGCCGCGCCGTCCATGCCGTGCATGTTCAAATCGAGAATGCCGAAATCAAAGGTTTCGCCGCCGCGGAGCAGGTCGAGCGCCGCGTGCGGATTATCCACGCTGCGCGAAATCATTCCCCACCGGGCGGTTTGTTCGGCGAGCGCATGGCAACTGGTAGCGTTGTCATCCACAATCAAAACCCGCAGGTCGGCGAGCCGGGGATGGCGGGCGGAGAGCGTGGACGGCGCGGCGTTCGGTTCGGCCCGGACATTGGCGGTAAAATGGAACGTCGAACCTTCGTCCGGCGCGCTTTCGGCCCACATTTTGCCGCCCATGAATTCGACCAACCGCTTGCTGATGGCCAGTCCCAGGCCCGTGCCGCCATAGCGTTGCGCCGTGGTGGCATCCGCCTGCATGAACGGTTTGAACAACCGCACCAGGCGGTCGGGCGGGATGCCGATGCCCGTGTCGCGCACGGAAAAGTGCAGGTGCAGGAGCGCGCGGTTCAGGCTTTCGTCCATTTTGCTCGAAAGCAATCTTACGCGGAGGAGGACGTCGCCGTGGTCGGTGAATTTGACGGCGTTGCTCAACAGATTGGTGAGCACCTGGCGCAGGCGCAGCGAATCGCCTTCGATGAGGGCGGGAACGTCGTCGTCCGCCTCGTAAACCAGGTCGAGATTTTTCTCAAAGGCGCGCACGGCCAGGAGGTCGAGGGAATCCTCGACGCACGCGCGCAAATCGAAGGGCCGCGAGTCCAATTCCATCTTGCCGGCCTCGATTTTGGAAAAGTCGAGGATGTCGTTGATGATGGTCAGGAGGGCCTCGCTGCTGGTGTGAATGGTTTCGAGATAGCCGCGCTGGTCGGCGGTCAGCGGCGTTTCCATGAGCAGGCCGACCATGGCAATGACGCCATTCATCGGGGTCCGGATTTCATGGCTCATGGCCGCGAGGAAATCCGATTTGGCGCGCACCGCCGCCTCGGCGCTGAGGCGCGCTTCGTTCAAGTCAAGTTTGTGCCGGTCCAATTCATCGTGCCGGCGTTTCGTTTTCAGGTGGGCCAGCAGGCGCGCGCGGGTGATAGCATCAAAGGGTTTGGTCAGGCATCCGGTTGCGCCCAGTTCAAAGGCGCTCAACTGGCCCGCCGTGTCGTTTCCGGCGGTGAGGGCGACGGCGACCATGAAGGGCAGTGAAGATTCATTTTTAAGCCAGCGCAAGACATCGGAACCGTTCTGGTGCAGGGATTCCAAATCCACCAGCACCAAGTCGCGGGGTTGCTCATGAATCAGCCTGAACGCGTCGTTCGCGTTGAGCGCGAACGATAGCTCGACGCCATCCTTTTCCAGTAGTTTTGCCAACACCGCCGGCATCTGCGGATCATTGCTGACCAGCAAAACTTGAAGCACCGTTTGATTCATAACTGGTTGTCCGGTTGTATCTTGCCCTGCGTATGCCTCTGAACCCGGACAAATACAGCAATTTTCGTGCTTGGCCAACTTGAATTTTGCCGCCACCGGCGTCCGGTTTTCAAAGAAACATTGCTGGCCAGCCGTGCCGGCGATAAACTTCCGCCATGCTGCAGACGGTGCTTGAGCCCGGCACGACGGAGCCTGCGGCCTCTCTGCACGAGAGGCAGCCTGCCGCCTATCGCTTCATGCTGCTGGCGCGGTTGCTGGACGACAAACTGGCCGCGCTTTACCGCGCCGGCAAAATCCACGGCGGAGTTTTTCTCGGACGCGGGCAGGAAGCCCTGAGCGCCGCGCTCGGTTTGTCGTTGAACAAGGGCGACGTTTTCGCGCCGCTCATCCGCGACGCCGCGGGCCGGCTGGCGTTTGGCGAACCGGTGCTGGACACCGTGCGCACGCACCTCGGTTCCGCGCTCGGCCCGATGCGCGGTCGCGACGGCAACGTGCATCGCGGCAAGCCAAAGGAGGGTTATCTCCCCATGATCAGCCATCTCGGCGCGATGATTTCGGTCGTGAACGGGGTTTTGTTCGCGCGCCGCCTGAAGGGCATCACCGGCACCGTGGGCGCGGCTTCCATCGGCGATGGCGCCACGTCCACCGGCTCGTTTCACGAGGCGCTCAACCAGGCCGCCATCGAAAAATTGCCGCTCGTGCTGGTCGTGGCCAACAATCATTACGCCTACTCGACGCCGAACGAGCGCCAGTTCGCCTGCCGCGACCTCGCCGACAAGGCCGTTGGCTATGGCGTCGAAGTCCAGACGGTGGACGGCACGGATTTGGGCGCGTGTTTGAACGTGGTCGGCACCGCCGTCGGGCGGGCGCGCGCCGGTCGCGGCCCGCAATTGGTCGTCGCCACCCTGCTGCGGCTTTGCGGCCACGGCGAACACGACGACGCCGGTTACATTGACCCGAAATTGAAAAAGTCGCCGGCGGGCCGCGACTGTTTGAAGGTCGCCGAGGAGCAATTGCTTCGGCAGGGGCGGGCCGACACCGCGCAACTGGCCGCCTGGCGAAATGAAGCCCTTCACGAAATCGAGGAGGCCGTCGCCCGGGTGCAGCACGAACCGGCGCCGGATCCGTTTGCCGAGGAATGGCGGGCGATTTCCTCGAAACCCTTGAGCGAAGGACATGAGTAGATTTTTCAAAACATTCAACATCCAACACCGAACGCCCAACATCCAACGGTTGCGCGAACCGAAGCATTGGATGTTCGATGTTGGATGTTCGATGTTGGATGTTTGCCTTTCGATTGCACAATGAGCATCACGTATTTGGAAGCCATCCGCGAAGCGCAGGCCCGGGCGTTGCGCGACGACCCGCGGGTGTTCATTTACGGGCAGGACGTCGGCGCGTTTGGCGGCGCGTTCAAGGCCACGAAAAATCTGGCGAAGGAATTTCCCGGTCGCGTGCTCGATTCACCCATCAGCGAGGACGCCATGATCGGGCTGGCGGTCGGGGCGGCGATTGAGGGCTTGAGGCCGATCATTGAAATGCAGTTCGCGGATTTTTCCATCCCCGGTTTCAACCAGATTGTCAATCAGGCGGCGACGCTGTTCTGGCGCACCCAAGTGCCGTGTCCCATCACCGTGCGCCTGCCGGTCGGCGGCACGCCCGGGAGCGGGCCGTTCCACAGCCAATGCCTGGAAGCGATCTATGCGCATTATCCGGGTCTGATCGTCCTGACACCGGCGACGGTCGAGGATGCCTACAGCATGTTGCTCGAAGCGGTGGCGATTGACGACCCGGTGATTTTTTGCGAACACAAATTTCTTTATTACCATCTCAAGGCCGAAAAACTACCGAGCGAGGCGCTGCCGGTGGGCAAGGCCCGCATCACGCGCGAAGGGCGCGACATGACCATCGTGGCCCACGGCGCGATGGTGCAGGACGCGCTGGCGGCGGCGGCGGAACTTGCGCCCGAGGGCTGGGAGGTCGAGGTGGTGGATTTGCGGTCCGTAAAGCCGCTCGATACCGACACGGTGATGGCTTCGGTGGCGCGAACCGGGCGGCTGCTGTGCGTGGGCGAAGCATGGCCGTGGGGCGGGGTGACGGCGGAAGTCATCGCGCGCGTCACGAGCGAAGGTTATGGTTTGCTGGACGCGCCGCCGCAACGGCTCAACGCCAGGGACACCCCGGTGCCGTATCATCCGAATCTGTGGACGGCGCACCGCCCGACCACGCGCAGCATTGCGGCGGCGGCGAGAAATCTTTTAAGGCTCTGAAATTTATGCCGCAAATTCCCATCATCATGCCACAGCTCGGCGAGTCCATTGCCGAGGCCAAAATTGTCAATTTTCTGGTCAAAGCGGGCGACACAGTCGAGGCGGACCAGGATTTGATTGAAGTCGAGACGAACAAGGCCACGATGGCGGTCACCTCGCCGTGTCGCGGACGCCTGGAAAAACTCACTGCGCAATTGAATGAGAGCTACGCGGTCGGCGCCATGCTCGGCCAGATTGAGGCGACCAACGAAGAAGCCGTGCGATTGGGATTGGATGTTCCGGCGCCGGTAAAAGTCTCCGACACCGACCGCCTTGCCAGGTCGGACGCGAATGGCGGAAGAAATCGCGTGCAACCGACCGTGCGCGGTTTGCCGGTGCCGGCGAACGCGGCGGGCGCGAGTTATCTCTCGCCACGGCTCAAGGCGCGGATGCACGAACTTGGTTTGAGTTCCGCCGACCTCGCGGGCATTCCCGGCAGCGGGGCGGCGGGCCGCGTGACCGTCGAAGACTTTGAACGATTCATCGCGCAGCTCGAGAAACACAAGATGAGCCAGGCCTCGACGATGCGCGTGGCGGTGGCCGATGCCATGCGGCGCAGTTGGACGCGGCCCATCGCGCACGTCGGTCTGCCGGTGTGCCTCGACCCGCTGTTCGCTTACCGCAAAATTGCGAGGCCGAAGCCCGGCCCGGCGCTCTGCGCGTTGCGCGCGCTGGCGGTGGCGCTGGCCGAAAACAGCGCGCCCGCCGGGCGGTTGGTCGGCACCAAGATTGTGCATCCGTCCTCGATTGACATCGCCTTTGCCGTCGAAGCCGAGGACGGCGTGTTCGTGCCGGTGATTCGCGACGTGGACAAACGGTTGCTGAAGGATTTGATTGCGCCCTACAACGAGCTGGTGGAGCTGGCGCGCGCGCGCAAACTGCCGCCCGATGCCACCGGCGGTTCGATTGCCACGGTCACGAATTTCGGCACGTTCGGCCTGGAATGGGCGACGCCGATTCCGCTGCCGGAGCAGGCGCTGGTGCTGGGGCTGGGCGCGGCGCGACACAAGCCGCATTGGGACGGCGTCAAGGGCCGGTTCGTGCCGGTGATGGAGGCGAATCTGACGTTGAGCTTCGACCATCGCGTGCTCGACGGCGGCGCGGCGGGCCGTTTGCTCCAGCACGTCTCGGATTTGATGGCGCACCCGGAGAAGTTGTGATTTTATCCGCGAATTTCACGAATTGACGCGAATTTCAAACTGTTTCGCGATGGGCCGCGCCTTTTAGTGGATAAATTATTTTTCCTCAAACGCCGCCAAAATCGGCCGGTGATCGGAGCCGATGCCCCAGTTCGGAATCGCGGGAATGTAAGTTTCCTTCGCCACCCAATTGCGCGCCATTGCCGGACTCAAAAGAATGTAATCCACGCGGCTGTAGGTGTCTTCCTTGCCGTAATATTCCGTCCAGGTGACGTTGCGCGGTTCGAAACGTGAATTTTCGCTGGCCGCGTCGTCTCCGTTGCGCTCGGCGGGGCGCGTGTCGGTGAGCTTGAATTTCCCGCGCCCGATGACGGCTTTGACCGCATCGGAATCTTTCACGTCGTTGAAATCTCCCAGCACAACGAGTTTTGCATTTGGATTGTTTGTGAGATGGGCGTCAATGATGCCCCGCAGGACTTTGGCTTCTTCGAAACGTTGCTCGGCTTCGTCAGCTTCGGGCACGGGGCGGCGCGATTTCAGGTGCGCGGCAATGAGCGTGAAGGTGAAGTTTGTGTCCACCTGGATTTCCACCTCGGCCAAACCGCGGCTGACGCGGAAGCGGCGTCCGTCGAGCAGATAAACATCGTTCGTGTGCGGATGGCTGGCGACGATGGGCAGCTTGCTCAAGACCGCGATGTGGATGTTGGTATCCATGCCGCTGACGAATTCCCAATATGGATAATCCAGCCCGTGGGCCTTGAGCGAGCCGCGCAATTCCAGCAACGCATTGGTGCCGCCCAGTTCTTCGAGTGCGAGCACGTCGGGATTGAGCGCGCGGATGCTTTCACAGACCGCGGCTTTGGCCTCATTGGATTTTACGTGCGGACGCGATTCGGTCGGCTGATCCAGATAATTTTCGACGTTGTAAGTGGCAACCCGGAAGGTTTCGGCGCCGGACGAAACGAGGCCAACCATTGCCAATACCAGGCCGGGGAGTCGCAGTAAAAACCATTTGGGCATGAACGGCTAATAATCGCCGCGCGTCGGCATGTCAAAGAACATTTCTGCATGGCGGTCAAGGGAACAACCCGATTAAAAGCCCGGGCTGAAAGTTGCGTTTTTTTGAGGGCCGGGTTAAATGTATGTGCGGCCGCATGCAAAAAGACGTAATGAAAAAAGCCTTCACACTTTTATTCCTGGCGGGCGTTTTCTCCTTGCAGGCGGGTGATTTGGACACCATTGGCGTCACCGTTTTAAGGCAGGTTGACCCAACGCTGACCGGCAGCGGCGTGAAGGTGGCGCAGACGGAAGCGCCGGTTTCGACAAATACGCCGCCGCCGTTTGAGGTCGCTCCCGCACCCGTCGGCCAGCCTACAAACTTGTTCACCTGGATTTCCAGTCTTGGTACGGCGACAGTTTATACTAACAATGTCGGCGCTGCATCCTGGCACGCGAACATGGTCGCCGCAAATTTCTACGGCAGCACAAACGGGGTGGCCACCAATGTCAGCCAAGTTTACAGCTATGAAGCCGATTACTTTTTCAACTCCATCATTGCTGCCCATTCGCCGCCGGCGATTTCCGCCCGGGTGGTGAATCAAAGCTTTGCGTTTGACATTAGTGAGGAGTCCGTAGTGGACACCAATTACGACAATTACGCCGCGAATTATAACACGATTTTCGCATCGGCGGTGGGCGACAGCGGGGCCGTTGTTCCGCCGGGAACGGGCTACAACTGCATTGCGGTTGGCGTCTATGGCTCTTCTTCCGGGACCGGTCCCACCCCGGATGGCCGGTGCAAGCCGGACATTGTCGCACCGGACACGGTGGACGACCCGATGGGAGGAGCGTCAGACAGCTATGCCATTCCGTATGTTGCGGGCGCAGCGGCGGTTCTGGTGCAGGCGGCGAATCGTGGCGACGGAGGTGCAAACGTCAATGCCGCAAGTGATTTGCGCACCGTCAAAGCGCTCCTGCTCAACGGCGCGGTCAAGCCCAACGGCTGGACGAATGATACTGCCTCGCCGTTGGACGCGCGTTACGGCGCGGGGGTGGTGAATGTCTTCAACTCGTGGGAGCAGTTGAAAGGCGGTCAGCACGCCTTCATCGAATCCACCAGCATCAGCAGCGGTGGCGCGCATCCACCCGGCGCCAACATCAACAACGAGCCGGTCCTCGTCGGCTGGGATTACAATTCGATTTCCACCACGACGACCCAGGAGACGGTCAATCATTATTATTTCAATCTGACGGGGAGCAATGCCTTCACGCTGACGGCGACGCTGGTCTGGAACAAACAATACAAGGCGGCCGCCATCAACAATTTGAATCTGTTTCTATACAACGCGGCCAGCAGCAATCTCGTCACGTGCAGCACGAGCATGGTGGACAACGTCGAACACATTTTTTTGCCGGTGCTGGCGCCGGGGCGATACGATTTGCAGGTGTTGAAATTAGGCAGCGCCACCCAGGTTTCTCAAGGCGAAACCTATGCGCTGGCCTTTGAGATTTTCACCATGCCGTTGAGCGCCGGTTTGACGAACACCAACGCGGTCATTTCCTGGCCGATGGCGCCGACCGGGTTCCAGCTTCAGTCCGCCACGAGTCTGACCCCGCCGGTTTCGTGGACGTCCGTCGCCAATGCCGTCTCCATCGTGGACAACCAAAACGTGGTGACATTGCCCTCCGGCAGCGGCAACCAGTTCTTCCGTTTGGTCAGCCCCAACTTTTAGCGCGCTGTCCGGCAAGGGACCGCCGGTTTTTTGCAGAGAAATTTTGCCAAGTTCCGCAAAACTGCTAGTATTCCTCCATGCTCAAAATCCGCCGAAAAAGACCCGCGGCGCGCGCGGCAAAAACCAGCACCGCCGTGAAGCCTTTGCACGACATGCAAAGCAGGCGCGACCACCGCGAGCTGCCGATTGACAAGGTGGGCGTGCGGGGGCTGCGCTTTCCCATCCAGGTGCGCGACAAGGCGCACAGCGTCCAAAACACGGTCGCCACCATCGGGATGTTCGTGGATTTGCCGAAGGAATTCAAGGGCACGCACATGAGCCGCTTCATCGAGGTGCTCAACGCGCACGGCAACGTGATGCACGTGGAAAACATCGGCGACATTCTTCGCGCCATGCAGCAGAAATTTCACGCGGCCACGTCGCACCTCGAAATCGAGTTCCCCTATTTCATGGTCAAAAAATCGCCGGTGTCGCGCCTGGAAAGCCTGATGGATTACATCGCGCGGTTCGACGCGGCGGCGTGCGGGCCGGAAATTGATTTCGTGCTGACGGTCAAGGCGCAGGTCACGACGCTGTGCCCGTGTTCGAAGGCGATTGCGAAATACGGCGCGCACAACCAGCGCGGGCTGGTGACGGTGGCGCTCCGGTTCACCAAGCCGGTCTGGATCGAAGACGTGGTGGCGATGGTGGAAAGTTCGGCCAGTTCGGAGCTTTACGCCCTGCTCAAGCGGCAGGACGAAAAGGCCGTGACCGAGCGCGCGTATGAAAATCCGGTGTTCGTGGAGGACCTGGTGCGGAACGTGGCGCTCCAGCTCAACGCCCATCCGCTGGTGACGTGGTACAAGGTCGAGGCGGAAAATTTCGAGAGCATCCACAATCACAACGCCTACGCGTGCCTTGAGAAGGGCTGAACTTTTTTGGGCGCGAAAGTTTTTCATTATTTTTATGGCGTATTTGGTTTCCTCTGCTACATTCCCGCCCCTTTGATGGACCGGGAATTGCTATGAAACCCGGAAATCAATTTTGAAACCATGACCGAAATGAGCAAAACGATGAAAAAACCGATGCCGCAAACCTCCGCCACGGCGGCGGCCATCCTTGGCCGGCCGATGGCGAGAAAGAGCGCCTCCAGCGCCGGGCCAAAAAAAATCAAGCCCGAATGGCAGAAGTATTACCAGCGTTTGCTCGAATTGCGCGAGCAGTTGCTTCACCAGATGAACGGCCTGGCCCAGGAATCCGCGCAGGAAGTCGCCGGTTACAGCCTGCACATGGCCGATTCCGGCACCGACAATTTCGACCGCGACTTCGCCCTGAGCCTGCTTTCGTCCGACCAGGATGCGGTTTATGAAATCGAGGAAGCGCTCAAGCGCATCGAAAAAAAGACCTACGGCGTCTGTGAATTGACCAACAAACCCATCCCCAAGGCGCGCCTGGACGCCATTCCGTGGACGCGGTTCCGGGTCGAAGCGCAGGCGCAACTGGAACGCGATGGCGCCTTGCGCCAGCGCCGGTTGGGCGCGCTCGGCACGATTGACAGCGCGGGGGTGGCGGAAGTGGAAGGCGACGACGACGAGCCGGAGGAAAAGGCGACCAAGGAGAAGGAGTAATTTATGCCGCGCGAAATCATCACCATCGAATGCACCGAGGCGCGCAAGGAAGGCAAATCGCCCTCGCGCTACACCACCACGCGCAACAAAAAGACGAAGACGGAAAAGCTCGAAATCAAAAAGTATAACCGTTTCCTGCGCCGCCACACGCTCCACCGCGAAATCAAATAATTATGCCGCGCAAAACCCACACCGACAAACCCGAACGCCGCGGCCAGCGCCGCGGGACAATGGAATCCCGCACCCCCCGGCCCAAGCCGAAGATTGACTTCGTCGCCGCCGCGCTCGATTACAAAAACACCAACCTGCTCCGGCAATACGTGACCGATCAGGGCCGCATCCTCCCGCGCAAATATACCAACATGCCCGCGCATTATCAGCGCCGCCTGACCCGCGCCATCAAGCGCGCCCGCCAGATGTTGTTGATGAAGTAATGGCGTGAAACGCGAGGCATGAATCACAGTGGGGCGGTTTGCGGTTTTCACGTTTCACGCTTCACGCATTACGCCGCCCGCGGGTGGTGGTATGATTTGGAACGCCGAGCACCGTCTCGGCTCGAAAGTGACTTTCAATCCAAACTGGCCGAGGCGGTGCTCGGCGTTCCGTTGATGCAAACTAGGCCACGACCCGCCTGCGTCCCGTCTTGCTTTTTCAATCCTTTGGTGTGATTTTTCCAGCGTGACGAAAGCGCACCAGCATCCCCGCCCGCACAAGCGACAGAAAATGTCCGCGCTCACCGGCCGCCTGCGCGGGCAGGCGCGCAAAATCACCGGCCCGCGCCAGGCCATCCTGAACATTTTGCGCGCGCATCCGCATCCGCTCACCAGCCGGGAGATTTTTGCCGCGCTGCCCAGGGGACTTTGCGACCTGGCGACGATTTACCGGGCCATGCACCTGCTCGAGGAAATGGACATCGTCAAGCGGTTTGATTTCGGCGACGGCGCGGCGCGGTTTGAACTGGTCGGCGAGGGCGACGACGGCCATCACCATCATCTGGTTTGCACAAAATGTTCGGAGGTCGTCGAGATTGACGAATGTTTTCCGGCGGAAATCGAGCAGCGCATCGCCGCCAAAAACAAATTCAAGTCCGTCAGCCACAAACTGGAATTTTTCGGCATCTGCCCGGAGTGCCAGTAAAAGTGCCATCCTGAAAGAAAAAAGCCGCGCTCGCGCGCGGCTCATTCACCCCCGCCTGGCAAAACCTTCAAGCCAGTTCCTCCTGCCAGTCGCCCAGGTGGAGATATTCCCTGACCTTTCTGCGTTCGTAACGGTTTTTCAGTGTTTTCTTGGGCTGATGATCCAATTTGCGGAATGGATGTTTTGGATCCCGAACGGCTTCCGTGATGACTTCCATCATTCTTTTCATAACACAACTCTGGTTGTGGAGTTGCGCAGCGGCCCCGCCTTCCTCCCCGGCAAGCATCCGCTGCCCGCACTCCTGACTATCAGACCGCGCCCGGCGCCGGCCATTCAAACTTCCCCACCGAATCTTTCCCTGGCGTAACAAAATGAACCGGAACGCCACTCGTTCCCGGTTTTCGCAAAAGCAAGTTTCAAACCAAGTGCCGCAAAAGTCTTTTGCACCCGGAAAAATTCTGATTTCAAGATTCCCGCCAGCACGAGCGTTCCGCCGGGTTTCAATTGCGCCGCTATCCGCCGCCGTTCCGCCAGCAGCAGCGTCGAAATCAGATTGGCACAGACCACATCGTATTGTTTTGCCGCGTGAATCGGCAGTTTTGCCACGTTCCCGCGCGTCATCCGCAGTTTGTTATGGACCCGGTTCGCGCGGGCGTTGGCGCGCGCCACCCGGACCGCCTCGGGGTCGCAATCGAAGGCGCGCACGGGTGAATAGCCGAGTTTCGCCGCGACAATCGCCAGAATTCCCGAGCCGGTGCCGATGTCTAAAAATGACCGGCGTGCATCAAATTTTCCACAGCGCGCCAGTTCGCGCAGGCAAAACGCCGTCGTCGGATGCTGACCGGTGCCAAAGCCAAGGCCGGGATCGAGCACGACGACGACTTGACCTTTCCGTGGTCTGCGCCGGCTCCAGCTTGGTTTGATCAGCAGCGATTTGTTCCTTTCGGAGGGACGAGTTACACGAGTCCCCAATTTCCTTTTTGAAGAATGGGACTCGTGTAACTCGTCCCTCCGATGGTTGATCTTGATTTCAATGGGCTTGAAATGCCGTTTCCACGATTCCGCCCAGTCCGCGCGCCGGATTTTGGCAATGGTGATTGTGCCGGGGCCGGTTTTCAGACCGCATTCCTTGATCCGTTTCAGACCGGCGGAAATTTTTTCACGGACTCCCGCAACCGGCCTTTGTTCGCAAAAGGCATAAACCGTGCTCGCGCCGGTTTTCACATGGAAATACGACGCAACGGCCCGGTTCAGAATGCCGGCCAGCGCTTCGGCAACGGCGTCCTCGGCTTCACGCTTCGTGGCGATGGAAATCCGCCAGAGCGACTGGCGATGAGTTTGGAGTTCCGCCTTCAGGCGGCCGGCTGAAGCCGGGACTCCGAACATTGTCTTCATGCCACCAAGTCGCGCCACGGGGTGAAGTTGAGCAATTCCACCTCGGCCATGTGCGGATGCAACGCGACCTGTGTGACGCTCGCGTATTCGATCTCGAAATGGTTCGTTTTCGGCAGCGGCACGTCGAGGAGAATGGCGAGCATCATGCGGATCACGCCGCCATGACAAAAGACGGCGACATTTTGTCCGCGATGCCGCCGCGCGATTTCGCGCAGGCACGGCTCGACCCGGGCGCGGAAGGATTTGCCATTTTCCCCGTTCGGCGCTCCCCGGCTTTCAATCTGATCGAGCCACTCGTGCGCGTGAAAGTCAAAACGTGCGCTCACGGCTTTCCAGCCCAGGCCCGTCCAGTCTCCAAAATCAATTTCCCGCAAATCGGGGAGGATGGTTTGATTCGGCACGCCGTTTTTGAACGCCGGCGCGAGTGTCTGCTGGACGCGCTTCATCGGGCTGGCGTAAATCGCGTCAATTGTTTTGCCGCGCAGATATGTGGCAAGCTTTTTGGCCTGTTTGCGGCCGCGCGCCGAAAGGTTCATGTCAATGCGCCCGCCAAACGTGCGCTGGTGGGAAGTTTCCACCTCCGCGTGACGAATCAACAGCAAACGCGTCGCCGGCCGGTTCGGTATTCGTTTTATGGTTCCCACGGAAAATCAGGCCAGAGCTGTTTGCTGCGCGACCAGCAATTCACGAATGCCCGCCCGGCCCAGCGCGAGCAAATCGTTGAGTTGTTTTTCAGTGAATGTGGCCTCCTCGCCGGTGCCCTGCACTTCAATGAATTCGCCGGCGGAATTCATCACCAGATTCATGTCCACCGCCGCGGCCACGTCCTCGGCGTAACATAAGTCCAGCAGCGGCCGGCCGTTCACGATGCCGACACTGACGCCGGCGACGGCGTGCAGGACCGGGTCCTCCGTCAACTTGCCCTCGACCAACAGCCGTTGCATCGCCAGCGAAAGGGCGACATAGGCGCCGGTGATGGCGGCAACGCGTGTGCCGCCGTCGGCCTGCAGCACGTCGCAATCCACCCAAATCGTCCGCGCGCCGGTTTTGTTCAGGTCCACCGCCGCGCGCATGGCGCGGCCGATGAGCCGCTGGATTTCGGACGAGCGGCCGTCCAATTTGCCCTTGGCGATGTCGCGCGGTTTGCGTTCCAGGGTGGAGTAGGGGAGCATGGCATACTCGGCGGTGAGCCAGCCGCCCTCGACTTTTTGTTCCTTCATCCAGCGCGGCACGGTTTCCTCGACGGTCACGCCGCAAATGACGCGCGTGTTGCCCCACTCGATGAGCGTCGAGCCGGTGGCATGCGGCGCGATGTTGTTTTGGAAACGGATGGGCCGCAGTTGGTTGGGGTTGCGGCCATCGGCGCGCACGGTTGAATCAGCCATAAACGTTGTGATATTAAACGTAAATTGATTCAAGGAAAAGCAAAACCATCACGAATTAACGAAAATGGCCAACTGAAATTAAAATCTGACCGGCGATGTAATGCAGGCAACGCCGGCAACCTGGGCGGCTATAGCGTTTCAAGTTTTTGTGTAGCCGCTTCATTGGCCGCAAAAGAACACAGAGATCGCAAAACCCCTTTCCTTTTCGTGTTCTTTGCGTTCTTTCGCGGCTACAGTTTTTTTTGAGATGCTCTAGCAAAATCAAGTTTGACAGTTCAAGTGCGTTTGCGGACGCTTTAAGAATATGAACCCTCTGCAAAACTGGAGCGCCGAGCACCGTCTCGGCGCCTTGCGAACACTGTTCTTCACCGTCATCTCCTTCCTTGTTGGCATTTCAGCCTACGCACAGGAACGGGATTACAGGGAAGCCCGCGTTTATGTGACGGCGCCGCCGCCGGCCACCACAGCTTTCCCGGCCACCGCCCCCGTTCCCGCACAACTGCTCACCGACCGCGGTTTCTTTGCCCTCGCGCCGCTGGATGAGCCCGACGAGGACATCCCCACGATCATCATTGACGACAGCAAGACCTTCCAGACCATCGTGGGTTTTGGCGGCGCATTCACCGATGCCGCCGCCACCACCTTTGCCAAGCTCCCCAAGGAAGCCCAGGAACAATTCCTCAAAGCCTGCTTCGATCCGGTTGAAGGCAACGGTTACACCCTCTGCCGCACGACGATCCATAGCTGTGACTATTCCGACGAGATGTACACCTACGATGACACCGCCGGCGACAAGGAACTCAAGAATTTCACCATCGCCCATGACCTCAAGGATCGCATCCCGTTCGTAAAGCGCGCCCAGGCTGTCGCCAATGGCAAACTCCGGCTTTACGCCTCACCCTGGAGTCCTCCCGGCTGGATGAAAACCAACGGCGAAATGCTGCATGGCGGCAAGCTCAAGCCCGAATACGACCAGACTTGGGCCGACTACTACGTCAAATATATCAAGGCCTACGCCGCCGAGGGCATTCCCATATGGGGCCTGACTGTTCAGAATGAAGCCCTCGCCACCCAGACTTGGGAATCCTGCATCTTCACCGCCGATGAAGAGCGCGACTTCGTCAAAAACTTCCTCGGTCCCACCCTCAAAAAAGCCGGCCTCTCCGATGTCAATCTCATGATCTGGGACCACAATCGCGGCCTCATCTACGAGCGTGTCCAGCCCGCTTACGATGACAAGGAGGCCTCCCAGTATATCTGGGGTACCGCCTTCCACTGGTACACCGGCGACCACTTCGATAACGTTCGCATCGTCCACGACGCTTTCCCCGACAAACATCTCCTCTACACCGAAGGCGGCATTGGCGGCACCTGGCCCGCCGCCCTGCGCCTCTCCAAGAGCGTCATCACCGACCTCAACAACTGGACCGAGGGCTGGGATGTCTGGAACCTCATCCTCGACCAGGACAACGGTCCGCGCCATGCCGGTGATGTTCCCGGCGTGCATCATAATAGAAACACCATCGTCAACGCCGACACCACCACCGGCGAAATCACCTACAATCCCCCGCACTACGTTTTGGGCCAGTTCTCCCGCTTCATCCGTCCCGGCGCCAAACGCATCGTCTGCACTTCCAACAGCGACGACTTCATCGCCACCGCCGCCCTCAACCCCGACGGCAAAATCGCCGTCGTCGTCCTCAACCTCCAGGACCGCGCTGCATTCATGCGCGTCTGGCTGCGCGGTAAATTCGTCAAATACCAGTGCCCCCCCAACGCGACCATCACCTTTATCCTGCAGCCCGTATAAAGCGCAAACCATCGGCCAATACTGACGGCGAAAGAATGCACGGCGCAATGGTTCGACCACCGAAGAACCAGCGAATACGGTGGTTTTACAATAAAAATACTTGACACGCCTTATTCTTTTTGCAAAGATTTTCTCCTCAATGGAGGTGGCTGCCTCTACAACCCTTTGAAAACAGAATTCAAATCCGCCCTTCGAGCCGCGCGTCATTCATTTGGCGGAGCAGTCTGTGCGGGAGCGATCCTGCTGATTGCTGCCAGTGCGCAGGCACAGAATCTGTTTGTGTCGGATAACGGCAGCAGCCACATCTATGAATACACGGCGGGCGGAGCGCGCAGCACCTTTGCCTCCACGCCTGATCCTTTGGGATTGGCCTTTGACAGCACAGGCAATCTGTTCGTTGGGATTAACAGCGCCATCTATGAATACACGCCAGGCGGAGTGCAAAGCACCTTTGCCTCCGGATTGTCGGGCCCACGATCACTAGCCTTTGACAGTGCGGGCGATTTGTTTGAGGCGGACCTGAACACTGGCAACATTTATGAATTCACACCGGGTGGAGTTCGAAGCACCTTTGTCTCCGGTTTGGGTGGTCCTGAAGGACTGGCCTTTGACAGCGCGGGCAATCTTTTTGTGGGGGCCAACAACAGCACCATCTATGAATACACACCGGGCGGAGTGCAGAGCACCTTTGCGTCCGGGTTGTCTGACCCGCAAGCACTAGCCTTCGATAGCGCGGGCAATCTGTTTGAGACGGATTACGGCAGCGACAGCATCATTAAAATTACACCGGGCGGAGTGCGCAGCACCTTTGCCTCCGGATTGTTTTCACTTCATGGACTGGCCTTTGACAGCACGGGCGATCTGTTTGCGCAGAGCAGCTTAAACGGCGGAGGCATCATCTATGAATTCACGCCAGGCTACATGAATGGACAAATGCCAATCACCTTTGCCTCCGGCTCCGGGTTGAGTCCTAGTCTTGCACTGGCCTTTCAAGGCGAAACCTTGCCTGTACCCGAACCATCGGCTTTGGGGTTGCTGGCCGTCAGCCTCACCGCACTACTCGTCAGCCGCCGTTTCGCTCGTGTTGAACCCCGTTGCAGAAACCGAATTTGACCATAAAAAAAGCAGTCCTTTGAAAACAAAATTCAAGCCCGACTTTCTAGCCGCGTGTCATTCATTGGGCGGAGCAGTCTGTGCGGGAGCGATCCTGCTGATTGCCTCCGGCGCGTCGGCGCAGAATCTGTTTGTGGCGAATTCCACCAGCGGCAACATTTATGAATACACGCCGGGCGGAGTGCGAAGCACCATTGCCTCCGGGTTGAATGCTCCATCAGCACTGGCCTTTAACAGCGCGGGTGATCTGTTTTTTGGGAGTGACCAGGGCAACGGTGGCAGCGGCTGCATCTATGAATACACACCGGGCGGAGCGCAAAGCACCTTTGCCTCCGGATTGGATTTCCCTAATGGACTGGCCTTTGACAGTGCGGGTGATTTGTTTGTGGCCGATTACGGTACAACCACCATCTATGAATTCACACCTGGCGGAGCGCAAAGCACCTTCGCCTCCAACAAGAATGGCCATGTTTTGAATGGCCCTGTTGGACTGGCCTTTAACAACGCGGGCGTTCTGTTTGAGGCGGATTTCTACAGCGGCAACATCTATGAATACACACCCGGCGGAGCACAGAGCACCTTTGCCTCCGGGTTGAATCGCCCTTTTGGATTGGCCTTTAACAGCGCGGGCGATCTGTTTGAGTCGGATTTCGACAATGGCACCATCTATGAATTCACGCCGGGCGGAGTGCAAAGCACCTTTGCCTCCGGATTGGATGACCCTGCTGGATTGGCCTTTAACAGTGCAGGTGATTTGTTTGCGGCCGATTATGGCACCAGCATCATCTATGAATACACGCCGGGCGGAGTGCGAAGCACCTTTGCCTCCGGGTTGAATCAGCCTACTGAACTGGCCTTCCAAGGCGTAGTCTTGCCCGTGCCTGAACCCTCGGCTTTGGGGTTGCTGGCCGTCGGTGCAATCGCACTCCTCGCACGTCGCCGCCATACGGAAAAAGTTTCACCCAATTCTTCACCTAACGAGCAATAAACGGGCAATAGCGGGGCAATGGTGTAGCGTTGAATGAGCAGTCGAAAAAACGGCTTGAACCCGTGTAAAACAAGGCTATACTAAGCCTTGAAACAGAGTGTGTTAGGCTCGGAACGGTAAAGTTTCCTCGTTCGATTCCGCCCCGCGCCTTTAGTGGCCGTCACTTCTTTTGTTCCGCTTCAATTCCGGCGAACAAATTTTCCAGGCTGTTCAGCGGTGTGTCTCTTTTTGGATTCAGCACTTGCTTCAGATATTCAACCGCGTCGGGGATGTTACGGATGGATTTGGGCAGGACCGCGCCGGCGGCGTTGGCGTGACCGCCGCCCTGGATTTTTTCCGCGACCTTGAGCGCCTCGCCGTCCCGGCTGCGAAAGCTGGCGAAAACCAGGTTGCCCCGCCGGAACAACGTGACCAGCACCGGATATTTCACCGCCCGCTCCTCGAGCAGGCGGTGGACCACGAGGTTGTTGTTGCCGACAACGGTGTCCACGTAGCCGGTCGTCGGGCTGAGTTCGGTGACGTTGTTTTTGCTCCACTCGAAACCGAGCGGGTTCTCGATGCGGCGTTTCGTCGCCATCACTTCAAGCAGCGGATGATCCAGCAGCCGCTCAATGTCGCCGTTGATGAGCGCGTGCAAATTCCAAAACTGATAGGTCTTGACCAGGCTCGCGTAATCGCCGGAAATGACGAAGTCGGGATCGTCCTCCAAAAACAAATCGGCGACGTTGTTCAAATGCACCAGCCGGTCCAGCGCGGGCGAACCGAGGTCTTGTTGCTGGCAAAGTTCATAACACAGCAACGCGGCGGATTTGTTCACGTCGTGAATGAGCATGGCGTATTTGGGCGCGGTTTCCGTGACGTGGTGGTCAAAGACGACCCATTCCGGCTTGTCGAGCCGCGGTTCGAATGTGAAATCCGCGACCCACGCGGACCGTTCACGCAAGTCGCGCTGCTTCCAGAAATTGTAGTGATACGCCTCCAGCGGGACATCCGCGCCGAAGAGCTTTTTGGCGAGCCGTTGCAACAACACACCCGCGAGCAACCCGTCGAGGTCGCTTTCATGGGTGATGATGACTTCGGGTTTCGTCAAATCCGTCATGGCAGCGGAAGATTAGCCGGACCGGGAGCGCGTGGCGAGCGAGGAATTGGGCGGGTAGTGTCCGGATTTGGTGGCGGCGGTGCTGCTGCACCGCCGTGCGCCGCAGCAGCGGCGCACCCACCAATTTTAAATTAAGGACATCACCATTGGGCGGTCAAAGGCCGAAACCAGAGCCGCCGCCATAGCTGCAGACACGGAAGTTCCCTTCGCGTCAGGGATTCGTGACTCGCAAACGAATGAATCGTGCGGTCGCGGCCGGCACGGGCGTATTGTCGCGCACGACCAGTTGCGCGGCCGTGTTCGTGAGCGTCACGGTGTTTGGCGGGCCGGAAATCCAGCCACCCAGCAAGTTGCTGCAGACTTCGACAATGTAAGTGATGTCGGGAGGCTCGGCGGCGCGGTTGACGGTCAGGGTCAGATAGTTTGTGCCACCGGCAGGTTGGATGCCGCCGGATGGCAACTGAGCCGCCGTAGCCGGGTTGGTTGGATTCAAGCCAAGGGCGTATTTGATCAGGTTTTGCACGCCGTCGCCGGCGGGGCTGGCGCCATTGGCGCCCGTGCCAACATTTGAAGGATTACCGAAGTAATTGTCCCGCCACGTCTCCAGCGGCGTCAGGGTGGATTGGTCGAGCAGGCCGAGCACGCCGACGCTGTTCGTGGTTCCGACATAAACCCGCGCGCTGGCAATCGTCGGGGTGATGAATTTGTTGCCCGAGCCGAGGTGGTCGCGACCACCGACAGCCTTGTTGCTGTTGTACCACTCGTGGGCAAGATTCGTGGCAGCGTAAGCATGCAAAACCGCCGGGGCGGTGTTTTCCGTGGCCCAGACGATGCCGTTGGAGGTGCCGTTGGCGGAAATGGACGGGGTTGTGCCGGGGTAAGCGAACGAGATGGCGGTTTGCGAGGAAGGGCTGGTGAGGAGGGCGCTTTGGAACGGAAAGGCCTGGAGGTTGTTCGCGACGGAGCCGTAGTAAAGCGTGCCGTTGAAGTAAGCGGGCATGGCCCAGACGCCGCCCGGCAGAGCGCCATCCATTTCCTGATAGATGGCGCTGTCATTGGTCGAATTGAACTTGCCCAGGTTGGAACGGTCCACCAGATAAAGGTTGCTGTCCTTTCCGGCGCCGACGGCGAGCTGGCGCGCGTGTCCCAGCCCGTCAAGCATGTCCGGCAGCAAGAGCTCGCCGCCGGAACCGAAGTCCGTGTCGGCAGCGCTCTCGCTCACGGTGCTGGACATGGTGAAATAATCCGCCACGGCGAGTTGATTGCTGGTGGTTGAGAGTTTCATGAACGCATTGCCATAATCGCCCTGGCTGGGGAATCCGTTCGTGGTCAAAGTGGTGTCGAACGTGCCGTTCCCGGCCAGAAAATAGATGTTGCTGCCGGCATCGGCCGCGAGACCGTCGCCGCTCATCCAGATGGCGCCTTCGCTCCCGTTTGGCGTGATGTTCAACACGCTGGTTTGCGCCAGGGTGTGTTCATCGTAGCCGATGATCCAGCCGGTGTAGGGTGTATCGTCACAATGCGACGCCCAGGCGGTGTAAATCACGCCGTTCAACAAAAGCAGTCCGCAGCGTTCCTTGTATTGGGCCGGATCAAACACAACATTGGTGCCATCGCTGTTGGCGCCCGTGCCCGGATATTTGGCGACAACGGTCACCGCCGGCAGCCGGTTGGTGCCCGTGGCCAGATCAAGCGCGTGCAACCGCTGGAAATAATTGCCCGAACCGTGCTTGCTCATGGCGACGACAAATATGGTGCCGTTGGGGCCAAGCTGGCGGTCAATGACCGGCGTGCCGGTGATGCCGATCTTGGGAGACACCTGGCTGCAGCCGCGATCATCGGAAGGCACTTCACTGGCGCCGAGCATCGAAACCTGCCAGAACAAATTGGTGCTGTCCGCATCGTAGGCATAAACGCTGTCGTTTTCGGTGGCGACGAACAGGACGTTGTGCATGCCTTTGAGCGGGATGGAAACGCCCGCGGCATAAAGCGGTTGGGCATCCACCGGGCCGTCTGTGTTCAGAACCCATAATTTGCCGAAGTGATTGGTGTTGACGTTGGCGGGCGTCAGGATTTCTTCGTTCAAGTTCTGTCCCGTGCGGCCATTGTCGTTATGATAGGTCAGCACATCGGTGGCTTGGGCCGACGCGGACGGTGCCGCCAAAGAGACAAGGAGGCACAACAATGCCGAAGCGCTCCAAGCTGCCGCCGCCTTGTTCAAACATTGCACGTTCATCGCTGGTTCAATGGGGAGAATCTCGTTCAATTTGAACGGAGAGCAAGCAAGAAAATGGAGGTGAAAACATTTCCGGCGCAAGTCCAACCGCCGCGGACCTGGCCCGGTCTTTTTGTCCGGCGCGGTTGGAGCTTCGCAGGTATTCCCGGCCCAACATAACGTCGTGGAATTCCTTTGAAATCCGCCCCATTTCCCCGCAGAATCCGCATTCGCTTTCTGGGAGGGACGGCATGTTGCCGTCCCTGAAATTTGGGTCGGCGACAAGCCAACCCTCCCAACGAATCAAATGAAACGCACGCATCATTGCAACGAACTGCGCCCGGCAAACATCGGGCAGATAGTCACCCTGACCGGCTGGGTCCATTCCCGGCGCGACCTCGGCGGCCTCATCTTCATTGACATCCGCGACCGCGAAGGCCGCACGCAGACCGTTTTTGATCCGTCCGATTTGCCCGCCGAACTTTTCGAGCGCGCCGCGGCGTTGCGGAGTGAATGCGTCATCCGCGCCACCGGCAAGGTCCGCCAGCGCCCGGCCGGCACGAACAATCCCAAAATCCCCACCGGCGAAGTCGAGGTGATGGTGAAGGAACTCGAAGTGCTCAACGTCGCCGACGTGCTGCCGTTCCCGGTGGACGACCCGGAAGTGGCCAGCAAGGTGAACGAGGAACTGCGCCTGAAATACCGCTACCTCGATTTGCGCCGGCCAGAAATGGCGCGCAATCTCCGGCTCCGCAGCAAGGTGGCCACGGCCACGCGCATGTTCATGGACGAGCAGGGCTTTCTCGAAATCGAGACGCCCACGCTCTTCAAATCCACGCCCGAGGGCGCGCGCGAATTTCTCGTGCCGAGCCGGACGAACCCCGGACAGTTTTACGCGCTGCCGCAATCGCCCCAGCAGTTCAAGCAAATCCTCATGGTGGCCGGCGTGGAAAAATATTTCCAGCTCGCGCGTTGCTACCGCGACGAGGACTTGCGTGCCGACCGGCAACCGGAGTTCACGCAGATTGACCTCGAAATGTCATTCATCGAACGCGAGGACGTTTACAACCTGATTGAAGGCCTGCTCAAACGCATCTGGAAAACCGCGCTGAACCTGGACGTGCCGGTGCCGTTCAAGCGGATTTCCTACGAGGAAGCGTTGAATCGCTGGGGCATTGACAAGCCGGACACACGCTACGGCATGGAACTGGTGGATTTCACGGAGGAATTCCGCGCCAGCAAATTCAAGGTGTTCAGCGGCGCGGTTGCCGCCGGCGGCGTGGTGAAGGCGGTCAACGCCAAGGGCCTGGCTGGCGCGACGCAAGGGCAGATTGAGACGATGACCGAATATGCCAAGAGCCTGGGCGCGAAAGGTCTGGCTTACATCAAGGTCGAAAAGACTAGTGGCGCGGGCGTCTCGCCTGCGAGTTCCGAAGCAGAAACACACGGGCAGGATGCCCGTGCCACTACCGTCGAATGGAAATCGCCCATCGTGAAATTTTTCAACGACGCCGAGAAGGCCGCGCTGGCGAAAAAACTGGCTATCGAGGAAGGCGATTTGATTTTGTTCGCCGCCGACCAATGGCTGAACGCCTGCGAAATCCTCGGCAAAATCCGTTCGTATTGCGCCGATGTTTTGAAAGGGCAGGGGAAGCTGACGATTGATCCGAACCGGTTCGACTTCCTCTGGGTGGTGGATTTTCCGCTGCTCAGTTTCGACAAGGAACAGAACCGCTGGTATTCCAGCCATCATCCGTTCACCGCGCCGGTGGCGGAGGACATCCCGCTGCTCAAGAGCGATCCGAAGAAGGTCCGCGGCCAGCACTACGACGTGGTGGTGAACGGCGTGGAACTTGGTGGCGGCTCGATTCGTATTCACCAGCCCGACGTGCAGAAAATGGTGTTCGAGGACGTGCTGCAAATTACGCCGGAAGAAACGATGCTGCGGTTCGGTTACATGCTGGAAGCGTTCCGTTACGGCGCGCCGCCGCACGGCGGCATCGCGCTCGGCTTTGACCGGCTCTGTGCGATTCTCTGCGGCACGCCGAGCATCCGCGACGTGATTGCGTTTCCAAAGACCGCGAAAGGGACGGATTTGATGACCGATTCACCCGCCGCCGTTACACCCCGCCAACTGCGCGATTTGCATATCGAAGTGAAGGCGGCGAAGAAGGAATAGGTCGGGGAGCGCACCCGCGGCTGTGCTCCCCATTTCCAAACGTAGCAGCGGACATCAGTCCGCTCATTATTTCGGCGGAGAGAAGTTTGAGCCGGCTCACCCGCCTATGTTTTACTTCGGCGCGGCAAGCGTCGGCTGCTACCATAATCCCGCGTCGGCGGCGCGGCAGGTTCTGATGATGTCGCTCCTGAACGGAGCTTGATTTGTTTTTGCATCGGGATCTACACAGATGCCAGCCCTACGGGCTTTCCGAATTTATTTCTTCGTTGTTTGGTTCCTTCGGTGTTCAAATCCGTGTCCATTTCGCCTTCATCTGATTTCGGCGCGACAAGCCGTGTCCATCCGTGATTGAATTAATTCGACACCAAAGCCTGACCAGCGCTGATGGGAGGCGGAGAAGCGCCGTTCAGAGATTTTGCCGGGCAAAATGGCACGGGATAGGCGTTAAGCGCGGCGTGAAAAACAAAATTCCAGAAGTGTGTCGCGAAGGCCATTTGCCTGTGCTGATTACGGAACACTCCGTAAGAACACGCAAAAGCCTCGATGACGGCCTTGCCGATTTGCGGGGATTGGAAGCCTTTGGCGAGGTAAAAGCCGGTTTTGAAGCGATTGGAGCTGGTCGCAATTTGAAACCGGATGTCATGATTTTGGACACATCATATGCCTGGAAACGGTCTGGAGGCGTTGCGTTTAATCCAACAGGACAAACACGATGAGTAAAATGCCCATGCAAATTCTCCAAAATATGTCCATCCGGCGCAAGCAGGTGCTGATCATCATGTTGACGACGACTGTGGCTTTGCTGCTGGCTTGCGCCGCGTTCACCGCCTACGAAGTCATCACCTTTCGCGCGACGACAGTGAAAAATCTTTCGAAGCTGGCCAAGATTATCAGCAGTAACACTTCTGCGGCGCTGGATTCCGGCAATCCCCAATCCGCCGAAGAGGCTCTTGCCGCGCTCAGGTTTCAACCCAACATCATTGGCGCGTGTGTTTTCTCCGGCAACGGAAACATTTTTGCCCGATATGACCGGACGAACGATAAAATGACTTTCCCGCCGCCAAAATTTCAAAAAGAAGGACACTCTTTTGGCAAAAACGACCTGGTTCTTTCCCAGCCAATCGTTTCCAAAGGTGACACCATCGGCGTGATTTATCTGGTATCGGACATGCAGGCTTTGCATTCCCGGCTCGCGCAAGATGCCGTCATTTTTGCCGTTGTCATGATGTTGACACTGTTCGTCACGTTTCGGTTGTCCAACCGGCTTCAACGGCTCACTTCCGACCCGGTCCTGGAATTGCTGCAAACCGCCCGTGCGGTTGCGAAAGACAAGAATTATTCACTTCGTGTCAGCAAAAATAATCCCATCGAAATGGGAACGTTGATTGACGGGTTCAATGAAATGCTCGCTCAAATTCAAGAACGCGACGCAAATCTGGAGCGTCGCGTCCAGGAGCGAACGGCAGAACTGGCTCAATCAGTTTCCATGTTCAACGCAACGTTGGAATCCACGGCGGATGGAATTCTGGCAATGGATCTTTCGGGCCAGGTGGTGACGTTCAACCACAGGTTCGCCAAGATGTGGGGGTTCCCGGCTGAAATGCTTGAACGCCGCGACGCGAAGGAAATGATCGCCTTTGTCGTCAATCAGCTCAAAGACTCCGACAAGGAAAAAATAATCCGGCGGATCAAGGAGTCGCAGACCCATCCCGAGGGCGGCGGCTTTGACGCGATTGAGTTGAAGGACGGACGCAGATTCGAGCGATACGTCCTGCCCCAACAAGTCGCCGACAAGTGCGTGGGCATGGTCGTCAACTGGCGCGACATTACGCAACGCAAGCTCGCCGAGGAAGCATTGTGGGAATTGCAAGAGGTTCATCGTTCGCTGGTTGAGCAATTGCCGGTCAATGTCTATCGCAAGGATGCGGAAGGTCGTTTCACTTTTGTGAATTCCAGTTTTTGCCGGACCAAAGGCAAAACGGCGGATCAAATTCTCGGTCAGACGGCGTTTGCCGTGAACTCCAAGGAAGAGGCGGAGAAAGTCATCCAGCAGCATGAATTCATCATGCGCACCGGCAAATCCATCGAAATCGAAGAAAGCTGCGCACAACCGGATGGCACAATGCAGTATTTTCAAGTGGTGAAATTGCCGGTTCTAAGCGCCGACGGACGGATTATTGGCACTCAAGGAATTCATTTTGACATTACCCAACGCAAACAGGCTGAGGCCAAACTGGCGCATGAACGCAATCTATTGCGCACGGTGATTGATAATTCACCCGATGCCATTTACGTCAAGGACACTTCCGCGCGCAAAACACTGGCCAATCGGGCTGAATTGAAGAATATGGGATGCAAGACGGAAGCAGAAGGCGTGGGCAAAAGCGATTTTGATGTTTTCCCACAAAAACTGGCTGCGGGATATTTTGCCGATGACCAGGCCGTGATGCAAACCGGCCAGCCGCTTATCAATCGGGAGGAAAAAGTCATCACCCCTGCTGGTAAAACCCTCTGGATTCTCAGCTCGAAAATTCCCTTGCGCGACGACGCCGGCAATATCATCGGACTGGTGGGCATGGGCCGCGACATCACAACCATCAAGGAAGCCGAGCTGAAACTGGAACAAGTTCACAAGCAGCTTCTGGACGCTTCGCGTCAGGCGGGAATGGCGGAAGTGGCCACCAGCGTCCTCCACAACATCGGCAACGTGCTTAACAGCGTCAACGTTTCCAGTTCCTTGATCACCCAGAAAATCCGAAATTCAAAAGTGTCCAACATCACCAAGGCCGTCGAGTTCGTGCACGCCCATAAAAATGACCTCGCCGACTTTTTCACCAACGACCCCAAGGGCAAACAATTACCGGATTACCTGTCCAATCTCGCCGTTCATCTGGGGCGGGAACAGGAGGAGATGTTGCATGAAGTCGGCTCGCTCGAACACAACATCTCGCACATCAAGGAGATTGTCGCCATGCAGCAGAACTACGCCAAACCCTCCGGCGTGGTGGAATCGGCGCTGGCCGTTGATTTGATGGAGGACGCCGTCCGAATGAACACGGGAGCGATGGAACGCCATCGCGTGAAAGTAGTTCGCGAGTATGCCGATGTGCCGCCGATTTTGGTGGAGAAGCACAAAGTGCTGCAAATTCTCGTGAATCTCATTCGCAACGCCAAATACGCCTGCGATGACTCTGGCCGGGAGGACAAACAAATTACTTTGCGCGTCGCCAACGGCGGGAACCGTGTCAAAATCTCGGTTGCTGATAATGGTGTCGGCATACCCGCGGAAAATTTGACCCGGATTTTCAACCACGGATTCACCACCAAAAAAGACGGCCATGGCTTCGGTTTGCACAGCGGCGCGCTGGCCGCGAGGGAACTGGGCGGGGCACTTACCGTCTTCAGTGAAGGACAGGGACGCGGAGCCGCTTTTACGCTTGAATTGCCAATCCAAAAACAGAAGACAAACATATGAACGTCAATTCAAATCAAAATCACCGAATCCTCGTGATTGATGATAACAAAGCCATCCACGATGATTTTCGCAAAATACTGTGCCCGCCCAAGGTCGCGCCAAACGGACTGGCCGCTGCCGAAGCCGCCTTGTTCGGCGAGGAGACGCCGCAGATTGATTTGCCGGAATTTGAAATTGACTCCGCGTTTCAAGGTGAGGAGGGACTTGCCCTGATTGAAAAGAGCCTGCGGGAGGATCGGCACTACGCGATGGCCTTCGTGGACGTTCGCATGCCGCCCGGCTGGGACGGCGTTGAAACTACGGCGCAAATCTGGCAAAAATACCCCGATCTCCAGATCGTCATCTGCACCGCTTATTCGGATTATTCGTGGGAGGACATGCTGAAAAAACTCGGTTATTCCGACCGGCTGGTCATTTTGAAAAAACCCTTCGACAACATCGAGGTTTTGCAACTGGCCATTTCCATGACCGAAAAATGGAGGCTTTACCAGCAGGCGAAACTTCATCTGGACGATTTGGAAAAAATGGTTCGCGCGCGCACCACCGAGCTTGAAAAGGCCAACGCCGAACTGGTCACCGCCAACGGCTTGTTGCATTTGGCCACCGAAAAAACCCGGAAAATGGCGGAAGCCGCGCTCGTTGCCAACAAGACCAAGAGCGAATTCCTCGCCAACATGAGCCATGAAATCCGCACGCCCATGAACGGCGTCCTCGGCATGGTCAATCTGTTGCTGGACACGCCATTGATGCTCGATCAGCGCGAATTTGCCAATACGGTCAAAAAAAGCGCCGAAGCCTTGTTATCCGTCATCAACGACATCCTCGATTTTTCAAAAATCGAAGCCGGCAAGATGACTTTTGAAAAAATCGATTTCGATTTGCGCGAGACCGTCAAAAGCGCCGTCGAATTGCTGTCTTATCAGGCACAGACCAAAGGACTCGCCCTGAATTACTCCATTCAACAAAACGTCCACCCGCAGTTGGTCGGCGACCCTTCGCGGCTGCAACAGATCCTGCTGAACCTGCTGGGCAACGCCATCAAGTTCACCGAAAAAGGCGAAGTCTTTTTGGAAGTCGCCCAACTCCATGAAACGGACGGGGAAATCGGGTTGCGTTTTTCCGTTCGCGACACCGGCATCGGCATCCCGGAGGAAACGCAGAAAAATTTATTTCAACCCTTTTCGCAGGCGGACTCCTCCACGACCCGCCGGTTCGGCGGCACGGGTTTGGGACTGGCCATATGCCGCAAGCTCATTGAATTGATGGACGGTTCCATCGGAGTCAAGAGCACGCCGGGCGAAGGTTCGACGTTCTGGTTCACCCTTCAATTCCCCGGACAAAAGCGGACGGCGACGCCGGTCAATGGCTCTGCGGTTGCCACCAACGGTGCGCACCCGCCCCTGTTTTCCCCCGTGTTGAAGGGCATTCGCGTCCTTCTGGCCGAGGACAACAAAATCAACCAGATCGTTGGCATGAAACAACTCCAGAAACTGGGTTGTGAAGTGGACCTCGCCAGCAACGGAGCCGAGGCCGTCGAAGCCTGGCAGCGGGAGAAATATCAAATCATCCTCATGGATTGCCAGATGCCGGAAATGGACGGTTACGCGGCGACCCAGAAAATCCGCGAACTGGAAGCGGCGCAAAATACTCCTCGCACGCGAATTATTGCGATGACCGCTCACGCGATGGAAGGCGACCGCGAACTTTGTCTGGGTTCGGGCATGGACGATTACATTACCAAGCCCGTGGACGGGAACGAATTGAAAGCCGCCCTTGAAAAACAGGCAGCCAACACCTCGATTCCAAACACCCCTTCTCACGACCGAGTCGCAACAACTGAAGAAGCTCGTGACGAAAAGTCTTTCATTGCCTAACACTCCATATAGAAAACAGACTGCTCCTGCTCTCGCTTTGTCCTGTTCAAATTTCCCGGCCACGCTACGCATACCTCCAAATTAAATTGAGTCACTACCTAGGCTTGACATTCATGGGCATTTCTAGCATTTTGTCCAAAGATGTCCAAAGTGCATTTCGCAGGCTGGACATCGCGAACAGATGCAACTGACTGTCAAAGACGTAGCCGGGCTCCTCAATATCTCGGAAAAGACGGTTTATCGCTGGATTGATGAGCGGAAGTTGCCGGGATACCGGTTGAGTGGACAATACCGCTTCAACCGGGCCGAGCTGTTGGAATGGGCCACGGCCAATCGCATCAATGTTTCGCCACGAATTTTTGAGGAACCGGAAGGCGGCTCGACGCCGCTTCCCGAATTGTCCGACGCCATGGAGGTGGGGGGAATTTTTTATCGTCTGGCCGGCAAGGACAAGCCGGCCGTTCTCCGCAGCGTGGTCGAAGTGCTGCGGTTGCCGGACAAGGTGGACCGCGAGTTTCTGCTGCAGGTGTTGCTGGCGCGAGAGGCTTTGGAGTCCACGGCCATCGGCGATGGCATTGCCATTCCGCACGTGCGAAATCCCATCGTGCTGCACGTGCCGCAGCCGGTGGTGACGTTGTGTTTTTTGGAAGCGCCGGTGGATTTCGGGGCATTGGACGAAAAGCCGGTGCATACGTTATTCACGCTCATCAGTCCCACCGTCAAGGCACACCTTCATTTGCTGTCACGCCTGGCGTTCGCCTTGCGCAATCCGGATTTCAAGGCGCTGATACTGACGCAGGCGAGCCGCGATGAAATTCTGGCGGCGGCCAAAACAATCAGCAACAGCCTCCGCCCTGCGGCAACGGCTGTGAAGAAGGAGGCGGTGGCATGACGTTGCTGCTGCTAGCGATGGTCATCCTGCTTGCGGGCGCGATGGCCGTGTTGCTTCAGAGCCGGGCTAATCGAAATCTTTCCTGGCTGGCTGCGGGTTCGGTGGTTATCGCGGCGGGGTTGGGTTGCCTCCCGGCGATTCAGGTGTTGTTGGGTGGGGCAACCGAACAGTTTCATTTTCCCTGGCCGGTGCCATACGGTGAATTCTTCATCGAACTTGACCCGCTTTCGGCCTGGTTCCTTTTGCCGACGCTTTTGCTTTCGGCGCTTTGTGCAATTTATGGCGTCGGTTATTTACGGTCGTGGCAGGGGCGGCGTCCGCTCGGTCCGGTCTGGTTTTTCTACGGCCTGCTGGTGCTCGGCATGGTGCTCGTCCTGGTGGCGCGCAATGCCGTGCTGTTCCTGTTTGCCTGGGAACTGATGGCGGTGGCGTCATTTTTCCTCGTGACGTTCGAGCATGAACGGGAATCGGTGCGGGAGGCGGGCTGGATTTATTTTGTGGCGACGCATCTGGGCACGGCTTTTCTGCTGGCGTTTTTCCTGTTGCTGGCGCGCGAAACCGGCTCGATGGATTTCAATGTCTGGGCGGCACACGGCATTCACACGCAGGGATTGGCCAGCGTTCTGTTTTTGCTGGCGGTGGTCGGGTTTGGCACCAAGGCCGGATTCATGCCGCTGCACGTGTGGTTGCCGGAAGCGCATCCCGCCGCGCCGAGCCATGTCTCGGCACTGATGTCTGGCGTGATGATCAAGACGGGAATTTACGGATTGCTGCGCGCGTTCACGTTTCTGGGAACACCGCTATTGTGGTGGGGGTGGGGACTCATTGCCATCGGGCTGACTTCGGGTGTGTTGGGCGTGTTGTTTGCGCTGGCGCAGCACGACCTGAAGCGCTTGCTGGCCTATCACAGCGTTGAAAACATCGGCATCATCGCGCTGGGCCTCGGGGTTGGTTTGCTCGGCATGAGTACCGGTTCGTCCATGCTCATCGTGCTGGGATTCGGCGGCGCGTTGCTGCACGTGCTGAATCACGCCTTGTTCAAGGGCTTGTTGTTTCTCGGCGCGGGCGCGGTGTTGCACGGCGCCGGAACGCTTGAAATTGACCACCTCGGCGGGCTGCTGAAACGGATGCCGTGGACGGCGGCGATTTTCCTCATTGGCGCGGTGGCCATTTCAGGTCTGCCGCCGTTGAACGGTTTTGTGAGCGAATTCCTGATTTTTTTGGGCGCGTTCAAGGGCGGCATTTCAACGACCGGGGCAATCGCGGCGTCGCTGCTGGCGCTGATTGCCGGTTTGGCACTGATTGGCGGCCTGGCGGTGGCATGTTTTACCAAGGCATTCGGCATTGTTTTCCTTGGCGAACCCCGCAGCGAACACGTCTCTCGCGCGCACGAGGTCGGTTGGACCATGCGGTTGCCCATGCTCGCGCTGGTGGCTGGATGCGTTCTCATCGGTTTGCTGGCGCCGGTCGTGGTCGGAAGTTTGCAGACGGTGCTGGCGAGCTTCACACACTTGGAACCCGCAGCGGTCAGCGAAAATCTGGCCGCCGCGGCAAGCCCGCTGACATTTGTAGTCATCGGGTCGGGCGCTTTTCTGTTGTTGCTGCTGGCACTGGTGCTGTTCCGGCGCGGTCTGCTGGCGGGCCGGCGCGTGGAACAGGGCGCGACGTGGGGATGCGGATACGCGCAACCGACGCCGCGGATGCAATACACCGCCTCGTCGTTTGCCCAGCCGCTGACAAATTTGTTCAGGCCGCTGCTCGGCACGAGGACAAGGGTTTTCAAGCCGCAGGGGATTTTTCCACCGGACGCCGCACTGGAGACGATTACGCCCGACATCTCGCATGAAGAAATGTATCGGCCCATGTTCGAACGCGCTGAAGCATGGCTGTCCCAGTTGCGCTGGCTGCAACATGGCAACGTCCAGCTTTACGTCCTTTACATCGCCATGACGTTGATTGTGTTGCTGGTCTGGAAATTTCGTTGAGCCATGAACGTTTTTTCTTTCATCCCGCTGCTGCTGGCGCTGGTGTTGTCGCCGTTGTTGTTCGGTGTCATCAACCGCACCAAGGCGTTTTTTGCCGGACGGCGCGGTCAGCCGCTGCTCCAGACCTATTCCGATTTGTGGAAGCTGCTGCACAAAGGCGCGGTTTACAGCCGGACGACAACCTGGCTGTTTCGCGCCGGGCCGATGGTCGGGCTGGCGGCGACGTTGATGGCGGCGACGCTGGTGCCGCTGGGGAATTTCCCGGCGCTCATCGCGTTCCCGGCGGATTTTCTGCTCTTCGCCGGTCTGCTGGGATTGATGCGGTTTTTCACCGTGGCTGCGGCGCTCGACACGGGTTCGAGCTTCGAGGGCATGGGCGCGAGCCGCGAAGTATTTTTTTCCGCGCTGACCGAGCCGGCATTGCTGGTCGTGCTGGCGACACTGGCGCGACAAACCGGGCAGCTTTCACTTTCGACGATGCTTGAACCGGTGTCGGCTGCCCGTTGGTTGCAAGCCGGGCCGGTGCTGGCATTGGTGGTCATCGCGCTGATGATTGTGCTGCTGGCCGAAAACGCGCGCATTCCGGTGGACGACCCGAACACCCACCTCGAATTGACGATGATACACGAGGTGATGGTGCTGGACCACGGCGGACCGGACTTCGCGTTCATCCTTTACAGCTCTGCGCTCAAGCTGTGGCTGTTCGCGGCGCTGGTTGTTGGAATTGTGCTGCCGGCGACGGACAACGCGTGGCTGAACCTGCTGCTGGCAACGGGCGGAATATTCATCGTGGCTGTGGTGGTGGGCGTGATTGAATCCATCATGGCGCGGTTGCGTCTGGTCGTCGTGCCGCAACTGCTCGTCGGCGCGGGCACGCTGGCCGCCGTGGCATTTCTGCTGGGACTCATCTGAACCAATTCATGCTGACCACCAATTTCATTCTCGTTCTCGTGGTGCTGACCAACCTGAAGCTGCTCGGTTCCAGCCGGCTGGGGGCTTCGATTCGGGTGGTGGCGGCGCAAGGCGTGGTACTCGGCTTTCTGCCGGTCCTGGCGCATTGGCACGAGCTGTCGCTGCATTTCGCGCTGCTGGCGGTGGGCACCATCGCCATCAAGGGCGTCGTGTTTCCGTGGTTTCTCTTTCGCGCCGTGCGCGAAGCGGAAGTGACGCGCGAAATCGAGCCCTACGTCGGCTACGTCGCCTCGTTGGTGTCGGGCGTGTTCGCGCTCGGCGTGTCGTTCTGGATGTGCACGCGCCTGCCGATGCCGGAAGACATCGCCTCACCGTGGCTGACGCCGGTGTCGTTTTTTTCCATTTTCGCGGGGCTGTTTCTCATCGTGAGCCGCAAACGCGCGGTGAATCAGGTGCTTGGTTTTCTCGTGCTGGAGAACGGGATTTACACGTTCGGTGTGGGCGTGGCGGCGCGCACGCCATTGCTGGTCGAGGCCGGCGTGTTGCTGGACGTGTTCGTGGCGGTGTTCGTCATGGGCATCACCATCTTCCACATCAACCGCGAGTTCGATCACATTGACGTTGACCGGTTGAGCACGTTGAAGGACTCATGAAATTTACGATTTACGATTTGAGACCTCAGCAAAACCCGTTTATCGGGCGTTCGGAGCGCCGAGCACCGTCTCGGCTTGCAGGGAAAATCCCTCGCATCGCGCCGGGACGGTGCTCGGCGCTCCAGTTTTGCAGAGGTTTCGGTTTTCGATTTTCCATTGAGCATGGCTCCAGCGTGCCCGATGAACTTTCTTCAAATCGGCAATCGGTCCCGCACTGCGGGAGCAATCGGCAATCAAAATGATCCTCGCCCTGGTCATCCTCCCTTTGCTGGCCGGATTGGCGGCGTTCGCCTTGCCCAGTTCGATGATGCGGCGCGGTTTGCTCGTTGGCACGGCCCTGGCGCACACCGCGCTCGCCGCGACCTGCTGGAAGTGGACGCCCGCCCCGGCGCTGGGCGGCTGGCTGGCGCTGGACGGGGCCGGGCTGCTGTTTTTGAGCATCACGAGCGGTTTGTTTCTGGTGGTGTCGGTTTACGTCATCGGTTACCTCGGCCAGGAGGCGAACTGGCGCGCCACCGACACAGAGGAAGGATTTTTCTTCGACAACGCGCCCGAAGCGGTTTTCATCGGCTGCCTGCTGTTGTTTCTGGCGGCGATGACGCTGGTGACAGTCAGCCAGCACTTCGGATTGATCTGGGTGGCCATCGAAGCGACGACGCTGGCGAGCGCGCCGCTGATTTATTTTCACCGGCATCATCGCTCGCTCGAAGCGACTTGGAAATACCTGCTCATCTGCTCGGTCGGCATCGCGCTGGCGTTGCTGGCGAATTTCTTTCTCGGCGTCGCGGCGACCCAGACAAATAATGCAGGTTTTCCGATGGTGCTGTCCGATCTGGTCACGCACGCACGCGCGCTGCAAACGCCGTGGCTGAAGGCCGCCTGCCTCCTGTTCTTTGTCGGTTACGGCACAAAAATGGGTCTCGCCCCGCTGCACACGTGGCTGCCGGACGCGCACAGCGAAGCGCCGTCGGCCGTTTCGGCGCTGCTCTCCGGCGCGGTGTTGAACTGCGCGTTTCTGGGACTCATCCGCGTGCAGCAGGTTTGCGTGGCGGCCGGCCTGGGGGATTTTGGGCGCGACGTGTGGCTGGCGCTGGGGCTGGTTTCGATCGTGGTCGGCGCGGTTTTTATTCTGGGCCAGACGGATTACAAACGGTTGCTGGCCTACTCAAGCGTCGAACACATGGGCATCCTCGCGTTGGGCGTCGGGTTGGGTGGCGTGGGCGCATTTGGCGCCATGCTGCACGCCGTGAACCATTCGCTTGCCAAAGTCATGCTGTTCCTGCTTGCCGGAAACATCCTCACCCGCTACCAGACCAAAAATATTGCCCAGGTGCGCGGTCTGTTGAACGTCGCGCCAGTGACCGGGCTGCTTTGGATTGTGGGGTTCCTGGCCATCACCGGCACGCCGCCGTTCGGATTGTTCCTGAGCAAATTCATCATATTAAAAGCCGCCTTCGACACCGGTCACGTCTGGCTGGCGATAATCGTTCTGGTCTTTCTGGCGGTGATTTTCATCGGCATGACCACGGCCTTCTTTGCCATGGCGCAAGGCGAACCGCAAAAGCAAATCAGCCGCAGCAACGATCATTGGTGGCAAATCGCGCCTCCCGCGTTGCTCGGACTCCTGGTTTTGTGGCTCGGTCTGGCGTTGCCGGCAAAATTGAGCGACGTGTTGCACCAAATCGCCGCAACGCTCGGAGGCACACCATGAACACCGGGACCTCCAACGTCATCCGCAACGGCGAAGCCGTGCCGCTCACGGGAATTTCCAATTTGAGCTTCGCTGATTTCCGCGAACAAATTTTGCGGGCTTGCGAAGATGGCGGGACGCATCGCGGCGTTGTTCGGTCAACCGAATGGCGCGGATGCTGTTCGTCTGTTTGCCGTGCTAGCCAACGACGCGAGCGGACAATTGACGTTGAGTTCAACCGAGGTTGACGACCGTTTTCTCTCGTTGACGCCGGTCTGCCCGCAGGCGCACTGGTTCGAACGCGAAATCGCCGAGCAATGGGGCGTCCAGCCCGAAGGCCATCCGTGGTTGAAGCCGATTCGCTTTCATCGTTCCTATCGCAACAGTGGCACGGGCGTCCCGCCCGTGAGTTTCAACAAAGACAATTCCGCGTCAAAATCGGAAACACACGGGCGGGACGCCCGTGCCACTGCAATACAGCCGGGCGTCACGGATTTCTTCACGATGACCGGTGAGGAAGTTCATGAAGTGGTGGTCGGCCCGGTGCATGCCGGCATCATCGAACCGGGACATTTCCGGTTTCAATGCCACGGCGAGAAGGTTTATCACCTGGAAATTTCGCTCGGTTACCAGCATCGCGGCGTCGAACGCGCGTTGGTGGGTGGTCCGAACAAGCGGACGATTCCCTACATGGAAACCCTGGCTGGTGACACAACCATCGGGCACACGCTGGCGCATTGCGAGGCGATTGAAGCGCTCGCCGGCTGCCGCGTGCCGGCGCGGGCGCAGGCGTTGCGCGCCATCGCGCTCGAACTGGAACGGCTCGCCAATCATACGGGCGACCTCGGCGCGCTGGCCGGCGATGTCGGTTACCTGCCCACGGCGAGTTTTTGCGGACGCATTCGAGGCGATTTCCTGAATTTGACGGCGTTGATTTGCGGGAACCGCTTCGGGCGCGGTTTGGTCCGGCCCGGCGGCATTTTGTTTGATCTCGACAAAACCCGGCAAACGCAGTTGGAAGAGCAATTGGAACAGGCCCGCAAGGATGTGACGAACGCGGTGAATTTGCTTTGGGACGCGCCGTCGGTGCGCTCGCGCTTTGAGAACGCCGGTCCGGTGCCGCGCGAAACCGCCCTGGAATTGGGACTCGTCGGCATGGCGGCGCGCGCCAGCGGCATCGAACGCGACGTGCGGGTGCAATTTCCGACGGGCATTTACCGATTTGCGCAGATTCCCGTGTCGTCTTATCACACCGGCAGCGTCTTTGCGCGGGCGCACGTGCGGTGGATGGAAATCCAGCGTTCCCTCGCGTTCATTTTCGATCAACTCAAGGCGCTGCCGGACGGCCCGGTGCGCGTGGAAGTCGGGCCGCTGGCGGCGAATCACGCTGCGGTGTCGCTGACCGAAGGCTGGCGCGGGGAAATTTGTCACGTGGCCTTGACGGATGCCACGGGAAAATTTGCGCATTACAAGGTCGTGGACCCGTCGTTTCACAACTGGATGGGGCTGGCCATGGCGTTGCGCGACCAGCAGATTTCCGATTTCCCGTTGTGCAACAAGAGTTTCAACCTGTCGTATTGCGGTCATGATTTATGAAAATTCTGTTTTGTGTAGGAGCCGAGGTAACGAGGCTCAAACTGATTTCGGAAAGCGCTCTCGTTCGAGAAAGAATGAGCCTCCTCACGTCGGCTCCTACAAATTTTGACTGGGAGGTAAAATCATGTTGAAAGCACTCCTGGCGCGCGCCCATCAAAAACACCGCACAATTGGTTTTCCCGATCAACCGCCGGTGTTGCCCGACCGGCTGCGCGGCCGTCCGCAGATTGATTCCGCAAAATGCCCGGACGGCTGCCGCGTCTGCGCCGACGTCTGCCCGACCGATGCCATTACTGTGGACAAAAAGGGCGTGCGGCTTGATCTGGGTCGTTGCCTCTTTTGTCCGGAGTGCGAGCGCGCCTGTCCGGAAGGCGCGATTCGGTTCACGACGGAACATCGCCTGGCTGCTTCGTCACGGGAGGCGCTGG
The DNA here is from genome assembly GCA_963802965.1 of uncultured Verrucomicrobiae bacterium. Taxonomy (GTDB): domain Bacteria; phylum Verrucomicrobiota; class Verrucomicrobiia; order Limisphaerales; family UBA11358; genus UBA11358. The sequence continues at coordinate 379,927 of CAWDKS010000003.1, forward strand.
TGCTCGGTGAGAAGGAATTTCAACTGGCAAAGGCGCTTGACGAAAAGACGCGCAATATTTTTGGCCGTTCGCTCAAGCTGCGGCAGGTCAGCGCCGGCGGTTGCAACGGTTGCGAGGCCGACGTGAACGTGTTGAACACGGTCGTGTTTGATTTGGGCCGGTTCGGCATTCAATTCGTCGCGTCGCCGCGTCATGCCGACGGCCTGCTCATCACCGGGCCGGTGACGCGCAACATGGAACCGGCCTTGCGCCAGACTTACGAAGCCGTGCCATCGCCGAAGCTGGTGATCGCCGTGGGCGCGTGCGCCATCTCCGGCGGCCCTTACCTTGGCCACGCCGAGCAGCGAAACGGCGCCGACGGCATTGTCCCCGTTGACCTTTACATTCCCGGCTGCCCGCCGCATCCGATTACGATTATGGACGGATTATTGCGTTTGTTGGGGCGGATGGATTCCGCTTGCAGAATTCCGCCAATTATGAGATAACCTCGCATACGGGTATATGAATGCATTGCTTCAAAATCTAATCAAACTTCAATCGCTCGAATTTGCAGAAAGGAAAGAAAACGCCGCCGCGGCAACCATCGCGGAATTACGCGGCAAAATCCCCCCGCAAATCATCGCCCACTACGACCGCCTGCTGGCCCGGGGAAAGAAAGGCGTCGCGGCCGTCCGCAACCAGGTCTGCACCGGCTGTCACATGCGCGTGCCCATCGGCGTGGTCGCAACGCTGATGCACGACACGGACATTCAAATTTGCGAGAGCTGCGGCCGGTATCTTTACCTGTCGGACTCAGCCAGAACGACCGCCCTGGAGGAACCCGCCAAACCGAAACCGGCCCGGAAGGCGCGCAGCCCGAAAAATTCCGCGCAAGCGGTTCCAACGCCGGAACCGGCGATGGCCCTGGCCCTGGACGAACTCGAGCGGGGTAAAATACACCCGGAACTTCGTTCCAACCCGGGATGAGCGCCCGCGGATCACGCGTCATTCCTGCGTGAAATAACTCAGGTTTTCCAGTTCGATGGCGAGGTTGACGTTGTTGACCATGACCTCTTCGGGCACGGAAAGCACAATCGGCGCGAAATTCAAAATGCCCGCGATGCCGCACTGAATCAACTGGTTCGCGACTTCCTGGGCCACGGCCGCCGGCACGGTGAGAATGGCCATTTTGATGCTTTGCCTCCCAATAAATTCCGGCAATCCGTCCATGCCGTAAATCGGCTGCTGGGTTTTCTTGTCGCGCTTCCGGCGCGGGTCGGCGTCGAACGCGGCGACGATTTCAAAGCCCTCCTTTTCAAAACCGCGATACGACAGCAGCGCGAGTCCGAGGTTGCCGACGCCGACCAGAATCACCGGCTGCAGGCGCGACGTGCCGAGTTCGTCGGCGATTTTTTTTGACAGCGCGGCCACGTCATAACCCAGGCCGCGCGTGCCGAACGTGCCGAAACAGGCGAGGTCCTTGCGGAGCTGGGTGGACTTGACGCCGGCGGCCCGGGCCAGCATCTCGCTGGAAACGGTGCCGATGCCGTTCTCCCGCAGCCGCCCGAGGCAGCGCAGGTAAAGCGACAGGCGATAAATCGTCTTGCGCGGAATGGCAGGGCGTCCGTTTTTTTTCAAGGGCGCAGAGATTAAGCCGACGAATGTTGAATAGCAAGGACGTGAATGGTTGCGGGACTTCGGCAAGGGGGCTGCTTAAAGTAAAACGAGGTTTAACAGTGACCGGGTTTCAGGGCGGACGGCGCGGCGGGTGAATCGCATTAAAACGGCGAAAAACCGCGTGATGCCGGCCCGTCGTCGGCGTTTTGCCCCGCGCAAATCCGAAATAAACCCGGATGATGGGAATGTTTGAAAATGCGCACGCGGCGCAAAAAGCAACTCGTTTTATGCTGAAAAAATACAAGATCAACGGCGGATTTGACGAGATGCTCGACATGAAAAGCGGCGTGCGATCGCATTACCGGAAATTTCACCGGCTGTTCAACAACCTCAAACCATCCGAGATTGACGCCAAGCGGCAAGCGGTGGACACGGCGTTCCTCCGGCAGGGCATCACGTTCAACGTCTATGGCGACGCCCAGGGCGCGGAAAAAATCTTCCCGTTCGATCTACTGCCCCGCATCATCCCGTCGAAGGAATGGGAATTTCTGGAACGCGGCCTCGCCCAGCGCATCACCGCGCTCAACCTGTTTCTGCACGACGTTTATCATGAGCAAAAAATCGTGAAGGACGCCGTCATCCCGGAGTTTTACGTCCTGTCGGCGCGGCATTTCCGGCGAGAGTTCGTCAACTTCGAGGTGCCTAGGGGCATCTACATCCACGTCTGCGGCACCGACCTGATCCGGGACAAGGACGGCGGTTATCTGGTGCTGGAGGACAATGGCCGGTGCCCGTCCGGCGTGAGTTACGTGCTGGAAAACCGCCGGGCGATGAAGCGGGCGTTCCCGGCGATGTTTGAAAGCATCGGCGTGCGGCCGGTGGAAAATTATTCGCAGGAATTGTTGAAGTGCCTCAAACACATCGCGCCGGCCGGGGCGGCCGAGCCGACGGTGGTGCTGCTCACGCCGGGCGCCTGCAACAGCGCGTATTTCGAGCACACCTATCTCGCGCGGCAGATGGGCATCGAGATCGTCGAGGGCCGCGACCTGTTCATCCGCGATGCGCGCGTGTTCATGCGCACGACGAAGGGCCTCCAGCCGGTCCATGTCATCTACCGGCGGATTGACGACGATTTTCTCGACCCGACGGTTTTCCGGCGCGACTCAATGCTCGGGGTTCCGGGCCTCGTCCACGCCTATCGCGCGGGCAACGTGTCGCTGGCCAATTCCATCGGCACCGGCATCGCCGACGACAAGGTGATGTATTATTTCGTGCCGCGGATGATCAAATACTATCTCGATCAGGAACCGATCATTCCGAACGTGCCGACGTTCCTCGCCAGCGAGGAGGCCGGCCGCCAATACATTCTGGAACACCTGCCGGAGCTGGTCGTGAAGGCGGCGAACGAATCCGGCGGTTACGGCATGTTGATGGGGCCGAAGGCGACAAAGAGTGAAATCGAAAAGTTCCGCAAGAAAATTACCGCCGAGCCTCGCAATTACATCGCGCAGCCGATGATTTACCTGTCACAACACCCGACATATTGCGACGGCCGGGTCGAGGGCCGGCACGTGGATTTGCGGCCGTTCGTCCTGTCGGGCGAGCGCATTTCGATCATCCCCGGCGGACTGACGCGCGTGGCGCTGCGCAAAGGCTCGCTCGTCGTCAACTCCTCGCAGGGCGGCGGGAGCAAGGACACCTGGGTTTTGTACGGAGAGGAATAAAATGAACATCGAACATCCAACATCGAACGCTGAACATCTAACGGAAAAGACACTGATTTACGATATGCGATTTACGATTGACGCGCCGATTGCGCGTGCGGACGGTCGTTTGCCATTTGGGTTCGTAAATCGCAAATCGTAAATCGAAAATGTTAAGCCGCGTTGCTCATTCGCTCTATTGGATGGCGCGTTACATCGAACGCGCGGAGAACATCGCACGCATCGTGGATGTGAACCTGCAGTTGCTGCTCGATTTGCGGGACCTGGACGAGCAAAAGCTGGCCGAATACTGGCTGCCCATCGTCCAAAGCACCGGCGACGAGGCGGCGTTCTTAAAGTTGCACCAGAAACCGACCGCCCAGGCCGTCAGCGAGTTCCTCGTGTTCCAGCCCGAGAACCCGAATTCCATCGTGCAGTGCGTCCGCCAGGCGCGCGAGAACGCCCGCATGGTGCGCGACCAGCTCACGCTCGAGTTCTGGGAGGAATTGAACCGGCTGTATCTGTTCGTCCGTTCACCGCTGGCGCGCAAGGTCTGGGAGCGCGGCGCCGGTGAATTTTTCCAGGAAATCAAGGCCGGTTCGCTGCACCTCATCGGCATCATCAACGCCACGCTGGTCCATGACGAAGGCTGGTGGTTCATCCAGACCGGCCAATTCCTCGAACGCGCGGACAAGACGACGCGCATCCTCGATGTCCGTTACCAGACGCTGCCGGAACGTGGAGTGCCCGCGACGATCAACCCGACCGAGGCGCTCGAATGGTCGGCGGTGCTCCGGTCCTGTAGCGCGTGGGACGCCTACCGGACGATCCGCGGCGCGGACGTGCATCCGAAGTTCGTGGCGGAATTTCTGCTGCTCAACGACGATTTCCCCCGGTCGGTGCGGTTTTGCGTGAGCGAACTGAACCGCGCGCTCCGCCGCATTTCCGGCGTGGCCGAGGGACATTTTTGCAATGACTCGGAAAAACTCACCGGCCGGCTGCTGGCGGAGCTGCAGTTCAGCACCGTGGACGAAATTTTCGACCGCAGCCTGCATCAATACCTTGACGAGGCGCAAATCAAATTGAACAACATCGGCGAGGCGCTGTTCCGCGCCTACATTTTTCAACCGTTCCAAAACCCCGGCGAGGACCACATGGTCCAGCAGGAGGAACAGCAGCAACAAACTTGCGTCCGTGGTTCGCCCCCGGCAGCTTGAGCGCCGGTTTTTTCAAGCCGAATGAAATACGAAATTTTGCATCGCACGCGCTACGTGTATGCCACGCCGGTGCGCGACAGTTTCAACGATGTCCGCCTCGAACCGCTTGCCAATTCGGGGCAGACGGTTGAATCCTTCCTGCTGCGCGTGCTGCCCGCCGGGCGGATGAATCGTTACCCTGATTTCTATTCAAATTGGGTCCATCATTTTGAAATTCCCGAGGCGCATCCTTATTTGCTCATCGAAAGCCAGGTTCGCGTTAAAACCCATCCGCCTCCGCCGCTGGCCGAGGACGCCCGGCCCTGTCCGCTTGAAAACCTCGGCGAAACACGGGACATCGAACACTGCCACGATTTTCTGCAAAGCAGCCGCTACGTGGAAATTGACGTGGAACCCTGGCGGCTGGCGGTGGACGCGACCGTCGGCCTGACCGATGCCTGGCAATCCGCGCTCGCGCTCATGCGCTTCAGCCATGGTTTTTTGAAATACGAGCCGCGTTCCACGCACGTTCACACGCACGTGAGCGATGTCATCGCGCAGCGGCGCGGCGTCTGCCAGGATTACGCGCACTTGATGATTGGGCTGTGCCGCAGCGTGAAAATCCCGGCGCGGTATGTCAGCGGTTATCTGGCCACGGAAACTGCCAGCGCCACGCACGCCTGGGTGGAAGTATTCATTCCCGGCGCGGGCTGGCGCGCGCTCGACCCGACGCACAACTGTCAGATTGGTGAAGCATATGTGAAAATCGGCATCGGACGCGATTACGCTGACGTTCCGCCAGTGGCCGGCAATTATCGCGGCACGCTGGACCGCAAGATGGAGGTGGAAGTGAAAATCACGCCGGTGGGGTAAAAAATTTGAGGGGGATTCGCGTCCTGAATGCTTTTACGTCTGCATCCGTGTTTATCTGTGTTCATCCGTGGTTAAAAATCCTGCTCGCCAAACATGCCGTTTTCGCCGATGCTGGCCGCCGGGTTAAATTATGTTCACCGGCACTTACACCGCGATTGTCACCCCGTTCAAAAACGGCGGGGTGGACGAAACCGCACTCAACCGCCTGATTCAACTCCAAATCAAGGGCGGCGTGGACGGCATTGTGCCCGTCGGCACCACTGGCGAGTCGCCCACGGTGGATTACGACGAGCACATCAGCATCATCGCGCTGGCGGTGAAGTTCGCCGCGGGCAAAATCAAAGTGCTCGCCGGGACCGGCGCGAACTCGACGAAAGAGGCGATTTACCTGACGCAACGCGCCGAGGACGCGGGTGCGGACGGTTCGCTGCAGGTCGCGCCGTATTACAACAAACCGTCGCAGGAGGGGTTGTTCCAGCACTTCCGCGCCATCGCGCGCGCGACGCGGCTGCCCATCGTGCTTTACAACATACCGGGCCGTTGCGGCGTTGAAATCGGCGTCGAAACCGTCAAACGTCTCGCGGCGGAATGCAAAAACATCATCGGCATCAAGGAAGCCGGCGGGAGTTGCGACCGGGTTTCGCAATTACGCGCGGCGCTCGGCCCGAAATTTGAAATTTTGTCCGGCGACGATTCATTGACGCTGCCGTTCATGGCGGTCGGCGCGCAGGGCGTCATCAGCGTGGCGTCGAACGTCATTCCGCGCGAAGTGGCGCAGATGGTGAAGGCGTTTGCCACCGGCAACGCGAAACGGGCGGGGCAGCTTCACGCGAAATGGGCCCCGCTGTTCAAGGATTTGTTCATCGAAACCAACCCGGTGCCCGTCAAGGCCGCGCTGGCGATGATGGGCGTGATCGAGGAAGAATATCGTCTGCCACTGGCGCCGATGAGCGCGGCGAACCGCGCGAAGCTCAAAGCGACGATGAAGGCGTGCGGATTGCTTTAATGAACCGCTAATAAACACGAGTAGACACGAAGGTTAAGAGCCGGAGTGAAAGTTATTTAATTCGTGTTTATTGGTGTCCATTCGTGGTTGAAATCGTATGACCAAAATCATCATCACCGGTTCGAAAGGTCGCATGGGCCAGGCGCTGGTTTCGTGCGCGAAAAACTTTCGCGAACTCGAAGTCACCGGCCAGGTTGATCAAGGAGATGATTTGCGCTCCGTGATTGCCGGCGGCGATGTCGTCGTTGATTTCAGTTCGCACGCGGCCACGCCTGGGATTGTCGAGCTTTGCGCCAAGCACAACAAAGCCGTTGTCATCGGAACCACCGGCCATGTTGACGACGAAAAATCACGCATCACAGACCACGCAGCACTCATTCCCATGGTCTGGGCGTCGAATTTTTCGACCGGCGTCAACACGCTGTTCTGGCTCACGCGCAAGGCGGCGGAGATTCTCGGTCCGGCCTACGATCTTGAGATTGTGGAGATGCATCATCGCCTGAAAAAAGACGCGCCCAGCGGCACGGCCAAAACGCTGGCGGAAATTCTGGCCGGCGCGCGCAAGCTGCAACTCGACAAGGCGGCACGACACGGCCGCCAGGGCATCACCGGCGAACGCACCGCAACGGAAATCGGCATTCATTCCATGCGCGGCGGCGACGTGGTGGGCGACCACACGGTCATTTTTGCCACGAACGGGGAGCGGCTCGAATTGACGCACAAGGCTTCCAGCCGCGACACGTTCGCCAACGGCGCGTTGCGCGCCGCGCTCTGGGTCGTCAAGCAAAAGCCCGGCCTCTACACCATGCAGGACGTCCTGGGACTGAAGTGAATTCGTAGCAGCCGACGTAAGGAGGCTCTAACATAATTCATGAAGAAAAGAATGAGCCTCCGCACGTCGGCTGCTACAAAGGCGATTATCGCGCTGGGTTCCAATCTCGGTGATTCAAGCCGAATCATCCGGGACGCGATGGCGCGGCTGCAACATTTCTCCGACCAGCCCATTCTAAAATCCTCGCTATGGCGATCGTCGCCGGTGGATTGTCCGCCGGGGTCGCCGAGTTTTATCAATGCGGTCGCCGGGTTGGTGACGGGAAGAAGCGAGACCCCGGAATCATTGCTGAAAAGGCTCCAGTCGTTGGAAAAGGAGTTCGGCCGTTCCAGGGGAAATATCATAAACGAGCCGCGTTCGCTGGACTTGGATTTGATTGCTTTTGGCGTGGAGACGCGAATCACACCGGATTTGATTTTGCCGCATCCCCGGGCGCTGGTGCGGCGGTTTGTGCTTCAGCCATTGAATGAAATCGCGCCGGAGTTGATTTTGCCGGGGCAGGGGAAGACCGTTTCGCAATTGCTGGCGGAACTGCGAGGCGAAGAAATGGTCACGCTGCTCAAATGACGAATGACTAAACCATAATGGCTAAAGAATGTGCAAATCCCAATGACGAATCGAAAGCGATTGGGTCATTCGTCATTCCTTAGTCACTAGTCATCAGGATTTAGTGATTTCTTCGAGCGTTTCTCCGAAAATCCGCTTGTATTCGAGCGCGACGTAGCGGTCGGTCATGCCGGCAAGGTAATCGCATACGGCGCGGTGCAGGCCGGTCTTGCGGCGCCGGCGGCGCGCGCCTTTCCCGATTTCGCGCGGGTGGGCGAGGTAATGCTTGAAAAGGCGTTCGAGCATCCGCACGGCGCGCAGGTTCGGCTGATGCACGACGGGGTTATAATAGAGATTTTTGTAGAGGTAATCGCGCAGTTCGAGGTTCAACCCGCGGCGTTCGGGGCTGTATTGCACCAGCGCCTTCGGGAAACGCCGCACATCGTCGGCTGATTGAACGCCTGCTGCGCGAATGAGGCGTTCGCTGGTTTCCACGACATCCCGGACTTGCAGGTCAATGAGGGTGCGGATGATGAAATAACGGCGGGATTCGTCGGGCAGATTGCCGTGTTCCTTTTTCACCAGCCGCGCGGCGTGCGCCCAGAGGCGGACGTCGCGGCGCAAATTTTTCTCCGACAGCAATTCCGCGTCGAGGCCGTCGTCAAGGTCGTGGCTGTAATAGGTGATTTCGTCGGCGAGATTGGCGATTTGCGCCTCCAGCGAGGAATTTTTGGCGGCGAACCCCTTGCGCCGTCCGGGATGGTCGTAGGCGGTGTAATGCTTGACGAGCCCTTCGCGGACCTCCCACGTTGGGTTCAGGCCGGGAAAATCCGGATATTTTTGCTCCAGCTCCTCGACGATGCGCAGGCTCTGGCGGTTGTGCTCAAAGCCGCCGTGGCCTTTCATCAAACGGTTCAAAACCGTTTCGCCCTTGTGGCCGAACGGCGAATGGCCGAGATCGTGCGCGAGCGCGATGGCCTCCGCCAGATCGGAGTTCAGCCGCAGGGCGCTGGCGATGTTGCGCGAGACGGCGGCGACCTCGATGGTGTGCGTCAGGCGGGTGCGGAGATGGTCGCCGGTGCCGTTGAGAAAGACCTGCGTCTTGTATTCGAGCCGGCGGAACGCGCGCGAATGGATGATGCGGTCGCGGTCGCGCTGGTAATGCGTGCGCCAGACAGGCGGCGGTTCGCGATGCTCGCGCCCGCGCGTGTCCCCGCTGAACTGGGCCTGGGGCGCTAAAATTTGACGCTCGATTTGTTCCAGTTCCTGGCGGGTGCGCGGCATGGTTTGGATTTGTGACAAGTGACGGGTGACAGGTGGCATGAAAAGCGTCCTGGTGGCAAGCGGTCTTTCCCCGCCGCGTGTCACCTCAATTCGCCAGCAATTTTTGCACGGAAATGCCGCGCAGTTCAAACAGCCGGTGGATCACGTCTTCAATCAGGTTGTTCGGGCAGGACGCGCCGGCGGTGATGCCCACGGTGATTTTGCCGGGCGGCAGCCAGTCGCGCGTCTCGATTTCCTTTTTATCATGCTGGTCGTAGTGGCGGATGAGCGAGTCCGATTCCATTTTGGCCGCGTTCTTGATGAAATAGGTCGGCAGTTTGCCCTCGCCCATTTCGGCGAGGTGCGAGGTGTTCGACGAATTGTAGCCGCCGATGACGATGAGCAGGTTCATCGGTTCGCGCAGCAGTTTTTGGAGCGCGTCCTGCCGGTCCTGCGTTGCGCCGCAAATCGTGTCGAAGAAACGGAAATGTTCGGCGACATTTCCGGCGCCGTATTTTTTCTCCATCGCGGCCTTGAAACGGCGTTGCACCTCCTCGGTCTCGCCGCGCAGCATGGTGGTCTGGTTCGCCACGCCGACGGCCCGCAAGTGCAGTTCGGGGTCGAACCCCTGCGAATACGCGCCCTTGAATTTGTCCAAAAATTCCTGTTTGTCGCCGCCATGAACGATGTAATGGCAGACGTCATCGGTCTCCGCGAGGTTGAAGACGACGAGATAATGGCCGCTGCCATAGGCGCGCGCCTGCGAACTGGTGGCCTTGGTTTCCTCGTGCCACGCCTTGCCGTGAATGATGCTGGTGACGCTTTCCTTGGAGTATTGGCGGACGCGTTTCCAGACGCTCATCACGTCGCCGCAGGTGGTGTCCACCAGCACGCAACCCCTTTCCTCAAGGCGCTTGCGGGTGCCGACCTCGGTGCCAAACGCGGGAATCATCACCACATCGCCGACGTGCAGGCGCGTCATTTCATCCTCGGTCGGCTTGGGTGAAATGATCTGGATGCCCATGTTGCGGATCTGGTCGTTGACCTCCGGGTTGTGGATGATTTCGCCGAGCAGGTAAATGGGCTTGTCGGGCGGGAAATATTTCCGCGCGGCGTAGGCGAGGTCAATCGCGCGCTCGACGCCGTAGCAAAAGCCGAACTCCTTCGCGAGCTTGACGGTGAGGCTGTCCGCGGACAGCACGCAACCGTTGGCGCGGACGCGCTCGACGAGTTCGCTGCGATAGTGCGACAGCACCTGGGCCTGCACCGCTTCGAGGATGTCGGGCCGGCGGAGGTTGACCTTTTTCTGCGCTGCGGGCGCTTCGGTTGACATGACAGGGGAAATGTAACATGGCGGCCGGCGTCGTCCAGCCGGAAAGCCGGGGTGGAATGGATTAATGGATGAATGGATGAATGGATTGATGGATTCGTGCGGTTGGGTTCGCTTCAAAAATCCAATAATCCAGCAATCCGGCATACAATACTGGTGTTCACCAACAAATTTCGTTGCGCTTCCGGCGGTTCCTGCGATCATTGCCGCACTTGTCGGAGCGTAGCTCAGCTTGGTAGAGCACCAGCTTTGGGAGCTGGCTGTCGCAGGTTCAAATCCTGTCGCTCCGACCATTATTTTATGGCAAATTTAAGTAAAGGCTTGATTTGCTGACAGTTTGCTGACAGAATGGCGGGGTTATGAATTCCGCCATTCTTCCTCTTGCCGATGAAGCGGCTGCATCGGTTTCCACTTCTTCCGCCCCGATTCAGTTCAAAACCAAACAGGTCAAAACCAAAGTCGCCGAGATCGTCAAGCGACGGAAAGACGGTTCGGAAATCGTCTTTTGGGAAGTGCGCGTCGGGTCGGCCATCGCCAAAGTTTATTTCACTCCCAGCGGCGAGCGCGATTTGTTCACGCTGGCCTATTGGATTGACGGCAAACGGAAGCGCGAAGTCTTTCCCACCAAAGAAGCGGCAATCGAGGCGGCCAAAGCAGCCGGCGGCGGGCTGACCTCGGGGAAAATTCTCGGCCCGGAATTGTCGGCCAAGCAACGGGCTTCCTGCGCGCGGGCGCTGGAACTGCTGGCGCCAACCGGCGTGCCGATTGAGGTTGCGGCGGGTGAATACGCGCAGGCAAAGCTAAGGCTTAAAAACATTCCGCTGTCGCGGGCGATAGATGGTTACCTTTCAAAATTCCCGCTGGACATGCCGTCCAAGCTGGTCCCGGAAATTGTCACTGAAATGCTCGCGATGAAGCGCAGCGACAAATTGAGCGAGCGGTATCTGAAACAACTCGACTACAACCTGTCGCGGTTTGCCCGACGCTTTCGGGGGCGATTGATGGACGTGCGTGGAATGGACGTGGATAAATGGTTGCGGGACCTGGGCGTCGGGCCACGCACCCGAAACAATCTGCGCAATTCGGTGCAAGCACTGTTCAATTTTGCCATCGCCCGGAAGTATCTGCCAAAAGACCATGATGAATTGGACGCGGTGCCGGTGGCGAAGGACGCCGACGGCGAAATTGAAATCTATTCACCAGACGAAATGCAGGAATTGATGGCGGTGGCATCAAAGGAGCATGTGCCGTTTCTGGCGATCAGCGCTTTTGCGGGGGTGCGGCACGCGGAATTGCAACGGCTGGATTGGTCGCATGTGAACCGCAAGGCGGAAATAATCGAAATCAGGGCGGGCACGGCCAAGACCGCGAGCCGGCGAGTCATTCCGATTTTGCCGAATCTGGCGAAATGGCTGAAACGGCACAAGAAAGAGTCGGGCAAGCTTTGCAACTACGCGAACATGGTTTTGCAGTTTGTGGAACTGACGCGGCGCGTGAACGAGAAACGGCGGGCGACCTGGGCAAAGGAGAACAAGGTGAGCGCGGACGCATTAAAGGAGGCGGACAAGGTCGCGGCGGATCGGCTGGCGAAACTGCCGCGAAACCAGAGACGCAGCCGGCGGACGGTAATGCCCGGCGCGGAAACGGCGGTGGATGAGGGCTGGAAGCCGTTCGTCTGGAAACACAACGCGCTGCGGCATTCGTTCATTTCTTATCGCGTGGCGCAAACGCAGAACGTGGCGCAAGTGGCGCTGGAGGCGGGCAATTCGCCACAAATGATTTTCCAGCATTACCGTGAGCTGGTGCGACCGAAAGAGGCAAAGGCGTGGTTTACGATTGGGCCGAAGGCGAAGCGGGGCAAAGAACGAAAGACGGGGGCCGGAAGCACTCGAAAGCCAAAAGTCGAGCGACGAGAGCCAAAGGCGGAACCGGAGAACGTGATTGCGATGCCGAAAGCGGCGGTGGCGTGACAAAAGTTACGGGAACGAAAGGAACATTATGCCAGCGACATACAAATACAAATTCATGCCTAAAAACCGGGAACGGGCATTAGAAGCGGCCTTGCATGAGTTCTCCGACTGCCAGAAGCAGGCGAAGAAGCTGCAACATGAGATGCAGGGTTTGAATAAACGGCTGGAACTTACGGGTGCATTGCTCGGATTCGCAACGGGCAGCGGCTTGCCTGACGGAGAACTACGCAACCAAGTTCTGGCCGCAACCGGCGAGAAATGGCCGTAAGCGGAGGCGCACGGCGACCAGGCGCGCTGCCGGCGCGGGAGGCTAAAGGTCAGGCGCAGAGGCGCGTCAACCCAAAAGGGTTAGACGCCCCTCGCTTAAACACCCGGCTGCGCCCAGTGTGAAGACTTGAGCCGGGGGCATCAGCCCCGGTTGAGTGACGGCGTCTATGATAAAAGGACGTCGTCAAAAGAAATGCCCTTGCTGCCAGCAATGGTTCACGCCCAATCCCAAAACCGCCTTCCACCAGAAGTATTGTTCCAAGCCGGACTGTCAAAAGGCGAGAAAGGCTGCCACCCAAAAGCAATGGAGTTCCCGGCCGGAAAATCGTGACCACTGGAGCGGGCCGGAAGAAGTGGCGCGAGTCCGCGAGTGGCGCGAGAAACACCAAGGGTATTGGCGGCGTCACCGGCGCAAACCCCGTGTGCGCTACAAGTGGTGATGGGAAAGCCGGGCGTTTTGATTATCATGGAATAATTGTTTTCCGCCCACGCGACGAAAAAATGAAGACACCATGAAACCAGCAAGGCACAACAGGGCATGAGCCGGGCAGACACAGAACAGCGCCAGAAGCGGGCGGCACTGTATGTGCGCATGTCCACGGAGCACCAGCAGTATTCGACGAGCAACCAGCGGGATGTCATTCTGCGCCTATGCGAAGCAGCGCGGGTTGGAAATCATCAAGGAGTATTCAGATGACGGGAAAAGCGGGTTAAACATCGAGGGGCGGGATTCGCTGGCGCAAATGATCCGCGATGTCGAGGAAGGCAAGGCGGATTATTCCTCCATTCTCGTTTATGACGTGAGCCGGTGGGGGCGGTTCCAGGACGCCGACGAAAGCGCGCATTATGAATTTATCTGCCGACAGAAAGGCGTGGGCGTCCATTTTTGCGCGGAACAATTCGAGAATGACGGCACTCCGGTCAGCACCATCATCAAGGGCGTGAAACGGATGATGGCGGGTGAATACAGCCGCGAGCTTTCCACGAAAGTATTCCAAGGGGCCTGCCGGCTGGTGACGCTGGGCTACCGGCAAGGCGGCACGGCCGGTTTTGGTCTGCGGCGGGTGCTGATTGACGCTGGCGGCAACCGGAAAGGCGAGCTCAAGATGGGCGAACACAAAAGCATACAGACCGACCGCGTGATTCTGGTGCCGGGGCCGGACGAAGAAGTCAAAACCGTGCGCTGGATGTATCAGGCATTCGTCACCGAAGGAAAATTGGAAACCGAGATTGCCACCAGCCTTAATGCGCAAGGCATCAAGACTGACTTTGGCAGGGAATGGAACCGGGCGACGGTGCATCAAATTCTGATCAACGAAAAATACATTGGCAACAACGTGTATCACCGCACGTCGTGCAAATTGAAAAGAAGCATGTGGCGAATCCGCCGGACAAATGGATTCGGAAGGAAGGCGCTTATCAGGGAATCGTCGAGCGGGAAATTTTTTTGCGGGCGCGGGAAATCATTCTGGCGCGGAGCCAGAAACTTTCAGATGAAGAAATGCTGGAAAAGCTGCGCGAACTGTTCAAACAGCATGGCCGCATTTCAGGCATTCTGATTGACGAGACGGAAGGACTGCCATCCAGCGCGGCCTTCAGCCATCGGTTCGGGTCACTGATCAATGCTTACAAACTGATCGGCTATGATCCCGGCATTGATTTCACTTTCATCGAGGAAAACCGGCGGCTGCGGAAATTGCGGCCTGACATCATCGCCTCGGTGCGGCAGCAAATCATGGCGCTGGGCGGAACGGCCATTGAGGATGACGCGACTGATTTGCTGCTGGTGAACGGTGAATTGCGCGTGTCCGTCGTCCTGTGCCGCCACACAATGACACCCGCCGGGACATCGCGCTGGTTGATCCGTCTGGACGCGGGATTGAAGCCGGACATCACGATTGCCGTGCGGATGGATTTCACCAACCACGGCATTCAGGATTACTATTTGCTGCCCGGGCTGGACATGGCCTGGGAAAATTTGCGCGTGGCGGAAGCCAACGGCGTTTATCTGGACACCTACCGTTGCGACACCCTGGATTATTTTTTTGGCCTGACGGAACGCATCAATTTGGAGGACACACATGAACGATGAAGTGAAAATGATTCCCCTCGACCAAATCCGGATTTTGAATCCGCGCCACCGCGACAAGAAGAAATTCGAGATGATTGTGCAAAGCATCAAGAATCTCGGTTTGAAGAAACCGATTCAGGTGAGTCTGCGGGCTGCGGATGAGGGCGACGGGCCGGCTTATGATCTGGTGTGCGGGCAAGGCCGCATGGAAGCCTTCCGCGCGCTCGGCTACCGGGAAATTCCGGCGGTGGTGGTGGAAATCAGCAAAGAGGACCGGCTGTTGCGCAGCCTGGCGGAAAACATGGCGCGTCGTAATCCGGCACCAATGGAAGTGCTGACGGAAATTGAGCGGTTGAAAAAAGAAGGGTTAACCTTGCGTGAAATCAGCGCTCGAATTGACGTGGACACAACGACCATCAGCGGCCTGATGGCGTTGAAACGCGCGGGCGAAATTCGGCTGCTGGACGCGGTGGTGAATGGGCGCATCCCGGTCGGCGTGGGCGGTGGAAATTGCCCGCACGGAAGGAATTGAAATGCAGCGCGAACTGTTGAAGGCGTGCGAGAGCCGGCAACTGACGCAAGCCGCGCTGCGAACCATCCGCCGCGTGATGGACCGGCGGCGGCTCATCGGCAAACAGCGCGGCAACGGCCCGCGCGATTCGAAGCAAAGCCGCACGAGCGCGGAAAGCCTGGTGAACGTCTATCGCCGGGAAAGCCAGAAACAACGATTGATGGTGAAAAAAGCGCGATTCTGCGAGGCAAAATTATTGTTCGTCGTGACTGCTTTGCGGCGGCTGATGGTGGACGAACATTTCGTGACCCTATTGCGGGCGGAAGACCTGGCAACCATGCCCAAGGACATCTGGACGCGCGTTGCGGAAAAACCGGCGGAGGCAGCATGAAGAAATCAGATCGACACCTCGCCCTCCGGGCGACACCTCATCGGCTGCGGCATTTGCCGGAGCGGAAAAGGCAAAGTTGCATTTGAGATGCGGAAGCGCGAAGTGGAGTTAACGAAATTGCTTCCGACGAAACTGATAAAGGACCCGCACAACCTGCAGCGATACAAGGCCATTGTGGATTCCATTCCCGAAATCGGGCTGATTGAGCCATTGATGGTTTATCCGCAAAAGAGCGGCGACAACTGGCTGGTGCTTGACGGGCACCTGCGCTTGCTGGCCTTGAAACAGTTGGGATGGAAGACGGTGGAGGTCATCGTCGCCACCGAAGATGACCGCTACACCTACAACGCGCGCGTGAACCGGGTGCCGCCAATTCAGGCGCACAAGATGATTGTGAAGGCGGTTCGGAACGGCGATAAAACCGGAACGAATCGCAAAAGCGCTATTCATGCCGATGAAGACCGTCTCGGCTCTGCTCAACCTGCTGGACGGCATCAATCCTGAAGCAGCGGAACTATTGAAGGACACGCAAATCACGGTGGAGGCGGTTCGCCTCCTGCGAAAGGTAACGGGGCTGCGGCAGATTGAAATCGCGCAAGTGATGGTCTCCGCCAACAACTTCACAAAGGCGTATGCCGAAGCGCTGGTGCTGGGGACATCCAAAGATCAGATGTTATCGCCACAGGAGCCGAAGAAAAAAGCCGGCTTGACGGCGGAGGAACTGGCGCGGATGGAAAGCGAAATGGAATCGCTGGAAAAGGATTTCAAGAGCATCGAGGCGAACTATACGGAAAACATGATGAGCCTGACGCTGGCGAAGGGATACATCAAGCGGCTGCTGGAAAACAGCCGGGTGCTCCGGCATTTGCGTGACCATCACGGCGAATTGCTGACGGAATTTGAAGGCATCGCGGCGGCGGAAGCAGTGTCAAGGTGCGTGCAGTGAAGTGATTGATGACCAGTCAATTTCCTTCAAGCCAAAGTTTGTGCTGATTTCAGCAGCCGGATAACAGCCCGCTCTTTTTTGCGACTTCCGTCCAATACCTCATCGAGACAAAAAGCGAGTTCGGGGTAATTTTGCAGCCTGATCCCGCCCTTCTGCGCAACTGGATTCACTTTTAGATGGATGCATAATGCATTTATACTTTTGGCAGGCCTCTGGAAGCGGCCATTCAACAGCCTGCTGATCTGCGACTGATTTATGCCTGTTTTCTTTGATAAATACGATTGGCTTACTCCGCTTTTGCGAAGCGCCTCCTTCAAAAGTATCGCTGTTTTTTTATTGTCTATGCGTTTAATTGCGCGCATATTGCATAAAACTATCAAACAATCTTGTGCCGTCAATAAAACATCAAGTTGTTACAACCTGGCGGAACGGTGGGATTGACCGGCTTCCGCTTCCGGAACCGGGTGTGGAGATTCTTCCCGGTGTTCGTTGGGGGAAATTTGACGACTTCTTCACTCCTGCCTTTTGGGTTTCCCGTTCGTGGATTGACGGGGATTCCAGCCCTCATTCTGAATACACCCTCGGACGCTCGTTGCGCGAAGAAATCGCGGCCTGTCTCCTTGGTGGTCATGGCATGCCAGCAGAAGTCGGACTGGCCGCATTCTATCGGATGCGGGATCGCGGGTTGCTCGAGGGGACAAGTTCATTGATTGAAATTGAAAATGCCCTGACCGAACCGCTGGTTGTCGGTGATCGCCAAGTGCGTTACCGCTATCCTCATACCAAAAGCCGGTTTCTGGCGGAAGCGATGCAAAAATTAAATTTGGAACCGGCACCGATTCACTCGCCTCTGGAACTGCGAAACTGGCTGCTTTCCTTTTCTGGAATTGGACCTAAAACCGCGTCCTGGATTACACGAAATGCGCTGCACTCGGATGAAGTTGCGATTCTGGACATCCATATCGTCCGCGCTGGTCTGCTCATGGGTCTTTTTTCACCGAAACATTCCGTCCAACGTGATTATTTTGACATGGAGGCCCGGTTGGTGGCTTTCGCGCGCGCTGCCGGAGTAAGGCTGTCGCGGTTCGACAGCATCATCTGGTGCTATATGCGGCAAATGCACGAGATGGTATTGGGTGCGCTGGCCAACGTCGCATAGGACATAAATCGGGCTTGACGTTTTCCGCTTTGGTTCGTTTAATCAAACATCATGTCAGGATCAGGCGGAACTTCAGGGCGAATCGGCGCGGGCGGCGGGTCGTCTTCGGATGATTGCGGTGCGCTGGTCGTTGAAACAATCTTAAATTCACCCGTCGCTGCGGTCGTCGCGAACTTGAAAAAAGGCGACAAATTATCTGTTGAAATTCAGGCAGGTTCTGGTGGAGTTAATTCACTTGTCGCCAAAAATGCGGCGGGTCAAATTGCCGGATCCCTCACCCCTCCAGACTTAATCAAAATTGTAAATTGCATTCAAAGCGGTTTCCAATACGTCGCCGTCGTGCTGAATGACGTCACTGGAAGCGTTGTCCGGGTGCGCATCCAGGCGTCATAATGATTCACGTCGCGGGCGGGACTTACCTGGAGTTTTGTCGCGAACCCCACTGGTTTGAGCTTTATGGGTCGGGGCTGCGAGCTGGTTTAGCTCTAAAGAAATTGGACGCCCAAATTTGTCTTTCAACGTTTGCCGACAAAAGTCAAAAGCCCGTTCTGAACTTGAAAGCGGCGGGCATCAAACTGGAAGTCATTGACACAAGCGATACGGTGCAGTTCAGCTATTTACACCCCTTGTCGAAACCCAGCATTGAGCCGGACATTTTCCTGAGTGGCTGCCAGCAGCGACCGAATGTAATCAATGTTGATGCTGATTGCGTCCTTCGGTTTGGCGTCGTGGAAGGAAGCGCCAAAGTCAGGGCAAAAATGGCAACTTACGACCCACAAACCCCAAGCGACCCCAGACCATTTGCCGAAAATGGTTCAACCGCAGAACGACTCGCCGTGGTCGCCAACCGGATTGAGGCCAAGCGTCTGACCGGCCAAACCGACCCTAAAACGGCCTGCCAAGGAATTTTGAATCAGGGCGCAGAGGTGGCGGTGGTGAAATGTGGAACTGCGGGATGTGTCGTTGGCACCAAAACTGGAATATCGCTTGTGCCGGCCTATCGGACAAAAAGTGTCTGGCCGATTGGATCAGGCGATGTTTTCAGCGCCTTATTCGCCTACGGCTGGATGGACTTGAAACTTAATCCGGTCGAGGCCGCAACACTCGCCTCCAAGGGAGCCAGTCACTACGTTGAAGCACGGGATTTCCCCGACAAAGCAGAACTTCAGAGAACAACTTTTGAAGCCCTGCGCCCGCTTCCACCTGAAAAATGCAAAAAAGTTTATCTAGCCGGGCCGTTTTTCAACCTGGCGCAGCGCTGGTTGATTGAAGAGTTCAAAGACTCTCTGGAAAATGCCGGCGTTCAGTTTTTTTCACCCCTCCATAATGTCGGACGTGGCGAGGCCGATACTGTTTACGATCCCGATATTGAAGGATTGAAGGCTTGTCCCGTGGTTCTTGCATGTCTGGACGGGCTTGATCCCGGCACCATTTACGAGGTTGGCTATGCGCACAGCCTGGAAGCAAAAGTCATTGCCTTTGTTTCAGCCGAACGCAAGGAAGACCTCAAAATGATTGTAGGTGGCGGCAGCCAAGTCGTTAATGATTTTGCGACGGCACTTTACCTGACCGTCTGGGCGGCAACTTGCGAATGAGCACCGGGCTGTTAATTTCCGGCGGCATGGATTCGGTCGCGCTGGCTTTCTGGAAACGACCACAATTCGGCTACACCGTGGACTATGGACAACTGGCGGCAGAGGGGGAAATCCGGGCGGCAACTGCGGTTTGCCAGGCCCTATCCATTCGACACCGGGTCATCAAAGCAAATTGTCGTTCCATCGGATTGGGCGATATGGCGGGAACTCCACCGTCTCCACAATCGCCAGTATCGGAATGGTGGCCGTTCCGCAATCAACTCATTATCACTCTGGCGGGGGCTGGTGCGGTTGCTGATGTCGTTTCTGAACTGATGATCGGAGCGATTCGAACCGATGTGGCTCATTGTGACGGGCGTCCGGAATATTTTAGCCGCATCAGCAGCGCCATGGAATTTCAGGAGGGCAACATCCGTATTACCGCGCCGGCGATTCATCTGGATGGGGTTGAACTCATCAAAGCATCCGCGATACCGTTTGAAATTCTGGCTTGGAGTCATTCATGCCATGTTTCCAATTACGCCTGTGGCGTTGCCGGGCTGTACGAAGCACGCTGAAACCATGAGCAAGCTTGGTTATGGCGATTATTGAATTAAAGCCCCCACACCCGCTGGCCAAACCACGGGCGTTGCCTGTTTTTGATTTCCAAATTTCAGGAGTACTTCCAATTCCGAAACCGAAACGGCGGAAATGGCGGCCGCTTGACCGAGTGCTGAACAGCCGTGAAACCCTTCGTGATTTCAAGGCGCCCTTAACATTCCAACAGTTGGGTGATTTGCTCTGGCATTCTTCACGGACACGGAGCAAGGCGCGAGTGGCCGGGAAAAACCTCTGGGCAAGCAAACCCAGCCCCTCCGGTGGTGGCTGTCATCCGGTGCAAATGCTGGTGCTGCGGCCCGGTTTTGAAAGACAAACTCCTGCTTTATGATTCAGAACATCATGTTTTCGGCGTTCGTGAACTTCCGATTACAAAAATGATTCAAAAATGTTTGCGGGAGATTGACAGGTGCTTGGAAATACATAATGGAACGGTCATTTGGTTTGTGGCTGATCTCGCCCGGTCGGGCGCTAGGTATCGAAATCCTGAAAGCCTGGCTTGGCGCGACAGCGGAGCACTTTTGGCAACCATCGGACTTGTTGCCGAAGGCATGGGACTGGAATGCTGTGGCCTTGGACTACATGACATTCCAGCGTTGAGACGATTTCTAAAGTTGAATCAATCTGTTATTGGCGTGGGCGGATGCATCGTTGGTTGCTGATACCCATGTTCAAACCGCAATGGTTGGGGGCGATGCCTGAACTCGAATTACGCGGAGATTTATACGGAATTTGAAAACCTGGCGGCGGCGGAGCCAGGGGGGTGACCGCCGGGTGCAAAACTATTCCGCCCAATCCGCGCAGAAAAATTCGGCCTGTTGCAGCACGGTCTGCGTGGCTTTTTCCTGCTTGTCCGGCGGATAGCCGTATTTGCGCAGGATGCGTTTGACCATGACGCGCAGCTTGGCGCGGACGGATTCCTTGGCCGTCCAGTCAATGCTGACATTTGCGCGGATGGTCTTCACCAATTCCTGCGCGATGAATTTCAGATTTTCATCGCCCAACGCTTTGACGGCGCTGTCGTTGGTTTCCAGCGCGTCGTAAAACGCGACTTCGTCCTGGCTCAAGCCAAGGTCTTTGCCGCGCGTGTCGGCCTTGCGCATCTCCTTGGCGAGTTGAATCAATTCCTCAATCACCTGCGCCGTTTCGATGGCGCGGTTTTGGTATTTGCGGATGGAATTTTCCAGCAACTCGGCAAACGATTTCGACTGAATCAGGAATTTCTTGGAGCGCAGTTTGATTTCGTTGTTCAGCAGCTTGCGCAACAACTCGACGGCGAGATTTTTCTGCGGCATCCCGCGAACCTCGGCCAGAAAATCATCGGACAAAATCGAAATGTCCGGCTTCTTCAAACCGGCGGCGGCAAAAATATCCACGACTTCATCGGACGCGACGGCGCGGGAAATAATTTGCCGGATGGCGGCGTCAATGTCCCCCGGCGATTTTTCCTTGCCGCTGATTTCGTTCTTGGCGATGGCGGCGCGGACGGCTTGGAAAAATCCCACGTCGTCGCGAATCTCAATCGCCTTGACGTGCGGCACGGACAGGGCGAATGCCTGCGAAAGTTCGGTGACGGCGCGGAGAAATTTCTGTTTATGCTCGTCGGGCTTTTTGGCCTTGGCCGCTTGCGCGTAAATGAATTCCTGCGCCGCCGGGAGCAAGCCGAGTTTTTCCGCCGGTTTGCCCGTCGTCCATTTCGACCAGTCGAAGCCGTGGAAGTGGTCGCAGCAAATTTCGTATTTCTCCAGCATGACGGCGACGGCTTCCTCCTGGTCAATCGCCGTCCGTCCGTGGCCGCCGCTTTCGGTGTAGATGGCCAGCGCCTGTTTCAATTCATGCGCCAGGCCGAGATAATCCACCACCAAGCCGCCCGGCTTGTCCTTGAAAACGCGGTTCACGCGGGCGATGGCCTGCATCAGCCCGTGGCTGCGCATGGGCTTGTCCAGATACATCGTATGCAGACACGGCGCGTCAAAGCCGGTCAGCCACATATCGCGGACGATGACAATTTTGAACGGGTCTTTGCCGTTCTTGAATCGTTTCGCCAGCGCCTCCCGGCGCGGTTTGTTGCGGATGTGATCCTGCCATTCCAGCGGGTCGCTGGCCGAGCCGGTCATCACGATTTTCACCACGCCTTTTTCGTCGTCCTTGTGATGCCACTTCGGGCGCAACTTGCGGATGGCTTCGTAAAGCTCAAAACAGATGCGGCGGCTCATGCACACAATCATCGCCTTGCCGTCCATCACCTCAAGCCGGGCTTCCCAATGCTTCACCAAATCGTCGGCGATGAGGCCGACGCGCTTGTCCGCGCCGACGACGGCTTCCAACGCCGCCCATTTGGATTTGAGCTTTTCCTTGTGCTCCAGTTCCTCGCCTTCGGTCGCGTCCTCAAAATCCGGGTCAATCTTCGGTTTCTCCGACGGCTTCAATTCCAGCTTGGCGAGCCGGCTTTCGTAGTAAATCGGCACGGTCGCCTTGTCCTCGACGGCGCGCTGGATGTCGTAAATGGAAATGTAATCGCCGAACACGGCCCGCGTGTTGGCGTCGGCCTTTTCAATCGGCGTGCCGGTGAAGCCGATGAAAGAGGCGTTCGGCAATGCGTCGCGCATGTGCCGGGCGAAGCCGTCAATAAAATCGTATTGGCTGCGGTGCGCTTCGTCGGCGATGACGACGATGTTGCGCCGGTCGGAAAGCAGCGGATGTTTGCCGCCCTTGTCCTCCGGGAAAAATTTCTGAATGGTCGTGAACACCACGCCGCCGGACGCGACGGCGAGAAGTTTTTTCAAATTGTCCCGGTTCTGCGCCTGCACCGGCTTTTGCCGGAGCAATTCATGGCAGCGGGCGAACGTGCCGAAAAGCTGGTCGTCGAGGTCGTTGCGGTCGGTGAGAATGACGAGCGTGGGATTTTCCATTTCCGGCTCGACCACCAGCCGCCCGGCGTAAAACGCCATCGTCAGCGACTTGCCCGATCCCTGCGTGTGCCAGACCACGCCGACGCGCTTGTCGCCGGTTTCGCCGCCGGGCTGTTTCTTGGCGAAGTAACCGGCGCTGCCCTCTTTCAATTCCATCGCGCCGGCACTGGCGGCGCGGATGGTTTCGGCAACGGCGATATTGACGGCATGAAACTGGTGATAGCCCGCCAGTTTTTTGATGACGCCATTGCCGCCGTCGTCCTCGAACACGACGAAATGCCGGACGAGATCAAGAAACCGGCGTTTGTCGAACACGCCGCGCAACAAAACTTCAAGCTGCGGCATGGTGGCGGGCGCGACGGTTTCGCCGTCAATCGTGCGCCACGGCATGAAGCGTTCCTTGTCCGCGCTGATCGTGCCGATGCGCGCCTCCAGGCCGTCGGAAATAATCAGCACGGCGTTGTGGACGAACAGCGCCGGGATTTGCTGCTTGTAGGTTTGGAACTGCTGCGAACGCCTGCCAGATGTCGGCATTTTCGTCCGCCGCATTTTTCAATTCAATGACGCCCAGCGGCAGGCCGTTGATGAAAATCACCACGTCGGGGCGGCGGTTGTGCTGGCCTTCGATCACGGTGAACTGGTTCACCACCAGCCAGTCGTTATTTTCCGCGTCGGCAAAATCAATCAGCCGGACAATTTCCGCGCCGATGCTGCCGTCTTTGCGGCGGCACTCGACGGCGATGCCGTCCACCAGCATCCGATGAAAGGCGCGGTTGCTGGCGATGAGGATGGGTGCTGCGGGATGGTGATTTTGCGGAAGGCTTCGTCCAATGCTTCCGCCGGCAGCTTGGGATTCAGCTTCCGCAACGCGGCGCGCAAGCGTTCTGGCAAAAACGCTTCGCCAAAAGTTGTGCGCTCGGCGCCGGCTTCGCCGGCGCAAGATGCGGGCCGAAGATAGTCGCGTAACCCAACTGCTGGAACCAATCCAGAGCCGCGAGTTCAACGTCATTTTCGACCAGATTGGCGGACAATTTTTACCTCCAAGGTGTTAGGCGGTGCAAAGCACTGGCACCCCGGCGGGGATGGGCTGGAACTCCTCACCGCTGCACGGTTTGAAGTCTTGCGGCCAGCACGCTTGCATCCGGCAGAGCAGTCGCTGTTGCAACGGCGCATCGTGGTTTACGCGATGCACAAATACCTTGATGAAATCGGGATGACAACCCTGCATGATTTTCCAAACATCCTGCGCCAAATACCGGGGCACATAGCCCAGCATGAACCGTTCGCCCTCCACGGTGCGAAGCGCCACAGCATTGTTGTCGGTTTCATTCATCAGATCCGGCATGAGATACAGTGTTTCGCCTTCCTTCAAAGATTGAACCCGTTCCCTGGCCGACTCGGGCATATACCGCAAGCCGTGCAGGAAAAATTTGTTCAGATAGCAACCGGTGTCATCTGGCACGGGACAGGGAAATACTTCGATTAAGTCCGTGCGGCGGATACCTTCGGTAACGCCCAGTAGCATCAACGGGTCGGGCGGATTGGCGGGATCGAAGCCGCTCCATTGCAGGAACGCATCGTATTCCGGGCGGGACTTGGACAGCAGGCGGTTGGCAAAAATGGGAAACAACTCAGCGGATTCGTAAATGTCGTCCAATTTTTCCATGCCGCTGAACGGCGTGAAGCCCTTCGCAGTTTTCGCTCCCTGGGTGTAAACAAATCGGTAGGTGCCGCTGTCAAATTCCAGCCGGCCAATGGGACTCCATCCGCCATTATGTGGCTCGCTTGACCGCGAGGCGACGAGAAGTGTGCTCATGTAAAATTATTGCTGCAACCGACGCTGGTTAATATTTAATAGCTTCAGTGTAAATTGTCTAGTAATTGGTGACATCCGCTGTGGCGGAACTTCCGCCAAGATTGCATCCACCACATCAGAACCGATACCGGCCAGTTTTGCCAGCCAGATTTTTGCCGCGCCGGGGTCAAGTTGCGCGAAGTGCTGAAAAACGTCGGGGGTGGAATCGTTTTTTTATCCGCTATCGCGCGGTAAAAACCGGAACGCGCCCGCAACGCGAAATGTTCCACGCTCTGGTTCGCGTCCCGTGTTTCGAGACGGGTTTTACGTTCTTCATCGGACAGATTCCGCGCGAGTGAAGCGCCATGGTCGTAGGTGGGGGCGAGAGACAACTGGCTGCCATCCAAAATTGCGCCCCAATTTTGATGGTGCCGATCCTGATTAGCAACCCAGGCGTCCAGCATCACATACCCGACGAACACGCCGAGCGCGGTGGTGATGCCTGCGGGCGCCTTTTGCATCCAGACCGGCGCGGGCGGGTGCAAGGGGGGCAGCACGGCGGCGACGGCATCCACGGTATGGGCGCTGACGCCATATTTTACCTCCGATGCCCTCGGATATTGCGGATCGCGGACATATAATAGCTGGTTACCCAAGATCAAGGCCAACGGGCGGGGCACGAACGTGGGACAGACGACGCCGGGCTGTATGGGTTTTGCGCCTTCAAACTCGTGGGCCATTTCGTATTCGATGTGGGGCAGGCCGAGCCGCCGGGCGAGTTCGCACACGACTTTTTCCGCCCAATCTTCACCGGTGCCACGTTCCTCCGCCTTGAACAAAAAGCGCTGGCCATTGACCGTGAACCAAAATTTCCGCTTCGTGCCGAGATATTCAATATCTTCGGACTGGGTCTGGTCAACTTGGCGGATGGGAAACATGGCGATCAGCTCATGAACTGTGTCAGTCGCCTTGCTATCCATTTTTTCACGGCGCGTTGGATCCGTGTCGCCGGAAACGCCGGGCCAGGAATTAAAGAATCCGGCTATGGCCGCTGGAATTGCGAGCCAAATGCTTATTTCGCCTAAGAGTGCCGATCCTGTGATCACAGCAAAAATGGAACCCACGACGTAGAATGCAGTCCTTGCGATACGGTTGGCGAGTTGAGTCTATCCGGGAACGAGTCCGTCTTCTTTGGCTTTGGCGTCGGACTCTGCTTGCTTGAGTTTTTCGATTTCAGCGGCACGGTCCACATTTGCTTTTTCCAACTCGGCCTGCCGAAGCCTTGCCGCCTCCTTTTCCTGAACGCTTTTTTGTCTGGTAAGCTTTGAATTTGCCAGTGCGGCTTTAGTTTTTTCGTGCGCGCTGCGCTCACTTTCAAGGGCTTGTTCCTTCTCTGCCGCAAATGTTTTTTCAAGTTTTTATGGAACGACCTGAAAATTCTTATCCGTTATGCCTTCCACATCCCCACGCGTAACATCCATCAATTCATCGGCAGCATGAATCGAGAACCGCAAAACCTCATGGTCGCGTTCGGACATTTTATTCTCTTTTTTGAGGCGATCCAACTCGGCCAGGTAGCGATTCCAGAAGGATTCGTGCGGCCTACATTGTCGCATAGCAACTGGCCAATATCTCCGCCCTTGCAAGGTCGGGCACTTCCATCGGCGATTCAGCCAGGCGAGATGCGACAGGTGGTAATCTGTAACCACGGCGGAGAAAAACCATCCCTGCGCTGTTGCGTTTCTCATAAAAAATAGGCGACAGCGTGAAGAGAGTGCTGCGTTCGTTGTCAACAGGACATAACCCGAATCTTCGTTAACTGCTCAATGCTCTTCCCGCCCTTACGTAGCGCGAAGATATGCTGCGACCACCCCGATGTCGTGATCAGCGGCCCGGTCGGCGACATAGCTTACCTTGGTCTTCCCATCTCCGGACGGAGCGCCGCTTCGTCAATCTGAAACAGGTAGTTGCTTTCGTCGTAGCGAGGACTGGGCAGGATGGAAACGAAGAGCGCCGCAAGGTCACGGTCGAGATTGCTCTCTGCGAGGATCACGTCCGCCACTCCTCGGCCACGTTTCAAAAGCTCGCGGCACACCGGCCCGCGCACCGGCACCTTGCTGCATTCGCTTGATGATGGATTTCAAAACAATTCGCAATTCGTCTTTGGTTTCTGAGAGGATGCATGACAATGCCCTTCAACGTGCGGATGGAAGAAAGAAGTTGCCGGGCATTGTCGGTGTCATATCGTGATTCGAGATCGAGAGCCTTCAGCAAGAATCTGGTGTCTGCCAAGAAATGCACGTCCTTGAATCCCTTGGGGGTTTCTTCTATATCGCCCCACATCAAGGCGTTGGAAAAAGATGTGGCTTTGCACCAGAACCTTGATACTTTCAAACAGGCCGGGATTATCCTTGGAGCAATTTGTGATAAACGACGCCACCACATAATCCGTGGTCTTAGTATTGGGACTTTCTCTCTTGCAAGGGGCTTTTCGCCTCCGCGAAAAAACGAAGAAAATCAATCGAATACTGTCTCAGAAATTCTGCAACTGCCTGTGCGCTGATGCGTTCGTCCCAGACCAGTGAATGTTTAGTATGCGCAAAGCCAGCCAGTTCCGTCTGTTACCTCTTTGATTCGTTCCCGAGCGGCTTGCCTGTCTTTGCTCACGGTTGTGGTCGGTAACTTGGCCACGCGATATTGTAATCCTGTCGTCTGGCGGGAAAAATCAGCTCCGGTCTTCACCAGCCGTTTCAGAAAAATGGCATACGTTGCTGCCGGAATTTTCAGCCCGAATTGCTGGTCAACTGCTTTCTGCACAGTGGCGGCGTCTTCTCACTCTTCACCTTCGACACTGCGGAGGGCTTCTATTACAAAGCCATGGAGATAATCCGAGGTAATCTTTGCCGGCGTCAACTGGATGGACAGCATCGCGAGACTCGACAGCTACGTACTTCCAGGCTCTTTTGGAATTTGTGCACTCATGGCATCATTTATTTATTTATTTGGCACGCGCAATTCGCCGGACAGCAGCTTGGGCAGCAGCGCGTCGCGCAACTCGGCCAGTGTGCGGGATTCGTGAATGTTCGCGATGATGCGGTCTATCATTGGGCGAATCGTGTCGGAAAATTCGGCGGCGAGGGATTCTTGCGGCAAGGCGACTTCAAACCGGGCGATGTCGTTCCAGTTGGCGCGGGCATTTTTCGTGCCGGTGGACACAGCGTTGGTGTGATTTACCAACTCGACGCTGGAAACGTGGCCGAGGACGAAGCCGAACCACTCCGGTGCTTGGGGCGCACGACCAAAATGTCCGTCGAGCAAACGCCGTCTACCGGCGCGACGCCGACTTTGTGAAAATACGGCCGCAGCTTGCCGAACAAAATTTCGCCGCGCTCAAATTCAAACTTGTTGCTTTCGAGTTCGTCCCCGTGTCCCCAATCAGACAATGTGATGCAACGGCGCGGCATGTGTTCAAGGCCGATGTAGGGCGTGGACGATTTGATTTCGTCTGGCTTCTGGATAACCGCATTTTCCGCGGCGCGGATTTCGCGTAGCTTCGCGAAGCGGCCTGCACGCCAGCCTTTGGGTAGCTTGGTAGCGGCGGCGTCCACGAACCGGCTTTTGAAAAGAGTTTGCGCCAGTGCTTCCAGCGTCTCATTCATCCGCTGATTCAACTCAATCTTGTCGTCTAGCGCGCCCAGAAATTGTGCGATTGTTTTCTGTTCTGTCGGCTCCGGCACGCAAATCGGGATTGGATATATGAAATTACGATTCAGCGACGGTTGTGCGCTGCCGGAATTGTAACGGTCAAAATCGAGAGATCTGAGATAATAGTAAGCGAAGCGCGCGTCATTGCCTTTGAAGTCTGTAACATAAAGTCCGGTATTATGTGGCCAAAAATCGTTCGGGCAAAAGTGAACTTGACCGAATGAAGCACCGCTTCGCCCGACGACGATTCCGGAGCTTTCGCCAATGCGGTATCGTGAAATCGATTTTGTCCGGCAGAACCCATCACCGGGACTCTGCCCGGCTTCGTTGCGGTTCGGTTAGGTCGTGACCCCGCTGAAGCGCCACGAAATCACCGAGCGTCATTTTGTGCCATTCACCCGTCATAACCAAGCTCCTGAAATCTTGCCAGAACTGCGCTTTGAAATCTGTGCAAAGGCGTATCAAGAACAAATTCGCCGTTGCTGAACCAGAACGCGCGATGGTCTGCGCGAGTCCGGCTTTCTGCCACATTCCAACACAATCCAATTTTATAGCGGTATTGGCCTGCGTGATCGGTTAGGTCGCAAACTTTATCTGACAGTTCTTGGAAATTAGCATTCCATTGGGATGATTTCTTGGCCTCAATGATTAGCAAATTGGCGTTTCGCACTCCGCGCTTATGCACCACCACGTCCGGTTTTATCAATTGGCCTCCGGGGCGACGTTTTTTCAATTCATTTCCTCTGCGATTGTATTCACAATCAACGTGAAGTGTGGGGAACTCATCCTGAAGATAGATGCCAAGCCTGAATGTCAAAGTCTGTTCGTGAACACCGCATTGCCCTCTTTCAAATAATTCGCCGTCATGATCAAAAAGCCGATCGAACGAGCGTGCCAAGCGCGAAAGAATGAGCTGTTTCGTCACGGCAGTTCCAAGGAGTTGAGGTTTTTCCGAATCACTTTTTCCAGCTTTCCCGATTCTGTGAATTTTTCGTCCAGCGTCTCGGTGAGCCGTTTAATTTTTTCCGTAAACGGTTCGCCGTCATCTTCGACATCTTCTGCCCGACGTATCTTCCAGGCGTGAGAACAAAGCCGTGTTTGTCGATTTCCTTCTTGGTTTCGCTTTTACAAAACCCCGGAACGTCATCGTATTTCCCCGCGCCTTTGTCGCCGCGCCAAGCGTGATAGGTGCCGGCAATCTTGCCGATGTCGTCATCGGTCAATTCGCGATGGACGCGGTCAATCAGCGTGCCGAATTTGCGGGCGTCGATGAACAGCACTTTGCCGCGCCGGTCTTTGAAGCGGTTGTTTTTCTTGTCGCGGGAAATGAACCACAGGCAAACCGGAATTTGCGTGGAGTAGAAGAGTTGTCCCGGCAGCGCGACCATGCAATCGACCAGATCGGCCTCAACGAGTGCTTGGCGGATTTCGCCTTCGCCGGATTGATTGGAGGACATGGAACCGTTGGCCAGGACGAAGCCGGCAATCCCGGTGGGCGCGAGGTGGTGGATAAAATGCTGCACCCAGGCGAAGTTGGCGTTGCCGTCGGGCGGCGCGCCGTATTTCCAGCGCACGTCCTCGCGCAGCCGGTCGCCGCCCCAGTCGTCGTCGTTGAACGGCGGATTGGCCAGAACGTAGTCGGCCTTCAGATCCTTGAAGGTCGTTGTGGAACGAGCCTTGTCGTTCCGGGCGATGTGGGCTTCGATGCCGCGAATGGCGAGGTTCATCATGGCGAGCCGCCAGGTGGTGTGGTTGGATTCCTGCCCGTAGATGGCGATGTCGCCGATGCGGCCGCCGTGGGCTTCGACGAATTTTCACTCTGACGAACATGCCGCCGGAGCCGCAGCACGGATCGAAGACGCGGCCTTTGTAGGGCGCGAGCATTTCGACCAGCAGCCGGACGACGTGGCGGGGCGTATAAAACTGGCCGCCCTTTTTGCCTTCGGCGCTGGCGAACTGGCTCGAGGAAGTATTCATAGACGCGGCCAAGGATGTCTTTGGAGCGGTTTTCGCTGTCGCCCAGGCCGATGGTGCCGACGAGGTCAATGAGCTCGCCGAGGCGGTGCTTGTCGAGCGCGGGGCGGGCATAGTCTTTGGGCAGGACGCCTTTGAGCGTGGGTTGTCGCTTTCGATGGCGACCATGGCGTCATCGAGGTCTTTGCCGATGGTGGGCTGCTTGGCGCGGCCTTAAGTGTGACCAGCGGGCGAGGCGGCACCCAAAAGATGTTGTCGGCGGGGTATTCGTCGCGGTCTTCGGGATCGGCGGATTTGTCCTTCGGCCAGCTCGGCGTGCAGCTCCTCGAAGGCGTCGGAGATGTACTTGAGGAAGATGAGGCCGAGGACGACGTGCTTGTATTCGGCGGCGTCCATGTTGCCCCGCAGCTTGTCGGCGGCGGGCCAAAGGTCGCCTCAAAACCAAGGGTCGAGCCATTGGGCGGAGATTTTTTGCTGGCGGCAGGCGGCATGGCATGGATGGTGCAAAAACGCGGCACAAACTGCACGGAGAAATTATCAAACTGGTGGCGTGAAAAAGGGTGCGGATTTCATGAAGGCGGATGCGACAAAGGCTGCCAGGTTACGAAAATGAAGAATTATCGGAGCAACGGCTGTAATGCAAATGGCAACGAATGGTTGGCCTATCGAAAGCGGGAAAATTATTTTGCCCGCCATTTTTTAGTGCGCGAAGGTTTCGCTCTCAAAACAATCTGGGCGCTCCGGGAATAGAACATGAAAACAGTCAATTTACAGATATACGCTGACCCGGACGTGCTCCGGGAATTTTCGCCCCGAATGCTGGTGGCGCTGATGGACGAGCATCGTCCCTTTCTGGCGAGCAAGGGCGTGGAACTGCCGCCGGTCGAGTCTTTGAAGACGGCCACCGGGGACGGGGAATTTGATTATGAGGCGGTGGCGCCGATTTTCCGGGCGGTCGAGGACATTCCGAAAGACCTGGTGGAACGGTTCCACATGGTGCGGCAGATGTCCGGGCCGCGCCAGATGGACCGGATTCTGGACACGGTGCGCGAACGGCAACTGGAATTCCCGCTGCCGATGAAACAATACTCGCCGCAAGACATGGCGGCCCATCTGCTGTTGACCGACCCCAAGTTGTTCCGGGAATTGCACGCGGAACTGGCGGTAACGCGGTATCGGACCTTTACCTATTTCGTGCCGCGCCGGAAAAAGGCGCACTTCAAACCGCCGGCCAGCATGGACGGTTTGGAGAAGACTTTGAACAGTTGGTATGAGGCGCATCAACGGATGCGCAGCGCCCGGGTATTCTGGCGGCGGCATGGGGATGAATTCTGGTTTCATGTGCGGCACGCCGAACCGGTCAGGCGGGAAGGCGCGGTGGATTTCAAGGATTGCGCGTCGGACAGCGCGATTTACTGCCCGGAGCGGCATGGACTGGTGATCTACAACGCCAAGGCGGGCGAATTGCGGATGCACGCGGATTCGGACCCCGAAACGGAGCTGTTCCGGCTGGCGTTCGGGCTGCACTTGTTCAAGGACGGGAATTATTTCCCGGCAAGCGCCAAAAAGTTCACGCTGGAACCCCTGAAAGATGGCCGCAAGGCGCTGGCGTGGGGCGGGATTGCGGGCGTCCGCAGCATCACGCTGCAAGCAATTGAATATCAGAAAGGCGGCGAACTGGCGGCGCGGGACAAGACGAGCGCGCCGGACGTGCTCACGGTGTTTGAGGCGCGCGGTTTCCAGATTCCGGACGAGGCGGAAATCCGGCTCGCACGATTTCAGGTTCACTTTGACGGCGAGAAAAAGCCGAGAAATTTTACCATCCGGCCATCGAATGACGCGACGTTTGCAATGGATCATGATGGCACAGTGCTGGAGCCGTGGCTGGTGCGGCAAAAGTTTGCTTTGCCCCGGCGGGAGGAAGGAGGGGCAAATGGCGCGTGGAAACTGGAAAACTGAAAGTGGAAACATTCAACATCCAACATTCAACGCCCAACATCGAATTTGGGGAGTCTTGGGCGGGGCGCCCAAGACGACAGGCGGGGCGCCTGTGCTACCCTGATGCGTAAAATGAGCCGTGGGATTTGGAACACGCTTGAACTGCTGGCGGAGGGCCACCGGCCGGCGGCGGTGCTGGAGGAATGGCAAAAGCTTACCGGTTCGGATAATGGCATGGTTGGGACGTTTCTGCGCGCAACCTCACGGCTGGCGGGTGATTATCCCTGTCCGAAAGAGCCAGGCTGCGGCTGGCGGCGTGAACTTGTGCCGATGGACGAGGATCAATGGATGGCGCGGTGCGCGCGGGACATCGGCAATTGCCGGGGAACGGTGCTGCCGCAACAAGATTTGACGATTCACGAACTGGATGTCGAACGATTTGGTAACGCGGTGGGCGGTGCGTTGGGATTCGAGCCGGTGGTTGGAACAGGGGTGACAACTGCGGTCCCGAAAATCTGGCCGGCGGGGATACACGCGGAAACGCGGTCGCCGGTGTTCCTGTCGCTATGTCCGAATGCAACGGAACTGGTAACGAACCTGGAATGCATGACGGCAGTTTGCGGGGAGCCGTTCATTGTGCTGGCACCAACGGCGCGGGTGCGGTCGGCAGCGGTGGGCGCGTTTTTGCAACGGGAGCGCTGCGCGTTTATTCCACTGGCATCTTGCCTTGCGCCGAATGGCGCGGGATTCCGGGTGACGGGTTCGATTCGCCCAATTCTTGACCGGTTCGCTGCGGGCCTGGTGGTGCCGCGGAACGCGGCGTTCATGCTGAACGAGACGGCGGGGGCGGATCAGCGGATTACCGTTGGTAGGTTTGGTTATTTACCGGAGTTCAATGACGTTTGGGTGGACGGCAAGCCATACGATTTGCGCGGGCATGAGAAAGCCCGGTTGTGTATTAAATTTTTGGTGGATGAAAAGGCATTCAACCGTAGTGCTGCAAAAATCTTTTGCAGGAGGACATAGAGCCCCGTATGTGCCTATGAAAAAGGTGATAAACGAGACCAGCCAAGATTGAAATGAAAGATTTTTTCAAAACGGAAACCAGCGGTGAACTTTCCAAACTCCGCAGAGGCTTTCTGGTCAAATCCGCCGGTAGAAATGGCAAATATTATTTGAGCGTCCATGGAAACTGACGCGGAAATTTCATTCCCACCTGATTGACCCGCTTGTTCCTTTTAGCCTTGTAAACATTGGCTGAAAGTTTGGTGCTACATTCCCGCCTGCTCCCGTATCTCCTGCTTCGCTTCGTGGGGGTTAGTGTTGCGTCGTGAAAACGATGCTGGTCATCAAGAAACAAATTCAACTGCTCGCGTTGCGGGCGGCGCTGGTCGCGGTTCGTCTGCCCTTGCGGGCGGCGAGCGCGACGACATGGCATCTGGAAGCCCTCCGGTCGCGCCTGCAAACGTCAGTTGACTCCCTGCGTAATTCGTATGAATGAAAAATTAAACTCCCCCGCGAAAGACAACACCGAAACCCGCCGCTACTGCGAGCCATCCGATGGTTGAGGGGCAGGCAGTCGAGCCGTTCATCAAGAAGCCGGAGGTGGCGAAGCGCCTCGGCCGGACCGTGCGGACGGTGGATGCCATGATGCGGCGCGGACAACTGCCCTACTACAAATTCGGCTACTCGGTCGCCTTCCGCTGGAGCGAGATCACCAATCACCTCGCCCAAACCTGCCGGGTGTGCCGGGGCTGAACCATTTCAATCAAGAACCAAGCACGAAAGGAAACTACCATGCACAAAATCAGCGAATTATTTTTTGAATACATCCTCTTTCCGACGGGGGTAGTCGCCTATGTCGTGATGATTTGGGAACTCATTGTCTGGGGTGTTGGGGCCATAAACCAGATGCGGCGCGAGCAAAAGAAGGCGGAAGAGTCCGAGCCGGACAGGCCAATCACCAAGAACTAATTCCATGAACAGCCGGGTACGAAAGGCAAGGTTGGCGAGCGCGAATTGGGCTTCCCAAGCCTGCCTCAAGATGGGTTCCCCAAATCACAAAATCGCTTCGCGATCCGAGATGCGTCGCTGCGTAGTGGAGGTTCATGAATAGCCGTAACAAGGGCAAGGTCGGCGAACGCGAATTTGCCGCTCTTGCGCGAGCACGGTTTTGACGCCCGGCGCGGCCAGCAATTCGCCGGTCTCCCAGTCCCCGACGTGGTCAGCAAAGCGCTGGCGTGGCTGCACGTCGAGGTCAAGCGCGTTCAAAACCTGAATCTCGCCGATGCCTGCGCGCAAGCTGAAGGCGATTCCGCCGGCAAACCGTGGATTGTGGCGCACCGCCGCAATCATGCGCCGTGGCTGATCACGATGCGGGCCGAAACTTTCTTCGATTTCCTTCGTGGCGTGTTGCCACCGGAGGGACAACAACAAAACAACCAACAAAAATGCGGCGGACTCACGTCCGCTTTTACGAAGAACCAACCGTATGAAGATCAAAACCCAATGCCCACTTTGAAGCCTGCCCGGAATTCACCGGTCGGCGGTCTGCGTGGATGTGACCCCGCTCAAGACAGAGCAAAGACAATTCGGACGAAAGAAAAGTTCAGGTTCGTGTTCGAAATCGGCGAGAAAAGGCGATGGCAGCCCTGTGCGTCTGGTCGGCCGGATCACGCCGACATCGGCGAAAAATCGCGCTGCGTCCGTTCCTGCGGAATCCAGGGCCGGGAGTTGACGCCGGATGAGGTCAGGAATTCGACACGGAAAGCTGCTGGGCCGTCCCGCGCAATCATGGTGATTCATGAACACAAGGACGGCGAGATTTACGCGAACATCGCGCTGTCCAGCCGGAAAGGCGGCACGCCGCTGAAACCCTCCGGCAAATATGTGCGCATCAAGGATCGTCCGCCGAAGGACGGTGCTGGCGGCCAAGGCGGTTATCGCCGGGCCGAACAGGCCGGCGGCGGGACTGGCGACCTGGTGGCGACGAAAATCCATGTCGGCAAGTGCAAGGGGCTGGAGGTGCGTGACCTTTCGCCCGAACAAGTCGGCGCGCTGATGGAACTGGCTGCCGACGGCAAAGGCGAATGCCAAGCCGACGGCGGATGACAAGCGGCTCATCGCCGCGCTGGAAGCCTGGCAGGCCGCGCAAGCGGCGAAGCCGGCGAATGATGACGTGCCGTATTGAGTGCGAGCCGCACGGGCAATGAAACCGAAACAAACTGGCTGGCGTGGGGAGTTTGAGCCTCCTCACGTCGGCTGCTACGAAAGAAAAATATTATGCAGACCATTGTATTTGATTTGGAAACCGGGCCACTGGCGGAAAGCGAATTATCAGCGCTACTGCCACCGTTCGACCCGGCGGAAGTTAAAACGGGCAACCTGAAGGACCCGGCGAAGATTGCGGAGAAAATTGCCGAGGCCGAGGCGAATCATCGCCGCGATTTTGTCGACAAGGCGGCGCTCGACCCGCTGACGGGGCGCGTGGTGGCCGTGGCGTGATGCTGCTGACACCTCACCCCGACCCTCTCCCCATCGCGGAGAGGGAGAAGAAATTCACCATCATCGGCCACGATGATGAGGCGCGGACGCTGCGCGAGGTTTGGGAACTGACACGCGGCGAAATGGGCCGGCAGAATCCGATGATCGGGTTCAACATCTGCAACTTCGACCTTCCGTTTTTGTTTCGGCGGTCGTGGAAACATCGCGTCGCGGTGCCGTTCGGCATCCGGCGCGGCCGTTATTGGGGCGACCAGATCGTTGACCTGCGCGACGCATGGCAGCTTGGCGACCGGCAGGCACGGGGGTCATTGGACAGCATCGCAAAACACCTGGGGGTGGGTGCGAAAAATGGCGATGGCAAAACCTTCGCGGAACTGTGGCAGAGCAACCGCAAACAGGCGGAATCGTATCTGCGCAACGATGTGGAACTCACCGCCCTGATCGCTGATGCCCTCGGAATCACAGCTTGAACGAGGAATAATCCTCGACGCGAGGCATTGCGCCAGGACGTTCTTTGAACGGCTATTTTGCCTTCAAAGTTTTGTAACCCTGGGCAGTCATCCCATAAAGAATCTGCCGCCCAAACTCATTGTTCACCTCCCGGATGATTTGATTGATAGGAATTCCTGCGATCAGTTTTTTGTAAATCTTGGTGTTCATCTTGTATCCCTGGTGAAAGGTAATTGGAATTGCCGGTCCGAGGACACCGAAGAAACACGTATCGAGGGAAAGATGGTCTGCGAGTTTGATTGCGTTGAGACCCCAGCAGCAAGTCATGTTCAACACGGAATGGGCAATGGTGTCTTTGTGAATTCGCCCAAGATAGGAGCTAATCACTCTCCAAGTTACCATTGTGTCATCGGGCATGTTGAGTCCCGTCGTTTCGCCGTGACCAATAAATTGGATAAAGAATCGTTTTCCATTTTTCGACTCCAATTCCAGCCACCTCAATGCCGCCAAAAAGCCCAAGCGCGTTGTACAGGTAAGACAGTTCTGTTCGATACGATTTTTTGCCAAGAATTTAATGAGCTTTTGCGCAAGTTGATACGTATTGCGGTCGGTTTCGGGAAGAAAATCTATAACTGCAACAAAGTCGAATTCGGCGTCCAGTGCATTCACCCGGGCAGGATGACATGATTTTTACAGGAAACAAACCAGAACTGATTGAACCCATGTTGCGGATGATGTCAGACCCAGATTACGAGGCGTTGGCCAATGCCGTATTGACGCCGGAAAATCTTTTTCATACGTCAGCAAAAGCGGGGCGAAATTGTTTCCTCACCGGCGCTGGCGGCACGGGCAAGAGCACGCAACTGCGGTCTTTCATCGCGGACCTTGCGGACGGCCACCAGCGCCGTGTGAGCGTCACCGCGCCGACCGGTGTGGCGGCGTTGAACATTGGCGGCATGACGATTCATCGGTTTTGCGGGATGCTCATTGGGCCGGCGGCGGGGCAGTCGAACGAGGATTACTTCGCGCAACTGCAACGCGATCCGCGCCGGTCCATCCTGGCGGGGTTCAACCGCGTGAAGCGGTGCGAAGTCCTCGTCATTGACGAAA
The DNA here is from genome assembly GCA_963802965.1 of uncultured Verrucomicrobiae bacterium. Classification (GTDB taxonomy): domain Bacteria; phylum Verrucomicrobiota; class Verrucomicrobiia; order Limisphaerales; family UBA11358; genus UBA11358. Next base: position 417,167 of record CAWDKS010000003.1, read on the forward strand.
TCTCCATGCTGCCGGGGCGACAATTCGAGTTTGTCGAATTTCTGTTCCGGCGGCTGCGCGGGCGTGATGAGCCGTTCGGCGGATGCCAGGTCATCGCCACCGGCGATTTCCTGCAGTTGCCGCCGGTCCGGAAGAGCGAGACGGAGCGATACGATTGGGCATTTCAGTCGCCGGCATGGGCGGCGGCGGGATTCCGCATGTTCGTCCTCGAACACGTCCGGCGACAGGATGAGCCGGCGTTTGTTCGGGCGCTGGCGGATTTCCGCGTCGGGCGCGTGTGGGGCGACACGGCGCGGATTTTGCAGTCTCGGGTGCGTAGCAATCCGCCTTCGTCCATGCCGCGATTGTTCACGCACAATGTCCAGGTGGACAAGTGGAATGGTTTCCAGCTTTCCGAACTGCCGGGCGATGAATCAGTGTTGCACGCGGAACAATCGGGGCCGGACCTGCAACGGGAATTTCTCACGCGCAATCTGCTGACGCCGGCCACGCTCCATTTGAAGCCGGGGGCGTTGGTGATGTTCACCGTCAACCGGGCAGCGCCCGGTGGCCATGATCCAATCTTCGTGAATGGACAGTTGGGCACGGTGTTGGATGTCGAGTCGGATACGGTTCTGGTCAAAACCAAGGGTGGCGCGGAGATCCGCGTCGAGCGGTTCACCTGGCGGTATGACGCGCAAGATGAGAAGTCGGCAAGTTTCAGCCAGTTCCCGCTGCGGCTGGCGTGGGCGATGACGATTCACAAGGCGCAAGGGCTGACGCTGGATTCGGCGTTTCTGGACATCCGCGCCGCCCGCGAGCCGGGACAGGCTTACGTCGCTGTGTCACGGGTGCGGTCGCTGGCGGGATTGAATTTCAAGGAGTGGTTCAAAGGCGTCCATGTGTCGCCGGAAGCCATTGAATTTTATCAGGGGAAAAGCTGAAACGCTGAAATCTGAAACCTGAAATTAAAGATTATGACCACACCGAATAAAAAGTTCCAAACTGAGCCGGTGGGCGGGTTTGGCGATCCCCGGCGCGACCGCCGGTTTGCTAAGGTCGCGGAACACTATCCGAGCCGGATGGGGCTATTCCGCAAGGTATACCAATGGCAGGCCAGTCCCCGGCAGTGCATCAAGGCGTTCTGCCTGGAATGCAACGGCTGGGAGGAGTCTGCCATCCGCGTTTGCACCGCCACGGCCTGCCCGATCTGGCGTTTGCGTCCCTATCAGAGCCAAAAAAGGGAAAAAGCATGAACACGAAAAAACCGCAGTTGGATTATTTCGTTCAGCCGGTGACTGATGCCAACGGGAAGGAGGCGCATGTTGTCATGGCCTTCGGCACCGATGGCACGATGTGGATTGATCCGAAAGCAGTGGGCATCACCCCGGATAACCTTGAGCCGCTGTTGGACTTCTCTGGACCGCCGATTTTGTTCGATGGTTACTGCAATCGCGTATTCATCAACGCGCGGGCGGTGGTGGAGGTGAAAACCAACCCGGAATTCAGGCAGCAATGGCTGGCTTACGTTGAACGCATGATCAAAGAACATCAACAATTCCGCGCCCGTCATGAATCATCGCGCAACTAAAGCTTTTTATGACGACTGATATCAACATTGATTTTTATGTGACGCCGTTTACCGGCATGGACGGTGTGCGGCGGACCACAACCTTGGGTCTGGGCAGCAACCGGACGCTATGGATTGAATGGAAGGAACTCGGGCTGGGACCGCATCACAGCCAGATGATGGTCGAGAAATTTCCCGGTGCAATCTTCCTGATAGACGAGGAAAACGAACGTTTATTTGTCAACGCCGATGCAGTGACCGCAATCATTGATCGGCCGGATTTCCGCGCTGCCTGGGTGAGCAATAAAGAATTCCTGCTCAAGAAATATGAACGCATTCGCGTCACGAATCCGCTCGAAACAACTGAACAACTGTTGGGAACGGAGCGTTTCTTGTGCCGTGCCATTCCGGCACAAAAAAGCCGGCGGTCACTTACACGCAACGGCCATTTGAGGAGACGAAGAGACGGCCTACCGTTCGCGTTGGCAGCGGATGAAATAAACATCGCGGTTTATCTCGGCAGCAGTCGGGCGGGTTGTGCGCGATTGATTTCGACGCCGATGAGGATTTGGCCGCGTTTCTCGCGGTCAATCCGAAGTTGGCGGCGACGATGCGCTCGCGCGGCAGTCGCGGCGGCATGGTGTGGCTGCGCGTCCAGGGCGAATACCCGGAAAGCTGCATCCACGCAAAACATTTCGAGTGGCGGGCGGACAAGCGGCTTTCGACGATTTACGGTCGGCATCCGAATGGGATGGATTACACCCTGACGGTGGACGCGCCGCCGGTGGCGGTGGCATTCGCGGACGTCGTTTGGCCGGAGGGTTGGGAATTGCCGTGGGTGGGTGCGGCGGCCCGCGCGGCAGCAGAAGCACTGGCACGCGAATATGGTCAGCCGTTTTACACGAACAAGGATGGCCGCGTTACCGGCATCAATGAGCGTTATTGGGCCGGACTGTATGCCCGCGAAAACCGCGTGCTCTACGATCCGGACGAAAAGAATTTTTATCGCTATGAAGATGAATCCGGTTTGTGGGTGAACATCACGCCGGAATCCATTCGAGAAACAATTTCCGCCCGGATTCTGGAAGTGAGCCGAGAAGCACAGCAATTCACGCTCGAAATCCAGATCACGCTGACCAAGCTCAAGGCGATCTGTCGGCGCTCATGGGCATCGTGGAAAAGCGCGGCGTTTTCCTGGCGAAACAACGCTTTATTCACGTCGCCAACGGGGTGATTCGGTTTTTGGACGATGGAGACATTCAATTCGGCGGTTTTTCGCCGGAGGATTATTCCCGCAACAAATCGCCCTACGCCTTCGACGGGACCGCCGAATGTCCGCGCTTCCTGAACGAATTGGTTTATCCGGCGGTCAAGCCGATGATGCCGATTTGCTGCAACGATGGGCCGGGCTGGCGTTGTTCGGCTACAACCTGCCGCAGCGCCTGCTGATTCTCGACGGCACGCCCAACGGCGGCAAAGGCACGCTGGTCCGCATCATCCAGGCGTTCGTCGGAGTGACGAACACCTACGAACTTCGCACGGAATGCCTGCAAGGAACGATTTGAGACATTTCGGTATCGCGGCAAGACGCTGCTGATCGGGCCGGACGTGCGCGGGGATTTTTTGATGGAACGAGGCGCCAGCAGGTTGAAGGTGCTGGTCGGCGGTGATCCGATTTCCGGCGAGGGCAAGGGATTGAACGGGGATTTTCCCATGTTCGGCACGTTCAACATCGTGATGACTTGCAATTCGCGCCTGCGTCTCCGGCTGGAAGGCGACGCCGGCGCGTGGCGCCGCCGGTTGCTGGTTGTCCGTTACGAAAAACCCGCCACCGGCCAAGCGGATTTTGGATTTTGACCATGTGCTGCTGCGCGACGAGGGCAGCGGCATTTTGCGCTGGGCGATGGCGGGTTTCGTGAAATTGCAAACGGAGTTTGCGGAGATCGGCGATTTCAAACTTTGACCGACGCTCAACGCGGGCGGGTGGATTCGTTGCTGGCCGAAAGCGACAGCCTGCGGCTGTTCGTCCAGGCGCAACTGGAACGGCACGAACACGGACAACGTGACGAGCGCGGAAATCAGCCAGGCATACGCGGAATTCTGCGCGGACAAGGGCTGGAACGCGCTGCCGACCGCCGTCGTCGAGCGGACGTTGCCGGACTTGATGCTGGAAATGTTCCACGTCACCAAATCGCATGACATCGAGCGCGACGGCAAGAAATCGAACCGGGGCTGGCGGCGGGTGCGGTTGAATGCGCAACTTTTCAACGGTGGACCCGCCTTCGTCTGACGGCGTCGGCGAGGCAAGGGGGGCTGAATGAGTCTCGACGTTGCCAAACTGGAAAAGGTGCGCGAGCTGGCCGGCGGCATCATGCAGGCCCGGTGTCCGGCCTGCGCCGAAGGCGGCAACGACCGCTCCGGCGAACATCTGCGGATTTATCCCGATGGCCGGTTCGGTTGCTGTGTCCATCCGAAGGACGGCGAACACCGCAAACGGATTTGGGCCCTGGCCGGGTGCAAACCGCACCTGTCACCGGCCGGGAGTGTTTCCCTGCGGCTCAAAACGCCGCCCGCGATGCCGGCAACACAGTCGGTGACGGCGGATTTTGCCTCCTTCAACTCTCGGACGCCTCGGACGCCTAAAACCGAGTCGGAAAATGGCGTCCCAGCCGTCCCCACTGCTCCGGTTACTGATTCTCGGACGGCTCGGACGGCATTATTAAAGTTACGCGCGCATACGCGAGGGGATTCCACCACTGCCAATATACATACAGACAATTCCCAAGAGGAGCTAAAGGACTCGGAAAGTGCCGTCCGAGCCGTCCGAACCATTCCGACCGGTGAATTGCTGCCATTTCTCACCGCCGGTGGCGATCTGTCCATCCCGTTTGATTCGCCGGAGCGTTATCACTGGTGGCGCGGCGGTCAATCGGTTGCCCAAACACTGCTTGAAGTGAAAGAAAGGATGAAAAATGCCATTGCCGTTTGAACAACAGCCGCGTGAGAGCAACAAAGCGTTTGCCGCGTTCAGTTTGTATTTGAGCCTGGGGCCGGAGCGGTCCACCGCTGCGGTGGCAAAGAAGTTAGCGAGGAGTGAACAGCTTGTGCGCCGGTGGTCGGCCAAGTTTGGATGGACTGACCGCGTGGCGGCGCACGGGGCGCATTTGGCCGTGGTCGAGCGTGAAGCGGTCGAGGCCGTGGCCCGCGGCAAGGCGGCGGAATGGGGGAAGCGCGAACAGCAGTTGCGCGAAACGGAATGGACCATGCACGAGCGGGCCATCGCCGCCGCGAAACGCGGGCTGGATGCCTACATGGAAAAAGACAAGGTCTATGCCAACCTCGCGGACATCGCCCGGATGCTGGAAATCGCCAGCAAGCTGGGGCGGCTGGCGACGGGCCTCGGCGATGGCGAGCGGCGCAAGGACGACGATGTGCCGGCAGTCCGGGTTGAGGTTACGGTCGCGCTCGAAAAAATCTACGGGGAGCCGCTGCCGGGGGAGATCGTGGATGTGGAGGAAGTGGGGAACATCGAACATCCAACATCGAACTCCGATAAATCGCGAGCAGGCATCGAACATCCAATGAAACCAAGTCAGAGCCTTCTCACGTCGGCTGCTACGGGGGAAAAGAAATGACGCCGTGGGAACGATATTTTCTGATCGGGCGCCGCGTGGGCTGTCCGAAGGATCAGATGGACCGATTGCATGCCGCGGATGTGGTTTTTCAGCAGCGGCAACTGGCCGCCTGCGCCGCCGCCCGGCTGTGCGACCATGCCGGCGGGCCGACGGCCATCGGCTACGGCGGCGCGCGTGGTGGCGGCAAGTCGCACTGGCTGCTGGCGCAAATGGGCGTGGATGATTGCCAGCGCGTGCCCGGTTTGAAATGCCTGCTGCTCCGCAAGGTGGGCAAGGCCAACCTGGAACATTTCGAGGATCTTGCGCCGGAAGCTGTTCAACCGGCTGCCGCATGAGTTCTCGGCGTTCCGTGGCATCCTGACGTTTGCCAATGGTTCACGCATCATCGCGGGTCATTTCCAGAACGAGAAGGACATTGATGCCTACCTCGGCCTGGAATACGACGTGATTGGCATCGAGGAGGCCACGACGTTGACCAGCCGGAAATACCAGGACATCACGACTTGTTGCCGCACGTCAAAACCGAACTGGCGTCCGCGCATTTATACCACGACGAATCCGGGCGGCGTGGGTCATGCGTGGTATCGAACGAAGTTCGTGGTGCCAATGTTGGAAAAACGAGAGACTGAAACGCGATTCATTCCGGCGCGGGTCACGGACAATCGCTGGAACAATCCCGATTACGTCCGGGTGCTGGAAGGTTTGACGGGCTGGCAGAAACGGGCGTGGCTGGATGGCGATTGGGACATTGCCGCCGGGCAGTATTTCACGACGTTGCGCCGCGAGGTTCACGTCGTCGAGGATTTCGACGATACGCGGGCCGCGCGAATGGTTTGCGGCGCTGGATTACGGGTTTGCGCATTACACCGTCGTGTTGCTCGGCTGCTCGCGACGGCGATGGAAACATATTCATCGTGGATGAACACGCGGAGCGGCTTTGGCTGCCGCAGCGCCATGCGGCGGCGATCAAGGCGATGTTGGGAGATGAAAGTGGGCGGTGGCGATTCCCCCTGGCGCTGTCGGACCTAAAACGGTTCGTGGCGGGGGCGGATGTGTTCTCACGCCAGAGCGACGGGACGACCATTGCCGCGCAATACGGAAAGGTTGGCATAGCCTTGCGGCCGGCCAATATGGATCGAATAAATGGCTGGGCGGAACTCATGAAGCGGTTCGGCGATGTGGATGGCGGGGTGCGTCCGACGTTTTTCATTCATGCGCGATGCCGGCGGCTGATTGAGACGCTGCCGTCACTGCAACACGATCCGAACCGGCCAGAAGACGTTCTGAAAGTGGATGCCGACGAGGATGGAGTCGGCGGCGATGATGCGGCGGATGCGCTGCGGTATCTGGTGGCGACGAAATCCCGGACGGTCACACAACGGAAGTTGCGGGGGCTGTGAAAATCAAAGCGTCTGAAGAAATGCAGCAATCTCTGGCCGACGGATGGGCAACTCCTCTGGACTGTAGAATTGGTTCGTCGTTTCCGTCCATTTGTTCTCGGGGTAGTTGTCCTCGTGGCCATACTGACGGTTGTATGTTGTTGTTTTGTGCAGCACCTCGCGCCTCACGAGGACGAAGCGCGATCGGCGTTTCCAATTGTAACATAGAAAAACTTGGGTGGTCGTTGAGCCATCGCTTTCGTAAGCGATCAGTTTCAAAAGAATATCCGGCGAAAGCTCGTCGCGAGCTGATATTCCAAACTCTTCAACTTTTAATTCGGAGCCCCCTTGGCGGCTAGGAAAACTCGAATCTAAAGTTTCCCGGCAAATCAAAGAGCTTTGGTCGGCTGGGTAATTGTTCTTTCTCATGTTTCAAAATCAGTGGAATCATTCTCTGTGGTAAGCCAGCCAAAGCGCGACAACTATGGTTTTTTTGGCTTATGGTCCGCGAGGTCGGTTCGATAATGTTCAAGCAGGGCTAACCGGCAAGCTTCATCCTTAGCAAATTGTTGCATAGCCCTTGGCCCAAATGCTGTCACCCGTAATGTGTGATGGCAACGCGGACACTCAATTATCAGGCTATGGGAATGATGGCCGTGTAATGTTAGAACGTGATGAACATGAAACGAACCATCATTCATCCGCGTGGCGGAAGCTTCAGCAGAAAGCTTCTTATCTTGAGGTGTTGGGTCTGTCCGTGGACCGGGCTGGTCGGGATGAAAAGGGTCGTTTCCCGCGGACACCCACTTGCCGTTTATCATTGTCCACGTTATAGATTTCACAGTGCGACCATAAATTTGAATTTGCTATCTTGTCGGGCGTAACTAAATCACGAATCAGGCGTCAGCGTGATCACCCTACTTGTCTGTGTAAACAATCGCATTTGCCTGGAATAGGCATCGTGCGCTACCTCCCATGCCCAATTCACTCGTCAGTGTGAGACTTTGCCCGAGGTTTATCGTGCCCGGATTAATCACCCCGTCCGCCCCAATCTGCCGCGCCCGGTAGAAGATCGCCGTGGTCATCACCGCTTCTTGGTCAACAGCCCCCTCGCAGGTCAAGAGCGCGATGACCTTGTAAGGCCTCTGTGGCGGATTCGACCCGCAAACATCCAAATGACCTGTCGCAGGACGCGGAGTCGTGTCACACATCAAAATCTGGACTCTGTTGGCTTTTGGGGGTGGTTTCTCGTGGCTCTGTTGCGACGGTGCGCTGGCACAGCCGGCTACCGCGAACGCAGCAACCAATGAAAGGAGTAGATTTGTGTTTTTCATAATAGTTTCAAAGCGCGTGGATTGATGCCTACCAAGCAACGGACGGCCTGTTTTGCAGCCCATCCTGTTTTCTGAATTTGACTTTATGCGGGTGTTGGTGGCGTGTCCACAACGAAAGTTGTGGGTGTTGCAGGCGGGCGCGCCTGGCTGCTCGCGGCGAGTGGCCAATCGAGGGGAGCCGTGGAATGAGCGCGCGAGTGGAATGGCGAGCCGATCTCCCCGGCGCGCCCGAATGTGATGGCCTGTCCGGCCAGAGGACTAAATGTAAAGCCGTCCGGCGATTGAGGACTAGAGCGCCTGCACCGCCCTGGGAAAATTTTGAAAAGGAATGGCGGTGCGGGCGCGTGGCGTTTTAGCCGGTTCGGCGCGTGAGAACAAAATGGAGTCCAGAGGGCTTGGCGTGCCGCTTTGGGCGCACGCGGGTCCGGGCTGGCGTGAAGCCCAGAAAGCCTGGCGCGCGGCGAGAGGGGAGGATGGCGGGTGTGGATTTCAGATTGGAGATTTCAGATTTCAGAGGAGGGTGGCTTGAATTTGAACGCGGCGCGGGGCGGCGTCGGCGAAGACGAGGCCAGCGCCGAAACCGAGCGCGGCGCGGGCGGCTTCCAGGGTGTGGCCGCTGGTCGTGACGTTGTCCACGAAATAAGTTTGCCGAAGTGTCAAGGTCTTGCGCGTGCGGGCAAAATGGTGCTGCTCTGGCGGGATGGGGCCAAGCGCCTGCTTGTGGCGGGCGCATTGGGATTGTATCGGCTGAGTGCGAACGATGGCTTTGACAACCTGTGCGCCCGGGGTGCCACATGTAGCTGGCGATGAAACTGGCAAGGCGGGTGTTGGCGTCGGTGTTGCCGGTGCTGTCGGGGATCGGAACAAGCCAGCAGGGGCCGGAAATGAGCGCGGCCATTTCGAGGGCGGCGGTGTTGAAGTCTGCCGATTGGCTGGCGGTGGTTTTGATAGCGTAGGCAAGGCGGCGGGTTTCGGTCTGCTCAAGTGAAAGCTGGCCATTACGCTGGCTTGGATATTTGCGGGCGGAAAGTATGTTCATGGATTTCAGATTTAAGATTGGAGATTTGAAAGAGGCGGCGGGCAGAGGACTGCCCGCCCTAGCTTGTTGGGTTCAATCTTCGTCGGGCATCATCACGGTGATGGCGGGCTGCGGGTCGTCAATGTCGAGCGGGCCGCAAGTGGCAATCAATTTGATGAGTCGGGAGCGGTGGTTGTCGTTGCGGACATACAAGCGCAACGGGGATGCGCTCGCAACCTGGGCGGCTGCGGATGATTCCGAAACGGAGCATCCAGACAATGTCCCAAAGGCGTCCGGCTTCATCTTGGCCGGTCACGCCTTCCGGCACGGTGACGTAAGAATCAAAAACCGTGCGGGTGAGAAACACGGGAAATTTGATTCCGGCTTCCTGCGCGGTCTTGGTGACTTCAACTTGCACGCCGTCGGCGACGGCCTGTGTGCGGGTGTAGGCGTAGAGGATTGGTCTGAGCGAGGATTGGATTCAGAGTTCATGGTGTGTGGTGTGTTGGTTGCTTGTAATTCCAAAAATCAGGCAGGCGGGCTGCAGGGGAGAATGAACTATAAATGTGAAGGTGGCGAGAATGTAAGACTGAAATCATAAAATTATCGGTTAAGGATGGGGAGTTGTGAGTTTGGGCTGATGCGCTCCAGCTTGGGCGCGGGTTGAATGGTGACGGGCTTGCCGAATCGCGGCTTGATGGTGCGCGGCTTCTGGATGACGGCGACAACGGCGGCGCAATCGGTCACGCGGACAACCCGGCAGGGCTGGCCGGCATACTCGACAATGTCACCGGCGCGAAGTGTGTAAGTGTTGGTCATAAAATATGGGTGATGATGTGGGGCGGCACTGTCACCGCGCCCCTCGTGGATGTGTCAGGCGGTTGTGGTCGGCGGGGAAATAGCAGGAATAATGCTCGTGCGGGTCTTGACGCTGCTCAAGCGGAACTGGCCGCACGGGTGCTGCCATGCCTGACGCTCGCGGTTCCAATGGAAACCAAGCTGCGCCAACTGCTGGCGAAACTCGGCGGCGGGCGTCTCTGGAACTGAACCCAAATCCACTTGCCGACAACCTCGGCGAGACGGAAAATCTCCGGCTTGCTGATTCAGCAAAAGGTTCAAAACCTTTTCGGTCGGCAACGTGCGGTTTTTCTTCCGCGCCTCGCCGTCAATCGGCAGGCGATTGTCTTTCTTCTCCGCTGCGCCGGTGCGCTCTGCGCTTCCGGTGCTTGTTGCTGCTCAACTGTGCGGATCTGCTCCCGAGCCCTGATTTATTTTTTTGTGTATGTGTTTTCATGGTCTTTTTTTTTCTGCTCTGCTGTGCGTCTTCTGTCCGTCGCCCTTCACTGAAAATCGGAGCCGCCCAGCCGCTTCTCCGTGGGAGTGGTCTTCAGAGGGCACCACGAGCGGGCGGGCTGGTTTAGCGGCGACGCCAGTGAGGGCGATGGAGAGAAACGCAGAGCAGAAAAAGCCGGACCTGAAAACTGGCTGCGACCAACGCTTTTAGCGCAGACCCCTTGGGGATGGAAGGGGTCGAGCATTGGGGATGGGGGGGTGGGGGATTTGGGGAAGCAGACCCGGCCCAATTTCAAAATTCAGGCGGAGCGGCTCCGTTGGCGTGAAGGATGCCTGCGAACTGGCGCGGTGACTGCCACGCGACGAGGGCAGGAGCGTGCCGCCGGGGGATGCGGGAAGCAGTCAGCGTGACAGTGAAGCAGCGGGATAGCACACAACGGCGCAGTTCTATCTCAATAAATCCGTGCCGAAGGGTCCCGCTGGCGGGGAGTTGTCGGCGAAAAGAATTTAAGGTGGGAAGAAGGAGCGAACGGACAATGGGTGAGTGTTGTGTGATGTCCCGGAAGCATTCCTTCATGCCAACAGAGCCGCGTAGCCAGTGTTCATTTTGCCGGGTCTGCGGTTCTTGCGCCGGTGCTCCGCAGCACGGGCGCTCCGATCTGAAGCGACAGTCTGCGAACCGTGGCCCAGACGCGCAGGAAGAGCATCGTAGCCGGAGCGGATTGGTCGCAGTCTGTCGCGCCGTGGGTTGGGTGAGTCGCGCCAGTGCGAAGCCATTTGCTCTGACTCCCCGCCGATGGAGCGAAGCGGAAGGCTGGCCGGCGATGGGTGCATGGGCAATCCGGCAGCCGCGCGCGGAGCCCAGCAGGGGGTGTCGGACCAATTTGGTTTTACCAGTGAGGTCGGCCATTTTTCCGGGCGGCGAAACGGAGCGCAGCGAAGTGTAGCGACCGGAAAATGGCCGTGCTCACGGTTAATGGCAGGCGTGGCCGGGCGAAGCCCGCGGCTATGCGGGTCTTGGCCGGGCGAAGCCTCGCGGCATATTGCTCGTCCTCGGCGACAGGCGGAGCCTCGCGCCGTATTGCGATGTCTTGCCCGTGCGAAGCATCGCGGGCTATTGCTGGTCCTGGCCGGACGGAGTCTCGCGGCCATATTGCTGTCCTGGGCGACATGCGGAGCATCGCGGCCTCTGGTGTCTTGCTTTTCCGGGCGCGCACGAGCTGTTCCTGACTGTCTCGGCAGTTTGCGGCCGTCGGAACGAAGGAGCGTAAGCCAGGCATGGAGCCGATGCTGTTCCGGCGGAATGCAGGGCTGGAGCGACTGGAGTGAAGCGGTTGCAAAGCTGGCGAGTCAGTCATCGTGCGCGGGCGAAACAGTGCCGACACTTGGCGCGTGGACGAGTGCAAGTGTCGGCTCTGTGAGAGCCGAAGAGAATGCTGAAACCTGAAATTCTAAAGCTAAATGTGTGTGGTGCTGCGCACAAATCTGACGGCCCTACCTCACCCCGTCCCTCTCCCTCCCGCGGTGCGGGCCGGAGAGGGTGAACATTCTGGTCGTTTCGTCAAAACCATCTCCCGGCGGCAGCCGGGGCGAGCTTGCGAGTTCATGTAGCGTCGCAGACATTCGTTTAACCATCTTTATGCCTGACACCGCGCCTAAAATCATCCGCCAACCAGAACGGTTGGAATGCGCGATTGACGTTCAAACATTTGAAGGCGTTAAACGCGCGCGCGGTGTAGCGAAAAGGCCGCCGGGGATGACATCCATAAACCAGAGACGGCGGCCCGGTGCCCGGCGACAGTCGGCGTTAGCCGACTGGCCGGGCATGAGCGTCAGGCATTTACGCGCGTGCGGCCATGACATGAGCAAATGGAAACCGTGAATGGTTGCGCGGTCCGTCATTGTTGAGCAGTGATTGGAGTGAGCGCGAACAAAAATTTCTTTGAGCGAAGCGAGCTAATTTTCTGTTAACGACCGATGTATCGCCGTGTGCTTCGACATTTAGGATAATTGCCGCATCCCCAGAACTTTCCACGACGGCCATTCACCAGCCTCATTTTTGAGCCACATTTTTCACAACTTGGAGCTTCGGCAATCAGTCTAATCATTAACGAATCTGGCGAATCGTTGTGAACGGTGTGTGCGTTTTTGCAACATATTTCTGTTGTTGGTTCACGAAGATTAAAAAGCACCACATCTCCACAATCTCTACACATCGCACGATATTCGTCTGCGCTGCCGTCTCCTGGAAATGCCTAAGTCATCAGTCCTGCCAACTCATATCCATCAATCATTTGTATGCCGGTTTCACCCGCAAAGTTCACTGCTGTTTTTGCAAAGTTGCTGGTTGTAACAAAAATGCCCGAATCAGCCTTCATATTCACGATCACACCATAGAATAGTTGCAGCGGTCGCCGTCCTATTGGCGTGTCTCGATCATAGCGTTTGCATTCAACAAAAGTTGTTTTCCCATCTTTTTTGAGTATCAAATCCCTTCCATAATCTCATTTTTCGTCATTGCGGTTCGCTCGACTGAATAGCCGAGTCGGCGATACATATCGCCGACGATTTCTTCAAATTCACCCGGCGACAATCGAAGCAAATATTCAATTTTATGCGTTCGGAGTTTTGTTAATCGCGTGCATTCGTCTGTCCGAAGTTTTTCTGCTGCCACCCTGATGTTTTCAGCAGCTTCTCTGTGGGTCTTTTCAATTTGTTCTTTTTCTTGACTGGCTACCTCGTCCCGATTGCATTGAGCACATTTAAGAAAATGACTTTCACCAATCAACATTTGTTTCGTTCGAGTTCTGCCACCCACAACGCCATGCGGGCATGGTTCTTTTGCAACTTTGGCTTCGCGCATCTTTTCCCCGATTAAACCTTTTAGATACCAAAGATACCTTATAGCAAAAAGTAGCCCCCAGCCGCCAACTATGCAAAATATCCAGCCGTGTGGATTGGAGAATATTTTGCTACCAACCCAGCCAAAAATAAAAGAGCCCCAGAATGCTGCCATCAGGATGTCTGACAGGGTCGTTTTTATTTTGTTGCGGGAATCCATGTTGGGTTGAGTGGCTCAAATGTTTTTTAAATTTGCGACAAAGGTACGCATGATTTGACCGGCGTCATTAGCAACGGATTCCAAAGTATCTTTGCTCAATTGCTGTTTTTCCAGATTTTCTTTTCGATTACCACCAGCATCCTCGGCCAACTGACAAATTGTGCATTTTGCGAGATCAACGATTGTTGTCATCATATTTAATTTTACACCTGCCTCAGAAAATACCCCCTCTGGGGTTTTACTTTCCCAGCGATGGGCGCAGACTTGGTTGCGAAGAATCCCAATTTTATTCAGGAGAACTTTGTTGGCATGGATTTTTTCATTCAACGTTTTTGCCAAGTCTGGTTTCGATACCTCAATGTCCCTTATCAAATTGCATAGTGATGTTGCCTTTCCATTCGTATCCTCATGAAAAAGCAGATCTGTTGTTACGCAAAAACTACAAAGCAGAGAATCGTGCATTGTAATAAAAAAAGCTGCGTGCATTTCCCTTGCTTCACGACAAATATCATTTTTTTCAAATAATGCGCAAAAAATCGTGTAGTTCCAGACAAGTTTAACAACCGCGTCAATCATCTCGTCGATCTCGTTTTCGTAGGTTTTCATTTTTCAATTTTGCGGTCATGTCGCCTGGTTCGTCCATCTCAAACAGACTCAAACGGTGTGTAGTAGGCGGTTGAATTGAAAAATTGGGGGTTGGGAGGCAGGGGGGCGAATCCGTCAAATTATTTCTTCACCAAAAATCTTCGCCAGTGTTCGTCTTATGGGTGTTAGCCTTCAAGAGTATTCGTGATGTGTGATGACGCGCCGCCGGTGGCATCAAAATGCCGTGTTATGGTGCGGCGATGCCGGTCAATTCGACACATCCTGATTATGACGCCAGCCTGCCGGCCTGGTTGCGCGCCCGCGATGTCATGGCCGGCGAGGACGCGGTGAAGTACGCCGGGGAAAAATACCTGCCACGGCTGGAATCACAGACGGATGATGAATACAACGCCTACCGGGCGCGTGCCGCGTTTTTCAATGCGAGCGGCGCGGACGGCGGAAGGGTTTGTCGGCTTGGTGTGCCGTCGTCCGCCGTTCATCAAGGTGCCGGGCCGGTCGAGCGCGATTGGGAAGGCACTGACAGAATTTAACAACGATGCCGACATGCTCGGCACGACGTTGGGTGGTTACGGTCAGGCGATAGTGAGCGAGATCATTGCCGTTGGTCGCGCGGGGACTTTGGTGGATTGGGAAGGCGAAGTGGAACATCGCGTTTATGTTTCCCGTTATGCCGCTGAGGATATTTTGAATTGGCGCACCGAACGCATCAACGGCCGCAATCTGCTGACGATGGTGGTGCTCAGGGAAAAGGCTGAAAGCGCGAAGAGCACCTCACACCGGCCCTCTCCCCAGCGCGGAGAGGGGGATGGAAACGACGCTTTCGTCGAGAATGCGGTGGAACAAATTCGAGTGCTTAAAGCTCGTCGCAGGGCGAAGCGGATCGAGCGAACAAAAAGGCGCTCGTATTCAGTGCCAGGTTGAGATTTGGCAACCGCTTCCGCAGGGGCGTCAGACCGGCCAGAAACGGTCAAGCGAAAATGGAATGGCAATTGGTGGAGACGCGGATTCCGTTGCGGCGCGGCAAGCCGTTGCCGCTGATTCCATTTGTCTTTCACGGGCCGCGCCATTCATTGCCTGATATTTGGAAATTGCCGCTGGCTGACATCATCTTCGTGAACCTGGATCATTACCGGCTGGATGCCGATTACAAGCATGGGATGCACTTCACCGCGTTGCCGACGGCATGGGTGAGCGGTTTCGACAAGAGCGCCACGCTGCGAATTGGCTCAAGCACGGCCTGGGTGACTGAGACTCCGGGCGCGACTGCCGGTTTTCTGGAATACACCGGACAGGGACTGACCACGTTTGAGCGGGCGATGGATCGTGATGAACGATTGATGGCCGTGCTCGGCGCCCGGCTGCTGGAAGGGCAGAAAAAAATTGGCGAGACAGCACAGGCGATTGAGTTGCGGCACAGCGGCGAAAACAGCGTTTTGAGCAATTTGGCAATGAGTGCGAGCACGTCGCTGACGCAAGTTCTCCGTTGGGCCTACTGGTGGAATTCGACGGAAGATTTGCCGGACCATGTGACCAACGAATCCGTGGTCATGGAGTTGAACACGGATTTCGCCATGACGGGCATGACAGCGCAGGAGCTGACGGCGGTTGTGGCTGCCTGGCAGAAAAGTGCAATCAGCCGCGACACGATGCTACACCTGTTCCGCAAAGGGGAAATTTTGCCGGAGGGCAGAACAACGGACGAGGAAGCCAATCTGATTGCAAAGGAAAAACCGGCGGCGGCGGGGCCGGTGGCGGGAACATCGAACATCGAACAACCAACTCCGATAAATCGCGAGCAGGCATCGGACAACAAATGAAAAGAATGAGCCGACTTACGTCGGCTGCTACGAAAGGGAATTGATTTATGGCACTGAAATACAAATATGCGAGCAAGGAACAAATCCCGGCCGAGCAGGCTGGATTTTACGTGGAACGTGACGGCGCGTGGGTGCTGGACGCCGAGGGCGTGGCGGACAAGGCGAAGGCCGATGAGATGCGCAATCACAACATTGAATTGCGCAAGCAGCTCGAGGAACGCGATGCGCGGTTTGAGGGGATTGATCCCGACGAACACCGCCGGCTGCTGGAGGAAAAGCGGAAATTGGAATTGCAGGCGCAAGGCCACAAGCCGGAGGAAATCGAGAAGCTGGTGACGGATCGCCTCAAGGGTTTGAAGGCGGATTGGGACAAGCAGTTTTCGGCGGTGACGACCGAGCGTGACTCACTGAACACGCGGCTGACAGCCATCCAGATTGATCAAGGCATCATCACCGTGGCCACCAAGCGCGGGCTGCGTCCGACGGCGATCCCGGACATCACGGCGCGGGCGCGAACGGTGTTCAAGCTGGTGAATGGGGTGCCGCAAGCGTTCGAGGCCGATGGCAAGACGGTGCGTTATGGCAAGGATGGCATTACGCCAATGACTTTGGAGGAGTGGGTGGACGCGCAGGTGTCCGACGCTCCGCATCTATTTGAATCCAACGCCGGTGGCGGGGCCGCCGGCAACGGTGCCGGGGGTGCCGCGGGTTCGCAACGGTCCGTGAAGAATCCGTTCCGCAAGGAAACGTGGAATCTCACGGAACAAATGAAACTGCAAAAAACCGACCCGCCGCTGGCGAAACGGCTGCAGGCCGCGGCGTGAGGTTTGTTCGAGGACGAGGACGAGAACGAGGACGAACTGAAGGCGGGTCACAACCGGAGAATTGAATTATGGCAAAGACAGCAGTGGCGGACATCATCATCCCCACGGAGTTTGAAAAATATGCAATCGAGCGGACGGCGGAACTGTCCGTGTTCGGTCAATGCGGCATCGTCGAGCACGCGCCGGAGTTTGACGACCTGGCAGCCGGCGGCGGGCGCGAAGTGAAGATGCCGTTCTGGAAGGACCTGACGGCGGCCCGGCAATTGTTGAACGACAGCGGCGACGCTGACGGTGAACAAGATCACCAGCGACCAGGATATTGCGCGGATTCACAACGACGCGCAGTCGTGGTCGGTGAACCACCTGGCGAAGGTGGTTTCGGGCGACGATCCGATGCAGGCGATCATTGACCTGGTGGGCGCGATATTGGGCGCGCACGGACGAGGGACTGATCGTGTCGTGCCTCAAGGGCATCTTCGCCGCGGCGACGATGGCGGGGAACAAGCTGGCGATTGCGAGCGAAACCATCGCGGGACAGGCGGCGGCGACGCGGCTCAATGGCGCGACGTTCGTGGATGCGACGGCAAAGCTGGGTGATCGGGCCGATTTGCTGGTGGCGGTGGCGATGCATTCGGCGACGGAAGCGGCGCTGCGCAAGCTGGACCTGATTGACTTCATCCCGGACAGCGAAGGCAAAGCGCAAATTCGCGACGTTCCAAGGCCGGCGCGTGGTGGTGGATGACAATCTGCCGACACGGGCGGGCACGACGGATGGCGTGGTCTATACGACCTACCTGTTTGGCATGGGCGCGTTCGGCAAGGGCGCGGCTCCGCTGGATTCGACGCCGCTGCAAGGCGGCATCGGCACGGAGGGTGTCGAGCTGGCGCGCGTGCCGCTGGACAGCGACAGCATCCTGATCAACCGCCGGCGTTACATCCTGCATCCGCGTGGGGTGAAGTTCACTCGGCGGCAGTTGCGGGCGACAGTCCCGACGAACGCGGAATTGGAAAACGGCGCGAACTGGTCGCGGGTGTTTGAAAACAAGAACGTCCGCATCGTCGCGATTGAGCACAACTAGCCCCAACCTGGGGCTGGGCAATGCGCTGGCGCGCTCAAAACGCGCCAGCGCGAAATTGAAACAAACAACCGATAAAAAATTATGGGCAAAGACATTCCACGCAGTTTTGAAAAGCTTCGCAGCGGCGAGCATATCCTAATTCCCACCTTCGCAAACGTGGCGGCGGCGGTCGCCGCTGGCGTCACGGCGGCAAAGTTTCCGCGCCGCATCATTTACCTGTCGGCGGGCGGCACGGGCGCGGTGCCGTGTCTGGCGATCAGTGACGGCGCGAACTGGAAACAGGTCGCGATTGGAGCGAATGCGAATATGAATATCACCGGGCCTCTGGCCAATGGGTTTTATCCGATCATCCGCCGCGTCCGTCGTCCGTTCATCATCGCGGATGACGACGCGATCCCTGCGCCTCCTCCGCCGGCGGCGGCGGTGGCGAATGCGGAAAGTGCTGCACCGGCTGAAACGCCGAAGCCGCAAGACGAGGCCGGCGCGACGCTGAAGACATCGCATGATAACGCAACCGACTATTAACCGCCGTTCCTGGCTGGCGCTGTGGCTGCAAGACCGGCGACGGGCGCGGCAATGTCGGTCTGCGCAATCGTTTCCCGCTCCTTTCTTGGTTTCGTTGGGAACAGTGGCTGGGGATACCACTTGGCGGGCTGTCGCCCCGATAGCGGTGGATGACTGGCAATTTTGCACCAATGATGATGCTTTTGATCCTGAAGTGAAAACTTTTGATCAATGGGTGGATGGGGCCGATGCGCCGGACACAGCGTTCGACAACGTGGATGCCAGGACGGCCACTGTGACTGCGAACTTTGGCTGGTGTGCCGCCCGGTATCTGGTTGGGGCAACCTGGTCGAGTTGGACTGGTGTTGTTGACAAGACTGTAATCGCGCCACCGGTGGAGGGTGGCGGCGGTGATTTGTTTGAGAGTCTCCTGTTTGGCTATGACGGCAGCACAAACGAGGATGGGAAGCTCCGGGACCTCGGGCCGTTTGGCGGGGATCTCACGTTCCATGGGGCGACGCACGTCACCAGTTATGTTGACCCGGACATGGTGACGCATCCGCAGGTCATCAGTTGTGACGGCGAGTGGATGGTTGATTACGTCGAAGGTCAGGTGCGCCAGACGCCTGAGGTTTTCACCGGCGGGACGTGGGCGACGAAGCTCGTCTTTGGAAACAACGAATCCATGAGCGTGAGTCTGATGGATGGCGGTTCCATTCTGTCGGCGGGCAATACTTACGCCTGCTCAATTGTCCGGTGCGATGCCCAGCTTCCATTCGGCATGCTGGCTTACCAGTATTCCTACGACCTGTCGGAAGGCGACAAGTATCTGGTCCCGCAAGACGGGCGGTTTCACTGGTTGTTTCACACGTGGGATGTCGCGGAAGGAAAGTATTTTCTGAAGGTGGACGATGGCGAACCGATTGACATCGGTTACGCGTTTCCAGTCGGCGGCAACGTCATGGGACTGAGCTGCCGGACTGCGTTTTTCTTAATGGCGGCTTGATTGAGAAAACGTATCTGTTTTCGCGGGCATTGACGGCGGAGGAGATGGATCAACTCTGCTATGCAGAATAACAACACGGGCAAAACGAAAGGCACAATATGACACTGACAATCAACATTCCGGACGCGGTCGCGCCGCAAGTGGTGGATGGCATCTGCGCGGCGACGAATTACGACGATGCTTCCGGCAAAACCAAGGCGCAATGGGCGAAGGAGCAATTGATTCGCACCATGAAGAACCTGGTGACGAGCGGCGCGGTGAAAACCACGCTGACAACGACCAAGGCGACGCTGGATGGGGCGGCGATCAACTGAACATGGCGCTGACGCTGATTAAAGAGGACGGCACGGGCAAGGCCGACGCGAATGCCTACGCGAGCGCGGCTGATGGCGACGCGTATCACGAGGGGCATCTTTACGCGAGCGCGTGGACGGCGGCAACGGCGGCGAACAAGGACGCGGCGCTGGTGTTTGCGACGCGGCTGATTGATTCACAGTTTCAATTCAACGGCTTCAAGGCGGGTGGCAGCCAGGCGTTGCAATGGCCGCGCGAGCTGTGCCCGGACCCCGATTTGAATGTGACGGTGTTGGCCGGATTGTTTCGGCGCCCGGACAATTACTTGGAAAGCGATTTGGTGCCCAAAGCGGTCGTGGATGCGACGTGCGAGATGGCGCGGGAGCTTTTGGTTGCGGACCGGACTGCTGCGCCGGATGGCGAGGGGCTGAAGTATTTCAACGATTCGGCCAAGCAGACTGGTTACGACAAATCGGATCGCCGGCCAATCATTTCCCATGTCGCGCAAGCGATGCTGGGGAAATTTGGTTGCTTGATCAAAAGCGGGAGCGGTGCGGTGGCACTGGTGAGGACATGAGGCACGAGCCGCACAGGACACGATGAAACGAATTCTGACAATGTTGGTTCTGGCATGGGCGGCGTTGTTGCATGCACAGACGGTGCAACTGGCGTGGGACGCGTCGCAATCGAGCGATGTCAAGGGCTACCGGATTTATTACGGCACCAACTCGCGGTCGTATTCCTACAAGGTGAACGCGGGATTGATGCGGACACAAAGCGTGACGCTGCCCTGGCGCGGGCGCTGGTTCTTCGCGGCAACGGCGTATGCCACGAACGGGGTGGAATCGCCGTTCAGTGACGAGGTGCAGTGGGAAAACTCCCCCAGCCGCCGGTGTTGGCGGGCAAGGATGTCGTGCGGATTTGCCCGGTGATCGAGCGGAGCACGAATCTGGTGAAGTGGACGGCGGCGGCCGGGAATCCAACATTTTTCCCCGCGACAAACAGGGCGGAGTTTTTCCGCGCGACACGGTTGACGATTGAAAAGGTGAAACGGGTGGAGTGATGACGAACATGAATCCAGCCGATTTCCTGAACGCAGTGGACCATGCCGCCGGCATGAACGATCGCTGGCTGTTCCTGGCGGCGTTCTGCCTTTTGCTGCTGGTTTGCGGCGTGGTCATTTACTGGCTGGTAAAACAGCTTCAAGCCGTGATTGCCGATCACAAGAAATTGCGCGACGAGCATCACGCGGCCCTTACCCAAATCATCGAAAAGCAAAATGAGACGGCGCTGAAGTTGGCGGTGTGCATTGATCGCAACAGCGCGGCGCTCCAGGAGTGCGCGTTTGAATTGCGGCGTTTCCAGGAAGCGAAAGGATTTATGAAAAAAAATCCATACTGATTAACTTGGCCGTCATCGCGGTGACGGGTTTTATGTGCGGCTGCGCGATGGCGCCGCTCAAGGGCGGCAAGGCCACGACGCTGAACAAACCTGCTCAGGGTATTGAGCAAACCGTCGTGCAATCTGACAACCCGGCGCAAGTGTCGCGGCAGGCTCAAGAGACGGTCAAGACGCGGAGCTACACCGTGCCAGCCGGGTCGCGGATGGAAGAAACGCGAGTCACGTCCGGCGCGAGCGGAGCGCCCGTCACCAATGCCCAGGCCGTGGTAATCAGCGCGCCGATGGCCGTGGTTGAACATGAGGAGACGCGAGCCAAGACCGAGCTTGGCGCGGCGCAGAAGGACACGGCGCGCGAATTGAGCGCGAAGCTGGCGAGCCTCAAGGGCATTGTGTGGGTTGGCGTAGCCTTGTTTCTGTTCGGCCTGGCGACGCTGTTTTATCCGCCGCTGCAAGCAATCATCGGCAGCGTGACGACAAGTGTGGCGATTGTAGCGGGCGGCATCGCGTTAATGGTTTTGCCGTCGCTGGTCGTGGGGAATGAGCTTTTGATTTTGGCCGGCGTCGCTGCGGCAGTCGGCCTGTGGTTTTTGGCGCATCGGCATGGACAGTTGCGCGGTTTGGTGGATTCGGTCAATGTCGGCAGCGAAAATCTGCTGACAAATGCTGACAAAAAAACTTCGCAACCGCCGTCATAGTGCTCGTTAGCCGAAAAACGAAAAAGCGAAGAATCGTCAATGGTTACGGGGCAGTCGTGAGTAGTTACGAAAAGTCTGTCGTGTGTAATTGAGATTCAAATCCTGTCGCTCCGACCACTTATCCCTTGGAGGTTTAAAATCTTTGGCAGTGCCTTTGTTGGAACACAAATCACCTCGGGCAGCAGCACCAAGTCGGCGCCTAGGCCCGTTCGCAAAGATTTCCAACTCCCCCAATCGCTTGCCGGAGCGTGCCGACGGTCAACTTTTACCCGACCCCTTGGCAAATACAGCTATCGCGAATTGGATCATGATGAATAACGCCGCGCTGCTGCCAACCCCGGGGTCATCAAAGGCAAGAATCGGCGAGAACAATAATAGGTGCATAGTTTTCCTTTCGTTCTTGATGGCAATTCGTTTGCCGTCAATGCGCGGGATAACTAACTCTGATTCGGAAAAAAAGCAAGCCAAATAATCTAGGGGCGATCATTCCATGGAAAACACCCAATTGAAATAAAAATTGCCGCCCCCAACCGCTGAAATCGTGGTTGCCGGTCCTCCAGCGCCTATTCAAAGAAGCTGGAAAACCGGCGCCACGCGGTTGCGCTGTTTGTGTGGTATTTCAACTTCGCCCGCAGGAACGGGGCGCACGGCTTTACGCCAGCTTTTGCCGCTGGCGTGGCCCCCAAAGAACCCATGACCATCAAGGAATTGCTGGAAAGCGCAAACTGACGGAGCATGGCGAAAATTTTCTTCACTGCGCAAATCGCAACACGTTCACAACACATTTTTCCGCGATCATGTTTTTGGGGGAAATTTATTTTGCCCAATAAAATCAGGCGTTTTGCGCGCGTTCCTGCGCGGCGAAATTCCGCTTGGCATCGCCGTTGCTTAACGTGCCGCAACGCAGGTGTGTTCCAGCTACAGCCGGAGTGCGGCCTGATTACATCGAAAAAAATATGAAGAAAATTGAAGCGATCATCAAACCGTTCAAACTCGAGGAAGTGAAGGACGCCCTCAGCGAAATCGGCATCGAAGGCATGACCGTGAGCGAGGTCAAGGGGTTTGGCCGCCAGAAGGGCCACACCGAAATCTATCGCGGCAGCGAATACACCGTGGATTTCCTGCCGAAGATAAAAATCGAACTCGTCGTGGCCGACGGCCAGACCGACGCCGCCCTGGGCGCGATCGTCCGGTCCGCCAAGACCGGCAAGATTGGCGACGGCAAGGTGTTTGTTTCCGCCGTCGAACAGGCCGTGCGCATTCGTACCGAAGAGAAAGGCGAATCGGCCGTTTAAGTCCTTAAACCAACTTGAACCCCACTCAAAATATAAAACCATGAAACGAATTCTTTTAACCCTCGCTTTAATTGGCACCACGGCGTTTTGTGTCTTCACGGCGCGCGCCGATGACACCAATGCCATGGCTGCCACCAACACGATGGCGGCGGCCACCAATGCCGTGGCGTCAGCACCGGCGACACCAGCCGCAACCAATGCGCCGACAATGGAACAGCGCCTTGAATCCGTCGAGGCGTATTTTCAAAACAGCGACCCCACCGCAACTTACAAGGACACCAACGGCAACTGGACGGTGAACTTTGGGCTCGGCGCGACGATTATCAACACCAACTTGATCAACAGCCAGGGCAACTATGTATCGTTTCCCGGCGCTGGTCATAATGCCTGGCTGCTGGCCAGCACGGCGCTGGTGTTGTTCATGACGTTGCCCGGTCTGGCGCTGTTCTACGGCGGCATGGTCCGCAAAAAGAACGTGCTCTCCGTGCTTGCCCAATGTTTCCTGATCACTGGTTTGACGACGATATTGTGGGTCATTTGCAGTTATGGGATGATCTTCGGCGGCGATGGCACCCCTACCGGTCCGTTGGGCATGACCCATGACTGGATTAAAGGCATCGTCGGCAATCCCGGCGTTTGCTGGATGTTTTCAAACGTCACTTCCGCGCCCAATCCGGGCTACTCCTATTGGGTGTCGGAAAACGTGTATTCCATGTTTCAATTGATGTTTGCCATCATCACTCCGGCGCTCATCGTGGGTTCGATTGCTGAACGCATGAAATTCTCCGCCATCTGCGTTTTCATGACCCTGTGGATACTGCTCGTGTATAATACGCAAGGCCACATGGTCTGGGGCGTCAACGGCATGATGAACGGCTGCTGGAATGCGAATGCGACAATCAAGGGTCTGGACTTCGCCGGCGGGACGGTCGTGCATATGTCTTCCGGCTGGTCGGGCTTGGTGCTGTGCATCATCCTCGGCAAACGCCTCGGCTTCGGCAAAGAAAACTTCACCCCACACAGCATTGTGCTGACTTACATCGGCGCTTCCATGTTGTGGGTCGGCTGGTACGGGTTCAATTCCGGCAGCGCGGTGGCCGGTGACGTGATTGCGGCCAACGCCTTCACGACCACAACGATTGCCACGGCGGTCGGCTCGTTTGTGTGGCCGATGTGGGATTGGATTGTCAAAGGCAAGCCCACGGTGCTGGGTTTCTGCTCCGGCGCGGTCGCGGGCCTGGTGCTCATCACTCCGGCTTGCGGTTACGTGCTCCCGCATGGCGCGCTTTGGATTGGCGTCGCCGCCGGCACCATTCCGTGGTTCTTCTGCTACAAGGTCAAAGCCTGGCTCGGCATGGATGACTCGCTGGATGCGTGGAGCGTTCACGGCATCGGTGGAATGTGCGGCGCGATCATGACCGGCATGTTCGCCCGTCAGGAAGCCAACCCGAACCTGGCGGTCAACTTGAGCAAGACCGTCACCGACAATATCTTTCAGCCGCAATTGATCGAACAGTTGAAGACGGTGGTTGTTTCGCTGGTGCTGTTCATCGTGGGCACAATTGTATGCGCCTACATCACCAAGGCGCTGGTGGGCTTGCGTCCGACCGAGGAGGTGGAAATCGCCGGTCTCGACATCAACGAGCACGGTGAAGAGGGATACCACGACTAAACGGGAAAAAAAGCTCGACGCTGCGCCGGTTGTTGGCGAAAGTCATCACCGGCGCAGCTTTCGATTTTCGACTGCACTAACAGACAGATTAACAATCAACCACTGCACATTTGAAATATGGCTACACCCAAGAGCGTTATTGAAATGGCAAAAAAGGCCGGCGCGAAAATGGTGGACATCAAGTTCGTGGACACCTTCGGCACCTGGCAGCACTTCACCATGCCCATCAACGAACTGTCCGAGGACATTTTCGCCGAGGGTCTCGGCTTCGACGGCTCCTCGATTCGCGGCTGGAAGAGCATTGAGGCCAGCGACATGCTGGCGATGCCCGACCCCGAGACGGCGTTCATTGATCCGTTCATGGCCGTGCCGACGCTGAGCCTCACCTGCACCGTTGCCGAAACCGGCACGCTGGAGTCTTACAGCCGCGACCCGCGTGGGATTGCGCAGAAGGCCGAAAAATATCTCATCTCCACCGGCCTTGGCGACCAGGCTTTCTTCGGACCGGAAGCCGAGTTTTTCATCTTTGACAACGTGCAATTCGATTCCAAATGCAACGGCACGTTCTACAGCATTGATTCCGAAGAGGGCATCTGGAACTCCGGCCGCGACGAAATGCCCAACCTCGGCAACAAAATCCGCCACAAGGAAGGTTATTTTCCCGTCGCGCCCGCCGACACCCAGCAGGACATCCGCACTGAAATGGTGCTGACGATGGAACAGTTGGGCGTCCAGGTGGAAAAGCAGCACCACGAAGTCGCCACCGCCGGCCAGGCGGAAATTGATTATCGTTTCAGCACGCTGGTTACCGCCGCGGACTGGATGATGATTTACAAATACGTCGTCAAGAACGTCGCCAAAAAGCATGGCAAGACCGCCTGTTTCATGCCCAAGCCGCTCTTCGGCGACAACGGTTCCGGCATGCACACCCACCAGAGCATCTGGAAAAAAGGCAAACCGCTCTTCGCCGGCAACGAATACGGCGGCCTCAGCAAAATGGCGCTCCATTATGCCGGCGGGCTGCTCAAGCACGCCAAGGCCCTGTGCGCCATCTGCAATCCGACCACGAACAGTTACAAACGCCTCGTGCCCGGTTACGAAGCGCCGGTCAACCTCGCCTACTCGGCGCGCAACCGCAGCGCCGCCGTCCGCATTCCCACCTACAGCGACAGCCCCAAGTCCAAGCGCCTCGAATATCGTCCGCCGGACCCCGCGGCGAATCCGTATCTCGCTTTTGCCGCGCTGCTCATGGCTGGCCTGGACGGTGTCGAAAACAAGATCAATCCGGGCGAACCGCTCGACAAAAACATCTACGAACTGCCGCCGGAGGAATTGAAGAAGGTCCCGAACGTGGCCGGCAGCCTTTCCGAAGCCGTTGATTGCCTGGAAAAGGATTACAAATTCCTGCTCAAGGGCAACGTCTTCACCGAGGATTTCCTCGAAATGTGGATTTCCAACAAGCGGAAGGAGCACGACGCCATCCGCCTGCGTCCACATCCGTACGAATTCTTCATGTATTACGATGTGTAAAAATTAGTCGGGAGGAGGAACTGGGGAACGGCGCGGACGAAAGTTCGCGCCGTTTTTGTTTTTGGGATCCGGGATTTGTAGGAGACGACGTGAGGAGTCTCAAATTTTCGTTTTCTCAGAATGAGTCTCGTGACCTCGACTCCTACACTATTTCAACCTCGCCGCCAGTTCCTCGCCCAACGCCGTCGCTTCGGCAATGGGACGTTTTCCTTCAACCGATCTGGCCGCCCCCGTGTGGAACGACACCGCGCGCATTTCCATCCGGTTGCCGTCAATTTCGGCGCAGGCCGCCACCGGGCTTTGACAGCCGCCGCCCATCGCGCGCAGGAACGCGCGTTCGGCGGTCACGCACTGAAACGTGTTGAAGTGGTTCAGCCGCTCGCAAATCCTGGCGATGCGCTCATCGTCCGCGCGAATCTCAATGCCAATCGCGCCCTGGCCTACGCACGGCAGCATCACGTCCACATCCAGAACCGTCGCCAGCAGGCCGTCCGGCACCGCGTCGCCTTCGAGTTTGCCTTCGGGCGTGACCCGGAAATTCAGTCGCATCAGCCCGGCCAGCGCGAGTACCGTCGCGTCCAGCTCGCCGCGTTCGGCGACCTTTTGCATCCGCGTGACGACGTTGCCGCGAATCTCCACCACGCTCAAATCCGGTCGCGCGGCGAGCAGTTGTTCCTTGCGCCGGGTGCTGCTGGTGGCAATGGTCGCTTTGGGTGGAAAATCCTTTAGCATCGCGTGCGGCTTGAAACCCCGCAGCGCGTCCTGACCGGGAGACCAATCTTGTTGATGGTTGATGGCTGATAGTTGATGGGCCAGAAATTCTGCCGAGCGATAAATCAGCACGTCACGCACGTCGGCGCGTTTCGGTGTGGCGGCGAGAATCAAGCCGGCGGGCAAATCGGTGGGCAAATCCTTCAGGCTGTGGACGGCAAGGTCGGCCCGGCCTTTGACGAGCGCGACTTCGAGTTCCTTGGTGAACAAACCTTTCGGCAGCCCGCCTTCGACTTTCGCCATCGAGGCTTTCTGCAATTTGTCGCCGGTGGTCTTGATGATTTTCAGCTCGAAGCGCAGCCGGGGAAATGTCTCGCGGCATTGCGCCGCAATCAGGTTGGCCTGCGCGAGCGCGAGCGCGCTGCCGCGCGTGGCGATGATGATGGGTCGTTCGGCCGGCATATATTTAACCACGGATAAACACAGATAAACACGGATGAAAGAAATACATAATCAGCCTGTTTTCAAGCCGGACCTGCCAGCGTTTGGTATCCGTGTGCATCCGTGTCCATCCGCGGTTGAAAATTTTTCGTGTCAAGCAACGTCTTCACCTTTTCCGCAATAATCGCCTCGCAGCGCGCAATCTCCTCCTTGCGCAGCCGGAGATAGTCGTCGGCAATGGCCTGGAGGTCGTCAATGTTGTAAAGGTAAACGTTCTCCAGAAAATTCACCCCGGGATCAATGTCGCGCGGCACGGCGATGTCAATGAGCAGCAGCGGCCGGTGCCGACGCGTCTTCATCAGCGGTTCGAGCTTCACGCGGTCCAGAATGTGATGCGGCGCGGCCGTGCTGCTGATGGCAATGTCAATCTTGTCGAACTCCGCCGCCCCAATTGCCGAAAGGCACGGCGCGTCCGCCCAGCTCCTTCGCCAGCGCCAACGCGCGGTCGTGCGAACGGTTGGCGACGATGATGCTGCGCGCGCCGCGCGAGAGCAGGGCGCGGGCGGTCTTTTCGCTCGTGTCGCCGGCGCCGATGACCATCACTTCGCGGTCGTTGAGCGAGCTGAAAATTTTCTCCGCGAGTTCCACCGCGACCGACGCGACGGAAACGCTGCCGCGCTGGATGTTCGTCTCGGTGCGGACGTGCTTGGCGACGTTGAAGGCGCGTTGAAAGGCCTGGTTCAAGCCGCGCGCCCGTGTGGCCATGATGATGCGCGAGCGCGTAAGCCTGCTTGAGCTGGCCGAGGATTTCGGTTTCGCCGAGCACCATCGAGTCGAGGCCGCACGCGACCTTGAACAGATGAAGCAAACTGTGCGGTTCGGCGAAGGAATAGAGTTCATCACCGTCAAACTGAACTCCCTCTCCTCGTTGAGGAGAGGGAGAAAAAAGTTCCGGCACACCAGCCTTCTCGCCCCACCGCGCAAGAAATGTTTTCAGTTCTGCGAACGCTTTGACGGGTTCCAGCGTCGTCGCGGCGTAGATTTCCACGCGATTGCACGTCGAGAGAATCACGGCCTCGCGCGCGACACCGGATTCGCGCAGCGACTTGAGCGCGTCGGGAACTTTCGCCTCGGCAAAAGCAAACCGCTCCCGCAATTCCACGGGCGACGAATGATGGCTCAGACCGATGACAACAACGTTCATGGATGATGCAGGGGCGAAAGCAGGTTGGTGCCCCAGAATGTCAGGAGCAGAAACACGAACGCTCCGATGATGCCGATGGCGAAGCCGCGATTCGACGGCACGCGCAGCCGGCGCAAAACCAGCAGCGCCAGATAGACCACCCACATGAAAATGGACCAGACCACCTTGGGATCCGTCCAGTAGTCAGCGTCCGCGGGACGCGGCAGGTGCCTGCCGGCGGCGAGGCCGACCGTGAACAGCAGCAGCCCCGCAAGCACCAGCCGGCCGGTGATGGTATCGAGCCGTTGAATCGGCGGCAGGAGCGACAGCACGGCGCGGAGTTTGTGAAATTTCAAGTCGTGCTGCTGCGTCAAAAACATTCCCGCCGCCACCGCGCCAAGACCGAACGCGCCGTAGGCGAGCATGATGGTGGCCGCATGCAGACTGGTCAGCGCGCCGGAAAATTCCGGTTTCGGCCCCGGCGGCGGATCGAGCGCGGGCATCAGCGCAAACACGCCGACGGCGAACAGGACGGGCGACGCAAACGCGCCGAGAAACCGCATCCGCGGCCACAGCCCGATGATCAGATACACGGCGACAATCGTCCACGTGATGAACGTGGTGGCTTCAAAGAGGTTGTTGACGGGGCACTGGTTGATGCGAAAGCCGCGATCAAACATGGCGGTCGTATGCAGCGCGAACGCGGCGAGCAGCAGGAAATAATTCACGTGGTCATCCTTGCGAAAGCCCATCCGCCACAGGAAAACAGAATACACCGTGCTCAACCCGTAAATCATCACGGCGAGCAGAAAGCAATGCCGGTCAGTGAACCAAGCCATGCTGACAGGTTAATTCAGGAAACCCGTCCGGCAAGCGGCAATTCAGAACGGATTTTCACGCAGAGATGCAGAGACGCGGAGAATGCAGCCTATCCTCAAATTAGGCCGCGATCTCAAGTAACCTCTGAGCTTCCTCTCGAATCTCTGGCCAAGGTGAATGCAGTTGCGAACGAATCGCATTCAACGCATTTGGACTACCAATCGCGTACAATGCTTCGAGACAGCGGCACGCAAGCTGGTGCGTCGGGTCGGCCACTATGTCGAACGAACAAGCATCTTGCAAGGCAACAATGGCATCTGCGCTCCGAATTTCTCTCAAAATATCCGCAATCCACTCGTGCTGAAGATATGCGTCCCGCACCGAAAGCAACGCACAAAGCGCCGGAACATATACGGGAGAAGGATGAACTCTCGCAGCCGTAATCCACAAAGACACTCGCCCCCAATCCCGGTCAGTCAACAGACTCGTGAGGCCAGCAATAATATCACTCTCGACGCCAGACAGCGAAGCAACCTCCGACTGAAATGACGCAAAGGTTTCCTGCAAAACATCCGTGTCTCTTGAGCGACTGCCAGTCGATTGACGCAATCGCATCGAATAGGCTTGAACAAGCCGGGCAATCGTTGACATTTGGCGTTAGCGGCCTAACTCGTTATGGATGGCGCATTGTGCAGCCCATCCATTTTCATGGGAATGATTCTTAATCCGGCAGAATTGGTTGTCCAGAGAAAGTTGAACGCACAATTGGCCCAGGTCATCATGGGGGTTTAAGCTTCCTCGACGTTTTCAGTTGAGTAAGCGTTTACATCCGCCCTCACCTTTTATCCTCTCCCCCAGGAGAGGAAACAGTCTTCGGTGGTTTCTGGTTTTATGGATGAGCGTCCGGCCAATCCAGTCGCAAGAACTTTCAGGGGAGCAGCGAACGATTCTCCCTCTCCTGGGGGAGAGGGCCGGGGTGAGGGCGGATGTCAGCCTCGTACCACTCATTGAATCCATTTCTTGCAATTCAAAAACGGCGCTTTTACTCTCCGTCAAAGACACACGCTGGCATGAGCCATACCATTGACTATCTCCAGTCCGAAGGCGCGGCACAGAACTTCGAGGTCAGCGCGCTGGTCAACTGCATGGTGCAGGACGGCATCAAGCTCAACGCGAGCGACCTGCACATCGAACCGTGGGAGAAATCCATCGCGGTGCGCGCGCGGGTCAACGGCGTGCTGGTCGAGGTGGCGCATCTGCCGCTGGAGCTGCTGGACAAAATTTCCATGCGCTTCAAGGTCATGGCCAACCTCGTCACCTACCAGGCCGGCACGCCGCAGGACGGCGCGGCGGCGGGCGGGCCGGAATTGGAAGGCGTGCAGTTGCGCATCTCGATTTTTCCCACGACCCGCGGCGAAAAAATCGTCATCCGCCTGTTCGACCCGCGCGACCGGCGGTTTGATCTGAACGCGCTCAACTTCGACGACGCGGCGTTGAAAGGGCTGGTGCGCCTTTTGAAACGGTCCAGCGGTCTGCTCCTGTTCACCGGCCCGACCGGTTCGGGAAAGACAAACACGATGTATTCGTCGCTTTGCCACGTCATGCAGCGCGACGGGACGAGCGTGAGCATCAGCACGGTGGAAGACCCGGTGGAATTCAACCTGCCGATGATCAGCCAGACGCAGATCAATCCGGCGCAGGACTTCACCTACGCCATCGCCCTGCGAAGCATCATGCGGCAGGACCCGCAAATCGTCATGGTGGGCGAAATCCGCGACCCGGAAACGGCGGCCATCGCGGTGCAGGCAGGGTTGACAGGGCATCTAGTTCTCAGCACAATCCACTCCGGCAGGTCGGCCGGCGCGTTCACGCGGCTCATCAACATGGAAATCGAACCATTCATGCTCGCATCGTCCGTTTTGGGCGTGCTCGGGCTGCGGCTGGTGCGCTGCAATTGTCCGGATTGTTCCGAATCGTATCAACCGGAGGCAAGCCAGCTCCGGGTCC
Organism: uncultured Verrucomicrobiae bacterium; assembly: GCA_963802965.1. Taxonomy (GTDB): domain Bacteria; phylum Verrucomicrobiota; class Verrucomicrobiia; order Limisphaerales; family UBA11358; genus UBA11358. The sequence continues at coordinate 448,320 of CAWDKS010000003.1, forward strand.
TGCCCGAGGAATTGAGGTCGGAAGCGCAATTCCGGCACGGCACGGGTTGCCCGCGCTGCACCAACACCGGATTTTCCGGACGCCTGCCCGTGACCGAGTTGCTGGTCGTGGACGAACCGTTCCGCGAAGCAGTCTTGAAAAAAATGTCCACGTCGGCCCTCGAAGAAATTGCGATTCAACAAGGCATGAAAACGCTCTGGCAAAACGGCCTGCACCGCGTCATCAACGGCCAGACGTCATTGGAAGAAACGGTGCGTGTGCTGGCGGCGGACATGCTTTAGCGGCGACAATTCAAAGATGAAATTGAAGCAGAGGCGCGGAGAACGGCCTAGCGCTCCACATGAGCCGCCGGCGCGAACTAAAAATGACAATGAATAACACCGTGGCATCCGAATTGACAGGGACACCGCGGAGCTCCATGCGGTTGTCATGCAAAAATCAACAAATCGGGATGAAACTAACAAGTGATAAGCAATCAGGATTAGGAATGACAGCGGGGATGCCAGTTCTGCTACTGCCAATCATCCGGGTGATGCATGGAAAGTTCTGCGAGCCATCATAGCCCAACAACCACAAACGCGACACATAACCAAAAACATGAAGACAAAACTTAGCATCGGCTGCGGTCCCAATCCAAGAGCAGACCAACTTGGGATTGACTGGCAGAATTACGGGCGCAACGACATCACCGTGGCCAACCTGGACGTATTTCCGTGGCCGCTACCCAGCAACGCGTTCGAGCACGTTGAAGCGCACGCCATCCTGGAACACGTAAGCGACCTCATCGCAACCATGAAGGAAATCCATCGGGTGCTGCAACCAGGCGGGGTGTTAAGCATTGTAGTGCCTTACTTCACCGGCCCGAACACCTGGGATGACCCGACCCATAAACGGGGATTCACGACCAGAACTTTCAAGTGGTGGACTGGCGATGTGCGGGGTTGGTATGCCAATGAGCAGTGGGGAGGGAAATACCCTTTTCGCATGATAAGCCAGGAAATTAAAATCTCGGCGGCGCTGCCCTGGCTGGACGTTATTCCAAAGCTGACGGGCGGTCCCGTATTCGACCGGGTGTTTGCTCATCTGTTTGCAGCCCAAGGGTTGCACGTCGAAATGGAAAAAATTCCGCAATCAAAACCTGCGGCATAATTTTGCATAACAGTAATTAAACGCGGGTTCTGCAGCATGCCTCGTTTCATGGTTGCAACTTTATTCCTGCAAAATTCTTTTCAACGGGAATATTGGTTGTAACGGCGGTCTGTGACCGCCGAAACGGGTTGCCACCACGGCAAGTGTGACCTTGCCAACTGCGTTTGTGTTTTGTCTAATCTGCCCGTGCTTAACCAACAGACGCTCAATCGTCCCGCCAGCTTTTCCGGCATCGGTCTCCACAGCGGCAACCCGGTGAACATGACGATGCTGCCCGCCCCCGCCAACAGCGGCGTGCGCTTCCGCCGCGTGGACCTCGAAGGCAAACCGGAAATCGAGGCGCGCGTGGAAAATGTCGGCGAAACGACCCGTTCGACCACGCTCGCCAAGGGCAACGTGAAAGTTCACACCGTCGAACACGTCCTCGCGGCGCTGGCGGGCTGCGGCGTTGACAATGCCATTGTCGAATTGGACGCCAACGAACCGCCCATCGCCGACGGCAGTTCGCGCGAGTTCTGCAAAATCATCCAGGACGCCGGCGTCGCGCCGCTGGCGGAAAAGCGCGAGCCATATTCGCCGGTCGAGCCGATTGAATTGCAGATGGGCGAGACGATGATGGCGCTGTTTCCCGATGACGCCTTCAAAATCACCTGCACCAGCGCGGACAAGAAGGGCCGGTTCACGCAGTTTTTCAGCACCGAAATCACCCCCAAAACCTGGGAGAAGGAACTGTCGCACGCGCGGACGTTTTGTTTTTACGAGGAAATCGAGTTCCTCATCAAAAACGGCCTCATCAAGGGCGGCAGCCTGGAAAACGCCATCGTCATCCGCGACGACGCGGTGCTGACGACCGAGCCGTTGCGGTATCCCGAGGAATTTGTCCGGCACAAGATGCTCGACATCGTCGGCGACCTGTCGCTGCTCGGCCGGCCGATCCGCGGGCATTTGATTGCCGTCAGGCCGAGCCACGCGGCGAACTGCGAATTGGTCCGGCACATCGTCGCGCAGATGCAAAAACCGTTGCGCGCCGCGCAGACGTTCGCCCCGCCGCCGCAAAAAATCGCCGCGCCCGCGCCGCTGGTTGCCGAAGGCGGCGCGATGGACGTCGAGCAAATCATGAAGCTGCTGCCGCACCGCCCGCCGTTCCTGATGGTGGACCGCGTTCTGAAAATCGAAGGCAGCAAGATTGTCGCCGTCAAAAACGTGACGATGAACGAGGCCTATTTTCAGGGACACTTCCCCGGACACCCCATCATGCCGGGCGTGTTGCAACTCGAAGCGATGGCGCAGGTCGCGGGCATTGTGCTGTTGCGGCAGGCTGAGACCGTGAACCAGGTGGCCTACTTCATGTCCGCCGAAAATGTGAAGTGGCGCAAGCCGGTCGTGCCCGGTGACACGCTGATCATCGAGGTGGAGATGACGAAGGTGCGCGGCCGGGTCGGCAAGGCCAAAGGCGTTTGCAAGGTCGCCGGGGAAACCGTGAGCGAAGCCGAAGTGACTTTTATGGTGCGGGACGTCTGAAGCATTTACGATTGATGATTTATGATTTACGATTTGTGCAACCGCCGATGCCGCGTTCAATCATAAATCGTATATCGTAAATCATAAATTTCATGGTTCATCCCACCGCCATCATCCATCCAAAGGCGACAGTCGGCGCAAAGTGCGACATCGGTCCTTACTGCGTCATCGGCGAACACGTGGCGCTCGGCGACGGGTGCAAACTCCATTCGCACGTTGTCATTGACGGCCACGTGAAACTCGGAAAGGAGAACGAGATTTATCCATTCGCGAGCATCGGGTTGAAAACGCAGGACTTGAAATGGAAGGGCGGCGTCACGCGGACGGAAATCGGCGACGGGAACACCTTTCGCGAATACGTCACCGTTCACAGCGCGACCGGCGACGGCGAGGTCACGCGCCTCGGCTCGCACAATCACATCCTGGCCTACTGCCACATTGCGCACAATTGCACGCTGGGCAGCCACATCATCATGTCCAACGTCGCGACGCTCGCCGGCCACGTGACCGTCGAGGACCATGCGGTGATCGGCGGGCTGGCGGCGGTGCACCAGTTTTGCCGCATCGGCAGGCTGGCGATGATTGGCGGCTGCTCGAAGGTGGTGCAGGACGTGCCGCCGTTCATGATTGCCGACGGCAACCCGGCGGAAACGCGCACCATCAACAAGGTCGGCATGGAGCGGAACGGCATTTCCGAGGAAGTGCATAACGCCTTGCGTCATGCCTACAAGATTCTGTTCCGCGAAGGCCTCACCATTTCCAACGCGCTGGCGAAAATCGAAGGCGAACTGCCGCCATTGCCCGATATCAAGCACCTCGTCGAGTTCATCCGCGCCAGCGGGCGCGGCATCAGCAAGTAGGGTGGCAACCGGCGAGCCGCCTCAAACTGTTGTAGGAGTCGAGGTCACGAGACTCAAATTAAGTTAGAGACTCCTCACGTCGTCTCCTATCAGTTTCGGCCTGCCAAAGCGCCAGAGGACTGGCGCACTCCAAGACGCTTCGCGTTCACCGAGCCGCTCCCAACATCCGCCAGGTCTTGGACTGCGGTGGCCCTCCATCGCTTTTCCCCGGCACCATCACGCCATCCGTGTTAATCGGTGTCCGTCCGTGGTTGAAAATTCCTTTGCCCCAATCGTCCCCAAAATAATTTCAGGAAACCGTGTTCCGTTCCAACTATTGCAAACGCAGCGGCAACTGGAAGACGGTGAAGTAGAGTTGCGAAAGGGTTGAACCCGTGTGTTCGGCGCGCACGTCCCGGCCGAATTGCAGGGTCGCCGCCGGGGCGAAGTTGCGGATCACCAGACAGTAGGCGCCGTTGACCATGACGCCCAGCAATTCGCCGGTGCGGCTGAAAACCAGATCGCCGCGCGAAGGATTGAATTTCCCGAACAGCCCGCGCAACAGGCTGCGGTCCAGTTTGACGTATTGCGGCGTGGTCAATTCAATCTGGAAATTGCACTCGCCGTAATAACCTCCATCCGCGCCCACCAGCACCGCGTCCTGAAATTTGTAGGGGTCGGACGAAATGCGATAAACCCTGCCGCCAAGCTGGCGGACATCCGCCGGGCTGACGGGCATCATCACCACGCGCGGGTCGGCCTGATGAAACGACAACGAATGGATGGCCACCTGCGCGGCATTGCCGGCCAGTGTGCCCGTGAGCGCGTCCCAATCCGTGCCGGGGTCCCACAATTTCAGCGGCGTGTCCTGCACGTGGCACAAGGCAAAGGTATTGGTCCCGTCGGTCACCAGCACCGTTTTGCTTTCCCTGCTGCTGCTCGAATTCATGCCCAGAAAACCGGACCGCGCGGCCAGAATGTTCGCTTCAATCCGGTTGGAAACGAATTCGTTGAAAATGGTGTTCGGCGCCAGGGCGCGGTTCTCCCGGATTTCCTGGGTCAACTGGCTGGAATTGGTCGCCAGCGTCTTGAATCCCTCGGCCAACCTGGCGTTTTCCGTCTGCTCGGCCCGGACTTCCTGCTGCATCAGGGCGGCCTGCTCGGCGGCGGCGCGCCTTTCCACCTCGGCCAACTGGAGCTGATTGGCCAGCCGCTGTTTCTCGGTCTGGGCTAGCAGGTTGCTCTTGGTCAGCAAATCGAGTTGCTGGCGCAACGTGGCGGCCAGTTCCGCCTGCTGTTGCGCCTCGGCCTCGGTCGCCGCCAGCTTTTCCCGCGCTTGCGCGGACGTGTCCCGCAACTGGCGGTTCAGGGTTTCAACATTGGTCCGGGCGCTGGCGAACTGCTGCTGCAATCCCTGGTATTCCTGTTCGCGCGCGTTCAATTGCGCCTGCTGCTGGTTCGCCGTGTCGCGGGCGGACGCGAGTTGCTGTTGCAATTGTTCGTGGCCCTTGCGTTCCTCTTCGAGCGCCAGTTTCATGACGGCGGCGAGGTCTTTGCCGGCGCTCACCACCTCGTTGGTCGCCACCGCCACGGTCGTCGGCGGCCGGGTGTTTTCGTCGGCCATCCGGTTGATGTCCGTCGAGAACGTCAACAGGCTCAACAGCAGGAAATCGCAGATGACGATGAGGATGCTGCGATTCATGACGGCAAGGCGTGCGTGGGCGCGACCGCCGGGGTGTAGGCGCTGGCGGGCGCATCGGCTGCTTCCGCTTCAAGCAATAATTTCCGGCGCGCGGGGCGCAGGTGAAAAATTTTGAAGATGACCACGAAGATGATGCCGAACGACGTGGAGGAATAGGCCGCCATCAGGCTGAATCTGACCATCCCCAGCGAGGCGATGATCAGCGAGATGATGGTGCCGACGAAGCCGAGGTAGAGGCCGGCGTCGAACAGGTGGTCTTCGTTTTCGAGGAGCTTGAGTTTCATGCGCGGCGGCAACTGTTGCCGGCGGATTTCCGCCAGCTTCAGCAGGCACGCCAGGTAAATCAGCGCCTGCAGCACGAAAAACACGAGCAGCGTCAGTAGGATGATTGGGTTCATAACGGTTTGTTTGATGCCGGCGATTCCTACAGGGACCGCACCGCCCGTCATGGGCGGAAGCAGTCGAAAGGAGAATCCCCCTTTCTGGCTTTCTTGCGCGAGAAACGGCTCGCTCAAGAGCAACACCACGAGCAGGAAACCCAGCGAAAATAAAAACTCGCGGACAAGGTGAATTCCGCGCACCTGCAACGGTCGTTCCAGGGAGGATACGGCAGGCCGCGCGAAATGCAAAGCCCCGGCCAGGAAAAATCCGCCGAGCAGGTAGCAGAACCATTTCAGCGCCAGCGCCAGTTGCGGCTTTTGATACGCACGGTCCGCCGCAAAATGAAAAAACCGCCCGAACGGATCGAACTCGATCACCCGCCTTTCCAGGGGCGAATGGTAAAAACGCCGGTCGCGTTGCGCCAGTTCGTTCACTCCGCCCGCGCCGTAATGCAGGCTCGCGCCGAGGTCCTTCAGTCCGGTCTGGCTGAACTTGGCGAGGTAGTTGGCCACCCCGGCGGGTTTGCCCGACAGTTGCACCGCGGCGAACAGCACGGGCAATTGTTCACCGGCATTGCGGGCCTGGGCGGCGAGTTGGTGAAGCGTCCCGGCGTCTTGAATTTGCGCGACAAACGCCACGAGCTGGTCCCAGTTGAACCGCTCGCCCAGCGACATGAAATCCAGCAGCGCCTGCTCCAGCGGTCCCGAACCGCCGCCGCGGTTGGCCGCCGAAGCCGACGCAAAAACGTCGGCGCTCATGCCCGCCGACAAATGCCCGCCGTCCAGCAACAAACCGCATTCCAACACCGCCGCGTCAAAAGCCTGTCCCGCGGACGATGAAGACGGGGAAAAGAGAACGGTGCCGGTCAACGAACGGGTTCGCAACAACTCCTGCACCCCGGGCGACGGCGAATCGCGCAAATGCGCCAGCGCCGCATCGCGGTTTTCCTGATGGACGATGAATGCGGAGAACGGTTCCGCACTGGCCTCGGGCCCGCTGGCATTGCGGGCGAAAAGGTTTTCCACGCGCGAGTCATTGCCCCACGCCAGCGCGTCCGGATATTGGCGCGCCAGATTGGTTATGGTTTCGCCGAGCCGGTCCCAGCCGGGAATTCCCGCTGTCCGTGCCGCCAGCATGAGCATTTGGGCCGCGCCCAATCTTTTCGCGCCCGCCAGTGTCCGCCCTTGCTGAAGCAAAGCGGGACTGTTCCTGCCGGCCCTTTGGATGATGCTGGCGTCCACCGCCCGCAGATACGCCGGTATCAGCAGGCCGCAAACGAGCATCACCAGACCGAGGCTGGCGCAAATCAAAAACCCTGGCCAACGTATCTTCATGGCTTCGCCTGGATAAATCTTTCCTTGTGGTGGTTTAGACTACACGTCAAGAACCCCTGTTCAAAGCGAAAAAAGCGGGTGATGGATTTGGAACATTCGTTTGGGGTGGACGATTGGGCAAGCGTTTGAATTTTTAACCACGGATGGAACATCCACCCGTAGCAGAGCTGCTGCGGAGGACTGGCGGATTAACACGGATTTTTCAAGCTCGTAGGGCTGTCATCTTTGTAGATTACGGTTACAAAACGGATCAAGCTCCATTCGGGAGCGACATCATCGGAAGATGCCGCTACTGAGCCAGTTCTGGATGGCTTCGCGTTTGAATGTTTCGTCGAATATACGGCGGGTTTTGACAGCGGTTGTGTTCATCGGCTTGTTGGTTCATTGTTCACCCAATTCCCCGTCCGTCAATTCGAAGCAACCTCAACGTTCGAGGCGGAGAGGGTGAAGCGTTCTCTGTGTTCTTTCGCGGCTGAAATGAATTCGAGGACGAGAACGACGACGAGGACGATTTTGCGTTAATCCGTGTCCATCCGTGGTTTCCGCCTACGTTCACTTCGGCGCGACGCGGAAGAACCTTTGTGGACGCCGTCAGGGCGTCTGGACGCGGTAGAACCGGATGGGCGCGTTAATGGTGGCGGCGAAGCGATATGAACTGCCCGGAATGTTCGTCGTGAACGTCGCGGTCGAGTTCGTGGTCCAAGAGGCGTTCAACTGCGCGGCTTGCAGCAGATGGAACGTGCCGGCCGCACCGCTGATCGTGAAGTTGAGCAACACCTGGTTGTTGGTCAACACGGGCTGGCCCAAAACGATGACCGGGTTCGGATTGGTAACGACGGTCACCAGTTTGACCGGTCCCCAGCCCAAGGGGAATTGCGTGAACAACACCGGCGCGGCGGCGAGCAGGTTGGCTCCGGGTTGCGTGGGTATGAAGGTGAAATTAGTCGTCGCGGTGTTGTTGGTGGCCAGATTGATGGCTTGCTGGACGTTCGTCACCACGATGTTCGTTATACACCAACCAACAATGGGATCGTCTTGAGGATAATAACTGCCATTGGTAAAGGCATAAGTGAAGCGCACCAGCGTCAATTGCCCGACAAAATTAGACAGGGACAGCGTGTGATTTGTGAATGCGGTGTCGGTCTGCCCGCCGTTGCCAACCTCGACAAAAAGGTCCTGCCAGTTGGCTCCGCCGTCGGTGGAAGCCTGCACGTGCGCGGATTCGTCGGTCGTTGCATCACCCAGGAAACTCTTGAACGAAAACGTCGTATTGGTCGCCGGCAGGAGCACTTCGTTAAGCTGCAAATATTGCGACACGGGATTGATGTGGCATAGATGAAAACATTTGCCGGAACCGAGCGGCGAATTGGTGACGACCGAATAAATCGGAGCGGGTGTGATGGTGAAATTCACCAGCCCGTTGGCGGCATTGTCCGTCAGATTCCCGTTGGTGGTTTGGGCCGTGAGCCACTGGTAACCGGTGGTGTTGGGGTTGGCGACCGGCACGCAGGCGTAGGGATTGCCGGTGTTGAGATAGGGTGTGTTCGTGCCGACGACGACGGTGGCGACGTAATCCGTTCCCGGCACCGCGGGATCAAACAACGTCACGTTGTAGGTGAAACCGACCATGCCGCCACCGGACACGCTGATGTTCGTGACCGTGACACTATAAACCGTGTCCGTGCCGCTGAATGGAAAAGTTGTCCCCTGGCTGGTCGCGTCCAGGCCCATCGGCACCCAGACGATGGTATCTTCGCCGTAACCGGTTTGATAAGATTGAATGCTCACAGCCACGCTCACGCCGTTGCTTTTCATGGTGACGGTGGCGGCGCTGAAATCCGCATTCGACAGCGCGAACGACCATTGGGGAAAGACAAGTTGATACGGGATGTAACCCGCCGGGGGCCAGGCGACGAACGGCTGGCTCGTGGCCGGGCGCGGCCCGAAAAGGTTGGCGTCAAAAATCCAGGTCGCATTCGCCGCACTGAAGCCGCTTTCCGCCGGCACATCACCCGCCGCCATCACCTGGGTTTGCGGATACAAAATCCAGCGCCGGTGGCCGACTTCGTAATTGTTCGCGCCAAAATCCCAGATGAAGCTCGTGATGGCGTCCGCGCCATCGGAATCCAGGGCGAGATTCGAGTTGTCCGCGGCGTTGGTGCCGGCAGTAGAGAAACAGCTCCACGAGGGCGGTATGCCGATGTGCTGAAGCATGTTGTTGGCCGACATGATGAGCGCCGCGGCCTGGTCTTGCGTGGATTCATTCGAGGAAAAGGTGACCGTGGCCGGAATTCCGGCCATGGCGCGGAACCAATTGATGCGGCGCAACGTCGCGTTTTGAAAAGCGGTGGAATTGGTGCCCGGAAAGCAGTTGGTCGTGACCGCCGTGGAATTCATGGCGATGCCGCCGGAGGAGGTGTAAACCGCACCGTAAAATTCACGCACCTGCTCGCGCGAGCTTGCATTGACGTTAAAACTGCCGGTGACATCCAGGGGGCGCAGCCCGCGGCCCGGCAAGCCCGAAACATCCGCCGGCGCCTTCGGCGCATCGCCCAAATTCGGCGGCGGCAACGAACCGGCCGCCGGCGGGGTTTGGGTAAAACCTGCCGGCGCAAACAGGACTGTCAAACTGACGACCGTGACAGGCCCCAGGATTTTTGCAAACGGCATATAATTCATCCGGACTCGGCGCAGTGCTTAACGCAAAACCTTGACAGCGTTCAGCAGTATTTATACCAAGGCTGGAGAGTCAAAAACGGATTTGTCCGGCGCCGAAGCTGTGGCTCGCCGGGTACTCCTGTAGCGTCGAGCCTGTGGCTCGAATGAATCGGCGCATGGCGCCGACACTACAACACGCAGCATTGACTTGAATTCCAGACTGGTTCGCGTCATGCTCGGCGTGTTCCGTGGGTGAAATATGAAGCCGAATGACTTTTCCGATGCGCGGGTGCTTGTGACCGGCGGCGCGGGCTTTATCGGCAGCGCGCTGGTCTGGGCGCTGAACCGGCGCGGCTGCGAACGCATCGTCGTTTGCGACCGGCTCGGCACGGACGAAAAATGGCGCAACCTCACCCCGCTGCGCTTCGCCGATTACGTCGAAGCCGATGACCTGCTGCCGCGACTGCAAAACGGCGCGCTGGGAAAGTTCGATTTGATCCTGCACCTGGGCGCGTGTTCGTCCACCACCGAGCGCGACGCGGGCTTTCTCATCCGCAACAATTACGAATTCACCAGGGACCTTGCGGTGTGGGCGCTGGCCCAGACCGCGCGCCGCCAGAAAACCCGCTTCGTTTATGCGTCGTCCGCCGCGACTTATGGCGACGGCTCGGCGGGCATGGACGATAACGAATCGCAACTCGACAAGTTGCGCCCGTTGAACATGTATGGCTGTTCGAAGCACCTTTTTGATCTGCACGCCCGGCGCTCCGGATTTTTGGACCGCGTCGCCGGGTTGAAATACTTCAACGTGTTCGGCCCGAACGAAGACCACAAGGGCGACATGCGTTCGCTCGTCCACAAAAGTTTCGGGCAGGTGCGTGAAACCGGCGTCATCCGTCTTTTCAAGAGCCACCGCGCCGACTATCGCGACGGCGAACAAAAGCGCGATTTCCTTTACATCAAGGACGCCGTTGCCATGACGCTGCATCTGGCCGCAACGTCCAAGGCGAACGGCCTGTTCAACATCGGCAGCGGCCAGGCGCGGACATGGAAAGACCTGGCCAACGCGGTTTTTGCCGCCTTGAAACGGAAGCCAGGCATCCAGTTCATCGAAATACCGGAGGCGATTCGCGACAAATACCAGTATTTCACCCAGGCGAACCTGGCCCGGCTGCGCGCCGCCGGTTACACCGCGCCTGTCACTTCGCTCGAAGACGCCGTGACCGACTACGTCCGCAACTATCTCGTGCCGGACCAGCGGCTTGATCCCGCCGTGGCGTAAAGTGGTATGGAGTCTGGCCTGCGGCTTGATGTTTTCAGGAGCGCGGACAGCTTGTCCGCGTGCTCATCCTCGCAACCCCAACTCGTGGGCGGGCCGTCCGAATTCCTAAATTTTGTGTCATGCGTGTATTTCGTGGTTTGGAATCCGCCGAAAACCGCCGACTTTGCTTGTAACTTGGGCTGGATTTTGCCTAAGTAATGGATAAACCGAACTAAAACCGTGGAACCTGTCCCATCCATGCCCGGGCCGCCGCCCGCCGCGCCGCCAGCACCAACGACAGCGCTGGCCGGACGATTGTTGAATGTCTTCGCCACGCCGGGCGAGGTCTTTGACGAAATCAAGGCCGCCCCGCCGTCCACTGCCAACTGGCTCGCGCCGGCGCTGATTTCGGCGATCGTCGGCACGCTCTCGGTCATCATCATGTTTTCACAACCGGCGATCATCCAGCAAATGCATGAACAGCAGGCAAAGGTTTTCGAGGACCAGGTCAGCGCCGGCAAAATGACCCGCACACAGGCGGATCAGGCTGAGGCGATGAGCGAGAAGTTCAGCGGACCGGCGATCCTGATGATTTCGGGTTCCTTCGGCGCGGTGTTTTCAAGTTTTGTGCGGGTGTTTTGGTGGGCATTGGTTTTGTGGCTCCTCGGATGGATTTTCCTGAAAACGAAACTCGATTACCTCAAAGTGGCCGAAGCGGCCGGATTGGCAACCATGATCACCGTTTTGGGGACCATCGTCACGCTGCTGCTCACCGTGATTCTGGGCAAAATGACCACCCCGAGCCTCGCGCTGTTGGTAGATCATTTTGATCCGAAAAACGGCCTGCATCTGGCGCTCGCGGCGGTGAACCTTTTTGCGCTGTGGCAGGTGGGCGTGATGGCGGCCGGCCTGGCGCGGCTTTCGGGCGCGCGGTTTTCAAAGGCGCTTGGGTTGACGGCCGGATACTGGTTGGCCATTCAACTTTTCTTCATCCTGATTGCCGTCCTGTTCAATGCCCTTTTTACGATGGCAAAATAACCGTCAAATCATTCATCCCAACATCATGGCAAAACCCAGGAAACGCAGGAAAATCATCATCTTTTCAATCATCGGCCTGGCGCTCGTCGCGCTGGCGCTGGTGGCCGTCCTCAAAAAGCGCGAGCCGGCCATCACGGTGCAGACCACCAAGGTTTCGCGTCACAGCCTCACCAATCTCGTCGTGGCCAACGGCCAGATTCAGTCCGTCGTCGAGGTCACCATCAGCCCGGAAGTGAGCGGTGAAATCATCGCCCTGCCCGTCAAGGACGGCCAACCCGTCAACAAGGGTGATTTGCTGGTGAAAATCAATCCCGACATCTACATCGCCGGATTGAACCAGGCCAAGGCCGGCTACGAGTCGTCGCTGGCCACGAAGGCGACCGCTGTCGCGAATCGCGAAAAGGCCGAGGCGGACTTCAAACGCAACAAGGAATTGTCCGATCGCAAGCTGCTTTCGGACTCGGACTTCATCGGGTTCAAGGTCGCTCGCGACGTGGCCCAAGCGCAGCTCGAAAGCGCCGACGACCAGGTGAACGTCGCCAGGGCCGCCGTGGACAACGCGCAGGATTTGCTCAACAAGACCATCATCGTCTCCCCGCTCACCGGCACCATCACCCGGTTGAATTCCGAGATCGGCGAGCGCGTCCTGGGCACGGTCCAAAATGCCGGAACTGAAATCATGACCCTCTCGGATTTGAACCAGATCGAGGCGCGGGTGAACGTGGGTGAAATGGACGTGGTCGGCATCAAACCCGGTCAGCGGGCGCGGCTGGAGGTGGACGCCTTCAAGGACCGTAAATTCACAGGCGTGGTGACGGATGTCGCCAATTCCGCCGTGGGTTCGGGCAGCCGGAGCAGCAGCGTCAACAGCAGCAGCGTCGGCAGCAGCCAGTCGCAGCAGGCCACGCAATTTCAGGTGCGCATCCGCGTCAACGACAAGGAACCCGCCTTCCGCCCCGGCATGTCGGTCACCGCAGAAATCGAAACCGAGTATCGCACGAATGCCCTCACTGTTCCGCTGGCCAGCGTCACCACCCGTCCGATGAAGTCCGCGCCAAAAACCGACCCGCCTCAAACGGACGGAACCAACGCCACCGCCTCCACTGCATCAAGCACCAACGCCGTCGCAGGCACAAACAACGCCGCGGGCACGAACACCGGCAGGACGGCTGGAAAAATTGCGTCGGCCTCCAAACCGAACGAAGCGACCAAACCAACCGACGTGGTTTTCGCGGTGGCGGGCGACCGCGTGAAGGCCGTGGCGGTGAAAATTGGCATTTGCGACGACAATTACTGGGAAATCACCGACGGCCTCACGAACGATCAAGAGATTGTCTCCGGCGGTTACCGGGCGATTGGGCGCGACCTTCAGGATGGCTCAAAAATCCATGTCGGCCCGGCCGAAACAGGCGCGAAGGATGAAAAGCTGTAAAAAATTGTTGGGAACATCCAACAACGAACATTCAACATCGAACATCCAATGAAGCCGCCCACCGCGCCATTGCTTTGGATGTTGGGCATTCGATGTTCGATGTTCGATGTTATCCATCCAGTCCCAAAATGAGTTTGATTCATCTCCAGCAAATCTCGCGGCGGTACAAGATGGGCGGAGAAATCGTCCACGCCCTGCGCGACGTGTCGCTCGAAATCCAGCGCGGCGAATATGTCGCCATCATGGGGCCGTCCGGGTCCGGCAAATCCACGCTCATGAATTTGATCGGCTGCCTCGACACGCCCTCGACTGGCCGGTATGTCCTGAACGGCATCAGCGTCAGCGCCATGGGCGACAATCAGCTTGCGGAAATTCGCAACCGGGAGATTGGCTTTGTCTTCCAGACGTTCAATCTGCTGGCGCGCTCGAACGCGCTGCACAATGTCGAGTTGCCGCTGATTTACGCGGGTGTTCCCGCCGACGAACGGCGGCGAAACGCATTGGAGGCCCTGGCCAACGTCGGCCTGGCCGACCGCGTTCATCACAAGCCAAACGAACTTTCCGGCGGCCAGCGCCAGCGCGTGGCCGTCGCGCGCGCGCTCGTCAACAAACCTTCCATTCTCCTGGCCGATGAACCGACCGGCAATCTCGATTCCAAAACCGGCGCGGAAATCATGGCGTTGATTGACGAACTTTCCCGGAAAGGCAACACCATCATCGTCGTCACCCACGAGGAGGAAATTGCCCGGCAGGCGCGCCGCATCATCCGGCTTCGCGACGGGCTGGTTGCCAGCGATGAAACGACGACGAAATGAACATCCAACATTCAACATTGAACGCCGAACATCCAATGAAAGCACGCCCAACAACCGTCGGTTGGGCGTTGGATGTTGGATGTTTCCCGTGAATGAAAATCTTTGCCGAAATCCGCGAAGGGCTGGGCATCTCCTGGGCCGCGCTGCGCGCGAACAAGATGCGTTCGGTGCTGGCCACGCTCGGCATCGTCATCGGCATTCTCACCGTCACGCTCATGGGCGCAGCCATCAACGGATTGAATCAGGCGTTCATCCGCAATGTTTCCGAGCTGGGCGCAAACGTGTTTTATGTGTCGCGCTACAAATGGTTCAATAATTCCTACACGGACTGGCTGAACATGCGCCGGCGCCCGCAAATCACCCTTGCCGAGTCGGAAAACGCGGCCCGGCTCTTGACCCTCGCCCAAGCGGTCGCGCCCGTGGCGTATGACGAGGACCCGGTGAAATACAAAACCCGCAGCGCCGACGACGTGGAAATCATCGGCACGACGGAAGCCTACCTGCAAACCAGCGGCGTGGACATTGCGGACGGCCGGTTCATGACCGCCGCCGACGCCGAAGGCACCCAGCCGATCTGCGTCATCGGCAACGACGTCGCCACGAATCTGTTCCGCGGCGAGTCGCCCCTCGGAAAACGTCTCCGCATCGAGGACCAGTCATTCCAAGTCGTCGGCGTGCTGCAAAAACAGGGCATGATGTTCGGCGACAGCCTCGACAACCGCATCGTCGTTCCGCTCCGGGAATTCCTTGCGGAGATTTGGAGCTGGCCGAACATGGAAATACAGGTGAAAGCCAGCTCGGTGGCGCAACTCGACGAGGCCCAGGAGGAACTGCGCCAGGTGATGCGCCGGGTCCGGCATTTACGACCGGACCAGCCCGACAATTTCTCCATCAACCAGCAGGACCAGATTGTCACGTGGTTCCATGAACAAACCGCCGTCATTGCCATCATCGGCCTGTTCGTCACCAGCCTGGCGCTGTTCGTGGGCGGCATCGGCATCATGAACATCATGTTCGTGTCGGTCGTCGAGCGGACGCGCGAAATCGGCGTGCGCAAGGCCATCGGCGCCAAACGCCGCACCATCCTGCTGCAATTCCTCATCGAAGCCGCCTCCATCTGCCTCTTGGGCGGTCTCATCGCGCTGGTCATTGCGTGGATTGCCACGCTGGCGGTGACCCAATGGATGTTCCCGGCCAGCCTGTCGGCGGGCATCGTCATCATCTCGGTGCTGGTCTCGGTGCTGACCGGGGTGATTTCCGGTTTCCTGCCGGCCTGGCGCGCGGCGCGGATGGACCCGGTGGAAGCACTGCGAAGTGAATGAAAGCGGATAAATGGATTTTTGGATTTATGGATGAATGGATCCGCACGAGTCGGTATCCCAACCATCCATCAATCCACCAATCCATTCATCCTGGCCGCGACTGGTGTTTGATGCAATGAGCGAAATAATTTTGAAAACTTGAACCTGCGACACTCCATTGTTCTGCTGCTCGGCGAACTGCGCGAAAGCATTTCGATGGCGTTCACCGCCATCGTTGCGCACAAGCTGCGCTCCGCGCTCACGTTGCTCGGCGTGCTCATCGGCGTGTTTTCCATCATCGTCGTCATGACCGCCATGCGCGTGCTGGAGCGGAACATCGAAGACCACTTGAGCGAGTTGGGCAGCCAGACGTTTGCCATCCAGAAATGGCCGCAGGTCCAGTTTGGCAACAATGCCGACTGGGAAAAATACTGGCGGCGCAAGGACATCACCATCGAACAGGGGCAGACGGTCGCGGAAAAAGCCACGCTCGCCGCCGCCGTCGGCGTTGAAGGCACTTTCTGGGGCGGCCAAATCACGACCCGCTACGCCAAGACCGCGCCCAATGTCCAGTTGCTTGGCGACACTCCCGGCAGTTTCCCGGCGCACGACTGGATCGTTGACGAAGGCCGCCTGTTTGACGACAGCGACGTGGACAGCGCCCGCAGCGTTTGCGTGCTGGGCAGCGCGCTGGCCAAGACGGTTTTCCCCTTCGGGCCCGCCCTCGGCCAGGAACTCAAAATCAACGGCATCAATTACGCGGTTGTCGGCGTCCTCGGGCCCAAGGGCGGCTCGCTCGGCGGCAACCAGGACAACTTCGCCGTCATCCCGCTTACCACCGCGCTCCACCGATACGGCCTTCGCTGGATGGGATTGAGCATCATGGTTGAAGCACGCAGTTCCGCCGATTACGACGATTGCGAGGAACAAGTGCGCGGCATCCTGCGCGACGCCCGGAAGGTGCGGCCCGGCGACCCGGATGATTTCGAATTGTTCTCCAACGATTCGCTGATTGACCAGTTCAAGACCTTCACCCGCGCCGTCCGCATCGGCGTCACGGTGGTCAGCTCCATCGCGCTGCTCGCGGCGGGCATCGGCATCATGAACATCATGCTCGTCTCGGTCACGGAACGGACGCGCGAAATCGGCGTCCGCCGCGCCGTCGGCGCCAAGCGGCGCAACATCATGGCGCAATTCATCATGGAAGCCATCGTGCTGTGCGAGGTCGGCGGCGTCCTCGGCGTCGTGTTCGGCATCCTCGGCGGCAACGCGCTCGCGTGGTATATGAAAGTGCCGCCCGCCATCCCGGTTGACTGGATCGTGCTGGGCCTGGTGATTTGTTCCATCGTGGGAATTGTCTTCGGCACCTATCCGGCTTACAAGGCGGCGAACCTCGACCCGATTGAGTCGCTGCGATATGAGTAAACCTGCGAGTTGAACCACGGATGGACACGGATTTTGGACTACGCGGATCTGTCCGCGCTTTGGTTTGACGCGGCGTGTCGCGTCGAGAAAAGCGGCGACGCATCGCCGCACTCCATAGCGCCTACGGCGCTGGGGTTGGCGTGTTTCGTGCGTTTCGTGGCTGAATGCGGCCTGTCAATTCACTGGTTCACGTGCACCACGGTCGCGGGCGGGAAACCGTTGAACCAGGTCGAAGAAGCGTGGCTGTAGGCGCCGATTTGTTCGCTGTAAAGCAGGTCGCCGCGTTGCAGGTTGCCCGGCAAATTCTCCGCCATCGAAACCACGTCAAGCGCGTCGCATGTCGGGCCGAACACCGAGCAAATCTGCGCCGGCCCGCGTTTGAACGCTTTCAGGTGGTAATGGCAATGGTCGAAGATGACGCCGGAAAAGGTGTGATAGACGCCGTCGTTGATGTAGTAACAGAGTTTCTGGTCGCGCACGGCCTTGCCGATGATCTTGGAGACGGCGGTGGCGGTGGTGGCGCAAAGGAAACGGCCCGGTTCGGCCAGAATCTGGATGTTCTTCGGAAAGAGCCGGTTGAGTTCGCGGTTGATGATGCCGGCCAGCTCGCGAAACGGCTTCACCGTGGCGTCGTAGGGCGCCGGGAATCCGCCGCCGATGTCCAGCAGGTTCATCTTGGTGTAGCCGTGGTCTTTGGCTTCCTTGAAAATGTTGGCGGCGAGGTTGATGGCGGCGACATAATTCTTGAAGTTCGTCGTCTGGCTGCCGACGTGGAAGCTGATGCCCTCGACCGTCAACCCCGCCTTGTCCGCCGCCAGAATCAAATCCACGGCTTCGCCGGGCGCGGCGCCGAACTTGGACGACAGCTCGACCATCGCGCCGGTGTTGGGCACCTTCAGCCGCAACGCGAGCCCGGCCTGCGGGGCGAACTTCTTGATCTTGCGGATTTCCTCGTGGTTGTCGTAGGTGACCAGCGGTTTGTAGGGGTTCAACTCCTGCAACGTCTCGTTGGCCTTGATCGGGTTGGCGTAGATGATCTTGTCCCAAATCCAGGCCTGCCGCTCCTTGTCGGGCATGTCCTTGATGTATTCGTGGACGATGTGGAATTCCGGCATCGAGGCCACGTCGAAGCTCGCGCCGGCGTCGAACAGCGTCTTGACGATGGCGGGATCGGGGTTGGCCTTGACGGCGTAGTAGGCCTGGACGCGCGGCAGGTATTTCTTGAACATCGCGTAGTTGCGCCGCAACTCATCGTGGTCCACCACGAACAGCGGTGTGCCATGCTGGGCGGCCAGCTTCTTTAGCGCAGCGAGAGTGATCATTTTTTGAATCTGGCGATTAAAGCCATAAAACCAATGACGAATGACTAAATCCTAATGACTAAAGAATAGCGAAGCTCAAATGACAAATCCAGACGCAAGGCATCACCTGTTTTGAAATTTGTCATTGGGATTTCTTTCGTCATTCGGATTTGGGAATTAGTCATTTTCTCCGGGTTCAGTCTCCGTCGGTGAGCAGGAAGTTTTTGAACTGCCACGGATCCTTCCGGTCAATCTGCGGATGGTTGTGTCCGTTGAACGCGTTGGTGTAGTGTTTCAACGGCGTCCAGTCGGACGGCTTGGAAATCCATTTGCCGAGATACGGCCTGGAAATCTTCAAAATGTATTCGTGCGGCAGGTCATCGGGCACGCAGACGCCTCTGGCCGGATTCTCAATCATCCACATCACGGCGGCGATGGCCGAGATGGCGACCTGCATGGTGGTCGCGTTCTGGTGCGTCACGAGCCGGCGCGATTCCCCGATGCTCAGGTCGCTGCCGATCCACCACGAATTGTAGGCGTGCCCCATCAACAGCGCGCCGAGGATGTCGGAGCCGCTGGTGATATCGTCGTTGAGGATGCGCTGGTTTTTCTGGAGCTGGTAATTGCAACCGCGGAGTTCGTTGAGCGAAGCGATGGCCACGTCCGCCGGGCAATAGGCGTAATGCACCGTGGGGCGGTAGATGGCCCGGCTGTTTTTCCAGACCGTCAGCCGGTCGGAAATGGTGAACGCCTCGCCATGGCGCACGACCATGCCGTTGATGCAGTAGTCGGGCACCCACGAAGAGACCCAGGTATTGATGCCCATGCGGGCGAGGCAAATCTGGTTGCGCGGGCCGTCGGCGTGCTCAAACGCCAGCGGCGGCAATTCCTTCTCGTGCGTGCCCCAGCCCAGCTCGGCGGTGGTGGTGCCTTCCTCGCGGAAACCCTCGACGCTCCAGGTGTTGACGAACTCGTCCACCTGTTTCGGCTGGTTCGTGATTTGCGTGTCGCGTTCGCTGCAATGAATCACCTTCACCCCGAGTTTCATCGCCAGTTGATTGAATTTTTGTCCGGCGACGAGTTCACGGATTTCGTCGGCGGCCCGACCGGTGATTTTTTTGTCCTTGATGACGCGGTTGCCGATGTCAATCAGCCCCTGCTTGGTGAAATGCGAGATGAGGCCGGGATTCGCGCCGTGTTCGAGCACCGCCGTCGGGCCGGGCCGTCTCCACTGGCCAGTCATGCGGCGGATGTTCATGTGCCGCCAGTAGAGCGTCATTTTTTGCGGCGTTGCCGCCCGGGCATTTTCGTAGGGATCCCACAGCTCCACTGATGTGTTGAGGTAGAGCACGCCGCGGGTGTGGCACCACTGAAGGATTTCGCAACAGTCAATGTTCCACGCCAGGTCAATCAGCACGTCGCCCGCCTCCAGATATTTGCCCAGCAGCGCGCCCATGTTCCCGCGCGTCACGCGCTGGCGCACGAATTTTACGCCGCGCTTCAGCCACGGCGACAGCACATCGCGGCGGTCCTCGAAATCCATGACGGTGATGTGTTGGAATGGCAGCTTGAGGTGCTTGGCGAGGATGGGGAGGGCGCATTGGGCCACGGCCCCGTAACCGACGAACAAAATTTTGTTCCTGAATTCGAGCATGATAAATCGTATTGGCGCGGCACTGTGTCCGAAAATTTTTTGCGATACAAGAGTTTATTGAAGAAAGGCGGTTTGCATTTTCCGTCCTCATCCCCGTCCTTGAAATTCCCCCGCAAAAAAACGCGACGACAAAAAGACAACGCCGGAGGGGGGAAGGGATTGATTTACCGCACCGCCATCAAATCCGGCTGCGCCAGCGAGAGTCCGCCCCGGGCATTGCCGTCAAACTGGGCGTGGACAATGACATTGTTGGTGCAGGTGGCGTCATTGACCCGGAAGGCCGCGCCGCCGCAGTTGATCGCGACCACGTTGGTGAAGGAGTTGTCCACGCACCCGCTTCGGGGGACGAACTGCTGGCCGCGGGTGGTCAGTTTCTTGACGCCCGCCATGAACACGCCGTAGTGATGGCTGCTAATGATGGAAATGTCATGAAATTGGTTGTCGCGGCTCGCGCGCATGAAGATGCCCAAGTCGTTCGCGGTCAAAACGGCGTTGCTGATGACGTTGTGATCGAAACCGAGGTCCAGCGAGATGCCGGCCCCGGGATTGTCGTGGAGGTGAAGTCTGGTGAACAGGCAATCCGTCGTCTGATAACAGGCCAGCCCGTCGAACTCGTTGTCGAACGCGGTCAAATCCCGCACCGTCAGCCACCGCACTCCCCGCGTGGTGACGAGGCCGCCGGAACGGCAGCGGGCGCAGGTCACGCGCTCCACGACCGAGTTGCTCACGTTCTGCACCGTGATTCCGTTGTTGTGGATATCCGAGCCTTCGCCCATAAGCCGCCAAAGCTCGCGTTGCTGGCGAAAGCGGTTGCCGTCAATGAAAAGGCCGCTGACACGCAAATCTTTCACGGTCCCTTGCGGACGGTTGACGGGTTCACCTAGAATGATCACCGGGCAATTGGCGCCGTCCGCCAGGCGCAAAACGGTCGCATCGCCGGAACCGCGCAAGCTCTGATCATCACGCCGCAACGCGATGGGCTGGCCAACCTCAAACGTTCCGGGCGGCAACACCACCTCTCCGCCGCTGGCCGGCAAATGGTCCAGCGCCTGCTGGATTTCAACGCCGGTCACATCCGCGGGCAATGTTACGGTTGCCGATTTCGTCGCGACCACCGGTTTCAGGGCGGGTATTTGGGGGGCAATCACGCCAGCCGTCGAAAAAACCAGCAGGCTCACGCATAAAGTGTTTTTTGCGGCTTTCACATTTCTGACTTGATTTAAGCTCATTTTCATACGAGCGGGGCGGCTTCGACCATTTCCGGCCCCCGGTTTAATTTCGTTCAAGACAGCAGATTTTCAGCCAATTATTTGTTGTTTTTAAGGAATTTATAAGTTGCACCAGCCGCAAAACGGGCCGAAGTTAACAGTTGAGCGGTTGACCAGTTCCCCTTGCGCGTTATTTCTCCGGCGATCGGTTTCTTTCGGGATTTCCCAGCGGCAGCGAAACGGTTATGCTCCGTGTGACTTTTATGACGAACGCACAATCCGCAAACGCATCAAACCCCGCCGCGCCCGGCTGCGCCATGCCCGCCGAATGGGAACGGCACGAGGCCACCTGGCTGGCCTGGCCGCATCATGAGGCGGATTGGCCGGGCAAAATGGAGGCCGTCCGCTGGGCCTGTGGCGAGATGGCGCGCAAGATTGCGCCGGGGGAAATCGTGCGTATTCTCGTCCGGCACAAGGCCGAAGCGAAGCTGGCGCGCGGTTGTCTCCAGCGCGCGGGCTGCGATTTGAAGCAGGTCCGGTTCATCGTGCATCCGACGAACCGCGGCTGGCTCCGCGACAGCGGACCGATTTTTGTGAAACGTCGCATCGGTAGGGACGCGCTGCTGCGCGTCCAGGCCGACCGGCAGGTCGGCCCTACCACCCAAACTGCCATCGTCCATTTTCACTTCAATGCTTGGGCAAGACACGATGACTGGCAAAAAGACCGCAAAGTGCCCGAGATGGCGGCGCGCAAACTCGGCAAACGGCTCTTCCACGCTGAATGCAACGGCAAACCGTTCGTCCTCGAAGGCGGCGGCATCGAGGTGAACGGTCGCGGCACGCTGCTGACGACGGAAGAATGTTATCTTCATCCGAAGATTCAGGTCCGCAACCCGGGCCTGACGCGGGCGCAATACAACGAGACGTTCCGGAAATATCTCCGCGTGAAAAATGTGTTCTGGCTGCCGAACGGCGCGGCGGGCGATGACACGCACGGACACATTGACGACGTCTGCCGGTTCGTGAACCCGAAAACGCTCGTGCTCATCAGGGAAAAGAACCAGCGCGACGCCAATTATCGTCCACTCGCGGAAAACTGGGAGCGCATCCGGGATTTGCGCCTCGAAGACGGCTCAAAACCCGCGATTGTGCCGTTGCCCATGCCCGAACCGCTTTATTTCAACGGACATCGGCTGCCGGCGAGCTACGCGAATTTTTACATCGCCAACGCCTGCGTCATCGTGCCGACGTTCAATGACCCGAACGACCGCGTCGCGCTCGGCATTCTAGGCGAATTGTTCAAGGACCGGCCGGTGGTGGGCATTCATGCCGTTGATCTGGTGCTCGGTTCCGGCTCGCTGCATTGCCTGACGCAGCAGCAGCCGGCGTGAAATGTTTTGAACAACAAAGCAACGAAGGAACAAAGTGGAATTCGGACTTCGTTACTTTGTTTCTTTGTTGTTCAACTTGAGAGTTCCGGCGGATGGAACGATATGAACGTTTCGCCTGGGGAAAAGCGGCGGAAGGCCGCCGCAGTCCAAGACGCTGGCGCGAATTCCGGCGACTCCCGGCCACGCGAAGCGTCTTGGACTGCGCCAGCCCTCTGGCGCTTTCGAGCGGCGCGGCAACCGTTGGGAGGCTGATGGGCTGGCGCAAGGGGATCGGAATGCCGCCGCCGGTGTGATTTTTTCTGGACAAAATGTTTGCCGGGCGCAAAGTCGAAATTGTGAAACGGCTTAAAACCAACCAGCAAAACCCATGAGCTTTTTGAAAAAGCTATTTGGCGCACCCCCAAAGCAGCGCACGATGTTGGATGATGTTCAAGCTGTCAGCGGCAGGCTTATCGTCAAAGGCTATCGCAGAATTGCAGCACAGCATGGTTGCGCGCCAACGGCAAAGACAACAGATCAAAAAATAATTGAGATTCACACACTGGTTAGCAAAGTATTCCATCAAGCTGCCGAGCGTCGGGGTGAACGCATTCCGGCATTAATTGACAATCATATCGTCTTAAAGTTTTTACAGGTTTATGAGATGATGGGCGATCATTTGCAGCAGCATCTTCAATATGAGGTGGAAAAATATCTAGCCGAAGGTTTGCGACCAGATTACAAACAAGAACTGCAATTATTTGACCCTGATGGCAATGACCCTGACGTCAAACGATTGAAGGAGCTTCATAGATTGGCCCGCGAAAAGTTAGAGCGCGAATTTCCGCCAAAGGAAAATAAGCCGATAACAACAGGAATAGAGGGTCGCATTAAAAAGGCGGAAGCGGGCGATGCAAATGAACAATTCCATCTCGGCCTTCACTATGAACAAGGCCAACTTGGTCTTCCAAAAGATTATTTTGAAGCTGCAAAATGGTATCGAAAAGCTGCTGAACAAGGTCATGCCGGGGCACAACTTTATCTTGGTGTTTTTTTATGCAACGTGAAGCAAGAAGCCGTAGAGGCATATAAATGGCTCGAATTAGCTAAACAAGGAAATGACCTTGATGAAGTTGCAGCCACCGAACTTCAAGCTCAACTTGTTGCACATATGACCCCTGAACAAATTGCCGAGGGGCAAAAGCTCGCAAGTGAATTTGTGCCGACCGTGTTTGGTTCATGGGGAATCAAACCTATCATTCCATACAAAAAATGAAACTTTGGCCTTTGTTTTTATGAAAAATGTCTTAGCAAGTCACCAGAAAGGTGACTTTTCTATGATGCTTTGAATTGCAACACAGCCTCAACGCAGCGGCCGCAGATGGTCGGATGTTCTGGGTTTGAACCAATATCCGTTTCCCAATGCCAGCAACGCTCGCATTTCTGACCTTCCGCCTTCGAAATGGAAGATGGTGAATCAGATTCGGCGACCGTAATTTTTAGCGCAGACACATTGACGAGTTCGCGTAGCAATTCTTGGTCTGAAATCTGGTTTTGAACTTGCGGTATGGTGATTTCTGCTTTGGCTTCCAACGCCTTTCCAATTATCTTGGCTCGACGTGCTTTTTCCAATTCAGGCAAAAGGGTTTCGCGCCACAGTTTAAGCCAGTGCCATTTCCCAATTTCATCAGGGTCTAATGTGAATGTGCTTTGCTTGAATTCGCTTTCGTGAACTGAAGCTTCCTTTTTCCCCGGCACAAATTCCCACGCTTCGTCCGCCGTGAATGACAGAATCGGGGCAAGCATCTGACACAGGCCGGTCACCAGCCGGTGCAACGCGGTCTGCGTCGAGCGGCGGCGATGCGAATTCGCCGGGTCGGTGTAAAGCCGGTCCTTGATGACGTCGTGGTAAATCGAGGACAGCTCGACAGCGATGAACTGGCTGACTTTTTGATACACGACGTGAAATTCGTAATCGTCGTAAGCCTTGATGACTTCCTGCTCCAGCTTCGAGAATTCACCCAGAATCCAGCGGTCAAGGCTGGTGAGTTCATCGTCGCGCCTGGCGTGTTTCGTCGGATCGAAGTCATAAAGGTTCGAAAGCTGGTAACGCAGTGCGTTGCGGATGCCGCGGTAGGTTTCCGCGACCTTGGCGATGCGTTCCTCACTCACGATGATGTCGTTGCGGTAATCCTGCGACGAAACCCACAGCCGCACGATGTCCGCGCCGTATTTCTTCACGTAAGCCTCGGCGGTCTGCGGTTTTTCGTACCCACCCTGGCTTTGTTTGCTCTTGGAGATTTTCTCGCGGTCGGCATCCACCATGAAACCATGAGTCAGAACGGTCTTGAACGGCGCCGCGCCATTGCCGGCGAGCGAGAGCAGCAGCGACGATTGAAACCAGCCGCGATGCTGGTCGCTGCCTTCGAGGTAAACGTCAGCTTGCCACGGGAGCGCGGACAGCTTGTCCGCGTGTTGGTGATTTGGTGTGGATGAACTCGCGGACAAGCTGTCCGCGCTCCGGTGCAACAGTTCCCCGCGCCGCATCAAAACTGCGCGTGACGACGAGCCCGAATCAATCCACACATCGAGCGTGTCGTTGGATTTGGCGGCGGCCTCCGCGCCTTTCCAATCCTTCGGCTTCACGAGCGACCAGAGTTCGGCGGCGGATTTCTCGAACCAAATGTTTGAGCCGTGTTTTTCAATCAAGCCGGCGGTGTTGCGGACGATTTGCGCGTCAAGAATCGGTTCGTCTTTCGCGTCGTAAAACGCCGGAATCGGCACGCCCCAGGTACGCTGACGCGAGATGCACCAGTCGGGCCGGGTTTGCACGGCGCTCTTGATGCGGTTGACGCCCCAGTCGGGAATCCATTTCACGCGGTCAATTTCAGTGAGGGCGGAGGCGCGGAAGGTTTGGTTCGGAGGGACGAGCTCTGCGAGTCCCTGACTTTGATTTGGGGCTCGTGTAACTCGCCCCTCCGAAAGCAAATGATCTATTTCAATAAACCACTGGTCCATCGCGCGGAAGATGACGGGCGTTTTGCTGCGCCAGCAGTGCGGGTAGCTGTGATGATAATTTTCCTGGTGGAGCAGGGCGTGTCGGGCGCGAAGTTCATGCAGGACGGCTTCGTTGGCATCGCTTTTGCCATGCTTTTCGAGGATGGATTTGCCGACCATTTCCTTTGGCATTTGCTGCTCAACCGGCAAATCGTTCGTGTAGGCAAACTTGCCGTCGTCATCCACCGGCGAATAAATCGGCAGGCCGACAGCCGAGCCAAGGCCGTAGTCTTCCAGTCCGTGTCCCGGCGCGATGTGGACGAAGCCCGTGCCGGTGTCGCTGGTGACAAATTCGGCAGGATGGAGCCGGCCGGTGCGCTTGGGAATGAATGGATGCTGGTATTGCAATTGGGCCAGTTTTTCCGTGGCAAAGGGTTGCTCCAGATAATTGCTCCAGCCGCATTTTTCCGCGACGGCGGGGAGCAAGCCACGGAACAGGATGTATTTTTCGCCGCTGATTTCGACCTGGACATATTCGAGTTTGTTGTTGAAAGCGACGGCGAGGTTTGCCGGCAAAGTCCACGGCGTCGTCGTCCAGATGAGAACAAACGTGTCCGGCTGGCCGACAACGGGGAA
This sequence comes from uncultured Verrucomicrobiae bacterium, assembly GCA_963802965.1. GTDB lineage: Bacteria > Verrucomicrobiota > Verrucomicrobiia > Limisphaerales > UBA11358 > UBA11358. The sequence goes on from CAWDKS010000003.1 coordinate 474,342, forward strand.
TTTCACGTAAATGCTGGGGCTGACGTGGTCTTTGTATTCGACCTCGGCCTCGGCCAGCGCGGTGCGGCAGGGGATGCTCCAATAGACCGGCTTTTTGCCGCGATAAACGAAGCCTTTCTCCACGATGTCCGCGAAGAGGCGCAATTCGTCGGCCTCGTATTCCTTGTTCAGCGTGAGATAGGGGTTGTCCCAATCACCGAGGACGCCGAGGCGTTTGAATTGCACGCGCTGAATATCAATATATTTGCGAGCAGAGGCTTCACACGCTTCGCGAATGGTCACGGGGTCGGCTGATGTATCGCCGGCCTTGCGCATTTCCTGGGAAACCTTGAATTCGATGGGCAGTCCGTGGCAATCCCAGCCCGGAACATAGGGCGCGCTGAAGCCGCGCAGCGTTTTGTATTTGACGATGATGTCCTTGAGAATCTTGTTCAGCGCGGTGCCGATGTGGACATCGCCGTTGGCAAAGGGCGGGCCATCGTGCAGCACAAATTTTTCCGCGCCGGCGCGGGCGGTTTGGATTTTTTCGTAGAGCCTGGCGGTATCCCACTTTTTCAACCGGTCCGGTTCCCGGGCGACGAGGTCGGCCTTCATGGGGAAATCGGTGCGCGGCAGATTCAATGTGTTTTTGTAGTCCATTTGACTTTCCAGAAGGACGGAAACTAACAGCCGCGAAAATCAGTGTCAATGAATGGACGGGGCGGCACGGGTTGCATCAACGGAACGCTGAGCACCGCCTCGGCAAGTTTGGATTGAAGGTCACTTTCGAGCCGAGACGGTGCTCGGCGTTCCAAATTATACCACTTATACCACTACCGAATGGACAGGGGGTTGCCGTGGGGAGTGGCGCCGAATAAAAGAAAAACCGGGCCAAGCGGCCAGGAGATGACCGAGAGGCCCGGGGAATTTCGAATGAGTACAACGTAGATTACGGAGAACTCCGACCTGGTTTGTACCGGAACCAAGGTCGAAAACTGTTTTTAAAAAATTCAAAGAACACCGGGCAGCACCCCCCAATTATGGCTGCCCATGCCCAATTAAATCATAACCGCTTATTTATGTCAAATGTCTTCTTACAAGTATAAGAATAATGTATGTTAGCGGGTTATTCAATTAAATCGAGACTTAAATGCCATTACGGGGCGGTTGGCGTGCCGCAAACAAGATGTGCAAAGCCAATCGGGTTGAATCCCGCTTTGAGGTGTCGTGTAGCCGGAATAAATCCCGTGGTGGCGGGCGCACCCGGACACTGCAACGGAACGCCGTCTCGCCAAGCGGGACGGCAGCGGGCCTGCGTGATTGAATGCCCTGCCGGATAAATCCGGCGTTCCTTCCGAAATGATGCAACTTTGTTTGTCACAGTGCCCAAGTGCGCCTTGGCGGCAGAATCCTGTTAACACCCGCTGTTGGCCGTTGTCCAGCCGGCGGGAGCTGCTGGAGCCGCTTCACCGGCCTTTTCCAACCTTCAAATCCGTTGGTCATTGGGATTGACCGGCCATGGCCCGCTCGCTGCCAAAACAAGGTTTTGATGAAACCAGCCGGTTTTCGCATTCCAAATGAGGGTAGTGGCATAGTTTGCATCAACGGAACACCGAGCACCGCCTCGGCAAGTTTGGATTGAAAGTCACTTTCGAGCCGAGACGGTGCTCGGCGTTCCAAATGATACCGCCACCCAAATGAGATGCGCCCGCCAATGCGCCCGCCGAAGATTCCTGTTTACACACCGCAGCTTTGGCTGTTAATCTTGACCCATAAACAAACCGGGGACGAAAGCGTGAAAAAAATTGAAGCGATCATCAAACCTTTCAAGCTCGACGAAGTGAAGGCGGCGTTGGCGGCGCTGGGAGTGCAAGGCATGACAGTTTCCGAAGTGAAGGGGTTCGGCCGCCAGAAGGGGCACACGGAGATTTACCGCGGCAGCGAATACACCGTGGATTTTCTTCCCAAGGTCAAAATCGAGGTCGTGCTGGCCGATGGTCTGGTTTCATCGGCGACGGACGCGATTCTGAAGGCCGCGAAGACCGGAAAAATCGGCGACGGGAAAATTTTTGTGAGTCCCGTGGAGAGTGTCGTCCGCATCCGCACCGGCGAAACGGGCGAGGGGGCCGTTTGATTGAAGTTCCGTCAGCGCGTGGAGCAAAAAATGTTGATTTATTTGACAAGAAAGGGCATGTGAATAACTCGTGAACAAGAGTTAATATGTTCTCCTAGAAACTTTCGGCTCAATACCATAAAAATGGTCGTGTTGTTCGAAGTGGTTTCCAGGCGTTTAAATATTTTGGAAGAATTACGGTTGGAGATTTGTTTTTTGAATAATGTAACTCGTTGTCTATCAGCAAGTTGTTTTTTGTATAAAATGAATTTTTTGGCGAACAGTGATGATTTGGCGGCTGCCCATTCGGACCGACTGCTCTTTGCCAAAGTGAGTGCCCGTGGAAACCGGCGATAAACGCCGGTTTCGGGGCTAGGTGAATAAAAGGCTTAAAAAACAGGCTTTTTGACGAAACACATGCAGCTTTCAGCGGAAAAAATTTGGAATTCGGCGCAGGAGCAACTTCGCTCCAAGTTGAGCAAGGACACTTACAACATGTGGTTTGCGCCTTTGCGCGTCTGTGACATGGGCACCGGCCACGTCACACTCGAGACGCCCAACGAATTTTGCGAACTCTGGCTCAAGGACAACTATCTCAGCCTGTTGCAGGACGCCGTGGCCGTGGCCGCCTGCCGCCAATTGCAGGTGAAATTCAAGATCGGAACGGGAATTGCGCTGGCGCCTGCTCCGGTTCCGGCACCCGCCAGAACCAAAACCGCCGAATCATCGCACGAACGTTCGCTGGGCAGCGGCGAATTGCCGTTCAATCCCAAAAACACCTTCGAATCGTTCGTGGTCGGCAACAACAACAATTTTGCCTACGCCGCGGCCCTCGCGGTCGCACAGGTGCCGGGCAAATCCTACAATCCGCTCTTCCTTTACGGCGGCGTCGGCCTGGGCAAGACGCACTTGCTTCATGCCATCGGCCAATACGTCGTCAGCAACAAAAAGGGCGCGCGCGTGGCCTATCTCTCCTCCGAGAAATTCACCAACGAATACATTGACGGCATCCAAAACAACCAGCTCGTCAAATTCCGCAAAAAATACCGCCAGACGGACGTGTTGTTGATTGATGACATCCAATTCCTCGCCGGCAAGGAACGCATTCAGGAGGAATTTTTCCACACCTTCAACACGTTGCACGAGTCCCGCAAACAAATCGTGCTCACCTGCGACCGTCCAGCGAGTGAAATTCAGGGGTTGGAACACCGGCTTGTCTCGCGTTTCGAGTGGGGGCTGGTCACCGATTTGCAGCCGCCGGACGTCGAAATGCGCCTGGCCATTCTTCAAAAGAAGGCGCAGATCATGGGCGTGACCCTGCCAGAGGAAGTGATGAACTTTCTCGCCAATCGGATTCGCACCAATGTCCGCCGGCTCGAAGGGGCGCTCATCCGCGTCGCTTCCTACGCCTCGCTCACCGGCAAAAAACTGTCCATCGAGGTGGTCGAAGGGTTGCTGCGCGAAATCCTTCACGAAGAGGGCCGGTTGACCATCAGCATCGAGGTCATCCAGAAAAAAGTCGCCGAACACTATGACATCCGGCTCGCTGACATGACCAGCAAACGCCGCCCGGAAAACATCGCGTTTCCGCGCCAGGTCGCGATGTATCTCTCACGCCAGATGACCGAAAGCTCGCTCAACACCATCGGCGAGGCCTTTGGCGGACGCGACCACGGCACGGTGCTCCATGCCTGCCGCCTCGTCAAAGACCGCATGGAGGTGGACGCCAACGTCCGTCAGGTCGTCCATTACCTCGAAAAACAGTTGAACCGCTGATCGTTTCCGCGCTCGACAGCCGGCCTTCGACCCTCGACATTCCTGCCGTGCCCGTCATCGAAGTCAACGGACTGACGAAAGCCTTTCGCACCTACAAAAAGCGGCCCGGCTTTGCCGGCGCGGTCAAGGGGCTTTTCCATCGTCAATACGAACAACTCGTCGCTGTCAACGACGTCAGTTTCAAGATTGAACCGGGCGAACTCGTCGGCTTTCTGGGTCCCAACGGCGCGGGCAAGACGACGACGCTGAAAATGCTCGCCGGCCTGCTGTTTCCCACAGGCGGCTCGGCGCGCGTGCTGGGTTACGTGCCGTGGGAGCGTCACGACGGCTACCGCCGCCAGTTTGCGCTCGTGCTCGGCCAGAAAAACCAGCTTTGGTGGGATTTGCCCGCGCGCGAATCGCTCGAACTGAACTCAAAAATCTACGGCATCCCCGCCGACCGCTTCGAGCGCACCGTCGCCGAAATGAGCGAATTGCTCAACGTGCGCGACAAACTCAACGTCAGCGTCCGCGAACTTTCCCTCGGCGAACGCATGAAAATGGAACTCATCGCGTCGCTGCTTCATCAGCCCAAGGTGCTGTTCCTCGACGAGCCGACCATCGGCTTGGACGTGGTTTCACAAAAGACCGTTCGCGAATTCATCCGCCGGCATAATGCCGGACAAAAAACGACGATTTTGCTCACGAGCCATTACATGGCCGACATCCAGGCGCTGTGCGACCGCGTCATCATCATTGACCACGGGAAAATCTTCTTTGACGGCCGGCTGGCCGAGATTGTGGACCGCTTCGCCGACTTCAAACTCATCACGATTCAATGCGCCAGCACGGATGCGCGTCCAAATGAAAACCTCTCACGCTACGGCGAGGTCGTGGAAAAAAACGCCAGTTCCATCACGCTCAAGGTCAAGCGCGACCGCGTCATCGCCGTCTGCAAATCGTTGCTGGATGATTTGCCGGTCACCGACATTGACATCCAGGAAGTGCCGATTGAGGACGTCATCCGGCAGATTTTTGCGCGTTGAATATTTTTCGGAGGGACGAGCTCTGCGAGTCCCAAATTAAGACTCCAAAAGTCAGGGCCTCGTTTAACTCGGCCCTCCGACAACTTGTCATTCAAACGACCTCATGCTTCACTTCGCGCATGGATGTTTTCCTGCAAGCCGCAATTGAGGAAGCCCAAAAGGGGCTGGCCGCCGGCGGCATTCCCATCGGCTCGGTGCTGGTGCTGGAGGAAAAATCATCGGGCGCGGCCACAATCAGCGCGTGCAGCGCGGCAGCGTGATTCATCACGCGGAAATGAACTGCCTCGAAAACGCCGGCCGGCTCAAGGCATCGGTTTATCAGCGCTGTGTTTTGTATTCGACGCTGTCGCCGTGTCCGATGTGCAGCGGCGCGATTCTGCTCTACAAAATCCCCCGCTTGGTCATCGGTGAAAACATGACGTACCAGGGCCCGGAAGAATACGTCCGCTCGCAGGGCGTGAAAGTGGAGGTGGTGCAAGACCCGGCGTGCATCCGGCTCATGCGCGATTTCATCAAAGCCAGGCCAGAACTTTGGAATGAGGATATTGGGGTGTAAAATTTTGTAGGAGCCGACGTGAGGAGGCTCACTCCGAAATCCGAAATCCAAGGGCGAACAGAGCCTCGTCACCTCGGCTCCTACGAAGAAATTACGCTGCTTCTGCGTCCTGTTTGCGCCGGACGATCGGCTTGCTTTCGCCGCGCACGACCGGCCGGGTGATTTTGACGTGGACGATGTCGCCGCCGTCCGGCGCTTCATACATCAAATCGAGCATCAGCTTTTCCAGCAGGCTCCGCAGCGCGCGCGCGCCGGTGCCTTTTTTGTGCGCCTGCGCCGCCAGTTCGCGCAATGCGTCCGGTGTGAATTCCAATTCCACGCCTTCCATCGCCATGAGCTTGGCGTATTGCTTTGTCAGCGCGTTCTTCGGGTCGGTGAGAATGGAAACCAGTTGTTCCTCGGTCAATTCCGCGAGCGTCGTCACCACCGGCAGCCGCCCGATGAATTCGGGAATGAATCCGAAGTTAAGCAAATCCTCCGGTTCGACGTGCTGCAAAATTTCATCACGCCCGGTGCCGGCGGTTTTTGATGTTTCGCCGATGGCGCCGAAACCCATCGTGTGCCGGCCCAGCCGCCGTTGGATGACCTTTTCCAGGCCGACGAAGGCGCCGCCGCAAATGAACAAAATGCTCGTCGTGTCCACGCGGATGTATTCCTGTTGCGGATGCTTGCGGCCGCCCTGCGGCGGCACGTTGCAGACCGTGCCTTCAAGAATTTTGAGCAGCGCCTGCTGCACGCCTTCGCCCGAAACGTCGCGCGTGATGGACGGGCCGTCGGACTTGCGCGCGATTTTGTCAATCTCGTCAATATAGACGATGCCGCGCTGGGCGCGTTTCACGTCGTAATCGGCGTTTTGCAGCAGCCGCAAGATGATGTTTTCCACGTCTTCACCCACGTAGCCCGCCTCGGTGAGGGTCGTGGCGTCGGCGATGGCAAACGGCACGTCGAGAATTTTCGCGAGCGTGCGCGCGAGCAGCGTCTTGCCCGAACCGGTTGGGCCGATCATCAAAATGTTGCTCTTTTCGATTTCCACGTCGGCGTGCGGATCGGGAGGCGCGGTCTTCGCAGCTTCCTCGGTTTCCGCCGCCGGTTCCGGTTGGATGCGCTTGTAATGATTATGCACGGCGACGGCCAGGGTCTTCTTCGCGTGTTCCTGTCCGATGCAATAACCGTCCAACTGGCGTTTGATGACCGCCGGTTTGGGGACGGTGAACTTCGGCTGTTTTTTCTGGTTTTGAAGCTGGAGTTCGCGGTCGAGGACGTTTTTGCAAAGAATGATGCAATTGTCGCAGATGTAAACGCCCGGCCCGGCAATGAGCTTGCGCACTTCCGCGTGCGATTTGCCGCAGAAACTGCACATGGTGAGGGTGGTGGGACGGGCCATGAAATTTACGATTTACGATTTACGATTTACGATTTGCGTTGGAGTTCAACCTTCAGGTTGTTCGCCGCGAAGCACGCTGAAGCATGGACTCCAACGATCTTCATGCCTTCGCCGACGTTTTTTCCGCCGGGCCGGCGATGTCCTTGCGCGATTGCACGACCTGGTCCACGAGACCGTATTCCTTCGCTTCCTCCGAGGACATGAAACGGTCGCGGTCGGTGTCGCGCGTGAGTTCGTCGGCTTTGCGCCCGCAATGTTTGGCGAGGATTTCGTTCAACCGGTCCTTGAGCCGCAGAATTTCCTTCGCCTGGATGCTGATGTCGGAGGCCTGGCCTTGGACGCCGCCCCACGGCTGGTGGATCAGGATGCGCGCGTTGGGCAGCGCATAACGTTTGCCTTTCGTGCCCGCCGCGAGCAGCACGGCCGCCATGCTGGCCGCCTGCCCGACGCAATAGGTGTTCACGTCGCAGGTGAGATATTGCATCGTGTCGTAAATTGCCAGACCCGCCGTGACGCTGCCGCCCGGCGAGTTGATGTAAAGATGAATGTCCTTCTTCGCGTCGGACATCTGGAGAAAAAGGAGCTGCGCGATGATGATGTTGGAGACCGTGTCATCCACCGCCGTGCCGAGAAAAATGATGCGGTCAACGAGCAGGCGCGAGTAAATGTCCCACGTCCGCTCGCCGCGGCCCGTCTGCTCCACCACAATCGGAACCAGAAAATTTTGCATGGGTTAATAACTAACCCATTTTTGGCGCAAGTAAAGGAGCGAAAAGAAAATCGTGAATCGTTAAACCGTTGAACCGTTGAACCGGTTGCATACCAGAGCAACGTTTTAACGATTCAACGATTCAACGGTTTAACGTCCGCCAGATGAGCCGGAACGCGCCCGCAAAATCTTCCGGCTTTTCAGCCATCCAGCGCGAAATTTTTTCCGGCGCGAACCAGCCACCGCATTCGATTTCGTCGGGATGCAACCGAAACGGCCCTTCGGCTTGGCAGCGATAGATCCACACAAATTCCGCGTCCGTTTCCGGGCACGCGGCGATTTTGAACAGCTTTTGCAGTGGCGGCGACGCCCTCGTCGCCACGGCTCCGGTGTTCACGTCCAATCCGATTTCCTCGCGCAGTTCGCGAATGGCGCAGGCGTCGTAATCCTCGCCGGAATCCAGGTGCCCGGACGTCGAGGAATCCCATTTGCCCGGTTCGCGGTCTTTGGCCATCGAACGTTTCTGGAGAAACGTCTCGCCACGCGAATTGAACACCAGCACATGGACCGCGCGATGGAGCAATCCGAGCCGATGCGCCTCGCTGCGCGGCTTCCGGTCAATCACCTCGTCGCGCTCGTTGACAACATCGAAGATCTCTTCAGGCATATTTCAACGCGAAGATGCGGAGACGCGGAGAAAAATAATGTAGCACCCGCGTCTCGCGGGTTGTTTCGGGCGTCGCGCCCGAAACGGCTTGGCTGTGAAGGTGGTGTTATGCATCCGTATCTGTACCAATCATGCGTGCGCCAATGCAATTCGGCGGGACGCCGAATTGAACCCGCCGGAGGCGGGTGCTACCCACAGCTTTTTTCCAGTTTGATTTTCATTTCTCGCTTCGTGCGTATCGGCAGCTTATTCCAGAGCTTTGACTAAACCGGCAAATTTCTCAAGGCTGACCGCCTCGGCGCGAGTTTGTAGGGAGAGTCGCAATTCTTCAAATGCCCGTGTCAATTTTTCTGCCGGCCAGTCTTCGCGCAGCAGTTTCAACATCATTTTCCGCCGTTGCGAAAACGCGCGCTTGACGATTTTCACAAACGCTTCGCGCTGGTTTTCAGGCAAAAGCGGCTCGGCTCGGCGAATCAAAACCACGCAGGCTGAATCCACGTCCGGCTCCGGAAAAAAGCAGCTTGCCGGAATCTTGAACCATTCGCGCGGCTCGTAACCGAGTTGAATCAGCAGCGTCAGGATGCCGTAATCGTCATCGCCGGCCCTGGCCATGAGCCGCCGGGCGACTTCGAGTTGCAGCGTTGCCACCATCCGTCGCGGTCGTTGGGGCGATTGCGCCAGTTCGACCAGAATCGGCGAGGCGATGGAATACGGCAGATTGGCGACGAGTTTCCAGTCGCGCCAATCGCGCGGCTCGTGTTTCAGAAACTTCAGCGCGTCGGCGTGGAGTAATTCAAATTTTCCCTCACCCGGCCTCCGGCCACCCTCTCCCATCGGATGGGAGAGGGACGTAAATCGTTCGCGCAAAAATTCCACCAGCCGCGCATCTTTCTCAATCGCCAGAACTTCGCCAGCGTTTTCCAAGAGCAATTCCGTCAACGGCCCAAGACCCGGCCCGATTTCGAGGACATTGTCGTCCTTTGACAATTCAGCGGCCTTGATGATGCGTCGGAGTTGATTTGCGTCGTGCAGAAAATTCTGGCCGAGGGATTTCGTGAGTTGAATCCCGCGCCGGTCCAGCAGTTCGCGCATTTCAGAAAGTTTCATGTTCGTTAAAACGTTGAAGCGTTGAAGCGTTAAATTGTCATGACCGGTTTAACGATTCAACGGTTCAACCGTTTAACGCTTTTGCGAGCGCGGCGACAGCTTTGGCCAATTGCGCCCTGGTGATGGTCAATGGTGGCGTGAAACTGATGACGTTGGCGTGTTCGCCTTCCGGCAGCATGATGAAGCCGCGATGCAACAACGTCTTGATTATCCGCATTGTCGCATCGGTGGCGGGCTTGCCATCGGGCAGGCGCAGTTCCACGCCGGCCATCAGGCCCAAACCGCGCACTTGGATTTGCAATTTACGATTTACGATTTGCGATTGAAGCTGCGAAAGCAAAAAATTCCCAAGTTCGGCGCTCCGCTCGCAAAGATTGAGCCGCTGAATCTCCCTGATTTGCGCCAGCGCCATCGCGCAGCCGACCGGATTGCCGAGGAACGTGCTGGTGTGGATGGCCTCGCCGCGCGATGCCGGCCAGGCGGCGTCCATCAAATCCGCGCGCCCGACACAGGCCGACAATGGAAAACCGCCGGTCAACGCCTTGCCCAGGCAGATGAGGTCGGGCACGACGCCGGTATGTTCGCACGCAAACCATTTCCCGGTGCGGCCGAAACCGGTGTAAATTTCGTCGAGAATCAGCAACGCACCGTGTTCGTCACAAAGCCTTCGGAGCAACGGCAGAAACTCCGGCGGCGGAAGGTTGATGCCGCCGCGCGCCTGAATCGGTTCGACCAGAATCGCGCCGATGGATTTGCGGCGGAAAAGTTTGCGGATGCGCTTCTCAATTTCGTAGGTGCCGACGTGAGGAGGCTCATTTTTCCCCGATTTGAATTTGAGACTCCTTACGTCGTCTCCTACGGGAAATGGCACGAAATGCCCGAACTCGCGCAGTTGCGAGCGGAACGGCCCGCGGAAAAAATTGCGGTGCGTGGCGTTGAGCGCGCCGTAGCCGAGTCCGTGATACGCGCCTTCGAATGCGATGACCCCACGCTTGCCGGTGGCCAGCATGGCGGTCTTGAGCGCTGACTCAACGGCTTCAAAGCCGGAATTGGAGAAAATCACTTTGCCCGTGAAGCGTGAAGCGTGAAGTGTGAAGCGTGACCAGCGCTCGAAGGTGATGCGGCTCAATTCGCGCGCGAGTTCGGCCTTGCGCGCGTGCGGATGCACGTCGCCCATCGCGTGGGGCAGCCGGGCCAGTTGCGTTTGGCCGGCCTTGACAACCTTCGGGTTGGCATGGCCCGCGGCGGCAACGCCAAACGCGGCGGTCAAATCGAGATAATTTTTCCCCTCGGCGTCCCAGACGTCAACGCCTTTGGCGCGTTCCCAGACGATGGGCCACGAACCGTCGGGATCAATAAACATCACGTTGCGCGACTCGTAAGTTCGAAGCAGTTGGATGGTTTGCCGCGATTTCATTTTTTAACCACGGATGGACACAGATGAATACGGATAAGTTTGGGAACGCAGGATGCTATTCCCCTCGCCCCGCCCAAGCGGGGAGAGGGACAGGGCGAGGGGTTTTGATCTTCACGCGCCACCTCACCCCGGCCCTCTCCCCCAACTTCGTTGGCGGAGAGGGAGAAAACGCGGTTGCGCATTTTTATATTTAATCTGCGTTTCATCGGTGGCTCGTTAAACTCCTCTTTGTTCCGGCGGCCAGATGACCTTGTGCAGCTGGCCCTGAAAGCGCACGGGCAGGGCATCGGCGATGATTTTTTCCGCCAGCTCGCGTCGCGAAACCGGCGTTTGGCCCGCCGGGACTTTTTTTAGCGACTTGTCCTGCTGCGCCGGTGACAGCGGATGCACCCACGAGAAGAGCAGGGGACAGATGGCGTCAAGTTTGTGCCCGGCAATTTGTTGTCTGGCCCACTCGTAATCCTCGGCCGTGCCGATGACGAATTTGATCTCGTCGGTCGCCTTCAAGTGCTTGAGGTTTCCCCAGCGATTGCGCTCCACTTCGCCGCTGGCCGGACATTTCAAATCCATGATGCGACGGACACGCGGGTCCACCGGCGAGATGTCGTGCGCGCCGCCGGTTTCGAGCAGCACGGTGAAGCCGTCGTCGCAAAGGGATTTCATCAGCGGCAAGGCATTTTTCTGGAGCAACGGCTCGCCGCCGGTCAATTCGACGAGAGGCAGTTTGTAGGAGCCGACGTGAGGAGGCTCATTTTGAAAATTCGGAATTGAAGTGAGCCTCGTCACCTCGGCTCCTACCTTTATTGAATTGAATGGCGCGGCGAGTTCGCGGATTTTTACCAGAATTTCCGCGAGTGATTGTTTTTTGCCCAAGGTGAAGGCGTAGGCGGTGTCGCAATACGAGCAGCGCGAATCGCACGCGGTGAGCCGGATAAAGATGCATGGCAGTCCCGCGAAGGTGCTTTCCCCCTGCAGGCTCAAATAGATTTCGTTGATGACCAGCGTGTCGGACATGACGGCGCATTGTAGCCGGTGAGCGAGTAACGGTGAATAACCAATTGCGTGACGCGCCTCAATAAAACAGCGGGTTCAGCGCAAAATGTTTTCCAACACGGTAGCTGCCGGCGATGGCCTGGGTGACAAATTCCTTGGCGCGTTTCACCGCTTGCGGCAGGCTGCCGCCGCGCGCCAGATAGCCCGCGATGGCCGCCGAATAAGTGCAACCGGTGCCGTGCGTGCGGACGCCCTTGATGAACGGCGCGCTCAACAGCAATTCCGTCCGGCCATCGAAAAAAATGTCCACCGCCTCGCGCCGGTTTTTCAAGTGACCGCCTTTGACGAGCGCGGCGCAGCCGAAGCGCGCGTGGATTTCGCGGGCGGCGGCGCGCAGATCTTCAGCCGACGCAAGTTTGCGTCCGGTCAGAGTTTCGGCTTCGTAAAGGTTTGGCGTCACGAGTGTGGCGAGCGGCAGGAGTTTTTCCGTCAGTATTTTTACTGCCTTCGGTTTAAGCAATTGCGCGCCGCTGGTCGAGACCAGCACTGGGTCAACAATCAATGGGACTCGCGGGCGGGCCGCCCGCGCTCCGAAAAACTCCGCGACGACCCGGACGTTCTCCGCCGAGAACAACATTCCGGTTTTTACGGCGGCGGGCGGCATTTCCTCAAACACGGCCTCGATTTGCCGCCGCAAAATCCCGGGCGAACAGGTTTCGACGGCGAGAACTCGTTTGGGATTCTGCGCGGTGAGGCAGGCAATTGCGCTCGCGCCGTGAACGCCGAGCGCGGCGAACGTTTTCAAGTCCGCCTGGATGCCCGCGCCGCCGCCGCTGTCCGAGCCGGCGATGGTGAGCGCCACCGGGCGATGAATAATTCCCGACATGCGCCTGAGCTTACCGGCATTCGCAAGTGTCGGCACGGAAAAACGGGGTGCGCTGGACAAGGGACACATTGAACCGCGCCTGTCCCATGCAGTAATTTCAGGGGTTCTGTTCGAGGCGGTAAAATTGCGCCGCCGCACCGGCCGCATTCGTGATGACGTACTCTGAATTCAGGCGCGAGGGAACGTTCGTTACCGTGTTCCAGTTGCCGGGTAATCCTAATGCCGGCGCTGTCAGCAGCGACCAACTGGTCCCTGATACCACCGGCCAGGAAAGCACGACGTTTGTCCCGCTCAGGGCGATGGACAACTCCGGCGCCAGGGCGGGAAAAACTTGAAACTCCCAAAGGGAATAGCCCCACGGGGTGCCGCGTGCGGTGCCGTACATCCGCACGTAACGACCCGTTCCGGATAATCCGTTCAAATCCTCGGTGCCACCAAGCCCATTGGTCGTGCTGTAAATCGTGGTCCAGTTGGTGGCGTTGGAGGAAACCTGAATCTGATAACTCTTCCCGTAGGCCGTTTCCCAGTAGAGCACCACTTCCGAGATGTTGTAAGTTGCCCCCAAATCCACATAAATCCATTGCGGATCACTGAAAGCTGAAGACCAGCGGGTGTTCAGATTACCGTCAAAGGCGTTCGTGGCGGGGTAGCCTGAATTTTCGAGGGAGGAAGCCGTGGCCACTTTGTACAACGCGATGTTGGTGCCCCTCTGCGTGCTATTCAAGCCAATCCAGTTGATACTAAATTCATTGGTGATTACTTCCAACCGCAGCGCCTGACTCCCGATGCCGCCCGCCAGGGAAACTGCCGGCAAGGTGACGGTCTGCCAGCTTTGAAAGCCGCCGGTGTTGGGAATGGCGACTGTGCCCAGCACGGCGCCGTTGAGCCGCACCCGTAGTTGACCGCCGCCGGAGGGCGAAGCCACGCGTACGCTAATACTGTAAACCGCCGTCGCGTCGGGCGGGTTTACAGTGTATTCCAGCCATTCGCCGTTGTTGAGCCAGCTCACGTCGTAGCCACCGCCCGTGTCCGACGTGGGTTCAATCCCCACGTCATCCGACCGGTAAACCCCGCCCGGATTGCCCACCGTAGTGTTGTAGTAGGCCACACCTTCGCCACCGGTGTCGTAGTTCTCCGCCTCAATGCGTCCGGGCAAAGTGGGCACCACGCCACCGTACGGAAGTTGCGGTTGTGAAAAGACATCAAACTCGGAAAGCGAATAACCGCCGGCCCCGGCGCGTTGCGTACCCAAGAGGCGGACGTAGCGCGTTCGGCCTGATACGAGGATATCCTCGACCCCGCCGCCGCCGGTGGCGGTGGCGTAAAGGTCAGTCCAATTCGTGTTGTCCGGAGAGGATTGGATTTCGTAGCTGGTGGCGTAATTCGTATTCCAGATGAGGCGCACGCGCGAAAGATCCTTGATCACGCCAAGGTCCACGGCAAGCCACTGCGGGTCGGAGGCCTGAGACGTCCAAGCTGTCGTGGGATCTCCGTCCACGGTCGCTGAGCCGGGCGTGTTGGTGGAGAGCGCGGAGGAAACGGTGACTGGCTGTTGGAGCGCCGCGTTGGCCAGATCGCTGGAAGGCACCGACACAACCGTGAATGCCCCGGTCAAACGAATGTCCTGCGAGGAAGCGCCGACCATAACTTGAAAACTGCCCGGCGTTACAATCCAGCCACGAGCGGTGGCGCTCCAATTGGCCAGGTCTTCCCAATCCAGATTGAACGTGACGTGCTGTGTCTGACCCGGCGAGAGGGTGATTTTTTGGAATCCTTTGAGCTGCTTCGGCGGCTCGCTGGCGGCGAGGGGGAAGCCCAGATAGAGCTGGGGCACTTCAGCGCCAGTGAGCGTGCCCGTGTTCGTCAGGTCGAAGCCGATTTGCACCTGCCCCGAAGGGCTGACGGCGCTGACAGTGAGGTTGCTGTAACCGAACGTCGTGTAGGACAAGCCGAACCCAAACGGGAACTGCGGAGTGACGTTGTTTGTGTCATACCAGCGATAACCCATTTCCAACCCTTCGGAGTAGGCCGCGTGAAGGTTGGTGCCGGGCCATTGGGCGGTGGTACTCGTGGGCACCTGGTTTGAGGTTACGGGGATCGTCACGGGAAGTTTCGCCGACGGGTTTACGTCCCCGAACAGGACTTGAGCCAAGGCGTTGCCATTTTCCTGTCCCGGATACCACGCCATCACAATTCCCGCGACCTGACTGGCCCACGGCATCAGTGTGGCAGAAGACTCATACATCACGACGATGGTATGCGGGTTGACAGCGGCAACGGCACTCACCAAAGCGTCCTGGCCGGTGGGCAATGAAAGGCTGGTGCGATCGGAACCTTCGCTGGTCTGCTGGCCCACACATACGATGGCGACGGCGGAATTGCTGGCTGCTTGAACCGCGGCGGCGAGGCTCGCTCCGTCACCCTGGGCGTAATTGATGGAGACGCCGCCGCCGGCGCGGCTGGTGATTCCTGCCAGTGGCGTGATGTTGTAAGGCAGGTTTACGCTCGCGGAACCGGCGCCCACTGAAATCGGTGACACGCTCGCCACAGAACCAATCACGGCAATTGAATGCACCGACGAGCTCAACGGCAGCACGCCGCCGTTGTTTTGCAACAAGACCATTCCCTCCGCGGCAGCGTTGCGCGCAAATAAAACATTGGCCGAGTTCGTTACCGTTGAACCTAGATTCCCGGTGGGCGGATTGTCGAAGAGACCGAATTGAAACATGCTGATGAGGATGCGCTGCACCATGCCGTCCAATTCCGAAGGCGGGACATTGCCCGATTGAATGGCGGTGGTGATGTTATTGGCTGCAAATGGGCCGCTATACATGTCCATATCGAGTCCATTATTCATGCCACCCACGGTGGTGAAAGCCGCCCCCCAATCGCTCATGATCCAGCCATTGAATCCATACGACTTTTTCAAGGTGGCATTGAGCGCCGGCAACTCGCACGCGTGAACGCTGTTCACCAGATTGTAAGAGGCCATGACCGCGCCAACCCCGGCCCGTACGGAGGCGCGAAACGGCGCTTCATAGATTTCCTGGAGGGTGCGTGGGTCCACGTCGGCGCTGATCGTTGTGCGGTTAATCTCCTGATCGTTGCACACAAAATGTTTGGCAGTGGCGATGACGCCCTGGCTTTGGATGCCGGGAATTTCCGCCGCAGCCATCGCTCCCGCAAGGTACGGATCTTCACCGTAGCCTTCAAAAGCCCGCCCGTCCTCATACACCCGCGCCATGTTCATCATCGGCCCCAACAGAACTGCAACGCCTTTGCCGCGGCATTGGGCGCCGATTTGACTGCCGTATTGCCGCGCCAGTGCCGTGTCCCAAGTCGCCGCAAGGGTAATCGGAGCCGGAAAAGCGGTCGTGCTGCTGTCGGAGAGCCGGAGGCCGGCAGGTCCGTCGTTCAAAAACAACCAAGGAATGCCGAGCCGGGTGTTGTTGGCAATGTTGCCTACATAGTTACTGCCAGTCGGGCCTGCTACGCCGTAAACCATGGCCGCCTTCTCACTGAAGGTCATTTGGGCAAGCAAAAGGCTGGCTCGCTGGCTCGCTGAAAGAGTTGTGTTCGTCCAGGACTGCGCGGGGAGAAGGGTCGGCAGCGCGCAGCTAAATCCGATAAAACAAACCGTGCGAATGACGTTCAGCGGCATCCACGGGCGAAAAAGACGCATAAAATGAATCATAATTAATTGCCGGTTTTCAAAGACCAAGGTTCTTAAATCGTGCCGGCTGATTCTTCATCCCGGCGAGTGACTTGCGGGAAAACCGCCGCGCGTTGTTTCATGGGGATTGTAGCCGATAACGGGTGCTGGTGTTTTGCTGGTGTTTTATTGAGATGAGGCGATACAACAAACGGATTTGTCCGCCAACAATTGCCATGCACCGGATCCCAACCGGTGGGGCGGGCGTCGCCGGGTTTGGGTGAAGTCGAGGCAACTGTCTGCCCGCACGTTGGTTATGGCTACACGTCCCACGATTGCTGCGGCCATGCCGATGGCGCCACCGGTAACTTTGGGGAAAATTTTCACACTTTTTCGTTTCGACAATCGTTTGTGCCGCTAGGGCTGGCTATGGTAATTTTATCTTATGTTTTGCTGGGTTTGTCAAGAACTTTGACAAAGGAGAGACAGAATCCCCGGCTTGATATCGGCCACTTGCGCCGCCATGTTAAGCGCATGGACAAGGACAAGGTCGCGGAAATTCTGGTGGAAATCGGCACGTTGCTGGAACTGAAGGGCGAAAACCCGTTCAAGACGCGCGCCTACGCCAACGCCGCGCGGACCATTGAAA
Source organism: uncultured Verrucomicrobiae bacterium (assembly GCA_963802965.1). GTDB lineage: Bacteria > Verrucomicrobiota > Verrucomicrobiia > Limisphaerales > UBA11358 > UBA11358. The sequence goes on from CAWDKS010000003.1 coordinate 491,255, forward strand.
GCCTGAACGAGCCGCTGGCAAAGCTCGTCGCCGAAAAGCGGCTGGGCGAAATCAAGGGCATCGGCGAGGCGCTCGAAAAGAAAATCACCGAACTGGTGGAGACCGGCAAACTGGCCTACTACGACGAATTGAAGGCTTCGATTCCGCCCGGTTTGATCGAGATGCTCGAAATTCCCGGACTGGGACCAAAGAAAATCCAGGCGCTGAATCAAAAGCTGGGCGTTGATTCGGTCGGGAAGCTCGAAGCGGCCTGCAAATCCGGCAAGGTGGCCGCGCTGGACGGCTTTGGCGAAAAGACGCAGGCGAACCTGCTCGAAGGCATCGAGCGCCGGCGGACTTACGCGTCGAAGCACCTGTTGAACATCGCGCTGCGCGCCGCCGAACCGCTGCTCGAAAACCTGCGCGAACATCCGGACGTGATTCGTTGCGGCGCGGCGGGCAGTTTGCGGCGGTCCAGGGAGGTCATCGGCGACATTGACCTGCTGGCGTCATCAAAAAAACCGGCGGCGGTGATTGATTTTTTTGTCGGGCAGCCGGGGGTCATCAAGGTCACGGCCAGGGGCGACACCAAGGCGAGTGTGATTTTGGACGGCGGCATCCAATGCGACTTGCGCGTGGTGAGCGACAGGGAATTCCCGTTCGCGCTGGCGTATTTCACCGGCAGCAAGGAGCACAACATCGTCATGCGCCAGCGGGCGATTGCGCGCGGCCTGCGGCTGAACGAATACGGCCTGTTCAAATCCAAGGAGGAAACCCGCGACCCGAAATTGCTCGTGCCCTGCCGGGATGAGGCGGAAATTTTTTCAAAACTGGCCCTGCCTTTCATACCGCCGGAATTGCGTGAAGACCACGGGGAATTTGCCGCCGCCGAAAAAAACGACCTGCCCCGGCTCATTGAGTGGACGGATTTGCGCGGCGCCCTGCACAATCACACGACCTGGAGCGACGGCCACAACACGCTGGAGGAAACCGCGCGGTTCATGCAGGACCTCGGCCTGGCGTATTGGGCCATCACCGATCACTCGAAGTCATCGTTTCAGGCGAACGGGCTGGACGCGAAGCGCGTTCGCGGGCAAATCAAGGAAATCAAAAAACTCAACGGGCAACTGGCCGGGCGCGGCAGCGATTTCCGGCTGCTGGCCGGCTGCGAAGTTGACATTCTGCGCGACCGGCTGGATTTCGACGACGACCTGCTCGCGGAACTGGACGTGGTGGTCGCCAGCCTGCACGTTCCGGCCGGCAGCGAGGCGGAGAACACAAAACGCCTGATTCGCGCGGCGGAAAACAAGTTCGTTCACATCATCGCCCATGTGACGGGGCGTTTGCTGTTGGAGCGCGAGCCGTATCCGGTCAACACGCAGGCGGTGATTGACGCCTGCGCCGGGACGGGGACGTGGCTGGAGTTGAATTGCAATCCACACCGGTTCGATCTCGACTGGCGGCTCTGGCCTTACGCGAAGAGCAAGGGGGTGAAGTGCGTCATCAACCCGGACGCGCATCGCAACGAGCACGCGGGTTTTCTGCGGCTGGGCGCCGGGATTGCCCGGAAAGGGTGGCTGGAAAAACGGACGTGGTCAACACGCTCACCCTGGCGTCACTGTCGAAGGCATTGAAGCGGAAGCGTGTTTAATTGGGATGCCAGGGGCGCCGCCACGCCGGTTTGCGGCGTAATCGGGAGGCCCAAAAATGTTAAAAATTGTTTTTGACAATGGAAGGGCGCTGTTGGCAATATCTTACACGTCGTTGGCTGTGGACACTTTTTTTGAATGATGAGGAATGGCAGCGGTCTAACTAGGACATCCAGAAGAGTTATGAAAAAATTCTTTGTTTCTGTGGGACTGGCGGCAGCGGGAGCCGCCAGCTTGCAAGCCGCTTACGCGCCGGATTTGGGTCCCATGTCATCCAGCAAGATGTGGAATATTTCGGCCAGCTTGCGCGGCTTTTACGACGACAACTACGACACGACAAACAGCAGTCTCAATCCGCGCGGCAGCTACGGTTTTGAAGTTTCCCCCCAGCTCCTGCTGGCCGTGCCCCTGCAACAGACGGAGCTGGGGTTGCGCAACACTTACTCGATGACGTATTACCAGGAACGGGAGAGACTGGGCCAAAATCCGATTGACCAAAGCGACCAGCTTGATTTGTGGGTGGATCACGCGTTCACCGAGCGTTGGCAGGCAAAAGTAATGGACACGTTTGTCGTGGGCCAGGAGCCGCAGTTGTTGACTCCCAATGGTGTGGGGGTTTCACTGCCCACTCGCGTCGAAGGAGACAACATTGTCAACACCGGCAAAATCACCGTGACCACGGATTGGACGAGATTGTTCAGCTCGGTGTTGAATTATCAAAATTCTTTTTACGATTATCGGAACAGCGGTGAAACCGTCCTTGAGCTAGAAGACAATTATTTTGGCCTTCCTTATATGGGTGGTACCGCGCAAGGTGCCAGCTTGGCCGGGTTGCTGAATCGAATTGAACAAACGGTTTCACTGGATTTGCAGTGGCGCTTTTCTGCAGAAACGATGGTCTTGATCGGGGGGTCATTTGAGCAAATCAACTATACAGGGAATGAGCCGGTTGCTTACTCGCCACAGCTTGGGGCTCAGACCGGCAATCCAATTTATTACAGCAAGGACCGTGACAACCGTCAATACACCGGATATGTCGGTTTTCAGCACAACTTTCTTCCGAATCTGAATGTCTCGGCGAATGTCGGCGCGACCTACACCGAAGATTACAGCGATCCGTTAAGTTCGCCATCGGTTGCGCCGTATGCGGTTGTGTCGGTCATCTATACCTACCTCCCCGGCAGCTATGCGGAAATCGGTCTCAATCAATCGCAAAACGCGACGGATGTGGTCGCGCCCAATCCGACGACGGGCAAGATTACCGAGGATCAAGAAAGCACCTATGTTTACGGTTCCATCAACCACCAAATCACGCCAAAGCTGTTGGGAACGCTCATCGGGAGCTGGCAATATTCAGCTTTTCAGGCCGGGGCCTATGGCAATTCGGCGGACTCCCTCTACAGCCTTGGTTTAAGCTTCTCCTACACATTCACTCCGCATTTTTCGGCTGATGCCGGCTACAATTTTGACGACATCCAGTCCAATATTGCTCAGCGCGGTTACACGCGCAATCGCGTTTACCTGGGTCTCACCGCGGCTTACTAGGCCGGCGTTTTTCAAATGTTTTTGAACGATGCAATGGCGGCCCGGTCTTATTAGACAAGGTGCCCGCTCCTTTTTGACGTATGGATTCGTTCAAGACTTCGCCGCCGCAGGAAACCAAGCTGCATTTCCTGGATTATTGGCGGATTATTCGCATTCGCAAGGCGATCATCATCACCGTCTTTTTGATCACCGCCATCATTGCCACGGCGGTGACGTTCATCTTGCCGGAATCCTACGCCAGCACCGCCCGCATCATCGTCGAACCGGACGTGAGCGACATCAGCATGGGGGAAGAGCGGTCGGCATCCCAGGCTGCCTACGACCCTTTTTTCCTTCAGACGACATATGAGTTGATCCAGTCCCAGGCCGTTTTGAGCAATGTCGTCAGCACGCTGAACTTGAACGAGGAGTGGGGAAAGAAATATTACAATGGCGAAACGCTCAAAACCACCGAGGCCATCGAGTTTCTCAAGCGACGAATGCACCTCGACACGGTGCGGAATACGAAATACCTGACCATTACCGTCTATTGCGGAGGACAAGAACGACGCCGCCCGGCTGGCCAACGCGGTGGCCAATGCCTATCAGGATTACCGGCTCCAACAGCGGAAAGAATTGACGACCAGGGGCATTAACGTTTTGGAAACACAGTTTCAGACGGAGGAAGATCAAATTCACACCCTCCAGACCAACGTGGATTATCTGCGCACGACCTTGAACATCGTTGATTCCGATCCGAACTCCCTCAGTCCGACCCCCACACTCACGCAGGAGTGGTTGCAGCAATACAACACCCAGCAAATCGAAGAGGAAAAAAATTACAAGATGTTGCAGACGCAGTTGACGGAATTGCAGGCTTACAGCACGGACAAGCTCCGGCAGATTTTGCCCACGGTGACCGGGGACGCGGAGTTGTCCGGGTTGTTGGACAAACTGAATGAAGCTGAACAGAAATTTGTCGTTCTGACCAACGACTACAACCCGAACAACAATTTCGACCGTTACCCGCGTCCAATCCGAGATTGACGAGTTGAACCATGAAATTGACAGCCGGGTTGGCGGCATCATGGCCGGCCTTGACAGCAAGGCGAAATCCCAGAAGGCCGCGCTGGATTCAATTTCCACCGCCGTGGAGTCGGCCAAGACCAAAGATCGGGACGAATACCTCCGAGGCCTGCCTTATTGGGAGAAAAAGCGGGAACTGGAAAGGAAGCAGGATTTCCACCGGATGCTGTCCGCCAAGATTGAATCCGAAAAGCTTGGCCTTGAAATCCCCAAAACAGCCATGGTTCAAATCACTGATCCGGCGGAACCGGGTGATGCTCCCGTCAAACCCAACAAAACCTTGAATATTGCCCTCGGCCTCGTCTTCGGCCTGGTCATGGGCATCGGTCTGGCCTTCTTCATTGAATATCTGGATACCAGTGTGAAGACGATCGACGACGTCGAACGCGCTTTTCAGGCGCCGGTGCTCGGCGTCATTCCGCAAAACGTCGGTTTTCTGGCCGAGGAAGGCACCGAAAGCACACACGCCGAAGCCTACCGTGTGCTGCGCACCAACCTGCTCTTTTCGCGCAAGGACGACAAATTGAACAGCCTGGTTGTGGTCAGCGCCGGCGCGGGCGAAGGGAAATCCACCACCGCTTTGAACCTGGCCACCGTCTTCGCCCACACCGGCCAGCGCGTGCTGCTCGTGGACTCGGATTTGCGCCGCCCGACCCTCCACAAAATGCTCCGGGTCAGCAACAACATCGGGCTGACCAATTATCTCCTCAAACAAAATTCGCTCGCGGAAGTGATCCAGACCACCGGCGTGCCCCTGCTGGACTTCATGGCCAGCGGCAAACTGCCAAACAGTTCGATGGGTGTCCTCGGCTCCGCCTCAATGAAGGGCATGATCGCCGAGTTGAAGCAGCGGTATGATTTCATCTTTTTCGATTCGCCGCCGATTTTGGGCGTGAGCGACGCCTCCATTCTGGCCAGTGAAGTGGACCTGGTGCTGCAGGTCATTCAATACCGCCGCTACCCCCAGCCGATGAACATCCGCGCCAAACAGATGATCGAAAAGGTCGGCGGCAACTTCGCCGGCATCGTGCTCAACAACATCAACGTGTCCCAGGACGAAAGCTATTATTACTACACGGGTTATTATCACGATTACTCTTCACGCGGGGAGGAAGAAACACCAGTGCCCGCCCGGGAACGAGACGCGCCCGATGACGCCGATGGGGGGGACATCAAACAAAAGTATTGATTACGCGGCTGGTTTTTTACCAAGATTCGGGCGATGAAATTGTTTTGCACGTTGCTGGTGCGGGGACCGTCTGTTTGCGGATTGTTGCTCGCGGGACTGATGCTGGCCGGTTGTTCCTCGCCGTCGGAAGAGGCCATTTTTTCCGACTCGCCCAACCCGCCGGCGATGAGCGGCCAGCCGCCGGCAAATGGGTCCGTTGTGGATGCCGCCCGCTTCCATGTCGGAGACACCATCATCGTAAACTTGAGCGGCCTGCCGGATCCCATCGAGCCGCATCAGGAACCCGTCAAAGAAGACGGCACCATCACCATGCCCGACATCGGCAAGGTCCAGGCTGCCGGCAAATCGGCGGGCGAATTGCAGAATGAGATCCACGACCTCTACGTGCCCAGGTTTTACACCCACCTCACCGTCACGGTAAATATCGGCGACCGGGTTTATTACGTGAGCGGTGAAGTCAAACAACCCGGCCGCGAGCTTTACTCCGGCCAAACCACCGTCAATCAGGCCATCACGTCCGCGGGTGATTTTACCGACTTTGCCAATCACAAGACCGTTGTGCTCATCCGCGGCAATGGTGATCGGGTCAAGATCAATTTGGACCGGGTGCGAAACGGCAAGGCGGAAGACCCGCCGGTCTATCCCGGCGATCAAATCATTGTTCATCGCCGCGTCTGGTAATGATTCAACTCACTGTCCTTTCGGGGAAAAAGGCGGGCCGCCAGACGGTTGCCCGCCGTTTTCCTTTTCGGGTCGGACGCGCGGCGGGAAACGAACTGCAACTTGACGACGACGGTGTTTGGGATCGGCACCTCACCCTGGAATTTCAACGCGAGGCCGGCTTCACGCTCACCACCGCGCCCGATGCCCTGGCCGCGGTCAACCGCCGGCCCGTTCAAACCGCCGTGCTCCGCAACGGTGACCTCATCACCCTGGGTTCCGTTCAACTCCAGTTCTGGCTCGGTGACGCCCGCCAGCGCGGTTTGCGCGCCGGCGAATTTTTTGTGTGGGCGCTGGTGGTCGGCGTGACCTGTGCGCAATTCGCACTGATTTACTGGCTCATCCGCTGAATCAAAGGCCTTGTGGAAGCCGACGTGAGGAGGCTCTGTTTGAAATTCGCTCGGGGAAATTTGAGCCTCGTTACCTCGGCTCCTACAAATATAAAACCATCAATGCCGGAAATGCCGCGTGCCGGTGAAGGCCATCGCCATTCCGCGTTCGTCCGCCGCGGCAATCACTTCCGCGTCCTTCACCGAACCGCCCGGTTGAATCGCCGCCGTTGCGCCCGCTTCCGCCGCGGCGATCAAACCATCCGCAAATGGAAAAAACGCGTCGCTGCAAACCACGCTGCCTTTGAGCGAAAGCCCGGCCGCGCCCGCCTTCCAGACCGCAATGTGGCTGGCATCCACGCGGCTCATCTGGCCCGCGCCGATGCCCAGCGTCCGGTCCGGCGCCGCATAAACAATCGCGTTCGATTTCACGTGCTTCACGACACGCCAGCCAAACAGCATCGCGTTCGATTCCGCTTCCGTCGGCTGCCGCCTCGTCACGATTTTCAAATCCGCACGCGTGGCAACTTTCAAATCCAGTTCCTGCAACAAAAACGAATCCGCGCCGACGCTGCGCAAATCCCACGGCCGGCTCCCTTGGCTCGGCTTGAACATTTTCATCAGCCGCAGATTTTTTTTCTTCTGCAAAACCGCCAGCGCTTCGGGCAGGAAATCCGGAGCGACAATTACTTCGCTGAAAATTTCTGCAATCGCCCCGGCACACACACCATCGAGCGGCTGATTGACGGCGATGATGCCGCCAAAGGGCGCTTGTTTGTCCGTGGCGAACGCCTTATCCCAAGCCTCGCGCAAATTCGCGCCCTGGCCCATGCCGCAGGGATTTGTGTGTTTCAAAATTGCCAATGTTGGCGCGTCCTTTTCAAATTCACCGATCAAAGTCGCCGCCGCCGTCAGATCCAAAATGTTGTTGTAAGAAAGCTCCTTGCCGTGAATTTGCTGGAAAAACTCATTAAAGCGTCCATAAAGCCCGGCCGCTTGGTGTGGGTTTTCGCCGTAGCGCAGCGGTTGCACGAGAGGCATGGACATCCAAAGCGTTTTGGGCAAGGCTCCGATTTGTGCCACCTTGAATTCTCTTTCCAAATGCCGGGCAATCGCCGCGTCGTAAGCTGCCGTGCGCGCAAAAACTTTTGCGGCGAGCCGGCGACGCAATTCCAAAGTCGTGTTGCCATTTTCAGCGATTTGCTTTGCCACCTCGTCGTAATCTTTCGGGCTGACGACCACCGTCACGCTGTCGTGATTTTTCGCCGCGCTGCGGAGCATGGACGGCCCGCCGATGTCAATGTTCTCAATCGCTTCGTGCAGCGTCGCATCTGGTTTCGCCACCGTTTGCTCGAACGGGTAAAGGTTCACCACCACCAGATCAATCGGCGCAATGCCATGCGCTTTTACCGCCGCCTCGTGCGTTTCATTGCCGCGAATAAAAAGCAAACCGCCATGGACTTTCGGGTGGAGCGTTTTGACGCGGCCGTCGAGCATTTCGGGAAAGCCCGTGTGCTCGCTGATGTCCTTCACCGTGAGGCCGGCTTCACGCAGGGTTTTGGCCGTGCCGCCGGTGGAAATCAGTTCGATGCCCGCCGCGGCGAGGATTTTCGCGAACGGCACCAGGCCGGTCTTGTCGGAAACGGAAAGCAGCGCCCGTTGAATCTTGTTCATCGGCGGACAAAATCCACCAGAGACACCAACGCCGTCAATCGGCAAATAGCCGTTGCGGGCGGCATCTCGTCTTATTTCGCCGCGGGCGGTTGCATCATGTCGTCGCCGATGGCGCGTTCGAGCCGGGCGCGGGCGGTGTCGTAATCGTGCAGCGCCTGAATTTCCGTCGTGCGCGCCTGCGTCAGCGAAGTCTGGGCGTCAAGCACATCCAATTGCGTGCCGGTGCCGGCGTCGGCGCGCGCCCCGGCTTCGCGCAATGCCTCCTCGGCTTCCTCCTGCACTTTTTGCTGCGAGTCCAGAACTTCGCGGGCTTCGATGAATTGGGAATAGTCCGTGCGGACTTCGAGTTCAATCTGGCGTCCGGTGTCTTCCACGTCCGTTTTGGATTTGTCGTAAAGCGCCCTGGCCTGGATGACTTTCCCGCGCGTCAGCATCCCGTCGAAAATGTTCCAACTCAACTGGCCGCCAACGTTCCAGCCATGCAAGGTGTATCCCAGATCGTTGGGGTCGGTGAATTGCGAATTATTCCAGCCGTAACCGGCAAAAGCCTGGACCGTCGGTTTGTAACCGGCCCTGGCGTTCACGACGTTTAGCTGTTGCAACTCCGCCGTTTTGCGCAAGGCAACAAGTTCGGTGCGCCGGGACAGCGCCTGTTGAATGGCCGCGGGCAAATCCACCTCGTAGGGCGCGGCGTCCAGCGTGTCGGCCAGATTTAACGGAACGTCCTCCCAGATTTCGCGCGGCAGATTGTAGCCGAGCAGGTTCGACAGGTTGTTTTTCGCGATGCGATAATTGTTTCGCGCCTGAATCAAGTTCGGGCGTTCGTTGGCGACGGCGACCTCGGCGCGGAGCACGTTGAAATGCGGCACTGTGCCGGCGTTGTAGCGGCGTTGCTGGTCATCGAGTTCCTTTTGCAGCAGATTGACCGAGGCGTCATGCACGGTGATTTGCTGCGCCGCCAGCAACACGTCGTAATACGCCAGGCGCGTGGCCAGCAGCGTGTCCGCAATCACCGTCTGATATTGCGCCAGGGCCTGCGCCTTGGTGACGCCGACCGCCCGCAACGCCGCCACCAGCTTCCCGCCTTCGTAAATGGATTGGACGATTTGCACGCCGACGTTCCAATTCTGGTCCGGCGGCGTAATGGAAAAGCCAGGGCTTGAACCCATCGGCGGCGCCGAAATGCCTTCAATCGCGCTACGCTCGCTTTGCTTGTATTGGCCGGTGGCCTGCACCTGCGGCAACGCCACGGCGCGCGTCTGCACCACCACGCCGTGCGACGCTTCCAGGTCGTTCCGGGCCTTGAGGATGGTGGCGTTTTGTTGCAGCGCCAGGTTGAGACTGTCGGTCAATGACAACGGCCGCGTGATCCAGCCGGGCAGGCTGGCGTTCGTATTTTGCGCGGTCAGGTTTCCGCCCGCGGCGAAACCGGCCAGGGCCAGGACCAGAATGATTTTCAGTTTTTTCATGGTGTCAAAATATTTCAATGCTTCATCGCGGGCAGATGTTTCATCGCTGCCAGCGAAAATGTTGTGATGTGGCTGGCCAGCCGCCCGATGCCCGCGGCGTCCCGCGGCAGATGTTTGGGAAAAAGCCGCGAGACCACCGGACGGCAATGGTGATAAAACACGCACTGGCTGACCACGCTCATGCCGCACAGCCGCACGCGCTCATCGTTCGGCGGACAATCAAGAATCTCCGCCACAATCTGCCGGAGCTGCCCGGCCATCGGACGCATTCGTTCCTCGACGAGTGAATCCAGCGCCGCCGTCGGCTCGATCATTTCGCGCAGCATGAGCTTGCCATGCCACGCCGTCGGGCCTTTGTCAAAAATCCGCAGCAGAAACGAATGCACGAAGGCGCGCAGTTTTTTCTCCGGCGGCGCGTCCGGGGAAACGTCCAGCAGGGGCGGATATTTTTGGAGCGCCCGGCCGTGCGCGTAACGCAGCACTTCCGCGTAAAGCGTTTCCTTGTCGCCGAAATGGTAATTGACGGCGGCGATGTTCGCGCCCGCCCGCCGGCAGATTTCGCGCACTGTCGCGTCACGGAAGCCGGCCCCGGCAAACACCGCGCCCGCCGCCTCCAAAAGCTGGCGGCGCGTCTCGGCGTGGTTGGCGTCTGTCAATTCAGCCGGCGGCTTCAGTTTCATGTTTCAAACACATAATTCAAACAAGTGTTTGACAAGTCAACAAAAATCTTGTTAAGTGGCGTGAACGAACGCCATCCATGAAAACAGGCCGGAAAATCATTTTAGCCATTTTGGTTCTCGCCGCCGTCACCGGCGGCATTTACTACGCGCTGGCGCGAAAGCCGGCGGGAATTATCCTGACCGGCATCATCACGACCGATGAAGTCATCGTCAGCCCGGAAATCCAGGGCCGCTTGCAACAACTTTTCGTCAAGGAAGGCGACGCGGTGACGAACGGCGAATTGCTTGCGTTGATTCAGCCGCAGGAACAGCGGGCCAACATGGCGTTTTATTCCAGCAGCGAGCAGCAATCCACCGCCGACCTTGCGCAGGCGCAGGCTGATTTGGAGAACGCGCGGCTGAATTTTGAGCGCATCCAGGGCCTTTACTCAAACAACGTCGAATCGGTGCAAGCCTACGATCAGGCGCGAACGGCCTGCGATTCCGCCAAGGCGCGCGTCGAGTCCGTCAAAAAACAAATCCAGGCGGCGGGAGCGCAAAAGGAAAAAGCGGCGGTGCAACTGGGCTACACAAAAATTTTCGCGCCGATCGCCGGCATCGTGGATACGCGCGCCGCGTTGCAGGGCGAAGTCGTCAATCCCGGGCAGGCCATCGTCACGCTCATCAATCAGGACGACCTTTGGGTGCGCGCCGATGTCGAGGAATCTTACATTGACCGGATTCATCTCGGCGACCAGTTGCCGGTGAAACTGCCGTCCGGCGCGACGCGCGCCGGCGCGGTTTTTTACCGCGGCGTGGACGCCGATTACGCCACGCAGCGCGATGTGAGCCGGACCAAGCGCGACATCAAGACGTTTGAAATCCGCCTGCGTTGCGACAATGCCGACCGCGCGCTGGCGGTGGGAATGACGGCGTATGTCTCGCTGCCGTTGAAAAATCAATGAAACCGTGGCAGCGGACATGAGTCCGCTCTAATTTCAATTTTTGAAATGAGCCGGCTCACGCCGGCTGCTACAATTAAAAATGTTCGATGTTGAAGTTGAAAACTTGACCAAGCGCTTCGGCGATTTCACCGCCGTGGACGTGCTGAATTTTAACGTCGAGCACGGCGAGATTTTCGGTTTGCTCGGCCCGAACGGCGCGGGCAAATCCACCTTGATCCGCATGTTGACGACGCTCGTGCCGCCGACCTCCGGCACGGCGCGCGTGAACGGCTTCGACATCGTGCGCGACGCGAACGGCGTCCGCCAGTCCATCGGCGTCATTCCACAGGCGATGACGAGCGACCTGGAATTGAGCGCGGTGGAAAATCTGACAATTTTTGCCAAGCTTTACGGCATTCCGCGCGAAAAGCGAAAACGGGTCATCCCGCAATTGCTCAAGGAAGTTGACCTGGAAAAATGGGCGGACAAGCCGGTGAAAATGTTTTCCGGCGGAATGCGGCGGCGGATGGAAATCGCGCGCGGCCTCGTCCACGAGCCGAAGATTTTTTTTCTCGACGAGCCGACGACCGGCCTCGACCCGGTTTCGCGCGTGGCCGTCTGGGAAATGCTCGCGCGGCTCAAAAGTGAGCGCGACCTGACGATTCTCGTCACGACGCATTACATGGACGAGGCGGATAAATTGTGCGACCGCATCGCCATCATTGACGGCGGAAAACTCGCCGCGCTCGATTCGCCGCTGAAATTGAAGGCCTCGATTCCCGGCAAAAACATTTTGGAGGTCAGTTTCTCAAACGTCCCGCAAAATTGGACGGAGACTTTGAAGCAATTGCCGGAGGTGGCCGGGTTGAAAAGCGACGACAACGTCTTCCGCATTTCCTCCAACAATGGCCCGCGCACGACGGTCGAATTGATGGACGCGGCGCGAAAGGCGAACGTCACGGTCACCGCGCTTTCCGTCCAAAGCACGACGCTCGACGACGTTTTTGTGCATTACACCGGCCACCAGCTCCGCGACACGTTGCAGGCGCCGTCCGCCGCCGATAGCCCGTATATTATGAGGCGAAATTGAAGAAATGAAATTCCACTTTTTTCAAAACATCCAACAACCAACATCCAACATCGAATTTCCAATGGGGTTGGGTGGCGCGGCTTCGTTGGATGTTGGGCGTTCGATGTTGAATGTTCGATGTTTCACTCAATTCTAAATGCACCGCATCTGGGCCATCATTGAACGCGATTTGCGCCGGTTCCGGCGCAGCCCGACGCTGGTTGTCGTTTCCATCGTCATGCCGCTCGTGCAATTGCTCGTGCTCGGCTATGCCTTTGGCGGCAAGGTCAAAAACCTCCAGATCGGCGTCGTGGACGAGGACCATGGCGTGCCGGCGGTTAAATTGAAGGAAATGTGCCAGGCCGTCGCCGCCAACGCGCGCACGTTTGAAACCATTGCCTACAGCGACCGGGCAACGGCGATGCGCGATCTGCGAAACGGAAAAATCAACGGCATTTTGAACATTCCGCCGCAATTTTCGCGCGACATTCTAGCCGGCGCCAATCCGCACATCGCGTTGATTGAGGACAACACCGATCAATTTTCCTCTTCGGCGCTGGGCGGCGCGCTCAGCGGAATGCTTCAGGCTTACGATTCGCCGCCGGTGCCGCCGCGCACGACGGCCGATGCGACGCTGGACGTGGTCGAAGTCTATCCGTATGTGCCTTACATCCAGTATTTGCTGCCGGGCACGATTGTGCTGGCGATTTTCGTCTCGGCGATGATCGGCGGCGGCATCATTTTCATTGACGACAAGGCGCGCGGGCTGCACGAAGGCTATCTGGTCACGCCGATCCGGAAATTTGAATTGATTCTCGGCTTCACTTTTTCCGGCGCGGCCAAGGCCATCATCGCCGGCCTCGTCCTGGTGACGGCCGGCTCGCTGATCGCGGGCATTCCCGACCCGTTCAATCCGCTGCGGCTGGCGCGGATGCTGTTGCTCGTGGTGCTGACGGCGCTGGCGCTGATCAGCATGATGTTTTTGATCATGGTGCGTGTGAGCGACCCGCTGGTGCCGCGCGCGATTTTCGGCCTGCTCAACACGGTTTTGTTTTTTCCCAGCGGCGCGGTCTATCCCACGGCGTCATTTCCCCCATGGATGAAGGCGATAACCGTGGTTGACCCGTTCACTTACGCCGTGCATGGATTCAAGGACCTCGTCCTGAAAAACACGGGACTGATGGCCATCAGCAGCGACATCGCCTTTCTGCTGGGTTTCACCATTCTGGCGATGGGCGCGGCCACGCTGCTTTTTCGCCGGACACTATGACTCACATGCAAACGAAAAAAGTTCCTCGCATATTGGGCCTGTCTGTATTTTCCTTGCTCAACATGTGGCTGCGAAATCGTTCATTTCCGGCAGCGCTCGCGCTGGCCGCAGTTTTCATCGCGGGCTGCTCTGTGGATTCATCCAAGGTTTTTCAAGGCTACATAGAAGGTGAATACGTCTATGTCGCCTCGCCGCTCGGCGGCGCGCTGACCAATCTCGCCGTGGCGCGCGGTGACGAGGTCAAGGCCGGGCAAATGTTGTTTGATCTGGAGCGCGGTTCCGAAGCCGCCGCCGTCCAACAGGCGGAAAAAAATCTCACGCAAGCCCAATCCCAGTTGGACGATCTGAACAAGGGCAAACGCCCGACGGAAATCGCCTCGGCGGAAGCTCAAGTGGAGCGCGCGAAGGCCGATTTGAAACTGGCCAGCGACGAATTGGCGCGGCGCGAACAGCTTGGCGGCGCCGATGTGATTTCCAGGGAGGAATTGGATCAGGCGCGCGCCCAACGCGACGCCGATCAGGCGCAGGTTGACCAACTGACGGCGGATTTGGAAACGGCCAGGCTCGGTGGCCGGGAGGATGTCGTCCGCGCCGCCGGGGCAGCCGTCGAATCGCAGAAGGCCGCATTGGACAAGGCGCGCTGGTCATTTGACCAGAAGCAACAGTTCGCGCTGACCAATGCGTTTGTGCAGGACACGTTGTATCGCGTCGGTGAATGGGTGGCGGCCGGCAATCCCGTGGTGGAGTTGCTGCCCCCGGCGAACCTCAAGGTGCGCTTTTTCGTTCCCGAAACCGCGCTGGCGCAAATCAAAACCGGCCAGACCGTCAGTGTGACTTTTGATGGCGGGCCGCGCGCTTATCCGGCCACGGTCAATTACATTTCCACGCAAGCCGAGTTCACGCCGCCGGTTTTATATAACCGCGAGAACCGCTCGAAATTGATTTTCATGATTGAAGCGAAATGTTCCCCGGCGGACGCGGCGGAACTGCGCCCCGGCCAGCCGGTGGATGTGGAGTTGAAATGAGAACGTGAAACGTGATGCGTGATGCATGAAAAACCATTGACGTCCGAGTGCCATTCACGCATCACGCTTTACGCATCACGCTATTTTGTTCGATTCAATAAATTGACATGAACCCGTCTGACCTTGTCATTGACGTGCAGGGCATAACGAAACGGTTCGGCAACCGCACGGTCGTGAACAACATCCCCATGCAGGTGCGGCGCGGGGAGATTTACGGGTTCCTCGGTCCGAACGGCAGCGGCAAAACGACCTTTCTGCGGATGCTCTGCGGTTTGCTCAAGCCGGATGCCGGCAGCGGCCAGTGCCTCGGTTTCGATTTTCGCGCGCAAAGTTCCGAAATAAAAAAGCAGGTCGGCTACATGACGCAGCGCTTCAGTTTTTACGAAGATTTGACCATCGAGGAAAACCTGGATTTCATCGCGCGCATTTACGGCGTGCCGCAGCGCAAGGCCGCCGTTGAAAAAAGTCTCGAACGCCTCGGCATGACCCAACGGCGAAAGCAGCTCGCAGGTGAATTGTCCGGCGGCTGGAAACAGCGGCTCGCGTTGTCCGCGTGCCTGATTCACGAGCCGCAATTGTTGTTGCTCGACGAGCCGACGGCGGGTGTGGACCCAAAGGCGCGCCGCGATTTTTGGGATGAAATTCAGCAGCTGGCCGGCGCGGGGTTGACCGTGCTGATCACGACGCATTACATGGATGAAGCGGAACGCTGCAATCGCGTGGCCTACATCAGCTATGGAAACCTGCTGGCCAGTGGAACGGTTGACGAAGTCTTGAAAAATTCAAAACTCACGACGTGGGAGGTGACCAGCCTTCGCCCGGAAGCTACGGCCCGGCAGGCCGGCGGGAATTTGCACGAATTCGCGGAAAAAATCCGCGGAAAACCCGGCGTCGAGCAGGTCGTCGCGTTCGGCGCGACGCTGCATGTCAGCGGGCTCGACGCGGAAAAATTGCGCGCGAGCGTCAGTCCGTTGATCACCGGTGATTATCACTGGCAACAAATTCAACCGGGACTGGAAGACGTTTTCATCAGCCTGATGGAAACGGCGAAGGACAACTTTGCTTGAAATGACTAATTCCTAAATCCGAATGACGAAAGAATTCCCAATGACGAATGACCAATATCGAATTGAATGTCGGCCGATTTGCCATTCGTCACTTGTCATTCGTCATTCTTTAGTCATTAGGATTTCGTCATTGGTCGCCTCACCATCGGAGGCACGGCCATGACTCGCAGGGGATTCAACGGGCGGCGGTTCTGGGCGATTGTGGTGAAGGAATTCATCCAGATGCGGCGCGACCGGCTGACGTTCGCCATGATGCTGGGCATCCCGCTGATTCAGCTCATCCTGTTCGGTTATGCCATCAATTCCGATCCGAAGCACCTGCCGACGGCGGTTTATGCGGCCGATGACAGCGTTTTTTCGCGCACGATTGTCTGGGCGATGCGCAACAGCAGTTACTTCGACATCACGCGCGAACCGCAAAGCGAAGCGGAAATTCAGCAGCTGCTCGCGCAGGGCGCGGTGCAGTTCGCCGTGGAAATCCCGGTGGATTTCTCGCGCAAATTGATTCGCGGCGAACAACCTGATTTGCTGCTTGAAGCCGACGCCACCGACCCGATGGCCATCGGCTACGCCGTCGCCGCCATGAACGCGCTGACGCCATCCGTTTTGAATCGTGATTTGACCGGACCGCTGACAAAACTTCACGCGGGTTCCGCGCCGTTCAATCTCGTGGTCCATCAACATTACAACCCCGAAAACATCACGCAGTATAACATCGTGCCAGGACTCATGGGCGTGATTTTGACGATGACGATGGTCATCATCACGGCGCTGGCCATCACGCGCGAACGCGAGAGCGGCACGATGGAAAACCTGCTTTCGACGCCGCTGCGCCCCAGCGAAGTGATCATCGGCAAAATCGTGCCTTACATCATGGTCGGCTACATCCAGATTTTTTTGATCCTGGTGGCGGCAAAATTTTTGTTCAACGTGCCGATTGTCGGCAGCGTGCCGTTGCTGCTGGCGCTGGCATTTTTGTTCATCGTCGCGCATCTGGCGGTCGGCGTCACCTTTTCCACCATCGCCCGGAATCAGCGTCAGGCCATGCAGATGGGGATGTTTTTCTTTTTGCCGAACATTTTGTTGTCGGGCTACATGTTTCCGTTTCGCGGGATGCCAGGCTGGGCACAGGACATCGGCGAGGTGCTGCCGCTCACGCATTTCCTGCGCGTCGTGCGCGGTATTTTATTGAAGGGAAACGGCCTGGTGGAAGTGGCGCCCGACCTCTGGCCGATTGCGCTGTTTTTGGTCGTGATGCTGGCCATCGGCATCAAACGCTACCGCCAGACATTGGATTAAGAAAATGCCCGGTCGTGCCTGGAACCACGGCTGCACGCCGGCAAACGCGAGTGCCGCCTACGGTGATTGAGGGGTGGATTGCGCCCTACGCCGCCACGCCCAACTGCCGGAGCTGTTCCCGATAACCCCGGGTCAGCGTCACGCGCGTGCCGTTGCGCAGCGAAACCTTGTATTCGCCGTGAAATAAGGGATGCAACTCCTTGACCGATTCGACATTCACAATGGCCGAGCGGCTGATGCGCAGAAAACGGTCCGGGGGCAGCTTCTGCTCCAGCGCCGTCATCGTTTCGCGGTGCAAATGCGTTTCGTTGCCAATGTGCAGCTTCACATAGTTGTCCGCCGCTTCCACCAGGTCAATATCGGTCACCCGCAGAAACAGGATGCGTCCGTT
Organism: uncultured Verrucomicrobiae bacterium; assembly: GCA_963802965.1. Classification (GTDB taxonomy): domain Bacteria; phylum Verrucomicrobiota; class Verrucomicrobiia; order Limisphaerales; family UBA11358; genus UBA11358. The sequence continues at coordinate 508,598 of CAWDKS010000003.1, forward strand.
GGATTTGATGGTCAGACGCTCCGGATATCTTGAAACGACCCTCAGATCACGCAACAACTCGTCAAGCTTCTGCTGGATTTCACCGTTTTGGTTGCGCTGAATTTGCTGCCGCACCCGTTGCAGCGCCAGCCGCAGGCGGTCGGCCCGGCAGGGTTTGACAATGTAATCCAGGGCATGAGTGTCGAAGGCTTTCAACGCCGCATCATCGCGGGCGGTGACGAAGATGATGATCGGCATGCGCGTCCGGTTGATTTTGGCTGCCACCTCAAACCCGTCGAGATCGGGCATCTGCACATCGAGGAACACCAGATCGGGCGCGAGCCGGTTGATGGATTCGACGGCTTCATTGCCGTTGGGGGCCATGCCAACCACCTCGATGCCGGGCTCCTGCTCAAGCAGATGATTCAGCGCTTCACGCCCAAGTAATTCGTCATCAACAATCAGTGTTCTAATTTTCATTAGAGCGTTCAGTAATATTGTTGTATTGGTTTGTTCACCCGCCGGCCAATACAGCATTATCGCTGCCAGCAGCGCCACCATTCCGATCTCGCCCCGGCAACGGCATTTTGTCCTTAATTACAACGCCGACAATGGGAGGGCTTGGCGCCGAAATTCCTGATTTTCCGCGAAAAACGCACAAAAATCCCTTGCAAACAGGGGGGCGGGCAACAGCCACCAGCAACTTCGGATCGGAAATTTTCCAGCGCAGCGCCAGGTGGATTTGCCGGTTAAACCGGTTTTTTTTGGATTTCTTCACCCGGCGGTTTGCGGATTTAATCTCCAATGGCCGGCCGGTTTTTTGCCTGCGAAAATTCCTCAAAAAAGCTCTTGCACGGGGGCAAACCTTTGATATTGTATGCGCTCCGTTTCGCTCGAAAGGGCGGATGGTCAGCATGGTTGCAGGCCGATAACTGATTCCCCGCAGGGACAGGAATGATGGTCTTGCCGACTCCCTGAGTTGCTGCTGAAACTTTTGTCATTATGCCAGTCAAAACATTTAGACCGCTAACGCCGTCTCTGCGCTACGTCTCGTTCGCGGATTACGACGAGATTACGAAGACGCGGCCGGAAAAACGGCTGGTCGTCACGCGGAAGAAGACCGGTGGCCGCAACCACTACGGTCGCATGACGGCGCGCGGCATCGGCGGCGGCCACAAGCAGAAGATCCGCCTCGTGGATTTCAAACGCAACAAACACGGCGTGGAAGCAACGGTCGCGGCGATTGAATACGATCCGATGCGCTCCGCGCGGCTGGCGTTGCTGCAATACAAGGACGGCGAGAAAAGTTACATCATCGCCCCGACGGGCATCAAGGTTGGCGGCACGATTTCCAGCGGACCGGCGGCCCCTCCGGAAATCGGCAATGCGCTCCCGCTCAAAATAATTCCGGTCGGCCTGCCCATTCACAACCTTGAAATCTTTCCCGGTCGCGGCGCCCAGATGGTGCGCACGGCGGGCGGCGCGGCCACGTTGATGTCGCGCGGCGAGGGGTACGCGCAGGTTCGTCTGCCGTCCGGCGAAATCCGCAAGATTAACGAGGAATGCTACGCGACGATTGGCCAGGTCGGCAACGCGGAGCATGAGAACGTGGTTTTGGGCAAGGCGGGCCGTTCGCGGCATCGCGGCATCCGGCCCATCAACCGCGGTGTTTCGAAGAACCCGGTGGACCATCCGAACGGCGGCGGCGCCGGCAAGTCGAAGTCGGGTGGCGGCTGGCAGCAGTTGACCTCGCCGTGGGGTTTGCTGGCCAAGGGTTACCGGACGCGCCACAAGAAAAAGATTTCCAACCGTTTCATCATCGTGCGCCGTGACGGCCGGCCCATGAAAAATAAATAACCGTTGAACCGTTAAAACGTTGAATTTAAAAATTTGAAATATGGGACGTTCGATTAAAAAAGGTCCGTTTGTGGATTTTCACCTGCAGGACAAGATCCAGAAGGCGAAGAGCACAAACCAGAAGACGCCGATCAAGACCTGGTCGCGGCGTTCGACCATCACGCCGGATTTCGTCGGGCTGACGTTCACCGTGCACAACGGCAAGGTTTTCAACCCGGTGTTTGTGACGGAAAACATGGTCGGCCACCGGCTCGGCGAATTTTCGCTGACGCGCATCTTCCGGAAACACGGCGCGCACACGGCCAAGGCGGAGGCGAAATAACATGGAAGTCCACGCGATATTGAAAAATGTGCCGATGTCTCCGCAGAAAATGCGCGAGGTGGTGCGGCAGATTCAGGGGCTGCCGGCGTTGCAGGCGCAGGCGGTGCTGCAGGTCGTCCCGCGCAAGGGCGCGCGGCTGGTGGCCAAGACGCTCAATTCGGCCATCGCCAACGCGGAAAACAACAACAAACTCAAGCCCGAAACGTTGCGCGTGAAGGAAGCCGTCACCGGCTCGGCCACGATGCTCAAACGGTTCGTTCCCAAGGCGCGCGGTTCCGGTGGACGAATCCTCAAGCGCCGTTGTCACATCAAAATCACCTTATCGGACGAATAAATTCTCATGGGCCAAAAAACCAATCCAATCGGTCTGCGCGTCGCCGTCAACAAGGACTGGCGTTCCAAGTGGTTTGCCAACAAGAAGGAGTTCGGCGCGCTCCTGACCGAAGACCGCGAAATCCGCGCATTGCTGAAGAAGAAGCTGGAATCGGCGTCCGTGCCAAAGATTTTGATCGAACGCGCCACCAATCGCTGCCGCGTCACCATTCTCACCGCCCGGCCGGGCGTGGTCATCGGCCGCAAAGGCGTGGAGATTGACAAGCTCAAGGAGGAACTGAGCCGCAAGACCGGCAAGGAAGTTTACGTGGACATCGTCGAGGTGAAGACGCCGGAATTGGACGCCCAACTCGTGGCGGAAAACGTCGCCTTGCAACTGGAACGCCGCGTTTCCTTCCGGCGCGCGATGAAGAAGGCGTTGCAGACGGCGCAGGATTTTGGCGCGGAAGGGATCAAGATTCGTTGCTCGGGCCGCCTAGGCGGGGCGGAACTCGCGCGGGTGGAAATGTATCACTGGGGCCGCGTGCCGCTGCACACGTTGCGCGCGAACATTGACTATGGATTTGCCGAGGCGCTCACCGTTTACGGCAAGCTTGGCATCAAATGCTGGATTTGCCTGGGCGAAAACAAGCCGAAGAAGGAACAGCCCGCCGAAGCCGCGCCCGTTTAGAAGAGGATTTTTATTATGCCGTTGATGCCTGAAAGAGTGAAGTATCGCAAGATGCACCGTGGCAGCCGGGCCGGCTTGGCGTCGCGCGGGCACACAGTGGCGTTCGGCGAATACGGCTTGATGTCGCTGGAACGCTGCTGGCTCGACACGAAGCAGATTGAGGCTGCACGCGTGGCCATCGCCCGCAACCTGAAGCGGCGCGGAAAAATGTGGATCCGCATCTTTCCGCAAAAATCGTTCACGAAGAAGCCGCTGGAAACCCGCATGGGCAAGGGCAAGGGCCCGCTGGAATCGTGGGTGGCGGTGATTCGTCCGGCCAACGTGCTGTTTGAGGTGGACGGCGTGACGGAAATTGAGGCGCGCGAGTCGTTGCGCCTGGCGGCGACAAAGCTGCCGATCCGAACCAAGTTTATTTCGCGGCATCATTTGAGCAGATAAATGGCAGGGCCGACCTGCGGGTCGGCCAGGACGCGCGGTGGCGCGTCCTGGCCAAAAGAATTTATGAAGTTTTCGGAAATGAAAGACATGACGCTGGTGGAGTTGTCGGCCAAGAGCCGCGACCTGCGCCATGAAGTATTCAACCTGCGTTTGCAGCAGGCGAGCGCCCAACTGGAAAAGTCGGCGCGCCTGCGGACGCTGCGCCGCGACGTCGCGCGGCTCGAAACGCGCATCTCGCAATTGCGCAACAAAGCGGCTTAATCGTATGGCTGACACTGTGAATTCAACGGAGACGGCGCGCGGACAACGCAAACAGCGCGTCGGCGAGGTCATCGCCAGCCAGATGGCCAAGACCATCGTCGTGCGCGTCGAACGCCGGTTTCCGCATCCGCGGTTCCGCAAGGTGGTGACCGCTTACCAGAAATTTTACGCCCATGACGAAAAGGGCGAGGCCAAACCGGGCGACCGCGTGCGCATCGAGGAAACGCGACCGATTTCCAGGACGAAACGGTGGCGGTTGCTGGAAGTGGTGGAACGCAATCAAGGCGTCGCACCGGTGGCGGAATAACGGGATTTTATGCTGCAAATTCGTTCCCATTTGGACGTGGCGGACAACACGGGCGCAAAGATTGCCTGGGCGATCGGCGTGTTGGGCCGCAACCAGCGTTATGCGCACGTGGGCGACATCATCAAGGTCCACATCAAGGACGCCGCGCCGGACGGCCAGGTGAAGAAGGGCGAGGTCCACAACGCGGTGATCGTCCGCACGCGACACCCAATCCGCCGCAGCGACGGCTCGTATTTGCGCTTCGACAGCAACGCGGTGGTCATCATTGACCCGGAATCGAACCCGAAAGGCACGCGCATTTTCGGGCCGGTGGCGCGCGAGTTGCGCGACAAGAAGTTTATGAAAATCATCTCGCTCGCGCCGGAGGTGATTTGAGAATTTTATGAAATGTCATGTGAAAAAGGGCGACGAAGTGGTGGTGCTGGCCGGAAAGGAAAAGGGCAAGCGCGGCAAAATCATCGCCGTGTCGCCGAAAAAGGCGCGCGTCATCGTCGAGGGCCTGCAATTGATCAAGCGGCACACGCGCAAGAGCCAGCAGCATCCGCAGGGCGCCATCGTCGAACGCGAAGGGACGATCCACATTTCCAACGTGATGAAGGCGGGGCTTTTTGACGCGCGCGCGCAACAGCCGGCCCCGGCGGCAAATGCCTGATTGAGCCATATGAAAGCCAGACTTTACAACAAATACGTCAGCGAAGTGGCGCCGGCGCTGAAGGAAAAGCACAAATACACCAACGTCCACCAGATTCCCCGCATGGTGAAAATCGTGGTGAACATGGGCGTGAGCGCGTCGCTGGAAAAAAACGCGGTCGAGGACGCGGCGAAAGACCTCGCGCTCATCACCGGCCGCAAACCGGCCATCAGCAAGTCGCGCCACAACATCGCGAACTTCAAGCTGCGCGAGGGCCAGCCCATCGGCTGCCGCGTGACGCTGCGCCGGGATGCGATGTATGAATTTTTTGACCGGCTCGTCGCCACCGCATTGCCGCGCATCCGCGACTTCCGCGGATTGTCACCGCGCAAGTTTGACGGTCGCGGCAATTACACGTTCGGCGTCGCCGAACAGACGATTTTCCCGGAAATTGAACTGGACAAAATCAAACGCACGCAGGGCATGGACATCACGATTGTGACCAGCGCGCGGAACGACGCTGAGGCGCTCGATTTTTTGAAGCTGATGGGATTTCCCCTGGCGGAAGCGAAGGAAACGCCGGCCAAAACCGCCGTCGAAGCGAAGCCGGCGCAGGAAGCAAAACCAGATACGAAATGAAAAATTTATCATCCTCGTCGTCCTCGTAATCGTAATCGAGGACGAGAACGAGAACGATTAAAAATTATGGCCAAGAAAGCATGGAAAGAGCGCAACCGGCGCAAAGCCGCAACGGTGAAGAAATACGCCGCGATTCGCGCGGAACTGAAGGCCAGGCACGATTATGCCGGCCTCGCCAAGCTGCCGCGCGACGCCAGCCCGTCGCGGCTGGTGAACCGTTGCGCGATGAGCGGACGCCGCCGCGGTTATTTGCGCAAATTCGGCGTTTCGCGCCTCACCTTCCGTGAAGCGGCATTGAATGGTTTGATTCCCGGCATAGTGAAGGCCAGTTGGTAAGCGAACCAGGATCAGGATTACAATTAAGATTTGATATGACAGACCCGATTTCAGACATGCTGACGCGCATCCGCAACGCCGGCCACGCCCTGCGCCCGGTGGTCGCGGTGCCGCATTCGCGCGTGAAGGAAAACATCGCAAACATTTTGAAACAGGAAGGCTATGTCGCCGAAGTGGCCGTCGAGGGGAAAATCCCCAAGACCATCAACATCAAATTGAAGTATCAGGGCAAAAAGAACGTGATCGAAGGCTTGCGCCGCATGAGCCGGCCCGGTCTGCGCCACTACGTCGGCGCAACGGAAATCCCTCGCGTGCTCGCAGGCATGGGCGTCGCGGTCGTGTCCACCTCCGAAGGCGTGATGACCGGCACCCAGGCGAAGAAAAAAAATCTGGGCGGCGAACTCCTTTGTTACGTTTGGTAACAGGAATATGAAACGGAACGGATTATTGGATTATTGGATTGTTGGATTGTTGGATTGGCGGCAGAGCGCCGGTTCATTGTTTTTCCATCAAGCCATCAATCCATCTATCCACCAATCCCTTTAGTTTATGTCGCGCATTGGAAAACAACCGATTGCCATTCCGCCGAAGGTGAAGGTGGAGATCAAAGGGCGGAAAGTCTTTGTCGAAGGCCCGAAGGGCAAGCTCGACTGGGAATTGCCGCACCGCACCAGCCTCAAGATGCAGGACGGCAAAATCGTCGTGAGCCGCGATGGCGATGACGCGCAGGCCAGGGCGCTGCATGGCCTGAGCCGCGCGCTCGTCAACAACATGGTCCGGGGCGTGACCGAAGGCTTCGTCAAGAAGCTTGAAATCCAGGGCGTCGGCTTCAAGGCCGCCGTTCAGGGTAAAAACGTGAACCTCGTGCTGGGCTTTTCGCATCCCATCAACTACGCGATTCCCGACCAGGTCAAAGTGACGGTCGAGGAGAACACCAAGCTGACGATTGAAGGCCCGGACCGGCGGCTCGTCGGGCAGGTCGCCTCCGAACTCCGCAGCTTCTATCCGCCGGAGCCTTACAAAGGCAAGGGCGTGCGCTACGCGGGCGAACACGTCCAGCGCAAGGAAGGCAAGACGGTCCAGTAAAATTTGATTTTAGTTCACCCCGACATCCGATGTCGGGGTGACGCAATGAAATGAGAACGGAACAGAAACAAAAACTTGCGCAACTCCGCCACTGGCGGGTGCGCCGGAAGATCCACGGCACCCGGGAACGCCCGCGCATGAGCGTTCGCTTCACGAACGAGAACATCTACGTGCAGTTCATTGACGACCACGCCGGCACGACGCTGGCGGCGGCCACGACCACGAGCAAGGGCACGCCTGGCCGCGACAAGCTCGCGGCAAACGTGGCCGGCGCAAAGGTCATCGGCAAACTGGCGGCGGAGGCCGCGCTCGCCAAGGGCATCAAGATGGTTGTTTTTGACCGCGGCGGCGCGCGCTATCATTGGTCCAAAAGCAAGGGCAAGGACGGCAAGCCGGTGACGGTGCTTGGCAAACTGGCGGCGCTGGCCGGCGCGGCGCGCGAGGCCGGATTGAAATTTTAACCTGAACCAGAAAAAATATTGTGGCTGAAATCGAAAAAATTGCACCGGAACCGCAACGCGGACCGCGTGGCCGCGGTCGCCGCGGCAAGTCCGGCTCCGAAGCACCCGAAATGAACTTCGGAGGTGGCGCGGAAGAACTCACGGAAAAAGTCGTTTACATCAACCGCTCCGCGAAGGTCGTCAAAGGCGGACGCCGGTTCAATTTCAGCGCGCTGGTCGTCATCGGCGACAAAAAGGGGCGCGTGGGCATAGCGCTGGGCAAGGCGGGCGAAGTGGCCGATGCCATCCGGCGCGGCGGCGAACTGGCCCGCAATCAAATGGTTTCCGTGTCGTTGAAAGACGCGACGATTCCCCACGAGGTTTTGTCCGAATTCGGCGGCGCCAGGGTTTTGCTGCGTCCGGCGTCGCCGGGCACCGGCATCATCGCCGGCAAGACCGTCCGCGCGGTTTTGGAATCGGCGGGCATCAGGGACGTTTTGAGCAAATCGCTCGGCTCGAAGAACGCGGCGAACGTCGTCAAGGCCACACTCAAGGCGCTGTTGAGCCTCCGCACGCGCGAGAACATTTACAAGGGCCGCGGGCTGGAAATTAAAAAAGTGGAAACGCCGAAACCGGTGGAAGCAACTCCGGTTTGAGTTTGGAACGCTTATGAATTGGACATTGTCAGCAGTCAGTGGTCAGTGGTCAGCAGCATCTCGCCACGGCCGCCAGCTACTGACTACCTGACCACTGACTGCTGACTAATTTTATGCGATTACACGATTTGAAACCCCGTCCCGGTGCGAAGCATCGCCGCAAGCGGCTCGGCCAGGGTGAATCCAGCGGTCATGGCAAGACGAGCGGTCGCGGCGGCAAGGGCCAGACGGCGCGTTCCGGCAGCTCGATCCGCATCGGCTTTGAAGGCGGCCAGATGCCGCTCATCCGCCGCATTCCCAAGCGCGGGTTCAACAACACGCGTTTTGGCACGCGTTATATCGCGGTGAACGTCGGCGAATTGGACCGGTTCGACAACGGCGCGCGCGTGGATGAATCCGCTTTGCGCTCGGCCGGTCTGGCCAACGGCCGCGCCAGCGGCGTGAAAATTCTTGGCGAAGGCGAATTGTCCAAGAAGCTCGCGGTGTGCGCGAGCGCCTTCAGCGCCTCGGCCCGCGCCAAAATCGAGGCCAAAGGCGGGACGTGCGAAATCATCAGCCGCAAACCCGCCGCGCCGGCGAAGGCCTGATCGCGTTTAACGCATGTTCCGCAACATCTTCAACACGTTTGCCAACTGCTTCAAAATCCCGGAGCTGAAGTCCCGCATTTTGTTCACGCTCGGCCTGTTGGCGGTGTGCCGTTTGCTGTCGTTCATCACCATTCCCGGTCTGAACGGCGCGGCGCTGACTGATTTCTTCAACAAAAACGCCCAGGGCGGAGTGCTGGGCCTGTATAACACGTTCGCCGGCGGCGGTTACGAACGCTGTGCCATCGGCGCCCTGGGCATCATGCCTTACATCAGCGCGACGATCATCATTCAATTGCTCACGGCCGTCTGGCCGAGACTCAGCAAACTGGCGCGCGAGGAAGGCGGCCGGGCGAAAATCATCCAGTATGGCCGTTATCTGACGGTGCTGATCTGCCTCGGTCAGGGTTTGTATTTTGCCAGCAGTTGGGAAAATCCCGGGAAGGTTTTTGGTCAGGCATTTCCAGGCCGGCTCGTGCTCACTGACAACCAGTTTTTGTATCTCTGCTCAAACCGTGCTGGTCATGACGACGGGCACGATGCTGCTGATGTGGCTCGGCGAACAAATCAGCGAGCGCGGCGTCGGCAACGGCGTGTCGCTGGTCATCACCGTCGGCATTGTGGCGCGGCTGCCGCAGGCGGTGATAGGATTGGGGGACATGTTCCGTCCTGCCGGCGGGATTGAGTCGAATTATCATATCATGGGCACGGGATTGATGCTGGTGCTCCTGCTGGCTTTGGTGATTGGCGGGGTCATTGCCGTGACGCAGGCGCAGCGGAAAATTCCCGTCCAATACGCGCAACGCGCCGTCGGGCGCAAACTCTATTCGGGCGGCACGTCGTTCATGCCGTTGCGCGTGAATTATTCCGGCGTCATGCCCATCATTTTCGCGCAATCCATTCTGCTGTTCCCGCAGCCGATTTGCTCGAAACTGGCCGATATTTTTGCCAAAACCCCGTTTTTGAGCGATTTCTTCCATGGGCTGGCGGTGCTGCTCGGCGAGCGTTCGGTTTTTTACATGTGTCTTTACGGGCTGATGATTTTGTTCTTCTCGTATTTCTGGGTGGCGACGCAGTTCAACGAAATCCAGATCGCCGACGATTTGAAGAAAAACGGCGGCTACATCCCCGGCGTGCGGCCGGGCCAGGGCACGAGTGATTATCTGCACAAGGCGATGAGCCGCATCACGCTCGCCGGCGCGATTTTCCTGACCATCATCGCGGTGATTCCCATCATCCTGTCGCGCGAGATGAGCATTCCCTATAACGTGTCCCAGTTTTTCGGCGGCACCAGCATGCTCATCACCGTCGGCGTTTTGCTGGACACGATGCGCCAGGTCGAATCGCATTTGATGATGCGCCATTACGACGGATTTTTGAAAAAAGGCCGGTTGCGCGGCCGATTCTGATTTTTCCTGATTCGGATTGCGATTGGGTTAAGAGCAGGATTTGGATTACGATTGAGATTTGAAAGACGTCATTCTGAAAAGCGGGCGCGACCTGGAACTGATGCGGCCGGCTTGCGCTGTGGCGGGGGCGGTGCTGGAAGCCGTCGCCGCGTTCATCAAGCCGGGTTTGACGACCCGCGAGGTGGACGAATTCGCGGCGGCGCAAATCAACGCGCGGGGCGCGAAGAGCGCGTTTTTGGGCTATCGCAAATATCCGTGCCACACGTGCCTGTCGGTGAATGACGAGGTCGTGCATGGATTGGCGGGCAGCCGCGAATTGCGCTTCGGCGACATCGTGAGCGTGGACGTGGGCGTGTTTTACAAAGGGTTTGTGGGCGACACGGCGCGCACGGTGGCGGTGGGCGGTTGCGGCGTGCTGGCGCAGAGGTTGATGGACGTGACGGAGCACGCGCTTTACGAGGGCATCGCGGCGGCGGTTTCGGGAAACCGCGTGACGGACATCTCGCGCGCGGTTCAAAATTACGTCGAGGGCAACGGATTCAGTGTCGTGCGCGAGTTTGTCGGCCACGGCGTGGGGCGCGTGATGCACGAGGAGCCGCAGGTGCCGAATTTTGTTGATGCGAAGATGAATCAAAAGCTGCGCGCGGGCATGACGCTGGCCATTGAGCCGATGGTGAACGCCGGCCAGCCCGCCGTAAAAATATTGAAAGACGGCTGGACAGTGGTCACGCAAGATGGTTCACTATCTGCTCATTTTGAACATACGGTGCTGATCACCGGGGCTGAACCGGAGATTTTGACATGCCCGGAAACGAAGCCTTCCAGGTTGAAGGTCGCGTGATGAAGACGCTGCCGAACGGCACGTATCGCGCGGAGCTGGCCAACGGCCACCGGTTGACGGCGTTCGTGGTTGGCGGGCCAGGAAAAAGTTTACCGGGTTGAAAGCCGGTGACCGGGTGAAGTTGCAATTGTCGCCCTACGACTTGTCAGCGGGGCGGATTTTGATTGAAACGAAAAATTGAAAGGTAGGGACGCGCTGCGGCGCGTCCGGCTGACCGGCAGGTCGGCCCTGCCGATTGAAAATTAAGCATGAAAGTCAGGGCGTCAGTAAAAAAATTGTGCGAGCACTGCAAGATTGTGCGCCGGCGCGGGGTCATCCGCGTCATTTGCACGAACAAACGGCACAAACAACGGCAAGGTTGAGGATTTAACGAAATATGGCACGCATCATTGGTGTTGAAGTTCCGCCGAACAAGCGCATTGACATTGCGTTGCGCTACATCTACGGCATCGGCCCGACCAACTCGAAGGAGATTCTGGAGCGGGCGAACATTGATTCCAGCATCCGCGCAAAGGATTTGACCGAGCAACAACTGTCGCAAATCGTCCACGCGATCCAGGAAGGCAAATACGTCATCGAAGGCGATCTGCGGCGTGAAATTGGCATGAACCTCAAGCGGTTGCAGGGCATCAAGTGTTACCGGGGCGTCCGCCACATGCGCGGTTTGCCGGTCCGCGGCCAGCGCACGCAGACCAACGCCCGCACGCGCAAAGGCCCGCGCAAGACCGTCGGCGTGCAACGCAACCCGAATGCCAAGACCGGCATCCACTAAGTCCATCAACCCTTAACTTTCAACCATTTACCAATCCATGGCCGACGAGAAGAAAAAATCCGCCCCCAAGAAGGAAAAGGAAGTGAAGCCCGAAGCGGCGGCTGCGGAGAAATCCGCCGCCAAGCCGGCCGGGGAAAAACCGGCGGGTGCCAGGGAGAAAGCGCCCAAGAAGGCCGCGCCGGCGGACGCAGCCCCAGCTGCGGCGGAAGCGCCAAAGGCTGAAGCGCCCAAACCGGCGGGCACGCCGGTGGCCGGTTCCGCGCCAAGCGCCGCCGAACTTTTGGGCGAAGACGCCGCGGGCAAGAAGATCATCAAGGCCAAGCACGCCAAAAATATTGTTTCCGGCGTCGCGAATATCCTGGCCACGTTCAACAACACTCTCGTCAGCGTCACGGACGCGCACGGAAATCTCATTGGCTGGTCGAGCGCGGGCCGCGTCGGGTTCAAAGGTTCGCGCAAGAGCACGGCCTACGCCGCGCAACAGGTCGCGCAGGATGCCGCGCGCCAGGCGATGGCACACGGCATGAAGGAAGTCGAAATCCGGGTCAAAGGCCCCGGTTCCGGCCGGGAATCCGCCATCCGCGCCATCCAGGCCATCGGACTCGAAATCACCACCATCAAGGACGTGACGCCGATTCCACACAATGGCTGCCGTCCGCGCAAAAAACGCCGCGTTTGATTATGAGTTCAAGGTTCAAAGTTCAAAGTTCAAAGTTGTTGCGCTTCACGCTTCACGTTTCACGTTTCACGTTTTAAGTTATGGCTCGCTACACAGGTCCCCGCGTTCGCATCAGCCGCCGTTTCGGCCTGCCGATTTTTGGTCCGACGAAATATCTCGAGCGCCGCAACTACGGCCCCGGCGTGCATGGCCCGAAATCGCGCCGCAAACACACCGATTACGGGCTGGGTTTGATTGAAAAGCAAAAGTTGCGTTATTACTATGGCCTGCTCGAACGCCAGTTCCGTGGCGTCTATGAAAAGGCGCTGAAACGCCGTGGTGTCACCGGCGAACAAATGCTGCAGATTCTGGAGACGCGCCTCGACAACGTGGTCTATCACCTCGGTTTTGCGAACACGCGCGCGGCGGCGCGCCAGATGGTTTCGCACGGCCACGTCACGGTCAACGGACGCAAGGTGAATGTCCCGTCCTACAGCCTCAAGGTGAACGACGCGGTGGGCGTCAAAAATTCCAACGTGTCGCGCCAGTTGGCGACGAAAAACCTGGAGATCGCCACCAGCCGCGCGGTGCCGGACTGGCTGTCCCTGAACAAGGAAGAGTTCAAGGGCACGGTGGTGCGGATCCCGACGCGCGACGAAATCCAGCCGATTGCCAACGAACAGGCGGTCGTCGAATTTTATTCCCGTTAAAAAAAGTAAAAAACAAAAACAATTATACGGATTTTGCCCGGCGCGGGAATAAACAGGCCGGGAAAGTCAGATTAAAATTGTTGAAAGGAAAACATGCCAGCACGTCTAGGACGATTCGAAATGCCCAAGCGGTTGACGAAGGAAGATTCAACCGCCACCGAAACTTACGCCAAATTCGTCGCCGAGCCGTTTGAAACCGGCTACGGCCACACCATCGGCAACTCGCTGCGCCGCGTGTTGCTCTCCTCGCTGGAAGGCGCGGCCATCACCTCGCTGAAGGTGGATGGCGCGATGCACGAATTTGCGACGATTGACGGCGTGGTCGAGGACGTGACCGACATCGTGTTGAACCTGAAAAAGATCAAGTTCAAGGCCCATTCGCGCGACGAGCAGACGCTGTTGCTTTCCGCCAACAAGGAAGGCGCCGTCACCGCCGCCGACATCCAGCTAAACCAGAACGTCGAACTGGTCACCCCGGACCAGCTCATCTGCACGCTCGACAAAAAGAAGAAGTTCGAGATGGAATTGACGGTGAAAATCGGCCGCGGATTTTGTCCGAGCGACGAAAACAAAAAACCCGGCCAGGCCATCGGCGTGGTCGCCATTGACTCGATGTTTTCGCCGGTCACGCGCGTGCGTTACGCCGTGGAGGCCGCGCGCGTCGGCAACCGCACCGACTACGACCGGTTGATTCTGGAAATCTGGACAGACGGGCGCATTTCACCCGACGACGCGCTCACCCAGGCCTCGGCGATTTTGCAGCATCACCTCGATGTTTTCGTCGGCTACGACAAGAACGCGGTCGAATTCGAGGAGGCCGTGGACAAGCAGGACGAGGAAAAGACGAAGATGAAGAAGCTCCTCAACATGAGCGTGAACGAAATCGAATTGAGCGTCCGGGCGGCCAACTGCCTGAACAACGCGAACATCACCAGCGTCGGCCAGTTGGCGATGAAGACCGAGCAGGAAATGCTCAAGTATCGCAACTTCGGCAAAAAATCGCTGAACGAAATCAAGGACAAGCTCCAGGCTTTGGGTCTGTCACTGGGCATGAACTTCGAGCCGGGCCTGCTGGACGCGCCGGTGAAGGAAATTCCGGAGAACAATTAAGGCCAGCCTATGCGACATTTGAAACGAACAGCCAAACTCGGTCGCACCCCCGAGCATCGCAACGCGATGCTGGCAAACCTGGTTTGCAGCCTCATCAAACACAAGCGCGTGACCACGACGCTCGGCCGGGCGAAGGCCGCGCGCCCCGTCGCCGAACGGATTGTCACGCTCGGCAAACGCGGCACCATTACCGCCCGCCGCACCGCTGCCGCCCGTTTGCACACGCGCGGCACGACGCTGCAGCTCACCAAGGAAGAGCGCCGCAAATGGCGCGCCGAGGAGGACATCGTGCGCATCCTTTTCGAGGAAATAGCGCCCGCGTTCAAGGAACGCAACGGCGGCTACACGCGCATCATCAAGATGGAACAACGCCAGGGTGATGCCGCCCAGCGCGCGATCCTGGAGTGGGTGGATTATACGCCTCCCGCGCCCGCTGCGCCTGAAACCGCGCCCGCCGAGGAGGCCAAACCGGCCAAAGCACAACCGGCGGAACCGGCGGAGACCAAGACCGAAAAGAAGTAATTCGGTCGAAACTTTACGCAGCCCGTTCGCCAGAACGGGCTTTTTTGTTGGGAAATACAAACATCGAACATCGAACGCTCAACATCGAACATCGAATGAAACCTTCGCCGGGCCGAACTTCAATGTTCAGCGTTCGATGTTGAATGTTCGATGTTCTTGCTTATCTTAGCCAGAGGAACATCATTCCGGCCGCAACCAATACCGCGATCAGCCACCAGAACCACCCGATGCCGCGAGGCCTGACCGGCTCCGGCCCGAATTCCGCTTTCACAAATTCATCATGGTCGAAATCTTCGTCCGGCAGTCCGAGATGGCTGGCCCGGGCGGCTTCCGACCAGCCGGTCTGTTCGTCCGAACCGCATTCGGGACAGGCTTTGGCATCCGGCGGGATCTCCGCGCCGCAGTTGGGACAAACCTCCGGTGTCATTTACGATTTACGATTGATGATTTACGATTTGAAACACGCCGTCAGCGGCTCTCAACTATCTGCCAATCATAAATCGTAAATCAAAAATCAAAAATGCTTCAACCGCCCGCGCTCGTGTATTCCTCGTCGGTTTTTAATTCCAGTCCCATCAGGATGTAATCGTGCGAAACGGCCTGCATGTCCTTGACGTAGTCTTCCAGGCGCGAAAGCTGGCTGAAACCGAGCAGGGCGAACATCCTGATCGCCCCCGTCTGTTCGCCGATGAATTCCGCTTCGACCTTTTCAAGACCCACCTGCCGGGCGATGTCCACGATTTCAGATACCAGCGCGCTCGCCAGGCCGCGCCCGCGGTGTTGCGGATGCACCAACACGCTCACGCGGCCAATGTGCCGTCGCCAGCCGCCGAGCTGCTGGTGCAAGGTCGCGTCGCCGACAATTTTGCCGCCCAATCAGCGCCACCAGCGGCAGGTTGCGGCCGTAGTCAAGGTTCCGGCACCAGTCGCGGATCGTTTCGATTTCCGTGACGCGATGTTTGATGAACATCCGTTCGGGTTCGGGGATGCCGAGAAACAACTGATGAAAATCCTTCTCGTCATCGCGGCGCAACGGACGCAACGTCGCTTTCGTGCCGTCCTTCAACGGAATGACTTTCGGAAACGCCTGGAGTTCGAGTTCAATGTTGAATGACATGGCTTGCTTTCCTTTCGCCGGCAATTTGTGCCACACGCCGCGCCGGCAGTCAATCCATCCCCGCCGGCTTCATCGGCGGATGCCGGTGACGTTTTTTACAAAGCGGCGGTTGATGGCCGCCGGGTCCAGACTCCATCGCGCCGCCAGCAGCGGGACTTTTTTGGCGTTGGCCTCCGCGTTTTCGGTGGCCGCTGGATTTTCTCCGTAGGCAAAACATTTCAGGCCCAGTTCAATTTCCGGCAGGGTCTTGGCGCCCTGGTTCCAGACGGTTTCACCCGCCCACGCATACGCGCGCGTCACGCAACCCTCGTCCATCCGCGCCCAACCGTGGTGCCGTGAAATCCCGTTCGCATGGAAATACTGGACGTGCCCCAGCCGGCGGCTCAACGTGATCAAAAAATGAAAACACGCATCCACGTCATCACCGGGATTCGGAAGACCCGGACCGGTGACGATGACCCAGCCATGCACCCGCGGGCTGATGAAAAATTCAAGTCCATCTCCCATGCCTTCCGGCCAAGAACCCAGCGTGGAACGTGTCAACCCCAGGGCGGCCTGGACGATTTTGGGATTGGCCGCGCGGATGGCCAGCCAGCTCGTCGGACGTTGGAGGAACGGCGGAAAAAATAAAAAGGAATTCTGATTACGGTCGGCGGCGGGCCTGAGATAATACGCGCGGCGATGCAACGCATAGATCAACGCAAGGAAGATAATCCCCATGCCCAGCGCCAATCCATTCAACGCTAGCAGCATCAGCGGAAGCGTGTCCGCAGGACTCATGGAGCGAGTTTACACCCAACCCCGTGCCGATTTCAATGAAAATCGGCAGGGAAATTGCTGTCCCGTCGCCCGCTACGCGCACAGCCCCCGCCAATCAAGCATCTTTGCGGGGAAATAACGGTATAGGTTCGCCAATCTTGTGACCACCGGGCAGGCCGCCCCAGGCTGCGGAGTCCAGCTTGTCCGGCGTGCCGGTCAAACCGAGCTGCGCGTAAATTTTCGCCGCCGTGCCCGGCAGGAACTGCCAGAGCAAAACCGCCAACACCCGGCAGTTTTCGGCGAGGTTGTAGAGCACTTCGTCGAGGCGTTTGGCCTGTGCCGGGTCCTTCGCCAGGCTGAACGGTTTGGTCTGGTCCACGTATTGGTTGGCGCGCGTGACGAGTCCCCAGATGCTTTGCAGCGCGGCTTGAAGCTGGTTTTGTTTCAGCAGCGCGCGCGTTTCGTCCGCGGCTTTTGCGGCGGACGCGGCCAGTTCGTTGTGCTCCGCCGGCACGACGCCGTTGCGATAGCGCTTGAGCATCGAGAGCGAGCGATTGACGAGATTGCCCAGGCCGTTGGCCAACTCGGCGTTGTAACGTGACTTGAAGCCGGCGTCCGTCCAATTTCCATCCGGGCCAATGTCGAGTTCGCGCAAAACATAGTAACGAAAAGCGTCCAAGCCCCATTCGTTGATGACCGCAACCGGGTCAATGATGTTGCCGGTACTCTTGCTGATCTTTGCGCTGTCCTTCTGCCACCAGCCGTGAACGAGAATCTGTTTCGGCAGAGGCAGGCCCATCGCCTTGAGCATGATCGGCCAGAACACGGCGTGAAATTTCAAAATGTCCTTGCCGATGACATGAACATCAGCCGGCCAGAGCGCCGGCGGAGATGGAAGATGGGAGTTGGGAGTTGGGGAATTTAGAACGCGACAAATTGTTGTATCACCATGCGCGGCGGGGATGCTGATGTAGCTCACGAGCGCGTCGAACCAGACATAGGTGACAAAGTCCTTGTCGAAGGGCAGGGGAATGCCCCAGTTCAACCGCGCCGCCGGTCGTGAAATGCACAGGTCATCGAGCACGCTGTTCTTGAGAAAGCCGAGGACTTCATTCCGGCGGTAATCCGGCGCGATAAACGATGGATTCGCCTCAATGTAGTCAATGAGCCATTGCTGTTGCGCCCGCAGCTTGAACCAATAGTTGCTTTCTTCCAGTTCGATGACTTTACCGTAAGCCGGGTCAAACGTGCCGTCGGGCAGGCGGTCCTTGTCGGTCAGAAAGGTTTCCTCTTTCGTTGAGTAAAAGCCCTTGTAGGTCTCCCGGTAAAATTGTCCCGCTGCGTGGAGCTTCGAAAGCATCGCCTGGACGAATTCCTTGTGGCGCGGCTCGGTGGTGCGGACGAAATCGTCATTGGTCAATTCCAGCTTTTCAGCAAACACCTTCCAATCCGCCGCCAGTTCGTCGCAGTAGGCCTGCGGCGTCTTGCCCTCGGCGACGGCGGCCTGCTGGACCTTCTGGCCGTGCTCGTCGAGGCCGGTCAGGAAAAAGACTTCCTGCCCCATGCTGCGCCGCGACCGCGCGATGACGTCCGCGACGATTTTCTCGTAGGCATGGCCGAGGTGCGGCTGGCCGTTGACGTAATCAATCGCCGTGGTGATGTAAAACCGCTTGTTCATCAAGAAAAACAGTGTGACGGACAAAGGCCTCATTGGCAATCCTGCGCCACGATTCTTGCGGCAATCGCACTTGCAGCCATGCACTTTCCGGCTACAATGTCCTTCGGCTGTGGCGGAAAACCAGCCGGCAAACAAAAACCGCATGAACAAAGAACTTTCCAGCTTTGCCGCGCGCTTGCGCGAGGCCATTTCTTCGGAGGGCCGGGTTCCACGAGGCCCTGAATCCGAAATTCAAAGTCCAAATGGGGGCTCGTGTAACTCGCCCCTCCGGGATTTTAATTCGCTTGCCCTCGAACTTTTCAGACTCCAGTTCAAACACAACACCGCCTGCCGGAAAATCTGCGAGGCACGTCGTTTGACGCCCAAAGTTGTCGAGCACTGGACACAAATTCCCGCCGTGCCAACGACCGCGTTCAAGGAACTTGAATTGACCTGTCTGCCGCCAAACGAACGCACCGCCGTTTTCCATTCCAGCGGGACGACGGAGCAACGGCCCAGCCGCCATTTTCATAACGCGGAATCGCTGGCTGTTTACGAAGCATCATTGTGGTCGTGGTTTGAACAAAACCTTTCTGTGAATTCAGCATTCAGCATTCAGCATTCAGACTTGTTGGTTTTGACGCCACCGCCCAGGCAGGCGCCACGCTCGTCACTCGTCCACATGTTTGAAACCATCCGGCTAAACCTCGGTGGGGTGAGCGTCCCCGCGAGCAGGGCCGAATTTCTCGGCAGGCTGGCGACGGACGGCTCCTGGACTCTGGACTTCGCTGCCGCCCTCGCGGCGCTGAACAACTCAACCCTCAACCCTCAACCTTCAACCGTAATTTTGGGCACGGCGTTTTCGTTCGTCCAATTGCTCGACTGGCTGGCGGAACGAAACCTGTCATTTCGGTTGCCATCCGGTTCGCGCGTGATGGAAACCGGCGGTTACAAAAACCGTTCGCGTTCGATGCCAAAGGCGGAATTGCATGCGCTCATCACGGAACGCCTCGGCGTTCCACCCGAAAACATCGTCTGCGAATACGGCATGAGCGAATTGAGTTCACAGGCGTATGACACAAAATTGGAGCGCCGGTCTCCGACCCGGCGCGATGCTGTTGGAATTAAAGCTTTGGCTTGTTCGGATGGCACGTTGAGGTGTGAACTTCAACACGCCGGGTCGGAGACCGGC
Organism: uncultured Verrucomicrobiae bacterium; assembly: GCA_963802965.1. Taxonomy (GTDB): domain Bacteria; phylum Verrucomicrobiota; class Verrucomicrobiia; order Limisphaerales; family UBA11358; genus UBA11358. Next base: position 527,884 of record CAWDKS010000003.1, read on the forward strand.
GTTCCGACTGGCTGGCGTCACTTTTCTTTTCCTTCCTGGACGCGCGTGCAAATCGTTTCGCCGGAAACCGGACATGAAGTGGCTGACGGCGAAGCCGGACTCATTCGTATTTTCGACCTGGCGAACGTCTTTTCCGTCATGGCGATTCAAACCGAGGATTTGGGCCTTCGCCGTGGTGACGGGTTTGAATTGATTGGCCGCGCGCCATTCGCCGAACCGCGCGGCTGTTCGTTAATGAGCGTTGAAGCGTTAAAAAGTTGAAGCGTTGAAGCGGATGAATTTACCAAACTATTTTCTCGCTGATCTGTCGCCGGAAGCGACGTTATCGCCGGCTATGATCACCGAGGCGTGCCAGACGTTGAAACGCAACCGCGAACGATATCTCGCGCAACGTTCGACGGACAGCATCGTGAAAATTCTCTGCGAAGTTGCGGCGGAATGGCTCCGGCCGGAAAACAGTTTTCGCCGTATCGCACTTGAGCAAGCGTGGAGCGCCGAGCACCGACTCGGCTCGGACAGAAACCAGGCGTTGAAACCTGCCGGGACGGTGCCCGGCGCTCCGGCCATCGGGTTTTCACGCGCCACGCTCGTGAAAGGCTTGGACAATTTCTTCCGCCAGCTCACGCCGGAAAGTATTTTGGAATTGCTCGAACAGGAACTCGGTCGCTGCGACGCCCCCGTCGCAGAAGGGGTGACGGGGCGTCGCCGTCACTTTTGGCGCGGACCGGAATTCCTCGTCCACGTTGCGGCGGGCAACATTCCGAATCCCACCCTGACGGGCATCGTGCTCGGTTTGCTGGCGCGGTCGGCGCAGTTTGTGAAATGCGCAAGCGGGTCGGCGTTTTTGCCGCGGCTCTTCGCGCATTCAATTTACGCTGCCGACCCGAAACTCGGCGCGTGCCTCGAAATTGCCGAATGGCGCGGCGGCAACGTGGAATTGGAGGCGGCGCTGTTCGCAGAGGCGGATTGCGTGACGGCGACGGGCAACGACGAAACGCTCGCCGCCATTCGCTCACGGTTGCCGGTTCACACCCGGTTTCTTGGCCACGGCCATCGCGTCAGCTTCGGTTTTGTGGCCAGGGAAATTTTGACCGGACCCCATTTGCGGCGGGTGGCGGCCCGAGTGGCGGACGACGTGGTCGCCTGGAACCAGCTCGGTTGCCTTTCGCCGCACGTGATTTACGTCCAGTCCCGCGGCGAAATTTTGCCGGAAAAATTCGCGGAACTGCTCGCGGACGAACTGGAGCAGCGCGAGCAAACCGAGCCGCGCGGCGAATTGGCGGTGGAACACGCCGCCGCCATCGCTTCGCGCCGCGGGTTTTACGAGGTGCGCGCGGCGCATTCCCCGGACACGCAAATGTGGCACAGCAAAAATTCAACGGCCTGGACGGTGGTCTTTGAAGCGGATGCGCGGTTCCAAATGTCCTGCCTGAACCGTTTTGTTTATGTGAAAGGCGTGAAGGATTTGTGCGAGATGCTGCAAAACGCCGATGCCGTGCGGGGCAGGGTTTCGACGGTGGGCATCGTCGCGCCGGAGAACCAGGCTGAAGAATTGGCGATGCAACTGGCCCATTGGGGCGTGACGCGGGTGTGTCCGCTCGGCCAGATGCAAAATCCGCCGCTGACCTGGCGGCATGACGGGCGCCCGGCGCTCGGCGATTTGGTGACGTGGACGGATTGGGAAAAGCAATGAGTCAGTAGTCAGTAGCCTGGCATCACGGGCCATCACGTTGCTGGCGACCGGCGAAAAACTACTGACTACTGACCACTGACTATTGACTAAAAAATGAAAATGGAATTGCAAAAAACGTTTCAGTTTGAAGCGGCGCACCTGCTGCCGCATTTGCCGGAGTCGCATAAATGCCGGCGGCTGCACGGCCACAGCTTCAAGGTGGAAATCGTCGTGGCGGGCGAATGCGATGCGAAGCTCGGCTGGCTGATGGATTACGCGGACATCACGGCCGCGTTCAAGCCGGTCTGGGAAAAACTCGACCACCGCTATCTCAACGAAATCCCCGGCTTGAAAAATCCGACGAGCGAACAAATCGCCGTCTGGATTTGGAAAAAGCTGAAGCCGAAATTGCCGCTGCTCGTGGAAGTGGTCGTGGCCGAGACCTGCACGGCGCGGTGCGTTTATCGGGGCGAGTGAGAGGCGATCATGTAGGAGTCGAGGTTACGAGACTCATTCTAGAAAGTTAGAGACTCCTTACGTCGTCTCCTACAAATTTATCGCGGCGAATAAATCAGGTTCGTGCCGGTGACTGGGCCTGGCGGAGTGGTCTTTTTTGGTCCATTCGGATTCAACTTCATCGGTTCCTTCAGGAAAATCAGGAAGCCGAGAAACAGGACGAACGGAAACGCCAGAATGAAAATTGTAATCAGCCCATTGCGGATTTTCTTCGTCATGCTGTGTCAGCATGGCAAAATTAATCCGGCGCCGTCAATCATTCAGGTGTTGACGAAGCGCGCCAGAATTTCTAATCAATTGTCCAACCAAAGGCGTCAAATGAACAACCAGAATAATTCACCCGAGGAAATCGCGATGTGGAAGCACAAACCCGTCCAATCCATCACGACCTTTGCTTTCGCGCCGGTTTTCGCGGCGGCAGCCGTTGATAACCAAACAGGCAGCGCCACCGACCACATCGCGGTGTGGAAGGACAAACTCATTGAATACATCATTAGCCACGCGGGCGCGCTGATTTCGGCGGCAATCGTGATTGTCGTTGGTTTTATGGCCGCGCGCTGGATCGGCAAACTGATTGATCGCTGGTTGACGCACAAAGCGATGGAGCCGCCGATGCGGACGTTGCTGGTGCGCATCGTGCGGTTGCTCATTTTTGCTTTGGCACTGGTCGTTGCACTCGGCACGGCGGGCATGGATGTGACGGCGTTGATTGCCGGTGTGGGCGTCGCGGGCGTGGGCGTCGGCCTCGCGTTGCAGGGCGTGCTGGGCAATCTGGTTGCCGGCTTGAGTATAATATTCACCAAGCCGTTCAAGGTCGGCGAATGGATTGAAATCGCCGGCGTGTCGGGGCAGGTGAAGGGCATCGAGCTTTTTTCCACCACGCTCCTGCACACCGACATGTCGCGCGTCGTCATCCCCAACCGCAAAATCATCGGCGACATCCTGCACAACTACGGCAACGTCCGGCAGCTTGACCTCTCCGTCGGCGTCGCCTACGGCACGGACCTGAACAACGCCACGGCCATCGTCCGCCGCGTGCTGGCGGCCAACCCGCGCGTGCTCAAGGAACCCGCGCCCATCGTCGGCGTCACCCTGCTGGCCGATTGCTCCATCAACATCGCCGTCCGGCCGTGGGTTTCGGTGAGTGACTACATTCTGGCGCAGGGCGAAATCGTCCAGGCCATTGCGGAACAACTCCGCGCCGCCAACATTTCCATTCCGTTCCCGCAACGTGAAGTGCGGTTGCTCAGCCAGCCGTAAAACGTCAGATGGTCGCGTGCACCTTGCCGTGGTGCATCTCGGCGTGGACTTTGGCCACGCCCTTGGCAAGCGCGTCCCATTCGGTTTCGCTGGTTTCCCAACCGCCGCTGAACCGCACGGCGCGGACGGCTTGCGCCGCCTTGAGGCCCATCGCCGCGAGCACGTGACTTGGTTCTTCCTTGCCGGTGGTGCAGGCCGAGCCGGTGGACACGGCAAAACCGGCCTTGTCGAGTTTCACCACCCATTGATGTTTGCGGTCGCCTTCGGGCATGAGCGCGGAAACGGTGTTCCACAGGCGTGGCTGGTTTGCGCCCACGATGGTTGTGCCGGGCACGGCGTGCAAAAGCTGCCGCTCAAAATTGTCGCGCCAGACGCCGCGCAAAATGTATTCGCCACGGGAAATCTGCTTCTCCCGGATTTCCAGGGCCGTGAGCATGGCGACAATCGTCGCGACATTTTCCGTCCCGGCCCGGCGGCCGCCCTCCTGTTTGCCGCCTAGGAGCAGGGGAATGACGTGACTCCGGTGCGGCACCTTCAAAAAGCCGATGCCGCGCGGGCCGCCAAATTTGTGCGCCGCCCCGCTCAGAAAATCGCATTCACCCAAACCCCTCGCCGGCATTTTGCCGAGCCATTGCACCGCGTCACAAAAGAACGGCACTTCGTATTGACGGCAAATCGCCATCGCCTCGCGCCACGGTTGAATGACGCCGGTTTCGTTGTTCGCCGCCATGACGCCGACGAGGCCGGGCCGCGTGTCGGCCAGTTCAACCGTGAGCCAGTCAAAATCAATCACGCCGTCGCGCGTGGCGGGAATCATCCGTGCGCGTTTGCCGAAATAATGCTGCGCCGATTCCATCACGCAGGGATGTTCGATGGCGGAAACCCAGACTTCGCGTTTGGCGTCCAGCGTGCGGGCAAAATGATGCAGGACGGTGTTGTTCGCCTCCGTCGCGCCGCTGGTCCAGACGATGTCGAGCGGATGACAGCCGAGGAACTCGGCGAGCTTTTCGCGCGCATCGGCCATGGCCCGCCCCGCGCGCGCGCCAAACTGGTGCATGCTGGACGGATTGCCGCCGATTTTCTCGGTCGCCTCCAGCCAGGCTTCGCGCGCCTCGCGCATCACCGGGGCGGTGGCGTTGTAATCGAAGTAAATCATCAGTCGGGTAAGATACGATTGGCGGCGAAACTGGCGAGTTTTTTATGGCAGCACCCGCGTCCCGCGGGTTGTTTCGGGCGTCGCGCCCGAAACGTTTGGCGAACGCAACCGCGCCAGAATTTTTCTGTGAGCGGAACTGAATGCCAATTGTTGCAATTGGGCCGGAGTTTTCCAAACGCCGATTCCGGAGGGACGAGTTACACGAGTCCCTGACTTCGCTCTGGCTGAATGGGGACTCGTGGAACTCGTCCCTCCGAATTGCACACGAAAGGCTTCCAGCGTGATGCGATAACGCGTGATGGAATGTTTTATCGTGCAGAGGTGTCTGGCATCTGACAATTCAAAGCTAAGATTTTTTGCGACACAGGCAATTCCCGGACTAAGCAACCCGTTTGTAGCAGCCGACGTGAGTCGGCTCTGACCTTTCCTGTGGAAATAATGAGCAGACTGACGTCCGCTGCTACTTCGGCTAGAAACGATTTCAATGTTTGGAAATTCCCACAAATGCGCATTCACCACGCCGGCAGGCCGCTGCCGGACAAGAAAACGGCCGTTTCGCCCGGCGACAAAGGCGACAAAATGCCGCGCCGTGGCCGTCGCGCGCTTGCCAAGGTTTGGCAGTTCGTTCACACGGTTTTCCCGGAAGGCGACGCAGAGTTTTTTGACCGGGCAAATCAGGCACTGCGGATTTCGCGGCGTGCAGACCAATGCGCCGAGTTCCATCAGGGATTGATTGAAGTGCGAACAAGAAAGCGACGGGTGACGGGTGACGAGTGACGAGTGATGAACCAGTTCCTCTGCCACTCTCCAAAGCCGCGCGTTGGTCTTCTTTTCCCTTGGATTTTTTGAAATGCCGAAAATGCGTGCCAGCACGCGGATGACATTGCCGTCGAGAATTGGCGTTGGCTGGTTGAAGGCGATGCTGCAAATCGCGCCGGCGGTATAACGGCCAATGCCCGGCAAAGCGAGAACGTCGTCATATTTATCCGGGAATTTGTAGGAGACGACGTGCTTGTCCCGCCGTAGCCGGGCGAAGGCGGAAGGAGTCTCTAACTTCTCTTTATTTTGAGACTCGTTACCTCGTCTCCTACAAGTTTCTGAATGAGCATCGTGTTGTGCGATGATTTGTTGCGCGGCCTTCTGCAAATTTCGGGCGCGGGTGTAATAGCCGAGCCCTTCCCACAGCTTGTGGATTTTGTCCGGGCTGGCATTGGCGGCGGCTTCAACGGTTGGCAAGACGCGCATCCAGCGTTTCCAGTATGGAATCACGGTTTTTACCTGTGTCTGCTGGAGCATGATTTCGGAGACCCAGATGGCGTAGGGATCGCGGGTGCGGCGCCAGGGCAGGTCGCGGGCGTTTCCGGAAAACCAATTGAGCAAGGCCGACACAAGCCGCGACAATTTCGGATTTCGATCCAACATGTGCCGGAATTATTGCCGCAAAGAGGCGCAAAAGCCGCAAAATTCCATTCGGTAGTGGCACAGGCGTCTCGCCGGTGTGGTTCAAAAATCGAAAAGCTCAAAAACTCACGGGCGGGACGCCCATGCCACTAAAAACTTTTTGTGTCTTTTGTGTCTTTTTGCGGCTATTTGTGTTTTGGTGAAACCGCTGACTTCCTACACGTGCAAACTGACGGACGCCCAGGCGACTACGCTCGAGGCCGCCCTGCGCGCGCGCCACTGGAAATTCCGCGAGGTGCCTTACGCGCGGTTTGCTTTCGAATCAGACAAGACCAACGTAGTTTTCTACGAGAGCGGCAAGCTGGTCGTGCAGGGGAAGGGCACGCAGGAATTCATCGAGTTCCTGCTCGAACCGGAAATCCTGAAGCAGGCGCGGCTCGGATACGAAGCGGTGCTGAATCCCGAATTGCTGCTCCCGCGCCTTGGCGTGGACGAAAGCGGCAAGGGCGATTTCTTCGGGCCGCTGTGCATCGCCGGCGCGTATATCAACGAAAGCGTCGTCAAGGCGTGGCAGGACGCCGGCATCCGCGATTCCAAGAACATTTCCAGCGACAAGAAAATCTCCGAACTGGCCGGGCGCATCCGCAAAACGCCCGGTTGCGTGGTGAACACCGTCGTTGTCGGCAACGAGGCTTACAACCGGCTTTACGCGAAGATGAAAAGCGTGAACGCGATTCTGGCCTGGGGTCATGCGCGCGTGATTGAAAATCTGATGGGCCAGCGGCACCAAATGAACCCCGCGCCGGTGAAGGCCATCAGCGACCAGTTCGCGTCGAAGAAGGAAGTCGTGGCCAAGGCGCTGATGTCACTGGGCCGGGAAATCGAGCTGGTGCAGCGTCATCGTGCGGAAGAGGACCTGGCGGTGGCGGCGGCCTCGATTCTGGCGCGCGACGGATTTGTGAAGGGCCTGGCGAAACTGGAGAAGGAGTTTGAAATGGAATTGCCGAAGGGCGCTTCGGCGGCGGTGGATGCGGCAGCGAAGAAATTTGTGGAAGAGCGCGGCGCGGGGAATCTGCCAAAAATCGCCAAGGTCCATTTCCGCACGGCGTTGCGCGCGCAAGGATTGCCGGAGCCACCGAAGACGCAGTGGCGAAAATAAATTTTCTCGACAAAACAAACGCATAGAGAACACTGATTTTGAAATTGGAAGGAATAAATGACAGGCAAGAATCTATACGATATTCTTGGCGTTCCTCGCAACGCCACGCCTGAACAAATTCGCAAAGCCTATTTGTTACACAGCAAGGTTCTTCATCCAGACCGTTTTGATCAGACGCACCAGCCAACCGAATGGCAGCTCGCCAACGAAATGGTGAAGGAATTGAATAATGCGTATAAAATTCTCCATAACCCGCTTGAACGTGCTGATTACGACCGAGAATTCTTCGGACAACCCAAACCCCAAGACTCACCCCCAAAGCAAAAGACAACTAGCCAAAGTCAGCAGCCACGTCGTCCGTCAGCACCGAATATCAAACTGGGAAATCTCAAATCTGGAATTGTTTTTTTTGAATCTTTGCCAAAAACGATTCAGGAACGCCTAAGACGACGCGTGACCGGTGAAAACCAACAACAACTCCGCATCAATCTTTCGAGCGTGAGCGGAAATTATACACTAGCAACGATATACCTAGTAGGCTGGTTTTGGATTCTGTTTGCATTTGCAAATGATAGCCCATGGGACGGTGGAACCTGTGGCTGGATGTTCATAATCACTGGCGTTGTCGCACTGCTGCAAGCATTCAACTTAAAACAGATTTTTGATTGGTATTATTCACCGCTTCGCAGGTGTCTTTTTATCACACCGATTTACGTTATTAAAACCCACTGGAACAAAATATGGTTTTGGCCGATATGGGAAATTACGAATATCAAAGCTACGCATCATCAGCAGAATGGGTCTTATCAACACACAAGCGTTCACATGGACTTCAAGTCTGGCTCGGAGGACTTCAAAATATCGCCTGAATCAGGTTACGATGTTTTGATGCAAACTTTGCGTGTCTTTGACCAAAAGATTCGTAGCGCCAAAGACCAAGAGGATTGGTCTTACTTTTTTAATGAAGATGATTTTAGAGAATTCGATCAAGCAACCGCTCCTTCTGTTCGGCCTTCACGGCGCCGGACAGCCGTTGTTTTTTGCGCTGCGTTTCTATTACATGGAATTGTTTTTGCAATTGCATATGCGGTGAATAGCAATCAGGCGGCTTATGCGACGAATCTTCATCCGCCGGAGGCGTCCGTTGCGCAGAGCCAACCTCAGTCCGCTGCAAGCACTCCTGCAACTCCCGATTGGGCCACGGTAAAACCTGTTCCTCCAGCGCCACCGCCATTTTCTGAACCTGAACTAGATCTGCCAGCAAATGGCGAAACTGTGGCTTACACGGATGGTGAACGAGTCGCACCATTTGAAATAAAATCTTCATACGGGAGCGATTACCTTGTGAAGCTCGCGGATTATTATTCAGGACAAACTGTGATGACCATTTTTGTTCGCGGCGGTGAAAGTGTTAATGTCGATGTTCCTTTGGGTAGTTACGCCGTGAAATATGCCGCAGGTTCAAAATGGTATGGCTACAAATATTTATTTGGACCTGAAACGGGCTACAGCAAGGCAAGCGATATTTTTACATTTCAACTTATTGGAGACCAATATGAAGGATATACAATTACTCTTTACAAAGTTCCGAACGGAAATCTTCACACACAAAAAATCAAGCCGGAAGAATTTTAGCACTTTTTCAAATTGCTAGTAATAGCTTCCTTGTTTCTGCAAATTTGCCAAAAAGTTTGAGCCGATTCACATCGGCCGCTACCATCTGACGAGTGACCAAACCCAATTCCATCGAGCTGCCGGGATTGCGGGCCGATCCCGATTCTTTACGAGGACCGGTCGGTCATCGCCGTGGACAAGCCGCACTGCTTGATTTGCATTTCAAAACAAGATACTTTGCCGGCATGAGCACGATTTCAGAAATCGAGTCGGCGGTGCAAAAATTGCCGCTGGAGCAGGCGCGCGCGTTGCGGGATTGGCTGGCGGATTATCTGGGTGAAAGCAAGGCCGCCGCATGGCAACGGCTGGCGCGCGAGACCCGATCGCTGCCCGCCGTGCAAAGCATTTCCGACGAGGACATCGCCGCCGAAATCGCTGCTTATCGCGCCACCAAATGAAGGTGGTCGTTGACACGAATGTCGTGGTGTCCGCCATCCTGCGCGACCGGCTTCCTGAAAAAGTTTTGTTGTTCATCCTCGCCCGTCCGGATTTTAAATGGGTGGCTTCGCCGGAAATTCTGGCGGAGTATCGCGAAGTTCTTCGCCGTCCGAAATTCGCATTGCCCGATTCGATTTTATCGCAATGGGACGAACGGTTTCGCTCGGCCATTGCGGAATGGCCGGTGGAAATTTCAGTCTCTTTTCCACGCGACGTGGCAGATGCAAAATTTTTGGAATGCGCCTTGGCGGCGGAAGCGGATTTTTTGATCACCGGCGACCGCGATTTCACCGGGCGCTCAAAATTGGCGCGACAAAAATCATATCGGTCAGTCAATTCAGCGAATTGGTCTGCCAATCCTTGAATTGATGGCCAAACCCAATTCCATCGAACTGCCGGATTGCGAGCCGATTCCGATTCTTTACGAGGACCGGTCGGTCATCGTGATTGACAAGTCGCGCGGCTGGATGCTCGTGCCCTATACCTGGCAGAACACTTCGTGGAATTTGCAGGCGGCCCTCAATTCATCCATCGCCGCCAGGGATTTTTGGGCGCGCTCGCGCGGGCTGAAATTTCTCCGCCACGTCCATCGCCTCGACGCGGACACGACCGGCGTCCTGCTTTTTGCCAAAAGCCCCGGCGCGGTCGAGATGTTTTCCGATTTGTTCAAAGGCCGGAAAATGGAGAAAACGTATCTGGCCGTCGTGCTTGGCGAACCGGGACAAAATGAATGGACGTGCGAGCTCAAGCTCGCGCCAGACAAAAAGCGGTTCAAAAAAATGAAGGTGGACTCGCGTCATGGCAAAAATGCCGAGACGCACTTCAAAGTTCTGGAGACGCGCGGAAAATTTACATTGGTTGAAGCCAAACCGGTCACCGGCCGCACGCACCAGATTCGCGTTCATCTGGCCGAATCCGGTCTGCCCGTTGTCGGCGACGAACTTTACGGCAAATCCCTCACCCGGCCCCGCTCCAACGTGGCCACCCTCTCCCCGTCTGACGGGGCGAGGGACAGTTTGCCGCTCGGTTTGCGCGCTGTGAGACTGGCTTACACGGATCTGTTCACAAAAAGGCGCGTGGAAATCCATGCGCCGGTGAACGCGTTTTTGAAGACTTATGGGTTTGTAGGAGACGACGTGAGGAGTCTCTAATTTCTGCCAAAGATTCCAATTTGAGTCTCGTTACCTCGACTCCTACGGTCATTATTTTTACGGCGAGACGACGCGATAGAAACGCACGGAGAAATTGGTGGCGGTGCGGTCGGTGAAGGTGAGCGAGGAAATGGCGGGCGCGAAATTCGTCAGGTCAGTCCAGGCAATGGGAGCGGCAAGGTTGGTGGCGGCCTGGATGCGGTAGCTGAAATTGGTCTGCAAGGTCAGCGAAAAAACGAAACCGTTGGTGCGCGACTGGAACGGCCCGGCGAATTGCGCCGCTGGCGCCGGCGCGTTGGTGGCCAGCACGGCGAGGCTGAATTCGCTGGTGTTGCCGTTGGTATCCGTCGCGGTTGTGGTGATGTATTGTCCGGCGTAATTGCCGGCGTTGTTGGTGTAGGCGAACGCCGCGTTGCCGGAGCCGTCGGTGGTCACGCTGACGGTGCCGACGTAAAACTGGCCTTCGCCGTAACTGGATGGATCGGGAGAAAAATTGCGATAAAGGTCAATGGAGTAGCTGCGGTTGGCGAGGCTGTTCAGGTTTCCCAGGACGATGGTGCTGCCAGCGTAACCAAAGGCATTGGTGATGACGGGATAATTTTGCATGTTGTTCGGGCCGGCAAGGAAGCCGATGTGGTTGGCCTCGGCGGGGGCGTTGCTGAAATTGATGCCGAGAAAGCCATTGGAGAAGATGGAATTGCCGCGAATGGTGTTGTTGGTCGTGTTGGCGTTCAACAGGAGCACGCCCGCGCCCGGAGAAAAGGCGATCACGTTGCCCGCGCCGGCGTTGGTGCCGCCAATGACGTTGTCGGTCGCGCCGAGCTGAATAATCACATTGTGATAGCCGTTGCCGAGCGCGTTGGTGCCGGTGGCATCGGCCCCGATGATGTTTCTTTGAACCACATTGCCGGCGGTGCCGGCATCGGAGATATAAACGCCATAGCCATAGGAGCCGGAAATGACATTGCCCGCCCCGGCTGCCGCGCCGCCGATGGTGTTGTTGGTCGCGCCGCCGAAGAGGATGACGCCCGCGAACGTGCTGCCCACGCTGTGCGCGCCATCCGGAGTCACACCGATGTAATTTCCCTCGACCAGATTGCCGCCGGTTCCCGGCCCGGAAAAATAAACATCATAGGACGTGTTGCCGGAAATGACATTGCGCGCGCCGGGCGTTGTGCCGCCGATGATATTGCCGGACGGCCCGCCGGGGTAGGGTGCGTAGATGCCGGCGATCGTGTTGGGGACGGCGTTGGTGCCGGTGATGTCGGTGCCGATGTAATTTCCCTCGACGAGGTTGCCGCTGGTGCCGGCGCCGTTAAAGAAAACCCCGCCGTCGGCGTTGCCGGAAATGACGTTGCGCGCGCCGGCAACCGTTCCGCCGACGGTGTTGCTTTGCGAGCCGCTGTCAAAATGCACTCCGCCAAAGGCATTGGGAATGGCGTTGGTGCCATTCGCGCCAAGGCCGATGAGATTGCCCTGGACAAAATTCCCGGTGGCAACGGGATTGCGGATGTCCACGCCGTAATTGCCATTGCCGGAAATGACATTGCCCACGCCGGCAACCGTGCCGCCGATGATGTTCTGGGCGCCGCCAAAAAGAGCTACGCCGCTCAACACATTACTTAGTGAGACAGTGCCGGTGGCGTTCACGCCGAGGTAATTTCCGGAAATGACATTGCCGGTGGTGTTGGTCAGGAAGATGCCGTATTGCGAATTGCCAGAAATGACGTTGCGCGCGCCGCTATTCGTCCCGCCGATGGTGTTGCCGCTGGTGCCGTTGCCAATGAAAACTCCGCTGTCTCCGTTGGCGAGCGCATTGCTGCCACCGACGGTGGTGCCAATGAAATTGCCAAGGATAACATTCCCGGTGGTATTCGAGTCGGTGATGAAAAGGCCGTATTGCAAATTGCCGGAGAGGACATTGGTGCCGCCGATGATATTCCGGCTGGCGCCGCCGGCGACGAGGATTCCCTGAAACGCGTTCGGCGCGGCGTTGGTGCCGGTGGAATCAACGCCGAACCAGCAGCCGGCGATGGTGTTGTTCGTCGCGTCGGCGTATTCCAGCGTCAGGCCATTCCAGTTGAAGCCTGAAAAGGAAATGTTTTTCAACTGATTGCTCGACGAATACACCAGCACGGTGTCCGACGTGAAAGTTTCGGGCAGGATTTGCGAGGCATCCACGACGATGAGCGGTTTGCTGGTGAAGCCGGGCTGCGTGGAGCCGTCAATCACCATGCCGTTCGCAACCAGCGTCGGCAGTTGGCCGGTGAGATGGATGTTGAACACGCCGTTGCTGTAACCGGGATCGCTCATCGGAATGTTGAAGCTGACCGTCGAGCCGGGATGATCGGTCGCGTAATAAATCGCCGCGCGCAAACTGCCCGGGCCGACATCGGCGGCGGTCGTGACGATGTTGGTGAGCGGCACGGCGGGCGGGCCGTAAAGATACGCCAGCGCCGCGCGGTCGCCGGGGCTTAAACAGTAATTGCCCATGCGGTATTGATAGCGGGGAAAGTTGGGCGGCTTGGGCTGTTGCGTGGCCACGGCGGGATTGGTCGAATCAAAATCCCAGCCGAGGTGCATCACGGACTCGTAATCGTAAGTTCCATTCGTGACGGTTGTGAGGTCGGGAGTGAACCAATAAATGTTGCTCGGCTCATTGGCAATGTTGTTGGTCAGGACGGCAACGTAATTGGTTGCGTCGGACCGGATGTTTTCGTGGTTGAAGCCGAACGAGTGGCCCATCTCGTGGCAGACCTGCGCGCGACTCAAGCTGGAGACGGTGACCATCTGCGGGCTGTAACTGCCGCCGGAAACGAAATCGAGAAAGTTGGTGTTGTAGGAGAACAGAATCCAGCGCAACTGATTGGTGTGCGGAACAAACTTGACGTTCGCGGCCAGTTCCCATTCGCGCAGGCCGTCGAGGTAGGTGTTTGTCTGTGCGGCGCTCAGCGTGTTCGTGAATTCATACGGCACGATGCCGTTCGTCCAAGGGACATTCGCGGGCGAGGTGCCAGCGTAAAAATTCCCGCCAGAGGCGGCGAGCGGCGCGAATGACACCCACGCCACCATCAAAAGGACGGTCGTTTGGTCAGCCGCTCCCGATAAGAAAGTCCGGCTCACTGATTTCATAATTGCCGTTCAAACCTCTCTGAACGGGTTGACCCTACAACTTTTTTTGCTGTTTGTCACGCAATAAACAATCTGATGAAAGCGGCCCGCGGGCGGATTTTCGAGTTGGAAAAGTCGGGAATGAAATGCCCGCGCAACTCCACCGCCAAATCCTTGCCGATGACGGCATCAAAAAAGTCCAGGCGCAGGGTTTAAAATCGGTCAATGCCTGCAGCTTACAGCCACAATCGCGGCCACGTTGCCCGCCAGGCGAAAATTGCCGTTCCTCTTTGATCTTCTGCTGCAATACCTTAATATCTGCAGGAATTTATAATATCGTATTCTACCAATGAAAAAATCATGGCCGTCAAAGCACGCTTGATTTGCGAAACGTCTCATGGATGACATTGAAACAGCCAAACAGTTCTTTTTTGAAGGCTTGCGTCTTCTTGAAGCAAATAATTTTCAAGCGGCAGAAACACAGTTTGCACGATCCTTGGAGCTCGTTCCCGGCAGAATCTCGACCCTCAACAACCTGTCTGCCACCAAAATTAAACTAAAAAAATTCGCTGAAGCCGGGGAGTTCGCGCTCAAAGCCATTGCATTGGAAGACAAATCCCCGGAAGCATGGTCGAATCTCGGAATTGCTCTGACGGCAACGGAACGCCATGAGGAAGCTTTGCAGGCTTGTGACCGGGCGCTCAATTGCAATCCTGCTTACGCCAGGGCATGGCTTGCCAAGGCAACGACTTTGCTTGAGCTCAAAAGATACGACGAAGCATTGCTGGCTTGTGACCAGGCGTTGAAATTGGATTCCAGTAAATACGAGATTTTATATGCCAAAAGTCTGATATTGAAAGAACTTAACCGGCCAGACGAGGCACAAGAGATCTATTGGAAGTCGTTTGATATGAGGGTTGCTGCATCGCCAGCATTCATTGCTGAGCGGCGCGCAACCCAAAAAGCCGACGTCCTCGTCATAAACCCAAAACTGGACACCGATGCTTCACTAACGTCATTTGAAACTTTGCAAGTTTTTTGCGAAAACTTTCCCAGTCAGCTCGCCATGTATTTTCATGAAGATTTTCATTTCACCAGCATTTTTGGCGATGTTGCAACCCGGCCTTCAGCCCGAAAGCAAATTCCGCGGCCGGATTTTGTGATAAACAACAATGCAAATGGCGAGAATGTCCTTTCGGGGGGCAACCTGTTTGGATTAATTGAGTTGGTCGATAGCTTCGGCGTTCCGGTTGTCAATCATCCAACCAAAGTCGTTCAGACCACGAGAGATATGACAGCAAAGCTGCTCGATGATATTTCCGGTGTCTTGGTCCCGAAGACCAGGCGCTTTTCCTCCTTTGGAATAACACGTGAAGAATTGGCGCATGAAATTGAGGACCAATTCGACTACCCTCTGATTACGCGGACACTGGTTTTTCAAGAAGGCAAAGGGATGACCAAGGTGGACTCCCGGGAGGATCTGTTCGCGGTGCTTTCTTCCGGCTTGCCGGAAAAGTTCTTCGTGACGGAGTTCGTGGATAGCAGGGGGGGAAACGAGTTTTTCCGCAAAATCCGGGCAGCGATCGTAAAGGACGAAATTATTATTGTCCGCGTTGATTACGACAACATCTGGAAAATTTATGCGCGAAAATCGGACGAGCGCGTGGCGTTTTATCTAAAAAACGCGCATTTGCTTGACGAGGAAAAGCGAATATGCCGGGACCCGGAAGCGGGGCTTGGACGGTCTGCCATCCAGTCGCTCCGGGCGATTCGCAACCGGATTCCCCTGGATGTGTTCGGCGTTGATTTCGATGTTGACGCGAATGGCCTGCTGGTTTTTTACGAAGCCAACGCCACCATGAACCTGTTCTCCACCGCCAGAAAGGAGGTTCCATATCCGAAAGAGGCGGATGATGGTTTGAGGCTGGCATTCCAGCGCTACTTTATGTCTCTGGTGGCTCATCGCTGACGAAACGGGTGCGTAGCTTGCCGGTTCGCGCTGCGCCGTCCGCGCCGCCCGGCTTCCGTAGCAGTCCTGCGGAGCGTGGACGTTGAACGGCGCAAGGGTGAGGTGTGGAATTTGCGCGGTGGAGGCGATTCATTCCACCCGCTGCCACGCCGGGCGAGGACAGCGCGCTGTCGCTGCCATCAATCCGCGTAATGGACGGCGCAGCCGTAGGGCTTGGTTTGCGAAACTTCAATCGGTTTTCCGGCCAGCAAATCATCCACGGCTTCGCGGACGTAATTGCGCGCGGTGCGCGGGTCGTGAAAGGGATCGGGCTGGTTGTCCATCGCGCCGTCATAGACCAGCGTGCCGCTCTTATCAACGACGAACATGTGCGGCGTGGTTTTCATTTCGTAGAGGTGGCCGATGACGCCGGAGCTGTCGTCTATCCACGCGGTCGCGGCGATTTTCTCGGCGGCCCATTCCGCGCGCGCCTGTTCGGGCGTGCGATGGCTGAAATTTTTCGGGTTGACGGAATTGACCATGAGCCAGACGACGCCTTTGGCCGCGAGTTGCTTCTGCAAATCCTGCGTCGCGCCGGTCTTGTATTGATTGCGGCAATACGGACAGTCGGAATTGTAGGATTCGATGACGACGACCTTGCCCTTGTAATCGGAGAGCTTGACGGTCTTGCCGTTGATGTCCGTGCCGGTGAAATCCGGCGCGGGCTTGCCAATTTCCACCGCCTGCAGCGTCAGGGCCGCGGTTAATGCCGTGAACAATGCCAATGTCTTTTTCATAAGTGTAAGTTCGCTTTTATGTTACTGTCGCTTAACTACAGAATACAAGACGCAAATGACCGCCTTTTGGTTCAAAAATATTTGTAGGAGGCGAGGTAACGAGACTCAAACTGAAAAGCCAAAAGAAATTAGAGACTCCTTACGTCGTCTCCTACGGTTTATTGGCCCGGTCCAGCGCGTCCAGCACGATGCCCGGCGTCAAAACCGCCGGCAGCACGATCGCCTCTGCGTCCGGGCTTTTCGGATAAACCAGAACCAGCGGCACGCCCGCGCGGTTGTAGCGGTTCAATTCCGTTGTAATGCTGTCGGGGAAATGTGTGTAATCGCCGACCAGCGCGACGGCGTTGATGTCTTTCAGTTTTTTGCGGACGGAAGAAACCTCGATGGCGATTTTTTTGTTCACCTGGCAGGTCAGGCACCAGTCGGCGGTGAAATCCACCAAGACGGGTTTTCCGGCGGCGCGCGCTTGCGCGACGGCTTCCATGCTCCATGGCTGCCAGTCAATGCCGTCCGGTGATGCTTTCAACGAACCCGCGGTCGTGGCCACCATGGGTTCGCGCCAGTGCAACTGGCCTTCGAGCGCGAATGCGTAGCCGCCGATGACCAGAATTAAAACGATGACGAGCGCAATGCCTTTTCCGGCGCGGCCGCGTTGAACGAACTCGCCAAAAAACCACGCCGCAAACGCCATCAGCACGAGAAACACACCGAGCCACAGGACGTTCGTGCCGTAATCGCCAGCCGCAAGATTGAACAGCCACACGGCCGTCAGCAGCATCGGGAAGCCCATCGCAATCTTGAACTTTTCCATCCACGCGCCGGGCTTGGGCAAAAATTTCAGCCAGACCGGATTCCAGCTCAGCACAACATACGGCGCGGCGAGACCGAGGCCGACGAACAAAAAAATTAGAATGATCAACGACGGACTTTGTGCGAAGGCAAACCCAAGGGCCGGCGCAAGAAATGGCGCGGTGCAGGGCGTGGCCAACGCCGTTGCCAGCAACCCATTGAAAAATGCGCCAGCCGCACCTTGTTTGGCGGCGAGTTGCCCCGCCGCGCTCAACGTGCGCCCGCCGAGGGTGACCTCGAACACGCCGAACAGATTCAGCGCCACGAGCGTGATGAGGGTGGTGAGCATGACGATGAATTCCGGGCTGCCGAACTGCATCCCCCAGCCGGCGTGGTGTCCGGCGGCCCTGACGCCGATGACGACAGCGGCCAGTGCGAGGAACGACACCAGCACGCCAAGGGCATAAATCAGGCCGAGCGCGCGGACGCGGCGCGGTTCGTGTTGGGCGTGGTTGATGAAGCCGAGGATTTTCAGCGCGATGACCGGCAGCACGCACGGCATGATGTTCAGAATCAATCCGCCGATGAAGGCGTAGAGCAGCATTCGCCAAAGCGGCTGCGGCGGTAGGACGGGCGTCGCGCCTGTCTCCATATTTTGGCCGGAGAAGTTAGAGACAGACGGGATGCCTGTCCTGCTCTCCGACGACGTTTGCGCGGGGATTGTTTCATCGGCTGGAGCTTGATCGCTGACTGGTAATTTTACATCGCATCCGTTTGTTTGGAAGCCGCCTTCCATTACAATCGTGCCACTAATTTCTTTTGGCCAATCGCCGGAAAATTTTTTGACCAGCTTGAGCACGCGAATTCCAGTGACCCCGACCATGATATTTTCGGTCGCCGCCTGAATTTCAAATTGATCGCTGGCGTCTGGGAAAAAATCAACTTCCTTAACTGCCTGCCAATTTACAGTTCTTCCATAAAACTGTTCGATGATTAATGGACGAATATCGGCATTGGCCGGGCCTTCCCACCAAGCATGAATGGATTGTCCCTGCTCGGCTCGCGGCGTTTTATCCTTCCACGAGTTAATAAGCGCTGCGTCTGCAGAACTTTTCGTTTCGTTGCCGATGTTGAGCGTGGCCTCAACGTCCGCGCTGCCGGGGACGCAGGCTTCCTTGCATTCGAGCCAGGAGACATGCGCTTTCAAAACGAGCGGGCCGGGTTTCAAGTCGGCGGCCAGCTTGAGCGGCACAAGCAGCATGACCTCGTCTTGGTAACCGTAAGTGGCGACTTCGGCGGGAGGCAATTTTTCCGGCAACGGCCATTGGATTTCGCCGGCGGTGCCACCGGGTGGGAGTTGCCATTCGATTTTGGTGGCCATGCCGGCATCGCCGGGATTTTTCCAGTAAGTGTGCCAGCCGGGTTCCATTTTCATGTCCACGCCGGCCCAAATCGTGTCGCCGGGTCTTGCCGTTTCGGCGGACAACAATAATTGCGCCTGGGTATGCGCGGCGCGTGCGGTCAAAGCCGCAAGGCAAAAGCAGGCTGCAAAAAGAATTCCGATGCGTCGCACACCGATTAGATGCCAGATTCGAAGAAGTGTTTGAAGCTATTTCGGGAGGGACGGCGTGCCGCCGTCCCAAATTCTCAAACTTAAATTCACGGACGCCGACACGGCGTCCCTCCCGAAATGTCTCATCGCAAGCGCCATTCATTCAAAAGTTCCTTGGGAATTTCCGACAAAAACCGTGAAGGCTGCTGCATTCCATCGCCGCCGGAATTGCTGAAGCTGGCGCGAATCAGCGGGAAGCTCAAGTAAAGCTCACTCTTCGCGCGGGTGATGGCCACGTAAAACAGCCGGCGTTCCTCTTCCTCACCTTCATCGTTTTCCATCGAGCGCGAGGATGGGAACAAACCATCGCAGAGCATGATGACGAACACCGCGTCGAACTCGAGGCCCTTCGCCTGATGAATTGTCGAGAGCCGGATTTGCTCCGCGTCGGATTTTGCGGCCTGGTCGTCCTCGGCCTCGACATTGGTGAGCAGGGCGAGTTGCGTCAGAAAATCCTCGACCGAGTTGAATTGATAGGCGAAGACCGCCAACTGCTCCAAATCTTCCAGCCGATTGCGGTAATTGGCGAAGTTTTCCTTGAGATAATCGTCGTAGCCCGCGTCAATCACCAGTCGCAGCATTTTCGCTGCGCTGTTGCGGACGGTTTCGTCTTCAAGCTGTGAAATGGTGGCGACGAATTGCGCCCAGGAAGTGGCCGCCTTCGTCGGGACGGACTTGGCGCAGGCTTGAAGCGCCGCTCCAATTTTGTAGGAGCCGACGTGAGGAGGCTCTGACTTATTTCCGGTTTCCAGTTTTCGATTTCTAATTTCATTTTGAGTCTCGTTACCTCGACTCCAACTTCGAAAAATCTGCCACAATTTTTCCGCGCCCTTCGCCGCGATGCCGGGCAGCAATTGCGCGAGCCGTTTGAAGGCGAGTTCGTCTTGCGGGTTGGCTACCAGCTTGAGGAACGCCGTCGCGTCCTTGATGTGCGCCTGCTCGAAAAACCGGATGCCGCTGGTGATGGAGAAGGGGATGTTGCGTTTGGTGAGTTCAAGCTGCAATTCCAGCGCGTGAAAATGCGAGCGATACAGCACAGCGATCTGGTTCATGCTCACGCCTTCGTCGCGCAATTCCAAAACGCGCTGCGCGATGAACGCGGATTGCTGCGCGGCGTCCATGCACGCAACCAGCGCCGGTTTCAGGCCGGATTTGCGCGAGGGCGTCAGTGTCTTGGTAAACTGGTTCCGGTTGGCGGCGATGGCGGCGTTGGCGACCTTCAGAATTTCCGGCGTGCTGCGGTAATTGGTCTCGATTTTGAAAACCTTTGCGCCCGGATAACGTTTTGGAAATTCCAGGATGTTGGCAAAGTTCGCGCCGCGCCAGCCGTAGATGCTCTGAGCGTCATCGCCGACGACCGTGACGTTGTGATGCCGTTCGGCGAGCAGGTCAATGAGGTCGCTCTGGAGCCGGTTCGTGTCCTGGTATTCGTCCACGAGGATGAACTGGAAGCGGCGCTGGTAATGTTCGCGTGCTTCGGCGTTCTCCTGCAACAGCCTGAGCCAGAGCGCGAGCAGATCGTCGAAATCCATCGCGTTGGTCGCGCGCTTGCGTTTGACATAGCGCTGGCCAAGGTCGGCAATCTGCGCGGCGAATTGCTCGAAGTAACTGAATTGCGTTTCAAGCATTTCGGCGACGGTCGCGTGCGTGTTGGTTGCGAGCGAAAAAATTTCATTGAGAACTTCGGGCTTCGGGAAATGCGTGCCTTTTGTTTCGATGCCAGCCTCGGCGATGCATGCCTTGATCAAATCCTTCGCGTCGTCGCGGTCGAGAATAGTGAAATCGCGCCGGTAGCCGATTCGGTCGGCGTGCGAACGCAGAATCCGCGCGCCGATGGAATGAAACGTGCCGCCCCACAGCGACGCGAGTTCCTGTCCGAGCAGGTTGGCGACCCGGCGCATCATTTCGCCGGCGGCCTTGTTCGTGAACGTCAGCAGCAGGATGCGGTCGGCGGGGATGCCCTGTTCGAGCAGATAGGCGACGCGGTAGGTGAGCGTGCGGGTCTTGCCCGAACCGGCGCCGGCGATGACGAGGGCAGGGCCGGGCGGCGCGGTGACGGCGGCGAGCTGTTGCGGATTGAGTTCGTGCGCGTAGTCAATCTGCAGATGGACTGCGGACTGAAACGGTTCGAGGACGTAATCGCGCGACATGGCGCGAAATTGAAAGGGCAAATGGCCGCCGGCAAAAGAAAAATCGTGCGCAAAAATATAAATCCGCGAATTTCGCGAATTGGCGCAAATTTTTTGGTGGGACGAGCGTCCTCGCGAGCCGGAATTTTGGGGTGCGCGGACGTGTCCGTGCTTTCAAAGCGGCGACATGTCGCCGCAGCGCCGTCGGCGCGACCTCTTTGTAGAACAACAAACCAAAAACGAACCCAGCCCCGTCGGGGCGGCATATTCCGTCTGTTTTCCCGTTGATCTCGCTCCTGAACCGAGCTTGAATTATTTCTGAATTGCTAATCTATAAAGATGCCAGCCCTACGGGCTTCCGATATTGAATTCGTGTCAATCCGTGAAATTCGTGTCAAAAATCCCTGGTTGCCTTTGTGTGTTGCGCGCGCCATTTTGGAAACGTGAATGACATGGGCAAATTTCTGGTGATTGCCGGCCTGCTGCTGGTGGCGGTGGGAGCGCTGCTGTGGTCGGGCTTTGGCAGGGGCTGGCTCGGGCGTTTGCCCGGCGACATCAATTATTCCAAGGGCGATTTCAGTTTTCATTTTCCGCTGATGACCTGCCTGATTTTGAGCGCGCTCCTGACGCTGCTGTTGTGGCTGTTTCGGAAGTGAATCACGAAATACACGAAACCACACGAAACACACGAACAGACCGTAACGGCGTCTCGGCAGAGCGCCGCAAATGCCTGAATTTGAAGAGTGCGGCTTTCTACCGATAGCCGCTACGCTGTGTTTTGTGGTTGATCCTCTGTTTTAGCATTGAATTTTCCGGCGTTCATTCTACATTTCCTCGCATGGAACAGACGCAACCGTCGCAATTGTACCAATACATCCCGGTGCTCATGCTCCTCGCCGCAGCCATCGGCTTCGCCGGCGGGACGCTCGTGATTTCCGTCCTGCTCGGCAAATACGGCAAACGCACCCGCGCCAAGGACACCGCCTATGAATGCGGCAAGGACCCCATCGGCGAGGGCGGCGCGCGGTTCTCCGTGAAATTTTATCTCGTGGCGATGCTGTTCATCCTGTTCGACATCGAGGTTGTCTTCCTTTATCCGTGGGCGGTCGTTTATCGCGACATGCTGGCCGACCACGCCACGCGCAACCTGATTCTCGGCTCGATGATTTCGTTCCTGGCCATCCTGTTTGCCGGCTACCTTTACGCGCTGGAGAAAAAGGCGTTTGACTGGAAGAGCTGAGTTTTGCGTTGAAGCGTCGAAGCGTTAAAGCGTTTTCCGCTTCAACGCTTCAACCTTTTAACGGTTTAACGAAATGATTAAATTTGGCACCAGCGGCTGGCGCGGCATCATCGCGCGCGATTTCACCTTCGACAATGTCCGCCTCGCCACGCAGGGCATCGCGGAATATCTCAAGCAACTCTCAACTCTCAACTCTCAACCCTCAACCGTTATCCTTGGCCACGACACGCGGTTTCTTGCCCGCGAATTTTCCCTGGCTGCCGCCGAAGTGCTCGCCGCCAGCGGACTCGAACCGCTCCTGTGCAATCGCGACACGCCCACGCCGGTCATCGCCCATGCCATCCGTCATCGCAAAGCCATTGGCGGCGTCAACATGACCGCCAGCCATAATCCGGCGGAGTATCAGGGCCTGAAATTTTCCACGAGCAACGGCGCGCCCGCCACGCCGGAAGTCACCCAACAAATCGAGGCAAACATCGCCCGGCTTCAGGCAGCGAACTGGTCGTTCCAAGGCGCGGTCATCGGCACGCATCAATGCCCGACGTTTGATCCGCGGCCTGCGTATTTCAAACAGCTCCACAAGCTCATTGACTTTGCCGTGCTCAAAAAGGCGAAGCTCAAGGTGGCCGTCGAACTCGAATACGGCACCGGCCACGGCTATCTCGACACATTGCTCGAAGGCGTCGGCGCCAAAGTCACCGTCTTTCATAACGAACTGAATCCATTGTTCGGCGGGCATCATCCCGAACCGAATGCCGCGAACATGGCCGACGTGAGCAAGTTCGTCCGCAGCGGCAAGGCGCAGATTGGCCTCGGCCTCGACGGCGACGCCGACCGGTTCGGCATTGTGGACAAGGACGGCACCTGGCTGACGCCGAACCAGGTTCTCGCGCTCACGTTGTATCATTTGAAAAAGAACCGCGGCTGGACGGGCGCGGTCGTGCGGACCGTGCCGACGAGCCATCAGGTGGACGCCGTCGCGGAATTGCTTGGCGTGAAGGTTTATGAGACGCCCGTCGGCTTCAAATACATCGGCGCGCTGATGGAGAGCGAACCCATCATCGTTGGCGGCGAGGAATCCGGCGGCTTGAGCGTCAAGGGCCACGTGCCGGAAAAGGACGGCATCCTCGCCTGCCTGCTCATGGCCGAGCTGGTCGCCACCGAAAAGAAATCGCTCGGCCAGATTTTGAAGGAACTCTCGAAAAAAATCGGCGAATTTTACACCGACCGCATCAACGTCTCATTTGCGCCGGAGAAAAAGGAAGCGTTGCTGGCCAAACTCGGCAGTGGATTGAAAAACATCGGCCCGTTCAAGGTGGAAAAGTTCATCACCACCGACGGCTACAAATTCCTGTTGCCGGATCGCGAATGGGTGGCCTTCCGTGCCAGCGGCACGGAACCGCTCATCCGCTGCTACATCGAGGCCAAGTCCAGGGCGAACCTCAAAAAGCTTCAAACCGCCTGCCGCGAAGTGCTGGCGTAGAACAATTCGCACCGACTTGCCGACGAAGTTTCCTGTGTCGTCCGCAAAGAAAACGATGTCGTCCATGAAGCGCGCGATGTGCTTCGCGTTGTCCGCAATCTCGTTCGCAAATCGAGAAGCGCGTCTATGATTATTTCGCGGCATTGAAACTTCCTGACACCCCGACGTTGTATGATCACTTAATTCTCAGCCTCCGTCCGAAGGATGTGGTGGCTACATTTAATTGGGATCCATTTCTTTGGAATGTTGCTGCACGGAATCACCATTTTTCTGAGCCGCCGGACTTGCTTTTCCTGCATGGGAACGTCGCGATTGGCCACTGTCCCGACTGCAAGCTTGTCCTTTGCGGCAGTCATGATTGCCCTCAATGTGGCAACCCGCTCGTAGCATCGCCGCTGCTTTACCCGGTCAAGCAGAAGAATTATCAATCCGACCCAGCAATATCAGCCCATTGGAGAACACTCGATTCCGTGCTTAAATCAGCATGGACAATAACTTTCTTCGGTTATGGCGCACCCGTAACGGATGTTGAGGCAATCAGGCTCCTAAAGAACGGATGGGGAAATCCAGAGAAACGCTTGACGGAAGAAACTGAAATCATCGACATTCGACCGGAGTGTGACCTGACAACCACTTGGAAACCCTTCATTATTGAGTTTGTAGGAGACGACGTGAGGAGTCTCTAACTAAAAACTAAAATCGAAATGAGTCTCGTGACCTCGACTCCTACAATGGTCAGAGCCGACTCACGTCGGCTGCTACGACGGAAATCCAAATTTCAGGGACGCCGACACGGCGTCCCTCCCATTCACGAATCTGCGCTCAAGCTTTCCGCGGGCCGCGGAGTTTTACCACTTCCGCGTGCGCGAGCACCACGTCCGGGTCACGCTGCAGGGCCTGATAGTAATGCCCGGAAAATTCTTCGCTGGTTTCCGACACCACCAGCATGAGGTCCGATTGGCGCACCAGGGCATCAACCTTGGCCAGCGTCAGCGGTTCTTCCGCGTCCAGGGCCTCGTCCATGGCGACGATGAGCTGTGACAGCGGGCGCAACCAGGCGAACCACGGGTCGGTGGTGAGCAGTTGCAGAAAATGGTTCGGCGACTGGATTTTGCCGATGGTCTGTTCGTAACCCACCCGCTCCGAATCCACCAACGCCTTGTGCAGCTTGAGCAGGGCATGGCGGAGTTCCGTCAGGCGTTGCCGGATGCCTTCCGGTTCCAGTGCGTTGGTGGTTTTCTTTTTCATCAATCGGATTGGGTCAGGGCAACTCCTTTTTGGCCTTCTGGGTGGCGATGGCTTCGGTGAACCAGAGGACTTCGTCCAGAAATGCCGCCGCCCGTTTCTCGTAAGCGGCATCGTTGGGCGTCCCGTCATCCTGGAAACTGTCATGCACGTGGGAAACGGACAGGTTTTCCGGGATTGGAAATGCGCCCATGCCAATCGTTACCAGACGGAGTTGCGCCAGACAGGTGATGCCGCCATGGCCGCCCGCGGAAACCGTCACGATGCCGACTGGTTTGCGTTCGTATTCCGGCAGCAGATAATCCAGCGCGTTTTTGAGCACGCCGGGATAGCCGTTGTTGTATTCCGGCGAAACGATGATGAGTGAATCCGCGCGGGCGATTTTGTCGCCGAATTCCCGCAGACGCGGCGGCGGATCGTCGCGGCGATGCAGGCGTTCTTCCATGATGGGAAAGTTGTATTCCAGCAGGTCAAGCAATTCCGTGGAGACGCCCGCCCGTTGCTGCAATCGCGCCAGGACAAATCGCGCGACCTTGATGCTTTGCCGGTCCCGGCGCGTGCTGCCAACGATGATGGGTATGTAATACATGAGCCTAAAATCACCTTGTTCAATCCATGTCGGATTTTGCGTTGAGCCGGTTCACAATGGCAAGCCGCGTTTCGCCATTTTGTGGATGCCATGCTGCGGTTCATGAATTCCCGATCAAAATTCCCGCCAGAAAAACCAGCGCGCCGCCGAATCATTTCACCGGCGGTGGATTTTTGGCGGTTTCCTGCCGTTGTTTCTAAAGCATCTGGAGGCCGATATTGACTTGAACGAGCTTTCGCAGGTCGTCGGACGGCTTGGAGGGATCGGGCCCGCGCACCATGCCGACGACGTTTCGGGTGATTTGAACTGGCGTAAGGATGAGTCCCCACGGAAATCCCCACCAGCCGCAGACGAACGAGAAAAGCACGCCACCGAGTTGGCTTTTGGTAGCACAGGAGCGGCAGGAGACTTGGGCGTTAGTCGTCCAGCGTGTCAGGACGAGGGCAGACCAAACTTGGTGAACTTTGTGAACGTCAATCGGGCCAAGTCCGCGGCATTTGGGACAGTTGCCGCGGAAAATCTCCTCGACCTGCCGTTCTAGAACGTCGGTCGGGACTTGTTTGGAAACGCTTAGAATATAGGCATTTTTGCGGCACTTGGCATTGCAAAATTGTTGGTTACCTTCGCGAACGCCGCCGAAGATTGTCGAACCACAGTAGGCACATTTAGCCATAGAGTTATTGCTTGCGAACGTGGATCTCCGGTAACCGGATGTCCAGCGGAAATTTGTTCACGAATTTCCAATCAAAATTCCCGCCAGAAAAACCAGCGCGCCGCCCAGCGCGACCTGCAACAAGGCGGACACCAGCGGCGTGTCCATGAATTTGTGACGCACCCAGGAAATGACGCTCAACTCGACAAACACAACGCACACGGCAACGGCGGTGGCGGTTTTGAAGCTGGGAATCAAATAAGGCAGCGTGTGGCCGATGCCGCCGAGCATGGTCATCAGGCCGCACACGAAACCGCGCGCCCACGGATGGCCGCGTCCGGTCAGGCTGCCGTCGTCGGACAACGCTTCCGCAAATCCCATGCTGATGCCCGCGCCGACGCTGGCGGCGAGGCCGACCAAAAATGTCTGCCAGCTATTGTTCGTCGCGAACGCGGCGGCGAACAACGGCGCCAGCGTCGAGACCGAACCGTCCATCAAGCCGACCAGACCCGGTTGGATGACTTGGAGGAGGAACAGCCGTTTCGCCTGCGACTTTTCATCCTCGCTCAATTTTGTTTGCGCGATTTGTTCGGCGGTGTGCGCGTGGTTGCGTTCCTCCTCGGCGAGGTCTCCGAGCAACTGGCGGATGCCGGTGTCGGTGGCGCGGCGGGCGGCGGCCTCGTAAAAGCGTTTCGTTTCCACCTCCATGCTTTCGGCGGTTTTCTGGACGGTTTTCAACCCGAGCGGGCGGACGAGCCAGACGGGGCGGCGGTCCACGAAACCGCGCACGTCCTGCCGCCGGATGTGCGGGACGTGATCGCCGAACCGGCTTTTGTAATGTTCCAACAGGCGGTGGCGATGGCCGTCCTCTTCGTGGCGCATTTCGCGGAATTTCGCGGCCTGCCCGGGATAATTTTCCTGCAAGCCGTCGGCGAAATCCTCGTAAATGCGCGCATCCTCCTCCTCCAGCGAGATGGCCAGGGCGAGGATTTCCTGTTCGGTAAGGCTGTCGAAGGTTTTCATATCAAGTTCGCGTTATAATTTCGGAGGGCGAAGCTCTGCGACGCCCTGACAAGTCCAAATTGTGGGACTCGTGGAACTCGCCCCTCCGGATTGACTCATAAATAAGGTGAAAACAACCGCGCGATGGCGTCGCGCAATTTTGCGGGCATTGACCGTCCGTCCGCTTCGGCCAGCGTCACTTCGCGCGCGCCGCGGAGTTTTTCCCCGATGACTTTTTCCATTTCTTGCGCGAACTCGCGTCCGTAACATTCCACGTTCAGCTCAAAGTTCAGCCGCAAACTGCGCGCGTCCCAGTTGGCCGAGCCGAGCAAGACCCAGTGCCCGTCCACAATCATCAGCTTCGAGTGGTCGAACGGCGGCGGCGTGAGCCAGAGACGGCAGCCGCGTTCGAGCACCTGCCACCACAGTGCGCGCGACGCCCAATGAACGTAAGGCAGATTGTTTTTGGACGGCAAAATGATGTCCACGCGCGCCCCGCGCAGCGCGGCGAGGTTCAGCGCGGAAAGCAACGTGGTGTCCGGCAGGAAATACGGCGTGAGGATTTGCACGGACGTTTGCGCCTCGGCCAGCGCGGCGAGCAACGTCCAGCGCAGTTTTTCAAAATCCACGTCCGGCCCGTCCGTGATGACGCGCGCAATGGTGTCGCCGCAACTGCCCGGATCGGGAAACCAAATGTCGCCGTCGAGGACTTCACCGGTGCAAAACGCCCAGTCGTTCGCAAAAGCTTCCTGCAATTGCGCGACCACCGGACCTCCGACGCGAAAGTGCAGGTCCTGGACGGGGCCTTTCGGTTTGTTGGCCAGCACGTTGCCGTGGCGGATGTTCATGCCGCCGGTGAAGGCGATTGTCCCGTCCACGACGAGCGCCTTGCGGTGGTTGCGGAGGTTGATGGTGGCCACGCGCCACGGCGCGAGCGACGGCAGAAAGCGCGCAGTTTTCACGCCGGCGTGCCGCAATTTGTGCGTGATGGGCGGCCACGAGTAGCGCGCCCCGGCGGAATCAATCAACACGCGCGCTTCGACGCCGCGCTGGACCGCGCGGCCAAGGGCCTCGACGAATTGGCGTCCGCTGGCGTCGTTGTCGAAAATGTAGGTTGAGAGCGAAACGGATTTTTGCGCGGATTCGATGGCCGCGAGCATGGCGGGAAACGCTTCGTCGCCATTCACGAGCGGCTGGATTTTATTGCCGGCGGTCAGCGGGGGCGCGACGATGCGGCTGACGGCGCGCGCGAGCATTTTCAGATGTTCCGCTCCCTCGGGTTGCGGTTCGCCGAGGTTCCTGGGAATGGGGCGGCTGAAAGTTTTGTGGACGCCGAGCGAAACGGCGCGGCGGCGGATGCGGTTGACGCCGAGCACAAGATAAAGAATCGGGCCAAACAACGGCAGCAACCAGATGAAAGCGATCCAGAGCGTCGCGGCGCGCGTGTCGCGTTTGTGGAGCAGGGCATGGGCCGAGGCAAGCAGGGCGGCCAGAAAATCGAAACCTGCAGCCAGGTGCGGCCAGAACCGGGAGATTTGGTCGAGCCAGTTCATTGCTCGCCCTTCTTTTATGGCGAAAGCGCGCCGCGATGCAAGCGCGGTATTGAATTTATGCTGATCTTAATCCTGTTCTTGATCTTGATCGTTGGCGGGCGGATTAAGATTACGATTAAGATTGGGAGCTGACACCGGAAAACACAACCGCCGTGCAGAGGGTATGCTCCGCACGGCAGTTCGTTGCAATTCAATCTGTCTGCGTTCAGGCGACGTTGATGCTCTTGTCGAGGTAAACGTCCTGAACCAGGTTCAACAGTTTCACGCCTTCCGCCAAAGGACGTTGAAACGCCTTGCGCCCGGAAATCAACCCGGTGCCGCCGGCGCGCTTGTTGATGACGGCCGTCTTGACCGCCGCCGCGAGGTCGCCCGCGCCCTTGGATTCGCCGCCGGAATTAATCAGCCCCGCCCGGCCGGCGTAGCAGTTCAAAACCTGGTAGCGGCAAAGGTCAATCGGATGGTCGGTGGTCAGTTCCGTATAAACGCGCTCGTCTATCTTGCCATAGCTGCCAATGGCCGCGCTCACCGCCTTGTAACCGCCGTTGTTCTCCGGCAGTTTCTGCTTGATGATGTCGGCTTCGATGGTGACGCCGAGGTGATTGGCCTGGCCGGTAAGGTCGGCGCTCACGTGATAATCCTTTTCCTTGGTCTTGAACGCGCTGTTGCGCAGGTAGCACCAGAGAACGGTGGCCAGACCGAGCTGATGCGCGCGCTTGAAGGCGAGGCTGGTCTCGACGATCTGGCGCGTGGATTCGTCCGAGCCGAAATAAATCGTCGCGCCCACGGCCACCGCGCCCATGTTCCAGGCCTGCTCCACCCGGGCGAAATAAACCTGGTCAAACTGGTTGGGGCAGGTGAGCAGTTCGTTGTGGTTCAATTTCACGAGGAACGGGATTTTGTGCGCGTATTTGCGGGACACCGCGCCGAGCACGCCGAGCGTGGAGGCGACGGCGTTGCAACCGCCTTCCATGGCGAGCTTCACGATGTTTTCCGGATCAAAATAGTCGGGGTTCTTCGCAAAGCTCGCGCCGGCGGAATGTTCGATGCCCTGGTCCACCGGGAGGATGGACATGTAACCCGTGCCGGCCAGCCGGCCGTGGCCGAACAACGCCTGCAGGCTGCATAACGTCTGCGGATTGCGGTCGGATGGCGCGAAAATGCGGTCCACGAAATCCGGTCCCGGCAGGTGCAGCCGCTCCTTCGGCACGGTTTTACATTTGTGTTCCAGAAGACCCTTGGCGGAATCGCCCAGCAATTTTTCAATTTCAATGTTCATAGTTCAATAATCTCAATCGTTCCAAATCTTGCGCCTTGCCCATCCTTCAAGCGTTCAGCTTAAACGGTCTTGGCAGGGGCGGCGCAAGCTCAATTTTGTCGTGGACAAGGTAACGGCCGGCGCCGGGCGCGGCTTGTTCCATTTTGTTTTTTAGTCACCGGATTTTGCGCTGCGATTGAAAACCGAGATTGGTAGGGATGGCGCGCTGCGCCGTCACCGCGCCGTTCAGGCGCGGAAGCGGCCCGAAGCGCACGTCCGTTCTTGCACAATTCGTTCCGCCCGCTTGACGCGGGCGGGGATCAGCGCAGCGCGCTGTTCCTACCATCATTTTCGTGGCCCAGCTTCGGTTTTTCCGGTTAATTTTTTCCGCTGGCGATTGACCTCGTAAAGAAAAACCGCCGCCGCCGCGCCGACATTGAGCGAATCCACCGTCGGCGGCATCGGAATGGCCACGGCTTCATCGCACGCTTCCAAAACCGCCGGGGAGATTCCGTCACCTTCACTGCCGAAGACGAGGCAGCAATTTTTTGTAAAATCCGCCTGCGACAACACCTTTTTGTCCGTGTGCGGATGCGCCGCGATGCAGCGGACGCCGCGCGCACGCAAGTTGTGCAGGGTATGCTCCAAAGTTTCGGAGGGGCGAGTTACACGAGTCCCCAATCTCATTCCCGGAGTCAGGGACTCGTATAACTCGTCCCTCCGGCTGCCTAATTCGATGACCGGCAATTGAAAAATCGTGCCCATGGAATTGCGGACGGCGCGGCGCAGGAACGGACTGCTGGAGGTTTCGCCGACGAGCAACGCCTGAACACCAAACGCGACGCAGTTGCGGACGAGCGCGCCAAGATTTTCCGCATTCGTCAACGCGTCCACGGCGACGAGCAGCAATGGCTTCCGGTTCTTTGATAAAATGTCGTCGAGCGAAACGGGCGGGGGAATTTTTCCGACGGCGAGGACGCCTTGAAACATGGAGAAGCCGACCAGGGTTTCGAGGAATTTCTTTTCGGCGAGATAAACGGTGATTTGTTCCGGTCGCGCTTCGAGCAGCGGGCGGAATTCGTCCAGCCATTTTTCCGGCAGGACGACAGAAGCAACGGCGAAATGACTTTCGAGCAGCCGCCGCACGACCTTTGTCCCTTCGGCCACGAAAATGCCCTGCGTCTCGTGTTCCGCCGGGCGGCGCATCGTGGCGTAAGGCCGGAGCTCGGGCAAATCGAAGGCCGAAATTTTTTCGATGCTGAACATGTTGGTAAGGCGCGCAGTCCTCTGCCCGCCGGATGCTCAAATGTGAATTGCGGCGCGCACGGAGTGACGCGTCCTACCTCGTGGTTTGTTGATATTCAAGCCTCTCTTCAAGATTCCAATTTGGAATCTTGAAGCTTCCGCCTCTTCCGGCACGATTTCGGACAGGTCGGACGAGGGAATTTTTTCAATGCAGAACATTTCAACGGTCAATTTTGATTTATTCGCTGTATCCCGGTCTTTTCTTTGTCCGATTTCGCGCTTCTGAAATTGTTTTGCAGGTAAGGAGTAAATCAAGAGCAACCCACGCGTGGCCGCTTCGAAAGATTTTCCCAGTCCGCACTTCCCGCTGTGGCTGAATTGCTGGGCCGAGTGTATAAACAATATAGGCATCTTCCCATTTGCTTGGACGAACTTCCGGT
The DNA here is from genome assembly GCA_963802965.1 of uncultured Verrucomicrobiae bacterium. Lineage (GTDB taxonomy): Bacteria > Verrucomicrobiota > Verrucomicrobiia > Limisphaerales > UBA11358 > UBA11358. The sequence continues at coordinate 559,401 of CAWDKS010000003.1, forward strand.
ATTAGTTTGGGAACTTTTTTCCAAGCAACAATGTCATATTTTTCCACATGATGAATGCTTTGAAGTCTACCATTGTAACGGAATCCAAGATAATTCGGCGGAGTCAAAGGCCAACGGCCAGCGCCGCCAAATGGATGAAAATATTTACGATTGTTTTTTAGAACATCTACGGCCGGAGTCGTTAGCCACTTTGGCTTTTTGGTGCTCAAAGCCACAACAAAGACGATGTTTGATTCCTGGTTTTGCATATTCATAAGTCCGCGAAGGTAGGTTTTCAGTTCGTGAAGTAATTTTCTTTCCTTGGAGTGTTTCAAGCTGGCCGATGCAATTTTTTCGATTTTGCTCCAGCTTCGGTGAACGACAGGGATTTGTTTGATTCTTTCAGGCAGATAAAGTTTGGCATATTCATTTGAACATTCGGAAAGAACCACCAGCATTCTCCGCTGCCTTGTCGCAAGTCGCCGGGAATAAGTTTCCAACTGACGTTTTTGCGGAAGATCCCAGCCTTTCTTTGCTTCGATAATGCAGTTGAAATTATCTCCCTGAATTTCGATGTCCGTGAAGCCGCCATGCTTCGAACTTTCCTGAAGACGGATTGTCTTACATGAGCGAGCGTCGGCTTTTGGGAAAACATTTTTGAGAAATTGCCGAGTGAATTCATCGCAGCGCGACAATGCCCAACCTACACTGAAAGTAATGTCATTCTCTTTTTCTCCGAGAAGGCCAAAGATTGTTCTCACAGGCCGACTGTGGAGGTAAAGTTCCATTTGATTTTCTCAAAGCGCCAACGTCGCACACGGCACATCCTGCGCGGCGAGCTGGAGTCGGACATGAGTGGCGCCGATGTGATGGAGCTGTTCGGCCATGACGTAGTGCGCGAGTTCGGGCTTGTTGCATTCGCGGCTCAAGTGGGCGAGGTAAAGATGACGCAAATCGGCGGACATGATTTGCGCGACGGCCTCGGCGGCAGCTTCGTTCGAGAGATGGCCGTGACGGCCGAGTATGCGTTGCTTGAGAGGCCAAGAGCGGCGCGGGCAATCCTGCAGCATCTTCACGTCGTGATTGGATTCGAGGACGAGGACGTTCGCGGCGCGGATGCGTTCGAGCACGAGCTTGGTCATGTGGCCGAGGTCGGTGACGAAGCCGAGGTTGCCGGCGGCGGTTCGCAGCAGAAAACCGACGGGGTCCTGGGCGTCATGCGGGATGGTGAAGGTGTCCACCTGCACGTCGGCGATTTCAAAGCTCGCGCCGGTGTCGAAGAGCCGGCAGTCGAAATGGTTTTCGAGGATGCGTTCAAACTCATCCTTGGTGGCGCGATTGCAGTAAACGGGAATGTTGAGCTTTTGCGCGATGCCGGTGAGTCCTTGAATATGGTCGGAGTGTTCGTGCGTGACCAGAATGGCGGTGAGATTTTCCGGCGCGCGCCCGATGCCGGCGAGGCGCTGGCGGATCTGGCGCGGGCTGAACCCGGCGTCCACGAGAATACGCGCCTCGGCGGTTTCGACGTAGGCGCAATTCCCGCCGGAACCGCTGCCGAGGATGGTAAGTTTGACGGCCACGACCCGACGTTAATTGCGAAGAAGTCGCGCGGCAATTTTTTTCGACGGCGTGGCATTTGACTTTGTCCGTTATTTCTCATAAATTGCGCTACAAGTTTGCATCGGTTCTACTTAAATGTGGAATGCGGTTTGCTTGATTAACAGCCTGTGCAAATCAAAACAAAGGCTGCGCCCGGCGGATTTTAGCCGTTCGGCCGGTTTTTTGTGCAAAGCTGCGCCTTATGTTGAAATGTCGCTGGTTATTGGGGGCAAAGGGCGTCGGCATCGCGCTGCTGTTCAGCGCCATTCGTCCGGGCATTGCGGCCGGAACACAGGTTTTGCCCGGGCACGTTCCCCCGGCGGTGGCGCGTTTCAATTTGCAGCCAACGGGCCAGCTGCCGGCGACAAACAGTCTGCGTCTGGCCATCGGGCTGCCGCTGCGGAATCAAGCAGCGCTGACCGATTTGCTCCAACAACTCTACGACCCGGCCAGCCCTGGTTATCATCACTATCTCACGCCGGAACAGTTCGCGGAACAATTCGGCCCGACGGAACAGGATTACGAGAAGGTAAAATCTTTTGCGCGCGCGAACGGCCTGGCGGTGACCGGCATATACGGCAACCGGCTTCTGCTGGACGTGACCGGATCGGCGGCGGCGGTTGAAAAAGCGTTTCACATCACGCTGCGGACCTACCGGCATCCGACCGAGACGCGCGATTTTTTCGCGCCGGACACCGAGCCGTCGGTGGACGCGGGGTTGCCGGTGGTTGATATTCAAGGCTTGAGCGATTTTTCGCGGCCGCGGCCGAGACTGCATCGGGCGGATGCGGCAGTGGCGAAAGCCACGCCCCAGAATGGTTCTGCTCCCAACGGCTCCGGCTCCTATTTTGGCAACGATTTTCGCAACGCCTATGTGCCGGACACAACGTTGACCGGCGCGGGACAAACGGTCGGGCTGTTGGAGTTCGATGGTTTTTATTCCAACGACATCGCCGCTTATGCGACGGCGGCGGGAAACGGTCGGGCGAACATTGTCATCCAGACCGTTTTGCTGGACGGCTACAACGGCGTGCCGACCACCGGCGCCAACAGCGGCAATCCCGAAGTTTCACTGGACATCGAAATGGCGATGGCCATGGCGCCGGGGCTGGCTGAAATTGTCGTCTTTGAAGGCAACCCCAACAATGTCATTCCGAATGATGTTTTAAACACGATGTTGGCCAGCAGCAACACGGTGGAAAATTTGAGCAGTTCCTGGGGCTGGAACCTCGGGCCGAGCACGACCACGGACGCCATCTTCGAAAACATGGCCGCGGTGGGACAATCATTTTTCAACGCGTCCGGCGACAGCGATGCTTACACAACCGGGGCGGGCTCGGTCAACGGAGTTGACAACACTTCATTGGACAATGTGCCGGCCAGCAATCCATACATCACGCAAGTGGGCGGAACGACGCTGACGATGAACGGCACGGGTGCTTCCTACGCGTCGGAGACGGTTTGGAACTGGAATTATGATTCGCTTGCCGGCCGTTATATCGGCAGCAGTGGCGGCATCAGCAGCTACTATTCAATTCCAAGCTGGCAGACGAGCGTCAACAATATGGCCGGCAGGGGAGGCTCGACCAGTTTTCGGAATATCCCCGATGTGGCACTGACGGCGGACAACATCTTTGTTGATTATGGCAATGGCGTCACCGGCGCATTTGGCGGCACCAGTTGCGCCGCGCCGTTGTGGGCGGGGTTCACCGCGCTGGTCAACCAGCGGACGGCCGCGGCCGGCCAGCCCCCGGTCGGATTTATCAACCCCGCCATCTACGCCATTGCTGCTGGGCAGGGCTACGCCGCGTGTTTCCACGATGTCACGACCGGCAGTAACACGTGGTCGAGCAGTCCGAATTTGTTTTATGCCACAAATGGTTACGACCTTTGCACCGGCCTTGGCACGCCCGCCGGGCAAAATTTAATCAACGCCCTTGCCAGCCTGCCCGACCCGCTGGTCATTACCCCTGCGTCCGGCTTTGCCGCCAGCGGCCCCGCCGGCGGTCCGTTCAATGGCGCGTCTCAAAATTTTTCCCTGACGAATGCGGGGCTGGCCTCGTTGAATTGGAGCGTCATCAACACTTCGGCCTGGTTGAATGCCTCATCCGCCGGCGGCACACTGGCCGGCGGGACGCAGACGAACGTCACGGTGGGTTTGGCTTTGGCGGCCAACAATCTGGCGGTGGGAACTTACTCCGCCAATGTCTGGTTCACCAATCAAACGACAGGCGTGGCGCAGCTTCGCCAGTTTGCGTTGCAAGTCTTCCCGCCGCTGGCCGTCTCGCCGACCAACGGCTTTACTTCCAGCGGACCGGTGGGCGGTCCGTTTGGCGTGACCACGCAAATTTTTTCGTTGACCAACCTGGGGGCGGCTTCGCTGAACTGGAGTGCCACCAACACCGCCTCCTGGCTCACGGCTTCACCGAACAGCGGCGCGCTGGCGGCCGGCGGGCAAACCACAATGACCGTGAGCTTGAATCCCGCCGCCAACAGCCTTGCTTCTGGAATTTACAATGCAAACGTGATGGTCACCAACCTGAGCGGCGGGGCCGTCGCCCTGCCGTTCACTTTGCTGGTGGGTCAATCGCTGATCCAGAACGGCGGGTTTGAGACCGGCGATTTCTCCGGCTGGACTTTGAACGGGAACGGCGCGCCCTATAATTTTGTCACGACCTCCTTCACTTACAACATTGGCACCCGCCGTCACGCCACCAACATCACCATCAATCCCCATTCGGGAACTTATTTCGCGGCGTTGCACGAGCCAAGCGTGCTGGCTTACCTCTCGCAGAATTTGCCGACGTTCGCCGGTCAGGCTTATCTGCTGTCGCTGTGGATGGACAGTCCCGACGGCAGGACGCCGAATGAATTCAGCGTGTCGTGGAATGGTGGCACGCTTTTCGATCAGGCCAACCTGCCCAAACTCGGCTGGACCAATCTGCAGTTTATTGTCACCGCCACCGGCAGCGGCACCGTTCTTAAAATCGGAGCGCGCGATGACAATGCTTATCTCGCGCTCGACGACGTGAGCGTGCTGGCCATTCCGGCGGCGGCGTTCCAACCGGCGGCGGTGACGCAAACGAACGGCAATTTCAAATTCAGTTGGAACGCGATGACCGGCCTGGTTTACCAGGTTCAATACAAAACCAACCTGCTGCAAACCAACTGGCTTGCGCTGGGATCCATCGCGGCGACGACCAACACCACCCTTACCTTCGTTGACACCAATGCCGTTACAACTTCTCCGCAACGGTTTTACCGCCTGATGTTGTTGCCGTGAAATCCGCGGCGCTTGCTCCGTCGCGCCGATGCAGTAGCATGAGCGCGTGACTGATTTGCTTCAGCGCGTCGGAAATCACATCCAGGACCGCCGGCTGCTCAAACGCGGCCGGAAAATTCTGATCGCGGTCTCCGGCGGCGTGGATTCGATGGTGCTGCTCCACGTGTTCCATGCGCTTGCCCCCCAATGGCGGTGGCGGCTCGCCGTCGCCTATTTCAATCACCAGTTGCGCGGCCGCAGCAGCGACGCGGACGAAAAACTGGTCCGCCAGACCGCCGGCGCGCTGAAACTGCCGTTCGTGGCCGGTAGCGCGAACGTGCCGGCGTTTGCCGCGAAATCAAAATTGTCCGTCGAAATGGCCGCGCGGAAACTGCGTCATGAATTTTTCGCGCGCGTGGCGCGTGAACGTCAAATTCATGAGGTGGCGCTGGCGCATCACGCGGACGACCAGGTGGAACTGTTCTTCCTACGCCTGCTGCGAGGCGCGGGCGGCGAAGGGGTGGCGGGCATGAAATGGCGTTCGCCGTCGCCGGTGGATTCAACGATCGCGCTGGTTCGTCCGTTGCTGGACTTGACGAAGGCGGAACTGGCTGCCTTCGCCCGCGAAAACAAAATCCGCTTTCGCGAAGATGCAACCAACGCGCGGTTAGAAATGCCGCGCAACCGCGTTCGCAACGAATTGCTGCCGCTGCTCCGCCGGCGTTACCAGCCGGCGCTCGCCAAAACCGTTTTGCGGCTGATGGAAATTGTCGGCGCGGAATCCGATTTCGCCGGCGCGGCGGCCCGGCAATGGCTGGTCTCAAAACAAATAACTGAACAAACCCCTCGCCCCGTCCCTCTCCCCGCCAGGCGGGGAGAGGGTGGCCTCCGGCCGGGAGAGGGGCAGGTTTTCAATGATTTGCCGGTCGCAGTTCAGCGGCGTGTTTTGCAATTGCAACTGGCCGGCCTCGGGGTGCCGGCGGAATTTGAGTTGATTGAATCGCTGCGCCAATCGCCGGAGGTCCCGGTCAGCGTCGGTCCGGGATTTTCCGTTTCGCGCGACGCGAACGGCAAAGTGAACTTGCGCGAGCGCCGGGTTTGCAAATTCAACGGGCGCGAATCGGCTGTGACCCTGGGCCGGGCTGGAACCGTGATTTTTGACGCCGTAAAACTCAGTTGGCGGTTTGATCGGGCAAAAAAATTTGCGCGATTGCAAAGGAACTCCAGCTGCGAATTTTTTGACGCGGACACGGTCGGCGGACAAATCACGTTGCGCCACTGGCGTCCGGGCGACCGTTTTCAGCCCATCGGCATGAAGTCGGCGCTGAAACTTCAGGACTGGTTCGTGAACCAGAAAATTCCGCGCCACCGCCGTTGCCAATTGGTGGTCGGGGCGTCGGAGACGGGCGGGATTTTTTGGGTTGAAGGCCTGCGGATCGGCGAGAATTTCAAGCTGACCCCGCAAACGAAGCGCCGGTTGATCTGGTATTGGCAACGCGCTGGAACGGAAAAAAACCGATGAATGTGTCACAGCCGAACGGACGGAAAGTGCTTTACACCGGGGCCGTGAACAACTAACCTGCCGTGTTTAATCGAATATGGAAGCAAAGACGAAGACCATTGAATCGTTCAAGTTGCACGACGGCGACACGGGGTCGGCGGACGTGCAAATCGCGCTGCTGACGCAGCGGATCAACCATTTGACCGAGCATTTGCAGAGCAACAAAAAGGACCACAGCTCGCGCCGCGGGCTGTTGATGATGGTCGGCCAGCGCCGGCGCCTGTTGGAATACCTGCAAAACAACGACCTGGGCCGTTATCAGGCGGTCACGAAGAAATTGAAACTGCGCCATTGAATTTTTTGCGGGGGCGCGGCGATTCTTAAAAAGCCGCCTTCCGCCGTCGGATTTGAGCCAGCCAGCGCGAATGGCCCGATTCCTTAACCAACCACATCGCGTATGAAAACTCCGTCACCACTGGGTAATTTCATTCAGCTCCGAAAACGTTCGGAGTTCACTGAAGTTTCTCCGGCGGTGACGGGCAGAAACAGTTATGCCAGAAAAAATCACCGCCCAGGTGGGCGACAAACAAATCGTCATTGAAACCGGAAAACTCGCCAAACAGGCGGACGGTGCGGTAACCGTCCAGCTCGGCGAAACCATCGTCGTCGTGGCCGCCGTGGCCGCAACCAAGGCCAAAGCCGGCCAGGAATTTTTCCCGCTCACCGTGGATTACCGCGAAAAGGCGGCGGCGGCGGGCCGCTTCCCCGGCGGCTACTTCAAACGCGAAGGCCGTCCGACGGAAAAGGAAATCCTCACCTGCCGCCTCACCGATCGCCCGATCCGCCCGCTCTTCCCGAGGGGCTGGTATAACGAAGTCCAGGTGCAAAGCATCGTGTTGAGCGCCGACGGCGAGAACGACCCGGACATTTTGAGCATCATCGGCGCGAGCGCGGCCCTGATGATCAGCGACATTCCGTGGGCCGGGCCGCTTGGCGCGGTCCGCGTGGGCCGCATCGGCGGAAAATTCGTCGCGAATCCAACGCATGCCGAGATGAAGGAAAGCGACCTCGACCTCGTCTATGTCGGGAACGCAACCGACATCGTGATGTATGAAGGCTCGGCGAAGGAAATTTCCGAGGCCGACTTCAACGCCGCGTTGAAATTCGGCCAGGAAGCCGTCCAGCCGGTCATCGCCGCGCAGAAGGAACTGGTGGCCAGGGTCGGCCGGAAAAAACGCGAAATCACCCTCAACGTCGCGTCCGACGAAATTTTGCAGGAGGCGAAAAAGCTCGTGGGCGACCGCTTCGTGCCCGCGCTGCTCACGCCCGGCAAACTCGCCCGGGAAGCCGCCGTCAAAGCCATTCAGGACGAGGTCGGCGCGAAACTCGTCGAGAAGTTCGGCGCCGAAAAGGTCACCGATTTCATCGTCAAGGACGCCTTTTATTACATTCAAAAGGAAGCCGTCCGCGGTTTGATTTTGAACAGCGGCAAGCGGCTCGATGGCCGCGCGTTTGACGCCGTCCGTCCGATTGCCAGCGAAGTGGGCATCCTGCCGCGCGCGCACGGCTCGGCACTTTTTGCCCGCGGCGAAACCCAGGCCGTCACGCTCGTCACGCTCGGCACCGGCGACGACGTGCAGGAATTTGATTCCTACACCGGCGGCGACAGCGAAAAGAAATTCATCCTGCACTACAACTTCCCGAACTTCTCCGTCGGCGAGACCGGCCGCATCGCCGGCCCCGGCCGGCGCGAAATCGGCCACGGCGCGCTCGCCGAACGCAGCATCGAACCAATGCTGCCGTTGAAGGACTACCCCTACACCGTCCGCGTCACGAGCGAGGTCATGGAATCGAACGGCTCGACCTCGATGGCGACCGTCTGCGGCGGCACACTGGCGCTCATGGATGCCGGGGTCCCGCTCATTCGTCCCGTCGCGGGCATCAGCATTGGCATTTGCACCGAATACAGCGGCGGAACAATTTCCAAATACCACCTCCTCACCGACATCATCGGCTGGGAGGATCATTACTGCGACATGGACTGCAAAATCGCCGGCACGGACAAGGGCATCACCGGCTTCCAGCTCGACCTCAAGTTGAAGGGCCTGCCGCACGCGCAGATGACCGAGGCGATTGAAATGGCCCGCGTCGCCCGGATGCACATTCTGGCGGAAATGGCCAAAACCCTGTCCGCGCCGCGTCCGGAAATCAGCAAATACGCTCCGCGCATCGAGACCATCAAGATCAACCCGGAGAAAATCGGCGCCCTCATCGGCCCCGGCGGCAAGAACATCAAGAAACTCGTCGAGGAATCCGGCTGCGAAATTGACATCGAAGACGACGGCACGGTGAACATCTTCTCCGTTTCGGCGGAGGGCATGAAGATTGCCCGCGACGCCATCATGGGCATGACCGCCGAAGCCGAACCGGGAAAGATTTATCGCGGGAAGGTTGTCACCATCAAGGAATTCGGCGCGTTCGTCGAGTTCCTGCCCGGCAAGGACGGCCTGGTCCACATCAGCGAACTGGCCAACTTCCGCGTCAAGAAGACCGAGGACATCGTCAAGGTCGGCGACGAAATCACCGTGAAATGCCTGGGCGTGGATGAAAAGGGCCGCGTGCGCTTGTCGCGCCGGGCCGCGATGGAGGAACGCGACAAGGAAATGGCGGGCAAGGAAGAAGCGGGAAAAGAAGCCAGCTAATCCCGGCGGAAACAATTCAAGCGCGAACGGCAGCCCGTTCGCGCTTTTTTTACAGCGCAAAATGCAACCAACCTGTCGCTGCTGGCGGAAATCCGCTGCTTGCGATAATCTTTTTCGCGCGTGAAAAAAAGAATCCGGCGAACCGCCGTCATCATTTTTGTTCTGCTGCTGGCGCTGGCCGTGGCGGCGGTGGTTTTCCCCCAGACGTTTTTGTGCGTGGACAGCGGGCCGGCGCAGGCGGACGTGATGGTGGTCCTCGGTGGCGGCTCGGCCGAGCGGCCGGAGCGCGCGGCGGAGCTTTTCAAGGAACACGCCGCGCCGCGCATCATTGTCAGCGGCCGGGGCGATTGCGAAATCAACCGGCAATTGTTGATTGCGGACGGCGTGCCGGCGGAGGTGATTGGACTTGAAACCGAATCGCGCACGACCCGGGAAAACGCGGAGATGACCGTCAGGCTGCTCCGTAAACAAAAACCGGGCCGCGTCATCCTGGTCACTTCGTGGTATCATTCGCGGCGGGCGCTGGCGAGTTTCCGGCATTACGCGCCGGAGATAAAATTTTATTCGCGCCCGTCGTTCGTGGCCTACGTGCGCGCCGACTGGCCGGGCCGGCGTTTTGCGCGGCGCATCTATTGGGAATACCCAAAGCTGGTCGGTTACTGGATTGGGTATGGGGTCCGCCCGTTTTGACGAAATGCCTTGCATCACCTCCGTTTGCCGGGCAGACTAACTTTCCTCTTGATCGCGGGGTGGAGCAGCCCGGTAGCTCGTCAGGCTCATAACCTGAAGGTCGCTGGTTCAAATCCAGCCCCCGCAACCAATTCCCGGCCATGAAACATTGATTTCATGGCCGTTTTTATTGGTTGAAATAGGTGTTCCTTGTTTTTTACCTCCTGTTTTGAAAACTGGCGAACACCCTGAAAAATGCCGGACAAATCACCCACAACCGCACACACAAATCACCCACGCCCCACAATCCGTCACTTCGTTTCTTTAGTCGCATCCACCAGCCCGCGCAACTGGCCGTGCCGATGCGCGAAAAACCACAGGCCGACTGCCGAGGCGACGCCGGCCAAAATCAAGAGTTCGTTCCCGACAATCAGCGTCGGCAAAATAATCAGCGCGAGGCCACCGGCACAAATCGCCGCGCTGGTCGTCACACTGCCGATGAGGAGTTTCAGCGGCGGGTAGAACAACGTCGCCAAGCCGAACAGGAACAAAACCACGCCGACCCACACAATCCCCTTGAGACTCGCCAGTTTCGCGCTCAATTCGCGCGCCGTGTCCTTTTGCGCCGCGCCAAGTTCCGTCTTGGCCCGCGTCTCTTCATGCTCGACGACAGGCATCGGCGCGCTGACAACCACCACCTGGTTGCTGGTGGACACCAGCCGCGACCCGGCCGGCACGGTGTAGCTCCGCGTCTTCACCGTCTCTTGATCCTGCCGTGACACTTGCGCGGGATTGTCGCCTTGCACGACGGTTTGACCAATGGCACCCGACGTGGTGGCGTGGCCGCCTTTCAGCGGCGCCATCGCGCAGCCGGACAACAGCCCGACCGCCGCGATGACGGCAAAATCAATCAGCACAAATTTCATTTTCATATTTCTTTCCTTTCCTGAAATCGGCGCAATTCAAACGCGCACTCCTGAAGCGCCGCGCTGTTCCGGTCAATGCACACCGCCAGCTTGAGCGAAGTTTCGTTTTGCTTTTCGATGATTTGGGTGAGCGCCGCGTGATGTTCGTCGCGCAGCGATTTGTGATCGGCAATCACGGCCTGAAGCTGTTGCACGAGCCAATAGATCACCACCCCGCAAACCAGCAGCAGCAGGCAGAATGCCGCCAGGAACAGCCAGCGGTCATTCATGCCTGCGGCGTGGTCCACCGCGTTAAGAAAATCAGCAGCAGTCATATTCGTCATAAATTAAAAAACCTTCCGCGCAATCAACGTCCACATCGTCCGCGTCATGTCCAGATGCGCTGTAATCACGTCTCGCCGCAGACCGCTCGCGGTTTCAACCAGGTAATCGCCCGGCTGCGGATTCACCAGAGACGCCATATCGTCGGCATCAATTAAAATCTGCTCGTCGTTCGGTTCGATGCTGTCACCAACCAATAAATTGGCCGGCACCGGCGCGACCAAAAAAGCCACCGCAGCCGAACTCGCATCGCCCCGGTGATAAGTCCCGGCGACGAGAAACTCGGCGTAAAACTCAAAGAGTTTCCCGCAGGTTTTCTGCGCGATGATTTGGAGTTGTGGGGTGGCAGCCATATATCAAACACGCATCAGTCGCACCGCGCCGCTCTTGGCGCTGATTTGCGAGCCGTATTTCGCCAGCATCACTTGGGCGAGCTGGGTCAGCACCGGCCGACGGTCGGTCTTGTCGAACGAGGTTTGATTCACGCCCAAGCGGTGTATTTCAAACCCTCCCCGAGCGGATTGGCCGTGCGATCCTCAATCAACATGGTCCCGCGCCATTTCGCACGTCGCCTGGACAACGGCTTTCGGCACGGTGTCATATTGAACGTAGTCATACGGAATCGGCAGCAGCACCGAGATTGGCACATGCACGTTGTCCGGCTCGGGGCACATCGCCCGCGGCCATTGCAGGCTTTGCCCGGCGGTCGTGCGCGTGCCGTTGAATTGATACTCCGCGTCAATCAGCCGCGTCGCCATCACCAGCGCCACGGCTTTTTGATCATCCGTCGCCGCCGTCCACGCCGAGGCATACAGATGCCCGTCGTGATAGGCGTTGCCATCGGCCAAGTCCGCGTAAGCGTTCGCGTCGGCTTTGCCAGTCCCGTCTTCTTTGATCAGGGTGAGCGCCATAAACATTACAAGCCGTCCGAATAAACCGCGTTTGAGTAAGGCAGGACGATGTTTCCGTCATCGTCCGTTCCGGAAACGCGGAAGTAACCTGCCAGCCCGCTTTCATCGCGGGTCATTTCGTTATTTGAGTTCCCGTCGTAGCCATCATCGAAAGTGACACCATCGGGCGAGTAACCGATCGCATACTCATTAGACGAGGAAACATTGCTTGACCAACTCAAGCGCCCGTGTCCATCCGAGGTCAACACCAACTGCACCGGTGGCGGGGTTTCAGACTGAATCCAAGACACCCGACCAAGACGACCAGACTCCGTCAACCTGATAACGGCAGGCGCAGAATAAAAATACCTGTCCGCTTTGAGCCTGACTCGGCGGCAACAAATCATAATCTGCGTCCGTCTTGTCCGCGCCGTCCGCCCAGTCCTGAATGGACCCGGATTCGTATGAAATGTCAGCTTGAGCGAATTGCCAAACGCTCGCAGGCACGGGCGCGGTGCCCATAAAATGCCCATCCACAAATGCCAAAGTCGGCTCAGCCAACTGCCCCGGAGGCGGGATTACAGTTGCATTCAAGACACCCGTCCAAGACGACCAGGTTGCCCCGACCCGATAGCGGGCAGCGCAGTAGGCTAAGTCCACTGTGACGGTGGCAGTCGTGGCATCTACGATGACGAACTCCGTGTCCGGGGAGTCCGCCTCATAAACCCATTGATCAAAACTCTTTACTTGAGGGTCGAAAGCGTTGTCCGTGGTGCAAAATTGCCAGTCGTCCACCGCTATCGGGGCGACTGCCCGCCAGGTGGTATCAGCGGCCACTGTCCCCAACGAAACCAAGGAAGGAGCGGGAAACGATTGCGCGGACCGACATTGCCGCGCCCGCCGCCGCTTTTGCAGCCACATCGCCAGCCAGCCGCGCCGGTTAATAGTTGGTGTCTTCGTCATTCGATTTTTCCGTTTTTGGCGTGGCGCCTGCCGCCGACTCCGCCGGTTCAACCAATGGCACAATCGCCACCGGTTGAACCGGCTCGGTTTTGGTCGGAATAGGCGGAACGTCCTCAACCACCAGAGGACGCCGCTTTCGCCGAATAATTGGATACAGTTTGTCCATGATGACAGTGCTCAAATGGCGTTGGCGCCAATGGCGACTTGTTTCCAGTTCGTGCCATCGCTGACGGCCAGACACGGCACCGAACCCGTGCCGCCGGCAGACAGGTAAATGATGCGGCGCGGAAACTTCGCCGCCGTGACGCCAGCGGCGATCGCCGCCGCGACGTTGGTAAAGGTTGGAATCTGGATTTGTTCACCCGAACGAATCCGCTCAAAACTGCGAGGTAGAAGTTTGCCCATAAATTTTCTTTCTCGAAAAGCGGCGTGCCGGCGCGAACCGGCACGCCATTGGTTTAGATGTTGTGAGTGACCGCCACGACCGGGACGTTTTTGTTTTCCCAAACGCGAATCCAATTTGCGGCCGTCTCCAATTCAGCGTTGGTCGGGTTCGCGCCCGCCACGCTCGCGCTGGTGAACTTCACACCGCGAGGGTGCATGATGAACCGGCGACGGTTGACCAGGAACGTGTCGCTGTTCAGCGCATCACGCGCCGTTTCGCAACCTTCCGTGCCGTGACCGCCTTCGACGGGCGCGCCGTTCAGATCGGCGAAGCCCATGCCGAACGCGCCGGGACCGAACAGGTAGGTCGTATAGACCAGGCCGTCAGTCGTGCCCGCGCGCGAAGGACAGCCATCATCCACGATGACGCGCCGGCCTTGGAACGTGCGGATTTGCGCTTCACCCTGGCTGTCCGGGATGAAGTCAATCAGGTCGAGTTTCCGCAGCGCGGCTTCCGTCGCCGAGTGCATCGCCACGGCCACCAGCCGGTCGCCACGGTCGCCAAGGCGTTGCGTCGCATCCACGAAGGTTGCGCCGTTCAAGCGCGTGGCAGCCGTTTGCGCGGCCACGCTTTCACTGTGAATCGCCAACAGATTGCCCGCCATGCTCGCCGCCGCAAACACGCCCTTGAGGGACGAGATGAGCATGTATTGGTTCTGGCGATTCCAGTAATCGGCGATGAAGTTCGCCAGCGCCAGCGCCGGATCATCACCGGCAACCACCGTTGCCAGATGATTCCACGACCACGCATTGCCGTCGTTGTGAATGCGGGCGATGTCCTGGTCAGCGACGAGCTTCGCCGGCACCAGCGGGGCCGAATCACTCAAGCGGCTGGCGGTTGCCGGTCAGGTCATTCCAGTGCGGCATGTTGACTTGCGTGCCGCCCATCGCGGCGCGTTCGTCATAGTCCGGCGTGCGCACGACAATGCCGGATTGAAACAGGTCGGATTTCTCCGCCGTGCGTTGCAAGACGTAGCCGGCAAACTGTGCCGGAACGATGATGTCTGCCAATTGTGTCTTTGCCATAATTCAGATTTGTGTTTGTGAGCCGCTTACGCCGCCGCCTTCAGACGGGCAGCAAGTTGCGGATCGGATTTTTGAATTTTCATTTGCTCCGTGAGATTGAACGATTCCTTGCGGAACGGATTTTTCACGGACCGGTTGCCGGCGGCACCGCCACCGGAGCCGGCAGCACCGCCGCCAGCGTTTGCCTCGAACAAGTGCGGTGCGTCGGACACCAACGCATCCACCCATTCGGCCAAAGTCATCGGCGTGACGCCATCCTTGCCCATGCGGGCAGTCTGGCCGTCGCCTCAAAAGCCTGGGGAACTCCGTTCACCAGCTTGAAAGTCATTCGCGCCCGCGCCGTGATGTCAGGAATCGCCGTCGGGCGCAGACCGCGTTTCGTCGCTTCAGTCACGACGGCTTGATCAATCTGAATCGCCGTCAGGCGACCAGTGAGCGTGTCGCGTTCAGCGACCACGACGCCATGCTGCTTGTCCCATTCGGCGCGGGCGGCCTTCAGCCGCGCCTCAATCACCTTGTCCACTTCGCCGGCCTTGAGCTGTTGCGCCTCTTCCAGCTTGCGTTTGTCCTCGGCGAGCTGACGCACGGCGTCAGGGTCAATGCCTTCAAACCTTCTTCAGTTGGTTCGTCAGCGTGATGTTGTTCTGGCGGAACTCATCCAGCTTGGCCTGACTCACGACGCCATCGGCATCGAGCAGCCAGGCACCGTCGCGCTCGACATAAAGGGATTGATGTTCAGCAGGAATTTCCTGCTTCGTTGCGTATTTGTATTTCAGTGGCCATAAATTTTTAAGTTATCGGTTACGGGTTCGGCGTTCACATCGCCGGGAACAGTCGGCGTGACCGCCGGACTTTCAGGTGTCAGGTTTCCGTTTCAGGTTTCCCTTTCGCCAGCAGTTTGATTTCCTCTTCATTCGTGCGACCAGGTGCGATGACTTCACCGGCGCGGAACAGGTCGAGCATCGTGTCCTGACTGATGGCGCCGGCCTGCCACGCAGCGACCAGCGCCGTGATTTCCTGAAACGACATGCCAGTGATGCTGAAATCCGTGTTCAGGCTGGCGAGGACAAGGTCGGGACCGATGGCGTCAGGAATCGGCTCGGTCGAATTCCACCAATAAACCCAGCGCAGAACTTGAGTCAGCGACGCGCTGACGCTCAAAGAGACGGTGTTCAGGATGCTGTTTTCGCCGCTCTGACGCAGTTCGATGGCAGCAGCGGTTTCGCCAACGCGCTTGCGCGATTCGAGCATCCGCGTGCCGAGGACGGCCATCAGTTGCTCGTCGCGATCCATCGCGCGTTCAAAGGTCGTCAGACCTTGACCGTGAAATTCCAGAAAGCCAGCCGTCGCGCCGGGCGTTTCGGCGACCCATGCCGTGCTGGAACCAATGCGCAGCGAGGAATTTTTGTCAAAGCCGCTGACCCATGCCGTCGGCAACGCGGTGAAGTGCATCCCATGCTTGTAGTCGGCGTTGAGCCGGTAATGGTCGAGATTGACGACGATGATGTCAGCCAGCGGGATTTTATCCACTTCCGGCAGCGAATGGCGCGGCCCATGAAAGACAAAGGGAATCAGCGGCAACGGTTTGCCCAGGCGAAGCGGCGTCAGGGTTTCCACCAGCTTCCATTTCCTTTTGCCGCGCTTCGACATGCCGCTTGCATTCTGGCCTTCCGCGAGGAATTGCCAGATTTCAACCTGGTAGGACCAGTCAGCTTTTGCTTTGGCAGCGCGGCTTTGCGGCGGCACGAGTTTCAGCACGCGCAGTTGCTGGATTTCTTCCGGCTCAAAGGGATCAGATTCAGCGACGGGCATCTGACTGACTTCTTTCAGCACGACGAGCGTAAGCACATTGCGGCCATTGACCCGTTCCGTGTGCCAGTTGATGATGTCTTCAGCGGAATATGCGACGGCATAGGCGCGTTGCTCCGCTTCCTCGTTCCAATCAATCAGCGTGCCAGCACGACCGACGTTGATGATTTCCGTGACCAACTTTTTCGAGAAGGCAGTCAGTGTCGTGCCGAGCATGTCGGCATCCTCGACAAATTCGGTGAGCGCATCGCCGACCCCGGATTTATTTTCCGGCAATTTGAAAGTCGGATCACGGCGGAAAATCAGACCGACGAATCCATCCGCCGTGCGGGCCGAGGCGTTGAAAAAGGAGGCGCGATTTTTGTAGGCGAGATATTCCTTGTCGTCCTGACAATCCAGACGCGGCAGATATTTTTCAGCAGCGACTTTGACGGCATCCTCACCGGCGAACACATCGCGCGCCCGTTGCCATGCAACGATGTTTGCGTCGTAATCAGGATGTGTAGAGTTCACCGGCACGAGCCGACTCTAGCACCGGTTTTTCGGATGTTTTGATCACGCAAAAACTCACGAATGACCGATGCTGACACACGATGTCACACACCGGCACATGCCGACGCATTTTTTGCGAAATTTTATTTGACGGATTTCGTGCCCCCTGCCCCCAACCCCAAAATTTTCCAATTCAACGACCTGCCTAAGTCGCCGCAGGTGCGTTCTTGGCGGGAATTTCGTCTGATGCCTTCACCATTCCGTTGATCAATTTTTGAAAGTCTTTCAAGCCGGTTGCGGGAATGATGATGGAATTTCGTTTGCCCCCAACCTCCTCGGAAATGCGCATGAAACGTCCACGAGAGTTTTCGTTCAGCGTCATGAGAACCGACTTGCGCTCAATTTGAATCTGCTCGGATTTCAGCGTGTCCTCCTGAACAACCGGACGCGGTGGCTGCGGCGAATGGGACTGGTAATAAGGTTGGTGTCCAAAAGGCGAAGGCCGTTCGTTGGAAATCATGGAGGAATCAATTACCTAAAATTCTACCGTGGCACAAGTTGTAAGTCGTGGTTTGCAGTTTGCCCAAATTCCCATCATTCGCAATTTCAACCCGTGTTCAACCTCGTTCGCCCTTCAAAGACAAAGTTCGCTCGCTCCGCTCGAAGCAAATTCAGTTCGCGCTGCACTCCATTCGCGTGCTCAACCACCACGAACCGCGCAACCATTCACGGTTTCCATTTGCTCATGTCATGGCCGCACGCGCGGAAATGCCTGACGCTCATGCCCGGCCAGTCGGCTAACGCCGACTGTCGCCGGGCACCGGGCCGCCATCTCTGGTTTTAGGATGTCATCCCCGGCGGCCCTTTCGCTACACCGCGCGTGCGTTGGACGCCTTCAAGTGTTTGAACGTCAATCGCGCATTCCAACCGTTCTGGTTGGCGGATGATTTTAAGCGCGGTGTCAGGCATAAAGATGGTTAAACGAATGTCTGCGACGCTGGATGAAACTCGCAAGCTCGCCCCGGCTGCCGCCGGGAGATGGTTTTGACGAAATGAGATTGTAGCGGCGGTCTGTGACCGCCGGATGATTCCCTCTCCGGCCCATCGGATGGGAGGGAGAGGGTCAGGGTGAGGTAGGGCAGTTCCCGGCTTCACCGAGCCGACACTTGCACTTGGTCATGGCCAGGCGCAAGCGCCGAACCACTCCCCACGCGCCAAGTGCCGGCACGGTTCCGCCCGCGCACGATGACTGACTCGCCAGCTTTGCACCCGCTCCATTCCGCTTTCACTAATCCGCTACGCAAGCTCCGCGAGCGTTTCACTGCATTCCGACGGCCGCAAACTGGCGAGACAGTCAGGAACAGATCGTGCGCGCCCGAAGAAGCAAGAGGCCGCGAGACTTCGTCCGGCCAGGACCAGCAATAGCCCGCGATGCTTCGCACGGGCAAGACACCGGCAATAGGGCGCGAGGCTCCGCCTGCGCCGAGGACAAGCAATAGTCCGCGAGGCTTCGCCCGGCCAAGACATCGGCATTAACCGTGAGCACGGCCATTTTCCGACCGCTACATTCCGCTGGCGCTCCATTTCGCCGTTCGGAAAAATGGCCGACCTCACTGATAAAACCAAATTGGTCTGACACTCCGCCGTTGGGCTACACAGCCGTCTGTCGCGGTTTCCCTTTTGCCCTTTCACCGCACAGCCTGCCGTTTCGCTCCACCAGCGGAGAGTCAGAAATTTTGGCTTCGCGCTGGCGCGACTGTTGCGGGAACAAGTCCAGCAGACCCGGCGAACGTGCACACATCGGCTACGCGGCTTCGTTGTCATGCAGGAGTGCTTCCCGGACAGAACACAAGAGCAGTTATATTCAAAGCCGCCCCATTTGCCGTTTCCCGCTGGCGCGTGACCCTCGGCAAATCGGGTCCCCGCCGTCTCCCCGCGCGACACCGCGACCCGACGGCCCGGTTCATTGAGATATAACTGCGTCTTGTGTCCCATCCGGCTGCTTCACTGTCACGCTGACTGCTAATCCGCACCTTCGCGCTCGTGCGGGCAGTCAGTGCGCCAGTTCGCAGGCATCCTTCACGCCAACTCCGCCGCTCCGCCTCTCATGCAGCCAGGGGAAGTCAATTGGCTCGCTCCGCTCGAATGGTCGAAAACAAAGTTTTTGTGTCGGCAGCTTCGTTTTCAATGCCGGCTTTTTCTGCTTCTGCGTTTCCTCCATCGCCCTCACGGCGTCAGCCCAAAACCAGCCCGCCCGCTCGTGGCTCCTTCTAAAGACTACTTCCACGGGGGAGGGCTGGGGCTTCCGCTTTTTCGTGAAGGGCGACGGACAAAAGACGCACAGCAGAGCAGAAAAAAAAAGACCATGAAAACAAATACAAAAAATCAAATCGGGCTCAAGAGCAAATCCGCACAGTTGAGCAGCACAGACACAACACACCGGCAACAGCGGGCGCAGTTGCGCCAGTGGCAGAAGCCAGACAATCGTTTGCCGATTGATGCCGAGGCGCGGAAGAAAAACCGCACCTTGCCCATCACGAAAGTTTTGGAGCTTTTGAAAACCAGCAATCCCGGTTTGTTCAATCTCGCCGAGGTAGTCGGCAGATGGGTTTGGGTGGCGTTTCGCGAGACACCCGCGCCGGAGATTGCGGCAGATGTTGGCGCAGCTTGGTTTCCATTGGAACCGCGAGCGTCAGGCATGGCAGCACCCTTGCGGCGTGTTCCGTTTGGGCAGCGCTCAACGACCCGCACCAGAAGTATTCCTGCTATTTCCCCGCCGACATCCGGCCAGCTTGATTGATTCCGAGGTAGGGCGGGCAGTCCTCTGCCCGCCGCCTCTTTCAATCTCCAATCTCAAATCTCCAATCGCCATGAACATCCTTACCGCCCGCAAATATCCAAGCACGCGCAACGGCCCGCTTTCACTTGAGCAGGCCGAGACCCGCCGCCTTGCCTACGCCATCAAAACCATCGCCAGCCCATCGGCGGACTTCAACACCGCCGCCCGCGAAATGGCCGCGCTTATCACCGGCCCCTGTTGGCTTGTTCCCATTCCCGACAGCACAGGCAACACCGATGCCAACACCCGCCTTGCCAGTCTCATCGCCAGCTATTGCCCCGGCGGTCAGGTAGCAAAAGTCATCGTTCGCACCCAACCGATTCAGTCCCAATGCGAGCGCCACAAGCACGCGCTTGGCCCCATCCCGCCAGAGCAGCACCATTTTGCCCGCAGTCGCAAAGCCCTGACACTCCGGCAAACCTATTTCGTGGACAACGTCACCACCAGCGGCCACACGATGGAAGCCGCCCGCGCCGCGCTTGGATTCGGCGCTGGCCTCGTCTTTGCCGACGCCGCCCCCCGCCGCGTTCAGTTGCAAGCCACGCTCCTTTGACCGCCCATATTTTTCGCGGCTGACCCGCTCACGCAGTTCAGCCGCGCAGCAATTGCTGTTGGGGACTCACGCCGTCCCCAAACCCCGGCGCTGGTGTTACGCACACCAGACCGCGCCAACCCCGAAAGTGTTCGGGACTGGACACGCTTCCATCACCGGCATAATTTCAGCTTCAACAAAACATTCGCACCGCAAAGTGCGATAGAATCGCAATGTTAGGCGACAACGCGCGCATCAAAAGGACAACTATGTGGAAATGCCCAAAATGCAAAGAAGAGTGTGAGGACAGTTTCGATAGCTGCTGGAATTGCGGCACGGGACGCGATGGTGCGCCACCAGCCGAACCATTTCCAGAAAAAGAAAAGGTTGGAGTCGTTTCTTCACAACCCAGTCGCCCCAAAAGCAGCAGAAACGCGCTCATGTCACGCTACACGGATTCTTATCTCGTTGCTCGCACTATCACCGCGTTTGGCGCTATCGTGAAGTTCATCGCTTTTATCATTGGTGGAGGCGTTATTCTAGTCAGCCTCGTTGCCGGTGGGCAGTCTGCGCAGTATTTCATCGGCGGCATTCTGTTAGCAGCCATTGTCGGCATTCCGATTTATGTGTTGGGCGTTCTTGTTACCGCACAAGGACAAATACTGAAGGCTACACTTGATACAGCCGTGAATAGTTCGCCGCTGCTTACAAAAGACGAGATGAAACAGATTATGTCTTTGGACTAATGTTCGTAAATCGTAAATCCCTACAGTCCGCGCAACTTTCGTTGCGTGACCGCCCTCGACTTCGTCGCCACCATATAGCGCAGCGCATCCGCCGCGTCATCGCCGCCGATGCCATCCTCGTCGGCGTCAATTTTCAAAACATCTTCGGGCCGATTCGGATCATGTTGCAACGACGGGAGCGTTTCCAACAGCCGCCCACATCGCTTGTGAATGAAAAGTGTCGGGTTAATCCCGGCCTCGACATCGCCAAAGCGAGTCAGAATTTCCGCCCAGCCGTTCACGCGGTCGGTGTTCGCGCAACGCAGGGAGATTCCGAGTTTCGAGTATTGCGCCGCAATCGTTGTTCCGTCGCTTTGCCGGGAAAACACATCCGCGCCGGCCACGAAGCGGGACAAATCCGTCGAGCGTCGCCTAAGTTTTCTCATTCTCCATTCTTCTTCTCGTGCCTCGCCAGCATCGCCTTGACCGCCCCCGCGTGACGTTGCGGCAGCCAAAGCCGCTCCGCGTGTTCATCCACGATGAAAATGTTTCCATCGCCGTCGCGACAGCCGAGCAAAACCACCGTGTAATGCGCGAAACCGTAATCCAGCGCGGCGAACCATTCCACCGCCCGCGAATCGTCGAAATCCTCGACGATGTGAACTTCACGGCGCAATGTCGTGAAGTATTGCCCCGCTGCAATATCCCAATCGCCATCCAGCCACGCGCGTTTTTGCCAGCCAGTCAGATTTTGCAACACGCGGAGGTATTCGGGATTGTTCCAGCGATTGTCCGTCACCCGCGCAGGGATAAATCGCGTTTCTGTCTCCCGCTTTTCCTGAAATGGCACGATGAATTTCGTCCGATACCAGCCGTGACCGACACCGCCGGGATTTGTGGTCGAATAAATGCGCGGGCGGAAGTTCGATTTGCTCGTGCGGCAGCAGGTTGAAATGTCCTGGTATTTCCGCGCCGTCAAAGTTGTCGCCTCTTCAATCCCGATGACGTCGTATTCGAGGCCGAGATACGCATCAATGTCCTTTTCGTTCTGAAAATGACCCGCGATGATCCGCGACCCGTTGGCAAACGAGAGAATCCCGCGAAACGCGGAAAATTCATGGTTCAGCCGCCCGAACAACCGGCGGCGCAAATCCTCGAAATGTTCCAGGTTCGCCTTGCCAACCTTGCGGAGCAGCAGGCATTTCAAGCCCGGCACGCGCTGGCAGTCATCCGCCCCCATTTGCGCCAGCAGCCAGTGTGATTTTCCGCCGCCGCGAGCGCCGCCGTAGCCAATTGCCATCGGCCCGGTCGGTGCATCGCACAGTCGCGCCGCGGCGGACGCGGCCAGTTGCCGCGCCTGCAAAATCACGTCGGCCTGCTGGAATCGGTCCATCTGGCTTTGCGGACAGCCTGCACGCCGGCCAACCAGAAAATATCGTTCCCAGGGCGTCATTTCGTTTCACCTGTAGGAGCCGACGTGAGGAGGCTCTGACTTTTGGCCGTAGACTGTGGACTGTGAACTTCTTCGACTGTGATGACCTCGCCCGGTAGCGGCTCCCCGTAGATTTTTTCCAGCGCGACCGTGACCTCGACCCGCAACCCCGGCAGATCGTCGCCACCGCGCCGCTCGCCTTCGGTCCCGAGGCCCGTCGCCAGCCGCCCGAGCTTGCTCGCGATTTCCAGCATCCGGGCGATGTCCGCCAGGTTGGCGTAAACAGTCGTTTTATCCATGTAGGCATCCAGCCCGCGTTTCGCGGCGGCGATGGCGCGTTCGTGCATCGTCCATTCCGTTTCGCGCAACTGCTGTTCGCGTTTTTCCCATTCTGCCGCCTTGCCGCGCGCCGCCGCCTCGACCGCTTCGCGCTCAATGATGGCAAGGTGTGCGCCGTGTGCCGCAACGCGGTCAGTCCATCCAAACTTTGCCGACCACCGGCGCACAAGATGCGCACTCTTGGCTAACTTCTTTGCCACCGCAGCGGTGGACCGCTCCGCGCCCAGGCTCAAATACAAGCTGAACGCGGCGAACGCTTTTGCGCTTTCGCGCGGCTGTTGTTCAAACGGTAATGGCATTTTTCATCCTTTCTTTGACTTCGACGAGGGTTTGAGCGACCGATTGACCGCCGCGCCACCAGTGGTAACGCTCCGGCGAATCAAACAGGATGGACAGATCGCCACCGGCGGTCAGGAATGGCAGCAGTTCACCGGCGACAATCGGCGGTAATTCCACCCCGGCACTTGGGACGTTTAGGACGGCACTATCCAAGTCCTCTAGCTTCTCTGGTATACCAACTACTACCGTAGGTAATTCCCCTCGCGTATGCGCGCGTAACTTTAATAATGCCGTCCCAAACGTCCCAAAATCAGTAGTCGGAGAATCTGGGACGGCTAGGACGCCATTTTCCGACTCAATTTCAGGCGTCCCATGCGTCCCAGAGTTGAAGGAGGCAAAAGCCGCCGTCACCGACCATGCCGCCGGTAACGCTGGCGGTGTCTTGAGCCGCAGGCCGAAAGTTCCCGGCTGGCGGACGCCAGCGAGCGCCCAAATCCGTTTACGGTGTTCGCCGTCCTTCGGATGGACACAGCAACCGAACCGGCCATCGGGATAAATCCGCAGATGCTCGCCCGTGCGATCCTTGCCGCCTTCAGCGCAGGCCGGACACTGCGCCTGGACGATGCCACCGGCCAGCTCGCGAACCTTTTCCAGCTTGGCAACGTCGAGACTCATTCATCCTCCACCGGTTGAAAAGTTGGCGCAACCAAACGCACCCGCCGCCAGCCGCGATTCGACTTTTTCCCATCGCGCTCGATGGAATGCGATTTCGTGACATGGAAAGATTCGAGCATGAGGTCCGGCAGCGTCCGCTCGACGACGGCGGAAGAAAGCGCGTTCCAGCCTTTGTCCGCGCAAAATTCCGCGTATGCCTGGCTGATTTCCGCGCTCGTCACGTTGTCCTGTTCGTTCCGTTCCAGTTGCGCCTGGACGAACAGCCGCAGGCTGTCGCTTTCGGCCAGCAACGAATCCACCCGCCCACGTTGCGCGTCAGAAAGTTTGAAATCGCCGATCTCCGCAAACTCCGTTTGCAATTTCACGAAACCGGCCAGCGCCCAGCGCAAAATCCCGCTGCCCTCGTCGCGTAACAGCACATGGTCGAAATCCAGCACGCGCTTGGCCGGTGCCGGTTTTTCGTAACGCACCACCAGCAACCGGCGGCGCCACGCGCCCGCGTCGCCCTCCAGCCGCAGCCGCAGGCGCGAATTGCACGTCACCACGATGTTGAACGTGCCGAACATTTGAAAATCCCCGTTCAACCCTTTGCCCTCTGCCGAAATCGGATCGCCGCCGACCAGCACCTTCAACATGCTCGCCCCGCGTTCCATCAAAAAATCCCCGCGCACGTCCGGCCCGATCAGCAGCGTCTTGCCGCGATAGCGATAGGTTTCAAAGCGTTCGTTGAGGCAATCCGTGCGGAGTTGGTAAGTGTTCATCGCGCCGACGAGCGCCTGTATGATGCGAACCAGCGTGCCCTTGCCCCCATTCGGCGTGCCGTCCACCAGCAAGAACCGTTGCGGCAGGTTGTAACCGAACAACGCCAGACCCGCCCATCGTTGCAGCAAGTCGGCATCGTCCGGCTCGACCGCCGGATAAATCAGTTCATTCAGGAAACGCGGACAATCCGCATCCGGCACAAAGGCGAACGGCGAGCGGTTGCGTGAAAAATCTTCCGGCGCGAACCCGCCAAATTGAATGTCGCCATCGTTGGCAAAACGAATGCACGCCATTGGCGACGTGGATGAAGCGTTGCTTAACCTTGAACGCATCCCGCCGCTCGACGATACCCTTGAGCGCCGACACCACGGCGTTGAGCCGCGTCTGTGTGATTTGGATCTCCAGGGTGAACTGCCCCGCCTCCCGGCTGATTTCCAAAATGCGACCGGAAATCACTTCGCGGATGCTTTCGGGCGTGATGCTTTCCCACAGGCCGGTTTCCTCCGCGTAGCGGTAGAAATTCTTTTCGTCCGGGTCGAACAGGACGCGATTTTCGCGCGCATAAAGCGCGGCCCAATAGCGTTCGTTGATGACTGTAACCTTGCCCTCCTTGTTCGTGTAGAATGGCTGGCCGTATTCACGCGCCAGCGCTTCCGCCGCCTCACGCGCGGCGGCACCGATCCACGGCAAATCCCAGCCGTCCGGCCATTGCAATTCGGCGAACGTCACGGCCACCGGCGGCGCATTCACCAGCAGGGTGTAATCCATGCCTTTCGGATGCAGACCATGAATCGTTGAAAGCCGCCCGTTCGCTCGCCACTCAAAATGTTTCGTGGTGCAGCTCGCGGGAAACTCGCCCGCCACGCGCAGCCAGACCATGCCGCCGCGACTGCCGCGCGAGCGCGTCGTCGTCGCCAACACCGGATTGACGGCGAGGAACGCCGCCAAGTCCTCGTCCTGGTCGAAATCCAAAGCACACAATCCCCCCGACATGGTGCCGAGATAAACCGCGATGTTGAATTCACCCGACGCCAGAGCGTAACGATAGGCCGGTGTTTGTGTCGCCTCGAATGGCCGTTGCGTGTAAGTGACCGCCGGCATTTTCGTGCCGCGCACGCACGGCACGAGAAAACGCATCGGCCCCAAGCAGACCAGTCACGCGCTCCAGCGCGGATTGTCCGTTTGTAATTTGCAATGAATTCCCCTCGGTCATAACATTCTCTCGACATGGCGAGTTACCACGAAATCCGAGAGCAACTTGGCGGCGATAATTCCCCACCTTGGTTCGTCGTGCATCAGGGTGATCAGATTTTGGCAGCGACTCTCAACGAAGACCTGAATCCAAAAATTTACGAAACTCCTGCCGAGGTGTGGATAGGAGACACGCATCCAATTCCCGCTTGGGGAGAGCGCCTTGCGAATCACATTGGCGCCCTTCCCGTGTATGTCGCACCACCTGGAGCAGGTAAATACATCCATCTCGGCGAATATCGCGTGATAGACTCGACGTGCGAACCGGCCCAGCTCCGCGATCGAATGAAAACTCCCGGAACACGAGGGCTCGTCCGTGTCGTTTTTCTCAAAAAGCTGTGACTCCGCGCCTTTGCGTCTCTGCGTTAAAAAATCCGTGTCCATCCGTGTTTATCCGTGGTTAAGTGGTGTTTCGGTAAAATTCGATGGCTTCCGGCGACACATGGACGCCTTTGAACCACTCCTTGAAATTTAATCCCGCCAACGACCGCACCCGCGACACCGCGACATAAGCCTGCCCCGGTTCGCGGGCGGCGCGAATGTCCAGAAAAGCCGAATCCAGCGTCAACCCTTGCGCCTTGTGAATCGTCATCGCCCACGCCAGCCGCAGCGGGAACTGGCTGAAACTCGCCGACGTGTCATCTTGCGCGTCATAACGCCAGGTGAACCGCTCGACGCGGATCTCCGCGCCATCCTTGCAATGCACCAGCACCGCGTCCGGCTCGACGGCCTCGACGGTCCCGATTTGCCCGTTGACGAACAGCGGTTCAGCCCGCCCCGGCTCGTTTTTGTTCACGGTGAACATCACGAGTGCCCCCGGCTTCAAATGCAGCGTTGCCGGTGTCAGCAGGTTGCGCGTGAGAAATTCCCGTTGCAGTTCAGGCCCCGATTGTTCCGCGTGCAGAATGGTTTCATCGCCCGGCAGTTCGGAAAGCTGGAACGAGTTCCACTTGTCCACTTGCACGTTATGCGTGAACAGCCGCGTCATCGTCGCGGGCGGATTGCTCCGCACCCGCGATTGCAAAATCCGCGCCGTGTCGCCCCACACCCGACCAATGCGAAAATCAGCCAGTGCCCGGACAAAGACCGGCTCATCCTGTCGCCGGACTTTGTCCAGGACGAACGTGCGGAAGCTCGCCGCCGCCCATGCCGGCGATTGAAACGCCCAATCGTAACGCTCCGTCTCGCTTTTCCGCACCGGCGGCAGTTGCAGGAAATCGCCGGTGGCGATGACCTGGCACCCGCCGAACGGTTCATCACGCCCGCGCAGCCGCCGGAACAGAAATTCGACAAACTCGAATTGTCGCCCCGGCAGCATGGAAATTTCGTCAATCACCAGCACTTCGCACCGCTTCACCCGGTTGAACCCGGCGAGGATGGAACGGCGCGGATCGCGTTGCAGTTGCGCGAAGTAATCTTCGTTCGATTGTCCCGCCGCCGGTCCAATCAACATCCCGCAAAACCGGTGAATCGTCATGCCGCCCACGTTGAGCGCCGCAACGCCGGTCGGCGCGGTGACGCTGACGCGGCGTGGACATTCGGCAATGAAAGCCCGCAGTTGCGTGCTTTTTCCGGTGCCGCCCGCGCCGGTGAGGAAAACATTCCCCCCGGCTTTTGCCGACGCATGAAATAAATTTTCCGGCGTCAGCACGGCATCGGCCATCGCCTCATAATTCGGCCACAATTCCCCTCCCTCTCCGCGTTGCGGAGTCTGCGGAGCAATGGGGAGAGGGTCGGGGTGAGGTGTTTTCATTTCAGCTTTCAGGTTTCAGCATTTCAAGTTGTGATTCCGAGCGCATAAGCAACTTTGGCGGTGAGTTCCACATCGTTGCGCAGATACGATTCCGCCTGTTTGCGGTTGCTCTGCCACAGTTCCGCGAAGGCTTTGCCATCGCCATTTTTCGCCCCGACGCCCAGGTGACGCGCGACGCTGTCCAGTGAACCCTTCGCCTGCCGGTCGCCAAGCTGCCAGTGATCCCGCAGGTCAACAATCTGGTCGCCCCAATACCGGCCGCGCCGCAGGCCGAACGGCACCGCGACACGATGTTTCCAGGACCGCCGGAACAGGAACGGCAGGTCGAATGTGAAGATATTGAATCCGATCATCGGATTCATCCGCCCCATCTCGCCGCGCGTCAGTTCCCAAAATTCGCGCAGCGTCCGCGCCTCATCATCGTGGCCGATGATGGTGAACCGTCCGCCTTTGGCGAGCGGCACGGCTTGTTCGCCGCGCGCAGGAACAATCATCACACCCACGGCCACCACGCGCCCCGTCAACGGGTCGAGCGCGGCCTTGTCGAAAAAATCGCGGCGGTGATTGGCTTCCGCCTCGGCGATTTTCGCCGCGACCTTTTCCGGGTCTTTCAGATTGCCGGTTTTCACCTCTGCCGGATCGAAGGGCGGCATGACCGCCGCCAGCTCCGATTCCGGCAAAGGACCAGTCTCGATGTCAAAAACAATGGTATTCATAATTTTTTGTAGCAGCCGACGTGAGGAGGCTCATTCAACTCCCTCTCCGCCTTTGGGGGAGAGGGCCGGGGTGAGGTGGCTTCATCGCTCAACACTGAACCCTAGCCTCAACATTCAATAAGGGACATCGTCGTCCGCCGGTTTCTGCGCGGCCTGCCACGCATCCAGTGCGGCAATCAGCCGCTTGTCATCCGCCGTCGGCTTGGCGTTCGCCTTCGCCGTCGGCAGCCAGTTCGCAATCAGCGCGCCGACTTGTTCCGGCGAGAGGTCGCGCACTTCCAGCCCCTTGCACTTGCCGACGTGGATTTTCGTCGCGCCCAAATCGCCGCCGCCGGCGCCGGCTGGCTCCGCCCGGCGATAACCGCTTGTGTCCTTCGGCGGACGATCCTTCATCCGCACAAACTTGCCGGAGGGCTTCAACGGCGTCGCCGACTTGTCCGGTGTGATCAACGCGATGTTCGCGTAAATCTCGCCGTCACTGTGTTCGTGAATCACCGTGATATGCGCGGGGCGGCCCAGCAGGTTTTCCGTGTCGAAGTCTTTGACTTCATCCGGCGACAACTCCCGCCCCATCCATTTCCGCAGGAACGGACGCAGCGCCGAATTTTCGTGATACGACGGCGTGAACGGGGCCGACCACACGCACCAGGGCGTGCCATCCTCCTTCGTTTCGCCGATTTCAAACACGAACCGGAATTTTTCTTTCGGTCCGAATTGTGTCTGCACTGTTTTGAGCGGGGTAACGTCCACGCAGACCGCCGACCCGGTGTATTCCGGGCAGGGTTGGAAGTTGCCGCTGTTGCTTTTGATTTTCATAGGTTTATTGCTCTGTTTGCTTTGGTTGCTCTGTTGGTTTGTTCTCCGGTGGCAACACGCCGCGGAGAAAATTGAAAAAAGTTTCGGCGCGCATCGTGATCAGCCAGGGCGCATGATTGCGGCGGTGCGCCACAATCCACGGCTTGCCGCCGCAGTCGCCTTCGGCTTGCACGCAGGCATCGGTCAGGTTCAGATTTTGCACGCGCTTGACCTCGACATGCAGCCACGCCAGCGCGTCGCTCACCACGTCGGGACTGTCCGCGCCGCCGGCAAATTGCTGCCCGCGCCGCGCATCAAAACCATGCTCGCGCAGCAGCGACGCAAATTCGCGCTCGCCCACCTTGCCTTTTTGCGCTGTTCATGGTTCAGCCTTTAGTGGTTGGCTCGACCGGCACGGACTTTTTCGCATCCTTTTTTTCCTCCGATAGACTTCAGCCAGTGCTTGATGTCAATCGCGACGAACAGGGACGCGAAGAAGGAATACGACAGAATCTGAAACCAGGAGAGAAGAAGAATTCAATGATGAATTCGTTGAAGTAGTGTCATAATTATTTTTTGTTTTGTTTTTTTGATTTCCTTGGCGCGACATTACGGTCTGATTTTTAGTTTTCAGCTTCTTGTCCTCCATAGCTTCCCGCGGCGGGGATCAGCCTTTCCAGATACCGCTCGGCGTCCGAACGTAAAATCCGCACGGCCTTACCCCGCACGCGATGCACACGGATTTCTCCGCCGGCGATCATCCGGTCCACGGTCCGCACCGAGACGCGCAGCATCACCGCAAATTCGGAGCGCGTGACGCAGGGCAGGGTCTGAAGGCCAATCTGGCTCGATCGAGGGCAGAGGGATTCATTTTGATTTCAGCCTTCCGCCCTCCGCCTTCAGCCTTTCGCCAAAGGCGATTTGCTCGACTTCTTCCCGCCGCACCCGGAAGGTCGCGGGCAAAATTTCCACCCGCGCCAAACGACCGGCCTGAAGCATCCGCCACAGCGTCGGGCGACTGACACCCAGCAACGACGCGGCCGCGCCCATCTTCAGCAGAAACGGCCCGCGCCGTTCCGGTTGTGCCGGTTCCTTCGTGCCGTCCAGCACGCGGTCAATCGCCGCGAGCTGATCCGGCGACGCCTGCAAAATCCGCATCAACCGTTCGTTGGAGGAATTGGGGTTCATGGTGTCAAATTTCAGGAGTCAACCAACGAACAGTTCAAAGGTGGGTTTTTGCAGCACATCCGCGATGCGACGTTTCAAATCCGCGTCGGCATCGGCCCGACCGGTTTCAATCCGCGAGACTTCGATCTCCTTGAGGCCGACCAGCTCCGCGAGCTGCAGTTGCGTCATGCCTTTCAGCACCCGCGCCGCTTTCAATCTGTTGTTCGCCGCCATTTTCAGTTTGTCGTTACCGTGGCGAACCGTTCGCCCGTATACCCTTTGTTGAAAATCGCGAAACGAAGGCAAAAAAAAGAGGGTTAGCTGTTACGCTAACCCTTGCGGGAGAATGAAATGTGAGAAATTAGGTAATCGCGAAGAAAATCACGAAGTCGCGCCACGCAGCAGGTTGGCAAGGCTGTCGCACTTGTCCTCCCAATTCTCGGAATTGAATTCTTCCAATTCCTCGATGATGTCCCGGATCAGTGCGGCATAATCCGTTTCGCGCTCCCCACCGGATGCCAGCCGCTTCGCAAAATCAATGCCCGATTGTCCCCGGATGGATTTCCGCCACCGCACAAATTCTGCCAGCGCCGCATACGCCTTTCCGCGTTTGCGCCACTTTGCAATTTTGCTCCGCAGGGTGGAGTCCTTCATCGTGAGAACACGGCTGGCTTTGGCCGTGTCACCAGCCGCCAGAATGGCAAAAAATAATTCCCGTGCTTCCCGGTCAATTTTTTGCACAAACCCAAACAAGCCTTCACCCTGCATTTGTTCAAGCCGTTTCTTCGCCACCGACAATTCGCGCCGGTCATCGCGCACGGAGGCGATTTCACGCCGGATGTTTTCCAGCACCGGCTGGATGCTCTTTTGTTGCGCCAGCCCCGCCGCAAATTTATCCAGCGCCGACTGGATCGAAGCCGTCGCCCGCAATTTTCCGGCGCTATCCAACGCGATACAGCGCGACAGCGGAATGAAAAGGCAGTTCATCCGCTGCAAAAATGAGCTGATCATTTCTGTTCGGAGCGCGGATGTCGGCGACAACACAATGAAAGGTTCCTGGCGGTTGCTCGCCAGTCCCTCCAGATTTGACAGCAGTTCCGATTCGCTTGGGCAAGGCGCCAGATATACCGGCACCCGCGTTACCGCGCAACTTCCCACCATCCGGCATTTCGGCGCGAGATACAGCACACCCGGATTGTCCGCCGGCTCGAATCCCAAAATGCGCGCGACCACGCTGCCGAACCGCACGGCGTCGAGTTCGTGAATGAGCAGATCGCCGGGCGTCAGCCGGGCCGGTGGACAATCGCCCATCCCGCACTGGCATTTCGCAACCCACCGGGTTTCGTCAATGGGATTCAATTCGTGTCGGCATCCGCAATCCGGCTCGCCGAGACACGGGTAATCACGCGCCAGCCGGTTCGCAACCGCAGAAATGGGCGCACCCCGGCAAACTCGCCGTCCGCCAGCCGCTGCCATTCCGCCAGCACCGCCGCCGGCGGATGGCCATCCGCCAGCCGTTCAAGCGTATTCCAAAGCCCATTGTCCATTTGCGGGAACCTCCTCGCGATGCGGGATGACGAATTGCTGTCGTTCCAGCCACACATGCAGTGGAATCGCGTCGTCATCGCGCGCAAAAGTGGCAAAGTTTGAGGGACGGATGGTGAACATGCGCGTCTTCTTCGCGTCTCGGAACAACACAGAAAACCGCGCCAGCCGGATGTCCGCTGCCGCCGGGATTGTGTAGCGCCGGGACTCAAACACGCTGAAAACATCCGCCGCACCCACGCGCTCACGCAAACCCAATTCACCATGTCCGCGAAATTCAAGCTCCTTGAGCGTGATGTCCAAAATGCCGTCAATCCCGGCGCAGGCAAGCGAGGACGGGCCGAGCTTCAGCGGTTCGAGTGTGTATTTTCCCCGGCTCGCCGGAAAATAATTTCCGTCGTCAAACAGGTGCATCCCGAACGCCAGCCGGAACAGCTCGGCCTCGTTGTCGCAATCGGCATGGACTCGCAATTCGCCCGCGTCTGCGTCGTAAATCACCACGTCATGGCGTTCCGGCCTGTAATCGTGCTGCCGGATTCATTGTCTTTAAGTCCCACGCATCCGTCGCGCTTGATCGGCTCGGCATGGCGCACATAAAACCAAAACTCGTTTTCATGCTCGCGCCAGAAAATCCGCGCGCTCCGCGCCCGCTGGTGCGCCTCATACCAACTGTTCAGCGTCTTTTCCAGCGCCGCCAAATTTGCCGGAGGATGAAACCCGGCTTTTTTGCGCCGCGCGACGTAATACACAAACGACCGGTATCGGGCAACGGCCTTTTCCGCGTAAAGCTCTTGGAAAAGGGCCCGGTTGTTCAGGAGCAGATGAGCCGCCACGTCTTCCGGCGAACTGTCGGCGGGGAAGAAAAATTCCATCTGCCGCGCCCGCACCGTGTCGAGGATTTTGTCCATCGTTGCCGGCGCTGACATCTGTTTGACCATGTGGAATTTTTCCACCAGGTCTTGCGGGATGTCGTCTGGCGAAAGAAAAATCGTCGCCAGCGAACGGTAATCCAGTTCCGCCTCCTCACCTACTGGCGGCAACATCACGCCTTTGCCGGCGAGAAATTCGCGGTGTTCATCCATCAGCGCGACCAGAGTGCGCGGAGAAATTTCCCGAAGTGTGTCCGGCTCGGAATACCGGCGTAAATTTACAGTCATCATATTGCACCTGTAAGCCGCCCGAAGTATTCCTGATTCCGAGACAAGCCCACGGTAAAAATATGGCAACGCCAGTTCAAGACGCTAACCATCCGTTGCCATTTGCTTTACACAAATTGATTCGTCATCGCCGGGCGCATCCCGCAAAATTTTCCGCTCGCAGTGCAGCGAAAAGTGGCGCAACATCCCGCAGGCTACGTTTCAATATGACCGTTCTTCGGGTGCAAAATCGGCTTCTGTTACGCCGCTCCCTTGCTTGGGAAGCGCCGCTATCGTCGCAACGTCGCCCGTCGCCGCGTTCAGCCATGAACTTTACCAAGCCACAACTCGCGGCCATCAATCACACGTCGGGTAATCTCCAGCTCATCGCTTGCGCCGGCTCCGGCAAGACGGAGGTAGTTGCCCGGCGTGTAGCCACGCTGCTCAAAAAAGGTGCGAAGCCCGGCAATATCGTCGCCTTCACCTTTACTGACAAGGCCGCCGCCGAATTGAAGGAACGCATCATCACACGTTGCCGCGAGGAACTGGGCGAAACTTTCGGCATGGCGGAAATGTATGTCGGCACGATCCACGCCTTCTGCCTCGATGTCTTGATGACCGAAGTTCACGACCTTTTGAAATTCAACGTTCTCAACGAAGTCCAACAGACGCTTTTTATTAACCGCCATTCCAAAGCGAGCGGCCTCACAACTTGCATGGATATAAGCGGCGCTGCTCTGCGGCGTTACCGTGATACCGCTCACTTTCTTTCCGCACTCAACATAATGCGCGAGGACGAACTTGATCAGAAGATTCTCGCCAAAACGCCACTCCCCACCGCCCTGGATACATACCAAACCCTGCTCGAGGACCGCCGTTATTTCGATTATTCTGAAATCATGTGTCGGGCGGTCGTTGAACTAACCAATAACAAAACACTCCGCGCCCATCTTGCCAAACGCATTCAGCACGTCATCGTGGACGAATATCAGGACGTGAATCCCATTCAGGAAGCCATTGTCTGGTTACTCCACGATCTCGGTGCGAAGTTGTGCGTCGTCGGTGACGACGACCAGACCATATACCAGTGGCGTGGCAGCGACGTGGAAAATATCCTCACTTTTCAGAAACGTTATCCAAAAGTTGATCAAATTTTGCTGGAGGATAATTTCCGGTCATCCGAAGGAATAATCGAAACTGCGCGTGCCTTCATTGAGCAAAACACCGCACGTCTGTCCAAGAAAATGAAGCCGGCAAATGCTCAACCCTCGGATTCCGGTGACATCTGCGCACTTCAGTTCGCCAGTCCGGATGCAGAGGCCAAATACATCGTCGAGACAGCCAAATCCTTGCATGGCGTCGCCTTCAATGAACCAACCAAGCAAGATCCAAATCATCAGCGCGGCTTGGCTTGGTCGGATATGGCAATTTTGCTCCGCTCCGTCTCGCGCAACGGAACGCCAATAACCACCGCGCTCGACGCCGCGAAGATTCCCTATGTCATAATTGGAATGAACAATTTGTTCAGCACGCTCGAGGCAAGCGCCGCGAGGGAACTTTTCTACTACTTGGCCGGGCGTCCAGCATCAGATGAAACGACTGTGCGCGTTGCTTGGACGGCCGCCAACCTTGGGATTGCTGCCGGTGCACTGAATGCCGCAATCGCCAGCGCCACCAAAGCTCGTGCTGCCTTTGACAATCCGACGCAAAGATTCGGTTTCTACTCCATCCAACGATCCTTCACCACGTTCCTCGACCAGGCCGGAGTTCGTGAAGAACGTGTCGCCGGCAATCGCGGCGAAGTCGTTTTCTATAATCTCGGCAAGTTCTCGCAACTCATATCCGATTTCGAGATGATCTACTATCACTCGAAACCTAAAGAAAAATATGAGTCGTTTGGGAACTTCCTCGAGTTCCACGCGGAAAGCGCCTACCCGGAAGGTTGGCAGAATAATCAATACGCCAATCCCAACGCGATTCGGATTATGACGGTCCACCAGGCCAAGGGAATGGAGTGGCCCGTTGTTTTCGTGCCGGCACTCATCAGAAATCGTTTCCCATCCAAAGCCCAAGGCGGGCGCAGTGTCTGGCATGTCCTGCCCGCCGCTGCCGTGCCCAAGCAGGCCCGCTATCGTGGCACGATTGAAGACGAGCGGCGGTTGTTCTATGTCGCAATGACCCGCAGCCAGAAATTCCTTCATCTGACCTACGCGCCCGTGCCTAACAACCAACTTTTTCAGGGTCCCTCGCAATTTCTCACGGATGTTTACGCGTCCAAGTTTGTGAAGCGAAAGGCGCCGGATTATTCTGCAAGAAAGAAATTGCCGGCCACACCTCGAAAGGGTGTCACCAATGTCGTCTTCTCGTTTTCCGACCTGAAGTATTTCTTCGAGTGCCCGTATCAATTCAAGCTCCGCATACTTTACGGTTTTAATGCGCCTATTCACGAGGCACTCGGCTACGGTCGTTCGCTTCACAACGCCCTTGCCGAGGTTCACAAACGCTCTCTTGATGCCGATTACGCCTCCCCGGCGGAGGCTGGCACACTTACCGAACGCCACTTGCACACGCCATACGCATACCAGGCGCTTCGCGAAAAACTCGAAGCTTCTGCCCGTCGTGTAATTGGCGATTACATCCAGGACAACGAGACAGACCTTAAAAACATCGAGTTTTCTGAAAAGCAGATCGCGATCACCCTCGAGGATGGCGTGAGCGTTGTCGGTCGAATAGACCTCGTCCGCCGCAAGGACACCGGCACAATCACAATCGTTGATCTCAAATCCAATGACCGCGCCCAGCCGGAAGACATCACGGAAGCGCAACTTCATATCTACGCGCTTGGTTATCAGGAACTCACCGGCAAGAACGCCGACCTTGTTGAGATTTACGAACTCGATGATCGCAAGCGCAAGCCGCGGGCCGTGGATGAGGATTTCATCAAAGACGTAAGAACAAAAATGAAGAAAGCTGCCACTGCGCTGCGCAACGGCACACTCGCCGTTGACCCGGAACCTAAAAAATGTGGCGCTTGCGACTATTGCGGCCTATGCAGCGCCGGCACACCGACCGCCACTGCCACATCTTAAAGCCCACCAACATAAAGCTATGGCTCGAACTCCAAAAAACGGCAAATCCGATAAGCGCGTCACGCGCTACACGTTCAACGACGTCAAGGAACCGCGCACGCCGGAAACCGGCCATACCGCGCTGCTCCCCGCCGAGGAACAGGTCGTCACACTCGCGATGGACAACGGATGGAGCAAGGCCATCAAAGTCGGCAAGTTGCCGGAGGGGGACGAGCGCCCTGTCGTCGTGGACATGGACCCCGCCGCCGACCCCACGTTGTTCTGGGCCGGCAAACGCAATCGCCGGCAGGTGCCGATTTTACCTTTGCAGCGAAACGAAGTTGTTTCCGATTCGCGCATTGCACACATCATCGAACGCGCCCGCAAAGCTGCTGCGGAAAAAGCACCGCAAATGTCCTTTGGTGCTGGCTTTGCCGACTTGGAAAAGACTTTTCGCGAAGGGGATAAGACTCGGCGCGTCGAGTTTTACAAGCACGACGAAGACTGGAAGAACAAGCTAATTTGCGGTGATTCTCTGCATGTCATGGAATCTCTGATTCACTATGAAGGCATGAAAGGTGGTGTGCAGATGGTATTTGTGGACCCACCATATGGAATCAAATATGACTCCAATTTTCAGCAAAAAGTAGATTCAACAAAAAATGAAGACACGGATAAAGCAGACGACGTCCTCACAATTAAAGCATTTCGTGACACTTGGGCTCTTGGTGTTCATTCCTATTTGAGCTACCTAGAAGAGCGCTTTTATTTATGTCGTGACCTCCTTACAAATAGCGGAAGCATCTTCGTGCAGATTGGCGATGAACGAGTTCATCAAGTGAGAGCATTGCTGGATGAAGTTTTTGGCGCAGAAAATTTTGTTGCCCAAATATCGTTCAGAACAAAGATTCCACTGAGGAACACTCTTATAGCGGGAATTTGCGACTACATACTTTGGTATTCAAAAGACAAGCCATCCGTTAGATATCACAAAATATATTCAGAAAGGGGAACTGGAGCCGGAACACAATTCACGCGCCTCGAATTGAAAGACGGAAGCCGACGGGCAATGAATGATGATGAACGCGATGATCCTTCACTAATTCCAGCCGACGCCAAAATTTATCGGCTTATTGACCTCAATTCCTCTGGTCTAACGACATCATGTGTTTTTGATGTAGAGTATGAAGGGAGAAAGTTTTCCCCGCGCAAAGGTCACAGCTGGAAAACAAATCCCGAAGGCATGGCTCGCCTCATTCAACAAAAAAGACTAGAGGCGCCGGGCGATAGCCTTCAATATATTTTTTATTTTGACGATTTTCCATATATGGAAGTGACAAATCTTTGGAGTGACACGCAGGGAGCTACCGGTAAGCGATACGCCGTCCAAACATCCGAGAAAGTAGTAGAACGATGCATTCATATGAGCACAGATCCTGGCGATTTGGTTCTTGATATTACCTGTGGATCTGGCGTTACTGCGTTATGTTCCGAGCGCTGGGGGCGGCGGTGGGTAACATGTGATACATCAAGAGTGTCTGTAAATGTTGCAAGAAAAGCGCTTATTTCGACGGTCTTCCCACATTTCAAGACCTTCGGGGAAGGGTTGAAATCGGGGTTCAAGTATGATTCTCCGGCCAAGATTACATTGGGTGCATTATCCAATGATAGAGAAGCCGGCGATTTGATACTTGTTGATAAACCAGAAGTTGATGAAACGGCATGCAGAATTACTGGCCCGTTCGAGGTGATGACACTCGGTCGCTATTCAGTTGAAGATTGGAAAGGTTCAGTCGTCACTTCCGCCGGCGGTGGAATTGAGCAGGCAAAACTGGAAAATTACATCGAAGTCATTTGCCGTCTCTATCGGAAGAATGCCGCCATTCAAGGTGCCACCGGCCTCGTCCATGCCATTGCTGAGTCGGAGAAACATCAGATTGCCATTTCTGTTGGGCCCATTTCCGGCCGCGTCACCGGCAAGCAAATAAATGACGCGGTGCAGGACGCCATGTCATCTGGCATTCTGGAAACCCACATTCTCGGCTGGGCATTCGAGGCGAACGTCGGCGAGGTCAAAACTCAACTCGAAAAGCGCGGCAAGGTTAAAATCGTATTGCAGATGATACGCCCGGACACGCTCGCCGAAGGTTTGAAAGTCACCAAGCCGGAAACCTTATTCTCCCCACTCGCGCTACCCGAAATCGAAGTGAGGCAGAAAAAGAACGGCAAAGAAAAACTCGTCACCGTCGCGCTTAAAGGCGTTGCCATCTTCGACCGCTCTAATCGTTCAACCGATTGGAAAGACGCCGATTCCGGCTACATTTCCGCATGGTATCTGGATGAAGACTACGACGGCGATTGCTTCGTGGATTGCCAGATGTTTTTTGATTTCAAGAAAGCGCCCAATCTCAAAGCGCAACTTGGCCTTGAAGTCGAGCCAGAGGAATATACGCTCGCCCTCGAATCGCAACCATTCCATGTTCGCGGCTACAAACGCATCGCCGTCAAAGTCGTGGATGTCTATGGCAATGAATCCACCGTCGTCCAGGAACTCTAAATCACCAATTTATGAAACAGAACTACAAAGTCGCCAAATTGGAAATTGAATGTCAGGACAAGCATAAAGCCTCTTGGCGTTTCGGCTCCCACACGGTC
The DNA here is from genome assembly GCA_963802965.1 of uncultured Verrucomicrobiae bacterium. Classification (GTDB taxonomy): domain Bacteria; phylum Verrucomicrobiota; class Verrucomicrobiia; order Limisphaerales; family UBA11358; genus UBA11358. The sequence continues at coordinate 597,653 of CAWDKS010000003.1, forward strand.
AAAGGCACGGAATTTATTTATTCGGTAAAGGACGGCAATTTCCGAAGTTTCAATTCTTGGACGGTCGCGGTGCGTGTCCCGAATGACGCCTATGGCGATGTCATCGTCCAGCCAGCGCAGACGCCCGGCAAAAAAGTTTGGGCCGGCCTCGACCGGCGCGCGGTCGTCCTCACGCGCGCCACGCGGCAGGAATTCAAGAGCTTGGTTTATTGCAAAGTGAATCTGGCCGACCCGTCCGGCTGGCAGACCAAGCGAGGCACCCGCCGAGGCGACCGGAGCGCCTTGCCCAAATGGTTCCATCCGTTCATTTGGCGGATGCGACTGAAAGATACCGTTACCACCACGCGCGGCACGGACGCCAAAGCCCAGGTCGTCCTGATGGATCGTGAAGACCATGCCACGATGATAAAACTCTATTTCGCCCTGAAAGTTTGGGTGTTGGAAGAAGGATTCAGCCTCTAATTAACAGCATGGCCTACTTCGTTGATAAAGTCGTCATTTGCGAGGCGTTCACCGAGCCGAACCAGCATTATCAGTTGCTTTCCGGCGGTCGCTCGCAGCTTGTCCACAAGCGCCGCCCTTCAATGACATTTGTCGCCACTAATGCCGCCACCCGCACCGGCATCGGCGGCATTGTGGGCAATCAGGCCAGCCTGTTCGAGGGCTTGGCGTCGCAGGTTGAGGAAAACGAATTCGTCAACCGACTCCGCGAGGAAATCAAAACATGGCGCTCCGGCGGCTATTCCGGCACCGCGCTTGTCACCCGCCGGCTACTGGAATGGTGGTTCGAGCGTGACGAGGAGCGCAAGGCTCTTGGCCAGCGTTTCTTTTTCTGCCAGCAGGAAGCCATTGAAGCAGTCATCTACCTTTACGAAGTCCAGAAACGCCGCAAACCCCCCGGAACCGACGACCTTCTCCGCTATGCGTTGAAGCTCGAACCGGCACCGGCAAAACCGTCGTCATGGCGCTTGCCGTCGTCTGGTCCACCTTGCACAAGCGCAAGGTCAGCGGTTCAACCCTGTCCGCCAATTTCCTCGTCCTCGTTCCCAATCTCACCGTCAAGGATCGCGTCAGCGGTGCCTCGCGCGGTGACGGCCTCGACCCTGCCGGCGCTGCGAACCTCTACAAGCAATTCGACATCGTGCCACCGGAGTATCAGCCGGAATTTCAGCCGAACATTCTCGTTACCAACTGGCATTCCGTTCCGCTCGAATCCAAACGCGAGGATTGGATTGATGATAACGTCTTGGAGGAAGGCCGTTTTATCCCCGCCGCCGTTCTGCGCGCCATGCGCCGCCGCTCCCAGCAAGACCCGAACGCCGTCATCCAGCGTTTCCTCAACCACTGGCGCGATGTCGTCATCATCAACGACGAGGCCCACCATGCCTACGGCGAAAAGCGCACCAAGAAGGGCGAGGAACCGGAATTTCTCCGCTGGAGTAAAATCCTCACGCGCGTTTCCAAGGCCAGCCGCGTTTCGCTCGTCATGGATATGTCAGCGACGCCCTGGTATGGCTCCGGCGCCAACAAGCCGGAAGGCTCGCTTTACGAATGGCTCATTTGCGATTTTTCCGTCTATGACGCCTTTGAATCCGGCCTCGTCAAAATCGTCCGGCTGCCCGACCCCGACGAGAAGGGCAACATCTACATTGATTTGTGGAAAGACGTGAAGGGTGCCAAAACCGAGGTCGAGTATTTGAGCGCGTGCAAAGGTGCCATCGCCACCATCTATTCGTCTTGGAAGGACGACTATCAGGATTGGTCACAGCAATTCGGTTTCATCCAATCCACCCCCAGCCCCGTCCTGCTGGTCGTCGCCGATAACAAGGAGCGCGCCAAATGGCTTTTCGACCACCTGACCAAGAGCTACGATTTTCTCCGCAACCCCGCCGACGACGACCCGACGACGTGGAACACCATCCAGATTGATTCCGGCGTCTTCGATGCCGACAAAGGCAAGGAAGCCAGGCTGCGCGAAATCGTCAGCACCGTCGGCAAGAAAAATTTCCCCGGCGAGCGCGTCCGCTGCGTCGTCTCCGTCTCCATGCTCACCGAGGGTTGGGATGTCAAGAGCGTCAGCCACATTCTTGGTTTGCGCGCCTTCGGCTCACCGCTCCTCACCGAGCAGATCATCGGTCGCGGACTCCGCCGCACCAACTACGATGTTTTGAACCAGCCGCTCGCCGAGCGGCCCGACGGCTACGAAGAAACCGTTGACGCCTTCGGCATCCCATTTGTCGGCTTCCCCGTCCAGAAAAAGAAGCGCCCCAAGACCGGTTCATGGGGAAACAAACCCGTCTGGATCGAGATTGACGAGAAGAAAGCCAAGAACCGCGTCCGTGTCCCGAATGTCCGCTCCTGGGCCGTCAGCGTCAGCAAATCCTTGAGCCAGGTTATCGCCGTCAATTCGCTCGCCATCACCGTTGCCAACCCGGTCCCCAAAGTCACCGTCCGCCCCGTTGTCGGCGGCAATCCAGAAGACGTGATGGATTTGGACAAATTCCGTGTCGAATATCCGCTCATCCGCACCTCATTCCTCTTGGCCGAGGAATTGCATCAGGCCACCAACCCGGCCAGCGCGGCGGATTTGAACATCGGCCCCACTTTCGACGAGTTGCTTGAAGTCACCCGTGCTTACGTCAGCACTCGCGTCACCTGTCCCGCCAACGGTGACAAGCGCGATGTCGGCATTTACAACTGGCGTCAGCAGGCGCTCAATACGTTGGAAAACGCCATCCGCAATTCCGCCGGCGGCGGCACGACGCCCGTTCCGATTCTCGGCACCCCTGAATGGCTCGACTCCCTTTCCATGCGCCGCTTCCAGTGGACCGGCATCGTCGCCGATGGCAAAAAGTCCCACACCAACAAAATCGCCTGCCACACCGACCTCGAAAAGGAATTCGCTGATTTCCTCGACTGTGCCAAGGATGTCATCCGCTACCTGAAAAACGAGCGGTTCGGTTTTTCTGTCACCTACTATGAGAACAACCGCCCGCGTCAATTCTACCCGGATTTCATCGTCGTCGTCCGCGAGCCGGACAACTCCGAATCCATGTGGCTTGCCGAGACAAAAGGCGAGATGCGTCCGAACGTGCCATTGAAGAACGCCGCCGCCGAGAACTGGTGTCAGAAGATGAGTGCCACCAAATACGGCCGCTGGCGTTATTTGTTCGCCCAGCAAATCCCGTTGCAATCCGCCCTCTTCGCCGGCACCAAAACTTTCGCCGCCCTCGCCGGCAAACTTGCCAAACAGTAATCCTATGCCGTCCAACTACAGCGAAATCAAACCAAAACAGGGAATGCGCCCATGAAACGAAAAGCTATCCTCTTTGCTGCCTCACCAGAAACCAACTCAATTCCCGGCGTCTTCTCGGACTTAACAGCCATCTACTCGTTTCTTCGTTCAAATCCTGGAGGTTCATGGGAACCAAAGGAAATAAGCCTTGACGAGGACCCGACACGAGACAACATCCTCAAATCCGTAAGAGAAGCAAAGGATGCCGAATATACTTTGGTGTATTTCGCGGGACACGGTGAGGTGGTTAAAACAGAACTCCCTTGGGGGGAAACACAGATGCATTTGAGTTCTGGTCAAACAATTTCCGAACGGGATATAAATTCTGGATCACCACGATGCACTCTCATCATGGATTGCTGCCGTAGAACACCGGAACAGGACGAAGCAGAATTGCTGATTAAAACATCCATGTTGCTTGAACATGGCGAAGGAGGCGCAGAATTTCGCAATCTTTATCTGAATAGCTTGGCAGCAGCCGAAAGTGGGCTGGTCAAGATTTTTGCGACAAATATTGGCGGCTCCGCCGCCGACACACACTCCTTCACCCAGCATTTGCTCAATGAAACGAATATCTGGGCTTCAAAAAACCGGGGAATACTGCATCTTGGCGATGCTGTTGAACTTGCTAGGAACTCCATGAAAAGAGAAAACCCCCAACAGCAACCGGAATATCGGGGCGGTCGGCGGCTGCGTCATTTTCCATTCGCTGTGCAAATATGATTTCAACCTATACCAATTCCGACAAACACAAAAAACAATACGTATGAAACGCAAAGCAATTCTGATAGAGTCGTCAAACGTAACCGGCCTACATGACCTTCCCGGCGCAAGGGTAGATGTTACAAATTGGGGTAATTTCCTCAAAAGTGATTTAGGTGGCGCTTGGGAGGATTTTGAAATTATCAAGTTGAACAAGCCGATCTCCGCGGAGGTCGATAAACATCTGGCCGTCGATGCTGACTGCTATACTTTTGTCGCCTATTCAGGGCACGGTGGCGATGGCTCCGTCGTGTTAAATGAACATTGGATCAAGACTGGCTATTCAGTCTCTAGCCTAAAACCAAAAGGCAACAAGGGAACACTCATCGTTGATTCATGCAGAGGGGTAGCCGAAGCAAAGAAATATTATTTTACGAATGAGGCTTTTTCTGTTCTTTCCGGCCATGCCGTCGCCCTTAACGCATCCAGAGGCCGTGATGTTGTGTTTGCCTCGGCAAACGAACTTTCGGAACGCCTCGTTCGGAATCGCGCAGGCTATGTCATTAAACCCCGCGAGAAATGGGAAGAATCAGTTAAAAGCAGTTCATCTGGAACTGTTCAAATGCTTGCATGTGCAAGAGGCCAAGCGGCTGAGGAAGATCCAGCGGCGGGCGGTTACTACACCAGCTTATTATTGCAATCAGCAGATTTGTGGCAATTAACCGCCGCATCCGCCTCAATACATACCACAAAAAATGCCCATGATTATGCTGCAAGCAAATTGCCGGCACAGCAAACACCCGAATACAGTCCCACATGGCTGACATTTCCGTTTGCTGTAAAATCGTAACCACGTTTCAGGAAGCAATCAATTGCTTACCTGGCGCTCGCTCCAACGCCGTGTTAAAATGTGCGCTCAAATGTCGGCGTCTTTCTTCCAGTCATTCCTATCCCCTTTCTTCTTGCCGCAACGTTTTCGGATTGTTATGGAATAATGGTGAATTCGAGATATAACGGCCTTATTTCCAGATTACACAGGGGTGTGCGTTCCATTCCTGTCGCTGATCTTTTGATGGCTATATTGATTTTGGCTACGATTTTAACCGTCCCAACCCTTGCGGGAGGAAATTTCATATTAAAATTCATTCTTGTGGTGATGGTCATCGTGCTGATCGTTAAAACCGCCGTGGAATACAGAATTAAGAAATATGATTATGAGTTGGTTTTCATTTTTGATGCAGCGTTTGAAAAACTCATTCCGCAACGCAAAGAAGCTGCCAACGTCTGCAAAAAATACTTGAATATGAAATCTCAGAAAGGAGAAATTGAAAAATGGGGCGAAATAGGATCCAAAGAACGGGAGAGAGTCGAACCCGTGCTAGATTTTTTTGAAGATGTTGGATTCTACTTGCACGGTAACCAAATTAGCGACGAAGTTGCGCATCACCATTATTATCATTGGCTGCTCGGCTATTGGAGTAATTTAGAATCGTATATTCAATTTTATCACAAGCACGACCCAAACGGAGAATCTTCCGCCTATGTTTGGATTGAACCATTGTTTGAACGTCTTTCTGAAATCGAAAAGAGAAATCCGACGCCTAAAACGCTCTTTAAATCCAACAGCGATAAAATGGACTTTCTGGACGAGGAATGTGATTAAATGCTTTCAGATATTCCCCTCATCCCCCACCATTGCCCCTCGAAAAAATCCTGGTCAATCCGCATCGGTTCGATGCAGCGCGGGTCAACTGAGGGACAACGGCGGCCTTGACGTTGACAAATTATCGACGCAAACTCGTTCCCACCATGCCAGCCGGGTTTGATGCAGCCCTTGCAAAGGCTCAACTGCTTGCGGCGGATTTTCGGGGCAATATCCTGCGCACCCCCATCACTCAATCGCAGTGGGAATTCCTCAAAACTATTCCGGTTGAAGCCGTTGGTTGGAGCGCAAGGGCAAGCCGCGCCTTGGAATATGCGCACTGCAAAAATCTTGGCGATGTCGTTTCCATTCCAAAACAGGACTGGGCCACAATGCGAAATGTCGGTAAAACAACTGTCCGTGAGATAACCAATCGCATCCAGGCCCGAATGATTAAAGATGATGAAACAAGTAGTTCCTGCATTTCGTCCACCATTGAGAAAAATATCCGAAACAACCAGATGCGGGCCGCGCTGATCGAAGCCTTTGCCATAGGCGGACTGACAACCGTCCAGATTAAAGTCCTGGAACTGCGCTACCGGCTTTCCGGCCATCCGCCGCTGCTCTTGACAGAATGTGCCAAGAAAATGCGTTGCACAAAACAATGGATGCAGTATTCGGAAATGGCCGGTAAACGGCATCTGGCCCGTCATCCAGAAATCATCCGGGCGTTTCAACGGGGACTCCAAGTCATCCAATCCCGGCTGTGGCGGCGGTTGGCCGGTAAAAACAACGCCCTCATATCGAATCAAATCACTATGCGTGATTTATACCAACGAGCAGGCGGGCCTGAAAGCCTGCTGATAAAGTTGTGTTACCGGGACGTGCGGGAATGGCTTAATAAAAATCTGACCTCAACACCCAAAGGCTGGCTGATTCCGGTTTAATGGCAAAAGCACCGGTTCCAGGTTCAACAAACAAAAAAGCTGGCGTGGCTGCCCGAAATACATCACAACGACTCCGTGATCGTGGAGAAGCGCATTAAACCGCTGGAGCCGCCCGACAGCATCCACCTGAATGCCGCCGAGGGCTGGCTTGGACTGGGCGACCACGTCGAGGCGAACGAGGAACTGGAGAAAATCACGCCACAGTTGCGGGTGCATCCCGACGTGCTGGAAATTCGCTGGCAGATTTACGCCAAGGAGAAAAAGTGGGAGCCGTGCTTGGACATCGCACGGGCCGTGACCAAGCTCGCGCCGGAGCGACCGGGCGGCTGGATACATCTGGCTTATTCGCTCCGGCGGGCCAAAGGCGGCGGCTTGCAGGCGGCGTGGGACGCTTTGTTGCCGGTCGCCGAGAAATTTCCCACCGTGACCATCATTCCCTACAACCTTGCCTGTTATGCGGCGCAAATGAACCGGCTGGACGGTGCCCGTGACTGGCTGTCCAAGGCGTTCGCGATTGGCAGAAAGACCAAGTGCTTTGATACAATACGGTTGATGGCGCTGGACGACCCGGATTTGGAGCCGCTGTGGCAAAAGATAGGAGAGCTATGAATGCGAAAAAAGAAAGAGGCCCGGAAAAAGACCTAATCTGGGCGATGCTTTTCTGTTTCATTTTAGGGATGATGCCGATGTTGTTTTCTCTGTGGGTTTGCCTGTTTTATTGGGACGCCATGCAGTTGGGAGGGGCCGGGCCGGGCGCTGATGCTTTTTCTGAAAACATTCTGGCTTTAACACGGATACTGTTGTTCGGGCTATTGCCCATGTTGGGATTTGGATTCTTCTGCGTGGGATACATCGTTTGGAAGTGCCATCGTCAATTCAAAGCTCTCAGGAATCCACCCCAATAACCCTTATCTTTACCAAGGCTGAATTCGACCAAATACAACATCGCCGGGCTGTTGACCAGATTATCACACGCCCCGGACAATGCCCGTCCACCCGAAAATTTTCCTTCGGATTTTCGTATTGTCCCGGCAGCCGGCGGATTCAGTTTGAGATTTTACCTTTGAGCATTTCCAACACCCGCGCTTGGTCCTGCTTCCACGTCTTCGCCGTGCTGCGTTCCAAAATCGTCCGAATCGCCTTGTCCTGTTTTTCCACAGTCGGACTCACAATTTCAGGTTTCAGGTTTTCCCCCACGGATCCACTCATCAGCAGTTTCGGCATGGCCGCATTCAGCGCCGACCGGAACGCCTCCCGGCCCGGCTGGAAATAATGTTTCAGCACAATGTCGGTCGTCTTGTGACCGGTGACCTTTTGCACCAGTTCCAGCGGCACGCCGGCCGTCAGCGCCAGCGTAACCCACGTCACGCGGAAGCTATGGAAATCCCGCACACTCGCCCGCCGCAAGCCGTGTTTCCGCTCCACAAACAATCCGGCGTCTTTCATTCCATCCTTCACATTGCCGCTTTCCCCTTGATGGCCAGTGCGGCTCGCACCCCGCAGAATCCGGCAGCCAATCGCCGCTTCAATCTCGTTCAGGTAGCCGGAAACGCTGCCCTTGCTCACGTTTGCGCCGGCCATCACCGCCGCGATGTTGTTCCCGTCCATGTAGAGCTTGAAAACCGCCGCCATGCGTGACCGTTTCTCGCCTTCCGGCAACTTGGCGATAAAATTCTCGCCGCGCTTCCGAGCCTCATCAGTTGATATTTCCGGCAGCGCCTTCGTTTCGCCAGCTTCAACCACCGGCTCGCCCAGACCCACCGCCAGAATCTTTTTCACCCGCCATGTGATCCCGTCGGGATTTTCCAGATACATCCGCGCCTGCTCCGGGAAAACATAACAGTCGCGTTTCGCCCCGGCATCCTTGGCATGGGCTTTCAACTCGTCTTGCAGCATCGGAAAAATCGGAATGCTCACCGTTTGCCCCGTCTTGGACGTTTTCACCGTGATGAATCGTTTCCCGAGGTCCACGTCTTTCCATTCCAACAGGCAACAATCGCCGCGCCGCATCGCCGTGCATATTCCCACGATGATGATTGGCCGGATGAATTCATCCGCTTTGGACGCCTCATTGATTGCGCCTAGTTCTTCCGGGGTGAACGGCTGGCGGAACACCGTTTCCGTCTCGCGTGTCGGCGTGTCGGCAAACGGATTGATGCCACCCGCCGGCAACAGATACCTGAAAGTCGCCCGCAGCAGCTTGAGCGTGTCATTCCAAGTCTTGCCCGTGACGCCGCGCTTGGCTTCCGCGTCCAAGAAGGCCCGCGCCATCGTCCGCGTAATCTGGGCAATTTCCAGAACTTTGGGATTCTCCTGGCGCACGAACGCCGCGAACCGGTTCAGCGTGGATTGGCACTGCGACGCGTAGCGGGCATTCGGCTCCCGCCGCCGCGCGATCTTCGCCCATTCATCCGCCAGCTCGCCGAGTTTCACCGACTTGATGGTCTCGCCCGTCTTGATCTCATAAAGTTTCTCCACCAGCCGTTCCGACCCTTGTTTGGTGCGCACCTCCTCCACAATGCTATCCAGCTTTGCCTGGGCCGACGCACGCGACCGTTCAAAGGCCGTGTCGCCCTCTTCGCGAACCGACAACTTTTCGGGCGGCGTGCCGGCGATCTTCACGCCGAGGTTGACGAAGATTTTGCGGCCATTGATTTCATAGCGGCCATACCAGTTGTCGCGGAGGCGCCCATCACGTTGCGTTTTGAGTTCGAGTGGCATGATTCAGGGTTCCTATTATCGGGTTTGTATCATGGCGAACGTGAGGCATCGCCGCGTTCACCGTCACCGATATTATCACCCACAACCGCACACACAACAAGCAAAAAATGAAGAAAAAGCTAGATAAAGCCCATATATCGCAAGAACCGTTCAGGCTCATAACCTGAAGGTCGCTGGTTCAAATCCAGCCCCCGCAACCAATTTCAACCCCGCCTCGCGCGGGGTTTTTCATGGTCGTCAAAACTTTGACACTTCGCCGCCAATCCTTATGCTTGACCCGTGCGCACCGTTCACGTCCCACTGGGCAACCGCAGCTACGACATCAAAATCGCACCGGGTTTGATTGACCGGTTCGGTCGCGAGTGCGCGCGCCTGAAGCTCGGCGCGCGTTGCGCCATCATCACGGACACCAACGTTGGCAAACGCTATGCCAAAACCGTTTTTAATTCCCTCGCCACGGCGGGCTTTTCGCCGTCGCTGATTATTGTCCAGCCGGGTGAACAGGCCAAGAGCCTGAAAACGGTCCAGTCCTGCTACGACCAGCTCGCGGTGCACCGGCTCGAACGCAAATCGTTCATCGTGGCGCTCGGCGGCGGGGTGGTCGGTGATCTGGCCGGGTTTCTGGCGGCGACCTATCTGCGCGGCATCGCGTTCGTGCAGGTGCCGACGACCCTGCTCGCGCAGGTGGACAGCTCCGTCGGCGGCAAGGTCGGCGTCAATCTGAACGCCGGGAAAAACCTGGTCGGCGCGTTTTACCAGCCGCGACTGGTGGCGTGCGACCTCGACACGCTCAAGACCCTGCCCGACCGCGAATTCCGCGCCGGCCTTGCCGAGGTCATCAAATACGGCATCATTTACGATGCAAAACTGTTCGCACAAATCGAACGCGACCTGCCAAAATTGCTCAAACGCAAACCAAAAATGCTCACGGCAGTCATTGCGCGCTGCTGCGAAATCAAGGCCAGGGTCGTCGGCCAGGACGAAACCGAGGGCGGGCCGCGCGCGATTTTGAATTTCGGCCACACCATCGGCCACGCCATCGAGGCCGTTTCCGGTTACGGCAGATTTTTGCACGGCGAGGCGATTGCCATGGGCCAGGTCGCCGTTGCCAAAATTTCCAGCAGCGTTGTCGGCCTGCCCGAACGCGATCTCGAACGGATCATCCGGCTGTTCCGGCGCGCCGGCCTGCCGACGACCGTGAAATTGCGGGCCGGGCAGCGCCCGAAGCTCTTTGCCGCCATGCGCCTTGATAAAAAGGTCAGCGGCGGCGAAATCAAGTTCGTGCTGGCGAAGAAAATCGGCCGGGTCGGATTCGGCCACAAAGTCCCTGCCGCCCTCATCGAACAAGTCCTGCATCTGTCCGCTGTCGCCGCCGGCTCCGGCGCGACCGCGCCGAAACGAAGTGAAGGCGGGCAGCCCGCAACCTCCGGCTGACAGCGGCGGTAACCCGTCAGCGAAACCATCGTCCGGGAATACTTCGAGTTGCACGGGTTCAGGATTTTTGGGGACGGAAGCCTCGTCACCCCGGCCATCCAAATCCGGCTTGCCTTTTGCCCGGACAACTCCTTGAACTCAGTGAAGCGCCGCGAACTGCCAGCGAAACGATTCAGGCGCCCACGCGGCCCGCGAAAACGAAGGCGGATCCAGTCAACGAAGCTGGCGCTGGTTTGAATAATACAACTGCTGATGCCCTGTGCAGTGAAGGGGTTGCCATCGTGGGGGTGGTGGCAGGACGCGCAGGTGGACGTTGCTTGTAACCCTGCCGGTGGTGTTCCAGACCACTACGGAATAATTACCCGCGTCAGCGAGGCGAATGTTTGTCAGGGAAAGAAGGACATTGGTTTCGCCGTAGAGTTTTCTGCCGTTCTTGAACCATTGGAAACGGTACGATGCGATGTCGTTGAACTGCGCGTTGTCATCGGGAATGAAGAAGAATAGAACATTTGTGCCAGCCATCGCCGTAATGTTGGCACCGTTCATCTGAGAATTAAGTAAAATCAGTTCAGCAGGAGGACCCACCGGAACAGCAGGACCCGGCTCGATAATACCAATACCGCCTTCGCCGCCTCCGCCTATCGTAATCGTCCCACTTGGATCGGTTGTACCGCTCCAATTTGTTGAAAACAAACCACCGGTTTGAATCGTGACGTCGCCGGAGGCGGTGATGGAACCTGTCCCTGAAAAACTTAAACTATTGCCAGCCAGAATGGAAACCGACCAACCTTGTCCCGCTGAAATGCTGGTGCCGTCCTGGATGACGATATCGTTTCCGGCTTGAACCGAAAGCAGGCCGCTGGAAGCGCCAGATGGCAGGGCCGGAAGATCCATGGCACCGCCGCTGAAGGTGATGTTGCCGGTGGCTTGCAGCAGAATATTCGTCTGGCCAGCGAAGCCGGAGAACGAGGTGACGACCAGATCATCGCCCAAAACGGTTGACGAGCCAGCGGTGACCACGGCAACAGCCCAGATTATGACTCGCACGATTCGATTCATTTTGTAATTAGAGAACAGGTGCGAAAAAAGTAAAGAATGGCAGTGTTACGTTTCGGTTACACTGGATTGATTCGAAAGAAGGACTGCTGATAATCTGCATAACGCAAGCGGAATCTTTATGCGCAAAGGCCATTCCCGTTGATTTCATTAGGGCTTTCATTTTCGAGCCGTTGAATTAAATTGCGCCGCTGAAGATGATCCTGGTCATAGACAATTACGATTCGTTCACCTACAACCTCGTGCAGTATCTCGGCGAGTTGGGCGCGGAGTTGCAGGTGAAACGAAACGACGAAATCACGCTCGACGCCATCCGCGAGTTGAAGCCGGAGCGCATCCTCGTGTCGCCCGGTCCGTGTTCGCCGCGCGAATCGGGGTTGTCGAACGAAGTCATCCGCAATTTCGGCGGCCAGCGGATCCCGGTGTTCGGCGTCTGTCTCGGCCACCAGTGCATCGGCCACACGTTTGGCGCGGAGGTGGTGGTGAATTACCGCATGATGCACGGCAAAACCTCGCCGATCAAACACAACGGCAGGGACCTGTTTGCCGGCATGGCCAATCCCTTCGTCGCCACGCGTTATCATTCACTCGTCATCAAGCGCGACACGATGCCGGACTGCCTCGAAATCACCGCCGAGAGCGATGAAGGCGAAATCATGGGCGTGCGGCACAAGGAACTGCCGATTTGGGGCGTGCAATTCCATCCCGAAAGCATCCTGACCGAAAACGGGCGGCAGATTATGCGGAATTTTCTCAAGTTGAAGTAGCCGCGCGACACGCTATACTCAATGGCTCATGCAGATTCATTTGCTGAAATCAAAAATTCATCGCGCCACCGTCACCGACGGCAACGTTGATTACGAGGGCAGCCTGACCATCGCGGCCGATTTGATGAAGGCCGCCGGCTTGCGTCCTTATGAGCGCATCCTGTGCAGCAACCTGGCCAATGGCAACCGGTTTGAAACCTACGTCATCACCGGAAAAAGCGGTTCCGGCGAAATCATCCTCAACGGCGCCGCCGCGCTCCTCGGCAAAAAGGGCGACCGGCTGACCATCATGAGCTTCGCCGCGGTGAGCAAAAAGAAGGCGGGCCAATGGAAACCGCGCGCCATCGTGCTCGGCAAGGGGAACAAGATTGTGGTGGAACGGGGAATTTAAACCGCCAGCTATTTTCGATTTACGATATACGATTTACGTCATCCCGCTCGGTTGTGGAATGACTCGTAAATCGTAAATCGCCTATCGTAAATTTGAACAGAGCCTCGTTACCTCGGCTCCTACGACTGAACTAGAACTTTTTGGCGACTTCGGTCCAGTTCACCACGTTCCACACGGCCTTGAGATAATCTGCGCGCTTGTTCTGGTATTTGAGGTAGTAGGCGTGTTCCCAAACGTCCACGCCGAGCAATGGTTTGCCTTCGCAACCGGCCACGGCCTTGCCCATGAGCGGATTGTCCTGATTGGCGGTGGAGACGATTTCCAATTTGCCGCCGTTGGAAACGAGCCAGGCCCAGCCGCTGCCGAACCGGCCGATGCCCGCCGCCTCGAACTTCGCCTGAAAATCGGCGAACGAGCCGAACGCGGTGTTGATGGCGTCGCCGAGCTTGCCGGAGGGTGCGCCACCGGCCTTGGGCGCGAGAATCTTCCAGAAGAACGAATGGTTCCAATGGCCGCCGCCGTTGTTGCGCACCGGGCCGCGGATGTTGTCCGGCACGGACGCGAGATCGCCGATGAGCGCATCGAGCGATTTGCCTTCGAGCGCGGCGTTGCCGGCGATGGCCTTGTTGAGATTGTCCACGTAAGCCTTGTGATGGCGGTCGTGATGGATTTCCATCGTCAGCGCGTCAATGTGCGGTTCCAAGGCCTCCTTGGGATAGGGCAGGGCAGGTAGTTCATGTGCCATAATTTTTAATCCTTTCTTTTCGTTTCGTTAATCTTCTTTAACCGCAAATTGCGCCAGAGCCGTGGAAAAAGCAAGTGCGGATGAAAGAACGTTCTTTTTAATTGTCACAATCCGAACAATTTTGGCATTAAAGACATATGGTTGAAGAACAACAGCATGGTTTTGCGTTTCAAAAATGGGTTGTGGAACTTGCCAAGCACCTTTACGAAATCAAGCATGGGCAGCCGCCGAACTGCAAATAAACGCTGCTGCCGTCGCTGCGCAAACCGACCGTCTGGTCTTCCTTGAGAAACAGGCGCGCGGCTTCCACCGGGTCCGGTGGCGGAATCGGTTTCGTTTGGTAAACCGCGTTACCTGCAACGATTTGTCAGGCAACCAGCCTGTAACTCAACAAAAATCGATTCTCACGGCAGCATTATTGCGCGGTAAAAGTTGTTTCCGTTGACAGCATTTTGATCAATCCAGAGATATGGGCTGGCAGTGAGAAGCAGCGTGGTTTTTGTCGTCCAGGTATTCAAATCCGGCGAAGTTTGAATTTGATAAGTGCGGCCCACCGTGCCGGTGATTCTCAGGCCCGGATAAGTATTCAATTGCAAGCTGGCCGGCGCAACGACTAGTGGTTGCTGGTTGAAGGTGATGTTGCGAATCCGATTATTGCCGGAGTCGGCGACAAAAATCATGCCTTGTGAAAAACAACCCCCATTGCGTTGTTAAAACGCGCGAGATTGCCAGCACCATTGGCGTAGCCGGATTGATAAAAAGTTCCCGCCATGGTCACCACATTCGTTTGGGCATCCATTTTTCGGATGCAACTGCCACAAACAAAATAGATGTTGCCGGTGTTATCCGAAAACATTGAGGATATTCCATTAAAAGTGGCGTTGGTTCCCACACCATCGGCACTTGAGTAATAATAGTTATTGTTGCCTGCAATAGTCGTTACGTTCTGGATTTGGTCAATTCGGCGAATTGTGGCATTTCCAGAATCCCAAACATAAATGTTGTCCGCCTGGTCGCACGCCAGAGCAGTGGGATTGTTTAATTGTGAGAAAACCGGCCCCTGTCCATCGAAGTTTCCGGCCATTCCGTTCCCGGCAATGGCTTGTACAGATCCATTGTTCGGATTGTAACGGTAGATTCTGTTGCCCCCTGAATAATAAAGATTGTTGGCAGAATCGAAACAAATGCCACTGGAAGTGCCAAGGTTGGTCAAACCCCCGTTTTCTATGGAGACGTAACCGTTTGTGCCGATGGTCAAAAGATAGGGAACGCCGCCATATCCGCCGTTTACCAGAACAAGCCAAAGGGTATTGGCATGGTCAATCGCCATCGAGCCACTTGTACCCCAGGCAAGCGAAGCGTTGGTTCCGAAACCATCAAAATACATTCCACCGCCGGCAAGAGTTGTGACCGCTCCGTTCGCGGTGATTTTTCTTATTCTGAAATTTCCGCTGTCCCATACATACAGATTACTCGCCGTGTCGGATACAATTTGCGATGGGTTCGAAAATTCCGTTAGCAAACCTTGTCCATCAACATAGCCCGGTATTCCATAACCGGCGAAGGTTTGAACGACTTCGTTGTTTGTGTCGTAAGTTTGCGCATCAACTCGCCAATGTAATAGGGCGATGATAACCAAAAGGAGAATCAATTTTGTGTGCTTCATATTGGATCCAGGTTTGCTTCCAGTCTGAATGAAAGCTTAGCTGCAAATATTACTAAATGGCACGAAAAAGCAAGAGCATAACGAGGATTCATTGTTACCTGAACTGCAAATAAACCCGGCTGCCGTCGCTGCGCAAGCCTGCCGTCTGGTCTTCCTTGAGAAACAGGCGCGCGGCTTCCACCTTGCCGGTCTGCAACAGATACGCCCGGACGGCTTTCGCGCGGCTGGCGGCCAGGGTTTCCAAATCGTTTTCTCCAATCGGGAACGTGACGAGCAGGACGGCTTCCATCGGGTCGGGCGGCGGAACCAGTTTTGTCTGGTAACCCGTGCCAGCGGCAGATTGCGTGTTTGCAGTTCGGTCGGGTTTCACGAGCATTACCGCGCCTTTTTCAGTGGCCAGCCGGCGCGGCAAAACTGCCGCGGCGTAGACGGCAAGGTTCGTGTGGGCGGCGATGAGTTGTGGCGTGATTTTGTTGTCGGCGACCGCTTCAGCATAAAGTTTTTTCACCCAGTGCGCGCGTTCGTCGGGCGCGAGGACGACTTGGTCAACGGAATTGGTGGCGCGCTCGGATTTGCGGAGCGTCGTCCATATCTTTTCGCGGATTTCCCGGTCCAGCGCGGCGCGCTGCAGGCCTTCGCGGTCGCCGTCGGGATCCACGCTGCCGGAAATTTCCAGTTGCAGGGCCGGGCGGGCATAAAGTCCCTTCGCCAGCGAATCCAGTTTTTGCCGGTCCACGGGCAATAGCTCCGCGTTTCCGACCGTGAAATCCTGGTAGCCGAGTTCCTCGCCGCCGCCGCCGAACAGCGCGCCCAGCACCGAGAACGGCGACGTGGCGACTTTGGTAAGAATGTTCATGATGGCGCGCGTGACGACCTTGCCGATGCGGAATTTCGGGTCGTCGAGGCTGCCTTCGATGGGCACGTCGAGAACGATTTTGCCGTCGCGGTCCTTCAAAATCGCGATGGCCAGGCGCACCGGCAGATGTGTGGCGTCCGGGCTGTCCACCTTTTCGCCGAACGTGAATTGATCCAGCGTGATGACGATTTTCGATTCCAGTTTTTTCCCGACCAGTTCATACGCGAGATCCATGTTCAATTTGCCCTCGGCGATGCGGTAGCCGGCGAATTTTCCCGAATACGGACTCGTCGGCGTCAGGTCCACGTCTTTCACGGAAATTTTCACGTCGTTCGTCTGGGTGCCGCTGAACGGATTGATAGTGCCGGTGATGGCAACCGGGCCGACGCCGTCCACCTTCGCGCTCAAATTCAAATCCGCGTGCTGGAGTTGTTCCGAGGAAAGCCCGGAGATGGTGCCGTTCACCTGCTGAATCGCCAGGTTCACGTTCGGCTTGAGCGAACGGTCGGTGAAACTGACGGCGGTGTTGGTGATGACCACCGCGCCGATGGAAATGCGCGGCAACTCGAAGTTCGCATTCGTTGTGGCGGCTGGCGGCGCAGTGGATTTCTGCGTGACCGCGACTTTTGTTTCGTTGGTGGCGGGCGCGTTGGTGTTGGTCAAACGCAGGGCGTTGAGCAGGTTGATGGTGTGATTGGTTTCGATGACGAGGCGCGCGTAGGCGTTGTCCACGTCAATTTCCCGGATGGCGACGGTTTGCGGATTCAGGTTCGCGTCAATGCCGTTGATGCCGACGGAATCCCATTTCAGCAAACCCTCGCCCATGACGCCGTCCACGGTGCAGAAACCGTCGAGGCTCACGCCGCCGTGGAACGTGACTTCGGGCAACTGGTCTTTCGGCGTGCGCAAATGCACCTGTCCGTGCAGGCCGAGCCGGCTGCCGAGGATGAACAGGTCGAGCTTGGGTTCGAGATACGGGTCGAGCGTGCCGAGGTCAAGCTGGTCGAGGTCGAGCTGGAGGTCGGCGGTCGGCGGCAGGAACGACGCGGTGGTCGTGACCTTGATGGAACCGTTGGTGTTCCAGCGCAGGGACAGTTCAGCGGTGAGATTGGTGCCGGGAACGTTAGAAATGTTTTTGGCCGAAAGCGCGACCTCGGTGAGGTCGAGTCTGGCCGGGCGCGAAAACGCAAGGTCTTCGAGGTGCAGCGCGCAATTGGTGAAATTCACGCTGGCGACCGAGCCGCTCCACTGGTTCGTGCTGTTGAGCAGCATGGCGACGGCGTTGGTCACGGAGCGGAGCAGGAACAAAATCCCGCCCGGCGCGTTCGTTGCGCTTTCCGCCGGCCGGGAAAGCTCGACAACATTGATGGCATTATTCGTGGCGCGGCTTAAAAAGAGTTTCGCGCCAGTTGCTATCACGGAATTCACCGTGGCCTGGCGGCTTTCCAGGTCAACGCTCGCGCCGGTGACGTCGAAGAGCGGCAATTCGACGATGTTGTTGCTGTCGCCCGGCTGGCCGAGTTTGAAATCGCGCAAGGCAAACGCCGTGTCACTCACGGCGGCGACGCGGTTGGTGGCGTTCAATTCAAAACGGTATTTCGCGTCCATCGCGATGGAACCGCCGCGGATCTCGAAGCGCACCAAGTCCTGGTAGAGCGGCGCGTATTTGGTCAGCGCGAAATTGAACAGCTTCAACTCGCCCTGCGAACGCAGCGGGTCGAGGTAAAAAAAGCCGCTCCACGAAATCTGTTCGCCGGCGTCCGTGGTGCCGGCAAAGGAGTAGGGGTTTTTATTGTCCGGGTCGGTGCGGAAATTATCGAGCGTGATGTCGAGCGGGCCGAGCGTGCGCCTGAACGGTTCGCGCGTCGTGAAATCCGCGAGCGCCGCCGTCGCGCCGCCGATGTGCAGCCGGTCAACGTGCAGGACGAGCGGCTTGGACGGCGGTTGGGGCGCGGCGTTGGGGGCGTTGGTGGAGAATTTGGCGATGAGATCGGAAAAATTAAACGTGTAATCCCTGTTCATCTGCACGCGGATGAACGGCCGGGTCGTGCTGATTTCCTTGAACACCCACGCCTTGCCGAAAAACGACGAGAGCTGGAAATTGACATAGACCTCGTCCCAGGAAACGAACGGTTCGCCGTCCTTGTCCTTGATGAGCAGGCCGCGCACGGTGCAGGAGAGCACGAACGGGTTCAACTTCACCTGCTGGATGGAAACTTCGCGGTCGAGCTGTTTGGACAATTGTTTGACCGCGACGGCGCGGACGATGGGCGGCAGGATGAGAAAACCGAGAATGGCATAGAAGAGCAACAGTCCAAGAATCCAGAGCGCGAGTTTGTGTTTGCGCCGCCGCGGCGTAGGCGGATTCAAAGCGCGAAATTTCATCTTGTTGCCCAAGCAGACGGGAATTTGCGCCTGCCGCACCGCGCCGTCAACTTCTTCGTGCGGCAGGTGGCGACGCGATTTGCCGAGGATGCAGCGTCGGGCCTCGCGCAGCCGGCCGCGCTTTATCACCTGAAGCAGTGAATTTGTGTCAATACCCGGGACCCTTTATGCATCCAAAATCGCGCTTGCATCAACAAGCCAAAATCCACTCAACTGACAGGATGAATACCAAACACTCGCTGCTGGTCTGCCTGATGTTGGCTGCCGTTCCGGTTTACGGGGCGTCGTTTTATACCGCGTGCCCCGATGACCCGGGCGCGATCCGGCTTTCAAAGGAATCGTTTCCGGACTTGAAGGGAGACGGTGTCGCGGATGACACCCCCGTGATCGAAGCGGCGATCAATCAGGTTACACAAACCGCCCTGGGAAAAGGTGTCGTGTTGATCCCCGAAGGCCGTTATCGCCTCTCACACACGCTCCAAATTCCGCCCGGGGTCCGCCTTTTCGGTTACGGAACGAATCGTCCGGTGTTCGTTCTCGGCACCAACACTCCCGGCTTTCAGGAGGGCGAGCGCAAATACGTGGTCTGGTTTACGGGCGGGCGTCGGCGCAATTTCGGAGGCGAATACGGCGGTTCCGAAATTGCCGATGCCAATCCGGGCACGTTTTACAGCGCGCTGGCCAATATTGATTTCGAAATCCAGGACGGCAATCCCGCGGCCATTTGCATCCGGTCCCATTATGCGCAGCACTGTTACCTGGCGCACATTGATTTTCACATCGGTTCGGGCCGGGCCGGCATTGAAGAGGTTGGCAACGAGGCCGAAGACCTCCATTTCCACGGGGGCGATTACGGAATCCTTGCGAAAAAACCATCCCCCAGTTGGCCATTTGCCTTGGTGGATGCATCGTTTGAAGATCAGCGCCGTGCGGCCATCAAGTGTGAAGAAGCCGGTCTTACGCTGATTCGCAACCAGTTTAGGAATGTGCCGACTGCCATCGAAATCAACGAAAACCGCGCCGAAGAATTGTGGTTGAAAGACGCGCGCCTGGAGAACATCAGCGGTCCGGCGCTGATCATCAGCGACGAGAAAAACGCCCGCACCGAGATCAACCTGGAAAATGTCGTGTGCCGGCAAGTCCCCATCCTGGCCCAATTCCGTGAAAGCGGCCGGCAGATCGCCGGAGCCGGCGGACTTTACCGGATCAAATCATTCGTTCACGGGTTGCACATCGCCGATCTTGGGGAGACTCCGGTGGTCAAGGAAACCTGCGAAACCGAAGCGCTGGAATCAATGCCGCCGCTGCCTACTTCCGACATCCCCGCGTTGCCGCCGGTGGAAACCTGGGCTGGCATCAAGTCGTTTGGCGCCAGGGGCGACGGCACCAACGATGACACGGAAGCGTTTAGAACTGCCATCGCCAAACAACGCGTTATTTTTCTGCCGAAAGGCCGGTATAAGATAACCGACACGCTCGAGCTCAAGCCGGACACGATCCTCATTGGACTCAATCCTATCACCACCCAAATCAGCCTGGCAGATGGCATCCGGACATTTTCCGACCTCGGCAGCCTCAAACCGATGCTCCAGGCGCCCAAGGGCGGATCAAATATCATCGTCGGCATCGGGTTGGATTCCGGCGCCAATAATACCCGGGCCGTGGCGCTCAAATGGATGGCGGGGAAGGATTCACTCGTGGACGATGTCCGGTTTTTGGGTGGCCACGGCACATTTCATCCCGATGGGACGGTCGTACCGCCTTACAACACCAACCGGACCGGCGATTTCAATCCCAACCGCCGCTGGGATTCGGAGGGATACAGTCTCTGGGTGACCGATGGTGGCGGCGGGACGTTCGCAGACATTTGGACACCCAGCACATACGCGCAGGCGGGCATTTGTGTTTCCGACACTGCGACCGAGGGAAGGATTTACGCGCTCTCCAGCGAGCATCATGTTCGCAACGAAATGATCTTCCGAAACGTATCCAATTGGCAGATTGATGCCTGCCAGATGGAAGAGGAGCGGCTGGAAAGCCCGAATTGCCTGCCGGTTTCCATTACCGATTGCCACAACCTTTCCTTCGCCAATCTTTATCTCTACCGCATCGGCTCCATCGAATCGCCGTTCCACAGCGCCATCATTCTCGACGGAGCATGCGCTGATCTTCATTTCCACAACATCCACGTTTACGGCCCCGGTAAAATCAATTACGACAACGCCCTCTTTGACCGGACGTTTAACACGGAGATCCGTTCCCGGGAAATCGCCTCGTTGAAGGTTTCCGGCCATGCGCCCAAACTCCGCCGTTCGTCCGCATCTCCGACGCTTGCGTCCGGAGCAAAAATCGAAAAACTGGTTTCCGGATTCAACGACATCGAGTCCGCCGCGGTTGATCCCTCAGGGAATGTTTTTTTTGTGGATTCGCGTTGGAACCGCATTTATCGGTGGTCGCCGGAGAACCACGCGCTCAAGATTGTTACCGACCATTCTCCGAAACCCGTTCAGGTCGCATTCGATCGCGCCGGCAATCTGATGGTTGTGACGGCAAGCCGGGCGGTGTATTCGATCCGTCCGGACGGCAATGAAGACGAGTTGACGGTGCTTCAGCCGGTCGCCACGGCGCCACGGCCGGGATTGACGGCAATTCTTCCGGCAAACCGCTGGCGCGATGGTCACGATTATGTGCAGGCCAACTCGACGCCGATGCCGCATCAGTACCTGTCGCCCGACGGCACAACGTTCATACCCGCGCCGCAAAATTTTGGACAAACAAACGCGGCGCGCAGGGGTGGATTCGGTTTCGGGGAAATGAGCGATCTGCTCCGGGCTTATGAACTGGCCCCCGCTTCCACCGCCCAACGGTTCTACGTTGCCAACGAATTTGACCAGACAACCTGGTCGTTTGCCGTGAATCCCGATGGATCCTTGTCCGACCCGGTGAAATTCTGCGAGGAAGGCGAAGGTGGCGTGGCGGTTGATGAGCGGGGCAATGTTTACGTCGCGGCCGGCAATATCTTCGTTTATGAACCATCCGGCCGGCAGATTGACTTGATCAAAGTGCCGGAGCGTCCAACGAGCCTTGTATTCGGAGGAAAGGACCGCAAGACACTCTTCATCACCGCCCGCAGCTCGCTGTATGCAGTTCGCACCCAATATCCCGGACGATAAACGTCACATTTTTGGATCCTTGAAATTTTCAATGGGTGACATGGTGTGAAACCGGACTCTTCGGGTGCAGCCCCGACATCATGGATGCAAGGATGACATCCGCCCTCGCCCCGGCCCTCTCCCCCAGGAGAGGGAGAATCGTTCGCCGCTCCCTTGAAAATTTATGTGAATTATCGTAGCAGCCGGCGTGAGTTGGCTCACTTCTCCCGGATTTTGCATGAGATGGGAGCGGGCTTGCGTCCGCTGCTGCAAGTTTTGAAACAGCCTCAGCGCGGTATCCCTGCGGACCAAAATTTGCGTCGCTGCAAAAAAGAACGACTTGGTGAACGGGCACAATGTGCGCCCTGGCGGCGCTGGTTCCCCACCAATTGATTCACCACCGGGCGGCGTTCAAATCGCGAAGTCGGTGTATTCGGGCTTCACGGGTTCGGTGGGGGCGGTCAGCATGCCGGCGCCGACGGTGGCGTTGGAGCCTTGTTCAACCAAGATGAACGAGCCGGTGAGCCGGTTGGTGTTGTAGCCGTCATAGACGATCGGTTTGGCGGTTTTCAGGCGGACGACGCCGACGTCGTTTACCGCCAGGGCGGCTGCGGCTTCCGGTTCAAAGGTGGTCATGTTGATGCGGCTTTCCACCTGGGCGACGACGGCCTGGACGGTTTGCGTGGCGTGCTTGAGAAAATATTTTTTGCCCGCCTGCAATTTCCGCTGGTGCATCCAGCAGACGTGCGCGTGCAAGTCGGAGCTTTGTCCGGGCAGGTTTTCCAGGCCCACAATCATGTCGCCGCGGCTGACGTCAATGTCGTGTTCGAGGCAAAGGGTGACCGATTGCGGGCAAAAGGCCTGTTCGAGCGGGCCGTCGTAGGTCCAGATGTCCTTCACGGTGGATTTGATGCCGACGGGCAGCACGGCCACCGTCTGGCCTTTGCGCGCGATGCCGCTGGCGATTTGCCCGCTCAAACCGCGGAAATCGTGCAGCTTCGGGTCGCGCGGATTATTCGGGCGATTGACCCATTGCACCGGGAAACGCAAGGCGCTCAGGTTCCAGTCGCTGGCGATGTGGACGGTCTCCAAATAGCCGAGCAGCGTCGGCCCCGGATGCCACGGCATTTTGTTCGAGGGGGTGACGACGTTGTCGCCGTTGAGCGCGCTGAGGGGAATGAATTGCACGTCGCGGAGCACGTCGAGTTTCGGGATGAAATCCTCCATCTCGTCGCGGATTTCCCAGAAACGCTCCTCGCTCCAGTCCACCAAATCCATTTTGTTCACCGCGATGACGATGTGCGGAATGCCGAGCAGCGCCGCGAGATAGGTGTGACGGCGGGTCTGCTCGATGACGCCCTGCCGCGCGTCCACGAGGACGATGGACAGGTTGGCGGTGGAAGCGCCGGTGACCATGTTGCGGGTGTATTGCACGTGGCCGGGCGTGTCGGCGACGATGAACCGGCGTTTGGGCGTGGCGAAGTAGCGATAGGCGACGTCAATCGTGATGCCCTGCTCGCGTTCGGCGCGCAGGCCGTCGGTGAGGTTGGCGAGATTGATCTGGCCGCCGCCGGTGATGTCGGCGGAACGTTCGAGCGCCTCGAGCTGGTCCTCCATCAACGATTTTGAATCGTAAAGCAGCCGCCCGATGAGCGTGGACTTGCCGTCGTCCACACTGCCGCAGGTGTTGAGGCGCAGGATTTCGACGGGATGTTGGGTATGGGGCATTGCAGTAAGTCAGAAAATTAACCATCAATTTCAATTAACCCTTCGCGTTCTAATACGCGACGGATTTCTTCAAACACTGCTTTAATATTCCCTTTTGGAAAAGGAATTTGTCCGAGTCCTTGAATGTTGCTGAATTCCTCGCATCCATCTTCCCGTAGCACAATTGCTTTTGTAAAGCCAAGTTTGCCTTGGAATATCCATGACCCGCTCCAAGCGCGACCAACTTGCTTGGCCATGTCATTTACTCTGTCCAAAGACTCGGAGATTTTTGGTGACACCGCTTCGTTTGCAACTTTTTCAAGCCGAGTTGCATGAGTAGATAGTTTTTCCGACAGTTCACTCATATTTCACTCGCTTCGCCTTCTTCGCCGCCTGTGCCAGCGTGAGATAGTTTTCGCTCGTGACGACTTTGCGTCCGCTTTTCTTTTCCAGTTCGCGGCGGGCGTTGCCGGCCACTTTGCCGCCGGCGTGCGCGGCCTGCCGGTTTTGCGGGAGGCCTTGGGTGTCACGGTTGCGGATGATTTCCGTCGTGGCGGCCTCGCCGAGCATGGAGAAAATAAGTTCCAAATCGCTCATGTGGTCGCGGAGGTTTTCGCGCTTGAGCCGCTTGAACTCGGCGTATTCCGTCGGCGTCAGGCCGAACGTGGCCTTGGAAATTTCAGCGGTGAGAATGGCGTATTCGCGCTGCTCCCTCACGCCGCGTTTTTTCCATTCATCGGTCAACTCATCGCGGATGGCGATGGAGCGCATCCGTTTCTCGATCCAGTCGTTGGAGTAGCCCTTGGCCTGGTAGATGGCGCGGGTGAGTTTGGTGGCGAGTTCGGGGTCTTCAATCTCCTGAATGCGCTCGTAGCCGACGCGCGCGAGCCAGCGTTTGAACGGTTCAGCCCTGGGGCTGGGAATGGATTGGATGAGGCGGAAGATGCCTTCGGTGTTGGCGCAATTAAGTTTTTGCGTGCCGCCAGCAGTGGGAACCAAAAGGGGGTGGACAATTTGTCCATACCCTTTGGCAAGCTCCGGGTCGCGCTGGCGAACCTTGTTGAAGTAATCAGTTGGATTGGCTGAATCGGTCAGCGCAGCAACCACATCAACAACGACAAACCACCATTCGTTGTTGTGGATGACACGGCGAACTTCCTTTCGCTGAAACAACGCGATGCGTTTTTCGGGATTGGGTTCAAGTTCGCTCATGTCGCGGATGGTTTAGAAATACCCCGCCTTCTTGCGGTCTTCCATCGCCGCTTCGCTGGACTTGTCGTCGGCGCGGGAGCCGCGTTCGGTCACGCGCGCGGCGGCGATTTCGGTGATGATGTCGTCCACGGAATCCGCCGGTGATTCGACCAGGCCGGTGCTGATGATGTCGCCAATCGTGCGCACGCGCACGACGAGCTCCTGCACTTTTTCCTTCGGCTTGGGCGGCAGCAAATCCGTGACCGGCAGCCACTGGCCGTGGCGGCGGACGCATTTGCGCGTGTGGCTGAAATAAATCGTCGGCACTTCGAGCTTTTCCTTCTTGATGTATTCCCACACGTCCATTTCCGTCCAGTTGGAGAGCGGAAAAACGCGCATGTGTTCGCCGGGATTGACGCGGGCGTTGTAAAGGTTCCAGATTTCCGGCCGTTGGTTTTTCGGGTCCCACTGGCCGAAGCTGTCGCGAAAACTGAAGAAACGCTCCTTCGCACGGGCCTTTTCCTCGTCGCGCCGCGCGCCGCCAATCAGGCAGTCGAATTGAAATTCCTCAACGGCGGCCAGCAACGTCGGGATTTGCAACTGGTTGCGGCTGATTTCGCAGGACCTGGGCACGGCGATGCCCTTGGCGATGGCATCTTCGACCTTGCGGACGATGAGTTTTGCGCCGAGTTCCTTGGCGCGCTGGTCGCGGAATTTGTTCAATTCCGGGAAATGATGGCCGGTGTCAACGTTAAGCAGCGGCATGGGGATGTCGGACGGACGGAATGCCTTTTCCGCCAGCCGCAGCAGGCAGATGGAATCCTTGCCGCCGGAAAACAGCAGGGCAGGCCGCTCGAACTCGGCGGCGACTTCGCGCGTGATGTGAATCGCCTCGGTTTCGAGATACTGCAGATGATCGAGATGATAGCTGTTCACTTTAGAAATTTAACCACAGATGAACACGGATGAACACGGATTCCAAATGAATTTTATCCGTGTATATCTGTGTCCATCCGTGGTTGATTCATGTTTCTGCCGCGGCCTTTCCACCCCAGGCGGTGTGCAAACCGCACTCGCGCTTTTCGTCGGCCTTGGCCGGGTCGAAATAATCCCACTCATTCGGCAGATGGTGCCGCTTCAAATAATTTTCCATGTCCGCGTCGCTCCAATAAAAGATCGGATTGACCTTCAATGCGCCAATATTTTTGTCCTCGGAAACAATGTCCAGTCCGGCGCGGTCCGGGTTTTGCACCTTGCGCAACGCGGTAATCCAGACCGTTGGCGCGAGCTCCTTCATGCCGCGCTGGAACGGCTCCAGCTTCATCAACGCGCTGAATTTTTTCAAACCGGCTTCATCGTCCGTTGTCGGAATCGCGCCGTAAATCGCGTCGCGGTGCGCGGCGGAAATTTTCGGCAAATACGGCTTCAGGTTCAGCTTGAGCAGTTTTTTCAATGCCCCGGCGTGTTTGTAGGTCGCCGGACGATTGTAGCCGTGGTCCACCCAAAGCACCGGAATGTCCGGCTGCACTTGCACGCACAAATGCAGGATCACCGCTTCGTAGGGACGGAAATTCGTCGAGACCAGCGCGCGACCCTTGGCTTGGGCAACGGCCCACTTCGCGATTTCGAGCGGCGATTTGTCACGCAGTTCGGCGTTGGCTTTGGAAATTTGGTCGGGGGTCATTTTTAAACAACAAAGTAACGAAGGAACAAAGAGGCTTCGTTACCTTGTTTCTTTGTTGTTAATTCATTTTCTCGTTTAGAAAAACCCGGTCACACCAGTCGCCAAAACGTTCGCCAGGGTTTCGTTCCTTGGCAAAACGCGCGAGGACCGGGCGCAATTCGTTTTCGATCTCCGGGTCCTTGACCGTCTCCTTCCACACGCGATTGAGGCGTGTGCCGGAAACATTTCCACCGAGCCAGACTTGATAACGTCCCGGCGCTTTGCCGACGAATCCGATTTCGGCCATGTAAGGCCGCGCGCAGCCGTTCGGGCAACCGGTCGAGCGGATGATGATTTCCTCGTTACCCAGTCCCAGGTCGCCGCAAAGTTTTTCGATGCGGTCAATGAGTCCGGGCAGCATCCGTTCGCTTTCTGCGAGCGCGAGGCCGCAAGTGGGCAGGGCCGGGCAGGCCATCGCGGCGGCGTGCAGGATGCTCGCCTGATTTTCAACCGGAATTGTGTGAGCGGCAAAAATCGAATTGATGCCGGCTTTGTCCGCATCGTTCACGTTGGCTAGAACCACGTTCTGATTCGTGGTCAGGCGGAATTCGATTTGCGGAAATTTCTCCGTGATTTCGCGCAGCGCGATTTTTTTCTCGTTTTTCACGCGGCCGGTTTGGACGAACAGCGTGAAAAAATTCTGCCCGTCCACGGATTTGTGCCAGCCGAGCAAATCGGCAGTCGTCGTGAATTTGTAAGGCTTCACCGGCGCGAATTGGATGCCGGCGCGTTTCTCGACCTCGGCGCGAGTCCAGTCCACGCCACGCTCCTCGACGACATATTTGAAGCGCGCGTGCTTGCGGTCGGTGCGGTCGCCGAAATCGCGGTGGATCGTCAGCACGGCTTTGGCGACCTCAATCAATTTGTCCGGTGTCAGAAATCCAAGTTCGCTCGCCAGACGCGGATAGGTTTGCTGGTTGCCATGCGTGCGACCCATGCCGCCGCCGACCGCGACGTTGTAGCCGACAAGTTGCTCGTTTTCGACGACAGCGATGAAACCCAGGTCGTTGGTGAAAACGTCGAGGTCGTTCACCGGCGGGATGACAAACGCGGTTTTGAATTTTCGCGGCAAATACGTTTTGCCGTAAAGCGGGTCAACGAACGCCTGGTTGAACGGGTCGTCAATCTTGAGTTGGTAACCGTCAATCCAGATGGCGTAATAAGCGCGGGTCTGCGGCTTCAGCGCATCCGCCACCCGCAAGCAATCGCGATAGACTTCATCGCGGGCCCTGGTGTAGGCGGGCGTAGGCGGGGCGAGGACGTTGCGATTCACATCGCCGCAAGCCGAGAGCGTGGATAGCAGGCACTCATTGATTTTTTTGACCACCAGGCGCAGGTTCGCCTTGATGACGCCGTGAAACTGGATGGTCTGGCGGGTGGTGATCCGCAGCGTGTTGTTGCCGTAAAGCCACGCCAGTTCATCGAAAACGCGCCACTGGTTGGCGGTCATCACGCCGCCGGGAATGCGACTGCGAATCATCATGATGTATTTCCTGCCGGCCGCGGAGCGTAAATCACGGTCGTCCTGCGGATAAACTCCATGGAATTTCAGGAATTGGCTGTCGTCGCCCGAGAAAGTGTCGACGCCCGGATTGGCCAGCGTGGACGCGATGGTGCCCGCGAGCGTGGGAATCGCTTCCTTGATCTCTTCGTTGTGCGTCAACTGACCTGGCACTTCGGTGCTCATATACGAATGAATAGAATAGCCGATGATGATGGCTTGTTCAAGCGCGGCTTGTGGAGGTTTTGAAATGCTAAAGGTTGAAGGCTGAAGGCTGAGAGCTAAAGTCCGGCATTTTAGCCTTTAGCCCTTGTCACGTCGCCGGCACGAACCGTTGAAGCCACAGCGTCGCGCCGAACAGCGCCAGAAACACGACCGTGCTCAACGGGTGGGGAATGAGCGGCGCGACTGCCAGCCAGTCCACAAAAACAATCCCCGCCAGCAAACCCGAAACGATTCGTGAAACGTTGACTTCACCCGGTTGAAAAATGGTTCGTGTGCAGTGGGCCGTCCATAGCAGGAGCACGAGCGACAAACAAACACCCGGCAGACGGTATTCTCCGGGGTCCATCATCGCCGCCAGAACCATGGGCGCGGCCAGCAGCGCCAACGGCCAATAAGGAACCGGTTTGCGGGAGCTTTCCTGCCGCGCCACGCAACCCAATCCGGCCACATACAACGCCAGTGCCGCACCGCACCAAATCGGCCAGCCGTTCAGACCCCAGGCGCCCGTTGACCCGGCAATGACATAGACCCAGAAGCGGCACACGCCCATCAACCACGGCGACGCGGTGATGGCTTTGTGCGTGGCGTCGTAAATCACGATGCAAATCGCCAGCACGACCGCGAGCGCGCCGGTGGTTTTGCCCAAAAGCGTCAGACATAGAAGGCCGAGCGCCAGCCACGCCCAGCCCCAGCGCCAGACCGCCGCCAGTGAAATGGCGCCGGTCGGGATCGGGCGTTCCGGGCGGCGTTGCCGGTCAAAGTCGGCGTCGAACGCGTCGTTCAAAAACATTCCGCCGGTGTAAAGCGCGCTGACGCCAAGGAACAACAGCGGCAATTTCCCATAATTTTCGCCGCCGCCCAGCCACCAGCCCGCAAGGCAGTTCGACCAGACCGTCGGCAGATTCGATACGCGGCCCAAAACCAGCAATGTTCGCAAGCGAGGCGGCATTGGTAAATTTATGATTTACGATTTTTGATTGCTTCGCAGCGCGAAGCCAGCCGGCAAATCGTATATCGTATATCGTATATCGTAAATTCAGAACAGTCCGCGCTCGGCGAGCCGCGCCAGTGCCCAGTCATATTCCGCCGCGAGTTGTTCGACGACGCTGCGCGCCTTCAATTCCGGCGGCAGCACTTCCCAGGTGTAGGTTTCCATTTCGAGATGGGAACAAGGTTTCAGGTTCGCGGCCAGAAAGTCGAGTGCGCCAAGCAAATGGTCGTTTGTATTGTCAAACGGCGGCATGGCGGGGCCGTGCAGCGGCACGTGAAAATGAATTCGCCATTCTTCGGAGTGGCGGGTGGCGGGTGGCGGGTGATGGGAGAGCGCATCGGGCAGGTCGCGGAAAAATTGCAGCTTGCCGTTTTCACCGCGGGCGATGACTTGGTGCAGATAAACGTCGTCGGCAAAATATTTCAGCGCGGCGCGGGCCTCTTTTGTGGCTATGGTTTTCAGCGCCGAGCTCAAATGGATTTTGCTGATTTTGATTCCGGCCTGTTGCAGCGCGGCCATGGCGTTTTGCGGCTCTTCGAATTCGATTGCGAAATGACAGCAGTCGTAATTGACGCCCAGAAATTCGTCGAGGCGCGGATCGTTTTTATGTTCGGCGCGAAGCTGCTCAAAGAACGAGATCGTCCCGGCGGAATTTTCGAGCAGGCACAGAGGTTCCGGTTCGAGGCCGAGATGCAACTGGCGTTGGGTTCGCCCGCCCAGCTCCGCGATGTGCTCGACGCAACGCCAGAGGTTTTGGCGAATTACTTTCAGCGGTGGCGCGGGCGTCCCGCCCGTGAGTTTCTCAAAAGCCGGTGTTCGCGCCGAAACACACCGGCGAGACACCGGTGCCACAAATTCCTTGAACGAGCCGGGCACGGTGCTGACGCTGCCTTCGAGCCCGGCGGGCAAAATTTCGGCGAGCAAATCAAACAGCAGGTTCGTGTAGGCGAGCCGTTCGGGCGAGGTCCAGTCGGGCGCATAAACCTGTTCCTTGATCCGCGCGCCGTGAAACCGGCCATAGGGGAATCCATTGAGGGTAAAAACGTAACAGGAATTTTTTTCAAGCCAGCGTCGAAATTCCAAGAGTATTTTGGGGTCATACAATTCCCTTGCCGCTTGATTGCTTAAACGCAAGCCGATGGCAAACGGCGCGTGGGGGCAGACCCGTTCGCGCACGGCGAGCGCGTGGGTTTTTAGCGAATCAAAGGTTTCGCGCCACGTTTCGCCGCGATGAACGTTCGTGCAATAGGCGAGGTGGAGGCCGTGATTGAGTCGCATAAGGTTCGCGCGGCCAACCGTTCCGCGCGCGTGATAATTTGCCGCAAGACCCGCGTTTGCCAAAGTCAAATCGTGATTTGAACGCTCGGGGCAAGGTCGCCGCGCCGCCAAAATGGCCGGGCGCGATCATCCGAGCCGTTTCCGCAGGCTGTCGAGCTGGTCGGCCAACGTCTTCGGTATTTTGTCGCCAAACCGCGCATAGCTCGCCGCGATGTCTTCGACTTCGTTTTTCCAGCCGGCGACGTCCACCTCGAGCAGGTGCCGGAGGTTCCCGTCGGGAAGCTCCAGCCCCGACAGGTCGAGCGCATCCGGTGTCGGCAGGTTTCCAATCGGGGTCTTTTGCGCCTTGCCCGCGCCTTCGACGCGTTCGCAAATCCATTTGAGCACCCGGCTGTTCTCGCCGTAGCCGGGCCAGAGCCATCTGCCGCCGCCGTTCTTGCGGAACCAGTTGACGAAATAAATTTTCGGCAGCTTCGCGCGGTCGGTGCGCTGGGCGAACGAAAGCCAGTGCGCGAAGTAATCGCCCATGTGATAACCGCAAAACGGCAGCATGGCGAACGGATCGCGGCGCAATACCCCGGCCTGGCCGAGCGCCGCCGCGGTGGTCTCCGACCCGCACGCCGAACCCATGAACACGCCGTGTTCCCAATCGAAGGCTTCGTTCACCAGCGGAATCGTGTTGGGCCGCCGTCCGCCGAAGAGAATGGCCGAGAGCGGCACGCCTTCGGGATTTTGCCAGTCGGGATCAATCACCGGGCATTGCGCCGCCGGCGCGGTGAAACGTGAATTTGGATGCGCGCCTTTCCTGCCACTCGCCGGCGTCCATTCGTTGCCTTCCCAGTCAATGCCTTTGGCCGGCGCGGGCACGCCCATGTCCTCCCACCACACGTCGTTGTCCGGCGTCAGCACCACGTTTGTGAAAATGGTGTTCTTCGCGCAGGCCGTAAGCGCGTGCGGGTTGGACTTCGCGGAGGTGCCGGGCGCGACGCCAAAGAAACCCGTCTCGGGATTCATCGCATAAAGCCGTCCGTCCTTGCCGACGCGGATCCAGGCGATGTCGTCACCCAGCGTTGTCACCTTCCAGCCCGGCAGCGTCGGTTGCATCATTGCCAGGTTCGTCTTGCCGCAGGCGCTCGGAAACGCGGCGGCGAGGTAATGCTTTTTCCCCCGCGGCGAGGTGAGGCAGAGAATGAGCATGTGTTCCGCCATCCAGCCTTCCTTTTTTGCCACCGTCGAGGCGATGCGCAACGCCAGACATTTTTTTCCGAGCAGGGCGTTGCCGCCATAACCGGAACCGAAGGACCAGATGGAAGGCTCCCCGGGAAAATGAACGATGTATTTTTTCTGCGGGTCGGGCTCGCACGGCCAGGAAACGTCCTGTTGGCCCGGTGACAGCGGCGCGCCGACCGAATGCAGGCAGGGAATGAACGCGCCGCCGGCGCCAAGTTTGTCGAGCACGGCCTGGCCCATGCGCGTCATGATCCGCATGTTCACGACCACGTAAGGTGAGTCGGTGATTTCAACGCCGACCTTGCAAATGGGCGAACCGAGCGGGCCCATGGCGAAGGGAATGACATACATCGTGCGGCCTTTCATGGAACCCTTGAACAGGCCGAGCAACGTCCGTTTCATCTCCGCCGGATCGGCCCATTGGTTCGTCGGGCCGGCTTCGTCCTTCGTCTGCGAGCAGATGAAAGTGCGGTCCTCGACTCGCGCCACGTCGCTGGGATGCGAACGCGCAAGATACGAGCCGGGGCGTTTCTTTTCGTTGAGCTTTATGAACGTGTCGTTCCGGACCATCAAATCGCACAGCGTCTGGTTTTCCTCCGCCGAACCGTCGCACCAGTGAATCTGGGCGGGCTGGCAAAGCGCTTCCATTTCCTTCACCCAAGCGAACAGCTTTTGATTGGTTGTATTGGGAACGTTCTGCATTTTGCTCGTCATACCGCGTCTTTTTCCTTTCTCGTGTTCTCTGGCAACGCCGCACAGTCTGCCATGGAACCGCCGGTTTGGACAGTCCAAAAATCAAAATAAGAGGATTTTCACGCGGTTTTGACATCGCCGCGCGCCCGAGGATGTGTTACAAATTAATCGTATGAGTTCGCCAACCGCCACCGGTGCCCTGCGCCGCGACGAAAATGCGCATTGTCTCGCGCGCTCGGTGGTGAACACGCTGGCCGAGGAACCAACGCTCGAGGCCGTGACGATTGACCGCGCGCACCAGAAGATTTCGGTCGCCACGCTGGGGCGGGCCGATGTCGGCAAACTTGCGGAGCGCATCACCCGGGAATTTGAGGCCGCGCAATCCGCCGCCGCCGAACATCATTGCCGCCTGCTCGCGGGCGAGGACGATTGCTGGAGCTGCGAGATGCCCCTGTCCAACCAGGAACGGCGGCGCATCACCATCAAGCGCGAAGGCGACAGCACGACCATCGCGCGCGTCACCTGTCCGACCGCGCCGACTTTCTGGCGCTGGCGCGACCTGCCGTTTCCCAAGGTCGTCCCGCGCGACGTCGAGTTCCTGGAGCACGTCGAGGCGGTTGACGAATGGAAACCGCAGCTCGCCGCCGCCGTTCTTTGCGGCGTTTTCGGGCTGGCCGGTTTTTTCCTGCCCGCGCCGTTCAAGATTTTTGCCTACGCGGCGGCGTATCTCGCTGGCGGTTTTTATCCGACGGAGGAGGTTTGGGAGCGGCTCAAAAAACGCACGATTGACGTGCATTTTCTCATGATCTTCGTCGCCGCGGGCGCGGCCAGCATCGGGGCCTGGGGCGAAGGCGCCACGCTGCTGTTTTTATTTTCATTCTCCGGCGCGCTCGAACATTACGCGCTGGGCCGCACGCAGAAGGAAATCCGCTCGCTCTTTCGCGACGCGCCCAAGACCGCCACGACGCTGGATGAACGGGGGCGCGAACGCGAAGTCAAGGTGGAGCAGCTCAAACCCGGAATGCGCCTGCTCATCAAACCCGGCGGGCAATTTCCAGTGGATGGCGAAATCGCCAAAGGCAGCAGCGCCGCCGACGAATCGAATCTCACCGGGGAAGCCACGCCCGCCAACAAAAGCGTTGGTGACACCGCGCTCGCCGGCACCATCAATCTTTGGGGCGCGGTCGAGGTCGTTGTCACCCGGCCCGCGGCCGAAAGTTCACTTCACAAAATCATCACGCTCATCAAGGAAGCCCAGCAGCGCAAGGCGCCCGCCCAGCAGTTCACCGACAAATTCAGCACCATTTACACCTACCTCGTCATTGCGCTTTCGTTTGCAATGTTTTTTGTCTGGTGGCTCGGCTTCCGGCTCGCGCCGTTTGCATCCGCCATCGAATCGCACAGCGCGTTTTATCGCACGATGACGCTGCTGGTCGTCTCGTCGCCGTGCGCGCTGGTGCTTTCAATTCCGTCCGCCGTGCTGGCGGCCATCGCGTGGGGCGCGAGGCACGGCATTTTGTTTCGCGGCGGAGCGGCGGTGGAAAAACTCGCCGAAATCAACGTCGTGGCGCTCGACAAAACCGGCACGCTCACCACCGGCGAATTGCGCGTGGAAAAGGTTGAAAGCTTCCCGCCCGGCCACGAAGACGAAATTGCCCGGCTGGCTTACTCGCTCGAAAAACTTTCCACCCACCCGCTCGCCCGCGCCATCACGCGCCACGGGAAGCAGCAGAACATCGCGCCGGTTGAGTTCGAGCAATTCGAGTCGGTGACGGGCGAAGGTTTGCGCGCAAAACACAACGGCAAAATCTGCCGGCTTGGGGGACGCGATTGGGTGTTGGAACGCCGGGCACCGGCCCGGCCCGGATCTGTTTCCGTGCCGAATCCGCAACTGGCCGTGCCGGAGGCCGGCGCTCCGGTTGATGCCGGGTTTTCCGAGGTGTGGATTGAGGCGGGCGATTTGCTGGGTCGCGTCATTTTGCGCGACGATATCCGTTCCCAGTCCGCCGCGGTCGTGGAAGAATTGCGCGACGAAGGTTTGCGCAGCGTCGTTTTGACCGGCGACCGCAAGGCCACCGCCGAATATCTGCGCGCGGAATTGAAACTCGATGACGTGCGCGCCGAATTGAAGCCCGATCAAAAAGTCGCGGCCATCCGCGAATTGAGCGAACAGGGCAAAAAGGTGGCGATGATTGGCGATGGCGTGAACGACGCGCCGAGCCTGGCGGCGGCGCACATCGGCGTGGCGATGGGCGCGCGCGGTTCCGACGCCGCGCTCGAGCAGGCCGACGTGGTGTTGATGCACGACCGGCTGGAAAATTTCCTCGCCGCCTTTCGTTTGAGCCAGCGCGCGCGGCGCATCATCCGGCAGAACCTGGTCATTTCGCTTGGCACGGTGGTTGTCCTGGTGACGTTTGCGATGCTGGGCAAAATTCCGCTGACGATTGGCGTGGTCGGCCACGAAGGCAGCACGGTGGTCGTGGTGATGAACAGTTTGCGCTTGCTGTTTGGCGGCACGGCGGTGAAACAAAAATGATTTTAACCATGGATTCACACGGATTCACGCGGATAAAAATAATCGCGCCCCTCGCCCCGGCCCTCTCCCCGCCCGGCGGGGAGAGGGTGACGCGCAGTGGCGGGTGAAGGGAATCTTTTCTGTTCATCTGTGTTTTGACCGTGTTTAATCAAAGCCAGTTGAATTTGTGAATCCATTTCAGAAATTTGTTTCCGAGCACGCGCGGCTTCTAAAAGGCGGCGAGAAACTTCCTCTGGGCAAATTAAAACGGGCCGCGCGTCGGACAAACAAATCACCTGGCGCGCCCAAGGTCCTGATTTTTTCGCCGCACCCGGACGACGAATGCATCACCGGCGGGCTGGCCTTGCGCCTGTTGCGCGAGGCAAAGTGGAACGTCATCAACGTGGCCGTGACGCTCGGCAGCAGGCGCGAACGTCGCACGGCTCGGCAGCGCGAATTGCAAAACGCCTGCGCATCGCTCGGATTCGATTTGATCACGGCGGGCTCCGCCCGGCGCGACGGCCTGGAAAGCATCAATCCCGAAACGCGGAGACGAAACCGTGCGCACTGGCGGGCGGCGGTCAGGGTTCTCGCCCAAATTCTGGCGGAACATCGGCCGCGCGTGATTTTTGTCCCGCACGAGTGCGACGGCCACGAAACGCACATCGGCACGCACTTGCTGGTTTTGGACGCGCTGAAAGCGTTGCCGGCCGCTTTCAAGTGCCATGTCGTCGAAACGGAATTTTGGGGGCAAATGATGGAACCAAATTTGCTGGTCGAGTCGAACGTCAAAGACGTGGCGGATCTGGTCGCGGCCCTAGCGTGTCATGTCGGCGAGGTGCGGCGCAACGCATATCACGCACGGTTGCCGGCATGGATGATGGACAACGTGCGGCGCGGCGCGGAACTGGTTGGCGGGCCTTCGCCGCGCTGTGGTGGCTCCGTCCACGCAGGAGGGCAGGGCGGGGCGGCGCCGGATTTCGCGTTTGCCACGATTTACCGACTGCGAAAATGGAAGGGCGGTAAAGTCCAAACGGTTTTCAACGGCGGAAAATTTTTAAGCGCGACGCAAAGTCCGGCGGATTTGTTTGGCGCTTAAAGAGAAAACAGACACGGAATTCACGGATTAGCACCGATTGGTTTTATCCCAATTGCATCCGTATCAAAGCCTTGAAAATCGTTTCCCTGACATTTCGAATGGAACGAGTGTTTACGCCCGCCCTCACCGAAATCCTCTCGTATCCGCCTTTCCACCCAACCTTGTCTGGAAGCGAGGGCATGGGAAGATGGGACTGTCCTGCCGCTTGCACGCGGCAGGACAGTGGCGCGGACGAGCCGTCCGCCGCGACACGCGAGGCGCGCGTGCTTCCCGAATGACCGTCATTTCCCAACGGCGTTTACCACTTTCTGCGCGGCATCGGCCATGGAATCGCCGGCGATGAGCTTCAAGCCGGATTCGGCCAGCGTTTTTTTGCCGGCGACGACGTTGTTGCCTTCCAGCCGGACGACGAGCGGGAGTTTCAAGCCGGTTTCCTTGACTGCAGCGACGATGCCGGTGGCGATGACGTTGCAATCCATGATGCCGCCGAAGATGTTCACGAGAATGCCTTTCACGTGCGGGTCTTGGAGAATGATTTTGAACGCCGCAGTCACTTGTTCCTTGCTAGCGCCGCCGCCGACGTCTAGGAAGTTTGCCGGGCTGCCGCCGAAATGCTGGATGATATCCATGGTGGCCATTGCCAGACCCGCGCCGTTGACGAGGCAGGCGATGTTGCCGTCGAGCTTGATGTAATTGAGGTTGAACTTGCCGGCCTCGATTTCGAGCGGGGCTTCCTCGTTCAAATCGCGCATCGCTTGGATGTCCGGGTGCCGGTAAAGGCCGTTGTCGTCGAGCGAAATTTTGGCGTCGAGCGCCACGACGGATTCCCTGCCGTCGGGGAGTTCGACAATGGCGAGGGGGTTGATTTCGACGAGCGACGCGTCGCATTCCCACCAGGTTGTGAAAACGCCGGTGACCAGTCTGGCGGCGGCGTTGAAGAGATCGCCCTTGAGACTGAGGGCGGCGGCGATTTTGCGGGCTTGAAAGGGCATGATGCCGGTGGCGGGATCAATCCATTCCTTGAAAATCTTTTCGGGTGTTTTGGCGGCGACCTCCTCGATGTCCATGCCGCCTTCGGTGCTGGCCATGACGAGCGGGCGTCCGACGGCGCGGTCGAGCAGGACCGCCAGATAAAATTCCCTTTTGATTTTTGCGCCGCTGGCGATGAGGAGGGTCTGGACGCGGCGTCCGTCCGGGCCGGTTTGTTTGGTGACGAGCAGGTTGCCGAGCATTTTTCCGGCGAGGGAAACGGCTTCATCCACCGAGGCGGCGGCTTTCACGCCGCCTTGAAAACCGCTGGTGAACAGACCTTTGCCGCGTCCGCCCGCGTGGATTTGGGATTTGACGACGACACTGGCGCTGCCGCCGGCGAAGATTTTCTCCGCCGCCGCGCGGACTTGATCGAGGGATTGGGCGGGGATTTCGAGCGGGACGGCGACGCCGAATTGGGCGAGCAACTGCTTGGCCTGATATTCGTGGATGTTCATTTCAAGAACCAAGCCGAGCATTAAAAACGATTGCGACTGGAAATCAAACTTTTAACACAGACGCGATGACCCTGCCTCAAATTCAAATTGAACCACTACTCGTCTATGTCTAAAGTTTGAATTGGCGGCGGACCCAGCGTAGCCTTGGGCCGCGTGAACTGGAAGAACCGTCGCCCATCCGAAAGACCCGCCGCCGGACATCCGCCGTCATCATCGGCCCCGGGTTGCGCTGACGGCCAGCCGGCGCCGGTAATCCCCCCGCCGCGGCAGGCAGACGGGATCACGGGAATTTTGCGCACTGCCCGGGGAAGATGGCTGCTGGGTCTGCTTTTGGTTGCCGCCACGCTGCTGGCCTACTGGCCGGCCTTGCATGGCGGGTTCATCTGGGATGATGACTCGTGGACCACAAAAATAATCGGCTTGTTGCGCGACACCGCCGGTCTGCGCTTGATCTGGTTCCAGCCCACCGCCCTGCAACAGTATTATCCGCTTTCAGGCACGACCTTCTGGCTGGATTACCAGCTCTGGAAATTCTGGACGCTGCCCTACCACGTCGAGAACGTCCTGCTGCACGCCCTGGCCGCCCTGCTCTTCTGGCGATTGCTGCGGCGGCTCCAACTGCCGGGCGCGTGGCTGGCGGCGGCCCTCTTCGCGCTGCATCCGGTCATGGTCGAATCGGTCGCGTGGATCACCGAACGCAAGAATGTGCTCTCGTTGGTTTTTTACCTCGGCGCATTACTGGCCTATGAACGATATGCCCCGTGGGTGACCGGAACGGGGGAAACGACCACCGTCCCTGACTCGTCACGCGATACGCGTCACGCGTCACTTTTTTACTGGCTGGCGCTGGTTTTGTTTCTGGGGGCGTTGCTGGCCAAGACGACGACCTTTTCGCTGCCGGCGGTGATTCTGTTGATGGGCTGGTGGAAACGCGGACAAATCCGGTGGCGGGCGGACATGTTGCCGACGCTGCCCTTCTTCGCCCTGGCCCTTGGTCTTTGTGCGGTGACCGCCTGGCTGGAGAAAAACCATGTCGGGGCGCGAGGAGCGGATTTTGTCCTGACCTTCCCGCAACGCTGCCTGGTGGCCGGCCAGGCGTTCTGGTTTTACCTCGGCAAATTGTTCTGGCCGGCGAACCTTTGCTTCGTTTACCCGCGCTGGCAGCCTGATCCCGGTGTGTGGTGGCAATGGTTATATCCGGCAACCGCCCTTGGCGTCCTTTTCACACTCTGGCTGGCCCGGGGGCGCATCGGGCGCGGGCCGGTGACCGCGCTGTTCTTTTATGTGGGGACACTGTTTCCGGTGCTGGGGTTCATGAACGCGTATGGGATGCGTTATTCATTTGTGTGGGACCACTGGGTTTATCTGTCCGCCCTGGGGATCATCGCGCTGGTGGCGGCGCTGGTGGCGCGGGTGGGTGAATTGCTGCGCAGGCCGGCGGTGGTTTATGGATTTGCGGCAATCGTGCTGCCGGTGCTCGCCCTGCTGAGCTGGCGGCAGGCCGGGAAATACACGGACCTGGAAACGCTCTGGCGCGACACGCTGGTCAGAAACCCGGATTGCTGGCTGGCCCAAAACAATCTGGGTCTCTTGCTTGAAGACCGGGGGCGCATTGAAGAGGCCATGGAACACTACCATAAGGCCATCGAGATCAATCCGAATTACGCCGAATCGCTGAACAATCTGGGCGTCGCCCTCGCCGCCAGGGGCCGGGTTGCTGAAGCGATTGAGTATTATCACCAGGCCATCCAGATCAAACCGTATTACGCCGAGGCGCTGAATAATCTGGGTAACGCCCTCGCCGCCCAGGGCCGGTATGAGGAAGCGATGGAGCATTATCGCCAGGCCATCCGGATCGAGCCGAAATTCTTCAAGGCGCACTTCAACCTGGGTAACGCCCTCGCCGCCGAGGGCCGGTTCGATGAAGCGATTGAAAACTATCGCCAAGCCCTCCAGATAAATCCAAACGACTTCGAGGCGCTGAACAATCTGGGAAACGCCCTCGCTACCACGGGCCGGTTTGAGGAAGCGATTGAGGACTATCGCCAGGCGATCCGGATCAAGCCAGACCGCCCGGAAATTTTCTTTCAATTGGGCATGACACTCAGCCAATTGGGCCGCGACCGGGAAGCGGTTGCCCAATACCGGGAGGCATTGAGATTAAATCCCAACCTGGCCGGGGTGCTGAACAATCTGGCGTTGACGCTGGCGGCCAGTGCCGATGCCGGGGTTCGCAACGGGGCCGAGGCGGTCCGTCTGGCCCAACGCGCGTGTGAGCTGAGTCATTATGGCGAACCCTCGTTCATCGGGACGCTCGCCGCCGCTTATGCCGAATGCGGGCATTTCCCGGAAGCGGTGGCTGCGGGGGAAAAGGCGGAGCAGCTCGCCACCATGGCCGGGCAGGCGGCCTTGGCGGCGAGAAACCGGCAATTGCTTGAACTCTATCGCGCCGGCAAGTCCTACCATGAGCCCGCCCCAACGGGGCAATGAATTCCGTTGAACGTCGCGGATTTGACCAAAGGGTAATGGGTCAGTTTGCGGGTGGCAGGGATGCCGCATTGCTGCGCGGCTTCGGACGACCAGCCGGTCCTCTCCATCCTCCGCAACAGAGCCACTGCGGAGGACGGGCG
The DNA here is from genome assembly GCA_963802965.1 of uncultured Verrucomicrobiae bacterium. Taxonomy (GTDB): domain Bacteria; phylum Verrucomicrobiota; class Verrucomicrobiia; order Limisphaerales; family UBA11358; genus UBA11358. The sequence goes on from CAWDKS010000003.1 coordinate 637,682, forward strand.
CAGTAGCCGCTACGGAGGGTGGACGCGATGACCCTGCCTCAAATTAAAATTGAGCCACTACTTCATATCCCCCTGAAAGAGGGGGTGGCATGGTCATATAAATCTGTATGATGCAGTCCATCAGCCCCCGTCAGTGTAAGCAGTGCAGCTTGAGATCATGAGCCAACATGTTGACGCCAATCATTTGTTCGCATGAGTTGTCCCCAAATTCAACCAACCCAAAAAACACCATGAAAAAAAGCAAATTGATACCACACATCATTGTCATTCTTGTTCTGCTTGCCGGCGCAGGTTTGGCAAAGGCCTTTTCCCCGGACAACTGGACGCCGGGACCGGGCTGGACTCTGGCCTGGTCCGACGAGTTTAACGGGCCGGCCATTGATACCAACAAATGGACGTGGGATCTCGGCGGCGGTGGCTGGGGCAACAACGAGCTTGAGGTTTATACCCAGACAAATTCCTATATTTCGACCAATGGCGAGCTGATCATCGCGGCAACCAAGGACGGTTCGACATATCATTCGGCGCGGTTGAGGACGCAGGGCCTTTATTCGCAGCGGTTCGGTAAAATTGCCGCACGGATCCGCCTGCCGTATGGAAAGGGGATATGGCCGGGGTGGTGGATGCTGGGCACAAACATCACCCAGGTCAGCTGGCCCCAATGCGGTGAAGTGGACATCATGGAAATGGTGGGGGGCGGGCTGGGGTTTGACGACACGGTTTACAGCACGCTGCACTACGGGGCCAACAACACGTCAGTCGGCAGCGGAGGTTATGCGCCGCTGCCCTACGGACAGTTTTTTTACCAGGATTATCATGTCTTTGAAACTGAATGGAACAGCAACCATATCATCTTCCGGGTGGACAGCGTGGAGTATTGCATCATCCCCATTGACTCGGTAAATAATCCCAACCGCTCGGCATTTCAGAATCCGTTTTTCTTCATTTTGAATGTCGCGGTCGGGGGGACCTGGCCGGGAGATCCCAATGGGAGCACGGTGTTTCCGCAATTCATGTATGTCTCGTGGGTGCGGGCGTATCAGCCCACGACGGGGATACCCGTTGCACCGGGCGGTTTGACGGCCAGCGCGGCTTCATCCAGCCAGATTAACCTCTCCTGGGCGGCGAGTCCGGGCGCAACCAGTTACAACGTGAAAGGGGCAACCACTTGCGGCGGCCCATATACCACGATTGCTTCGGGGGTTTCGTCAACCAGCTACAGCAACACCGGTCTGCCGGCCGGCACGACGTATTTCTACGTCGTCTCCGCGACCAACTCAACCGGCGAAGGCCCCAATTCGCAGGAAGCCAACGCCACAACAACCGGCTGGGCCGGGTCACTGGTGTCGCAAGGCCAGCCGGTCACGGCCAGCAGTTTTCAAACGGGCAATGGCCCCGGCAATGGCAATGATGGCAGCCTTTCAACCCGGTGGGGTGCTGCCACCAACAGCTTTCCGCAATGGTGGAGGGTGGATTTGGGGAGCAACTACAACCTGACGCTGGTGACCATAGACTGGTATAACAGCGCCACACGGTCTTTTTGGTACAAAATTGATGTCAGCCCTGACGACGTGAATTACACGACCGTCGTGAGCCGGCTGGGTAACACGACATTTGGAAATACAACGGACAGCCTTTCCACCGCGGCCCGATATGTGAGGGTGACCGTGACCGGCGCCAGCGGGGGCGGTTGGGCCAGTTTCTACGAATGCCAGGTTTACGGCAGCATTTCAGGGCTCGCCGCCCCGACCGGCTTGACGGCCAACACGGTTTCCTCCAGCCAGATCAACTTGTCCTGGAACGCCAGTTCAAACGCGGCCAGTTACAACGTCAAGCGCGCAACCGTCAGCGGTGGTCCTTACACCACGATTGCGACCGGAGACACCTCCACGAGTTACAGCGACACGGGGCTGTCTCCCAGCACGACCTACTATTACGTGGTTTCGGCGGTCAATGGCAGTGAAAGCCCCAATTCCAGCCAGGCCAGCGCGACCACGCTGCCCGTGCCTCCGCCCGCTCCGACGGGCTTGACGGCGACAGCCGGCAACGCGCAAGTGGGTCTGGGTTGGACGGCTGATTCCGGCGCGACCGGTTACAATGTCAAGCGCTCGACGACCAATGGCGGGCCATACACAATCATCGGCACTTCGGCGGCAACCAATTACACCGACTCGGCGGTGGTGAATGGCACGACCTATTATTACGTGGTTTCGGGCACGAATTCAGCCGGCGAAGGCGCCAATTCCACGCAAGTGAGCGCCACACCGACAGCAGGAGGAGGCACAGTGTTGTTGTCGCAAGGCCAGCCGGTGACCGCCAGCAGTTTTCAAGCGGGGAACGCGCCCACCAACGGCAACGACGGCAATTTCAGCACCCGCTGGGCTGCATCCAGCGGCACCTTCCCGCAATGGTGGAGGGTGGATTTGGGCTCCATCCACACTCTGCAGTCGGTGTCCAACTATTGGTACAACGCGAGTTCGCGCTCTTATAAATATCAAATTCAAGTCAGCAATGACGATACGAATTACACGACCGTTGTGAACAAGACGAACAACGTCACAATGGGGAACACGAGCGACGCGTTTTCGGCCACGAACCGCTATGTCCGGATTTACGTGACCGGCGACAGCGCCGGCTTTGCCTCGTTCTACGAGAGCCAGGTTTTTGGACAATAACGAGAAACTGTCGGGCTGCCGGACGCGGGATGACCCGTCCGGCAGCTTCTCCGTTCGAGGCGGAGAGGAAATTCAGAAGCGTTGGCGCCCGGTGTGTCTCCACCTTGTGCGTCTTCCTGGGTCTCGGGAAATTCGTGGCAATTTGTGAGATTCGTGTCAAAGGTTTCACCCGGCAACCATTTCCCTTGAATATGTCGCAACGGGCGGGCAAGTTGCGCCGCCATGAATCGTCTGACGGCATTGCTGATTGCGTTGTGCCTGGTGCTTTGCCTGACACCGGCGCGCGCGGCCTACATCAACGGCCAGAGCTGCGTGCCGCTGGCGGATTGGGCGCGCGCGAACGGCTTGAACGCATCGAGGTCGGGTCGCGGCGACGAAATGGTCCTCGCCAGCCAGACGACGCGGCTGGTGTTTGACGCGGACTCGCGTTATGCGGACATCAACGGCGTCCGGGTCGCGCTTTCCTTTCCCATCGCCAACACGAAGGGCGCGCTGCTCATCGCCCAACCCGACCTCGACACGGCGGTTCGCCCGCTGGTTTTTCCGCAAAAATGGTCCGCGAAAAGAATCACGACGATCTGCCTTGATCCCGGTCATGGCGGCAAGGACACCGGCAATCGCGTGGGCTGGCATTACGAAAAAATTTACACGCTGGCGCTGGCGGCGGAAGTGCGCGACCAGCTCAAGCAGGCCGGGTTCAATGTCATCCTGACGCGCAGCAAGGACACCTATGTCGAATTGCCCGAACGTCCGGCGCTGGCAAACCGGCGCGGGGCGGATTTGTTCGTGAGCCTGCATTTCAACGCGACGCCAACCGGGAAAGACGAAGTCGAAGGGCCGGAGACTTATTGCATCACACCCGTCGGGGCGGGTTCAACGAACGCGCGCGGTGAAAGCGGAGAATTTGGGTCCGCGGTTGGCGTCGGCCCGACGATTGCGAATCGCAATGAACAAAAGAGTCTGCTGCTGGCGTATCAAATCCAGAAATCGCTCGTGCGGAATCTCGGCGCGGAAGACCGCGGCGTGCGCCGGGCGCGGTTTGCCGTGCTGCGCGACGCGACCATGCCGGCCATTTTGATTGAAGGCGGTTACATGACGCATCCGCTGGAAAGCAAAAAGATTTACAGCGCCGCCTACCGCCACCAGATGGCGCAGGCGATTGTGAAGGGCATTCTGGCCTATCAGAAATTGACTTCACCGCCGGTTTCGCTGCTACCGCCGGCAACCAATCATCCGGCGGCGAAGTGATATAATGAACTCCTGAAAAACTGCCTTTCATTGTAGCGGCTTGTCAGCAAAGACTGTTTCAAAACCCAATTTTATGGTAGCAGCCGGCGTGAGTCGGCTCACCATTCCTGGAATTTCGTTTGAGATTAGAGCGGACTCACATCCGCTGCTACAGTTTCGAGACAGTTTCAGCCCCGCCGCCGCCAAATTAGGGAACCACCCCAAAAGCTGGATTGACGGGATTTTGAAATTGTGAGAGAATCGAAATGCTAGTGAAAGCTTCAAACAGTCCAATCACAGACTGCTGTCAAGACAGCACTATAGAATGCGACGGACGCCCTAGCGGAGCGGATGATACCCAAGCTGGTCAAGTGAATGGGAGCTTTGTTGGTGCAACGGCACGCGGACGAACGCTGCCGCTGTTCGGTCAAGAGCCGAACCGATAAATCAACAAGAACAAAGGATTCCAATCAGCAATAAACAACAACCCCCAAAACAGGCCTATGAAAAGTCGAATCGGAATTTTGGCATTGTTAATCGTCGCTACGGGCTTCAGCGCGCACGGTCAAGCGTGGATGAGCTTTGATACGGGGGCTCACCAGGTGTATGATGAATATACCACGCCCGGCGTGGGGGTGCGCTCTGCTGGCACTGTAGATGCCGGCTTTCTATGGGCTGCTACGGGCACCACCGATCCCCTTCCAAGCGTAGGGACACAATTTGGACTAGGGCAGGAACCTGCCGTCCAGCAGGTGGCTACCAACGGAGTGAGTCAGATATTAAACGAGTGGAGCACCATTACGAGCATGCTCTCGAGCGGATGGCATATTGCCTACGATTTGTCAGATGGCAACGTGCCTGCGACAGCTACCACGGGTCCGTCGGTGGGGACTGTGACTTACAATGGCGACTACTCATTTGCACTGGCTGGCTCAACCGCCGAGGACATGTATGAAATCGTTGTGATTGGTTGGGACGTTGGCTCGGGCTTGAGTGCCATCGTGAATCAGAGTAGTCTTGCCCTTGGCTGGTCTAATCCGTTCACGTTTCAGACAGGTGTATCCGATAATGACCCGAACGGGTTAGGGTCTTTTAATTTTAGTGGGATGAATCAGTTCGGGGTAGCGCCGGTTCCGGAGCCTTCCACACTGGCGTTGGCGGGAGTGGGCGGTCTGTCGCTCTTGCTATTCCGCCGCCGCAGTTAAGTTTGCTCCCATTTTAGTTTTCAACCCGCGCTCTGGTTTCCAAAGCGCGGGTTTCACGGATTAGCCAATCGCGTAAGTCGGCTCACCATCCTTGGAACTTCATTTGAGATTAGAGCAGACTCATCCCGCATTGCGGGACTGCTACAATTTCGAGACAGTTTCAACCCGCCCATCTTTGCGCCGGATTGAGGCCGGGTAATCAGGAGCGGCTCTGGTAGAGGGCGACCAGGGCGGCGCCGATGGCTTGGGACAGTTCGCCCAATGCCGCCGGGACGATGGTCATCCTGGCGCGCTGCGCTGGCCAGAGGTAGGGGCGTGCCGTGTCGCGGATGATTTGAAGGTAACGGGCGCGGAATTCGCCGGTGGTGGCTTCCGGATCCATCAGGCCGCCGCCGATGACGACGAATTGCGGATCCAAGGCCATGGCGAGATTGGCCACGTGCAGGCCCATGGCCCGGGCTTGAAAATCGAAAATTTCGTTGGCGAGGGGGTCGCCTTTCTGGGCCAGGCCGCGCAGGGCCAGCGCCTTTTCCTTGGGAGAGGCCGGGGATTTGGCCAGGTCGTGATTGGGATACCTGGGCAGGAATTCGGCCAGAAGATGAGGCAGGCCGGAGATGGTGGTGTAGGCTTCGATGCAACCCCAGTTCTTGCCGCAACCGCAGGGAAAAGGTTTGATGTTCAAGAGATGCAGCGGCGCGGGCATGTGCGCGGCTTCCATTCCGGCCAGGGTGTCGCCGTCGAGCGGCAGCCCGTTGCGGTCCACGTAGGCGCAGCCCAGACCGGAGCCGGGGGCGAGCATGAGCACGGAGCCGGTGCCGGTGCCGCGGGCGTGTTGCGCCTCGGCCACGCCGCCGTAATTGCCGTCATTTCCGACGGTCAGCGGAATCGTCCGCCCGGCTTGTGCGGCCAGCGCGTTGCTGTAGGCCGTGTGGACATCCCATCCCTCGAAGCTGGCGGGCAGGTTGGCTGAATGATCGAGCACGCCGTAGCGGCGGAAAGGCCCGGGAATGGCCAGGCCCACGCCGAGCACCCGGTCCCAAGCCAGTCCGTTCTGCGCCAGGAAATCGTTGATGGCCCCGACCCAGCCCTGGATGACCGCGTCGGTGCCATTCTGAGCGTTGGTGGGCCGCTGGAGGAGCTGGGTGGAAATGGCGGTCCCATCGGCCCAGACGCCCGCGACTTTCGACGTGGTTGCTCCGCTGTCCGTGCCGATATAGATTTTCTGCTGCGCGCTCACGATGTTGTCTCAATCAAGGTTTAACATTGCCGGTTCGTTGAGTAAACCGGGTCGCGGCGGAAAAGTAAATTCCTATCACGCGGCGGGCGGCATGATTTCAAACTTTTTCACCGTTTTCGGCGGTCACCAACCGCCGCCACAACGAAACCATGCCGCTTCCCGCGCGGCATTTGCCGTGAGGTTCTGCTTGGCAAGCGCGGAATTAGCGGATTAGCTGGTCGCCGTGAGCATTGTCACCAAGACCGGCGACGGCGGCACGACGGCACTCATGTATGGCCGCCGCGTCCCCAAATCGCATCCGCGTGTCGAAGCCTACGGCACGGTGGATGAACTCAACGCCACGCTCGGCCAGGCGCGCGCGACGGCGGAACACGATTTCGTCCGGGAAAACGTGCTCGCGATTCAGAAGGACCTGGTCGTGGTGATGGGCGAGCTGTGCGTTCAGCCGGAGGATTTGGAGCGTTATTTCAAGGACGGTTACTCGCCCGTCACGCCGGGCCTGACGGCGAAGCTGGATGCGCTCGTCCATGAAATTGAAGCGCAAAACATCAGCTTCAAAGGCTGGGCGACACCTGGGGCGACGAAGAACTCCGCGGCGCTGGACATGGCCCGGACGGTTTGCCGCCGCGCGGAGCGGCGCGTGTGCGCGCTGAAAGAAACCGGTGAACTGAAGAACGCGGAGATCCTCATTTATCTCAATCGCCTGTCGGATTTGCTGTGGCTGTTCGCGCGCTGGGTGGAGACGAAGGCAGGCCTGGCAGGAAAATAAGCCGCAAATGTAGCATCACCGATGGACCGGTAAGCCATCCTTGTGAATAACATCGGGTTTGCTCATTTTTGCCCGCGGACGGTGAACACGGCAAAGGCTTCATTGCCAACGCGTTTGAAAGATTTGATTTGAAGCGGCGTGGCTTCGGCCAGCCGGCGGAAACCGCCGCCTCCGGCGATGGTCGGCGCCTCCCGACCGCCAAAAATCTTCGGACAAATTGTCAGGTGCAATTCGTCCACCAATCCGGCGCGGAACAATGCCGCGTTCAGTTCACCGCCACCTTCGCACAGCAGGCGTTTGACGCCCCATTTCACCCGCAACCAGCTTAAAGCCGCGCGAAAATTGATTTCGCGCCCGCCGAAAACCTTCACTTCATCCGCGACGGCCCGCAACTGGCGCAAGGTTGCCGGTGACGCGCGCCGGGTGGTCAACACAATGATGGGCGAGAAACGATGTCTGAAAATTTCCGCCTGCGGATTGACCAGACCGCTGCCGCTGGCGATGACGCGCAAATTGTTCTCCGCCCGCCCGTTTTTCAGCCGCATTCGCCGGAACCGGGCCGGGCCCGGTCCCAGGTTGATCGGGGCCGAATCCACCGTTCGCGCGCCGGCCATCACCGCGTCCGCCGTCGCGCGCAGCTCAAGCAAATGCTCGTGGTCGCGCGCACTGCCGAAGGACGAAACCGCGCGATTGGCCGTGGCGATCTTGCCGTCCGCCGTCATCGCCATGTTGACGAGGACAAAGGGCCGTGACGGGTGACGGCTGACGGGTGACGAGTTCATAGAATCAGCATTGCGTCGCCATAGCTGTAGAAGCCGTAACGTTCCCGGATGGCTTCAGCATAGGCCGCCAAAATCATTTCACATCCACGTCCCGCGTCTGCGGGACCCGGCGCGGCGAACGCGCTCGCGAGCATCAACAGCGTGGAGCAGGGGAGATGAAAGTTGGTCAACAGCGCGTCCACGATTTGGAACCGGAACGGCGGATGGATGAAAATACGCGTTTTTCCTACGATTTTAACGACTTTTCCGCTGTTCTGTGCGGCAATGCTTTCGAGCACGCGCACGGTCGTCGTGCCAACGGCAATCACGCGCCGGCTTGAATTCCTGGCCTCGTTTATGATGCGCGCCGTTTCTTCGCCCACTTCAAATTGTTCCTCGTGCATTTTGTGCGCGGCCAGGGTTTCGGTTTTCACCGGCAGAAAAGTGCCGGGACCGACATGCAGGGTGACGAAGCAAAGCTGCACGCCGCGCCCGCGGATTTGTTCCAGTAATTCCGGGGTGAAATGCAATCCCGCTGTTGGCGCGGCCACCGAGCCGCCGCTCCGGGCAAAAACCGTCTGGTAGCGCTCCCGGTCCTCCGGCAGTTCGTGGTCGCGATGAATGTAGGGAGGCAAGGGGGTTTCCCCGAGCCGTTCGAGCCGGGCACGGATGTCCGGCGTGCCGGAAAATTTCAACCGCCGGCGGCCTTCGTCATTTTTTTCAGTGACCTCCACGCCGATGCCGGCCGGATTTCCGCTTTGATCTTGAAGCGCAATTTGCACGCCGGCTTGCGCGCGTTTGGCCGGCCGTACCATTGCCCACCAGTCGTTGACGGCATTTTCCTCGAGCAACAGGATTTCAAACCGGCCGCCGGTGCGGGCATTCGCGCCACGCAGGCGCGCGGGAATGACGCGCGAATCGTTCAAAACGAGCACATCGCCGGCGCGAAGAAATTCCAGGAGCTCGCGGAACCGGCGGTGTTCGATGCGCCCGCCATCGCGGCTCAAAATCAAAAGCCGCGATTCGTCGCGCCGGGGCGCGGGACGTTGCGCGATCAACTCCGGCGGCAGCACAAAATCGAAGTCGGCGGTTCGCATCCCGGCGAGTTTCGAGATTCGGGTCGCAAGTTGCAAGTGGTCAGGCAACGAGATTCAATTTCGGGCTTTGGGCCTGAATTTCGGGTTGTGAATAACTTCTGAATAAATCGTCAAAAAAACGCAATTTTTTTGTTGACGCTGTGGGTTAAAATGGGTAGAAATGGGCCGTCGTGGGGAGAAAGGCCGTTCGCTGTTCCCACGGTGAACAAATGGGCAGGACGACGAACAAAGAACCGGCTTGTTACAATTCACGCTTTCTTCATGGCGTGGACGAGAAGCGGCGCGTGCAAATCCCGGCCAAATGGCGGCCGCAAAAGGCGGATTTGGAGTTGACGCTCATTCTCTGGCCGCGCGAGGGCGCGGGACCCTGTGTGCGCGTCCTGCCGCCCGCGCAAATGGCGAAGCTGATGCAGTCCATCAGTGAGATGCCGAACAGCGACCAGAAAAAAGTGGTTTTGAAACGCCTCATCGGCGGCGGTTCGGCGCAGGCGACCGTGGACAAGGCCGGGCGGATTTGTCTGCCGGAGGAAATGGCCCGCGAGGCGGGGCTCAAGAACGAGGCGATGCTGGTCGGCTTGCTCGACCGGTATGAGATTTGGAATCCCGAACGTTACGAAAAGGTTCAGGCTGCCGACGCCGCGCTGGCGCCGGACGCCTTCAGACTGATGGAATAATTATGAAACTGGGAACATTGCTGGCCACCGGAAAAAGTCTGGCGCTCGGCCGCCGGGGAGAAAGCCCTTATCGCGCCAACAAACAGATCTATCTCCCAAAGTTTTCCTCGCCGAAAAATCCGTTCACCGCGGCGACGGAAACCGAGACTGAAACGGAAGCGACCGGCCCGGCGGCGGAAAATGCCAGCGCCGCCCCGGTCAAAAAGGAGCTGGCGACTAAGACGCAAAAACTGCCCGTGCTGTCTTTCGCGGCCGGCCATCAGGCGGCCGTTGAAAACCCGGCCGGGCCGGTCCCCAAACCGGGCCGCTCGTTGAATTGGATGAGCCGGTTGAACCCGTTTGCATCAGCATCCGCGTTTCCGGCGGCCGGGGGGAGGCATGCGAAGGCCCCCGTGCAGGCGGAACTTTCCCTGGACGCGGTAAAAGTTTTGCGGAACGACCTCAGCGACGTGGACGTTGAGGTTGTTCCGCTCAAGTCCCGTCCGCCGGCCGACACGCGGGAACTGGACCGGGAACCGGCGAAAAAATCGTGGGGACTGCTGGGCGAACGGTTTTTGAAAATGAAAACCAGTTAGGCGGCGAAAAACCGATGCACAGTGTCAGATTTCGTTCACAAACCGGTGATGGCGGCGGAGGTGTTGGACGCGCTGAAGCCCCGGCCGGGCGGGCGTTACGCCGACGGGACCGTCGGTGGGGGCGGGCACGCGGCGATTATCTTGACCGCGAGTTCGCCGACTGGATGGCTGTTTGGATGCGATCGCGATGGCGCCGCGATTGAAACGGCGCGCGCGCGGCTGGCGGAGTTCGCCGGGCGATTTGAAATCCGCCGCGGCAATTTTGCGGAACTGGCCGGCTGGGTGCCGGCGGCAAGCTGCGACGGCGTGCTGTTGGATCTGGGCGTGAGTTCACCGCAACTGGATTGCGCCGGACGCGGATTCAGTTTCCAGCACGACGGGCCGCTGGACATGCGGATGGACACGCGGCAATCGCTGACGGCGGCGGAGCTGGTGAACGGCGCGGGCGCGGAAGAACTGGCGGGGATTTTTTGGGAACTGGGCGGCGAACGGGACGCGCGGCGTTTTGCGGGCGCGCTGGTGCGCGACCGGGAGAGGCGGAAGTTTGAGACGACCCGGCAACTGGCGGAATGGATTGAAAGAATTTCGCCGCGCCGCGGGAAAAAGACGCATCCGGCAACAAAAGTTTTTCAGGCGCTGCGGATCGCGGTCAACGACGAGATCGGCTCCTTGAAACGGGGCCTGGACGCGGCGGTGAAAACGTTGAAGCCCGGCGGACGGCTGGCGGTCATCACGTTTCATTCGCTGGAGGACCGGGCGGTGAAGGATTTCGGGCGCGCGCGGTCGCGGGATTACACGTTCACGGGAGGAGTGGACGTTCCGGAGTTGCGCGAACCGCGCGTGCCGGAACTCAAATGGGTGACGCGCAAGGCCCTCAAGCCGGGGGCGGCGGAAATGGCGGAAAATCCCCGCAGCCGCAGCGCGCAATTGCGGGTGATGGAGAAAATTTGACGATGAAAAATCGAAGAAGCCAGTCGGCGGTGATCCGGTTCGGGCCGGCGTTGAAGGCGTCGTTTTTGTGCCTGTTGATTGCGGGTTCGGCGGTCGGTTATGTCTGGCAAAAGAGCCAGATTTACCAGCTTGGCCAGCAAATCCGGCAGCGGGAAATCCGCCTGACGCAACTGAAGGACACGGATCAAAAACTCGGCGACCAACTGGCGATGCTGCGTTCGCCAACCATGCTGGACCGGCGTTCGCGGGAATTGAATCTCGGACTGGGTCCCGCACAACCGTCGCAAATCTGGCGGCTGCCCGAACTCCCGCCGGTGTCGTCCGGAGACCAGGCTGCCGCGCGCCGGCTGGCCGTCCGCCAGACTGGCGCGACGACCCAATAAACGTGTGAATTTTGGCCGCCGCCCGTGACGCCGTTGGTTGAGGAACCGATCGCCGCGGGCGGCCGGCCGTTTTGAATATGAGCAACAAACTGCAACTGCGACGCGTGCTGCTGCTGATGCTGCTGTTGGGCGCGGCGTTTGCCGGGCTGTGCTATCGGCTCGTGGACTTGCAGGTGTTGCGGCACGACGAACTGGCCAGAATGGCGGAATTGAACACGGAACGCGATTTTTTCAAGGCGCCGCGCCGGGGCAACATTCTGGACGTGAACGGCAACCTGCTGGCCACGAGCATTTCCATGAACACGATTTGCGCGAACCCGTCGTTGATTGGCAACCAGCAGGCCGTGGTCGCCCGCGCCCTCGCGCCGTTGCTGGGTGTCAGCGAAGGCAGTCTTTTTCAACGGCTGATTCCCCGTGTCTGGAAAAATGAAAAGGGCGAGACCGTCACCAACGGCCTTTATTACGTTCGCCTTAAAAAAGACGTTCCGGACGAGACCTGGCAGAAGATTCAAATGACGATGACCAATCTTTCGTTCGGTATGGATGAAAGCAAATTGCCCAAAACGAACCGCGCGTTTTTCCGCAACCTGCGCCAGGACGCCATTTTTGCCGAGGCGGACCAGTTGCGCGTTTATCCCAACGGCCCGCTGGCGGCCCAAGTGCTCGGGTTCGTGGGGCCGGATGAGGTGACGTTGAACGGCGCAGGTGTTTCGCGGATTTCAGGACGCGACGGCATCGAACTGGTTTTGAACGCCGCGTTGAGCGGCGTGGCGGGCTGGCGTGTGACGGAAACCGACCGGCAGCGGCGCGAACTGGTTGCGTTGCGCGATGAAGACGTGCAGGCCCGCGATGGCCTCAATGTGGTGCTCACCGTGGACTCGGCCATTCAACACATTGTCGAAACCGCGCTGGCCGACGCCATGCAAAAGCACACGCCCCTCAGCATCACCGGCATCGTCATGCGTCCCGGCACGGGTGAAATCCTGGCGATGGCGACACTCCCCAATTTTGATCCAAACAATCCCGGCGCCTCGCCTGCCGATGCGCGCCGCGACCGCGTCATCAGCGACGTGATGGAACCGGGCTCGACGTTCAAGATCGTCGTGGTGTCCGGCGCGTTGAACGATGGCGTGGTGCATTTGGGCGACACGTTTAATTGCGAAGAAGGTCATTTCGCCTATGCGGGGCGCGTTTTGCATGACCACGAGCCGTTTGGGATGCTTACCACCAAGGGCATCATCACGAAATCGTCGAACATCGGCGCGGCCAAAATCGGCATCCGCCTCGGCGAAAACCGGCTTTATGATTATGCGACCGAATACGGTTTTGGCGAGCACACGGGCGTCTCGTTGCCGGGTGAAGTCAACGGGATTTTGTATCCGGTAAAAAAATGGAGCAAGGTTTCCATCGCGCAAATCCCGATGGGGCAGGGCGTGGCGGTGACGCGGCTGCAAATGCTCATGGCCATGGACGCCATTGCGAACGACGGCTGGCTCATGCACCCGATGCTCGTGAACCGCCTGGAAGACCACAACGGAAACGTGGTGCAGCAATACGCGCCGCAACGCGTGCGACAGGTCATCAGCGACGCCACGGACAAACTGATGGTTGAAGCGCTCAAAACGGTCGCTTCGCCGGATGGCACCGCGCCGGGCGCGGCCATGAGTGATTATACCGTGGCGGGCAAGACCGGCACGGCCCAAAAAGTCGGGCCGGACGGTTATGAACGGGGCAGGTATTTTGCAACGTTCATCGGGTTTTTTCCGGCGGACGATCCGCAGCTCTGCATTTCCGTGGTCATGGACGAGCCGAAGGAAGGTTATTACGGCGGCCAGGTTTGCGGCCCGGTGTTCCGGGAAATCGCCGAGCGCTGCGCCAGTTATTTGAACATTCCACCGGACAAAACATCGGGGCCGGCCAATTCGCCGCCACTCGTGGCCGCGGGAGGCCCGCGACGACCGGCCAGTTTACCGGCCCAGTGAAATGGCCGGACATTATCCGTGGAACCACGCTCTTTGAAATTTGTTGCCGATGCCTGCGCCGCCGATGTTCGCCGCGGGTCGGTGGAAACGTTGGCGAAAAATGTCTGCACCGATTCGCGACAGGCGAAACCGGGCGACCTGTTTTTTGCCATCCGGGGCGAGCATTTCGACGGGCACGACTTCTTGAACGAAGTCGCGGCCAAAGGCGTTGCGGCGGTGGTAGTGGCACGGGCGTCCCGCCCGTTCGGCGAGAAACGCACGGGCAGGATGCCCGTGCCACTGCCGGACTGCGCGGTGCTGGAGGTGGACGACACGCGCTTGGCGCTCGGCCGGCTGGCAGCGGCGTATCGGAAGGAATTCGATTTGCCGGTCGTTTGTGTTGGCGGCTCGAATGGCAAGACGACGGTGAAGGAACTGATCGCCTCGGCGCTCCGGCAAAAACTGGCGACGTTGTGGAGCGAGGCCAGTTTCAACAACGACATCGGGGTGCCGCTGACGTTGTTGCGGCTGGAAAAATCGCACCAGGCGGCGGTGCTCGAAGCGGGCACAAACCATCCGGGCGAGCTCGCGCCGCTCGTGAAAATGATCCGGCCGAAATACGGCGTCATCACCAACATCGGGCGCGAGCACCTGGAATTTTTCGGCGACCTCGCGGGCGTCGCGCAGGAGGAAGGCGGGCTCGCGGAACTTTTGCCGGCGGACGGCAGGCTCTTTGTCAACGGCGACAATGAATGGACGGAAAAAATCGTCCGGCGCACGCGCGCCGGTGTCGTGCGCGCCGGCCTCGGCGAACGGAACGACTGGCGGGCGAAGGGAATTCGCCCCGATAAAAATGGCGTGACGTTCCGCGTGGATGCGCCAAAAGTTGAATGGAACGGCGAGTTCCGGATCAATTTGCTGGGCCGGCATCAGGTGACCAATGCCTTGTTGGCGATGGCGGTTAGTGAGGAACTGGGCCTGGGCCGTTCCGCGGTGCGGGACGGCCTGGCCGGGTGCAAGCCGGCGAAGATGCGGCTGCAATTTTGGGAAGCGGACGGCGTGCGCGTGCTGGACGACACCTACAACGCCAACGCCGATTCCGCGCTGGCGGCGCTCGAGACACTTTGCGACCTGCCGTTGCAGGGCCGGCGCGTGGCGGTGCTCGGCGACATGAACGAGCTGGGCGCGCACAGCGAGGCGGCGCACGCGGAAGTGGGAAGGTGCGCGGCGGAATTGGGCATCGGACAATTGTTCGCCGTCGGCAAAATGGCCCCGGTCACGGCGCGCGCGGCGCGCGACGCGGGATTGAACCGCGTAATTGAGTTTGCGGACGTCGAGACGGCGATGGCCGCGCTGAAAAGTTTTTTGAAAGCCGGCGACGTGGTTTTGTTGAAGGCGTCACGGGCGGTGCGTTTGGAACGCATCGGTGAAACGTTGAAGGCCGGAAAATCGTGAGAGACGACGAATGTTTTACTTGTTAAGCCAGCAACTGCTTGATTGGGCGAAAGGGACGCCGTGGGCGGACCACCTTTCGGCGTTGCGATTGTTTCGTTACATCACGGTGCGCAGCGCCGGCGCGGCCATCACCGCGCTGGTGTTGAGCTGGTGGCTGGGGCCGAAGATCATCCTCTGGCTCAAACAACAGAAATTCGGCCAGGATTACGCCGACCGGGCCGAGGAAGCGGGCGGTCTGGCGGCGCGCGTCCTGAGCAAAAAGGGCACGCCGACGATGGGCGGAATTTTGATTGTCGCGGTGCTGTTGTTTTCGACGATGTTATGGGCGCAATTGGACAACAAACTGGTGTTGCTGACGCTGCTCTCGGTCGTGGTGCTGGCGGGTCTGGGCTTTTACGACGACTACGCCAAAATCATCCAGCAAAGCGGGGGCGGCACTCCGCCGCGCGTGAAGTTGTGGGCGCAAATGGCGGTGAGCCTGTTCATCGGCGTTTATTTGTGGGAGACGCCCTCCACCAGCAGGCTCGTCACGGAAATCACGCTGCCGTTTTACAAATATCCGGTGGCGATACATGCCGCCTGGCTCGGAATCTTGATCGTGGTGCTGGCGATTGTCGGCGCCTCGAACGCCGTGAACCTGACGGACGGCCTCGACGGTCTGGCGATTGGCTGTTCGTTGATCGTGGCGTTTGTGTTTCTGGTGTTCACCTGGCTGGCGGGCAACATCAAGGCGGCGGGCTATTTGCAGATTCCTTACGTGAACGGCGCGGGCGAATTGACGGTGTTTTGCGCGGCGCTCCTCGGCGCGGGCCTCGGCTTTTTGTGGTTCAACTGCCACCCGGCGCAGGTGTTCATGGGCGACACGGGCTCGCTCGCCATCGGCGGCTCGCTGGGCATCGTCGCCGTGCTCATCCACCAGCCGTTCGTGCTGGTGATTGCCGGCGGCGTGTTCGTGCTGGAGGCGGTTTCGGTGCTGCTCCAGACGGGCTGGTTTCGCTTCACCCGGATGCGTTACGGCACGGGCCGGCGGATTTTTTTGATGGCGCCGCTGCATCATCACTTCGAGAAAAAGGGCTGGTATGAATCGCAGGTGGTGATGCGTTTTTACATTTTGTGCGTGCTCTTTGCGCTCATCGCGTTGAGCACGTTGAAACTGAGATGACGACGGGAAAATTGACCATGTTTAATCCGGCAGACAGGCATGATTTAAGAACGATGCAAACGCGCTTTACCCCTTGCGTGCGCAGGGGCTTGTTGTTAAAACGAACAGCGGCAACAGCCAGGCGCGTATCGGGCGGTGGAGTGCGTTTATTTTCCAGCGCCAATCCGGGATTTGGCCAATTTCAAAGCCGCCGAAGTCGTGCCGGGCAAGTCAGGTTCATGAACAAACTGGTTTTGACCAGCCGCGAAATTTTTAGAGGGAAAATCTCGCGGCCAAAAACTCAACCCAACCTCAATGAAAGGACGCAATCAGCGCCAAGCCGATGAATAATCCGAATCCGTTCGTTCCCCAAGGCTCCATGTTGGAGCAAAAAAACAAGACCCGCTCCCGCGTAAAGGTCGCTGTGTTTTGCGTGGTCGCCCTCAACGTACTCGGTTTGACGGCCCTGCTCATGCAGGGCTGCAAACGCGAACAGACCGAGGCCGAAAACACCCCGCCGACGGTGGACACCAATGCGCCGCCGACGGTGGACACCAATCTGCCACCAACGGTGGAGACAAATCCACCCGTGGCCCCGCCGCAGGTGGTCACTCCCGCCCCGGCCCCGGAAACTGCCGCGACCGAATACGTCGTGGTCAAAGGCGACAGCTTCTCAAAAATCGCCAAAAAATTCGGCGTGACGGTCAAAGCCGTTGAGGCGGCGAACCCCGGCGTCGAGCCGACCAAATTGAAAGTCGGGCAAAAAATCTCAATCCCGGCTGCGTCCGCCGGCGCGGCCGCTCCGGCGCCGGCTGGGATGGCCCCTGTTGCCGCCGGCGGTGGCGAGGAATCCTACACGGTCAAATCCGGTGACACTTTGACCAAAATTGCCAAGGCCCACGGCACCACCGTCAAGGCTATTGAATCTGAAAACAATCTGACCACGACGCAAATCAAGGTCGGGCAAAAGCTGAAGATGCCGGCGAAGGCTGAAGCGGCGGTTCCGGCCCCTGAGCCGGCCCCAGCACCTGCTCCTGCCCCGGCAGCACCGGCCCCAGCACCCGCGCCGGGCACACCGCCCCAGTAATGACCACGGGTTGAACCGCGGCTGGCATTTATTTTGAACCAATGCAATGAAAGTCGCCGTCACAACTTTGGCGTTTTGCGTCGCCGCCCTGCTGGCGCTGGGGCTGGTGATGCTCTACAGCTCGAGCATGACCCAGGCCGGCGCGCATTACCTGATGCTGCAACTCATCTGGTGCGCGCTCGGCTTCGTCCTCTGCGTGGCGGCGACCGCCCTCGACTACCAATTGCTCAAAAAAGCGGCGTGGCCGCTGTTCATTTTTGCGCTGGTTTTGCTCCTGCTGGTGCTGCTGCCGCTGCCGCACGGCATCACAAAAAAAATCAACGGCGCGCACCGCTGGTTCATTCTTCCCGGGATGCGTCTGCAACCGTCGGAATTCGCCAAACTCGCGCTCGTCCTCATGCTGGCGTGGTATGGCGACCGTTATCAGCGGCAGATGCAAAATTGGAAGCGCGGGATCGTCTTTTCCGGAATGCTCATCGCGCTGGTGCTGGGTCTGATTTTCGTTGAACCGGATCGCGGCACCACCATTTTGCTCGCCGCGGTCGGCGGCTCGCTGTTGCTCGTCGCCGGCGTCCGCTGGAAACACATCCTCATCCCGGCCTCGGTCGGCGCGGCGGGACTGGCGGTCTCCATTTTGCACGACCCGATGCGCATGAAACGCATTTTTAGCTGGTGGGATTTGGAACAGCACAAGGACGGTGTCGGGTATCAGGCGTATCAGGCGATGATTGCGCTTGGCTCCGGCGGCTGGACCGGGCTTGGCCTCGGCAATGGCCGGCAAAAACTCGGCTTCGTGCCGGAACATCACACCGATTTCATTTTTTCCATCATCGGCGAGGAACTCGGTTTGATTGCGACGTTGCTCATCGTCATCGCCTTTGTCGTCATCGCCATCTGCGGCATTTACATTGCGCTCAACGCCGGCAACACCTTCGGCTTTTTGCTCGCCACGGGCGTCACATTTTTAATCGGACTGCAGGCGGCCATCAATATCGGCGTGGTCACCAGCGCGCTGCCAAACAAGGGCCTGCCGCTGCCGTTCATCAGCTACGGCGGTTCGAACCTGCTCGCCATGCTCGCGTGTGTCGGAATCCTGTTCAGCGTCGCTCGACACGCGCGCCCGCGCGGCGCGATTGCTTCCAAATCGGCCGAGACCGGCGAATTTTCATCCGTTCGCGCGGCCAAAAACCCTTTCGCCCGGCGCAGGCCCGCTCACGCCACATGACTGAACCCGGAGCCAACACGCCCTTCGTCGCCATCGCCTGCGGCGGGACGGGCGGGCATCTCTTTCCGGGACTCGCCGTGGCGGAGCAACTCGCCCAACGCGGCTGCGCCGTCGCGCTGCTCATCTCGCCGAAGGACGTGGACCAGCAGGCCGTTAAATCCGCGCTGGAGCGACGAACACCGTTTCGGCGCGATGCGGATGGCCGCTCCCGAAGTGCCGGGTCGGCGCCCGGCGCTCCACTGGAAGCCTTCACGCTGCCCGCCGTCGCGCTGCAAAACCGAAATTACCTTTCGTTCGCGCGCAGCTTCTGGCAGTCGTGGCGCGCGTCGCGGAAACTCTTCCAGTCGCGTCCGCCCCGCGCCGTGCTCGCCATGGGCGGTTTCACCGGCGCGCCGCCCATTCTCGCCGCGAAAAAATCCGGCGCGAAAACCTTTCTGCACGAGTCCAACACCATCCCCGGACGCGCCAACCGCCTGCTCGCGCGGTTCGTGGATGAAGTGTTTGCCGGTTTTCCCGAAGCCGTCACGCGGTTTCGCGGCGTCCCGCCTGCCCGGATCAAGGTGATGGGCACGCCGGTCCGTCTGCAATTTTGTAGCAGTCCCGCAGTGCGGGATGAGTCCGCTCATTTTAGCGAGCCGGAAATTGGAGATCGGAAATCAGAAGCAAGTCAGAGCCGGCTCACGTCGGCTGCTACGATTTCAGCGTGCCGCACGGCGCTCGGACTCGAACCAAAGCGTCCGACGATTCTGGTGATGGGCGGCAGCCAGGGCGCGAGCGGCATCAACGAAATGATCCTGTCCGCGCTGCCGTTGCTGGCCGGCCGCGACTGGCAATGGCTGCACCTCACTGGCGCGACCGGTTTTGAAAAAGTGAAACAGGCTTACACCACGCGCGGATTCCGGGCCGTCGTGAAACCGTTTCTGGCGGAAATGGACCTGGCGCTGGGCGCGGCGACAGCTGCCGTGAGCCGCGCCGGCGCGTCGTCGCTGGCGGAGCTGGCCGCGATGCGGTTGCCATCGCTGCTTGTGCCGTTCCCGGCGGCGGCGGACAATCACCAGTTTTACAACGCCCGCGCGTTCGAGACGAGCGGCGCGGCGCGTTTGCTCGAACAAAAGGACGCCACGCCGGAGAAAGTGGCGGCGGTGTTGCGCGAGCTGGTCGAAAGCGAAACCGCGCGCACGGCAATGCAAGCCGCGCTGGCGCAATGGCACGCTCCCCAGGCCGCGGAACAAATCGCGGAAAACATTTTAAGAGTGATTTCCCTGAGCGCGGCCACCCAAGACTTTTCCCTCGCCCCGCGAAGCGGGGAGAGGGCCGGGGCGAGGGGCGAAATGAATTTGAAAGTTGTAGCATGACTCAAGCAACTTCCATTCTGGAAAAGCCAATGCGAAGCGGAACACAAATTGCCGGTGAACTGGCCGGCTGCGTTTCACCGGCAACGGTCATACGCCGCAACGAGCCGCTGGCGAAACACACCACGCTCCGCGTCGGCGGGCCGGCGGACGTGTATGTGGAGCCGGCATCGGAAGAGGATCTGGCCGCGATTGTGAAATTTTGCGGCAACAACGATATCAAGTTTTTCATTCTCGGTCGCGGCTCAAACCTGCTCGTGCGCGACGGCGGCTTTCGCGGCGTGATGATTTGCCTTGGGCATGTGAATTTCAGCCGTATTGAACTTGTCGGCGAATGCTTGCGCTGCGGGGCGGGCGCAAAATTGAAAAATGTCGCGGTCGAGGCCAGACGCCACGGGCTGAGCGGGATGGAATTTCTCGAAGGCATCCCGGGGAGCGTCGGCGGCGCGTTGCGCATGAACGCGGGCGCGATGGGTGGTGCGACGTTTGAGGTCGTGGAGTCGGTCCGCCTGATGGATTTTGACGGCAATACGCGCGAGCTTACGCCGAAGGAAATGTCCATGGAATATCGCGGCTGCGGTACCTTGAAAAATCACATCGCGCTGGACGCGGTGTTCAAGGGCCGGCCGGATTCCCAGGAATCCATCGTGCAGCGGATGAGCGCGTTCAGCCGGAAACGCTGGACCACGCAGCCGGCGGCGCCGAGCGCCGGTTGCATGTTCAAAAATCCCGGATCAATTCCGGCCGGCAAATTGATTGACGAGCTGGGATTGAAAGGCACGCGCGTCGGCGGCGCGGTGGTTTCCGCCGAGCATGGGAATTTCATCGTGAACGACGGCA
The DNA here is from genome assembly GCA_963802965.1 of uncultured Verrucomicrobiae bacterium. Taxonomy (GTDB): domain Bacteria; phylum Verrucomicrobiota; class Verrucomicrobiia; order Limisphaerales; family UBA11358; genus UBA11358. The sequence goes on from CAWDKS010000003.1 coordinate 658,297, forward strand.
ACGCGACGGCCCGCGATGTTTTGGAACTGATTGCGCTTTTGAAACGCCGCGCGCAAGAGGAACGCGGCATCGAATTGCAGGTGGAAGTTGAAATGATCGGTGAAGACCGTTGACATTCAAAATGGTTGCATTATGGTTGCAACATGATAACGATAACAATCAAAGGTTTGTCAAAGGAAGCGCATCGGGCTTTGAAGCAGCGGGCGTTGACACATGGCCGAAGCTTGAACACAGAAGCCATCGCCGTTTTGGAATCCAGCGTCCGCAGCACGCCGGTGGAGGCCGAGGGAATCATTCAGCGGGCGCGCCAATTCCGTAATTCGCTCAAGTTCAAAGTCACGGCGGCGGATTTGAAGCGATTCAAGGAAGAAGGCCGCGCGTGATTGTCGCGGACAACAGCCTGCTGGTTTATTTCTGGCTGCCAAGCGCTTTTGCCGGGCCGGCGGAAGCGGTGAAGGATCGGGACAAGGTCTGGGCGTCGCCGATTTTGTGGCGCGCGGAATTTCGGAACGTGCTGGCGGGATACTTGCGGCGAAAGGCGCTGACGGAGGCCGAAGCCAACACCGCATATTTGAACGTGCAGAAAGATTTGGGCGCGAATGAATATTCCGTGCCCACGGAACGGATCCTCAAGCTGGTGCTGGCGTCGGATTGCACGGCTTACGACTGCGAATACGTGGCGTTGGCGCAGGATTTGGGCGTGCCACTGGTGACGGCGGACAGGCAGATTTTGAAGGCGTTTCCGAAAGCCGCTGTCTCAATGGAAAAATTTGTGAAGTGACATGAACCGGAATATAAAAATCATCGGCGGGGAATGAGTCGAAAATTGAACATCACGGTCATGCTGGGCGGGCCGGGCGCCGAGCGAGAAGTCTCGCTGCGTTCGGGCGCCGGTGTCGCAAAGGCGTTGCGTTCGCTCGGCCACACGGTTTTTGAAATTGATCCCAAAACACCGGACTGGGTTTTGCCGCCCAATACCGATGTTGTTTGCCTCGCGCCGCTGCACGGAACTTACGGCGAGGACGGCACGGTGCAACGGCAGCTTGAAAAGCTCGGTGTGCTTTACACCGGCTGCGACACCGAATCCAGCCGCATCTCGTTCAACAAGGTGCTGACAAAACAGCGTTGCCTCGACGCAGGAGTGTCCACGGCGAAGTTTTTGGTCGTGAGTTCGGAAAAAACTCCGTGGCCGAAGGGCTGGCAGCCGCCGCTGGTGGTGAAACCAGTGCGACAGGGTTCAAGCGTCGGTTTGCAATTTGTGGAACGCGTCGAGGATTGGCCGGGCGCGCTCGCGCAGGCGTTGAAATTTGATTCCGAGGTTTTGGTCGAGGAAAAAATCATCGGACGCGAGACGACAGTGGGCATTCTGGACGATGAGCCGCTGCCGGTGGTCGAAGTCAGGCCCAGGGCCGGCAGTTACGATTATCGCAACAAATACACGGCGGGCTGCACGGAATATTTTTGTCCGGCGGACTTTGACGCGACGGCCACGAAGCGCATCCAGGACGCCGCGCTCGGCGCGTTCCGGGCGGTGGACGGACGCGATTACGCGCGGGTGGACGTGATGGTGCGCGCGGACGGCTCGCCGGTGGTGCTGGAAGTGAATACGCAGCCCGGCATGACGGAGACGAGTTTGCTGCCCAAGGCGGCGGCGGCGGCGGGATTGAATTACGCGGAATTGTGCCAGCGCATGGTGGATCTGGCGTTGGAACGGAATGGTTGGAAACATCGAACGCCGAACATCGAACATCGAACCCTGAAGGCCGCAAGTCGATAAGTCGTTCGATGTTGGATGTTGGGCGTTGAATGTTCGATGTTCCGCAAAACTGAAAATTGAAATGTGGTTCCGGCGTGAAACGAAAAACCGGCGGTTGAGCCGCGGGCACGTGCTTGACGTGAAGCTGCGTTCGGGCCAGGTGCGCGCCACGCGCACACGGCTGGCGGCGGTGGCGTTCGGCGTCCTGTTCGGCACGGTCTTCGGCCTTTTTTTGTTCTGGCGCGCGGGCGAATGGGCGCTCGACTATTTCGTTTATGAAAATCCCGAGTTCGCCATCCGGCAGATTGAGGTGCAGACGGACGGCGTGATTTTGCCGGACCAATTGCGCCGCTGGGCGGGTGTGAAAGCCGGCGAGAACCTCCTGGCGCTCGATCTGGCGACGGTCAAACGCAATCTCGAACTGGTTTCCATGATTGATTCGGTGTCGGTCGAGCGTGTCCTGCCGCGCACACTGCGGATCCGCGTGAACGAACGCGAGCCGGTGGCGCAGGTGGACGTGCCGACCGCGGACGCCTCGGGCAAAATCGTGGTCACCGTGTTCCAACTCGACCCGGACGGATATGTGATGCAACCGCTGGACCCGCGCCTGTGTGTGGTGCCGCTGGCGCAGGTGGGCAATCAATTGCCCGTTATCACCGGCTTGAATGCCTTTCAATTGCAACCGGGACGCCGCATGGATTCGCCGCAGGTGCAGGCGGCGCTGCAATTGATCACGGCCTTCAACAGCTCGCCGATGGCCGGGCTGGTGGACTTGCAGCGCATTGACGTTTCCGCGCCGGAGGTTGTGGTCGTCGCGACGGCGCAGGGCGGCGAAATTACTTTCGGTTTGGACGATTTTCCCCGACAATTGGGCCGCTGGCGGGAAATTTATGACGTGGGACAACGCATGAACAAGGCCATCGCTTCGCTCAACCTGGCGGTGCCCAGCAATATTCCCGCGCGCTGGATGGATGGCGGCGCTGTTCCCGTTTTGACGCCAAGACCGGTCAGACCCGCGCGCACCTTGAAAAACAATGTTTGACAACTCGAACATCATCGTCGGACTTGAAATTGGCACGTCGAAAGTCTGCGCCGTGGTCGGCGAACAGAACACCGACGGCGCGCTGAACATCATCGGCCTCGGCCAGGCGCGCTCGCGCGGCGTGCGCAAGGGCGAGCTGGTGGACGCGCAGCAGGCCGAGGAGGACGTGCGCAACGCGATTGTCGAAGCCGAGCAGATGGCGGACGTGGAAATCCGCAGCGTGTATCTCGGCGTCACCGGCGGACACATCCGCGGCTTCAACAACCGCGGCATGCATCCGGTGGTTTCCGCCGACCGCGAAATCACCGACGACGACGTGCAGGACGTGATCAAGAATGCGAAGGCGATTAATTTGCCTACGGAAAACAGCGTCGTGCATGCCATTCGCCAGCACTTTTTTGTGGATGGGCAGGACGGCGTGACCAACCCCGTCGGCATGCTGGGTTCGCGCCTCGAAGTGGACATGCACGTGGTCCACGGCAACACCAACCGGCTCCAAAACGCCATCCGCCTCGTCAAGGGCATGCAGCTCGAAGTGGATGAAATCGTCTTCAACGGCCTCGCGTCGTCGCTTGCCCTGTTGACGAGCGAACAAAAGGAACTCGGCGCGCTGGTCATTGACATCGGCGGCGGCACGACCGATTACGTTGTTTACACCGACGGCGTCATCAAACATACCGGCGCGCTCGCGGTCGGCGGTGACCACGTTTCCAACGATCTGGCCTACGGTCTCAAGGTCCCGTTGAGCCGCGCGGAGAAACTCAAGCTGGAACACGGCTCGGCGTTGGCGGACGACGCGGCGAAAGGCCAGACCGTCACCATCACCAACGAACTCGGCCTGCCGCTCAAGACCGTCAATATCGAACATTTGCGGCGCATCATGTCGTTGCGGTTGGAGGAAATTTTCCAGCTCGTGGCGCAGGATTTGGAGCAGCTTGGCCTGCTCGATTATTTGCGCGCGGGCGTTTTTCTGTGCGGCGGCGGGGCGCGCGTGCCGCACATCGCCAAACTCGCCGAGTTGGTCCTGCAAATGCCCGTGTCGCTCGGCCAGACCAATTCCGTCAGCGGCCTCAAATCCGCGCTCGGCCAGCCGGAATTCGTCACCGGCATCGGCCTCGCGAAATTCGGCTCGTTCAAGGCCCGCAAACGCGAAGGCAAATCGTCCCTGACACAGGGAATCAAAGGCGCGCTCGGACGGCTCCTGCAACGGCCCTGAACCGAACCCGCCATGAAAACCAAACCTGAAACTCCCGTGGCCGTTCCCAAGCTGGCGCAAAAGCCCGCCGTGAAAATTTTCGGCGTTGGCGGGGCGGGTGTTCAATTGCTCGACGCGGTGATGGGCGGGGAGTTCACGGGCGCATCGTTTGCCGTGATTGACACGGATGGGTCATCGCTGGCGGCATCCACCGCGCCGGTGAAAATCCATCTGGAGACGAAGTTGCTGCGCGGGCTTGGCACCGGCGGCGATCCTGAACGCGGACGCGCGCTGGCCGAGGAACAATTCGCCACGCTCAAGACCGCGTGCGAGGGCGCGACGGTCATTTTCGTTCTTGCCGGCCTGGGCGGCGGCGCCGGCAGCGGCATCAGCTCCGTGCTCGCCCGCGCCGCGAAGGAAACCGGCGCGCTCGTGCTCGCGTTCGTGACCCTGCCGTTCGCGTGCGAAGGCAGCCGCCGCCAGCAGCAGGCTCAGCAGGGACTCGGTGAACTCAAGGCCGTTGCCGACGGCGTTATCTGCCTGCCCAACCAGAAGACCTTCAAGCTGATTGACGAGAACACCAGCGTCCTCGACACGTTTCGCATCACGGGTGGGTTGCTTTTGGAAAGCGTCCGCGGCGTGTGGCGGCTGCTCACGCGGCGCGGTTTGATTCAGATTCACTTCGACGATTTGCGCGCGCTGGTCCATGACCGCCACTCGGAAAGCGTTTTTGCCTCCGTCGAAGCCGCCGGGGTGGCGCGTTCGCGCGAGATTGTGGAAAAGCTGCTCGCGCACCCGCTGTTGGACGAGGGCCGCGCCCTGGCCGAAGCCGACGCGGTGCTGGTGAGCCTCATGGGCGGGAAGGATTTGACGATGTCCGAGGTCAACCGCGTGATGGAACAAATCAGCCGCCAGTGCGAACAGGCGCAAATCATCATGGGCGCGGCGGTGGACGAAACGTTGAAGAACCGCCTGTGCGTCACCGTCATCGCCGCGAAAAATGCCGTGGCCGGAACGGAAACGCCCGGCGGTTTGCCGGAACAAACACTTTCCCGCGGCGCCACGGCGCGGATGCCTGGTCACGCCGGGCCGGCGACGCCGTCCCTCAGCTTTGAACAGCGCGAGCAGATGATGTCGCGGCGCGGCACGCGCGGACGGAGGCCGGGTTCAAAGATGCTGCAAACGCAGTTGCCACTGGCCATTATCTCCAAAGGCCGGTTCGACAAGAGCGAGCCGACGATTCACAAGGGCGAAGACCTCGACATCCCGACCTACATCCGCCGCGGTGTGGCGTTGAACTAGGCTGCCGGTCTTTGGGTGTTGCGGGTCAAAATTGCCAACGCATCCGACCTGTTTGACGAATTTTCCAGTGGACGCCGGAAATTTCTCCTTCTTGTCCCTCGCCCATCGGATGGGAGAGGGTGGCCGCAGGCCGGGTGAGGGTATGAGCTTGGCGGGGTGAGGTGGTGCGTTCAATCAATTTAATTTTGTGTTTTGACGCCCGCCCTCAACCTGACCTTCTCCCCCGGGGAGAAGGAATAGCAATTGCGCGTTTCTGGTTTTGCGGATGAGTGTTCGGCAAAACCAGTCGTGCGAATTTTCCAGGGGACGGCGAACGATTCTCCTTCTCCCGCTGTCTCTCCGTTCATTGCGCTTGTTTGAAGGAGCGCACATATCTTGCCAGCGCGTCAATCTCTGACGGGGACAATTTCTTTTCAAAAGCGGGCATCTCTCTCGGCCCCGTTTTGATCGCTTTAATTATCCCCGCATCAGTGGTGTCCGCCTGCCACTGCACATCGGTGAGATTCTGCGCCAGGAAGAGCCAGCCATGGAATGTTCGGGCACGTCCGTCTTTGCCGTGGCAGACCGCGCAATTTTCCACGAACAAGCCGCGGGCATCCACCTTGTCTTCCGGATAACTCGCCTGTTTGACGGCCAGAGGGCCTGGCGACGCACAGCCGGAAATCAGAAACAAAGCTCCTGTAACCGGAATCAGCAGACACGCCATGGCGATTTTGCTTTTCATACTTCGATTCGCTTGCTCCATTCCTTTTCAATAATTTTTCGACCACGCGGCAAGCAGATAATTCTTGCCAAAGGTGAGCGTCAGAATTTTGTCCGGGTAACCCGACCCGACGCTCTGGCCGACGCCCACGCCCACGCCGCCGGTGTAAAATCCCGTGCCGACGCTGAAACCGCTGCCGCCGTTGCGATGTGTAATCCATTGCGCCACCAGCTTCCCGTCGCTCAACGTCGTCTGTTTGTCGGGCGGACCCAGTTCAGTCACGGCCTGGTCAAAGGTGTAAGTGCCGACGCGGCTGTTCCAATCAACCGGCTTGGTCGTTTTGCAGCCAGCGATGAGCAAGCTGGCAAGGGCCAGAATCACGAGGAAGGAAAATTTTACGGCCAGGTTCATTTTCATGGCCGCAATTTAACAGAATTCATGCGCTGTGCAACGATGACTGCGGGGACAACGGAGCGCCGGCCTCCGGTCCGGCACAAAATTCATTCTCGGGAGCACACGCCGGGTCGGAGACCGGCGCTCCAGAATTGCGGCTTTGTAACGCGCCGTTCCTACCGGCAACTCGCTGTCAGCCAATCGAGATAGCGTCGGCTGCCCGCTGTCAATGGCAGGACGAGAAATTCCGGCGTGTCGTAGAGATGTTTGGTGAGAACCAATTTTTCCACCGCGGCCAGTTTTGACTTCTGCGTTTTCAAAATCAACAAGACCTCTGTGCCGGACTCTATTTTTCCCCGCCACCAGTAATGAGATTCGAGTTTGGGGACCAGATTCGCGCAAGCGATGAGTTTTGCCCGCAACGCGGCCCGAGCCAGCTTGCGCGCCGTTTTCAAATCTGGCGCGGTGACCAGAACGATGGCGAATTTCGTGGCGGGTTTCATTTGGCCGATTTTAGAGCGCCAGCGGCGTGACATATTTGTAGCTCCAAATCCGGTTGTGGCACAAGCTCCGTCAGAAGCGGCATCATTGACGACTTGACGAATCTAGTTGACTGGATTTTTTCAAAGCATAATCTTCAAACCCATAATTTATGGCAGACAATCCTCCTTATCTTGTGTCATCAGGCACCTTAATTAAAGCATTAGAGCGCGTAAAAAATGCGGCGACACCGGAACGATTTACCGGTGATTTCGTTGCGACCGTTATTGGAATTAAGGGCGGCGCCGGGTCAGCTTTGATTCCTTTTTTCAAACGTGTAGGTTTTGTTAAAAGTGATGGTGCTCCAACTGGGTGGTCTTCGGTTCTATCTTTGACAGCCCAAAAGCAGTCGAGCGGGTGATGAATAATCTAAACCTTTTGAGAAATTCAATTGCTCATTGTAGCCCTCTTGCGGAAGACAAAATCGTTCGCCTGCGGTTGAGTGTCAAAGATTGGTTTAGGTTGATGGAATAATTTGTCGGTATGGACAAATCGCTTCCGCCGCTCACAGCCAGCACGCTCTATCTCGTCGCTACGCCCATCGGCAATCTCGAGGACATCACGTTGCGCGCGCTGCGCGTGTTGCGCGAGTGCGACGTGGTCGCCGCCGAGGACACGCGCCGTACCGGGCAGTTGCTCAAGCATTTTGAAATCGCCAAACCACTCCTGAGCTATTTTCAGTTCAACGAGGCAAAGCGCAGCGGGGAAATCATCGAACGGCTCCGGCGCGGCGAGAAAGTCGCGCTGGTCACGGACGCCGGCAGTCCCGGCATCAGCGATCCGGGCGAACGCGTCGTCAAGGCCGCCATCGCCGCCGGATTCCGCGTCGGGGCCGTGCCCGGCGCGAGCGCGCTTGTCGCCGCGCTCACGGCGAGCGGCCTGCCGACGGACGAATTTCATTTCGTCGGTTTCCTGCCGCACAAATCCGGCCAGCGCCGGAACCAATTGGAATCGCTCAAAGCCGTCGCCGGCACTTTGGTGTTTTACGAGTCACCGTATCGCATTGAAAAACTGCTGGGCGAACTGAACGAAGTATTTCCCGAACGCGAAGTGGTGCTGGCGCGCGAGCTGACGAAGAAGTTCGAGGAATTTCTGCGTGGCAAACCGGCGGAGCTGATCGAAATCACGAAGAAACGCTCGCTCAAGGGGGAGTTCGTTGTCATGGTTGCACCAGCCGGGTGAGTAATAATTATGTGGGTAGCACAGGCGTCCCGCCTGTTGTTTTCGGCGTCCCGCCGAAAACTTTTTTATGGCGCTTACTTTCCCAAAACCAGCAATAATTTGCCAGCATAGTCACCCGGCGAAATTCGGCGGGACGCCGAATTTGACCCGCGAGACGCGGGCGCCACCCAAACATCGGCGGGATATTCTTTGAATTCGCGCTGGCTTCCGGGCAAATTCCGCCCATGAAATTTGCGATATTTGCCGGTTGCACCCTGTTCGCGTTTGTTGCGTCAGCGGTGGATTCCTCTTCGATTTACCACGATGGCTGGATTGACCTGAATAAAAACGGGAAACTGAACGTTTACGAAGACCCGTCGCAGCCGGCCGGGAAGCGCGTGGACGATTTGCTGGCGCGGATGACGCTGGACGAAAAAATCGGCCAGCTCTGGCAGACGCGCATGGGAGCGGATTCTGATCGCGAACTGGCCGGCCGCCTGCGCCACGGCGAAATCAGTTCGTTCCTCGGCGGTTCCGCGCTCATCGAAACGCCGGTGATGCGGAACAAGCTGCAGCACATCGCCGTCGAGCAAAGCCGGTTGGGTGTTCCGCTCATTTTCGGACACGATGTCATCCACGGTTTCCGCACGGTTTTCCCGATTCCGCTGGCGCAAGCGTGCGCTTGGGAACCGGAGTTGTTCGAGCGCACCGCAACCATTGCTGCGCGTGAGGCGGCGGCGGCGGGCGTTGACTGGACGTTTGCGCCGATGGCGGACCTGGCGCGCGATCCGCGCTGGGGCCGCATCGCCGAAGGCTTCGGCGAAGACCCGTGGCTGGGCGCGCTCGATGCCGCGGCCAGCGTGCGCGGATTTCAAGGGACGAATGTTGCCGATCCCGACCGCGTCGTCGCCTGCCTGAAACATTTTGTGGGCTACGGCGCGGCGGAAGGCGGGCGCGATTACAACACGACGGAAATTTCCGAGTTTACCTTGCGCAATTTTTACCTGCCGCCGTTCAAAGCCGGCGTGGACGCGGGCGCGTGGACGGTGATGAGCGCGTTCAACTCCTTGTCCGGCATGCCCGCCACCGCCAATCGCCACACGCTCACGGAAATTTTGCGCGACGAATGGAATTTCCACGGCTTCGTCATCAGCGACGCGGATGCCGTCAATGAATTGATTGCGCACGGCGTCGCAGCCGACGAAGCGGAGGCCGCGCGGCTGGCGCTCACCGCCGGCGTGGACATGGAAATGGTTTCGTCAAACTACCTTCACACGCTGGCGCAACAGGTGAAAGACGGCAGAATTCCCGAATCCGCCGTGGACGAGGCGGTGCGGCGGGTCCTCACGGTCAAATTCGAGAAAGGCCTGTTCGAACATCCGTTCGTGGACGAGGCGCGCTGTCAAACGGCATATCTGCGATCGGACGCGCTGGCGCTCGCGCGCGAAGCCGCGGCGAAATCGTGTGTGCTGCTCAAAAATGAAAACGGCGCGCTGCCGCTTTCCAGTCAGGCGAAGACGGTCGCGCTCATCGGGCCGCTGGCCGCCGACGCCGAGGAACTGGTTGGTTGCTGGAGTTCGCGTGCCCATGCCACCGACATTGTTTCGCTGGCGGCCGGTGTGCGGGCGAAGCTTCCGGCCGACGCGCAACTCACCGTCCTGCGCGGTTGCGCCATCATGGAAACCGGCAAGGCCCGGCGGCACATCGAGGATTCCAGCCTGATTCAGGAACAACCCACCGCCAGCAACGAAATAGCCGAAGCGGTGGCTGTGGCAAAGGCGGCGGACGTGGTGGTTCTGGCGCTGGGCGAACCGCGCAACTGGAGCGGCGAGGACGGCAGCCGCAGCGACCTCGGTTTGCCGGGACGGCAACCGGAACTTTTTGACGCGGTCGCGGCGGCGGGCAAACCGGTGATCGTGGTGCTGTTCAACGGCCATCCGCTGGCCGTGCCGCGCCTTGCGGAAAAGGCCGCGGCAATCCTGGAGGCATGGCATCCGGGCGTGCAGGGCGGCAACGGCGTGGCGGATGTGCTGTTCGGCGACGTTGACCCGGCGGGCCGGCTGACGGTGACGGTCCTGCGGAGCGTCGGCCAGGTGCCGATGTATTACAACCATCTCAACACCGGGCGGCCCGGTTTCGCCGAATACAAGGGCAATTATGCTGACGGCCCGACCACGCCGCTGTATCCGTTCGGTTTCGGTCTGGCCTACACAACTTTTGAATACGGCCAGGTGGAACTGGGCGCGCCGGTGATGAAACCGGATGGAACGCTCACTGCGAAAGTGAACGTGAAAAACACCGGCCCACGCGCCGGAACAGAAACCGTGCAACTTTATGTGCGCGCCCTCGCCACGTCAGCCGGGCCGCGCCCGGTGCGTGAGTTGAAGGGATTTCAGAAGGTGCGGCTGCAGCCGGGCGAATCGCGTGACGTGAGCTTCACCCTTTCCGGACGCGAACTGGGTTATTACGACACGACCAGCCACTGGCTGGTGGAGCCGGGAAAATACCAGTTGTGGCTGGCCAAGGATTCCGCTTCCGGCCAGCCGGTGGATTTTGAACTGGTGAAGTGACTGAAACGGGCGCGCCCATTGAGCGCGCCATGAAACCAGCCACGGGGGACTGAACGCTGCCCGGCAGTGCACTAGTTTGAAGTTCAAACTGCCGGCTCGGAGCGCGAGTTGTCTCAACTCGCAGCACGCTCGGCTAATCCAGCCGCTGCGGATTGAAGACAATCCGCGCTCCGGACCAAATTAGGGCACTGCCCACCGCCCAATTTACTTTGCCTTGGCTCTGACCCTTGCCCAGCGCGCCTTGGCGGCCAGGGAAATTTTCCGGCGCGCCGCCGCGCTCATTTTCCGGCGTTTGCGGACCGGTTTTCCCGCCGGCGCGGCCGAGGCTTTTCCCGCCAGGGCTGCCAACCGCGAGTGCAGACGTTCGATTTGTCCTTTCAAGGCTGCCATGCGTTTCAGTTTGGCAACCGAAAGATTCAGGAGTTCGTTTGTATTCATTGTTGGAGCATTCTAAAAATTTGTTCCCGGAATGCAAGACATTAATTTTGAAATATAGTTAAGAAATAGTTTGCACTTTCGACACGGTAAAAACTCGGTCAACCCGGGATGGTAGTCCAATTTGAATTCTCTTGCGCAAGAGTAGTCTGCGATGAACGCAGATTGACGGTGATAGGGGGTGAATTATTGGCTGACCGGGATGAATCTAAACTCTGACTGAAATGACGACGGAGATCATGACTCAAGGCTTCGATGAAAAAACAGCAAACTATTTTGCCGTATTGATTGGAGACACGCCCTGCATGGATGAAGCGGACAATATTATTGTGATGGACGGCAATAAAGAAATCGCCCGGCTCAAGCCGCCCCGCCGGAATAATGAGCGGACTCACGTCCGCTGCTACATTAATAAAGGAGGACGAGAAGCTCACACAAACTTTCCCGGATTCAAAATGCCTTTCGGATCCAGCGCGTGTTTCACAACACGATGGAGTTCGCGGGCTTCTTTTGAAACCGCCTGCGACCACCAGCGCAGCTTCGCCAGGCCGATGCCGTGTTCGCCGCTGATGGCGCCGCCCCAGGCGATGACTTGCGCGAACAGTTCGTCGAGCGCGGCTTCGCTGCGGATCTCCGCGCCGGGTTGGGTGAAGTCCACCATCACGTTGGTGTGAATGTTGCCGTCGCCCGCATGGCCGAAACAAGCGACGGTCAGACCGTGCTTCTTTTGCAGTTTCGCCGCGAACTTGAAGAGCGCTTCGAGTTTGCCTCGCGGCACCACGATGTCCTCGTTCAGTTTTGTGAGGCCAGTGTCGCGCAGGGCGTAGGAAAATTCGCGGCGAATCTGCCAGACCGCTTCGCATTCCCGGTTGCCGAAGCCGCGCTCGACAAACCGCGGTTTCTGCCGGCGGATGATTCGTTCCACATCCTTCAACTCACGCCGGACGGAATTTTCCTGGCCATCCAATTCAGCAATCAAATGGGCGCGGCAGCCGCGCAAGCGTTCGCTTTTGGTGCGTTTGAACGCGGCGGCGAGGGTGAATTCATCGGCCAGTTCCAGCGCACAGGGCAAAAAGCCGGCGGCCAAAACCGCCTGCAACGCGCGCACGGCGCTTTTCATGGAACCGAAACCCACGGCGAGATTCGCCCGGAACGGCGGGAGCGGAATCAATTTCAACGTGGCCTCGGTGATGACGCCGAGCGTGCCTTCGGAGCCGACAAAAAGACGATGAAGGTCGTAACCGGTCTTGTTTTTGTGCGTGCGGCCGCCGAGCCGGACGATGGAGCCGTCCGCCAAGACGACTTCAAGGCCGAGAACGTAGTCGCGGGTGACGCCGTATTTGAGGCAGCGCGGTCCGCCGGCGTTGGTGGCGATGTTGCCGCCGATGAAATTGTTCGCGCGGCTGGCGGGGTCGGGCGGATAAAACAAACCGCGTTTTTCGACCGTCGCCTGCAATTTTTCCGTGACGACAGCGGGTTCAACGACGGCGACAAAATCGGCGGCGTTGATTTCCCTGATGCGATTCATGCGTTCGAGCGAGAGCACGATGCCGCCGCGCACGGGCACGCAGCCGCCGACGTAGCCGTGGCCCGCGCCGCGCGCCGTTACGGGAATCCGGTGCCGGCCGGCAAAGCGCAGGATAGCCGCGACGGATTGGGTGGAGCGGGGCAGGGCAACGGCGTCGGGCTGATGCGACGCGAACCATTTGTCGCCGGCGTATTGTGCCAGCGTTGGCGCATCCAAAACGATTTCGCCCGGCAGGATTTTTTTCAGGCGTCGGAGCAGTTTTGATTTTGCGGAAGTCATTTTTTACATCAGAGCCTCGTCACCTCGGCTCCTACGATTATTTCGAGTTGAGAAATTCCCTGGCGTCGGCGGCCTCGGCTTCGGGCACCTGAACCAGAATGCCGCCGACGGCAAGCGCGTAACCGTCAATGCTCAACGCGGAGAGTTCGTTGGCGACGAAGGGATGAAATTCCGCGGCTTCGAGCCGTGAGCGGACGAGTTGCGCGTCAGCCGGGTTGAAGGCGGTGAAAACAGTGACGAAACCCATAATATCAATCTGGATTCAAAATGGAACAAACCGGCGGGATTGGCGATGCCATAATTTGGACTGCGCAGACGTGTCTGCGCTTTGAAACGACGCGACACGTCGCTGCACTCCAAATTTATCGAGTTTTGAAAGCAGATCAGTGTAAAACATTCCGTTTGCAAAATATCAGGCGACCGCCGTCAGGCATGTTCCGCCAAGGACGTTGGCGGGTTTGATTTATGAATGAAGGTGGTATCGGGGGCGGGAACGGAACCCGGCCGCACTTCGGCAAAGACGATGACGCCCGCGCCGGTCTGGAGCAGGGTTTGCACCTGCGCCTCGACCTGCTTGCCGATGTGCGGCTGGCCGTTGTTGACCACGACCATCGTGCCGTCGGGCATATAACCAATGCCCTGTCCCTTGTCCTTGCCTTCGCGGACGATTTTCAGCTGTAAAATTTCGCCGGGGAGCAGAACGACCTTGAGGCATTTGGCGACTTCGTGAAGGTTCACGTAATTGACCTTTTGCAACTGGGCGACCTTGGAGAGGTTGTAATCGTTGGTGTAGAGCCGGGCGTTGAGATTGCGCGCGAGGCGGACGAGTTTGGCGTCCACTTCCTTTTCCTCGGGGAAATCGCCATCGTGGATGCGGACTTCGATGTTGGTGTTGCGCTGGATACGATTGAGCATTTCGAGTCCGCGGCGGCCGCGGGCGCGTTTGATGGCGTCGCCGGAATCGGCGATTTGCTGGAGTTCCCGGAGCACGAAACGCGGCACGATGACCAGGCCTTCGAGGAAATGGGCTTCAATCAAATCGGCGATGCGCCCGTCAATGATGACGCTGGTGTCGAGCAACAGCAGGTTGTCCGGCTTGTTCTGGGGCGAGAACCGGACGAACGGGATGATGAGCGAGAAATCCTCCTTGTTGCTGCGCATGGCGAGGATGATGCCGATGTAACCAAAACCGAGGAACAGGCAGAGCCGGATGAGCCAGCGGGTTTTATCTTCGGTGTCTTCAAACAGGCCGGAACGGTCAATGAGAATCGCGACGAAGATGCCGAGCAGGAGGCCAAAGGTCGTTGCCGAAAATGCGCGGAGTGAAAAGCCCTTGAGCATTTCGTCCAGCGCAATCAGCAGCCCGCCGAAGCCGAAGCCGATGACCATGCCGACCAACGCGCCGTGTTGCTCACTGACGTATTCCGGCCGGACCTGGCTGAGGGCGTAGCCGCCCATCGTGCAAAGCGACAGGAACAAAAGACGAATGGCCCAAAGTGGAGTCATGGTTCAAGGGGAAACGGGTGAGGGCGACGGCGCGTTCGTGGGCAACGGCTCGTGGTGCCAGAGAAAATGCCAGAGACCGAGCCGGTTCAAATTGCCCGAGGCGATGGCAAGGTTGTAGGCGATGGCTTGCACGTTGGTGGCCAATTGTTCGTTTTGCAAGGCCGTGCCCGCAAGTCCCTTGCCGGACTGCAAATCATCGGCCAGTTTTTTCAAAACCCCGGTCGAAGCTTCGATGTTTTTTATCGCCGCGGAGATTTCCGGGCCGTTGGTCGTCACCACGCCCTGGGCGGAATCGGCCAGGTGTATCAAATCCTGCGAGAGGAAGACGGCATTGCTCACGGCGAGGCTGATCTGCGCGCCGTTGGTGGCAATGAGCGCGTCAACGTCGCTGACCGTGCCCATCGCCTGTTCCGAGAACGAGCGCAGGTTGTTGATCGCCAGCGTGAAATTGGTGAGCGTCTGCTCGTTCAGCACCACGCGGCGCAAATCCGTCACCGAGTCGTCCAGTTTTTTCGCGGTTTCGTCAATGCGCTGGATGAAGCCGGACGCCGAGCGCGCGACCTCCTGCAGGTTGAATGGCGGCTCGCAATTGACGGAGGCGTTGTCGGTCAGCGGCGGCCCTTGGTTGGCGGTCGGAACAATCGCCACATACTGGTCGCCCAGAAAGCCGGATTGCTCGATGACGAACCGCGCGTCGCCGTAGATTTTGCAGTCGCGGTAAATCTTGAGGAAGATGGTCACGCTTTTGCTGTCCTCAGCGAGCTGGATGCCGGAGACGGCGCCGACCTGCACGCCGGAGAGCAGCACGCTGGCGCGCTGCTTGAGGCCGCCGACGTTTGCGGCGTGCAGGCGCAGTTCATACGTGCCGCGAAAAATGCTGGTGCCCTTGCTGAACTGGATCAGCAACACGGCCAGCAGCGCCAGTCCGATGAACACGAACAGGCCGACTTTGGTTTCCAGACGCGATTTATCCATGACTCAAAACGGAGTTTCCTTCGGATCGGCGACGCCGTCAATGAATTGCCGCACCACCGGGTCCTGCGACGCGAAAAATTCCTCCGGCGCGCCGCTCGCGTAAATCTTTTTGTCGTGTATCATCAATATGCGCTGGCCGACGCGCCGCGCCGTCCGCATGTCGTGCGTGACCACGACCGTCGTCACCTTGAACCGGTCGCGCACCCGCAGCATCAACTGGTCAATGCTGTCGGACACAATCGGGTCCAGCCCCGTTGTCGGCTCGTCATACAGCACGATTTGCGGTTCATACACAATCGCGCGGGCCAGGCCGACGCGCTTGCGCATGCCGCCGGACAATTCCGCCGGGTTCTTGGTTTCCGTGCCCGGCAGATCCACCATTTCCAGCGTCTCGGCCACGCGCCGGGCGATTTCCGTCTCGCCCAGATGCTCATGCCGGCGCAACCCGAACGCCACGTTTTCCGCGACCGTCATCGAATCGAACAGCGCCGAGCTTTGGAACACCATGCCGAATTTCCGGCGCACGCGCAGCAACTGGCGCTCGTTCATCGGCACGATGTTTTCGCCGTCAATCAGCACCTCGCCCGCGTCCGGCGGCAGCAGGCCGATGAGCTGCTTGAGCAAAACGCTTTTGCCGCATCCGCTGCGCCCGATGATGGCGACCGATTCGCCATTTTCAATCCGAAAGCTGACGCCGTCCAGCACCGGCTCCGTGCCGAAACCCTTCCGCAAATTCCGCGCTTCAATCATAACAGGCTCGCGATTTTGCCCAGCACCAGCGTCAGGAAAAAGTTCGTGATGAGAATGGTGATGGACGAATACACCACCGCTTCCGTCGTCGCGCGCCCGACGCCTTCCGCGCCCAGTCCGCAGGTCAGCCCCTTGTAACAACTGATGAGCGCGATGATGCCGCCATAGACGAACGCTTTGATGATGGCGATGACCACGTCCACGTCGTGCGTGTAGCGGAGCAGATTATACCACGAATACGCCGGATCAATCCCCAGCAGTTGCACGCCCACGACATAACTCGCGCCGATGCCGAGGCAGATGGATTCCACGGTCAGCAACGGCAGGGCAATGTGCGCCGCGACGAGCCGCGGCACGACGAGATAATCCACCGGATGCGTGGCCAGCGTGCGTAGCGCGTCAATCTGCTCGGTCACGCGCATCGTGCCGATTTCGGCGGCGATGGCCGCGCCGACGCGTCCGGCGACCATCAACGCCGTGAGCACCGGCCCGAGTTCGTCGCACAGGGAAACGCCGACGACCGCGAGCGTGGCCGTGTCCATTTTGACCTTGTGAAACTGGTAATACGTTTGCGCGGCGAGCACCATGCCGGTGAACGCGCCGGTGATGAGCACCACCGCCTGCGATTTCACGCCGATGAAATAAAGCTGGTAGAGGAAATCGCGCCACGTGATCTTGAACGTGATCAGGGACAGAAAGGATTCCCGGGCCAGCAGGGCGAGCCGGCCCAGCCCGTTGAGCCATTCGGCGATCCATTTGTTGGCAAAAAACTTCATCGCGCCCCGCAAAATAGCAAACCGGCGCGCCCTTTGGCCAGCGTTTGATTTACCGGCGAATTGTCATCGTCTCCGATACGTGAACGTCCCGGCAGGCCGGGCGTTTTATGACGCGCGGCGTAGGAATTTTTTTATGAAGAAGAGATAGCCGAGGAACGGCAACATGGAAAATGCCGTCAGCCACGTCATGCGGTTCCCAACCAGCAGGCCGGACTTTTGTATCTGCTCGATTTGCGCCTCGGGATAGCCCATCAGGCGATACATTTCTGTCACATCATGCCGCGCATGGGTCAGGAGGGCGGACACCATAAACACACACATGGCAATCAAGATCAGCCACCAACCCCGCGGCTTGAGTTTATACAACGACCAGGCGGCATAACTCCAGATGGCGGCGAGGGCCAGACAAAACAGCGCGCCCGGCACACCCGTGAGAAAAGTTCCAAAAAATGGCACAACGGCATGGTTCATAATGGGCATGATCAGCATCATCAGCGCGGAAAACGCCAGCCACAAACAAAAGCCCAGCACCGGCAACGGACAGGCATCGGTCCAACGCGTCACGGGGTCGCGCGTTTCACACGTGACCTTCACGTGCCGGCTGTGATAGAAAAACGTCCAGACCGCCGGCAAAATGACGAAAAGGACGCCGAAGACCAGGAACATGCCGACCATCATTCCCACTATCGCCGCCGGAGGCATCGCCGGATGATCGGCCGTTCCGCCGGCGGAAACGCCCGCCAGAATTTTCGGCATGAAGATCGCCATGAAAACCAAAACAAACACTCCCATGATGAGCCAGGTCCAGGAAAAGATGAGCAACAACGCCCTGGCCCAGCGTCGGGCCATGACGGAGCCAATCCCCAGCCACACCAGTGCCACCGCCAAAACGCCGTAGACGAACACGGCGGGCAGGGTGGTCGAAAACGGGGCCGATGTGCCAGTGATTCTGGCAGACGCCAACTGTCCGACCAACATCAAGAGGATTAAAAGCCCGGCCAGACAGCCCAGCAATATCGTCAGAATGCCAAAGACGATCAGACCCGCCGAACGGTCCTTGAAAGGCATCATGGGTGGGGGAGTTGATTCAACCGGCGCGGTCACTGGATTTTGTTCGTTCATAGGGTTGGAATGGGTTGCGTTTGATGTTCCCCGATGGCCCAAGGTTTGTCCATACGGGAATTTGTAACGGGGCGCATCTTGAGTTCCCCGGAACGCCGCATTTAGAGCTTGTGTGAAAAACACCTGTTTTCTGTAGGAGACGAGGTAACGAGTCTCAAATTTCATCAGAAACCACCGATTTCCGGCGAGAAGTGAGCCTCCTCACATCGGCTCCTACCGTTTTTCACACAGGCTCTAAATGCGGCAGCATGGCGGATGCAACTTCCTGCCGGATAAATCCGGCGTTCCAAGCCGAATCACGCCTTCGTTGGGGGCAGTGTCAGATATGCCCGTTTCTAACGGCGGTGAAAATTTCACGGCGCCGTGGCGGCGGCCTTTTGCCGGGAGGTGAGATAATCGAGAAATTCAATCAGCCGCGGTTTTAATGCCTTGCGCGGCACGATGGCGTCAATGAGCCCGTGGTCGAGGAGAAACTCGGCGGTTTGAAACCCCGGCGGCAATTCCGCCTGCGTCGTGTCCTTGATGACGCGCGGGCCGGCAAACCCAATCATCGCGCCCGGCTCGGCCAGAATCAAATCGCCCAGGGTCGCGAAACTGGCCATCACGCCCGCCGTGGTCGGATGCGTGAGCACGCTGATGTAGGGCAGGCGGCGTTGCGCGTGGTAGGCGAGGGCGGCGGCAGTCTTGGCCATTTGCATGAGGCTGAACATGCCTTCATACATGCGCGCGCCGCCGCTCGTGGAAATGATGACGACGGGCAGTTCCTTTTCCGTCCCGCGCTCGATGAGCCGGGTGAGTTTTTCGCCGACGACCGAGCCCATCGAGCCGCCGAGAAAATCAAAATCCATCACGCCGAGCACCGCGCGGTGCGCGCCGATCTTGCAAATGCCGGTGATGACCGCGTCCTTGAGCGACGTGGATTTCTGGTATTCCTCCAGTTTCGCCTTGTAGGTGGCGACCCCGTTGAAGTTGAGCATGTCCACGCTCGTCATGTCCGCGTCCATTTCCTCAAAGGTGCAGGTCTCGACGAGTGAATGGATCCGTTCGCGCGAGCTGATGGGGAAATGGTGGCTGCACTTGGGGCAGACCTTCAGGTTTTCGTCCAGTTCCTTGTCATAGACCATCGTGCCGCACTTGGGACATTTCGTCCAAAGCCCTTCCGGGATGTCGCGTTTTTTGGATTTGGCGCCGGTCGGCTTGAGCTTTTTCGGCAACGGCGCCTTGTTGGGCGACGGCGGCGTTAACGCCGGTTCGACCGTTTCCGTGCCGAGCGCCTTTTTGGTAAATGTAGTCGTGGCCATTAACAATCAAATCATACTATATTCCGCGCGCCACTGTCCAGACGCAAACGTCCTCCGCGCCGGCGGCCAGAAGCGCCTTCGCGCACGCGCTCGTGGTCGCGCCCGTCGTGAACACGTCATCCACCAGAACCACCCGCTCCCCGTCCAGCCGCGCGCCGTGGCGCATCGCAAACGCGCCGCGCATGTTCGCCGCGCGCTGTGGCCGGGTCAGCCGCGTCTGGGTGCTGGTGAAGACGACACGCCGGAGCAGCTTTTTGTTCACCCGGATGTTTGCGGCCTTGCCGAGGTGAACGGCCAGGCGTTCGGCCTGGTTGAATTCCCGTTCGCGCTGCTTCAACGGGTGCAACGGCACCGGCACGATCAGGTCCCAATGTTGTCCGCGCAGCGCGGGCGCGGTTTCGCGCAAAAGCAGGCCGGCGAGAAACGGCTCGAACCACAGCGCACGCTGGTATTTGTAGCGGTGGATGACTTCCAGCACCGCGCCGCGCGCGACCACCGCCGACCTCGCCGCGCTGAAGTGGAGTTCCATTTCACGGCAGTTTGCGCACTCAAACGGCGTCGTCAAGTCGCCTTCAAACGGCAGGCCGCACCGCTCGCAGAAGGGCGGTTTGATGAAACGCACGTGCGACCGGCACCGCGCGCACACGTAGCCTTCCTTCGCCGTGGCGCGCTGTTCGCCGCAAAGCTGGCAGGTCTCCGGATAGAAAAAGCCGAGGCCGACATTGATCCAGGCTTGGAACGATGTGGCGGCGGGCGTCATCATGAAATGGTGAACGCCGGACGCTGGTTCAGGACCGGCAGGCGGCTGGAAACGGCGAGGGTGAGCGCGAGCACAATGAACGCCAGCCAGCCGTCAATCATTTTGCCCGTGCCCCAAAACCAGGCGGCGGTTTGGGGAACGTCGGCGGTGAACGCGCCGAAAATTTTCAGCCAGAAAATCCAGCCCGCGTGCAGGCCGATGGAAAAGTAAAGGTTGCCCGTGCGCTGATACGCGAGGCCGAGCAGCACGCCCGCCAGCGTCAGGCTGAAAAAGCCCGGAACGAGCGCATGAAAATCCGCAAAGCCGGCCAGCAGGCGCGGCAGAAGTTCGAGGCCGGAATACCAGGCCACCACGCCGGTGAAATCGGCGCGATGGAGAAAATGCACGAGCGCGTAAATCAGGCTGCTCAACCCCAGCGCCAGCGGCCAGTATAACATGCGTCGAAGCCCGCCGAATACGCCGCCCCGAAACAGAATTTCCTCGAGCGTGGCGACCACCGCCGCCGTTCCCGCCGCGCCCAAAACGGTTCCAATGATTTTTCCCGCCGGGGCGTTTGCCGCCAGCGCCCGCCCGCCGGAGACCAGGACAATTCCCGCGACCACCGCCAGCGAGACGAAGCCGAGCAAAAGGCCGCCGAACAATTTTTTTGACTGGCCGTAGGGCGGAACGAGACCGGTTTCGCGCGGCGATTTCGCGCCGAGCGCGCGCAACAGCGGCCAGACGCCGGCCAGGGCAAGAATCAAAAAGGAGCGGTCCAGGAACCGATGAAACGGGGCGCCGGCGAATTTGGGAACGGAATGCGCGAAATCCTGCGCGAGCCAGTAAAGCCAGGGCGCGAGCAGAGCGCCGCCGAAAAACACCACGACAATGTAGATGACCAGCGCCCAAAGAGGCCGCATGACCGGAGGATAAACCCGGCGGCGGCTCGCGCCAAGCGCGAATTTGTTGGCGAAGGCTGCACCGCCTTGATCGTGCCGGACGGGCCAGCGCTGGAAAATCCGCGCCGGGCCGCTGCGGGCAAGGATTTGACCGGCTTGCCGGGTCGAAGCTCGGAGCGCATCATTGACAACGCTTCCGGCCCGCCTTCGTGCGCCGCACTCCGGCGCGGCAGTCTTCGCTCTGCGCGGCGCTCCGAGCGAAACTGGCGGAGAGAGGGGGATTCGAACCCCCGATACGGCTTTTGACCGTATAACGGTTTAGCAAACCGCCGCCTTCAGCCACTCGGCCATCTCTCCACCACGCCCAGTGAAACCCGCCCGCGCCCGGCACTCAAGCAAATTTTCCGCCGGGCGCGGATGATTTCGAGCTTGCGTTTTTTGGCTTCCCGCGAAAGATTACACCCCCATTATGCCATCACAAGACGCACCAACCGCCCTGCTTTTCAAGCTGTGGCCGTGGATCGAGGCCAACAAGAACCGAATCATCGCCGGCGCGGGAATTATCATTGCCGCCATTTTTCTCTATTCATTTTTTTCCTGGCAGCGGGACCAAAAAGAAATCGCCGCCGGTCAGGCGCTGACGCAATTGGCGCGTTCCCTCCCGTCCGGTGCGAACGCCGGCCAGTTGGCCGACGGGTATTTGAAAATCGCCGGCGAATATTCCGGCACGCCCGGCGGACGCCGCGCATGGTTGCAGGGCGCGGCGGCGCTGTTTGCCGCGGGCAGGTTCGCCGACGCGCAGGCGCAGTTCCAACAATTTCTCGACGCCCATCCCGATGGCGACTTTTCCGCGGCGTCGGCGCTTGGCGTGGCCGCCAGCCTCGAAGCCCAGGGCAAATTGGATCTGGCCATCGGGGCTTATCAGCGGGTCGTCAACGGTTTTTCAGATGTCGTGGCGGCGAACACCGCGAAATTTGCACTGGCCCGCATTGACGAACAGCAGGGAAAAGTCCCCGACGCCCTCAATTTTTATGAGAGCATCGCCCGGGCCACTCCCGGCAGCATACTCGCACAGGAAGCCGCGATGCGCGCGATGGAACTAAAGATGAAATCGGTGTCGGCAACATCAGCCGCGGGCAAACCCTGAATATGAAACTTTCCATCGTCGGCACCGGCTACGTCGGTCTGGTCACGGGCGCCTGTTTCGCCGAGGTCGGCCACCACGTCACCTGCGTGGACAATGATGCGGCCAAGGTGAAACTGCTTCAGTCCGGCGGCATCCCCATTTATGAGCCGGGACTCGAAGAACTCGTGAAGAAAAACTCGGCCGCCGGCCGGCTTTTGTTCACGACCAGCATCGCCGACGGCGTCAAAAACTCCGACGTGATTTTCATCGCCGTGCCAACGCCGCCGCTGCCGGACGGTTCGGTGGACTCGAGTTTCGTCGAAAGAGTCGCGAGGGAGATTGCCGCCGCCATGACGACCTACAAAATCGTGGTGGACAAAAGCACCGTGCCGGTCAAGACCGGCGAAAAAGTCGCCGAGACCATCAAGCGCTATTGCCCGGCGAAGGTGGACTTTGACGTGGTGAGCAACCCTGAATTCCTGCGCGAAGGTTTCGCCGTCGGCGACCTGATGAAACCCGACCGGGTGGTCATCGGCGTCCGTTCGCAACGTCCCGCCGCGGCGATGAAGGAGATTTACACGCCGTTCAACGCGCCCATCATCATCACCGACATCAACTCCGCCGAGCTCATCAAGCACGCCTCCAATTCGTTTCTGGCGCTCAAAATTTCCTACATCAACGCCATCGCCGCGCTTTGCGAGGCGGCGGGTGCAAACGTGCAGGAGGTCGCCGCCGGCATGGGCATGGACGAACGCATCGGCCGCCGCTTTCTCAACGCCGGCATCGGCTTCGGCGGCAGTTGTTTTCCAAAGGACCTCAGCGCCTTTATCAAAATCGCCGAGCAGATCGGATACGATTTCCGGCTGCTCAAGGAGGTCCAGCGCATCAACGCCGGGCAGATGGACCGGTTCCTCAAAAAAATCACCGACACGCTCTGGGTGCTCAAAGACAAAAAAATCGGCGTGCTCGGCCTCGCCTTCAAACAAAATACCGACGACCTGCGGATGTCGCCGGCGATTGAACTCTGCCAACGCCTGCAAAAAGAGGGCGCGATGCTGCGCGTCCACGATCCGAAGGCGATGGAAAAAGCCCGGGCGGTGCTGGCGAACGCGACTTTTGTGGACGACATGAACGCCGTGGCCGACGGTTGCGACGCGCTGGTGGTGGCCACCGAATGGGACGAGTTTAAAAAGCTCGACCTCGAGCGCGCCCGCAAATCGCTAAGCCATCCCATCATGTTCGACGGACGCAACCTGTTCGACCACGTGGAAATGGAACGGCTCGGCTGGATTTACAAGAGCGTCGGCCGGTGAAACGCTGAATCCGTTTAACCCGAATACCGAAGTTGGGCGCATTAAAAGGGTGGTAGGGACCGCGCGCTGCGCTGTTCGCGCCCGCGTCCAGCGGGCGGAACGAATTGTGCGAGAGTGGACGTGCGCCTCGGGTCGGTTCCGCGCCTGAACGGCGCGGTGACGGCGCAGCGCGCCGTCCCTACCAATTCCAGTTTTCGGGTTTAATCGTTTAATCGGGGAAAATCCAACGCCATCAATCCGGTTCAACAGTTCAACGGTTCAACGATTTAACGAAGATGCAAATCATTGACGTGGCTGCGGCTTTAATCTTCCGCGACGGCAAGCTCCTCATCGCCCAGCGACACGCCGGTTCGCATCTCGGCGGGCTTTGGGAATTTCCCGGCGGCAAACGCGAGCCGGACGAAACCTTCGAGCAATGCCTGGTCCGCGAATTGCGCGAGGAACTCGGCGTGGAAGCTTCCGTGGGCGAACTGTTCGATGAAGTCACCCACGCCTATCCAGAAAAGACGGTGCGCCTGAAATTTTTCATCTGCCGGCTGGAAGGTGGCGAACCGGAGCCGCTGGGCTGCGCGGCGGTCAAATGGACGGGCAAATCGGAACTGGAAGATCACGAATTTCCAGCGGCGGACGCAAAGTTGTTGAAAAAACTGCGCGACGCGTTGGAGTTCAAGCTTTAGCTGGTTGGCCGGGAACAGTCTCGCACGGCGGGACTGAACTCCAAGTCACACCTTTCCGTAAGCTTCCTCGATGATCTGGCGGAAATTATTTTCGGCCACTTTGACGATGTTCATTTCGCGTCTGGCGTTTTCGGGCGAATCGCTGGCGTGGGCGGCGTTGACCATGATGGTCGAGCCAAATTCGCGGCGGATGGAGCCGGGCGGCGCCTTGGACGGGTCCGTCGGGCCAAGCACGTCGCGGATTTTGGAAACGGCATTCACGCCTTCATAAATCAACGCGATGCACTTTTCCGTGCCGGGCTTGGTCCATTCCTCACGCGGCAGTTCCGACGGCGCGTGCCCGGACATGAAACGGATGATGTTTTCAAACTGGTGCTCGCCAAAGGTCGGGCAAAGGACTTCACCCAGCTGCTTTTCCCCGGCGTCGTCAATTTTGACGGAGAACTCCTTTTCCAGCGCGGCCTTGGTTTTGGCCCCGACCGCGTCCTTGAGCTTGGTGCGGAGGACTTCGCGGACGGGCCCGTAAAAATCCATCGCCTGCGCCACGCTCATGCGGTGGACCTTGATGCCCACGATGAACAGGCCGGCGCGCGAGAAGAAATCAATGACGTTGCCAGGGCGTCCGGTCGCAAAACGGAAATTGTCCGGTTTGATGAGCACGAGGGTGCGCTGGCCGGTCTCGCCGGGCTGGTAGGCAATGACCTTTTCCAATATCCCGCCGTCGCTGTCGGAATGGCCCGCCCACAATTTGAGTTTTTCCCCGGCTTCATCCACGTTCGGCGCGGCCAGCACCGCCGGCTCGAAGTAACGCACCTGCCCGTTCTCCTCCAAAATCAAATCACCGTAGGTGTCGCGGATGGTTTCGCCCACCCGGCGATCCGGGCCGAGATTGCCGACGACCGCCCGGACCTTTCGCACCGCTTCATCGCCGCGGAACAAAAGCGTCATCACCCGCCGCCGCCGCCCGGTTTTGGGGTCCGGCGAAAAATTTTGCAGGACGTATTGTTTGAGGAGTTCCTGGATTTTCCGGTCCTGCGGGTCGTGTGCCGAAACGATGGTTTCGGCGTATTGCGTCACCAGTTCGGCGCCGGGCGCGAACATGCGCGCCGCCGCCAGGTCCAGACCCGTGCGCGAAATCAGCCGGCTCAGGATTCCGCCCGTGCGCGACTTGTAGAGCGAATAGGGGGTGATGATGACGTAGGCGAGCTGTTGGGACATAGTTAGCTCGTCGCGGCCGGCGGGGTTGGGGTTGCGTCACTGGGAGCGGCCTTGCCGCCCAAAATCTTGAACATGACCGTGCCGCAGGTCGGGCATTTGCCCTTGATGGCCTTGCGCCCGTTCTTCATCGTTTCCTCAACGCCATTGGCAATCTCCTTCTTGGCCTTGCATTTGACGCAATATCCTTCTGCCATAAAATTTTTGCCGCCCGCGCTTCATGCCCGATTGGCGGTAACAGGATAAGGGCGCGAACCCCCCAAAGCAACTCGGAAAGGGAAATATCATAACAAATTGTAAATCAATTATTTACAGCAAATCAAACCGCCTGCCAGCCCCGAAATTGCCCGGTTGTGTCCTGGTTCGGTGGCGACGGTGCTGTCCACCCGCAGTACTGCCACGGAGGACGGGCCGTACTCGTTACCTTCGCAGGAATTTTGCCACGGCTTCGGTTCGGGTGCGGACCTGTAGTTTCTCGTAAATGCGGCGGATGTAGGTGTGGACGGTTTCGTAGCTGATTTGAAGTTTGTCGGCAATTTCCTTGTAAATGAGTCCCTGACTCAACAGGTCGAGCACCTGCTGTTCGCGTTCTGAAAGGTTTTCCGTGGCCTGCGCCGAGGCCGCGCTCTTTTGAAAGGATTGCACGACCTTGCGCGCAATGTGCATGGTCATCGGCGAACCGCCCCGGCGCACTTCCTGAATGGCTTCCAGCAACTCCTTGCTGGAGGTGCGTTTGAGCAGGTAACCGCTCGCGCCGGCCGCCAGCGCGTTGAAAATGTTTTCCGTGTCCTCATAGACCGTGAGCATCATCACCTGGATTTCCGGCAGCAGGGTTTTCAACTGGCGAACACATTCCACGCCATTCATGCCGGGCAGGTTGATGTCCATCAGCACCACGTCCGGGCGCGCCTGCGGCAAATCCTTCAGCGCGTCCTCGGCGCTGGCATACTGGCTGGCGCAATGGAACCCGTCGGCGCGGTCAAGCACGCGGGCCAGCGTGCCGCGCAGCTTGTCGTTGTCTTCAACAATGGAAACGGAAACGGGCATGGTTCAAATCTTAATCGTAATCTTGCTCTTAATCTTAATCGCCAATGAGATTAAGAGTAGGATTAAGATTACGATTAAGAAAGTCTTGAGATGGGAATAATCAGGCGCACCACGGTCCCGCCATTGGCTCCCGGGCCGATTGAAAATTCTCCGTGAATGTCTTCCATCCGTTTGCGCATGTTGTGAAGGCCGTTTCGCGCCGCCGCCGAGGCCGTGTCCAGGTCGCCGAGGCCGCGCCCGTTGTCCTCGATTTCCAAAGTGAAACCGTCCGGTTGCAGCTTCAAGCGAATCCGGGCTTCGGACGCCTGCGCGTGTTTGACGACATTGTTGACGGCCTCCTTGAAGGCGAGAAAGGCATTGTGGCGGACTTCCGGCGGGATGACGGTGGCCGGCAACCGGGCCGGCACGTCCGCGCGGCAGCGCAGCCCGGCCAGCGCGAGATATTCCTGCGCGTATTTGCAGACGTAATTGACCAGGCCGTCCAGCGTGTCGTTGGCCGGGTTGATCGCCCAGACGATTTCATCGAGGGAACGCGTGGTTTCGCGCGCGGTTTGGGAAATCTGCCGGGCGTGCGATTCGATTTCTTCAGGGGCGTTCTTGTCCGCTTCCGCCAATTCGCCCAGCAGCGCCACTTGGGTAAGGTTGGCGCCCAACTGGTCGTGCAGGTCGCGGGCAATGCGGGAACGTTCCCCTTCGAGCGCCTCCCGTTGTTTGAGCGCCTGCAACTGGCGCTGCAACCGTTGCGTGGAAAGATAGCGCACCCCGCCAATGATCAACCCCAGAAAACACACGATGACCGTGACGCGAAACCAGCCGGTCTGCCAGAATTGCGCTTGCACGGTGATGTCGAGGAAACTGCCCGTCGTGTTCCAGACACCGTCTTCATTGCAGGCGATGACATGAAAGCGATATTGTCCGGGCGGCACTTCGCTGTAATACGCCGCCCGGGTGTGGCCAACCTCCGTCCACGTGGTTTCGCGTCCTTCCCGTCCTTCCAGACGGTATTTGAACCGGACCTCGTCCGGCGCGCTAAAGTTCAGGGCGGTATAATGAATCTCCAATTGCACGACCAACTTCTTGTTCCCGGGCGCGATGGTGATGGATTGCGGCCACGCTGACGCGAGCAGGTTGGTCTTTTGTTCGCGCCCGTCAACGCGCACGGATTCAATCATGACCGATGGCGGTTGCAGATTGGGTTTGAGTTCCGCCGGATTCACCGACACCAATCCCTTGACCGTGGGGAACCATAACCGGCCATCCTGCGCGCGGATGGCGGCGGGTTGCGCGCCGATGGAACATTCGCGCGTCGGCAACCCTTCCGCTTCGCCGTAAGTCCGGCAGGAAATGAATCCGGCCATGCCGCCGGCGAAATCGTTCAGCGATTTTTTCCTGATTCGCATCAACCCGGCATTGGAGCCGATCCATAAATCGCCCTCGTCGTCTTCGATGATGAATCCGATGCTGTTGCTGGCGAGGCCGTCGTCCGTGGAATATCGCGTCCACTTGCCATCATGGAACCGTGCCAGGCCATGGCCGAACGTTCCGACCCACAAAACCCCGTCCTTGTCCAGGTAAAGGGCCGAAATGTCGTCACCGGGCAGGCCGTTTTCCGTCTGTTGATATGAAATGAATTTTCCGTCCTTGAAAAGGTTCAGGCCCCCGCCTTCCGTTCCCACCCAAAGATTGCCGCCGGCGTCTTCGGCGATGGCGCGGACGGTGTTTTCGGAGAGGCCATCCGAAGCGGTGAAGAGCTTCCAATTTTGCCCGGCCCGGCGCGCCAAACCCCTTTGGGTGCCGGCCCACAACTGCCCGTTGTGATCCTGAAAGAGCGCATAGATCCACGGGCCGAGAATTTCCGCGCCGGGCACAAACTGGAAATGATTGGTCTGAAATTGGAACAATCCCTCATCCAATGTGCCAGCCCAAACCTGCTGGTGGTCATCAACCAGGACCGACCATGCATTGGACCTGATGCCCACGCCGAAATCCTGCGCGGAATTCGCCAGACGATAAGCCAGTCCGTGGGCGAAGAACGTGGTCCACAAACCTCCCTGTGCATCCTCCGACAGGGAAAGCGCCGCTCCGGGATGGAGTTCCGCCGGAGTGTTGAAAATTTTTCGCTTTACCCGATCCAAGCCGCCACCGTCCGTCCCCACCCAAAGATTTCCCTCGCGATCCATGCATAACGAAAGGACAAACCTGGATGACAGCCCCTGGTCATTTGAAACTTGCTGAACTTTTCCGCCGGCATCATACCAAAAAACGCCCGCGCCCTGGGTACCGACAATCAGGTTGCCATCCCTGTCTTCACAGGCGGCTTTGACGGGGAAATTGCCCCAAGGATAGGCGCCGAAGTCTTTTTCCAGTCCGCCCGATTTCCATTTTTGGACCCGGCCGTTCATCAACCGCCAGATTCCGCCGTTTCGACCGGCCAGAATGTAATCCAGCCTTTCCGCCTGGATTGACTCACCAACCACAATCGCCCGTGGATTAAAATTTTCCGGGCGGATTGAAAACATTCCGCTGACATCCGCGATCCACAGCGCGCCGGATGTTTCAGCCGCAATCATCCGGCAAATCGGAGGCGTATTAAAACTTAAATTCAACGCCTCCATTTTTCCGTTCTGGTAACGGGCCAGCTGCGAATCCGCCGTGTAAAACCACACTGCGCCGGTCGAATCTTCGCAGACGGATGTCAATTTGTCTTCCTGGCCCGCGCGCCCGATTTCAAAATTTTTGATTTTGCCATCCTGTAGCAGTCCCACACCGGATATGTCGGTCCCGATCCAAAGATTGGTGCGGCTGTCTTCAAACAAGTAAATAATCCGGTCACTGTTCAGGCCGGGAGTGTTTTCCTCGTCGAAAACGGTGAAATGGCTTCCGTCGAAGCGCACCAGGCCATTTAGCGTGCCCAGCCAGAGATAACCATCCCGCGACTGCATCACTGAAATGACCGAGCTTTGCGGAAGCCCTTCCCTGGTGCTCCAGACGTCCACAATAAAGTGCGAGCCGGGCTGGCCGGTCACGCCCCCGGCGGCCGAGAGGGCGGAAACCAGGCCGCCCAGCAGCAGCCCCGCGAGTTGAAGCACCCGGCAATTCTTCGACATATCCAGTTGAGTGATCCCGGCGGATGTTAAGCTGTTTGCGGAAGGATGCGAATTCTAAAATGAAGGCGGGAAATGTTTTTTCAAAAAATCACTTGCCACGCCCGCGTGATGGACTAGGTTTCCCTCGCCCAATGAGAACTGGGTGCGCTGCCTTTAAAAGCAGGCGTCGGCGGGTATCGGTGATGTAAATCGTGTGTGATCGCCGGACCCGCCGACATTTTTATTGGCCGGCAAAAAAACTTGTCGGGCGGGCGCAAAGCCGCATAGTGTCATGGCATTAATGGTCGGAAACGGGTGGAATTGGCTGGGGTCGTAGCTCAGTTGGTAGAGCGGCTGGTTCGCAATCAGCAGGTCAGGGGTTCGAATCCCCTCGGCTCCACCATCCTTCGCTCGGAACCGACATTTAGAGGTTTCGAGCGAAGGATGGTGTCCTCCGTAGCCTTGGCGCAGGAGGACTTTACCGCTATTGGTTCCGGGCTGCGGATGGCAGGCCATCCCCGGCAATTTTGCATGATGTTTTACACCTACATCATTGAAAGCCACGTCCTCCAATGAAACATCAAAACCAATCGTCACTAAAAAACCAATGGGTCTTGATCACCGGCGCGTCGAGCGGATTTGGCGCGGCGGCGGCGCGCGCCTTCGGCGTCGAGGGCGCGAAACTCCTGCTCGGCGCGCGGCGCGCTGACCGCCTGAAAAAGGCCGCCGCCGGAGCAAGCAAAGCCGGGGCGGCGGCGGCGCATTTTCACGAGCTGGATGTGTCGCAAACGCCGAGCGTTGAAACATTCATCGCCTGGGCGAAGGAAAAACTCCGAACGCCGCATTCCGCATTCCAAACCCTCCACGTGCTCATCAACAACGCCGGGGGCGCGCACGGTGTGGACACCGTCGCTGCGGGCAAGGACGCCGACTGGGAGGCGATGATTCAATCGAATGTGCTCGGTCTGTTGCGCGTGACGCGCGCGGCGCTGCCGCTCATGGCGCGTGACGCCGGGGCCAGCATCATCAACATCGGTTCGGTGGCCGGCCACACGGCTTACGAGGGCGGCGCGGCGTATTGCGCGGCCAAGGCGGGCGAACTGCAAATCACCCGCGCGCTGCGGCACGAATTGCTCGGCACCGGCATCCGCGTCGGCACGGTGGACCCCGGCCTGGCGGAAACGGAATTTTCCCTCGTGCGATTCAAGGGCGATGCCGCGCAGGCAAAAAAAGTTTATGAAGGCATGAAGCCGCTGACCGCCGGTGACATTGCGGACATTCTGGTCTGGGTCGCCAGCCGTCCGCCGCACGTGAACATTGACGAGTTGATTGTAAAGCCGGTTGACCAGGCGGAAGTGGGAAAGGTTTATCGCAGAAAAACCGGTTGATCTTTCAAATCCCCCGGTTGGCGCGCCAGAGCAGCACCGCGCCGACGGCTTGAAAGATAAAATTGGGCAGCCAGAGAATCAGGTGCGGCACAAATTCAGGCCGGGCGGACAGCGATTCGCCCAGCATGATGAAGGCGTAATAAACCAGCACCAGCCCCAGCGCGATGGCGACGCCGACGTTGGTCTCGCGCCGATGCACGCGAATGCCGAGCGGAATCCCGACGAGCGTGAACCCGAAGCACGCGAACGAAAACGCGGTTTGCCGGTTCATTTCCACGAGGACCGGCTCGGTCAAATCACTCCGCTGCCTTCCCGCCTCGCGAAGTTGCGCGCGCATTTCGGCCGAAGCCGCCTCCTCCACGACCGGCGCCGAACCCAATTTTTTCTCCAAATCATTCAACTCCTCGCGCAACTGCCAGAACGTCATGTCATTGATTTTGGGTTTGTAAACCCGGTTCGTCGCCACGTTAAGGTTGAAATCCAGCTTCAGTTCGGGAGACGAACCGATGCTGATGCGCGCTCCGTTGAAAGAGACGGTCCGCGCGTCGAACAAATACAGAACGAGTTTGTTGTCTGGCAGGTCCGTTTCGAGCCGGCCGCGCGGGGCGCGCAAAGTCATCTCCGCGTTGGTCGCGTCCACCAGTTTCAATATTCTCACGTCTTCCAAATTGCCGCCGCGGTTTTTGGCCGCGTAAAAAACATAGCCCGGAAAATCGTTGATGACCTTGCCCTCGGGCAATTGCATCAGGCCGGGATTGGAAAGGATTTGCCCTTTCAGGTTGACGTAGGCGACCCGGGACCGTGGCCCGAGGTCCAGGTTGAACCACGCGCTCAGGCCGCAGCAAAACAAGCTGAGCAGCAGCACCGGCGAAATCAGCGAGAACAGACTGATGCCGCTCGCCCGGGCCGCGGTCAATTCCTGGTCGGCACTGAACCTCCCGAACACCAGCAGGGCCGCCGTGATGAATCCCATCGGCAGCGCATAAACACACGCAAAGGGAATCAGCAGTCCGACGGCTTTCAACACCAGCCACAAGCCCACCCGGCCGCTGACCAGCAAAGGGAGAATTTCCTTGAGCACGTTGAAAAGCAGCACCACAAAGGTGAACACCGCCACCGTCATCATCAATGAGACGAGGATTTCGCGGAGCAGGTATTTGTGGAGTGTTTTCACGATGTCGGGCGCGTGGCGCGAAAATGCCTGATTTTGCGGGCCAATCAAGCGCAACTTCGCGGGACAAACCCGCCCGGGTTGCTGGCGTCGGTGGAAAATCGGGAAAACCCGTTACCAATCCTTGATGGGCCGGTTTTGGTCTTCCGATCTGCCCGGCGGTTTCATCTGGAGAACCTGCTCGTCGCCTTTTTGCGCGTCCAGCAATCGCTTCGCCTCCTCCGGAGTCATTTGCCCGGCAGCAGCCGGCTGGCCTTCGGCGTTTTGCTGGTCCTGTTTTTCGCCGTTTTGTTTTTGCGCGGCAGCCTTCTGCTCCTCCTGCTGTTTCTGTTGCCCGGCTTTCTGCTGCTCCGACTGGCTTTGTTTCTGCTCGTTTTGCTTTTTTTGGTCTTGGGAATTTTTCGCGGACGACTGTTGATTTTGTTGCTGCTGATTCTGCTGGTTGTTCGACTTTTGTTGCTGCGACTGGTTCTGCTGGTTCTGTTGTTGTTGATTTTGCTGCGATTGCTGTTGCTGTTGCTGTTTCAGCAGTTCATACAATTTTTTCAGCTTCACGTCGTCGGGATACTGTTTCAGCCCCTCTTCCACCGGCGCCAGGGCCTGGGGGATGTTGTTGGAAATGTAGAAATGCGCGCCGCTGTTGAAAAAATCATCGGCTGGCGCGAGTTGCGCCCAGGCTGTCTGCCATGACAACAGGAGCAGACTAAGGCTGATGAGGAGTAACAATCGCATCAATGTCCTTCAATTTTTTGGTGTAGTCCTGAAATTTCTTGCTGGCAATCGGATTGTTCAGGCTTTCCATGATTTCCAGCGCATGGTGATATTCATTGCGCCGGACCGCCTCGTCAGCCGCCTGCTTGGCCCGGCGCATCGTTTCGCGAAGCTGGGCGATCAATCCAATCTGCCGCTTCACGAACGTCAGATTGGAGGCCGCGTCCATGTCGTTCGTGTTCAATTCCGCCGCGCGCTCGTAATTTTTGACCGCTTGTTGCCAGGTTTCCTCCATCGCGTTCAAGCTGTCGGAGTCCGGCTCGAATTTAAGCTCGCCCAGCCGATAAAGCGTGTCGCCCAAATTGTAATATGCCCGCTGCTGCAGCCCCAAATCCGGTGACAACGTCGCCAGCTGAAAATCGCCCAATGCCGCGTCAAAATTCGTCGCGCGATACGCCGCGGCGCCCGCGTTGAAGACCAGACGCAAATCGTTCGTCTTCACCTGTGCCAGCCGGTCAAATTCCTGCAGGGCGTTCGTGTAATTGCCCGCGTTGTATTCGCGCAACGCGCTCGTCGGCGAACCGAAGGCGGCGACGGGCAACAGGAAAAGAGCGACCAGAGCAACGGCCGAAGCGATTGGAGCGCCGGCCTCCGACCCGGCGCGTTGCGGTCCATTTCCTTTTTCGCGCCGGGGCGGCGCCCGGCGCTCCGGCAGAAACATTTCCGCCAGCAGCAGCAAAATGGCCGCCGCCAGCGGCCACTGGAACTGCTCGTGATAACGGCGGATGGGCTTTTCCGCGCCTTCCGACTTCGGCAACGGCGCGAGGCCGCGCTCGTAAAGCGTGTCCATCGTGTTTGCGCCGCGCAACGGCAGATAAAACCCGCCGGTCGCGCCCGCGATTTGTTGCAGCAACGGCTCGTTCAAATGCGACTTCACCACGTTGCCCTGCGCGTCGCGGACGTAATCGGAATTTCCATTCGCGTCCGTCACGCGGATCAAATCGCCCGCCGCCGTGCCGATGCCGACGGTGAAAATTTTCAGTCCTTCCTTCGCCGCGTTCTGTGCCGCTTCGAGCGCGCCGGGCTCGCTGTCGTTGTCCTCGCCGTCGGTGAGCAGCACGAGCACCTTGTAATGATCCGCTTCCTTGAACGCCGTCAGCGCGGTGTTGATGGCCGCTGCGAGCGCCGTGCCGCCCTCGGGAATGGAATTCACGTCCAGCGCCTGCACGCTTTGCTGGAACGCCGTGTTGTCCACCGTCAGCGGACATTCCAGGAACGCGTCGCCCGCGAATGCCACCAAACCCATGCGGTCCGTGCCGGCGCGCTGCATCAGCGCCAGCGCGGCGAGTTTCGCGCGCTCCAGCCGGTTGGGCGCGATGTCCGCCGTGAGCATGGATTTCGAGGTGTCCACCGCCACGACGATGTCCAGTCCGCGCTGCTCGACTTCCTCCAAATCGAATCCGTGCTGCGGCCGGGCCAGGGCGATGATCAAAAACGCGACGGCCAGAATCAGAAGGGCAAAACACACTTTCCGCCGCACCGGAGAAATGCCGACGGTCAATTGCGACAGCAATCTTGCCTTGATGAATTGCGCCAGCAATTTCTGCCGCGCGCGCTGCGCCCACCAGAAAAACAACGCCAGCGCCGCCGGCAACACCAGCAGCAGCCACAAAATGTTTTGATGTTCAAAGCGCATGTTCGTTAAAGCGTTGAAGCGTTGAAGCGTTGAAGCGTTGAAGCGTGAAAACGGCGGATCTGCGCGCGGACGCAATCCGTTTCAACGCTTCAACGCTTAAACGCTTCAACGATTTAATTTTCACGGCAATCTCCTAAACACGGTTTGTCCCAGCACCAGTTCAACCAGCAGCAACGCCAGCCCGCCTGTGATCAGCCACGCGAAAAGTTCCTTGAACTCCGTGTATTTGTTCACGACGGCCTCCGTTTTTTCCAGCTTGTCTATCTCGGCGTAGATGGCCCTGAATTTTTCGGAATTGTCCGCGCGATAGTATTTGCCGCCGGTCATTTGCGAAATTTGCTGCAGCGTGTCCTCGTCTGGCAGGTAGCCGGGCGGCAGCCCCATCTGCTGGACGATTTCGCGGTTGCCGAGGCCGATGGTGTAAATTTTCACGCCGAGCGCCCGCGCCGCTTCGGTCGCCGTCATCGGATCAATTTTGCCGGAATTGTTCCCGCCGTCGGTCATTAAAACGATGATTTTGCTTTTCGCCTTCAAATCGCGCAGCCGGTTCAGCGCCGTGGTGATGCCGTCGCCAATCGCGGTCGCGTCCGAATTGATCAAGCCGATGCCGAGCCGGTCAATGTTTTCGAGCAGATAGTCGTGGTCGAGCGTCAACGGCGTGGCGATGAACGCTTGCGCGGCAAAAACCACCAGACCGATGCGGTCGTTGGGCCGGCCTTCAATAAATTCCTTCAGGACGGGCTTGGCCATGTTAATCCGGCTGATCCGGCGGCCGTTGATGACATAATCCGGCGTGTTCATGCTGCCGGACAAATCCAGCGCGCACACGATGTCAATGCCGCTGGCCTTGACCTCCGTGTGGCTGTTCGCCAGACGCGGCTGCGCCAGCGCCACGATGAACAACGCCAAAACCAGCCAGCGCCACGCCGCCAATAATGCTCCCGCGCGCGAGCGGCGCGCGTTCGTCAAGCCTTCCACCAGCTTCACCGACGAATACAAAAAGGCCGGCGGCGAACCGCGCCGCCCCTTCAGCCACGCCGCCAGCGGCAACAGCAACAACAGCAGAAGAAGATATGGATGGGCAAAGGCCATTTTCGATTTACGATTTTTGTAGTGGCACAGGCGTCTCGCCTGTGTGTTTCTGCGCCTGATCTTCGGAACTCACAGGCGGGACGCCTGTGCCACCATCTGCCGGCTCGGTTTCTTCCACCAGTTTCACCGCCGAGCCGTGCAATTCGCGCAACTCCGTTTCGCCCGGTTCGTATTTGGCGAACTTCACGAGATCGCAGCTCTCCAGAAACCGGCCGAGGCTTTCCTTTTGTTCCGACAGCAGCAAATCCGTCGCATTCAGTTCGTGCAAAAATTCCTCGGTCGTCCGCTCCGGCGCGCGGAATTCAAACCGCTCTTCGAGATAAAACCGGATGGTGTCGGAAACCAGAATGCAAAACGGCTTCGGCTGCGAAATCAACGCCAGCGCCTCCTCCAGTTTCTGTTTCGCGCGGACGTGCGCGGGAACCGGCGGTTCGGCGGGAACATTCGCCCGCCGTTTCCGCCACCACTTCCAGAGCGCGAACAAAATTGCCGCGCCGGCGAGCACGCCAAGCGTGACCCAGAGCCATTCCCAGCCGCTCGGAATAGACACCGGCGGCTTGATGTCGCGGATGTCGTTGGCTGAAGCAGCGACGTTGTTGGTCACGGCGGTCATGTTTTTCGAAAAATTTTAAAAGCTGTCCGTAGCACCCGCCTCCGGCGGGTTGTTTCGGGCGTCGCGCCCGAAACCGAATGGTGATGGACGTCCGCCTGCCATATGCCCGTGAAAAGGGATGCCTTCTCGCCGTCGCAATTCGGCGGGACGCCGAATTGAACCCGCGAGACGCGGGTGCTACCAATATCATTTGCAAACCACGACTTCATCCGCGCAACCTCCGTTTCTCGCGATTCTCAAAAAATCTGCCCAGCGCCGCCGAATAAGGTTCGTCCGTGCGCAGCTGAATCGTATCAACGCCGGAAGATCGGAATTGTCGCGCCAAATCTTCATTCTGTTTTTGCTGGCGCAACGCAAACGCGTCGCGGCTGGCGGCCCCGGCGGTGTTGAGTTCCACAATGTCGCCGGTCTCGGCATCTTCCAAAATCAGGCGGCCCAGCTTTGGCAGTTCCAGCTCGTAACGGTCCGTGATTTGAACGGCCACGACGTCGTGACGGCGGTTGGCCATGCGTAACGAGGTGAACATAGTGGCGCGGGCATCTTGCCCGCGTGTTTCTGTCGGCAATGTTACAGCCTTGTTGAAACTCACGGGCGGGACGCCCGTGCCACTTTCTATGAAATCCGAAATCACCGCCGCAATCGCCCGGTGCGCCGTGACGCGCGCCATGAATTCCAATGCGTTCACCAAATCCGTTCCGCGCCGCTTCGGCTCGAAAAATAAAACTTCGCGGATGACGCGCAGGACGTGGCTGCGGCCTTTGCGCGGCGGAATGAATTTCTCCACCTCGTCGCTGAAAAGGATGAGGCCGACCTTGTCGTTGTTGCGGATGGCGGAGAAGGCGAGCACGGAGGCGATCTCGGCGGCGAGTTCGCGCTTGGACTGGTCGCGCGAGCCGAACAGGCCCGACCCGCTCACGTCCACGACGAGCATGAGCGTGAGTTCGCGTTCCTCGACGAACTTCTTGATGAACGGATGGTTCATCCGCGCGGTGACGTTCCAGTCAATCGCGCGCACGTCGTCGCCGGGCTGGTATTCGCGCACCTCGTCGAAGTTCATGCCCTGGCCCTTGAAGACGGAATGGTACTGGCCCGCGAGCGTTTCGGTCACGATGCGGTTCGTGCGCAGCTCGATCTGCCGGATTTTTTTGAGAATCTCGCGGGGAATCATGGGGAAATTGCCGATTGCCGATTGCCGATTGCCGAATTCAACCCGGTAAAAACTCCGGCTTGCGCGGGCGAACCAAAGGAATAAATTAAATCCATGTCCGTGAAAATATTCTTTACGGCGTCGAAAAAAATTCCGTTCGATGAACGGGTTGAACTCGCGCATCGTCTCTGGGACGAATTCATGGACGGCTTCCAAGACTGGAAAGCGCCGCCGATTCCAAAAGGAAAATTTCCGTGGAAGATTTTGAAGGCCAAAATTGATGCCGAGTCAAGCCACGCCGATCGCCTTGAACTCGCACAACAAGTTTGGAGCAATATCGTCGAAAACGGATATGAACCCGAACTAACGACGGAACAAATTGAAGAACTCGACCGCCGCGCGGAAGATGCGCTAAAACATCCCGGACGCGGAAAACCGCTTGAAGAAGTTGTCGCCAATATTGAGCGGCGCTTTGCGGAACGCCGGAAAAACCCTGCTTGCGCGGACAAAGCAAAGGAGTAAATTGCCGCCATGAGCAGGACAGAAATTCTCGAAGAACTGCGCCGGATGCCCGAGGCGGAGCGTCGCGAACTCGTCGAAACCATTGATTTGGAATTCGGCGATTTCAACGACGAACTCACGCCGGAGCAAAAAGCCGAACTTGACCGGCGCGCCGAGGAATTTCGTAAAAACCCGCACGTCGGAATCCCGTTTGAACAAGTCCGCGAAGAAGCCCGCAAACGCTTTGGCTGGAAATGAAGCGGGTGTGGCTCAAATCGCCCGCCGACTTGGATTATCTTCAAGCCTTGCAATGGTATGAAGAACGGCAACCGGGCTTGGGGCAGGAATTCGACGCCGAACTTCTGGCGCTGTTTGAGCGCATCAAACAAAATCCTGAACTTTTCCAAAAGGAAACCGAGCTTGTCCGCAAGGCGCGGATGCCACGGTTTCAATACCGGATTTATTTCACGATTGAAGGCGACGAAATTGGCGTGCTTGCCATCTGGCATCCCAGCCGGAATCCCGATACTTTGCGCCGGCGGCTGAAATGAAAAGCCCGCGAGCGTTTCGGTCACGATGCGGTTCGTGCGCAGCTCGATCTGCCGGATTTTTTTGAGAATCTCGCGGGGAATCATGGGGAAATGATGAAGGAAGAATGCAGAATGAAGAATTCCGCTTTCGCGCTAGCTAAAATTCGGCTCGCAAAAATGTTTCTTCATTCTTCATTCTTAATTCTGCATTCGTTTTCACGGCACGGGCAGCTCATCAAAGATTTTCTGGATGACCGTTTCACTGGTTTTTTCCTCGGCCTCGGCTTCGTAGGTGATGGCCACGCGGTGGCGCAGCACGTCCATGCCGATGCTTTTCACGTCCTGCGGCGTCACGTAGCCGCGGCCTTTCAGGAACGCGTAGGCCTTGGCCGCCAGCGTCAGCGCGATGGTCGCGCGCGGCGACGCGCCGAGCTGGATGAAATCCTTCACCGCGATCTTGTAATGGTCCGGGTCGCGCGTGGCGCAAACGAGGTCCACGATGTAATCCTTCACCTTGTCGTCCACGTAAATGTCGTTGATGATTTCGCGGGCCTTGAGGATTTGCTGCGGCGTGACGACGGCGCTGGCGGTCGGCGTGCCGGAAGTTTTCGCCATCACTTCGAGAATCTGCCGCTCCTCGGCGCGCGACGGGTAGCCGATCTTGAGCTTGAGCATGAAGCGGTCAACCTGCGCCTCGGGCAACGGATAAGTTCCCTCGTGCTCGATGGGATTTTGCGTGGCCAGCACGAGGAACGGTTCGTCGAGCTTGTAGGTCTGGTCGCCGATGGTGACCTGTTTTTCCTGCATGGCTTCGAGCAACGCGCTCTGCACCTTGGCGGGCGCGCGGTTGATTTCGTCGGCGAGAATAAGGTTCGCGAACACCGGGCCTTTGCGCGTGCTGAAACCGCCGGACTGCGGATTGTAAATCTGCGTGCCGATGACGTCGGCGGGCAGCATGTCCGGCGTGAATTGCAGGCGCGAAAATTTGACGTGGATGCAATTGGCCAGCGATTTGACGGCCAAAGTTTTCGCCAATCCGGGCACGCCTTCGAGGAGGACGTGGCCGTTCGCCAGCAGGCCGATGACGAGCCGCTCGGTCAGATAGTTCTGGCCGACGATGACCTTGCCGAGTTCGTTAAACAGCGGGTGCGTGAAGGCGCCCGCTTCCTTTACCGCTTCATTGATTGCGTTGATTCCTGTGCTCATGTTTTATTGATTTTTCCAGTGGACGAAAATCTGACAAAAAAAATTTCACCGTGTTCAAATCCAATTTCACAACCAAACAAATGCATCCGCATCATCCGGGTCGCGGAGCGACGTTCGGAAATTAGCCAGACACAGAGTGTCTGGTAACTGCCGAAATAAATTGTGTCCTGAAAGGACGCCGGATTCCACCGTCCCTTCAGGACGGTTTGTTTTACGGACGCAAGCCCGGCACGATGTGCCGGGCTAATTTCCATCGTCGCTTCGCGACTTCAAAATCTCACGCGCCGGGCAGGATTCCCAATTGTTTCACCGGCAACCAGCCGATTTTTCCGGAGCCGTCGGTGACTTGGATCCAATTGTCATGCCGGTCCAGCACGGAAAGCTCCGCGCCGTCGTGCGCCGTGAATGCGCTCTGCGCCTCGTCAAACGGCCCGCTGCGCGCGGTTGCCTCGGCGGAAATCACCACGGCGGTCGCCTTTGAAAAATGATTTGCCGCCTGCAAGGCGAGCGCCGCGCCGGATAGAACGGTCAGGATTGCAAAAAAGGACGTTGCGCGCTTCAGTTTCGCGCCGAGTGCCGGACGGATTTGCCTCGCCGCAAGCAAGATGAACGTCAGCCAGAATGCACCCGCCGCCAGCAGCGTCCATTCGTTGAGCGTCAACTGGCCAAGCCAGCCCTGCCAGCGGCTTTCGCGGATCGTCGCGCCCTGGACCTGGTTGCGGACAAAGCCGAGGTTCGCGCGGATTTCGGAATCGCGCGGCGACAGTTGTTCGGCTTGACGATACGCAGCAATGGCTTTGCCGAGATTGCCCGCCTTGAATTCCGCGTTGGCGTAGTTGAACAGCAGCGCGGACGATTGCGCGCCGGTTTGCAGAATCTGTTCGTATGCGGAGGCGGCGTCCGAGAATTTCCCCTCGGCGTAAAGTTTGTTAGCCGTGGAAAAATCCGCAGTAACATCCGCCGCAAAAAGATTTCCCGCGAGGAACAGCGCGAACAGAAAAACCAAAACCCCGTAGGAGACGACGTGAGGAGTCTCTAATTTTACAGTTGGAGACTCGTTACCTCGTCTCCTATAAAAACAAAAAGGAACCCCATTTTTCATGCCTTCACCTCCTGAAGTTCGGCGATGGTCTTCCCGAATTGCTCGGCAACCGAATTCAATTCGCTGGTGCCGCGAACGGGCGCATATCGCGCTTGATTGCAAAGCCGGAAGAGTTCGCGCAATCCATCGAGCGTGGTCTTCGGCGCGCCGCGCAAAACAGCGTGTTCCTCAATCACATTTTCCGTGATGGCCGACGCGGGACAATCCAGCCGTTCGCCGAGCTGCTCCTGCAACAGACGGAAGAGCAGCGCAAAAAATTCATCCGGCTTGTTTTCCGCCGCGTATTTTTTCAAGTCGTCCATGCCACTGACGATGAGCGCCGCAACCGCGCGCTGCCGGCGCAGACGCGGATTGTTGGCGAGGTTGTCCGCGCGTTTCCGCCAGATGAACGCGGCCAGAAAGGCGAACACGGGCACGGCTTGCGCGGTGAGAAACGCCGGTCGCGCGACCAGCGGAGATGATTTTGTCACCAGCGTTCCGGGATTGTCCTTGATTGGCAGAATATCCTGCGGCGTCTGATTTTCCGGCGCGGGATTTTTGTTCGCGGCCAGCACCGGCATCGGCGAGGCGCCGGCGGCTTTGACGACGAGCGGCATGGCGGCTTGCGTCAGCGTGTGATACTGGCCGTCATCGGGATTGAAGAACGAGAACGACAGCGCCGGCAGTTCATGCACGTCGGAATTTTGCGGCGAAATGATCTGCTCAAAAGTTTTCGTGCCTTGAAATCCAAACTGGTCGCCGGTGTCCAGCCGGGTTGTGGGCGGATAGGTCTTGAAATCACGCCACGCGTCCTGCGCCGGCAGCGTGACCGCGTCGAGCGCGCCGCGCCCGGAAATTTGCACGCGCACGGTGATGGGGTCGCCGACGGTCACATTTGTCGGACCGGCGGTGGCGGTCATGGTGAAATCGCCGACGGCGCCGGTGAAGTTCGCGGGCTTGTTCTGTTCCGGCAATGGCAGCGATTCGACATTGACCGGGTCGGTCGCCAGCGTGACCTGTTTTTGTTCGCCCTGATTGAAAAACTGGAAGAAATCGCCGCCCCGATTCTGCGAAGGCAGCACGACGACGGCGCTGGCGGTGAACGGGCCGAGCGTCAGCGCGCCGGCCCTGACGGCGGTGAGCGGCACGGCGAGCGGAATGACGGTATAAACACGGTTCCCGACCTGCACGCGGCGGCGCTGGCTTTGCAATTCGGTGATCTTGCCGGGACTGAAACCGTCCGTGGGCGCGCCGGTCAACTGGAAGTTGCCGAAATTCTGCACGTCGTCGCGCAGGTAAAGTTCAAGCTGCCCGACCACCGGTTCGCCGATGTAAATTTTATTTTTCGGGAAATCAAATTTCAGGAACGCGACTTCGTTGCCGGAACTGACGGCGGCGGCGGACGGCGCGCTGGCCGCGGTCACGGTCAGCTTGATTGGCGCGGTGGCAAGCTGCTGGCCGTTCACGTCCGCCGTCAGCGCGGGAATGGTGAACTCGCCCGCGCGTTGGGGCGTGACGGAA
This sequence comes from uncultured Verrucomicrobiae bacterium, assembly GCA_963802965.1. Lineage (GTDB taxonomy): Bacteria > Verrucomicrobiota > Verrucomicrobiia > Limisphaerales > UBA11358 > UBA11358. The sequence goes on from CAWDKS010000003.1 coordinate 700,390, forward strand.
AACGTAACGGTGACGGTCGAACTCATCGCGCCGTTAATGAAGCTCATATTTTGGGAAGTGCCGATCTGGGTGATTTGGAGACCGGGAACGTTCGGGGTTGGAACATTTTTCGACTGGCCGCCCTCGAACGTCAGCGACAATGTGGCCTGCTCGCCGAGCGCGATGGTGTCGCGATCCAGAGACGCGGTAAAGCTGGCCGCCCGGGCTGTGGCCGAGCTGAAAACCAGTGCGCCCAGACACAAAAATACGACCAGGCAAATTGAAATCCTCCGGCGGTCGCCCAACCAAAAAAAACGCTTTGTCAAAGGCGTTTCCCGGCGGGCCGTAGGGGGAATCCCCCCCGGCCCGCTTTTGATTTCAGATTGTTTTCGGCCTTTATCCATCCACTCAAAAAGACATTTTCCGCGGAAAAATGTTCAGGTTTCCCGGGCGCGACCATTTTGGCGGATGTTCCCTGCCGGCGATTGCAGCCCTGTCTTCTTATACCAAACAATTCGGGAAGTTGAAGCATGGGACTGGTGGCTGGGGGCGGAATTGAACCGCCGATTCAATTCCGCCAATTCCGCAACTGTTTGAAAAGTGCAATAAAGCGAATATTATCCTTTGTTTATAAGAGTTTTGTGAGTTTATTGAAAAACCATAAAAACCATGTTGACTTGAGCCTCTGTTATGCATATATTATACGCAGTTCAAAAAACACTCAACGCATATAATTATGGCAAGCATCGCGAAACTTCCTGGGCGTCGGTTCTGGTTCGCGTTCTACCGTGACGCGAAAGGGCGGCAACACTGCAAATCCACCAAGCTTGAGCACAGCCCCAAGCCGGTGAATCCAAAGGACAGAACCGAACAGGTCGGCAAAAATAAACGGCTGGCAACCGAGATCGCTCTTCGGCTGGAAGAGGCGGAGCGCGGCAATGTGGTGGAGTCGCATTTACGGAAAGTCTTAGGAGAAATCTCCGAGCGGGTCAACAGTCAACGGCTTGAGTTCGCGGTAACGCGGACCTTTCTGAATGACTGGGCGGACCGGGCTGAGCGGACGAAATCCTCCGCAACGGCGCTTCGGTATAAAGGCACGATCAAGAAGTTTCTCGAAAGCCTGGGGTCCAAGTCTGAGGCCGCGCTGGCAGATATTACGCCTCGGGACGTGCAGAAGTTTGTCTCGTCTCGACTGGAGGGTGGGCGAAATGCAACTACGGTCATCGTGGACCTCAAGACGTTGAATGCGCCTTTTGCGCTCGCCATGCGGCAGGGGCTAATCCTGACGAACCCGGTGCCGGCAGCGGATGCGCCGAAGGCGGAGAAGGAAAGCCGGGAACCGTTCACTTGGGAGCAGGTCGCCAAGTTGATCAATAATGCCGAAGGCGAATGGAAGACGGCAATCATGCTCGGGGCATATACAGGGCAGCGGCTCGGGGACTGTGTTTCCATCACTTGGGACTGTCTGGACATGGAGAACCACGTACTTCGGTTTCGTCCGCAAAAGACGCGCCACCAGAAGCGCGATCTGGTGTTACCCTTGCACCCCGATTTGGAGATGCATCTGATGGACTTGCCAGAGCAGAAGGGGCAACCGCTCTGCCCTACCCTGAGCCAAGCGAAGATTGGTGGGCGGTCCGGCCTATCCCGGCAGTTTCAGACCATCATGAAGAAGGCAAAGATTGAGAAACGCTCGATTGAGGCAGGGGGCGAAGAAGGACGGGTTTTTAACAAGTTGAGTTTTCACAGTCTGCGGCATACCTATGTCAGCCAATTGGCGAATGCCGGTATCGCGCCCGATGTGCGGCAATTGCTCTCGGGCCATTCTGACGATAAGAGCCACGCGGTCTATACGCATACAAAGCTTGATACTTTGCGCAAGGCGATTGAAACTTTGCCACGGATTCGATGAAGAAAACTTCTATTAGCGACGGTGTCCGACATTTTAAGCCGGGCATGTGTGCCGCGGCTAACGGCAGCGCGGCTGACAACTCTCGAAACAGCAAGCTATACGCTGCGCGGTTGGCTGACCTTGGGCTGTTAAAGGCGCCAGTTGTGGCACAGGTGAAAACCGTGCGGCAATTTCAACTCGCCCATCTGGCGGCGACGTTGGCGAAGGATGCGGCCGCGAATGCCAGTGCTGGAGAGTTGGTAGGCAGGGCGCTACAAATTTGGAATGCTTCGGGAAGTGCGGTTTTCGTCGAGGAGTTGGCGACGTTCATTTTGAAGGGAATATGCGTTTTCGACCGTAAAGATTGGGATAGTCACGCCCGCACGCTGATCGGTTTACTTGATGACGCTGAGGGCGCAGTCCCGGGGCAGAGTCCATCTGAGCAGGTTCAGGAGAGCTACGCGCAGGCGCAAGGCAAGGCTGGCGCCGCGTTGGTTCATCTATGGCGACGTAAACGGCGTGGCGAGGAAGTGGTCCGAGCATTATTCCCGGCGAAATCGGAAACGGAACAGAGTCGCGCCAAGAAGCTGGTTGAGTTGCTTGAATTTGCTAAGGCCAGGGTAGCTGGGTGTGATGAACTGACCTGGATCGCGAAAGACGGGAACCGTCTAAAAGGATGTATTCTGCATGCATGGCAGCCATTTGGAATTTCAAAGGACGACGAGTTGCTTTTCAGCGCGGGGATGGATTTAGTCGGCGCTTGGCTGGAGAAGCCTAGTTCCGTTGCCGTCTCACATTTGGGTTTTTCTCCGATGGTTGCGCGGTGGTTGTCGGTGATACGCATGGAGCAACTCGCAGCGGCAAAGAATCGCTGCTGACCAGGGCGATTCTGCAATTTTAGGCGGCCAGCACTTGTTCAGCGGGCCTATTTCAGCCCCTCGTCAAAATATTTTTGCGGAATTATCTACTCGGTTTGCGCGGACGCTTTCCTTTCCCCTGCCCTTCTGAAACCGCGTTTGCGTTTTGATTTCCACGTTTGCGCCGAAAAAACCACGGTGCCCAATTGCCATAAAAAACATGGGTTACAACACCTATGGTTATTATGAAAACATTTGAAATTGAAGAACCGACGGCGCCGGAAAATCCGTTAAAGGACCGCTGGTCACCGATTCCGCCGAACGGAAAAAGCTGCCAGTTCACCGGTTTGAAGCACGCAAAACTTTATCACCTGCTTGGGGGTGGCGGCATCGCCCGTCCGCATGTTCGCGTCGTTAATCTGCGTACACCTGGAGCGAAGCGTGGCCAGACTCTTTTCCACGTTGGCGACATGTTGCACTTTCTCGACGGCCTGTCGCGGCGTCAAGGGGGTGATGCCGCAACCACCAAGGAGGTTGTGCAATGAAAACGCCCATCATTCCGGTTGATAACCGTGAGCGGTGGCTAAATACGTCCGACATTGCGGGCCGATTAGGAATCAAGCCACGGACAGCGGCGTTGTGGGCGCGGCAGGGTCGCCTGCCAGCGTATCGCTTGGGCCGCTATCTCCGTTTCAAATGGGATGAAGTTGAACGCGCACTGACGGCCACCTGCAAGATTGGGGGTAAAAATGACTGATGTGATCGAACGGGCGCGGCGGTATGTCGCCAAGTGTCCGTCGGCTGTCAGCGGACAGGCCGGACACGATGCCACATATCATGTGGCGTGCGTGCTGGTAAATGGGTTCGCCCTGGGCGAACTGGACGCGCTGTCACTGTTGCGAGAATGGAACCAGTCCTGCCTGCCGCCTTGGAGCGAGGCGGAATTGGTTCACAAGGTCCGGTCGGCGGCTAACACGGTTCACCTGTTGCCGCGGGGTCATTTGCTGGGGGATGGGAGCAGAACAAATGGCACCCCTCACCCCGGAGCGGAAAGGGTGGTGCCGCCGCCGAAGCCTAAATTCCAAAAGACTGTGCTGGCGCGGATCGCCAACAAGGTTGCGGACATCAAGGATGTGATTGGTTTTCTCGCTGAACGGTCGCCAGTGCCGGTGGATGGGCAGGATTCGGCCAGTGTGCTGCGGCACCTCTACCCTCGGGGGTCAGGCGAAAATGTTTTGGTTTTCACGGAAATGAGGTCGCAAGGGCAATTTTTGTGGGAAGCGAAGCGGAGCGACGGCATTCAGCAGCAGCATTTGCCGACAGGAAATGATGGCGTGTGGTTTCTGCCGCAACCGGTGTCGGGCGAGTTCCTGCCGAATCCACGGCTGGACGGAAAATTGTCCCGGCGGTCGGAAGAAGCGATTACGGCATGGCGGTATGCGGTGCTGGAAAGCGATGAGGCGGATGCCGATGACTGGCTTCGGTGTCTGGTACAAATGCCATTTCGCATCGCCTCAATCTGCGAGTCTGGCGGTCGGTCAATTCATGCACTGGCGCGGTTGGACGCGGCGAGCAAGGCGGACTGGGACCGACTCATGGGACCAATCAAGCCGGTGCTGGTCACGCTCGGTGCTGACCGGGGCGCATTGACAGCAGTGCGGTTGTCGCGCTTGCCGCAGGCTATGCGCGGCGAACGTTGCCAGCGATTGCTGTATCTGAATCCGCAACCCAGCGGTGTGCCGATTTTTCAACAGCCAATTCCGCCGGCCTGTTACTTCCGGAAATCAGAGGTGGGAAAAACATGAGTGACTCACTAATTGCAGACATGGAGGAATGGGGCAAAAAGAATGAGGCCAATGGCCTGCCGTTGCTCGTGCTTCCGGGCGGAGAGGTCAGCATCACGGAGAGCGCCGGAAATCTTTTCAAGCTGATTGCGCCCACGAAACGGATGTTCGTCCGGGGCGGGGTCGTGGTGAATCTGGTCAAGCGCGACGATGGGTTGCTGGCTTTGGAAATCCTGCGCCCGTCGGCGGCGCGCTCTTTTTTCGAGAAGTTCGCGCGGCTCATGGCCTGGCGGCAGAGCGAGAATAATGAGTCGGTCCTGAAGCCGGTGAATTGCCCACAAGAAATGGCGGATGCGCTATTGCACAGTGAAGAGGCGTTGACGGTGCTGCCGCGAGTGCAAGGGCTGATCAACTGCCCGGTGGTTCGCGAGGTCAACGGGCAACCGGCGGTGGCCGGGCGTGGCTATGACGAAGACACGCGGCTGCTGATCACGGGGGGCGAAATGCCGCCGGTGGTTGAATTGAACAAGGCGGTTCCGGCATTGCTGGAATTGCTGGCGGAATTTGAATTTCAAACCGATGGCGACAAGGCACGGGCCGTCGCCAGTCTGATTACGCCCGCCTTGAAAGCCGGGGATTTCTTAAAAGGCCGGGTGCCGGCGGATGTGGCGGAAGCGGATCAATCGCAATCGGGCAAAACTTACCGGCAGAAAATAATTGCGGCGCTCTACAATGAGCGGGTTTCGCTGGTGACAAGCCGCCAGGGCGGGGTCGGTTCCATTGATGAAAGCCTGAATCAGGCGCTGGTGGCGGGTCGGCCTTTCATTCAATTCGACAACTTCCGGGGGCGATTTGACAGCGCGCATTTGGAAGCCTTCCTGACGGCAGAAGGGTCGTTTCCGTGCCGGGTCCCGCATCGCGGCGAAGTCACCGTTCCGCCGGAGCATTATTTTGTTTTTCTCACGTCAAACGGGGTGGACACGACGCGGGATTTTGCCAACCGGAGCAACATCATTCGGATTCGGAAAAAGCCACCGGGATTTGTTTTCACAAAATACCCGGAAGGCGACTTGCTCGCCCGAGTCCGGCAATGGCAGGCGTATTACCTCGGCTGCGTGGTGGCGGTGATTCGTGAGTGGCACGCGCAAGGCAAGCCCGTCACGGATGAAACCCGGCATGATTTTCGTGAGTGGGTTCAGATGGTGGACTGGATTGGCCGGAACATCTTCGGCACGGTGCCGGTCATGGAGGGACACCAGCAGGCACAGGAGCGGGTGAGCAATCCGGCGCTGGTCTGGCTGCGAAATCTGGTTCTGGCGATCAACGAAACCGGCGAACTCAACCGGGCGCTGACGGCGACGGACATTAACACCCTCTGCGACAGCGCAGACATTGCGATTCCCGGCCTGCGATCCGGCGCGGATGAGGACAAGGCAAAAAAGGTCGTCGGCACGGTGATGGCGAAGCTGTTCCGGGACCGGGACACGGTGGAAGTAGATGGCTATGTCGTCACCCGCGAAGAAAAATATGTTTCCCGCGACAATTCATCCGACGGGGGCAGTTTCAAATCAAAAACCTACACCGTAACCAAGCCATGACACGCCAACATTCCGCAGCAACGCAGCCACCGCAGCAAGGGTTACAAGACTCTGAAAAACGGGGGGTATTTTTCAAGGAGTATGGGGGGTTACTGCGGTGGCTGCGGACAAGGAATTAAGAACATGAGTCACGCATTTGAACAACTGCCGGAGAGCGACAAGGCGTTCGCCGCGTTCAGCCTGTATTTGAGCCTTGGGCCGGAACGGTCATCGGCAGCGGTGGCAAAGAAGTTAGCCAAGAGTGAACAGCTTATCCGGCGGTGGTCGGCAAAATTTGATTGGACAGACCGGGTGGCGGCGCACGGGGCACACTTGGCCGTCGTCGAGCGCGAAGCGATGGAGGCGACGGCGCGGGGCAAGGCGGCGGAATGGGAGAAACGCGAAACGCAGTTGCGCGAAACCGAATGGTCAATGCACGAACGCGCCATTGCCGCCGCGAAACGCGGGCTGGATGCCTACATGGAAAAGGACAAGGTTTATGCCAACCTCGCGGACATTGCGCGGATGCTGGAAATCGCCAGCAAACTTGGCCGGCTGGCGACGGGGCTGGACAAGTCCAACGGCGAAACGGCGGATGAGCCGCAAACGCTGCGCGTCGAGGTCACGGTGGCGCTGGAAAAAATCTACGGGCAGGCGGAGCCTGCACCCACCGGGGGGATCGTGGACGTGCAAACCGTGCCGGTTTTGCCGGAAAAAAGCGCATGACGCCCTGGGAACGCTATTTTCTGGCCGGTCGCCGCGCCGGTTGTCCGAAAGGGCAGATGGATCGCTTTGCCAGCGCCGACGTGGTTTTGCAGGAACGGCAACTGGCCGCGTCTGCTGCGGCGCGGCTGTGCGATGCACCGGACGGGCCGATGGCAATTGGCTACGGCGGCGCTCGCGGCGGCGGCAAATCTCACTGGCTGCTGGCGCAAATGGGGGCGGATGATTGCCAGCGCGTGCCGGGCTTGAAATGTCTGCTGCTCCGCAAGGTCGGCAAGGCGAACTTGGAGCATTTCGAGGATTTGCGCCGCCGGTTGTTCGGGCGGTTGAACCATGAATTTTCGGCGTTTCGCGGGATTCTGTCGTTTGCCAACGGGTCGCGGATCATCGCCGGGCATTTTCAGAATGAAAAGGACATTGATGCCTACCTCGGCCTGGAATACGACGTGATTGGCATCGAGGAGGCAACGACGTTGACGGCCAGAAAATACCAGGACATTTCAACCTGCTGCCGCACGCAGCAAACCGAACTGGCGTCCGCGCATTTATTCGACCACGAATCCCGGCGGCGTGGGTCACGACTGGTATCGGGCGAAATTCATCGTGCCGTTTCAGGAAAAGCGCGAGACGGAAACGCGATTCATCCCGGCGCGGGTCACGGACAACCGCTGGAACAATCCCGAATACGTCCGGGTGCTGGAAAATCTGACCGGCTGGCAAAAACGGGCGTGGCTGGATGGCGATTGGGACATTGCCGCCGGGCAGTATTTCACGACGTTGCGCCGCGAGGTTCACGTCGTCGAGGATTTCGACGATACGCGGGCGGTGGAATGGTTCGCGGCGCTGGATTACGGTTTCGCGCATTACACCGTCGTCCTGCTCGGCTGTCGCGACGGCGACGGAAACATTTTCATCGTGGACGAACACGCGGAGCGGCTTTGGCTGCCGCAACGTCACGCGGCGGCGATCAAAGCGATGCTGGCGCGGCACAAAATCGGCGACCGGAAAATGTCCATCGAGGATCTGAAACGGTTCGTGGCCGGCGCGGATGTGTTTTCCCGCCAGAGCGACGGCACGACGATTGCGGCGCAATATGCGAAACTTGGAATTTCCCTGCGCTGCGCGAACACGGACCGGGTGAACGGCTGGGCGGAAATTTTGCAGCGGTTCGGCGATGTCGAGGGCGGCGTGAAGCCGACATTTTTCATTCACAAGCGATGCGGTCGGCTGCTGGAAACTTTGCCGGCGTTGCAACATGATCCGAACCGGCCTGAAGATGTTTTGAAGGTGGATTGCGACGAGGATGGCATCGGCGGCGATGATGCGGCGGATGTCCTGCGCTATCTGGTGGCGACGAAGTCGCGGGCGGTCACGCAACGGAAGTTGCGGGGGCTATGAAAACTGACGAAGAAATAGCCTACAGGTGGATAGTCACCGTAGGCTCCATAGCTTGCCTTGCCTTGCCGCACGGCCACTCGGCTGCTGTCAGCCTGGCTGCCACTTTTGCAACTACCTGCAGATAACCGGAGGGCAACCGTGGTTATCCCCGCATGGGATTTTCCCGAAACCTCAAAAGTTTGGTCATAAGAACCTTTCTGTTGAGTGTTAACGCGCGTCATTGCGCAAGAGAAGAATGCCTGTTGACTGACAATTGTGCAACGCAGTTGTATCAAAGCATGGAGTCCAGAGGGTGAACCCTTTGGCGCGGTCTGGGCCGGCGTGAGGCCCAGAAACAGCATGGCTGCGCGGCTGAACCGGCCTATGGTTCAGCCGCGTGATTTGTGTGCGGCGGTCAATCTTCGTCCGGCATCATCACGGTGATGGCGGGTTGCGGGTCGTCAATGTCCAGCGCGCCACAAGTGGCAATCAGTTTGATGAGGCGGGAACGCTGATTGTCGTTGCGGACATACAACGCAACCGGGATGCGGTCGCAACCTGGGCGGCTGCGGATGATTCCGAAACGGAGCATCCAGACAATATCCCAAAGGCGTCCGGCTTCATCCTGGCCGGTCACGCCTTCCGGCACGGCGACGTAAGCATCAAAAACCGTGCGCGTGAGAAAACCGGAAATTTGATTCCGGCTTCCTGCGCGGTCTTGGTGACTTCAACTTGCACGCCGTCGGCGACGGCCTGCGCCCGCGTGTAACTGTAAATGACGGGGCCAAAGGGCGATTCGTTTGTGTTCATGGTGTCAGTGATTCAGGCGTTTAAGTTTTCGGGCTTCCCGCTTGGCGCGGGCTTCGGCTCGCGCGTGCCAGTCGGCCAATGTGCGAAACACACTGGCGAGCGGTGCGCGGTAGGTGGTGCGGGTGCGTTCAAGTCGCATCCCGATTACGTCACCGGGTTCAAGTGAAACGACAATGCGCTTGCGATAGTGCGCGAACTGGTCACGGGAACGGCGGCGGATGGTTTTGTGTAAATCAGTCATGGTGTGAAGAAATTGGGCGCGGATAAACCGCGCCCGTGTTGAATCAGGCGGCTTTCTGGTCGGCAGGGAAGTAGCTCGAATACTTTTCGTGCGGGTCTTGGAAACCGCGCAAGCGAAACGCTCCGCAAGGGTGCTGCCATGCCTGACGCTCACGGTTCCAATGGAAGCCAAGCTGCGCCAACATCTGCCGCAACTCCGGCGCGGGTGTCTCGCGGAACGTCACCCAAACCCACTTGCCGACAACCTCGGCGAGATTGAACAAACCCGAATTGCTGGTTTTCAATAGCTCCAAAACCTTCGCGGTGGGCAAAGTCCGGTTCTTCTTCCGCGCCTCGGTGTCAATCGGCAGGCGATTGTCTTTCTTCTCCACTGGCGCAACTGCGCCCGGTGCTTCCGGTGTCTTGCTGCTGCTCAACTGTGCGGATCTGCTCCCGAGCCCGATTTGTTTTTTTGTATTTGTTTTCATGGTCTTTTTTTTTCTGCTCTGCTGTGCGTCTTCTGTCCGTCGCCCTTCACAAAATCAGGCCGTGCAGGCGGGGCTTGTCCGTGGAAGTGGTCTTCAGAAGGAGCCGCGAGACACCCCCGCTGGAACGGCCTTGTGAGGGTGACGGCGAGAAACGCTGAGCAGAAAAAGCCGGACCTGAAAACTGGCAGGCCACCTGTCTTTAGCGCAGCCCCCTGGGGATGGAGGGGGCGAGCATCCGGGGTGGGCGGGGGACTTCGGGGTTGCAGACCCGGCCAAACTTCAATTCAAAGCAGAGCGGCGGCGTTGGCGTGAAGGATGCCTGCGAACTGGCGCACTGACTGCCCGCACGAGCGCGAAGGTGCGGAATAGCAGTCAGCGTGACAGTGAAGCAGCCGGATGGGACACAAGACGCAGTTATATCTCAATGAACCGGGCCGTCGGCGCGGAGGGTCTCGCGGGAGACGGCGGGGACCCGTTTGCCGAGGGTCACGCGCCAGCGGGATACGGCAAAAAGGGGCGGCTTTGAATATAACTGCTCTTGTGTTCTGTCCGGGAAGCACTCCTTCATGCCAACAGAGCCGCGAAGCCAGTGTTCACTTTGCCGGGTCTGCCGGAGTGACCGCGTCACCTGCAACCAGGCTTCGTCGCGCCAGCGCGAAAGCCAACAAATCTGACTCTTCGACGGCAGAGCGGAGTGCGCGGGCTGCGACGCGATGGGTGCATGGGCGCGCTCGGCAGACCCGCACGCAGCCTGGCGGCGAAGTGTCAGACCAATCTGGTTTTACCAGTGAGGTCGGCCACTTTTCCGAACGGCGAAACGGAGCGCCAGCGTAGTGTAGCGGGCGGAAAATGGCCGTGCTCACGGTTATTGCTGATGTCTTTGGCCGGGCGAAGCCTCGCGGCCATATTGCTTGTCCTCGGCGACAGGCGGAGCCTCGCGCCGTATTGCGGTGTCTTGCCCGTGCGAAGCATCGCGGGCTATTGCTGGTCTTGGCCGATATGCGGAGCATCGCGGCCTCTGGAATCCGTTTTTTTTCGGGCGCGCACGACGTTTTTTGACTGTCTCGCCAGTTTGCGGCCGTCGGAATGCAGCGATAGCGCTCCGCCGCTGTTTGCGGATCGCGGCAGCGGAGTGGAGCGGGTGCAAAGCTGGCGAGTCAGTCATCTGAACCAATGGCGTGCCGGTGTGCGCCGGCACGCTGCTTTTTGAGAAAGAACATTTATGGGCAAACTTCAACCTCGCAGTTTTGAGCGGATTCGTTCGGGTGAACAAATCCAGATTCCATCCTTCACCAATAACGCGGCGGCGGTGGCCGCTGGCGTCACGGCGGCGAAGTATCCGCGCCGCATCATTTACCTGTCCGCGGGCGGGACCGGCTCGGTGCCGTGCCTCGCCATTTCGGACGGCACGAACTGGAAACAAGTTGCCATTGGCGCAAACGCCATTTAACCGCTGCCAACATGGACAAATTGTTTCCCATCATTCGGCGGCTGCGGCGTCCGCTTGTGGTTGCGGACGTTCCTCCGATTCCGATCAAAATCGAGCCGGTTCAACCTGTGACAACCGTGCCATTGGTTGAACCGGCCAAAAAACTTCCGCCAAAAAAATCGAGTGATAGCGCAACCCAAATTTAACCGGCGCGGCTGGCTGGCAATCTGGTTGCAGAACCGGCGGCGGGCGCGGCAATGTCGTTCCGCGCAATCGTTTCCCGCTCCTTCCTTGGTTTCGTTGGGGACAGTGGCTGGCGATACTACCTGGCGGGCTGTCGCCCCGATTGCGGTGGACGATTGGCAATTTTGCACCAGTGACAATGCTTTTGACCCTCAAGTGAAAACTTTTGACCGATGGGTTTATGAAGCGGATGCGCCGGACACAGCATTCATCAATGTGGATGCCAAAACTGCGACCGTTACTGTGGACTTTGGTTGGTGTGCCGCCCGTTATCTGGTCGGGACAACATGGTCAAGTTGGACGAATGTTGTGCCTGCAACGGTGGTCGCGCCGGCCGCCCCTTCCTTGGTTTCGCTGGGAACTATCGCTGGCGATACCACTTGGCGTGGAACTGCCCCGGTAGCCGTGGATGACTGGCAATTTTGCGTCACCGATTCCGCCTTCGACCCTGAAGTGAAGAGTTTTGACCAATGGGTGGCGGATGCGGACTTTCCAGATACAGAGTTCGTCACCGTCAATGCCACTACGGCCACCGTTACGGCGGACTTTGCCTACTGCGCCGCTCGCTATCGAGTCGGGGCCGTCTGGTCAAGTTGGACCGGTGTTGTTGACGCTATTATAATCGCGCCGCCAGCCATTGTGCTCACTTCGGATGGGCATGGTCATTTGGCCTGGACGTATAACTTCGTTCCGCCAAGCGACGATTCGCAGCCTGGACTCCCATACTCCGGCATCAACATTTACAAGTCCGCTGATGGCGTGACATGGCCCAGCCGGGCTTACGATGGTTGGGATTTGGGGGCTGGCAATCGTGATTGTAGCGGCGACCCCGGCTGGTTCCGCATCTGCATCTGCGATTGGGACGGCAACGATGTGCCGCCTTACTCGAACGCCGTGTATTCCGACGGCCTGTAATTTTTATGGCGCTGACACTCATCAAAGAGGACGGAACGGGCAAATCTGACGCGAACAGTTACGCGGCCGTGTCCGATGCCAACGCCTATCACGATGGGCATCTGTATGCGACGGCGTGGACAGCGGCAACGGATGATCAAAAAGCCGTGGCGCTGGTGATGGCGACGCGGCTGATTGACGCTGAATTTCAATTCAACGGCACGCGGACAAATGCCGTTCAAGGTCTGCAATGGCCGCGGGCGATGTGCCCGGAGCCGGACAACGTCCATGTGCCGATTTCGGTGCTGCTGCCGATTCCGTACGACTACGTTCAATATGACACTGTGCCGAAAGCCGTCGTCCAGGCGACGTGCGAAATGGCGCGGGAACTGTTGATTGCCGACCGGACGGTCGCGCCGGTGGGTGAAGGTTTGAAGTATTACAATGCTGCCGGCGTTCAAACCGGCTACGACAAAACCGACCGGCGTCCGGTGCTTTCACAAGTCGCGCAAGTGATGCTGGCGAAGTATGGCTCGCAAATCAGCGCCAAGAGCGGCGCGGTGCGGTTGGTACGGGCATGAATCTTGGTTGGTGACGTTGTGCTGGGTTGGGGACGGTCTGGTCAATTGCCCGACGATATTGTATTCGTCCGGCATGAGAAGAAATGCCAGATCCATCACGACATCACCGGACATCGTCCGGCACATTGACGGGCTTACACAAGCCAATTTCAACCTCCTGACCATGCTCATTCCCTGGCTGGATGCGAACAAGAAAACAGAACGCAAGTTCAGGAGTGCGGTGATTCAGCGAGCTCGCACGGATCGAATCCGCCATTTCACTGGTGCTTGTGGGGCAAGAGGCACAATCGCAGTCGTGGCTGAAGCAACACGGTTATGATGCGGACAAGTTGGAGGACGCCGCCAAGTGGGCCGAAGAAGTAATTTCTAAGCATAGCGAATCTGCCGGGCTGAATATGATGCGATACATCTACCGTGAAGACCCGGTCCCGGAGCCGCGGCATGATCGCAGGCGGAGATGGTGGGGCTGGGAGATTTAAGCGGTTGGCCAGCATTTCAGGCTGCCGGGACAATACAAAAATCCGAACGAACAATTTTCGGTTGGTGGCAGTTGTCCGGGTCGTGTGATAATATCGGGGCGTTGAATCTGATTTGAATGTGCTCGCGCTATACATACAACAAGGACGAAGCGAAGCTGCGGTTGCGGGACCAGATATTGGTCTTCGGCGCTGTGCCGCGCGCCAATATCCGCCCGACTGACATTGGCCCGGTCATCGTGCCGGAATACGAGGGGTTCGCGTGTCGGGAAATGCGCTGGGGTTGGGGTGTGCCGTGGGATAAAAGCCCGCTTATCAACGCCAAGAGCGAAACCATTGTCACGCTGGCGACTTTTAAGCCGCACCTAGACAATCGTTGTCTGCTGCTCGCGGATGGATTTTACGAAAAAGGCGTCTTGTTCCGGCAGGCCGGAGGCAATCCGTTCTACCTGGCTGGACTGTGGCGCGACGAAACCGGCGTCAAAAAATACACGATGTTGACCACGACACCAAATGAGTCGGTGGCGAAATATCATCATCGGATGCCGTTCATCTTGAAGCCGGAACAGTATGATCTGTGGCTGGGCGACAACTGGCAGCAAGTCCTGACCGAGCCGGATCACGCACCGCTGGAAAAGTTTCAGAAGCAGGCCGAGCTATTTTAGGTGGGACTGCCGTTGTCTCACCCAAAGGCTTAACGTGCGGGAATGAACGCCGCACGGTGGTTTCAGCGCCGGGAAGATTATCAGCCGCCCCAAACACCGGCGGACAGTCCGTTTCGCAAATTCGATGTGAAATGTCTGGCGTGCGGGTCGTATCAATTGCGGCTGGTGGCACAGATGGATGAGGAGGCCGGTGAAATGACCGTGGTGCTGGTCTGCAACCGCTGTCTGCAACGGGAAATCCTGCCCGTGAGGTGATCGGCGCTGCATCGAGCCGGTGCGGATTGACCGGTATATGTTCGAGCAGCAGTAGTGGTGGGAGCGGGTAAACTTCCAGATTAAGGCCCGACCGATTTACATCCCATTTCGAGACCAAGCCAGCCTGTTAGGCGATGGTGACTACAACTTTTTGCCATCCAACCATCGTTGGACTTGCTTCATTGATTTTTCCTTCTTCATATCACCGTAATAGCCGATAGCTTTTTCGGCGTAGCTATGAGCTTGCGATGGTTTTTTCTGGCGGTCGGCTAAAACAGCTAATTGGAAAGCAGTTTGGGCAGCTAATAGTTTTTCGTTTAGCGCCTCATTCATTGCCAAGCTAATTTTGAGACTTTCCTCCGCTTGAGGCAATTTCCCAAACTTTTTGTATAAACTCGCTAGACATGCTGCCACAAATGCAATTCCAGCTTTGTCATACAATTTTTCTTTGAGACGCAAGGCTTCGTTTAAAAGTTCTTCAGCCTGTGGGAATTGTTTCCGAATTTGAAATATCAATCCAAGCTTGGTTAGAGAAAAGCCGATCCAAAAGTTATCTCCCTGTTCTGTGGCCTTCTTCCGCATACGATTATAAATCGTCTCGGCATCGGTCAAGCGCCTATCTTTCAAAAGGAATTGTCCATACGCTCTTAAATTTGCAAAACTATCTCCCGCAACAACTGCTTGAACCAATTTTGCTTCGGCATCTGTTAGCTTTCCTTCATTTAGCAAGCGCTGAACTTCCTTTAAATCCCCAACCGCAATTTCTTTATCTTTATGTTTTAATCGGTCTTCAAGGGTTCTCAAATAGTCGTTGTCTTCCGGAATATCTGCTTCTTTGGTGATTCGGCGAGGTTGAACTTTAACTTTAGTGCCTGTTTCGTGGGCGCGCACCCACTCTGCCAAGTATCGCCGAAGTTTATCCTTAAACGCGTCCAAATCATCGAATGTGTCGAAAAATACAGCTTTGCTGGCCTCCAAACTCCTCTTAAAATCCAGCACTTTTTTCAACTGTGGGCCGGGGTCGCTTAGGTGTCGAGGTTCGATTGTTTTGAAAAAAACGACAATTTCACGCATCGGTTTGTTTATGTTGTGGTAACATTCCAACGCGACGGTGTATTCTTCTTCTGTGCCTGAAGAATATTTTTTTTCCGAACCTGTCGGCGAGCCCCACCGATCCCAAAGCAGTAATACAAAATAATCACATTTGCGAACTTCCTCATTGATCTTCTCCTGAGCTCGCCCGACACCTCGCAACGTGAATTCCCATCCAACTGGACAAAAGTAAGCGCCTCGTGGAATTCCATCAGCCTGGTCATACTCGGAAATCACATCT
Organism: uncultured Verrucomicrobiae bacterium; assembly: GCA_963802965.1. Taxonomy (GTDB): domain Bacteria; phylum Verrucomicrobiota; class Verrucomicrobiia; order Limisphaerales; family UBA11358; genus UBA11358. The sequence goes on from CAWDKS010000003.1 coordinate 715,971, forward strand.
CTGAAGGCTTCACGTTCTTTTTCCAGGCCACCTGGACTGGCAATGAAGACACGATAGTTTGTTAATGGGCTTGGCATGGCGGATTAAAATCGTTCGCTGCCCCAGCGGGGGGAGATGTTTCCAGATTTCGCGGGGGTGGACGTCGCGGTTCCGGGAATCTCTGGCGTGGGTTGTTCGGCCCAATCGGCGCAGAGTAATTCGGCCTGTTGTAAAACGGTCTTTGTGGCTTCCTCCTGCAAGTCCGGCGGGTAGCCGTGTTTTTTGAGGATGCGTTTCACCATCACTTTGATCTTGGCGCGGGCGCTTTCGCGGAACGTCCAGTCAATCGTCACGCTCTTGCGCACCTGCGTCACCAACTCGGCGGCGATGACTTTAGTTCGTCGCTGCCCATCGCCTGCACGGCGCTGTCATTCGCGGCAAGCGCGTCGTAAAAGGCGATTTCGTCGTCGTTCAAGCCCAAGTCCTGGCCGCGTTTGGTAGCGGCGTCCATTTCCTTCGCCAGCTTGATGAGTTCCTCGATGACCTCCTGCGTGGCGATGGCCCGGTTGTGATAGGCGTTGAGCGTGGCCTTTAGCATCTCGCTGAACTGGCGGCTTTGGACCAGATTGCGCGTCGAGCGCAATTTGATTTCATCCTTCAGCAGCTTCGCCAGCAACTCGGCGGCGACGTTCTTGTGCTTCAGGCCGCGCACTTCGGCAAGGAACTGGTCGGACAGGATGGAGATGTCCGGCTTCTTCAATCCGGCGGCGGTGAAGACATCAATGATGCCCTCGCCGGCCATGATGGCCTTGGAGACGAGCTGGCGGATGGCGTGGTCCAATTCCTCCGGCGGGCGTTGCGTGCCGGAGGTTTTGACAAGCTGCGCCTTGATGGCCTGGAAGAAGGCGATGTCGTCGCGCAATTCCATCGCCTCGTCGTGGCGGCGCACAGGGCAAAGGCGCGCGACAGGTCGGTGACGACCTGGACGAAGCGCGGCTTGCCGTCTTCCTGCTGCAAGACGTGCTCCTGCCCGGCCGGGATCAGCGCGAGGCGTTCGGCGGGCGTGCCGGTCGTCCATTTTCCCAGTCGAAGCCGTGCATGATGCCGCAGGCGACTTCGTGTTTCTCCAGCATCACGGCGATGGCCTGCGCGGTGTCGATGCTCGGGTTGCCCTTGCCGCCGCTCTCGGTGTAGGTGGCCAGCGCCTGCTTCAACTGGTCGGCCAGGCCGAGGTAATCCACCACCAGGCCGCCCGGCTTGTCGCGGAAAACGCGGTTCACGCGGGCGATGGCCTGCATCAGCCCGTGGCCGCGCATCGGCTTGTCGGCATACATCGTGTGCAGGCACGGCGCGTCGAAGCCGGTCAGCCACATATCGCGCACGATCACAATGCGGAACGGGTCTTTGCTGTCCTTGAAGCGGTTCGCCAGTTCGCGCCGGCGTTGCTTGTTGCGGATGTGCGGCTGCCAATCCGGGCCGTCGTCGGCGCTGCCGGTCATCACGATCTTCACCACGCATGACTTTTTCCTTTCCGCTTCCGTCGTCATCTTTGGCGCTGGCCCACTCCGGACGCAGCTTGATGATCGCGTTGTAAAGATCGACGCAGATGCGGCGGCTCATGCAGACGATCATCGCCTTGCCGTCCATCGCCTCCAGCCGCCGCTCGTAGTGCTCCACCAGGTCGGCGGCGATGAGGGCGATGCGCTTCGGGTCGCCGACCAAGCGCCTCCAGCGCGGCCCATTTGGTCTTGAGCTTCTGCTTCTTGTCCTCTTCCTCGCCCTCGGTGATCTCCTCGAACTCCTCGTCGAATTTGGGCAGCTCGGCCTCGTTCAGCGCCAGCTTGGCGATGCGGCTCTCGTAGTAGATCGGCACCGTGGCCTTGTCTGCCACGGCGCGCTGGATGTCGTAGATGCTGAAATGTAATCGCCGAAGACCGCCCGCGTGTTGGCGTCGTTCTTCTCGATGGGCGTGCCGGTGAAGCCGATGAACGAGGCATTGGGCAGGGCGTCGCGCAGTGCCGGGCCAGGCCGTCGATCAGGTCGTACTGGCTGCGGTGGGCTTCGTCGGCGATGACGATGATGTTCCGCCGCGGCGACAGCTCCGGCATCTTCTCGCCCTTCTCCGGCATGAACTTCTGAATCGTGGTGAAGACCACGCCGCCGCTGGCCACCTGGAGCAGTTCGCGCAGGTGCTCGCGGTCGTTCGCCTGCACCGGCGTCTGGCGCAGGAATTCGTGGCAGCGCTGGAACTGGCCGAAAAGCTGGTCGTCCAGATCGTTGCGGTCGGTCAGCACCACCAGCGTCGGGTTCTGCATCGCCGGATGGCGGACGATCCGCGCCGGCATAGAAGAGCATCGAAAAACTCTTGCCGCTGCCCTGCGTGTGCCAGACCACGCCGGCGCGCCGGTCGCCCGGCTTGCCGCCGTGCATCCGGCCCGCCCAATACGCGCCCTGGTCCTCGCGCAACTGATCTTCATCCACCATGCCGCTGGCCCGCACGGTCTCCTCCACCGCCGCGTTGACCGCGTGGAACTGGTGGTAGCCCGCGATGATCTTGTGCAGCCGGTCGCTGTCCGTGTCTTCCTCGAAGACGATGAAATGCTGGAGCAGGTCGAGAAACCGGCGCTGCTCGAACACCCCGCGCACCAGCACTTCCAGTTCCAGCGACGTCTTGGGCGCGTCGCTCCTCGCCGTCGATCGTGCGCCAGACCTTGAACCATTCCTGATTGGCCGTCAGCGAGCCGATGCGGGCCTGAAGCCATCGGAGACCACCAGCACCTCGTTGTAGTGCAACAAGTACCGATTTCCTCCTTGTAGGTTTGCAACTGGTTGAAGGCGCTCCAGATCGTCGCGTCCTCATCCGCCGCGTTTTTCAGCTCGATCACGCCAGCGGCAGGCCGTTGACGAAGACCACGATGTCCGGCCGGCGGTTGTGCTGGCCCTCGATGACCGTGAACTGGTTCACCGCCAGCCAGTCGTTGGCCTTGGCGTCGTCGAAATCCACCAGCCGCACATGGTCGCCGGCGATGCTGCCGTCCGGGCGCTGGTATTCCACCGGCACGCCATCGCGCAGCATGGCGTGAAAGGCGCGGTTCGTCTGCGTGAGCGAAGGCGTGCCGACCCGCAGCACTTTGCGCAAAGCCTCCTCCCGCGCCTCTTCGGGAATGTCCGGATTCAGCCGCGCGATGGCCGCGCGCAGCCGCCCCACCAGCACCACGTCGCCAAACGAATCCCGCTCCGCCGCCGGTTCGCCGGGCCGATGCCGGACCATTGGCGGTGGCATAGCCGAGTTCCCCGAACCATTCCAGCGTGGCAATTCTTTCTTTCGTTTCCTTATTCCCACCGGTGGTGATTTCGGAAATCATGCCTGTTCTCCTTTCGCTTCGGTCAAGAATTCGTTCAACACATCCCTATAAACCTGCAAATCAAACTCAAACAAATTTCGCTGGCCTTGTATTGGCCCTGAAAAATGTTCACCGGCGGATGCAATTGGTCAACGTATTCGTTGAACTCCGGGTACTGGAAGTAGGAAAGTACCTCAATGCCTTCGGCTTCCTGGTTGTTGCGGTTGGACTCCACCAGAAACTTGATGACGGTGTCGGCACAGCGGGCAGCGAACTCCGCCTGACAGGGCGAGAGTTGAATTCGGTCTGCTTCCTGACCGTGGCCGATTTCGCCTTCCAGATTCCGCAATTCGGCCAACCCATGCACAACGGCGACCAAACCTTTCAAGGCAAGTTCCATCTTTTTCTTGGCAGCCTCCGGTTCGGGATGGCCGGTAGGTACGCGGACGACGGCCTGCATGGTGAAACCAGCCAACTGCGACACACTCCACCCTTCATCCGCCGTTTTGCCCATTTCCTTGAAAATGGTTTTGCACGTCGTCTCGATCAGCGATTTGGCGTGGTCGAAAATGACGCCGGGGTCAGCCTTTAAATTGAGTTCAATTTCGCGGATGGCCCGCTCGATGCGTTCCGGCGCGGTGAGATGCTGGGCGACGAAACGTGCGCCGGACATCAACGCGGTTGGTTCGGTGGCGGCCATGGTCAATCACATTTCTTCGGAACGTAAAAACACCGGCGACCGCAGACCTTCACCAGTTCGTCATCCTCCACGGCCGTAAGCCGGTGGGGAGCGTGGAGCGGCGCGCCCATAATCTTTTTGTGCGGATGTTTGTCCCAGACCTGATTTTTCAAGTTTTGAAGCTCCGCTAATAGTTCGGGTGTGAAATTTACACGATGACCTTGCCCAAGATTTTCCACCAAGGCCCTGAGAACCGGGCAGGCATCTTTCCACCTGGCCGTGCCTGCCCGACCGAAATAACGAAACTCGTCCGCGACTAAAGTATTCGCCTTGGGATAGTTTAGTTCCGCGCCTAAATCACTTTTCCGTGCAGCGGGAAAACCGTGAAACAACGCATCTTTCCGCCGTTCCAGACGGCCTGCCGGCGTGCGATGTAAATAAATCTTTACGGCCCTGAAATTCTTCCAGCTCAAAATACTAGCCGCCGGAAGTCTCCGCTTTACCTCGGCGATATAAATCAGCCGGTTGGCCGGGTTCTCCCCATTAGAACCAAAGGCAAAAATCCAATCACCAGGCCGGGCGGTGCTGCGGATGTAGGGCTTGCAGATGGTGAGCGTGAGGAGGCCGTTATCCACGCAAGGAGCGCCGCCGTCATCCACGACACACTTGTAAACGTAGTAGCGGCGCGCTCTCATTTTGTTCCCTCGTTCCGTTGGCAACCAGCTCCGCCACGCTCAATTCGCCGCTTAACAATTTTGGCAGCAGCGTATCGCGTAATCTTGCAAGTGCGTGAGATTCAGCATGGTTGGTGAGAATTTGGTTGAGAAGCGGCTCGCAAACTCGATTGAACTCATTGAGCATGGAATCTGGCGGAATGGTCACAGGTATTGAGAGAATCCCATCAGCACTTACGTTGGCCTGTGCCGTTCCGTGCGACTTCGCCTCTACAGAAGGTTTGAACTCGCGTCTGCGTGTAAAACAGTAGAGGAATCCCAATTCCGAGGTTCCCTGGCTTTTCCGCCTGGAACTTTCCAACACGTTGATTGAGCAACGGGGGATTGCTTGTTGGCGGCACCAACCCGACTTCTCCAACGTAACCCGTCATTCCAACAAGCAAATCACCAGCAGTAAGACGAAATCGGCTGGCACTTTCCGCTACTTCATCCGATACAAAACTCACTTCATTGAGATCAACAATTCCAGGTTTTACTGATCCAATTTTTACAACCGGCACCCCTTATCTATCCAGTCTTTGCTCTTGAACGCATAACCTCCAAGAAAGCCGGTAACATGATTGAGCGTTCCTTCACGCCAACCGGCGGGAAGCGTTTCAGCAGCGGGATCCACGAACCACTTTTTGAACAAGGCTTGCGCCATGGATTCCAGCGTGGCATTCATGCGCCGGTTCAACTGAATCTTGTCATCCAACGCGCCCAACACCGCTGCAATAGTTATTTGCTCGTCCAGTGGCGGTAAGGAAATGGTAATTGCATCGAACGCATCCGTCGGCACACGTTGGCGTCCCGATGTGCCGGTCATTTGGGAAATGGCGAAGTGGCGGACATCGGGAGAAATGGTCAGATAATAGGCAAAATCATTGTCCGACACGTCGGGTCGCCCGCGAATAACGACGAACTCCGTCGAACCGTGGCCGATGGATTGCCCTTCCGGGGCTTGAAACCGGGCGATCTTGCCATTTTCCAAACAAGGCGTGATCCGGGCCATGAGCGTATCGCGGTCGCGGAACTTTGAACCGCCACCGGTGAACTCGCGTTGTTCGGAACATTTCACGTCCCGTGCGCCAGCGTTGATCGCGGCCATCTCGACGAACGGATAAACTTTCCCGCGTTCCAACGGAGTCGTTGGGTTCACCAGCACGGCTTCGGAAAACGGCAATTCCTGCCATTCATTCGCCATAGCCCAGCCCCTTCAAGTTGGCGTTGATTGTGTTTTCCAACCTGGCCGACTCAGTAAATTGTGCGCGCAACTCGGCCACAAGGAGCGGCATCTTTTCCTCGAATGGTTCACCGTCGTCTTCGACTTCCTCGGCGCCGACATAGCGACCGGGGGTAAGGACGTGGCCGTGCGCGGCGATTTCGGCGGTGGTGGCGGATTTGCAGAACCCCGGCACGTCGTAGTAATTGCCCGCGCCTTTTTCGCCGCGCCATGCGTGGTAGGTGTTGACGATTTTGTCGATGTCGGCGTCGGTCAGTTCGCGGTGGACGCGGTCGATGAGCGTGCCGAGTTTGCGGGCGTCGATGAAGAGAGTCTGCTTGCGGCGGTCGCGGCGTTTGCCATCGTTCTTGTTTTTCGCGAGGAACCAGAGGCAGACGGGAATCTGCGTGGTGTAAAAGAGCTGGCCGGGGAGCGCGACCATGCAATCCACGAGGTCGGCCTCGATGATGGCTTGGCGGATGTCGCCTTCGCCGGATTGGTTGGAGGACATGCTGCCGTTGGCGAGGACGAACCCGGCCATGCCCGTCGGGCGCGAGGTGATGGATGAAGTGCTGCACCCAGGCGAAGTTGGCGTTGCCCTTGGGCGGCAACGCCGTATTGCCAGCGCACGTCGTCATCAGCGCGGTGCCAGTCGGAATCGTTGAAGGGCGGATTGGCGAGGACGAAGTCGGCCTTGAGGTCTTTATGCAGGTCGCGGCGGAAGGTGTCGGCCTGCTCCGGGCCGAAGTCGGCCTCGATGCCGCGAATGGCGAGGTTCATGATGGCCAGGCGGCGGGTGGTGGCGTTGCTTTCCTGGCCGTAGATGGTGATGTCGCCGATGCGTCCGCCGTGTTCCAGCACGAATTTCTCCGACTGCACGAACATGCCGCCGGAGCCGCAGCAGGGGTCGTAGACGCGGCCTTTGTAGGGCGCGAGCATCTCGACGAGCAGGCGGACGACGCAGCGCGGGGTGTAGAACTGGCCGCCGTTCTTGCCCTCGGCGCTGGCGAACTGGGTGAGGAAATATTCATAGACGCGGCCGAGGATGTCCTTGGACGCGGTTCTCGGCGTGCGCCACAGGCCGATGGTGCCGATGAGGTCGATGAGTTCGCCGAGGCGGTGCTTGTCGAGGCCGGGCCGGGCGTAATCTTTGGGCAGGACGCCTTTGAGCCGGGGGTTGTCGCGTTCGATGGCGACCATGGCGTCGTCCACGACCTTGCCGATGGTGGGCTGCTTGGCGCTGGCTTGGAGATAGCGACCAGCGGGCCTCCTGGCGGCACCCAGAAGACATTCTCGCGCTGGTATTCGTCCTGGTCTTCGGGGTCGGCCCCTTCGTATTCGCCTTTGCCGGCGACGAGCTGTGCGTGCATTTCCTCGAAGGCGTCGGAGATGTATTTGAGGAAGATCAGGCCGAGGACGACGTGCTTGTATTCCGCCGCGTCCATGTTGTTGCGGAGCTTGTCGGCGGCGAGCCAGAGCTTGGCCTCGAAGCCGATATTGGCGGTGGATTCGCTGTTGGGGGAATAGTTACGAGCCATAATTTATGGTGGTTACTCCGTTTCTTCCAACGGTTCCGGCACGTCAAACGCGTTTCAAAGGCAGGAGCGCCTTGTACTTTGAATCGAATTGGTCGTAGTGCTGGAGGATGAGCGCGACGAGTTCTTCGCCGTCAATTAGCCGGAGATTGCCTTTGGCCCGCGCGAACTGGATGGCCTGGCTGGTGTAAGAGCCCAGGGTAACGACCATGCCGTGTTCCTGACGTTCGCGCTCGACCTTGCCGGAAAGCTGGGAAACAATCGGGTCGCCCACCGAACCTTCCGTGCTTTTAACCTGCACTTTGATGATTGGCGGCTCGAAGCCGAGTTCATCTTTGTGGGCAATGATGTCCACGCCGCCGTCGGTGCCCTCCGGAGAAACGCGCGTGCGATAACCCATTGTGCCGAGCAGCTGGGCAACAAAATGCGCAAAGGCGTGGCCTTTCAATTCCTGGGCCAGGATTTTGAGAATGTAATCACGGGTATTCTCTTCGATGGATTCGGCAACGTAGGAGACGGATTGATCGTCCTTTTTGGCCACTGGGGCAGGACCCTTGCCGGTGAGAGCCGCCAGAAATTCGTCTGCGTAGTTTTTGACTTGAAAGAAACTCATTGCCGAGCCGATTTCGTAGAGCGCACCTTGCGAAAAGTGCGTGCGGGGAAATGTCTTCAACCATTTTACAGGCCGCTGCTGTGGATAGCCTGGCTGAGTTTTAGGATCATATTGAAACGGGCCGAGAATTTCTCCAATATGAACCGTGCGTGTTTGTTTAGACGGGTACACGACGTAGTCACCCTCTTTCGCTTCACGGGCGAAGCGAAAGAGCTGGCCGGCGGCGTTGGGATAATAACCCTCCTTTTCGTCGGGGTAGATTTTTTTTACATGCGCTTTGAAAGCCTCGCGGTCAGCCGCGAGCTTTGATATATCGCCCGCATCCTTCCAACCGAGCGCGATGACGTTGTGTTTCAGGAAAAGATCATCGGCATCTCCGGTTCTGCCGGCATGAATGCCCCAGATAGTTGAATTTGGTTTTGCCATAGCAGGTTGAATGATGCACCCAGGCGCGAAAATTCACAGAAAAATTCTCGTTCTGTATTTCAACGCCGCGAATTGGGAGTCGCAGAACATTGCCAAACGGACGTTATTATTTTGGCTTCTGTCTGGTTTTGGCAGGCAGCCTGCCGGAGGTTTTCAAACCGATTAATTCGTAGCTGGACTTTTTGTCACCGGTGCGGGTTGAGACCGTGAGCCGCTTGAGTTTTGCCACCGTGTGCGTGTGGGTGAGATGGAGATTCCAGTTGGTGGCGGTTTCTTCGTCAACTTCATCCGCAAGTGGACCGCAAATCAGATCGCCATTGTCGGGCTGAAAATCGAACTCCCATGAGAAAGTCAGTACCCCGCCGAACACGCCGGGGAGATCAACAACCTCCTCTCGCTCCTTCGCAGAGGTCACCCGTTTATAGGCTTCCTCAACCTGGTGCATATTGAGTTTGGTCTCGTTGTCCCCGGTTACCACACGGCACGCTGCCTTGCTGGTGAAAAGGGCTTCGATGAAACGCTGGAGTGGTTTGAGAACGCGGGGGTTGAATGCGTTAAGGGAATCCTCGAATGCCCGATCGCTCTTGGCGGTTGCTTCGACGAGGCCGCTGATTTCATGCATCGCGGCAGACAGGTTCTGAGCGGCGACGAAGTCCTGGACGTGTGGTTGGGAGAGTTGGAGGCCAAAAGAGCCGCGTGGCAGGGCGGTAAGGTATAATTTGGTGTCACCTTCGCCCCGGCGGCGCCCGGATCGGCGCAAGATGCCGTAATGTTTGGCCGCATAATGGTTGGTGAGCATGTTCTGGTAGCTGTCCAGAATGTGCGAAGTAAAGGTAACTTCCAGCGCTTCTGAGCCGATGGCGGGGCCGTCCTCGAAGAAAATTTCGGCTTCGGGGGTGAGCGAGGGATGCGGGTCCAGCGCGGCAAGGGATGATTCCAGTTCTTTGACACGGTCCTTCAGCATCGGGCTGGCAAATGGGTCCTCCGGTGTGGAATGGAGCAACACCTTGAGCGCGGACAGTTCGGTTTGGATGGTTTCGCGTTGTCGGAATGGTGTCATGTTTCCTCCAATGATTGAAGATGTTGGAGTGCTGCGTTGTCTTCCGAAATCGTGTTCAATTCGATTTTGAGGAGTCCCTTCCAGACACCAGTTTCGCGTTGGTGCGAGAGGAGGCTGCACCAGTGACGGGTGTGGTCGATGACAAGTTCTGGCGGCCAACTCAGGAGGACGGGCATGTGATCGACATGGAACTGAGTTCGGGTTTTCTTGCGGTTTTTAATGGTGTCAGCCAGGTCAGCGTATTCCGGGTTTTCAAGGTGGGGGGATGGATGGAAAAAGGTGACGACCTGAATATGGTCAGGCGCTGTTCGCTTTTGCCGGTCGTCTTCCAGGAATTGACCATCAACCCACTGGAACCCGTTCACGATCTGAAGTTGGCGGAGTGCGGCGCGCAATTCGAGGAAGCCTTTGAGAATGGCGCGACGCTCGGGAGTATTGGCGAACACCTCACAGAGCTCAAGGGTGGTGGCCAGGTATGGGGAACTGCCGGCCTGATTGGTCGGATCCCCGTCATAAGGCGGGAGAACTCCGTTGCCGTTGAGCTTCGGGATAGGCATATCTCAGGCATCTGGTATCAGGGTTCTTTTTGGCGGACGGCAGATAATCATGGGCCATGCCCCGCGTAGGTTCCCCGTTGAAAAAAAACAGGATGTGCCTGTGATGCGAAATTTGCAGTAAAAAAATTGATGGAGATGAAGCAATCGGCTTGGGAATTAGGGGAATGAGGAATTGAACCAAAACAACGGTAGGAACCCTAGAAACCAAGATAACTAGATGAAGGTGCGTTATGCACTTGTTATACATTTTGGACCAATGCCGAGGAGTGAATCAATAAAACCCTTGTTCTACAAGGCTTTTAGAAAATGGTGGCTGGGGGCGGAATTGAACCGCCGACACAAGGATTTTCAGTCCTCTGCTCTACCAACTGAGCTACCCAGCCTGCCGGAATTGAATATTCAATCGCGCGCCCGGCAAAATGGCAAGAAGCAAGTCGCCGGGGTGGTGTCCGAATTTGGCGGCGGCGCTGCCGCATCGCCGTGCGCCGCCGCAGCGGCGCACCCACCAATTTCAAATTATAACACCACCGTCGCCGGGCGCGAACTCAAACAATCTGCGGCTGGACCTTCTCCGGATCCACGCCCAATTCCTTGATGGCCTTTTCGACCAGCGCGCGCCCGACCTGCCCCTTCTCCGCCAGCGCATACAGCGTGGCAATGACGGTGGATTCCGCGTCAATTTCAAAAAATCGCCGGAGCCGCGCCCGCGTGTCGCTCCGGCCAAAACCGTCCGTGCCCAGCGTCATCAATCCGCCCGGCACCCACGGCGCAATCTGGTCGGGCACCGTGCGGATGTTGTCGGACACGGCCACGAAGGCCCCCTGCTCTTTTGCGAGCAGGGTTTCGACGTAGGATTTTCGCGGCGGCTGTGCCGGGTGCAGCCTGTTCCAGCGCTGGCAGCGGATCGCATCGGTGCGGAGCAGTTTGTAGCTCGTGGCGCTCCATACGTCGGCGGACACACCATAACGTTCGGCCAGAATTTCCTGCGCCTTGAACGCCGAATTGATGATGGGACCGCTGCCGAAGATGTGGGCCTTCAAGGCGTTAATGGAGCGCCGGTCTCCGACCCGGCTCGTTGATTGCTTGTCAGGCTTGAAACGCGCCGGGTCGGAGACCGGCGCTCCAGAGATTTCCGGGCCGGGCTTGAATTTATACAAGCCCTTCAAGATGCCGTCTTCGACGCCCGCCGGCATCGGCGGCATGGCATAATTTTCGTTGTAGAGCGAAAGGTAATAAAAAATTTCCTCGCCCCCGGCGAACATCCGGCGCAAACCGTCGGCGATAATCACCGCCAGTTCGTAGGCGAACGCCGGATCGTAAGCCAGCAAAGTCGGGATGGTGCCCGCGTGCAGCAGGCTGTGGCCGTCCTGATGTTGCAGCCCTTCGCCGTTGAGCGTGGTGCGGCCGGCCGTCGCGCCGAGCAAAAAGCCTTTTGCCCGGATGTCGCCAGCCAGCCAGAACAAATCGCCGACGCGTTGCGGTCCGAACATCGAGTAGTAAATGTAGAATGGAATCATCGGCACACCATGCGTGGCATAGCTGGTGCCCGCCGCGACGAACGATGAAATCGAACCGGCTTCGGTGATGCCTTCCTCCAGAATCTGCCCGTCCTTCGCCTCGTGATAATATAGCAGCGATTTGCTGTCCACCGGCTCGTAAAGCTGGCCCTTCGGCGAATAAATGCCGATGTCCTTGAACAGCGCGTCGAGGCCGAACGTGCGCGCCTCGTCGGGTATGATCGGGACGATGTTTTTGCTGATGCCCGGATGCCGCAGCAAAAGCCGCATCACGCTGCCGAACGCGGTCGTCGTCGAAACCTCCGTTTTCGAAGCCTTGAAAAATTCAGCGAAGTAATCGAGCGGCGGCACGTCGAGCGGCGGCACGGTGACTTTGCGTTCCGGCAAAAAACCGCCCAGCGCCTTGCGGCGTTCGAGCAGATACTTCGTCTCCGGGCTGTCCTGCGCGGGACGGAAAAACGGCGTCTCGGCGATGACGTCGTCGCTGACGGGAATGTTGAAACGTTCGCGGAATTCGCGAAGCTCCTTCTCGTTCAGCTTTTTCTGTTGGTGCGTGATGTTGCGGCCTTCGCCCGCTTCGCCGAGGCCGTAGCCCTTCACCGTTTTGGCCAGAATCACCGTCGGCTGGCCCTTGTATTCCACGGCCATTTTGTAGGCCGCAAACATTTTGCGCGCGTCATGTCCGCCGCGCAGGAGTTTGTGGATCTGGTCGTCGGTGAGATGATTCACCAGTTCGAGCAATTCGGGATATTTGCCGAAGAAATGTTTGCGCGTGTAGCTGCCCGGCTCGACGGAATACTTTTGGTAATCGCCGTCCACCGCCTCTTCCATGCGTTTGACCAGCAGGCCGGAGCGGTCGCGCGCGAGCAGATCGTCCCAGTCGGTCCCCCAAATGACCTTGATGACGTTCCAGCCCGCGCCGCGGAACACGCCGTCAAGTTCCTGGATGATTTTGCCGTTGCCGCGCACCGGGCCGTCCAGCCGTTGCAAGTTGCAGTTGATGACCCAGATCAGGTTGTCGAGGTTCTCGCGCGCGCCGAGCGTGATGGCGCCGAGCGTCTCCGGTTCATCGCATTCGCCGTCGCCGAGGAACGCCCAGAGTTTCGGCTCGTCCGCCCATTTCACCAGGCCGCGCGCCTGCAGGTAACGGTTGAAACGCGCCTGATACAGCGACAGGATCGGCCCCAGGCCCATCGAGACCGTCGGGAACTGCCAGAACTCCGGCATCAAATACGGATGCGGATACGACGACAGCCCGCCGCCCTCGGCGAGTTCCTGCCGGAAATTTTGCAGTTGCCGCTCGTCCAACCGGCCTTCCAGAAACGCGCGCGCATAAATGCCCGGCGCGGCGTGGCCTTGAAAGTAAACAATGTCGCCGGGAAAATTGTCCGTGCGCCCGCGCAGGAAATGGTTGAACGCCACCTCGTAAAGCGTCGCCGCCGAGGCGTAAGTCGAAATGTGGCCGCCCACGTTGGTGGTGGAATTCGCCTTGACCACCATCGCCATCGCGTTCCAGCGCATGTAGCTCTTGAGGCGGCGCTCGATGTCGCGGTCGCCCGGAAACGGCGCCTGTTGCCCGGGCGGAATGGTGTTGACGTATGGCGTGTTGAAACCGCGGCCCGCGTCCTGCGTCACCGCGCGCAGTTTTTCGGCGAGTTTTTCCAGCAACCGCGCCGTCCGCTCCGGCCCCTGGCTCTCCAGCACCAGCTCAAAAACCGATTGCAACGATTCCGACCACTTGTCGCCGTTGCCGGAGGACGAAGCGGAGCGCGAACCGTAAATTTCTTTTGTCTGGATGCTCACTGTGTTACCCACTTATTTCTGTCACACAAAATACGCCAGACAATAAAACCCAATTGGACCGCCAACGCCAGCGAAATCAGCGCCACTGCAAAATGAAATTACTCGACCTGACGTTTGCCTCGCCCGCCGAAAATCTCGCGTGCGACGAGGCGTTGCTCGACTGGTGCGAGGCCGGCATCGGCGGGGAAGTTCTCCGTTTTTGGGAATCGCCCGGACATTTTGTCGTCGTTGGCTATGCCAACCGGGTGGCAGCCGAGGTCAACGTTGCGGCTGCCGAAGCGAAGGGAATTCCCGTTTGCCGCCGTTGTTCCGGTGGCGGCACGGTGGTGCAAGGCCCCGGCTGCCTCAACTACACCCTCGTTTTGAAAATCACGGAAGACGGCCCGCTTCGCGGCATCACCCCGGCAAACCGGTTCATCATGGAACGCAATCGCGCGGCGATTGAATCGGTAGGGCGCGTCACTCCGTGCGCGCCGCACGACGGCGGGCAGAGGACTGCCCGCCCTACCATCGCCATCCGCGGTCATACCGATCTTTGCCTCGGCGACTTGAAATTTTCCGGCAATTCCCAGCGTCGCCGGAAAAACTTCCTGCTCTTTCACGGAACGATTCTGCTGAACTTCGATCTGGCGCTCGTGGGCGAAGTTTTGCGGATGCCATCGAAACAACCGGACTATCGCCAGCGCCGGACGCACGCCCAATTCCTGACCAATTTGAATGTGCCGGTTGAAAAGGTGAAAGCCGCGCTGCAAACGGCATGGGACGCCGGCTCAACCTTGAATAATCCACCGATGGAAAAAATCACCGTTCTGGCGCGGGATAAATATGCCACTCCGGAATGGAACCAGAGGCTCTGACTTGCCGGCGTTGCTCATGAGGAAAAAAACCAAATCAATCCGGTCTCGTTCGGTGCGACCCCGTTTCCGCATTCTTTGTGGCAGCGACATCGCGCTGGGGCCAGGAAAGGTGGAGTTGCTCGCGCTCATCGGCCAGACCGGCTCCATCAACCGGGCGGCAAAACGGATGGGCATGTCCTACATGCGCGCGTGGTCGCTCGTCCAGACGATGAACCGGTGCTTCAAGCAGCCGCTCGTCTTCGCCGCGCACGGCGGCAAAGGCGGCGGCGGCGCGGAATTGACGGAATCGGGCCGCCGGGTGCTGACGCTTTACCGGCAAATGGAGGCAAAGGCGGCCAGGGCAACACGGGCGGCCTGGAATAAAATGCAGCCGCTCCTCAAGTGGTAGCCTTGCCTCCGGCGCAATCAACTCGTTATACTTGACTAAATATAACGGCTCTGGAAGGTTTCACAGCGGTGGTTTGAATCCATTTGCCGGCCATGCTCGAACTTGACGTCATCAACTGGTTGGTCCTGCTCGCCGCTGTCTTTACGGTGGCGTTCTTTTATTCGTCCGTCGGCCACGGCGGCGCGACCGGTTATCTCGCCGCGCTGGCGCTGGTCGGCGTCGCGCCCGCCTCCGCGCGCGTAGCGGTGTTGATTGCCAACGTCCTGGTCGCCGGCATCGCCTGGGGGCGGTTCTGGCAGACGGGGCATTTCGACTGGCGCGTGCTGCTGTCGTTCGCGGTCGTCTCCGTGCCGTGCGCGTGGCTGGGCAGCCGGGTCCACATCAGCCCGCAGGTCTATAAAATCGTCCTCGGCGCGGTGCTGACGGCGGCGGGACTCGTCCTGCTCCTGCGTTCGCGCTGGCAGACCGACGATGTTGCGCTCCAGAAATTTTTCCTGCCGCTGGCGCTGCTCGTCGGCGCGGTGCTGGGATTTCTCGCGGGGCTCACCAGCATCGGCGGCGGCGTTTTTTTAAGCCCGCTGCTCTACCTGTTCCGCTGGGTGAAACCCAAAACCACCGGCGGCATCGCGGCGGGATTCATCGTGCTCAACTCCATCGCCGGACTCGCCGGAGCGGGCTGGGAAAAAATCACGCACGCCGGGCCGTTGCTCTGGCTCACGTTGCCCGCCGTCATCGGCGCGCTGCTCGGCACGCATTTCGGCGCGCGGCGCTGGAGCAGCGTCACCTTCAGCCGCGTGCTGGCGGGCGTGCTGATTTTCGCCGGCGGAAAATTGTTGATTGAAACCGTCGGCTGATATTTATGATTTGTGATTTACGATTTACGATTGAATTTAGCGTGAGCCGGCAAACATAATTTCCAACTTTGAAACAATGCGCGTTTTATTTTTTGCCCAACTCAAGGACGTGACCGGCTGCGATTCAATCGAACTCGCCGCCGCCTCGCCGCTGGACGTGGAGCAGCTTTGGGCGGAATTGCTGAAACAATTCCCCAAACTCGCCAAGCATCGCTCCAACGTCCGCCTGGCGCGGAATTGGGAATACGCCGCCCCGGACGCCGTCTTTGCCGACACCGACGAGGTCGCGCTCATTCCGCCCGTGTCCGGCGGCTGAAATCTTTGTCGCATGGAAATTGAAATCCAACTCACGCCCGAGCCGATTGCGGAAAAAATCCCGCCGCCGGACGCTGCAACGCTTCAACGCTTCAACGCTTCAACGGCAATGGGCGCCTGGCTTGAATTCCGCGGCGTGGTGCGCGCCGAGGAAAATGGACAAACCATTTCCGCGCTCGAATATGAAGCCTACCCTGAAATGGCCGGGCGTGAAATCCGGCGGTTGCTTCAGGAAATTTCCGCGCGCCATCCCTGCCACGCCGCGCGGGTCATTCATCGCCTCGGCGTCATTCCCGTCGGGGAAACGGCGATTTACGTCGGGGTCGCGTCGCCGCATCGCGGCGAGGCCATCGCGCTGCTCGCCGAATTCATGGATCGCCTCAAGCAGGACGTGCCGATCTGGAAACGTGGAACGCGGAGCGCCGGTCTCCGACCCGGCGCGAATCAAAACGCCACGAACGAGCCGGACCGGACGCCGGCGCTCCTTTCGCTCGACGAAGCGATTTCGGAAATCATTTCGCATTGCCAGCCGTTGCCCGCCGTGCGCGCGCCGCTGGCGGAATCATTTGGCCGCGTGCTGCGCGAAACGGTTTGCGCGCCGGAGGATTTGCCACCGGTTGACCGCTCGACGCGCGACGGTTACGCAATCCGCGCCGATGATGTGGCGGAAACCTTTTCCGTCTTGGATACGCTTCATGCCGCCGACTGGAAACCGCGCCAGCTCAAATCCGGCGAAACCGTGCGCGTGGCGACCGGCGCGGCGCTGCCGTGTGGAGGGCTGCGCGTGGTGATGCAGGAAAATGTCGAGCGCACCGGCAACCAAATCCGCATCGTGCGCCGGGAGAATTCGTCGAACATCCGGTTGCGCGGCGAGGAGGTGCGGCAAGGCCGGCCGCTTGTGACTGCGGGAACAAAATTGAATGCCGGCGCACTGGCATTGCTGGCGACGACCGGTCACGTCCATCCGCTCGTCAGCCCGCGCCTGCGCGTCTGTCATTTCACGACCGGCGATGAAATTGTGCCGCCGGACCAGACGCCGAAGCCGGGCCAGATTCGCGACAGCAATTCCATTTTAATCCGCAGCCTGCTCCGCAATTTTCCGTGCGACGTGACGCAAAAACATCTGCCCGAAAATTTCGAGGCGGCAAAGCGGATGGTTGAAACCTTCAACCCTCAACCTTCAACCCTCAACCTTCTTCTGGTTTCCGGCGGGGCGAGTGTGGGCGAAAAGGATTTTACCCGTCCGCTGCTGGAAGCACTCGGCTTCAAAATTGTGTTCAGCCAGGTCAATGTCCGTCCGGGCCGGCCGTTGATTTTTGGCGTGAATGGTGCGCGCGTGGCATTCGGGCTGCCCGGTAATCCGCTGTCGCATTTCGTCTGTTTCCATTTTGCCGTTGCCACGGCGCTGGCGTGTTTGACCGGCGGCGAACCGCCGAAATTCTTGCGCGGCCAGCTTGCCGGGAAATTGGACGACCAACCATGTCCGCGCGAAACGCTCTGGCCCGCCCGATGGGAATGGAATGACGCCGCGCCGCGATTGCGCCCGCTGGCTTGGGCGAGTTCCGGCGACATCACCTGCCTGACGGCGGCGAACGCGCTGGTTCGCGTGCCGGCAAATGCCGCGGGCCTGGCTGACGGCGCAATGGTGGATTTTTTGCCGACGGCAATCGAATAATTGTAGCAGCGGACGTGAATCCGCTCTAACCTTTTGGTGAAGATTGGGATGAAATGAGCCGGCTCACGCCGGCTGCTACGAAATGAAAACAAAAATATTTTCGCATCTCGACGCGGCGGGCGGCGCGCGCATGGTCAACGTCGGCCACAAACCGGTGCAACGCCGTCGCGCGGTGGCGGCGGGAAAACTCGTTTGCGCCCCGGCAACCATCCGCGCGCTCAAGAAAAACGCCCTGCCGAAGGGCGATGTGCTGACCGTGGCGCAAATCGCCGGCATCCAGGCCGCCAAACGGACGGCGGAATTGATTCCGCTGTGTCATCCGCTGGCGTTGAACCACGTCGAAGTGAGCTTCAAAATTCACCGGGCGGCGATTGAAATTTTCTGCGCGGCGGAAACCAGTTCGCAAACCGGCGTGGAAATGGAGGCGTTGACCGGCGTGAGCGTGGCCGCGCTGACGCTTTACGACATGTGCAAGGCCGTGGACAAAACCATGCGCATCGAAGACATCCGCGTGGTGAAAAAGGTGAAGGAATGAAAATCGGGCGCCTCACCATCAGCGACCGCGCCTCGGCGGGCATTTACGCCGATCGCAGCGGGCCGGAAATCGAAAACGTCCTCCGCGAATATCTCGGCGACAGGACAATTTTTGAAACGGCCATCGTGCCGGACGACGTGGAATTGATCGCGGCGGCACTCCAAAAGTTTGCGGACGTTCAAAAATGCGATATGGTGGTGACGACCGGCGGCACGGGCATTTCCGCGCGCGACGTGACACCGGAGGCGACGCGCATGGTTTTGGAGAAGGAACTGCCCGGCTTCGGCGAAATCATGCGCGCGCAATCTTTCGCCAAGGTGCGGACGGCGATTTTGTCCCGCGCCGTGGCCGGGACGCGCGGCGCGTGCTTGATCGTGAACCTGCCCGGCAAACCGTCGGCGGTGCGCGAGTGCCTGGAAATTCTCGCGCCGGCCATCCGCGAAGGCCTGGCCCATTTGCACGGAGAAGACCCGCATAAATAAAATGAAAAATGAAGAATGGAGAATGAAGAAACGGCCGGCAAACCGTCCGCATCAAACTGTTTCTTCATTTTTCATTCTTCATTCTGCCTTTAAGAAAAATGGACTCGTTTGGACGCAAAATTGATTACTTGCGCATCTCGGTCACCGACCGGTGCAACGAGCGTTGCCTCTATTGCATGCCGGAAGGTTACAAGGGCTGGGAAAGCAAACCGGACCATTTGACGGCGGAGGAAATCGTCCGCGTCGCGCGCGTGGCGGCCGGGCTGGGCTTCCGCAAATTCCGGCTGACCGGTGGCGAACCGCTCGTGCGCGGCGACGTGCCGGAAATCATCCGCGCCATGACGGCCATTCCCGGCGTGGAATGTGTCGGGCTTTCCACCAATGGAATGAAATTGTCCGCGCTCGCGCAAACCCTGCGCGCCGCCGGCTTGCGCACGGTGAACGTGAGCCTCGACGCGCTGGACCCGGCGATTTACCACCGCATCACCGGCGGTGACGTGGCGCGCGTGCTGGCCGGCATCCGCGCGGCGGTGGCGGCGGGTTTCGAGCGTGTGAAGCTGAATTGCGTCCTCATGCGCGGCGTGAACGAGACGGAACTCTGGCCGCTGGTTTTGTTCGCCGCCGAACACGGCCTGCCGCTGCGGCTCATCGAACTGATGCCGCTCACGACGACGGACGTTTTGACGGAGGAAAATTTTCTGCCCTGCGGCGAGGCAATGCGGCTGCTGGCGCAAAGGGACGAATTGATTCCGCAGCCGGAATCGCGGCTCGGCCACGGCCCGGCACAGTATTTTTTGCTGAAACAGACCGGCGCGCTTGTCGGCTTCATCGGCGCGCTGACGAACCAGCATTTCTGCGACCACTGCAACAAGATGCGGCTGACCGCCGACGGCAAGGTCCGTCCCTGCCTGGGCAACCACTTGGAAGTGGATTTGCGCGCGACGTTGCGGCGCGGCGCGGACGACGGCGCGTTGAGGGAATTGTTGCAATCGGCCTTGCGCGTGAAGCCGTTGGAACATGAATTCCGAAACAATTACCAGCCCTGCCGTCCCATGACCGCCATCGGCGGGTGAAAATCAGAACAATTGTGGCAGCCGACGTGAGTCGGCTCTAACTTCCGGAGGATGAGAATGAGCGGACTCACGTCCGCTGCTACATCCTTGGAGTGCGCGGACGTGTTCGCGCTTCGGTTCGACGTGACATGTCGCGTCGAGGGAAGCGGCGACCTGTCGCCGCACTCCAAATCAATAAACCAACCCCAGCACCGCACCGATTTTTTTGCGACATTGACAAAATCCATGCGCGTCAACATCGTTCGGCGCATGAAAAAAACCTTGTGCCTCGTTTCATTGTTGGCTTTGCTCACCGGCGGTTGCGCCTGGTATAAAATCCAGCCCGTCTCCGCGGATTCGCTCAACGACTGGGGCAAAACCGGCCGCCAGCCGGGGGGATATGTCTTCTACCAACCGGAATTGTATTTCGCGGCGACCATCGTGACGGAGTCCGCCGGCGCAACGAACAAACAAAACATCACCGTGACGCCCATCTGGCTGCCGAACTATCAAAAGCCTTACCGCGTGACGACGCACAATTTTCTGGCCAAGGCGGATTTCACCTTCAACTTTGAGAACGGCTGGAAGCTGACTTCGATTGCAGACAAGGGGGACAATTCGACGATGGCAAACACCCTGGCCGGCCAGCTTGCCACGGTGCTGAAAACCACCGGAGCAGCGGAAATGGGTTCGGCGTCGCAACCGGCTCCCAAAACGCGCCTTGTCCTTTACCGCCCCACGTTTAATTCCACGAACGGATACTTCAACGGATTTGAGCAGGTCGGTGTGACCTTGACCGAATAAATTCCGGGATTCCTCGCTCGCGGGAGCGGGAGAGGATGTCCGCAGGACAGGTGACGGGTCTTTCCGGGTCGCACATGCGTCCCGCCGAAAGCATCTTCCATTCTCCGATCTCCGGTTTCCGGTCTCCGATCTCCGGTTTCAGGTTTCCGGTCTCCGGTTTCAGGTTTCCGGTCTCCGGTTTCAGGTTTCCGGTCTCCGGTTTCAGGTTTCCGGTCTCCGGTTTCAGGTTTCCGGTCTCCGGTTTCAGGTTTCCGGTCTCCGGTTTCAGGTTTCCGGTCTCCGATCTCAGGTTTCCGGTTTCCAATCTCCGGTTTCAGGTTTCCGGTCTCCGGTTTCAGGTTTCCGGTCTCCGGTTTCAGGTTTCCGGTCTCCAGTCTCCAGTTTCCGGTTTCCGGTTTCAGAACTCCGGTCTCCAGTCTCCGGTTTCCTGTCTCCGGTCTCAAGACTCAGAAAACCTCCCGGCTCGAACAAGTCAATGGCATACAATCCAATCGGAATGTGCCATTCTGTCACTGATAGGGCAGGCTTTATTGTCCTATTCAGGTTCGGGATGGGTTCGCTCCAGGTTCACTCTCGGTTCACTCTCGGTTCGCTCCCCGCCAAATGTAAAATTCGGCTGATTCAAAAGGGATACCCTGACACACAAATGGGCCGTGCGAATGCCTCAGAACTCCGGTCTCCGGTTTCAGTTTTCAGGTTTCAGGTTTCCAATCTCCGGTCTCCGATCTCCGGTCTCCGATCTCCGGTCTCCGATCTCAGGTTTCCGGTTTCCAATCTCCGGTTTCAGGTTTCCGGTCTCCGGTTTCAGGTTTCCGGTCTCCAGTCTCCAGTTTCCGGTTTCCGGTTTCAGAACTCCGGTTTCCAGTCTCCGGTTTCCTGTCTCCGGTCTCAAGACTCAGAAAACCCCCCGGCTCGAACAAGTCAATGGCATACAATCCAATCGGAATGTGCCATTCTGTCACTGATAGGGCAGGCTTTATTGTCCTATTCAGGTTCGGGATGGGTTCGCTCCAGGTTCACTCTCGGTTCACTCTCGGTTCACTCTCGGTTCGCTCCCCGCCTAATGTAAAATTCGGCTGATTCAAAAGGGATACCCTGACACACAAATGGGCCGTGCGAATGCCTCAGAACTCCGATCTCCGGTTTCAGTTTTCAGGTTTCCGGTCTCCGGTCTCCGGTCTCCGATCTCCGGTCTCCGATCTCCGGTCTCCGGTCTCCGGTCTCCGGTCTCCGATCTCTGGTTTCCGGTCTCCGGTCTCAAGTTTCCGGTCTTCGATCTCTGGTCTTCGATCTCCGGTCTCCGGTCTCCCCTCACCCATCCAACGGACTCCTCACCCCAATCCCCGGCTTCCTTGCCGCGCCGTAGTGAAACGAAGGCGGGTGCAACTAACTATCCAAGGGGCTGCGAACACCAATGCCGGGTTTCGACATCACATGCGTGTAAATCTGCGTCGTTGTCACATTTTTATGCCCGAGCAAATCCTGCACCGTGCGGATGTCATAACCATTTTCGAGCAAATGCGTCGCAAACGAATGCCGCAACGTGTGTGGCGTCACCCACTTGGTCAATCCCGCCCGCCGCGCTGCCAGCTTGATGGCAATTTGCACCGTCGCATCCGACACGTGATGCCGCCGCCTGACTTTCGTTTCCGGGTCAATGCTCAATTCCCCCGACGGAAACACCCATTGCCAGCCCCATGCCCGCTCCGCCCCCGGATACTTCATCCTCAACGCACCCGGCAACCACACCTTGCCGCATCCCGCCGCCACATCCTCCTGCCACGTCCGCCGCACGCCTTGCAAATGCGTTTGGAGTTCCCCCTTCAGGCGGTCCGGCAAAACCGTCACGCGGTCCTTGTCACCCTTCCCACCACGCACGATGATTTGATTCCGCGCGAAATCCACGTCCTTCACCCGCAACCGCAGCCCCTCCAACAATCGCAGCCCCGTCCCATACAACACCTGCCCGATCAAACCCTGCAACCCCGTCAACTGCTTCAACAACGCCCCCATCTCCTCCCGGTTCAACACCACCGGCACCCGCCGCGACCGCTGCGCCTGCTCAAACCCATCCACCCAATCCATTTCCCCGCCCAACACCTCCCGGTAAAGAAACAGCAACGCGTTCAACGCCTGATTCTGCGTCGCCGCGCCCACCTGCCGCCGCGCCGCCAAATCCGTCAGAAACGCCCGCACCTCCACCTCACCCATCTCCTTCGGATGCCGCCAAATCCAGCCGTTTACGGCGGAACAAGCGTCCTCGCGAGCCGTCTCCCTCTCCGCTCCTGAAAGGAGGGGAGAGGGCCGGGGTGAGGTGAGGTTTTTTGTGCGATGAAACAAAATAAACCGCCGAATCCACTGGATGTAAGTCTCCTCCGACCGCCGAGCCAACTGCTTGAACCGCATCACCTCCCGGCATTGATCCAGAAACTTCAATTTGGGATTGGGCACAATCCGCTCCCGCGGACAATTAGGAAATGGAACCGGGCCGCCCATAAAAGAACCCGGGTGGTGGGCTGCTTTGAATTTCTGATTCACGGTTGGAATGGCAGGGCCGCGCTCCTGCGCGGCTTCAGACGACCGGCCGATCGCCCCTGAAATCGGTTTGCCCATAAAAAGTATCTGAAATTGCTTGCAAACGAGTTAACCACCGGGCTAAACTCCAATCAAGTGAAAAGACGGTGGCCCAATTTTATTGGAGCAAGCCTCACCGCTCCAAGTGCGGAGCATTCACAACTGCCCCGTGCCAAGTCCCAAAACCACCCTCTCTGCTTAGGCCAAACCGGACGCCCGCCGTTTTTGCGCAACCCGCTTGGCAGCAGGCACATGAAACCAAACCGCCAAAACGGCCTTCTCTGCTTAGGCCAAACCCAGCTTTGGCCGAATATTTGTTAGGTGTCACTAGCGCAGTTAAAAATTCAACCACTTAAATATATGGCAAAACCAGAAACTCGAAACT
The DNA here is from genome assembly GCA_963802965.1 of uncultured Verrucomicrobiae bacterium. GTDB lineage: Bacteria > Verrucomicrobiota > Verrucomicrobiia > Limisphaerales > UBA11358 > UBA11358. The sequence continues at coordinate 739,340 of CAWDKS010000003.1, forward strand.
ATAAGTATCCGTCGGATAAAATCTTCACGGCTGCATTGAAGTCGGTGAGAGATTTAGGTTACAAGATTGATAGTCTTGACAAAGCGAACGGCTTATTGAATTTCAAGACCGGAATGAGTTGGAAGTCATGGTCGGGACAAGAGATGTCGGTTTTGGTTTTAGATAATGGAGACCAGACTTGTTCGGTTGATATTTCAGGCCGACGTAATGCCAACGGAGCAGTTTTACAGATTTATGATTGGGGAGAAGCTGGCAGCATTGCTGCAAAAGTTTTCGTGGAATTGATGAACAAATATGAGTTACCAAACCCTTTCACCATTACCCCAGACTTGAACATCTCCCAATTTACAAGCCCATTTCAAAAGTGTGACCCCAAAACGACCAGAAAAACATTCCGACAAACAACACAAAACATAAGCAATATAAATTTTCATATATTGCTTTACACATATTATGGCTACAATTAATATAGAATCTATCCAGAAAAAACTGAAAGAAGGAATCCGCAACAAGATTCAAAGGATTCTTACATCCGATGAGTTCAGTAAGGTTGAATTTTTAGATAGTGGAGATAAATTAAATTGGAAAGCACCAAGAACGATTCAGGAGAAGATTTTGACTGGTTTGAAAAATGACCGTGACACCTAACAATACGTTGCAGCCAACAGCCGGAGTTCCTTCGGTTTGTGGCCGAATTATTCACGAATACTTTCGACAACATCCGCGCGGGTTTCCCCGGCTGTGGCTGAACTATTTTCGTTAGGCCACTTCACGTTTATGACACAAGAGCGAGCCATATACACCGAGCAGTTTCCGAAAGGCTCGAAAGTCAGAGTGAGAGATAAAGCATTTCTTGAGACATTTCGGCAGACGTGGCGATTCCACGATCCATTGCAAGCAGAGCAGCTTGGTTTTGCAGACAGAGACGCGGAGGTTGCGTCGGTTGGATTTTACCACGGCGGCGATGTGCTATACACTTTGGTTGGCATTCCCGGCATTTGGCATGAGCAGTGTATCCAGAAGTTATGATTGACCAGTGGCCTAACAAGTCGCCGGAGCCAACCGCCGATGGCGCTGTCAGTTCCGCTATCGCGGTTCACGTCGCGAGTCGGCGGTGGCTCAGCTTTTTTCGTTAGGCGCATTGACACCTATGAAATCGCTTCTTCGCATTATTATTGGAGTATTAGTTGGCATTTGCTGTTTTATCGGCATCGTGTTCGCGTTAGCATTTCTCGTCAAACTTTTCCACGTGGAGATTCCATTTGCCAGGGCTGATTTCATAGGCCGATGCCTCGACAACGCCGTTTATATCGGCTTGGGCATTGCCATGATAATAGTTGGCCTATATCGGATTCGCAAAAAAGTTAGGTCTGGCGAATACGACGAGGTAAAAGGAAAATCACAGTCAAAAAGGGCATGGATTGTTGGTTGCCTTTTTATAGGGCTTGGCATTTCTAGATTCTTCTTCCGATGACATCACACTTTGCGCCTAACAAGTCGCCGGAGCCAACCGCCGTTGGCGCTTGCAGTTCCGCTATCGCGGTTCACGCCGCGAGTCGGCGGTGGCTCAGCTTTTTTCGTTAGGCCAACCCCATCAACGGTTTATGAAAAATTCCTTTGAGAGGCATTGACAGCGGGTGTAGGCTCAGGCCGCCGTCGGACGCGCTTGTGGCCTAACGCAGTTAAGGCCAAAAGCGCGACCTAGGCGGCAAAGATAATAAAACGAAAACTGGCAGGCGATGTCTGACTGGAGAAAAAGGTGAAGAGGACTTTTGATATTTGGACGCCGGTTGGTTGGGCTTCGCCTAACAAATCGCTGCAGCCAAAAGCCCCTACGCACTCCGTTCGGAGCCTGGTGGAGATTATTCATGGTTTTCACTTCGATCAATCTCACCCGCCAGGGCTTTGGCTGAGCTTTTTACGTTAGGCAGCATCGAGTTTATGCAACCAATACTTGCAATGGGAGACATCGCGACGCCTGTTTTGTTTCTTTCGCTGTTGATTGGTAACGGCATGCTTTTGGTTGCCGTTGGCTTGCTTGCATTGTCTCTGCGTAAGCACTCGCTGGTGGCATTTGCCATTGCCGGCTTTTTTGTGTCTTTCACTGTTTCCATTGAGGTCATATTTATGCCGACGATTCGCGACGTTTTTATTTATCCGTTGTCCGATGGCAATTACAAAAGCCCCGACTTGGTATTTTGGTGTCGAGTTGCGGCGGTCATTTGGATGTTGGCTTTGATAGCGGCAGTTTTCTGTTTTGTTCGAGTGATTAAGAAGTGGAAAGGAGCACGCCATGCTGCCTAACAAGTCGCCGGAGCCAACCGCCGTTGGCGCTTGCCGTTCCGCTGTCGCGGTTCACGCCGCGAGTCGGCGGTGGCTCAGCTTTTTTCGTTAGGCCACATTACACGCTTATGAAATCCATTGTCATTTTACTGGTTGGCTTGCTAGTTGGTGGCGGAGTCGGTTGGTATTTCGGATACACGAGGCCGATTGCAAATGCCAATCGAGATGCACACCAAGAGATGCTTGCGACGGAGGCGGATGACAGCATGGCTGCGATCATCGCCGTCAGAGCTATTCCGTTGGTTGAGTCTGGCGATACTCAAAAAGCTGTCGAGTGGCTTGCCAAGCCGGTTGGAAGCTATTATCGCGTTTATGCGCTCCATGCTGGCACGAACGATGAGAGGTTGACTTTGCGTGCCAAGATTGAGCAGCTTGCCAGCACCAACTCGGTAGTTGATACTGAGATTCACAGGAAGATTGAATGAGAGCCATGTGGCCTAACCAGTCGCCGGAGCCAACCGCCGTTGGCGCTGTCAGTTCCGCTATCGCGGTTCACGTCACGAGTCGGCGGTGGCTCAGCTTTCTACGTTAGGCGGCATTACACATCACCAAACATCATACGACTATGAAAACATGGATTGCGATTTTGTTCACCATCGGATTACTAATCGTGTGCGGCGTCCTTTCCGCACTGACACATTTTCCATTCAGTTGGATTATGGTGCCCGCCACCGCGCTTTGGGCAGCGATTGATTCGTCGAAGATTCAACTCAAGCGATACAAATCTGGTATTTCGTATGGGCCAGTCGCTTTGTTTTTTCTTATCGGGCTGGTTTGGTTTATCGGGTTTCCCTGGTATTTGGCGATGCGTTACAAGATTAAGACCGGCACAGCAGTTTTGAAAGATGAGGTTCCAAAAGCTGCCGCCTAACACCGCGCTGGAGCCCCTATGAGGGTTGTCAAGTTGGTGTGAGGTTAATGTATTAAGTTTTCATCCGTGTGGACCGGCGAGCCGCAGCGGAGCGGAGGTGAGTCCGGCGCGCGAGCGGTTGCGCCCGAATAAAACGATGACGGTATTTTTGTGGTGTGAGAGCAAGGGAGTTCCTGACTTAAACGCATTGGTCCTGGCAGGGCCGGCTTCACAATGAGTGCACGGGGAAGATGCCCCCGCACCAGCTCCTATTCGAGCAGACCCACAGGGGGTCGCCCCAGATGTATTTCTCAACGGGAAGCCGCCGGGGGCACGCGCCCCATCTAACAGCCGGACGCACCGCAGTGGTCCAACTCCAGCGCCGGACAGCGTGCCACCCTGCGGCCAAATCGCTTTTGTCAGGTCTCGGTTCAAAGTGTAGAGGTCGTGGGTTAAGGGTTAATAGTTGAGCAGGCCCAATTCGGCGAGACTGGCCCGGCCGGTGCGCCAGCGCCAGAGGTCCACGGCCAGTTGCCGGGCCAAAGCCACGACGGTCTTTTTGCGCAAGGCGGTGCCTGCCGTCATTCGGGCGATGAGTTTGCGGCGGGCGTGCCACAACGGTTGATAACGCAACAGCCGCCAGACGGTTTCGACCAGCAGCACCCGCACATGCTTGTTGCCGTGCCGGTCAATGCTGCCCTGCCGCTGGTTGGGGCCGCTGCTGTGTTCACTGGGACAACAGCCGGTGTAGCTGCCCGGCGCCTTGCGATGCTTGAACCGTTGCCAGTCGCACACTTCCCCATCGAGTAAGGACAGGGTGAGCCGGCCCAGTCCCTTGGGCAGCCTGGCTTCGGTCACCCAGGCTTCGATCTGCTGGTGGAGGTGTTCCAACCGGGCTTTGGCCGAGACGATCTGTTGGCGCAGCGGTTCCAAGTGCTGGCGCAGGAACGCGGACAGTTCGGGCAGCAATCGTTTCCACTTGCGCGGCCCGGCCCAACCCGAGGGCAGGGTTTGCAGTTCATGTTCCAGCCGCAGGGCGCGTCCGTGGTTTTCCAGTTGCCGCACCTGCTTGCTCCAGAACTGCCGCTGCCGACCCAGTTCACGGCGTTGTTGTTCAGCCACGGTGGGCACGCGAATGACGGGCAGTTCGTCCTTTTGGCCGTCGAGATAGCGAGACAGACGCAGGCAGAGCTGACGGGAATCCAGCCGGTCGTTCTTGCGCCGGCGTTGGGGATGCAGGCGCACCGGACTGATGACCAGATTGCGGGCTCCGGCCTCCACCAGTTGGTAATGCAGGGTGTAACCGAAGCCACAGCTTTCATAGACGGTCCAGACGGTGTGACCGGCCTGAACCTTTTCCCGCACCCAAGCCACCAGCCGGGCAACGCTGAAGCTCATGGCGGGCTTGGGATGTTGCTGGTCGCTCTGGACGGTGACGGTGATCTGTTGCAGGTCCACGTCCAGTCCGAGCTTGAGCATGGGTTTCAATGAGGGATTGCCTTGCGGCGGGTTTTGTGGTGTGGTGTTCATGTCATGATGGGATTGATGGTTGGTTTTAGTCATACACCGATGCGTGTGCCCGTTTTGCACGCGCTCGTCAACCCATCATGGCATCTAACGCCGACTGCCCCTTGAGTTTATGGACGGTTTGAGTTATACAACGATTATCGAGTTTGCGGAGCCACTCGCCCGTCGGCGTGGCTCAGCTTTGGATCGTTAGGCCACTAAACCAATGCACACCGAAAAACTCACAAGATTTGTTCGGAAGTGGTTTGCGGAGTGGGACTCCGAAGTGTTTGGTCGCGCATCGGATATTCTCACTGCGACGATTCATTATCGTCCAGATGATGCTTGGGAGCGGATTCTTGCCCTCGTAGCAAACGCCAAAAATCAAGAGACGCTCGGCTATGTTGGTGCCGGCCCATTGGAAGATTTACTCAGCGAGCATGGACAGGCTTTTATTGATCGCGTTGAGTCTGCCGCCGCTGCTGACCCACGATTTGCAGTTTGTCTTGCCTCGGTTTGGGGTTGGAGCCACATGGAGCCGACCTTTTATGAGCGAATTCAGCGCGTGGTCAAGTCCACAAAAAAAGATTCACAGCATTGACCCATATGATATACGAGTGGCCTCTTAAATAGCTGGAAACGTGAAATGTTGATATTCAAAGACTTATGAATTTCCAGCTATTTGTGTCATTGCCCCGCCTCGGAGGCGGTTGGTGTGCTAACAAATCACTGCAGCCAATGCCGGTTGGGCGTCTCAGTTCCGCATCCGCGGTTGACATCAGACATCCGGCATGGCTGAGTTCTAGACGTTAGGCATCATCACGCTCATGGACATATTTAGCTTATTCAAGAGTCGAGCGTTAAGCATAGTCGTGCTTGTTGCCGGCTTTTTATTGTTCTTTGGCGTGATGACACAGTTTTCGTGGGATGGCATCACGACATTTTATATCGCCGCGTTCACTCTTGGTTTGTGCGGCTTGCCGACGACATTTGCGGGCGTTGTTATTTGGGTTGGCGGTTGCAGGGTGCTCCACTTTTCAGATGCCGTTATTTATTGGGGTGCAGTTATTGTGATAGCAGCATGTTTTGTTCTCCAGTGGTCATATCTGGCCGCGAGAGCGCAGAGGAGTGTTGACGAATGATGTTTAGTTTCACATTTGTAGTGCGACAAGCGAGATTTGGATTGAACTAAGAGATTCCCATTCCCCCTGATTTCAGATGGAGGCGGGCAAAATGCCGGTTCTACGCCGCCAATCGTGAATAAAAACGTGAATGGAAGTTCACCTGACCGTCACCTGATTGTAACCTGCCAAAAGTATCTTGTCCGCGTCGGTCATGATTATGAAAAAAATTCTCATACTGACGGCCGGATTTGGAGACGGGCATAACGCCGCCGCCCGCAGCCTGCGCGACGCCGTCGAGCAACTCGACGAGGACGCGCGCGTGGAGGTGCTGGATTTGTTCGCGGACAGCTATGGCGCGTTCAACACCCTGGCCTGCAAAACCTATCTCGGCATGGTGCAATACGCCCCGAGCTTGTGGGGCGGCATTTATTCGCTGCTCGACAAGTCGCCGCTCGTCGAAAAACAGCTTGGCAATTTCTCCCGGCTGCAGAAGACGCTGGAAAGAATACTCGGCGAGGCCCAGCCGGATTGCGTCGTTTCCACCTACCCGGTCTATGCGCACGTCATCCAGAAGATTTTTCGCGGTCATCACGAGCGGCCGTTCCGCCTCATCACCGTCGTGACCGACTCCATCACCGTCAACTCCGCCTGGTTCCGCGCGGCGAGCGATTATTTTTGCGTGGCGAACGACGCCACCGCCGAGGCGTTGCGCAAGGACGGCGTGCCGCCGGCAAAAATCAAGGCGTTCGGTTTTCCCGTCAACCTCGCCTTCACGCAGCCGCCCGCCAAAAAACTTTCCCTGCCCGCCGGCCACGAGCCGCGCCGCGTCCTTTACGTTATCAACACCGGCAAGAAAAAGGCCGGCAAGGCGATTGACCGGCTGCTCGAACTGGACAATGTCCATCTCACGGTCACCGCCGGGCGCGACCCGGACCTGCGCGCGAAGCTCATCGAACGCACGCGCGACCACGCCGACCGCGTCCACGTCCTCGGCTGGACGAACCAGATGCCGGAGTTGATGATGACGCACCATCTTGTCATCAGCAAAGCCGGCGGCGCGACCGTGCAGGAAGCCATCGCCGCGCAATGCCCGATGATTGTCAACCAGGTCATCCCCGGCCAGGAAGAGGGCAACGCGCAATTGATCGAAAAATTCAAGCTGGGCGCGGTCGTCGAAAAAAACCGTGAAGTCGCCGAGTGCGTGGAAAAGGCCTTTGCCAAAAAGGCCGCGCTCTGGAGCGAATGGCGCGAGAACCTCAACCGCATCAGCCGGCCCGACGCCGCACTGCGCATCGCCGAACTGGCGCTCGGCGAATCTGAACCGGGCGATGCCAGCCGCAAACGCATCAAGCTGTTTGACGAAGCGCCCGACCGGGTCATGCGCGCCGCGCCGCGCGGCAACGGCGACCAGCCGCAGATGCTGCTCTGCGATTTCCACATCCATTCGAATTATTCCGACGGCAAATTGAGCGTGCCGGAAATCATGGATTTTTACGGCGAGCACGGTTTCGATTGCATCTGCATCACCGATCATCTGGCGGATCCGAGCCGGTTGATTGGCAAGCTGGCCGAACTCGCCAATTGCACGCTGGGCCAGGACCAGGTGGAAGAGTATTTCGCCGTGATTGAGCGCGAACGCCGCCGCGCATGGCGCCGCTATAAAATGCTGGTGCTGACCGGCATCGAGTTCAACAAGGATGGTTACACGAAGAAAACCTCCGCGCACCTGCTGGGCGTTGACCTCAAAAGGCCGATTGACCCCTCGCTCGACATTCCGAAAATCATCGGGAAAATCCACGAACAGGGCGGCCTCGCCATCGCGTCGCACCCGCACATCATGAAAAGCGAGTGGGGCAAGAACACGCTGTATTTTTGGGAAAACCAGGAGATTTTCGCGCCGCTGCTGGACGCCTGGGAAATTGCGAACCGCGACAACATCTTCAACGACATCGGCCTCAAACGCCTGCCGTTCATCGCCAACAGCGATTTCCACAAGCCCAAGCACATTTACTCGTGGAAGACGCTCATCCACTGCGAAAAGGATGCGGAAGCCATCAAGGACTGCATCCGCCGCAACGAGCACATCGCCATTACGCTCTACCGGAATTTCAACGCCGTGCCACAGGCGCAACGCCGTCACAGCTTCGCCTCATTTGCCGAACCCGCGCATTACTGGCAGGAACGGCTGCCGCTGCAGGTGGTGAGTGGATGAGCAGGAGACGTCGTAAGGAGTCTCTGACTTCAAAGTTGGAAACCCACGACGGATCAGAGTCTCGTCACCTCGACTCCTACAATTGCAATTTTCCCGGACCGCCCGGATTTCCCTGCGCCTCCTCAATCAATCCCCGGATGCGGCGCGCATCGCGCTTCCGGTGGCCGTGGCTGGCCAGCGGATCGCTGCCGCCGGTGGATTCAATCAAAATGTCCGACCAGAGAATGCGCGTCTTGATGTGAACGGACGCGACCTTGGCGATGCTGATGCTGATTTCGTCCTTGCTGAACCACGAGCGTTTATGGCGGATGACCGCCTTGTCGGTGACCTCGATGACGGTGGGAAACAGGAAATTCCCGCGCGTCCACCGGCTCGCCCGGAATGTTTCCGAAGGCATGACGACACTGTGCTTCAGAAAACCGGTTTAATCAATTGATTTGAATTTCAACGGTTATTGCGCGCGGATGCGGTCATGATAAGCTCCTGCCATGAAATCTTGTCTCAGGGGATTTTATCTCATCTTTCCGCCGGCTTTGGTCGCCTGTTGTCTGTCGTGTTCGCGGCATCACGCCAGGCCCACCGCCGAGTCACTCTTCAATTCCGGAATCAACAAATGCCAGTTTGGGGATTACAGCGGGGCCGTCGCCGACTTCAACCAGGCCATCACGCTGAATCCCACCAACGCCGATGCCTACATCAACCGGGGCGAAGCCAGGAGCCATCTCAATGATTATGCCGGGACCATCGCCGACGACACCAAAGCCATCGAAATCAGCCCCCGCTATTTCAATGCTTACTACTCGCGCGGCAACGCCAGGCTTCATCTTGGCGATTACGCCGGGACCGTCGCTGACTTTGACCGGGCCGTTGAATTGAATTCCCAATATCCCTACGCCTACTTCATCCGCGGCAACGCCCGGTTCCATCTCGGCGATTACGCGGGCGCCATTGCCGACGAGAGCAGGGCCATTGGATTGAACCCCAATATTGCCGATGCCTATCTCAGCCGCGGCGACGCTGAATTCGCGCTCAAAAATTACGCCGGCGCGATGCTCGATTACAACAAGAGCATCGAACTGGCCCCAAATTCCGCCCCGGCCTACCACGCCCGCGGCAACGCCGAGGCTGTGCGCATTGATTACGCCGGGGCACTCGCCGATTTCGACCGGGCCATCGAACTCAATCCCGCCTACGCGAATGCCTATGGCGACCGCGGCGGCGTCAAATTCAATCTTAAAAAATACGCCGGGGCCATCGCCAACTACAACCAGGCCATCGAACTAAGCCCCGGATACGCCTACGCCTACTGGAACCGGGGCAACGCAAGATTCCAACTCGCCGATTATGCCGGGGCCATGGCCGACGACACCAAGGCGATTGAGTTGAATCCGCGATACGCGGATGCCTACGGCGCCCGCGGCAGCGCGAAGCAACAGTCGAAGGATTACAACGGGGCCATCGCCGATTGCACCCAGGCGATCGCGCTGAATCCGAATTATGCCGCGGCCTATTACACCCGCGCCGCCGCGAGTTATGAACTCCGGGATTATGACGGTGTGATTGCCGATTGCACGAAGGCCATCCAGCTAAACCCGCAGGACGCCCCGGCCCATGACACTCGCGGTCTGGCCAATCAACAGCTTAAAAATTACGACGACGCGCTCGCCGATTTCAATCGGGCCATCGAACTGAAGCCCGAATCCGCTCCTTATCTGGTGGACCGGGGCCGGCTGAAATTCGACCTCGGGGACTTTGACGGTGCGATTGCCGATTGCGGCCAGGCAATCGAGTTGAATGCAAATTATGCCGACGCCCATGACGCCCGCGGCGAAGCCAGACGCCTCCTCAAAAATTTTGACGGAGCCATTGCCGACTTTAATCAGGCGATTGAAATGGATCCAAAAAATTCCCCGGGTTATTCGTATCGCGGCCTGGCGAAGGACTATTTGAAGGACTACGACGGAGCCGTCGCGGATTGTTCTAAAGCCACCGAACTCGAACCGCAAAACGCGCAAGCCCGGGAGAATCTGGGGTTTGTTCAGAACGACCTGTCACAATTTCAGCCGGCGTTGGAAAGTTTTCGAAAATCACTCCAACTCGATCCGTTCCTGGATTATCCGCGCTTCCGCATCTGGCTGCTCCGCGCCCGGCTCGGTGAACCGGCGGACGCCACCCGCGAACTGACCGGATACATGAAATCCCTCCAGGGCGCGCGGGCCACTGACTGGACCGCCAGGATTGGACAATTCCTCACCGGCGCCATGACCGAGGAAGATTTTCTGAGTGCTGCCAAAACTTCCGCCCGGAACCCGAAGGGGCAGACCATTCAGTTTTGTCAGGCCAATTATTATGCGGGCATGAAACATCTCCTCGCCGGCGACAAGGAAGGCGCGACGGCGCTGTTCAAAAAATGCCTCGGCACGGGAGAAAAGGGCTGCCTGGAATTCAGCAGCGCCACGGTGGAGCTGAACGCATTGAAAAAATAACCTTCGTCTGAAACAATTTCGAAACCGCCGCTCTCAATCATTTGGCACGCGGCGACGCGACATTGTTGGAGTTGGGGCTTTGACCCGCGCTGTGGAACAAGCTAAAGCTTGAACTCCAACTCGCGGACAGGCTGTCCACGCTCCAGTTCAGCTCCTCGGATTGAATCGTGATTCCTTGGCGAGCTGTTCCCACAATTTTTTCTCCGCATCCGAAATCTTGCCCGGCACGGCGATTTGCGTGACCACCATCAGGTCGCCGCGCGCACCGCCGCGCGCCGGCAGGCCGCGCCCGCGCACGCGGAGTTTTTGTCCGCCCTGGGTTCCCGGGGGGATTTTGATGTTCACCCGCCCGTCGAGCGCCGGCACGGAAATCTCCGCGCCGAGGACGGCTTCCCACGGCGCCAGTTCCGCCTCGTAAATCAAATTGTGGTCTTCGACCTCGAAATCCGGATGTTTCGCCAGCCGCACGCGCAGATACAAATCGCCGGCTTCGCCGCCGCTGCTCCCGGCTTCGCCGCGCCCGGCCACGCGCAATTTCTGGCCCTCGGTCACGCCCGGCGGAATCCTCACCTGATACGTCTCGGTTTTTACCGAGCGGCCGGCGGGACGGCGCACGTTGACCGCGCGCACCGAACCGTGCATCGCCTCCTCGAGCGTGACCATGATGTCGCCTTCGATGTCGCGTCCGCGCTCGGCCGGTTCCCCTTCCTCGGCGAACCCGCCGCGCGGACTGAAGCCGCCGCCGCGCATCCGCGAGCCGAAGAATTGCTCGAAAAAATCGCTGAAGCCGGTGCCACCAAATTGAAATTCAAATTCCTGGCCGCCGCCGCCGTGTCCGCGAAAAGCCTGGCCACCGGAGGAACCGTCCCATCCAGCCGGCGGCCGAAAGTCCGCGCCGGATTTCCAGTTGGCGCCCAGCTCGTCGTATTTTTTCCGCTTGGCCGGGTCGCTTAAAACTTCGTAGGCCTCGTTGATTTCCTTGAATTTCTCCTCGGCGCGCTTTTTGTCCTTGGCGACGTCGGGATGGAATTCGCGCGCGAGCTTGCGGAAGGATTTCTTGATGTCCGCATCGCCCGCGCCGCGCGGGACGCCGAGGATTTCGTAGTAATCTTTGTATTGAACGGGCATAAGCATCGCCGCCGGCCGCGGCAACATTCGGGAAGCATGTGCCCGCGCGGGGATTTTGTCAAAATTTTGCCGGCGCCGGCGAAACCAGCGGGCTATTTTTCGTTTGCCGTGTTGTCCAGGCTCAGGTAGAGCGTGCCGGCAATGCCACCTCCACGACGCCAGACTTTGAGAAGAATCTGTTTGCCATTGGCTTGGGAGCAAAGTTTGACGGCGGTATTGGCACCTTTGACGGGCTGATGGTTGATTTCCACGATGACGTCGTTGGGCTGCAAACCGGCATCGGCGGCATTGGCATCCTGATCCACATCCGTGACGATTACGCCTTGGATGTTGCCAGGCAGTTGCAATTGCTGGCGGGCTTGCTGATCCAGATCCGCCAGATCCGCGACTGTCACGCCTTGGAACGTGCCCGTTTTTGAATTGTCCGGACCCGAACCGCTTTGTTCGGCAGGACCCGGTTCGACGTCACTAGGCAACTCGGCAAGCTTGACGTTGATGATCTTGGCAGCTCCGTTACGGACCAGTTTCACCATGGCCGGAGAGCCGGGCGAACATTCGGAGACGGCCAGCAGCAGGTCGTTGCGGTCGGTGATGTCCTTGCCATTGAAAGCGGTTATGACGTCGCCGGGTTGGATGCCGGCTTTTTGCGCGGGAGTATCAGGGAAGATATTGCCGACCAGGGCGCCGTTTTGATTTGGCAGGTGGAACGCCTCGGCCAGACCCGGGGTGATATCCTGGGGGAAGATTCCGAGATAACCGCGTGTGACTTTGCCGCCGGCGATGAGGCTTTGCATGATGCGCCGCGCCAGATTGACCGGCACGGCAAAACCGATGCCCTGATTGCCGCCGTTCTCATTTGGAATAATGGCGGTGTTGATGCCGACGAGCCGGCCTTTGGCATCCACCAGCGCGCCGCCGGAATTGCCCGGATTGATGGCGGCATCGGTCTGGATGAAATCCTCATACTGGTTGATGCGGCCAAACGGAAAATTGCTGCGCCCAAGCGCGCTGACAATGCCCATCGTCACTGTCTGGCCGATACGGAAGGGATTGCCGATGGCGAGCACAACGTCGCCCACTTCCAACTGGTCGCTGTCGCCGAGCGTGATGGCGGGCAAATCCGTCGCGTCAATCTTCAACACGGCCACGTCCGTCGGCGGGTCGGCGCCGACGACTTTGGCGGTGAATTTCTTGCTGTCGCTGTCGCCGACGGCAACTTTGATTTCGTCCGCGCCCTCCACGACATGGTTGGCAGTCAAAATGTAACCATCCGGTGATATAATGACGCCGGAGCCGAGGCCTTGCTGTCTTCGTGTGATTTCACGGCTGTCACCGGGCCCGGCCCGGTCGCCGAAAAACTGCCGGAACATCGGATCGTCAAAAAACGGATTTCGAAACTGGCGCAGGTGAACGATGTGCGTCGAATAAATATTCACCACGCTGGGCGCGGCTTTTTTGACGACGGGCGCGAAACTGGCGCCGGATTGCGGGCTGCGGTCGAGGGCCGTGGTGTCAACCTTGATGGCCGGGCCGGCGTCCTTGCCCCAGGAAGTCAGATGAAAGATGGCGAAGATTGCCAGCACGGCCGCCAGCGCCGATAAAAAACCCGCCAGCGATCTCGAAATCAACTTCATAACTCTCCAAAAGTTGACACCGCGCCGGTGCAAACGTTCAAAGAGCGGCCGGCGGCGGCGGCTAGGGTTGCTGCATTTTCTTCAGGTCATCCGCCTTGATGACTTCGACCTTCGCGCCCTTCTTTATTTCCTCGGCGGAGGGCACTTTGATGATGTCGCTGCTGACCGGCGAACCGGTCGCAGCGGCCGGCATGGGCGGCGAAGGCGGCAGACTTGTTGTGGACAGCAGTTCGACTTCAAAAATCAGAACAGAATTGGGCGGGATGCCGCGCGGGCTGTGCTCGCCGTAGGCCAGTTCCGCGGGTATGAACAACTGCCACTTGGAGCCGGCTCTCATCTTCAAGAGCGCCTCCGTCCAGCCGGGAATGACGCGGGTGACGGGAAATTGCGCGGGCTGGCCGCGCTGGTAGGAACTGTCGAACTCCGTGCCATCCAGCAGCGTGCCGCGATAATTCACGGTCACCGTGTCGACGGTCATGGGCAGCGCGCCGGCGCCGTTGGTGATGACCTTGTATTGCAGGCCGTCCGGCAACGAGACGACGCCGGGGTTGAGTTTGTTTGTGGCCAGAAAAGCCTCGCCTTCGGCCTTGTTCCTGGCGGCGAGTTCCTCGCGCATTTTTTGCTGCTTGGCGGCGTACTCTTTTTGAAATGCCGTCAGCGTCTGCTGCGCCTGTTCTGGCGTGAGCAGCGTCGTGGCGCCGGACCGCACGTCTTTGACGCCGCGCGCGAGCAGGTCGGGTTCAACCTCGATCCCCTGGTTCTGAAAGTTGTGGCCCATGGACATGCCAATGGCGTAGCTGACGCGTGCCATTTCATCGTTCAAAACGTTCGTGCCGTCGGCGAACAGCGGCGCGGCGCATCCGGTGCAAATAATCACAGTCCAAATGGTGGTTTTCATAGTTTGATTTTCAAGGGGGAATTTTCCACGAATCAAATCCAAAAAGCAATCCATTTTTGCAACGGAAAAACCCCGCTGGCGCAATTTGACACTACCACCAAGGAACGCCGTCCCGCCAAGCGGGACGGCAGAGCCTCCCATTCTGCCATGCTGCCGCGTGAACGCGACGTTCCTTTTTGAGGCCTTTGGCCGGGGGGATGGTGGTGGTGCGAAGTTGCGCCCAAACCCCGCTGGGACGCGCTCAAAATAGTTTCGCCGCTGAACGATTTCCCTTATGATTGGTCGAAGTTGTGCAAATCATCATGCGTCATTTGAAATTAAAAAACATCGGTTTCGTCGCCCTCGCGGCGGGGTCCTGCTTTCTCATCGCCGCCGGTTGCGTCACCACCCGGAAAACTCCGCCGCCGGTCGCCGCGCAGTCGCCGGCCAGGCTGAAGCCCGGCCCGAACGACGGACACATCGCCTATTGGACGGCGCAGTTGCTGGAAAAATATCATTACTCGCAGCAACCGCTGGACACGGAGATGTCCGGGAAATTTTTCGACGGCTACGTGGGAACGCTCGACTCGCGCCATGAATATTTCCTGCAATCGGACCTGGCTGAATTCGCGCATTACCGGACCAACCTGGACACGCTCACGCTGGGCCGCCGCGACACCGCCGACTTGACACCCGCATTTGCCATTTTCCAGCGATTCGTCGAGCGCTTTGAGCAGCACGCCGCCTATGTGGACGAACTGCTCCAACAGGACAAATTCAAGTTCAACACCGACGAACACATCCTGCTCGACCGCAGCCACGCGCCTTATCCCAAGGACCTCGACGAGGCCCGGCAGCTCTGGCGGCAGCGCCTGCGCTACGAGTATTTGCAGGAAAAAATCAGCCGCGAAATTTCGCCGACCAATGACGCCGTGACTTTGGACCTGCCGAAGTCCGCCACCGACGAAATCACCAGCACGCTCGCGAAGCACTACCGCTGGATCTTGCAAACGGTCACAAACTGGGACAGCGACAACATCCTGCAAGCCTACCTCAACGCCCTCGCGCACGCCTACGACCCGCACTCGGATTACCTCAACAACGAACACGCGCAGGATTTTTCCATCGGCATGAGCCTCTCGCTTTTCGGCATCGGCGCGCAACTGACCGAGGACGACGGTTACTGCACCATCAGTTCGCTGGTTCGCGGCGGCCCGGCGGACAAATGCAAACAACTCAAGTGAAAGAGACCGCATCATCGCCGTCAGCCAGACCAATCAGCCGCCCGTAAACGTCGTGGACATGGAACTCGGCAAAGTGGTCCAGCTCATCCGCGGTCCCAAGGGAACTCAAGTCCGGCTGACCATCAGCCCGGCGGATGACCGCGCCGCGCGCCGGGTCGTGACCCTGACCCGCGACGAAATCAAGCTCGAAGACGCGGAGGCCAGGGCGAAATTGATTGAATTGTCCGACGGACACGGGGGCACCAACCGGATTGGCGTCATTGATTTGCCGTCGTTCTACGCTCCGGTTGATTTGGGCGGCAACGGAGAACATTCAACGCCGAGATACATATCCGTTGACGTCGCAAATTTGATCAAGAAACTCGAACAGGAAAAAGTTGCCGGCATTATCCTCGATATGAGGCGCAATCCCGGCGGCTCGCTGGAGGAAGCCGTCAAATTCACCGGCCTGTTCATCCAAAACGGCCCCGTCGTGCTGGCGCGCGATTCAGAAGGCCGAATATCCGAGGATTCGGACACGGATCCCGGCGCGCTTTACGACGGGCCGCTGATGGTGCTGGTCAACCGTTACAGCGCGTCCGCCTCGGAAATCGCCGCCGCCGCGTTGCAGGATTACGGGCGTGCGCTCATTGTCGGCGACACCTCCACGTTCGGCAAAGGCACGGTGCAAAACCTGGATCCGCTCTATCCGTTCGTCAGGCCGGCCACCGCGTCCGCGACCAACGATCCTGGCACGGTCAAAATCACCATCCGAAAATTCTACCGGGTCACCGGCGCTTCAACGCAATTCAAAGGCGTCGTGCCGGACATCATTCTGCCGGACACGTTGAGTTACCGGACGGACGCGGCCAGTGAACGCACCCTGGCGAACGCCCTGCCGTTTGACACCCTGTCGCGGGACGAGATACAGCACGTGAACTACACGAAGCTGAACCTGGTGCAGCCCTGTCTTGCCCTGTTGCGCGAACGCTCGGATGCGCGCGTGGCCACCAATCAGGATTTTATCTACATCCGGCAGGACATTGCCGAACTCAAAAAACTGCAGGGCGACAAACCCATGCCGGACCTCCCGCCGGATGCGGGCGGAGCCCAAACATTGGAGGCCGACGACGTCGCCACGCTCAACGAACATGAAGCGCTGAAGGAACGTGAAAAGTTTGCCGCCCAAAACAAGGCGCGCGAGGCGGAGCGCGCCGCGCGCAAAGCAGCCGACGAAAAGATTTACGAACTGACCGTTGAGAATTGCGACCAGCCCGGTCTGCCCCCATTTCTTGGCGAAACGAATGAAGTTGCGACCGCCGGCCCGACCAACGCCGTCGCGGCGGCAACCGCGGGAAAATCACCACCGCCAACTGATCCGATGCTTGATGAAACCGAGAACATTCTTGAGGATTACATCTCCATGCTGTCGAAAAGCAACATGTTGATCGCGAACCATCCCGATTTGTGAAGACGTTCATCGCCTTTTCCTGCGCGTTGTGCGTGGCCAACGGCGTTCTGGCCGATCCTTATTCGGCGGCCATGAGGCAGGCGAGGGACGTCTCCGGCAAAGTGACCCGGGCGGAACAGGGAAACCCGCCGCCCAACGCGCCTTCGCCCGCGCCGCCGCCGCAAACCAGCCCGCAGCCCGATCCGGTGCTCGAAGCCACCCTGCGGAACATCGCCAGTTTGCGCGCCGATTTTGCCGGCCTCGGCAACCTGACGGGCACCAATTCCGCCGTCGCGCAAGAGCAATTGTTGATGAACGACCTGGCCACGGCGGCCCAGGGCGCGAAGCCGCCGCCCGCTTCCGTTTCCAAACTGGCCGATGACCTGGCCACGGCGACGGCTGGAAAGGTGAAAACGGCCGCAACGCAGCAGAAACTGGCGCAGGACGTCCACGCCATTTTCAACAGCTCCCACCTTTCGCCGGCGCAACAACAGATGATTTTCGATGACGTCCAAAAAATATTGCAGGGCGGCGGGGCAACGCCGGACGATGCCACCAATGTCGTCAACGACATCAAACAGATTGCAACGGAAACCAGATGAGACATGCGCTGGGCATTTTACTGGCGGCGGGTGCGCTGAATTTTTCCGCGCCCGCGCAAACAAATTCTATGAACACGACCAACAAAACTGAAACCGCCACGCTCGGTGGCGGCTGCTTCTGGTGCATGGAAGCCGTCTATGAACGATTGCCCGGCGTCATCTCCGTCACCAGCGGCTTTGCGGGCGGCCACACGGCCAATCCGACCTATGAGCAGGTTTGCGCCGGCGACACCGGCCACGCCGAGGTCACACAGATCGAGTTTGATCCCGCAAGGATTTCCTACGCGAAACTGCTCGACGTGTTCTGGCAGGCGCATGACCCGACCACGTTGAACCGCCAGGGCGCAGACGAAGGCACGCAATACCGCTCCATCATTCTTTACCGCGGCGAAGCGCAAAAGCTGGCGGCGGAAAAATCAAAGGCCGAAGCGCAGAAGGACTTCAAACATCCCATCGTGACCGAAATCGTCCCGTTCACGAAATTTTACAGGGCCGAGGACTATCACCAGGAGTATTACGACAACAATTCCACCGCGTTTTACTGCCGGGCGGTCATTGCGCCCAAACTGGAAAAATTGGAAGAGAAAAAGGTGATTGAGGTAAAGCCGCAACGTTAGATTCGGTCGCTCATCGTTCGTTGGTAAAATGAACCAATTCTGGCGTAGGAGTCGAGGTAACGAGACTCAAGTTAAATTAGAGACTCCTTACGTCGTCTCCTACATTTATCAAACTCCCCCAAACCGCCGGTGCCGGCGGGTGTATTCCTCCAGCGCGGCGTAAAATTGCGGCTTGCGAAAATCCGGCCAGAGCGTCGGTGTGATGACGAGTTCGGCGTAGGAAATCTGCCAGAGCAGGAAATTGCTCACGCGCATCTCGCCGCTGGTGCGGATGAGCAAATCCGGATCGGGAATGTTCCGCGTCCACAGGTGCTGCGAGATGACGTCCTCGGTGATATCGGCTGGTTCAAGTTTCCCGCGCTTCACTTCCTCGCCGATCCGCCGCACGGCGTCCACGATTTCAATGCGGCTGCCGTAACTCAACGCCATGACGAGCGTGAGCCCGTTGTTTTTGGAAAGGGTCGCAATGGATTTCTTGAGATGTTCCTGCACGTTTTCCGGCAGGCGGTAAATCTGCCCGATGACTTCGAGCCGGACGTTGTTTTTGTTCAACTCCGGCGTCTCGGTCTTGAGATAATGGACGAGATATTTCATCAACGCGTCCACTTCGTCCTTGGGCCGGTTCCAGTTTTCCGCCGAAAAAGCGTAGAGCGTGAGATACTTGATGCCGAGTTCGCCGGCGGTGCGGATGATGACGCGCGCGGATTCCGCCCCCTGCCGGTGTCCCTCGATGCGCGGCAGGCCGCGCGCCTTCGCCCACCGGCCGTTGCCGTCCATGATGACCGCGACGTGGCGCGGCAGGGAAGCTTTGGCTTCGGTGCTGAAGATGTGGGGCGGTGCTCATTCTTTACCGCAGATTAGCAGATTGCGCAGATTGCAATAATGTAATAAACGTCCACGTTAATCCGCGAAATCTGCGGACAATTGTTGGGAGGGATGGCGTGTCGCCGTCCCCAATTTGGGTCGCCGACACGGCGACCCTCCCACTCAAACAAAAATCGTCTGCTCGCGCGCCGGGCCGACGGAGGCAATCGCCAGTTTCGCGCCGGTCAATTCGGCGATGGCCTTCAGGTAGGCGCGCGCCTTCGGCGGCAGTTGTTTCCACGTCTTTGCTCTGTTCGTCGGTGTGCGCCAGCCATCGAACTCGACGTAAACCGGTTCGCACTCGGCCAAAATTTGCGCGTCGTTCGGCACAAAATCGTAGCGCGCCTTGCCGCGGCGATAGGCGACGCAAACTTTGATGGTCTCAACCGTGTCGAGGCCGTCCAGGTTTGTGACCGCGAGATCGTCAATGCCGTTCACCATTGTCGCATGGCGTGTGGCCACGGAATCAAACCAGCCGCAGCGGCGCGCGCGCCCGGTCGTCGCGCCGAACTCGCGTCCCATCGCGTGCAGCATGTCGGCAATCTCCGGGTTTTCCGTCGGCAACGGCCCTTCGCCCACGCGCGTCGTGTAAGCTTTCATCACCCCGACGACGCGGTCTATGCGGTGCGGCGGCACGCCGGAGCCGGTGCAGGCGCCGCCCGCCGTGGTGTTCGATGACGTGACGAACGGATACGTCCCGTGGTCAATATCGAGAAACGTGCCCTGCGCGCCTTCAAACAAAAGGTCTTCGCCGCGCCGCATGGCTTCGTGGAGCAACACCACCGTGTTCGCCACGAACGGTTTCAGATATTTCCCCGCGGCGTTGTATTCGGCAAAAACCTTCTGGAACGACAGCGGTTTTGCGCCGAGCGATTTAAGAACGACGTTGTTTTCCCTGATGCGGAAGGCAAGTTTTTCCCTGAGCCGTTCGGGGTTGATCAAATCGCCCATGCGCAAACCGACGCGCGCGGCCTTGTCGCCGTAGGCCGGGCCGATGCCGCGCTTGGTGGTGCCGATCTTGTTTTTGCCCTTGAGCACTTCGCGTTGCGCGTCCAGCTCGCGGTGATACGGGAACACGACGTGCGCCGTTTCGCTCACGACGAGGTTGACGCCGACCTTGACGCCGAGTTTGCGCAACCCCTGGATTTCCTCGACGAGGCTGACGGGGTCGGCGACCACGCCATTGCCGATGACGCAAAGTTTGTTTTTGCGGAGGATGCCCGACGGCACGAGATGCAGGACGTATTTTTGCCGGCCGATGAAAACGGTGTGCCCGGCGTTGTTGCCGCCGGCGTAGCGGACGACGACGTCCACATTTTCGGTGAGCACGTCAATGATTTTGCCCTTGCCTTCGTCGCCCCACTGGGCGCCGACGAGAATCGTGTTTGCCATATTTTTGGGAGGGATGGCGTGTCGCCGTCCCCAAAATTATTTGCCGACAATAAAAATCCCCGAACGTGAATTCGGGGCAAAGCGCGTGTCTTTGCGATGAGAGGCTAGAAGCGAAGGCGGGCGCTGTCAATTCCGCAAAAGTGAATCGGAATGACGATCAAGAAGTCAGGAAATCAGGCCATGATGCAGAAAGCGACATCGTGGTTTGCGGCCTCAAAATCTTCCTTCGCCTTCCGCGGCAGTTCCTCCGCCGCGACAAGCCGTTCCACCGTCCTTTTGTAGAACGCCCAGTGCTCCATCGGCATGCTTGGGGGCATGACCGCAGCGCCACAAGTCGCGTCATCGAGAAATCCGCAAAACGTCAGAATCGCGGCGGTGTCGTCGCTTGGCAGCGTTCGTCCCTGCGCCAAATCCTCTTCCAGCATGAAACGCTCTATGGCAACAGCCTTCCGCACCGCCTTGGGAGGAAGGCTGTCAATCATCTCGCGCAACATCTCAAACGGACGATGGTTCATAATAGATAATATAACCTGTTGTTATTCAATGTCAAATGCATGCCGCCCGCTGCGATTGGGCCGACGGGGAACCCGCCTTTGCGATAATGTTGGCGGCGGACAACACGCCAGCCGCCGTGGCGCTCAGAAGGGATGATGAGCTGTTCGGGGACGGTGGCAGCCCACCATCCGGGCGTGTCCGCCGCGCCAACCATAGGATGCGCCAGCGACGGACAGATCGTGGCGGATTTCGTCCTGAAACAAAGTTACGTTGTATAACGTTTGTGTTGCGAACTTCGCTTCGCGCCACAAAATATCCGGCAACTCAATCTGGGCGTGGCGGCATTTATTGGCCGAATTCAATTCCGACTCGACGGCCTCCAGCGCGCGTCAGCGCGAAATTTCGCAAAAATCAAACTGGCGGAGAGAGAGGGATTCGAACCCTCGATGCCCTTTTGGAGCATGCACGCTTTCCAGGCGTGTGCCTTCAGCCACTCGGCCATCTCTCCGCCGAAAAAATCACTGTGGCCGAGCGCGTCATGCTTTTCAATTCAAATTCAGCGCACCTTGATGCTTAATCGTAATCTGAATCCGCCTTGAGCAGCGTCCTAATTTGGAATTGGTGGGTGCGCCGCTGCTGCGGCGCACGGCGGTGCGGCAGCACCGCCGCTACCAAATCAGGGCACTACCCCCTTGCTGTGACTTGCCGTTGCGCCCTTTTTTAATGCCGCCATTCGGCGCTACCCGGCACAACTGGGCACTGCCGCCGGAACGCCGGCCTCCGGCCCGGCGTGTTTCTGACAATCTTGTCGCTTTGCGCCGGGTCGGAGACCGGCGCTCCAGTCTTGCGGCTCCGCGCGACTTGCCGTGAAGCCCCTTTTCAGGCAGAATTTGACGCAATGAAAAAATCCAAATCGTCCGATTCCCTGCGTCCCCACTCGAGCATTATGTTCGACGGCTACGAACGCGCCGCCGCCCGGTCCATGCTTTATCCCGTCGGCTTCAAGCCGGAGGATTTCAAAAAGTCGCTCATCGGCATCGCCTCCACCTGGGGCGATGTCACGCCGTGCAACATGCACATTGACAAGCTCGCGCGCGAATCCGAGCGGGGCGCCAACGCCGCCGGCGGCAAGGCCATCGTCTTCAACACCATCACCATCTCCGACGGCATCTCGATGGGCAGCGAAGGCATGAAATACTCGCTTGTCTCGCGAGAGGTCATCGCCGACTCCATCGAAACCGTGGTGGGCTGCGCGGGCATGGACGGCTTTGTGGCCATCGGCGGCTGCGACAAAAACATGCCCGGCTCGGTCATCGCCATGGCGCGGCTGAACCGGCCCTCGGTGTTTGTCTATGGCGGCACCATCCTGCCCGGCTGCATCACCGGCGACACGCGCAAGCTCGACATCGTTTCCGTGTTTGAAGCCATCGGCGCGTATGCCAACAAAAAAATTTCCGACGCCGAATTGCAGGCCGTCGAGCAATGCGCCATTCCCGGCCCCGGCTCGTGCGGCGGCATGTATACCGCCAATACCATGGCCAGCGCCATTGAAGCGCTCGGTATGAGCCTGCCCAACAGCTCCGCGCAAAATGCCATTTCACCGGCGAAAATGGACGATTGCCGCCGCGCCAGCGCCTGCGTCATCGAAATGCTCAAGAGCGGTTTGCGCCCGCTCGACATCCTGACCAAGAAAGCGTTTGAGAACGCCATCACGGTCGTCATCGCGCTTTGCGGTTCGACCAACGCCGTGTTGCATCTGCTCGCCATCGCGCACTCGGCCAAGGTGAAGCTGACGCTCGACGACTTCAGCCGCGTGGGCAAAAACGTGCCCGTGCTCGCGGATTTGAAGCCGAGCGGTAAGCATCTCATGTCCGAACTGGTGGCCATCGGCGGCATCCGGCCGTTGATGAGAACGCTGCTGGATCGGGGATTGCTCCACGGCGACGCCCTGACGGTGACCGGCCAGACGATGGCGCAAACCCTCGAAGGCGTGCAGCCCTATCCCAAAGGCCAGACCATCATCCAGCCGTTCGACAAACCGATCAAAAAGGACAGTCATTTCGTGATTATGCGCGGCAATCTCGCCTCCGAAGGCGCGGTCGCAAAACTCACCGGCAAGGAAGGACTGCAATTCAGCGGCAAGGCGATTGTGTTCAACAGCGAAGAAACCGCGCTGCAAGCCATCCTCAACGGCACGGTCAAGAAAGGCCACGTGATTGTTATTCGCTACGAAGGGCCGCGGGGCGGTCCGGGAATGCGCGAGATGCTTTCGCCCACCAGCGCCATCATGGGCAAAGGACTGGGCAAAGACGTGGCGCTCATCACGGACGGCCGGTTCAGCGGCGGCAGCCACGGCTTCGTGGTTGGCCACATCACGCCGGAGGCGTATGTGGGCGGGACAATTGCGCTGGTGAAGAACGGCGACACCATCACGATTGACGCCGGGAAACGGCAAATCAACCTGGACATACCCGCCAAGGAAATGGCGGCCCGCCGCAAGGCGTGGAAAAAGCCCGCGCCCCGCTACACCCGTGGCGTGCTGGCCAAATATGCAGCGCACGTGACCAGTGCCTCATTCGGCGCGGTGACGGATATGGATTTGAAGTTGTGACCGCGCCACGCGCTTGCGGAAAATTTTTCAGCTTTTTCTTGCTTTTCCGCCGTCACAGGTCTTTCGTGATTGCCAATCATGAAAGACCTGCTCACATACATTGCCATCCATTATTGGGTTTGGATTTTATTGGGCGCGTTTTTCACCTTCTGTTTTGTTTCCATCTTTTTGATGGCGTGCTGGGAAAAACATCCCATCCGCCAATACCAGCCCGGAGCGCCGGAAGACGCCTGCCCGCCATCGGGATATTTCCGGGCGATGAATGAAGCCGCTGCCAGACGAAATCTCCTTCACTGCGGAAACTATCTCCAAACCCGCAACAGTTCCCTTTACAAATGCTGCATCTCGCTTTGGTTAACCGCCGACCAATGCACTTTAATTACGGTCTGGGGAGGCAAACTCGCCAAGATTGATTACAAACGCACCCTATTCATCTCTGTCACCAACGACGGGAGAGAAATCGTCACATTGGACGATTTCGGCATCGTTGATTTGAGCGGCATCCGCGACATGGACGTTGTTTATCGGGCCGATTTTGAGGAATTAGTTGCCCGCCATTCACAACGGTTGACAGGGGTGGCCGCGCCGTTGAAATCCTTCTCACCAACACGCGCTTTGGATCAATATGAAGACTCAGGACGAGTGCGCGCCGAAAAAATGGTTTCACTCGGACTGGCCAAATTTCTTGATTTACAAGAATCCAATTGGCGCTACACCGTAAAAGGCG
Source organism: uncultured Verrucomicrobiae bacterium (assembly GCA_963802965.1). GTDB lineage: Bacteria > Verrucomicrobiota > Verrucomicrobiia > Limisphaerales > UBA11358 > UBA11358. The sequence continues at coordinate 763,481 of CAWDKS010000003.1, forward strand.
CTTTTAAAAACGCTTACGTGGGATATGTCATGGGAATGCAAAAGGCCAAACTGCAAAAAGCCCGTGCAGGCAGAAAGCGTCCCGGCTCATGAAGTGCCCACATACCTGGGTCATCCGGCCAAAAAATCATCAACCCTGAAATGGTTAAATCCCATCCTCATTCCCTGATTCCTGCGTAGCAGCGGACGTGGGTCCGCTCCAATTTGCCCCGCATCCAGGAATAATGAGCCGGCTCACGCCGGCTGCTACAATTTCGCCCCTACCGGAGCTGTTGCCACCCCGTTTCAGATTTGAGGACCATGCTCAAAAATCCCAACCCCCGATAAACGTCATCGGGGCGGGCGGGATTTCATCAATCAAAGATGGTGCCGAACCATTTTTGATAAAGCGGTCCGACTACCGGCATCGGCTTCATCTGGCCGTTGATCGCGGCAATCAGTCCCATGATCCAAAGCACGATCATGCAAATGTAAAACACCGGTATCAGGATCCAGCCGATGATGGGAATGATAATGAGGATGATGACGGCAAACCACGAAAGCATAAAGCCGAGCATTTGCCGGAGATGAAACGCGCCCAGCTTCGTCTTTTTGTTGCTGTGAATAATGACTGCCGCAATGAAGCCAATCAAGGTGAGGTAGGCGACGATGGCGACCGTTTTGTCTTCACCAGTGGTGGCCGGCGGGGGAGTTTGTGCAGGAGTCGTGGTTTCCATGGCAATGTCCTTTCAGGTTTTTGGTTTTGGTTTCCCAAGAACGACGCTGGTGATGCTATGCGGGGGCCGTCCGGCGTCAAGCGGTGATTTTGAGGGGTGGTGTCCTAATTCGATGGTAGGGACATCGCGCTCCAGAATTCCAGTAGCAGCGGACGTCAGTCCGCTCTCACTTTTCCTTCGACTGCAAATAATGAGCCGACTCACGTCGGCTGCTACACAGCTTTTTCGTTCGCGCACCGGAGGTTCGCTTTACGCCGACACGCCGCCGGCGATGTATTGCTCCATCTGGGCAATCGCCGCGTTTTGGGCCGAGATGATCCAGTTCACCAAGTCGCCGATGGAAACGAGGCCGATGACCTTTTCGCCTTCCAGGACGGGCAGATGCCGCACGCGGTGTTCCGTCATGAGCTTCATGCAATCCTCGATGGAATGCTGCGGCGTGACGGACACAATCTGGGTGGAAACGATTTCCCGCACGCGCGTGTCCTTGGAGGATTTCCCCTGGAGCGCAATTTTGCGCGAGTAATCGCGTTCGGTGAACACGCCGGCGAGCTTGCCGCCCGACATGACGAGCAGCGAGCCGATGTTTTTTTCCGCCATGAGTTTGATGGCCTCGAAAACGGTCGCCTCCGGTGCGATGGACCAGAGCGCCGCGGTTTTGTGGTGCAACAACGTGCTGATGGGGCTGTTTTTCATAGGCTTGATTAACTTATCCGCCGTCTTCCCCAATAATTCAAGAAAATAATTCCGGTTATTACCTTTTACCGGCGGTGGTTGAACGGAGAATTTCCTTCCTTCCGGTGCCGGGTTATGGCTTTATTTGTCGGCTTCGGAGGGGCGAGTTACACGAGTCCCCAATTCAAGGGCCGAAACAGAATTTAGGGACTCGTGTAACTCGTCCCTCCGGATCAAATTGTTTACAAACCATGGACACACTGCCGACTGTTTTACTAAAGCCCGGCGAGGCCGACCGCATCGTCGCCGGCCATCCGTGGATTTATCACGGCGAAATTCTCCGCGTGACACGACGCGGTGGCGGCGATGCCCCGCCGCCCGCATCCGCGACGGGTGCGTCGCCGCTGCCCGCCGACGGCGAGCTGGTCCAGGTCAAGGACCATCGCCAGCGGTTCCTCGGCGTCGGATTTTTCAATTCCAAATCAAAAATTCACGTCCGGATCCTTTCACCGGAGCGCGTGGAGGTGAATGAACACTTTTTTGAGGAACGGATTCGCGCCGCGCTCGCCGTCCGGCAAAGGCATCTGCCGGACGCCACCTCGTTTCGGGTCGTCAACGCCGAAAGCGATTTCCTAAGCGGCCTCATCGTGGATAAATACGTGGACGTGCTGGTCGTGCAGATTTCGTCGCTCGGCATGGACCAGCGGAAGGCGCAAATCGTCGGCGCGCTGCAAAAGATTTTCTCGTCCACCCTCCGCAGTTCTGCTACGGAGGACGGGCCGCGCGCCATTCTCGAACGCAGCGACGTCGCGTCGCGCAAGTTCGAGGGATTGGAGGAGGCGAACGGGATTTTATCCGGCGAATTCGGAGCGCGGACAGCCATGTCCGCGGGTTCGCCGACGGAAAAAGACGCGGACAAAGCTGTCCGCGCTCCTTCCATCACGGTGAACTTGAACGGGCTGAAGTTTGAAACCGATCTGGTCGGCGGCCACAAAACCGGTTTGTATTTGGATCAGCAGGTGAATTATCAGGCGGTGGCGCAATTTGTCCCGCCATCGCGGGAAGCGCAAGTGTTGGATGGTTTCAGCTTTCTCGGAGGATTCGGCCTGCACGCGGCGCGCGCCGGCGCGGCGCACGTCCATTTCCTCGACCAAAGCGCCGAGGCCATCGAGGCTTCCAAACGAAACGCCGCCGCGAACGGGCTGGCGGAAAAGTGTTCGTTTGAAGCGGTGAACGTTTTTGACTGGTTCAAGGCAAAAACCGCCGTCAAGCCGCACGAAAAGGTCATCCCGCGATTCGATTTGATCGTGCTTGATCCGCCGTCGTTCACACGCAACCGGGCATCGGTGCCGGACGCGCTGCGCGGCTACAAGGAAATCCATTTGCGCGCGTTGAAGCTGCTCAAAACCGGCGGCACGCTGGCGACGTTCTGCTGTTCGCATCACGTGAATGCGGCGACGTTTCAGGACGTGATTCTGTCCGCCGCCTACGACACGCGCCGCGTTTTGCGCCGCGTGGCGACGTATTCGCAAAGCCCGGATCATCCGGTCATTCCGATGATTCCGGAGACGGAATATCTAAAAGGTTTTGCGTTTGAGGTGGTGAGATGAATTTGTTTGTTTACCGCCCTCACCTTGGTCCTCTCCCCCAGGAGAGGAAATGGCTTTCGTCCGCTTCCTTTTTAGCGGATGACTATCCGGCAAATTCAGTCGTCCGAATTTTCAGGGGGGAGGCAAACGATTCTCCTTCTCCTTGGGGAGAAGGCCGGGATGAGGGAGGACGTAATCAAAAACCGGCGGCTCATTTGCGGACAGATGATATTATTGCCCGTCTTCCGCGTTGCGGCACAAAACGCCGGTCCATTAACTTGACACCATGAGCGCATTTCCCGTCAGCCCGGAAAAGGAAGTCCAACTCGCGCAACGCATGGCCGCGCTGGGCGTGCGCGAGGCCGACATCGAGGAAACATTTGTCCGTTCCGGCGGTCACGGCGGGCAGAACGTCAACAAGACCTCCACCTGCGTGATGCTGCTGCATCGTCCGACCGGGTTGCAGGTCAAATGCCAGGCCACGCGACAGCAGGGACTCAACCGCTTCATCGCCCGCCGCCTGCTGCTCGACAAGATTGAAGCGCTGAAACGCGGTTACGTGGACGCCGAGCGCGCCCGCGTCGAAAAAATCCGGCGGCAGAAACGGCGTCGCAGCCGCCGGGCGAAAAACAAGATGCTCGCCGACAAATCGCATCACGCCGACAAGAAGGCGTCGCGACGGCCGGTGGCATTGGAGTAAATCCATTGGTCGGTAGTGTCTGATTTGCACGGGTGGTAGGGACGCCGCGCTGCGGCGTCACCGCCGCGTGCAGCGGCGGAACGGCTTGAGCTGCTTCCCGTTGCGCCGCTGCACGCGGCGCGGTCATCGCAGCGCGATGACCCTACCTCAAAATCAAATTAAGGCACTGCCAATTTGTCGTTGGCGGGGCATGCGCCCGGCGGGTAAAAATAAAACCTTGGAATTGACGGAATGTATGCTTGTGGTTCAGGAGAATGTGGTAACATCCGGGTTCATGAACATCCTGATCGAAGACGCCGAGAAGCTGGAATATCTGACCGGCGAAAACCAGTGGACAAAAAACGCCGCCGAAGGCAAAAGCTTCGAGGCAACCGAAACCGCATTTGGAGTTGCGAAGAAAGAGCGGATTGGCCGGTTTAACATCGTCTTTTACATCCCCAAAACGAAACAATTCATCAACCTGGACCACGGGCGGGGCAAGGGCTTGGTTGAAACCAGCCCGGCTTGACGAACGCGCCACCGGATCACTCGTGAGAGTGTTCCGGTTTCTTGACTTTGAATTCGGCAACGCGGCGGTTGCCGGCGGCAACATCCTCGCGGGTCATGTTGACCGTCAGGGTCGCATAGGCGTTTTCCGAATTCTGGTAACCCTGCGCGGCGGCAAGCCGATACCATTTGTAAGCTTCAATCCTTGATTCGGGCGCATCCTTCCGCTCTCCCTGCAGGCTGGCGCGGTGGCAACTTTCGCCCAAACTAAACTGGGCGCCGGCGTCTCCCTGCTGCGCGGCCCGGCCAAACCACATCACCGATTGGGCGGCATCCTGGGGGACACCCTGCCCATGGGCATACATCATTCCGAGATTGAATTGCGCCAGGGAATGACATTGATCCGCCGCCTTGTGATACCATTCCGCCGCCTGCGCGTAATCGCGCGCCGCTTTTTCACCGTTGGCGAACTTCAATCCCAGGCTGAATTGCACCTCCGCATCCCCCAAGTCGGCGTTGGCAGGAATCACTTCCGGTTCGGGCTTTTGCGGGCGCGAGAACATTTTGCGAAAAAAAGATTTGTCCATGCTCACCATCATGAACTGTCTGGCGCGGAACACAAGAAGTATTTCTTCGCCAGTTTGAAGTCGTGAGGCAAATTATTGGGACAGCGGCACGCCGTCCCTCCCTGAATCTACTATTGCACGCCGACGCGATAGAAGAACGGGCCGGAACCAACGGCATTGGTGTCCGTGTAACTCGTTGTGCCGGCCTGTCCGACAATGTTGCTCTGAACGGTGGAGAATGCGGGTTGCAAGCCGAGATTGGTGCTGCTTTGCAGGAAATAGGTGATGTTGCTTACGCTCTGCCAGCTTACCAACAACCCCGGTGGATTATTGGTGGACACTGGCGTCAACATGACCAGAACGGACGCGGGATTGGTGGGATTCAATCCGGCAATCCAGTCTTGGTAAACGTTAAATCCGGTGCCGTCTAAATCCGCGTAATCCGCCGAGCCGTCCGTGGGCAAGCCGTATTGGACCAGCCATTGGATGGGAACAGGCAGGTTATAGTTCGAGCCTTGATATTCGTAAGCGCCGATGTCCACTGTGCCGCCGACGATGCGGGGATTGCCGTCGTAATCGGTATTATTGGTGGGAAAGATGGCCGATCCATCATACAGGTTCAAGCCGTCGTTGATGGTGGGTGAATTGGTCTGCTCATGGTAGTCGCCGCCCGCCTGGTTCACAAACACCGGTGCGTTGGTGATGCTGCCTGGGGAGCTGAAAGGAATCGGGATCGTGCAACAATAGGCGAACCGGGCGTCATACGAATTGGAACCGGTCGGTGCCGAATTATAATAGACGATGGAATTATACAATAAGCCTACGTCAACTCCGCCGCCGCTGGTGGTGGCGGTATTGCTGACGACAGTGCAATTGTAAAGCGTGGCATTGTAGGCGCCGCCGCCGTTGGTGGCAAGATTTCCGACGAGGATGCAGTTGAACAGAAGTCCCCCGTTTGCGCCGCCGCCAGAAGGGCTGGAATTTCCGGAGAGCGTGCAATTGTAATTGGTGCATTGATACGTTCCGCCGCTGGTTCCCCAATAATTTCCGCTGACAATGCAGTTGCTCAACATGCTTTGGTAAGCGCCTCCGCCTGAATTCGTCAGCACGGAACAATTGATAAGCCGGCTCTGGTAAGCGCCCGCGCCCGGACCGCCAGAACTCGTATTGCCGAGAATCGTTGAATTGTAAGCGGCGCTTCGATAAACGCCGGCGCCGCCGGCATAAGCGCGGTTCCCGGTGAAGACACAATTGGACGCCATTCCATAATACAATCCTCCGCCATAATTTGCGCCACTTTGCCAGCCATTGCTCACCACCGTGCAGTTGCAAAGCGTGGCCTGTGCGGCGGCACCGTAACCTTCATTGTTGTTCGTGATGGTGCTGTTGTAAATCGTCCCGCCGAAAACACCGCCGCCCAATCCGTAACTGAAACTGGCATTGTTGCCGACGATGAAACAATTGGACACCACGCCGCTTGCGGCGCACCACGCCCCGCCGCCGCTTTGTTCGTTGGTGATGTCGCCAGTAATGGGGCCGCTGCCGTTGCCGTTGGTCAGCGTAAATCCCAGCAGCACGGCATTGGTGCCGACATAAACACATCGCGTCTGCTGCCCGCCGGCAATGATTGCCGCCTGTGCGCCGCCCGCGCTCAAGAGTGTGATGGCATTGGTCAATGCCACGCGGTTGGTTTCCGCGCCGTAAACCACCGTGCCGCCGTTGGTGTAAATGCCGTCATCGGCGATGACAAATTCTCCCGCCTGCGCGGCGGCGACCGCATCCTGAATGTTCGTTGCCGCCGTCATCCAATTGGTGTAGGGCGACACCGGATTGGTGCTGACCAAACTCACATAATGAATTGTCCCCTGAAGCGGAGATTGATTTTCGTAGCAGCCCATGTCCACGGCCGCGCCGACGATGCGCGGGTTGCCGTCGAGATCGGTGCTGTTGGTGACGATGGCACTGTTGCCGGCGTCAACGCAGCGCGACCACGGGTTCAAATGATAATCGCCGGCGGCGGGATTCACAAAACCGGGCGCATTGCTGATGCTGCCGTTCGACAGCGAAGATGTGCCGAGTCCGAGCGGCGTGCAGGAGTTGGTCAATTTGCATTGGTAACAATCCGCGTAAAGTCCATTCACATTGTAGTAAATAATGCTGTTGTTCAGCGTGCAGCCGTCCACCGCGCCCAATGTGTGTGAGAAATTTCCCGCAATCGTGCAATTGTTCAGCGTGCTCAAATAAGCCGCTCCGCCGGAAGTGCCGTTGGTATTGCCATTGCCGGTGAGCAGGCTGTCATAGACGGTGCAATTTCCCACGCCGCCGCCATTGGCAGCGATGTTGTTGCTGATGACGCAATTGATCACTGTGCAGCCATAAACTCCGCCGCCGGAGCTGCCACCCATCGCGATATTTCCGCTGATGACACAATTTACCACAAGCGCATTGTTGAAGGAATCAACTCCAGCCCCATTGGCGGAAGAAGCATTGCCGGTAATAATGCAGTTGCTGACAACGCAGGATGATTCCATCCCCACTCCGCCGCCGTTTCCGCCGCTGGATTGCGTCGCCCCATTCGTCAACGTAAAGCCAGACAGCCTCGCAAATTCCCGCAGATAGACGCACCGCACCGCGTTCGCGCCGTTCGTCGTGCCCGGCATCTGATAACCCTTGATAATGGTCACTACCGGACCATTGACGCTTTGAACTATTTTCGAAGTTACATCAACGCGATTTGAGCTGCCAAACGAATCGCCGCCGTATTGATAAATTCCATTCGTGACAAGAACGATGTCGTTAAATGCTGCTACGATGATGGCATCCTGAATGTTCGTTGCCGCCGTTGCCCAGCTTGTGTAAGGAGCAACCGGATTTGTGCCGTTCGCATCCACATAATGCACCGTCGCCGAGGCGTGAAACGATAGAAATGCGAAGAGGCAGACCACCAATTGCAGAATGCGCGCTTTCATGGTTTCCAACTTGAAGTTGCCACCATTATCGCCACCTCACAGCGGAATGCAAGAACAATGTTGGAAAAACGGGGCCTTCATCCCGTGATTCTTGGTGTGGAATCGTCGAAGAGCTTCGCGTTTGAATTGGCGCGTTGATGGTAGGAGACGACGTAAGGAGTCTCATTTCAAAAACGAAACCGATCAGAGCCTCCTCACGTCGGCTCCTACAGTTCCAACAATTCGCGCTGCCAATTCATCAATTCCGGCGCGTGCCGGTCCCAGTCGCGGGCGAGTGCGCCCAGCGTGGCGCGGCTGGCGATGAGCGTCGGGTCAATGCCCAGTTTGTGCGCGTGGGCGTTGCGGCGTTTTTCCAGTTCGCCGTAACGGTGCGTCTCGGCCTCGGTCGGGCGATGGCCTTTGGGCCGCAAAAATTCCGGATGCCGGTCTGCGGAAAGCTGGAGGCCGGCCTCGATGGCATCGGCCAGGCCGTCGCGGCGGCGCGGCGATCCCGCGAGGCGGGGCGGCAGAAGCGGTTCAACCGGCCTGCGCATGGCGGCGGCGGCGGCGATGGCCACGAGTTTTTCGTGCGTGAGAACGAAGAACGGCGGGCGGTTTGCGCCGATGGCCTCCCGCTCGCGCCATTGCCAAAGCTCGCGCAACACGGCCAGCGCGTGACGGCCCAGCCGGGAACTGCCCTTGATGCGCCAGACGGAATCCGCATCCACCGACGGCGGCTGCGAAGTCTCCAGAATCAACCGCGCACAGGATTCCTGGTGCCAGGCAAGGCGCCCTTTTTGCCGGAGTTCAAGCTTCAGCCTGTCGGCCAGCGGTTTCAAATGGTGTGTGTCTTTGCGCGCGTAGGTCTCCATCCGCTCCGTGAGCGGACGCTGCGCCCAGTCGGCCTTTTGCGAACCTTTGTCCAGTTTCGCGCCGAGCAGCTTTTCGACCAGCGAACCCAGGCCGAACTGCCGTTCGCCCAAAAGCCGTGCCGCGAGCATGGTGTCGAAAATCGCCGGCGGCACGAAGTCATGATGCTTGCGCAACAAACGCAAATCGTAATCCGCGCCGTGCATGATGAGTTCGTGCGCGTTAAGGGCGTCGAGCAGCGGGTCCAGGTTGATTTTGCCCAGCGGATCAATCAGCTCGTCGCCGGCGGACGTGCTGATTTGAATCAGGCAGAGCTTTTCCGGGTAGGCGTGCAGGCTGTCGGCTTCGGTGTCGAGCGCCAGCCAGTTTGCGGATCTGATGGTAGGCAGCAGCGCGGCGAGTTTTGCGTCGGTGTCAATCACGCGTCCAAGGATAAAAGGGCGCGCATCCCGTGGCGAGCGGCAAGATGGCAGTGCCGTAACTTGAAATTGGTGGGTGCGCCGCTGCTGCGGCGCACGGCGGTGCGGCAGCACCGCCGCCACCAAATCAGGGCACCACCGGCAAGATTGCCCGCTTGCAAAAAATTGTTCGCTGCTCCTAACATCCGGCATGAACCTGGCCACCGCCTTTGCCGATTGCGCGGAGAAACACGCGCCCAAAACCGCCATCTTTTGGGGCGAAACGGAAATTTCTTACGCCGCGCTCCTCGCGCAATCGCAAAAAGTCGCCGCCCGCCTGCGAACCCGATTCGGTGTGAAACCCGGCGACCGCGTGGCGCTCTGGGTGAAAAATTGTCCGGAGTTTGTGCCGGCGGTGTTCGGGATTTTGTCGGCCGGCGGCGTGGTCGTGCCCATCAACAACTTTCTGAAACCCGCCGAGGTGAGCTACATCGTGAACGATTCCGGCGCGAACGTGCTCATCACCGGCGCGGAACTGGCGGCGCACTTTGAAACCTTGAAAGCCGCGCGGCCGGCGCTCAAAATGTTGCGCGTCGAGGAATTTCCGGCGCTGGGCGAAAGCACTTCACGCTTCACGCTTCACGCTTCACGCGAACCCGATCTGGCCGCGCTGCTCTACACCTCCGGCACGACCGGCCATCCGAAGGGCGCGATGCTCACGCACGGCAATTTTCTCCACAACGTGGCGAGTTGCATGGCGGCGCTCGATGTGCGGGAGGATGAACGCGTCGTGGTGGCGCTGCCGCAGTTTCACAGCTTCATGTTCACGGTGGGCACGCTGCTGCCGGCACTGTGCGGCTGCGGAATTCTGCTGCTGAAAACGCTGCATCCGTTCAAGTCGGTGCTGGAGGAGATCGCGCGGCATCGCGGCACGATTTTGCCTGCGGTGCCGTCATTTTACCGCGCGTTGCTGGCCGTGCCGGAATTCGGGCGGCTGCCGCTGCGGCTGTGCATCAGCGGCGGCGCGCCGTTGCCGGTGGAAGTGTTCAACGAGTTCACGCGGAAGTTTCCGTTTCCGCTGCGCGAAGGCTACGGCCCGACCGAGAGCAGCCCGGTGGCCACGGTGAATCCCATCTACGGCATCAACAAACCCGGCTCGATTGGCCAGCCCATCCCGAACGTGGAGTTGAGCATCCGCGACGACGCCGGCCGGGAATTGCCCGTCGCCGAAATCGGCGAAATCTGCATCCGCGGCGGGAACGTGATGCGCGGCTATTGGAACCAGCCGGAAGAAACGGCGAAGGTTTTGCGCGACGGCTGGCTTTACACCGGCGACGTGGGGTATCACGACGCGGAGGGTTATTATTACATCACCGACCGCAAGAAGGACATGCTGCTGGTGAACGGCATCAATGTTTACCCGCGCGAGATTGAGGAGGTGATTCACCAGTTTCCCGGTGTGAAGGAGGCGGCGGTCGTCGGCGTGCCCGACCCGCGCAAAGGCGAGCAGCCGGTGGCGTTCGTCACGGCGGCGGAGGGCCAGACGCTCGACGAAAAGGCGTTGCTCCAATTCATCCGCGGCAAACTGGCGGACTACAAACTGCCGAGGCAAATTGTTTTTGTGCCCGCGCTGCCGCGCAATGCGACGGGGAAAATCCTGAAAACGGAATTGCGGAAACAGGCAGCGAGGTAAATCTCAATAAACAAGCGCCCGAAAATCGTTCAGCCAGTTGTTTTGTGAGCAAAATGGAGTCAAAACAGGCCAACCCCACAAAACACCGCTTTTGACCGCATAAACATTGGCTTTATTCAACTTTCTGCGTCTGTTAGATATACACTTCCGGGGGGGCCATGTAACCAGAACTGGTGACTGGCTGGGGACAGGGCATCTGGTAGATTGATGGCATCGTTGAGATGCAAAAGCGCAGTGTTCCGTGTGTGAAGTAAGCGTAAATCTGCGGCGCCGCATCCAATGGAAGTAATTTTAAGCGCTTAGTTCTCATTGAGAGGCCGGAGTAGTGTCCGGCCTCTTTTTATTTCTTTGGATGGCTTTTGGCTTTTCTTACCGGTCAAGCTTTCCCCGATTCCTTCACGGCTGACTGGATTTTGCAGATTCCCCCTGTTTTTCACAGACCCGCCGTGAAGCCAGAAATGACCGCGCTTTTGATCCATTAATGCGGGTGCAAATAGCGGACCAAGGTGGCGAGGGACGATGTTTCCCGTTCAAAGATACGGCCAACGTTTATATTTTCACAGTCTTGCGCGCGTTTCACGAGCCGCGAACTGGCGTTCACGACAATCGCCTCGCGCGCGCCGCGCCAGACGGCGAGGTCGGCGGTTGAATTTCCCGCGTAATCGAACCCGCGTTCGCCGAATTTTTCCGTGAGCGCCTTGAGCTTGTTCGCGCCGCGCAGGTTCGTCTTGCCGTCGCTGGCCAGGACCTCGTCGAAAATGCCGACGTGGTTGGCGACGGGCATTGCCATTTCGCGGTCCGAGGCGGTGGCCAGAATCAATTTCCGTCCGGCGCTTTTCTGTTCGCGCAAAAAAGAGAGGAACGGCTGGTTGTAAGGCAGGGTGGCCGGGTCAATCGCGACGCGCGCGGCCAGTTGCCGTTTCAAAAACGCGCGCCCGCGCGTCGTCCACCAATACAGGACGGGGAACAATTGGAACGGATTCCGGCGCAACAGCCGCGCGAGGGATTCCCAGAGCAAATCGGTCTTGATGAGCGTGCCATCCAGATCCACGACCAGCGGCGGCGGATTGGGTGGTGGCGTGTTTGGAATTGGCGGCATGGTCACTTGGAAATAAAAGTTGGGTGAGCCTACCGGCGGGCCGCGCGGCTTGAAAGCCAAAATTCCAGCCCGCGAAGACGGCAAACGCAAACTGATGCGCCGTCACGGGAAATCGCAAGTCTGGAGCGCCGGTCTCCGACCCGGCACGGAATGACGAGGTTGTCCACAAGGCGCCGTGCTGGAAGCCGGCGCTCCGGCGGCAGCGCCAAATTGCGTGGCGAACGCGTGCTGCAACGGCAGAAAGCAACTAGCCTTTGAGCGCGCGCTCCAGCAGGGCTTTTTCCCGCGGACCAAAATTTAATTTCAGCGCCTCGGCGCGGGCGGCGTCGGTCATTTTCTGCCACGATTTTTGCAGGGCGTTGATGGTTTTGTCCTCGGCGGTTTTGGCGGCCAGCTCCGCGAATTGGTGCTGGAGAAAGACGAGGCAAAGCGCGTCTTCCAACACGCGGCCTTCGGGATCGGCGGGAAAATTCTTCTTGAGATTCAAATCCTGCACGCGGCGGACCACGTCTTCACCGTAACCAATTTCGCGGAGGATTTCCCCGGCCTTCTGCGCGTGGAACTTTTTCAAGTCGGCGCGCCATTTCAGATAGCCGGCGCGGGTCATCGGATAAGAATTTCGCGGGATTTCCCAGCGGCAGATGTGCTGGCAGCGCGCGGCCAGGCGAAGTTCCTCGGAAGCTTCCGGGCAAAGGCGCAAAACCCAATCCGTCAGCCGCCGCGCATAGAGCAGTTCGCGCGGATGAGGAGCGCCGTCAACGGTCTCAACGTTCGGGTCGCGGGAATTTTCCTCGTCGAAGCGGCGGAGGACGGCCTCAAATTTTTGGGGGTCGCCCGTCCTCCGCAATATCGCTACGGAGGGTGGACGCGGCTGGTTCATTTTTCGCCCGAATGTTTTTGGAAATTCAACTGATTAGAGCCTCCTCACGTCGGCTCCTACTTTCTGCCATCATCCTTCAGTGATGGCAGCCGCAGCCGTCGCCGCACGAGCCTTCGTCAAAATCCGCCTCGCCGGGGACGCGGCCAAGTTCGAGTGTTTTGGAAACGTATTTCTGGATGGAATGCTGGATTTCGTGAAGCTCCTCGCGCGCATCGAGAAAGCCGCGCGCCACGGGATTTTGCAGCAGGGAGTCGCGATGTTTTTCAAAATCGGAAATCTCCGCGGCTTCCGGCGGCTGGCCGCCATGCTGTTTGTCGTGGAGCGCCTGGCCTTTGCTGGCCAACAGCTCATACTGGCTGCGAGCGCCGGCGTCGGACAGAAAAGTGTCAATGCGTTTGCGGATGGAAATCATTTCCGGCTGGGCGATGATGGCCTCGCAAAGCTCCTTCGTCTTTTGCATTATCGTGCTTTCTTCAGTTTGCGTCGTCATGAAACCAGTTTACAGGAATGATTTCAATAAGTCATGCCAAATCCGAAGGGAAAAAGCGGTTCTCCCTTCATCGCGTTGGCAGCCGCCTGCCCGTGGTTGCGCGGCCATTCGCGCGGCAATTTCCCGGTCGGCTTCGCGTCGCCGAACAGGACATCCGCCACGCCTTCGCCTTCCGTTCCCGGCCACCAGGCCGCGATGAAGGCATCGCTGGCATCCAGCGCGGAACCCAGAATCAACGGGCGGCCGGATAAAAGAATCGTCGTGACCGGCGCGCCGGAGGCTGCGGCTTTTGCCACCAGCGCCTTGTCTTTGGGCGGAAGGTCCAGATTTGTGCGATCGCCCGCGGTTTCGGCGTAAGGCCGTTCGCCAATCACGACCACAACGGCGTCGGCATTTTTAATGTTGCGGCCGCCGGGAGAAAACGTTACTTCGGTTTCCGGGGAAACCGCCCGGCGGATTGCCTCTAAAATGGTCGTGCCGGGAGTCAGTCGGCCGGATCCCTGCCACGAAATCGTCCAGCCGCCGCACTGAATCGTAAGGTCATCCGCGGCTTTGCCCACCACAACGAGGTGTCTTACTTTCTTCGACAAGGGCAGGGTGCCATGTTCGTTTTTCAGCAGCACGAGCGATTGCTGCACGCACTCGCGCGCGATTTGGCGATGCGCGGCGGAGCCAATCGCCGCCATCAACGCCGGATCGCCGGCATAGGGATGCTCGAAAAGGCCCATTTGAAATTTGATGCGCAGGATGCGCAACACAGCATCGTCAATGCGCGACTGCGGAACCTTCCCCTCGGCGACCAATTCCTTGAGGTCGCGGATGAACTCGACGTAGTTGTTCGTCTTCCCCGGCCCGAACGGAATCATGATCATGTCGAGACCGGCGTTGATGGAAGTTTCAACGTCGGCCTTGTAAACCGGCGAAAGCTGGTCAATGGCCGCCCAGTCGGAAACGAGAAAACCCTTGAAACCCAGTTCGCCCTTCAGGACATCGGTGAGCAGGTATTTGTTGCCGTGCATTTTTTGGCCGTTCCAACTGCTGAAAGAAACCATGATGGAACCAACGCCCGCCTGGACGGCGGCGCGATAGGGCGGCAGGTAAAGTTTGCGGAGCGTCTGCTCGTCGCAAACCGTGTTGCTTTCGTTCTGTCCGCCTTCCGTGCCGCCATCACCGAGAAAATGCTTTGCGCAAGCCAGAATGGAACCGGGTTGGTCTGATAGCTGGCCGCCCTGAAATCCCCTGATGGCCGCCGCGCCGAGTTCTGAAACCAGTTCCGGGTCCTGCGCGTAACTCTCGTAGGTGCGGCCCCAGCGTTCGTCCTGCGCGACGGCGACGCACGGCGCGAACGTCCAGCGTATGCCCGTGCCGGCCACCTCCAGCGCCGTGGTGCGCGCGGCTTGTTCAACCAGCCGGGGATTGCGCGTCGCGCCCATGCCGATGTTGTGCGGGAAAATCACCGTGCCAATCACGTCGTTGTGGCCGTGAACGGCGTCAATGCCGTAAAGCAGCGGGATTTTCAGCCGCGTTTTCAGCGCCCGGGATTGAAGGTCGTTAACGGTCCGCAACCACGCGCCCGGGTTGTTTTGCGGCGGCTTGGAATTGCCGCCGCTCAACATCGAGCCGAAGCCGTAGGTTTGGACGTCGGAGCGTTTCCACACGGACTTCAAATCCACCTGCGCCATCTGGCCGATTTTTTCGTCGAGCGTCATGCGCGCCAGCAAATCCTTCACACGCGACTCAACGGGTGATTGGGGATTGAGATAGGGCGGGGGTTCCGCGCCGCGAGTGGGACTGGCATTCATGGCGGTCAACAGCACCAGATAATTGAGGATGCGCCAGGGGCGGAAAGCAAAATCTTCAATCATCATTCGGAGCAGTTATTTGCCGGATAAGACCCGGCCGGTCAATTCCTTTCTTCCGGTCTTGTCCCCGCCGGGCGCATCTTGGACCGCCATCGGAACGCCGCATTTATGCGGCAGCACGGGGCCGGAATCAAAGTCCTGCCGGATGAATCCGGCGTTCCTTGCCGGATCACGCTCCCGTTGCGGGCAGTGTCAGGGACGTGTCGCCCAAAGGCCTGGAGCGCGGTCCAATTCAAACACGACCCGGGCGCAACTTCGCACCACTACCAACCCGGACAAAGGCCTCGGCAAGGAACGCCGCGTTCACGCGGCAGCATGGCAGAAAGGGGGCCTCTGCCGGCTGAAGCCGGCGTTCCTTGGCGCTGGTGCGAAGTTGCGCCCACACGACCTGCCCGGGAAATAATGGGATTGACACGGCTGGCCGGATTCACTAAATCCCCGCCAATCCTTATGCAACCAATTCATCTCCACGAGATTGATTACACCATTCTGATCGCTTACACCGCCTTTGTCATTGGCATCGGCTTCGCGCTGCGGCGCTACTTGAAAACCTCCTCGGACTTTCTCACGTCGGGCCGTTCGATTCCCGCGTGGGTCACCGGCCTGGCGTTCATGGCCGCCAACCTCGGCGCGCTCGAACTGGTCGGCATGGCCGCCAGCGGCGCCAAATACGGCATCGCCCAGGTGCATTTTTACTGGATCGGCGCGATTCCGGCGATGATCTTTCTCGCCGTGTTTATGATGCCGTTTTATTACGGCTCCAAGGCGCGCTCGGTCCCCGAATATCTTAACATGCGGTTCGACTACCGGACCCGCTGCTTGAATTCCCTGTCCTTTGCGGTGATGACCGTTTTTGCGTCGGGCATTTCAATGGACCTGCTGGCCAAATTGCTGAATCTGTTGCTGGGCTGGGACTACAATTTCGCCCTGCTGATTACTTCGGCCGTCGTGCTGGTTTATGTTTTGAAAGGCGGACTGACCTCGGCGATTTACACCGAGGTGCTGCAATTTTTCATGATCGTGCTCGGTTTCGCGCCGGTCGTCTGGCTGGGGCTCAAGGACGTTGGGGGCTGGGATGTGCTGAAAAGCCGGCTGGCCGTGGTCGCGCAAAATCCCGCCGCGCTGGCGCTTAACGACAAGACGTTCGCGCCCGACGCGTGGAGCAGCGTGTGGAAACCGATTCTGGCCGGCCCGGCGCACAACCCGATGGGCGTGGACACATTTGCCATCATATTCGGTCTCGGTTTCGTGCTCTCCTTCGGTTACTGGTGTACGAACTTCCTCGTCGTCCAGCGCGCGATGGCCGCCAGAAACATGGGCGCCGCGCGCCGCACGCCGCTCATCGCCGCGGTTCCCAAGATGCTTTTTCCCGCGCTCGTCATTTTGCCGGGCATGCTGGCCGTCGCCCTGGCCACGATGCCGGCCAAACTCTACCGCCTGCCGCCTATGGCCATATCCGACAGCGCCTTCGCCCCGGCGGTTGCCGACATCAAGGCCGCCACGCCGGACACCGCCGCCGGCGCCTTCGACAAAATCAGCAAGGACACCGGCTTGAAAATGGACCAGGCCAAGATAGCGGCCATCATCAAGGCCAACAGCCTTGCGCCCGTGCCGGACAAGGAATTGAAAGTTGAACTGCAGGATGCCGTCACCGAAAACTATTACAATGGCGTCGTCCTTTCGCTGGTCAAAAGATATTGCCCGCCCGGCCTGATGGGTCTGGCGCTGACGGCGCTGCTGGCGTCGTTCATGTCGGGCATGGCCGGCAACGTCACGGCGTTCAACACCATCTGGACTTACGATCTGTATCAAGCCTACCTCGCGCCGAACAAAAGCGACCGCCATTATTTTATCGTGGGGCAGGCCACCACCGTCGTCGCCATTGTCTTGAGCATTTTCTGCGCGTATTTCGCGAGCCATTACTCGAACGCCATGGACATCATCCAGCTCGTCTTCGGCTTCGTGAACGCGCCGCTCTTCGCCACCTTCCTGCTCGGCATGTTCTGGGCGCGCGCGACGGGCACCGGCGCGTTTCTGGGTTTGCTGGGCGGCACCGCCACCTCGGCGCTGTTCCACGCGCTGACGATTGGCACGGGAAACGTGCCGGGCATCAAAGGCGCCTACTTGTGGAGCCTGTTCGGACACGACGCGCCGCCGGCGTTCCAGTTCCCCAGCGAAATGGCCCAAAACTTCTGGCTCGCCACCTTCGCCTTTATTGCCTGCTTCACATTGACGGTGGTCATTTCACTGGCGACCAAACGCACGAAATCCGACGAGGAACTCAAGGGCCTGGTGTATTCGCTGACACCGAAACTCAAGGATGATGACCAGCACTTTCTGCTGCGTCCGGCCGTGCTTGGCACAATTCTGCTCATCGCCTGTGTCATTCTGAACATCATTTTCTGGTGAAGCAGCGTTTTTAAATCATCAATCGCCAATCATAAATCATAAATAAAATTATGGGACTCGATATTCGCTGGCCAATCGGACTGATGTTCTCGCTCGTGGGCGTGTTGCTCGTGATTTACGGCGCCGTCCACGGCCCGGACCCGCGCTCACTCGGCCTCAACATTGACCTGTGGTGGGGCTTCGTCCTGCTCGTGTTTGGCGTGCTGATGCTGTTGGGCGCCGTGCGGGGAAGCAAAAACGGCGGGGACAGAAAATAGCCGCCGGAAGCTGGGCGTGGAAGATGGCAATCATTCGGATTGCCGTTTTCGTTCGTCGCCTGACCGGCGGCGGGCGCAACGGACATCAAAGGCTGAATTTCAGTCCCCCAAACACGTTCCCACGCGCCGGGCGGCTTCGACCCACGGATGATCGGGCGGCACAATCTTGCGTTTGCCGGAAACCCGCTCCAACGGCACCGGCTCCGTCCGGTCGCCGCGCGACGCCACCATCACGCCGAAAACATTGTCATTTATCAAATCGCCGCACGCGCTCCCCAGCCGTGTCGCCAGCAGACGGTCGGCGGGCGAGGGGATGCCCCCGCGCTGGACGTAACCGAGAATCGTCACCCGCGATTCGAGGCGCGTCAATTCCTCCAGTTGCTTCGCCAGCCGCAGCGTGTTGCCGCTGTGCCGCGCTTCCAGCCCGGCCAGTTCGAGCTTGGCCTCGTGCTTCTCCCTTTGATTGCGCGCGCGCTCCTTCCGGCCTTCGGCGGACAGATAAGCCCGCGCGTCCTCCTTCGCCATCGCCCCTTCCGCCACCGCCACAATGCTGAAGTTCGTTCCGGAGCGGCTGCGACGGCGGATGGCGTCGGCGATTTTATGGGTGTCGTAGGGGATTTCGGGAATCAAAACCACGTCCGCCCCGCCCGCAATGCCCGCGCCCAGGGCCAGCCAGCCCGCCCGATGCCCCATCACCTCGGTGACGATGATGCGATGATGGCTGTGGGCGGTGCTGTGCAGGCGGTCAATGGTCTCCGTCGCAATGTCCAGCGCGGTCGCAAAACCGATGGTCAGGTCCGTCAACGCCACGTCATTGTCAATCGTCTTGGGCAGGGTGATGACGTTGATGCCGGCTTCCTTGAGCCGGAGCGCGCTCTTTTGCGTGCCGCCGCCGCCGAGACACACCAGCGCGTCGAGGCCGTATCGCCCGTAATTTTTGACGATGACCTCGGTCATGTCATGCACGCGCCCGTCAATTGTCATCCGCTGCGGCTTGTCGCGGCTCGTGCCGAGGATGGTGCCGCCCACGGTGAGGATGCCGGCCAGCGTGGATTTATCCAGCTTGAGCCGCCGGTCCTCGACGATGCCGCGGAACCCGTCGCGGAAGCCGACGATTTCCATGCCGTAGAAGCCGAGCGCGGTTTTGCCGACGCCGCGGATGGCGGCGTTCAGGCCGGGGCTGTCGCCGCCCGCCGTCAGGATGCCGATGCGTTTGGTTTGCGCCATTGTCTCTGGCACATTTGAATCGGCCAAAAACCGTGGTTTGTCCAGAACAACTTTTTATTCTTTTGGGAAAATTTTCGACAACCGTGGCGGCATCCCGCTCATCGCGCCGAAGCGGTTTGCCACATCGAAGTGAAACGAACATGGGAGCGAAGGCGGAGCCAGATTAGCGGCGGGTTGGCTTGTGCGGCGGTCGCGGGCAGGGGACCGGCCAATGAATTTGAATCGAGCCGCACAAGCCAACCCGCCGCTAGTTTCGCTTTGCCTTGATTCCAAAAACGGGGGTGGCAAACTAGCAATCTTGATAGTGGAACGGTTTTGCTGGCTTTGCCTTGATTCCAAAAACGGGGGTGGCAAACTGGCTGCCGGGCGCGTGTTCAGAGACAAAGAGCTTTGCCTTGATTCCAAAAACGGGGGTGGCAAACTGTCCGGAGCCAGACCGATCTGCAGGCGTTGGCTTTGCCTTGATTCCAAAAACGGGGGTGGCAAACTTTACGGGGATCAATACGATTACCAGTTTGAGCTTTGCCTTGATTCCAAAAACGGGGGTGGCAAACTTTACCAGGACGCGATGCGTCAGCGTTACGCGCTTTGCCTTGATTCCAAAAACGGGGGTGGCAAACTGCAACACAGCAAAACAATCGGTCAAATCACGCTTTGCCTTGATTCCAAAAACGGGGGTGGCAAACTTGTCCAGCGATTTGTTAGCAGGCGAATTTGGCTTTGCCTTGATTCCAAAAACGGGGGTGGCAAACTCGGCGGTCATAAACCGCTGATTTTGCCACCCTTGCAAAGCTACCAGAGTTGGATTTGCTCCGGCAAATCCTCTGGTTTGGCCTCGGTAGCCGGTGAGCCTTGGATGACGTAGGAGCGTTCCCATTGCGCCCGTGTCACGAACACGGCGCGCACACTGCCTTCCGGTGGAAGATTTTTCTTCACCCGGTCAATGTGCGTTTCCTGCCGGGCGAACGAGACGCACGCCCGCGCATACACGCTGAACTGCATCATCTGATAGCCGTCATCCAGCAGATAGTTGCGGAAGTCAGTCGCCGCCTTGCGCTGCTTCTTCGTGCCTACCGGCAGATCAAATGCGACGACTAGCCAGCCCATTTTGTATTTTTCGGTGTCCACGGTTTGTAATGGCGGGGCTGGTTTTCAATCACGGCCCGACGGAAGCCGCGCACCACGCCTTCGATGACGCCCTGAATTTCCAGCGTCAAATCCAGATAATCCACGCGCTCCAGCGGAAAGCCCGTCACCCACCTGCGAAATTCCTTGGTGACTTCCCATTCGGTTGGATTCGGATGTTGTTTCACCCACTGGACAACGCGCCAGTCCACACAGGGCCGGAACTGCTCCATCAAATCATACGCCAGCGGCGTGCTGCGTTCGCGCTCGACGTGAGAGATGCCGAACGTGGGATCAAGACCGACGCCGAAAAGTTTTTGCAGCACCGTGGAAAGCAAAACCGCGTAGCCATAATTCAAAAAATGATTCAACCCGCCGCGTCCCCGCTCGCGGACAAAATGTTCGTCGTTCAACGACCGCCCGAAAACCTGCCAAAACATTTTTGCGCAGATGGCTTCCTTGTGTGGTTTTTTGCCAAAGGCGGTTTCGCGCAAGGGTTGAATGGATTTGTCCTGCGGCGCGATGTGTTCCGCCAGCGCGAATTGATTCTGGCACTTCGCGTCAATCGTCTTTTGCCACAGATGCGCCCGGACGCGCGGCGTGAGATTGAGCATCGCGCGGGAAAGAATCGTGTCCGTGGAACGATTTGCAGGAAGCACGAGGCTGACCGGCTTGAACGCTTCGCAGATGATGAGTGCGACGCCATGTTTGGCGGCCTCCAAAAAAAGTTCGCTATGGATGCTGGCCGAAAAACTCGTGATGATAATGGACGCCACATCCTCCAGCGGCAGTTTGCGCTCGCCTTCGGCAGACTTGCATGTTAACTGTCCGTCGCGGCAACTCAACGAGCAGTTTGCGCTATCAATGCTGACAATGTGATACGACATACGGCTGGTTCGGATGTTAGAACCAGCCAGTTTCGTGCCGTAAAATGCCTATTCAGCAGGCTTGAGCGGAGGAGAAATGATGCCAGTAAGCGGGGTTTTCAGGATTTCAAGACCACCTTCATAAACCCGTTCCAAATCTGTGCTTAATTTACATCCCTCGGTGATAAAATTTTTAGTTTTCTTGCCAGTTGGGTCTTTCAGGTCTAACCCTTCGTAACGAGTTTTAACAACGTCACAAGGTTTGAGATCAACTTTGATTATTCCTTCAAAATCTCCGGCGGACTGCACCATCCAAAGAGAGTTTTCAAGAATTCGAGTCGGCTTCAAGACGCGAAATGTTCCTATGCGAATCAACATTCCGTTGCGAAGGATGCGCGGCTGTTTGCCACCATTTCGAGTTTTCAATTCTTGAATTCGATGCCAGACTTTGTGCCACGGAATGATAACGAGCTTTTCTTCTTCGGCTTTGGCGTGATCAAGGATGGCGACGCCATAGTTATTGCCAATTTGTTTGACGCCCTTGTTGGATTTGAGCTTATCTTGGCTTCCAATTTTCGGGGTTAAGCCAATAAGCTTGGATTTTGCAATTTCTTCATAAACCCACCGCCAAATTTTTCCTGTGTCATAGAGTGTATTGCCTTTGTTGTCACCTTTCGCATCGCGGCGTTTCCGACAGACAATCAAAACGGATGCTTCTTTGTCGTCGGCAGGGTCTAGGAGTTTTTTGATTTCCCCATCGGCTATTTTTTTCTCGAACCACTCGCGCAATCGTTTGGCCGATGGATGTGTGTCGTTCGGGTCAAACACGCGCCAGACAGTTTCTTCCGCAGCCAAGCCAAGCATATCCGCCGGGACGTGTTCGACAACGCGGCGCTCTTTTAGCCGTTCACGGATTTCATTTTTGATTTCGGGCAGGATTTTTTTCAGCGGCATCGGTTGCAAACGCCATTTGTGGTCGTGTTTTGGCGGATTGCCATCTTTGTCATGGTTGTCCACGATTTGAAATAAAGTGTGAAGATCAAACGGAGGCCATTGCTTTAGATATTTCTGCCGCAGAGCTTCAAAGGCTTTTACATCTTGCTCATTGAGTTCACGTTTGGCGGCGAGTTCCCAGAGCTTGCCGTCCTTGTTTCGGAGGAGATTACTTACGATGCCAATGACACAGGCATCGAGTGCGTGGTGCAGGTGGGTCAGCTTGCGAATTTCTCCCTTTGGTTTGGCGACACGAATGTCTTTTGTTTGATTTGTCTGCGGGTCAAACCACTTCTTCATTCGCATGACATCGGCACTGGCTGCGCCATCCAGACAACCGAGCAAGCCCCAGCCTCGCGTGTCGCGAAGCGCACCCGTGACGCTGCCGGGGATGGAGGTGATTTCATGGTCGAGAATGTGCGGCAACGTTCGCAATAAAACTTGCTGCGCCAGCCGGTTCAAATGCGAGGTGATGGTGAGGTCACGCGGAGCAAAGCTGTTTTTGTCCTTTTCGTAATGCTTGATGAGCAAGTATTGCCGTCGTTTTTTACGCCGGATGAAGTCGGGTGCTTTTTCGTCATCGAACCGGGAATGGTTCTAGGCCAATACGGATAATCTTTGTGTCCGGTTTTCCCGCTTATCCGCAGTTTGTCGCTATCGTTGTCTTTGTTTTTAACGAAGCGCTCGTAGTCCCATGTTTGACGAATCGGTTGGTGCGCTCCATCAATCTTCGTGCCTTGGAATCTTTCCACGAACTCCCAAGCGGTTAAATCGCCTTTGATATTGTTTATTGCCTTGTAAGTGACAACGAGCGATTCCATCGCGTCGGTTAAGCGGCGAGATTTCGGAATGACATGATCCAAATCCATTTTTCCACTCGCCAAGTCACAAGCACAATATGGCTGGCCGGTGTAAGGGCATTTCCAACTGAGATCGTCCGCAATTTTGGCTTTCCTGATCAATCCGCCATTTTCTGTCAGATATTCCCATTGAGTGCCTTCTAAATCTTTCTTTAATTTTTTGACGATGTATTCGTGATGGGCCTTTAGCGAAGGCATTGTTCGTCCGGTCAGTTGTTTTCGTGTCATGCCGGAAAACGCGAGTATATCGCGGACGACTTCGATGGAGATTTTCCCGATACGCTTTTCATCACCGTCTTGAACAAGTTGTTTGTCGTTGATTATGTCTCTGACAAGCCGCTCCAGAATTATGAGACGATGGCGGACAATGTGGTTGTTGGTCTGCCGCGACAGCCAAGACTGGCTGGCAGCGACCTGATATTCGGAAACCAAAAACTTTTCTCCCATGCCGGCGTGAATTTTTTCACGAGCGTCATACCGTTCACGATTTTTTTCATGTGTTAGCCAATGAGCTTTCCATTGGGTGAAAATCCTGTCGGCTTTTTCGTTGTCCGTTGCCCCACCTATCAAAGTGCGATTTATTTCCGGTGTCTGAAATAACTGCCCGTCCTGAACTTTTTTCTCTCCTTCTGGATTTGATGGATCGAATTTTGCGCGACGCGGGTCATTGCCAGCCATGATTTCATCAAATGCCTGACGCAGTATCACACGATGATACGGTGCGCGTCCCGCAGGCAAACTGGCTTTCAGAGCACCGCCTCTCACCGTTTCCAACGTCAGTTTTTTCTTCTTCCGTTTTGATGGAGCTTTCTCATCGTCGTCATTTTCCTGCGCGACGACTTTTTTCCTTTTGGCTGTTTTTTCTGCGGCGTTTTGGTCACGAACGTAACTTTCGAGTGATTGGAGAAGTTTTTGAGCCGCATCCGATGTCAGCCAGCTTTCAATTTCCCGAATTTTAACTGTCCGTTTTCGCAGCTTTCGAGCGAGCCGGACAGCAAGCTTCCTGTCGAGCACCCTGCAAACTGCTTGGGCAACTGCATTCGTCGCAAGAAATTTTCGCACTGGATCAATGACGAGCGCATCTACGGCTTCGGGCGTGGCGTCAAACATTTGCTCAAGATTTGCCGGCTCACGGCCAAGGGTGGCTTTTTTTATGGCATCGCCGAGTTCATCCCTTGTCAAATAGCCAGCGGCCTTCATCTGTTCGTGTATGGCATGGCGCTCTTGTCCCGTCAGTTTTTCTTGCCCCGGACGCTTCACCATCAAATCGGCAAGTTTAGTTGCCCAGCGATAGCGAAGAAACTCACCAGAGATTTTAGTTGGAACTTTGGCGAGCTTGGTTGCCCAACGTCGTGCTAGTGCATCATCGGATTCAATTTCTTCACCGGACTTGCGACGAGATTTTAAGACCGCATCCAAGCTTGTTCCGTATTGAGCCAGGACTTTTTCATCCTTTTTTAGAACGGCCTTGGCAATTCGTGCGTAGCTAAAGCGGCAAGTGCTGATGATTCGGTTGTGAAACCTCGTTCCGAGTTGACCGAACAGCAGCCCGCCTTCATAACGCTGTGGCAACACAAGTTTGGCCGACAGAAATTTTGCCCGGTCTTTCTTTTTTTGCAGTTTGGTTTGCTTGTCAGCTTTTCTTGGAACGCAAAGTTCGCGCAATTTCTGTTTGTCAGCGTCCGAAGATAAATAAAGAGCGGGATGACTTTTGTCGTATGCCCGCCAGTCATATTTTGTTTCTGGCATACTTCCGCAAATCGCGCGTTCAAAAACGGCGTCACAATCTGGCAGATGGCCGAAATGAGCGCGTAAGATATATCGCACTTCCCATTCTGTGCCGCCGACCAGGGTTCTTTTTCCGTCAATTTCCTTGATAACCTTACGAGGAAATGCTGCTCGGATGCCTTTGAAATAATTTTTGAGGTGCGTCGGATGATTTTTGAACTCATCAGTCAATCCAAAAAGCTTTTTTCTAAACTCATCCTCTGTAAATGGCTTATCAGCATCCTCAAGTTTTCCCGGCTTTCCCGGCTGCCCAAGTTTCACAGTGCGTTCCGGGCCGAGGAGAATTTTTGCAGTGGTTTCGGCAAAGGTTGCCGTTTCAAACCCATAACCCTCCATTAACTTTGCGCCTGCCGCCAATTTGTCGGAATCAGAATCACCACCTTCGCCACCTTCGGATTCGGTTTCAGATTCCGCAACCTCTTCAGCCTGCGCTTCCAAATCTTGTGAGCTTGCGGCGAGCTTTTCGGCGAATGCTTCAACACGAAAATCTCCAGACCAGCGAATGTTTCCATCATAGCCGCGATTGTGGGCATACCAGCGGAGGACATTCCAAAGTTCATTCCAATTCAGTAAGGCGGCTTTCTTTTCTTCTGCTGTTTGCGCGGCGAGAACGCGGGCGGCCAAAAGCCACGGCATGGAGTGTCCGCCAGCTTGGTTGTGCTTTGCCTCAAGTTCGGCAGGTTTTATGACGCCAAGATGCCCAAGAAGTCTTTCCATTTGTTCGATACGCTGGCGGGTGGCACGGGCATGTCTGCGTTGACGGCGATAATCGCGCCGCTTGCTGGCAAGACAATCATCCGCGCCGAACGTAACAACACCGCAGCCGAGGATGTTGACGCGCGGAGCGTTTGCGGCAGGCGAGACGCCCGCGCTACTTTGCAGCACGGCCCAGCCGATGGAGCTGTGGCCGACATCAAACGCAAGTTCCAGATCAGGAGCCGGAGAAATTGTTTTCATTTTATGCTTGGCTTTGGTGAATGGTTTTGTTAATTCTTATTCGGAATCAAGACAAAGTTAGATAACGCAGACCGTGCCTCTGTCCGCCATGCGGACACGCCGTGTTAAAAAGCGTTTCTTAAAACAAAACCGGCGGGGGCAATCCTCGCCGGTTTTGTTTTTGTCCAGCGAGCCGGCACCAATGTCGAAGCGAAAGACAGGGCTGGTAAGAAGATCAGTTTTCATATCCACGTTTCCCATTTGAAGCTGTGGGGCGATGCTACGCCCTTATCCCCGGTATGGCAACTGAAATGGTTGGCGGTTACTTAAACATTAACTGTTTGTTCAGGCGCATTTGCTCGTATAGTTTCACCTGTTCAGATTTCGGTTTGCCATTCATCGCTGCCAGAACGTCCAAAAGTAACTTTTGCTGTTCCTGATAGGCCTTGGACACTTCGCTCCGGCAGGCCGCAGGATTTGAATTTGTCCCGCACTCTTCCCAATTCGTGCGATACCAGTCAGATAATTGGCCAAGCTGGGCAGCCACTTGCTTTTCCATTGGAGTGCATGCCGTCAATTCGATCTGCCCGCCAACCACGCCGGTAGCGACATTGCCATCGGCCGAAAAGACGGTTTTTGTCATGCAGCAGCCAGTCACGAACTGGCACAAAATCAAAGCGGTCAACGTGAAATATCGGTTTGTTTTCATAGCCATCGTCACTTTCATTTTTTAATCCTTAAGTTTCTGAAAGGGGCGCGGCCCTTTGGCCGCGCCCGTGTTCCTCTTGCCCCGGTTATTTCGTTGCCGTCAAGATCCCTATGTTTTTCGGACGATCCGTGGCTGTCGCTGTCACCGTCACGCTCGGCTTGGCCGAGGCATCAACAGTTGACGTGTATTTCCATGTCCCTGTCGTTGCATCGAATGTCGCCGGCCCGCTTTCGATGGCCGCGTTGTTGTTGTCCTTGATGGACACGGTCACGCCAGCCACCTCGAAGTCGTCAATCGCCGTGACGTAAATCACGTTGCCGACGTGTTTGGTGTATTGTGACAGGTCAATCGCCGTCACCTGTGGCCCTGTGAAATAATCCTTCACTGCCACTGCGAACGGGCTTGAATGCAACTCCCTGGCCTTGGCCAAATATGCCGCATGAGCCTGTGTATCCACCATCGCTCCCTTGGCATAAACCGCCGCCTTCTTGAACGCGTCGCGTTGCGTCATTTGGGCTGGCGAGTTTGGCTGATTCACCTGATCCGGTTTCGTCGCCACGATGTCCCTCCCTCCACTTTCCTTGAACACCATGTTCCCGAGGTGGCCGTGCAGGTGTGTCACAGCCGGATTATATGTAATTTTTGCCATATGTACCCTTTCCGAAGCCGCTACATACGCTCGCGCCCTCCAAAGCTATTGGTCGAACCACGCCCGTTTATCGGGTTCACCGCCCCTATGCCGCCGGCAACCTCTTTCCGGCCCGCACCAGCACCGGTGAAGCAATACGCCGCTTGCTTCACAATAAACTACGCCACCCCCTTTAATCCCTGTCAAACAGCACCCGAAAGATTTCAGCCAACCTGAATTTTTGCTTTAATCCGTCTCATACTCTAAATTCTCTAACCCTCTTGTGCGCCAGATTGGCGCTGTTTGGGCCGACCATTTTATCCTCTCCGCCAATGTCAGATTAGGTTCACTCTGGGTTCACTCTGGGTTCACTCTGGGTTCACTCTCGGTTCGCTCTAGGTTCGCTCTAGGTTCGCTCCCGGCTTTGATGTGAAGTTCGGCTGGTTCAAAAGCCGGCACTGACACGCAAGCGAAGCCTCCAGCGCAGCCTGGGTCGGAGCGAAGATGGACGCCCGTGACGGAGATTACAACAAGCCGCTGGTGGTCTGATTGCCACCGTGAATGGGGTGGGGATGGGACTTGAACGCGATCTTCTCCGCCTGTGCTTTATACTTGAGTTTATCCGCTATTCGGGCCAGTTCCTCGGCAGCCTCTTGCTCGGTTTGATTCCCGTTCTTAAGCGTCTGCGCGTAATCCCTGATCGTCTTCTCAATAAAGTCCGTATCCATGATGCAAATATTGGAACATATAGCCGGCATCATTTCTCGGACACCGCGCTCAATACTCCCTCATCCGGCACCAGCGTCCATTCGCTGTCCGGATTGTATTCCTTCATCGCCGCCGCAATCCGGGCGGTCTTTTCGCCAAAATTGCGCTGATAAACCTTGCCGTCCTGATTGACGATAAAGGTCATGATGCCCGACTGGTCCCAATGCTCCGGATAAGCCACCAGGGCGAATCCCGCCGTCAGGTTGCCGCCGCTCATGTAATTCATTTTTCCGCCGGGCGCAGCCTCGCCTTGCCGGGTCAGAATTCTGAAATAATAACCGTGAAACGGATGCGGCCCCGCGCCCTTGTGTCCGCCATAACCCTCGGCATGGGCTTCCGCCACCAAAGGCCCGAACGGGCTGGCCGGTTCGTTCTCCGCCGCCGGCCAGTAGAGGCCATCCTTCATTCCCGGGCGTGCTCTTGAATTTCTGCGCGAACTTCACTCCTCCGCCCGCGTCCGGGTTCATGCTGGCGTACTGCCGTTGCGCTGTCACATAAGCCCGGCAAACGCCGATGGCGTGGAGTTCGTCCTTCCCGATGTGCCGGTTGATGATCTCCTCCTTGCCCGCCGCCGTGTCGAAATGCCATTGCCCGTCCGCTTTCACCAGCGGAATCGGCATCGGCCAGTTGTTCGTGCCAATCTCAAATGTGATTTTGTCCTCGCCCTCTTTCACGGGATTGCAGCCCTGCGCCATGGCGGCGGCGAACCGCTGCGCATTGTTCGCGTCCTGCACTTTGTCGCCGGTCAAAAGGTCCTTGACCTCCGGGCCGAAAATTTCGGTCAAGGCCGCGCTGTCTTTGGCTTCGGTGGCCGCCTGCAGGGCCTTTACCGCATCCTCCGGCGACGCGAACAACCGTTGCGCCACCACTGGTTGCTGTTGCCCGTCATTCGACTCCGCCGCTTGCAGGTTCGCAGTTAAAACACCCCAGGCGCCCGCCAACAATGCGATGGCTGAAAGGCCGGTAAAACGTTTAAATTGATTTGAAAATTTCATAGATTTATCAGGTTGGTTTTTGTCTCAATGAATTGCGCAGTTTACCGTCTTTCCCCATGTCCGCCGCCGCCACTGGGATGCGCCACCGCGCGACTTTCACCCCCGCGCCGATCGTAATCATGCACATCGCGTCCCCGGTCATAACCGCCGCCAAAAAGAAACACATCAGGCTCCGGCGCCACTATCACCCCGCCATACCCTCCGCCACCGTCCACGTAACCCACACAACCCGTCAAGGCCGCCAACAGCGCAAGCGCCAGTCCAATTTTGATTCGGTCAACCAGAGCATTGGTTTTGTTCATACGGACATTCCTTTCGCGGATGAAATCAAAAGATGCGGCTGTACTCGAAACACCACCCGGCGCGCCGTGCTCAAGTCACCGAACGTCAATTCCATTTTCTGTTTAAGTTTCATGCGCCACAAAATAACCACGGAAAGATGGTGTTACTATGGGGTGTTTACCCCATCCGTTTTACGCTGGCCTGCCGCGTGACGGCTCCGCCGTTTTACGCCGGCCTGTCCCGTCGTAGCTCTCGCCTCGGCGAAGCTCCAGCGCAGCCTGGGTCAGAGCGAAGGGGATGACCGTGGCTTGATTACAAACTGCTGGAAGGCCGCCTGCCACCGTGGACTTGGTGGTGACCGGACTTGAATGCGCTTTTCTCCGCCTGGGCTTTCTGCTTGAGTTTATCCGCTATCCTGGCCAATTCCTCGGATGCCTCCTTCTCCGTTTGATTTCCGCTCTTAAGCGTCCGCGCGTAATTCCTGATCGTCTTCTCGATAAAATCCGTTTCCATGAAAACAATTTTGACACAAAAGCACATCGGGTCAACCGATGAAAATGGTTCAAATCCGCCACGCCGCCCTGATCCATTCCGGCGAATTGTTCTTGGCACTGTTCACCAGCTTGGAGACGCGGTCACAATCCATTCCCTCGGCGGGGCAGGGGAGGAGCGACGATTTAAGCGGCTCTCAATTGCCCACCGGTCGTCAATTTCCGGCGCATACAGCTATCCTCTTCACCAATGTCAAATTAGGTTCACTCTAGGTTCACTCCCCGCCTGATGTCTAATTCCGCTGTTTCAAAAGCCGTCACTGATGCGCAAGCGGGCCGTGCAAATGCCGCTGAAGCCCGGCGGACGCTCCAATCCTCACAGTGAGAATTACCGTCAACCTTCAATCCAAGGTGAGCGTTTTGTGCCCGCTGTTCAGGTCGTGCTATGGCATTAAATGTGCTTGAAAAACAGACTGTTTCAGATGAAAAAATGTTTTCCATTAATTGCCGTTTCCCTGCTGCTGTTCCGATTGACGGCAGCGGGCCAAATATTGCCGACATTGCAAATCACCAATGCCAATGGAAACGCCGGGTTATCTTGGGCAAGCGGATCGGCGTCGCTCTACGGCACGATTTCCCTGCAAACGACAACCAATTTGTCACCACCGATTCCGTGGACTGATTTGTCACCCATTGGATGGATGGGCAATACCAATGTGCCAATGGACAAACCGCAGCAATTCTTCCGGCTCTCGGTGGCTTTGCCCATTTTTCAGTTCGCCATTTTTTACAACCTTAATCTGGAAACTGCCTCTGGCCAGACTTTGACCATCACCGCCCCGGTGTTTTCCAATGGTGGAATTTGGTCAGGGTCAATCTTCCTCACCTTTGCGAACACGGTTTCCGCCGTTGGCCTGGCCAAAAATACCGTCAACGATCCTTTTTGCGCTAGTTATAATGGCACCGGACCATCCAGTTTCTCCCTTGCAGGCCAGCCGACCTCCGGCAACGCTCCGCTGACATTTCAGGGCGTAGTTGTTGTCTTTCAGCACCAACACCGATCTTGCCGCTGCCGAAAGGATCATCAACCTGCCGCCTCCTGCCTATGCCATGGGAACCGCGGCTGCCTATTCGTCAACCGGCGCGGTTTATCTGGCCAACGATGCCGATCTCTACCTCACCAATTTTCCCAACGGCACCAACTGGATGAGCCTCACACCCAAAGGCACCAACGTGATTTTGTATTATCAGGACTCGGCCAATGGCCCCGGCAATTATCTGACCCGGATTCCGTATGACTTTTACATGTTGAAGACTGGCGGCTGCACCAATTATGTCAGTTCGAGCCAGCTTACCAACATCTGGTTTGCCGGCTATTCGTTTGTGACAAATGCCATCTTCTACGACTGGCGCGAAGGGTGGAATGGCGGAAACGGGATTGGGGGCAAGGGAAAAACGGTTCAAGCCGTCCAGATTGACATCGCAAAAATTAACATCTGGCTCACCAATACTGCCGTCAATGGCGGCAGCTTCTACAACAACCAGTGCCAACAATCCGGTCACAAAGCCCATCCGATTGATTCCATTTTTGTCTTTAACGCCGTTCCTTTGACCGGCACGACGCTCCCGGCCTTGCGCGTCATCGATGGAGGAATGTTGCCGTCGCAGACAGCGCCTAACGGTTTTAGCATCGTCACGCCGATGCCGCTGTATGTATGCGGCGATTACAACGCATCGAACAGCTTCGGCTCATCTCTTGGCCAAAATAGCACCACCTACACCTGGCCCGCTGCGCTCATGGCCGACTCCATTACCATTCTTTCCGGCAATTGGAATGACGGGATTACCGCCAAATTGCCAACCCCTTCCACCACCGCCGTTAATGCCGCGTGCCTCGCAGGCATTGTTCCATCAACCAATGGCATCTACAGCGGCGGACTGGAAAATTATTTCCGTTTGCTGGAGAATTGGTCGGCGGCTGTTCCCCTGTTCTATAACGGCTCCATTGTGGCCATGTTCCCCAGCCAATACGCGACAAATTATTGGCAGCCAGCCGGTAACTATTACAACGCACCCGCGCGCAAGTGGGCCTTCGACACGAATTTTGTGAATTTATCCGCGTTGCCGCCGCTCACCCCGATGGTTCTAAATCATGTGACCCCATGATTCACATCCGGCAAGTTTGCAAGTTGCTCGCAGACCGACTTGCAACACCTGAAATTATTGGAGTTTATTTTGTTGGTGCCAGCGGCGGACGAGGAGTGCGGTTGCGCCGACGGCCAGCAACCCCAATGTCGAGGGTTCAGGCACGGGCAAAGCTACGCCCTGAAAGGCGAGCATGTCAGGGACATTAAGCCCGGAGGCAAAAGTGCTTTGCGTTCCGTCCGGTGCGAATTCATAGATGTTGCCGCTCTGTTGATCCGCCTCAAACAGAATGCCCGCGTTGTTAAAGGCCAGTCCAGTAGGAAAAGACAATCCGGAGGCAAAAGTGCTTTGCACTCCACCCGGCGTGAATTCATAGATGTTGCCGGTGCCGGCATCCGCCTCAAACAGATCGCCCGCGGCGTTAAAGGCCAGTCCAAGGGGAGAAGACAACCCGGTGGCAAAAATGCTTTGCGCTCCGCCCGGCGTGATTTCAACAATGTTGTTGTTATCAACATCCGATACAAACAGATTGCCCGCGCTGTTAAAGGCCAGTCCACTCGGATACGCCATGGACGCAAAAGTGCTTCGTCCTCCGCCCGGCGTGTATTCATAGATGTTGCCGCCGAAGCCATCCGTCACAAACAAGTTGCCTGCGCTGTTAAAGGCCAGACCCAAAGGCCAGTTCATACCGGAGGCAAATGTGCTTTGCCCTCCGCCCGGCGTGAATTCATTGATGTTACCGCTGGTTACATCCGCCTCAAACAGATCGCCCGCGCTGTCAAAGGCCAGTCCATATGGATTATTCAACCCGGAGGCAAAAGTGCTTTGCCCTCCGCCCGGCGTGTATTCATAGATGCTGCTGTTGCTATAACCACCCGACACAAACAGATTCTGCGCCTGCGCGTTGGAGGTCATTAGCAGGACCGCTCCCGCACAGACTGCTCCGCCGAATGGATGATACGCGACGCGAATGAAGGATGTGAATTTTGTTCTCATAAGTGTTCGGTTTTGGATGTTTGCTTTGTTTTTTTTGAGGCAAGGTGCCCTGCTGCCGGATAAGGCTTCTAACATAAATAATAAGGCTTGTAAAGCGTTTTTTATGCGAGACCGGAACTGCGGGCGCATCTTGACACTGCCCCCGGAGCGCCGGTCTCCGACCCGGCAAGAATCGAGAATCCTCCAGAAACGCGCCGGATCGGAGATCGGCGCTCCGCCATTGCCGCCAAGTCGGGGGCAGTGTCAAGATGCGCCCCGGAACTGCCTTTGCTGGAACGGCGGGAGACCTTCGCGCAAGATTTATTCTGACGGTGTCGGGATTGAGATGTGAGAGTCCAGATTGCAGATATGAGCCAACATTCAGCCGGTGACATTCCAACACGGCTTCGAAAATCACGAGACCACAAAAAATATTGTATTTTTGCCAAAAAATGGCGCGACAGCATTTGCCAAATCCTGATGATTGTCGGCATAACAGGAGACGGGACAACGGGCTTTTGATGGGGCTGTCGTTTGAACCATCAGCAGGGCATGGAAGGGAACTTGTGAAAACGACCGGTGTAGGGATCGGGAAATTGCTCGTGTGGATTTTTCTCTTTACGAGTCTATTTGCCCAGTCCATGCCGTCCGGCGACCGGGGTGGTGGAACCAACAATTATGACTCACCGTCCTATGCGGACTCCGACTACGGGACAAATCTCTGGCTCTCAATCAACTTGTCAAATGATGCCGTCCATTTGCTCCTGCACAAC
The DNA here is from genome assembly GCA_963802965.1 of uncultured Verrucomicrobiae bacterium. Lineage (GTDB taxonomy): Bacteria > Verrucomicrobiota > Verrucomicrobiia > Limisphaerales > UBA11358 > UBA11358. Next base: position 796,679 of record CAWDKS010000003.1, read on the forward strand.
ACGCAACCCGGAGTGCCATACTGGATCCAAAGCCGGGAAGATTTGACTTCTGGTTCATGGTTTTACGAAGAGACGGTGACTGGGGCAGTCGCTGTCACGGTCACACCGGCCACGCTCAACGCCGGTGCGCGGACCAACAGCCTGTTCATCCAGGCGCTCACCTGGATGACGAATCCCACCGGGGGAACGCCTGTCATGTTGGCAATGGGCGGGGAGCGCATCATGGAAGTGACCACCAACGGAGACGTGGTTTCTTGGGGCAGAAATCATTATGGCGAGTTTGGCGATTACACCCATCTTGACAGTGAATCGCCGGTTCATGTGGTTGGATTGGCCAAGATAATCAAAATCGCCGCCGGCTTGAACCATTCGCTGGCTCTTGACGCAACTGGAACGCTTTTGGCGTGGGGACAAAACAACGTGGGACAGTTGGGTGTGGGTGATGGCGGTTATGAAGCCAGCACCAATCTTCCCGTCCCGGTGACAGGCATGACGAACATTATCGCGATGACTGCGCACGGATATATTGCCGGAAGCGATGGGCCATTCGGATTTTCCATGGCCGTCAAAGTTGACGGAACGGTTTGGATGTGGGGTTCTGCAGATGGTTATTGGTTTGGAGATTCGCCAGTGCAAATTACAGGGATTTCCAACGTGGTTGCGGTGGCGGCGGGGGCTGTTCATGCGCTGGCGCTTGAAACTGACGGCACAGTTTGGGCTTGGGGAATGAATTACTTCAGTCAATTGGGTGATGGGAGCAAGAATGACAGTGACATACCGGTACAAGTTATGGGGTTAAGCAACATTGTGGCCGTTTGTGCTGGTGACGACCACAGTCTGGCGCTCGATGCCAATGGCAATATCTGGGCTTGGGGGCTTAATTATTACGGACAACTTGGGAATGGAGGCGCTGAATGGTATGACGATGTCCCCGTCCGCGTCTCCGGACTGACCAACATGGTTGCAATTGCCGCGGGCGCCAATCATTCCCTGGCCTTGGACGGCGGCGGACAATTGTGGGCATGGGGCGATGATGAATATGAACAATTGGGCGATGGTGGTGTTGCGTATGGCGCCAACCTTCCCATGCAGGTCGTGGGACTGACCAATATCATTTCAATCGCGGCAGGCACGGAGGCTTCCGTCGCTGTGGATGCCAATGGCAATTTGTGGCAATGGGGCCAGGGAAACGATTGGCCTTATCAAGAGTGGGGTGATGAAAACGGGTATCCTAGGTTGTCTCCGACATCCGTTGATTTTTATAACGGTCAGTTGCCCAACCTGGAAATTTTGAGTGGCAACAATCAATTGCGTCATGCCGGTTCGGAATTTGAGCAGCCGCTGGTTTTTCGAGTGGCCGATGCCAATGGCGTGGCATTGAGCAATGCACCCGTCTCGGTGGAAGTGGTGGCGGGCGACATGGAATTGCGAACCGCCAGCGGCGGGGACAACTACAAAGGCCTTCGGCTCACGACCGATGCCAATGGCGAGATGAGCTTGATCGGATATGCGGATGGGTATGTAAACAACCCGGACTGCCGGATCAGGGTTTTGGCTGCCAGTCGCGAACGGGTTCGGGAGGCTGATTTTAGTGAGACGATTGTTCCACAACCCACCATCAGCATTACCGCTCCGGCGGATGGCGGCACATATCTGGTTGGGTCAGACCAGCCGTTGACCATCTCGGTTGACGCCCAAGCCGCGCCCGGGGCATCTGTCCAGGAAGTTGATTACTCTTGTGAGATTAATGGTGAAGAAATGCCCCTGGGCGTTTCAACCCAAAGCCCGTTTTCATTTATCTGGACGAACACCCTCTGGTGGACAAATGCTTTTGTCGGACAATACATCCTATCAGCCGTGGCTCTGGATAACGCGGGCGGCTGGTCGGATGCACAAAGCGCGACCATCACCGTCGCCTTGGACTCGGACGGCAATGGAATGCCGGATTATTGGCAACTTCAGTGTTTCGGCGAATTGGGTATTGACGCCAATGCCGACCCGGATGGCGACGGGATAAACAACCTGCAAGAATATCAAAACGGCTCCAGTCCAATGGATTATTACAATGGGAATTTGCCCTACTTGGAAATTTTGGGCGGCAACGACCAGGCCGGAAACTATGATTCGTTCCTTCCAAAGCCGGTGACAATAAAAGTGGCTGGAACAAGTGAATTCGCAAATTCATCCACTTTGATCAATGCGCCCATAGTATTCACGGTGACCACCGGGACGGCACTGCTTGCCGTGACAACCAATGATACTCCGGTCACGTCCCTCGCTTTGCGGACGGATTCAAACGGGCAGGTGTCTGCGTGGGTGTATTTTCCTCCCGCTGGCTCCAATCCACCGGACAGCACAATTGTAGCGAGCGCGGCCAGCGGAACCAATTCCACCACCGTCATCGTCAATGAATTTGTGCCGATGGGTCGCTGGCGTTTTGATGACACGAACACTTGGGTCGGCGAAGGGGGCCAGTTGCCTTTGCTGGCTGCCAATGTTGTCGGCATTTCCAGTTGGAGCAGCAATGCGGTGTTGGTGGACTGCGGAAACCCGGCGTTGCTCGCCTATAACGTCATGGAAAGCAATGACAGCACCAACATCAATTGTCAGGCGGGTTCAGTGCTGTTCTGGTTCAAGTCGGATTGGAGCAGCGCCAGCGCCGGAGGCAATGGCCCTGGTGCCTGGGGCCGGTTGATTGAGGTGGGAAGTTACGATCCCGCCTTCACCAACGGCTGGTGGAGCTTGTATCTTAGTCCCGATGGCACTCAACTGTTGTTCGGCACCTCCACCAACGGTGACGGCATGACAAACTTGTCTGCAAATATCATGTGGCATTCCAATGAGTGGCATCAGATTGCCCTGACCTACTCGCCGACGGGCAGCGCTTTGTATGTGGACGGACAATTGCTGGCTGATGGGTCTGGGGTGGCTTATTTTCCGGATGCCGACGAGTTGACCAATGGTTTCAGAATTGGCAGTGACCAGGATGGAAACAATCAAGCCGAAGGTGCCTTCGACGAACTGGAAACATTCAACTATCCTTTGGCTGCGGCCAACACCGCCACCTACAGCGGTGAAATCCCCGATTGGTGGGAGGTGAAGTATTTCGGCCACGCCGGTCTGGATCCCAATTTCTCGCCAGCGGGAGATGGCTTCACGCTTTTGTTTGATTACGAACGCGGCAATGACCCCAATGTCATCCAGTTCAATCTGGAATTTCCAAGCAGCTACGTTAATACCAATGTTGTAACGGGATATAATTCGATCATTAGTGGCGAACCAGCTTATATGGCTGTGCTGGTGAACGATACGAATCAAGCCGATGCCGTCTGGCAGGCTTACAGCCCAAACGTCACGGTCAATCTCGATGCGGGTGATGGAGATTACAATGTCATGGTCGGTCTGCGGGGATTGCCGCTTGATGCAGCCCAGACCTGGCTGGAGGCAACGTTGACGCTGGATCCCGTGCCGCCAGTTCTGGAAGTTACCAGCCCCGTCAGCGGCACAGTTTCGCAACCCCTGATCCAACTGCAAGGTTGGGCGAGTAAAACTTTGAGGCGCCTGACCTTTGACGTAAGCAATGTGACGGGCGTTTTCACCAATCAAATCTGTAGTGTGACCGACGAGTTCTATGACACCAACGTGATGAAGTTCACCACCAACTACTTCCAGTGTTACGACGTCAGGCTGACGAATGGCGCGAACCTGATAACCCTTCACGCGCTGGATTTGGCAGGCAACACGGCCACCACCACCATTAGTTATACGCTGGATTACAGCGGCGACACAACTCCACCGGTGTTGTGCCTTGTCTGGCCACAGGACGGCACACAAATCAGCGGAAGCAACTTCACATTGCAGGCACAAGTGGACGATGACACGGCGGCGATCACCGCTTTGATCGTGGACAGCAACGGTGACACGAACATCGTTCAAGGATTGGTCGAGAGCAGCGGCGCGGTATGGGTCAATAATCTGCCATTGGCCAATGGGACGAACTGGCTGACCCTCACGGCCAAAGATGCGGCGGGCAACACAAGCACAACCAATCTCAATGTGATTGATAACGACGTGGGCTTGGTAATTAATCCCTTGGCCAGCGGCCAGTTGAACCAATCCTCCGTGACAGTGACCGGTTCCATCAATAATTCCAACGACATCGTGGCTGTCAATGGCGTGGCGGCGGAAGTGAACAGTGACGGCACTTGGGAGGCGGACAATGTGCCGGTGGATCCAACGGGAACGGTGGGGTTGAACGTGCAAGCCGGTGACAACTCCGGCAATCCGCTGGCTGCGCAAAGCGTTTATCAGGCACAGCCAGTGACGGTGAAGATGGTGAGTTATTCCGGCTATCATCACATGTATGCGGGAAGCTCCGATGACGAAGACAACTCGGTTTGGACGCATCAATCAGGTGGATTTGATGTAGGTCATAGCATTTCCCCAGGTTCTTGGATTCCATTTCAACCCCCGGTCAATTACGCGTGGCACATCAACCTTGCGGCAGGCTTTGATCCGGCCTTTGAATTTGCCGGCGTCCCGGGCATCGTCCGTATGCCGGAAGAAGCTTCGGCAAGCAGTTGTCCTGACGGTCAGAATGATGTGGATAAAACGCGCACCCGTTTCATGATTGTGCCTTCGGGACGGGCGGCGGCGGGGACGATGGCGACTTATCTCGTGCAGGCGCGCGTCTGGTGTTTTTCTGATCCCTATTGGGCGCCGACTCTCACGCTGCCGTATGCCCAGTTGCTGCCGGCATCGGCGATAAACATTCAAGGGATGCCGCTAGTGGACAATGGATCGGGCATGAGTGAAATGATTCTGCAAGCACCCGCAAACGCAAACGTGGACGTGACGCCGGTGGCGGCGGGCAATTACATCTTCAACGTGCAGGTCGCGAATATCGCCCTCGCAATGGCGGTGGATAACAATCGTGATGGCCAGATCAATCTTGATGACAGCGACGCCACAACGCCGGCCAAACCCTTCCGCTTTTGGATCAACGACTCACTGGAACATGGTGATGATGAATCAGCGGTCGGCGCTGATGACCAGATTCCCGGCCAACCGTCTGTCACTGTCGGTGCTGATGGCATTGAAATTCCGTATGCGAACTACGCCAAAGGCCAAATTCAAGGTCGTTCTGACTTGGTCAATTTCTTCCCTGTTGTATTATGCTTGAGCAATGCGTTGCAACTATTGCCACCGGCAAGCGGCTATGAATATCACCTTGTGCAGGACGATGGCGCCGTAAAATTTGTTTACACCAGCCTGATGCCAACCAATGCTTTTGACTATCTTACCAATACGGCAAGCGCCGGCTACGGCGCGAATTTTATTGAGTGGTCGTCTTATGCGGACACAATTCAAGCGGCGACCGCCCCGGGCGCGGTGCTGGACAATAATTGGCTGGCGAATGTCCAGGCCAACGGCGGCATGGGTGTGATTCTGGCGGAAGGCAGCGCGGCCAGCACACGCCCGTTGTGGCTGGAAATCTGGCGCGACGGCAAACTGCTGACTGGAGTCCCGTTATACTTGAGCATCAGCGGCGTGGAACAAATGTTCCGGCATGTGAACTTCTGTTATGTGGACGGAACGGTCACAGTTCCCGCCCGCGCCGACGCACCGAATGAACCTCCGACCAATGATAAAAATCTGGTGTTTCTGCACGGCTATAATGTGAATCAGCAACAAGCACGCGGTGTGGAAAGTGAAATGTTCAAACGCTTTTACTGGTCCGGCTCAAAGGCAAAGTTTTATGGCGTGACGTGGAATGGGGCGGAATCGAAAGACGACGTTGTTATCCAAGCACTGCCACAGAGCGACCGGTTTACGCCGAACTTTCACACAAACGTAGTGAATGCCTTGCAGACCGCGCCGCATCTGGCCAGTTTTCTTAACGGATTGTCGGGCGAGACAACGGTGGCTGCTCACAGCTTGGGGAACATGGTCGTGTTGAGCGCCATCAGTGACTTCAACGTCACTGCCATAAAACATTATTTCATGATTGATAGTGCTGTACCGATTGAGGCTGTTCAAGGCGACGCGGCAAAGGAGCCAGCCATGATTTATTCCACGTGGCGGGACTATTCCAACCGGCTTTATGCCGCCGATTGGTGGCAGCTTTTCACGAATGATTACCGCAGCGCATTAACTTGGAGTAATCGCCTGGGCAATCTGGGCAAGGTAGACATCTACAACTTTTATTCCAGCGGCGAGGAAGTCTTGCGGGAGGACCTCGACGATCCGCCTTCCACTGTGATAGGCAGTGTATTGCAGGAAGCTATTAACGCTATCGGTTTTTGGGGTGGTGCCGGTCTGCCGTTCGGCACCTACGCTTGGGCGTGGCAGGAAAAAGGCAAAGGCACCGATACTAGCGATGCTTTCATAGGCAGTACGCACGGCGGCTGGAAGTTCAGCTACTACTGGGTGGATTCGTTTGGCGACCCCCTGTCCCCATCCATAATGAATGACTCGCAAAATTCCATATTGCAATACCAGCCGATGTTTAGTTTCGCCTCATCGCCAAATGGACCGCCCGATGAAGATTTGCTTCGCACGGACGGCAGCACTTATGCGCAAGCCAACCGCGACCGCATCTTGTCTGACGCTATTCCGGCATTGACGTTGCCGGTCGGGGCGAATCATGTTGATAAGTTTGCCCCACAAAATGCCGACGATAAAAATTTCAACATGCAAACGAGTTTTGAAACTGGTTGGCCAGTAGCACGTTCAAATCCAGCAGATGACGAAGCCTATAAATGGCACCATTCCGATTTTGACTATGTGGCCTACCCATTTACTTATAAATTGTTCAACCAAATTGTAACTTCAGGAAATCTCAAATGATTATGAAAAAAATCGTCTGCTTAATTATTGCAGGAATCGCAATCCGTGCTTGTGCTCAAGTAGAACCAGCAAAATATGATTGGAATGCAACGCTCAAAGTTGTCGATGAAACCGGCCAACCGGTCGTGGGGGCAAAAGCTGGTGTTGGTAATGGCATTTCCAAATTTGAAATGTCCGGCCTTACAGACACGAATGGCATTTTTGTTGCCTCTCACCGTGACGCTACAGAAAATCTAGCTTTTTATGCCGAGAAGCCAGGCTATTACTCTTTTCAAATTACATATCATAAGGGGCGTAATTACAAACCCGAAATATGGAATCCTGTTCAGACCATTGTGCTCAAGCGGATTATCAAGCCGATTCCTATGTATGCTAAACAGGTAAGAACTCATGTCCCCGATTTAGATAAACCGGTAGGTTATGATTTGGCGGTTGGCGATTGGATTGCGCCTTACGGTCGGGGGATTCATGGGGATATTTTGTACACAGCACACTTTAACAAACCGAACAATGACGAACCTGACTTCACATTGACAGTAAGTTTCCCAAACCAAGAGGACGGAATCCAAGAATTTAGCGGTCCGACGTATTATCTGGGCAGTCAAGGTAGCGCGCTGCGTTCAGCCGAAGAGGCACCGGCAGATGGCTATCAGCTTGAATGGATTCAGACTGATAATCGTAAAGCAGGTCAGCCAGTGAAAACAAACCGATACCTAAATCGGAATTACTATTTCCGCGTGCAAACAAAAGTGGACGATCGGGGCAACATCGTCAGCGCACACTATGGGAAAATCTACGGAGATTTCATGCAGTTCAGTTATTATCTAAATCCCACACCGAACGACCGGAACGTTGAATTTGATCCGAAACAGAATTTAATGAAAAACCTGAAACAGGGTGAAGAAGTCAGCGCGCCTTAGCTCGCGACTGCGGGCCTATGCGTTCCTTGATTTCAATCCGTCAATAAATGGGATGCTGCCCAATGCGGCCTTGCCGGGCGGACAGCAGCGCCTGCCCCAAGCGTCTTTTCAGCTCTCAACAGCTGACGCAACGCCTGAATGGATCGCTGTTTATTGTTTGGTGCCGGTGGCGGGACTCGAACCCACACGACTTTTTACGGTCCCAGGATTTTAAGTCCTGTGCGTCTGCCATTTCGCCACACCGGCAATGATTTGATTGCAAAACCTCGCGCCAGTTCCGAAAATCAAAACGCGCGCTTGTGCTGGTTCGACGGCATCAACTGAAAAGCCAGCACAAAATATCGGGGAAGGCACGTTGTCATGCGCCAATCTCATGCCCCACTTTCGCAAAAGTCCTGTGAGGATGCAAGCAGACCATTCGCGGGCTGTCGGGCAGGGGAGCATTGCGACATGCAATCCGGTGCAAAGGGACCCGTCCGCCTGTGAGAATCAGGTTCAGGGAAATGATCGGGGCTTGCGCTTTTCAGTCGTCGGACCAGACAGATTTGGGTTCAACCTTCCCCATCGCCATTCACCAAAAGGCAACCACCGGCGATCAGAACTGTCATTTGTCAATTTATCGCAATTCGAATTTTGCCGTCCCGGCGATTTTCCCTGCCGCGATTATTCAATTGTAAAGTTGCCAAAGCTGGTCACCGGCGGATCCGCGGAAGCGTCGTAGAATGTCATGAAGTAATCGCCTGTTTCCTGGCCCGCGAACGTGGTCTGGACATAAGACACGCTCCCGGCTTCCACACCACCACTGTAAGTCAAAACCAGCATTCCACCCAGCGGACCGTATGGAGTGAACGCATAGGTGCCCGACGATACGCCAGGGTTGCTGGAACCGGTTTCAGTCTGGCTGAACGTTCCGTCCCCGTTGAACGTCACTGCGTCAGCAACCCCCGCCGCATTCGTTGTGTAAACGGTGTGCCCGGCCAGTGAGGTTGGAACCCAATTTGTTGGTGGCGCCCAGAAGCCGATCGCCGCCATGGTGTTGCTGCCACTGCTGTCCTGATTGGTTAATACGCAGAAATTCGGCGCGATAAACGTCAGGATCACCGGCGCAACGGAGCCGGCAGCGGTTGGCGGTGCGGTATAGTTGAAACTTAACTCGGCGCTGTCAGCGCCCAACTTGGTGTAAGTGTAAGTCCCCACACCGTTGGCGTAGTTGGTGCCGGATGAATTCTGGGCGAACGCCGCGGTCCCAAAATTCATTTCAAACGAGCCGTCAGGTTGTGTCACTTGCGCCGTCAAATCCGCCAATGAATCCGGCGCATTTCCGCCCGGGGCTTCCGACACCATTGCAAACACACCCGTATCGGCCGTCGGCGCATTGCTTGGACCGCCATAGGCGGTCGCACAATACGCGCCGTAGTTGGTCGCGGCAAAGGTGAGTTCCATATAGTTCGTTCCCTGCGGGAATATCACTGTCAACAACGCTCCCAGCGGGCTGTATTGCTTAAACACGTAGTTTCCGTTTGTCACCTGGCCGGCGGCATTGGTGATGGCCAGTGTGGCCCACCCAAAGGCTGCTGTCGTCTGTTGCCCGTCGGCGATCAACACCGATGTCTTCCCATACAGCGAGGCGGGAGCCAAATTAGGCGCCGACCAGAAGCTGATTGTCCCAGTGTTCACCGCATTGCTCTGGTTGTTAAAGATACACTCGTTGTTGGTGATGAATGTCAGCGACACGACCGTCTTGATGCCCGATATATTGGGCGGGGCGGTGTAAGTGATGGACAACTGCGCTATATTCGGACTCAGTTTCGTGTAACTGTAGTTGCCAACGCCATTGTCATAGTTGGTATTACCCGAGTTCTGGCTGAAGGTGCTGGCGCCAAAGCAAAGATAAAATGTGCCGCCACCGTTCTCATTTACAGCCCCCATCAACCCGGCGAGAGAGTTCGGCGCTGTATCGTACCTAAAACTTACTTTGTTGGTGGGCGAGATGTTCCCGCTGATGTCCACGGCGTAGGCTTGGACGGTGTTGGTGCCCGGTGTCAGCGTTACACTGGCCGTCCAGTTGGTCCAGCTATTGGTTGTCGTTACCGCCATCCAGCTTGAACCGTTCAACGAATAAAACACCGCTCCCACCGCCACGTTGTCGCCGGCCCTGCCCGTCATCGTGAACGTTCCGTTGGTCCATTGCTGGTTCCATGTTGGGGTCACGATGCTCACCGTCGGCCGGGTCACATCCACAAACTTCGCCGTCAACGCCAGGTTGGTCGCCATTGTGAATTGCAAGGTGGCGCGATTGGTCAGCAGATTGCCCGCTCCATCGGTCCAGTTGGTGAAGGCAAACCCTGACGCCGCATTGGCGGTCATTGTGTAGTTCTCGTTGATGGCCAGCAATGCCCCGTTGTAATTGGGATTGACCGTGCCCCAATTGGTGTTGACTGCGCTGAGTCCAACGATCCGCACTGTCAAGGGCATGCGCACCACGTATTCAAATTTGACGGTGTTGGTGGGGGAGATATTGCCGCTGGTGTCCACGGCGTAGGCTTGGACGGTGTTGGTGCCCGGTGTCAGCGTCACACTGGCTGTCCAGTTGGTCCAGTTGTTGGTTGTCGTTACCGCCATCCAGCTTGAACCGTTCAACGAATAATAAACCGCCCCCACGGCCACGTTGTCGCCGGCCTTGCCCGTCACCGTGAACGTTCCGTTGGTCCATTGCTGGTTCCACGCCGGGGTCACGATGCTCACCGTCGGCCTCTGCACATCCACAAACTTCGCCGTCAGCGCCAGGTTCGTCGCCATCGTGAACTGCAGGGTGGCACGATTGGTCAGCAGGTTGCCGGACCCGTCCGTCCAGTTGGTGAAGGCAAACCCCGACGCCGCATTGGCGGTCATCGTGTAGTTCTCGTTGATGGCCAGCAATGCCCCGTTGTAATTGGGATTGACCGTGCCCCAATTGGTGTTGACCGCGCTGAGTCCAACGATCTGCACCCTCAGGGGCAGGCGCACCACGTATTCAAATTTGACGGTGTTGGTGGGGGAGATATTGCCGCTGGTGTCCACGGCGTAGGCTTGGACGGTGTTGGTGCCCGGTGTCAGCGTCACACTGGCTGTCCAGTTGGTCCAGTTGTTGATGGTGTTGGCGTTGGTCCAAAGGCCGCCGTTCAACGAATAATAAACCGTCCCCACCGCCACGTTGTCGCCGGCCCTGCCCGTCGCCGTGAACGTTCCGTTGGTCCACTGCTGGTTCCACACCGGGGTCACGATGCTCACCGTCGGCTTCTGCACATCCACAAACTTCGCCGTCAGCGCCAGGTTGGTCATCATCGTGAACTGCAGCGTGGCACGATTGGTCAGCAGGTTGCCGGACCCGTCCGTCCAGTTGGTGAAGGCAAACCCCGACGCCGCACTTGCGGTCATCGTGTAGTTCTCGTTGATGGCCAGCAATGCCCCGTTGTAATTGGGATTGACCGTGCCCCAATTGGCGTTGACCGCGCTGAGTCCAACGATCTGCACCCTCAGGGGCAGGCGCACCACGTATTCAAATTTGACGGTGTTGGTGGGCGAGATGTTCCCGCTGGTGTCCACGGCGTAGGCCTGGACGGTGTTGGTGCCCGGTGTCAGCGTCAGGCTGGCCGTCCAGTTGGTCCAGTTGTTGATGGTGTTGGCGTTGGTCCAAAGGCCGCCGTTCAACGAATAATAAACCGTCCCCACCGCCACGTTGTCGCCGGCCTTGCCCGTCGCCGTGAACGTTCCGTTGGTCCACTGCTGGTTCCACACCGGGGTCACGATGCTCACCGTCGGCTTCTGCACATCCACAAACTTCGCCGTCAGCGCCAGGTTGGTCATCATCGTGAACTGCAGGGTGGCACGATTGGTCAGCAGGTTGCCGGACCCGTCCGTCCAGTTGGTGAACGCAAACCCCGACGCCGCATTGGCGGTCATCGTGTAGTTCTCGTTGATCGCCAGCAATGCCCCGTTGTAATTGGGATTGACCGTGCCCCAATTGGTGTTGACCGCGCTGAGTCCAACGATCCGCACTGTCAGGGGCAGGCGCACCACGTATTCAAATTTGACGGTGTTGGTGGGGGAGATATTGCCGCTGGTGTCCACGGCGTAGGCTTGGACGGTGTTGGTGCCCGGTGTCAGCGTCAGGCTGGCCATCCAGTTGGTCCAGCTATTGGTTGTCGTTACCGCCATCCAGCTTGAACCGTTCAACGAATAATAAACCGCCCCCACGGCCACGTTGTCGCCGGCCTTGCCCGTCACCGTGAACGTTCCGTTGGTCCATTGCTGGTTCCACGCCGGGGTCACAAGGCTCAATGTCGGCCTGGTCACATTCCTAAAGTTCGCTGTCAATGACAGATTTGATGCCATGATAAATGACAGCGACTGTTGGTTGGTCACCATGTTGCCGTGTCCATCCATCCAGTTGGTAAATACATAGCCAGACAGTGAATACGCCGTCATCGCGTAAGGCTGCCCGACCTGCAGGGGCATTCCGTTGTAGTTGGGATAGACAGTCCCTCCCCCGTTGACCTTCACCGTCATCGGCGTATAAGCTACATAGGTAAAACTCACGCTGTTGGTGGGCGAGATGTTTCCACTGGTGTCCACAGCATAAGCTTGGATCGTGTTCAACCCGGGCGTCAGCGTCAGGCTGGCCGTCCAGTTGTTCCACCCATTGCCCGTTGTCGCTACCGCCCAATTCGAGCCGTTCAACGAATAATACACCGCCCCAACCGCCACGTTGTCGCTGGCTTGGCCCGTTACCGTGAACGTTCCGTTGGTCCATTGCTGGTTAGAGGTCGGTGCCGTGATTTGATCGGTGGGCGGGGTATGATCGTTGGAGACCTGAACGTTGACCGTGAAAGTCCGGGTGACAATATTGTTGCTGGCGCCGCCATTGTTGACGGTGACGGTGATGAGGGTCGAGCCATTGGCATTGGCCACCGGGGTGAAAGTCAGCGAGCCGTTGGTGTTGGGGCTGGTATAATTGACCGTCGGACTGGGAATCAAACTGGTGTTGCCGGACGCGGCGGTGACGGTGAGCAATTGATTTTGGTTGGCGGCGCCGGAGGTGATGCCGGAGAGATTGACGGTTTGCAGGCCGGCGTTTTGGTTGATGGTCAGGTTGTTGATGGGATTCAACGTCGGCGGCTGATTGACCGGGTTGACCGTCACCGTGAAAGTCCGGGTGACAGTGTTGTTGCTGGCGCCGCCATTGTTGACGGTGACGGTGATGAGGGTCGAGCCATTGGCATTGGCCACCGGGGTGAAAGTCAGCGAGCCGTTGGTGTTGGGGCTGGTATAATTGACCGTCGGACTGGGAATCAAACTGGTGTTGCCGGACGCGGCGGTGACGGTGAGCAATTGATTTTGGTTGGCGGCGCCGGAGGTGATGCCGTAGAGATTGACGGTTTGCAGGCCGGCGTTTTGGTTGATGGTCAGGTTGTTGATGGGGTTCAACGTCGGCGGCTGATTCACCGGGTTGACCGTCACCGTGAAAGTCCGGGTGACAATATTGTTGCTGGCGCCGCCATTGTTGACGGTGACGGTGATGAGGGTCGAGCCATTGGCATTGGCCACCGGGGTGAAAGTCAGCGAGCCGTTGGTGTTGGGGCTGGTATAATTGACCGTCGGACTGGGGATCAAACTGGTGTTGCCGGACGCGGCGGTGACGGTGAGCAATTGATTTTGGTTGGCGGCGCCGGAAGTGATGCCGTAGAGATTGACGGTTTGCAGGCCGGCGTTTTGGTTGATGGTCAGGTTGTTGATGGGGTTCAACGTCGGCGGCTGGTTGACCGGGTTGACCGTCACCGTGAAAGTCCGGGTGACAATGTTGTTGCTGGCTCCGCCATTATTGACCGTGACGGTAATGAGGGCCGAGCCGTTGGCATTGGCCACCGGGGTGAAAGTCAGCGAGCCGTTGGTGTTGGGGCTGGTATAATTGACCGTCGGACTGGGGATCAAACTGGTGTTGCCGGACGCGGCGGTGACGGTGAGCAATTGATTTTGGTTGGCGGCGCCGGAAGTGATGCCGTAGAGATTGACGGTTTGCAGGCCGGCGTTTTGGTTGATGGTCAGGTTGTTGATGGGGTTCAACGTCGGCGGCTGGTTGACCGGGTTGACCGTCACCGTGAAAGTCCGGGTGACAATGTTGTTGCTGGCTCCGCCATTATTGACCGTGACGGTAATGAGGGCCGAGCCGTTGGCATTGGCCACCGGGGTGAAAGTCAGGGAGGCATTGGTATTGGGGCTGGTATAATTGACCGTCGGACTGGGGATCAAACTGGTGTTGCTGGATGCGGCCGTGACGGTGAGCAATTGATTTTGGTTGGCGGCGCCGGAAGTGATGCCGTAGAGATTGACGGTTTGCAGGCCGGCGTTTTGGTTGATGGTCAGGTTGTTGATGGGGTTCAACGTCGGCGGCTGATTGACGGTCACAGTATTTGTCGGAACAAAGTAAGATATTTCAGCCGAAAACGGGCTTTGCACCCCCATGCCGTTATAGGTTGTGGCTGCAAAGTAATAGGTGGTTCCCGCGACCAAACCGGAAACTGTTATATTTGTTGCATTGCCGGCAGAAACTGTGTTGGTGTAATTGCCGCTTGCTCCACCATAGTAGATATCATAACCAATGACAGTTGGATCGGTGCTCGGATTCCACGCAAGAGTTACGCTTTGGGCTGCAAAGGCCGGTGACTGGATGAGGAAGGCAACCCCGGCTAAGAGAAGAGAATTGACAGCGGCGCACCCGATCCGGCCAAGAATATGTTTACTACTCATTTACTACACCTGCGCCTGCCTATGCATAAGCTTTGCCAACGTAATCGGTTTAAGCCGGGAATTTCCAAGGCGTGAATGCCACTGCACGAAAAGAAAGAAGATTTCTGCAAATTTCCGCTGAAATCGGTGGATTCCGTCGCTTCGCTCCACGGAATCTGTGAAAGCTTTATGTTAAAGGATCGTATCAAACTCAGTAGAATCACGTTTCGTGGAAGGTCTTCAAGACAACATTGTCTTGAAAAAGAACATGAAATTTTGTCCATACGCTTTGGACAGAATGTCTAATTAATATCAAACGAACATGCCTGTGATGATCGGGCACAAAATTTAAACCGCTGGGAATCCAGCGCCGAAGTTCCAATGTCAGTTTTCCAGACCGCCGACGCGCGCGGTGGCGAGAAATTTGAAACGTCAAAGTCATCGCTTGTCAGGCGGCCATGCCCTGCAATAAAATCAGGCTCGGGCCAATCGCGCAAAAAATTCGATCTGTTATGGCGAAGAATCCGCCAAAATCCGCTTGTGAAAAATCAGGTTTGTAATAAAATGCGACCCTCATGAGCAGCGTCAATTCCGATCAATCCGACGGCAGGGACAATGCGCGCATACGCGTTATGATCGTTGATGATCATCCGCTGGTTCGTGAGTCGCTAAAGAAAATCATCCAAGCTGAACCCGATTTAACTGTTTGCGGTGAAGCGGAGGATCGGGAGCAAGCCTTGGAAATTGTGAGTGCTACCAGACCACGCCTGGCGATTGTTGATCTGACTTTGAAAAATTCCCATGGAATGGAATTCATCAAAGACCTTCGAGAGCGTTTTCCGGAGGTGCAAAGCCTGGTGCTTTCGATGCATGATGAAATGATTCATGCTGAACGTGCGATCCGTGCCGGCGCGCGCGGATATATAACCAAAAACGAGATGCCCGCAAAAATTCTACTGGCGATCCGAAAAATTCTGGGCGGTGAAATTTACTGGAGCGAACGGGCGGCGGCACGGGTTGCCTCCAAGATCGCCCATGCAGCTCCGACCACAACAAAATTTGATCTTCTGACAGATCGGGAAATGCAGGTTTTTCAACTTATTGGTTCCGGTCAAAGCACACGTCAGATTGCCGGCACATTACACATTGACGTGAGCACTGTGGAGACGTATCGAGCGAGAATCAAAGAAAAGCTGGATATTGATAGTGGTCTTGATCTGGTGCGGCATGCCATCAACTGGGCGAACACGTCAAGCCCCTAAATTTCTAAAAGTCGCATAGGTGCTGCGAACGCACATGTTGTAGCCAAAACCGCTACAATATTATCCTATTTATAACTACTGACGAAGGGATTATTTAGGGTATAATATATTTGTGACTGGTGGTTCATTCATTTTGCCGAACGCTGATGGGAATGGTGTCTCAAAAGTGTTCACGCCCCAGGAAACGGATGGTTCGGATTTCCGTTCGTTGCTCAATGCTTCGATTGAAGAAGCCGGCGACAGGGCTGCCGGTCGGCAGGAAGCTGACGGTCCCTTGGCTTGGTATTGCGCAAGAACGAAGCCAAAGCATGAACACATTGCCGCAGCCAACGTGCGCCAGAACTTGGGATTGGAAGTATTTCATCCGCGTTTGCGCATGGAGCGGGCGACCCAGCGCGGTGTAATGCGTGTCGTGGAACCCTTGTTTCCTTGCTACATTTTTATTCGTTGTGTGCTTGAGGAGAATTTCAGCGAAGTTGGTCATACCGGTGGAATCAGCCGTCTCGTGCGTTTTGGGCAGAAAATCCCCACAGTTCCGGATTTGATCATTGACGAATTGCGGGAGTGCTTTGAGGCCGACGACGCCATGACGGTTGAGGATCGTATTTCGCCTGCGGATGAAGTGATTTTTGTAGACGGGGCATTTACCGGGATGCGCGCATTTGTTTTGCGAGTAATGCCGGCAAAAAAACGGGTGCAGGTGCTGCTTGAGGTTTTGGGTGGTCCGACTCCCGTAGAAGTGGAGCGGAGTGCGATTGTGTTGGAAAGAAACACATTGGCAGATTTTGTGCCGGTTCTGGCAGCCCCAAACCAGAAGGGGAACTGGCCCGAGAGAAGGTGCGGAAAAAATTAAATTTCCGGTTTTTACCGGATGGAAGCTCGGTTTTTTTGAAAAGTGAAAGGAACCAGCAAGTGCGGAGCTGTGCATATTTATGGTAAACAATTTTATAGATCCAGATGATCCATTGAATTTTGGCCCCCGAATCCTCTCACCATGTATTTAAATAATCCCAACGATCAGAGAGACTTCCCCGTGCTCCCAATTTCCATCCCCGGATGGAAGCGCGTCTTGGATGTGAGCGTTGTCCTTCTTGCAACACCGGTCCTTTTGCCATTAATGGCAGCTGTGGTAATATTGGTTAGAATCGTATCAGCAGGGCCTGTTTTATTTCGGCAGGAACGTGTGGGATATCTGGGACAACGGTTTATGTGCTTCAAATTTCGGACGATGTTTGTGAATTCCGACACAAATGTTCATCAAGGTCATTTGGATCATTTGATGAATTCGGACGCTCCCCTGGTAAAAATGGACGCGAGAGGTGACCCTCGGATCATTCCGTTCGGCAGGCTATTGCGTGCCACCGGTCTGGATGAATTACCGCAGTTGGTCAATGTGTTGCGGGGTGAAATGAGCTTGGTTGGGCCGCGCCCCTGTCTTTCCTACGAGTACGATAAATATCAGCGCTGGCAGAAGGAACGGTTCAACACGCTGCCAGGACTCACAGGACTCTGGCAGGTGGGCGGGAAGAATAAAACCACCTTCACCGAGATGATCTGCCTGGACATCCGCTATGCCCGCACCAGGACATTGTGGCTGGATTTAAAGATACTTCTAAAAACCCCCCCCGCCATAGTGGTTCAGGTGCTTGAATCCCGTGAGCCCAGGGATCAAAAATCATTTTCCCACCCTGACACCGCTCCGACATCCGATCTTGCCAAAAGGGCTGTCCGTCAATGAATGCTTTATAATTCACCCGCGCCTTTTTCGGGTGGTGACGGGAAACTGTCATTCCAGATTTCGTAATGCAATAAACAAGTAAGGACGTACTAATTATGACTAGGAAACTCAAAGTCGGTGTTGTGGGGTGTGGCTACTGGGGACCCAACCTCATTCGCAATTTCAGATCGCTCCCGGGCTGCCAGCTAAAGATCATGTGCGATCTAAGCCAGCAGCGTCTAACGCATCTCAAAACATTGTATCCAGAAGTCCAGCGCGCAGTGGATTACAGTCATGTGCTGAATGGCGTTGAACTTGACGCGGTGGTCATAGCCACCTCCGTAAAATCGCACTATCCAATGGCCAAGGCGAGTCTGCTGGCCGGCAAGCACACCTTCATCGAGAAGCCGATGGCCAGTTCTTCCGAGGAATGCGAGGAATTAATCGGTATTGCGCAAAAAAAGGGATTGGTGCTGATGGTCGGCCATACCTTTCTTTATTCCCCGGCCGTCAGGAAAATTCGTGAAATTGTGAATACCGGTGATATCGGGGAAATCCGTTACATTTGTGCGCGCCGGCTCAATTTGGGGTTGTTTCAGAAGGACATCAATGTGGCGTGGGACCTTGCGCCGCACGACATCTCCATTATTTTATCCATCATTGGCGAACAGCCCATTACGGTGAACTGCCGCGGCAGCGCACATATTACACAGGGCATCGAGGACGTGACCACCATGTGCCTCGGTTTCGCAAAACAACGGACGGCCATCATCCATAGCAGTTGGTTGGATCCGAGAAAAGTCCGTGAGATGACGATCGTCGGAAGCAAACGGATGATTGTCTATGATGATGTGGCGCCGCTGGAAAAAATCCGCATTTTCGATGCGCGGGTTGAAAGCCCCCCGCATTATGACACTTTCGCCGAATTCCAATACGCTTATCATTACGGGGACATGTATGTGCCTTATATCAAGCAGGAGGAGCCGTTGAAGACCGAGTGCCAGCATTTCTTGGATTGCATCAAAAATGGCACACTTCCGCTGACTGACGGGAAACAAGGCTTGGAACTGGTCCGGATTTTGGAGGCCTCCACAAGATCGTTGGCAATAGGCGGCGCTCCCGTCGAGCTTGCGGTTGCGCGAAAGGAAAACCATCGGCTGGAGACGGCCAGTGTCTCTGCGGGCGGCCCGGAGTTACCGGTGTTGGTGCCCCGGCTGGGGGCCAAAAAACGCCCGTCTAAAAACGGTCGGGAATTGCGGATTAAATTACGTGTGAACGGACGGTGAATTTCTCCACATGGATCAATCGCTTCAGCCGTTGTTTCAACGAATCGCTCCGGACGTAAAACTGGGAAGGAATGTTTGCATTCGCGATTTTACGAATCTCTATGGTTGTGAAATTGGGGACGAAGTAAAAATTGGCACATTTGTTGAAATCCAAAAAGGCGTCAAAATCGGCGACCGGTGCAAGATTTCCAGCCACACTTTCATTTGTGAAGGGGTGACCTTGGAAGATGACATTTTCATTGGTCACAATGTCACTTTCACCAATGATCGTTATCCCCGCGCCTCCAACGGCAGCGGGCGGCTGCAGACTGATGTGGATTGGGCCTGCATTCGCACCCTGATAAAACGAGGCGCCTCCATTGGCTCTGGAACCACATTGCTCTGCGGCATCACTATTGGCGAGAATGCGATGATCGGGGCTGGCAGCGTGGTGACCAAAGACGTGCCGCCAGGCGCGGTGGTGGCAGGCAACCCTGCAAAAGTGATCCGGACATTTCAGTCCAAAGTTTGAATGGACTTGACCCGATAATGTCGTAATCCTTGATTTTACATGAGTGAAAAGAACCAGAAACCGGCCTCTACGGCAATGTCGTTGGGCGACATTTATTTCATCCTGTTTCGGCACAAATGGATGATTTTTTTCTTCTCTCTTGCAGGGTTGATGGGAGCCATTCTGTTGCTTTTTGTGGTGAAACCGCCTCAATATCAATCCGAGGCCTATCTTTCCATTCGTTATGTGGTGGAAGCAAAGGCCCTGAATCCACCCGGAGATGAGCAAAGTACCAGGTTGCTGAATGAGCGAAGCGACAGCATAATTAACACAGAAGTGGTAATTCTTTACAGCTTCGATTTGGCTCAGCAGGTTGTTCAAGCCATGAAGCCGGAAAGGTCATTCTGGCCAAAGTTGGAGGAGGCGCAGACACCAATCGAGCCGCCCTTCTGGTGCAAAAAGGTTTGACGGTGGAACAGCATCCAGACAGCAGCGTTATTCATCTCATCTATCAAAATCCGGATCCCAAACTCGTTCAACCGATCCTAGCTGAAATTATTAACGCTTATTTCACAAAGCATGTACAGATGCATCAAGGCATGGGAGTATCTGACAATTTTCTGACTAATGAGACGACCCGGTTGCGCGCCGAGCTTGCCCGGACTGACGATCAACTCGGGAATCTCAAGCGCGCTGCCGGTGTAATTTCCGTTGGCGACACGCAAAAGGCATATGCCGAACAGATCTCACAAATTCGCCAGGACCTCTCCAGGGCCGAGGTTGAATTGTCGGAACACCAGGCCATGCTGGGAGAACTGACAAAATCATCGGGAACAGAGCCGGAAACGACAAATGTTGACCTGGCATCGGAGGTGCCCGCCGAACAGCTTGACGACTACAGGAGGATTTGCGAGCAACTCACCTTTCATGAGGGAAAAGAGCAGGATTATCTTACCCGGCAGGGATTCACCCTGGAAAATGTGCTGGTCAGGCAGGAACACAAACAAATTGAGCAAAACGAGGCGCTAAAAAAGAACCTGGAAATAAAATATCCAAAACTCATGGCCCTGTACATTCCCTTATCAAGTCCCATTCTTGGACAACAAGCAGACGACTCGAATGATTTAAAGGCCGAATCGGAGCAGGTGACGGGACTCCAGGCAAAAATCCAGGCGTTGAATTCACAATTGAATCGAGTTTGGACCGAAGCGACAAATTTCGAGAAAGTGGAGACGACCATTTCACAATTGGAACAAAAAAAGCAGGTTGAAGAAGCCAACCTCAAATATTTCATGGGCAACTTGGAGGAGACCCGGATAAATGAAGCCTTGGGAGGAGATAAAGCCGCGAATATCAATGAAATTCAAGTCCCATCACCCCCAAGCAAAGGATGGTCAAAGTCTTTCAAAAAGAAGGTCGCAATGGTGGCGGCGGGTGGCATTTTTGGCGGACTGGCATTGGCATTTCTTATCGAGCTTTTTTTGGATCGTTCCGTAAAGCGCCCGACAGATATTGAGACGAAATTGCGATTGCCTCTGTTTATTTCCATTCCTGCCATGGCGAGGAATGGCCATCCAACACCGAGCAAGAAACATTTGCGCTTAAAAGATGCCGGGGACAACGAGCGCGAAACTGCTGGGAACGAGGAGACCGGCATTGTTGTAGGGAATCGTCAGCACCCTCTCCACCGGTTTTTTGAAGGTTTGCGGGACCGGTTGATTGTGTATTTTGAAACCAGAAATCTCATTCACAATCCCAAGCTCGTGGCGGTGACCAGTTGTGGCAAGGGCGCTGGCGTCAGCACCATTGCCGCCGGCTTGGCGGCTTCGCTCTCTGAAACCGGCGATGGCAACGTGCTGTTGGTCAACATCAGCGGTGAACAGGGCGCAGCGCAGCAATTTTACAAGGGCAAACCCGGTTGCAGCCTGGACGAAGCCCTGGCAACCGACAAAAAGCAAGGGGCACTCGTCAAGGCGAACCTTTACACCAGCACGGAACAATCGGACGGCGAGATCCTGCCGGCCAACCTGCCCAAAAAAATCTCAACGTTGATGCCCAAGTTCAAAGCCAGCGAATATGACTATATCATTTTCGACATGCCGCCGGTCAACCAGACCAGCGTGACTGCGCGGCTTGCCGGTCACATGGACATGGTTTTGCTGGTGATCGAGTCGGAAAAAACGAATCAAGACGTGGTCAAACGGGTGGATCAGTTGTTGGCGGAATCCAAGGCAAAGGTCAGCACCGTGCTCAATAAAACCCGAAACTACATTCCCAGCCGGTTGCATCAGGAATTCCTCAACGACGCCTGAAACAACCGGTTTCAGTATGGCAACTCAGCAGACTTCTAGACCTCCCCAGCAGGCGGGCAAAAGGATTTGCATGCTGGTTTACGCCTTTTACGAACATGACAATCGTGTCATGCGCTACGCCCGGACGTTGGTGGAACGCGGAGATGAAGTGGATGTGATTGCACTGCGGGCCGGTGAGGAACAACCGGATTTCGAAAAAATTGACGGTGTGAATGTTCATCGAATTCAACGCCGGCAGCGCAACGAAAAAAATAAATTTTCATATTTGTTCCGGCTGCTGCTGTTTTGCTCGAAATCTTCGTTTTTTCTGGGGCGGCGGCATTTGAAGCGCGGTTACGATTTGGTGCATGTTCACAATGTCCCCGATTTTCTGGTGTTCAGCGCCTGGCTGCCCAAGCTGTGCGGGGCCAAAATCATTTTGGACATCCACGACATTTTGCCGGAATTTTTCGCCAACAAATTTCGCAAACCGCAAGACAGCCTTTATGTTCGGGCTCTTAGATGGGTCGAATTTATCTCCGCGCGGTTTGCCGACCATGTCATCGTCTCCAACCATCTTTGGCATGACAAGATCACCGCACGGTCGGTGCCGCGGGAAAGATGCTCGGTTTTCCTCAACCACGTTGAACCGGGCGTTTTTGGGGGCGAACGAACCAGAAAAGACGGCAAATTTGTCGTGCTTTACCATGGCGGATTACAGCGGCACCAGGGATTGGACATAGCCATCCGCGCTTTCGCCAAAATTTCTCCGCAAGCTCCGAACGCAGAGTTTCACATCTACGGCGACGGCAGTGTGAAGCCGGAATTACAGCTTCTCGCGCAGAAACTCGGCTTGAATGGGAATGTGCGTTTCTTCGAGAGCCTGCCGATGCGGCAGATTGCCGGCGTGGTCGCCAACGCGGATTTGGGTGTGGTCGCCAAACGCGCCGATTCGTTCGGCGATGAAGCCTACAGCACAAAAATCATGGAGTTCATGGCGTCTTGCGTGCCGGTCATCGTTTCCAAAACGAAAATTGACAGTTTTTATTTCAGCGATTCCATTGTCCGGTTTTTTGAGTCTGGAAACGAAAACGATCTTGCTGGAGCGATGCTGGACCTGATGCGGAACCCGGAACTGCGCCGGGGCTTGATTCACAACGCCAGCGAATATGTGGCACGGAACAATTGGAATCTCAAAAAAATCCATTACTTGAATCTTGTGGATACCTTGCTTTCCCCGGGCGGAAAGCTGTCCCGGCGCTCTGGTTAAGAAGTCCACGGTTTGCCGGTGACCAAACCCATCGGGCTTTGGGGAGCGTCGCCGGTAAATTATACTGATGCGCCTGGATCGCATACTTTCGCTTCACTTTGTTCATCCGTTGATGCGAATGGGCACTGCTTCCGACAGGGCGGCGCTGCCGATTCTCATGTATCACGCCATATCGGATGAACCTGAACCCGGAGTTTCGGCTTACTACCGGACCAACACCAGTCCTGCCCGGTTCGAACAGCATTTGCGTTGTTTGAACGCCATGGGGTTCCGTTCGGTGAACTTGGATGAAACCAGCCTGATGTTGCCCCAAGGGAGGGCGAAGCGGGAAAAAATAGTGGCCATTACGTTTGACGACGGCTTTCGCAATTTTTATGATGCTGCGTTCCCGCTACTAAAAAAACATGGCCATGTTGCAACAGCATATCTTCCCACTGGGTTCATCGGCGAAAATCGGCGTTTGTTCAAAAACAAGGAATGTTTGACCTGGCAGGAAGTCCGCGAACTGCGCGCGAACGGCATCCAATTTGGTTCACACACGGTCAACCACCCGAAACTCTACGAGCTGCCGTGGGACACAATCGAGAGCGAATTGATGCTTTCCAAAGAATGCATCGAACAGGAACTGGGTGAGGAAATCAGGACCTTTGCCTATCCCTATGCCTTTCCCCGGGAAGACCGGCGCTTTGTGAGCCGATTCACCGACACGTTGCGCCAACAAGGTTATCGGAATTGCCTTACCACAGTGATCGGACGTCTGCGCGCGGACGATGACCCGTTCCTGTTAAAACGGTTGCCGGCAAACTCATGTGACGACGAGGCTTTGTTCACGGCCAAACTGGAAGGGGCCTATGATTGGCTGTCAGTTTTCCAGGGTTTCGTTCGAAGCGGGAAGACTTGGATGAGGCGCGGGCGCCCAATTAGCGGAACGCGATCGGACACGCTGGCGGAACTCAATCGACCTTAACCAGTGGGAATTCCCGCCATGGGCCAATACGTCATCATCACACCCGCGCACAACGAGGAGGCATACATCGAAAAAACCATCGAATCGATGGTTTCGCAGACGGTGCCGCCGATGAAGTGGGTGGTGGTTAATGATGCATCAACGGACAAGACCAGCGAGATTGTCAAACGCCACGCAGATCGTTTTGGGTTCATTCAACTGGTCAATTTGCCGCGCGAAGCCGAACGGAACTTCGCCCGCAAGGTCAATGCCTTCAATCGGGGGCTCGCAGAGGTTCAGGGCCTCGACTTCGATTTCATCGGGAATGTCGATGCGGACATGTCTTTCGAACCGCAATATTTTGAAAACATCCTGCGGGAGTTTGAAGCCGATCCTGGATTGGGCATTTCCGGGGGGATTTGTTATACCAAATTTACGAATGAATTTACCACCTACGATACGACCCTTGATAGCGTCGGGGGAAAGATTCAGCTCTTTCGTCGCAAATGTTTTGGAGATATAGGTGGTTACCTGCCGCTCAAGAACGGCGGTATTGATGCGACCGCAGAGATCATGTCCCGAATGAAAGGGTGGAAGGTTAGAAAATCTCTGGAGAATCCGGCCTATGAGCATCGTCCAACCGGCTTCGCTTATGGAAAACCATTGACGGCCAAGATGCGCGAGGGGCGCCGTTTTTATTCGCTGGGATATGACCCGATGTTTTACCTGCTGCGCTGTATTTACCGCATCAAGGATTATCCGCTGTTTTTTGGCAGTGCAGCTGCGTTATTCGGATATCTGTGCAGCATGACTTGCCGCCAGCCGATTGTGCTGCCGGCGGATGTCGTAAACTATTTGAGGGCGGAACAACGTGTAAAATTGAGGAACGTATTGCGCTTACGATTTCGGGAACGTAAGCGTCAATAAGACACGCAACCATGTGCGGCATTTGCGGAATCTTTGACTTGTCGGGAAAGCCCATTAATCGGGACGTGCTTGCCCGGATGGGCTCCGCGATTCGGCACCGGGGACCGGACGGTGAAGGTGAATTTATAGACCGGGAAATTGGCCTTGGCCATCGAAGGCTCAGTATTATTGATGTGGACGGGGGTGGACAACCGATCGGCAACGAAGAAGGCAACATCCAAATCGTTTTCAACGGGGAAATCTATAATTTCATCGAATTGCGGGAGGAATTGGAGAAAGCAGGCCACCGATTCAAGACGCGTTCGGACACGGAAGTCATCGTTCACGCCTATGAGCAATGGGGTCACGCCTGTGTCAAACGCTTTAACGGCATGTTTGCCTTTGCTCTTTGGGACTCGCGCAAACGTGAACTTTTTTTGGCCCGCGACCATCTTGGGATCAAACCGCTCTATTATGCCACACGGGGCCGCCAGTTCCTGTTCGCATCAGAAATCAAAGCATTGCTGCAACACCCGGATTGTCCGCGCGCGCTGGACTTGAAGGCGCTGGCCGAACTTTTCACCTTTCGTTATGTCCCATCACCGAAAACGCTGTTTGATGGAATCGCCAAATTGCCGCCCGCTCATTTTATGATCGTGTCCCAGGCAGGCATCCAAATCAAGAGATTTTGGAACTGGATTCCGAACCAGCGCGAGAGCTATGACGAAAACGAACTGATCGAGGAATATCAACACTTGTTGGAGGACGCGGTGCGGCTCCAATTGCGCAGTGATGTCCCCCTGGGCCTCTTTCTCAGTTCCGGCATTGATTCCGGCGTGTTGCTCGCGATCATGAGCCAGTACTCGAAGGGGCCGGTCCAGGCCTTTACCATCGGGTTCGAGGGTGGCGAGAAAACCAACGAGGTGGCGGACGCCCAAACGCTGGCCCGGATGTTCGGAGCGGATCATCATTTTCAAATGCTTGGCCCGAAGGATTACGAGAAATATTACGACCGCTACATGTGGGACCTCGAGGAACCGGTCGGGAATGAGACGGCCGCCGCATTTTATTTTGTGGCACGGATCACCAGCGAAAAGGTAAAGGTGGCGATGTCTGGCCAGGGGGCAGATGAACCTTGGGCCGGGTATGATCGCTACAAAGGAGTGAAGCTTTCAACCATTTACAGCCGGATGCCGCGCGTGATCACAAATGGGCTCGCGCCGCTCGTCGCAAGAATGCCGGGCCGCATGGAACGGCTCAAACGCGGTGTGGCCTCGTTAAGTGAACCGGACATGTTAACACGCTTTACCAAGGTCTATTCGTTCTTCAGCCAGGACTTGAAGTCCCAGCTCTACAAGGGGGCGCTTAAGGAAAGCACGGAGAGCGACCCTTTTGGCACACGCGAGGCGTTGCGTCGGTTGCAAACGGATGTGCGGCATCTGGATCCGCTGACGCAAATGCTTTACATCGACACCCGCGCAAATTTGCCGGATGACCTGTTGATGGTCGGCGACAAAACGTCCATGGCAAATTCGCTCGAATCACGGGTGCCATTTCTGGATTACCGGCTGGTGGAATTCATCGAGAGCCTGCCGCCGAAGCTGAAACTGAACGGGTGGACCGGAAAATATCTTCACAAAAAGGCGGTCGGGAAATGGCTTCCCCGAAACATCGTCTTCCGGAAGAAAAAAGGCTTCGCCAACCCGATTGACAACTGGTTTCGATTCGGGATGAAATCGTTCGTCGAGGAATGCCTGTTAAGCCCGGATTCGTCAATGGTCCGTTATTTCGACCAAAGCCATATCCGCCATATCCTTGAACTGGATCGGAGTGGCAAAGAACAATACCGTCGCCACATCTACCTGCTTGTGTCCCTCGAGCTTTGGCACCGGGCCTTCATGCGAAACTGAAGTTGCAGAAACCTCAGCCCAAGCATCAGAAATGAATTTGTCCATCATCATTGTCAATTGGAATTCCAGGCAATATCTGCAGAAGTGCATTGCCTCGATTCTGTCTGAAACCTGCGGATTGCATTACGAGATCATTGTCGTTGATGCGGGTTCATTTGATGGCTGCGATCAGATGTTGCGGGAAACCTATCCCGAGGTCCGATTCATTCAGAGCGACAGAAACATCGGTTTTGCGAAGGCAAACAATATGGCCTTTCGGGTCTCGAGGGGCGCGTGTTTGCTCTTCTTGAATCCGGACACCGAATTGCCTGAACCATCCATCAATGTGATGTATGAAAATCTGCAAAGAATTCCGAACGTTGGCGCCGTCGGTTGCAAACTCCTCAATTCCAATCGTACAGTCCAGACCAGTTGCATTCAGTCCATGCCCACCATTCTGAACCAGCTTCTGGATTCCGAGTATTTAAGGGCAAGGTGGCCAAAATCGGCCCTATGGGGGATATCGCCGCTATTCGAAAAGGATGCCGAACCGAAAGTCGTGGAAGCGATTGTCGGGGCATGCGTCATGTTAAAACGGGAGGTTTTCAAGCAGGTCGGGCTGTTCAGCGAGGATTATTTCATGTATGCCGAGGACATTGATCTTTGCTACAAGGTCAGGCAGGCTGGTTACACGAATTATTACATTCCGGGTGTAACGATGATTCACCATGGGGGAGGGTGTTCGCAGGTTGCAACGAGTAATTTTTGCACCGTGATGATGCGGGAATCCGTCTGGCGATTTTTCAGGAAAACGCATGGGCGTGGTTATGGAATGGGCTATCGCGCGGCAATGCTGGTATCCTCCCTTGTCCGGGTTGTTCTTCTCCTGATGCTCCTGCCGGTCCAGCAGGCCAACCGGCGTCGTCCTTCATGGAACGCCTCCCTGCAAAAGTGGCTTGCAGTTTTGCGATGGAGCGTAAAGCAGGATAAAGGGTCGAACTGTTTTCATGATGCAAACCAGTGTTCCATAGCAAAGTAGTTAAATTCCATTCCCGCCTTTATGAAATGGCGACACATCAGCTTGCAAGATCAAAACAAACATGCCATGCCGTTTTTGGGGGTATGGATTCAACAACAACAATAATGACGACCGCATACGCTATGGACAGAACCGTGGAAACCAGGCTGGCATTCGAACGCCCGCAATGGTATTTGGAATCGAGAAGCTACAACATCAGGCTTCGCTCCGAAATTATCAGGACGTTTGTGCAAGGCCGCGAGTTCGAGCAGATTCTCGACATTGGCTGTGGAAACGGTTCGATGTCCATACCCCTTCTGTCGGCCAACCGGCGTTTGACGCTCCTGGATCTGTCAACCAGTATGTTGAAGATAGCCATTTCCCGGGTCCCAAAAGAGTTGTCATCCAATGTGGAAACAATGAATACCGGGTTCATCCAGGCAAATCTCGGCCCGGGCCAGTATGACCTCATCATTTGCTGCGGCGTGCTGGCGTATGTCGAGGACCTGCAGGCGTTTCTCTTGAAACTGACTTCCCTGCTGAAACCGGAAGGCATGTTAATCGTGGAATGCACGGACTCAAGCCACTTTGTCAGTCATCTGACCTCGATCTACTCGAAATTCCTCGGGTTATTCGTGCCTCCCAAGGTTCACCTCTGCACCCGGCCCAGTTCAGTGGTTCTGGACTCATTGAGCAGAATCGGATTTCAGGTCTGCAGCAGCTCTCGGTACAGCCTGCCCCCTCCGGTGATCAGAAGGTTATTCAGCCGTGACTTTCATTATCGGGCGCTGCGTTTGATCTTTGGAATTCCGACCGGAAATCGCAATGCATGGCTGGGCAATGAATGCATGTTCTCGTTCCGACGGGCCAGCCAACTCGCCGGCCAGGAGTGACTGTTAATCGGACAAAACATCTACTCAACGAAGATCATGTCCCTGGTTCAAAATGCCCGCGCACCATATAAGTGCATGAATCCGGCAGTCAAACTGAGAGAAGAGAAGCCGATCAAAGTCGTCTTGTTGGGGGCATCACTGAACACGGGGAACCTGGGATTGGCAGCGCTTACGGCCGGAACCGTAACTTCAGTTTTAAACACCTTCCCGAATGCGCGCTTTGTTCTAATGGATTACGCGCGGCAGCCTGCCACCTACACGCTCCACTGCAAGGGCAACACCGTTGATGTCGAACTGGTCAATATTCGATTCTCGAAGAAATTTTTTCTACGCAATAATATCGCCCGTCTGTTGGCCGAAGTATTGGCAATCAACCTGTTACCGCGGAGCCGGTGGAAGCAGTCACTACTTGAGAAAAATCCGTATTTTAAGGAAATTTTATCAGCGGACATCGTGGCATCGATCTCCGGTGGCGACAGTTTCAGCGATATTTACGGTCTGCCACGGCTGCTTTACATGGCGCTTCCGCAAATCCTGGTATTGCAGTTAAAAAAGCCTCTAGTCTTGCTTCCTCAGACACTCGGGCCGTTCAAGGGGCTGATGGCAAAAATCATCGGCAGCTACATCATGCGACGCGCTTCGATGGTTTATTCCCGCGACCAGACAAGTTTTGAAGAGGCAGGGCGGTTGCTTGGGCATCAACGAGACAAACTCAGATTTTCACACGACATGGCGTTTGTTCTGGAACCAGTTCGACCCGATGATGATAAACTCGCGGATTTGCCGCAGCGGGATGGATACACACCGCTGGTCGGGATTAATATTAGCGGGCTTTTGCTCATGGGCGGATATAACCATGACAACATGTTCGGCTTGAAGACGGATTACGCCAGTTTACTGCACGAGGTCATCGACCATTTTGTGCGTAAACACAAAGCCAATGTTATCCTTGTCCCTCACGTTTTCGGTAATGACGCCGAAAGCGATACCCTGGCTTGCGCCCGGGTGTTTCAAGAGCTTCGGCCCGAATTCGGAAAACAACTCCACCTGCTTCGCGGAGATTTTAACCAGCACGAGATAAAATATGTGATTGGCCAGTGTGATTTTTTTCTTGGTTCCAGGATGCACGCCTGCATCGCAGCGCTATCGCAGTCCATCCCGTCGGCTTGTCTCGCCTACAGTCGCAAGTTTATTGGAGTCATGGAGTCCATTGGTTGTGCAGAGCTTGTAACCGACCTGCGTTTGCTGGACAATAAAGCATCGTTGAGGTCGGTTTTTAATATATTTGCATCGCGCTCACGAATTCGTGAACTTTTGCTGACCCAAATACCGACGGCACGCGCGCGTGTCTTGGCAATCTTCGCTCGCGAAAATCTTGCATAATGCCCGACAATCAAGAGACGCCGAAAGCGAACCAGACCCTGCGATTCAGTTTTAGAGCAATGGATTTTTACACGTTTCAAAAAAAGAGCTGGATCGGGTTCGAACGGTTGTTGGTGGTATGTTCCTTCCTTTTAGTGACAACTCAACACCAAGGCCAAAACACCTGCTGTGACATGGTGGGTGCCATCGGATCAAATGATGGTTCCGATTGGAACAACGCTTTCACCGATTTGACGTTTTTCATGGTGCGCGACGCAACGGCTTGGTTTTAAATCAAATACATATCTGGTTGATTATAAATAACTTGTGTGGCATTTATGGATTTCTTAAAATGGAGTTTCGTTGGGTTGGAATGGTTATTGCTAAAGGCGTTCCGTATGAATGTGTATCGGTTGGCTTCATGGTTTGCCTTGCTGGTGTTCTGTTCCTTCTTTTTAACGGTCGATGCCGAGGCCCAAAACACCTACTGTGTCTATTCGGGTGCCACCGGATCAAAAAATGGTTCCGATTGGAACAACGCTTTCACTGATTTGCCGTCCTCACTGGTTCGAGGTGCGACGTATTACGTGGCCACCGGCAGCTACGGATCGCACAATTTTAACGATGCCCAGTCAGGGACGAATTTAATCATCGTCCGAAAGGCGACGGCGACCGATCATTTTACGGCCACTGGCTGGCAATCCAGTTACGGCATCGGTCAGGCCGTATTTCAGGCGCCGTTCACGTTCAACACAGGCTATTACACTATTGACGGCCAGTCCCGCACGACCATGGGCAGCGGACACGGGATTCATCTGGTCAATGGTGGCAGCCAGCCGATCAACGTGAGTGTGGGCAGCACTGCACCGAGCTATGCCCCAAATGTGACTCTGCGTTACATTGAGATTGAGGGATCTTACTCGCATGGTAATTCGCCGGTGGATGTCGGGGTGCTGTCAGACAATACCCAGGCATCGGGTCATGGTGGTGATAATTTGTATGTTGGATTTTGCTATATTCACAATGTCGGCAACTGTCCGTTTTTGCTGAGGTATGCGAATGGAATCACCCTCGAATATAATTACGTCAGATTCAACAACTATACGACGGCCAACCACTGTGAGGCCATATCATCGGCGGAGGGAAACAACAACTTCACCGTGCGTTACAATTATTTTGAAGATCTCTATGGCAGCGCGTGGATTTACACTGCGAGCGGGGCCGATTGGCCACAAAATACAATTTCCAATTGGTGGATTTACGGAAACGTTTTTCAAATTTCCTATACAAATATAACCGACACCGCCAACGCCATCGGCCCGACCGATTGGGGGATAGTGGCCCTGATAAGCATAGCCTGTCACGGTGAATTTAGATTCTGCAACAATACCATCGTTAATTTGAATAATAATTCCGTAAATACCGGTGGCGGCCAGGAGTTCACGGGAATTTTTGTGGGCGAGGGTTATACAACCACCGCCGACAAGTTTTACGTTCAAAACAATCTTTGGATAAACTGTAATGAGGTTGACGCCCTGCCCCAGGGATTATCACAGGTCAACGGTTCATATTTCGCATATATTACAAACCTGTTTTGGGACCACAACACCTACATCTCGACAACTGCGGTGGACCCGGACCCCAATAAGCAGGTATTGACCTCAAACACGACAAACTTGCTGGCAAACTGGTTCAGCGAGAACGACCATCTCATTACCAATACTGCTGCCGGCGTTACTTTGGTCGCCCCTTTCAACATGGATCCGGACGGCAACCTCCGTGGAGCCGATGGGAATTGGGATCGCGGCGCATACGAATTCAATTCCGGTTTGGCCGGCAGCACCAATCCGCCGGTAATTTCCGGTGTAACCACCAGTTCGGTTACGCCCTCAACAGCAACCATCGTCTGGACAACGGATCAAAATGCCAGCAGTGCCGTGCAATATGGCGCAACTACGAGTTACGGCAGTACCGTAACGAATGCGTCATTAGTAACTTCGCATAGCGTCACATTAAGCGGATTGTCCGCAAACAGCACCTACCACTATCGAGTGCTGTCGGTAAACAGCTCGGGAAAATCGGCGAACTCAGCAGACAAAGTTCTCTCCACACCGGCCCTGGATCTGACTCCGCCGACGGTCTCGCTAACAGCTCCTTTTGGCGGGCAGCTGGTCAGCAACTTGGTGACTTTCAGCGCGACGGCCACGGACAATGTCAGCGTCGCCGGAGTGCGATTCCTGGTGGATGGGCAAGCGGTGGGAGCCCAAATAACGAGCGCGCCGTATTCGTATATTTGGAACAGTGCTTCTGTGACCAACGGGACGCATTTGGTTCGAGCTCAAGCTATCGACAGTTCCAGCAACACAGCCACCACGACCGCAATCAGCGTGCAAGTTCAAAACATCCTGCCCAGCGGGTTGGTCGGCTACTGGACCTTCGACGAAGGTTCCGGCACGCAATCTGCCGACCAAACCGGGAATGGCAACACCGCGACCTTGATGAATGGCGCAACCTGGGGACCGGGCGCGGTTGGTTCCGGTTCCTTGCAATTGGATGGGGTCGCCGCTGTGGCCAGCGTGCCTGACTCTCCCACGTTGCGATTACCCGGCAATCTTAGCATTGCTTTGTGGGTGAACCATGCCAGCTTGCCGACGAACGGAAGCTACATGTATTATTTACAGAAGGGGCAAAACGACCAGGACAATTACTCCCTGGGCTGTTTTAATACCAATGGCGTCTGCCGACTCTTTTTCGAGTATGACGACACGCTGGGTAATTATCACTACATTCCCCAGACGACCGGGCCGGGACTAACTACAGGCGCGTGGGAACATGTCGCCGTGATATTCAGCAGCACCAGCAACAGTCTGGCATTTTATGTCAATGGTCAGCCCGCCGGCAGCGTTCCGGCAACTCAGCTTTTGAACGGCACTCTGGCGGTCCCGCTTTCCATTGGCCAGCAGAACATAGCGGGCTACAATTTTACGATGAATGGCCTGTTGGATGACGTCCGCATTTACAACCGCACCCTCACCCAGGCAGAAGTTGGCACACTTTACCAGATGGTGGCACCACCCCCGCCCACCGGTTTGAGGATTGTCCCATAGTAATATCGGCCGGAACTTATCTATTCCGAGTCGGGAACAGAAGCTTTCATTTCTCACAAGGCAAGGGACATTAAAGACGCCCCTCAATACTCCTGAACAAAGCCTTCAGGCGGGCAATCTTCTTCCAGAAAAACCATGGGAGACAACATACGCGTTATTGATTTTGGGACGTTTGACAAAACGACGCTGGAACCTTTGACAATGGTTCTCGCGCTGATGGCCTGCGTTATGGTTTTCTGTCTGCGTCGCAATCTTGCGATTATCCCAATGATTATTGTAGCGTCCTTGATTCCATATCCGGAGCGAATCCGGGTCGGAATCTTGGATTTTGACATGCTGCGGATGGTATTGGCGTGCGCTTTGATCCGCGTTATGGCGCGGCGGGAGATGTCGGAACTTCGTCTGACCAGCCTCGACAAATTTTATCTAGCTTGGGCCACGGTCATGGTTATTGTCCCGGTAATTGCCGACCTGGATCACCTTGTTCAATCGCTGGGCTTTGCTTTGGATAACATTGCGGAGTACTTGGTCATCCGGTCGCTCATCAAAGACGAAACGAGCCTCAAGCCCATAGCCACGGCTTTTGTATTATTATCAGTGCCGGTTTGTGCCGGTATGCTCACCGAGCACTATTTGGGGAAAAACTTGTTTTACCTTCTGGGCAGTTCCCCCGAGGTGGTGATACGCGAAGGTGCCGTCCGGGCCACGGCGGGTTTCGATCACCCCATTCTTGCCGGCACTTATGGCGCACTGGTCTTCCCTCTGGCATTTGTATTACGGCATGGCAATAGCCGCGGGCGGGCTCTGTGGATCATCGGGATGGTTTCCAGTTTTTTGATTGTTTGGGCATCCAAATCAAGCGGGCCGCTTTACGCTTTTGTTGCCGGTGTCCTGGCAATTGCCCTTTGGCCGTTGCGGCGACAGGTCAAAACCATACGCAACCTGATGTGGATCGCGCTGATTTTTTTTCAGCTGGTGATGAGCGCTCCGGTCTGGGCATTGATCTTCCGAATTCCCGAAGTGGCCGGCATGGTTTCGGGTTCAACGAGCTTTCACCGCTACGAATTGATCACCCTGTCAATGCAGCATATTGGAGAGTGGTGGTTGATGGGCACTTCTTTGGATAATATTGCCCGTTGGGAATGGGGAATCCAAGACATCACCAACCAGTATTTGTTGGTCGGATTCGCCAGCGGGCTGGCTGGAATGATCCTGTTTATCATGGTTCTCGTCAAAGGCTTCAGCATCATTGGACGCTATGTCAGATTCGCTGATGAAGACTCCTTGGCGGCCAGATATGCCTGGGTGGTCGGTTCCCTTCTGTTCGTCCATGTGATGGCTTTTTTTGGAGTCAGTTATTTCAGCGGCTTCTGGTTTTTCCTCCAACTGACCCTGGCCCTGACCGTGGTTTACAGCTGGTCGCATGAACGGAAAGAGCAAGAACAAGTCGCAGAATCACAACTTGAGCCCGCCGCTTCATTCGAAGCTCAGTCCGACCTGAAAATACAAGGCTGCGCGTTTCCGGCGGGTTGCAATTAATCTTACCCGCACATGCAAGATGCTAACTAATGGAATCCGGGTATCCTTCCGGGCTGTCCTGGAAAATCGCCACATGCCAACTCAATCAAACACACTCGTGATGCCGATTGGTCATCGGCCACACAGCAACGGTGAGGTAATTGTTGCGAGAAATCAGTCCGAGCTTGAGCCGTTGCGTGTGGAATGGGAGCAGTTGAACACAAACCCCAATGCGCAAATAGATTTTTTCAAACTGATCAATGATGCCAGGCCGTCCGTATTGCGCCCGCACGTCATCGCAATCCGAAGGAATGGCGAATTGACGGGATTGGCCGTGGGACGGATTGTGGAACAAGAGTTCAAATGTTCGCTTGGTTATAAGACGATTTCTTGCGGCAAGGTGCGTCAACTTGACGTCCTTTATGGCGGCCTGCTCGGCC
The DNA here is from genome assembly GCA_963802965.1 of uncultured Verrucomicrobiae bacterium. Taxonomy (GTDB): domain Bacteria; phylum Verrucomicrobiota; class Verrucomicrobiia; order Limisphaerales; family UBA11358; genus UBA11358. Next base: position 831,608 of record CAWDKS010000003.1, read on the forward strand.
GGCAGGATGGTGAATTTGCAGAAATCGTCGTCCGAGAACTGATCGCAGCCCTCCATCGGGGAGAAGCAGACACGATCTACCTGAGTCACATAAGAGTGGATTCCGACATTTTCCGCGCAGCCCGACGGCTGCCTGGTTTTCGTTGCCGGGATCGAGTGGTGCAAACCCAGTTGCATTGGAAGGCCAGGCTTCCCGGTTCGTTGGAGGATTTCCTTCGTCGCCTGAACAAAAAGCACCGCTATTGGGCGCGCCGGATGGAAAAGACGCTGATCAAGGATTTCCCGGGGAAAGTGACATACAAACGTTTCAGTGAGTATGGCCAAATCGAAGATCTGGCGAATGGTTTGGAGGAAATTGCCAGGAAAACGTATCAGCGCAAGTTGGGTGCGGGTTTTATAAAAAATAGCGAGCAGATGCAGCGGCTGGCGCTTGGGCGCAGAATGAATTGGCTTCGGGGGATGGTATTGCATATCAACGACCAACCCTGCGCGTTTTGGATCGGCGGCGTTTACAAACAAGTGTTCCACTCGGAGGCCACCGGTTACGATCCGGCCTTCCGGAAATATGAGCTCGGCACGGTGGTATTTCTGAAGCTGGCGGAGGACTTATGCGCCGAAAAGGTGGAGGCGATTGATTTCGGCCTGGGTGACGCGCTTTACAAAAGACGGTTCGGTGATGAAAACTGGCAGGAAGGTTCTGTAAGGATTTTCGCCCCCTCCTTCAAGGGAACCAAATTAAACCTGTTGCGCACCGTGTTGGAGGGGTCCGCCCTGGCGACACGACGACTGGCCAGTCGAATGGGAATCGAACAGCGGCTGAAAACACTGTGGCGCAGAAAACTCGCCGGGGAACAGGAGCCGCGGGAATAGGCCCACCCTTCCAATGGTTCAAACACCGAAGCCTGAAGCCGGACGGCTTCAATCCATGAAAATCCTTGTCGCCATCGCGTGTTACGGTTCGAAGAATCTCAAGTATCTTGATGTTCTGCTGTCCGAATACCGACGCATGCCCTTTCCGGTTGATATCGTGGTCCTTTCAAACGAGCCGAAGAGCCTCGACTCGAAAGTGGAGGTCCTGGTTGGTCTGCCAGCCAAGAATCCGCGGTCGCTTCCATTTGGGCACAAGGCGCTTTTTTCGCAACGCATCAAGGACTACGACCTCTTCGTCTACACTGAAGATGACACTTTGATCACGGAGAAAAACATTCGTACCTTCCTTGATTCAACGCGCCTTTTGCCTGGGAATCAGATTCCAGGCTTCCTTCGTTACGAAACTGCTCCCAATGGGAGCCGCCACATTTCTTCGGCCCACGGCCGGTTTCATTGGCGACCCGAAAGCGTGAAACAAGTTGGCGGGGAAGTTTTCGCCCAGTTCACCAACGACCATTCCGCGTGCTTCATCCTGACTCATGAACAGTTGGAACGCGCCATTGCCTCGGGCGGGTTTCTGGTGGAACCTTACGAAGGACAGTATGGCATGCTTGAAACAGCCGCGACCGACCCTTACACTCGCTGTGGCTTTGCCAAAGTTGTCAATATTTCACGAATAGAGGATTTTCTGCTGCCCCACCTGCCCAACACCTATGTGGGGGTGATGGGTGCCGAATATTCAGTTTTTATGGCTCAAGTCGAAGCATTAAAGCAAATCGCCACCGGCAAGCGCCCCGCAACCCGGGCACTTCCGAAATTGCAAGCACCGTGTGCTCCCCCTTGGATCAAAAGTTATTATGAGCCCTGCAGTGACGAGCTGATCAGTCTGGTGCCCGAAGGCGCGCAGTCCATTCTTTCACTTGCGATCGGAACCGGCTTGACGGAGTCCGAACTTGTCCGCCTCGGTTACGACGTGACTGCGATCCCGTTGGACTCGGCGATCTGTGTTCCTGCCGAACCCAAAGGGGTAAAAATGGTGCACTGTGAACTCATGCAAGGTCCGGAGAAACTGCAGAAGAATCGCTTCGACTGTCTGCTGATCAACAACTTGCTTTACCTGTTGGAGGATCCCATCGCAGTAATCCTTGCATTTTCAAGGCTCCTGACTGATTCAGGATGCCTGCTCATCAAGGAACCTAACTTTGGCAACATCCAAACTCACGGCGGTCGCCTTCTGAAAAAGCAGGCATTTCGAGGATTGGAGTCTTTCAGCCGGAGCCGGGTTACACCGGTCACCACCGGCCGGTTACGGACCTGGCTCAAGGCTGCTGGCTTCAAGATTCGCACAATTGTCCCGATAGGTGAGGCAGGCGCTTCACGACGGGTGCAAATTCTCCAGACCAGGCTGTTGCGCTTTTCATCGGATAGTTTTGCGGTTGCTGCTTATCGGCGGCCCTGATCGGTGGACTCTGAACGCCGATCCGGTTGTCACCGACTCTCCAATACACGGACCAAAACCAAAAAAATGCATTTTTTGTTCATTTACGACAGCCCCGGCATAGTTGGTGGAATCGAAACGCTCATCGTAAGAATGTCCCAGTGGCTTGTCGGCAAAGGCCATCGGGTGACTTTGTTGGTTCAATCACCCCAAAACTGGGTCGATATGCTTCCGAAGGAGGCGCGTTGCATTGCCTTGGGCGACCGTTTTCCGGAACTGGACTATTATTTTCATGCCAAAAGATGGCTGAAGAAACTGAACATTGCGAAGCCGGACGTCATCAAAAGTTTCGATATCCGATCCTCTTGGATTGCTTCGCAGATTGCGTCAATCACGGGCAACCAGTGCAAGGTCATTGCGGGAATTTATAATCCGCATGTATTCAAGCATTACTACGCCACAAGGTCGCTGCCGTTCTGGCACGCTGCAAATTTATACGTCAGAAATTTCCTTGATGGCCTGCCTGCCAGCTCCCGCGTCTTCTGTGATTTGGAGGAAATTGATGAACTCAAAGAGATTCATCATCAAAGCGGCGTGCTCTGGCCCCTTCCGATTGATATGAAACAGTTTCTGCCGGCATCGCGCAGGCCGAAATGGGGCAAAATTGTTTCAGTGGGCCGTCTGTCGCCGATGAAGGAATACAATCTTTACATGATTGAGACGGTAAAGGATCTCATTGGCCGTGGGCATGAAGTGTCCTGGTCGGTGTACGGAAAAGGACAATATGAAGCGGCCATGCGCGCGCGCATCAAGGAGCTCAACCTGGAACGGGTGATAACCTTGGAAGGAACCGTTTCCTACAATCACCTGTGGAAGGCCCTTGAGGACGCCTACATCTTCGTCGGCATGGGAACAACGATTTTGGAAGCGGCGCTTTTCAAGGTTCCGAACGTGCTCGCGATCGGTTATGACCGGGAAGGACTGACTTATGGTCCGATTTACCGGCTGCCGGTTGGAAGTGTGGGACATGTTCGCGCTACAGCGCCTAAATTGAAAGTCGCGGACGAAATTGAACGCATCCTGAAGCTCAGTCCCTCAGAGTACGACGCCGAACAGACGTCGGTTTACCGGCATGCACAGAATTACGAATTGGATGCTTCCATGAAGCGGTTTCTCGATCTGGTTGACCAATCGGCGCCGATTACACCAAGGCATTCGATGTATCTGGCAAATTATCCATACTGGTTCGTCCGGCGGCTGGTGAAAATCTTCACAAATTCCCGAGGTTTTGGGGATGTTCCGCTGTTATTAAAGGGAAACATCTGAATTCCAGAATTTTGACAGTTTTGATGGAATGTGGTATGTTCAAAGGGATTTAGTGGAGGGACAAGTTGTCTCATCAGCTTGTGCGTTGTTGCATGGTCGTAATAATGAACCAATGGAAATCAACGGGTTGTCTGTGGCAAGCGCTATGACAATCCCGTCTTATAAAGAACGTTTACAGCGTCTTGGTGCCGCATATTTGGTGACTTTGTAACTTAAAAGACTTTTGGTCAAAATATGTTATCACCGAAAACACCATTTTGTCAGTTTAACGATTTGACGCCGTTGAATTACGCCAAATCAAAGAGATCATTTGGGGACGCTGTTCGCGCCTGCATCGCAAGCCTGTTTGATTGGGGTGCGCGCGATTCGGATGTTTCCATGGGTGGATCTCATGCACTGCCCAACGCAGTCAACTCTTTCAGGATTCCTTGCGTGCGCCCGTGACGTTCGTATGCGCTGCCAGAAGCGCGACTCTAATCGGATATCAAACCAGCCCAATACATCTGTATGCGAAGAAAACACTTTCCCACAATCTTGGGAATCCTGTTTATAGGGGTGATGATGAACTGCGCGGCGGGCCGGGCACAATCGTTGGTGCCTACCCTCGTCCAGTCGGCCAGCCAGAATAATGGCGGTGTTGATATTCCCTCCTGTAATGCAATTTTTCCGTCAAATAACACTGCTGGTAACGTTATCATTGTGGCGGTCACGATTGGAGCCACGGTCAATCAACGGCAGATTGTAGTGACCGATACGCAGGGCAATACATATTATCCTGCCGTTGCACAAACCAATTGGTTAACCAACGGCAACGGCGCCTCTTCCCAAATCTTTTACGCGCCCAATATAAAAGGGGGTTCCAATACGGTGACGATGACCGAAGTGGGTGGAGCCTACGGCGCAGGCAATCCTTATAATCAGATTGGAATTCAAGAGTACTCGGGCGTCACCATCACGTCGCCCCTGGATGTGGTGGCAACTGCCATGGGCACCACCACAAGCAACCCTTTTACCGTCACGAGCGGGCCGGGGACCACCACGATGAATGGAGAACTAATTTTCGGCTATGGAAACGATTATGACGGCACCTTGACCGCCGGGACGGGTTTCACGGTGCGTCAAACTGTGGCCGGCATGTCTGAGGACATGGTGCAAACGACAGCCGGATCGGCCGCCGCCACCTCGATCGATAACGCGAACAGCGATGCCTACGTGATGCTCATGGCAACATTCAAACCGTTGTCGGGATCGAGCAACGGGCCGGTGTTGCCGACACAAGGCAATCAAATAATCACACCATCGGCGACGCTGACCGTCACCAACGCGGGGGCTGAGGTAAACACAAATCTGGCCACAACGACCACCATTCTTTTTAATTACACAAACAAGGCAGCGCTACTGGCCGATGGCTGGAGTTTCAACGCAAAAAACACGAACGGAACGGCAAGAAATACGGAAACCAATCCGCCCGTTTTGTATAACCAATCCCCCGGGGTTTTGCAGATTCCCTGCGACATGGGCGACTTATTGGGCTCTGATAATAACACACGCAACAGCCTGTTCCGAAATCTCTCATCCAATTGGGTTAGCATGCAATTGGCATTGGCGTTCAACCCGGCGACCAACAATCAACAAGCCAATCTTGTGGTGTATCAAGACGACGACAACTACGTGGAAGTCGGCCTGGCTTACAACAGCAACCTTGCCACCGGGGAAGGGGCGATCATGACTTCGGAGGTTCATGGCGTGGACAATTATTCCGCAACCTACCTCGGCTGGCTGAACCCGAACCTGCCAGTCACAAACATTGTCCTGCGACTGGCCCGGGTTTCGAACACGGGGAATATCAACGCGTTTTGCTCGCTCGACGGAACCAACTGGGCATTGGTCGGCACGTTCAGCCAGGCGCTGGTAAATCCGCAAGTGGGAATCTGGGTCGGCGGATCTCCGGTTCCATGGACCACCGGCCTGCCCGTCTGCAGTCTGCAACGCCTGAATATCATGACGGCAAACCCAGGACCCACATTGACCTATCAGTTGCTCAACCCTCCAACAAGCGCTGCAATAAATACCAACGGTGTTATCACCTGGACGCCGAGCGCCGGACAGAGTTCCAGCACCAACATCTTCAAAACGGTGGCGACCGACAACCAGGCATCACCGTTGAGCGCCACCAATAGTTTCACGGTTTTTGTCTCGAACCTGACCAACACGGCGCCAGTTTTGCCGCCACAGTCCAACCAGACAATTTTTGGGCAAACGATGCTGGTGGTGACCAATACCGCTACGGATGCGAGCATTCCTCCTCCTCCCCTGACTTATACGTTGCTGGTGGCACCGGGCAATGCGGTGATTGGCACCAACGGTGTGATTGCCTGGACTCCGACGGCGGGGCAGGTGCCCAGCACGAACACATTCACCACAAAGGTGACGGACAATGGGTCGCCGCCGTTGAGCGCAACCAATACTTTCACCGTCACTGTGCTGGTTCCACCCACCGGGCCGGTGTTGCCAATCCAGACCAATCAAGTAATCAACGAGTTGACGACGCTGGTGATCACCAACACGGCAACAGATCTGAACGTTCCAGGCCAGTCGGTAACCAACACGATTTTGTTTACTTACACCAATCGAGCCGCCTTGCTGGCTGACGGGTGGAGTTTCATTGGAATAAATCCGAACGGAACCCCGCGAAACACTGAAACCACCCCGGCTGTTTCATACGATCAACCCCCCGGCGTGCTGCAGATTCCCTGTGATACTGGCGACCTTTGGGGGGAAAATCCCAGCTCGGACCCCACACACAACAGCCTGTTCCGGAACCTGCCCACAAACTGGGTAAGCATGCAGTTGGCCATGTCACTTGCGCCAACACTGGACTATCAGCAGTCGCACCTGATGGTATATCAGGACGACAACAACTGGGAGATGGTGGGCCTGGCTTTCAATGACAGCCTCGGCGGCGAAGTGGTGCCGGTCGTTTACGAGACCAATGGCGTGCCCAATCACCAGTGGGTTACCTTGAGCCAGACCACCACGGTTACGAATATCCAGTGTCGGTTGGTCCGGGATCCGAACACCGGCAATGTCAGCGGGTACTATTCCACCAACGGAACAACTTGGACATTGGTGGGGACTTACACTCCGGGACTGATAAATCCAGAATTGGGAATCTGGGTCGGCGGATCCCAGGTTCCATGGACCAACGGCCTTCCCTACTGCAATTTAAGCCGGCTTGACGTCATTCTAACCAATACGGTGCCGCTTACTTATACGCTGATCAATCCGCCCGCCGGGGCAAGCATCAATGCCAACGGCATCATCACATGGACACCAAGCGGGCCGCAAGCGCCAAGCACGAACACGATTACAACAGTAGTGACCGACAGCGAGTCGCCGCCCTTGAGTGCGACCAACAGCTTTACAGTGGTCGTGAAGGTGGTCGAGCAGCCGCCGGTGCTGCCGGCGCAGGCCAACCAGACGATCATCGGACAAACGGCGTTGACAGTAACCAACACTGCGACGGATCCGAATATTCCTCCCAATCCCCTGACTTATACGTTGCTGGCGGCGCCAACCAATGCAGTGATTAATACCAATGGTATCATTACTTGGACCCCTCTGGCGGGACAGGTGCCCAGCACGAACACGTTCACGACGGTGGCGACGGACAACGGGTCGCCGCCCTTGAGCGCGACCAACAGTTTTACGGTCTTTGTGTACTCACACGCGATTCACAATGGACCGGTGTTGCCGGCACAGACCAACCGGGTCGTAAATGGGTCAGTCCATCTTGTAATAACCAACACGGCGAGCGACTCGGACGTGCCGCCCACGACGCTGACTTATCAATTAGTTAATCCGCCATCGGGGGCCGGCATCGGCACCAACGGGGTGATCACTTGGACAACTCCCAACGTTCAAGCAACGGTGACGAACGTCATCAAAACGGTGGTGACCGACAACGGATCGCCGCCGTTGAGCGCGACCAATAGTTTTCTGGTCACGATACTGGATCCCACCCCTGGGCCCGTGTTGCCGACGCAGACTAATCAAGTGATCAATGAGTTGACGACATTGGTGATCACCAATACGGCGACCGATGCAAGCTTTGCAAATCCGTTGGCGACCAATACGATTTATTTCACCTACAGCAACCGGGACGCTTTGCTGGCCGATGGCTGGAGTTACATCGCGACCGTTGCCAATGGTGGCGGGCCCCGAAATACAGAGGTGACGAATCCCGCGGTGGACGGAGTGGTTTCGTATGACCAAACCGCGCACCCCGGGGTGCTGCAAATCCCCTGCGACATGGGTGACCTTTATGACAATTTCAACAACACGCGAAACAATTTGTTCCGGAACCTACCCACAAACTGGATAAGCATGCGAATGGAAATGTCGTTTGCGCCAAACGCGGAAGTTCAGCAGGCGCACCTCGTGTTCTACCAGGATGACGATAACTACGTGCAGGTGGGCACTGCCTTCAATGGCCGTCAACTTGTGGCGTTGGATCAGGAGACTAACGCGTCACAAGTGACGCCGGATTTAATCTACATTTCCGCAACAAATTTGTTTTACCGGCTGGATCCAGGCCCGGGTTCGGGCAATGTCAGCGCTTACTACTCGATGGACGGGACGAATTGGTCGTTGGTGGGAGTAACGAATGCGCCCCTTGTAAATCCGGAACTGGCCATCTGGGTGGGCAACCCCTTCGCATATTTCGGTGCCGGCGTGCCGGTAGGAGGTTTGCAACGTGTCGATATTATGACGTCGAACACCGTGCCGACGGTTCTGACGTATCAACTCATCAATCCGCCGGCCGGCGCGGGCATCGACACCAACGGCATTATTACATGGACTCCCAGCGCGGCTCAAGGAGCGGCGGCATATGTGATCACGACGGTCGCGACCGACAATGGGTCACCATCATTGAGCGCGACCAATAGTTTTACGGTGACAGTTCTGGCGCCTCTTACGGTGACAGCGAGCAACCAAAGCCGGGCATACGGACAAATCAACTCGCCATTGACTGGAAGTTTGGTGGGGTTGATGAACACCGACAATATTACAGCCTCATTCACCACAACAGCAGTCACCAACAGTCCGATTGGAATTTACCCAATCGTGCCCACGCTGAATGATCCAGGTAACAAGCTGGGTTTCTACAATGTAACTACGAATATCGGGAGCCTGACGGTGACGGGCGCGGTGCTGACAGCCACAGCTGACAACCAGACGCGCGGGTATGGCGCGGCGAATCCGGCCTTGACGGTGAGCTACAGCGGCTTTGTGAACGGGGAAACGAACAACGTGTTAAGCGGGTCGCCGGTATTGACGACGGGTGCGGTGACGAACAGTCCGGTGGGGGTGTATGTGATAACGAACGCGATCGGGACGCTGGTGGCGACGAATTACACGGTGAACCTGGTGAACGGGAGCCTGACGGTGACGGGGGCGGTGTTGACGGCCACGGCGAACAACGTGACGCGCGGGTATGGCGCGGCGAATCCGGCCTTGACGGTGAGCTACAGCGGCTTTGTGAACGGGGAAACGAACAACGTGTTAAGCGGGTCGCCGGTATTGACGACGGGCGCGGTGACGAACAGTCCGGTGGGGGTGTATGTGATAACGAACGCGATCGGGACGCTGGTGGCGACGAACTACACGGTGAACCTGGTGAACGGGGGCCTGACGGTGACGGGGGCGGTGTTGACGGCGAGCGCGAACAACGTGACGCGCGGGTATGGCGCGGCGAACCCGGCCTTGACGGTGAGCTACAGCGGCTTTGTGAACGGGGAAACGAACAACGTGTTAAGCGGGTCGCCGGTGCTGACGACGGGCGCGGTGACGAACAGCCCGGTGGGAGTGTATGTGATTACGAACACGCTGGGGACGCTGGTGGCGACGAACTACACGGTGAACCTGGTGAACGGGGGCCTGACGGTGACGGGGGCGGTGTTGACGGCCACGGCGAACAACGTGACGCGCGGGTATGGCGCGGCGAATCCGGCCTTGACGGTGAGCTACAGCGGCTTTGTGAACGGGGAGACGAACAACGTGTTAAGCGGGTCGCCGGTATTGACGACGGGCGCGGTGACGAACAGTCCGGTGGGGGTGTATGTGATAACGAACGCGATCGGGACGCTGGTGGCGACGAACTACACGGTGAACCTGGTGAACGGGGGCCTGACGGTGACGGGGGCGGTGTTGACGGCGAGCGCGAACAACGTGACGCGCGGGTATGGCGCGGCGAACCCGGCATTGACGGTGAGCTACAGCGGCTTTGTGAACGGGGAGACGAACAACGTGTTAAGCGGGTCGCCGGTATTGACGACGGGCGCGGTGACGAACAGCCCGGTGGGGGTGTATGTGATAACGAACGCGATCGGGACGCTGGTGGCGACGAATTACACGGTGAACCTGGTGAACGGGAGCCTGACGGTGACGGGGGCGGTGCTGACAGCCACGGCTGACAACCAGACGCGCGGGTATGGCGCGGCGAATCCGGCCTTGACGGTGAGCTACAGCGGCTTTGTGAACGGGGAGACGAACAACGTGTTAAGCGGGTCGCCGGTATTGACGACGGGCGCGGTGACGAACAGTCCGGTGGGGGTGTATGTGATTACGAATACTCTGGGGACGCTGGTGGCGACTAATTACACGGTGAACCTGGTGAACGGGAGCCTGACGGTGACGGGGGCGGTGTTGACGGCCACGGCTGACAACCAGACGCGCGGGTATGGCGCGGCGAACCCGGCATTGACGGTGAGCTACAGCGGCTTTGTGAACGGGGAGACGAACAACGTGTTAAGCGGGTCGCCGGTATTGACGACGGGCGCGGTGACGAACAGCCCGGTGGGGGTGTATGTGATAACGAACGCGATCGGGACGCTGGTGGCGACGAACTACACGGTGAACCTGGTGAACGGGGGCCTGACGGTGACGGGCGCGGTGCTGACAGCCACAGCTGACAACCAGACGCGCGGGTATGGCGCGGCGAATCCGGCCTTGACGGTGAGCTACAGCGGCTTTGTGAACGGGGAAACGAACAACGTGTTAAGCGGGTCGCCGGTATTGACGACGGGCGCGGTGACGAACAGTCCGGTGGGGGTGTATGTGATAACGAACGCGATCGGGACGCTGGTGGCGACGAATTACACGGTGAACCTGGTGAACGGGGGCCTGACGGTGACGGGGGCGGTGTTGACGGCCACGGCGAACAACGTGACGCGTGGGTATGGCGCGGTGAACCCGGCCTTGACGGTGAGCTACAGCGGCTTTGTGAACGGGGAAACGAACAACGTGTTAAGCGGGTCGCCGGTATTGACGACGGGCGCGGTGACGAACAGCCCGGTGGGGGTGTATGTGATAACGAACGCGATCGGGACGCTGGTGGCGACGAATTACACGGTGAACCTGGTGAACGGGAGCCTGACGGTGACGGGCGCGGTGCTGACAGCCACAGCTGACAACCAGACGCGCGGGTATGGCGCGGCGAATCCGGCCTTGACGGTGAGCTACAGCGGCTTTGTGAACGGGGAAACGAACAACGTGTTAAGCGGGTCGCCAGTATTGACGACGGGCGCGGTGACGAACAGTCCGGTGGGGGTGTATGTGATAACGAACGCGATCGGGACGCTGGTGGCGACGAACTACACGGTGAACCTGGTGAACGGGGGCCTGACGGTGACGGGGGCGGTGTTGACGGCGAGCGCGAACAACGTGACGCGCGGGTATGGCGCGGCGAACCCGGCCTTGACGGTGAGCTACAGCGGCTTTGTGAACGGGGAGACGAACAACGTGTTAAGCGGGTCGCCGGTATTGACGACGGGTGCGGTGACGAACAGTCCGGTGGGGGTGTATGTGATTACGAATACGCTGGGGACGCTGGTGGCGACGAATTACACGGTGAACCTGGTGAACGGGAGCCTGACGGTGACGGGGGCGGTGTTGACGGCGAGCGCGAACAACGTGACGCGCGGGTATGGCGCGGCGAACCCGGCCTTGACGGTGAGCTACAGCGGCTTTGTGAACGGGGAAACGAACAACGTGTTAAGCGGGTCGCCGGTATTGACGACGGGCGCGGTGACGAACAGCCCGGTGGGAGTGTATGTGATTACGAACACGCTGGGGACGCTGGTGGCGACGAACTACACGGTGAACCTGGTGAACGGGGGCCTGACGGTGACGGGGGCGGTGTTGACGGCCACGGCGAACAACGTGACGCGCGGGTATGGCGCGGCGAATCCGGCATTGACGGTGAGCTACAGCGGCTTTGTGAACGGGGAGACGAACAACGTGTTAAGCGGGTCGCCGGTATTGACGACGGGCGCGGTGACGAACAGTCCGGTGGGGGTGTATGTGATAACGAACGCGATCGGGACGCTGGTGGCGACGAACTACACGGTGAACCTGGTGAACGGGGGCCTGACGGTGACGGGGGCGGTGTTGACAGCCACGGCGAACAACGTGACGCGTGGGTATGGCGCGGTGAACCCGGCCTTGACGGTGAGCTACAGCGGCTTTGTGAACGGGGAAACGAACAACGTGTTAAGCGGGTCGCCGGTATTGACGACGGGCGCGGTGACGAACAGCCCGGTGGGGGTGTATGTGATAACGAACACGCTGGGGACGCTGGTGGCGACTAATTACACGGTGAACCTGGTGAACGGGAGCCTGACGGTGACGGGGGCGGTGTTGACAGCCACGGCGAACAACGTGACGCGCGGATATGGCGCGGCGAACCCGGCCTTGACGGTGAGCTACAGCGGCTTTGTGAACGGGGAAACGAACAACGTGTTAAGCGGGTCGCCGGTATTGACGACGGGCGCGGTGACGAACAGTCCGGTGGGGGTGTATGTGATTACGAATACGCTGGGGACGCTGGTGGCGACTAATTACACGGTGAACCTGGTGAACGGGAGCCTGACGGTGACGGGGGCGGTGTTGACGGCCACGGCGAACAACGTGACGCGTGGGTATGGCGCGGTGAACCCGGCCTTGACGGTGAGCTACAGCGGCTTTGTGAACGGGGAGACGAACAACGTGTTAAGCGGGTCGCCGGTATTGACGACGGGCGCGGTGACGAACAGCCCGGTGGGGGTGTATGTGATTACGAATACGCTGGGGACGCTGGTGGCGACGAATTACACGGTGAACCTGGTGAACGGGAGCCTGACGGTGACGGGGGCGGTGTTGACAGCCACGGCTGACAACCAGACGCGCGGGTATGGCGCGGCGAATCCGGCCTTGACGGTGAGCTACAGCGGCTTTGTGAACGGGGAAACGAACAACGTGTTAAGCGGGTCGCCGGTATTGACGACGGGCGCGGTGACGAACAGTCCGGTGGGGGTGTATGTGATTACGAATACTCTGGGGACGCTGGTGGCGACGAATTACACGGTGAACCTGGTGAACGGGAGCCTGACGGTGACGGGGGCGGTGTTGACGGCGAGCGCGAACAACGTGACGCGCGGGTATGGCGCGGCGAACCCGGCCTTGACGGTGAGCTACAGCGGCTTTGTGAACGGGGAAACGAACAACGTGTTAAGCGGGTCGCCGGTGCTGACGACGGGCGCGGTGACGAACAGCCCGGTGGGAGTGTATGTGATTACGAACACGCTGGGGACGCTGGTGGCGACGAACTACACGGTGAACCTGGTGAACGGGGGCCTGACGGTGACGGGGGCGGTGTTGACGGCGAGCGCGAACAACGTGACGCGCGGGTATGGCGCGGCGAACCCGGCCTTGACGGTGAGCTACAGCGGCTTTGTGAACGGGGAAACGAACAACGTGTTAAGCGGGTCGCCGGTATTGACGACGGGTGCGGTGACGAACAGTCCGGTGGGGGTGTATGTGATTACGAATACGCTGGGGACGCTGGTGGCGACGAATTACACGGTGAACCTGGTGAACGGGAGCCTGACGGTGACGGGGGCGGTGTTGACGGCGACGGTCAACACTGGCATCACGGCCAACAATAAGACTTATGACGGCACCACAGTGGCAACGATCAGTTTGACCAACGCGATCCTGACGGGTGTTGTAAGCGGTGACATGGTGAGCCTGTCAACCAATGGTTACACGGCCAACTTTGCCCGTGCCGGTGTGGGGACAAACATTCCGGTGACTGTGAGTGGGCTGACGTTGAGCGGGTCGGCAGCGAGCAACTACACACTGGTGCAGCCGGTGGTACTGGCGGCAAACATCACGAGCAAGGTTCTTACGATTATGTCGGCGTCCACGCCTGTAATTACTTCGATTCACCTGACCAACGGTGTCGTTACCATCGCGTGGAACTCGGTTACTGGCGGCATCTACCGGGTGCACTATATCAACAACCTCAACGCCGGTGGTTGGAATAGCTTGTCGCCGGACGTGACGGCACCTGGTTCAACGGCCACCCAGACCGATGCCGTTGGCAATGCGTCGCAACGATTTTACCGGATTGAAGCGTTGAATTCAATTTACGCCAACAACAAGGTGTATGACGGGACAACCACGGCAACAATCGGTTCAAACAATGTGGTTCTGGTGGGTGTGGTGAATGGCGACAGCGTAAGTCTCGTGACCAACGGATACACGGCCAACTTCGCCAGCGCCAGCGTTGGAACGGGCATCATCGTGACGGTGAACGGACTGTCATTGAGTGGCGCCAGTGCAACCAACTATGCCCTGGCCCCATTGGTGGGATTGACGGCCAATATCACACCAGTGACATTGACGGTGAGTGCCGCCAATAATAGCAGAACCTTTGGATTGCCGAATCCGCCATTCACCGCCAGTTACAGTGGCTTCGTCAACGCGGAGGGGACAAACGTGTTGGCCGGCGCCCCAGGTTTAAGCACCAGTGCCACAACCAACAGTCCGCCGGGAAATTATCCAATCACGGCCAGTCCTGGCACGTTGAGTGCCGCCAATTACACCTTTATTTTTAACAGCGGGACACTGACTGTGGTCGGGTTGCCCCAGTTGAGTGGTGTTGCATTGAACGGAAATCAGTTCGTCTTTAACTGGCTGACGATCACAGGTCAAACCTATCAAATCGAGTACAAGGACAATCTGACGGCGGCGACGTGGAATCTTTTGGGCGGCCCCGTTGCTGGCACGGGAAATTTGATCATTTCAACCAACAATCTGAGTGCATCCCCACAACGCTTCTTCAGGCTGGAAATCAGTCCCTGAACACGCCGCCACAGAAACGAAGCGACCACCAAAGAGCGGAATGGCCCAATCCGGGATTCCAGTTAAAGTCTTGGGCGCAGTCAACTCGCTCAATTTGAGCCACCGTTAATCCAACAAAGCAGAACGCGTATGAAGTTTAACAGCCGGAATGTTCATGTCAGTCCAAAGGCCAGGCTCGGCAACAATGTCAGGATTGGAGACAACACCGCAATTTATGACAATGTTGAAATTGGGGACGATTCAACCATTTGCAACGACTCGGTGATAGGAGAGCCGCTGGAGGCATATTATCATGATCCCGGCTATAACAATCCAGTTACGGTGATTGGCGCCGGTTCCCTCGTTCGAAGCCATGCAATCATCTATGCGGGATGCACCATCGGCCCCCGTTTTTCATCGGGTCATCGGGTGACAATTCGCGAGAATACCAGCATTGGCGAGCATTGTTCGATTGGCACCCTGTCCGATATTCAGGGCAAGGTGAAAATCGGCAGGTATTGCCGATTGCATAGCAACGTTCATATTGCGCAAGGCTGTTCAATGGGGGATTTCGTTTTTCTATACCCATTCTCGGTGATGACCAATGATCCCTTTCCGCCTTCAACCGATATCAAGGGCGGATACATCGGCAATTATTCCCAGGTGGGCGTTCATGCCGTGGTTCTTTCCGGAATCCAGGTGGGAGAAAACTGTTTGATCGGCGCCAATTCAGTCGTCAGCCGAAATGTGCCCGATTATTCCCTGGCCATGGGAGATCCCGTCAAAGTCGTAATGGACATTCGAAAGTATGTGGTCATGGGAAAAGGAAGTCCCTATCCGTGGATGAACCGGTTTGACCGCAGGATGCCATGGGAGGGTTTGGGGTTTGACGCCTGGATCAAGCAAAACGTCAGGAAGTGAAAAATATGGTCATTGATCATCTCGGAATTGTTGTCCGTTCGCTGGAAGAAGGAATCCGGCAATGGAGCGAGTTGTTTGGTTATAGAAAGAACTCGGACATCGTGGTAAATACCAGGCAAAAAGTAAGGGTTGTTTTCCTGTCAAAAAAAGGATCGCTGCCCATCAAGCTGGTGGAGCCTTCGGAACCGGCTTCCCCGGCGTTTCTGTTTGCGCGCAAAGGGGGAGGGCTTCACCACCTTTGTTTCCGATGTGAGAATTTGAAGGTTCAGATCCCGCTTTTGGAAGCGAAGGAGGCGAAGTTTCTGGTGCCCCCCGAACCCGGCGAAGCCTTTAACAACAACGACATTGCATTCTTCCTGGCGAAGAACAACCTGAATGTTGAGTTGATTGATACGACGGAAAAGAAGGGATGGGTCGAGGAGGAGTGAGATGCCGCCAGGGAGAAAACAAAAAACTTAACAATCTATGTCACAGAACAAATCCAACCTCGAATCAGAGATCAGAAGATTCATCGCTGAAAACATGCTGTTCAACGCCGATGGTTTCAATTATGGCGACAGCGATTCACTGCTCGAAGCGGGAATCGTTGACTCCATGGGCGTTATGGAACTGGTTGCCTTTGTGGACAAGACTTTCAAAATCACCGTGCCACCGGAGGACATATCACCCGACAATTTTGATTCAGTCAGCCGATTGGCCAATTACATCCGGCTTAGACAGGGAACCAGCCGGGCTTAAGCCACGCCATTTTTCCGATGTGTGCCATTGTTGGAATCCTGAATTTCGCGGAAGCGTCCCCGCCAACGGAAGCGGCTTTGCGGCGGATGCTGGCGATGGTCCGCCACCGCGGGCCGGATCAGTTCGGCATCTATCTTGGGGATCGTGTCGGGTTGGGCAACGCCCGGCTCAGCATCATCGACTTGTCGGGAGGGCAACAACCCATCGCCAATGAAGATGAGAGCCTCTGGATTGTCTTCAATGGCGAGATTTTTAATTACCTTGAGCTTAAAACCGAACTGGAGGCCAAGGGACACCGGTTTTCGACAAATACGGACACTGAAGTTATCCTGCACTTATACGAAGAATACGGGGCCGGGTGCCTGCGCCTGCTCAACGGACAATTTGCCATCGCCATCTGGAACGAACGCGACCGCTCCCTGTTTCTCGCTCGCGACCGGGCAGGGGTGCGTCCACTGTTTTACACTCAAACCGGGGGCGCTTTGATCTTCGCATCCGAAATCAAGTCCATTTTGGCCGATCCCCGCGTCAAGGCCGGAATCGATCCTCTGGCCATTGACCAGATTTTCACCTATTGGAGCACGCTTTCTCCGCGAACTTGTTTTCGCGGAATCGTGGACGTGCCGCCCGGTCATTATGCCTTGGCGAAGGAAGGCCGGATGACCGTGAAGGCCTACTGGAAGCTGGGTTGGCCGGCCGATGTCCGTGAATCAAGCGTGCCGTCAACTTCCGGCTTCCGCAAAGAAACGCCCGAGGGGAATTTGCTTGATGAGTTTCGTGGTTTGCTCACCGATGCCACCCGGATACGGTTGCGCGCGGATGTGCCGGTGGGCGCATACTTGAGCGGTGGCCTGGATTCTTCCGTCATTGCCGCGATCGTTCGGAAATTGGGTGTCAGCCGTCTGGACACATTTTCGATCGCATTCAGCGACCCTAAATTTGACGAAAGTGAATTTCAACGCAGCATGGCCCGCTGTTTGGGCACCGAACATCAGGTCGTCCACGCCACCCATGCGGATATTGGAAGGGCCTTTTACGATGTGGTCTGGCACACGGAAACCCCGGTCATGAGGACTTCTCCGGCGCCGATGTTCCTGCTCTCGAAACTGGTCCGGGATCGAAAGTTCAAAGTCGTGCTTACGGGCGAGGGGGCCGATGAATTTCTGGCCGGTTATGACATATTTAAGGAGGCGAAGATACGCCGCTTTTGGGCGCAAAACGCCGGCTCGAAATGGCGCTCCCTCCTACTGAAACGGTTGTATCCGGACATCACCGATCTTGGCGCCGTGGGTGATTCCTATCTGGCGGCATTTTTTGGGGCGGGATTGACGGAAACCGGCAAGGCCGATTACTCGCATGCCATCCGCTGGCGCAACAACCGGCGCACCCGCCGCTTTTTCTCGAAGGATTTCGCCGCCGCAATTGCCGAACAACAAGGACATGCCGGAACGGAATTGAGTTATCCGGATGGTTTTCAAACCTGGGGTTCGCTGGAAAAGGCGCAGTTTTTGGAGGCATCCATCTTTCTGTCCCAGTATCTCCTCTCATCGCAGGGAGATCGCGTGGCCATGGCGCATTCGGTGGAAGGGCGCCACCCCTTTCTCGATGTCCGGGTGGTTGAATTCTGCAACCGGCTCCCGTCGCGGTTGAAATTGCGTGGGCTGACGGAAAAATATCTGTTGCGCCGGCTGGCCAGGGAGTATCTGCCGGCGGAAATTCTGCGCCGCCGGAAGCGTCCCTACCGGGCGCCGATCCATCGGAGCTTTTTTAATGAAGCCACTCCGGACTACGTGCGGGAATTGTTGTCCGAAGCCTCCGTGAAGGCCTCCCGCATCTTTAATCCTGTGGCCGTGGGACAGCTCGCCGCCAGGCTGGAACAAGGCAAAGCAGTGGGAGAAACCGATGATATGGCCCTGGTCGGCATCTTGTCCACGCAGCTGGTGCATCATCGTTTTATCTCAAACTTCAGAGATGACGGCACGCTGACTGGGCGTGATGATGTGAAAATTGTCTGTCGGCGAACGGCAGATCAGGTTCGCTCCTGTGCCTGAAGATTATGTTGGTTCAAGACATTCTGGAACAGTCCGCCCTGGCGCACCCTGACCGGCCGGCGGTATGGTTCAATAACGTCTGGAAGACTTACCGTGAGATCAACCGCGAAGCCGATCTCGTGGCGGGGTTTCTTGTCCAATTGGGGGTGGGCAAAGGAGATCGAGTGGCAATCCTGCTCGACAATTCGTTTGAATTCATCGCTGCGCACTTTGGCGTGCTGAAAGCGGGCGCCGTTGAAGTCTCGCTCAACACCGAACTTACAGCCGAAGCCCTCAAGCAATTATTGGCCGACTGCGAGGCAAAGGTTCTCATCGCGGGAAGCAAATTTTCTCCCCAATGGTCGGGCATCATCAACGACCTGCCCGGATTGCAGCATGTGCTGGTGGATCGGGCTGCGCGGCAACCCTTGCCCGCCACCCCGCGGATCCAGCTGCATTTTCTGTCCGATGTGTTTCAATCCAATCCCCAATCGGTCATCACGTCGGCCCGAATCGACATTGATCTCGCTTCAATCATTTACACTTCCGGGTCCACGGGTGAACCAAAAGGAGTGATGCTTTCCCACCTTAATCTTGTCAGCAACACGCAATCGATTGTCAAATACCTCGGTCTCCGTGAAAGCGATCGGATGATGGTTGTCCTGCCATTTTACTATGTTTACGGACGCTCCCTGCTCTACAGTCATTTTCTCAGCGGCGGCTCCCTGGTCATTGATAATCGTTTTGCATTTCCAGTCACGGTTTTGAACACGATGCGGGACCAGGAGGCGACGGGCTTGGCCGGCGTGCCTTCAACGTTTTCAATTCTGCTGAATAAATCCGATTTAAAATCCCGCAAATTTCCGAATCTGCGTTTTGTGACCCAGGCTGGCGGCGGCATGGCGCCGGCCTTGCAGAAAGAGGTCGTGGAGGTCTTCCATCCCGCCCGCCTGTTTGTCATGTACGGAAGCACCGAGGCCGCGCCGCGCCTCACTTATGTCGAACCCGAAGTCCTGCCGCGGAAGTGGGGTTCAATTGGGCGGGCCATTCCCAATGTCGATGTCATCGTCAGTGATGAACAAGGGAACCGGCTTCCGCCCGGTGTGCCGGGAGAGATCGCCGCTCGCGGCTCGAATATCATGATGGGCTATTGGAAGTCTCCAGCGGCGACGGCGGAAGTGCTGCGGAACGGCTATTACTTCACCGGTGATTTGGGCTATGAGGATGAGGACGGCTATATTTTTCTCACCGGCCGCGCGCGGGAGATCATCAAGTCGGGTGGGAATCGGGTCGGCAGCAAGGAAATCGAGGATGCCGTGCTGGAAATCCCCGGGATTTTGGAGGCGGCGGTGATCGGGGTTCCCGATGAAATTCTGGGAGAAGCCATCAAGGTTTTCGTGGTGCGTTGCAACTCAACCATGACGGAGGAAGCGGTCAGGGGCCACCTGCGGCGAAGCCTTCCGGCCTTCAAACACCCGAAGTGGGTGCAATTCTGTGACAGCTTGCCAAAGAATCAATCGGGCAAAATACTCAAAGCCGCCCTTCATAAGGCGGAACTCCAGCAAAATGCGATGGCGGCAAGTCGCACATCCTGATCGTATCATCCCTTCAACAACCATTTTAAGATGCCCACCCAAACCCTTTCAAAAGAATCATTGAAAATCGATTGCGCCGGGCAGGTCGGGCTGATTACCCGCGAAGTTCAGCGCCTGCTTGCCTCGTTCAAGCGCCGCGGAGTGGTCGTCGGACTTTCCGGCGGAATCGACAGTTCGGTCACGGCCGCCCTTTGCGTGCGGGCCGTGGGAAAGGAGCGCGTTTTCGGCGTTCATATGCCGGACCAACACTCGTCGCACGATACCCTGACTCTCAGCCAGTCCATATCCACCCATTTCGGGTTTGATTCGGCCGTTGAGGAAATCACGCCCATTCTCGAGGCCGTCGGATGTTACACCCGGCAGGCGAAGGCAATTCAACTGGCCATACCGGAATACGGAGAGGGATGGAAAAGCAAGATTGTCCTGGAGAACGTCCTTGCCAACCAGGGCATCAATTACTTCAGTGTCGTTGCGCAGGCGCCCGATGGCGCCCTCGTCAAAAAACGGCTTTCACTGGAAGCCTATCTGGGCATCCTGGCTGCCACCAACTTCAAGCAGCGGGTGCGGAAAATGATGGAATATTACTATGCTGACCGGCTCAACTACGCGGTCGCGGGCACACCCAACCGCCTCGAATATGACCAGGGATTTTTTGTGAAGCTGGGAGATGGCGCGGCGGACTTTAAGCCGATCGCCCATCTTTACAAATCCCAGGTCTATCAACTGGCGGAGTTCCTCGGGGTTCCCGGGCAGATCCGCCAGCGTCCGCCAACCACCGATACCTACAGCCTCCAGCAGGGACAGGATGAATTCTACTTTTCCCTGCCCTATGAAAAACTGGATCTTTGTCTCTATGCGAAAAATCACGCAATGCCACCCTCGGTGGTTGCGCCCTTGGTCGGGCTTGCTCCGGAACAGGTGGAACGGGTCTATAAGGATATTGATATGAAAAGGTCGTCCACGCGCTATCTGCACTTGAAGCCGCAACTGGCCGTTCCGGTGGACGAATTGGCAGTTTGAGGCGGTTGCGATTGATCATCAATGAACAACGGAAAAAAATGGCCGTATCACATGACGAGGAGGCAATTCCTGCGTTATTACGGCATCGCTTCCGGCGCCATAACCTTGAGCCCCTTTTTTCATCTACACCTAATAGAGAAAACCAAACTGAACGCGCCTGAAGCATCAGGCGACCCAATCCAGCGTTGAATTATGAGCATCAAACAGTGCATCACGATAAATTTGCCCAAGATTGCCGACCCGCGCGGGAACCTGACCTTCATCGAAGGGGGAAGGCATGTCCCCTTTCAAATCCAGCGGGTTTATTATCTTTACGACACGCCGGGAGGAGCGGAACGGGGTGGCCACGCCCATAAGGACCTGCATCAATTGATCGTTGCCATGTCCGGCAGCTTCGATGTCATTCTCGATGACGGCGCGGAAAGGAAACGGTTTCACCTGAACCGCTCCTATTACGGGTTGTATGTGTGCCCCATGATCTGGCGCGAATTGGACAACTTTTCGTCCGGCTCGGTGTGCATGGTTCTGGCCTCCAATTTTTACGATGAATCTGACTATTACCGCGACTTTCAACAGTTTCTCAGCGCGTTGAAACGAGTGCCATGAAAGTCCCGTTTCTTGAATTAAAACCCGCCTACGACGAATATCGTGGCGAGTTTGACGCCGCCTACCACCGGGTCATGGATTCCGGCTGGTATCTGTTGGGGACGGAAATTGAGGCGTTCGAGGCGGAGTATGCCGGCTACTGCGGGGCGAAACATTGCATCGCCGTGGGCAATGGCTTGGACGCACTCCATTTGATCCTGCGCGCCTGCGGCATCGGCGAGGGTGACGAAGTCATCGTCCCATCATACACGTTCATTGCCACGTGGCTGGCGGTTTCGTATGCCGGCGCCAGGCCGGTGCCGGTCGAACCCGATCCAAATACCTTCAACCTGGACCCGGCTCGTATCGAGGCGGCGATCACGCCCAAAACCAGGGCCATCATGCCGGTGCATCTTTACGGGCAACCGGCGGACATGGACCCGATTATGGACATCGCCAGCGCCCGCGGGTTGAAGGTCGTCGAAGACAACGCGCAGGCGCAGGGCGCCTGCTACAAAGGGCGGCGAACCGGAGCGTTGGGTGATGCCGCCGGTAACAGTTTTTATCCCGGCAAGAACCTGGGCGCGTTTGGCGATGCCGGAGCGGTGACCACGAACGACGCGTCTTTGGCGGATCGCGTCCGCCTGTTGCGCAATTACGGTTCAAGGAAAAAATATTACAACGATGTGAAGGGATTCAATTCGCGCCTGGACGAACTCCAGGCCGCCTTTTTGCGCGTCAAGCTGAAGAAGCTGGATGAGTGGAATGAACGCCGCCGCTTGATTGCCAGCCGATATTTATCCGGATTGCGCGGGGTTTCCAACCTGACACAGCCATCGGCGCCCGGATGGGCGGAACCGGTCTGGCACCTCTTTGTCATTCGTCATCCGAATCGGAACTCGTTACAACAAAAATTGGCCGACGCCGGCATCGGCACCCTGATTCATTATCCAGTGCCTCCGCACCTCTCCGGCGCTTATGCGGATGACGAGGGAAAGCGCGGGGCATTTCCCATCGCGGAAGCGCTGGCGGATTCGGTTTTGAGCCTGCCGATGAGCCCGCACCTGGCCGATGAACAGGCTGATTACGTGGTGGAAGCGACAGCACGGGCGATGAGAACACTTTAAGCGTGCCCGGCTGAACCAGTGGAAAGTTTTGGAGGAAATTGAACATCGGCAAACATACCTACGGGCAAATTCTAAAATCTTCGACGCTGATCGGCGGTTCTTCCGTGGTAAGTGTTGGGTTTAGGATATTGCGAACCAAGGTGATGGCCGTTTTGTTGGGGCCGACGGGCATCGGGCTGCTGGGCATCTACGAGGCCATCTCCGACCTGACCCGCACGGTTGCCGGGATGGGGATCAAAACAAGCGGGGTGCGCCAGATTGCCGCCGCCATTGGCACCGGAGACGGGTTGCAAATTGCCCGCACGGTGACGACGTTGCGCCGTGTGGCGTTATTCTCCGGCACGGCGGGCGCGTTGTTGTTGCTGATCTTCCACAACTTTGTGTCGCGGTTGACCTTTGGGGACGAACGGCATGCGGGTGCGGTGGCCCTGCTGGCGCTGGTGGTGCTTTTCACGGACGTTTCCGAAGCTCAGGGAGCCTTGGTGCAAGGCATGCGCCGGATCGCCGACCTGGCCCGGATGAGCGTGCTGGGCGCGTTTTATGGGACGTTGTTCGGCATACCCATCGTCTATTTTTATTACAAATGCGGAATGCCGGAACGCGGCGTGGTGCCCTCGCTCGTGTGCGTGGCGGCAATGGGCATTTTAACCTCCTGGTGGTATGCCCGCAAAATCAGGGTGGAACGGGTTCCCATGACCTCGCACCAGGTTGCTTCTGAAGTTTCCGCGTTGCTCAAATTGGGGGTCGTTTTCATGGCGACCGGGATGATGACATTCGGGATGGCCTATTTGATCCGCATCATCGTGCTGCGCAAAATCGGGATTGATGCCGCGGGTTATTATCAATCTGCCTTTGCCTTCGGCAGTCTTTACGTGGGGTTCATTATTCAGGCGATGGGGACGGATTTTTATCCACGCCTGACTGCCGTGGCCCACAACCATGACGAGTGCAACCGGCTGGTGAACGAACAGGTTGAAGTGGGCCTGCTGATGGCCGGACCCGGGGTCGTGGCCACACTCACCTTTGCGCCGCTGGTCATCCAATTATTCTACTCGGCGAAGTTTGGGCCGGCGGTGGAAGTTTTCCGCTGGATTTGTCTGGGCATGGTGCTTCGTGTGGCCAGTTGGCCGATGGGTTTTGTGCTCATCGCCAGGGGCGAACGGAAGCTGTTTTTGTGGAGCGAACTCGTGAGCAATCTCATCAATGCGGGTTTTGTCTGGATGGGCGTGATCGAATTTGGCCTGAAAGGAACCGGCATCGCGTTTTTTGCGCTTTATGTGGTGTATTGGGCTGGCGTCTATCTGATTGTCCGGCGACTGACCGGATTTCGCTGGTCGGCGGCAAATCAACGGTTGGCCCTTTTGTTTTTGCCATTGGTAGCCGTGGTTTTTGTGAGCTGGTATTTTCTCTCTCTCCCGGTGGCAATGGCGCTGGGAGCGGTCGCTGCGGTGGCTGGCGGAATTTATTCGTTGAAAACTCTTTGCTCGTTGGTCCCGCTTGAACGGTTCCCAAAGACAATCCAGAAAATAATGTTGTTTTTCCGGCTGGCGCCTCCAAACACCGGCGGCTGAACCGCGGTTCCATCCCATTTTGGAAATTAACAACCAAATTCGTCAAAAAGGAATGCATCCATGAAAATAGCTGTCATCGGGCTGGGTTACGTCGGCCTCCCCCTGTCACTCCAATTCGCGCGCTCGGGCGTCACGGTCCTGGGCCTGGATATTGACCCGGCCAAGGTGGAATCGCTGAACCGCGGGCGCAGCTACATCAAGCATATTACCTCCGGGGACGTCGCGCGGGCGGCGAAAGCGGGAAAATTTTCCGCTTCCGCCGATTTCAGCCGCATCCGCGAAGTCGAGGCGGTCATCATTTGCGTGCCCACGCCGCTCAACAAAAACCGCGAACCGGACATTTCGTTCATCCTCGACACCGGCCGCGCCCTCGCGCCGCATCTGGCGAAAGGCGCCCTCGTGGTTCTCGAATCCACGACCTACCCCGGCACCACCGATGAGGAATTGCGCGAGGTGCTGGAGGCCGGTTCCGGGATGAAGGCGGGCGCGGATTTTCATCTGGCCTTCTCGCCGGAGCGGGAAGACCCGGGGAATTCGCAAAGCAAGGTGGCAATGATTCCCAAGGTGATTGGCGGATACACGCCGGCCTGTCTGGAGCGGACGAAATCGGTTTACGGCAGGGCCGTCAAAACCCTCGTGCCGGTCTCATCCTGTCGCGCGGCCGAAGCGACCAAGCTGCTGGAAAATATTTTCCGCAGCGTGAACATCGCGTTGGTCAACGAATTGAAGCTCGTTTATGGCGCGATGGGCATTGATGTCTGGGAAGTCATTCAAGCCGCGAAAACAAAGCCCTTTGGTTACATGGCGTTCTATCCGGGACCGGGCTTGGGCGGCCATTGCATCCCGATTGACCCGTTTTATCTCACTTGGAAGGCCCGCGAATTCGGGCAGCACACGCGCTTCATCGAACTGGCGGGCGAAGTCAACACCGCCATGCCCTTGCACGTTGTCAACCGGACCGCCGAGGCGCTCAACGCGCGGAAAAAATCGGTGAACGGCAGCCGCGTCCTGCTGTTGGGCCTGGCCTACAAGCCGGACGTGGATGACGATCGCGAATCACCGACTTACGAGTTGATGGACCTTTTCAAGCGGCGCGGCGCGGTGGTGGCCTATCACGATCCGTTTGTGCCGGTGGTTCGCATGACGCGCGAACATCCGCATTGGGCGGGGACGCGGTC
The DNA here is from genome assembly GCA_963802965.1 of uncultured Verrucomicrobiae bacterium. GTDB lineage: Bacteria > Verrucomicrobiota > Verrucomicrobiia > Limisphaerales > UBA11358 > UBA11358. The sequence goes on from CAWDKS010000003.1 coordinate 857,172, forward strand.
GGTAATTTGGAATCGCAAAACCGTCGGAAGCTTCGATGTCGTCGTCATCGCCACCAATCATCAATCCGTCAACTACCAGGAACTGGCGGGCTGGGCCGGTTGCATCGTGGACACGCGAAATCAAATGGCGGGTGTAAAAACAAAGCCCGGCCAGGTTTGGAAGGCCTGAACCCCGGTTAAACCAGCGCTCGTTTTGCTTTTGGACGGAAAGCCCATGACCAGCCCTGACAAACCTCTGATGGTTGGACCGCCCGCAACGTTGCCATGATTTTGCTACTGGGAGCCAGCGGTTACGTCGGCCACGCCTTCGCGCGCGAGTTGCACCGGCGGCGCTCCAGCTTTATTCCGCTGACCCGGACGGCGCTGGATTACACCAACTTTGATTTGTTGTTTGATTACGTTCGAAAAATCCGGCCGGAGTTCATCATCAACGCCGCGGGTTACACCGGCAAACCCAACGTGGACGCCTGTGAAGCGACCCGCGAGGAAACGTTGTTCGCCAACACACTGCTGCCCCAGACCATTGCCCGCGTTTGCCTGCTGACCAACACGCCGTGGGGGCACATTTCATCGGGAGGCATTTATACCGGCGCAAAAATCATCGACGGCGGGAAAATGCGGGGGATCCGCGAACTCAATCAGCCCGAAGCGCGGCGGCTGTTTGAGCAGTCTCCGGAGAGTCTCTTCGGCTTCACCGAATGGGATGAACCCAATTTTTCCTTCCGTCATGCCCCGTGCAATTTTTACAGCGGCACCAAGGCGCTGGCGGAGGAGGCGATTCGCGGCATCGGACAAAGTTACATCTGGCGGCCCGGAACGCCGTTCGGCGAGCAGAGTGAACCGAGAAATTTCCTGTGGAAACTTCAGCATTATCCCAAAGTCTATGACGCCATCGCCTCGCTTTCGCACCTGGACGATTTTGTGCGTGCCAGTCTGGACCTTTGGGAATATCATGCCCCCTTCGGCATTTACAACATGACGAATCCCGGCGCCGTGGCCACCCGACAGGTCATTGAGATGATCCAACAGATCCTCAAGCCTGCCCGGCACTTTGAATATTGGAAGAACGACGAGGAGTTCTATGGTCTTGACGCGGAATCGCCCGGTCAGCCCATCAAACCTTTGGGACACGATTCAAATTTGATGTCGGACCGGCCTGGCGCCAGGTCGCCCCGGTCGCACGCGATTTTGGACGTTTCCAAATTGCTCGCCACCGGGGTCAAAATGCGGCCCGCGATGGAAGCGCTTGAAAATTCGCTGCGTAATTGGCGTGAAGAAACGCCGGTCGGACAACTGGCAAATCACATCGGTTCTGCCCATCACATTCGGAAATGATATCATGAACATTAAATCCAAAAATCGCATTGTTGCTGCTCGCGGAATCAATAACCCGGCGCCATTGAAGGTCATGTTGGCCGTCCTGCTGGCATGGTCGTTCGCGGCCAGGGCCCAACAGGTCATCATGCCGGCGCCGGTGTATCCGGTGACGCCACCCGCCGTTCAGGAAAGCGAGAGCAATAATGAGATGACCGTGTTCAGCGCGGAAGCAAACACTTCCGTCGGCGCGCGGGAGACGGAACCATTTCAATACGGGATATTCACTCTGCGCCCGCATCCGTTCTACCGTTTTCTTTACGGAAACGGAATCCTCTCAAACACCAATCAGGTGGCAAACACCGTCATCAATCAATTTTCACCGGGTTTTCTGGTGGATATCGGCAGACAATGGACGCTGGATTACACGCCGACCTTGACGTTTTATTCGAGCAGCCAGTTCCATGAAACCCTGGATCACGCCATCACCTTGACGGGCGGAACAGCCTATGAAGATTGGACCCTTGGACTGTCGCAAGTTGTTGCTTTTACCTCGGATCCACTCGTCGAAACCGCCACCCAAACCAGTCAGGAAACCTACTCAACCAGGCTCAACGCCTCCTGCCAGTTAAACAGCAAAATGTCCACGGATTTGGAATTCGACCAAAACTTCATCTCCGCCGACCAGTTTAACAGCTCCCGTGAATGGTCCACTTTCGACTGGTTGAATTATCAGTTCTGGCCCCGGTTGGATGCCGGCGTTGGTGCGGACTTTGGCTACGTCAACATGCAGACCGGTCCGGACATGACCTACGAACAGCTCCAGGTCCGGGCCGACTGGCGGGCAACGGACAAGATCAGCTTTCGCGTTCACGTCGGCGGGGAAGACCGCCAGTTTCTCGGCGGCACGAACTCGAACGATTTGTTGAATTTTGTCTTCGGAGCGGCGATTCAATACCAGCCGTTTGAAGTGACAAAAATTTCCATCGGCGCGGATCGCACGGTGTCCCCGTCTTATTTCGGGGGCGCCACTGAAAATACGGACTTTACCGGCGACCTGAATCAACGTTTGCTCGGGAAATTATACCTGGATTTGCAGGGCGGTTATCATACGGTGAAATATGTGGATCCGGTCAGCGGCACTTCCGGCAACCGTCAGGATGATCTCTACACCGTCAGCGTCCAATTGAGCTACCCCTTCGCCCAACGGGGAACGATGGCGGCCTTTTATCAAGCCAGCAGCAATTCGTCCACACAACCGGGGTTCGGTTACTCCAGCAGCCAGGTCGGCTTCCAAATTTCATACTCCTATTAGAGACTGGACCGGCAGCCGCCGAAAATCGGTTCAAACGGGCTTGCGAAAAACCCTCGAAGCAATCGCCTCGAGGGTTTTTTGTTTGCATTCAGAACCACGAGAACCGTTCCGGCACAAACACGATGTCGGACGGCTGGAGATAAAACGATTTGTTGTCCTTCCCGTCCATGAGCAGCTTCAGGTTCAACGTGTAGTTTACCACCCGGTCATTTTCGTGACGGATCACTCTGACGGCCTTTAGATTGGCCTTGGTATAGTCAAATCCGCCCGCCTCCATGATGGCATCCAGCACCGTTATGGGATGATCGGAAACGATCTTTCCCGGATGAATCACCGAACCGGTCACAAAAACCGGGAAGGTGGAGGAGGCCACCGTGACGGTGACTTCCTTGGATGACAGTTGCGGCGCGTATAATTTGACCAGATCCTGCTGCAATGCTTCGGCGCTCATTCCGGCCGCCTGCACTTCGCCAATCAAAGGCAGCGTAATTTTGCCGTCCCTCCGGATTTGCTGGGTGGTGTCCAGAGTTGGAGAACCCGGAAATGAAATTTTCAAAACGTCGCCCTCACGCAATGCGACGATTTCAGGGGGGACGGTTGTCTGTTCCTTGGCGCCGCCGGGTTGAGGGGCCTGGGTCTGGCAGCCGGTCGCCAGCGCCAGAAGCCACAGCGTCAATCCCCATTTGACCCACCGGCCAGTGTCATGTTTTTTTTTCTCGCACCGGTTCGGGTGGCCCGTTTCGATATTTGAATCCTTCTTCATAAATTTGAATCGCCTCTGTTCCGCGAAATTAGGACGGCAAAACCGGGAAGTCAACGAACTTCTGACGGGGATTTGACTGCGTTCACTTGGAGCGCTCGCATGATGGGTCGTGTCTAAAATTTATCCCGCGTGTATTAAAATGGGACAACATTTGTCCGCAAACCGCCTTCGATCCGACGGGTTAAATCGGCACCGTATATGCTGAAAATACGGCATGATGAGCAAAATATTGTTGCCGGTTCTGACCCTGAATTTGCTGGTCTTTGGTCTTGCCGCCAGATTGCGCGAGTTGCTTGAAAGCAAAATACCGCTCGGCTATCAAGACGAGACCGGATTCCATTTCGGCGTAAAGAGGTAAGCCGCAATCGGGGCGGACTTTGGCCGTAAAGGCAGAAGCGCCTTTGCCCGCGCGTGCTGGCTCTTTCACATCGTCCCACGTCGCAATCTTCCACAGCAGCGTTTTTTCCAAAACACCCGCCGTCGTTTTGATGAACAAAAGAGTTGTGCCTTAATTTGGTGGCGGCGGTGCTGCCGCACCGCCGTGCGCCGCCGCAGCGGCGCACCCACCAATTTCAAATTAGGGCACTACTACAAAAGCGGGAGCTTTGCGGCGTTCTGGTGAAAAATTAGTTGTCACGAGGCAAATTATTTTGGCGCGTTCACGCGTCGCCTCGGTTAATTTCCCGCCATGCAGCAAACGACGTTGACGCTCGGCCATTCGCCCGACCCGGATGACGCCTTCATGTTTTACGCGCTGGCGAGAGGTTTGATTCCAACGCCCGGCTTCCGCTTCGAGCACGTTTTGCAGGACATCCAGACGCTCAACGAACGCGCCAGGCGCGGCGAACTCGACATCACCGCCGTCAGCCTCCACGCCTACGCCTACGTCAGCGACAAATACGCATTGCTGCCCAGCGGCGCGAGCATGGGCGACGGCTACGGCCCGATGCTCGTGGCCGGACGGAAATTCTCCCGCAGGGAAATCGCGCAAAAAAAAATCGCCGTGCCCGGGACGATGACCAGCGCATTCCTCGCGCTGCAACTCTGGCTGGGCAAACCCGCGAAGGAATTCAATTACATCGTCGTGCCGTTTGACCGGATTTTCAGGGCGGTGCGCTCCGGCCAGGCGGATGTCGGTCTCATCATCCATGAAGGACAGTTGACGTATCAAAACGAGGGCCTAGCGGTTTGCGAGGACCTCGGCGTCTGGTGGGGCGGACAAAACGACGGCCTGCCACTGCCGCTGGGTGGAAACGTGATTCACAAAAGATTTCCGCCGGACGTGCGCCGGAAAATTTCCGATATTCTGACCGCGAGCATTCAATTCAGTCTGGATCATCGCCCCGAGGCGGTGCAGCACGCGCTGCAATTCGCGCGCGACATGGGACGCGAACTCGCCGACAGGTTTGTGGGCATGTATGTGAACCACTGGACGCTGGATTATGGCGAACGGGGCAGGGAATCCATCCGCCGGTTTCTCGGCCAGGCCTTCGAGCGCGGCCTGATTCCGCACCGGCAGGAATTGGAATTTGTTGTTTGACCTTGTTCGTTCAGGACGGAACGACTTTGTGAACAAAACCGCGGAGATTTATTTTGCCTGAATGGCGCCGGCGGCGTCCATTTGGGCAACGAGCGGGCAAACATCGCGTTGCAGGCAGAACGCCACGTCGTCGCGCAGTTCAGGAATGGCCAGCAGGCGCCGCGCGTTTTCCGAATTGCGAACGATCGCGAACAAATCTGGTTTCGCCTTTGCATAAACGCGCCGCGCAATTTCAGCCGAATCGCTCATTTGCAAAACTCCCTCGCCCCGCCCAAGCGGGGCAAGAGTCGGGGCGGGGGGTTCGTCAACTAACAAATCACAAAACGCACCCGCCGCCAGCACGTCCTCCAGCGCCGTGCTTTCGCGCGTGCCGGCGCAGACCAGCAGCACTTGCGCGGACTGATTTTTTCTTACGAGTTCCGCCGTGGCCGCAAGGTTCAAAAACGAGGATGCCAGAACCATTTTTGCGCCCGCGCAGGCGCGCAACGCGCGGGTGCCGTTGGTGGTCGTACTCACAATGATTTTGCCCCGGACTTTATCCGGCGTGCATTCGCGCGGCGAGTTGCCGAGGTCGAAATCAATTCCGCCGGCTTGCGCGGCGTGGATCCGCACGCCGTCGCGTTCGCCGCCAAGCAGAACGTCCGGCTGCCTTTTGCGGATGGCCAGCGCCTCGGTGATTTCGGACACGGGCACGACGGCTTTCGCGCCATTGTGCAACGCGGTCACGAACGTGCTCGTGGCGCGCAGCACGTCGAACACGACGCACGCGGCGTCGCGCAAATCGCGCCCGGCCAGCGCGGGCAGTTCCGCCGGCGTCAAAATGGCTTCGATTTTCATTTATGTTGCGCGAGGAATTTTACGGTTGTTTTCTTCGGTGGGTGCGGCGCAGCAGCGCCGCCCTACCAAAATTGTACGCTAATCCTATTCCATTTTGGTCCGCATGTAATGAAAAAGATATTGCTGGGCGTATCCGGCGTGCGGACCGAAATGTGTCGCGGCAAAGTGACGCAACCTTTTCGCCGTCACGCGGCGGCGCGAAAAATAAAGCTGGCGCAACGCGCGTTCCACCCAGACGTCCACGGGAAAAGCCGAATCAAAACCGTACGCGAACAGCAGCACGCAATCGGCGATTTTGCCGCCGACGCCACGCAGCTTCATCAATTCCGCCCGCGCTTCGGCCAGCGGCAGGCGGCGCGGCTGTTCCAAATCGAATTTCCCGCCGGCAATCTGCCGCGCCGCGGCGAGCAGATGCGGCGCGCGAAATCCCATCTTGCACGCGCGGAGTTCGGCTTCGCTGGCAGCAGCTATTCGTTGCGGAGTCGGGAAGGAATGGAACAGATTATTTTCTTTCGAATGAGATGCGCCCCTCGCCCCGTCCCTCTCCCGGCTTGGCGGGGAGAGGGGGAAAAATTTAGAGTTGCGTGAATAGGTTCCTTCTCGCCGCCCAAGCGGGGAGAAGGTGGCCGCAGGCCGGATGAGGGGTTCACCAAACCGTTCGCAAAGCAGCGAAACGATTTGCCGGATTTGGACGATTTGTTTGGTCGAGGACAGAATGAACGACGCCAGGCATTCCCACGGGTCCTGGCGCAGCACCCGCAAGCCGCGGCACGCGGCGACGGCGTTTCGCATCGGCTCGTCGTCGGGAAAAGTGTTGAGTACGGTGCCCAAATTCACTTCGGTTTGCAGGTAATCGCGCAACCATTGCCAATCGGTGACAGCGTGGCCGGTTTCGGCGCGAAGGCCGTCTCGCGTTGGTATCAGCCGTATCCGGTGCCGGCCAATAACGCCGTTCCAGCCGTTGTCTTGAAACTGCCAGCGAAACGCCTGGCCGGAGCTCAACGTGGCGGCAAGGTCGTAATCACGAACGGGAAAGACCGCCGAGTTTGACGGCCTGGCGCGCTCATTTAAGGGTGCGGCATTCAAAGAGCTGGATGGTGTGGAAAACGCGGCCGCGATACAAGACGTCGAACAGTCCCAAATCCTTCACGGACTCAAATTCGCGGAGCAATTGCGGCGGCGGGGGCTGCGACTGCGGTTCGTAGCGGAGCAGGTTCGTTTCACCGGCAAGCCATTTGACGACCCAGCCACGCACGAGCGGCGGGCCGCCGATTTCATTGAAATAAATTGCGTTTTGCCCGGTGCGCGCGCCCTTGTAACCGGGCCAGAAATAAAACTGGTTCACCGGCTGGTCCGTCGTGGGGAAATAGATCAGGGGATTTGCGGCGACGTTTATTTTCGCTTCGGGCAGGTAAAATGAAACCTCGCCGACGAGCTGGTAGTGCCCGGCGATGATGAACACCGGTTTGCCTTCGGCGAGCAGATTTGTGCGGGCGTTGGCGACCAGCCTGGCGACGCCGTCATATGCGCGCACGCGGGTCATCGGATCGGGTTTGGGCGGAAGCGGTCTGCCGGCGATTTTTTGAACGAGGTTCGTTTCATGCAGAAACAGGGCGAGCGGCAGGCCGATGGCGAGGCCCGCCGTCAGCCAGCCCTTGACGAGTCTGGTATGGAATTGCGAACGCGCCTGCCAATAAACCGCCATCACGCAGAACAGTGGCAGCACGGAAGGCGCGATCCAGTTTGCCAGCACGCGCGAATGCAATGTGAACAGGAAATAAAGGAGAAAGAGGGGAGCGCCCATGCTGAAAAAATAAACCAGCCGCGGATCGTTTCGCTGGAAACGCCAGAAGGCGATGGCCGCCCACAGCGCGGCAATGAGGAAGACCGGGTTGAGCAAAAACAATTCGCTCACAAGAAAATCGCTGAAGATAATTGAGGGTGAAATGCCACGGCTGGCCTGCGCCAGCGTCGTTGGCGACGTGGGAAACCGTGATCCAGCCGTTCTGCGCGTTCCAAATCAAGACCGGCAGCGCGCAGACCAGATTCGTCAGCAGCGCAAGATACGGGCCGGGTTTGCGCAGATGCCTTCGCGCGGGTTTCCACAGGACGAAAAAGACCGCCCAGCATACCCATTGCAGCAGTTCGGTGTATTTGCTCAAAAATCCCAGCCCCATCCACAACCCCGTCCAGAGCCAGTGCGAAGTTTTTCCGTCGGGCTGGACGGCGCGCCAGCCGGCAAGCATCGCCGCCGTCCAAAACAAAACCGAGAGCGGGTCCACCGTCATCAGCGTCGCGCCGACCGACATCAGTGGCGTGGCGGTCACGATGAGAATGAGAAAAAATCCGGTGCGGGCGCCGGTTTCGCGCGCAAAAAAACGCAGCAGCAGCCAGCTCAAAACCGCCGCAATGACCGGCGCGAAAAAGCGCACGCCAAATTCGGTGTCGCCGAACAGATGTGTGCCGAGCCATTGCACGCAGGCGATGAGCGGTGGCTTGCTGTAATACGACAGCGCCAGATGCTTGGACCATAGCCATTGATACGCTTCATCGCCGCTGAGTTCGGTCGTGCCACAGGCCAGATAAGCGATGCGTGCGAGGAACAACGCCGCAATCACGAGATAACCAAGGCGAAGCCACTCAATTTCCGATTTCCGATTTTCCGCCTCCGCTTGCAGCTTCGGCGCGACCGCGCTGGAACGCAGTGAAGGCGCGCCGATTTCCGATTTAATTTCAGCCGGCGGTTCCGGACTTTGGACTATGGACTGCCCGTCGCGCCGAAGCCCGGCGAAGGCGGATGGACTTTGGACCGGATTTAGCAACGAAGGCAATCGCGCGTGCCAGACGGGAAACCATTTTTTCCCGGTCCAACGCCAGAGCGTTTGCAGGGCAATCAATCCCGCCGCCGCGTAACCACCGCCCAAAATTGCGCCGGCCAGAACGTCGCTGGGATAATGGACACCGTTATAGACGCGCGAATACGAAACGGCCAGCGCCAGCGGCAGCATGAACCACGCGCTGCGCCGGTAATAAATGAAAAAAATCAGCGTGGCGGCGAACCAGCTTGAAGCGTGAGAAGACGGCATGCTGGTGCCGTTGCCACGGGTACGTGACATTTCCAGCCCGTTGTCGCCGGCCTCGGGGGCGATGTAACCTCCGCCGACCCTGCCGAACAACCGCGCCTCCAGCAGCGTGGCATAAGGGCGCGGGCGGGCGACCGCGTGCTTGACGGTGTTGATGACAAAATTGTCGCCGAGCGGCAGGATGAGCGCCAGCATCACGACGCACAGCCGCATCCGGACGCCGCCCTTCCAAAGCAGACCCGCGCCGAGAAGAAACAGGAGCGGAAAGAAAAATACGTTGTTGCTCAAAACCGGCATGAGCCGGTCGAAGAGCGGATTGCTCAACGTCCGGTTGACGAACAAAAACAGGTTGGCGTCGAGTGTTTGCAGCCAGTGCATCGCCGCCAGTGTAGCGGGAAACGGGAAGTTGAAAACTGAATTGCGCGGCTCAATAAGCGATGATGGAGCGCACGGGGTAGCCGCTTAATTTTTCGCGGCCATTCAAAAATTTCAGTTCGATGAGAAAGCCGATCTCCATAATTTGCGCGCCAAGTTTTTTCACCAGGGCGGCGGCGGCGGCGGAAGTCCCGCCCGTCGCCAGCAGATCGTCAATCAGCACCACGCGCATCCCCGGCTTGAGCGCGTCCACGTGCATGGCCACGGTGGCCGAGCCGTATTCCAGCGCGTAATCCTGTTCGATGGTTTTGAAGGGCAGCTTGCCTTTTTTGCGCACGGGCACAAAACCGGCGTGGAGCTTCGTGGCGGCGGCGGCGGCAAAAATAAAGCCGCGCGCGTCAATGCCCACCACCGCGTCTACCGAGCCGGGTTGGAATTTCTCCGTGAGCAGATCAATCGCGCCGGCGAACAATCGCGCGTCGGCAAGCACGGGTGTGATGTCCTTGAATTGAATGCCCGGCTTGGGAAAATCCGGGACATTGCGGATGGCGCGTTCGAGGTCGGCGGGAGTGGCTGGAGACATGATATCAATTTTGGTATTAAGCGGTTTGGGGCATTTCGGAATTGGTCATTGGGGATTCTTTAGTCATTCGGATTGAGTCATTCGTAATTCCGCCAAAGGCCCGGAGCGCGGACCGCTGAGTCCGCGTGATCCATTTGCCAGGGTTTTGAAGGTCTTCAAGGGTGTTCGCGATGCGCGGACAAGGCTGTCCGCGCTCCTGTTCGATTTGGGCAACACACCCTCAAGATGCGCCCGGGGCATGGGTTCAGTTGGTTTTGGTCCTGGTGCTTTCAAGTTTTTCAATCATTTTGCGGAGCTTCCGCAGGGCCAGATTCTGGATTTGGCGGACGCGTTCGCGCGTGACGCCGAATTTCTCGCCAACTTCCTCCAGTGTTTTTTCCATGCCGCCGTCCAGGCCGAAGCGATACCGCAAAATCGTCGCCTCCCGTTCATCGAGATGCTTGACCATGTCCTGCAGCATGACGACGACGGTCTTGTCTTCGAGGTTTTCGTAGGGCGACGTGGCATTTTCATCCTCGACCACCTCGGAGAAATTGTTCGACTCGTCGTCGCCGATGGGCGCATCGAGCGAGGCGGGGCGGATGGCCGCCAGGCGCATCTGCCGCACGCGCGTGGGGGTCATCTCGAGTTCGCCAGCCAGTTCCTCGTCCGTCGGCTCGCGTCCGAGTTCCTCCTGCAATTTCATCCCCACGCGGCGCATCTTGGAAATCTTGTCCACCAGATGCACCGGCAGGCGGATGGTCTTGGACTGGTTGGCGAGCGCGCGCTTGATGGATTGCTTGATCCACCACGAGCCGTAGGTGGAAAGCTTGCCGCCTTTTTTCGGGTCGAACCGTTCGACGGCCTTCATCAGGCCGATGTTGCCTTCGCTGATCAAATCCAGCAGCGGCAGTCCGATGCCTTCGTAATCGCGTGCGATTTTGACGACGAGGCGGAGGTTGGCCTTGATCATCTGCTCGCGCGCCTTCTTGTCGCCCCTTTTGATGCGGGCGGCCAGCACGATTTCCTCCTGCGGCGTGAGCAGTTTCACCTGGCCGATTTCGCGCAGGTAAAGTTTGATGGCCGTGTCGCCGTCGTAGCGTGAAATTTCCTGCCGGATGAAGGCCGTGGTGTCGCCTTCGACGGGTCTCGGCGGCGCGGGTTGGAACACGACCGGCGCCTTTACCCGGGGCGCGGAAGGTTTTCCGCGCCGCTGGGGCCTGGTCGCTTTGCGCTTTTTGGTCTTTGTGGCCATGGACGGGGCAAAAGTTAAGACCTCGGCGCAAGGCTGCAAGCTAATTAACCATCGAGTTACCTCCGGCCGCCGCGCGCGAGTGTGAGCAAATAAAGCAACTGCAAAACCGAACTGACCAGCGCCGCAACGTAAGTCAGTGCCGCGGCGTCCAAAACCCTGCTCACACCCATGCGTTCGTCCTCATGCACGAGGCCAAGCCGGAACAATTGCTCCTTCGCGCGGCGGCTGGCGTCATATTCCACCGGCAAAGTGACGAGCTGAAAAAGCGTCATCACGCAAAACAAACCAACGGCAAGCCAGATGAATGTCGGAAAAAAGGATCTGAAAATAAATCCCGCGAAGAAAATCCCCATGTAAGCCATGCTCGCGAATTGCGTCGCCGGCACAATGGCCATCCGGAAATTGAACATCCCGTAGGCCGCCTGATGTTGCAACGCGTGACCGGATTCGTGCGCCGCCACGCCGACCGCCGCGACGGTCTGGCCGCGGAAATTTTCAGACGACAAGAACAGCGCGCGTTTCGTCGGGTCGTAATGGTCGCTCAACTTGCCGGGGATTTCCTCCACCGGCACGTTGTTGAGGCCGGCCTGATCCAGGATTTCACGCGCCGCTTCCGCGCCCGTCATGCCGGACTCGACCGGCACCTTGCTGTATTTGCCGTAGGCGTGCGACAACTTGATTTGCGCCCAGATGCCGAGAAGCAATCCGGGAACCGCGAATACCAACCACAATGGATCAAAGAAAAACATAAACTTCTTTCAATTGACAGCACGTTTGCTGTTTCCATTCAACCAAGCTGGCTTCGTGCCAGTTCGATTTCATTGCAATTTATGGGTTTTTGAGCGCGTTGAAAGGATTTTTTGCGCCAGTCCGGCCCAGTTGAGACACACAATTTGGCGCAGTTTTCATCTGGGAGGGTCGCCGTGTCGGCGACCCTGATTGTTTTGGTAATGGGTCAGTTTGCAGATGGTAGTGATGCCCGCGCTGCGGCGTCCCCGCCCGCATGTAGCGGGCGGAATCACTTGCGCTGCTTCCCTTTGCGCCGCTCTACGTGGCGCGGTCATCGCAGCGCGATGACCCTACCTCAAATTCAAATTGAGCGACTACCCATTTTTTTGGGGACGGCGACACGCCGTCCCTCCCAACAACTTAAATTTCCAGCACTTTTTCAAACCGGGTCAGGTTGCGCGCGCCGCTGGCCGTCACGAGCGCGACGTCTTCCAGCCGCACACCGCCGATTTCCGGATAATAAAGCCCCGGCTCGACGGTCACGACGTGGCCGGTCCGCAAAATTTCCGTGGAGCTTGCGCCCACGCGCGGCGCTTCGTGGATTTCCAGGCCGAGTCCATGTCCCGTGCCGTGAAAAAATCCTTCCATGCGCCCGTTGCGCCGTCCGGTTTTGTAACCCTGTTGCGCAAAAAATTTCTGGACGGCCTTGTGAACGTCCGCCGTTGGTGTTTTGGCGCGGATTTTTTCAAAGCCGATTTTCTGTCCGCGCAAAACCGTGTCATAGAGCCTTTTCACGGCCTGGCTCGCGCGCCCGCGCACGACCGTGCGAGTGATGTCGCCGAAATAGCCGGTCTTTTGCGAGCGCGGAAAAATATCAATGATGATCGGCTCGTTCGCGCGCAGCCGTCCAAAGCCGCGCTCGTGCGGGTCGCACGCCTGTTTGCCGCCGGCGACGATGGTGTTCGCCGCCAGCCCGCGCGCCTGCAAAATCGCGCAATCAATCACCGCGCGCAATTTTTCCGACGTGAGGGGAAGCCCGTGATAAATGAGATTGCGGTTGCGGCCGATTTTGGAGCGCCGCAAGACCTCCATGCCCTCGGCCATCCCGACCTCGGCCATCGTCAGCGCGGCGGAAATTTTCCGGATTTCGTCGGCGGACTTGAGTTCGCGTTTCGGGAAAAAAGCCGCGCGCGGTTTCAGCTTGATGCCGAGTTTTTTCAAGTCCCTGGCCAGGCCCAGCGGGAAATCGTCCGGCACAACGGCGCGGCGGATTTTTTGTTCGCGTAAAATCTGGCGGATGATGTGCGCATAGCGCGGCGACTTCACGCCGTCGCGCCGGAGCTTTTGCTGATGCGCGCTCAACGAAACGGCGCGGCAGTGCGGCGCCTGCTTGCGCGCGCGGTCAATCTCCAGATCGCTCATCACGATCAGCGGGCGTCCGCGGATTTTAAGATAAATGAACGGATCGGGCGCGAACAGGCCCGTGGCGTAAAGCATGTTCGCGTCACGCTCGCTGTCCGCAACCATGAGCAATGTTTCCGACATTCGTAAAAGCGTTAAAGTGTTGAAGCGTTGAAGCGTGGAAATGCATAGCCGCCTCAACTCCTCAACGGTTCAACTCATCACGTTCCAAAAAGTCTGTCGCCGGCATCGCCGAGACCGGGCAAAATATAGCCTCTGGCGTCGAGCCGCCGGTCAATCGCGGCGGTGAAGATCGGCACGCGCGGATGGCTTTTTTGCACGCGGCGGATGCCTTCGGGCGCGGCGACCAGGTTTACCAGCCGGACATGTTTCGCGTCCTGCCCGGCCAGCAGATCCAGCGCGGCAACGGCGCTGCCGCCGGTCGCCAGCATCGGGTCTATCAAAATGACCTCAAAAAGGCCAAGGTTTTTTGGAAAACTTTTGTGATAAAATTGCGCGCGCAACGTCGTTTCCTCCCGTTTGAGGCCGATGAAACCGACGCGCGCGTGCGGAATCAACTGCAAAATGGCGTCCAACATGCCAAGCCCGGCGCGCAACACGGGAACGAGGACCACTTCGCGCGCAAGCTGGAAGCCGGATGTCCGCGCGAGCGGGGTTTCAACGGGAATTTTTTTGACGGCGAAATCGCGCGTGGCCTCGTAGAGCATGAGCGAGGCGATTTCACCCAGCAACCGGCGGAATTCCTGCGACTGCGTCCGCTGGTCGCGCAACCGGGCGAGGTTGTGCTGCACCAGCGGGTGCGTGATGACGGTGACGCCTTTCACGTCAGTTCACCAGCGTGGGCGACAGGAAGTAAAGCTGCCCGGCCTCCAGCCTGGGCAGGTTCAGGCCGAGATCGAACTTGATGTCGTGCGCGGCGGATTCGCTTTGCCCGAACAGGCGCAAAAATTCCGAGATGTCGTAACGCTCGCGGTATTCAACCAGGTTCGCCTTGTGGATGCCGGCGATTTTTTCCGTGGTTTTTACCGCGACATCGAAGTCGCCGAGCTGGTCCACAAAACCGTATTTCAGCGCGTCGGTGCCGGAAAGCACGCGACCGTCGGCATAGCTTTCCCAATCAAGCGCGAGCGGCTTGCCCTCCATTTTATTTTGGGCATGCGCCTGTGCGCGGCCATCACGTACCACGCCCTTGAATTTATCGTAAGTGTCGTTGATCAATTTTTGCACCATCGCGCGCTCTTCCGGCGGAATTTCATTCGTGCTGCGCATGCCGCTGAGCATGTCCTTGAACTTGCCGCTCTTGTAAACGTTGGGTTCCACGCCGACCTTGTCCATCAGGCCGCGGATGTTCAAGGTTTCCATGATGACGCCGATGCTGGCGGTGATGGTCAGGTCGTTGGCCACAATCCAGCGGCACGGCGCGGAGATATAATAGCCGCCCGAGGCCGCGAGACTGCCCATTGAACAAACCACCGGCTTGCCGGATTTGTCCTGAAACTCCCGGATGGCCTTGTTGATTTCATCCGAGGCCATCACCTCGCCGCCGGGTGAATCCACCTTGAGAATGACGGCTTTGACCCGGTCATCCTCCTTCGCGCGGTCCAGTTGCGCCTTGATCACGTCCACCAGGCTGTTGCCCGCCTGGTCCGCCGTGTGACCGGTGATGATGCCGTCCACGGAGACGATGGCGATTTTGTTGTGCGCGTCATTGTCCTTGAGCAGGCATTCTTCGAGCCGCGGGCCGACTTCGTGCGTGACGCCGGTGGTGAAATTGCGGTTGAAATTCAGCGCGTGCGAGACGAACTGGGCAAAAATGATGAACACGCAAAAGACCAGCAACAAGGACAGGATGATGGAGGTGATCATCCAGCCCCGGCCCTTGCGCGGTTTGGGCGGTGGCGGCGGCGCGATGACCGGTGGCGGCGGCGAAGCCAGTGGTGGCTGCGCGCCCGGCGAATTGAAGGACGAAGTTTCCATAGCGCGGTCAAACTAACCCAACGCGGGCAGGGGAGCAAGACGGATTGGAAGCCACCTGATTTCAACAATCTTAATCATAATCTTGCTCTTACTCTTATTCGTCACGGCCGTTCAAGGGAGATTAAGCTTACGATTAAGAGGGATTAAACTTCACCAATAGAAACCTCTGCAAAACCCGTTTATCGAGAGTTCGGAGCGCCAAGCACCGTCTCGGCTTGCAGGGAAAATCCCTCGCATCGCGCCGAGACGGTGCTCGGCGCTCCAGTTTTGCAGAGGTTTCCAATAATAAAATGCACCAGCGGGGCAGTCTGCCCGTCGCAAATCGCGCGGATCAAGAGGGCATGTTTGCCAGCAGCCCGCGCACGAATCCGACCGATTCCGCCAGTCCGACCACCGGGTCTTTTGACGGCACTTCATATTCAAACGCGACGATGCGCGGATATTTGATTTCAATCAACGCCGCCAAAATTCCGCGAATGTCCATCCGGCCATGGCCGATGACGGCGGGAATATCGCGGCTTCCCACGGCGGCATTCGAATCTTTCAGGTGAATGTCGTAAAGCCGCGCCGCGCATTTGCGAATCGCCTCCGCCGGGTCCGTTCCGGCGCGCATCGCGTGCCCGACATCAATGCACAGCCCGATGCGCGGGTCGTAAGGCTGAATCACTTTCCAGGCGTCGTAAGGCGACGGATAAAGATTGTCCTCCGGCCCGTGATTATGGATCGCCAGTCTGATGTCGTATTCTTTGACGAATTTTTCGATCAGCGGAAACGCCTCCAGCGCCGGTTTGCAAATCATCGTCGGCAAACCCACCGCGCGCGCGTTGTCAAAGGCATTGCGGACGGCGGCTTCATTGTCCGGCAGGTAAATCACGCCGGAACCGGTGATGGTGATGCCCGCGTCCTTGAATTTTTGCGCGGCGGCGCGGCATTGCTCCGCCGTGCCGTCCCACGGCACGTGGGTCCTGAACAACGAAACGTTGCTGATTTGAAGCTGGTGCAACGCCTCAATCACCGCTTCCGCCGGCAAGGCGTTCAACGAAAACGAGGCCAGACCGAGCTTCAGTCCCCGCGTCCGGTTTTCCTCGCCCGCCGTCCGGACATTTTCCGCCGCGGCGGAAACCGCGGCGTTCAACAGGGGCAGACCCAATGCGCCGAGCGCAGCCAGTTTCAACGCGTCCCGGCGGTCAAATAAATGTTTGTTTGGCATAGTCATAGGATAAATAAATCACGGTGTTGTAGTTGCAGTGTGGCTGATGCGATAAGCTTCGGTGGTCGTGTAGTATTTGGCCAGCATGTTGGGGACCTCCCAGTCGGGCATTTTGCCTTCCGCCAGATAGCGCAGGTAATTTTCCGTCACCCGCGCAAAGGTGGCCTCGTGGGAGACGCGCAAATTTTCGGGCACGCTGATTTCCCAAAGGTTGCCGGATGGTTTGACCTCCAGTCCCGGCCAGGTGGCGCAAAGCTTGGCGACCGCGGCGCGCAACGTGCGCTCGAATTCAACCGCCGGCGCGTCGGATTGGTTCTCCACGTAGAGCGTGGGCTGATAATTTTGCTCCGGCTCCTGCTTGATGATGAGATTGGCGCGGCTGCCGCGCAGCAACGAGTAGTGCGTGTCGTTGCCGCCGGGCGGGGCCTCGAACCGCCACAGCGCCGTCACCTTCACGTGAACGCCGCGCAGCGTGTAGCTGACTTCGCCGTTCTCGAACACATTGAGCGCGCCGTTTGCATCAACGTCATTCTTCAGGAAATCGGGATAGCGGTCGAGGCCGGTCACTTCCTTGAATTGCGCCGGCGTCAACTGGATGGCCCAACGCCGGGCGTTCGACACCTGGATGTCTTTCCGCCAGTTCAACGTCTGTTCGGGGAAACATTCCCATTGCACCAAGTCCACCAGATGGGTGCCCACATCGGGAATCGCCTCCCCCTGCTGGCGCACATCGAAGAACCACGCCGGCCGCGTCACCGCCGTGCCCGATGCTTGTTTGTAAAAATGATGGACGCTCTCCATGACGACCGCCGGTTTGTCGGCGGAGCCTTTTTCGAGCGTGCCGAAAACTTCCGGCATCCGCGCCAGCTCGCGCTGCAAAATGGTGGTGGTCTGAAACCGCTCGGTCATGATGTCATACAGCAGCAAATGGCGGCCAGCTGCGCGCGAAAAAGACTTTTGCAGCAATTTGAAGCCGGCGGGCGTGATGGCCATCGGCTTGTCCGCAAACACATTGAATCCGGCCCGGATGGCGCGGTCAATGTATTCGGTCTTGCGCGCGTTGTTGCCGGAAATGACGACCACATTGCCCGCCTTCTCTCGCGCCATCGCCTCCAGAAAATCGGCGCCGGCATGCGTCTTTTCCTCCCAATGCGTCGGGTCCTGCGCGCGACGGTTGAAGCCTTGCACCCGCTGCAAATAATCCTGCAGTTCCGCCCCTTCCGGCGCATAAACGTGGACGACCGGACTGACTTGGGGATACATGGACTGCTGGATCAATGAAGCGTGGAAGTGTCCCGGATCGAGCACAATCAAATGAACCGTGGCATCCTCGCCGCGAACGGGTTGTGGGGCCATGACATTAAAAATCAGGAGCGCCGCGCCCAATCCGGCGGCTTGTGATATGAATCGAGACCTCTGCAAAACCGGAGCGCGGACAGCTTTGTCCGCGAGTTGATGCGGCGTGTGCGTTTGCGGACATGGCTGTCCGCGCTCCGCAATGACGCTTATCACGGGTTTTGCGGAGGTCTCAAATCGAATCATGGTTTTCAAACCAGACGCCACCATCGCGGCTGCGAACCCGGCGGCCGGTTGAACGTGCCGCCGGCAAACGCGCATGTGATTTTGCGGCGGCGTGTGCGTCCGTTTTCTCTATCACGCAGGCGGCAAAAGTCAACATTGCAAAATTAATGGTAGTGTCCTGATTTGGAAACAGCATAAAATTTCATCCGGCGGGTTTGCTAAAAATAATCCCCAAGAGAATTATCGCCGCGACAAGCGCAACTACTAGCAAAACGGCCAGACCAATGACTTTTCGCGTTTGGTTCATTTTGAACTTCCTTCCTTCACGTCTTTAATGATTTGGCAGTGACTGAATTTGCGGGTGGCAGGGATGACCCTGCCTCAAATTCAAATTAAGCCGCCACCCGCCTCTCGCTTGTCACCAATACGGATGCACCAGCGGCTTGATCTGCGCGTCGTAAATAGCGCGGATTTGCTTCATCGTGTCGGCGGACAACGGCGCCAAATTCGACGCCGCGATGTTCTCCGCGACCTGCGCCGGGCGTTTCGCGCCGGGAATCGCGCAGGTGACGGCGGGAAACTCCAGGATCCACCGCAACGCCAGTTGCGCCAGCATCGCCCCGGCGGGAACCAGTTTTTTCAACTGCTCCACCGCGCGCAGCCCGGTCTCGAAATCCACGCCCGCAAAGGTCTCGCCGCGATCGAACGCCTCGCCGTGACGGTTGAAATTCCGGTGGTCGTCCTTGGCGAACCTGCTCTCGCGTGTGATTTTGCCCGACAACAAGCCCGACGCCAGTGGCACGCGCGCGAGAATGCCAACTTTGCGCTTTTGCGCCTCGCCAAAGAACAAATCCGCCGGGCGCTGGCGAAAAATGTTGAAGATGATTTGCACAGATTGAACATTCGCAAATTCAATCGCCTTCAGCGCCTCCTCGACCCTTTCCACGCTCACGCCGTAATGCCGCAGTTTGCCGGCCTTCACCAAATCATCGAGAATGCCGAAAACTTCCGGGCGATAAAAAACATCCGGGTGCGGACAATGCAGTTGCAGCAGGTCAATCGTCTCCGTGTCCAGATTCTTCAAGCTGCGCTCAATCCACGCCGTGAGATTTTCGCGGCTGTAACCTTCCGGCATCTGCTTGGGCAGACGGCGTCCGGCCTTCGTGGCGATGTAAAACTTTTCCTTCCGCTCCTTTTTCAACCGGGCGAGCAGCCGTTCGCTGTGGCCGTCGCCGTAAACGTCCGCGGTGTCGAAGAAATTCACGCCGCCGTCGAGCGCGGCGTGGAGCGCGGCGAGGGATTCCTTGTCGTCCACGTCGCCCCACGCGCCGCCGATGGCCCACGCGCCAAAGCTGATTTCCGAAACCTTCCACCCCGTTCGTCCCAGTTCGCGGTATTTCATGCGGGCATGCTAATAGTCGTGTAATTTGTGTCAGTAAAAAAAATCCGTGTCCGTCCGTGCCCATCCCGCCTTCGCTTCGCTTCGTCGCGGCAAGCCGTGGTTGAAATTTCCCGTCTTTGCGTCCTGGCGTCTTTGCGTTAAACTCGCGTCATGCAACTCGACAAGTTGACCGTTAAATCACAGGAGGCGTTGCAGGAGGCGCAACGCATCGCCCGCGAACATTCGCATCAGGAACTCGATGGCGAACATCTCGCGCTCGCGCTCATCGGCCAGACTGACAGCCTCATCCCCGACCTGCTGGAACGCATCGGTGTGCCGGTCGCCAGGCTGAAACCGGATTTGGAAAACGAACTCGCGCGCCGGCACAAGGTCCAGGGCGGTGGCGAACCCTACGCCGGCCGCGATCTGCAAAAGGCCCTCGACGCCGCGCAATCCGAGGCGACCAAACTCAAGGACGATTACGTCAGCACCGAACACCTGCTGCTCGGACTGCTGGACAGCGGCGGCGCGTCCCTGAAAAAGATTTTCTCGAAACATGGACTGAAACGCGATGCGGTGCTCAAGGCGCTGGCCGAGTTGCGCGGCAACCAGCGCGTGACCGACCAGCAACCGGAAGGGAAGTTTCAGGCTCTGGAGAAATACGGACGCGACCTCACTGCGCTGGCCCGACAGGGGAAGATTGACCCGGTCATCGGCCGCGACGAGGAAATCCGCCGCGTCATGCAGGTGCTCACCCGCCGCACGAAAAACAATCCGGTGCTCATCGGCGAACCCGGCGTGGGCAAAACGGCCATCGCCGAGGGTCTCGCGCGCCGCATCGTCAGCGGTGACGTTCCCGAATCGCTGAAAAACAAGCGGCTGGTGGCGATGGATTTAAGCGCGATGATTGCCGGCGCAAAATATCGCGGCGAATTCGAGGACCGGCTCAAGGCGTTCCTGAAGGAAATTACCGCGAGCGAAGGCAAAATCATTTTGTTCATTGACGAGTTGCACACCATCGTCGGCGCGGGCGCGGCGGAAGGCGCCACCGATGCGGCGAACATCATGAAACCGCAGCTCGCGCGCGGCGAATTGCGTTGCGTGGGCGCGACGACGCTCGACGAATACCGCAAACACATCGAAAAAGACCCAGCGCTCGAACGCCGCTTCCAGCCGGTCATGGTGGAAGAGCCGTCAGTCGAGGCGACCATCGCGATTTTGCGCGGATTGAAGGAGCGCTACGAGGTTCATCACGGCGTGCGGATTCAGGATTCCGCGCTGGTGGCGGCGGCGACGCTGTCGCATCGCTACATCACCGACCGGTTTTTGCCGGACAAGGCGATTGACCTCGTGGACGAGGCGGCGTCGCGCATCAAGATGGAACTGGATTCCAAGCCGACGGAACTGGACCAGTTGGACCGGCAGATTTTGCAGTTGGAAATCGAGCGCACGTCGCTCGCGAAGGAAAAGGATTCGGCGAGCAAGGAGCGGCTCAAGCTGATTGACAAGGAGACTGCCAATCTCAAGGACAAATCCAAGGCGCTCACCGCCCAGTGGCAGAATGAAAAAGCCGCCGTCAACGCCGTCAGCGTGGTGCAATCGCAGCTTGAGCAGGCGAAGCTGGAACTGGAGCAGGCGCAACGCAAAGGCGATTTGACGAAGTCCGCAGAAATTCAATACGGCAAGATTCCCGATTTGGAAAAGAAACTCGTGAAGCTGGAAAGTAGTGGCGCAGGCGTCTCGCCTGCAGGTGGCAGGAGCAGCTTGCTCCGACAGGAAGTCACCGATGATGACATCGCCAAGGTCGTGGCGGCGTGGACGCATATTCCGGTTTCACGAATGCTCGAAGGCGAGCGGCAAAAACTGGTGAAGATGGAGGAACGGCTCGCGCAGCGCGTCGTCGGCCAGAAAGAGGCCATCAAGGCCGTGTCCGATGCCGTGCGCCGCGCCCGGAGCGGGTTGCAGGACCCGAACCGGCCCATCGGTTCATTCATTTTCCTCGGCCCAACCGGCGTCGGCAAGACCGAGACCGCCCGCGCGCTGGCGGAATTTTTGTTTGACGACGAGAACGCCATGATCCGCATTGACATGAGCGAATACATGGAGAAACACACCGTGGCGCGGCTCATCGGCGCGCCGCCGGGCTACGTCGGTTACGAGGAAGGCGGTCAATTGAGCGAGGCGGTGCGGCGGCGGCCGTATTCCGTTGTGTTGTTCGACGAAATTGAGAAGGCGCATCACGACGTGTTCAACGTGCTGTTGCAGGTGCTCGACGACGGGCGGCTCACGGACGGGCAGGGGAGGACGGTGGATTTCAAGAACACCATCGTCATCATGACCAGCAACCTCGGCTCGCCCCTGATTCAAGAATGGTTTGAAAGTAGGGGCCGACGTGAGGAGGCTCATTCTAAAAAGTCAGAGTCTCGTGACCTCGACTCCTACAAGGAACTCGAGAAACAAGTGATGGCCGAGTTGAAAAAGCATTTCCGGCCGGAATTCCTGAACCGCGTGGACGATGTGATTATTTTCCAGAGCCTCGACGAGGAGGAGCTGGCGCGCATCGTGGACATCCAGCTTGAACGGTTGAAGAAGCGGCTCGCGCAGCAAAATCTCACGCTGGATGTGGATTCTGGCGCGAAAAAACTGCTGGCGAAGGAAGGCTATGACCCGCAATTCGGCGCGCGCCCGCTCAAACGCGCCATTCAGGAACGAATCCTCAACCCGCTGTCCCTGCGCCTGCTTGACGGTGAATTCAAGCCGGGGGATAAAATCAAGGTCAGTGCAAACGATGGGGAACTGGTTTTCCAGCGGAAATGAAGACTACTCTTCGTTTGGCAATTTGTCTTCCCGATAGCTCGCCAGCGTCTTTTCAAATTTATTTTTCTCGTTTTGGTCCGGCTCCGTGTTCGCCGCCCTTTCTTCCGTGGCGATGGCTTCCGGTTTGCTTCCAAGCATGAATTGCACGCGCGCCAGCGTATCGAGCGCGCCCGTATTCTTTCCATCCGTCAATTGCACCGCACGTTCGGCCATCGTCTTCGCCAAACCTAGGCAGCGCTGATCCACGTTATCGCTGGTGGCAATGTTCCAAGCCAGTTCATTTTGCCACATATCATTGGTCGAATGGGCGTTGCTGAACGATTCGGCAAATTGACAGGCTTCATCTATTTTTTTCTGGCCGAGAAGAACTTTTAGCCGCATTGAAGTGAAACCTTGGGATTTGGGATAGATGGCCGAAATTCCTTTCAACGCGGATTCCGCGTCCTCCCACTTCTTTTGTTTAACGGCGGAAAACAAATCTTCCTGCAAGGTTTGAAATTTATCGTTTTCCTCAAGCTCCTTTTTATATTCAACCGTCGCTCTCGCCAGATTATACTGGCCGGAGACGATGGCGTTCAGGACCTGTTCGTTCAAACTCATGGGATGACCAATCCACGCGATGCGTCCGTCCCTGCCGATGATAAATGCGTTCGGAATGCCGTGATGATTCACTTTTCTCTTCCACCAATTGGAACTCATGAAACCATCCGGGTCCTGGCTTTTGTCATCCAGCGTGACGCGATAAGTCATTTTGTCGCCCATTTTCTTCACAAACGGCGCGACCACGTCATCCGAATCCCAAACATCCTGCCCGATGACAATCACTCCCTTGTCTTTAAACTTTTTCCACAATTCATTGAGATGCGGAATGGAACCGACGCACGGCCCGCACCACGTTGCCCAGAATTCGACAATATAGACGTGATTCGTGTCAAATCCCCGCACCGGCTCGCCTTGAATCCATCTGCCGGTTTGGAGTCCCGGCACCTTATCGCCCACCATCAATTCTGCCGACGCTATGCATGCCGCAAACATCAGACCGGCGACAATGACGATTATCCGCAACGAAAATGAATTCTTCATGAATGATGGCTTTTCGGCTGAATACACCCGACACCAAAATTTGTCCAGATTTTGTTCAGGGCTTGGCCAGACCGGTCTCTTAAATAGCTGGAAACGTGAAATGTTGATATTCAAAGACTTATGAATTTCCAGCTATTTGTGTCATTGCCCCGCCTCGGAGGCGGTTGGTGTGCTAACAAATCGCTGGCGCAAATAAATCTCACGCTGGACGTGGACGCCGCGAAAAAACTGCTGGCGAAGGAAAGTTGCGACCCGCAATTCGGCGCGCGCCCGCTCAAACGCGCCGTGCAGGAGCGAATACTCAAGGCAAGGCCACGATTTCGAGGACAAATTCGAATTTCTTTTTTCGTGCTTGAAATAACCCTTTGGCGTTGACAGCGCGGCGAAGAAGCTGCTGGCCAGCGAGTGTTTGAGTCCAAAACTTCAGGGACGCCGACACGGCGTCCCTCCCAGTCCTCACGAACGACACGAAAATCAAAAAACAGGAATGTTGGGGACTCGTGGAACTCGCCCCTCCGAGTTTCGTGTGTTTGGTGTATTTCGTGGTTTATCCGGTGGCGGTGCTGGTGTATTGATGGGTGACCGATACAATGCTAAAAAAAGTCAAAATTAAATGGTTGAGCGAGCCGGAAGAACACGACTATCCGGCAGCCCGGTTGTATTTGACGCTGATCTACGATGAAAAGGCGGCCACCGGCCTGGTAAAAAAATTGAAAAAGGCGCCGATATCGGAGTTCAAGGCGAAGGATATTTTCAGGGCGTCCAGATTGCCACTGCTTGGGACCGGCAATTCTCATGTCAAAAAGGACCAGCTGAAAATAGAGTCCGGGTCCGGGGTGTCGCCCCTCCTGCTGATCCGGGATTCGGCCAATGGCAGGGTGGTGATTGCCGACGGATACCATCGGTTGTGCGCGGTTTACTTTTTCGATGAAGACGCGGTGATTCCCTGCAAGATTGCGTAGCACCGGTGTCCGGCGATTGTCGGATTGTCCCGTTGGGACGAACGAAGGCCGGCTACTCTGGCGCGTCGGGCAATTTGCCCTGCTGGTAACTCGTCAAAGAATGCTGGAGCTGTTCCTTGACCGGGCCGTCCGCCAGGCCGACGGCCTTTTGTTCGGTGGCGACGGCTTCATTGGTTTTGCCGCTCATGAACTGCACGCGGGCGAGCGTGTCGAGGACGCCCGGCTCTTTTCCCTGGGTTGCCTTGTTGGCGCGCCCGGCCATTTTTTCGGCCAGCGCCAGATCGCGCTTTTCAAGTCCGGGCTGCGTGGCGATGAACCAGGCGAGTTCATTTTGCAGGGCGGCATTGTCCGGATGGGCGTCGCTGATGGAACCGGCGAGCTTGTAGGCCCCGGCATAGTCCTTCCGGCCGAGGAGAATTTGAAAACGAACCATAGCCAGACCCTCGCGCTCATCGGCGGGCAGCAATTTTTCCATCTGCGCCACTGTGGTTTCGGCGCCGTCCCAGTCCTTTTGTTGCAGGCCGGTACGAAGTTTTTTGGAAAGTTCCATCAACTTTTGCTGGTTTTGCTGCCGCTGCTCATAGTCGGCGGCGGCCTTGGCCACGTCGTAATGGCCGGCGAGAATGTCGTTCAACAGTTGTTCTGTCAGCTCCATCGGATGGCCGATCCAGGCAATGCGGCCCTGCTGGTTGACGATGAATGCCGTGGGAATGCCGTTCTGGTCCGCCGCTGTCATCCAGGTGGTTGCCATGGCCCCGGTTTTGTCCTGGCTCTTGTCGTCCAGCGCAACGCGGTAGGTCATCTGGTCGCCCATCTTTTTCACGAACGGCGCGACGAGGCTGTCGTCCTGCTCCCAAACGTCCTGGCCGATGACCACGACGCCCTTGTCTTTGAACTTTTGCCACCATTGGTTGAGGTGCGGGATGGAGGCGCGGCACGGGCCGCACCACGTGGCCCAGAATTCAACGATATAAACCGTGCCGGGCTTGAATTCCTTCACCGGCTCGCCTTGCACCCATTGGGCGGCCTGAAGTTTGGGCGCGGTGTCGCCAATCTTGAGCGCCGCGTTCGTTGATTGGGTGGTGATGGCGAATGTGACACCCGCCAGCAACGCCGGTATCTGTGAAAACATGGATTTTTTCATGGGCAGTCTGCAGTTGACGAAATTTTGCGTTCTTGGTCCGGTTCTTTTGGAACGGGATTACTTTTGGCTTTCGACGGGGCTTTGTCCAGTCTCAAACCGTTTTTTGTTTGAACCAAGGCGGCGCATCTCAACTTCTGAGAGGGTGCAGACTTGGCCTTGTTCCGGAAGAACCTTTGACAATAGCCCGGCATTTCAATGCCGGGTTAGTTGCGGAAAAGGTATCTCGTCCCGCAGGGACGGTTGAATTGATTCGCTCCTTTCAGCCGTCCCTCCGGGACGTGCCGGCCGGTTGACCGTTCCCGGTGTTAAAACACCGGGCTATTTTCAGGCAGTCCCCTTGGGACACGGCGCAATAGCTGGAATCAGAACCGCAAACGGAAAAGTTTGGAAACCGTGAAAATTCAGTCACGCGATAAGCACGAAGATTATTTGCAGCCTATCCTGATATTAGGCGGCATTGTGTCGTGAATGATCAATCTGGACTCCATTGGTAATCATAGTTATCGGTGGGATTATAAGCAAAGGCCAAACCGTCATTCCAGCCGTCATTCCAATACATCTTTATGTATCTCACATGGCCGTCCACAAAACTGGCGACATTCTTGGAATCATTATACACTGTGCCATTCCAAGCAGTGCTGGCGACACCATGAGATGATGGGTCATGCCAGGAATAGGGAAAGAGTGCGGAAATCTCTGCCACCAGTAGTGTTCTGGTAGGATGTCTCACGGAGCTCAATTTGACGTTCCCGAGACCAGGGAGGGCGACATTCAACTGGCCAAGCTTGTGGGTTACATTGTCACCGCCATTAAATGCGTAGCTTGAGTAATCAAACATAGATTCATCATGAACACTCTTTTGCACAAAATGATAAGGCCTGGCATAATTGGAGCCAACAAGCCAACCGGGATTAAGGACATCCGCCGGACAGGCAAACAACTTGTCCTGCGGGGATGACACACCTTTCAGGCCAACGTAGTTCTTCATGAGCTTCTTGTAGCCTGAATAAAGCGGCGCAATGCCTGTGTGTGGCAACCCTGCTGCTCCAGGAGACGGCGAAGCATCCTGTGAATCATCGGAATACATCCGCACGCCCAGATTGATTTGGCGCAAATTGTTTATGCAGACCGTTCGCTGCGCTTTGGCCTTGGCACGGCTTAAGACCGGCAATAACAACGCGGCGAGGATGGCGAGGATGGTAATCACGACCAACAACTCAATCAGTGTGAATCCTCTTACGGTCTCGGAGTTGTTTTTCATGTCAGTTTGCCAATGCAAAGAGCGGCGAGTCACGCTGCCTAACTAGATAATGGGCGGCCCGGTTCGCAGCCTATCTAATTGCATGGTTCCGATTCTATTCCACCCTCCAATTTCTGTCCAGCGGGATTTGAGACACTTGCCTTCGCAAAACTTCGGCGAGGCAGGCGGATTTCACGAATCAGCGCGGATTCATCTGTGAAAATCCGTGCAATCCGTGTCATTGTATTTTCATTTGATTTGTTCCAACTGAATTTTCGCGGGGTCGTTCACACCCAGTTGGAGCAGGGCGGCGTTGGCGTAAAGTTCCAGGTTCGGCTTGAAGGCGGGCGCGTCCAGGGCGCGGCGGACACGATCCAATTCCTTCAGCGCCAGCGTGTCGAGCGCGAGGGGATCGCGGCTGAACCAAAGCTGGTCCGGCACCTCCGAATACTGCAACAATCCCTTGTCGCCACCCGCGTATTGGCCGATGAGCGCGTCGGTGATGTTCAATGCCACGCGGTCGCCCAGCGCGGGCAGGGCGTAGATTTCCGGCACGGCCACAGCCAGCCGGTCGGCGTCGCCCTCGAATCGCAGGGTGTTGTCCACGCTGCCCATGGCCAGACCATAAAGGTGGCCGCAAACGCCGGCCTCGTTTTCGTTGAGCAACGGCGCGAGGCTGATGATTTTCGTGATTTGCCGGCTGACGAGCTTGGCGACAAACGATTTTCGCCCGACGCCTTCGCCCTTCGTGCCGAATTCCAGATCGCCCCAAACGAGATGGCCGATGATGGCGGTATCGGGGTTGTAAAAGGTCTTTTCGTCATAACCGGATTCCGCGGCTCCGGCCGCGCGCACACCGAACTGCGCGGCGAGCTTGAAAAATCCCGCCGCGCGCAAGTCGTCCTCGTGTTTGTCCCAAATGATAATTTGTTCCGGGGGCACGCCGGCATCGAGCAGGCTGTGAATCACCGCCGCGACGACGGCGGGGCGCGTGCCGCTGATGGATCCGGCGGCGGAAAAAACCTTGATGCCGACCACGTCCTGCGTGGACACGAGGCTGCGCCAGGCCTCGGCGGGGGAGGTTTTGCCAGTGAGACGGGCAATGCCGCGATCCACCATCGTTTGCACGCGGGCATCATCCGGCTGGAAATCGAAAGTGGCATCCGGGTCTTCGACGATGACAACGCGCGCCTGGGTGTTGGTGGTGGGCGGCAAAAGGAAGCCGGCCGCCTGCGTTTGCATAGCTGCAAGCCAAACGGCGGCCGCGGCGGCCAGCCAGCCAAAAGCCCGGACCCGTTGAATCGGTTGCAGCATTTTAATCCGGAGCCTGACCGTAACCTTGACCGCAATCCATTTTGAGAATGCGATTAAGATTAAGATTACGATGGAACCGACTTTGTGCGTTTCTTGACACTTCAGGGCATGGATGCTACCACCAACACCGATGCTGGCCATAAAAAACGCGCGAAGCGAGGATGGAGGATGGAAGATGGATCATGGAAATGACGGGCGGCGCGCCGTTTTCCATCCTTCATCCTTGGCCTTCCGTTTTCGTTTTTTGTTTTTCATCGCGCTGGCCGTTTTCATTTCTGGCTGCTCGCCGTCCGGCCCGCGCGCGCTGCTCAAGGGCAAAAGGTTTCTGGATCGCGGCGATTATGCCGGGGCGGTGGCGCAACTGAAAACCGCCACGTCGCTGCTGGCCACCAA
The DNA here is from genome assembly GCA_963802965.1 of uncultured Verrucomicrobiae bacterium. GTDB lineage: Bacteria > Verrucomicrobiota > Verrucomicrobiia > Limisphaerales > UBA11358 > UBA11358. The sequence continues at coordinate 885,409 of CAWDKS010000003.1, forward strand.
TGCGCAGGCGTGGAATTATCTCGGGCTGGCGTATCATCACGCCGGGCAGCCGGCGGACGCCGCCGGCGCCTACCAGCGCGCGCTCGCGTTGGACCGCGATCTCGCCGAGGCGCATTACAACCTCGGCAGTCTCTGGCTCGAACAAAACAGACCCGACGCGGCCAGGACGGAGTTCACCGCCTACACGCTGCGGCGCGGGAACGCGCCGGAAGGCTGGCTCAAGCTCGGGCTGGCGCAACTGCGCGTGCATGAAGTGGCGGGGGCGGAAAAAAGTTTCGGCACCGCGCTTAATCTCAACCCGAACAATGCCGAGGCGCTCAACGGCCTGGGCCTGGCGCAAATCCAGCGCGACCGCCCGCGCGAGGCGGCGCAGGATTTCAGCGCGGCGGTCAAGGCGCATCCCGATTACGCGCCGGCCATTCTGAATCTCGCGACGGTGGCGCAGGAATATCTGCGCGACGACGGGCTGGCCCTGCAATATTACCGCTCGTATCTCGCGCTCACACCGCGCCCGGCAAATTGGGACGAGGTTGATGCCGTCGCCAAAAGACTGGAACAGCCGGCAATGGCTGCAACGGCAAATCCACCGCCGCAATCCACAAGACAAAATGTTGCGTCCGCGCCGCCGGTCACGGGCGAAACCAGGGCGCAAACGACGAGTGCCGTTCGACCAGCGATGTCGCCCAGGGCGCAGCCGGCGGTCAGGAGTTATTCCAATCCGCCGCCCACCGAAGTGGTGAAAGTCCAGCCGGAGCCGGTGATTGTCGCCACGCCGGGTCAAACGCGGGCCGCCGCCTTGCCGCCGGTGGAAGCGCCGCCGGAACCGGCCCCGGTGGAAAAGCCGGGCATCTGGCACCGGCTCAATCCGGTCAACTGGTTTCATTCTCCCGCCCCGGAGAAAACGTATGATGAAAACGGCGTGACCCCGCTGCCGCCGCCGGGTTCGGGCAAAACTGTGAATTCAGCGCCATTGCCGCCAGTGCCATTGCTGCCGCCGAAAGCCAGTCCCAATTCCGCTCCACCGACCGCTTCGCCGGCGCCGACGAGCACACCGCCGGTTGTTGAAACCCAGCCGGTTAAAATTGCCCGGCCCGCGTCCCCGGCGTTTCAGCGATATTTGTATGTGTCGCCGCACAAACCGAAACCGGGCGACCGGCGGACGGCCACGGGCGCGTTTACGCGGGCCAGGGGATTTGAGCAGGATGCGCGCTGGCTGGACGCCATGAAGGCGTATCAACAGGCGGCGGAAACGGATCCGGACTGGTTCGAGGCGCAATACAATTTCGGCGTGCTGTCGTATCGCCTGCGGAATTTCCAGCAGGCGCTGGCGGCCTTTGAAATGGCGCTGGCCATCCGGCCGGATTCCGTGGACGCGCGCTACAACTTCGCGCTGGCGCTCAAGGCAGCGGGTTACGCGCCGGATGCGGTGCATGAACTGGAAACAATCGTGAAGGCCGCTCCCAACGAAGTCCGGGCGCATCTGGCCCTGGGCAATCTTTACGCGCAGCAGTTACACGACAAGGCGCGGGCGCGGCAGCATTACTTGAAGGTGCTGGCGCTGGACCCGGCCAATTCGCAGGCGACCGACATCCAGTTCTGGCTGTCATCGAATCCGCCATGATGGCGGACATTTATCAAATCACTCCGCATTGATGGGGCCGCCGGCAGCGGGGTTTTAACCCGGTGCATGCCTGCTGTTTTCGCCAGACGGGGATTTTTGGCATGGAACGGGCTGTAGATTCGGCTGGTATTTTGAATTCGACGAATTAATCTTCGGCTTATGTTTGCTGCGATTACAGACTCGCTGGCGCTCGACAAATTGCCGGTCAACTGGTTTGACGCGGCGGTGCTGCTGGTCCTCGCCTTCGGGCTTTACCGCGGGCGCAAAAACGGCATGACGAAGGAAATCCTCCGGGTGTTCCAATGGCTGTCGCTGGTCATCGTGTGCGGGTTGTTTTACGAGACTGCGGCCCAAGTATTGATCAACCTCACGGCGTGGAGCAAACCGAGAGGTTACGTGGCGGGCTATTTGACGCTCGCGTTTCTGGTCTGGTTTGTGTTTGTGATTCTCAAGAAAATCCTGGTTCCCCGGCTGACCGGCAGCAACGTTTTCGGCAGCGCTGAATATTATCTGGGAATGTTTTCGGGCATGATTCGTTTTGGGTGCATGCTTTTCTTCGCGCTGGCCCTGCTGAACGCGCCGGTTTACACCCCGGCGGAAATCCAGGCCCGCAAGGCCTACGTGCAACGCTGGTATGGCGGCGGCATCTACAGCGGCAATTACATTCCCGACCTGCATGCGGTGCAGGAAAGCGTTTTCAAAAATTCGCTCCTCGGTCCCTGCATCAAGAATTATCTTGGCACGCTGCTCATCAACACCGGCCCGCTCGACTCCAACAAGCCGGCGGCCAAATCGCAGGGCGTGATTACCATCCATCAATGACCCGCGCCGGCGCGCGCTGAATGAGCATGGCCGGTTTCTCCTCCGCAACCCTCGAACGCATCCGCGCCGCCAGCGACATCGTGGACGTCATCGGCGCCCATCTGCCGCTGAAGAAGGCCGGCGCCAACTTCGTCGCGCTCTGCCCGTTTCACAAGGAAAAGACGCCCAGCTTCAGCGTCAATCCGCACCGCCAGATTTTTCACTGCTTCGGCTGCCACAAGGGCGGCGACGTGTTCACCTTCGTCAAGGAATACGAAAACATCGGGTTCATGGACGCCGTGCGCCGGCTGGCCGACCGCGCGAAAATTCCCGTCGAACTTGACCAAAGCCCCGGCGAACAGCAATCGCGCCATATCAAAGACCAGCTCCTTCAGATTCACGAGCAAATCGCCCAGCGCTGGCAAAATTGCCTGCTCAACGAAGCCGCCGGCCAGCTCGCGCGCGATTATCTGGCAAAACGCGGCGTGTCGCCGGACGCGGTGAAGCTGTTCCGGCTCGGCGCCGCGCCGGACCTTTGGGACGACACCGTCAACTGGGCCAAAAGCAAGGGCTATGACCACGATCTGGTTGAAAAGGCGGGATTGATAATCCGCAGAGAAATCGGAGACGTGAAATCTGAAATCGCAAATCGTAAATCGCAAATCGTAAATTATTATGACCGTTTCCGCGGGCGGCTGATGTTTCCCATTTGCGACGAGCAGGGCAGGGTGATTGGCTTCAGCGGACGGGTTTTGGCCGGTGACGAAAAAACGGCGAAATATGTCAACTCGCCAGAAACGCCCATTTTCACCAAGAGCAAGGTCTTCTTCGGCCTCGACAAATCCAAACGCGCGCTGCTCGATGCCGGCTTCGCCGTGGTGTGCGAAGGCCAGCTCGATTTGATTGCGTGTTTCATGGCCGGCGTGCAAAACATTGTTGCGCCACAAGGCACCGCCTTTACCGACCAGCACGCGCGCATCCTCAAGCGTTACGTGGATGAAGTGGTGCTCTGTTTCGATTCCGACGAAGCCGGCCAGAACGCCGCCGTCCGTTCGCTCGACAATTTGCTCGCTTCGGGCCTTGCCGTGCGCGTTGCCGTCGTGCCCGCGCCGCACGACCCGGACAGTTTCATCAAGGCCAATGGCGGCGAGGCGTTCCGCAAACTCGTGGAAAACGCCGAGGGATTTTTTGATTACCTTTTAAACCGGCTCTGCAAGTTGAACGACGTCAACAGCGACAAAGGCCGGCAGGCCATAGTGCGTGGGATGGCCGAAGCCGTCCACAAGACCGGCAATGTTGTGTTGGTGGACACCTACGCGCAAAGGACCGCGTTGCGACTGGGCGTATCGCCCGAAGCTATCCGCGCCGAATTTGCAAAGTTCAAGGTTCAAGGTTCAGGGTTCAAAGCACAGAACCCAGAGCCGGGCGAACCGGCCTTGGAACCAGAATCCGAAACGCCGCGTCCGTCCACCCAGGAATTCTGGCTGCTGAAACTGCTTCTGTTGCACGACGAATTGGTGGGTTGGGTGGCGTTGCATCTGGACGCGAACTGGATTGCGCATCCGCTGGCGCGGAAAATTGTCGAGCAGCGTTTGGCGGCGCAGGCGAAGGAAACCTGGAAAAGCCCGGCCGCTTTTCTAGACGAATGCGAATCGCCCGAAATGCGGAGCCTCGTCACCGAAGCCGTAGCCGAAGACCGCAAAATTCCCAATCCCGAACAGCAGCTTGCCGACGTGGCGCTGCGCCTGCGCAATCAATTTCTGGACCGGCAGATCGCCACGCTGACGCACAGAGTCAGCCAGCCGGAAATTCCCGCGGCGGAACAACACGAGTTGTTGCATGAGCGGGAAAAGTTGCGCGAACAAAAGCGCGCACCGCTCAAATGATGCGGTGGATTGGCGTCGTCAATTCCTGCCTGAATTCGGCAGTGGTATAATTTGGAACGCCGGGCACCGTCTCGGCTCGAAAGTGACTTTCAATCCAGACTTGCCGAGGCGGTGCTCGGCGTTCCGTTTATGCAAGCCGTGCCACTACCCTGAATTCCAGCGCAAATTTCTGTCACCCGGCGTGTTCGAACCGCGTCTGAATTCCCGGGGAGAACAGGTTTTGTTGGCTTTTGCGGAAGTGATGTGTTATGAAATTTGTTGAAATGGCTGACGGTTTACAAAGCACGGCGGGTTCCGAGGAAACGACGCAACAAAAGTTCGGGCGTTTTTATCTCCAGGAACTTCTCAACAACGGCGGCATGGCGGAAATCTGGCTGGTCACCGACGGTCGCGGCAAGCCTTACGCGTTGCGGCGATTGCGCGACGGCTTGCGGTTCAATCTTCTGGAGCGCCGGCGTTTTGTCCGCGGCTGCGAAGTGTTGTCGCACCTGAACCAAAGCGAATACGTCGTCGGTTACGTCGAGCACGGCAAAATGGAGGGGACGCTTTACGTGCTGATGGATTACGTGGAGGCGGAAAATTTGAAAACGCTTTTCGGGCGGCAGGACCCGGTGCTGACCGAAAACGTGGCGCAAATCCTCATTGACATGGCCCTGGGCCTCGCGGACGTGCATGAAAGCGGCTTCATGCACCTCGATTTCAAGCCGGAGAACGTCCTCGTGTCGCGCAACGGCAATGTGCGGCTGATTGATTTTGACCTCGCCCAGCCGATTCCCGAAAAGCCGAAGAAAATGTCCAAGAACCCCGGCACGCCGTCCTACATGGCGCCGGAACAATTGCAGCGCAAGCCGATTGACTCGCGCGCGGACATTTTTGCCTACGGCGTCGCGGCCTATGAACTGTTGACGAACCAGAAGCCGTTTGACGGCGAGACGCCCGGCGAAATTCTGGCGCGTCAGCTCGATCTCACCGGCCCGACACCGCCGCGCGAGCACAATCCCGACATTCCCGCCGCGCTCGAAAAGGTCGTCTTGAAGTGCATCGCGCGCGACCCCGACCGGCGTTATCCGTTCATGAGCGTCCTCGTCCGCGATTTGCAGAACGCGCTGTATTTGTAATTCATTTCGGGTCGGTAGGGCGACGCTGCCGCGTCGCCAGGCTGCGGAGCACCGCAGCCCTACCATTGATTAGGCGAACAGCCGCTTGAACTGCTGCGCGACTTCCTCGATCCATTCGTTGCCGGGGAGCGCGTAGGGACGGAACGTTTCGATGGAGCCTTCCCGGTCGTTGTAAAGGAGCGCGCGATGAAGTCCGAGCGTGCTGGCGTTGGGGGCGTCAATCAAACTGGCCGAATCGCCGGCGCTCATCTGGAACAACACGCGCATCTCAAATTCGCTCATCGTTTTCCGGCCCAGGAACCGGTTCACGTTGTTGTAGGTGTCGCAGGTGGCAATCACATGAAAGCCGCGGCCCGGCCCTTCGCTGATTAAATTCTGAAGCACGGCTGCCGGCTGAACGGCTTCGGAACTGCCCGACGAGAAACCGAATTCGTCCTCCATCCGGAGTTTTTTGAAATTCTGCAGGCCGTGGATGAGGAAAAATGTGTCGGGCGCCTTGGCGGACGGCTCATCCTCCGCGCGATTTTTCAGGTCGGTGGCCAGGCGGCCCATCGTTTCCGGAAGTTCGCCGTGTGCCAAGCGGACAATTTCGTGCGGGAGGGCGCGGATGACGCGCTCCAGAAATTCGCGTTGCGGGACGCCGGGCGGCGTGCTGTCGAGCAGGAAAAACCGGGCGGCGCCCCTGGGATACTGCGCGGCCAGCGACACGAGCGCGACGGACAAAATCGTCAACGCCGGTTCCTCGCTTTGGCCGACGACCAGCAGATGGCTGCCGCTTTGCCTTTGGAGAACCGCTTCGGTCGGTCCTTTGATGGAGTTTGGCGCGCCCAGCCAGATGCGCGGTTGTCGTGGCACGAGCATCTTGCCCGTTCGGACGGGCGGGACGCCCGTCCCACTAATTAATTTGTTCAACAACGGGTTTTCCTTCACATCTGCCGGCGCATTGCCTTCAAACACAAACGGTCCCGGATACTGGTTGGCCTTCTGGTCGGCACGTTCGCGTATTTTCGCAAGAAAACGGTCGCGCACTTCTTCCGGCAGCCAGACCGTCTGGAACGGGCTGTTGCCCTCGATGGAGCCGGCGGCGTCGTTGTAGATGCCTTCGCCGGGACGCGTGAGCAGGCGCGGCGCCGGGTTGTCCTGGTCCATGATGAGATAGGCGTCCGCCTCGTTGCACATGAGCGCGATGCGGATGACCATCTGGCCGATGGTGGCGCGGGCGAGCGTGTAAGCGCCGCCGAGCGTTTGCGAACCGAGCAGCACGTGGATGCCAAAGGCGCGGCCCTGCCGGACAATGCGATCAAGCAGCACGGCCGCGCCCTGGGACACCCGGTCTTCCTCGGTGAAATATTCCTGAAACTCGTCAATGATGAGCAGCGCGCGCGGCATCGGCTCGGTGCCGCCCGCTTTTTTGTAACCGGCCACGTCCTGCACGCCCAGTTGGCGGAACAAATCGCCGCGGCGGCGCAATTCGGCGTCCACGCGCTCCAGCACGCTCAGCCCGAACTCGCGGTCGCTTTCGATGGCGACGACTTTTGCGTGGGGCAACCGGCGAGTGGCGTAGCATTTGAACTCGACGCCTTTCTTGAAGTCCACGAGATAAAACTCGACCTGCTCCGGACTGCACCACAGCGCGAGGTTGGTGATGATGACGTGGAACAGGGTGGATTTGCCCGAACCGGTCTTGCCGGCAATCAACGCGTGCTGGCGCGTGCCTCTGCCGATTTCGAGACGTTGCAGCTTGGTCGCGCCGGAACGTCCGATGGGCACGGTGAGTTCCTCGGACGTGTCCTCCGTCCAGAGCTTGGCCGGCGGGGGCGCCACCTGCTCGAAAGGGACCTCGACGCGGTTTGAATCCTTGCCGCTTTCGCCCACGCGATGCAAAAACTCCGTCACGAACTCCGGCGGCGGCGGCGGATCGAGCGTCAGGCGCGTTCCGGCTGGTTGATTGTCCGCCAGCCGGAAACCGTTTTCGCCCCGGACGAGGCAAATGCTGCTTTTCCGAAGTTCATCGGCGACGAAACCCTGGGGCAGGGCGTGGCGGCTGTCCCAATGAATCAGCGTGAACACGCCGCAACGGGCGCCGCTGGTGGCGATGTTGATGAGACGGCGGGCGGCGGTTTCGCTGAAGTTCACCGGAAAATCGGCGATGACGAGGAAATGATATTTTTCCGCGATGCTGCCGGCCCGGGCGTTGTATTCCGCGATGGTTTCGTATTCGTTGCGGAGATACATCTGGATGACCTTCTCCATGTGCTCGTTCAACTCCGCCAGCTTCTCCTCGAGCTGGGCGGTTTGCGTCCAGATGCGGCTGTTGATCTGGGTCTCCTCATAATCGGCCAGGTGCATGAGGCCGGCAAAATTCTGGCCCAGCCCGACCGGATCAAAAATGGTGAAGCTCAACTTGCCCGGCGGATGGGTTGAAAGCAGGCGGAAAATAATGTTGTTGATGGCCGCAATCGCTTCGTCGCCGCCGGCCTTTGCCGTTTCAAAAACGATGGAGCCTTGCGCCGGGTATTTGAGCGTGAGCGGGATGGAAAAAGTGGCGGGGAAGGGCAGGGCAAGTCGCTTGTCCTTGAGCACCGCCTCGGCCATTTTTCCGGTGTCCACGTCCATGCGCCCGAATTTCGCCGCGTTTTTGAATTCGTCCGGGAGCGTCCACCCTTTCCACGTAGTGGCGCGGGCATCTTGCCCGTGCGGTTCTGACGGGCCAGAGGCCCGTGCCACTTCCCACTCGGGAAAATCGTTTTCCGCCGCGGCATTAGCGGCGCGGATGGTTTCGTGGATGGGCTGGATGCAATTTTTCCATTCCGCTTCCAGCGCCCGCCAGCGCGACGCGATGTCTGCGTTCAGTTTCGCCACTTTCGTCTCGTGAACCTCCGTGAGTTTGCCAGCCTGCGCATCCGACCCCTGTTGCAGGTGCGCGACGTTGTCGTCATGGGCGCGTTCAAGCCGGCTCAATTTTGCGCGGCCGAGCTGCTCATTTTTTTGCAGGGCGCGGGACGCTTTTTCATCCGTCGCCTGCGCCCGGGAGCCGCGCGTGCCCACGGCCTCTTTTACGGTTTGCTTCCACTGTTGGTTGAGTTTGCGGCTGGTGTTCTCGAATTCGGTTTGGATTCGTTCCTGTTCCTGCCGGCAGCGCAATTCGGCCTTTTCAAGGCAAACATCATGCAACCGTCGCGCCGTTGCCAGACGGCGGGCGATCGCTTCGGCAGCGGGTCCGGCCCGGTGTCCGCCAAACAGGTAAATCGCCAGCGCAACTACAAAAAGGCCAGCCAACGCTGCGCCGGTTTCGACCAGGGAAATGTTATTCAAGCCGGCTTGTTTGAGGAGATAGGGCGAAACGGTAAAAAGCAGCAGGAGCACAACCAAGAACAGCCAGATCGGGAAAAACCTGAAAAATCGCGGCATCGAAAATTGATTGAAGCCGTCCAACTCACGGCGGATGACCGCAGGCAGGCGGTGAAGTTCCTCCAATAATTGAAACTCGTCCGGGGCCGGGTCGGGTTCGGGCCATTGCCGGTTGGGAGAAAGCAGCTTGCGAAAACTGCCGTAGCCGCGAAAGGCGCTCCGGGCCTCCTTCTCCAGTCGGTCGAAAGCCTCGCGGCTTTCAGTCAGCTTGGTTTTGAAATCCGCCAGCTTCACAGCGGCATCTGCCAGTCCCGCCTCACGGTCGCGTTCCGCCTGGGTCGAACTTTCCGATATCTTTTGTTTTCTGCGTCCTTCGCGTCCGCCGACTCCCTCCCGGACATCCCGGGTGACTACGAGGTGTGCCTGGGTGATCCACGCTTTCCGCTTTTCGAATTTGGAGCGCCATTTGTCCTTTTCAATTTCCAGGGCGTCTCCGGCATTGGCGATGGCCGCCGACAAATGTGTTTCTTGTTCCTGCGTGACCGTTTCAAATGCCCTTGCTTCCGCGGCTGACCGGGTGCGGAATTCGCCGGCCAGTTTTTCCTCCCGGGCGGCAAAATCCTGGATGGCGCTTCGGAGCCGGTCCAGAAGCGCAAGCGTTTCCTTTAATCCCAGATGGCTACTCACAGTCTTTCCTGACTTTGCCCAGAATTTCATCCAATTTTTCGAGCACGGTTACGGTTTTTTCCACGTTGGCAAAAAGTTCGGTCATGTAGCGTTGCTCGAACTCCTGGCTTTTCGCGTCTTTCCAGTAATTCTTTGTTTCGTCCCACCGGCTGGCAAGTCCCTTCGTCAGCGACGTGAGCCGGGTTTTGATTCCGCTTGGGTTCATGATTGCCCTGCCTCTCCGTCGTCCGGCCTGCCTTCGACTCCCGCCGGCGCGGATGCAGCGCCGGGCGCGGCGACCGACGCATACGCCTCCAGCGTTTTCACCACTTGCGCCAGATAAGCGACCGCGCGCCCCATGTCGGTCGTCAGGAACCCCTGCAACTGGTTCAACTGTTTGAGCAACGGGTCCGTCCGGTTCTCCATCTCCCGGCCCCACTTTTTTATCACCGACAATTTGGCCTCGCCTTCCCGGACGGCGCGCTCGGTCCGTTGCACGGCCATAAGCTGGAGGGCCGTTGAATCCTGGAATTGGGAAAGCCGGGCGCTGAACAATTCCGCCCGCGCTTCCTCCAGTTTCCGGCCCCGGAGTCGTATTTCATGTTCCCAGTGCAGCCGCCGGTCATCCTGCACCCAGGCGCGGGCGCGAAAAATCTCGTCGCTCGCCTCCTCCAGGGCGGCGCGCGCGCTCTTCAAAAAAACAATCAGGCTGGTCCGGAATGATTCCACGGCCTCCACGGAAGTGACTTGGGCGCGTCCGGCCATAATTTTTATCGTGCTCGCCCTCGTGCTCGTTCTCGTCCTCGGATTTTTCGGTTACGATTACGAGGAGGAGGACGAGGACGATTTCAATTGGTCAGTGTTGTTGCAGATATTCCTCGATGCGCTGCGCCTTTCTCAAAAGATAGGGCGTGTGCTCCTTTGAGAGTTCGTTGAATTTCTTCAGCGCCTTCATCGCCAGTTTGAATTCATCGGCGAACTTCTCGTGTTCCTGGTCCTGCCACGTGTCGCCGAGCGACGTGAAGCGGGCCTGGAGCAGGATGATCCGATTTTCCAGGTCGGTGTTGAACCGGTGCAACTCGTCGGCGAATCGCCGCACCTTTTCGGGATCCATGATTGCCTGTGCCATCTTTTCCCTTTCGTTGGATTGCTGTTCCGGCATCAAGATAATGCAGAAGTCCCCCGGCGGACAGCCCTTTTTGTAGCGGTTGCGGGGCGGGGGTGCATCTATCTTCAGTAGGAGACGAGGTAACGAGTCTCAAACTTCTTCAGAAACCACCGATTCCCGGCGAGAAGCGAGCCTCCTCACGTCGGCTCCTACAGCTTTTCACACAGGCGCTGAACGCCGCGCTCCGTGTCGGGCACAGTTTCTTCAACCATTTCGGCGAGATTCAACAGGACACCACCGCGCTTTGCGCTTGCCGCGGTGTTTCCTTGTTTCATAATAAATTCCGCTGATTTTATGTCCTCGGCTGGCGCTTCAGGCAGCCTGAAGGCAAATCCGGCCACAGGCGAGTTGATGAAATTGACCTTTAAGTTACGCTTTCACACCAAGTTCGGGCAGTCGCTCTGGCTGACCGGCAATCATGCAATGCTGGGCAACGGCGAAGTCGAAAAGGCTTTGCCGCTCCATTATCTCAATGAGGAATTCTGGCAGGCCACAATCCTTCTGGACGGCGCGGCGCCGGACGTTGAGATCGCCTACAACTACATTTTGCGCGAAGCGGATGGTTCCACCATCCAGGACCGGGGAAATGGCCGGACAATCAATCCCGCCGCCTTTGCGCAAGGGGAAGTGTTGATTATTGACGCGTGGAATCCGGAGGGCCTTTTTGAAAATGCGTTTTATACGGAACCGTTCAAGCGGGTGTTGTTGAAGGACAACCACACCGAGGTGCGGGTGCCCGCGCCGCGCTTCGCCACCCACACGTTCAAAGTCAAAGCCCCCCTGCTGGCACGCGGACAGACGCTCTGCCTGCTCGGTGACGCCGCCGCCTTGGGCAACTGGAACACTGCCGAACCCCTCCTGTTGAACCGGACGGCCGGTGAGGATTTCCTCAAGGTGCAGGTGGATTTGAGTCATCAGTCATTTCCCATCACCTACAAATACGGCGTCTATGACGTCGAAAAAAAGGCGTTCGTTCATTATGAAGGCGGCGACAACCGGATTTTGCGCGATGCCCACGCGCCGGATCAGCATATCATTGTGAACGACGGGTTCGCCGTGCTGCTGGCGGACACGTGGATGGGGGCCGGCGTGGCGATTCCCGTGTTCAGCCTGCGGAGCGAAAACAGTTTCGGGGTCGGCGAGTTTGAGGACCTCAAATTGCTGGCAGACTGGGGCCGGCAGGCGGGATTGAAACTGATCCAGATTCTTCCGGTCAACGACACCACCGCCACGCACACGTGGACGGATTCGTATCCTTACGCGGCGATTTCGGCGTTTGCGCTCCATCCGATTTATCTCAATCTCGCCGGCATCGCCAATGCGAGGAACAAAAAGCTCCTTGCCGCGCTGGAGCCGGAACGCCGGCGGTTGAACGCGCTCGCCACGGTGGATTACGAGGCCGTGATGAAGGCGAAGCTCGGTTTTCTGGAAAAAATCTTTCCGTCGCAGAAAGCGGCGACGTTCCGCAGCAAGGACTACAAAACATTTTTCGCCGTCAACGAGCACTGGCTGGCGCCCTACGCGGCGTTTTGTTTTCTGCGCAACAAATTCGGCACGGCGGATTTCAACGAGTGGCCGGAGCATAAAAAGTTTGACGGCGGAAAAATCGCCGCGCTGGTCAAGGACAACGACGGGATCGCGTTTCACTTTTTTGTCCAGTTTCATCTGCACCGGCAGCTCCGGGCGGCGGCGGCGCACGCGCACGCCAACGGCATTGTTTTGAAGGGCGACATTGCCATCGGCGTCCGCGGGCACGGGGCGGACGTGTGGCGGCAGCCGGAGCTGTTTCACACGGACATGCAGGCGGGCGCGCCGCCCGACCCGTTCGCCGCGAAAGGCCAGAACTGGGGATTCCCGACCTACAACTGGCCGTGCATGGCGGCGGACGGCTTCGCGTGGTGGAAGCAGCGGTTCGCGCAGATGAGCAATTACTTCGACGCCTTCCGCATTGACCATATCCTCGGCTTCTTCCGCATCTGGAGCAGCCCGGCGCACGCGGTCGAGGGCATCCTCGGTCATTTCGTCCCCGCGATTCCGGTGGACGCGGGCGAGTTCGCCGCGCGCGGCATCGCGTTCGACAGTGACCGGTTCGCGAAACCGTTCATCACCGACGCCGTGCTGCGGGAAATCTTCGGGGACGAAAGCGCCACCGTCCGGCGCGATTTTTTGAAGGCGGACGCCGGCGGCATTTATTCATTGAAGCCGGAATTCGCTACGCAGCAACAGGTGGAAAAGCATTTCAGCAGGCTCCCACAAAACGAACGCAACGCGAAATTGAAGACCGGCCTGTTCGATTTGATCAGCAACGTGATTCTGCTGGAAGCGGATGGAAAATATCATTTCCGGTTTGCGATGGAGCAGACGGCATCGTTCAAATGCCTGCCGCCGGAAACGCAGGCGAAGGTGCGCGGGCTTTGCGTGGATTATTTTTTCCGGCGACAGGACGGTTTCTGGAGGCGCGAGGCGATGGAGAAGCTGCCGGGGTTGAAGCGCGCGACGAACATGCTGGTGTGCGGCGAAGATCTGGGGGTGGTGCCCGCCTGCGTGCCGGGGGTGATGAAGCAACTGGGCCTGTTGAGCCTGGAGATTCAGCGCATGCCCAAGGAACTGCACCGGGAATTTTCGCGCCCGGCGGACGCGCCGTATTTGAGCGTGGTCACGCCCTCGACGCATGACATGAGCACGATTCGCGGCTGGTGGGAGGAGGAGGACCATGCCCTGATCCGGAAATTTTTCAACGCGGAGCTTGGCCAGCCGGGCGAAGCGCCGCGCGAATGCGAACCGCGCATCGTCCAGGCCGTCGTGCGGCAGCACCTCGCGTCGCCGGCAATGTGGAGCATCTTTCAATTGCAGGATTTGCTGGGCATGGACGCGGAGTTGCGCCGCGCCGACACACAGTCCGAGCGCATCAACGTGCCGGCCATTCCGCAATTTTACTGGCGCTACCGGATGCACCTGACGCTGGAGCAATTGCGGCGGGCGGAAACCTTCAACGCGACCCTGCGCGGAATGATCCGGCAAAGCGGGCGTTAAAATCGCGCCGCATTTATTCGGGGGAATTTTTCTTCCGACACCGGCGGCGGTGGGTTGCTTTGAATTTCTGATTCACGATTGAATGGTAGGGCCGCGCTGCTGCGCGGCCTCGGACGACCGGCAGGCCGTCCCTACCAACCCCAATAGCCCACCACCACACCGGCAATGCCGTTTGCTTCATTGCCCGATGGTATGCTGTTGAACCCAGATCAGGTCGCCCGCGACGGGGTCGGCGGGCGTGGGATTGTAACCGGTGAAGCTTATGCCGGTCACCTGCCGGTCCTTGACGTTGGTATCGTTCCAGACCCGGCTTTCGGTATGGCCATCCGCAAAGGAAAACGCGCCGGTGCCGCCGTGGTAATTGGCGGGCAGGTCATACCAATTGGCGGACTGACTCATGTCCTCAAAGAAGAAGCCGTCGTTGATGGAATCGCCCGCTTCATCGAGGAACACAAACAACTCGGCCGGGCCGGGGTGAAGGAACTGGCTGGTTTTTTGATACACTTTATAGGTGCTGGAAAAGCCGGTGCCGAGTACGTTGTTATCGGTGCTGTTGCCACCCATGTAGGCGTTCATGGAATAGTCGCGGACGCGCGGGCCTTTGGCGGCGTCCCTTTTGTTGCCGGGACACCTGTAAATGCCGATCTGATGGCCGCAATAAGGCCCGAGCAAACTATCGGTCAAATTGGTGGTGTTGTAATTGTCTGCATGGGAAGCCATGGTGGTATCCCATTGCATGACGCCCTTGACCCAGCTGTTGATGTTTTGCAGGGACAGGTCGTCATTGGGCGGCAGTTGATCGCTGTTGTCATCGCAATACATGATCCACGCCAGTTGCAACTGGCGGAGGTTGTTCAGGCAACTGGCGCGGTCGGCGCGCTTTTGGGCGGCGCTCAATGCCGGCAACAGGATGGCCGCCAGGATGGCGATGATGGCGATGACCACGAGCAGTTCGATGAGGGTAAAGGCGCGCGGTCGAAGACCGAAAGCCGCGGGCCGCGCGCCGGCGGAAAAGCGCGGCGCTGTTTTCCGGCCTGCGACTCCCGGCGTTCCGCCATCATCTTTTGCGTCCGCGTTCTGTCCGCGCAGAAGCGGGAAACTGGCTGCCTGATTGACTCGCATAACAGGTTCGAGGTTCATTTCAACCCAGAGCCGGTTTTTGTCAATGTCCTAATCCATTCCGTCCGACCACATAAACATGCGGTGGAAATCGCGGCCGGTTTGGGGCACATTGATTCAAACCATGAATTTATCGTTGTGACCGAGATGGCGCCGTTGAATCAAACCGCCCGCCGCCGGAGTTTTCATCCGCGGGAAATTTTTTGCGCGCGGCCCGGGCGGCGGCAGACGGGCAGGAACAAAATCGTTTTATGAACAGAAACCATTTCCACTTCCACGGACCCGTGAAAATTTTGCTGGCCGCGATCCTGGCGTTGGGCGCCGGCAAGGCCGCGGCGCAGATTGCCGCCAATGACGACGCCTCGGCTTACACCACCTGGACGAACGGGATGAATCTTGGCTACGGCTTCACGCCCTGGACGCTCACGCAGAACAATGGCGGTGGAAATGCCGCGGGGTTTTTCATCGGCAGCTCCGGCGGCATTGACGTTTCCAACAACTCTTTCGGCTTGTATGCCAACACCACCAACCTTGTCAACAGCGCTTATGCCATTGCCTACCGCGGCTTCAGCAATGCGCTGACCACCAACCAGGTCTTCAAGGTCAAATTCCAAAACACGGCCATTGCCAGCGGTGGCGTCATGGGCTTCTGTCTGCGGAACAACAACGTGACAAACTTTGCCGGTTTTAATTCCAGTTCACCATTATCAGCCGCAATCAACACTGAGTCGGGCACGCGCTTCGCCTTTTATTTTATCGGTGGATACAACGATTATTATATCTGGGACGGAAACAACTCCACGGACACGGGGATTGGCTGGACTTCCGCCGGGTTGTCCCTGGAGTTTTACCCGATGGCCGGAGACACTTATCTTTTGATTGTAAAAAGCGCGGACGGGTCCAGCACGATTGCCAGTTTCAGCAATCAACCGCTGGCGGGCGGAGGGGGAACACCTATCATTACGTTTGCCGGCTTTAACTCCGAAAGCGGCGCCTACCAGGACGCATATTTTAACAGTTTTCAGGTGTCCTCCGTAACGTTAATCCCGCCGGGTATCATCGGTCTATCACCGGTGAACGGCACGGTTTACTGGCCGCCCGCGAGCGGCCTGTCGGTCAGTGTAACCTCCCTGTTTTCCACCGTGTCATCCAACAACATCCAGTTGACTTTGAACGGCGTCGTCCAGACCGGGTCCAGTTGGACCGTCCTCGGCAGCGGCACGGCGTCCAACCATGTCGTTCTGAATTCCGCGTTGCAGGGTAATACTGTTTACACGGGAACCATCACGGCCACCGACGCCAACGGCAATCACACCACCAACAATTTCACCTTCAACACCTGGCTGACCAGCCCCTATAATCTTTACATCGAGTCCGGGGACTACAATTTCGAGAGCGGCCTGTGGATTGACAATTTCGTGGCGCAGTCGCCCAACCAGGCCTATCAGGATACGGTTCCTGCCGACGGCGGCGGCCTTTTCGGGAGCAATAACATTGACTATCTGGAAGACGATCTCACCGGCACAAACCACCCGAACTATTACCGGACAAATGACCTGCCGCAGATTGAGCTGGCCACCGATGTGGATCACGACAGTTTTGCGTCGTATAGTTATCAAGACTACGATTTGGGTTACATCGAGAACGGCGAATGGGTGGACTATACCCGCCGCATGAGCAACCTGACCTACATTGTTTATGCGCGCATGGCCGGTTTCCCACAGCAGGGAGGCAACACCACCATGTTGATGGAACGGGCGGCATCGCCGACGGTGAGTTCGACCAATCAGCCCCGCGCCTCAATGGGCACATTTGTCTGCCCTTCCACCGGCGGGTTTCAAAACTGGGCCTTTGTGCCGCTGACGGATTTCTTCGCCAACCAGGTTCAAGTGCGGTTGCCCGGCACAAACACATTCCGCCTCACCTGCCTCGGGCCCAGCGGCAGCTACAACTTCAATTATTTGCTTCTGGTGGCCACGACCAACACCGCCACGTTGCGGCCCTATGTGGCGTCGGGGTATCCGTATCCGAACGCGGGTGGCGTCGGGCCGGACCAGCTCATTTCGTTCATCATCGCCAACCGGCAGACCTCCGTCAGCAGTGTGCAGTTGTTTTTGAATACATCCAATGTCACCAGCGGAATAGTTTTGAGCAACAACACCGCCGGCACGGTCGTCAGTTACCAGCCGCCAACGTTGCTGTCGGCCGGAACGAACAGCTTGCAGGTGATTTTCAGTGACGGCGCGGTTTCGCAGACGAACACGTGGCAATTTACCGTCGCCACGCTGACGGTCATTCCGCCCGCTTACGCCTTGACCCTCAACGCAAACTATGCGTCGGGTTTTGCCGAGCAGATTGCCAAGGCTCAGGACAGCGCGACGAACATTGATTTCCCGGACACGGTCGCCCGGGCGCTCGCGCAACTCGCCGGCACGCTCACCAATTCGCAGACCGGGCAGCCCTACACCAACATGGCCGCGGGGCCGAACGGCAACGGCACCTACACCGAAACCAACACGATAAATTATGACATCACCGGCCGGGCAAGCGGTGCTTGGACTTTCGCCACCAAGACCAATTTCCCCTACGTTCCGGCGAACGGCACGAACAATTACATCGCCCTGGCTGCAAGCATGTATCTGCAATTGACGCAGGGGGTTTACACCTTCGCCGTCCGCAGCGACGATGGATTTGAACTCACCGCCGGCCCGACACCTGCCAACACGAACGTGCTGCTGGGCATTTTTGACGCCGGGCGCCCCAACTATGTGGCGACGACCTTTGACTTCATCGTCCAGACCAACGGCCTCTATCCGATGCGCCTGGTTTACGATCAAGGACTGTTTGGCGGCAGCGTGGAGTTTTATTCCATCAACCGCACCAACGGCACGGCGACGTTGATCAACGACCCGGCAACACCCGGTTCCATCAAGGCTTACCGGCTGGTGTCCGTCGTCCCGATTCCGGTGGCGATCCAGAACGCGGGGAACAAGGTGGTGCTGACCTGGAGCGATGCGTCGTGGTCGTTGCAGTCCGCGCCCCTGGTGACCGGCACTTACACAACCATCAACGGCTCGACGAGTCCCTACACCAACGCCATCAGCGGAACACAGGAATATTTCCGGCTGGTTCACCCCTGAACCGTGGCCAACCGGCTGCCGGGTGGCGCCCGGGAGAATATACAAAAAAGAGTTTGAAGTTTTTATTATAGAACCCATAATGGTGCAGGTTCGCGTTCAGAAACAAAAGGACCGTCACAATTGTGAAAGCGTTCGGGTTTTTCGTATTCAGCCGCCTTGTTCTGCCGGCAGTTTGTTTGTGTGCCGGCAAAATTTCCGCGCAGGTTCCGGCCTACGATGATGCCGGCGCCTACACGGGTTGGGACAGCGGCACAAACTCGGGCTACGGTTTCACGCCCTGGACGCTGGAGCAGACCGGCACCGACGGCTTCGGCAATTACACCGGATTTTTCCTCAACAACAGCGGCGACCCCGTGGCTTCGGCCAATGGCAATGCGTGGGGCATTTATGCCAACGGCACCAGCGGAGTCAACGCCGCCGAGGCCTTCCGCGGGTTCAGCAATTCACTGCCGGTCAATGCCACTTTCAAAATTCGCTGGCACAATGAGGGCATCGGCTTCAGCACCGCGAATGTCGGCGGCTTTAATCTGCGCAACGGGAATAATACCAACCTGATGACCGCTTCGACTTTTCTTAATGATGGCTCGCTTTTTGCCCTTTATTATATTGGCGGCGCATCGGACAACTTCGTGGTTTATGATGGCGATGGCGTCAACATCATCCCGCTTGGCTTTGGCAGCAATCCGTTCCAGGTCGAGTTCACGATGCTGCCGGGCGACCTTTACAATCTGGCGATAAAGAGCGCCGATGGCACAGTTCTTCTCTATAGCGCCACCGCCCAGCCGTTGGCCGGCCCCGGTACCATTGACAGCGTGGCGCTTTATGCTTTTCAAACGGGCGGCAACCAGGTTTTCAACAATATGGAGATTTTCTACTCGCCGCCGCAAATCGCCAATCTCCAGCCAACCAACGGCTCCGTTTATGTCAACGCCGCCGCCAGCCCGCTTTCCTTTGATGCAACCTCCCTGTTTTCCACGGTGTCCTCCAACAACATTCAATTGACCTTAAACGGCGTTGTCCAGACTGGAGCCAGTTGGACCGTCTTCGGCAGCGGCACGGCGTCCAACCATGTCGTTCTGAACACCGCGTTGCAGGGCAACACGGTCTACACGGGAACCATCACCGCCACTGACGCCAACGGCAACAGCAGCACGAATAATTTCACCTTCAATACCTGGCTGACCAGCCCCGACAACCTTTACATCGAATCCGAGGATTACAATTACGGTGGCGGGTATTGGGTTGACAATTTCGTCGCACCGCAGCCCAACCGGGACTACGCGGGGCTGATTGGCATCAACAACATTGACTATCTCGAATACGATCTCACCGGCATGAATCCCGTGAACGCCTTCCGTGCGGGTGATCTGCCGCAGATTGAACTGGCGACCGACGAGGACCACGACAATTTTGGAAACGATGGTTATCAAGACTATGACTTGGGTTACATCCAGAACGGCGAATGGGAGGATTACACGCGGCAAATGAGCAACACCACCTACGCGGTTTATGCGCGCATGGCCGCCTATGGCGACAACGCCACGATGCTCCTGGAACGGCTGGCGGACCCGGTCGCGACTTCAGCCGACCAGCCGCGCGCCTCGCTGGGCACGTTCATCTGCCCGAACACCGGCGGCCCCCAAAACTGGACCTTCGTGCCGCTGAAGGATTTCTTTAGCAACCCGGTACTCGTGAATCTCCCCGGCACCAATACCTTCCGCATCACCGACATTGGCGGCGACTTCAACTACAACGTGAATTACCTGATTTTTGTCGCGACGACCAACACCGCCGCGTTGCATCCTTTTGTTGCCTCGGGTTTCCCGTATCCGGGAGCGGCAGGAATCCAACCCGACCAAAACCTCAGCTTCACGATTGCGAATTCATCCACCAATCCCGTATCGCCCGGCAGCATTCAACTGTTCCTGAATTCCAGCAACGTCACCAGCGGCATCAGCGTCAACAACACCGCCGCCGGCGCGACGGTCAATTATCTGTCGCCGACGCTGCTGCCGGCCGGGACGAACAGCTTGCAGGTGATTTTCAGCGACGGCCTGGTTTCGCAGACGAACACGTGGCAGTTTACGGTCGTCGCGCTGCCGGTCATTCCGCCCGCCTACGCTTTGCCAACGAACGCCTTGAGCCTCCAGGGTTTCACCCTTCAGGTGGCCAAGGGGGATGACAACGCAACCAATGTGGATTTTCCGGCCAGTGTGGCCCGGGCCGAGGCGCAACTGGCCGGCATGCTCACCAATTCGCAGACCGGCCTGCCTTACGCCAATGAAGCATTGAACGGCGGAGCGTATGTCGAAACCGCTGTGATCAACTACGCCATGGACGCTTCGTTTAATTACCTGCCTTACTTCGGCGCCCCGGCTGCATTCCCGGATGTCTCCGACGGCGCCACCAACAATGTCGCCATGGCGGCGTTGATGTATGTGCAACTGTCGCCCGGCGCTTACACTTTCGGCGTTGACAGTGATGACGGCTTCAAATTTACGACCGGCCCCACGCCCGACCAGACCAGCCTCGTCCTCGGGATCGCCGATTATGGCCGTGGCGCCACCGAAACCGCCTTCAGTTTCATCGTCCAGACCAACGGCCTTTATCCGATGCGCCTGCTCTATTTCAAGGCGCAGTTGGGTGGTGGCGGCGTGCAGTTGTATTCCATCAACCGCACGACGGGCATCCGGAGTCTCCTCAACGATCCCAGCGATCCAAATTCGCTTCCGGTCTTCCAGCCCCTGCCCACGCTCGCCATTCAACAGGCCGGCAACAACGTGGTGCTGACTTGGAACTATCCGGCATACCTGCTCCATGCCTCGCCCCAGGTGGCCCCGCTTTCCCTTTACACGAATGTCCCCGGCGCGACGAGCCCTTACACCGTGCCGGCAGACGGGGCGCAACGATTCTTTATCCTGAAGTCCACGCCCTGATAAACCGGGCCGGGCGTGTGGGATTTTTCGGTTGCCAGCAATGGAACATGCTTTAATATTACATGTCATGAAGCCGCCCATGAAAACCAAGCGTAACCGCGTCGCAAAAATCTTCTGCGCCCTGCTGCTTTTGCCGCTGGCCACCGCCGCCGGGGCGCAATCCTCCGCGCTGGATCAAATCAAGGCCCAGGCGGACGCGGGCGACGCCGAGGCGCAAAACGCGATGGGGCTGGCCTACAAGAACGGCCGGGAGGTCGCGGTGGATTTCGGGCAGGCGGCGGAATGGTTCCAAAAATCGGCCGAGCAGAACAATCCGTTCGGCGAAAAGAACCTGGGATTGATGTTCGCCGAGGGCAAGGGCGTCAAACAGGATTACACCGAGGCCGTCAAATGGCTGCGCAAGGCGGCGGAGCAAAATTACACCTCGGCGCAGGCTTACCTCGGCATCCTTTACACCGAGGGCAGGGGCGTGCCGCCGGATTTGACGGAAGGCGTCAAGTGGCTGCGCAAGGCGGCGGACGGAAACTACGCCGAGGCGCAGGACGATTTGGGCACGCTGTTCGCCGGGGGCAGGGGCGTGCCGCAGGACTATGTCGAAGCGGCCAAATGGTTCCACAAGGCGGCGGACCAGAACTATGCCTCGGCCCAGGAGAACCTGGGCATCCTTTACCTTCAAGGCAAGGGCGTGACGCAGGATGATAGCGCGGCGTTCAAGCTCGTCCGCCAGGCAGCCGGCCAGAATTATGCCGCTGCCCAAAGCACTTTGGGCTGGCTGTATGCGCAGGGCCAGGGCACGGCCCAAAACGACACCGAAGCGGTGAAATGGTTCCGCCGGGCGGCGGAACAAAATTACGCCGATGCCGAAAACAATCTCGGCCAGATGTTCGCCGGTGGCCGCGGCGTGAAACAGGATTTTGCCGTGGCGGCGGCCTTGTATCGCAAGGCGGCGGACCAGGGCTTTGGCGGCGCGCAGAACAATCTGGCCATCGCCTGCGCGCAGGGACAGGGCGCGCCCAAGGACGCGGTGGAGGCCTGCAAATGGTTTGCGCTCGCCGCCACGCACGGCAACACCAACGGCGCCGACATTCGGGAGGCGCTCATCAGGGAAATGACGCCGGCGCAGATTGCCGAGGCCGAAAAGCGCGCCCACGACTTCGTCCCGGAAAATTAGCCGGTCATCAAAAAATTTCCCAGGCAGGGTCATCGCGCTGCTATGACCGCGCCGCGTCCAGCGGCACAAAGGGAAGCAGCCCAAACAGTTCCTCCTGCTGCACGTCCACCCTCCGCAGTACTGCTACGCCCGCCCTCCGCAGTAGCTCTGCTGCGGAGGATTCCGCCGTTTGGATTTGAGAACTGGGCCGTCATCGCCCTCGGCGGCAACCCGAACAAGGGCCAAGTCGGCGACATGGGCGTGGATGGCCGCATCTATCCCGTTTCATCCGCCGCCGCCCCGCGCAAGCAGCAGGAAGGTGAACTCGGCCTGAAAGAACGCTGGTATCCGATTCAGGTGAAACAAAAAGACAAAGTCGGTCGCCCGGACATAGACGCTTTTGAAGCCATGATGATGCGCGAAGATTGCGAGAAAGGCTTTTTCGTGTCGTTCGATTATACCAACGATGCCATGCGCGAGGCGGATGCGTTCTTCCGCCGTAGCGGCAAGAGCATTGTGCTGTTCACGGTGCAGGAAATTTTGGAGGAGCATCTGGCCAAGAAGCTGGCATGATTTGTTTCGTCCCAAAGGGACAACCGGATATTAGCCAGACACGAAGTGTCTGGCATCGTGGAAAAAGAAAATCCATCCTGAAGGGACGGCGGAAACATTTGAATGATGATTGCCGATTGGAAATTCCATCGTCCTTTCAGGACGAATCAATGTGCGCGACAAATCCAGACACTGTGTGTCTGGCTAATTTCCGTCGTCGCTCCGCGACCCTTCAAGCGCAGCCACAAAGTCATCGTGGCCCTGACCGTGCAGGAAATTCTCGACGAGCACATTGCGAAGAAGCTGGCGTGATGGCTTTACAAATTGCGGAGCAGATTGGTTTTTGCCAAATCAAGAATTTCCGTGCCGCGTCCATCCAGCACGGCCTTGATCATGTAAAGGCTGAAGCCCATCATCTGATCCACCTGAATCGTGGGTGGCATCGAAAGTTCCTGGCGGTTCACCACCACCTCCACCAGCGCCGGGCCGACATGCCGGAGCGCCTCAACCAGCATGGGACGCACCTGTTCAGGTGTTTCGGCCTTCAAACCCAGCACGTCGGCGGCTTCCGCAATTTTCGCAAAATCAGGATTATGCAGGTCGGTGGCAAAATCCAAAATCCCGGCCGCTTTCATTTCGAGTTCCACAAAGCCGAGCGAACCATTATTGAAAATGACAATCTTAACCGGCAAACGGAGCTGGCGCAGCGTCAGCAGATCGCCCAAGAGCATCGCAATACCGCCGTCGCCGGAAAGCGTGACGACCTGTCGGTTTGGATGCGAGACTTGCGCGCCGATGGCCTGCGGCAAGGCGTTGGCCATTGATCCGTGGGAAAATGAGCCGAGCAGCCGCCGTTTGCCGTTCATCGTGAGATAGCGCGCGGCCCAAATGACGGGCGTGCCGACATCGCAGGAAAAAATGGCGTCCGGTGCCGCCACTTCGTCGAGCATACGGGCAACGTATTGAGGATGGATGGGTTTGACGCCCGGGGAACCGGTGGCAAGATCATCCAGCCCCTTCCGCGCCGTTTGATAATGTTCGATGGATTTGTCCAGATGAGAACTGTCGGCCTTTTGTTCGAGAACAGGAATAAGCGCTTGCAAGGTCGCCTTCACGTCTCCCACCAAACCCAAATCCACCTTCGTCCGGCGTCCAATTTGTTCGCCACGAATGTCCACTTGAATGACTGTGGCCTTCTCCGGATAGAATTGCTGGTAGGGAAAATCCGTGCCCAGCATGAGCAACGTGTCGCAGTTCATCATGGCGTGATAACCGGAAGAGAATCCCAACAGCCCGGTCATGCCCACGTCATAAGGATTATCGTATTCAATGAATTCCTTCCCTCGCAGCGCATGAACAATCGGCGCTTTCAACAAACCCGCCACCTTCATCAATTCGCTGTGCGCGCCAGCGCAGCCAGCGCCGCCAAAGATTGTCACTTTCCGCGATTGATTCAACACACTGGACAGGCGGATGATCTCCTCCTCCGACGGACGAACCGTCGGTTGCGGTTCGGGAAACTTTAGCCGGGGAGTCAGATTGACCGCTTCGCGAAACCCGACATTGCCGGGCAGTACGACGACCGCAACGCCGCGCCGCGAGATTGCCGTTTGCATGGCTATCTCCAAGACTCGCGGCATCTGCTCCGCCTGCGAAATCAATTCGCAATAGTGGCTGCATTCGCGAAAAAGGCTTTCCGGGCGGGTCTCTTGAAAATAGTTGCTGCCGATTTCATTGCTCGGAATATGCGCCGCAATCGCCACGACGGGGACGCGGCTGCGGTGGCAATCGTAAAGTCCGTTGATCAAATGCAGGTTGCCCGGCCCGCAACTTCCCGCGCAAACCGCGAGATGCCCGGTCAGGTGCGCTTCCGCCCCCGCCGCAAACGCGGCGGTTTCCTCGTGCCGCACGGGAATCCATTTGATGTTGTCCCGCGTGCGGATGGAATCGGTGATGCCGTTGAGGGAATCGCCGGCCAGGCCGTAGATGTTCTTCACGCCCGCGGCCACCAGGGTGTCAACGAGCACGTCAGCTATTTTTTTGGTGTTCATGGCTATCATGCTTCCTTTCTTCAATTTTTAATTTTGCGGGTTGAGCGCCTTTGCTGGTGGCTTTGACACGGCTGGTCTACTGTTCAGGCCACAAGGCACTTATGAGCAGTCCAACGATAATTCCCGTTGAAAACTCTCCGAATCGGTGAAGCACCCTGACCCAGGCTTCGTTGGCAGGCCCTATCAGCAAAACGATGAGAAGCGCAATCGCGGCGAAATGGTTTACACGCTGGTCGAGCCGCAGAATTGCCGACAACAGGCCGATGCCAAACACGCCGAGCGCAAGGGCAACCACACCCGGTCCAATTTGTGTCGCCAGTAAAGCACCCGCGCACGCACCCAAAGCGGTTCCCACCAAGAGCAGCCATGAAGTGACGATCATTGCGTTGTAGGCCGATTGCACAACAATCAATGCTGCAATCGGCGCCCAATATATCTCCGGCAAGCCGACTGCTTTGGCCGCGAGCAAAGCCAGCGCCGCCGCAATCGTCATCTTGGCCGGATGCACGAGACTTTTCTTCAGCAACGCCAATTGTGGTGACTTCATAAGACAGCCGTGACAGAATTCAATTGGGTACTTCCTCGCTTTCCATGCTGTTTTATATCCTTCATCTATAATTGCCAAGGCCTTTTTGAAAGATAAACACCAAGCAAAGGATTTACCGTCGCCGCAGTCCACATCACCGCAGGCACGGCATCATTGTAGAACCACAACCCGAAGGACTCCGGCCTTGTCCCCACGGAGAAGGAGCGTCGTCCGTCATCCCCTTGTAAATTCACGCGCCGCTACAGGGCCGGACAACAAAAAAGCCCCGCTTGCGCGGGGCTTGAAAAACTCTGAGACGTTTACTTTCGCCGGCGGAAAACGAACAGCGTCATCAACCCGGACAATCCGCTCAGCGCCAAGGTGGACGGTTCGGGCACGACGGTGAACGTCGCATTGAAGTTAGCAGAGTTGTTGCTGATGTAATCGTTGACATCCACGGTGTTGCTATCGCGATAATAAACGTTCAACGTATACGTTCCGGGTCCGAGGTTGTGCAGAACATTGACATTGGCGCCATCCGTATACCAGCGTTGGTCGCCAGTATTGCCATTGACACTGTCCTGATTGAAAGCCAGGGAAATATCGTTGAAACCAGCGCCATTAATTTGATAGAAAATATCAGCGGCGGATACGTTTGCACCGCCGTTTTTGTAGGTCAATATTTCACCGCCGTTCAAGGTGAGCGTGTCAAGGCCCATTCGGAATGTTCCAAGACTTGGATCGTTTGCATTGTTGTTGGCTGGCTCGCCGCCGCCGTCGCCGGTGGCCCACGTGCTGTTGTTGTCCGAACTGGTGTAGGTGTTCACCAAGGTTGGACTTCTGCCCAACGTGTACCCGTTGCCCGGGGCTCCACTTCCACCGGTAGGATCAGGATTGAACCGGGCATCACCGAATAGCGTCATCTCATAAAGGTTAAAAGTCGAGGTGCCACTGTTGGTGATCGAGAGGTCAAGGCCCACTCCAAAAATCCCGCTACCCTGGCCAAACCCTGAACTCGCTGTGACCAGCAAAGCCACAACTGGCGCTAGTGACAAAATAAGCTTTGTTTTCATAGGTCTGTTCTTGATTCTTAATTGCTGCATGTTACGTGATGTATTTATAACATTATTGGTGCTGGGTGGCTACCGCATGTTTGTGCGGTATGGGCCGCAAAAACCCTTGATTTCATGGGTAAAATTGCACGCGATAAAACCGGCACGAGTCGGTCGGGATGTTGGTGTAATTCGCCGTGATATCGGACGCGGTCAGGGTGCCGCTGAAGGCTGAAAAGGGCACGGCGAGGTTGGTGGTGGACCAGACCTGATAGGTTTTGCCGGAAACGCTGTTCCAGTTCAACACGCTGCTGTTTTCCATGCTGACGAGCGGAATCCAGGCGGGATTCACCAAAACCACGCCGGAACTGCTGGCGCTGGCCGCGCCTTGGATGCCGGCGTTGTTGATGGCGCTCACCGTGGCGTAGAGGTGCGCGCCAAAACTGTTCGTCACCGTGAACGACGTTCCCGCGACCGTGCCGTTGAAAACATCCGAGCCGCCCGGCGTCGTGCCGATCAATACCTGATAACCGGAAATGCCGCCCGCCGGGTCGCTGACGGCGGACCAGGCAAACGTCACAACATTCGTGAAAACGTAGCTGTTCGTCGTCCCGATGCCGGGCGCGGACGGTGTGGGCGGCGGCGTCACATCGTAGAGTTTCAGATATTGCGCCTCGAACGGCGCGGTGGACCAGGCGCCGTTGCTGGTCGGCACGGGGTTGAGCGAGACAAAAACGCCGCTGGACAACACGTTGCTGCCGGGGACGCCGCCGGTGCCGCCGTTCCACAGCCAGTAGGTGCGGCGGTTCGGGTCAATGGCCGTGTAAGCCGAGATGTTTCTGACGTTGTAAAGCCGGTTGCTTTGAATGCCGAACAGGTTCGAGCCGTTTTGCGTGATGTTCACGTCGAAAAATCCCGTCTGCTGGTTGTTGCGGTCGAGTGTGGTGAAGGCGAACACCACGTCCGAGAAGTTCGGCGAGACGTTGGCGGTCTGGTATTTCGCCGCGGAGAAAATCGAATTCTGCGGCATCTCGCTGCCAATCTGGTTGAGGTAATAGCGGTTGGAGCTTTTCAACGCGGCGCTGAACTGCCGCGCCTGGTTGATGGCGGCATAGACCGGCCAGAGCTGATCCAGGCCATAGTTGCGGTTGGCGGGATTGCAAACCGGCTGGAGATCATTATAGACCATGAAATTCGGAATCGTCTTGCCGAAATTCAACTGGTATTCGTCAAAACCGAACGTGGTGGAAATGCCGAGTTCCTCGCCGTAACAGGTCATCGGCGCGCCATCAATGGCGCCGCAGGCCATGTAGCGGATGAGCGCTTCAAACGGGTCGGCGTAACTTTGCTCGTCGTGCGAATCATTGTTGAGCAGGATCAACGACTGGCCGTAAGCCGTGCGCCGCGCGTCAAAGGCGTTCCGGTAATCGCCGGCCACGGCGGCGGACTGCAGGTCGAAGATGATATTTTCGTTCAGCACGTCGAAGTGGCGGTTGGAGCGGTAAGTCACCGCGCCGCCGTCCAGCGATTCGGTCATGAACACAAAATCCCATTTCCGGCAGCGGACCTTGTTGATGATGTATTCCCAGCATTGCGGCGCCAGCCCCTGACCGAAATCCGCGCGCAAGCCGCCAATGCCCAGGTTTGCCGTCAGGTTCGGCGGCGTGTTGCTGGGACAGCCGGTTTTATCCAGCCAGTAAAGCAGGCAGTCGGAAAAATAGCGCCAGACATTTTGCGTGACCGGATCGAAATGCCCGTTGCCGGCGCCGGTGTTGTTCTCGTTGCCGATGGAATAATCGAACCAGTCGGCTTCGCTCAGGTAATTGCCGGACTGCGACGCGTTCGGCACCAGCGCGGCGTAACGGCCGGAGTAAATGTGGGAAACGTCCGTCCACTTGCCGAAGTCGTAACGGTCCGGCGCGACCGTTTGCAAAGGCACGCTGGTGGCGCGCTGGTCGTATTCGTTGGTGCGCGAATAAAACAGCGGCTGGTCGTTGACAATGAGGTCGGTCGGCTGGCCGGTGGGCGCGAACAGATTGGTGCCTTCGTTGTCGAGCTCGCAATCCCAGGCCGAGTGGGCAAACGGCATGTCGAGCATCACGTTGACACCGGCGGCGTTGGCGGCGGCGACGAAATTGGTGAACTCCTGCATCGCGCCGGCGCGCGTGTTGGCCTTGCTCAACAGAGGATTGACCTGGAAGTAATTTTTTATCGAATACGGGCTGCCGACCGGGTACGGCAGGCCGGTGTTGGGATCGGTCTGCCGGTTGAGGATGCCGATGGGATGAATCGGCTGGAACCAGAGCCAGTTCACGCCGAGGCTTTGGAAGTAGGCCAGGTTGAAACGGTTTGTCACTGGATCGTAGGGGCGCGAGCCGGGGCCGTTGTAAAGGTCGGTGAACGTGCTCCGGTCGTTTTCATTGGGGCTTTGTGCGTCAATGTTCATCGCGTTGAGTTCATACAGCGTCATGTTGCGCGCCCGGGTGGGCGTCACGACGATGCAATGGTCGCGGAGGCCATACCAAAGCCAGTTGGGGTTGCCTGAAACCCGGTAGCGCGCGGTGAGGCGATACGCGCCGCAGTTCGTCGTGTCGAGCGTCAGCGCATACTGGCCGCCGCCCATGTTGGTCATGGCGTAGGCCTTGTAATAATGGGTGTCGTCGCCCGTGGCGATGTTGTTCCCGTTGGGGGGGTAGATGCCTTCCTCAGTGGCGTTGCCGCCGGCGTCCAGCGTGGGCGTCGTGACATAATTGCGGCGGTTCAAGTCGGAATACACATCGGCCTCGACGACGTTGTTGGTGTTCGGCGAAAACAGGACGGTGACGGGAATCGCATCGCCCGCCACTTCGTTCACAAACAGATGTTCGGTGGTGTATTCGGCATTCATGCCGTCCACGGTGAGCACGGGAACGCCGCTGGTGCCGCCGGTTTGACCGGTGGAAAAACTAAAAACGGTGTTGGCCGTGCCGGCATTGTAATCCGCGGATTTTTCCTCGTTATTGGCGCTGTTCCAGACGCTGATTTTGTAGTTGATGGCGGTGTAATTGGGAATGTTCGTCACCGTGCCCACCCACCACATGGCGTTGCCGGCGATGCTGGAATTATCCTGTTCATGGTCGTAATTCAGCGGCATCACCTGCGTCGTGCCGCTGCCGGCACCAAGCGAACCCGCCGGCGTCGAGCCGTCGGTGGTGTAATAAATGCAGCCGTTGTTCGCCCAGCGAATGCTGCTGTCCCTGGACTGGTATCCGATTTCGATCCAGAAACTGACCGTCGAATTGGTCCCATTGGCATTGGCCGTGACGACGCGGTTGTTCGCATGGAACAGCCACGCGGGCCGGTTGCGGACGGTGAACGGCGACGCGGCGGCAGTGGACTGGATGGCGGTTGTGTTGCTGAAGCCGTCACCGCCATAAACGCAGGTGTTCTGGACGCCATTAACACCATCGAACATGAGGTAAAGGTAGTATTGGATGACTTCGTCCGTCCCGAAGTTCGTCGTGTTGAACGAGGCGGACCAGTATTGGTTGTTCGGGCTGGGGCCGCCGTTGAGATAAAAGTTCATGGCATTGCTGCTCCAGGAACTTTGCGTTGCGCCCTTGTAGAACACCCAGCCGTTGGTCTGGTTGGCCGTGCCGTAGGAATTGTTGGACTTCTGGATGCCGCTGTAAACGGTGACCGTGGTGTTCGTGCTGATCTCGAATTCGGGATTGCGCAGGTTGAACCCGAGGTCGCCGGAATTGTCCGGGATGTGCCAGGCGTTGGCGAGGACGGCCAGCGCATTTGGATAGCCAGCCGCGACGAGCACCGCAACGGCGAGGCCCGGAATGAGGCGGCGGATTTTCAAAATTCTCCTTCCAGTTATTTCAATTTTACGGCGTGTTGGTGATGACCTCGATTTCGTAAAACTTCTGCGGCGCCTGCGGCGAATTGGCGGTGTCGGTGTAGAACGTGGACAGGCCGCCGCTGGGGATGATGCCGCTGATTGGCTCGAATGGCTGCAGGAGATTCGTCGTGGCCAGCACCTGGTAATTGATGCCCGGGGCGCTGTCCCAGACGAGCAGTTGATTGTTGTCGCCCAGGCCGGTGATGAGCAGCGGCGGCGCGATGATCACCGCTTTCGCGTCGCTTAAGACAATGCCATCGCTATAAACGACCTGGATTTCGTTGGTGCCGATGACCGGGTTGTTCCAGCTGTAGCTCAGCAGTCCCATGCCGGGACCGCAGGCGTTGCCGCCAAGGAAATAAAATGGAGCGTGGGTGACAGGATCGCTCCGCGGTTGAGGAACGCCGTTGATATTAATGGTCCAAAAAGCCGTCGAGTGTATGTTCGGAAGGTTCGTCGTGAAACAGGCCTGGATCGTGAAGGGATTGCCGTCACCCAGCGTGACAATTTCGCCATCCACCGACGGATTTGAAACCGCGATCACCTGCGTCGGGGCCACCGTGTTCACGTTGCGCGTCAGCGTCGTATAGCGGTTCGTGTAAATGGCCGTTGTTAATTCCTTCAGCCGGACGGTGATGGTGGCGGGACCGCTGTTGGGCACATTGACGTAGTTGAAATGGAATTCCAGCGGATAATTCGGGTTTTGCAGGCTCAGAACTGCATTGGGGGTGACCGGAGTGGCGGCCACGAAAATGGGGTTGCCGTTGGTGTCGTTCCCATTGCCGTTGGGCTGACCGGTGTTGATGTCGTCGTTGTTGGTGTTGCTGTCCTGAATGTTCACGTCCGCCTCGGTCGTCGAGCTGTCGCCGCGGATGACGATGGTGTAATTCTGGTTGGTAATTGTGCTGCCGTCGGGCGCCGGCGCGACGATCGCCCCAGCGGGCGGAGCGGCGTCGTAATAAAATGTTTGCAGGAAGGTGTTATAGACGCCCGACCGGTTGCTGCGCGGCAGGAACACCCTGGCCCGCAGGATGTGGAAACCGGTTTGCAAACCGATGACGGTGTTGCTTGGGTTCAGGTCGTTGTGGAGCCAGACGACCGCCGCCGTCGGATTAAAGTTGGTGATGGCATTTTGCGTCAGGCCGAATAGCTTGGCCCCGGTGGTTTCGGCATCCGAAATCGGCTGGATGCTCGGCCAGTCTGCGGGGTCGTTGACCGAAAACCCATAGCTGCCGCCGTTGAATATCCCCACCTTGTAACGAACCTGGGTTCCAGATGGCAGCGCGGGAATCGTGCCCTTCCACCAGTCAATGGTGTTGTCCCCGCTGTCGTGAGTCACCCAAAACGCCGGCACGGTCTGCGTCGTCCCTTTGCCCATGCCAAACGCGCCTTCAGGATTTGATCCGTCGGTGGTGTAATAAATGTAACAAGTGTTGGCGTCGCCCGAATAGCCAACCTTGACATAAATGTCCGCCGACTCGCCATTGGCCGGATTCGCCGGATTGCGCTGCGTGGCGGCGTTATAGGGTGCATTCGCGGTGCTCGGCGCATAGGGATCATGATAAATCCAGGTCGCCGTCTGGGCGACGGCCTGGCCGTAGCCGGAACCGTAAACGATATTGCTCCCGCCGCCCACCGTATAATAATAAGTTTCCGCGCCGAGCGAGACGATGTTGTTGCTCAGCGTGTTTTTCGCCGCAAATTTTTCCGGCCCGTTGCGGAACTCGAACGCGGTCTGTTCGTAGCCGACCAAAACATCATCGGCGTAGCCGGGCTTGTTGTCGCGGAAGTCCGGGAAATTGGTCGGAGCGAGGCCGGAATTGTTGTTGGTCGGACCGAGTCCCATCTGGCGGTTGAGGTCCATGCCGCCGTCCAGCTTGACCAGCGCGTTGGCCGACGAGGCATCGCAACGCACGAGAATGTCGAACAGGGCGTTGGTCACCACCGGGATGTCAATCGCGTAGGTGAGGTTGGAGATGTTCGCGCCGCCGATCACGTTGCCATACGCATCCACGCTCCCGCGCATTTTGAACGGAAAAAGCGGGTTGAAATTCGGGTCGCCATTCACGCCATCGTGCCGGTAAACCGTGATGCGCGGCGCTTCAACCCCGCCCTGGCGGAGGATGATGGCGTTGGTCGAAGGATTCGCCTGGCTGGCTTGCGGCCATTGATAGCCATACATCACCCACGCGCCGCTGGGAATGGTGAGTTCGATTGCCCCGCCGCCGGAAGCGAGCGTCTGGCCGCCGACATAAATCAGCCGTTGCGTCGGGTCGGCGGCAGTGGCGGAGGATTGCGCCGCGGACATGCTCGTGGTCGCGCCATGCACCAGCAGCTTTTTGTAGGCGCGGTTCCCGCCCCACGCCTGACCGGAACTGGACAACTGCACCAGAACCGAGCCGGGCGGAAAGCCCACCACCAGCCCCACGTTGCGCGAATTTGAAACCGCCGTGGAGCCGTTCGAAGCCACACCATAATATCCATCACTGGCCCGCGCGACCCCGTCATCAAAGGTGATGTCGCCCGGAAAGCCGAAATCGTCGTTCTCCCCGAACAACACCACGTCCTGGTCCTGCGGGTTCGCGTCGGCGCCATCCCGGTAATCGTAGCGTTCAAACGCCACGACGTTGAAATCGCTCCAGCGCGACCAGGTGCCGCCGCGCGCGAGCTGGTTGTGCGTGTAGGCAACGTCCGGCATCCGGTTGTCGCCGAATTCACCCAAATAACTGTTGGTGGTGTAAAAAGTGACGGAAGAGCTGGGGAAGTAGGTCGGCGGACCGGAATGATTGAAGCCGTCGGAGTAGAACATGGGCAAACCCTCGTGCATGAAGTCGTAGGCATCCTCCAGTTGCGAATAAGGCCCGCCGCTGCTGCCCCCGTCCTGGGTCATTGAAAAATTCACGGCTTGATACGTGCTGTAACAGGGAAACGGCCCTTCGCCGCAGGGCTGTTCTGCGGGGGGCGCGAAATCGCGTTGGTCCATGCCCGAATACCCGTCGCTCGTGATGTTGTAAAACCGGCTGTAGAGCGGCTGGTTGCACAGCCGCATCCCGACTTCAAGGTATTCCAGATAACTCGGCGGAGTGGACACGTGCTCGCCAAAAATCATCGCGTCATTGCGCGGCGTTTCAGTGTCGAAAAGGCTGTTCCGGTTTCCGTCGGTTTCCACGTAGCCGTTGCCGGTCACGTTGTTGCCATAGCCATGCACCCAGTCATACATCGCCTGGATGGCCCCCGTGTAGCCGCTGAACGAGGGGTCGTCGCTAAACGTGGAGCCGCCGGTGTTGTTGCCAAAAAAGTCGGAGGGCACGTGCTTGACCGCGTCCAGCCGGAAACCGTCGCCTTTGGTCGTGTAAAGCGTCCACATCACCGCGCGGCAGAGAAAGATGGACGCGTCTTCCGGCACCGGCTCCCCGTTCGTGCCGTTGAACGGACGCCAGCCGAAGAGACCCCAGCCGGCGCCCAACAAGGGACCGTTGGTGTCCATGTAATACGTTGTATTGGTGGGCTGGCGGATGTAATACGGCTTGGTGATCGTGCTGGCAGGCGTGGAGCCGAAGTTGTCATTGACCGTGCCCGGTTCGTTGGCGATGTCAACCAGCCCCAGCAGCGAATAATTCTGCACCCGCCACTCGTCACAATAATCGTTGCCGCCATAAAGGGATTCCGTGGGGTCGGAACTCGAAAGTGAAGGCCAGTTCTGGAAGAAGCCGCCGGCAACCGTCTGCAAATGGAAGTCCGCCGGAACCATCGCCGGATAATAATTGGTCGGCGTGCTGGCGTTGAAGCCCGGCACGGTGCCGCCGTTATGGTTCATCACGTTGTCGAAATAAACGCGGATGCCAAACCGATGGGCCGTTTGCACCATCTGAATGAGCTGGGCCTCGGTGCCCCATTGCGTGGAAATGCTGCCGCGCTGGTTGAGGTTTCCCAAATCGAACCGGTCAAACGGGTCGTAGCCCACCGAAAAAGCGCCGGTATCGCCCTTGGCCGGGTTCGGCACCCAAAGACTGTCGTAGCCGGCCTCGGCAATCTCCGGCATCTTCGCGGTCAGGTCGGACCATTTGACGTTGAACAATTCGAGCATCGCCTCGCCCCGGACAACGTTCGCTCCCCCAAGACACAGGAACAAAAACACCATCGCGCCCGCCCGGCGGCCGGGCAACTGCTTCAGCAAGGTTTGAGGCCGGTCAAAAAATGAATTCACGGCGGGTGAAAGAAATAAAAGGTGTTCGCGGCGCTTTTTGTCAATTACCCGACAAGATACGTTGATATTAGGCATTGGTCAATTTGGTCTGCACCGCCGCAAGTCCTGTTTCGTAAAATCCGGCGACGGGCTTTAAGCAGGGCGTTGCACGATAATATCGTCCAGGAAACATTTGCCGCTACCACATATTTGTGCGGTGGTTAAATGCGAATTTACGCCTATGTTTGGAGTTGATAATGAAGCCCGTTTCCCGTTGCGCCCGCCTTGGCCTGCTGTTTTTGCTGTCGCCGGTTTCCGTGCCGGCGGGCACGACCAGCGTCCACACCACCTGGCTCTGGCACATGCACCAGCCCATTTACTGGCCCGACCGCCGCAACTGGGGCGCCGACCATTACGAAGCCGCCTGGGACACCATCCAGCAACAAAACGCCGGCCGGCCCCATCCTTCGCCGGAAGTGCTGACGACCATCTTCGGCGAAGCCGACCGCGTCAACGATTACCAGAACTATCCGAACAACGCGCTGGGCTCGGTGCTCGGGTTTGCCAACGCCGGAGCGCAAATGAGTTTTTCCGGCGCGCTCATCGAAAACGTCCAAAGCCTCGGCGCGAATGGCCAGCTCGGCTACGCCGCCAACTGGAATTCCGACAATCAGCAGGCGCAGGGTTGGACGACCAGCGGCGGCAAACCGCGGCTCGATCTGGTCAATTTCACCTATCACCATGCCATGGCGCCGCTCATCAGCGATGAAACGCTGAAGATGGAACTGCTCCTCCAGCAGCGGCAGAAGCAGCTTTACTGGGGGCCCAATGCCGATGGCGGCTATTCGCGCGGCTATTTCCCCGCCGAGACCTGCTTCTCCGAGCGCATGATCCCGATTTTGAACCAGGTGGGCATCGCCTGGGCCATTGTGGCCAACAATCACCTCACGCGCTCGTGCGCGGATTTCCCGCTCGTGCTCGGCTCCGGAGGCGAAAATTGCGACATTCCGAATCCCGCCGACCAGTTGAATCCGCCGCAAGGCGCGGCGAATTACCAGACCCTCTCGATTTCCCGCGGCTGTTCGCCCACGGCGGCGATGCCGTTCGCGTATCAAGTCCATTACGCCCGCTACGTGGACCCCAACACCGGCGTCGCCTCGACCATCATGGTCGTGCCCGCCGACCAGGCGCTCGGCTGGGACGACAGCTACAGCACGTGGAACGTCGGCCTGATGAGCGGTCTGCAGACGCGCAACAATCCATCCAAACCCGCCATCGTCCTGCTCGCCCACGACGGCGACAACGCCTGGAGCGGCGGCAACACCTACTACACCTCGTGGGTCAACCAGTTCGCCGGTGAGGCCGCCGCCGCCGGTTACGAGCCAAGCTCCGTCGAACAATTCCTCACCGAAAATCCGCCGGACACGAACGATGTCGTCCACGTCGAGGACGGCGGCTGGGTTTTTGCCGACAGCGATTTCGGCTCGCCGAGTTTCATCAACTGGAACTGGCCGCCGAGTTACGCCGATGGCAGCGGCAACAACGTGGTTGACCCCAGCATCGGCACGAGCACAAAGGCCGACAACTGGCGCGTCATCATCGCCACGGAAAATCGCGTGAAGACCGCGCAGCAGATTTCCGGCATCACGCCGAACATTGACCAGGTGCGCGATCCCGGAAGTTTTTCCGGCACGCCCAACGCCGTCGAGCTGGGCTGGCATTATTACCTCGCCAGCCTCGACAGCGGCTTTGTTTATTTCGGCTGCACCGGCGACGAATGTCAGCGTTCCACCGTCGCCCAATCCAATGCCTGCCGGAACGTGGATTCCATTTTGAATTCAAACCTCAACGCCGACACGACGCCGCCGACGGTCTTTCTGCCGCAACGCCATCCGTGGAATCCGGGCGGCACGAACTACGGCGTGCAATACGGTTATAAAGTCACCGTCGCCCCGAACTCCGATTTCTGGATTTGGACCTACGCCTACGACGTTTCTGGAATCACGAACGTCAGCCTCTTGGTTCGGGTGGACGGCACGAATC
Source organism: uncultured Verrucomicrobiae bacterium (assembly GCA_963802965.1). Taxonomy (GTDB): domain Bacteria; phylum Verrucomicrobiota; class Verrucomicrobiia; order Limisphaerales; family UBA11358; genus UBA11358. The sequence goes on from CAWDKS010000003.1 coordinate 921,694, forward strand.
CGCCGGTGAGCGACCAGTTCAAAACCTACCTCGGCGGCCAGCTCACCGGCACGTGGCAGACCAACAACATGATCAAGCGCGTTGTCCCTCCGGACATCGGCGTCACGCCGCAATACCTGGCGGATTATTATTACGCGAAGGTCAGCGGCATCACGAATGCGTTCGTGGATTACTACGTCAGCGCGAGCGACAGCTACGGCAACACTTGCAAAACGCCCATCCAGCACGTCTGGGTGGGGGCCGGCTCCGGCGGTGGTGGCGGCGGTGGCTCCGGGGGCGGTCCCGTCAGTGTCTCCCCGGCTCCTCCGGTCGCCGGAAATTCCGTGACGATACAATACACCGCCGCCGGACGAAATCTTGCGTCCGCCAGCCAGATTTATATTCACTTGGGCTGGAATAATTGGAATCCCGTTGTTTCACCCGACGCGGCGATGACGTTCAACTCCGCGTCGAACGGGTGGCAATACTCCGTGGCGGTGCCGGTGAACGCGACCAATTTGAATTGCGTTTTCAACAACGGTTCTGGCACCTGGGACAACAACGGCGGCGCGAACTGGAATTTCACCGTGAGCGCCAACAGCACGCCGCAACCGCCCGCCCAACCGCAAAACCTCACCGCCGTTCCCGTGCAAACGAACCAGATCAATCTGGCCTGGTCGGCGGATTCCGGCGCGAGCGGCTACCTCGTGAACCGCGACGATGCCGCCATCGCTTTGACGGCGGCGACGAGCTTCAACGACACCGGCCTCGCGGCCAACAGTTACCATTTCTATTCCATCGTCGCGTCCAACAGCGTCGCCTTCTCGACGCCCAGCGCGACGGTGGGAACGAACACCCTCGCCACCGCGCCGGTGAACATCGTGCCGTTCGCGCTGGACGGGGCGTTTGATTATCCGGGCTACCTGCTCGCTTCCAGCGGCATGGTGATTTACGGCGCGATGCGCGGCACGAACCTTTACGTCGCCACGTGGTCGCCGGGCAACAGCGGGCCGAACGACCATTTCATTTTTGTCAGCGACCAGTTGCTGCCGTCCGCCACCGCCGCCTCGCCGTGGGCGAAAGCCGGAACGGTCGCCGTGGATGCGAACAAACCGTTTCTTGGCAGTGACGGCCAAAATTCCTACGTCAGTTGGTATGTCAATAACGCCGCGACCAACTGGCCGTGCATGAAAGCCCCGACGAATTCCGGCGCGATGGAAGGCACGCTCAACCTCGTCGCTGCCTTCGGTTATCTGCCGACGAACATTTATCTCTGCGCCGCCGCCTACCAACACCCCAACGGCGGCGTGCTCGCCGCGGAATGTCCGCCCGGCTCCGGGCCGAACATCGGCACGAACGGATTTTTGCTGATGCCGGTGGCCGCGTTGCGCGATTCGCTCGGCAACGGCACGTTCGATTTGTGCGACCCGGCGCGCGGGTTCAAAATTTTGAGCGCAGATGTGATGCCCGGCGGCAGCGCGTTGGATTGGGCGGCGATGCCTGGACGCGCGTATCAAATCCAGTTTGTAGGCTCGCTGGGCGGCGTCTGGAGCAATCTGTCGGGCAGCTCGAACTTCGCCATGCCGCCGCAGATGATCATGAATTTCACCGACAGCGTGCCGGCGGGAACGCCGCAGCGTTTCTACCGCGTGATGCTGCTGCCTTAGCAAACGCATCTATCCGGGTCACGCGGCCCTGTCCAAGGCGACGGAAACGCGCAGGCCCAGGGGTTTCAAAATTTCCTGCAACGTGGCCAGCGTAGGATTGCCTTTTTTTGAAAGAATTTTGTAGAGGCTCGGCCGTTTCAGGCCCACGCGCCCGGCCAAACTGCCCAAGCCGCCACCGGCTTCCACCACGTCCTTGAGCGCAATCAGGAACGCGGCGCTGTCCTTTTCCGCCAGCACCTGGGCGAGATATTCGGCGGCATAGTGCGGGTCTTCCAGCCGCTTGAGCAGGTCATCCCGATAATTTTTCAGACGCATGTTTCCTAAATTGTTGCCACAGTTGTTGCGCGCGGCGGATGTCGCGTGCCTGGCTGCTTTTGTCGCCGCCGCCCAGCAGGACGACGATTTGCCGTCCGCGAAGTCCGTGATACACGCGGAGTCCCGGGCCAAAGGCGATTCGCAACTCAAACACCCCGCCGCCCACGGATTTGCAATCGCCGAAATTTCCAGCGCGCACGCGGGCCAGACGGGCATCCACCGCCACCTGCATTCGTTTGTCGCCAAGGGAATCGAACCACTCGTCAAACGGGACGAGTCCGTTCTGAAGCTCCAGCTCCCTGATTTCCCTTTCGAACACCGGAAGATTGTAACCTATAGAAGACAGCACGTCAACTCCCTGCCGAAAGTTTCTTTTCCATGGGGCGCTTCGAGATGCGGCCCTGCCGATCCGCCGCCGCCACAAGGATTCCTTCACGGCTTGAATTTCACCGACAGCGTGGCGGCGGGAACGCCGCAACGCTTCTACCGCGTGATGCTGCTGCCGTTGCGTGGTTGCGACGCCCTCGTCGCATTTTTCACATGAGTTGTCGCGTTCGCCCCGGTCGGCGACGAGGCGTCACAGCCACCTATTGCGGCGCAAAGGAAATTTCCACCGACTGGCTTTCGGAAACCGGGGCGGCGGACAAAATGATTTCATACACGTCCGCGTCCGGCGCGCCAATCTTGTCGCCGAACGGCATCGCCGTGGCGGCCCGGTTGAGCTTGCGGAACAATGCGCCGGATTCCTTCCCATTGACGCGGATGTTTGACGGCAGCAGATTTTCCGGCCAGTCCTTTGGCAGGTGAATCCGCAGTGTCCAGGCCCGTTTTTTCAATGCGCCGGGGAAATTTCCCCTGGCCGCGCCGATTTCCACGCGGACGATTTTGTTCGCGTCGTCGGCTGACGCTTGGATGCCCGTGTTGCGGAACTCACCGCGCTGGTAGGCCGTCGTCAGCGTATCGTCTTCATACAAAGTTGCATGACCCGGAGCGCCGGGCACCGTCCCGGCATGATGATCAGATTCTCCGGTTCGCGCCGAGGCGGTGCTCGGCGCTCCGGCGCGCGGATACAAATCCAGGGTGATCGGGTTCCACGGCTTTTCGCCGGTGAACTGCATCTCCGGCGCGAGCGGCAGAACCGCCCCCGACCGGACATAAATCGGAATCTCATCGAGCGGCATCTGGTTCGTCACCGTCGCCGGGCCGGAAATGGTTTCGCCCGTCCAGGCGTCCAGCCAGTCGCCCGGCGGAAGCCACGCCACCCGCGTCGTGAAACGGTCTTTTGCCGGGTGCCATTGCAGTTTCAGGACGGCGTTGAAGTCGAGCTGCAAATATTCGACACGAATCTGGTGCGGCACGCCGGCGGTCAGCACGCCGGACGCCTCGCTCGTGGCGGAATCGTGCGATCCCCACGCGTCAATCACCAGTGTGCCGTCAATCCATACCCGCGCGCCGTCGTCTTCCAGCGTCGCCAGTTTCACGTCGCCGACCGCGGCCGGAACTTCAATCGTTCCCGTCCAGCGCGCCGAAAAATACGTGCGCGGAAAATCCGGCGCGGGGCCTTTTTTGCTCCAGTCAAAATCCACGTCCGCGTCCATTCGCGTCAGGGCCGGCGCGCCGGAAAGATTTTCGTTCGCAAAAAAATCCGCGTTCAATCCCGGCTGGCCGTCGGGAGTTTTCAACCATTCGCCCGGCACAATTTGCATCGAGCCTTGCAGCACCGGCGCGACCAGAATGTTTTTGCCGAGCAGATATTCATCGTTGCGGCCGGCCTCAGTGTATTGCGGATAATCCAGATCGAGCCGGCGCAGCAGCGGTTCGCCGGTCTCATAATTTTCATGCGCGGCGGCGTAAAACACCGGCAGCAGACGATAACGCATGTCCACAAACCGGCGCGCGACGTTTTCCGCCTCCGGCCCGAACGTCCACGGCATCCGCTCCAGATTGTGCGTGCAGTGCGGGCGATAGACCGGCGACAGCGCGCCGTATTCAATCCAGCGGATGTATTGCTCGGCTGTCGGATTGGCAATGTGCCCGCCCAAATCATCGCTTTCGTAGGGGAACAGCGACTGCACCCCGGAATAAACCGCGTTCTCCACCGCGCGCCGCAGAAATTCCCAGCCCGGCCCGATGTCGCCCGTCCACTGGAACGGAAACCGGTGCGCCGCCGCGTCCATCGGGCGTTTGCGGATGCCGTTGTCTATGCCGTCCACGTTCGCCATGATGAGCGGGCGCTCTTCCGGACGGACACGCGCCGTCGTGTCGTGATACAGCCGCATGCCCCAGACTTCCCGGCGCAAATCCGGCGCGGGCGGGACCAGATGAACCATCCAGTTCCGGTCATACCACCAGATGTCGAGGCCGTCGTTCAACAGACCGGCCAGGCCGTTGAAACGATAGTTCAACTCCTTCGCGTCCAGCCCGGACACGCTGGTGTTCAGCGGTTCCGGATGGTCATTGAACAAAACGCGGACGTTCTTCGCGTGCGCTTCCTGGAAAAATCGGGGCAGGTTCGGAAACAAATTCGTGTTCGGTTGATAACCGGTGGATGCGCCCCGCCGCCAGCCGGTGTCCACCACCAGCACGTCCAGCGGAATCTGGTGCGCGCGATAATCGTCAATCTGCTTCAACGCCGTCGCTTCGCTGTAATCGAACCAGCGGCTGTCGAACGCGCCGAACGCAAACAACGGCATCATCTCCGTCGGACCGGTCAGCTTGAGAAAATCGCGGCGCAACGTGAAATAATTTCCGCGCGGAACAAAAACATAAATGTCCGGCGCGTTGCTGCTCAAATCCCAGCCGCCGGAGTTGGTTGAGGGTTGAGGGTTGAGGGTTGAGGGCGGCGGCGTGAGCCCCCACGGCGGCGGAACCAGTCGCGGCGAATCGGCGAACCACCACGCCTGCGGCGTGTCCGCCGGGCCGGGCAGCCACCGGCTGTTTTCCAGCCGGCCATCATAACGGTAAAGCGCCGCGCCATCGGCGGAAACCACGCTCACGCCGTCCAGCGACGCGGCGTCCTGCGGCAAACGGACGGCGTAATTGGCAGTTTGAATTTCAACCACGCCCGAATTTGTGCGGACGGAAAAGCCGGTTCCCGGCCAGTCGCGGTTGAGGACATGAAACGTCTCCCGATCTTCAAAACCGGCCGGCCCTTTCAGTTCAATCCGGACAAGCGAATCGGAAAGCAACTGCGCGCGGACATTGCCCGTCACGATGCCGGGCGGCGCGGCGCTGGCTGCCGGGGGAAGGATGAAAATCGCCGGAACAATCAGGGCCACGGCTGGAATCGCCGCGCCAGAAAAATTTCCGAAAACTCGCTTGGAAATGGAGTGAATCACTTGAATTGATTGCCAGAGCGCCGGGCGGTTGGCAACCGCATGATTGTGCAGAGTCTGGCGCGCCGCCTTCCGTTTGCCCTACGCCGTCCGCGCAATCGCCTTCCGCACCTGTTTCAGGAACGGCGGCACCACCGCAAACGGATCATACGGCTTGTTCTTTGGCTCAAGCGTCTCAATCGGCAGATAGCCGCGATACCCGGACGCCCGCACGATGCGCATAAGTTTCACCAGGTCCGTCGGCACCGCGCTGTCCGCGCCCGCCGGGCTGCGTTTGATCTGCCAGTTCACCGCGTAGGGCGCCACCTGCGCGATGTCCAGATACGGGTCCTTCGAGATGAACGAGCCGGTGTCCACAATCACGCCGCACCAGTCTGAATTGACCGCGTTGATGAGCGACAGAACCTGGTCGCCCGTCTGGAGAAAATCCGCGTGGTTCTGGATGCCGATGACGACGCCGTATTTTTTGCCGTGCTCGACACATTCGCCCAGCGCGTCCACCATCCATGCCTGCACCTGCTCGCGCGTAAACCCCCTGGCCACGTCGTGCCAGCCCAGACCCTGCGATTGCGTGTCGCAAAACACCCGTATCACCGGCGCGCCGAGTTTGGCGGCCACCTCCACCCAATCCTTCACAAGCTGGACGCCGACTGCGCGTTCCGCCTTGTCCGACGGGGTGAAATTGTTCCGGACACCCGTCCCGCTGATGCCGAGGCCATACTCGAACGCCGTCCGCTTGAACGTGTTGATGTAATCATCGGTCGGCGCCTTGGGATAACCCGGAAAGAAATAACCCGTCGGATCAATGGCGTCGAAATTGTTCTTCGCGCAGAAATCCAGCAGCGACATCAGGCTGATGCCCTGGCCGCGGTTCAGATTGTAATCATCCAGCAGTTTCCTGAAGGAATAGGCGTTGAGCGAAACCTTGAGCGCGGAACCGCCCGCGCGCCTGACCGGCTCCCGTGCCTCGGCCGGGAGACTGCCCAGGACGGTGGCGGCGCAGAACGGCAGGACGACGGCGCTCTTGATGAAATCGCGGCGGGAATGGGAGTTGGCTTTCATCGGGACAGCTTTGCCAAACCGGCTTTCCTGTCAAACTATTTAACGCCGATTCCTCGCTCGCGGGAATGGGAATTGAGAGCCGGGTGATGGTGGTGCCCTGGTTTGAAATTGGTGGGTGCGCCGCTGCCGCGGCGCACGGCGGTGCGGCAGCACCGCTGCTACCAAATTAAGACATTCCCCGGTTGATTGCCGAATTGCGGTTTCCGGCTGGCACGGCATAATCGGTTCATGCCCAGGCGCTCAACCATTTTTGTCCTGTCCAGCGCATTGCTGCTGCTGATGGCTCCGGCGACGCCGGCGCCCGCCGCCGTTTTGTGGAGCGATCCCGGCCCGATACTGGCCCACGAGAACGGCGAGGGCACGGACATCCTCCACAGCGCGGCTAAACGCGACGACACGGCGAGCGACACCTTATATTTCAAGTTCCACGTCAACCCGCTTTCCGATGTCAGCATGGAGGAGTATTCCGCCGGGTTCCAGTTGTTCGACGGCGACGAGGAGCGGCTGGGCGTGGGCAATTCGCTGAGGGCGTGGGCCTACAGCGCGTTCAACACGGACGAGACCGGCAAGGACAACACGGTGCCCGGCGACATGGACCTGCATTCAGCCAGCCCGGAATCCTACCAGCCGGGCCGGTATCTTTCCTACGAACTGCCGCGCCGCGGCATCGAGCGCACCATTGTTTTCAAGGTGCAATTCGTCCCCGGCGCGCACGACCTCGTGACGGTCTGGATCAATCCCAATCTCTCGCTCGGCGCGACGGAGGAAAACCAGTTGACGAACCTCATGACCCGGTTCAAGGCCGACTGCTCGTTTGACCAGATTCGCCTCCGCCACCATGGCAACGGCGAGGGCTGGATTTTCAGCGACATGGCGGTGGCGACCGCGTTCGACGACTTCATCGTGCCGCATTTCTGGCAGCGCTGGTGGTTCATTTCGTTGATGGCGCTGGGGCTGCTCGTGTGGGTGGGCGCAAGCGTCCGCGTCATCGAAAAAAGACGGTTCCGCGTCCAGTTGCAGCGCGCCGAGCAGGAGCGCGCGCTGGAACGCGAGCGGGCGCGCATCGCCCAGGACTTGCACGACGACCTCGGCTCGACGCTCACGCGGCTGTCGCTGTTGAGCGGCCTCATCCGGGCGGACAAGGACAACCCGGAACAGGTGGAGGCGCACGCCGGCAAACTGGCCGAGTCCGCCGACCAGACCGTGCGGGCGCTCGAGGAGATTGTCTGGGCGGTGCGGCCCGGCAGCGACACGCTGCAAAGCCTCGTGGAATACATCGCGCACTTTGCCAACGAACTGTTCGAGGGCAACGCCACGCATTGCCGGCTCGATTTGCCGCATGATTTGCCGACCCGTCCGCTGCCGCCGGACGTGCGCCACAACATCTTTCTCATCGTCAAGGAGGCGCTGACCAACGCGCTCAAGCACGCGGGCGCGGGCGAAGTCCGCGTGCTGGCCAAGGTGACCGCGAACACGCTGGAACTCTCGGTGCAGGACGACGGGAAGGGTTTTGACCCCGGGCCGGCGGAAGGCAGACGCAACGGGCTGGGCAACATGCGCCGCCGCGCGGAGGCCATCGGCGGCAGGCTCGAATTGCAAAGCGCGCCCGGAACCGGAACCACGGTGAAACTTTTGGTGAACCTCAAAAACTGACTTCATCCGCTGATTGCGCGGATTGAACAACCCAGGAGCCATTCAAAGGCCGCGTCCGCGCACTGCCCGCCCCCGGAACGCCGCATTTACCCGAGCCAAGCCCTCAACTGGTGGCAAAAACGAGCTCGACTAATGACTCGCTTTCCTATGACCACAAATCCTACGTTGAATACAAGCCCTACAAAAACGAGTCGAGAAACCGTGAGGCATTTGCCACGGCGCAGGCTTTTGCAAATCATTATAAAGAGGAAAAAGTTACATTCAAGACGCGGACATTCGAGGCAATTATGTATTGTGTTGCCAATGAAGAGCGTCTGTTCCAAAAGTTTGAGAATCCTACCAACCTCCAATACTCCGACATCACTTTTACAAACGATCCCTATGGCACCATTGCTACCGTAATCGGAAACAATGATATGGAATTGCCAAAAGCTTCCGAAGTTCCGAAAGCGGCAGAACCGTCTGCAATCATCGAAATCATGCCGCCGGTGGTTGCGGAAACTCCGAAACCGACAGCCCGAGCGGATTGCCGGCCATTTGCAGCAGGCTGACCGCAACTTGGCCGAAAAAACCGCCTTGCTCGACACCCATAGGCGGGAGATTGTCAAAGTGCGGGAGGAAATGCACCAAACCCACCAGTTGTATTTACACAAGCAGATTTCCGGCGATGGCTTCCGCGACCTTTACGCCCCCGCCGAGGAGCGGATGAAACAATTGCAGGCGGAACTGCCCAAGCTGGAGGCCGAGGTGGATTTCCTGAAAGTCAACAAGCTCTCCGCCGATGACATCCTCCATGAGGCCAACACCCTCTATGACCGCTGGCCGAAAATGCCCGTGGAGAACAAACGCAAAATCGCTGAAAGCCTAGTGGAAAAGATCGTCATCGGCGACGGTGAAATCGACATAACCTTCTCATACCTGCCTTCTTCTGAAGAACTGTGCAAGAACCAACAAGGGTTAAGGTCAGGATGAGGGCGGACGTAAAACACAAAATTAGTTGAAACGACCGTCCTCACCCCGGCCCTCTCTTCCAAGAGGGAGAAACATCCGCCACCGCACTCCACAGCGCCGTTCCCGCAACCAGCACCACAAAGCTTGTGGCGACAGCGGTTCTGCCGCATATTCGTGCGGTTGAGCAGCCACGGCGTTTCAGGCAATCAGTAGGGCGTGGTTGCCATTACTGCCCAAAACATGCAAATCAAAGTTGCCATCGTGGACGATGACGAGGGCATTCGCGCCGGCCTCGCGGCGCTCATCCGGCGCAATTCAAACTTCCGGCTGGCTGGCGATTACCCGAACGCCGAGATGGCGCTCAAGGAAATCCCGCGTCATCCGCCCGACGTGGTTCTCATGGACATCAATTTGCCCGGAATGAAGGGCTACGAATGTGTCCGGCAGTTGAAGGCGGCGCTGCCCGCCGTGCAGTTCCTGATGCTGACGGTTTATGAGGACAGCGATTCGCTGTTCAATTCGCTCAAGGCCGGGGCGAGCGGCTACCTGCTCAAACGCACGGCGTCGGCCCGGCTGCTGGAGGCCATCCGCGACGTTCACGCCGGGGGATCGCCGATGACGCCGCAACTGGCGCGCCGCGTCGTCCAGTTTTTCGCCCGGCCCGCCGAGGGCGAATCTTCACTGGCGCGGCTGACTCCGGGCGAAAAGGAATTTCTCGAACAACTCGCCAACGGTTACGCCTACAAGGAAATCGCCGACCGGATGAAAATCAGCATTGACACCGTGCGCAGCTACGTGCGGACGGTTTATGAAAAATTGCACGTCCACTCGCGCACGGAGGCGGTGGTGAAATACCTGCGCGGCTGAATTGAAGGAAGAAGGAGGAAGTCAGAATGAAGAAACTTAAACACTGCGCAGCGGGGCTTGTCGTTTCTGCATTCTTCATTCTTCATTCTGCATTCGCCCCGGCAGCGCTGGCCGACGGGGATTTTTCCCTGGCCACCGCGCGTCACGGCCCGGAATGGCTGCGCAACGGAGTCATCTACGAGATTTTCCCGCGCGACTTTTCCCCCGCCGGCAATCTCAACGGCGTCACGGCGCGGCTCGACGATTTGAAAAACCTCGGCGTGAACATCCTCTGGATCATGCCGATCCATCCCATCGGCGAAAAATACCGCAAGGGCGGCTTCGGCAGCCCCTATTCCATCAGCGATTATTACGCCGTGGACCCGGATTACGGGACGCTGGACGATTTCAGGCGGCTGGTCGCCGGGGCGCACCTGCGCGGCCTGAAAGTCATCATGGATTTGGTGGCGGATCACACCGCGTGGGACAGCGTGATGATGCAGCACCCGGAGTTTTACAAGCAGGATGCCAATGGAAAACTCCTGCCGCCGGTGCCCGAGTGGACCGACGTGGCCGGGTTGAATTACGCCAATCCGCAACTGCGCGATTACATGATTGCGATGATGAAATACTGGGTGCAGACGTGCGACATTGACGGGTTCCGCTGCGACGTGGCCTACATGGTGCCGACGGATTTCTGGATGCAGGCGCGCGCCGCGCTGGAAAAAATCAAGCCGGACATCATGTTGCTGGCCGAGGCGAGCAAGCCCGAACTGCTCGCGCAGGCGTTCGACATTGATTACGACTGGCCGCTGCTCCACGCCATGAACGGGGTTTTGACCGATGGCGCGCCCGCGTCCGACCTCCGGCGTTCGTGGGAGGACAGCCGGCTGCAATTTCCCCGGGGCGCGCTGCACATGCGCGTCTCGGACGACCACGATGAGGCGCGCGCCGTGGCGCGTTACGGCATCCGCGGCGCGCTGGCGGCCTCGGCGCTCATGTTCACACTCAACGGCGTGCCGCTGCTTTACAACGGCATGGAAGTGGGCGACGCGACCGAGTCCGGCGACCCGGCATTGTTCGACAAGCTGACGATTTTCTGGCGTCCCAAGGAGCGCCCGCCGGTGCGCGCCATTTATCGCGGCTTGATCAGCCTGCGGAAACAATATCCGTGCTTCGAAAACAACGACGTGGCGTGGCTGCACAATTCGGATGAAAACGACGTCGTCACGTTCATGCGCGCGGACGACGGGGATGAATTTGTCGTGGTGATCAACTTTTCCAACCGGCCGGTGGCGGGGCGGGTGGAAATGAAAGACGGCAAGGGCTTCCAGGCGGTGCGGATACCGGGAATGCCGGACGGCAACGCCGACGGCCTGCCGTCATTTCGCCTGAACGCCTTTGAATGGCGGATTTACCACCGCGCAGCGTCGAAATAAAACCGCAAGCGGCCGTTGCGCATCCCGCGCCGGTTCAACCCGAATTTCGAAATTGGTAGGGATGGCGCGCTGCGCCGTCACCGCGCCGTTCAGGCGCGGAACCGGACCGAGGTGCACGTCCGCCCTTGCACAATTGATTCCGCCCGCCGGACGCGGGCGGGGACAGCGCAGCGCGCTGTCCCTACCACCATTTTCACGCGCTCAACTTCGGAATTCGGGTTCAATGCGTTCCGGCCATGCCGCGCGCGGTTGGTTCCCCGCCGGCTTTCTTGAAGGTCACGACCAACAGCGTCAGCAGGGCGGCGAGTCCCATGCTCGCGCCGCCGAGGACGAGCGCATTCATGGGTTCGCTGTGCAGAAATTGTTTCAGGATCCAACCCAGCAGGCTGGAGGCGGCAATCTGCGGCAGCACGATGAACAGATTGAACATGCCCATCATCACCCCGACTTTTTCCTTCGGCAGCGCGGGCGCGAGCATGGCGTAGGGCATGGAGAGGATGCTCGCCCACGCGATGCCAACCGCGGTCATGGCAATCAGCAGGTGATATTTGTCCGAAGCCAGCGGAACCGACGCCAGTCCCAGCGCACCCACCGCCAGACAGAGAACGTGCATCAGCTTGGGGCCGGTGCATTTCGTACCCCACAGCAGCACGAATGAAAAAATGAAGCACACGGCGTTATACGCGGCAAAGCAGAAGCCCGACCACGCGCCGGCGGCTTCCATTTCCGGCGAGCCGGGCGCGGCGTGAAAAATGTTTTTTGCCACCGCCGGGGAAAAATAAACCCACATGGAGAACATCCCAATCCAGGTGAAAAATTGGACCAAACCTAGTTCCCACATCCGCCGGGGCAGATGAAAAATCAGCGCGAAGATGTCGCCCAAGCCGAGTGTCCAATCAAACTCCCGCGCGCGGATGGCGGCCAGCTCGGAATCGGATGGCGGGTATTCCCTGGTGCTGAAGACCGTCCACAGCACCGCGCCCAGGAACGCCGCCGCGCCGATGTAAAACGAGAGCCGGACGGAATAAGGAATATGTCCCTGCCCGGCGCCTTCGGAGGTGACGCCAAACCAGTTTGTCATCATCCACGGCAAGGCCGACGCGATGGTTCCGCCCAGACCGATGAACAGGGATTGAATGGCGAAACCCTGCGCGTTTTGTTCCTCCGGCAGATTGTCCGCCACCAACGCCCGGAACGGCTGCATGGAGGCATTGATGGTTCCGTCCAGCACCCAGAGCAGTCCTGCCGCCATCCAGACCGACGGGCAATTGGGCATCAGAATCAGAGCGATGGACGCCAGGATTGCTCCGCCCAGAATAAACGGGCGTCGCCGGCCCAGCCGCGTCCAGCAGCGGTCGCTGGTCTGGCCGATGAGCGGCTGGATGATGACGCCGGTGACGGGTGCGGCTAGCCACAAAATCGCCAGCTTGTCGGGATTCGCGCCCAGGTAACCGTAGATGGCGCTCATGTTCGCCATCTGCAGGCCCCAGCCGAACTGGATGCCGAGAAAGCCGAAGCTCGTGTTCCAGATTTGCCAGAAGGAAAGACGCGGTTTTTGCATTGCGGGATTGTGGATGCGAAATTTCGGCTTTCGATAACATCGCGACGGAGGCAGTTCAAGGTTTTATTCCCGCATGTTTGTGCTGTCCACCGTTCAAACCTTCGGCGTGCGCCTGCGGTTTGACTGAGTGAACAGGAGCGCGGACAGCCTTGTCCGAGCATTCTGAACACCTTTGAAGACCTTTAAAACCCTGGCAAAATGGATCACGAGGACTCAGCGGTCCGCGCTCCGGGACTTTGAGCAACACGCCCTGGCCACCACGCCGGAACGCCGCCTTCAGGTGGCAGCCGTTCGTCATTGAGCAATTCTGCCGCGTGAACGCGGCGTTCCGTTCATGCTTCGTTGCCATTTGCGCCAAATCGTCCTAGTTTGTTCACGAAAATTTTATGACGCGCTTCTACGAGCAACTCGCCGCCGCGCTGGCGGAAAAAAAGCCGTTCGTGCTCGCGCTGATTTCCGGCACGAAAGGCTCCAGCCCGCAGCGCATCGGCGCCAAGGCGCTGTTTTTTTCCGACGGCAAAATCATCGGCACGCTCGGCGGCGGCTGCCTCGAAGCCGAAGTCCACGCCCGCGCCCGAAAAGCCATGAAATCCGGCCAGCCCGCCACGTTCGAGATGGTGCTGGATCATGATTTCGGCTGGGACGACGGATTGATTTGCGGCGGCAGCGTGAGCGGACTGATACTGCCGCGCGCGGCGGAAGCGGCGGAACTTTGGCGCAAACTTGCCGCCGTCACCGAACCGCTCCGCTGGGGCGTGAAAAAGGATTTTTCCATCGCGCTCACCCCTCCAACGCTTCAACGCTTCAACGCTTCAACGTCCCCCGACTGGTTTTATCAGGAAACCGTCGCGCCGTCGTCCGTCTTGTGGATTGCCGGTTCGGGCCACGTCGCGCAGGCCGTTGTGCCGCTCGCGCAGCAGCTTGATTTTGCCGTGACCGTTTTCGATGACCGGCCGGAACTGGCAAACCACCAATTTTTCCCGCCGGAAACGCAATTGCGCGTCGGCGGCTGGCACGAACTCCTGAAAGTGCCGCTGCCGAAATCGCCCGCGTTCGGCCTCATCGTCACGCGCGGCCATCAGCACGACGCGCTGGTGCTGTCCGAGTGGATTCGTCATCCGTTTGTTTTTCTGGGCATGATCGGCAGCCGCCGCAAGGCGCGCATCATGCGCGACCAATTTTTGAAGCAAAAAATCGCGTCGGCGGAGCAGTTCGACAAAATCGCCTGCCCGGTCGGCGTGGACATCAAGGCGGTCAGCACGCAGGAAATCGCCGTGAGCGTGATGGCGCAATTCATCCAGAAACGGGCGGAGATAATGACTAAACCATAAATCCGAATGACTAAGGAATTCCCAATGACAAATGACGAATGTCGAATGGAACTTCGCCGCGTATGCGGCCATTTGTCATTCGGGCTTCGTCATTCTTTAGTCATTAGAGCTTCGTCATTCGTCATTTACCGGTTGTCTTCCGCCAAAAAAACCGGGGAATCGAAGACGTTCCCATGAGCACGGCGGTGAAATTGCCAGCCTTTGGCGTCGTCATCCTCGGCGCGGGCGCGTCGTCACGGATGGGCCGGCCCAAACTGTTGCTGCCGTGGAAGGACACCACCATCGTCGGCCATCTCATCCGCCAATGGCGCGAACTCGGCGCGGGGCAAATCGCCGTCGTCTGTCGTCCGAACGACGAAGAACTCGTTGAAGCGGTAAAGTGTGAAGCGTTGAACCGGAGCGCGGCGGACACGCTTCAACGCTTCAACGCTTCAACGCTTCTCATCCCGAATCCCCAGCCCGAGCGTGGCATGTTCAGTTCCATCGTTTGCGCGGCGGAATGGGGCGGCTGGAAACCGGAAATCGGCGCGTGGGCGATTGTGCTCGGCGACCAGCCGCATCTGCGCCTCGAAACCCTGTGCGCGCTGCTGGAATTTCATTCCGCGCACGCCGACGCCATCTGCCAGCCGGAGTTTGACGGGCGCGCGCGGCATCCCGTGATTTTACCACGACGGGCCTTTGACGGGTTGAAGGGTTCAGCGGCCGGGACATTGGAGATTTTTTTGAAACGTATTCCGCTGCCGCGTGTCCAATGCGTCATAAATGATGACGGTCTGGCGCTTGACTTGGATGCGCCGGAGGATTACAAACGGGCGTCAACCACAAATTGAGCTGCACATGAAAAGTCCGGAGCCGGAAAATTTCGGGGCGCATTCGCGGCGCACGTTTCTCAAATCCCTCGGCACCGCCGCCGTCACCGCCGCCGCCGCGCGCGCCCAATCGGTCGCGGCGGAACTGGAAAAGGTCAACGCGGAAAAAATCGCCGGCCCCGGCGCGGTGCCCGTCACGCTCAAGGTCAACGGCAAGACGCTCAAGCTGATGCTGGAGCCGCGCGTGACGCTGCTCGACGCGCTGCGGAATTATTCCAGCCTGACCGGCGCGAAGGAGGGCTGCGACCGCGCGGCTTGCGGCGCCTGCACGGTGTTGCTGGATGACCTGCCGGTTTATGCCTGCCAGAAACTGGCGATTGAGGCGCAGGGCCACGCGATCACGACCATTGAAGGTCTGGCGAAAAACGGAAGTCTGTCGAAAGTGCAGCAGGCGTTTTGGGACAAGGACGCGCTGCAATGCGGCTATTGCACGCCGGGTTTCATCATGAGCGTGACAGCGTTGTTGAAAAAAAATCCGCACCCGACCGCCGAGGAGGTCAAACACGCCTGCGCCGGAAATCTCTGCCGTTGCGGCACGCAGCCGCACATCATGCAGGCCGTGTTTCAGGCGGCGGGCGTGACCACTACAAACAAAACGGAGGTCATCCATGTCTAGCTGGCCGGCGGAAACAAAATACATCAGCCAGTCCACGCGGCGCATTGACGCGCCGGCGAAAGTGACCGGCGCCGCGCGCTATTCGTCCGACATCCAGGCCGACGGCTGGCTTTACGGCATGATTCTCCGGTCGAAATGGCCGGCGGCGAAAATTTCCGAAATCAATCTGGAAAAGGCGTTGCTGGTTCCCGGCATCAAGGCCGCCGTCACCGTGCGCGACGGCGAACGCACGATCCGTTTTTACGGCGAGGAACTGGCCGCGGTCGCGGGCGCGACCAAACAGGCCTGCCTCGACGCCTTGCGCGCGATTGAAGTCAAGGCCGAGCCGCTGCCATTCGTCGTCCGCGAAGATAACGCCCAAAAGGACGACGCGCCAAAAGTCTGGGAAGGCGCGGCCAACGCTTCGCCCGGCCGTTCGCGTGAACAAGGCAACGTGGACGCGGCCTTTCCCGAATGCGCGGCGGTCATCGAGGGTTTTTACACGACGCCGGTGCAGCTTCATCATCCGATGGAGACGCACGGCAGCACGGCCTCGTGGACGGACGAAGGCCTCACGTCCTGGGCTTCGTCGCAGGGCATTTCCAGTGTGCTCGACGGTCTGGCGGGCGGTCTTAGCCTCGAGCACAGCCAGGTGCGGGTCATCACCGACTACATGGGCGGCGGTTTCGGCTCCAAATTCGGCGCGGGCGTCGAAGGCGTTCTCGCCGCGAAACTTTCGCGCGAGGCCAAAGCGCCGGTGCGCCTGATGCTCACACGCTTTGACGAGGCGCTGGCCGTCGGCAACCGGCCTTCGAGTTTCCAGAAAATCAAAATCGGCGCGCTCGCCGACGGCACGTTGCACGCGTTCGAGATGGACAATTATGGCACGGCGGGCATCGGCGCGGGCGGCGATGCCGGCGGCGGCGGCGGTGGCGCGAGCATTCCCGCGCCCTACATTTACAAGGTGCCCAACACCCGCGTGAAGCAGACGCACGTGGCGGTGAACGCCGGCTCGTCGCGCGCCTTCCGCGCGCCGGGCAATCCGCCGGCGTCCTACGGCATGGAATCCGCCATGGACGATCTCGCCGCCAAACTCGGCATGGATCCGCTGGAATTCCGGCTCAAAAATGATCCAAACGAAATCCGCCAGCGCGAATACGCCATCGGCGCGGAAAAATTCGGCTGGAAACAAAAATATCAAAAGCCCGGCAGTTCGCCCGGTCCGGTGAAAACCGGCGTCGGCTGCGCGGGCGCGGCCTGGGGCGCCGGCGGCGCGAGCAAGCGCACGCAGGGCGAGGCGCAAATCAATCCCGACGGCAGCATCGAATTCCGGCTCGGCGTGCAGGACATCGGCACCGGCACGAAAACGGTCATCGCCGTCGTCGCGGCGGAAATGCTCGGCCTCAAGCCGGAACAAATCACGGTGAAGGTCGGCGACACCCGCTATCCGCCCGGCCCCGGCAGCGGCGGCAGCACCACCTGCGCCTCGATTTCGCCGACGGTTTATGACATTTGCACGAAGGCGTTGCAGCAGTTGCAGACGCAGAGTGGCATCGCCGACGCGCGCGGGAAAAACTGGTTTGCCGCGTGCAAAAAACTCGGCGTCACTCCGCTCGTCGTCCCCGGCCAGTGGCAGCCGGGACTTTCGTCCAGCCCGGCTTACGGCGTGCAGTTCGCCGAGGTGGCCGTGGACACGGAGACGGGGCTGGTGACCGTCAAGAAAATCGTCGGCGTCCACGACTGCGGCCTCATCATTGACCGGCTCACCCTCGAAAGCCAGGTCAACGGCGGCATCATCATGGGCATGGGTTACGCGCTTTACGAGGAGCGCGTGATGGACGATTTGTCCGGCGTGGTGCTGAACCCGAATTTTGAAACCTACAAACTGCCCGGCCTCGCCGATGTCCCGGAAATTGAGGTCGTGCTCCTGAACATGCCCGAACGCGGCGTCATCGGTATCGGCGAACCCGCGACGGTTCCGACCGCCGGCGCGATTGCCAACGCCGTCGCCAACGCCATCGGCGCGCGCGTCGGCAGCCTGCCCATCACGCCCGCCAAAGTGCTGGCCGCCCTCGGCAAGGTGCCTTTGAAATCCGTTGAAGCGCTGAAGCGTGAAAAAGTTGAAGCGGAAATGGCCGACGGCGCTTCGACACTTCGACGCTTCAACGCCCCAACGATGGCCCGCCAACAAACATGAAAGCCTTCGAATACACCACCGCGCAGACGATTGACGGCGCCCGGCAACTGGTCGCAGACAAGGGCCAATATCTCGCCGGCGGCAATGATTTGCTTGGCCTGCTGAAGGAGTATCTCGTCCCGGCGCCGGACATCCTCGTCAACATCAAATCGCTGCCCGGCCTCGATAAAATCGAGAGCGGCGAAAAATTCTGGACCCTTGGCGCGCTCGTCACCGTCGCGCAGATTGAGAACAGCGCGGAAATCAAAAAAACGTTTCCCGGCCTGCACGAGGCCGCGTCCGAAGTCGGCTCGCAGCAAATCCGCAACGTGGCCACCGTCGGCGGCAATCTTTCGCAGCACTCGCGCTGCTGGTATTTCCGCCATCGCGACACGCTCTGCCTGAAGAAGAACGGCGACCTCTGCTACGCGCGCGAAGGTGAAAACCGCTACCACAGTTTGTTCACCGGCAACACCTGCATCAGCCCGGTCGTGTCCAATCTCGCCACGGCGTTCACCGCGCTCGACGCCACCGCCATCGTGCTGCGCGACGGTAAGGAGACGCGCATGAGCATGACCGAGCTTTATGAGAAGGCCTGGGAAAATCCGCTCGCGCACAATTCGCTCAACCCCGGCGACCTGATTTTGCGCGTGGAAATTCCGACCGCGCGCAGCCGCAGCGCCTACCTGCAAGCCAGCGACAAGCACGCCTTCGACTGGGCGCTGGTCAGTTGCGCGGCGGCGGCAAACGTCGCGGACGGAAAGTTGAGCCAGCCGCGCGTGGCCCTCGGCAGCATCTCGCCCGTGCCGCACCAGGTCCAGTCGGCCAACGATTTTCTGGACGGAAAAACCCTGGACGACGCCACCGCGTCGCAGGCGGCGGATATGATTCTCAAGGACGCCCAGCCGCGCGAGCACAACGGTTACAAGGTGCCGATGGCGCACGCGCTCATCCGCCGCGCGTTGCTCAAATTGAAAGGCTGAACCATGAACCCGGTTTTCTGCAAACATCTGCGCACGAAAAGAATGTTCGTTGACGCCACGCCGGAGGAAGCCTTCGCGGATCGGGACGGCGTGGAGGCTTCGCCGTGCCACTTCTGGTGCAATCTCACGCAAACCGTCGTCGGCGTGGACGACCGGCCCGTTCACAAGGACGCCTGCCAGCCATCGCGGTCGTGTTTCGAGGAATGATTTCGGGTGACGGGTGGCGGGAGACGGGTGGCGACGAGAGGAAAGCCCGTAGGGCTGATGTCTTTGTAGAAAATTGTCTTAAAAGGTGACAACTGATCCCTTGGAGGTGACAAACGACACTGTTTTTCCTATATCGGATGCCATTTTGGGGCGCTCATAAATGATTTCAGAGGGAAGAAAAATCATTTTTGAGGAGTCATAAATCGCTTCGGAGCATTCATACATCATTTTTGTCTGCTCATAAAACTCAAAGCGCCGAACACGGCGAATGAGAAGTTTGAGGATGTGGTCAAATTCGCCCAAGACGCCGCAGTCCTCGTTTTGGTTTATTGAGTAGCAGCTGACGTGAGTCAGCTCATTATGCCTGTCTGAAGTTGGAGCGAACTGACGTTCGCTGCTATGGGCAGAGGCGCAGGCGGTAAGCGGGTTCCCTGCCTTCAAACTGATGGAGCACAAGGCGCAAATCCGCGCCATCCGCGGTTCCAATGCATGTCACCAGCTCAACGAATAGTCCAGCGATTTCGATGCTTGGTTCAGATGTTGAATGTATTGTGCGGTCTGGTCCGGTCCCGCGAAATCCATCAGCGACTGGTATTCGCAGTTCATGACAATTTTGTTGCCAGAACATTTGAGGCTCTTTTGAAAGAAAAATGCCGGATCAGAGACGGTCTTGTAGACCGTGTCGGCGGGCCATGCTGCGGGCAGGGTGATTTCGGTCCGCAGAATCTGATGTTCCGGAAACGGCACGCTGACCGGCATTGTCCGTTCGGTGTCAACCGGTGTTCTTAGAAACGCGGCCATGGCGGACGGATAGAATTCAAATGAATATTTTCCACCCTTCTCCGATCGCGTCCACGCGTTATCAATGGTGTAAGACTCCGTCGTCTGGGTTCTGTTTTGCTCCTCATCATCATAGAAATCAATGGGAGCGGACATCTTGATTTCCGGGTAACGATCGGCATAGAAATGGGTATAGCTCCTTTCGATGTCGCTGCGTTTCGTGGTCGCAAACAGCGCCCGCAAACTGTCCGCGTCGCGCCCGTCGGCAATCGTGACCACTTTCAGGGTGGAGGTTTCCGTCTTTCTGCCGAGTTCAAAGTATTCGGTGGTCGTGGTTTGTGGCAGCCCCGTGGTGAGCGGAATGACGCTCAAGCCGCCGGTCTGTGGAGAAACCACCAGACCGCGTTCGTAGTTCGGCAGATAGTGCGCCGCCAGCGGCCCGCGCTGGAACTGGATTGTTGGATCAAGCCAATAAGTCTGCCCTCCGATCCGAACCATCGCGATGCAGTGGTCGAAGGCATTGCCCGTCGGCTGCCAGTCCTCAATCGCGTGGCGCAACCCGCTATTGACCAAAACCGGATACGCTTCGATTCCAAGAGCGCGCAGAATCGTGACGAACAACAGCGACTTGTCCTTGCAATCGCCGTACCGCCGCGCAAATACAACCGAGGGATCAGCCGGCTTCTCGCCGCTGGCGCCGATTTCGACGCCGAAATAACGCACTTCATCCTGAACAAAACGCAGTGCCGCGAGCGCCTGTTGTTCCCGGCTGGCGATTCGCTTCCACTCCGCGATTTTTTGCAGCAGTTCCGGCGAAAGCGTCGCGGCATTTTGAAACAGCGGCAATGCCCACTGGTTGACTTCGGCCCACGTTTTAAATTCGCCCAATTGAACCCACGGCTCGGGGTCGAACCAGACGGGCAATGAATCTTCAACCTGAATGCCGGTGGTCCGCCGCAAGTCCCAGATGTATTCGACAAAATCCTTTCCCGGCACCAACACGGGTTGAATGGAGCAGCCGTGGGGCTTTGCATACAGCCGTTTTTTAGCGGGCCACAATACGCGGGTAAAAAAGCGTTCGACGGGTTGGTCGGTTTGTATGGGGACAGCGCTGAAGAAATGATTGCCCATGACCGGGTTCGATCCTTTGATGGAGTAGGCATAATCAATGACATCGCCGACCCGCACGTCATCCATGACCAGGAGCGCAGATTGTTCGCCATTCAAAATGCCACCCTCCAATTCCTGTTCGCGCCGGATTATTTTTACCGTGTTCGTGTCGAGCCGTTCGAAATGTTCCGGTCCGCGCCAAATCCGCGCCCAGTGCAGGGTCAAGGACTGATAGTCCGGATTGAAGTCTATTGTAAGCTTCGAGCCGTCTTCGACAGCGGAGACATTCAGAATCTGCCGGACCAGGTGATGGAACGTTTCATTCTCAGAGGCATTGATCTGGCATTCCGACAACAGCCAGTGCTCATCTGTGCCCGATTCGAGGTTGGTTGTTTCGGATTGCCGGTAGAAAAGCTGGGGCTTCACCCAGCTTGTCGGAGGCGCCACCGCGAACTTCGGCTCGCCACCGGATATTTCAGCGGCAACTCCCCGACCGGCGATGGCAATGACCGCCATCCACAAAAGGATCCGGTGATGCCAGAAAAAATCGCCTTTATGAAATCCACGCATAGCGGTTCTCATTTTTTCGGACGCAGATTACCAGAAACGCCCGGATTTTCCAATACGAGCCTTCGTGCTGGATTGTGACGCTGATTTTTACGTTTTTTTGCGGCCAAATGGTTCATCAATTTTATTCGTTTCGACGACGATCAGCAGGTTCACCGCGTTCTCATCGGGAAGATTTTCCCGGCCCAGGCAACAGTCGTCACGGTGGACGCCTTCATCGCGGCGCAGGGGGAATCATTGAGTTCAGTTGGGAGCCGAAGAGAGAAGCTGAAGACGGAGGGGAAACCACTCAAAGATTACATGGCTTGGTCAATGAAGGCTTTTGCCCGCATGGAGCAAAAAACATCACCCGCAAAAATTAATGAGATCAAAAATGCCAGCAATTTGATGGGGAAAATGGAGAAATCAGGTTTGGCACGTCAGTTGCGTCCGCTACTTTCATGGAAATGTTTTTCAGCGCACACGGGATTTGCTTCGCGGCATTTGGCGAAGTGCGCGCGGCGTTGACGCCGCCGGACGTTTTGATTTCCAGTTAGACTGCCAGCATCCTGCCACACGGCTTCATCCTTCCAGTCCTGGCCGGCGGATCTACCCACCCGGCCGGGGCTTGTCTTTTTTGGGGAAGCTCACAGCCAAGGTTGCGTAGTGGTATAGTTTACCTAAACGGAGCGCCGAGTACCGCCTCGGCAAGTCTGAATTGGAAGTCGCCTTCGAGCCGAGACGGTGCTCGGCGTTCCAAATTATACCATTACCCGTGGTTGAATCAATTCGAGACCTCATCCCGGACAACTCATCCGGCCTCCGGCAAGAATTTGATTTTATCTCACGACCCTCACCCGGTTTTGCTTTTACCCTCATCCGGCTGCGCCACCTTCTCCCATGCGATGTCGGGGTGACTGCGCGGCCTCGGACGACCGGCAGGTCGTCCCTACCAACCCAAATAGCTCACACCCCGGAATCATGTCGGGGACTCGCAGCGCTCGCCCCTCCGAAATTTACTTCGCAAGGCCCTTGCAGAATTTCTCGATTCGGTCCAGGCCCTTCTCGATGTTCGCCATGCTGGTGGCGTAGCTCAAGCGGATGCAATCGTCCGCGCCGAAAGCGATGCCGGGCACGGCGGCGACCTTTTCCGCTTCGAGCAGCCGGGCGCAGAAATCGGACGACTTGAGGCCGGTCTGCGAGATGTTCGGGAACAAATAAAACGCGCCCTTCGGATTCACGCAGGAAATGCCGGGGATGCTGTTCAATTTCTGGTGCGCGTAGCGGCGGCGTTTGTCGAATTCCGCAAGCCATGCCTTCAAGTGGTCCATCGGGCCGGTGATGGCGGCCAGCGCGCCCTTTTGGGCGAATGACGTCGGGTTGCTCGTGCTGTGGCTTTGCACGGCGTCAATGGCCTTCGCAATCGGCTCCGGCGCGGCGAGAAAACCCAGCCGCCAGCCGGTCATGCTCCACGCCTTCGCAAATCCGTGGACGATGACGGTATGTTCCTGGTGCGCGGGCGAAAAGCTGGCGACGCTTTTGTGCGTTGCGCCGTCATAAAGCAGGTGCTCGTAAATTTCGTCGCTCATGATGAGCACATTTTTTTCAACGCAGATGTCGCCGAGCGCCTTGACTTCGTCGGGCGTGTAAACGCTGCCGGTCGGGTTGCTCGGCGAATTGAGAATGAACAAGCGCGTGCGCGGCGTGATGGCGGCGCGCAACTGCGCGGGCGTGACCTTGAATTCGGTCTGGTCGCTCGTTTGCAAAATCACCGGCTTGGCGCTGGCGAGCTTCACCATTTCCGGGTAGCTCAACCAATACGGCGCGGGGATGAGCACCTCGTCGCCCTCCTGGCAGGTGGCGAGGATGACGTTGTAGCAGGAGTGCTTGCCGCCGCAGGAGACGATGATTTGCGACGGTTTGTAGGTCAGGCCGTTCTCGCGTTTGAATTTCTCGGCGATGGCCACGCGCAATTCCGGGATGCCGCTGGACGGCGTGTATTTGGTGAACCCGGCGGCGAGAGCCTTGGCGGCGGCATCCTTGATGAATTGCGGTGTATCGAAGTCCGGTTCGCCCGCGCCGAAGCCAACGACGTCATCGCCGGCGGCCTTCAAGGCCTTGGCCTTGGCGTCAATGGCCAGCGTGAGCGACGGCGACAGTGACGCGGCGCGTTGAGAAATTTTATAGTTCATGTTTTGGCGGCGGAAAGATTACGGGCAGGGCAGGGGAGCGCAAGAAGGGAATTGATGAAGCACCGGTAGGGCGTTGCTGCCGCAACGCCGGTTTGAAGGCTGCGCGGCAGCGCAGCCCTACCTGGCTCGCGGGGACGCCCGCCCCGCCAACTTCACTTCGCCAGATAATATTTCTCCGCGTATTCCTTGACCATGCGGTCGGTGGTGAATTGCGGCACGAGCGTGACCATCGCCCGGCGGATGCGCTGAATCCATTTGCGCGGGATGCCCTGTTCGTCGCGGTCAAAAAACATGGGAACGACCTGTTCGGTCAGCGTTTTGTAAAGATTGGCGCTGTCCAGGCGGTCCTGTTCCGCCACGTTGTCCGGCTGCGAATCCCCGCCGATGGCGAAGCCGTTCGTGGCGTCGTAGCCTTCGCGCCACCAGCCGTCGAGGATGCTCAAGTTGAGGCAGCCGTGGCAGCCGGCTTTCATGCCGCTGGTGCCGGAGGCTTCGAGCGGACGCCGCGGATTGTTCAGCCAGACATCGCAGCCGGAGACCATCTGCCGCGCGACGTGGATGTCGTAGTTTTCGACGAACACCAGCCGTCCGGCCAGTTCGGTGTGTTTGCTCAGGTGAATGATTTGCTGGATGAAGCGTTTGCCTTCGTCGTCGCGCGGATGCGCCTTGCCGGCGAAAATGAACTGGATGGGCCGTTGCTCGTCGTGGACGAGCTTTAAGATGTTGTTGAACTGCTGGAAAATGAGCGGTGCGCGCTTGTAGGTGGCGAAGCGCCGCGCAAAGCCGATGGTCAGCGCGTCGGGGTTCAGCAGATGATCGAAGAGGATGTAATCGCTCTGGGCGGCGCGCTGGCTCTGGATCAGGAGGCGGCGCCGCACAAATTCAATCATCTCGCGCCGCAGACGATAACGCAGCGCCCATAATTCCGCGTCCGCGACAAATTCGGGGTTGGCCATCTTTTCCCAGAAGGCGCACGAATGGACCGCCGCCGCCCAGTCTTCGCCGAATTTTTCCCGGAAGAACGCCGTCTCGCCGTTGCGGCCGTCCGTCAATTTTCCCCGCCAGAAATGGCGCACGGGGCCTTTCATCCAGCCGAGCAGGTGAACGCCGTTGGTGATATGGCCGATGGGGACCTTTTCGACCGGTGTGCCGGGATAAAGGCCCTGCCACATCTGCCGGCTGACCTGTCCGTGCAATTCGCTCACGCCATTGGCCGCGCGCGAGACTTTCAGCGCCAGCACCGTCATGCAAAACGATTCCTGCGCGTTTTCCGGGCGCACACGGCCCAAAGCCATGATGTCCGCCAACGGGACGGACCATTGCGAGCGATAACGCTGGAGCGCGAAGTCCGTCAACTCCGGGCTGAACCGGTCATGGCCGGCCTCGACCGGCGTGTGGGTGGTGAAGATGCACTCGCCCTTCGTCTGCGCCAGCGCCTCCTGGAAAGTTTTTCCCGCCGCCATTTTTTCGCGGGTCAATTCCAGCGTGAGAAACGCCGCGTGGCCCTCGTTCATGTGAAACACGGACGGCTGGACGCCGAGGGCGCGGAGCAGCCGCACGCCGCCGATGCCCAGCAAAATTTCCTGCATGATGCGCGTCGTGCCGTCGCCGGCATAGATGCGCGAGGTCAGTTCGCGGATATGCTGGGCGTTTTCCGGCAGGTTCGCGTCGAGCAAATATACCGGGACACGTCCGACGTTCGCCCGCCAGGCGCGGAACCGGACGTGGTCCATGCCGATTTCCACCTCGCCAACCACCGGCTGGCCGCTGGCGTCGAGCACGGTTTCGAGCGGCACGTTTTGGGGGTCAATCAGCGAATAGTATTCGGTCTGCCAGTTGTTCGCGTCAATCGTCTGCTGAAAATAGCCTTCGCGATAAAACAAGCTGACGCCGACGAAACCGAGGCCGAGGTCGCTGGCGGATTTGGCGTGGTCGCCGGCCAGAATGCCGAGGCCGCCCGCCGAAATCGGCAGTGATTCGTGGAAACCGAATTCGGCGGAGAAATACGCGACGGGATGTTCGAGCAATTGCGGCGCGTGCTGGCGTCCCCAGGTGTTTTGCTCGTTGAGATAGGCGTGAAAATCGCGGAGCACGGCGCGCGCGTGGCGCTCGAAATCGGCCTCCTGCAGATGCACCCGCAACTCGTAATCCGACACTTCGCGCAGGATGGCGACGGGATTGTGATAAAGATTCTGCCAGCCGCGCGGCGAAAGTTCCTGAAACAAATCCTGCGCCTCCTGGTCCCAGCTCCACCACAGGTTGCGGGACAATTTGTGCAGCTCGGTAACCAGTTTGTCCAATTCCGCGACTGATAATGGCTTCCTTGTCATACGTCTCGATTTCTGAATCCCACTGGCACCGACACACTAACGGGACGGACAGCGCCGGGCAAATAAAATTTCAATTTAGGAAAAATTACTTGCCACCGATCGCCATGGCCTGGAGGCCGGAGCGAATTGAATTGCTCAAAACCGATTCCCGAATACTTTTCCCATGCAACCGCCATGATAAAACCGCATTCAACCGACGAAATCTCGTCGCTGCCGCCCGGCGTCACGCTGACCATGCTCGACAACGGCCTGACCCTCATCGTGCGCGAGGACCACAGCGCGCCGGTCGTTTCGGCGCAGGCATGGGCGATGGCCGGCAGCATTCACGAAGGCCGCTGGCTCGGCGCGGGGCTGTCGCACGTGCTCGAACACATGCTCTTCAAGGGCACGGCGACGCGCCCCGGCAGCCGGATTGACCAGGAAGTGCAGGAAGCCGGTGGTTACATGAACGCCTACACCAGCTTCGACCGCACGGTCTATCATATTGATGTGCCGAACACCGGCGCGCGCACGGCGATTGATATTCTCTGCGACATCATGCAGAACGCGACGTTGCCGCCCGATGAACTCGCGAAGGAAATGGACGTCATCCGCCGCGAAATGGACATGGGTCAGGACGATCCGGGCCGCCGCGCGAGCCGCCGCCTCTTTGAAGTCGCCTACACCAAAAGTCCGTATCGCTTCACCGTCATCGGGTATCCGGACATTTTCAACGAGGTCAAACCGGACGACATCCGCGGTTATTACCACGAAAAATACGCGCCCAACAACGTGTTTTACGTCGTCGCCGGCGACGTGAAAAACGCGGACGTGGTCGCGCAAATCCGCGAGGCTTACGCGAAAACCAAATCGCGCGCGATGCCGCCGATGGTTCTGCCCGGCGAACCGAAACAAACCGCGCCGCGTGAAATCGTCGAGGAAGCGCCCATCGAACTCGGCCATTTTCATTTTGCGTGGCACATTCCCGAGCTGCGCCATCCCGACGTGCCGGTGCTTGACGTGCTGGCCGTGCTGCTCGGCGGCGGTCACAGCTCGCGCCTGTTCCAGCAAGTCCGCGAGCGGCAGGGCCTCGTGCATCACGTGGACGCCTGGACTTACAGCCCCGGCAATCCCGGACTTTTCGGCATGAGCGCGATTGCCGACGGCGACAAATTCTCCGCCGCGCGCGAGGCGATGCTGGCCGAAATTGAAAAAATCAAATCGCTCTCGGTTTCCGCCCAGGAAGTGCAGAAGGCCGTGAAACAATTCATTTCCGCCACGCTCGCCGCGCGCAAGACGATGGAGGGCCAGGCGCAAAATCTCGGCGGCAACTGGCTCGCGGCGAACGACCTGAATTTTTCCGAGCGTTTTCTCGCCGCCATCAAGCGCGTGTCGCACGCCGACGTTCAGCGTGTCGCCCGCGAATATCTTACGCCGGAAAACCGCACGCTCTACGCGCTGTTGCCTGATGGCGCCGCACCAAAACCCAAAACGGAAATTGAAACCACCACCGACCAACCCATCCGGAAGATTGAACTGCCGAACGGCCTGCGTTTGCTCGAGAAGGAGGACCATCGCCTGCCGTTCGTCGAGTTTCGCGCGATGTTCCGGGGCGGTGTGCTGGCCGAAACCGCGGAGAACAACGGCGCCACGATGTTGCTCGCCAAAATGCTGCTCAAAGGCACCAAAACCCGCAGCGCGGAAAAAATTGCCACGGAAATTGAATCCGTCGGCGGCAGCATTGACAGCTACGGCGGCAACAACAGCTTTGCCGTGAACGCGGAAGTCTTGAGCGGCGATTTTGCCCTCGGCATGGATTTGCTGGCCGACGTTTTGCTGAATCCCGTTTTTCTTGCCAATGAACTGGACCGCGAGCGCGAAGTGCAAATTGCCGACATCCACGCGCGCAAGGATGATTTGCTAAAAAGCGCGAGCCTCGCCATGCGCCGGGCGATGTTCGGCAATACTGGTTACGGCCTCGACTCGCTGGGCACGGAGGAGACCGTTCAAAATATTTCCACCGCCGGCTTGAAAACCTTTCACCAAAAACTCGCCGTGCCGAACAATTGCGTCATCGCCATCTACGGCGACGTGCAGACGAACGAAGTCAGGGCTGCCGTGGAAAAGGCATTCGCGAATTGGCGGCGTAGTGGCACGGGCGTCCCGCCCGTGCGTTTCGAAGGTCAACAACAACACACGGGCGGGACGCCCGTGCCACTGACAAATCGCGTCGAGGAAACGCGCGACAAAAAACAGGCGGTGCTCGTCATCGGTTTCCCCGGCACGACGATGTATGACGACGACCGTTACGCATTGGAGTTGATCCAGGAATCGTGCAGCGACCTCGGCTCGCGGCTGTTCTTGCGCATTCGGGAGCAGCTCGGACTGGCTTATTACGTCGGCGCGCAGAATTTTGCCGGAATTGTTCCCGGCTACTTCGCGTTTTACACCGGCACCG
Source organism: uncultured Verrucomicrobiae bacterium (assembly GCA_963802965.1). Lineage (GTDB taxonomy): Bacteria > Verrucomicrobiota > Verrucomicrobiia > Limisphaerales > UBA11358 > UBA11358. Next base: position 950,058 of record CAWDKS010000003.1, read on the forward strand.
AACCGTCGAAGGCGGGGCAGGTCGAAACGGAATTGCTCAAGGAAGCCGGGCTGTTGCGCACTGAAGGTTTGACCGCCGGGGAACTCAAACGCAGCAAGGCCAAAATCATTGGCCAGAAAAAAATCGCGCGTCAGGAGCTGGGTCACCTGGCCTCCACGACCGCGCTCGACGAGCTGTACGGCCTCGGCTACCAGCGCACGGAACTGGACGACGCGAAATACGAAGCCGTCACGCTCGACCAAATCAAGGCCGCCGCGCAAAAATATCTGAAACCGGACGCGCTGGTCGTGGCGGTGGTGAGGCCATAGGCTGCGGCAATGGAGCGCCGGCCTCCGGCACGGCGGGTTTTGGTTCGGGAGTCCTTCTCGCCGGGCCGGAGGCCGGCGTTCCAATCGGAATCAACAGCCGATGAAATTTGTCCCGAAGTTTTGCGCTGCTGAAAGGCCAGTCTTCCGGCGCACGACACAATTTCGCCTTCAACGGATTGCTTTCGATGTAATGAATCGCGGTCGTTTCCTGCTCCTCATCACGCATGAATGTATCCCAGTATTCTCGCTGCCATTGGAGCGCCGGCCTCTGGCACGGCGTGTTTCGCAGCGGTATTTCATCTTCGAGCCGGGTCGGAGACCGGCGCTCCGTCAAAATCACCTCCGCGAGAGTTGCGATAAACCGCTTCCAGCTTTGCACAATCTTCCACAATGGCATCTGCCAGACATGCACGAGAACATGAACATGATTTGGCATCACACACCATGCAAGCAGTTCGTAACGTTCGTTATGAAAATGAAGCATCGCGTCCTCGGCAATTTTAGCAATCTGTGGATCACGCAAATGACACTCGCCGACGCCCCTATCAAGATACTTCTCCAGTTTCGTGCGCTTCTCGCGGACGTTCTCGATGACCAGCAAATGCTCCCATTCACCCCGGCGTGACGCGGGCATGGAATCGGCAAGACGGAGGGTGACGAATTGAACCAAGTCGGGATAATCGCAATGCGGCAGATAACCGCGCTCATGCCAGCCGAGGAAACCGAGCGCTTTCTCCTCATCTGTCAATGGACGATGACAGCGATTCTTTTCCGCAACCAGATCGCGCAAGTATTCACGTTTGGATTGCGGTTTCATTTTTCGGAGCGCCGGCCTCTGGCACGGCTTGTTTCGATCACACCATCGCGCCGGGTCGGAGACCGGCGCTCCGTTCTACGCTTACGCCACCAACTGCCTCAACACAAAAGGCAAAATGCCGCCGTGCTGGTAGTAATCAATCTCGATGGGCGTATCAATGCGACAGCGCACCGGCAAGTTCTCGACTTTGCCGTCCTGGCGCGTGATGCGCAACGTGAGGTCCTGTTGCGGCTTGATGTTTGCGTCGAGGCCGACGATGTCGTAAGTCTCCGTGCCATCGAGTTTCAAGCTCTGCGCCGTCGTGCCCTCCTTGAATTGCAGCGGCAGCACGCCCATGCCAACAAGATTGCTGCGGTGGATGCGTTCGAAGCTTTGCGCCACCACCGCCTTCACGCCGAGTAGGTTCGTGCCTTTCGCCGCCCAATCGCGCGAACTGCCGGTGCCGTATTCCTGCCCAGCCAAAACCACGAGTGGCGTGCCAGCCTGCTGGTATTTGATGGCTGCGTCGTAAATGCTCATTTTGTCTGGGAGGGATGGCGTGCCGCCGTCCCTAGATTTGGGACTGCAACATGCAGTCCCTCCCATGAACAACGTATTTCCACCTTCCTCGCCGGCGAGCATCAGGTTCTTGATTCGCACGTTGGCGAATGTGCCGCGCGTCATGATGCGGTCGTTGCCACGGCGCGAGCCATAGCTGTTGAAATCCTCCGCCGTCACGCCGTTCGCGATGAGATATTTTCCGGCGGGCGACGTTTTCTTGATGGAACCGGCGGGCGAAATGTGGTCGGTCGTCACGCTGTCGCCGAAAATCGCCAGCGCGCGCGCGCCTTTGATTTCGGCGATGCCGCCGGGTTGCATCGAAAAATTCGTGAAGAACGGCGGTTCCTGGATGTAAGTGGATTTTGCATCCCATTCATACACATTGCCCGCGCTGGACGGTATTTCATTCCACTTGGGATTTTGCGCGGCGAAATCCCGGTATAGCTTCCGGAAAATTTCCGGCTGCAACGCCGTCTGCATGAGATCGCGGATTTCCCGCAAGCTCGGCCAGATGTCCTTCAGCCAGACCGGTTTGCCGTCCTTGCCGGTGCCGAGCGGCTCGTGGACCAGGTCAATGTCCACCCTTCCGGCGAGCGCAAACGCGACGACGAGCGGCGGCGACATGAGGAAATTCGCCTTGAGGCTCTGATGCACGCGCGCCTCGAAATTGCGGTTGCCGGACAACACCGACGCGGCCACCAGATTGTATTTGTGAATCGCGTCCTCGATGGGCGCGGCCAGCGGACCGGAATTGCCGATGCACGTCGTGCAACCGTAACCCACCAGGTTGAATCCGAGCCGGTCGAGGAACGGCTGCAAACCGGTCTTGTCCAAATAATCGCTCACGACGCGCGAGCCGGGCGCGAGCGACGCTTTCACGGCCGGATTGACGGTCAAACCGCGTTCGACGGCTTTCTTTGCCAGCAACCCGGCGGCGAGCATGACGCTGGGGTTCGACGTGTTGGTGCAGCTCGTGATGGCCGCAATCAAAACCGAGCCGTGCCCAATCGTCGCTTTGCCATGACCGTTCATCGAAACTTCGGTCCTGGTCGCGCGGAATTCTTCCGGCTTCATGCCGAAGCCATTTTCCGCGACCGGCTTGCTGAAGGTGCTCACAAAGCTTTCCTTCATCTTCGGCAATTCAATGCGGTCCTGCGGACGTTTCGGGCCGGCCACGCTCGGCAGCACCGTGCCGAGGTCGAGTTCCAGTTCCTGCGAGTAGGCGATGTCACCCTTTTTCGGAATGCCGAACAAGCCCTGCGCGCGGTAATAATTCTCGTAGATTTTGCAATGCTCCTCGCTGCGGCCCGTTGCGCGCAGATAATTCACGCACTCGGCGTCAATCGGGAAGAAGCCCATCGTCGCGCCGTATTCGGGCGCCATGTTCGCAATCGTTGCGCGGTCCACGACCGGCAACGCCGCCGCGCCCGGCCCGAAAAATTCGACAAACTTCCCGACCACCTTCGCCTTGCGCAGCATCTCCGTGACGGTGAGCGCGAGGTCGGTCGCGGTGACGCCTTCGGACAACGCGCCGGTCAGATGCACGCCGACGACATCCGGCGTAAGGAAATAAACCGGCTGGCCCAACATGCCAGCCTCGGCTTCAATGCCGCCAACGCCCCAGCCAACGATGCCGAGGCCGTTGATCATCGTCGTGTGTGAATCCGTGCCGACGAGCGTGTCGGGGTAGTATAGTGGCACGGGCGTCTCGCCCGTTCGAACAGGCGGGACGCCTGTGCCACTACGAAGCACGCCCTTCGCCAGATATTCCAAATTGACCTGGTGGACGATGCCGATGCCGGGCGGAACGACCTTGAACGTGTCGAACGCCTGCATGCCCCATTTCAAAAACTGGTAACGCTCGCGGTTGCGTTGGAATTCCATCTCCAGGTTCTTTTTCAAGGCGCCGGCTGAACCCGCGAAATCCACCTGCACCGAGTGGTCCACCACCAAATCCACCGGCACCAGCGGTTCGATGATTTTGGGATTTTTGCCCATCCTGGCGACGGCGGAACGCATCGCCGCCAAATCCACGAGCAGCGGCACGCCGGTGAAATCCTGCAACACGATGCGCGCAACGATGAAGGGGATTTCCGCCGTGCGCGTTTCAACCGGTTTCCAGTCGGCCAGTTCCCGCACGTTCGCTTCGTGGACCTTTTTGCCGTCGCAATTGCGCAGGACGGATTCGAGCACGAGGCGGATGGAGACCGGCAGCCGGGAAACCGGCCCGACCCCGGACTTTTCCAGTTGCGGCAATGAATAAAACCGGCCTTGCTGGCCGTTGCCCAGTTCAAATTCCTGGAGCGTGTCAAACAAATCATTCGGGGCGTTCATTTAATTCACTCAATCAGCAATGAAAATGAAGGCGAAGCGTGAGTGTGTCAAGTGAAGCGAAGTTGGGAGGGACGGCGTGTCGCCGTCCCCAAAATTGGGTCGCCGACACGGCAACCCTCCCAATTTTTATTTTCCTGCCGGCTCAAGGTGCAGCAAATCCGTGATGCGGCGCGCCAGTCGCGCGAGGTCCAGCGGCTTGGTGAAAAAATCGTAAGCTTGCATGGACGCGGTGCGCTTGGTCACATCGCCAGAAAGCGCGCTCATGAAAATGATGGGGATGTTTTTGGTGGCCGGCTGGCGGCGGAGGATTTCGCAGACCGACAGGCCGTCGAGGTCGGGCAGCAAAATATCGAGCAGGATCAGGTCCGGCTTGCATTGCCGCGCCTGGCTCAAGGCTTGCACGCCGTCGCTCGCCATGATGAATTCGCAGCCCAGTCCGGCGAGGCGGAATTTCACCAGTTCGATGAAATCGTCCTCGTCGTCCACAATCAAAATGCGCGGCACCATGCTCGCCAAGCTAGCCGGTTTCGGGCCAGGCACAATGGCGGCACGGTTAAAGCCCGGTGACGAAATGGAAACGGAATTTGGCGCTTTGTTCACGCGCCCCGTCAATCGGGTCGGCGCGCGACTTACGTCAGCTTCGCCAGCGTGGCCTTGATGGCCTCGAAATTCGGCAAATCCTTCGGTGTCGGCGTCTGTTCGCTGTATTGCACCACGCCGTTTTTATCAATCACGAACGCCGCGCGCGCCGCCGTGTCGCCCACGCCCGCCAGCATCGGAAACACCACGTCATAGGCCTTGATGGTGGATTTGTTCAGGTCGCTGGCCAGCGTTATGCCGATTTTTTCCTTTTGCGCCCAGGCTTCCTGCGCGAACGGGCTGTCCACACTCACGCCGATGACCTCCGCGTTCAGGCCGGAATAGGCGTTGAGGCCGGCGGTGAGGTCGCACATTTCCTTCGTGCAGACGCTCGTGAACGCGAGCGGGAAAAAGAGCAGCACGGTGTTCTTTTTGCCGAAGTTGTTGCCGAGCTTCACGTCCACGAGGCCGGACGCCTGTTTGGATTTCAAGGTGAAATCGGGGGCTTTCGATCCTGTCGGAATTGGCATAATTGTCCTTGGTTTTGCGTTTAACCTTATCTTGCTGCGAAGAAGTTTGGGGGTTTGCCGCGCGCGTGTCAATTTGTTTAGCCACAGATGAAAATTGTAGGAGCCGACGTGAGGAGGCTCAATTCAAAAAATCAATTTGAGACTCGTTACCTCGTCTCCTACACATTTACAATGCTGCCAGCACTTCCGCCGCGTGCTCATCCGGCTTCACCTTCGGCCAGATCTTTTTGATGCGACCGTCCGGCCCGATGAGAAACGTCACCCGGAATGTGCCCGTGTATTTGCGCCACATGAAGGTTTTCTCGCCCCAGACGCCATAGGCCCCGACAATTGTTTTGTCCTCGTCCGCCAGCAGCGTGAAGGGCAGTTTGTATTTCCCCACGAACTTGTCGTGCGACTTCACCGGGTCGGTGCTGACGCCGAGTACGACGGCACCGAGCTTTTGGAATTCGGCGAAATGATCGCGGAAGGCGCACGCCTCCTTCGTGCAGCCGGGCGTGTCGTCCTTGGGATAAAAATAAAGCACGACGTTTTTGCCCTTGAAATCAGCGAGTGAAACCCGGCCGCCGCCGTTGGTCGCCGCCGAAAATCCCGGCGCGACGTCGCCTTCCTTCAATTTCAATTTCATGGCCATCTGTTCATCCCGTTTCAACGGTTCAACGATTTAACGGTTCAACGGATTCATTCTTTACCGTTGCCGAACTCGCCGGATGCGCGCCGAGCTGTTTCACGCCGTCCCAGACGTAGAGCAGACCCGACAGGCCCGTGAACACCGCCGCGCCGATCGTCCAGACCTGGAGCCAGCGTGCGTTCAAGTCGCGGTCCCAGTCCAGCAAAATCCAGATGACCACGATCATCTGGAGCACCGTGGCTATTTTGCCAAAAAAGCGCGGGCGGACCCTGACCTTGCCGACCGTGAGGCGGATGACGGCGATGCCGATGACCAGCAGCAGGTCGCGTCCGATAATCGTGCCGGTGAGCCACAGGGGAACCTGTCCGAGATACGGACGGTGATCAAAGCTCAGGAGAACGATGCCGGACACGAGCAGCAGCTTGTCCGCCAGCGGATCGAGAATCGCGCCCAGCACGCTTCTCTGGTTGTAACGGCGGGCGATGTAGCCGTCCACACCGTCGAGAATCGCCGTGATGGCAAACGAAAGAATCGCCAGCAGGTGGTGGACTTCGTTGCCGGTCTCGACGTAGTAGAGAAGCTCGACGACAAAAAACGGAATCAGCAGGATTCGCAGGATGGTGATTTTGTTCGCGGTCGTCATGGACGGATTGCCGCCCGAATTTTTAACGCAAAGACGCGAAGCCGCCAAGACGCAAAAAAAGATTCATTCTCATCGGGCGCGTCTTGGCCTGCCACCGGAACGCCGCATTTATGCGGCAGGCGGGGCGAATGCAGCCTTCTGCCCGATGAATCCGGCGTTCCTTGCTGAATCACGCCTCTTGTTGAGGCGGTGTCAAGGGCGTCCATTCTCATCTTTGGACCTTTGCGACTTTGCGTTAGCTTTTTGGTTTCCGGTAAATGAACCACCAGAACCAGATGGTGCCCAGCCCGCCGCAAATCGCTGCGCCGGAGAAATTCGCCTGCGGACTGATGCTCCACAGCCACGCGCCGAGAAACGAGCCGGACGTGACCGTGCAATCGCGAATCAGGTAATACGCGCCGTAGGTTCGCGCACGCAATTCCGGCGCTGCCTCACCGATGATGAGCGCCTTGCGCGCCGGCTCGCCGAATTCCTTCAAACCGCGAACGACAAACGCGAGCGCCAGCCACGCGAAATTGTGAGCCCACAGCAGCGTCACCGGAAACAGCGTGAAGAAGACAAACGTCGCCAGCACAAACGGACGGCGTCCGTATTTGTCCGCAAGATGCGCGACGGGAATGTAACACAACATGGCCGTGACGCTTTCGAACGCGAGCAGCCAGCCATATTGCTGCGCCGTGACGCCGCCGTGGTCCATCGCCCACAAAATCACAAACGCATACGGAATCCGTTCGCAGAAGCGGATGAGGATGTCGCTCACGAGCAGCTCGCGCAGCGCGGGTGTGAACGATTTGGCGACGGTGAAAAAGGTAGGTGCGGCAGATTCGTCGGACTGTAGGAGCCGACGTGAGGAGGCTCTAATTGAGTTCTCTTTTTTTATTTGAGACTCGTCACCTCGTCTCCTACCAGAATCATCTGGCTCGAACATGAACCATTGGAACGCCGCCGTGAGCAGGCTCATGACGATGCAGAGCGCGAGCGCGTATTTCACGCCATCCGTCCAGCCGTAGCGCGTGAGCAGCCAGCCGCCGAGGAGCGGGCCGAGCATCATCGGCACACGGCGCACCAGGGATTGAATACCGATGCCCATCGTGTGCCGGTGGCGTTCGAGCGACGTGGCGACGACGGAGAACGTTGTGGGCAATGACAGTGCGCTCCACGCCAGAAACAAAAATGAGCCGAGCAGTAACGCGAGCCAGTGGTGCCAGACCAAAACCAAAATGAAACCAGCGATGGAAAGCAAGCTGAACACCAGGAGCGAACGGCGTTGTCCCCAACGGTCCGTCAGCCAGCCGCCGGGATAGGCGTAAATCGCGCCGAGAAAAGTTTGCAGCGCGTCGAACAGGCCGATGATCAAAATACTGCCGCCGAGTGTTTCGATGTATTTGGGCGCGAAGCTGAGCCAGAGTTTTTCGCCCGTGCCCGCGAGCACGAGCGCGACGAGCAGCAGCGACGTGTTGCGCCGCAACGCAAGGAATTCGGAAATGTTTTTTAAACTCATCGGCGAAAAAATCTGACACGAATTTCACGAATTGGCACGAATTGAATGCGCGCGAATTTTCAAGAAGATGCCGAAACGTTCTCCCTCTCCTTCGAGGAGGGGGCCGGGGTGAGGACGGTTGTCTAATCTAACTTTTCCCAGCAGATTTCATCGGCCTTGTGTATTCCGGCAATGGATGCGGCGCGCGTGCCTGTAATTCATTGAAAATCGTGTCACGAATGCTTTGGGCGTCACGCCGTAAATGAGAATTCCAAAATCGCAGCGTCTTGATGCCGCGCGATTGCAGAAACTTTTCCCGCTCAACGTCATGCTTGCGCTGGTCGGGAAAACCGTGCTGGCCGCCGTCCAGTTCCACGTTCAGTTCTGCCTCCTCGCAAAAGAAATCAAGATAATAAATGCCGAGCGGATGCTGGCGGCGAAATTTGTAGCCGGTGAAACGCGGTCGCGCAGCCAGCTCCAGACGAGTTTTTCCGCCCATGTTTCATCCTTGCGCAACTGGCGGGCGCGTTCGATGTCAGCCATGGCACGAATTTAGAGAACGATGGAAAAACTGAAAAGTTAGTTTTTTTGCCCGCCCTCATCCTGACCTTCTCCCCCGGGGAGAAGGAACATGTGTCGCACGCTTCCGGCGCCTTGGGAGTTGCAAACGAATCGTCAAGGTTCTTGGTAACTTGTATTCCCGTTCCATTTTGTTTCTTGCCAAGCGCGTGATTTCTTCGCTCAATTTCCCCCGCCAATGAAAAATTCATCTGACAAGCCGGTCGTCGGCATCTTGATGGGCAGCGACTCGGACTGGCCCACGATGAAGGCCGCCGCCGACGTGCTGGCCGAGTTCGGCGTCGCCAGCGAGGCCAATGTCATCTCCGCGCATCGCACGCCAAAGGATTTGGAGCAATACGCGGGCAGCGCAGCCGGACGCGGCCTGCGCGTCATCATCGCCGGGGCGGGCGGCGCGGCGCATCTGCCGGGCGTGACGGCGGCGCTCACGACCTTGCCGGTCATCGGCGTGCCGATTGAAAGCAAGTCGTTGAAAGGCCTCGACTCGCTGCTGTCCATCGTGCAAATGCCGCCGGGCGTGCCGGTGGCCACGGTCGGCATCGGCGCGGCAAAAAACGCCGGACTGCTCGCCATTCAAATTCTGGCGGTCGCGGATCCAAAACTTCAGTCGGCGTTGTCGAAATTCAAAGGGAAGCTCGCCGCGGAATCGCGCGCGAAAAATAAAACTTTGGCGCAGTGAAGATAGGGCGCGTCATTCCGTGCGCCGAGTCGTAAATTCGTAGCAGCCGACGTGAGTCGGCTCAAATTTTGGTCAGAGCGGACTCATGTCCGCTGCTACGCTTCAATTTGGACAATCGCGTTCGTTTTTGTTAGCCTGCGCGCGATTTTATGAGTCTGGAAAACAAAGAAGCCGCCCCGACGCCTTCGGATTTCATCCGCGACATCGTCGCGAAGCACGTCGCTGAAAAGAAATATCCGCAGATTCACACGCGCTTTCCGCCGGAGCCGAACGGCTACCTCCACATCGGCCACGCCAAAAGCATCTGCCTGAACTTCGGCATCGCGCGCGAGTTCGGCGGCATCTGCAACCTGCGCATGGACGACACCAACCCGGCCAAGGAAGACGTTGAATACGTGGACTCCATCATCAAGGACGTGAACTGGCTCATCGCCGGCTGGGCCGACGACAAACTGGGTCTGAAGCCAAAAGACAAAACGCCTGACGCGATTACGAGCAACGGAAAGCCGGATTTTTATCTTTCACCCTCAACTCTCAACTCTCAACCCTCAACCGGCTCGGAGCCCTTTTACGCCTCCGATTATTTCGACCAGATTTACGAATACGCCGTCGCGCTCGTCAAAAAGGGCAGGGCATACGTTTGCGACCTGACCCCGGACGAAACCGACGAATACCGCCGTCAGGCCAAGGAAAGCCCGTTCCGCAACCGCGGCATCGAGGAAAACCTCGATCTGTTCACGCGCATGAAGGCTGGCGAGTTCCCCGGTGGCAAACGCACCCTCCGCGCCAAGATTGATGTCGCGTCGCCGAACATCTGGATGCGCGACCCGCTCATCTACCGCATCCGCCACGCCGAACATCATCACACCGGCGGCAAATGGTGCATCTACCCGATGTATGACTTCGCGCATTGCCTGAGCGATTACATTGAAGGCATCACGCACAGCATCTGCACGCTCGAATTCGAGGTGCACCGCCCGCTTTACGACTGGATTCTGGAGGGCCTCGACCTGCCGCGCCCGTTGCCCAAGCAATACGAATTCGCCCGCTTGAGCCTCGGTTACACCGTCATGAGCAAACGCAAGCTCATGCAACTCGTGAATGAAAAACTCGTCTCCGGCTGGGACGACCCGCGCATGCCGACAATCAGCGGCATCCGGCGGCGCGGGGTAACTCCCGAAGCCCTGCGTAACTTCGCCTACAACATCGGCATCACCAAATACAACGGCATCACCGACGTGGCGGTGCTCGAACACGCCATCCGCGAGGACCTGAACAAACGCGCGCTGCGCCGGCTGGCCGTGTTGCGGCCAATCAAAGTCGTCCTGACGAATTATCCCGAAGGCAAAACCGAGGAACTGGACGCCGTCAACAATCCCGAGGACGAAAGCGCGGGCAAACGGAAGATTCCGTTCAGCCGCGAATTGTTCATCGAGCAGGACGATTTCAAGGAAGTGCCGCCCCCGAAATTCTTCCGGCTCAAACCCGGCGGCGAAGTGCGGCTCAAATACGCCTACATTATCAAATGCGACGAAGTGGTGAAGGACCCCAGCGGCAACATCACGGAATTGCGCTGCACCGCCGACCTCGACAGCAAGAGTGGCGGAGCCACGGCGGTGCGCAAGGTGAAGGGGACAATTCACTGGGTCAGCGCCGCGCACGCGATTGACGCCGAGGTTCGCCTTTACGACCGCCTGTTTACCGAAGCCGAACCCGAAAAAGACGGTCGTGATTTCAAATCCGTGCTCAACCCGCACTCATTGGAAGTGGTGACAGCGAAATGCGAGCCGAGCCTGAAAGACGCAAAGTCGGCGTTGCGTTACCAATTTGAGCGTTTGGGATATTTTGCGTTGGACAAAGACTCGTTGGTAGGGCCGCGTTGCCGCGCGGCCTCGGACGACCAGCAGGTCGTCCCTACCTTGATCTTTAACCGCACCATCACCTTGAAAGACACTTGGGCCAAGGAAGCGCAGAAAAGTTGACGCGACAAATGTCGCTGAATTTGTTAGTTTAACCCTGTTAAAGATATGACAGCGGCAACAGCATCGGACAAACAGATTGAGCGCTATCGCCAAATGACCGGCGAGCAGCGGTTGAAGATTGCTTTGGATCTGCATGAAATGTCCTGCAATATCGCGCGCGCAGGAATTCGCCGCCAGCATCCCGAAGCTGATGCCAGCGAAGTCGAGCGCCAGCTTCGCCACCGCATTGAACTTGAGCGAGAAATCAAACCCAAGCAAACATGAAACGCCTCGCCTAACTTGCACACTTGGTAAATTCCGTAACTGCGTAGATAAATCTATCTTTCAGGGTTCGCTGGTCTTGCGAGAGTGTAACAAAATGGGAGTAAAGAGTATGCACAAATGTGTTAGCATCGCGCTCTGCATCTTTTTGTTGTGCCGTAATATAGTGACAATGAGGTTAAAACAATTCTGCTTGTTTCCAGAAGGATTCCACCAAGGTTGGCCGGCGGCGCATCCGCCCCGATGCCTTGCTAAAGAGCACGCCAGCAAAGCTAAATGGCTCTCGCATCTTGCCTGACGACTCGTTCAAGGAATTTGTGCTGACCTGTTGAGCGCATTACCGGAGAAGCGCGACTGTCCTGAGGGGACACTGGAAATTAGCCTGGCACGATTTGCCGGGTTGATGGTTTATCACCCATTCCCGTCCCTCTGGGACGTGACATGTTCTCCACGGAAACCGGGGACGCTGTCCCCGGCTAATTTCCATTGCCGCTCCGCGGCTGATGCGTTGCCGGATGTGCGCGCCGCTTTGAACGGAGCACGGTTTGTCCCAAACCGCATTCTTTTCTCCCCGCGCGCAACCCGCTACGCTGCGCGTGTTCATGCCTGACCGATTGCCCATTTACGAAATTGAACACGACATCGTCGCCGCGCTCAAGGCGACGAAGCGGCTTATTCTGCAAGCGCCGACCGGTTCCGGCAAATCCACGCAAGTCCCGCAAATGCTGCTCAAGCACGGTTTGCTCGGCAACGGGCAGGTCGTCATTCTTCAGCCGCGCCGCCTGGCCGCGCGTTTGCTCGCCTCGCGCGTCGCGCAGGAGCTGGGCGTGGAGCTTGGGCGTGAAGTTGGTTATCAGGTCCGTTTCGAAAACGTGACGAGCAATGCCACGCGCATCAAGTTCGAGACCGAGGGGATTCTGCTGCGGCAACTGATTCAGGACCCGGCGTTGCGCGGCGTGCAGGCGGTCATCTTCGACGAATTTCACGAGCGCCATCTTTACGGCGACATCACGCTCGCCCGCGCGCTGGACATTCAGGAAACGCTTCGCCCCGACCTGCTCATTGCCGTCATGTCCGCCACGCTGGATGCCGGCGCGCTGGAGGAATATCTTTCTCAATGTAGCAGCGGACGTGAGTCCGCTCATTTTTCTTCGGTGGAAAGTCAGAGCCGACTCACGTCGGCTGCTACAAATAATTTTGGCTGCTCCGTTCTTACCTCCGAAGGCCGGGTGTTTCCGGTCGAAATCGAATATCTCCCGCACCGGCTCGGATCCAACGCGCCACCGGTTTGGGAACTGGCGGCGGAAGCCTTCGCCGACCACGTCCGCTCCGGCGAACAGGGCGACGTGCTGGTGTTCATGCCGGGCGGCTTTGAAATCAATCAAACACTCGAAGCGATTCGCCACACGCCGGAATCGAAAGGTTACATCTTCCTGCCGTTGCACGGAGAATTGCAGCCGCGCGATCAGGACGCCGCCGTGGCGCGCTACGGCCAGCCCAAGGTCGTCGTGGCCACCAATGTCGCCGAGACGTCCATCACCATTGACGGCGTGCGGTTGGTGATTGACAGCGGGCTGGCGCGCATTCCGCGTTACGATGCCAATCGCGGCATCAACACGCTGTTGATTGAACGCATCAGCCAGGCCAGCGCGGACCAGCGCGCCGGACGCGCGGGCCGGACCGCGCCGGGCCGGTGCATCCGGCTTTGGTCGCGGGCGGAACACGACGAACGCGCACCACAACAGTTGCCGGAAATCAAACGTCTCGACCTGGCCGAGGTTGTTTTGACGCTCAAGGCCGCCGGGGTCGAAGATTTGAGAAAGTTTCGGTGGCTGGAAAAACCTGATGAGATTTCGCTCACGCATGCCGAGGAATTGCTGCTGGATTTGGGGGCGTTGAAATCAATTGGGGAGGGTCGGCATGTTGCCGACCCAAATATCAGGGACGGCGGCACGCCGTCCCTCCCGGAACAATTACAAATCACCCCCATTGGCCGCAAGATGCTCGCGTTTCCGGTGCATCCGCGTTATTCGCGAATGCTGCTCGCGGCGCAGGAATACGGCTGTGTTCATCAGGCCTGCCTCGTCGCCGCGCTCACGCAAGGACGCGATTTATTGTTGCGCAACGTCGGGCGGGAGGTTGGGTCCGTCCGCGAGGATTTGTTCGGTGAAAAGGCGTCGTCGGATTTCTGGATTCTGATGCGGGCTTGGAATTACGCGTTGAACAATCAGTTTCGCCTCGACGCCTGCCGCAAGCTCGGCATCCACGCCGTCACCGCGCGGCAGGTCGGCCCGTTGCTCGAACAATTCCTCCGCATCGCCAAAGACGAGGGTCTCGATACCCGGCCACGTGAAATCAAGGACGAGGCGTTGCAGAAATGCATTCTCATCGGGTTCAGCGACCGCGTGGCGCGGCGGTTGGACCAGGGCACGCTCCGATGCGAACTGGTCCACAATCGGCGCGGCGTGCTGGCGCGGGAAAGCGTTGTCGGTGGGAGTCGAGGTCACGAGACTCACTTCAAAACCGGAAACAAGTCAGAGCCTCCTCACGTCGGCTCCTACGAACTATTCGTCGCCGCCGAGGTCCGCGAAGTTGAAGGCCGCGAGGTGAACACCATCCTTTCACTGGCCACGGCGATCGAACTTGAATGGCTGCGTGAACTTTTCCCTGACGACCTGAAATCCGAGTTGCATGTTCAGTTCGATGCCACGGCCAAACGCGTTCAAGCTGCCGAACTCGTGCGTTTTCGCGGACTCGCGTTGTCCGCCAAACGCGTCGAGCCGCCGCCCGCCGACGCCGCGGCGCGACTGCTGGCCGAAGAAATTTTTGCCGGGCGTTTGCCGTTGCCGGACTGGGACCACGCCGTCGAGCAATGGCTGGCGCGGTTGCGCCTGCTTTGCCGGCATTGCCCGGAACTCCAACTTCCACCGTTTGCCGAAGACGACCGCAAGCACATCATCGAACAGCTCTGCCACGGCGCGGTGAGCTACAAGGACATCAAGGAACGAGAAGTGAAACCGCTGGTGATGTCGTGGTTGTCCGGGGCGCAGCGCGAGTTGCTGGACAAGCACGCGCCGGAACGGCTCTCGTTGCCGAATGGGCGCACGCCGAAGGTGGTTTACGAAGAAGGCAAATCGCCGCACATCGCGTTACGGATTCAGGAGCTTTACGGCGTGACGCAGACGCCGAAGATTGCGATGGGCCGCGTGCCGGTGGTCGTTCATATTTTGACACCCGGCATGAAGCCGGTCCAAATCACCCAGGACCTCGCCAGCTTCTGGAGCGAGCATTATCCGAAAATCAAATCCGAGTTGCAGCGGAAATATCCGAAACACGAGTGGCGGTAAAACCGGTCGTAACGTGGAACGCCGCGGTCACGCGGCTGGATGTGGGAACTGGCGCTTCTGCCGGCTGAAGCCGGCGTTCCTGGGCGATGAAATCAAGTTGCACCCAAGAAACCGCCGCCAAACTTCGTAGTGCCATAATTTGGTGGTAGGGGCATCGCGCTGCGATGTCCTCGCCCGCGTAGAAGCTGGCTGAATGAATCACGTCCTACGCACCGATTCCACGCCTTACCCTTGCGCCGCTGAACGCGGCGCGGACGGCGCAGCGCGCCATCCCTACCTGATGATGCAACACTGCAAGCTCGTCAAACTTGCAACCATCGGGTTCCGGCACTACCTTTCGCGGCTTATGGAAAAAGTGGTCATCATCGGTTCGGGATGCGCGGGTTGGACGGCGGCGCTTTACACGGCGCGCGCCAATCTCCAGCCGCTCGTGCTCACCGGCAAACAACCCGGCGGCCTGCTCACCACCACCAGTATCGTCGAAAATTATCCCGGCTTCCCCGACGGCGTGGACGGCTATGAATTGATGACGCGGATGCAGAAACAGGCCGAACGTTTCGGCGCGCGCGCCAGTTTCGGCACCGTTGAGAAGGTGGATTTGTCCAAACGCCCGTTCTCCCTCATAGTTGACGGCGAACGGGTCGAGGCGCAGACCGTCATTATCGCCACCGGTGCGAGCCACCGGCATCTTGGCGTGGCGGGCGAAGCTTTGCTGGAAACCAAGGGCGTGACTTATTGCGCCACCTGCGACGGCGCGTTGCCGGTTTTCCGCAACCAGACGCTCGTGGTGGTTGGCGGTGGCGATTCGGCCTGCGAAGAGGCGCTTTACCTGACGCGCTTCGGTTCGGCCATTCATCTGATTCACCGGCGCGACCAATTGCGCGCGTCGAAAATCATGGCCGAACGCGCCTTGTCGAATCCGAAAATCAAACCGGTTTGGGACACGGTCGTGACGGAAGTTCTCGATCCGAAACAGGACAAGGTCACCGGCGTGAAATTGAAGAACCTCAAGACCGGCGCGCAGACGGTCCTGGATTGCGCGGGTGTGTTTGTCGCCATCGGGCACGCGCCGAGCACGGACATTTTCAAAGGGCAGATTGACATGGACGCCAGCGGCTACATCATTCCCAGGAAAGGCACGATGACGAATGTGCCGGGTGTGTTTGTGGCGGGCGATTGCGCGGACCACATCTATCGCCAGGCCGTCACGGCGGCGGGCGCGGGTTGCGCGGCGGCGATCGACGCGGAACGGTTTCTGGCGGCGCAGAACCAGTGAAACCGCGGCAGCAAATCAGGACAAGAGCTTGACAAAATCGGTAAATCCTTTTTCCATCATCTTCCTCAGGATAACCCGATGCCGGAAACCCTTGAACCTGTTGAATGGGAACGCAAAGCTCCCGGCGCAATCCATCTCCCTGTCCCGCGTGGCCGGCGGCATAAACGCAAACGCAGGATGTCCGTCCGCCAGAGGCGGGCGCGGTTCTTCGCCGCGCTTTTCGCCATGACCTTGTTTGCGTTGTTTCTCGGACTTTTGTGGTGGTTTAACCGGCCGGGTTGACCGGAGAACGGAGCAACGGCTGAAGCACGCCGGCGACGCCCGGACGCAGATGGTTTTTTGTTGCTGGAACAGGGCAAAACACGTCCACTGTTCGCATGAGAACATTTCTTTCGATTCTGGTCGTCCTGGCGTTCGCAATCAGATTGCCCGCGGATGACACCAACGCTCCCGCGCCGCCGAAGACCGCGACTTCCGCACCGTTGAAAATCGGCACGGGCGAGGCGGATCAATATTACGGGCGGCAAATGATAGTGACGGGCAGGGTGGCGCAGGTCAGCATCCGTCCCAGGGTGAAATTTCTGAATCTGGACCAGCCATTTCCCGACTCGCCGTTCACCGTGGTCATTTTTCCGGGCACCTATCTTGCAAACATAGAGGCGCTGAAAGGGAAGGCGATTGAAATAAAAGGCACTATCAAGAACTACCATGACAAGCCGGAGATTGTGCTGGACAACACCAATCAATTGACCGTGCTGGGTTCAACAGTCACAACCAACCCTCCGGCAGGTCCGCCGGCAACCAATGCCCCGCAGCCATCCGCGGAATCCACCAATTTTCCCGAAATCATGTGATGAATTGGCAAGGAGGTGCGCTCACCATCGGTTCGCTACAATCCGAGCCGTGTTGCCGACAAGCGCGGCGATTCACGATTAAACGCTTTGAAACCAAGGCCGATTGCAAAAAATGTTCTGCGTTTGACAATTTCGTTCCTGAATTCGGCATTGACGCTGAGGCGATTGCCGGTAAATTGTGCGTTCGGTTTTCGCAAAACTTTTTTAGAAACGGACAAAAAATTATGGCAGTCAAAGTTGCAATCAACGGGTTCGGCCGCATCGGACGTCTGGTGTTCCGCGCGCTGGTCGAACAAGGCATGGTGGGCAGGGATATCGAGGTGGTCGCCGTCGGCGATATCGTCCCGGCGGACAATCTTGCGTATCTGCTCAAATACGATTCCATCCAGGGCCGCTTCAAGGGCACGGTGGATTCCAGGAAATCCGCCGCCGACAAGCCCGACGACGACGTACTCATCGTCAACGGCAAGGACATCAAGGTCGTCAGCGCCAAATCACCGGCGGAATTGCCATGGAAGGCGCTGGGGGTTGACCTCGTGATCGAGTCCACCGGCCTGTTCACCGATGTCGAAAAGGCCAAGGGCCACATCACGGCGGGCGCGAAAAAGGTCATCATTTCCGCCCCGGCCAAGGGCGATTGCCTCACCGTGGTCATGGGCGTGAATGAAGGCAAATACGACCCGAAGCAGCATCACGTCATTTCCAACGCGAGCTGCACGACGAATTGTCTCGCGCCGATTGTTTATGTGCTGCTCAAGGAAGGGTTCGGCGTGGACGAAGGTTTGATGACGACGATTCACAGTTACACGGCCACGCAAAAGACCGTGGACGGCCCCAGCAAGAAAGACTGGAAAGGCGGTCGCAGCGCGGCCATCAATTTGATTCCTTCAACCACCGGCGCCGCCAAGGCTGTCGGTCTCGTGTTGCCGGAAGTCAAAGGCAAGCTGACCGGCATGTCCATCCGCGTGCCGACCCCGACGGTTTCGGCGGTTGATCTCACGGTCAAGACGGTCAAGGAAACGAGCTACGCGGAAATCAGCGCCGCGATGAAGAAGGCCAGCGAGACCTACTTGAAGGGCATTCTCGGCTACACCGAGGACGAGGTGGTCAGCTCGGATTTCATCCACTGCGAGTTGTCCTCGATTTTCGATCAAGGCTCCGGCATGGAATTGAACAAGAAATTCTTCAAGCTGATCAGCTGGTATGACAACGAATGGGGTTACAGTTGCCGCGTCGGTGATTTGATCAAGCTGATGCTCAAGAAAGGGCTGTAAACCGCAGAACGAAGTTTTTAACCGCGGATGGCGCGGATGACACGGATGGAATGAATTTATCCGTGAAATCTGTGTAATCCGCGGTTAATCTTTTTTCATGCTCTACAAAGAAATCACCGAAAACATCATCGGCGGTGCGATGGCGGTCCTGAACGAACTCAAACCCGGCTTGGACGAAAAACTGTATGAGAATGCGCTCGTTATCGAATAGCAGGCACGCGGCAGTTCGGTTGAGCAGCAACGGGAATATCCGGTGCATTATCGCGGTCATTTCATCGGCAAGCTCATCCCGGATCTCATTGTGGATGGCAAGGTCATCGCCGATCCCAAAGTCGTCACCGATTTCAATGAAACTCACATTGCCCAGATGCTCGGTTATCTGAATATCACCGGTTTGGAGGTGGCTCTGCTCCTAAATTTCAAAAACGCCAAACTGGAATGGAAACGTGTGGTGAATGAAAAGCGCGGAAAAAATACCGGTGATGCGGGGTTGAAATAATATCCGCGTTATCCGTGTCATCCGCGGTAAAAATGGTTTCCAATTCCGAGGTTTCCGCCAGACTGCGCACGTGAAAGTTTCGGTCATCATTCCCGCGTTCAATGAGGAACGATTGCTCGGCGGGACGCTGACGGCGGTGAAATCGGCGATGGCAGTCTTCACCCAACGCCAATGGGAAAGCGAGCTCATCGTCTGCGACAACAATTCCACCGACCGGACGGCGGAAATCGCACGCGCGGCGGGGGCAACCGTCGTGTTTGAGCCAGTCAACCAAATCGCCCGCGCCCGGAATGCCGGCGCGGCGGAGGCCGCCGGCGACTGGCTGATATTTGTGGACGCGGATTCGCAGCCCAGCGCGGAATTATTTGCAGACGTGGTGGAAGCCATCCAATCCGGCCGGTGTCTGGCCGGCGGCTCGACCGTCCGGATGGATGAAAAGCATTTGATGGCCGAGTTCTTCACCTGGGTTTGGAACTGTTCGAGCCGGATGGGCCGCTGGCTGGCCGGTTCATTCATTTTTGTCGAGGCGGCGACGTTCCGGAAAATCGGAGGGTTCAGCGACAAGTTGTTCGCGGCGGAGGAACTGGAATTAAGCCAGCGGCTGAAACAGCTCGCGCGCGAGACGGGCAGGGGAATCGTGATATTGCACCGGCACCCGCTGGTGACCTCCGCGCGCAAGATGCGGCTTTACACGATTTGGGACCATTTCAAATTGCTCGTGCGCGTCGCGTTCAACCGTGGCGCGCTCAACCGCCGCAAGTCCTGCACCCTGTGGTATGACGGCCGGCGGTAATTTGTCATGGGTGGCTTTTGCCTGTGGCGGCGCAAAATATAACGGGTTTGACTAGACCACGCCGCCGCCGTAGATTCGGGGCGAATGCTGGCGGCTGAATCAAAGGTGGCGACCAAAGCGATGCCTGGCTCGCCGAGTGCCAATCCGAACAGTTCCTGGAAGCACCTCGTGGAACCGGTGGAGCCGTTTCTGCACGCGGTCACCGAACAACTCCTCCGGCAGGTGCATGAGTTTGATCCGCAAATCGTCCCCTACGCCAAATACGCCTTGAAGGGCGGCGGCAAGCATTTGCGCCCGATGCTGGTGGCGCTGGCCGCGGGTTCGCTCGGCAAAGTGACCGACGCGCACGTAACGGCGGCGGTCATCATCGAAATGGTGCATCTGGCCACCCTCATCCACGACGACGTGATAGATGAAGCCGAAATCCGGCGCGGCCGGCCCACGCTCGCGGCGAATTGGGGCAACGAAATCGCCGTGCTGTTCGGCGATTCACTTTTTGCGCAGGCATTGAAACTGGCGGCGGGTTTTCCCACGCCGGAAGTCTGCCGCGCGGTGGCCACGGCCACGGACACCGTTTGCGCGGGCGAAATCCTGCAAACCCAGCAACGCCGCAAGTTTCAGGTTTCGCAGCGCGATTATTTCCGCGTCATCGAAATGAAGACCGCCGAGTTGTTCACGTTGTCATGCGATCTGGCGGCGTTTTTGAGCCATGCCCCGGCGGAGCAGCACGCGGCGTTGCGGCAATTCGGCTCGGCGTTCGGCTCGGCGTATCAGGTTTATGATGACTGTGTGGATTTGTTCGGTTCGGAGGCCGGATCCGGCAAATCGCCGGGCACGGACCTGGCGAATGGGAAATTGACCTGGCCGGTGCTGCTGGCATGGGAACGCGCGAGCGCCGCCGACCGCGCGGAGCTGGAGGAACTGGCGCAGAACTGGCAGCCGGCGGCGTTGCCACGCGTCAACGAATTGCTGGCGAGATACGCGACCCTCGGCCCGACGCTGGAGATCGTTCAGCGTTATTTGGAGCAGGGGCGGCAGGCGTTGCGCGTCCTGCCGGAGTCGGGCGGGCGCGCGGGTTTGCTGGGACTGGCGGATTATTTGACGCAACAAACGGGCGCTTTGGCTGTTTAATTGGAAAATTATGATTATGGCCGAACCAGCCACACGACAGGACCCGGAATCGCCCGCGCCGGTGGAGGAAGAGGCGCTGGTGCGGCAGTCGCGGCGCGGCGATTTGGAAGCTTACGATGAATTGGTGCGGCGTTATCAGGAACGCATTTACGCGACGATTTATCACATGACGTCCAATCACGAGGACGCCAACGATCTGGCCCAGGAATCGTTCATCAAGGCGTTTCAGGCGCTTAAAAGTTTCAAGGGCGGCTCCAGCTTTTACACGTGGCTCTACCGGATTGCGGTCAATAAAACGATCAATTTCCTGAAACAACGGAAAAACCGCACGCACATGAGCCTGAACGACCTGGACTTCAACGCCGAGCATGACCCGGATTTGATGGCATTGATTTCGGACAAAACCCCGCGCCGGGAGGCCGGTTTGACGGAATTACAGGAAAAGTTGAACGCGGCCATGCTGAAGCTGTCTGAACCACATAGATTGGTCGTCGTTCTGCATGATGTGGAAGGGTTGTCACACGACGAAATCGCCAGGATTATGGATTGCAATATCGGCACGGTGCGGTCGCGGCTGTTTTACGCAAGGCAGCAGTTGCAGGGGTATCTGTCCGATTACCTGAAGGCATGAAGCCAATATGAACGAAAGCGAAAACAACTTCGAGTCGTTGCGCCGGTTGCTGGCGCTCAAGCGGCATGAAACGCCGCCACCGGGCTATTTCAATGGCTTTTCCGGTCAGGTGATGTCCCGCATCCGCGCGGGCGAAACCGCCGGGGCATGGGAAACCGCCGGGGTATCGTGGCTGCTGAAGTTCCTCCAGGTGTTTGAAGCCAAACCGGCGTTCGTCGGCTCGTTTGCCTGCTCCCTGTGCTTGTTGTTGCTGTTCGGAATTGTTTATGCCGGGCGTCCCGATGCCACGCTGAAATCAACCTTGTTTGCATCTGTGACGCAACCATCTGCCATCACTCTTGCTGACGCAACATCGCCGGTCTCTTCGCCGTCGCAGACGGGATTGATGGTCAGCACCAATCCGGTCCTCAGCCTTGGCGAACCGGTCGCCTCGCTCTTCGGCCAGCAAAACCCGCTGGCACAGCCGGTCAGCTTTTCGTTTCCGGGCAACTGATTTTTGCCGGCCCCCTCGTTGCGCGCTTGAATCCGCGCCGCATTTTGCCTTTAATCAGGCAGGTGCCAACCAAAGTCATCGCGGTCGCCAATCAAAAAGGCGGCGTAGGGAAGACGACTACTGCCGTCAATCTCGCTGCGTGCCTGGCCGCCGTCGGCCGGCGCGTGTTGCTCTTTGACCTCGACCCGCAGGCCAACGCCACGAGCGGTCTGGGCCTGGAAAAAACCGAGGGCGCGAGCGCCTATCGCGTGCTGCTCGGCGAAGGCAGCCTCCTGGACAAAATCAAAGACACGGCGTTTGAGCGGCTTGCGGTGGTCCCCAGCGAAATGGATTTGTGCGGCGCGGACGTGGAGTTGGCGCGTTCGGAGAACTATTTGCTGCGCGCCGCCGCCGCGTTGAAACCCGTGCTGGAATCACAGCGCTTTGAGGTGGTTTTCATTGATTGCCCGCCGTCACTGGGGATTTTGACGTTGAACGCCTTTGCCGCGAGCGACGGCCTGCTCATCCCGCTGCAATGCGAGTATTATGCGCTCGAAGGCATTTCGATGATGAACCGCGTGCTGACGCAACTGCGCGGCGCGGGCGTCAATCCGCGGCTCGACATCTTCGGCGTGGTGATGACGATGTTTGACGGCCGCACGAAACTGGCCAACGAAGTGGTGGGCGAAGTCCGCAACCAACTCGGCGCGCGCGTGTTTGAAACGATGATCCCGCGCAGCACGAAACTGGCCGAGGCGCCCAGCTTCGGCAAGCCCATCATTCATTACGACAAATACAGCGCCGGCGCGGCGGCGTATGAACTGCTGGCGCAGGAAGTCCTCGCACGGTTGAATTCTTGATGACTGGCAATAACCGTTCAGAGTTTGGCAGAAAACGGTGGGCGGGCAGTTCCGAAAATTCTAAATTACCCGGTGCTTGCTGACCTTGAACAAATTAATTAACCTCGGACTTTTTACAAACTTATGGCAAGAGAAATTCTCGAAATGCCGGTGGAATTGGCGACGATGGAGTTGCCCGACACAAAAACCATCCGCCTCAAGTGGCCGGACGGTTACAACCCTGATTTCAAGACCGGCCAGTTCATCACGCTTTGGTGGCCGGACACGCCGAATTACAAACGCGCCTATTCGCTCTCCTCATGCGCGCTCGACCGCGGTTTTTACGATGTCACCGTCAAGCGCGACGGCAAGATGGGCACGCGCATCGTGGACTGGGCAAAGGCGGGCGACAAATTTTTCGTCATTCCGCCCGTCGGAAAATTCCTGCCGGTTTATGATCCGCCGAACAAACATCTCGTCTGCATCGCGGGCGGGTCGGGGGTGACGCCGTTCCGCGGCTTCGTGCGCGAGGCCACACGGCGGAAGCTGGACACCAAAATCACCGTGCTTTACAGCGTCCGCACCACGCGCAGCATCATTTTCCAGCAGGAATTCCACCAGTTGGAACTGGAAAACAAGAATTTCAATTTCTACGTCACCTGCACCCGGCTGGACGAAAAGGATCCATGGCAGGGACGCCGCGGCCGCATCTCGCCGGAGTGGGTCAAAGAACACGTCCACGATCTGCCGAACACGATTTTTTACGCGTGCGGCCCGAACGAACTCGTCGAGTTTGCCGAGCATGTCGTTCTGGGACAGATGGGCATCCCGAAGGAACAGATGAAAACGGAGAAATGGGGATAACCAGCCAAGGCGGAATGAAGAATGATGAATGAAGAAACAAAATTGTAACTATTTTTTCGCTGTTTTGATTCCTCATTCTGCATTTTACATTTTTCATTCATGTTGATGAGGACTCCACTTTTTGCCGCGCACCAAAAACTCGGCGCCAGACTGATTGATTTCGGCGGCTGGGAAATGCCCGTCCAATACACCAGCATCACCGATGAACATCTCGCCGTCCGCAACGCCGCCGGGATTTTCGACATTTCGCACATGGGCGAAGTCACCGTCAGCGGCGTGGGCGCGGAAGCGTTTCTGAATTCAGTTCTCACGAATGACATCCGCAAACTCGACCCCGGCGAAGGTCAATACACGCTCATGTGCAACGAACGCGGCGGCGTGATTGACGATCTTTACGCCTACAAACTTTCCGGCGGTGTTTATTTTCTCATCATCAATGCTTCCCGCATCGAACCCGATGTTGCCTGGCTGAAGGCGCAGGCCGCGAAGTTTTTGAGTGGCGGCGACGCCTCGTCGCCGAAAACGACTGCGACGGGGGCGTCGCAGCTACTTCATCTCACCGACGCTTCGCATCAATATGCCGCCGTGGCCGTGCAGGGACCGCGGGTAAAGGAATTCATTGGAGAGTGCATTCCCGGCACGTCGAATTGCGCGATGCGGGCTGGGCGCGTCACTGATTTGAAAAAGAACCAGATTGGCGGCTTTCCCTTCCATGGCGGCGATGTGCTGGTTTCGCGCACCGGTTACACCGGTGAGGATGGATTTGAAATCGTCGGTTCGGACGATGCCATCCAGCATGTCTGGGACAAAATTCTCACGGCGGGCCGGCCGTTCGGCATCAAACCGTGCGGCCTCGGCGCGCGCGACACGTTGCGCACGGAAGTCTGCTATCCGCTTTACGGCCACGAGCTGGACGAGGACACGACGCCGATTGAGGCCGGGCTGGGTTATTTTGTATCGCTGGACAAAGGCGAATTTAACGGCCGTCCGGTTTTGACGGAGCAGAAGGCAAACGGAACAAAAAAGAAACTGGTGGCGTTCAAAATGACCGGCAAATCCGCGCCGCCGCGGCCGCATTATCCGATTTTGGCAGGTGGCGCAAACGTGGGCATCGCCACCAGCGGCACACAAAGCCCGTCGCTCGGCATCGGCATCGGCCTGGGCTACGTGCCGCCGGCATTGGCCAGGCCGGACACGAAGATTGAAATCGAAATTCGCGGCAAAAGTGCGCCTGCCGTGATTGTGTCCAAGCCGATTTATCGGAAATCCCATGACAACAACGACTAGAAGAAAATAAAGGATATGATGGCGTGCGCCGGGATGGTCGGTTTGATGATCCGGTCACCCTGTTTCAGCTTGAATGTTACAAGTGAACCATTCCTGTTCATCACGTTGACGACAATAGCTCCATCGGTGTTACGGAATGCAGCCGCTTCAAGATTCGTTGCCGTGCTGCTGAGGCCGATCCGGACCGCGCCGGGACGGACGTATTTGCTGAAATGGCCTATGTAATAGTAATGAGGATTAATGACAATGCGGTCCCGTGCAAAATCCGTGTGGATGGGGGATGAGCCGACACTACCCGTCCAGCCAGGTCCGCCCCGTTCATCGCACACCAGATTCCATTCTGTCCATCCGCCGGCCCAGTTGTTCACATCGCCGATCAGATCGTGGGTTTCCCGCTCCGCCTGCCCCCAATCGCCATATTTTGGGCCGGGTTCGGCGACTTCGGTGCCGATGAGCTGTTTGTCGGGAAAGTCCGCGTGAATTTTGGCGAGGTTCGAGAAGTGGTCGCCGTCATACCAATGGAATGCAATTCCTGCGGCGTATCTGGCCGCAGCGGCATCGGAGAGTATGGTGTAGGCCCTGGAAATATGGCCTTTATTGTGGTCGTGAACGAAGATTTTCACGCCGCCAAGTTTGTCACTTGCCAGTTGCGCGCCGACGGTTTTTAACAGGTCTCTTTCCTGCTCGGCGGAGTAGAGGGTGCTTTCGAAAACCTGATTCGCCTGCGGCTCGTTCTGCAAGGTTATTCCCCAGATTTTTATGCCTTCTGCCGCAAAAGCCTGGAGATATTTTGAAACGTACAAGGCCCATGTGCCGTAATATTCCGTGCGCAGCGATCCCCCATGGGTTCTGGAGTTGCTGGTTTTCATCCAGGCCGGAGGGCTCCAGGGCGAGGAAAAGATCTTGATGTCGGCGCCCGGGACAGCGTACGCATCTTTGATCATGGGAATCATCCATTGCCGTTCGTGAGCGATGCTGAAGTTGGCAAGGCTGACATCGCCCGCCACGTCATCATAATCATAACTGCCTGCCGAAAAGTCACAGCTTCCTATTTGCGAACGCATAAGCGTCGTCCCCACGCCTGTGAATGGGTTAAAGAAGAGATCAAGTATTTGTTTCCGTTTCGCGGAGTCAACCTTTGCCAGGTTGTAAACCGCCGTTTCGGTAAAGGCATATCCGAATCCAAGCATTGGTTGAAAAGTGCTCCGGGGATCCACTGTCAGGGTGGAAATGTTCGAGCCGTCGTCGGCGCTCAAGGCCAATGATGGTTTGACCGCCAATTTATCCCCGGCTTGCGAGGTTTGTATCACCAGCACGCTTCCGGCAGCAACGGCCTTTTCCAGGACAAAATTGCATGCTCCCGTATAATTGGCGATACTCCTTTCGACGGTATTGTATCCCACGGCACCGGCAAGCATCGAATCAACGGACGCCGGGGTTTTTGCAAGATTGCCCGCTGCCCCATTACGATTATCGAGTGTCTGGGGTGTTCCGGTCGCAATGGAATAAACGCCGTTGGAATCGGTCGTTGTTGATTTTCCCGCGGAGATAACGCTCACCATGGCGCCGGCTATCGGTTCGCCGGCAGGGTTCTTCGCCGTGCCGGAGATGTCGATTTGACCGTAGAGTGAAAAATTGGGGACAGAGACAAGAAAGATGCTGCCGACAAAGCGCAAGAACGATGACATATAATCCTCTTCAGGTTTGGCATTTTATGTTAATTGCCTCAAAACAATCACCTTCCCGGATACTTCATGCGCACCGCGTAAAGCGACGTTCGGGCCGCAATAAAAAGCGTTTGGTGATCGGCGCCGCCAAACAGCAATTGCACGGGCCGTTCGGGGACTTCAATGGTGCCAATCAATTTGCCCGCAGGGTCATAGACGCAAATCTGGCCGGCGGCGATATAGACGTTGCCGCGCGAATCCATCGTCACGCTTTCGCCCCCCTGTTCCGCAAAGAGCCGGAAATTTTTGAGGCTCCCATCCGGGTTCACGTCCGCCACCCATGTCCGCAACTCGGATTCGTCGGTGACATAAAAGGGTTTGCCGGGCACGGCACGGCCCAGGCCAAAGGAGCGGATCAACGGGCTTGATTTGATGCGCCAACTGGTTGCTCCATTTAAAAAGTCCTCGCCTGCGGGTATGACGGCGGTTCCGTCGGGCGAAATAAAATCGGCAACCGGGTGGGAAAGGGAATCGCGGTTCAAGTGCCAGTCGCTGACCGGCAGGTATAAACTTTTCCCGGACCAATTGGTGACAGCTTCGTGTTTCAGCGGGGTGACTTTGCCACTCGAACTCAAGGCGTAAACCACGCCAGTGCCCGCGTAGGAAATGACCATCAGGTTGCCCGCTTGGTCCACCGCCAGGTTGACGGGTTCCAGCGGATAATCGCTGACGGTGGAAAGCTGCTGCGAAGACGCGTCCCAACGATAGATTCGTTGCCAATGCGAATCCACGAAATAGAAATCGCCGAGCGGTCCGACAGCGCCACCGGAGATGTTAAAAAAGCCGCCCGTGAGTTTTTCCACCTTCGCACTGCGGGCAACGGTGGCTGGAAGTGCGGCATGCCTGGGACGGGTCACTTGAGTCGAAAGGTTCAACCAGGCGAACTCGTGCCGGCGGATGGCAATGTCATGGCTCTGATCGTAAACACTCGAGTCAAAACTCGCCTTGCTGTTGCTGTCGCAGTGAAAATTGCGGAAACGGATGTCCCGTGAATTGGTCACCTTGACGGCCCATGGAAAGGGCTGGTAGGAACTGATGACCCGGTAGCTGTGGAAATTGGCGAAGGTAATATCATGGGACGAATCAATTTCAACCGGCAGGGCAAAACCGCCTTCGCCCCGTTCCTCCTCGGTCTGCAACGCGTAAAAGCGCCAGTGGGCGGCGTTACGCACCTGAATCTCGTTGCGGACGTGGTGCTCGCTCGAAATCTGGTAAGCGCGGCCTTCAGTCTCAGTATCAGACACGAGCATGCCAGCCTGGGCAAAGGTCGAGGGCGTCCAAATATCCAGGAACGTGCCGCCGCCACCGTCGGTGACCCAGAGGCTGGGATATTGGCTGTCCCAATGGCGGTCGGGGTTGGGATCAGCCGTATGGTTGTTGTTGTAAGGGTTCTCGCGCGAACCATCCGGCAGGGGTGTGCCGTGGCCGCCCAGGAAGCGAACATCGTTCATCATCGAATTGGTGCCAGCCTTCCAGAGCGCAGCGACCGCGCGCCGATTGTTCCCGCTCGTATAAAGCCCGATGCCGATAACAATGTTGCTGCCGCCTTTGGGCGCTTCCAGCAAAGCTTTGGGGCCGCCGATGCCTTGATAAGCGGGCGCGCCGTCCGGCAATATAATCTGCGTTGCGCCCGGATGCAGCCCGATTAACACCGTGTCGGGCCGCAGCGTTAATGTGTCATGCACGACGTAAAAGCCGGAGGGCAGGTAAATGGCGCGATGCTCCGCAATCGCTTTCTGCAAGACGCCGGTGTCGTCGGTGTGACCATCGCCTTTGGCGCCCAAATCACGCAGATTCACCCAGCTATCGCAAGCGGGCAGGGGAGCCAAATCAGAGGCGACGGCGGGTGGCATCGTGGCCAGCGGCGCGGTGTCGAAGTGGGTTTCGATTTCCGGCTCCGCTCCGATGTCGGCATAATGGAGTCCGTGGGAAAAATTGGTTACCGCATAAATTTCCGCTGGGGCGGCAAAGCGTTTGCCGCTGTCGCGCAACGCGGCGAAGACCGGCACGTCGCGGCAGGTGACGCCTTCCATGTTGATTTCGTTGCGCGCGTTTTTCTCCATCCCAAAAATAAACGCCGGCCCGGAAATGTCTTCGAGCCGGGCGTCCTTGACCCAAAGTTCGTCCGCCCATTCAGGTTCTATTTCAACGGCGGTCGGCACCTGCCGGAAGTGCGGGCGAATGAGCGTGAGTCCGGCTTCGTGCTCGAGAATCGCGGCTTCACGCTGGCCTTCAAATGAACAGTCAATGAGCGTGAGCTGCCAGCCGGGCGAAGGTTTTGACGTCCAAATGGCGTGCGTGCCGCCATAGAAATGAACGTCCTCGACCACATTACCACCCTCATGGATGCCAGCCAGCGCGGAGCCGAGACGGAAATCCATGTGCGCGAGGAAACAGTGCTGGGCATAGTGCGACCGCACAACGACCGCGCCCGGGTTTCCTTCCCCGACCTCGACATCAAGATTGGCGAGCGCCGAATAAAAGGTGCCGGGACTGGCGTCAGGGACAACACCGTTGCCAGCCTGCAGATCCCGCGGACGCCTCCCGGCGAAAAAGACCATGAGCTTCTCGTGCGACGTGTCTCCGTAACCCGGCGTGTTGGCGGGCAGGACAATCACCGGACGTTCGGCGCCGTAGCCGATCAACCGGATGCCGGGCCAGATATAAACCGTATCGCTGAGGCGATATCGCCCCGGTGCGAGCAGAACAATTCCCTGGCCGGTGGTCTCCTGAACTTGATTGACCGCCTTCTGCAAGGCGGCGGTGTCGTCGCCGCCGGAAGGAGCGACGTAAACCGCCCTGGGATCTTCCAATCGCTGCGTGTAAAATGAAGCTGGCCGGGCCGATGGTGCTAACATAATTAAGAGTAGAACCCCAAACAACAGTTCGGGTCTCGTCGAGAATTGGTTGACGGCTGATTTTTTGAGCAAAAGTTGTCCAATATCCGCAAGCATGGCGCAAGCATGTCCGAAGCGGCTGCATCATTCAAGCCTTCCACGTTGCAAATTTTTTGTAGTGCCTCTTTTTTTGGATGGCAGGGACGCGATACTCCGGGACCCCGGCGTTTCATTCCCATCCGGGAGTTGCGGAACACAGGTTCTGGTAGTGGCTTAATTTGGTGGCGGCGGTGCTGCCGCACCGCCGTGCGCCGCCGCAGCGGCGCACCCACCGATTTCAAATTAAGACACTACACAGGTTCTTATTGCATTGCCGGGGAAGCCGTCCATAATCGGAAGCAACCAAAGCAAATACTGTCTATCCAACATGAAAAGAAAACTTCGATTTGTTCTACAGGCGTGCTTGATTCTCACCGGCGGTTTTTATTTGTGCGGATGCGCGTCCGCCGGATTGAAAGGATATCAGGGCAAGCCGTTCCAGGACAGCGTGTATCATGGAGGTGCGCAGAAAATTCCCGGACGCGTGCAATGCGCCTACTATGATTTCGGCGGCGAAGGCGTCGCCTATCACAACAAGGACACAACGAACCACGGCAGCGGCGAACTGAATCCCGCGAACGGGACGTATCTCAACGAGTTTCGGATGAAAGAGGGCATTAGCACGTCCTACACGAAATTCCACAGCGAGCCTCCGATTGACAATAATCCATACGACCTGGTGCAACCGCCCGAGGGACAACTCTATGTCGGTTGGACGTCACCCGGCGAATGGTTCAATATGACCGTGGCGGTTGAACATGCCGGGGTTTATACCCTTGATCTCCTATACACCTCGAACCGGGGCGGAACGATTTCCCTGGATCTAAACGGCAAGCCTTTGGTTTCTTCGATCAACATTATTTCAACCAGCACTGACAAGGACCCCATCGCCTGGCGTCAATGGCATCATTGGAACGTCATGACCAACCTGGCCGAAGTGAAGCTGCCGAAAGGCGTGAGCGTCTTGACCCTTCACATCGTCACCGAAGGCAATATGAATCTGGCCTGTCTTGATTTTAAGCCGAAAAACAAATAGCCGCCACGCGCTGCTCCGGCGTTCGGAGCGCCGAGCACCGTCTTGGCTTGCAGGGAAAATCCCTCGCATCGCGCCGAGACGGTGTTCGGCGCTCCAGTTTTGTAGAGGTTTCGTTTTAACAGTTCTGCGTGATTTTCGCGTCAGGTTTGCTGAAGGCGCGAATCCGCGTCCCAAAATTCTTCTTTGCGTCCGGGTGTCTTGATGGTGAAATATGCCGAAATTTATGAGCAAAGTTCCCTCGGATTTGAAATATACGAAAACCCACGAATGGGTGCGCGTCAGCGGCGACACCGCCACCGTCGGCATCACCGACCACGCGCAGCATGAATTGACCGACATCGTCTTTGTCGAATTGCCGGACGTTGGCCGAAAGATCAAAAGCGGCGACGCCTGCGCGGTGGTGGAATCCGTGAAAACCGCCAGCGACATTTATTCGCCGGTCAGCGGTGAAATTCTCGAAGCCAACAAACTGGCGGTGGACGACCCGGCGCTGGTGAACAGCGACCCGTATGACGCCGGCTGGTTTTTCAAAATCAAATTGAACAATCCCGCCGAACTGAATGCGCTGCTGTCGCCGGACGATTACAAGAAGCAGATTGGCGGCTAGCCTTCGTCATCGCCAGGTGCGTTGATTCAGCCAGCGTCATTCATTGCTTAGCGCGGCTTAAAGTTGCATGAAGCGGCGCTTCTTTCTGCCGCAGGGTGGTTGAGTTTTTCCCGAAAGCCGGTGATTTTGGTGTTGTGAAACCCAAACGCGTTCGTTTGTTCATCAAACCCTATTGCCCGTGGTGTCATCGCGCGATCCGCTGGTTGAATGAGCGCGGCGTCGAACATGAACCCGTTGACGTGACGAGCGACGAGGCGGCTTATGACGAAATGATCCGGTTGTCCGGCCAGGAACTGGCGCCCGTGATTGAAGTGGACGGGAAAGTGCTGGCGGATTTTGGGCCGGAACAACTCGCCGTGTTTTGGGAGGAGCTTCAGCCGGAACTGCGCGCACCGGCACACGGCTGAAAACAGCGCGCTTCGCCAATCCATCCTTACAATTTGAATTCGCGCAAATCCGCGCGATTCGTTTCTTCACATTCGGCTCCATCTGTGGTCAACTGTGCCCGGACAAATGGTCACTGCTGAATTGAAATCGCGCCCGCGGCTGCCGGACTGGCTGCGCACCAGGCTGCCCACCTCGGACGGTTTTGCCCGCACGCGCAGCCTGCTCGACGAACTGAAGCTGCACACGGTCTGCGAAAGCGCGAAATGCCCGAATCACTGGGAATGCTGGAGCAAAGGCACGGCGACCTTCATGATTGCCGGAGACCGCTGCACGCGCGCCTGCGGCTTTTGCGCGGTGACCACGGCCAAACCGCTTGCGCTCGAAGGCGACGAGCCCAGGCGCGTGGCCGAAGCCACCCGGCGGATGCGGTTGCGCCACATCGTCATCACCGCCGTCGCGCGCGATGATCTGGCGGACGGCGGCGCGGAGCATTTTGCCAAAACGATTGAGGCGGTGCGCGAATTGAATCCGGCAGTTGTGATAGAAGTGCTGGTGCCCGATTTCAACGACCGCGACGCATCCATCGGAACCGTGCTGGCGGCGAACCCGCACATTTTCAATCACAATCTCGAAACGGTGCGGCGGCTCACGCCGCGGGTGCGCTCGCGCGCGACGTATGACCGCTCATTAAGCGTGTTGCGCAAGGTGAAGGCCGGACGTGGCGGCGCGATTTACACAAAATCCGGGATGATGCTCGGTCTCGGCGAGACGGAAGAGGAGGTGATGGTCGCGCTGGAGGATTTGCGGCGCGCCGGCTGCGACCTGCTTACGCTGGGCCAGTATTTGCAGCCGACGCTGAAACATCTGCCGGTGGTGGAATTTATTCCGCCGGAAGTTTTTGACGCCTACAGCCGGACCGCGCGCAACCTGGGTTTCATCCACGTGGCCAGCGGGCCGATGGTGCGGAGCTCGTATCACGCGGATGAATTCGCACCGTAAGAGACGACGCAAGGAGTCTCCATTTTTTCCAAATTGAGTCTCGTTACCTCGACTCCCACAGTCATCGCGAGAACGGATTGCGGTGCACGAGCAGATAAAGCAGGACGCCCAGGCACAAAATTCCCACTCCAAAGCCGATCACGGTAATGATGGTGCGGAGCGTGCGGGCCTGCTCCAGCGTTTGCGCCGCGTGTTGTTTTTCCGATTCCCGGAAGGACGCGAGTTCCTTTTCGAGATCGGCGAGGGCTTTTTCACTTTTAAGCTGAAGCGTGAACCATTTCCCCTCGAAACGTTTCCATTCTTCCGGCAATTGCACGAGGCTTTCGGTGATGACGATGCGGAATCCGCAGCGGCTCCAGAAAGGCGCATTTTCCTGCGTCCACAGCCGAAAGACGCCATGATGAGAGGCAATCAACTGAATGCGCTCCCAGAACAGTTGCCGCGCCGCGTCCGCCACGGATGACTCGGCGTAAGCTTCGCTGTGGAGCCGGGCGTGCTGGCGGATGACTTGAACGCCGATTGCGCCAAGGATTTGCCCATCAGCGGATTCAACCACCTGAAACTCGGTCAGCCGGCGTTCCAAATCTTCCGCCGGCAGGCGCATCGAATTCCAAAGCGATTTCAGGCCTTGATAATCGTCGGCGGTGGCGCGGCGAATGCGGAGTTTGGACGGACTCATCACCCGTTTATAACAATTCCACCGGTCTCATTGCAACTGGAGCAGGTAAAAAAGACGCGGTATGCGGGGGTTGACCGGAAAGATTTCCCGTGAAGAGGATTTGCTTTTCTCCGGGCGTGTGCAATTTTCAGCGGAAAGCAAATAATTGAACCATGAACAACCAAAATACAGAGCAACTCCTGAACGCGTTGAACTGGCGCTACGCCACAAAAGTATTCGATTCCGCCAGGAAAATCCCGGCCGATGTCTGGCAAACACTGGAACGCGCGCTCGTGCTTTCCCCGAGCTCCTACGGACTCCAGCCGTATCGTTTTCTCGTCATCAACGACCCGGCCAAGCGCGTCGGTTTATTGCCCCATTCGTGGAACCAGAAGCAGGTCGTGGATTGTTCCCATTACGTCGTGTTCACCGCCCGCACCCAGATGACCGAAACGGACGTGGACAAACTCATCGCGCGCATCACCGACGTCCGAAAAATTCCCGCCGCATCGCTGAATTTCCTCCGCGACATGATGATGGGCGACCTCATCAAGGGGCCGCGCAGCCGGACCGCCCACGAATGGGCCACCCGGCAGACCTTCATCGCGCTGGGCAACCTGTTGACCTGCGCCGCCGTGCTCGGCGTGGACGCGTGCCCGATGGAAGGCTTTGTTCCGGCGGAATACGACCGCCTACTCGGGTTGGAGAGCAGCGGCTACGCGTCGGTGGTTTGCTGTGCCCTGGGTTACCGCGCCGCCGGCGACAAATACGCGGGCCTGCCCAAGGTGCGTTTTGAAATCAAGGACCTCGTCCGTTACGTTTGAACCGTATGATTAAAATCCGCAAAGCTGAAGAACGGGCCGGCGCAAGTGAGTTTGTCCGAC
This sequence comes from uncultured Verrucomicrobiae bacterium, assembly GCA_963802965.1. Taxonomy (GTDB): domain Bacteria; phylum Verrucomicrobiota; class Verrucomicrobiia; order Limisphaerales; family UBA11358; genus UBA11358. The sequence continues at coordinate 983,922 of CAWDKS010000003.1, forward strand.
CTGAATTGAGTTGCCGCGCGAATCCATGAAACGGGGCCTTCGCATCATCGCCGTGGTGCTGGTCGTTGGCGCAATCGCCTTCTGGATGGCCGCCGGGGCGAATCGCGGCTGGACGAAAACGCGCGTCCCGAAGAAAGTCGTGGATGAAGTCACGGGCCTGGAGGGAATTCAGTGGCAGGAAAAATTTGTTCCCGGAGTTGATTTTTTGGGTGCCGCCCTGCTGGGCGCGGGGTTTCTGGCTGGCATCTCCGTTTTTGTCCCGGCAAAATCAAAGTGATTCGCAAACCGAACCAGACATGAAAACGAAACTCATCTTTTTGGCACTCGTCACCCTGGCGGGCGTGGCGCTCGCCGCGCCGCAGACGTTCGACTTCAAGGACCCCAAGGGCATCAACAACGCCGGGTTCAAACTCGATGCGCCGCTGGAGTCCATCAACGGCAGCGCCAGCGGCATTTCCGGCGCGGTCACGTTTGACCCGGAGAATCCCGGCGCGACTAAGGGCAAAATCACCGTGGCCACCGCGTCGCTCATCGTCCCCAATCCGATGCAAAACAAGCACATGTTGAGCGATAAATGGCTCGATGCGGCGAAGTTTCCTGAAATCAGTTTTGAATCGAAGGAATTCAAAAACGTCCAGACCACCGGCGACATCACGACGGCGGACGTGATCGGCACGTTCATGCTCAAGGGAGTGTCAAAGGAGCTCACCGTGCCCGTGAAACTGACCTGGCTTAAGGACAAACTGGGCGACCGCGTGCCAAACCAGAAGGGCGATCTGCTGGTCATCCGTTCCAATTTCACCATCCAGCGCAATGATTTCAACATCATGCCCGGCCAGTTCGAGGACAAGGTTTCCGACACCATCGAAATCACCCTGAGCATCGCCGGCGCGTCGCCGAAATAACCAAAAGTTCGACCAAATGCCTGATATGAGTGGCAAAACTGTCAAGGATTTTGATGTGTTGGCGGACGAGGCGCTGCTGGCCATGAAGAAGCGCGCGGAAGAGCTTAACATAATAGGCGTTGCCGTGGTGGCCTGTAGCGAAGGCGACACCGTCGAATCCTGGTCGTCGAAAATGTTGGTGGTGGGAAATCTGACTGCGGTGCCATCCCCGAAGAGTCCGACCGGGAGTAACTTTCTCGCCATCGCCTGTGCCAAGGCCGCGGAAATGGCGTCCACGCAAAAGGACAGTGGCAGCCAGGTGCGTCCGCCCATGACCGGCGAGACCGGCTGGAAAGGCGGCGTGGTGACCCGGGGGAAAACGGGATTGTTGTTCGCTGCTTTCAGCGGCGGGCCGGGCGAGGACGACGTAAAAGTCTCGCGGGCCGGTCTTGAGGTATTGGCAACCGCACTGTAGCTCTCACTGAAACACAGGTTGTTGTGTCAAAACGGAGTGAAGGCGGATTTTTCCAGCGCAAAGCCGCGGAGATTTCATCCGTCGCTGCGCGAATCTTGACTCTCAACTTTTTAACTCCCAACCCAAGCCGGTGGAAATCGCCGTGATAACAATTCCCACGCTGAATTCACTTTACTCGCCGCCACTTCAGGCTATCCTCTCATTTCTGAATTTTTCGGAATCAGGACAATTTTATGGCCAAACTGACAATTCGTGACCTCGACGTCCGCGGCAAGCGCGTTTTCCTGCGCGTGGATTACAATGTGCCGCTCGAGGAAAAAGACGCGCAAATGGTCATCACCGACGACACGCGCATCGTCGCCACGCTGCCGACACTGAAACTTTTGATGGAGCAGGGCGGCAAACTCATCCTCACCGCCCACCTTGGCCGGCCCAAAGGCAAACGCGACGTGACGATGTCCTTAAAACCGGTTGCGGCCAGGTTGTCCGAACTGCTCGGCAAGCCCGTGACGTTCGTGGACGATTGCATCGGCGACAAGGTCGGGCAGGCCGTGGCCGCGATGAAGGATGGCGACGTGGTGCTGCTCGAAAACGTCCGCTATTACAACGAGGAGGAAAAGAACGACCCGGCGTTCGCCGAAAAACTGGCGAAGGTCACCGATGTTTACGTGAACGACGCGTTCGGCGCGGCGCATCGCGCGCACGCTTCAACGGAAGGCGTCGCCCGCGTGGTCGCCAGGCGCGGTGGCAAGTGCGCCGCCGGCCTGCTGATGGAACGCGAGTTGAAGTTCCTCGGCGATGAACTGGATAAACCGGCGCGTCCGTTCGTCGTGATTCTGGGCGGCGCGAAGGTTTCGGACAAAATCAAGGTGATTGACCGGTTGCTGGACAAGGCGGACTCGATTTTGATTGGCGGCGCGATGGCTTACACGTTCCGGCTGGCGCAGGGTTACAAGACCGGCAAATCACTGATGGAACCGGACGCGACCAGCATCGCCAGGGCCGCGCTCGAAAAGGCGAAGGCGAAAAACGTGAAATTTCTGCTGCCGGTGGACGACGTGGTCGCCGTGCCGGTCAAGACCGACAAGCTCGACAAGAAGGGCAAACCGGTCATCGAATGGCAAAATCCGCGCACGAACACGGACATGAATTGCCCGGACGACGCGGCGGGACTCGACATCGGCATTGCCACGGTCGCGGCGTATTCGGCCGAGATTGCGAAGGCGAAAACGATTTTGTGGAACGGGCCGATGGGGTTGTTTGAGAACAAGCAGTTTGCCATCGGCACCAACGCCATCGCGCTGGCCGTGGCGGACGCAACCCAGAAGAACGGCGCGAAGAGCATCATCGGCGGCGGCGACAGCGTGAAGGCGTTGAACCGGGCCAAACTGGGCGGCCAGGTGACGTTCATGAGCACCGGCGGCGGGGCGAGCCTGGAATTTCTGGAGGGCGCGGTGCTGCCCGGCGTGGCGGCACTTTCAGACAAATGAATTTAACGCAAAGACGCAAAGACCCAAAGACGCGGAGATGAAGGAGAATGAAATCAGCAAGGTCATTGTGGACAGTGCGATTGAAGTTCATCGGGAATTGGGCGGACCGGGGCTGATTGAGTCAATATACGAAGAGGCGATGGTGGAAGAATTGCTCCGTCGTGGCATGAAAGTTGAGCGTCAATTGCAAGTGCCAATTGTTTACAAGGGCAAGCGGCTCGCCAATCCGCTACGGCTCGATTGGAAAGTAAATAGTCTGGTGTTGGTGGATAACAAAGCTGTGACCGAGTGGAATCCGATTTTTGAGGCGCAAATGCTGACTTATCTGCGGCTGACGCGATTAAAACCGGGGTTGGTCATCAACTTTGGCGAACAATACGTAAAGAACGGAATTCACCGGATTGTTAATGGTCTCTAAAACTTTGCGCCTTTGAACCTTTGCGCCTTTGCGTTAAGCTTTTAAAAACATGAACAAAGAACGAAAACTGATCATTGCCGGCAATTGGAAGATGAACAAAACGGTCGCCGAGGCGCTGGCCCTCGTCAACGGCCTGAAACTCGAACTCGCCAACGTCAAGGAGGTGGACATCGTGGTTTGTCCGCCGTTCACCGCCCTCGAGTCGGTGTCGAAGGCGGTTCTGGATTCCAATCTCCGCCTCGGCGCGCAGAACATGAGCGACAACAATTTCGGCGCGTTCACCGGCGAAATCTGCGCCGGGATGCTCAAGGAATTTTCCGTGCGCTACGTCATTCTTGGCCATTCGGAACGGCGGCAGTATCAGAAGGAACCGGACGCGCTCATCGCCAAAAAGGCGGCGGCGGCGCACGCGGCCGCGCTCAAACCCATCGTTTGCGTCGGCGAAACGCTGGCCGAACGCGAAGCCAGCCAGACGGAAAAGATTCTCGAAACGCAGGTGCGCGGCAGTCTCGTCGGGTTGACGAAGGAACAGGCGATTGAAACCATCGTCGCCTATGAACCGGTCTGGGCCATCGGCACGGGGAAAACGGCGACGACGGAGCAGGCGCAGGGTGCGCACGCCTTCATCCGCGGTGTGCTGGAGAAGATGTTCGACCCGGCCGCCGCCCGGAAAATCCGCATTCAATATGGCGGCAGCGTGAAACCGTCGAACGCGCGCGAGTTGATGGGGCAGCCGGACGTGGACGGCGCGCTGGTCGGCGGCGCGGCGCTCGAAGCGCGAAGTTTTGCTGACATCATTAAGAATTCGATATAGGATCAGATATGAATTTCATTGCCGGAGTCCTGACGTTTTTGCTGGTCATCAACTGTCTGCTGCTGATTTTCCTGATATTGATGCAGTTGCCGAAAAAGGATGCTGGGGCGGGCGTGGCGTTCGGCGGCGCGGCGGCCGACGCTTTGTTTGGAGCGGGTTCGGGCAATTTTCTGACCCAGGCGACCCGATACGCCACCATCGTGCTCTTTGTGCTGGCCCTGGTCCTGGGTTACCTGGAAGGCCGCATCCACAACCAGAACAGCGGGTCTGAATTCGAAAAGGCGCTGCAGGAAAAACAAACACAAGCACCCATTACCGCTCCGCCATCGGCTGGGCCGGCGAATTCGCAGGTCCCGATGACAACGAACAATTTGTTCCTGCCGCCGGTCGTCACGCCACCCAGCACGCCGGTCGCGCCCAGCAACGCGCCCGCGGCGCCGGCGAAGTAAAAACAAGCGATGGCCATCTTCAAACGCGCCGCTGCCGGAAGTCGGAAATTGAAAGTGGGAAACCGGAAGGCGCGCGCAGTGTGCGGCGGCGTGATTTTGTACCTGCTGGTTTTTGCCTTTTGCCTTCTGAACTCCGGATGTGTCCGCCGCGAGCCGCCGGCTGACATCACCATTCTCAATGGCGCTGAACCCGAGTCACTGGATCCCGCGATCATTGTCGCACAGGCCGACATGCGGGTCATTCAAGGATTGTTCGAGGGTCTGACGCGGCTCGATCCCAGAACCGCAAAGGCCATTCCAGGATTGGCCGAAAGCTGGAATGTTTCGCCCGACGGAAGGATCTATACATTTCATCTCCGCACGAACTTGGTTTGGTCCACCGGCGGGCCGATCACGGCGGACGACGTGGTTTATTCCTGGATTCGCGCGTTAAGTCCGGCAACGGCGTCGGATTACGCCGGGCAGCTTTATTATTTGAAAAACGCGCAGGCTTTCAACGAAGGCGCAATTGGCAATCCGGCGTTGGTGGGAGTTCACGCTTTGGATAAATTCACCGTGCGCGTCGAGCTGAACCATCCGACGCTGTTTTTTCTGGACATATGCGCGATGCCGCTCACTTACGTCGTGCCGCGTCAGGCGATAGATAAATATGGCGACCGCTGGCTGATGAAAAAGCCGCTGCCATGCAGCGGGCCTTACGAATTGGTTTATTGGCGGCTCAACGACAAGGTCCGATTAAAAGAAAATCCGCGCTACTGGGACGTCGCCAACACCCAATCGCAAATCATTGACATTCTGCCGGTCGGCTCGGCCAACGCGGCCATCAATCTGTATGAACGCGGACAGGCGGACATTGTTTGGGACGCGCAATTGATTCCAGCCAATTTGCTCGATCTTTTGCTTAAACGCCCGGATTTTCACACGTTCAAGTATCTCGGCACCTATTTTGTCCGCTTCAATGTCACGCGAAAACCGTTTGACGATCCGCGTGTCCGTCAGGCATTTGCCCTCGCGATCAACAAGGAGCGCATCGTCAAAAAAATCACGAAAGGCGGCGAACCGCCCGCGTCACACCTCGTTCCCGATGGCACGGCCAATTACCATGCGCCTGATGGCCTCGGCTACGATCCAGATTTGGCGCGAAAACTACTGGCGGCGGCCGGTTATCCCGGCGGCCAGGGGTTTCCTCGCGTCGAATATCTGTTCAACGCGCCCGCCGCCGGTGAAAAAATTCACGAAAATGTGGCCATTGAATTGCAGCAAATGTGGCACGACGAACTCGGCGTCCAGATGGATTTGCGCCAGGTGGAGGCAAAAACCTTTTGGGGAATGCAATCGCGGCTTGAATATCAAATTTCGCGCTCCAGTTGGATTGGCGATTACAACGACGCAAACACGTTTCTCGGAATGTTCACCAGCGACGACGGCAACAATCGCACCGGCTGGAAAAATGCGCGGTACGATTCGCTCATCCAGGAAGCGAACGAGCAGGCGGATTTGAACGAGCGCGAAAAATTATTTCAACAGGCGGAAACCATTCTGGTCCGCGACGAAGTTCCGATCGTTCCGCTCTATTTTTACGTTGGCATTAATTATTTCGACACCAACAAAATTCAGGGGATTTACGAAAACATCCTTGACGACCATCCGTTGCAATACATCCACAAGAAGTCAGCAGTCGGTGGTCAGTTGTCAGTAGCGCGAGACAGCCCGGCCAAAAGACCACTGACGGCCAACCCCTGACTATTGACATGTATTTTCTCCGACGCCTCGTCTTCGCCGTTCCGCTGCTGCTGGTCATCAGCGCGCTGGCGTTTGCGATGGTCCATCTGGCGCCGGGCGGGCCGTTCGACCGCGAGCGTGTGCCCGCGTCACCGGAGATTGAACGCCATCTCATGGCGAAATATCACCTCGATGAGCCCGTTTGGAGACAATATCTCCGCTACCTCGATTCCCTCGCGCATGGCGACTTCGGTCCCTCGCTTAAATATCGCAACCACACGGTCAACGACATCATCGCGCAGGGCTTGCCGGTTTCGTTGCTGCTGGGCACGCTGGCGTTTGGCTTCGCGCTGGGCGTCGGATTACCCGCCGGGTTTTTCACGGCGGCCCGGCGCGGTCGTTGGGAGGATTTTGCCGGCAGTTTTCTGGCCGTGCTGGCCGTATGCATCCCAGGTTTTGTCGTCGCCCCTTTGTTGATCCTGATCTTTTCCATCAAATGGCACTGGCTGCCCGTCGGCTTGTGGGAAACACCGTGGCACATGATTTTGCCGCCCGTCGCGCTCGGCCTGTTTTTCGCCGGCAAAATCGCGCGCCTGTTCCGCGAAGGCATGTTGAACGCCATGCAATCCGAATTCGTCGCCGCCGCGCGGGCGAAGGGACTGGGGGAAAATTTGCTGCTGCTCAAACACGCCTGCCGCATCGCCGTGCTGCCCGTCGTTTCATATTCCGGCCCGATGCTAGCCGATTTGCTCACCGGCTCGTTCGTCATCGAAAACATTTTCCAGATCCCCGGCATCGGCGTTTTTCTCGTCAACGGTTCGCTGAACCGCGATTACACCGTTGTGGTCGGCCTTTCGCTGCTTTACGCCATGCTGCTCATTGCCATGAATTTGGTCGTGGACTTCGCCTACACGTTGCTCGATCCGCGGGTGAAATATGAGTGAACGAAACGTTGAGAATTCAAAGCTGAGAGTTGAGGGACAAGTAAATGATGCCCCGGTGGTTCCGGCTCCTGCCTCTCAACCCTTAACGCTCAACCCTCAACTTCATTCCAGCCCCGGCCAGCGGGCTTGGCTGCGGTTCAGAACGAATCGCGTCGCTGTCATCAGCGCGTGGTATCTCGCCTTTTTGCTGGTCGTAATTTTGGTGTGGCCGGTGGCGTTGAAACTGTCCGGCGCAACCTTCGCCCAGGCCCACAATCCCGACCAACTCTCTGACGCGCAATTCGCGCCGCCGGGCGCGCAACATTGGTTCGGCACGGATCTCCACGGGCGCGACGTCTTTTCGCGCGTCCTGTTCGGCGCTCAAATTTCCCTGCTCGTCGGCGTTGTCGGCGCGGGCGTGAGCCTCGTCATCGGTGTGCTCTGGGGCGCCATTGCCGGTTACGTCGGCGGGCGGACGGACAGCGCGTTGATGCGCACCGTGGATGTTCTTTATTCGCTGCCGACGATTATTTTTGTGATCGTGCTGATTACCACGCTCGGTGAAATGCTGAAGCAATCACGCTTGATTGAAAATTCACCGGCGCTCGAAGGCAGCCTGCGCGTGATTCTTTTGTTCGTCGGCCTCGGCGCGGTGTCGTGGCTGACCATGGCGCGGATCGTGCGTGGACAGGTGCTGTCGTTGCGGTCGCGCGCGTTTGTTGATGCCAGCCGCGCGTTGGGCGCCGGGCCGGTGCGGATTCTCGCCCGGCACATCATTCCAAATATTTTCGGCATCGTCATCACCTATCTCGCACTGACGATGCCGGCGATCATCCTTTACGAATCGTTTTTGAGTTATCTCGGACTCGGAGTGCAGCCGCCGATGGCGAGTTGGGGCACGCTCATCGCGGAAGGCGTGGGGCAGATCAATCCCGTCCGGATTTACTGGTGGCTGATTGCCTTTCCCGGCGGCGTGCTCGTCGCGACGTTGCTGGCGCTGAATTTTCTCGGGGACGGCCTGCGCGACGCGTGGGATGTGAGGGGCAAATAAAAGCAGGAGCGCGGACAGCTTGTCCGCAGGCTGGAGTTCAAGCTTCAGCTTGCGTGGAGGAACAAGCTAAAGCTTGAACTCCAACAAGTCGCGGATCCGCCATTGCAAAAACCCCGAGCAATGTCGCGGTGTGGCCTTGTTTCTGGTTCGCCAGTAAACGTTGAATTCCTTGTCCAGCTTGCGTAATTCGCGAATCCCATTTCGCGCCAGCCGGTTCGCCTCTGATGTTTTGCCCGCCGCGCGCGCCTGCTGCCAAAGCATGAACCGGCACGATTGCGCCGCCATCCGCGCGGCTAATTTCAATTCCCGCAACAGAATGTTTGAACTGGGAGGGACGGCGTGCCGCCGTCCCGCATTTTCCAAAATCGAAATCTGCTTTTCAATCTCCTTCAACGTGCCGCGGATGTTCTTTTCCGGAATCTGCGCGTGGTATTTCAATCCGTTCCGGCAAAACAATTCATGCTGTTCCGGCGGCGGCGCGGCGATGACCGCGCCCAGCGGCGTCAGGTTGGGTTCGGTGTAACCGAGCTTGCGGTGAACGAGGCCGAGCGCAAACGCGGCTTTGGCAATTCGTCCGGTCGAATCATGGAAAACGTCACGGCTTAAAACCGGCACGAGCAACTTTTCGTCAAAGGTTTTGGCGCACCAACTCAATGCCGCACCGGCAAGGCAGAGGAGATAACTCACGGCCAGCGGTTGCGGATGGCCGCCGTCGCCCCAGTCGGTGATGAGATAACCAATCGCGCCGTGTTTTTTCCCGGCTCTGGCGGCGGCGCGCAAGTTGGCCAGCGCGTTATCGTGCCGGCCGATCATCGTTTGCCAGGTCGAAGTGCCGGGGCAGGCGTAAAAGGGTATTTTTACCTTCGCGAATTGGGCCGCTTCCTTTTCAAACGGATGATCTGCCTCGTAACCCCAGTTCAAAGCGATGAGGCTTGGAGCGCCGGTCTCCGGCCCGGCGGGTTTCGATCCTTTCGCTGCCGTTCGCGCCGGGTCGGAGACCGGCGCTCCGAAACCGGCAAGTTCCGGAATCAATTTCGGATATTTCAATATGATGTCGCCCCAAAACATCATCCGCTTGCCGCGCCGGGAAACTTCGTGATGGATTTTTCTTAGAAAATCGAGATAAACCCGGTCTTTGCCAGTCCGTTCGCAAAGTTTTTTGCTTTGGCCGCGACCCAAATCCCAAGTCTCGTCGCAGCCGACGTTGAAATACCGGCTCGAAAAATTCGGCAACAGTTCGTCGTAGAGCTCGCGCAGAAATGGCAGGGCGCCGGGATGATTTGGCGCAAGTGTGGAAGGCCGGCGGAGAAAATTGCTGGTGGCGGCGACGCCTTCGTCGCCCTGGCCATTGGCAAGCGACGGGGCGTCGCTTCCACCCTCGTAAGGCCTGGAAACTTCGGCGAGTTTTTTCAATCGGGGATGTTCCAGGAATTGGCGCAGATGGCCGAAGGAATTTTGGTTCGGCACGAGGTCAATGCCGAGTTCGCGGCAGCGCGCATCAAGCTTGCGGATTTCCCTGCCGGTCAATGCGCCCCAGTTTCGCCAGACGGATTGGTATTTGCGGTAGGCGAACGTGTGCTCGGTGTAGAGTTGCAGCTCGTTGATTTTGAAACCAGCAAGGTGTTCAACCAGTTCGAGCAGCGTTTCGAGTTTGGGCACGCGCCCGCGCGAGACGTCGAGCATCACCCCGCGCCGCGGAAAATCCGGCCAGTCGCGGATTTTCAGGCAGGGCAGGCGGCGACCGTATTGACGCAGCAATTGCCGCAATGTGGCGGTGGCGGCGCGGAAGCCCGGCGTTTCGCGGAATTCAATCAAAACGCCCATGCTGTCAATCGTGATCGCGTAACCTTCAGGACGGGCAGGCGCGGAGTCTGTGCGGACGGCGCGGATGGTTGCGGGTGGTGCGCCGGCCTCCGGCCCGGCACGTTGCTTGAACAACAAAGGAACAAAGGAACAAGGTTTTTCTTCTGCTTGGTTGCCTGGTTGCTTGGTTGTAAAAAAGGTTTTTCCTTCGAGCCGTGCCGGAGGCCGGCGTTCCAATTTAAATTGCAGTCGTTTGGCAATTACGCACGCGATGCCAGGTGAAATCGTCCTGTCGAATTGCAGCGTCACGCGCTCCGGCAGTGTCAACGTGCCGCGCAGCAGTTTCAGCGAGCGAGGGCAGGGGAGCAGATTCAATCAAATTGCTTTCTCTCCTAAAATCATTTTCGCTTCCTTGATGTCAATCTTGGCTTTGTGTCCGTGCTTTTCGAGAAGATAAAGCAAGTTCGCTCCATTCATCAACGTAAGCGGTTTTCCTTTGGCGAATTCATAAGCATCAGGGCCGTAATCCGCAGTTGTGATTAAAATTCCTTTCATAGCACCTTCGTTGAGAACTGTTCCCCACAATTCTCGGACGAACCCGACGCCAACGGTATTTGTGTATCGTTTCGCCTGAATCACGATTTTCCCGCCGTGAATGGGATCAGGATCAAAAGCAACCGCATCCACGCCACCGTCTCGGCTGGCCTGCGTAACTTTTACTTCGCCGCCACCTTTGTTAAATTCTTTTTCAAATATTTCCCGAACCAATTGTTCAAAATCCTCCCAATCCATTGCAGCTAGATTAAACCGTTCATCAAGTTGATTTTCTACTTCTCTTGAGGCTATAAATCTTTTGTCCTCACGGCTGATGTTCAAAACCGGCGCGACTGGAGTAAGACTGTGCAATTGTGAACTTCCAACACCCTTGAGAGCCTTAAAACAAGCCTTTGGATCAACATTGCCCAAATTTATGTCTTGAAACTCTTCTTTTTTCGCTTGAACGGAAATTAAGCACCCATTGGTCTTTTTGCCGGTCGCTTTGTCAACTGACTTTACCCAGCCATTGAAAACGATTGCGCTTAATGCGAGTACGGTGTCCGCATCAAACAGCTCATGTATTGTTCGCAGGCAAATCTGGTAGAGAAGAACGTCGTAGATTCGGTTCGATTCGGTTTCTGACAAAGATACTTCAACAAATTCATCTTTGGTTTTGATGTATTTGACTTCTTTGATTTTTGGCAAATGTTCAGGAGCGGGCAGCGAATAATCAATGACAAGGATTTTGGTTGCGGCGATATACTCAAAATTAAAATCTTGTGGAAAATTGTCAGGATATTTTGAGACCGAAAGGACGAGTTCGCAATAATCAGTAATCGCTTCCGGTTTCAACGCTTGGTAATCGGCCTTGCGTTTTTCGAGAACTTCATTTTCCTTTTGCAGAGTTTGTTCGTATTCAAGACGCCCAGCGTTCCATTGATTGATGGCGACTAAACTTGCATCGTATCGCCGCTGGTTTTCTAATTGAACTTTTGGAACAGCTTCTTCCCACTCGGCGTGATCGTGAAGAAAAAGTTCATCCATTCGCTGTTTGTTTTGCAATTCGGTTTGTTGCACCTTTTCTACCCAAGCAGCGTGATGACTTGCATAAAGTTCATCGGCGGCTTGAATTTTTTTATCAGCGCGTGTTTTGAAAAGCTTGTCCCAAAAGTTCAAATTGGGTTTGTATCTTTCAGGATTTGGCTCTGGTATCGAATTAGGACGTAGTTGATATTTAGTGCCATCGCGTTTTGGCTCGTTTGGATATTCGAGATAACTCGGCGCAATTGGTTCAGGCGTTGGATACGGGTCTGTGTGTTTTAACTTTTCCCATTTGACCGCGTGTTTTAGTTCCAGTGCGCAATGAAGAGTGTTTTGGATTTGTTCCAGCGCGGTTTTTGCTTCTTCCGTCCGTTCGTTAGCCTCATCAAGTTTTTCTTCAATTTCTTGTTGCCGTTCTTCTTTTGAACGGATGCGGCTTTTCCGTTCTTGCTCCTTTGCATTTTTGTCTCGGTCTTTGGCCTGCTTTCGTCTGTATTCCTCGTCCCAGCTTAATTGCAACGCCTTTGCTTTTGCCTGAACAACAAAATAATCAGTTCCTGAAACGACACGATACTTTCCCAAGCCATTGTGACTGACTTCAACTGTGTAGCGAGGCAGCATATCTGATTTTTCTTGAGAAATACCAGTTCTCGCTGCCGGAAAGCGAGCAGGATTTATTTTGCAATCATCCCCGTTTTCCGCGCGTAATTGAACAGACCGCCGGCGTCCACGACCGGGCGCACGTCACCGAGCGGTTTGAATTTGAAAACCTTGCCCGTCACCTTGACCGCGACCGTTCCGGCGTCGAGGTCAACCGTCACGACGTCCCCGTTTTTCAGCGTGTCGCAAAGACGTTCAGTGAGTTCGCACGGATAAAGCTCGCCGGTCGCAACGCTGTTGCGGAAGAAAATGCGCGCGAAACTTTCGGCCAAAACGATTTTACAGCCGGCCGAGCCGAGCGCGATGGGCGCGTGTTCGCGCGAGCTGCCGCAACCGAAGTTTTTTCCGGCAACGACAATCGGATATTCGCTGTCGAGCTGGCCGGTCTTGATGAAGCGCGCCGGGTAGAGCGATTCAGGCAGGCCGGCGAGCGCGTAGCTGCCGAGCTTTTCGTATTCGTCGGGCATCGTCGGCACCAGCGTGAGATACTGCGCGGGAATGATCTGGTCGGTGTCTATGTTGTCGCGCACCACATAGACCGGCCCGGTAAAAACAGATTGCATGACGGCAATGTGCCGTGAATGCGGGTGGTTATCAATCAGATTTCAATCACGGGCTTTTCCGGCGGCAACGCGCGCTGTTCCCGTTTCCGCAAGGCGACGACGGCAATAACACACGCCGTCCACGTGGGCAATCCATCAACCAGTGGAATGAATTCAACGACGAATGTAGGCAGCAGCAACCAATGAAAACCAATCACCCTGCTTGTCAGGAGCATCGCCATCACGTCAATGATCTGATCGGCGAACGGGAGCGGGGTGAGCAGGAATTGCAATCCGTCCGCGAACACGGCGACGGCCAGGGCGAGAACGATGCGGCGACACGTCAACCGCGGCACGTGTAACAGGCGCTTCAATTTCTCCGGCGGCTTCATTGGTTCTGATTCTCAACCAACGCGCCCGCATTTTCAACCGCCGGAACGATTTCAGCCGACGCTCAAATCTTCCGCCGCGCTGAAAAAACGCACTTCCGGCTTGCTGACGACGCCGGCGGCCTTCATCGCCTTGCGCAGTTCCGCGGATTTGATGAATTTCTTCAATTTTGCCGGCGTGGACCAACTACACAAGACGGTCAGGTCGTTCGGAGAATTGCTGGCGCGAAAAACCTTGAAGCATTTTTCACCGGACGCTTTGCGAAATTTGGCAAAGTTGCGCACCGCGCGTTTCCATTTGGGGTAATTGGCGACTTTGTGACGAATGAGGACCAATGTCATACGATTCCTTTCTTCAACGGGTTAAACCACCCGGCTTCATTGGCGGCAAACCTGCCGTCCCGGAGGCGGTGGTGCTGCAAGACTGAACCTTTTCATGGCCGCTGTCTAATGGAAATATCGCCCCGGGCAACGTCCGGGCTTCCACCTTGCCGCTGGCGATTTAATTTCTATAATGACCCGGTGCTCGACATCAAATTGATTCGCGAAAAACCGGAGTTTGTCCGGCAACGGCTCGCCACGCGCGGGGCGGGCGATGATGTCCGGATTGACGAATTGCTCAAACTCGACGAGCAACGGCGGAAAATCCTGGCGGAAGTCGAAGCGCTCAAATCCCAGCGCAATCGTGTCTCCAAGGAAATCGGCGCGTTGATGGGACAGAAGAAGACCGCCGAAGCGGAGGCGAAAAAGGCGGAAACGCGCGAGCTTGGCGACCGCATTGCCGCGCTCGACAGGCGGGCCGGCGAGGTTGAGGCCGGGCGCAACGCGCTCATGTTGCAACTGCCGAACCTGCCGCACGAGTCTGTTCCCGAAGGCAAGACCGCGGAGAACAATCGGGTTGAGCGCACGCATGGTGAAAAGGCGGTGTTTGCCTTCAAACCGAAGTCGCACGTCGAACTTTGCGAATCGCTCAGGCTGGTGGATTTCGCGCGCGCGGCAAAACTTTCCGGCAGCGGTTTCCTGCTCTACACCAACTGGGGCGCGCGGCTGGAACGTGCGTTGATTCAATTTTTACTCGACCTGCATACCACGGAGCACGGCTACACCGAAGTGTCGCCGCCGTTCATGGTCGGGCCGCAATGCCTCGAAGGCGTTGGGCAGTTTCCGAAGTTCAAAGACCAGTATTACGGCGTGGCCGAGGGCGACGACAAAGACAAACTCGGCAAACTTTATCTGGTTCCGACCGCCGAGACGCCGGTGGCGAACATTCATCGCGAGGAAATTCTCGCGGAGAAGCAATTGCCGGTCCGGTATTGCGCCTACACACCGTGTTTTCGCGGCGAGGCGGGCGCGGCAGGCGTCGGGACGCGCGGCATGATTCGCGTACACCAGTTCGACAAGGTCGAGCTGATCAAAATCGTGAAGCCGGAGCACGGTTACGATGAATTGGAAAAGATGGTGGCGAATGCGGAAAAGGTTTTGCAACTGCTCGGCCTGCATTATCGCGTGCTGTCGCTGTGCACGGGCGACCTGGGGTTTGCGAGCGCCAAGACTTATGACGTCGAAGTCTGGGCGCCGGGGCAGGGGAGTTATCTCGAAGTTTCGAGCTGCTCGAATTGCGAGGATTTCCAGGCGCGCCGGATGAACCTGCGGTTCAAATCGGAGTCGGGCGAAAACAAATTTCCGCACATCCTCAACGGCAGCGGCACGGCGCTGGCGCGGCTGTTCGTGGCATTGATTGAAACTCACCAGCAGGCGGACGGCAGTGTGTTGATCCCAAAATCGCTCCAGCCGTATTTGAAAACGGACCGGATTGTCGCCTGAATTTATGATTGATGATTTGTGATTTTCTCCATGGCGAACAAATCATCAATCATCAATCACAAATCATAAATGAAAGTTTTGCTGGCCAGCAGTGAAGTCCATCCGTTCTCCAAAACCGGCGGGCTGGCCGACATGGTGGGCGCGCTGGGCAAGGCGCTGGTGCGCGCGGGCCACGAGACGAGAATCGTTACGCCGTTATATCGGGGCATCCGCGAAAAATATCCACAAATCCGGCGCGTGGACTGGTGGTTCGATCTGCCGCTGGGCGCGCGGCGCGTGCAGGCCGAATTGTGGTCGCTCGAAGTCGCCAACGGGCCGCTGGTTTATTTCATTCACCAGCCGGAATTTTACCAGCGCGCCGGATTGTACCAGGAAAACGACGTCAGCTATCCCGACAACGCGGAGCGGTTCATCTTCTTTTCGAAATGCGTCGCGCAGCTCGCGCGCTATTTGCCGTGGCGTCCGGACGTGGTCCACCTCAACGACTGGCAGACCGGCCTCGTGCCGGCGTTGATGTTACAGCAACGGCGGGCGGAAGGGTGGGGAAATCCGCCGCCGGCCTGCCTGACCATTCACAACCTCGCCTATCAGGGCATTTTCCCGCCGGGCGCGTTTGCGCTGACCAACCTGCCGCAGGAATTTTTTACCATCGAAGGCGCGGAGTTCTACGGGCAACTGAATTGTCTCAAGGCCGGAATCGTTTTTGCCGACGCCATCACCACGGTCAGCCCGCGGTATGCCCGCGAAATCATGACGGAGGAATTTGGCTGCGCCCTGGATGGACTTTTGCGCCAGCGGCAGAACCGGCTTTTTGGGATTCTCAACGGCGTGGATCACGAAGAATGGAACCCGGCCACCGATCCGCTGTTGCCGCGGACGTTTTCGGCGAGGCGATCTGGCGGGGAAAACCGCCTGCAAACTGGCGTTGCAAAAGGAAATGGGCCTGCCGGAAACCGCGGACACGCCGCTGTTCGGCACGATTTCCCGGCTGGCCGAGCAAAAGGGCGTGGACATCCAGCTTGGCGCGCTGGAAGAAATGTTGCGCGCGGACATTCAATTCGTGCAGCTCGGCAACGGCTCATTGGCGTATGAGCGGGGTTATTACGAACTCGCGCGGCGGTTTCCCTCCAAAGTCACCGTGCGGGTGGGCTACGACGAAGGCCTGGCGCATCGCATCGAAGCCGGCTGCGATTTCTACCTCATGCCGTCCCGTTTCGAGCCGAGCGGCTTGAACCAGATGTATAGTCTTTGTTACGGAACGATCCCGATTGTGCGGGCGGTTGGTGGTCTCGATGACAGCGTGATTGACTTTTCACAGGACGCGTCGCGCGCCAGCGGAATTAAATTCAATGAATATTCATCGCGGGCGCTGGCCAAGGCGATTCGCAAGGCGCTAGCGCTCTACCGGCATCCGGATCTGCTGCTGCGTTTCCGCCGGAATGGCATGAAATCAGACTTCTCCTGGGACCAGACCGTAGGCGAATATCTGAAAGTCTATGCGGCCATAACCGGTCAGCGTTGAATCAGATTGGAAAAACGGCGGGCGCGTTCGGTGACGGCGGCGCTCGGGTGGTCCACCTGCCACGGCGCGTTCCACAAGACGTAGAATTCAAAGTCCGTCGGGAGACGCTGATGGGAACGCCGGAACTGGTCAATGCGCGGGAGCATGATTTGTTGCGCGGCTGCCAGTGCGATCTGCGTGTTCTGTGGATCGCCGCCCGGCCAAAGTTGTGGCCGGATTTGATACCGGGAAATTTCGCCGCCTGGCCCGACGGCGTGGTCATTGTCACCGCTTTCAATCATGGAAAGCGCGGCCCACCGATCCATGGCGGGCGCAGCAGTCGCCGCCAGACAGAAACCCGCCAGAATAAGAACAGGCAGGCGAATTTTCATGCTGGCCAATAAAGCGTGCAACCGCTCATTCGTCAATAATCGTGTTTCTTAACCGGGTTTCCTGCGAAATTTACTTTTGGGGTGCGCCGCGTAGTGGGTACACGGCGCACCCCGATTTCACCCCAACGATCCTCCGCTGGAGCAAGTTCGAAAGCAAAAACAGCAATTCTCGCGCCGCTTCAGACGCTTGACTGCCAGATTTTAGGGTTTGATGCTTATTGGATGCATTCCGTTCAAGAAATGGTCTGATTGTGCGGGCCGGGGGAGAAACGCGGCACGTCCCTTCGCAGGGAGATGAAAATCGGGGAGAAAAGGGCGCGGCTTTGCCGGCAGGCCGGTCACTATTAAATTAAATATAACAAACATTGTGTAACTATAATAATCCGGTCTGTCAATGGTCGTTTTATGCTGGTAGTCGCTTCTCCGCCGTTGTGCCGAACCAGTGGATTAATCCTTTGTTTGGTTGAGTGTTTTGACAATATTCCGCAGGAGCCGGCGCGGGGTGATGCGCGTCAGAAAAATCAGGAAATGATTTCGCAGTCCAGGAATGTTCAGCACCCGGCCCCTGCGAAAGGCCCGATGCCCGCAGCGAGCCACCGCTGCCGCCGACATTTTGGGCGGCTTGAACTGCCTCTCCTTTGGGCCACGGGCGACATTGCCGAAATGGGTCGCGGTCGGGCCGGGACACAACGCCGTCACGGTCAATCCGGAGCCGGCAAGTTCTTCGGCCAGCGCCTCGGTGAATGACAGCACATAAGCCTTGGTCGCGAAATAAACCGACATGCCGGGGCCGGACACGAATCCGGCCACCGAACCGACGTTCAGCACGCCGCCGCGATTGCGCTCGATCATTCCGGGAAGAAACAATCCGGTCAGCTCCGTCAACGCCGCGACGTTCACCTGAATCATTTCCAACTGTCGCCGCAGCGGCAATCCGGCAAACTCGCCTTGCGCGCCGAAGCCGGCGTTGTTCACCAAAACATCAACCTTGATTCCCCTGCCCTGCAATTCGCTGAACACTTGTGCCGGGGTTTCCGGCAGGGAAAGATCGGCCGTCAAAACCGTGGTTTGGATTCCGTGCTCGCGGCACAATTCATCGGCGATGGATTGCAACGCTTCCGTGTTGCGGGCGATGAGCACCAGGCGGCTTTTGTCCGCCGCGAAACAGCGCGCCAGTTCCAGGCCGATGCCCGACGAAGCGCCCGTGATCAAAACCGTTTCGCCTTGCATGTTATTATTTTGGTGGAGCGAGACTACCGGCAAGCCACTTCAGCTTTGGAGTGCGGTGACACGTCACCGCTTCTGAAAGCGCCGACGCGTCGGCGCAGTCCAAAATTTCCGGTTTTGCCATTGGCCATGCTCATCGGGTCGAAACCATTATTGGTTTCCCCAGCCAAACCGGCTGGTGATGGGCCAATAAACGAAGAAGGATTTGCCGATGATGTATTGAGACGGAAAGTCACCCCAGTAACGCGAGTCGAGACTGTTCATCGTGTTGTCGCCCATCACAAAGTCACAATCCGGGCGGACTTGAAATTCGCTGCCCGGGGAAAGGTCCTGCATCATCGCGTGGCCGTAATATTGGTTGTCATGATAGACCAAAAGGTTGGTATGCGCGGGCGGATTGGAAAACGAGTAAAGGTTTTCAAAATGCGGTGTTGAGGCGGACAACGGTTTGCCGTTCACCACCAGATGGCCGACTGGCACGGTTGTGCCGTATGGCGGGGTGTCGGCAACCTCATAATCCTTTGCCAGCGAAAGTGTCTCACCGCCGAGGCCGACCAGACGTTTGATGTAGAATTCATCCGGCGGAATCGGCGGATTAAACCGATCGCGCATCTCCTCGGGAATTCCCCTGGTCTCAAACACCACAATTTCACCGCGCTCGGGTTTGCGGAAATTATAGGTGAGCCGGTCCACAAACAAATGGTCGCCGGCGCTGACGCGCAGTTTCACGAGGTCCTCGCCCTGGTGATATACGCGCTGCGGGTTCAAAAAATGCTTTGCCGCCAGGCCGGACCGATACTCCATCGGCGCCTCGCCAAAGTCCGGGGGAAACCACATTGTGTGCGCCACGCCGCCGATCCAGATGGTCTGTTTGATGTTGAAAATCAGGAACCGCCGCATCGGGCTGATGTCGGTGATCGGCCCGTCGTTCCGCGCGACGACATGAACGTAGGAAATTCCCTGAAACCATTCCTTGAATCGTTCCCAGCCGCCGGGAATCGTCAGGGCGGTCTGCACCTTGAACTGGTCGCCCATCGCAGCTTGAATGGCGGCCTGGTCCCAGCCGTTCAGGTTGATGCGGCTAAAGTCGGGCACGGAGGTCACGCCATACAATGTCGGCTGCATCGAGCCGGTGGGAATTTTGAACGGTTGCACGAAAAACGTGCGGATGCCCATCGCCACCGCCACCGCCACGAGCAGCACCTCGACGTTTTCGCGCCACACGGGATGCGGATACGGCTTGACCCATTTGTTGGCGGCAAACTCAAGTTCCTCCGCCTTGATCCGGATTTTGCCCGCGTTCGCGCCATCGGCAATAGCCGTTTGCAACTCGTTCATCGCGGCCGTCAACGCCCCAAGCGCCACCGGTGAAAGCACATCGCGTTGCGCGGAGAGCAGGCGATGAACGTGCTTGCGCATCGCGCACGCCTCGCGAACCGCTTTGGAAGTAAACCAGCGGATTGTCATATTCTATTAAAACGCTTTGACACGGATTTCACGGATTTTCACAAATTTAATTTCAATGAAACGATTGCGCTCCCCTGCCCGTTTCAATTCGTGACTATTCGTGTTCATTCGTGGTTAAATTTCACGCCTTCAACACCTCGATAAACGCTTCCTGCGGGATGTTCACGCTCCCGATGGATTTCATCCGCTTTTTACCCTCTTTCTGCTTCTCAAGCAATTTCCGTTTGCGCGTGATGTCGCCGCCGTAACACTTCGCCGTCACGTCCTTGCGCAACGCGCTCACGTGCTCCGACGCGACGATCTTCCCGCCGATGGCCGCCTGGATTTTTACTTGATACTGCTGGCGGGGGATTACTTCCTTGAGTTTTTCCGCCAGTGTCCGTCCCCTGCCCTCCGCCTTCGACCGGTGCACGATGGATGAAAACGCGTCCATCACCTCGTTGTTCACCAGCATGTCCAGCTTGATCATGTCGCTCTCGGCGTAACCCGCAAGCTCGTAATCCATCGAACCGTAACCGCGCGTCATGCTTTTGATGCGGTCGTGGAAATCAATCAGGATTTCGTTCAGCGGCAGCACCGTGGTCATCATCACCCGCCGCGGGTCCAGCGTCTCCGTGTCGTCCAGCAGGCCGCGTTTCTCGGAAATCAACGCCATCATGTCGCCGATGTTTTCGTTCGGGCAGATGATGAACGCCTTCACGGTCGGCTCCTCGATTTTTTGGATGTAATTCGGTTCCGGCAGGAACACGGGGTTGTCAATCTCCTTCACCGTCCCGTCCGTCATCGTCACGCGGTAAATGACGCTCGGATAGGTGGCGATGATGTCCATGTTGTATTCGCGCCGCAGCCGTTCCTGCACGATTTCCAGGTGCAACAGGCCGAGGAACCCGCACCGGAAACCGAATCCGAGCGCCACGCTCGTTTCCGCCTGATAGACGAACGCCGAGTCGTTGAGCTGCAATTTGCCCATGGCCACCTTGAGATGCTCGTAATCCGCGGTGTTGATCGGGTAAATCCCGCTGAACACCATCGGATGGATTTCCTTGAACCCCGGCAACGCCTCCGACGGCCGCCGCACGTCCGTGATGGTATCGCCCATCTTCACTTCCTGCGGACTCTTGATGTTGGCCGTGAGGTAACCCGTCTCGCCCACTTCCAGCTTCTCGCGGACGTAAGGCTTGGGATTGAAGCTGCCGACTTCCTTCACTTCGACGGTTTTGCCCGAATGCAACAGCTTCACTTGTTGGCCGGCCCGCAATTCGCCGTTGAACACGCGCACGTGCGTGACGACGCCCTTGAACGTGTCAAAATACGAATCGAAACCCAGCGCCTGCAAAGACGGCGCGCCCGTCGGCTTCGGCGCCGGAATCCGCGCCACAATCGCCTCCAGGATTTCGTCAATGCCGATGCCCTCCTTCGCGCTGCACGGAATCGCGGTGTCGCCCGGAATCGCCAGGATGTCTTCGAGTTGCTGCCGGGCCAGGGCGACGTCGGCGTGCGGCAGATCAATCTTGTTGATGACCGGGATGATTTCCAGGTTCTGCTTCATCGCCAGGTGGACATTGGCGACGGTCTGGGCCTCGACGCCCTGTGCGGCGTCCACCACCAGCAACGCCCCTTCGCAGGCGCTCAAGCTGCGCGAAACCTCGTAGGAAAAATCCACGTGCCCCGGCGTGTCAATCAGGTTCAGCTCGTAGGTTTCGCCGTTTTTGGCCTGGTAGAGCATGGTGACCGGGTGCGCCTTGATGGTGATGCCGCGCTCCTTTTCGAGGTCCATCGAATCGAGCAACTGGTCCTCCATGTCGCGCGTCGAGATGGTGCCGGTGCGATGCAGCAGGCGGTCGGAAAGCGTCGTCTTCCCATGGTCAATATGGGCGATGATGCTGAAATTGCGGATATGTGCTGCGTCCATTTATCAATTCTCACCGGGAGGGACGGCGTGTCGCCGTCCCATAAATTATTCAGGGTCGCCGACACGGCAACCCTCCCAAAACGAAAATGAAGGATAACCTGAAAACGGGCGAAGAAAAGGAAATTTGCCGGCCACAATGGGGGTGGACACGAATTTCACGAATTGGCACGGATTCAAAATCCATTACCGGCAGAGACGCCGCGTTGCGTTGCGGTGTCCGTGACTCAATTCTCAAAAAAAGCTTGCCGTCGGCGCGCCATCTGCTAAATTGCAAATGACTCGCAATTGAAACTGTCTCCCAATTATGAAATCATCAGGCAGCGCGAAATTGCCGGTGGCCGTCAAAAGTTGGCCGCCTCCATTGGCGCTTCTTGGCGTCTCTCTGCTCGCCTGGCTCATCGCTGGTTGTGACAGAAGCGAAACGGCCCAAGCGGGTGCGGCCAAAGTGCGCATTGTCGCCGCCGAAAACTTTTACGGCGGGGTGGCGCGGCAAATCGCGGGGAATTCGGCGAGCGTCACCAGTATTTTGAGCAATCCCAACCAGGATCCGCACGAGTTCACCACCGATGCGGCGACGGCAAGGGCCGTGGCGGATGCGGATATTGTAATTTACAACGGCCTTGGTTACGACGACTGGATGAACAAGCTGCTCGGGGTTCAAGGCAAGCCCGGGCGAATCGTTATCCGGGTCGCCGACTTGATTGGGGCAAAGGCCGGGGACAATCCGCACATCTGGTATGATCCGCGCTCGATGCCCGCGTTGGCGGCAAGGCTCGCGGAAATTTTGAAGCAACCGGAAAATCTTGCGGCCTTTCAAAAAGAGATGGCGGCGGTCACGTCGAAAATTGCCGAAATCAAGTCTGCCAAAAGCGGAACGGTCGTGACGGCTACGGAGCCGGTGTTCGGCTACATGGCGGACGCGCTGGGCTTCAAAATGGAAAATTTCGGTTTCCAGCTTGCCGTGATGAACGATACCGAAATAAGCTTTCAACAGGCGTCCGATTTCGAAAAAAGCCTGCATGATAAATCAATGAAAATCCTTTTTTATAACAGTCAGGTCACGGACCCGGTGACTCAACGCGAGCAGGAAATCGCCAAAAAACTCGGCGTGGCCGTCATCGGCGTCACGGAGACGCAACCGCCCGGTGTCAAAAATTATGCGTCTTGGATGCTCGCGGAATTAAACCAGGTCGAAACAGCCCTGGAGACAAACCATTGACACCCGCGATTTCCATAACGAACGCCGGCGCGCGTCTTGGCGGGTGCGACATTCTGCAAGGAGTGAATGCGGAAATCGCGCCGGGCGAATTCGTTGGCGTATTCGGGCCGAATGGCGCGGGTAAATCCACCCTGATGCGATGTATTCTGGGTCTGACCCCAATTTGTTCGGGAACCATCTCTGTTTTCGGTGAACCGCCGGGGCAAGCGAACAAAGTCATTGGTTATCTGCCGCAATCGCGAGCAAGTCTCGAAGGCACGGCCCTGACCGCGCGCTCGCTGGTTTCCGCGGTGGAGGGTGGAAATCGCTGGGGAATGCCGTGGAACACCCGGGCGGCGCGCGCCGAAGTCGTGCGCGCCATTGAACTGGCGGGCACCGAAGAATATGCCGATCGTCCGTTCTCTGTGCTGTCCGGCGGGGAAAAGCAGCGCGTCGCGCTGGCCCAAGCTCTGCTCGGCAAGCCGCGCCTGCTCATTCTCGACGAGCCGCTGGCCAGCCTTGACCCGCGCAATCAAATGCGGATGGTCGAGTGCATCGCAAAAATCAAGGCCACGACCGGCGCCACCATTCTTTTTATCGCGCATGATGTCAATCCCCTCCTCAGTGTGATGGATCGCGTCATTTACATCGCGGGCGGCGGAGCAGCCATCGGTTCGACGGATGATATTATTTCCAGCGCGGTGTTGAGCAAACTTTACGGCACTGAAATCAACGTCGTTCGCGCCGAGGGAAAAATATTCATCGTCGCCGCCGAGGGGAATGTCACGGAGGCCGCGCACCATGATTGAACAAATCCATTATTATTTGTCCTACGACTTCGTGCGCAACGCGCTCATCGCTGGTTCGCTGGCCGGAATCCTGAGCGCGGTGGTCGGTTATTTTGTGGTCATCCGCAAAGTCAGTTTTGCCGCCCATTCGCTGGCGCATATCGGGTTCACCGGAGCAACGGGAGCCGTTTTGTTCGCCTTAAGCCCGCTGGAAGGAATGCTGATTATTTCGGTGCTGGCGGGCGCGATGATGGGGGCCTACGGGAACCGGTTGCAACGCAGCGATCTGGCCATTGGCATGACGCTCTCGCTTTGCCTGGGCGTCGGCACGTTGTTTCTCACGCTCTACAAAGGTTTCGCGGGTCAGGCCACCGCCATCCTCTTCGGGAATATTTTTGGCGTCTCGCACCAACAAATTATTCAAACGCTGTTTCTCTCCGCAATCAGCCTGGGAACATTGCTGTTTGTTTCGCGGAAACTTCTTTTTGCCAGCGTTCAGCCCAACCTGGCTGAAGCGCGGGGCGTTTCGTTGTCCGCCTTGTCAGTCGTTTTCATGGTGATTCTGGCGATCTCCGTCACCCTGTCCAGCCAGGTGGTCGGCATCCTGCTGGTTTTTACATTGATCATTGGTCCGGCGGGTATTGCGACCCGGCTTTGCCGGAACTTTTGGTCCGGGCTGGCAACTTCGGTTCTCATCGGGCTGTTGGCCGTTTGGATTGGGATTCTGCTCGCATGCATGACCGGCTGGCCTCCTAGTTTCTGGATTACGACCATCCTTTTCTTTCTTTACCTGGTTACCGAGACCGTCTGTCGGTTCCTCCTGCGAATGGAGTGATTCGTTCCCATATTTTCTTTTTAAAAAGCTTGCAACCCTGGTCCGGCAATCAATAATGCAAATGATTTGCAATACAGAAAGCGCCAATTAAACCGCCGCACGCGCGAACGAAGTTTCCTCGCGGCGGGAGTTTTGTCGCTCGCGCTGTGGCTGTTCATGGCAGCGGCGGAAACCTGCACGCCGCTCCATGCATGGCTGCACGGCGGAACAATTCCGAAAGACGATGATTGCGCCGTCGTTGCCATCGCGCATGGCAGCATTGCCGTCACCGCGCATGGCAAAATCGAGACGACGCCGTGCCTCGTTCCCGCCGCTTTGCCGGTGACGTGGATTGAAATTGTCCCACGCGCGGAATTTTCCGTGTTCATTCCGGCCAATAAACATCTTTCGCCCGACCGCGCTCCGCCTGCGGCCCTTTCTTTCCAAGTGTAGGCCGGTCGGCTTTGGCCGGCCGGGTTTCCGTCGGTAATTCCGTTAAATGGGCGCGCACGCCGGTCGTGCGGGCCTGGATTGGAGAAGAAAAAATGAAACTTAAAAAAATGTTAGGGTGGTCTTCTGCCCTTTGCCTGTGCATCCCGCTTTGCGGGATCGCCCAAGCCCAGGAGACAAATCAACCCGCTGATTTCGATCAGCGATTGAAGCAAATGCAGGAAAGTTTTGAGAAACGTGAGCAGGCGTTGGAAGAAAAGTTTGAGCAAAAAACCGCCGCGCAGGACGCGGAGATTGACGCGCTCAAAAAGCAAATCGCGGGTGGACCGGTGAATCCGCCCGCAGCCGTCGCGCCAACGAATGCAGTAACACAGGAGCAGGTGAAAGCGTTGAGCGACAAGGTGGATAACGTCGTCGAGGCGCAGAAGAAAACGCTGCCCAGCGAGTTCAATCCCGCCATCGGCTTCGTGGGAGAAACCGTTTTCTCCTATCGCAGCAAAGGTTCGGAGGCGACGGGAAGCGACCGGCCCGGTGGATTCGACGTGTGGCAGCGTTCGATTGAACTGAACGTCGCCGCATCGGTGGATCCATTTGCAAAAGGCTATGTAGTCGCCAACGCCTCCGCCGATTCGGCCACCAGCGAAGCGACATTCGGCATCGAGGAGGCGGCATTGCAAACGACCTCGCTGCCGGGAAATCTGGAATTAAAGGCCGGGAGATTTTTCGCCGAATTCGGGCGACTGGCTTACATTCACGATCACGAATTGCCGTTCGTGAATCGTCCGCTCGCGCTTGGCGAATACATCGGCGGCGAATCGCAATCGGACGGCTTGCAATTGAACTGGCTGGTGCCGGTTCAGCATTACGTCAGCGTGACCGCGGGCGTCGGCGACCATTTTGGCGGCGACAGTCCGAACCCAGACCATCCCGGAACTTTCCGCGCCTTTGACGGGTTGAATTTCTGGGGACGGCTCTCCAGTTATTGGGATTTGACGCCAAACTGGCAGCTTGAAAGCGGCGTTTCAGGTCTCATCAACCCCAAAACCGAGGATCGCGGCGGCGCGTTGTTGCAGCCCAATGGCGTCAGCACGTTGACCGAAAAGGAGCGGCGGTTGGTGGGCTTTGACGTGAAGTTCAGCTACGTCCCGCTCCAGGACAACCAGTTCCGCAGCTTCAACTGGGGCACGGAGGTGCTTTACAGCGACAACCGTTATCTCTCCGACCCCGATGGAATCCCGTCCAACGGCGATGAATTCGACAAAAATGTCGGCTCGCTCGGCATGTATTCCTACGCGAATTACAAATGGAGCCGGCAATGGAGCGCCGGATTTCTGTTCGACTACGTGCAAAGCACGCAAAATCACAGCGACGTGACGACGGATTATTCGCCGTTCATCACGTTCGCGTTGAGCCATTGGAACCAGTTGCGATTGCAATACACGCACACCAGCCACAACGCCGCGTCCGGTCTGCACCCGGATGACGCCATCTACCTGCAATGGGCGTGGATCATCGGCGCCCACTCACACGGCTGGCAACAACGTTAAACGTGAAAGGAAAATTGTTTATGAAATTAAAATTATGTTCCGTAGCGGCGTCTCGGCAGAGCGCCGCCAATCTTGCAAAATGGAAAAGTCCGGCTGTCCGCCGAAAGCCGCTACGCCTGTTCTGGACAGGTTTCATTGCGTTGATCGCGCTGCTTTGCTCGGCGCAAATTCACGCGGCTGACAAAATCCGCGTCGTCACCACGCTCACGGATTTGGCCGACCTCACTCGCAACGTCGGCGGCGATCACGTCGAGGTCTTCAGCCTCGCGACCGGCATCGAGGACACGCACGGCGTGCCGATGAAGCCGAGCTTCGTGCCAAAACTGAATCGCGCCGACCTGGTGGTGAGCGTCGGGTTCGGTTGCGAACACGCGTTCCTGCCCGCGCTGCTCGAAGCGAGCAAAAACCCGCGCATCCAGGACGGCCATCCCGACTATGTGGATTGTTCGGTCGGCGTCACGCCATTGGAAGTGCCGCTCTCAACCGACCATTCCCAGGGCGACGTGCATCCTTACGGCAATCCGCATTACATGCTCGACCCGGTGCTGGCGAAAACGGCGGTGCAAAACATCTACAACGCCCTCGTCGCCACCGCGCCGGAATACGAAGCCGACTTCACCCGCAACCGCGACGCTTACCTTGCCAAGCTCGACGCGAAAATCGCCGAGTGGCAGGAAATAATGAAGCCGTTCAAGGGAACGAAATTTGTTTCCTATCACGAACACTGGCCGTATTTCGCGGAGCGCTTCGGCCTGGATTATCTCGGCACCATTGAACTCAAACCGGGCGTTGATCCGACGCCGCGGCACATCGAGGACCTGGTCAACGAAATGAAGGCGGACCACGCGCAAATTGTGGTTCGCGAGCCGCAGTTCCCCGAAAAAGTTCCGGCGCTCATCGCCAGGGAAACGGGCGCGAAACTGATCAAGCTGCCCATCATGCCCGGGGGCGTGCCGAACACCGGCAGTTACGTCGAAATGATGGATTACATCGTCCACTCATTTGTGGATGCGGCAAAATAACCCTTCCTCCGACAGCCGTGGGGGCGTTGCGTTCGGGTGACGCCCTCACGGTAATTTTAATGCAACCGGAACATTGATTCTCTATTTCAATCTGAAAGACTGAAAGCCGTGACCGCCGAAATCATCACGCTGGACAACCTGGCTATCGGCTACGACAACCAGTCGGTGTTTTCCGGCATTTCGCTTACAATCGCGCGCGGCAGCTTCACCGCCATTCTCGGCGCGAACGGTTCCGGCAAATCCACCTTGCTCAAGACATTGCTTGGACTCCAGACACCGATTGCCGGAACAATTCAAATCGCCGCGCCCGGCGTGTTCGGCTACGTCCCGCAAGCGATTGAGTTCGATCCGCTCTTTCTGCTCACCGGATTTGAAGTCGCGCTCATGGGCGTTTACGGACGTGTTGGCGCTGGCCGTTTTGTGCCAGCCAACGAGCGAACCTTCGTGCTCGAATGTCTGCGCGCGACCGGCGCGGAGGAATTCGCCCGCCAGAAATTTTCCGAGCTTTCCGGCGGCCAGAGGCAACGCGTCCTCATCGCCCGCGCATTGGCCACCAAACCTGACGTGCTGGTTCTCGACGAACCAACGGCCGGCGTGGATGCCGCCGCCACGCACGCGCTGCTCGAATTCATTTCGCGAATCCATGCGGAAGGGAAGCTCACCATTCTGCTCGTGACGCATGATTTGCCGCTCGTCCGCAAGCACGCGCGGCAGGTCATCTGGCTGCATCAGGGCAAAATCCTGAATGGCGCGGCGGCGGAACTGTTGACGCCCGGGCGCATGGCGGAAATTTTTGAAATGGAGGTTGGCTGATGGAAACACTCCGCCAAATCCTTTCACCCGATTTTCTGCTGCGCGATTCCCTCTATACCAGCGTGCTTATCGGGTTCGCATGTCCGCTTGTCGGCGTGTTTCTCGTGCTGCGCCGGCTCGTGTTTTTGGGCGTTGCGCTGCCGCAAATTTCGTCCACCGGCGTCGCCGTCGCATTGTCCGTTCCCATGTGGCTTGGCGCAACTCAACCTGAACATGCCGCGCACAGCGAGCATCTTCTCGCTTTTGCCGGTTCAACCATTTTTTCACTCGTGGCCATTTTGATTCTCGCAATTCTCGAACGGCGCGGACGCGGCCATCCCGAAGGACGGCTCGGCGCGGCGTATGCCGTTGCCGCCGCGTTGAGCATTTTGCTGCTGTCAAAAAATCGTTACGCCGAAATCGGCTGGCTGGATTTGCTGAAAGGCGAAATTATCACCATTTCCAATTTCGATCTCACCCTGACGGCAGCGACGCTCGCCGTCGTGCTCGTCGCGCTCGGATGGTTTCAAAAGGAGCTGCTGCTGGTGTCGTTCGACCGCGCGATGGCCGTGACGCTCGGCAAAAGAGTCTGGTTCTGGGACTTGCTGTTGTATTTGCTCATCGGCCTGACCGTTTCGATGGCCGTGTTGAGCGTCGGCCCGCTGATTTCCTTTGGGTTCCTGCTGATTCCGCCGCTGACCGCACATCTGTTCGCCCGCAACATGCGCCAATTCGCGGCGCTGGCCGCGTTGATGGGCGGAGTCGCGGCGTTTCTTGGTTTCTGGCTCGCCTACCAATGGGACTGCCCCATCGGCCCAACCGATGTGGTGCTGCTGGGATTCATTTACGCTCTTGGCTTTACGGTGAAAAAGTTCGCATCCCTTCTCCAGTCAAAATCAAAGGAATGATTACGCAGAATTTTGCCCCTGACTTGACATCGGGCGCCGCCCCCCCCATAAAAGCACAGGGTTATCGAGCGTTGATTCTAAAAATAAGGCTTGCCGCTGGCAAGCCGGTTGCTATATTGCAAACGTTTTGCAATACAGGAAGTGCCAATTCAACCGCCGGACGCGGCAGCGTTTATACGTTGCCACGGGAATTTTGTCGCTGGCGATATGGCTGTTCCTGGCGGCGGCGGAAATCCATCCGCCCCTGCACGCGTGGCTGCATGGCGGAACGATTCCCGATGACGACGATTGCGCCATCGTTGCCATCGCCCACGGGCAGGTTGATTCCGTTGCCTGCGACGTTCCCGCCGTCCTGCCGGTGACCTGGATTGAAATTGTTCCGCGCGTTGAATTTTCCGATTTTTGCCCGGCCATGGCGTTCCTCCCTGATGGCCGCGCCCCGCCTGTTCCCTCCGCGGTTTCCTGATTCGTCGGTTTCAGATGACGCGAGTCGCTTCGTCTGAAAGTTGTTTTCCGTAACCAAATCTTTGTGGTCGCCGCGCGGCGTTTCACAAGGCGCGAACTTTGAAAAATTCGCGGAAATGTTTTGAAAACTTTAACTGTCAAAATTTATGAAAGCTTTTGCAAAAATAAAAAAACGAGATCGCAGAACGGGCTATTGTGCTGTGATTTCGGCTGTGGCGCTGTCCTGCGGCGGGACGGCGCTGGCGCAGCCAAACAATGTGGCGGCGACGAACGCCGACGCATCGGTTGGTTCAACCAATGTCACCCAACTGGGCAATATTACCGTCGTCGGCCAGTTGGACAAGGCGCGGGACCAAATCATTCCCGACTTGGGCGCGACGGCGCATACCTTCAGCAAGGAGCAGATTGAAACCTTGTCGCAGGGCGCCAATGCGCCGTTCAACGAAATCATCCTGCGCGCGCCGGGCGTGGCGCAGGATTCGGCGGCGAACGGCGATTTGCACGTCCGCGGCGAGCACGCGAACCTGCAATATCGCATCAATGACGTGCTGTTGCCGGAAGGCATCACGGGCTTCGGGCTGGAACTCGATCCGCGTTTCGTGGAATCCATGCAACTCATCACCGGTTCGCTGCCGGCGGCCTATGGTTTCCGCACCGCCGGGGTCGTGGACATCCACACGAAGAGTGGCGCGTTCGAGAACGGCGGCGAGGCGGAGATGTATGGCGGCAGCTATGACACGTTGCGGCCGAGTTTTGAATACGGCGGCACGCAGGGGGAATGGAATTACTTCATTGACGGCAGCTACGACCACAACGCGCTCGGCATTGAAAATCCCACCGGCAGCAAGAACGCCATTCACGATGTCACGGATCAATACAAGACGTTTCTGTATGGGTCTTACATCCTCGACGACACGAGCCGCATCACCGTGATGGGCAGCGCGTCCTATAGCAATTTCCAAGTGCCCGACTCGCCGGGCGTGGCTCCAGGCAACAGCCCGACGCCGGACAATCCGGGGGCGAGACCATGGTACACGGAAATGCCCGGCCAGTCGGCGACCAGCTTCAATTCCGTCAACCTGAACGAGAATCAAAATGAACAGAATTATTACGGCGTGGTGACCTACCAGAAATCGGCGGGCGATCTGAATTATCAAGCCTCCTTTTTTGGCCGCAACAGCAGCGTGCATTTCACGCCCGACCCCGTTGGCGACCTTTACTTCAACGGCGAGTCCAGCGACGTGGAACGCGACCTTTACTCCGGCGGAATCCAGGTTGACGCCAGCTACGAGCTGAACGACCAGCATACGTTTCGAGGCGGCATCATATTGCAGGACACAATGGTCCAAGCCAATGCGACGACAACGGTCTTTCCGGTGGATGGCAGCGGAAATCCCACCGGCGGAACGTTGCCGCCATTTGTGAACAACAACACGCTCCACGGCATTTTTGCCGGCATCTACGTGCAGGACGAATGGAAAATGTTCTCCAACTTCACCGTCAACTACGGCGCGCGTTTTGACGAGTTTTACGCGTCGTTCGACCACGAGAACCAGCCCAGCCCGCGCATCAACCTCATCTATCAACCCACCGACTCGACGACGTTGCACGCGGGTTACGCGCGCTACTTCACGCCACCGCCGGTGGAAAATGTGCCGGCAGGCAACGTGTCCCAATTCGACAACACGTCGGGCTCAACCGGAAACGACGAGGACAGCGGGGTCAAGGCCGAGCGCTCGAATTATTTCGACGCCGGCGTTTCGCAAAAAATCACGAAGAACCTGCAGGTCGGTGTGGACGGCTATTACAAGACCGCCCGCAACCAGCTCGACGACGGATTGTTCGGGCAGACGCTCATCCTTTCGGCGTTCAACTACGCCAAGGGCCTGGTCTATGGCGTGGAATTCACCGGCAGCTACAACAAGGGCGGCTTCTCCACCTACGCCAACCTCGCCTATTCGGTGGCGCAGGGTGAAAACTGGGATTCAGCGCAGTTCCTGTTCGGTCCCGACGGTCCGGGCACTGATCTGGCCTACGTCCGAACTCATTGGATATACCTCGACCATGACCAACGGGTCACCGGCTCCTTTGGCGCGGCCTACACCTGGAGCGAATCCTCCAAGTCCAGCACGCGCGTTTATGTGGACGCGCTTTACGGCAGCGGATTGCGGACTGACGCCACGGCCTCCGACGGCTCAAACATTCCCAACGGCGGCAGCGTGCCGGCTTATTTCTCGGTCAACGTCGGCGCGGAACAAAGCTTCAAAGTTGGCAAAAGCCAGTTTTTGAAGGCGCGGGTTGATGTCGTCAACCTCACCGACAACATTTACGAACTGCGCGACGGCTCCGGCGTCGGCGTCAACGCCGCGCAATATGGCGCCCGCCTCGGGTTCTTCGGCTCAGTGAGTTATGTGTTCTAAAATCAAAATTGGAGAGCCGTGGCCGACGCGGCTCTCCAATTTCTAAAAAAACGATGCGATGCGCGGAAATTTATTTCATTTCTTGAAGCGGCCCATGGTCGTCGCAGTGGTCGCCATGCGGATGATGCAAGCGTCCGTCAACCAGATAGTCAACATGGTCGCCGTGTGGAATGGCCCCATGGCCGCAGTTGGGACCGTGAACGTGTTGCCGGTCGTGGCCTTTCGCGCCAAGCGTGCATTTGTCGGGATTCGTGGCGCTGACGGCGATGGTGTGTTCGTCCACGTGGTCGCCATGCGGATGATGCAGATGGCCGTCGTGGAGATAATCCACGTGTCCATCGTGCATGATGGCAATATGCCCGCAATCTTTGCCGTGGACGTGGGAATGATCGGAATGCGTTTTGCAGGAATTTGATTCGTTCATAGGTTTTGATTTTGGTTTATGTGCTCAATGTGCGCGCGTTTGCATCCGAAGCAACTAGACCACCGTTGCGGCTGGTTGGGCAAGAAATGTTTGTGCAAGTAACTTGCATTATTTTATGAAAACCTTCAAGGAACGCAACGCCTGGGCAATCTCGTCCTGCCAAAAAGCACGAATGCGCCTCACGCCGGTCCGGGAGGCCATCCTGTCTTTTCTGGCGCAACAGCGCACCCCCGCCAGCTTGGAAATGGTTTCGCAAGCGGAGGGTGTTCGGGGGCAATGTGATTCAACCACCGTTTATCGGACGCTGATGCTGTTCAAAGAAGCCGATCTGGTCCGAGTGGTGGGCACGCCGCGCAAGGCAAGTTATTTTGTATTGAATGCCCCCGGCGACAGCGCCCATTTCCTGATTTGCCGCCGCTGCGGTTGCGTAACCGAATTGCCGCTGCCCGATCCGGTGTCGGCTGAAATCGGACGCATCGCCTCCTCACGCGGTTTTTCTCCAACGCCGTCGGACTGTGAAGTTCACGGCCTTTGTGAGAATTGTCAGGCCACGCTCAAAATGCAGGTGGTGCCGTCGAAATTGGCTGTCCGCGTCACGACTTCGACTGCCCATAAACCATGACTACACCACCGATTTTTAAATTTCGTTGGACGGCGCAGCATGAAATGTTCCTCCGACCGATGAACAACCCGGATGCAAATCGAACTTGGCCCGGCCTCGAGTTGAAGGACGAGTTGGTCCGGTTCCGCCTTCCTCCAGCGAACCGGCGCCGCAACCGGCAACCCGCCCGGGTGAATTCGATTTGCGTCCTTTTTCTTCCAGTGGACATTTTCGGCGCGCGGCGCGGCATTTTTGATCAAATGGCGGGAATTCAATTGACAGACGCTGAAATTTCCGGGGATATGATGTGCGTTGCCGAGACGGACATGCAAAGACCCGGACTTATTTTCATTTTGGCCGTCCCGTCGCTTGCCACCGGGATTTTGGAATCCGTGGCGGCTCCATCTACAAATGCGCCGACGGTTTTGCCCGCAATCACCGTCATCGGGCACTCCACATCACCGTCGCTGACTTCTCCTTCCGCCGGCAAGGCCGCCGCGCAAAAATTGGAAATTCCCGGAGGCTTCACCATCAAAACGGCTGACGAAATGAAAATGGGCCGCGCTTCAAATTTTCAGGATTTGCTTCAAGGCGTGCCCGGCCTGTTCATGCAAACCGAAAACGGCTCGGAAATTTCCAAGCTTTCCATTCGCGGGTCGGGGATTGACTCGGCGGACGAGCCGCTGGGCGTGGAATTTTTGCTCGATGGCATGAGCTTCGATCAGGGCGATGGCGAGACGATCATCGAGGATTTTGACGTGGACACGCTGAAATATGCCGAAGTGTATCGCGGGGCCGATGCTTTCAAGTATGGCGGGCTGACTCTTGGCGGCGCGATTAATCTCGTTCCCTTCACGGGTTACGACGCGGCCCCGTTTCAAATCCGGTTGGAAGGCGGCAGCTACGGTTTTCTGCGCGGCCAGCTCAGCTTCGGCGGCGTTGACGGGCCGGTGGATTATTACGCCTCGGTGTCGGGACGTTACCGCGACGGTTATCGCGCTCACAGCCGGGAGAACACGGAGCTTTTGTTCGCCGATTTGGGAGACAAAATCAACGACAACCTCGAAAACCGCTTTTATCTGACGGTGGATCAAACGGATCGGCAACTGCCCGGCGGATTGACCCAGCAGCAGATGCAGACTGGTCCGCAACAGGCCGACCCGAACGCCATTGCCCAGGACTACAACAAACAGTGGTATTATGCGCGGCTCGCCGACAAAATCAGCTACGAAAGAGACGGCCACGAACTGGATGCCGGGATTTACTGGTGGCATCGCGAGCTGGAAGAGAAAGGGTTTTATTCGCCGACGAATTTGGAACAGGGCATCCAGGTCTTTCACGCGGACGACGCGGGAATCAGCTTGAACTCCGTCACGCGCGGCGAGCTTTTCGGACAACAGAACATTCTCACGGTCGGTTTGAGTCCCGCGTTTGAAACGGAACAGGACCATAACTACCAAAACCTTTCCGGCGCCGAGGGCGCGACCATCGCGCGCGACCTTGAACTGTCGGTCAACGTGCCGCTATATCTGGAAAATCAACATTACCTGACGGAGAAGCTTTCGGTGCTGGCCGGCCTTCAGGCCATTTATGCGTTGCGGCATTTCTATGATGACTTCAACAACACTTCCGACGGCAACCAGTCCCACGAACAAAACTTTTACGGTTTGAATCCCAAAATCGGGCTGCTTTACGAATTGAACGACGACAGCCAGGTCTTCATCAATTTCAGCCGCAGTTGGCAGCCGCCTTCGTTCGACAACATGGTTTCCTTTGACAGCGGCGCCAACGCCAGTCTCACCTACACGCCGCTGGAACCGCAACGCGCCTGGACGCTCGAAACCGGCACGCGCGGCAGGAACGGGTGTTTCGATTGGGATTTGGCGCTTTACCATTCCTGGGTTCGGAACGAACTGCAGGACCTTTACGATGCGAATGGAGTTGATCGCGGCGATGTCAACGTCGCCCGCTCCTATCATCAGGGCATCGAGGCCGGCCTCGGCGTCGAACTGTGGAATTCCAAAAAGGAACAGGACGAAACCGGACAACGGCTGACCTTGAACCAGACCTACACGCTCAACGATTTTCATTTCGACGGCGATCCGGTTTATGGCAACAACCGGCTCGCCGCGATTCCCATACATCTTTACGAGGCGGATTTGATGTATGAAGCGCCGTGCGGTTTCTACGCCGGACCGAATGTCCTGTGCAATCTCTCCAGCTATCCGGTTGACCAGCAAAACACGCTTTACGCCGGAGCCTACGCGCTGCTGGGATTTAAAATCGGTTTTGCTGGTAACTGGGGAAAATCAAAATTTTCAGTTTTTGTCGAAGCTAAAAATTTGACGGGTGAAAATTATGCCGCTTCCGTTGATCCCGTTGGAGATGCCAATCCTCCATCCGGTCCAACCGACCCGCAGGTTTTTCATCCGGGCGACGGCCGTTCCTTTTACGGCGGCGTTTCGTGGAACTGGTGACAAGGATTCTCCGATGAAAAACACGGATGCAAATCGAGTCCTGTCCGGCTACGAGCTGAAAGACGAGCTGGCCCGGCTTTGCCTGCCGTCGGCAAACCGGGACGCGAACCTCAAGCTTGCCTGGGTGAATTCGGTTTGCATCCTCTTTCTCCTGATTGGCATTGCCGGCGCGAGGCGCGGTCTGATTGCCATCAAACCCGTCCCGCCCATCCAGGAAATTGTTCCCGTCATCATCCAGCCGACGGTGTTGCCGCCGCAGGCCATCGCCCAAAAGCCGGAGCAGGCGGAACAAAACAACCAGCCGCGGGTCCTCGTCGCCCTGCCGAACGCGCCGAACATCAACTTCGGGGTGCCGACCGCCGGCACGCTCGTTGTGCCCGCCGCGCTCGCGTCCGCGCCGCTGGCGGCCCCGGCGCGCATTGGCTCGCTCAACAACACCGGCGCGGGCGGCGAACGGCCCGAACCGCCTTATCCGCCCATCGCCCGGGAAACCGGCGAACAGGGCACGGTGAAACTCCTGCTCGGCGGCGACGCGGCGGGAAACATCATTTCCGTTGACGTGAAGGAATCGTCCAGCTTTCCCATTCTCGACCGTGCCACCGTGGATTTCATCAAGAGCCACTGGCGGCTTCCGGCGGGCGACGGCAACCGCCTTTTTGAAACCAGCATCACTTACCTGTTGCGACTGAACTGATTTAACCATAACCAAACTCAATCCATGAATCCCATCCTTGCAAACATCGTCCTCGAATTCTTCCTCAAAGGCGGCCCGGTCATGTGGCCGATCCTTGTCAGCGCCATCGTCGCCGTCGCCGTCGTCGGCGAACGCGCGTTCTGGTGGTGGCGCGAAAGCCGCCGGCGCGACCCGCAAAAATTGGAGCAACTCCTCGCCGCGCTGGAAAATTCCGACCTCGCCGCCGCAAAGAAAATTTCCGAAGGCTCGGAAGACCCGGTCATCCGCATGATTCATCACGGCCTCGGCCACGTCGGCCACGTCCACGCCTCGTTGCTCGGCGCGTTGCAACTGGCGGCGGGCGTCGAGTTGAAACGCGCCGGGCGTTTCCTCACGGTCATGGACACGCTCGTCACGCTCGCGCCGCTGCTCGGACTGCTCGGCACCGTCACCGGCCTGATGCGCGCCTTTCTCAACATCGGCAGCGCCGAATTGTCCGTTGTGGGCGTCACCGGCGGCATCGGCGAGGCATTGATTGCCACCGCCTGCGGACTCGGCATCGCCATCTTCGCGCTGATTCCCTTCAACTTTTTCTCTGCCAAGGTGACGCAATTGCAGTTCGAACTGGAAACGGCGGCAACCAACGTGGAAGTAATGGCCGGCGGCGGCGGAAAAACGGGTGACACCGTCCAGTTGCACAAACACGAGCCACCCAGCCAGGCCACGAGTCATTGAAATGGAAATGACTAAATCCCAAATCCGAATGACTAAAGAATTCCAAATGACCAATAACGAATGCCAAATGAAATGCCAGCGCTCTTTCCGCCTTTTGTCATTCGAGTTTCCTCATTCTCTAGTCATTAGGGCTTCGTCATTCGTCTTTTTCAAATGAGAATCCCCTCCCCCATCCCGAAACGCCGCTCGCGGATTGTCATCATTCCGCTGATTGACATCATGTTTTTCCTGCTGGCGTCGTTCATGATGGTGAGCCTGGAGATGAGCAAGACCGAGAACATCAAGGTCCACCTGCCGCCCGCCTCCCAATCGCAGCAGGATTACCGGCCGGACATGGTCAACATCGCCGTGGACAAATCCGGCGCGGCGTGGCTGGAGAAAAAAACAATCTCGCTGCCGGAATTGAGCCTCGTCTTGAGCAACCGCTTCCGCGCCGACCTGAATCTGCCGGTCTATATCAGCGGCGACCGCGACACGCTGCACGGCGACATGGTGAAGGTGTATCAAACCGTCCGCGCGGCCGGCATCCAAAAGGTTGCGTTCATGACCGACAGCAAAAATTCAAATTGAAAACCAACCACGGATGAACACGCATAAACACGAATTGGTTGAAGCGTTGAAGCGTTACAGCATTGAAGCGGTTTCAAACTCGTCCGCCTCAACGGTTCAACGCTTTGGCGATTTCCCCATCCATGTCCATCCGTGTTCATCCGCGGTTGAAATGAAATGAAAATCCGCACGCCCATCCCGGAAAAAAAGTCGCGGCTGGAAATCATCCCGCTGATTGACATCATGTTTTTCCTGCTGGCGTCGTTCATGATGGTCAGCCTGCAGATGCAGATTGTCCGCACGGTCAAGTCCAACCTGCCCACCGCCACGCTCGCCACGCCCTCGAAAAAGCCCGACATCGTGAATCTCACCGTGAACCAGGACGGTCAGGTTTCCGCAGACGACAAACCCGTCGCCTTCCCCGAATTGTTCACGCTGCTCACGAACCGTTACGATTTGAACACCAACCTGCCCGTCTATATCACCGGCGCGCGGGATGCCACGCACGGTTCGGTGATGTTCGTGCTCGATTTGGTGAAACGCGCAGGCATCCAGCGCGTCGCCATCGCCGTCAACGCGGCCCCCGACCATCCAACTCCATGAAAAATTTCCAACAGAACCTTCTCATTGTCCTCGCCATTGGCCTCTGCGGTCTCTGCGCCTGGCAATGGTATGAACAAACCGTCCAGCGCGACGAAATCGGGACCCTCAACCAGATGGTCTATGACCGCGACGCCGCCATCCAGGGCGACACCAATTCCATCGCCACGCTGAACCATCAGGTGAACCAGTTGGACACGCACCTCACCGAAATCAAGGCCGCCGCCGCGACCAATGAACAACTCGTCTTTTCGCAGAGGGCCGAAATCGCGCAACTGCAATTCGCCAACGAAAATCTCACCAACGACCTCGCGCAATACAAGGCCGCCGTGGACGCGCTGGAATCAAAGCTGAAGGAAGTCTATGCCGGAATTGACAGGCAGAATGAAGCCATCACCAACCTCGTGGCCCAGCGCAACGACCTCGTGCAGAAATACAACGACGAAGTGAAAGACCGGAACGCTGTCGTGGAAAAATACAACGAACTGGTGAAGCAGGTCCAGGCCGGCGGCAAACCGGCTGACAAATGATGACAACGGCGGGCTCCAGCGCGGTGTCAGGCCACATCATCGCTCGTTTTTCTGCCAAGCCAATCAAGCAATAAAAATGTGCAGACGAAAAATGGGAATATCCCATAAAGCGTATCGCTCGCCGAATGTGAATCTCGGTCAACCGCTCGAAAAACTGTGAAGCAGAATAATACGGCGCACAAACATGCAACCGCTCCTGGAACTGACACTGGCATATAGAACCAGCCAAATCGTTTGAACCATTTTGTTTTCATAAGCGCTTTGACCATTCAGTTGAAAATCTGTTCAGGCGTGCGGCCTGACGATCCAAAGCTGCCCGTCCCTGCGTAGCTCGGCAGGAGCGAAGACGGGCGCCACGGTCAACCGACAAAATCATCCGATCACTTTGACAATGTCCGTCAATTCCTCGCCGGTGTAGAAATTCATCCATTTGCCGGTCTCGTCGGTATAGGCCAGACACTTATACCCATCGCACTGAACCCAGACCAAGTCCGAGTAATTTGGAATCTGCCCGTCGGTTCGGACAGTTTTCACGTGAAATTGGACTCGGTTTCTCATTGCAACGGAATATGTTAGCACACTTGCCGCATGAGGGAAACCCCGGAAATGAACATGACCATGCGGTGTCCAGACTCAAAAAACCATTTAATGGTGGCAGCCGACCTGAGTCGGCTCACTTTTTTTGGGATTGCGTTTGAGATTAGAGCGGACTCACGTCCGCTGCTACGCGGCTTCTGGCACGGGCGACTCAGACGAAACAGCGCCGCCGACCGAATTGCCGAATACGCCATTTCCGAGCCGTGTCGAGAATTTTTTGCGTAAAAGCGGCCTCTTTTACCCAATGCCTATGCTCCCAATTCCTTAATTACTCAAAAGTTTTGAAAGAAAACGCGGGAATCCGCGTATAGCTCATAAGGGTGGGGAAATGGGCCGCCGGGGTTGTCGTTTGGGCGGAACCAGGCACGGCAAGCCGCGTAAAGCTGCTCCATGCGTCACTCGGAGGCAGCGGCTGTGTGAAGCCGGTGGCATGGCGCGGCGGCAGGGTCAAACTTGTTTCCAGGGCGAATGAATCGCGTTTAAAAAACGCCCAATGAATTGGTTTATAGAAATGGATCATTATGCGAACTGGCGTCTTCGAACCGTTTTGCGAGATGATTGACGGCACACCGCCCAAGGCGGTTCTCCGGACCGTCGAGCATAGTTGTCATCAGCTGCAAAATGACGTGTTTTCAAAGGTCGTCCCGTATGGCCAGGAAGTGATTTCGATTTTGACCTTCAACCGCTTTCTCGCTTCCGCCAACGGTTACATCGAATTCACCCCGGGCATCCTGCCCGCGCCGCATCTCGTCTTTTTTCGAAAGACCGTCGCAAGGCTGGTCGAGGCGAATGAGTTGCCGGCCGATTCTCTAAAGTGGTTCGACAAGGAGTTTTCCAGCCAGCCGTCCCCGATAAGCCCGCTGGATGCCGCGCGGGCCGCATCGGGCAACCCTGCAAACGGGCCGGCGAACCAGGAAGCCTGCTGATAGAGGTCTGCCATGGGGATGCGCGGGAATTGATCCGGCTCAATGCGCTCCTTTCCGAACCGTGTCGGGAATTTTTTGCCCGAACTGGAAAGATTCCTTGATTTCGTCTGCCGCGTTGCCTTTTCGCCCCGCTCGCAACATCAACCGCAGATTTCAAGGCACAAGTAGCGGTGACGCCTCGTCACCTCGGTCTGGCGGCGACGCCCACGTCGCGCTTTTTCGGACTCAGGGAAAGACGACACCGTCAACCGGCGACGAAGGCGTCGCCAGCACATTTCTGCGACGGGGCGTCGCAGCACCCGGCGCGACGAGGTTCAAGCGAGGACGGCCTTGTGTTCCTTCAGATATTTTTCGATGGTGGCGATGCCACTGCAGGAATTGGCGACCCGGAGGGCGTTCGGTTTGCCGAGTTTGTAATGCACGAGCAGTTTGCCAACCATTCCGACCTGGAGATGGGCTTCCGGCATGTGCCAGACTTGACCCGCTTCCAAGGGTTGCGGGCGAAAGCGGCAGCCCGGCTTGCTTTTACTCATGTCCTAATCTTGCGCTGAAACAGTCTATTTAGCCAGCTAAATCGCAAAGTAATTGGGGAACGGGAGGGCATCTCAATTGTTGAGCCGGCGTTCTGTTCCGAAGGAACAATCGAAAATCGCCCGGCATTTTAATGCCAGGAAGCGTTTGGAAAAATCGGGTCGCGCCCGCCTTCACTTCGTTTCGGCGCGGTCGCGCCGTAGCCGAAGGTGGACAGGGACGGCTGAAAAGAACCCGTCTCCGCCCAAGGCTGCGACCCGGCAGGCGTCGTCTCCTGCTTTATTAACGGGCTGCTACTTCCCGGCTTTTCCAGCCAGAGCGGTTCCCAGCGCTGTTTCCAGATTGCGTCCCAGCGCCCCCGTGTCGGTGGCAATGATTTTTCCCGTGTCGCCATCCACCAGCACCGGGCAAGGAATGGCTTCGACGCCGTATTGCACCGCAATCGCAGCCTTCCAATACCCGCCGTCGTAAATCTGCGGCCAGGTCATGTTGTTGTCCCTGACGAATTGCAACAGCGCCGGGCCATGTTGCGGCTGGTCAAGACTCACGCTCACGATTTCAAATCCCTTGTCGTGAAATTTATTGTAGGCGGCAACGACCCTGGGCAGTTCCGCGCGGCACGGCGGGCACCACGTCGCCCAGAAATCCAGCAACACCACCTTGCCTTTATAATCATCGGGAAAATTCACCGTTTTGCCGTCAACCGTTTTGGCGTGAAAGGCCGGGGCTTTCTGGCCGGCGGACACGGCGGACCGGGCGGCATAAGGATCGCCGGCCATGACGGTGAAACCCATCAAAACCGCAACGATAAAGGTTGATGGAACGAGAAAACGTTTACCCAGCTTTGAATATTTCATGGGTGAAACATAATCCTCGCGTGGAAGGATTCAATAAAAAAATGGAAACGGCAGAACAATCTGGTAGTGGTATGGTTTGCCTCAACGGAGCGCCGGGCACCGCCTCGGCAAGTTTGAATTGGAAGTCACCTTCGCGCCGAGACGGTGCTCGGCGTTCCAAATTATGCCACTACCAAGTCAGCCGGGAGAGTGACATCCCTTGCATCGTCGCGTAGATTGACGCGGTTCATGAGCCGCGCATGTTTTGTCATTTTTATTTTGGCGCTGACGCCCGGACTTTTCCCGGCGGCAGCGGCCGGCGCCGATGACGTTCCGCTGGTGCAGCGGCAGTGGTTCGAGACGCGCACCGCGCATTTCAACATCTACAGTTGCGGCGCGCCGCAGGAGGTCAACAAGGCCGCCGGGCAACTGGAGGAGTTTTGTGAAGCCTTTGCGCTGCTGGCCGGGTCGCAGGCGGTCGCCTCGCCGCCGATTGTGGTGCTGGCCTTTCCCGACCACGAAGCGATGAAACCGTTCCTGCCGCTCTACCACGGCCAGCCCGAAAATCTCGCCGGCTTCTTCCAACACGGCGATGACGAAAATCTCATCGTGCTTTCCCTGCCGGAAGCGGGCGCCGCCACGATGGACATGCCGGTTGTCTTCCACGAATACACGCATCTGTTGTTCCGGCGGAACGACCGTCTCTGGCCGTTGTGGCTCAAGGAAGGCATGGCCGAGGTTTATTCCACGTTTGCGACGACCGGCTACACCGCCCTCATCGCCCGGCCGATTGATCATCATCTGCAATTGCTCGCGCACGAACCGCTCATGCCGTTGACCGAGCTGTTCGCCGTCGGCCATGATTCGCCGCAATACAACGAGCGCGATCGCCAGGGAATTTTCTACGCCGAATCGTGGCTGCTCACGCATTTCCTGATGGCCGGCGACAATGCCGCGTTACAAGTCGCGCTTCGGCAATTTCACCGCGCTCCTGCGCGAGGGACAGGCGCCCGTGCAGGCCTTCACCAATGCGCTGCAAACCTCCCTGCCGGCGGTGGAATCCGAACTGCGCCGCTACCTGTCGCGCGGCCAGTTCGCGCCGATTCAATTCAACCTTCCCGAAAACGTGGCCGGGGGCAAAACCTTCATTACCCGCAATCTCACGCCTGTGGAAAATTATTTCCGGCTGGGTGACGAACTGTTCCGCATTGACCGCCTCGACGACGCGCAGAAATTTTTCGCCGCTGCGCAAAAGCTCGCGCCCGCCAGTCCCCTTCCCTACGAAGGACTCGGCCTGCTCGCCGTCCGGCGGGAGCAATCCGATGAAGCCGTGCATGAACTGAAGGAATCATTGCTACGCGGTTCGGGGAGTTATCTCGCGCACTACTTTTATGCCTGGGAAAAGTTCCGGCTGGCTGCTGATGCCCAGGGCGGGCGGGGTTCGCTGCCCGTGGAAACGGCGGCGGAAATCCACGGCGAACTCCTGAAATCCATCGTGCTGATGCCGGACTTCGGGCCGTCGCATGAACTGTTTGGCATCGTCGAAATGGCGCAGGGCGAAAATCTCCCGCTGGCGGTGCAACATCTGCAACTGGCCGTCCAATTGGAACCCGAAAATCCGTATTACCTGCTGGCGCTGGCGGACGCGCAGTGCCGGAACAAAGACCCGGAGGCGGCGCGCCGCACGCTGGCCGCGCTGCTTTTGCCCACGGTTGAAGCCAGGCTCCGCGCCCAGGCCGAGGAACTTCTCCAGCAAATCACCGGGGTGAATTCAAATCGCTGATTCCTGGTTCGACAAGGATACACAGGTTTCCAGCCCGCTTCCGCAATCAAGGAAACGGGATTCGGCTGCCGGTTCCAACCAAACAAACCGCAGCGTGCTTGAGGTAAGGAAATCAACTGCGAAACAAACAACCAGAGGCGACGCTCGTTGTCGAACGTCGCCCCGGCCAAAGCCGTCTGCGGCAAAGATTAGTAACGATCCCGGCGTCCGCCGCCGCCACCACCGCCGCCGCCACCGAAGTCGCGGCGCGGGCCGCGGTCACCGCGCGGACGCTCCTCTTTCGGACGCGCAATGTTCACCGTCAGCGCGCGGTCACCCAGCGTCGCCCCGTTCATCGCTTCAATCGCCTTTTGCGCCTCCTCCGGCGTGGACATAGTAACGAAGGCAAACCCGCGCGAGCGCCCGCTCGTCCGGTCCATCATCAGGTTGGCTTCCACCACCGTCCCGTGCGCCGCAAACGCCTCCTGCAGGTCGTTCTCCGTCGTGTTGAAGGAAAGATTTCCCACAAACAATTTCGTGCTCATATTTGATGATTTGCTGTTCCAGACTAACCGTTTTCCAGACTGTCCCCGACCATCGGGTTTCAAATCATCACTGAACCAGGTTCACCTGAAGATTTGCCATGTCTTGAAATGACAAGTTATCTCACAGACGCGGGCAAAATAAGGATTCTCGACCCCGTGGCAAGCACATTTTCAACGCAACCGGGCAATGGTCAACAGGCACGTCCGGGCACCGCCGCGGGAACGCCGGATTCATCCGGCAGGACGTTGCATTTACCCCGCGCTGCCGCATAAATGCGGCGTTCCGGTGGCAATGCCCCAAGACGCGCCCGGCCAGTGGTCCGGAGCCGGGGTAGTATCCGCAGGGCATGTTGCCCGAATCGAACAAGAAGCGCGGACGGCCATGTAAATTTGCAGAAACCTTTTTTTCAGGCAGACGTCCAATATACTACATGAATCAGGCAAAGAGCGGTCCGCGCTCCGGGCCTTTGGGCAACGCGCCCCGAAGTTGCTTTTTTTGAGCAAACGGGCATTGTTTTATGTCAGCTAACTGAGACTCGAATTATGAAATGGCTTCCTTTTACCTTGGCAGTGGCGGCGGTCGCCGTGTTGGTAACGGGTTGTTACACACCGGAAGGCACGCCGGACAACACCGGCACTGGCGCTTTGATGGGCGGCGCGATTGGCGCGATTTCAGGCGCGGCGATTGGCGGGCCGCGGAATGGCGGGGCGGGCGCCTTGATTGGCGCGGCTGCGGGCGTGATTGCCGGCGGCTTGATCGGGCATCAGATGGACCAGGACCAGCAGGCGCGGTTGCGCGCGCAGGCGCCGCAAACTTATGTGCGCGTCCAGCAAGGCCAGCCGTTGGGCATCGCCGACGTCAAGGCGATGGCCAGGGCGGGCGTGAGCGACGATGTCGTCATCAGCCAGATCATCAGTTCGCACACGGTTTTTCGTTTGAGCGCGGCGGACATCATTGATTTGCATAACTCCGGCGTAAGCGACCGGGTGGTGAATTACATGATCAACACGCCGAACACGGCCACGGCAGCGCCGGCCAACACCACCACCGTCATGGAGGACACTCCGCCACAGCCGCCGGCGGAAACAGTGGTCGTGGCGCCCGGCCCGGGTTACGTGTGGGTCGGCGGCGAATGGGTCTGGAACGGCGGATGGGTTTGGGTGGCCGGTCATTGGGCGTATCCACCATATCCGCGC
This sequence comes from uncultured Verrucomicrobiae bacterium, assembly GCA_963802965.1. Classification (GTDB taxonomy): domain Bacteria; phylum Verrucomicrobiota; class Verrucomicrobiia; order Limisphaerales; family UBA11358; genus UBA11358. The sequence continues at coordinate 1,028,830 of CAWDKS010000003.1, forward strand.
GCCGTCTGGATCAACGGTTATTGGTGGCGGGATTATCACGGCTGGCACCGGACGCCGGGCTATTGGCGGTGATTCGCCCGCCGATGGGCGGCGGACTTCAACCGGCCATCAGTGTCACCCAGACAACCAACCCGGCCAGGGCCGCCAGCGTCACCGGTATGCCCAACCGGGCGAAGTCCCAGAACGAAATGCTGATCCCCATTTCCCGCGCCTGTTGAACAACGATGATGTTGGACACGCTGCCGATGATGATCAAACTCCCGCCGAAACTGTTGGCCAGAGCCAGGATGTAGGCCAGGACCGGCTGGGAAAGCGGGATGACCTTGAGCAATAAAATCACGGCAGCCGCGTTGTTGATGAGGTTGGACAGCCCGGCCGTCGTCAAAACCAGATTGAGCGGCGCGTTGAGGTTGAATCCGCTGCCGGCCAGCCATTGAACCGCCTGGTCCCCGAAGCCAGCGGATTCAAATGCCCCGGCCACCACAAACAATCCCATGAACAGAATCAAAATCGGCCACTCCACCAGACCGAGCAAATCCTCGGTGCGAAACTTCCGGCTGGCCAGATGAATGCCCGCGGCGGCCAGCGCGATAATTTCCTTGGGCACGCGCGAGAAAAACAGGCCGACGACCACCACCAGAATGATCAGCCCCTTGATGGTGTGCGGCCGGTTAAAAGGAATGGATGAGCTTTCCGGCGCAATTTGGGCGGTTGCGGATGCCTGGAGATTTTTATGCGACACCAGCCAGATGATTCCGTAGGCGGCGCCCATCGCCACGAGCACCGGCACGCTGCTCCAAAGCATGTATTGGCCGAAATCCAGGTGCGCGACCTGCCCGATCATCATGTCCTGCGGATTTCCAATCAGCGTCGCCGCCGCGCCGATGTTGCTCGAAATCGCCAGCGCAATCAGGAAGGGAACCGGATTGATGCGCTTCCGCAACAACGCCGCTCCGACAATCGGCGTAAAAACGTAACAGACGATGTCGTGGTTGAGGAAGGCGGACAGGCCGCCGGTCACCGCCATCAAAAGCAACAGAAACCGCGCGGGATGACCGAGCCGCGCGGAAATGCCGTTGGCGACCTGGTCGTAAAATCCCGACAGCCGGAGCTGTGCCGAGATGACAAAAAAACCGAATAGCAAAAAAATGGTCGGCCAGTTGATGTAGGAAACGACACTGGCGGTGGTGACATCGCCAAAAATCATCATGGCAATGGCGCCCAGCAGCGCGATGCCGGCGCGGTTGAGCTTCAATCCGGGAACGTGCCCCATCGCAATGCCGATGTAGGTGACGGCAAAAATCGCCAGAATGACCGGCTCCCGGGGATTGGCGGTGGCGATCAGGACGGGCATGGCAATGGGTGGTTCTATTTCATCAGCAGCTTGCGGAGTGATTGCAATTCCTTCCGCCGCGCCGGGTCCGGTTTGGGATAGCTCATCTTCAACTCCTTGAGCGCGCCGAGGATGATTTGGGAAACAATCAGCCGGGCGTTCTCCTTGTCGTCGGCGGGAACGATATGCCACGGCGCGTGGCCGGTGCTGGTCGCGCCGAGGCAGGCTTCATACGCCTTCACGTAATCCTTCCAGAATTTCCGCTCTTCGATGTCCGATCGGCTGAACTTCCAGTTTTTCTCCGGGTCCTCAATGCGGGCGAGGAACCGTTTGCGCTGTTCCTCCTTGGAAAGATGCAGGAAAAACTTGATGATGCGCGTGCCGTTGCGATACAGGTGCTTTTCCAAATCCACAATTGAACGGTAACGCTTCTCCCAAATCCGCTCCCCTTCCAGCAGGTCTTCCGGGAGGTTTTCGGCGCGGAGAATTTCCGGATGCACCCGCACAATCAGCACCTCCTCGTAATAAGAACGGTTGAAAATGCCGATGCGCCCGCGCTCCGGCAGGCAACGCGTCGTGCGCCAGAGAAAATCGTGCTCCAGTTCCGTGGCGCTGGGAAGCTTGAAGCTGAAGACTTCGCAACCCTGCGGATTGACGCCGGACATGACGTGCTTGATGGCGCCGTCCTTGCCGGCGGCGTCCATTCCCTGGAAAATCAACAGGACGGCGTGGCGGTTGGAGGCGTAAAGCAGGCTTTGCAGCGCGCTCAATTCCTTGATGTGGCCGGCGAGGATTTTCTGGCAATCCTCCTTCGATTGGTAGAACGGCCTCACCTTTGTCGGCCATTGTTTGAGCTTCACCTTGTCGCCTTCACGAACGCGGAATTGTTTTGGTGCGATTTTCATTTGACGGCTTGAAAAGTAGCGCAGACGGCCCGTCGGCAAAAGCCAACAATTCACAGGCCGGGGAGTTTCCCACGCAGTCCACCTTTGGATTGATGCGATACTCGCAACCGGGCCGGGGCGCGTGGAGCCATTCCAGCAACACGATGATTGCTATCCCTGTTTGACCGCGGTGGTTGCCGCCGGCGCCGGCCTGGGGCGGCGCAAGTAAACCACCAGCCGGTATCCGAGCAGGATGGCCAGCACCGCCGCAAACACGAGCGGCCGGCGCACGTCCGCCTTTACCTGCATGTAATAATGAATCACGCCCGCGATGGCGGCCACGTAAGCGAGCCGGTGCAGCGCCCGCCAGCGTTTGCCGCCCAGGCGTTTGATCATGGCGTTGGTGGAGGTGACGGCCAGCGGCACCATCACCAGCAGACCGGTGATGCCCACGAACAGGTATTTGCGTTTGACCATTTCCGACAAGGTGCCGGAAATGCTGAACGACCGGTCCAGGCTGAAGAAAATCAGGAAGTGGCACGAGGCGTAGAAGAAGGCGAACAGTCCGAGCGTGCGCCGGAAGGAAATGAGCCAGTTCAATCCGCTGATTTTTCGCAGCGGCGTCACCAGCATGGTCAGCATCAAAAAGACCAGCGCCGACATGCCGGTGGTGAGGATGGCGAAATTGACCGGGTTGGCCCCGAGCTTGTGATGCCACGCGTCCCAGCCCAGCAATGTCGCCGGCACCGCGCCGTTGACGAGCACGAGAAACTTGGCGAAGCGAAGATCATTCTCTTTCATGGCGGTTTGTGCCTTGGACGAACAATTGCGGGAATAATGGTAGCAGCCGACGTGAGTCGGCTCACTATTCTGTGGATTTCGTATGAGATTAGAGCGGACTCACGTCCGCTGCCACCGTTTTGAGACAAGCGCAGCGCGCTGTCCCTACCTCTGATTGTCGAAGTCATAGTTCCGTTTTCATAATGGCTGGCGCCGTCAGAAATTCGCGCGCAGGTCCAGCCCGGCGTATAAATGTCCCACCTGTTCCTCATAGCCGTTGAACATCAGGGTGGGACGCCGCCCGGATTCGCCGATGCGCTGCTCGGTGGCCTGACTCCAGCGCGGATGATCCACGTGGGGGTTCACGTTGGCGTAGAAGCCGTATTCGTTCGGGGCATATTCGCTCCAGGTCGTGCGCGGTTGCGCCGCCACCAGCTTGATTTTGACGATGGATTTGATGCCCTTGAAACCGTATTTCCAGGGGACGACCAGCCGGATGGGCGCGCCATCCTGCGGCGGCAACGCGCGGCCATACAGCCCGCTGGCCAGCAGAGTCAGCGGATGCATCGCTTCATCCATTCTCAAGCCTTCAATGTAAGGCCATTTGAGCACGTCGCTCCGTTGTCCCGGCATGCGCCGGGGATCCAGCAAAGTCTCGAAGGCGACATATTTCGCATCGCCGAGCGGCTCGACCACATCAAGAAGTTTGGACAGCGAAAAACCGGCCCACGGAATGACCATGGACCACGCCTCGACGCAGCGCATGCGGTAAAGCCGTTCCTCCGGAGGGCTGATTTTCAACAGGTCATCGAGGTCGAACACCCGGGGCTTCCGCACCAGGCCCTCGACCGACACCTGCCAGCCTTTGGTTTCGAAATGGGCGGACGCCGGGGCCACACCATCCTTGTCGGTCGAGAATTCGTAGAAATTATTGTAATGCGTGATGTCCTCCAGAGAGGTTTCCGGCTCGGCCACACGAAAGCCGGACGCGCCCGCCGTCGCATTGGACGACGTTGTAAGCCCCTCGATCAAGGGCGTGTAAATCTCGCCTGTGGCCACGTGATTGAGCCGCCGATAGACCAGGCCGGTGGCCACGGCACTGGCCGCCAGGATTCCAACCCGCATGAATGCCCGGCGATTGAAATAAACGGCGGGATCGGTTATCTCGCGGGCGGATATTTTGTTCGGCTCTTTCAACGGCTCATCAATTGGTTGAACTACACCGATAGATTAGCAGACTTGAACCACTTTGGAAAGCGATGAAAGGGATTGGCAGGGCCAAATTTGTTCGGGTGGAGCACGGGCATTGGTCCGCGAGTTGCCGGCAAATGATTTTTCCAACGGTTCTGCTTGGCAAACGGGCGTTTAGAAGATTAGCTGGTCATCATGCAAGTCGTGCTCGATTATTTGAAACGCAACCAGGCCCGGTTTGTGGCCGAGTTGTGCGCGTTCCTCCGTTTTCCCAGCGTCTCCGCCCAGCCGCAGCACAAGAAGGACATGCTCGCGTGCGCCGAATGGCTCGCGGAGCATTGCCGTCACCTCGGCCTCGACGCGCGGGTCTGCCCGACCCGGGGCCATCCCATCGTGCTCGCCAAAACTCCTCGAACCCATTCATCGCGCAAGCCGCATTTCATGGTCTATGGCCACTACGACGTGCAGCCGCCGGAACCGCTCGACTTGTGGACCTCGCCGCCGTTCGAGCCGCGCATCCAGGGCCGCTCGATTTTTGCCCGCGGCACGACCGACAACAAAGGCCAGCACTTCGCCCATCTCAAGGCCGCCGAAGCTTATCTGAAAACCAACACTCCCCTGCCCTGCGACCTCACATTCGTCATCGAAGGCGAGGAGGAGGTTGGCAGCGCGAACCTCGCGAAATTCCTCAAATCGCACCGGCGCGAACTGCTCTGTGACGCCGTCGTCGTTTCCGACACCGGCATGCCCAGCCCAAAACATCCCGCGCTCACCTACGCATTGCGCGGCATCATCTCCTTTGAAATCATGGTGCATGGACCGTCGCGCGACCTGCATTCCGGCATATTCGGCGGCGCGGTGGACAACCCGGCGATGGCCCTGAGCCAGATGCTCGCCGGATTGCGCGATAAAAACGGACGCGTCGCCATACCCGGCTTCTACGACGACATTGCGCCGCTCTCGGCCTACGAACGGAAACAATTCAAGCGCCTGCCCATGACGGACCGCGAACTTCAGAAATTGATCGGCGTGAAAGAATTGTTCGGCGAACGCGGGTTCACTCCCTTGGAACAGCGCAGCGCGCGGCCGACGTTTGAAATCAACGGCCTGACCAGCGGCTATCAGGGCGCGGGCGGCAAGACCATCGTGCCCGCCTGGGCGCGCGCCAAAATCACCTGCCGCCTCGTGCCCAACCAGAGGCCGGCGCACATCCGCAAAATCGTCTGCGGCCATCTCAAAAAAATCTGCCCGCCAACGGTGCGTTTGGAGATCAAGGCCGGTCACGGCGCGGAGGCGTATCTGGTCTCGCCGACGAGCGCACAGGCGCGGGCGGCGTTGCGCGCGTTGCGGGAGGCGTTCAAACACGAACCGGTGTTGTTGCGCGAAGGCGGCTCCATCTCAATTGTGAACGATTTCAAAAAGGTCCTCGGCGCGGACACGTTGCTGCTCGGCCTCGGATTGCCGGAGGACAACGCCCATTCGCCCAACGAGAAGTTTGATCTGGACTGTTTCGAGAACGGCCAGCGGATGAGCGCGCTGCTCTGGCAGGAATTGAGCCGGGTTTGAACTCAAAAACCGATTTTGTAGGAGTCGAGGTGACGACCTGCCGCGACGGGCGCGAGCACGGCGGGGACTCATTTCAATTTGGGATTGACGATTGCGAATTGCGGATTTTTTAGAATGAGACTCCTCACGTCGTCTCCTACATTTTTGGAGTGCGCGGATATGTCCGCGCACTCAAAGCCGTGACACGTCGCCGCACTCCATAGCGCCATCGGCGCGACAGGTCATTTCCACGTCTCGAGTTCCGCCTGCAACTGTTCCACCGGCAAACCCACCACGTTGCTGAATGAGCCGGATATTTCTGCCACAATCAGGTCACCGTGCTCCTGAATCGCGTAGGCGCCCGCCTTGTCCAGCGGATCCATTTTGGAAAGATAATCGTCAATCTGACCGGTGGTCAGCGAGCGGAACGTCACGTCCGTGCTGACGGCGAAAGTGCGTTCGCGGTGTGCGCGCAAATGAATCAGGCTGACGCCGGTGACGACCTGGTGCGTCCGGCCTTGCAATCGTGTCAGCATCCGCCGCGCGTCAGCAACATCGGCGGGCTTGCCCAGGATTTCGCCATCGAGAAAGACCAGCGTGTCGGCGCCCAGCACGAGCGCGTCGGGGATTTTTTTGGCCACCGGGCGCGCCTTGCGATGGGCGTTGAGCTGGCAGAGTTCCCGCGGTGACAATTGATCGTCGAAAATTTCCGCTGCGTTGCCGGGGATGACCTGGAAATCCAGCTTCAATTGCCGCAGCAATTCCGCCCGGCGCGGTGACGCCGAAGCCAGGATGAGTGGCGGCAATTGCACGCGGCCAGTTTAAGCGCCGCCGGCGGACGTGTCGAGCGGAGGACAATGAAAACTTGAAACGTGAAACTTGAAACGTGAAACTCCCCGCCATGCAAAGCGACCGCCGCATCGTCAACCTCGCGCTCATCGGATTCATGGGCACCGGCAAAACGTCCGTCGGCCGGCTGGTGGCCGAGCAGTTGCGCTTCGATTACCTCGACACGGATGATCTGATCCAGTCGCGGACCGGCCGAACCATCAACGACATTTTTGCGAAGGACGGCGAACCCGCCTTCCGCGCGCTCGAACAACAGGTCACCGGGGAGCTATCCACGCGGGTGCGAACCCTCATCGCCACCGGCGGCGGCCTGCCGACCCGGCCAGACAATCTTGCCAGTCTCAAACAACACGCGCTGGTCGTCTGCCTCTGGGCTTCGCCGGAAAAAATCTGGGAGCGCGTGAAAAACCAGACGCACCGTCCCCTGTTGCACGGGCCGGAACCGCAGAAAAAAATCCGCGACCTGCTGGCTGCACGCGAACAGTTTTACCGGCAAGCCGACGTGCTCATCAACACGGACCTCCGCTCCGTCCGCGAAGTCGCGCAGCAGGTCGTGCATCAATTCAAACTCGCGCAATCGAAGTCGTAATGAAGAGCGCAGTGACACGCTTTTGGATTTTAGAGTGCGCGGACATGTCCGCGCTTTCAAAGCGGCGACATGTCTCCGCAGTCCAAAGCCTCAAACCGGTTCGCCGGTAGCCTCGCCCCGCAAAACTGTAGTCGCACATGAAAGAAGTCATCCGCCAGCGGGCGCTCGAACTGGGATTTGACGATTGCCGGTTCACGACTGCCGCCGCGCCCGCGAGCGCGGACCGGTTTCAAAACTGGCTGGCCGGGAAAAAGCACGGTGAAATGACCTGGCTCGAACGCACCGCGCCGAAGCGCGTTGATCCGCGGAAAGTCCAGCCCGGCGCAAAAAGCATTATCGCGCTCGCAGCGAGTTATGAAATCTCCAACTCAAGTAGGTGCCGACCCGTCCTCTCCATCCTCCGTAGCAGGCTTACTGCGGAGGACGGGCGTAGCAATACTGCGGAGGGTGGACGTGAGGAGGCTCAAACATTTTCCAATCAGAGTCTCGTTACCTCGACTCCTACGAGAGGAATCGTGGCCCGCTACGCCCGCTTCACCGATTACCACGAGGCGGTTGGCGAGCGGCTGAAAACCTTGGCGCAATTCGTGAATCAACTCGGCGGCGGCGACGGAACCCGCTCGCTCTGGTATGTGGACACCGGGCCGCTGTTGGAACGCGACTTCGCCCAGCGCGCCGGCATCGGCTTCATCGGCAAGCACACCAATGTCATCAGCCGGCAGTTTGGGAACTGGATTTTACTGGCCGAAATCATCACGACGCTGGGGTTGGAGCCGGACACGCCGGAGAAAAATCATTGCGGCAGGTGCGTGCGCTGCATCGCCGCCTGCCCCACCAACGCCATTACCGCGCCATTCCAACTCGACGCGCGCCGTTGCATTTCCTATCTCACCATCGAATTGAAAGGGCCGATTCCGGTCGAACTGCGACCCGCCATCGGCAACCGGATTTTCGGCTGCGACGATTGCCTGGCGGTGTGTCCATGGAACCGGTTCGCGCGGGAAGGGAAAATGATGAAGGCCCACTCGCGTCCGGAACTGGCGGCACCGGACTTGGTTGAATTGCTGCAACTGGACGAGGCTGGTTTCAAATCGCGTTTTGCCGGCACGCCGGTTTTGCGGACCAAACGCCGCGGCCTGCTGCGCAACGTCTGCGTCACCTTGGGAAACGTGGGAGATAAATCCGTCCTGCCCGCCTTGCAAAAAGCCGCCGGAGATTCCGAGCCATTGATTGCCGAGCACGCCCGCTGGGCGATGGAGCGGATACAAGGCAGGGAACGAAAAGGTTCGACCATGAATGAACATAAATGAACACGGACTTGAACAACCAAGGAACAAAAAACGCGAAAGGAGCGCCGGCCTCCCGGCACGGCGGGCCGATTGGGAAATCGGCGTTCCACCTTTGGCCGCAGAAACGCCAAACGCCAAAGTGATTTTCAGGGCCGACCGTGCCGTGGATTTTAACCACCATGACACGAAGACACCAAGTTTTTCCTCTCCGCTCCGAAGGGGGAGAGGATTAAAGGTGAGGTGTCGAATCAGAAACCCACCTGTGCCTTGGTGCTCTCGTGGTTAAACTTTCAATGCGAGTCTGTCTTCTTCCGGCCGGCGCGATAGGACGCGGGTTCTTCATGGAGGACGCTGGTGGATTCAATTTCTGGATGACCGGCCTGTCGGATAGCCAGTTCCCGCTCGCGCAGGATGTCGAGCAAGGCCAGCTTTTCGGCGATGGGCCGGGCGGCGAGGTCGCGGCGCCGGGCGCGTTTGCTTTCCAGAATTTTGGCCGGATCAAAGGTCATGGCTGGTCGCGGAGAAATTGTTGCTCGAATTGCCGCCAGCGGTCAACAAGACCATGCCGGGCGAGGATGGCTTGAAAGCGGGCTGAATCCAATACGCCGGCCTCGATGAACTGGAGCAGCCGGGCTTTGTCCTTGGCGCGTCCGGTCTGGAGCGCGACGGCGGCAAGATGTTCGGAGGTGAAAACGCGGACGGATGTCCCGGCCACGTCCTTTTCCACAGCCTGGGCGAGCGACTCCTCCCCCAACGGGCTGGCGGAAGGAAGAAATTGCACCGGCCAGCCGGAAATGACGATGTATTCACCCTGAACTGTGCCGCCCCGCGCGGTCAGGTAATCATAAATGCGTTGCGGGCTGGCGATGACGTTGCCGGCCTCCGGTTTGAACGAGACAAAGACATCCACGTCAAGCGTGGCCACCGGCTCCAGATAAAAAGTCGCGCCCACCGCGCCGCCCACGGCGTAACGTTCAATCACGCCGTCGGCCTGCATCTGGTTGACGGTCTGGATGACTTCGCGGATATTCATGTCGGGAAAGGCTAAAGGATAAATGCCAAACGCCAAAGTGATTTTCAGTGCCGGCGCCACCTTCAACCTTCAGCCTTTTTTTGCCGCCTCCCGGCAAGGGCGAAGATTATTCAGAATGCGGGACCGACCCATTCATAGTAGTTGCATACTAGCACAACGGACTTTTCACCAGCTTACTCATCCCGCTATCGGTGTCGAGAGTTGAGAATTATTTCCATATAGCTGCGCGTACAGCTGACGGTAACTTTCTGCATCAAATCCTGCTTCTTTCCCAAGTTCTTCAAAACGGCGGTTAATTTCGTCCTGCGGAAGAGACATCTCCTTAAGAAGCAGTCGGTAACGGTCAAATCCGTCGCGCAGCTTTGGATGCGGACATCCGCTTTGAATGGTCGGCCGAAGAATGATAATTAGTGCACGTCGAAGATATGATTCGGCCTCTTCCACCCGATTCCCAAGTTTTAACAGGCGCGCAAAATGGCTGAATATCATTCCTAGCAGGCTGCTGCAAAACGGGGTGATTTTTGCCTGAACTGTTTTTTGGTCATGTTTAAATCTGTTACTGGTCACTGCGAAGCGCGGTTTTTTACTCGGCGGTTGCCCCGCTTGGCTGCTTTGACCGGAGCTTTCATCCGATCTGAGCCGCCCACTGACCCACCACGCTCTTCAGCCGGTCTGCAAACCCAATCCCAGATTGGTTATCCGCAGCAAATTATAGGTCCCAGCCACGAAATAGGCCCACGCCTGCGTCCGCTCCACTCCGCGGTAGCGGGTGCGCCTCAATCCTCCCACCGTTTTTATCCAGCCAAAGATTTCTTCGACCCGTTTGCGCCGGCGTTGGCTGATCCGGTAACCGGCACCACCGGTCGTCCGTCCATCCAGCCCCGAAACATCCCTTCCCTCTTTGCACGCCGCGTGCGGCGAGACTTCCCGCTGGCGACAGCCGGCCACAAATTTCTTTTGGTGATACGCTTTGTCCGCGCCGAGAGTAGTAATTCTGGCGGCGTGCAGTTCCCGATGTTCATCCACCTGTGCCAACGCCACAGTCGGCTCGTCTTGGGCAATGGGATTATGCACCGTGATGGCCGCACACAGTCCGTGTCGGTTCTCCATCAACACCTGCGTCCCAAAACACAGCTTGCTGGCCTGGCCATTGGCTTTCCGATACAGCACGCTTTCCGGATCGGTCGTGCTGCGGTGCGTCGCATTGCGCCGCGGCTCCCCGTGAAAATTGATCGTCGGATTGCCGGGGTCATCGTCTTTGGCCGTGGCCACTTTGGCTTGGTCCTGCCCATCCTTGCGCACAAAACTCTTCAAGCTGGCCCACGCTTCGATCAGCGTGCCGTCGGCCGTAAAGTGTTGGTCGCTGGTCCAGCCTTCGGCCCGCGACAGATCATAGACCTCCGCAAAAAACAGCTTCGCGGCATCCGCCGAGAGCACCCGGTCATAATTATGGGTGAACACCGTCGGGTCGAAACTCCCCTCATCCAGTTCCCGGTCCAGAAACCAAAGCCACAGGAGATTGTAGGCCAGTTGCTCGCAGAACAGCCGCTCACTGCGCACCGAATAGAGCGCCATCAATATCCGACTCTTGAACAGTTGCTCCGGCGGAATCGAAGGCCGTCCTTCGCCGGCATACAACTCGTCAAACAACGGCGAAAGCTTCCCCAACACTTGGTCCACGCGCGTCTTGATCCCGCGCAGCGGATGGTCGGCGGGCACCCGCTGGTTCAGATTGATCGTCGTCAGAAATTCCGGTTGGGCTTGAGGTTTTCCACGCATCCTTCTCTGACCTTTCTCCCTCGACAGTATTCAAACTTTCTGCCAGTTTTTCAGCAGCCTGCTAACCCAATTTGCATCCGAGTAGGTGGCGCGGACTTTATCAGATAGACTTAGTAACTCCCATTGTTGGGCCACCGGCGAAGGGGACCGTGTGAATTGGTCGTGCAAATTATGAGCACGTTCGAATAGACCGCTTCCGGCGGCTTTACCGCCGGGGACATCGCAGCGCGATGTCCCTACCATTCGCAAACCGGCATCTATTCGGCCAGCGCTTTCAATTGTCCCGTGTTCAACGGCTGCGGTTGACGAGGCGTCAACCGCTGCACGCGAGGCGCGTGCGCTCCCCGCTTCCTATCCGTTCAAGGACTGAGCGTTTACGTTTAACTGTCCATGGCAAAATATGGCAAATTAACTTGCGAACAGGATTAGCGGCAGTGAAAATGACATCCAATAAAGCTCATGGCCCAGGAAAAGGACATTCCGATTATTACAAATTACATGGCAAAAATCGCTGCCCGATGGCTGCCCGCCGGCGTTCTCGCCTGCGGCATATTTGCATCCAACATTCGTGCCCAGGACGTCCCGACCGCGGCCATCATCGGCGTTTACAACGGCAGCTACACCGACGCTCAGGGGACGACAAAGTTCAAGCTGTCGCTGACGCAGAATGCCAACGGGATGCTGGCCGGCGTTTTCACGTTTTACCTGCCGGGCGGTTCCGACACGAATGCCTACACCCGCGACCTGTTGGGACAATACATTCCGAGGAATCACTTATTCGCGTTGAGAGCCGGCAAATGGGAAACTGCCCCGCCCAAACAGGTTGTCCTGACGGGAATGAACGGCGTGTTCGATCCCGCCGGCGGCCAGAGCGCCGGGGAGATTTCAGGCAAGATGGTCGCCCGTCCCGGTCCTCCGTTCGAGGCCATTCGCGATGCGGCTGAATCGGCCAACCTGGCCAGTATCGTCGCGGCCCGGAAAGCGGCGAGCCAGCCACCAGCCGCCGCTGCCGTCCAAACGCCGCCGTCTGCGCAAGCGCCGTCGCTTCAACTCGCCTCGCCCACCGCCATCAACGGCGTTTACAACGGCACCTACTCTTGTGTGAACGGCTCCGTGAATCTCAAACCCTCCCTCAAGTCAACGGACAACGGAATCGTGACCGGTTTTTTCATGTTTGACCTGCCGCCGGATGCCGGAGGGTCCCGCGCGACTTACAAGTTGACCGGACGATACGCCTGGGGGTCCACCAGTTTACGCTCACAGCCGTGGCCGTGGGGACTCCGCCCCCGTCCGCTTACTCGATGTCGCGCGTGAGCGGTTCATACGTTGCCGGTTCCGATTGGATTGAAGGGCGGCTTAACGGCCCCTCCTGCGACAGCTTTCACGCCACGCGCGACAAGGCCGGGTCGGCGAATCTCGATGGCATCATGGCGGCACAGGCAGGGGCGGGAGCACAACAACTGGTTTTGGCCCAGCAGCAGAAAGCGCCCACTGCATCGCCGAACGGGAATTTGGCCCAGCCGTCGCAAGCGTCCGCCGCATCCCCGACCCAGAACGCAGGCATCCACTCGAAACGCCATCCAGCGCCGGCGACTGTCTCTTCCCCGGCGGGTTCATCCCCGGCCCGGCCCGCGGCCCCGGCAGAACCCGAGATACCCGTCACCAGCGTCAAGGATTACCTGGCCATGACGTCAGGGCAGCAGACAAAGCTGTTTGACGCAATTGTTCACGACCTCGCGGCCAAAACCAAAGACAAGCCGCGCGTCCTCAAACGCTTCACCGGCGACCCGAATATCGGGCTGATGGAGTTCAACGGCGATATTTCCAGCCTCAAAAAACAGGCGGCACTCGGCCAGGCCGATCTGGCGCAAACGAATGTCCAGTCCCTGGTCCAAGGCACCATTGATTTCTACGTTCATATTGATGTCCAGGGAGACATGACCGATCCCAAGGACACCAAGTGGGTGGACGAACTTGACCTGGACCGGCCGGCGACCATCAAGGCGTTGTTTACGGGAGACTTCAGCCATGTGGCGCAGTTGAGAGGCCAGGTCCTGACGTATATTGCTGCCCTGAATGACAATCTTTTTTCGATAAACTGCACCAATCTTTACGATTCAACGATCAGTGAAGCGGCTACCTCTCAAGCCGGCAGTGGAACGGCATCGAGCTTCATGAGCGGATTAGGCAACGGCGGTAACATGTCCGCTCTGAGGATGAATCTGGAACGTCAGCAGATGGATACCGACAGTGGCACAGCGGACGCCCAGACCTTGTCTTTGAACGGTCCGCAGGATTGCGACAGTATTATCTGGGAAAAAATCCTTCAGAACATGCGAACCTACGTGCAATCGCAATAAGCACGAGCATTAAATGCGGTCGAGAGCTGGCAGACAGGAAACACGGACCATTCACCGAAGAATTTTAGTCTGCCGGCCTTCCAACCCGTTTAAGGACTGCCGGTTGACAGGCGGAAAAATGCCGCGCTGCCGACGGATTGTCCGAGGGCCTGGTGGAAGTTTCCAGCGTTGGTGGCCGGATTACCAAGGCTAAATTCTAAAGGCTGAAGGCTCCCACCTTCATCGTTATTTCGGCGCGGTAAGGAAGGCTGAAACGGGAATGCGCCGCGGGAAATCTTTTCATTAGTTTTAGCATTTAGCCTTTGGCCTTCAGCCCTTGCAAACCCGAGGCTATTCCGGCAGCGTTTTCAATTCCTCGCCGGTCAGCGGTTGCGGACGGCCGCCCAGCGCGGCGCGGACGGATTTCACGTCATCGGCGGTCAGCGGGCCGGCCTGGTTGCCCCACGACTCGCGGATGTAGGTCAGCACGCCGGCAAGGTCGGCATCGGACAACGCCGCGCCCATCGCGCGCCATGGACAGGTTCCAATCCTTGCCCTCGACCTGGAGCGGCCCGTTGAGACCGGCGAGCGGGATGTGCGTCACACGCTCAAATCCCTTCGTGTTGACCCATTCCGATTTGGCGAGCGGGGGCGCTTGATTGGGTTTGCCCATGCCGTCAGGTCCATGACATACGCCGCAAATCATATCGTAGTTCCGTTTGCCCTGTGCAAGCATGGCTGCCGTGCCGGACTTGGGTTGATACGCGTCCAATTCTCCGGCGGAGGCGTAAGGTTGATACACATTCGCGTCGAACCAGCCGCTGTGGTGATCGAAATAAACCGCGCCGAGGAACAACAATACGAGCGTCAGCACGAGAATCCACATCGGAACCGTCGAGCGCGTGGCTGTCGGTTCGGCGGCAAACGGTGCGGAGCAGTATTTTGATTCGTCGTTCATGGCTATGGCGTGAAAGGCGCGCTGAACAGCGGCACGTTGGCGCGCAGGCTCAGCAGATACGCCGCCAGTTCCTTCGCCTCCGGTTTCGGCACCACTTCGCAGCCTGCAGGCGGCCCGGAGCCTTTCGGGAAAACCAGGGCGTCCGGCGAAAGCGCGCCGCCAATTTTGCGGACTTCAAAAAAATAACGAAACGGCGGCATCGTGGAATCCTTCACCTCGCTTGACGGCGCGTAGAGGTGGACCAACTGCCAGTTCAAGTCCGGATCGCGCACGCCGATGTTCGACAAATCCGGTCCGACGCGCAGGTTGCCGAGCTGCACCGGATAATCGTAAAGAAAATCTTCCGCGACGCTTTGGCGCTTCCCCCACCCTCGCTCGATGTCCGGTCCGCTGGCGATAATGTGAATCTCGGCCTTGCCGCCGGCGGCGGAAATTTTTTCCGCCACGGCGTCAGCTTCTTCTTTGGTCATGCCACTGAAAACCTCTCCCGGCAATGCGTACAGATGTTCGATGTGCCCGGTCATATTCGGTTCACTTTCGGAAATGGCTTTTTGTATAGCATCGCGATTCTTTCCAACGTCCGTAACGATGACATTGCACGTTACGCCGCTTTGCCGGACCTGTTCGGTGTGACAGGCGGCGCAGCCGTTGGCGCGATAAACCTGCAAACCCATATTCGCCTCGCCGGGCCGGCCGATCGGATAAAGGTCGGTTGAATTGAGAACGGTGGTTTGTTTCGCGCCGCCCAGTTGCCGCGTGGGCGCGAGCACAAAACCGCACCACGAAAGGCCGAGTGCAACGAACACCGCAAGAAATACCAGCGCGCCGTTTTTCATGCCTTCACCTCCTTGTTGCGCCGTGGCGAAGCAGAGGCGGACGCAACTTCGAGTGGTGCTTTCACGACGGCTATGGTCTTTTTGAGCAGCGCTAGTTTCCAAATGAGCGTCAGACCAAAAATGTTCAGCGCGAACAACAGGTTGCCGAGCAGCAGGAACAACAAACCGGTGGTGCTGGCGCGCAGAAATGGCAGCGTGGCTTTCGCCACGTCCACGGGCGTGATATTGTTGGGATTCGCCCATTTCAAGCCTTGCACCACGCCGCCAATGGCCAGCGGCACGACCAGCAGCAGGACGCCAAGCATTGAAATCCAGAAATGGACCCGCGCCAGTTTCGGGAACGGCCATTCAAAGCCGGCGACGCGCGGCAGGAGATAATAAATCGCGCCGAACATCGTCATGGCGAAGAAGCCGTAAAGTTGCAGTTGCGTCTGTGCCGGGCCGAACCAGGTGAATTCCGTCACGCGGCTGATTTGCGGGCATGCCATCGCGATGAGCATCAATGACGAGAGCACAAACGCCGCAAGCCCAAAATGGATGAAACAGAATGGTCCACCCCTGGTTTCGGAGTGGGACGAACCGCAAAGCGTTTTCCACATGATGGTGACGACCGCAAGAACGGGAATAATGGTTAAGCTGCTCGCAACGGCGCTCAACACCGGCATCCATGCCGGCAAGCGGCGCACCATGCGGGAATGCCGTTCCAGGTGCCGAACAGAATCAAAGTCCAAAAGGCGAACAACGCGAGGTAGACGACTTTGCAGCGGGCGTCCGGCGAACTTCGGCAGGAAATAAAACGCCGTGCCCAGGCCAACGAGGCTAAGCCAGACAAAGATTAAATTGTTGGCGAACCAACAGTCTATCGCGGCCTGCACGACGCCGCGCGCGGGCCATGCAACGAGGAACAGGTTGCCCGTTGCGTAAATCCACGGGAACCATAGCAGCGCCGCGAGCAAGAACCAGTGCGACGGGATACAATTCCCGCTCACGCCGTTGTCCGAACGTGGCTACGGCGGAAATCGCAATGAGCAGAAACGCGGTGAACAACAGCACCGAGCCGCCGCGCGTAAATTCCAGCCACGCGAAACCGGTGCTGTCACCGATGAGAATGCCAACCATGCCGACGAGCACGCCCAGATGCCAGAAGTTCGCGGCGACCACCGGCACCAACGGGAGACACAGCGGCGTCCGGCTCAAGCGCGCAATAATCCACAGCATCACACCGAGCGCCGCCGGGATGCAAAACCCATAAAGCAGCGCGTCATCGGCGGCGGGCTGCACGCGGCCATAGGTGAGACATGGGCAATCGGCGAGAAAATCCGGCGCGTGAAACTTGATGGAGGCAATCATGGCCAGCACGGAACCGATGACGAGCCACAGCGCCGCGCCGCCAAACAGCGCCAGCAACGGCACACGGCACGAAGCGTCAATCTCCGGCGAAGAACCTTCAACGGGTGGGCGCGCCGCTGCCGCGGCGCGCGGCGGTGCGGCAGCACCGCCGCCACCAAAACTGGATGATGCACCACTACCAGATTGTTTGTTCGAGGTCATTCAAACTGGCTGGGTTTCGCCGGGGCCGCCGGGGCCGCCGCGGTGGCCTTCTCGACGCGGGCCATTAAATTTGAGCGCGCGGCTGTCGGATTTTGCCATTCGTTTTCGGTGATTTGCAGCGCAACGGAAATCGGCAGGCGCACGAGGCCGCGGTTCTGGTCAATCCAGCCGGGACTGTTGAGCGCATTGGATTCGGCGGTGTGCAAGTCGGCCAGCGCCTTGGCGCGCGCGGCGGCGCGGTCGGCGTCAATCGCCGGCGCGCGCGTCGAATATTTCATCGCCAACACGAGCATGGCGAGAATGCAACAGACGAGGACGAACCCCAACGCCGCCGCCGCGCCATTTTGGATGCGGTTGTTCGTTTCCTGATTCATCGTCCGCCTCCAATGGTTTGCGTGCCGATGATTTCAGCGTCGGCAATTCCCATGGCTTCGAGCAGGCGCGGGTCCCGTTTCGGGAACGGCGCGTGCGCGTTGAGATCTTTCAGGAAAATCCATCCCAACAACCCGCCCATGAATGCCAGACAGCCGAATTGCACCGGAATCCAGTGCCACGGAAAACCGCGCGGATGGACGACCGGCAAAATGTTGAACGACAAATCCATGAAGTGCATCAGCCACGCCCACGCGCAAACCGGCAGCATGATTTTGAAGCTGGATTTGGCGCGGATGGACAGCAGCACGAAAAACGGCAGCAGAAAATGGCCGAAGATGATGACCATGCTGACCCACCACCATGACCCCTGTTCGCGCTGGATATACCAGAAAGTTTCTTCGGGGAGATTTCCGTTCCAAACGACAAAATATTGCGCGAAATGAACGTAGGCGTGGAACAGCGTAAACGCGAAGAGCAGCGTGCCGAGGAAGTAAAACTGGTTGTCGTGCAGCACGTCATTCAAAATGCGCTGTCGTTGCAAAATCATCGCGAGGACATACGCCGTCGCCAGCATGATCCAGGCGCAATCGGCAAAAAAGCAGAGGCCGTAGATGGTCGAGGACACCTGATACTGCAACGCCTGCATCCAGATGATGCCCGAGAGCGTGACGGTGGCCGCGAAGGCCAGAATCCCCCACCCGGAATGAAATCGCATCCGGTGGGTGCAGCGCGCCTCGCCGGTTTCATCCTGTTTGAGCGACCAATGCCGCAGCCGCGACGTCAGCAACCACCAGACGCCGAAGAGCAATGCCGACGCGACGTAAAACCCGGGCAACGTGAACAGCGGCCATTTCGCCATCAGCGCGCGGTCGGTGTGCGGATCAATCGTCATCCACGGATAAATCTGCTTTGCCAGCACCGCCACCGGCACGAACAAAATTGCCAGCCACGGAAACAACAACGCGGCGATGTGTTCGCAGAACCGGCGGATGGCGACCGACCAGCCCGCATCGGTCAAATGATGGACTAGCACGAGGAACAGCGCGCCCAGTGCGACGGTCAGGTAAAACATGAACGCCAGCAGCCAGGAGAAAGCAAATTCTTGAGGAACCCGAAAAAAGCCAATCAGTGACATGATTGCGCCGAAAATCATCAGCCTGACAGGCAAGCTCCGCCACTTGGACAAGTCCAGCGGCGGCGGCAGAGGGGTTGGATGGTTTGGCAGGTTCATGTGTTATTTGAATGCGGCGCGTTGGGCGGGCGGCAAGTCGTCGACCGCACCGAGCTGGCTCAATTGCAGCGCGCGCAGATAGGCGATGATGGCCCAGCGGTCCTCCACCGGCACAATCGGCCCATACGCGCCCATCAGATTTTTGCCGCGGGTGACGGTATTGAAAATTTCGCCATCGGTCATTTCCACAATCCGCTTATCCTGCAAATTCGCCACGGCTGGCATCAAACCGAGCTTCTTCGTGATGCCGTTGCCGTCGCCAAGCCGGCCGTGGCAGGGCGCGCAATAAATTTCAAAGCGCTCCTGTCCGCGCTGAAGCAATTGTGCCGAGACCGGCAGCGGGTTGGTCTCGACAAAATTGGTTGTGCCCGTGATGCGGCCGGTGTTGGCCGGCGCGTCTTCGTAGGGATAAACAGGGCCGTTGACGGTCCGGATCGGCGCTCCGCGCGCGATGGTGCCGGCGGGCGGAAGCTGCGAACTGATGCCGTTGGCAAAAAAGCCATTGGGCTGCTGCGGACGCAGTTTGAGCTGGCGATTCATGTCGGGGAAAATTTCAATCGGCGGTTTGCGCGACAGGTGGCCGCGGAAACCGGCGATGCCGACGACAGCCGCCATCCCCGCCAGTAAAATCAAAATGAAGGCGATGACGTGGCGCATCAGTCGTCCTCCACCAGTTCGATGTGCGTGCCGCCGGTTTCCTCGAGCAACCGGCGGGTTTCGGTTTCGGAAAATTTCGGGTCGCTCGCGCCGATGGCGAGAAAAAACTTGTCGCGCGAAGCCAGCACAAAGCGGCGGTGCTGGAACAGCGGATGATGGAAGCGCGGTAATTCGTTCAACGCAATCATCCCGACAAACGCCCCAATCGCGCCGGCGAGCACGAGCAAAATATACGAAGGCACAAACGCCGCCAGCGGACTGAACATCGGCTTGCCGCCGACCAGGACCGGATAGTCATAGTCGTTCATGAACCAGATCATCGCCATGCATCCGACAAACGCGCCGCCGCCAAACAACAGGGCGAACCAGCCGACGAGCGAATTTTTGAAGCCCATCACCTTGTCCATGCCGTGAATCGGGAACGGGGTAAAGGTGTCCCAGCGACGGTAACCGGCGTCGCGGACTTTTTCCGCCGCGCGCAAAATGGCCGCGGGCGAATCGTATTCCGCCACGAGGCCGTAATTTTTCCCGTTGGCATCCATCAGCGGCCTCCTTTCGCGCCGCCCAGCGGATGATGCGGGTTGGCCTGCGGTGTCATGCCTTTGACCTCGGAAACGGCGATGACCGGCAGAAATCGCACGAACAAAAGATACATGGTGAAAAACGCACCCAGTGTGCCCGCGAATGTGCCGATGTCCACCCACGTCGGAAAATACGCGTGCCAGTTTGCCGGCAGGAAATCCTGATAGAGCGAGCCGACGATGATGACGAAGCGTTCGAACCACATGCCGATGTTGATGAGCACGGCTATGAGGAAGATGAGCTTCAGGTTTTGCCGGACTCGTTTGAACCAAAAGAGCTGGGGCAGCGATGCGTTGACCAGAATCATGATCCAGCCGCCATACCAGTATTGGCGGCCAAACAGGCGGTGGCCAAAAATCCACGCGTCATAAGGATTGCCGGTGTACCAGGCGATGAAGTATTCCGTCACGTAGATATAAGCCATTACGCAACCCATCAGCAGTGTCATTTTGCAGACCTTGTCTATGTGCTGCATCGTGATGACGTCCTCCAGATGGCACAATTTGCGCAACGGAATGAGCAGCACCAGCATCATGCCGAAGCCGCAGAAGACCGCGCCCGCCACAAAGTAAAATGGAAAGATGGTTTCGTGCCAGCCCGCCAGTTGCGACGTGGCGAAATCCATGCCGACGATCGAACTGACTGTGAACACCAGAAGCGTCGCCAGGCCGGACAGAACCAGATAGGCCTTTTCGTAATTGTGCCAATGCCGCGCCGAGCCGGTCCAGCCGAGCGCGAACAGGCCATAGAGGAATTTTCGCACCCGGGTTTTTGCCCGGTCGCGCATCAGCGCCAGGTCGGGAATCAATCCCATATACCAGAACAGGGTCGAGACCATCAGATAGGTGTTGACGGCGAACACATCCCACATCAACGGCGAACGGAACTGCGGCCAGATGCCATTCGCGGTCGGGACGGGAAATAAAAACCAGTCGAACCATGCGCGCCCCGTGTGGATGGCCGGGTAAAGACCCGCCATCGCCACCGAAAACACCGTCATTGCCTCCGCCGCGCGGCCGATGGCCGTGCGCCAATGTTGCCGCGTCAGGAAGAGCAGCGCCGAAATCAGCGTGCCCGCGTGCGCGACGCCGACCCACCAGACGAAATTGATGATGTCCCAGCCCCACGCCACCGGCTTGTTGTTGCCCCAAACGCCGATGCCGGTTGAAATCTGGTAAATCAGCATGGACGGCAGCACGACCGCTGCGAAAAAGGCCGCCGGCATGAACAGCATCCACCACCACAGTGGCGTCTTGCCCTCGGCAAACGCCGTCAGATGGTCCGTCAGCCCGCCGAGACCCCGCTCACTGGGCACCAGCTTCGGCCGCCGCAATTCCGGCGGCGGCGCCAACGCACTCAAATTGGTAACGGCTTCAGCCATTTGTTAATTCATTTTTAACGCAAAGGCGCGAAGGCGCAGTCCAAGGAGCGCGGACAGCTTTGTCCGCGTGTTCCTGCCTGATCCATCGGAGGTCTTCGCGGACAAAGCTGTCCGCGCTCCTGAAAATTCTTCGCGGCGCACGATGATTTTGATTCGCGAGTGCAACAGCATCCGTGTTCGGCGCGAAGGCGCGCCGAATTGCACGTGAGGCGTGTGCGCTCACCGTTTCAATTCTTTTTTTGCGTCTTTGCATTAAATCTTTTTTTCGGCCTGGAGTTCGCCGCCGTGTTGTTCAAATTCCTGAAAGCTGTCCGGCCATTTTCGATAATCGGGCATGGCCGGATTCGGGTTCCGAACGCGCGCAAGGTAAGTCGTGCGCGGTTTGACGAGCAAATCGCCCAGCAACGCATAATTGCGCGCGCCTTTTTTGAGACCGGAAACGGTGCTGGTGGGATCGCTGATATCGCCGAACACGATGGCGCCCGCCGGACACGCCTGCTGGCAGGCCGTCTTGGGGATCGTGCCCTCGGATTCCTTCAACCTCACGTTGTCCGAAGCGCCCGCCTTCACCTTCTGGGCAATTTCCGCCTGTTGGATGCGCTGGATGCAATACGTGCATTTCTCCATCACGCCGCGCATCCGCACCGTCACGTCCGGGTTCCTGGCCATCCGGATCAAATCCCATTCATCTGCGTGCCTCATGCCGCTGCTTTCCGGATGTTTCCACCAGCTCAACAAATCCCATTTGCCGTCGGTCTTGTGCGTGAGCGGCGTTGGGTAAAATGGCCCCTTGAGATCCGCGAGCGGGCGTTTGTTGAAATCGAGATAATTGAACCGGCGGACCTTGTAGGGGCAATTGTTCGAGCAATACCGCGTGCCGATGCAACGGTTGTAGGTCATCACATTCAGCCCCTCCTGGTCGTGCGATGTCGCGCTGACCGGACAGACGTTCTCGCACGGCGCGGCCTCGCACATCTGGCACATCACCGGCTGGTTCACCGCCTGCACGTCGTCAATCCACGCCTCAAACTGCTGCGCGCTGTCCTTTTGAAATTCGTCCGCTAAACTCTTCGTCGCCGGAGGCGCCGTGTAATAACGGTCAATCCGCATCCAGTGCATCTCGCGCCCGCGATGGACCTGGTCCTTGCCCACGATGGGAATGTTATTTTCGCTCTGGCACGCGACGATGCATGTGCCGCAGCCGACGCACGCCGTCAAATCCACCGTCAGGCCCCATTGATGCAGCGCGGTCTTCTTCGCCGCGTCGAGCGGGTTTGGATACAACGGCGCGACCACCGGCGGCTCTTTCCCGTGCATTTCCCTCGCGAAATCCGGGTCTTTGGAAAATTCATCGAGGTTCGCCTCGCGCACGGCCGGTCGGCCTTCCATGGACCAATGATTTTGCGTGCAGGCAATCAGATGCGTCTCGCCCGTCTTGCGAACCGTTGCGCCGGTCTCGATGTATTTGCCGGCGAAAATTTTGCAGGCATTGAAGCCGACGCCGGCGCCGATGCGCAGCGCCCCTTCGCGTCCGTAACCGAGCGCGAGCCCGAGCGAATAATCCGCCATGCCCGGCTGCGTCCAAATCGGACCCCTGACGCTGCTGCCGTTCAACGTGATTTCAACGATGTCGCCGTTCTGCACGCCGAGTTCGCGCGCCGTTTTGCGGCTGACGAGCACCGCGTTGTCCCACGTCATCTTGGTAATGGGATCGGGCAGTTCCTGCATCCAGCCGTTGTTCGCGTAACGTCCGTCGTCCATCTTCGCGTCACGGTGGAAAATGACTTCAAGGTTGGTGGCCGAAAGCTCTGAAATTTTTACGGCCGGAATCTTCGCGGAAAATTTGCCGGCAACCGGCTGCGCTGCGGAATCGGCAAGGTAGCCATCGAACAAAAATTTCTTCCAGTCCTCCTCCGAACCCGCAAACGTCGCGCGCACGATGTCGTAAGGATTCGTTTGTGATTCACCGGCGAGCCGCGCGAGAAACTCCAATTCCGTCATCCCGCCGAATAGCGGTTGAATCAACGGTTGGACCGGCACGAGCGTTCCGTCGCTCGTCGTCGCGTCGCCCCAGGATTCGAGGTAATGCGCCGCCGGAAAGTGCCAGTCTGATTTTTCAGCCGTCTCGTCTTCGTAACCGCCAAGTCGGACCACCATCCTCGGTCTCTGCTTTGGCGACCAGTTCAAATGGTAAACCGGGTTGCCGCCGAGAATGACGAGCGTGTCCGCCGCGCTGTCATCGAGGTTCTTCAATTCTGTGCCGGCCACTTCCGCTGCCGGCAACAGGGTCACGGTGTTGCCGATCGCCCCCAGCGCGGAGTTGAGCGCGTGCGCGAGCAGATGCACCTCCATCGGCTGACGCTGGCCGGCCACCACCAATATCTGGCCAGGGTTGTCATGCAAGTCCTTCGCGCATTCCCGAATCCATTTCGCAAGGAAAGGCTGCGAATCCGAGACTTCGGTGAAAATTTCATACGCAACTTTCGAAATCAGGCCCGCCGGCACGCGCAGCCGGTGGTCGGCGCTTGCCCCGGTGAGCGTGAACAACGATTCGACAGCGTAAAGCCGGCTCATGCCGCCGTTTGCCTCCGGGTTGCGGCCCTGGACGAAACGGCGGATGTGGTTGTGCGCATCGTCCTCCGTGCCGAGAAAATCGCAGTCGAGCGACAGGATGATCTTTGCCTTGTCGAAGTGGAAAACCGGGCGCACCGGCTGCCCAAACGCCAGCGTGGCCGCGCGTTGATGGATGCCTGAATCAATCGCGTCATGGGTGAACCACTGCGATTTCGGAAATTTCCCGGCAATCAGCTTTTGCAACCGCGCGCGCGACGGTGACGTGCTGCTCTCGGCCAGGAACGTCAGCCCTTCACCCTGATTCGCCGCGAATTTCTTCGGCAAATCGTCGAGGAATTTCAGCGCCTCGTCGCGCGGAACCGCTTCCATCTTCCCCTGGTTGAGTTTCTTGAACTGCTTCGCGCGGTCGGGATCGTAAAGATTCAGGATCGAAGCCTGCGCGTAACGGTCGGTGCCGCCGTTGCTCCCGGGATAAAGCGCGTTGCCCTCGATTTTTATCGGGCGGCCTTCGTAGGATTTGACGACGAGCGGGACCGCTCCCGTGCGCGTCGGCATGGCCGTGGCGTAATATTCCGGTTCACCGAACGTGTAATTCTCCGGCTGCTGGCCGAACGGCTCCAGCTTCTCCTCCGGCCGGCGGCACCCGGTGGCCATCGCGCCCAAACCTGCCAGCGCAAAGGACGCGGACATGATTTTGACGAAGTGGCGGCGGGAAACACCGTCCTCGAATTCGCCCGCGCCCTGCGGAAACTCGCGATGCAGCCAGTCCTTGAACTCCGGCGTGTCGGCCAGCTCGTCCAAACTGCGCCAGTAACGGCGGCCCCTTGTGGCAGTTGATGCTGGAGTTGTCGGGCTGGGTTTCATTCGAAAATAACGGGCGAAAATGATGACACTGCCAATTTACGATTTACGATTGCCGGTTTACGATTTAAAAAAAATCTTCCACAGCGCCGGTTTTGCCGTGCCGATCGTAAATCGTAAATCGTAAATCGTAAATTCATCTATGGCAGGCCGAGCAGTTTCGGAGCGATTCCACGCGCCAGTGTTTGACCAGTTCGACGCCGTTGGTTTCCTGCATCTGCGCGGCAACGTCCGGGTCGGAACTCCATTTCCAGCCCAGATCGGTGACCTTGCCGGACGGACGGATGAACGCCGCCGGGTCGCGGTGACAATTGAGGCAGAAACTCATGCTGAGCGGTTTGGCATGATAAACCTCGTCCATCTGGTCAATGCGCCCGTGACATTCCACACAACTGATGCCGCGGTTCACGTGCACTTCATGGTTGAAATAAACGTAGTCCGGCACGCGGTGGACCTGCACCCACGGGATGGGCGTGTTGTTGGTCGCGCTCTCCCGGACGAGCGCCAGGCGCGGGTCGTCCTTCAAAACCTGGTTGTGGCAGTTCATGCACGTGGACGCGGACGGGATGTTTGAGAACCAGGATTTTTCCACGCCGCTGTGGCAATAGCGGCAGTCCATGCCGAGCTGTCCGGCGTGGACGGCATGGGAAAACGGCACCGGCTGGATGGGTTCGTAGCCGACACGGGTGTATTTGGGCGTGAAATAGTAGGTCACACCCGCCGTCACCGCGCCGCCAATCAGCGCCATCCCGGCACCCATCGCCAGCGGCAACCAGTTTGTCCACTTCGGAAAAATCGCTGACATCTCAAACGGCCGGGCATCCGGCCGGACCCCTCATTTCAAAATTACGTATTGAACTATTGTCGTTTAGAATCACGAATGGGCGCGATGCTAATGGAGCGGCCATTTTCCCGCAAGAAAGTTTGTGAAAAATTTCACGTTGTCGGCGGCGCGGGCCGGTTCAACGTTAAAACCATCACCATCCCGTTCTTTTGCGCTCAACTCTTGCCGCCTGCCAGCAATGTTTTCACCTGGGACAAAGCCTCGTCCAGTTTGCCCGCGTCCTTGCCCCCGCCGCGCGCATTGTCCGGTTTCCCGCCGCCCTTGCCGCCGACAATCGGCGCAATCTGCTGGATGATTTTGCCGGCCTGAATTTGTTTCGTGAAATCCGGTGAAACGGCGGCGATGAGCGCCACGCTCCCCCGGTGCGGACCGCCGCCAAGAACGATGACGCCCTTGAAACGCTCCTTCAGCGAGTCGGCGACGGCCTGAAGGAAATCGCCATCCACCCCGCCGAGATTGTGGATGATTGCGGGAATCCCGTTTACGGTTTTTATCTCCTCGAGCAAACGGCTGGCGGCGTTTGACGCCTCGCGCTGTTGCGCCGACTTGAGTTGTTTCTCAACCGCCTTCTGGTGTTCGAGCAGCGATTCAATCTTCTTTTCCAGCTCATGCACGGGTGAATTCACCTTGCCCGCCAGCGACTTGATTAGCGTCAGTTCGTCCGTGGCCTTGCGGTAAGCTTCAAGGCCAGCGATGGCTTCGATGCGCCGGACGCCGGAGGCTATGGCGTTTTCGCCGACGATGCGGAACAAGCCAATCTCGCCGGTCGCGCGCGTGTGCGTGCCGCCGCAGAGTTCCATGGAATAACCGTCCAGCTTAGTCGCGTGCCCGCCAATCTGGACGACGCGGACGGTGTCGCCGTATTTGTCGCCGAAGAACTGCATCACGTCCTTGCGCGATTTCACATCGGCATAGGAAACTTCCGTCCAGCTCACGCCGGCGTTTTCCACGATTCGTTCGTTGACGAGTTTCTCAACGTCGGCGACCTGCTGCGGGGTGAGCGGTCCGCTGTTGAAATCAAAGGTCAGCTTGTCCGGGCCGACAAACGAGCCTTTCTGTGAGGCTTCCCGGCTCACGACCTCGTGCAACGCCCAATGCAGCAAGTGCGTGACGGTGTGATGGCGCTGGATGGCGTTGCGGCGGGGCTGGTCAACGCGAAGCCAGACCTGGTCGCCGATGGCCGGGATGTTTTCACCTTCCACGAAATGCAGCCAAGCGTTGCCGGATTTCTGCGTATTCGTCACTCGTAGCAGCGGACGTGAGTCCGCTCCAACTGAAGAAGTGAGCCGACTCACGTCGGCTGCTACGGGAGAAAGGATTTCGCCGGTGTCGCCGACCTGGCCGCCCATCTCGGCGTAGCAGGCGCTGGTGTCGAGAATGACGGCGGTCTTTTCTTTCAGAGAAACTACTTCCAGAACTTTGGCCTCCACTGCAAGGTGATCGTAGCCGACAAATTTCGTGGGCGTAGTGGTATGGATTTGCGAAAGCGAAATGACTTCCTTTTTCTGCGCGGCGCGGGCGCGGGCGCGCTGCTCGTCCATCAACTTGTTGAAACCTTCAACGTCCACGGTCAAACCGCGCTCGCGCGCCATTAACTCGGTCAGGTCGAGTGGAAAGCCGTAGGTGTCGTAAAGCATGAATGCGAGTTCGCCGCGAACAATTTTAATTTTTGTGCCATCCGCCATCATGTGCTGACTCAACGCAGGAACATTTTTCTTTCCAGTCTCTTTGACAAATTGATTATCGAATACAACGCTCGAATCACCAACGCTCTTGAAAAGTGAACCAATAGTCGCTTGTTCAAAAAGTTCAATTCCCCGATCCAACGTCTTGTTAAAAGCCTCTTCCTCGCGCTGGATAACTTCCTGCACGTGCTTTTTCCGGGCGCGGATTTCGGGGAAGACATCGCCCATGGTATCGGCGAGCACGTCCACGAGTTTGTAAAAGAACGGTTCGTGAAAACCGAGCGTGCGGCCATAGCGCACGGCCCGGCGCAGAATGCGGCGCAAAACATAACTGCGTCCTTCATTTGACGGCTGGATGCCGTCGGCAATCGCGAAGCCCAGCGTGCGGATGTGGTCGGCGATGACGCGGAAGGCGATGTCAACGGACAGTTGAGGGTTGAGGGTTGAGAGTTGAGAGTTGGAATTCGGAAGCGTGCTGCCGTATTTCTTGCCGGAGAGTTTTTCCAGCGCATCGAAAATGGGGCGGAAGATGTCGGTCTCGTAATTTGAGATTTTTGCGTTCGCAAAATCCTTGAAACCATTTGTTCCTTGAATAATCGAAGCCACGCGCTCGAAGCCCATGCCGGTGTCCACGTGCCTGGCGGGCAGTGATGAAAATGTGCCGTCGGGGTTCGCGTTGAACTGGATGAAGACGAGGTTCCACATTTCGATGCAGCGGGCGTCGCCTTTGTTCACCAGACTGCCCTTGGTGTCGCCGGCGGGCGTGAGGTCCACGTGCAGTTCGGAACACGGTCCGCACGGGCCGGTGTCACCCATCATCCAGAAATTGTCCTTCTTGCCGCCCGTGCAGATGTGAACTTTGGGATCGAGTCCGGCAGCTTTGAAAAGTTTTTCCCAGTGGCCATAGGCTTCCTGGTCAAATTCGGACGGCTCGCTGGGACCGGGTTTATAGACGGTGGCGTAAAGCCGGTTGGCCGGGAATTTCCATTTCCCAACAACCAGCTCCCACGCCCATTCGATGGCTTCCTTTTTGAAGTAGTCGCTGAAGCTCCAGTTGCCGAGCATCTCGAAGAACGTGTGGTGGTAGGTGTCAAGGCCGACGTCTTCGAGGTCGTTGTGTTTGCCCCCGGCGCGGATGCATTTCTGGGTGTCGGCTGCGCGGCCGGGTTGGTAGGGACACTTGGTCTGGCCGAGAAAAATCGGGACGAACTGGTTCATGCCGGCGTTGGTGAACAGGAGGTTCGGCGAATCGGGCAGGAGGCTCGAAGACGGCACGATGGTGTGCTGCTTCGACTTGAAGAAGTCGAGGAACGACTGACGGATTTGCGTGCTGGTCATCATGGCAATCGGAACAACAAAGGAACGAAGAAACAAAGGAAGGCGGCCCTGCCGGAATGAACTTAACTTCGTTGCTTTGTTTCTTTGTTGTTCGGCAAAATCTGGCGGAGAGATTAGCGCCAAACCGCAGGTCAAGGCGAGTTGGAAGTTTTATCCTCTTTTTGCGGGCAGCTTTGGCATGAATCATGGTGCGTAAGACGGCAGTGTTCTTTGGAAAGTGGCAGAAGATTTTACCCTGCCCTGTTCGTGATTGGGAACTCAAGCCTTGAACTGGAATTGAACGATCAGGGACACAAGCTGCGATTGTGGCCGACACCTTCACTGGTCGTCGAAAGCAATCCGGCCGTCCCGCATGTTATAAAAGTTCACCGGCATGGTGACACACGACAAGGGCGGGGTTTTTTATTGCGTGCCGGCAGGCCCGCCGCGCGGGAGCGGGAGCAACCGGACAGCGCGGCTTTTCCCCGGAAGGTGTTTTCAGATTTGTCAAGGGTGCCGCCAAATATTTCGCGAAATTTTTTGCTTGAGAAAATCCAGGTTGGGGACGACAATCTCATCGGAATCAGCCGGAATGTTCTTTGGAAACGAAAGCAGATTTACCCTGCCCTGTTCGTGATCAGCAACTAATCCTTGAACCGTAAATAAGCGATCCAGGAGCCGGAGCCGAGGTTGTGGCCGACATGCCTTAGCTGGAAGTCGAAAGCAACCGGGCAGGTTCCACATGTTGTAAAACATGTTCAAAGGAACAGTTGCACACGGCAAGGGCGGGGTTTTTTATTTCGAACGCCGAATCGAGAACGACGAATGAAGTCGGCCAGGTGGCGGGCTTTTTGTTTGGGCAAATCTTTGGGAATTGCTAAACTCCCGTCGTGCCGCGCACCGATTTGTTTTCAGCCGAGCCAAACCCGGAACCGTTGACGGCGGCGGACCTTTCACGCCACCAGCCGCTCGCGGCAAGAATGCGGCCGCGCACGCTCAACGAATTCGCCGGCCAGACCCACATCCTCGGCCCGGGACAACTCCTGCGCCGCGCCATCGAAGCCGACCGCATCCAATCCCTGATTTTCTTTGGCCCGCCCGGCACCGGCAAAACCTCGCTGGCCCAAATCATCGCCCGCCAGACCAAAAGCAAGTTCGAGCGCCTTAGCGGCGCGGAATCCAACGTCGCCGACATGCGCCGCGTTTTGTCCGCCGCCGCCAACCGTCTTGAAAACACCGGCCAGCCGACGATCCTGTTCATTGACGAAATCCACCGCTTCAACAAGGCGCAGCAGGACGTGCTGTTGCCCGACGTCGAAAGCGGCGTCGTGCGGCTCATCGGCGCGACGACGCACAACCCGTTTTTCTTCGTCAATTCGCCCCTCGTCTCGCGCTCGCAGATTTTTGAGTTGCGCCCATTAAGCAAAGACGAACTTTTTTCGCTGTTGCAACGCGCGCTGTCCGACACCGAACGCGGACTCGGTCGCTTGAAAATCCGCGCCGATGAAAATGCGCTGCATCATCTCGCTGCAATTTCCGACGGCGATGCGCGCAAGGCGCTCGGCGCGCTGGAAATTGCCGCGCTCACGACCGCGCCGGACAAAAAGGGCGTCATTCACATTGACCTTGCCGCCGCCGAGCAGAGCATCCAGAAAAAGGCGGTGGTGTATGACGACGAGGACGCGCATTACGACACGATTTCCGCGTTCATCAAATCCATGCGCGGCAGCGACCCGGACGCCGCGCTTTACTGGCTGGCGAAGATGATTCACGCCGGTGAAGACCCGCGCTTCATCGCGCGGCGGATTGTGATTTGTGCGGCGGAGGACGTTGGCCTCGCCGATCCCATGGCGCTGGTGCTGGCCAATGCGGCGTTGTCGGCGTCGGAATTTGTCGGCTGGCCGGAGGCGCGCATTCCGCTGGCAGAGGCGACGGTCTATATCGCCACGGCCAACAAAAGCAACAGCGCGTATCTCGCGATTGACGCGGCGCTGGAAGACGTAAGGTCGGGCCGGACGCTGCCGGTGCCGGAACATTTGCGCGACACGCATTATCAGGGCGCGGCGCGGCTCGGTCACGGCCAGGGCTACGAATACGCGCACGACCATCCGGGCCATTTCGTGGCGCAGGACTATCTCGGCGCGGACAAGATTTATTACCAGCCGACCGAACAGGGCGCGGAAAAGAAAATCAAGGAACGCGTTGAGAAATGGCGGGCACAGTTCACCGAGGCAAAGGTCAAATCAAAATGAACAGCCGCGACGTCATCGTTATTGCCTTGCCTCGCGCACATCAATAATCTCGCCGTGTCCATGGTCATGTTTTTGATGGCAAGCGCATACAAACCAAATCCTCCTGGCGATTGCCGGTCACCATCGAATTTATGCCGGAAAGTTTAAATCCCCAAAAAGCCTCGTTGCGAAAGGAAATCCGCGCCGCGCTGCAAAAAATTCCGCCGGCAGCCCGGCTGGCTGCGTCCGCCCAAATTCGGACACGGCTCAAGGAACAATCCTTTTGGCAAAATGCCGCCTCCGTCCTGTTTTTCGCGCCGATGCCGGATGAGGTGGACGTGTGGCCGCTGCTGGAGGAGGCTTTGGCCGGCGGAAAAATCATCACCCTGCCCCGTTTTGATTCCGTGAGCAACGATTACATTGCCTGCCGCGTGCAACATCCGCAAAACGAAATCGGGCCCGGGCAATTTGGCATCCGCGAGCCGAGGCCTGGTTGTCCTGAAATTCCGCTGGAACGTCTGGGGTTGATTCTCGTGCCCGGGGTCGCGTTCGACCTGCGCGGGGGCAGGCTGGGCCGGGGCCGGGGTTTTTACGACCGCCTCCTGCCTGAAATCCACGGCATCAAATGCGGCGTGGCCTTTGATGAACAAATGGTGGACGCGGTTCCGGCGGGCAGGCTCGACGTGCGGATGGATTTTGTTTTGACTCCGACACGGTGCGTCAAAGTCGAGGAGTAATCACTCGTGCTGCGTGTTCATCATGCCGCCCATGCCGTTTTCCCAGTTTTGCGGCGTGTTCCATGGGCGGACCGAGGCGTTTTCCGGTTCATCCGTTGCGCAACCGCCCGCCCCTGCGAGAATTGCGGCCAACACGAGCAGCCACAGCCAGTTGACGGCGCGACGGTTCACGTCAGGAGGCCGGATGCGCCGGACTGACTTCGTCGCCCTCAATCACATCGCCGAGTTTCCAGCCGGGGACGATATTGGCAATGCAGCGGTCTTTTTGAATGCTGCGCACGATGACCTTGGCGACGAGTCTGCCGTCGCGGCTGACCAGAAGCTCGCCGTCTTCTTTGACGCCCTGACCATCGCCGATGTTCAGCACGACAAAGTCCCATTTGGGATCCACCGCCAGAATCCTGCCCTTCAAGGTGGCGGGCAGCGTGACGACATAGTTTGTTCCCATGATTTCGTCGATCTGGTTTCTCAACCGGTCAATGGTGCGGCTCATGAGGAGCTTTTCCTCGTTCATCGCTTCAATGGCGTTCTGCGCATTCTTGAGTGAACGGCTAAGGTCCGCGACTTCCTTGGCGGTCAGACCGCTGTCGGTGTAGGCGGCCAGTTTCCCCTGTGCCTCGTCGCGGTCCGCGGCGGCCTTGGTCAGCTTGTCGGACAAATCATCGGCCCGCTTGCTCTGCACCGCGGCAGTGGCCACGGCCTTGTCACGGTCCGCCTTCGCCGTGTCCAAATCCTGCTGGGTTTGTTTGAGGGTGTCCTGCGTCGTGGCCAAGGTCTTCTTGGTGCTGGCGAGTTCGGTCCGGGCCACGTCCCGTTCACCGTGATAGCCGTCGCGTTGCTGCATCAACGTGTTAATCTTGCCGCGCACCTGAGTGAAGCTCAGCGCGCCCGCCGCCAGTGCCGCGACGATGGCCACAATCAGACTGATGCGAATTAACATGGCTCGGTATGTATTTGCCAATAGATTAATCGTTCGCGCCAAAGGTGTCAACGCCACTTTTGACTCTAAAATTCCACCGCGAAACGGGGCGCCGGAACCCATCGCAGCGAACTGATTGGCCTCGGTTTCAGAATGTGATTAAACTCCGGGCGACATGAACAAGCTTCGAATCTTTGTGGATTTGGCCGTGGCCCCGGATGTTTTGGAATTGCTGCAAGCAGGGACCCGGGGACATGAACTCGTCTTTTCCAGGACGCCCGTGTCTTCCGTCCTGGCCGAGGCGGGACGCGATCCGCAATTCGCCACGGTGGACGTCGCCTTTGGCCAGCCTGAATCCCGGGCGATTGCGGAGGCCAGCCGGCTAAAATGGGTTCACGTCAGCTCTTCGGGAATCACACGTTACGACAACCCGCAGTTTCGCGCGCTGATGGCCAAACGCAAAATCGCCGTGACCAACAGCGCGAGCGTCTATAACGAACCGTGCGCCGTCCATGCCTTGAGCTTTATGCTGGCGCAGGCCAGAAAGTTGCCCAGGGCGCTCAAGACCCGGACCGCCAGCGGCACCGATGCCTGGCATGCCCTTCGCGGTTCCTCCGGGACGCTCCGGGGAGAAACCGTTCTCATCATGGGTTACGGCGCGATTGGCAGACGGCTGACCGAACTGCTTCGTCCCTTCGACATGAAGGTCATCGCTTACCGCCGGAGGGCGCGCGGCGACGAAGGCGTGCCAGTCGTCACTGAGGACCAGCTCGCCGATACGTTGAGCGAGGCTGATCACGTTGTCAATATCCTGCCGGACAGCGCGGAGACGCGGCAGTTCTTCGATGTCACCCGATTTTCGGCCATCAAAACGGGAGCGATTTTCTACAACATCGGGCGCGGCACGACGGTGGATCAGGCTGCCCTGCTGGATGCCCTGCGTTCGGGACGTCTTGGTGCAGCCTGGCTGGATGTAACCGAACCGGAACCTTTGCCGGACGATCATCCGCTTTGGGCGGAACCCAATTGCTTTATCACCCCGCACGTGGCGGGAGGACACGTTGACGAGGCCAAAACGCTGGTCCGTCACTTTCTGAAAAACTTTGACCGGTTCATTCGTGGGAAGCCCCTGCTGGATCGCGTCATGTGAGATTTGCATTCGCCACACGGTTAAGTTCAAACATCCAGAATTGGCGGGTGCGCCGCTGCTGCGCGGCCTCGGACGACCAGCAGGTCGTCCCTACCGCCAAATTGATACACCACCTCGTTCCACGCGAGCTTGCTTTCTTTCGCGCATTCTGGAAAATTGTCGTTTTCAAGCCTGACGGTTCGCCTTGAAGGCCTTGAAACAGCGAATGAGCGAAATCAAGACCAACGCCGATGTCGAGCCGTGTCTCTCGGCCGTCATGCCGGTTTATAACGAGGCCAGGACGGTATCGGAGGTCATCAAAACGGTGCTGGCGCAACGGCCCGTGGCGCAACTGGTCATCGTGGACGACGCTTCCACGGACGGCACATGGGAAAAGCTGGAAACGGCGGCCAAAAGCGATGCGCGGGTCACGCTGGTGCGGCACACGCAAAATCAAGGCAAAGGCGCCGCCTTGCGGACCGGATTTACGCATGCGACGGCGCCGGTGGTCATCATTCAAGACGCCGATCTGGAATATGACCCGGGGGAGTATTACAAGCTGCTGGCGCCGATTCTGGCGGGCAAGGCGGACGTGGTATTCGGGTCGCGTTTCATCGGTTCGGATGCGCGTCGCGTGTTGTATTACTGGCACTCGGTGGGGAACAGGTTTTTGACCATGATCTCGAACATGGCGACGGGCTTGAACCTGACCGACATGGAGACCTGCTATAAGGCCTTTCAGCGGGGCATCATTCAAAAAATTCGGATCCAGGAAAACCGGTTTGGCTTCGAGCCGGAAATCACGGCGAAAGTCGCCCGCATGAAACTGCGTGTCTATGAGGTGGCCATCTCCTACCAGGGACGCACGTATGCGGAAGGCAAGAAAATAGGGTGGCGCGACGGCATCCACGCGATTTGGTGCATCCTAAAATACAATTTCTCCCCTGCGTATGAATGAACGCCCGAATGAAAGTGCGAGTTCCGCCGACTTTGAGTTCACGATTTTGCGCGAGGCGAATAATTACCGCCACGCGATTCTAAGCCTGTTCACGCCCCATCTGCGTGGACGCGTGATCGAAATCGGCGCCGGCATCGGCCAGTTCACGGAACTGGTCCGGGAATCAAGGCAAATCGAGCACCTGCTATCCGTCGAGCCGGACCCGGGATTTTGCGCGGAATTTCGCAAGGCCTTGCCCAATCAGCCGCTGCTTGAAGGGACCAGCGCTTCGGTGACTGATCCCGGCCAGTGGAATGGCAT
Source organism: uncultured Verrucomicrobiae bacterium (assembly GCA_963802965.1). GTDB lineage: Bacteria > Verrucomicrobiota > Verrucomicrobiia > Limisphaerales > UBA11358 > UBA11358. The sequence goes on from CAWDKS010000003.1 coordinate 1,063,567, forward strand.
TCTCAGCATCAATGTCCTTGAGCACATCCGGGAAGACGAAAACGAACTGGCACGGTATTCGGCCCTGCTCAAAAAAAAACGCGGCAAGCTTTGCCTGTTTGTGCCCGCGCGGCGGGAAATTTTCTCGCCCATTGAAATTGATTTCGGCCATCATCGCCGCTATTCACGAACCGAGTTGCGCGCCAAACTGGAGCACGCCGGATTTAAGATTGTCCGTCTTCATTATTTCAACTTTATTGGCTACTTTGCCTGGTGGTTGAATTTCCGGGTGTGTCGAAAACGAAAATTCAGTCTGGCGATGGTCCGGCTGTTCGACCGGATCATCCTGCCTCTGAGCTTTGGCGTCGAGTCCCGGATTGGCTGGCCGCCGATCGGCCAAAGCCTCGCGGCGGTTGCCGAGGCGGACGAACAGAACGGCCTTTCTCCTTGACCCGGGTGATGCGCCAACCAAACTGCCACCGTTTCTAAATTGAAAACCTCCCCCCAGCGCGGTCCGGTAATTTCAGGTGTTGCATCGTTGCTGCCCCAGTTGCCCGTGATCCTATCCGTCGGGATTGTTGCCTTTGGATTGGTCGTTGCCGAACTGGCCCCTTCGACCAACGCTGACGAAAAGGTCAATTTGTCCGCCTTGAATCAGCGCGTGGCCATGCTGCGCCAAATTGACAATCCCATCCAGCGGGATTCGTTTTGCGTTCCACTGTCCGCTTATGGCCGGGAGCTGGACGGGGCGATTAACAAGGACGCCCGCGTCTTTCTCTCGGGAATAGTTGGCAGGGAGAATGCAGGGCGTGGCGGATATTTTTACTTTCTGCGGAACTATCTGTTCCCGCGCGACCTCGAAATTTCGCTGGGCCGCCCGCCGGTCTTCTTCGCAGAGTGGGTGGACGGCGCGGATTGTGATTCCCCGGAGGCGTTGCGGACAAACGGCTTCGACCTGTTCCTGCGGTTTGGCACCAACGGCGGTATTGCCATTATTCCGCTGACGGAAAAAGGAGTGCCGAAGAAATGAAAGAATGGATCGCGTTCCTTTTGCCCCCCGCCACGGCGTTCGCTGGAATGCGGATGAGTCGCCTGGTTCTCGGCGCAAGGTTGGAGGAACAGTTCGGCTTTGGCCTGCGTTTCGCGCTGGGGCTGGCCCTCGGGATGCTCGTGTTTTCGCATGGCGTATTGCTGACGGCGCTGCTGGGCTTCAATTTGAGCGGCGTGATCGCCTGGGGCACCTTGATCTGGGGCATCGGGGAGGTTGGTTTGCTTTCGCCAAAGCTGGCGGCGGGATTGAAGCAGCTAAAACTCCAGCCCGGACATCTGTGGCTGCTGCTGCTGCTGCCGGTGATTTATTCGTGGTGGGTCTTCGGCCGGCTTTCCACGCTGGAGGGGACGCTCGAATTCGATGCCAATGCCTTCTGGGTGTTCAAATCAAAGATTCTTTATCTCGAGCAGGGCAAAAATCTATTGAACGTCATCCATCAAACCAGCCTCACCTATGCGCATTTGGACTACCCGATGCTCGTGTCGTGCCTTTACACCCTGGACTACGGCGCGGTCGGCGGTGTGGACGAATTCGTCAACAAAGTCTGGCCATTCTGGATGGTGGTCGCGCTGTGCGCAGCCATCCTTTCGCTCGCGCGGGTTTGGCGGCGGCCGCATCCGCTGCCGGTGTTGCTCGTCGTGCTGTTTTGTTTTCTGCCAGGGAGCCTGAAATACATCCGACAGGAAGGCGCGACCATGCCACTGGCATTTTATGCCGCCCTGTCGGCCTTGCTGATTTTCACCGCGCTTCGCCGCTCTGAAAGCGTTGCCCTTGCCGCCGGGGTCCTGACGCTTGCCGGATGTGCGGCCACAAAATATGAAGGAGTAATTTATTCCACCGTGTGGTTCGGTGTGTTGCTGCCGGTCATCCTGCGACGTGGCTGGCTGAAGGCAGCCGTGCTTTGGAAAGCTGCGGGCTTCGGGATTCTTTGTCTGATGCCGTACGTTTTTTACCGGCTTGCCCATCCCGCGCTGCTGTTCGCAAACAATTGGTGGAAGGCGGGTATTTCCGCGCCGGGGACCATGCTGCACCGTTTTCCCAGGATGTGGTTCTTAAATGTCTTCTGCCGGTTCTTCAGTCCGGATTTTTTCAACTGGTCGGGAGACGCCAATGGAAACATCCAATGGACGGGCCACTGGACCGGATTTGGCGGTCTGGTGAATCCGGACTTGTCGGTCCTACCCTGGCTGCTGCTGTTGCTGCTGGCGTATTCGTTGTGGAAAAAACCAGGCCGGGGCCGGCGGGCGATTGTTTATTTGAGCCTGGTCATCATCGGGGTGCTGACCGCGCTGACCGTGGTCACAACCTGTTTCATGTCCCTGCAGGCCCTCGAAGGGTTCAATACTTTTGGCGAGGAAATGATTAGTTTCAGCGGCACCAACCAGGTGGGGCGCTACTTTTTCCCATTTTTTGTCGCCTGGTTTCTGGCCGTTGCCAGCATCTGGTTCGATGACCCGCAACCTTTGCCATCAACCCCCACCCCCAATTCGCCGCGCAACCCGGCTTCGCCCGGCCGCGCGACACCCTCAAAAAAACGGCGATGACTTGCCTTTTAGGTTTTTTCCCCTAAGCTAGGGGGTATGAAGAACGAAGTGACGTCCGTTCAGATTCGCGGCATTTTGCCCGCCGACAGCGGGTGTGCGCTGTTCATCGGCAACGATCAAAAGGTTTTTGTCATCCAGGTCGAGCCGCAAATGGGCGCCATCATCGGCATGTTTCTGCGCCAGACGCCCAAGGAGCGCCCGCTCACCCACGACCTCATCAACCGCATTTTCCAGGGCTTTGGCATCAACGTCGAACGGGTCGTCATCACGGACCTGAAGAATTCCACCTATTTCGCCCGGTTGATTTTGCAGCAGCAAAACGAGGTCGCCCGCAAAATCGTCGAGCTGGACGCGCGCCCCAGCGATTGCCTCGCCATCGCCGCCGCGCAGAAAAAACCAATCTTCGTCACCAGCGCGCTTTTCGAGCAGGTCGAGGACATGAGCGAAGTGCTGAACCGGATCAATGACACCGGCAGCGAGGCCGAATAAAATGCCCGCGGCCAAAACTCCATCGCTCGCCCTCATCTGTGGCGAAGACGAATTCGCCGTCAAGCAACGCGCCAAACAGCTCCATCAGCAATGGTGCGACGAACTCGGCGGGATGGATCACGAAACCATCGAAGCCGCTGTCACCAACAGCGGCGAGGCGCTGGCGGCGATTGCCCGCCTGCGGGAGGCCCTGCAAACGCTCCCGTTTTTTGGCTCCGGCAAGGTCATCTGGCTGCGGGATTGCAATTTTCTCGGCGACGAACGCGCCGCCTCCGCCCAAGCCGTCACCGAAACCCTCGCCGAACTGGCGGAAGAGTTGAAACGATTTTCCTGGCAGGGGGTGCGGCTGCTCATCAGCGCGGGCAAGGTGGACAAGCGCAAAACCTTCTTCAAAACGCTCGACAAAACCGGCTCGGTCGAAAATTTCTCCGGCTGGTCGGCGGACGACCGGGATTGGGCGAACCGCGCGGAAATCGAGGCCCGTTCGGCCGTCCGCGCGCGGCAAAAGGAAATCACCGTGGAGGCGCTGGCTGATCTGGTCAACCGCATCGGCCCGAACCCCCGCCTGCTCGACGGCGAAATTGAGAAAGTGTGCCTGTTCGTCGGCGGCCGGAAACAAATTGAAGCCGGCGACGTTGCCGCGGTCTGCACGCGGAACAAGACGGCGCGCGCCTTCGCGCTGGGCGACGCGCTGGGCGACCGCGATTTGCCGCGTTTGCTGCGGCGGCTGGACGAGGAGCTTTGGGAATTGAAATTCAACCCGCAAAAATCCGAAATCGGCCTGCTTTACGGGCTGATTTCAAAAGTCCGCGCGATGTTGCTGTTGAAGGAAATGCTGCGCGAGGACTGGATCAAACCGGAGATGGATTACAACCGGTTCAAGGCGCAGTTGGAACGCGTGCCGGCGGACAAATTGCCGGCGGACCGGCGGTTCAATCCGCTGTCGCTGAACCCTTATGTGCTTTACAAGGCGCTGCCGCACGCCGGAAAATACAGCCGGAACGAGCTGGTCCGCGCCATGGATTTGCTGCTGCGCTGCAACCAGCGGCTGGTGTCCAGTGGATTGGATGAGGCGCTGGTGTTGCAACAGGCATTGGTGCAGATTGTCGCGCCGCAGGCGGTTGCAGCCTGAAGACATCAAAGTATCGCTTTAAAAATGACCATGTCGCCGGGAAAGCTGTCCGTGCTCGTATGCAAAAGTTTTGCCTGCGTGAAGATCGCCGGCCGCGCCAATTACATCTCCAGCCCCGATTTCAAAACGCTGTTGAACGAATTGATCGCGAAAGGCTACCGGCGTTTTATCATTGATTTGTCGGAATGCGTGCTCATGGACAGCACGTTTCTGGGCGTGCTGGCCGGATTCGGGTTGAAACTGCAGCCCGTCAACTCCGGCGGGCAGGGAATCGAACTGTTCAATGCCAATGCGCGCGTCGCCGAGTTGTTGGAAAACCTGGGGGTGGCGCGGCTTTTCAAAATGACGGGCGGCGCGCTGCAGTTGCCCGACGATGTCAGAACCGGTGTGTCGGAGCCGGCCAGCCCGACGCACGAGGAAATCACCCGCACCTGCCTCGAAGCGCACCAGACCCTCATGCAGATGAATCCGGAAAACGCCGCGCGGTTCAAGGACGTGGCCCGGTTTCTCGCCGAGGATTTGAAGACCCTGGAAGAGAAGAAATGACTTTGCGATGTTCGATTTGCGATTTACGCGTTGTTCTCCCAACCGTCCACTGAGTGAATCGAATATCGAATATCGAAAATAACGCTTTCAAACCGGCGCCGGCGCGGGTGCGCCGAGTCCGGGCAACTTGGGCGGCGCGGGTTTGGGCGGCGCTTCCGGCAGTGGCGTGCCGGCGGGCGCGCCCAGCATCGGTCCGACTTGGGCGGGTGTTTTGGGCGGTGGCGTGAACGTGCCCTTGCGGACAATCTCCTCGACCTGCACGCCATCAAGCGTCTCGTATTCGAGCAGCCCGTGGGCGATGATTTCGAGTTTGTCGCGGTTGGCTTCGATCAGTGCCTTCGCCATTTTGTTCGCCTCGTCAATGATGCGTTTGACCTCGGCGTCAATGTCCTGCGCGGTCTGTTCGCTGTAATCCTTCGTGCGCATGAAGTCGCGTCCGAGAAAAATGTATTCCTGGCTGTCGCCGTAAAGCACGTTGCCCAGCTTCTCGCTCATGCCCCAGTGCATGACCATCGCGCGGGCCAGTTGTGTGGCCTGTTGAATGTCCATCGCCGCGCCGCTCGAAATGTCGTCGGTCACGTATTCCTCCGCGATGCGCCCGGCCATCGCCAGGACAATGCTGTCAATCGCCTGCTTTTTCCGCATGTTCAGCATGTCTTCCTTGGGCAGCGACATCGTGACGCCCAGCGCCCGGCCGCGCGGGATGATGGTGACCTTGTGCAGCGGATGCACGTGCTTGAGCAGCACGTTAACCAGCGCGTGGCCGGCTTCGTGCCACGCCGTGGCGCGCTTCTCCTCGTCGGACATCGCCATGCTGCGGCGCTCGCGTCCCCAGCGGACCTTGTCGCGCGCCTCCTCCAATTCGCTCATGCCGACGGCCTTTTTGTTCAGACGCGCGGCGAGCAACGCGGCCTCGTTCAGCAAATTCGCCAGTTCCGCGCCGGAATAACCTGGCGTGCCGCGCGCGATGATGGACAAATCCGCCTCCGGCGCGAGTTTCACGTTCTTGGCGTGGACCTTTAAAATTCCCTCGCGCCCGCGCACGTCCGGCAAATTGACGACCACCTGCCGGTCAAAACGGCCGGGCCGCATCAGCGCCGGGTCGAGCACGTCATGCCGGTTCGTCGCGGCAATGATGATGATGCCTTCCTGCGTGTCGAAACCGTCCATCTCGACGAGCAATGCATTGAGCGTCTGCTCGCGTTCATCGTTGCCGCCGCCCATGCCGTGACCGCGCGAACGGCCGACCGCGTCAATTTCATCAATGAAAACCAGGCACGGCGTGTTGCGGCGCGCCTGCTCGAACATGTCCCGCACGCGGCTCGCGCCGACGCCGACGAACATCTCCACGAAATCCGAGCCGCTGATGCTGAAAAACGAGGCGTCCGCCTCGCCGGCGATGGCCTTGGCCAGCAGCGTTTTGCCCGTGCCGGGCGGTCCGACCATCAGCACGCCCTTAGGAATGCGCCCGCCGAGCCGCTGGAATTTTTTTGGGTCCTTCAAAAATTCGACCAGTTCGGAAACTTCCTCGATGGCCTCGTCAATACCCGCCACATCCTTGAAAGTCGTCTTGTTGCGGTCTTTGGCGAGCATCCGCGCCTTGCTCCGGCCAAAGCTCAACGCGCCCTTGCCGGCGATTTTGATCTGACGGATGAAGAAAAACCAGAACAACAGGCCGATGCCCACGAAAAACAGCAGTTGATAGCCGATGGACCAAAGCATCGCGTTCGGCGCGCCCGCCTCGATTTTGTCCGAGGGCAGCAGTTCATCGAGCATCTTTTGCGTGAGCATGGCGTTCGGAGAACTGAACTGCACCTCGACGGGCTTGCCGTTCGCCCCGGCCTTGAAATACGTGCCGGTGATGGGCGTGAGCGGCGAGGATTGCGAATTGAAGTTGACGGTGGCGTGCGCAATCTGGTTCGAATTGAACTTTTGCAAAAAATCGGATTGCGACAACTGTTCGCCCTGCGTCGTCATGCGGGATTTTAACATCATCAACGCCACCAGCCCGCCAAGAATGGCAATCCACAGGATCCACGTGGACACCGGGACTTTGAAACCGCCGGGCGGTTTTTTCTGCCCGCGGTCGCCGCTGTTTCTTTGATTTGGCTCGTCGTCAAACATTTTCGCAGGTCAAACTAACACGCCGTTCCGCCTTCCGCAATGCGCTAATTTGGCATACATTTCAGCCGATGCGCATCGGTCCGTTAACACTGTCCTCCAATCTGTTTCTCTCGCCGCTGGCGGGTTACACCAACCTGCCCTTCCGCCTCGTCGTGCGCGAAATCGGCGGCGTCGGCCTTTGCACCACCGACCTGGTCAACGCCCGCTCGCTGCTGGAAAAAAACCAAAAGGCGTTCAAGCTCGTCGAAACCCGCCCGGCCGATTCGCCGCTGGCCGTCCAGCTTTTCGGTTCCGTGCCTGAAGAAATGCGCGATGCGGCGATTTATCTCGAATCCACCGGCATTGCGTCCGTGGACATCAACATGGGATGTCCCGTCCGCAAGGTCTGCAACGTCGGCGGCGGCTCCGCCATGATGACCGAACTCAATAAAACCGCCGCGCTCGTCCGCGGCCTCACTGGCGCCGTCAAAATTCCGGTGACGGCAAAAATGCGACTCGGCTGGGACAACGAAAATCTGACCGCGCCGGACTTGGCGCGCGCGCTGGAAGACGCCGGGGTCGCCGCGATATTTGTTCATGGCCGCACGCGCGAACAGGGTTTCGGCGGCACGGTGAAACTGACCGGCATCCGGGCCGTCGTCCAGGCTGTGAAAAACATTCCGGTTGTCGGCAATGGCGACGTCATCACGCCGCAAGCTGCAAAGAAAATGCTTGATGAAACCGGTTGCGCGGGCGTGAGCATCGGGCGCGGCGCGTTTTACAATCCCTGGATTTTTCAGCGGACGCTGCAATATCTTCAAAGTTTCCGGAGGGGCGAGTTACACGAGCCCCAAACTTTTCATGCCCCCGATAAGGTCAGGGACTCGTGTAACTCGTCCCTCCGGGCAAATGAACTCGTTGAACTCCTGCCCGAACCCACCTTCGCCGAACGCGTGCGGGTAATGTGCCGGCATCTGGATTTGATGATTGAAGTTTTCGGGGAAGAACACGGTTGCCGGATGTTCCGTAAAGTCGCCCCGTGGCATGCGAAGCGGTTCGGCCCGTGCCACGAATTCAACAAACACGCCGTGCGGGTCTCGACGCGCGCCGGATTCCACGACGTGCTGGACAATTACATCCGCTGGCGGTGGCAATTCCTCGACGAAAGCGGCGAATTGCAGCCGCGCTTCCGTCCACCACCGATGGTGGCGTCCTTCATGCGCGAGCCGGCCTCAGCTCAACGCGAGCAAATTCCCGTGCCGAAAGGGCCGGTCGAGGCATGGTGATCTTCCGTGTCGTTTTATTGACAAACGAGCGGGTTGTGACGATGCTTTACGCCCTTAATTTGTTGCCTCGGTAGCTCAGTTGGTAGAGCAGGTGCCTCTTAAGCACTTGGTCCAAGGTTCGAGTCCTTGCCGGGGCACCATTCCGCTTGACGGCTATGGCGCGGATCCCAGCCGAACCGATTGCGTTGCCGTGCGATAGTTGAGCCCGTCAGACGTCTGAACAAGGGCGTAGAAAGGGTGCAGTCCGTCCCATAAATTCGTTCCATTCACTTGAAAGATCGCCGTGGACTCGTTGGTGGCCATGCCCAGCGCGCCACCGGTGCTGAACAAAGTGATCAAGCTGACCGTGTTGGTGTTGGCGGCAACCTGGATGTGGTAGGTGCCCTGCACCGGGGCCTGGTTGGTCAGGTCGAGCAGCGTTAAAGTTGCGTTCAAGGAACTGTTCTGAATGACAACGGGCGCGGTCACCGCGGTTTCAGTTCGCACGTTGCTCCCTTCGTAGGCGACCGCCGTCAACTGGTGATAACCGTCAGCCAGGTTCGTGGTGTTCAATGGGAAGGTCAAGGCCAGGCTGGCTGCGCCGGCGGTGACGTAAAGATGGTTTCGAGGCTGAAGATCGGACAGGTTTTCTGTGAGGGTGCTGCCCATGGTCGAGAATGAGGGAACATGGATGGACGACACCGCAGGGATTACTTGTATTGCGGCGGCCTGGTAGCCGGGACTCCGGGCATACAGATTGAAGGCGGTGTAAAAGAACGTGCCGTATTGGTTGACAACATAATCCTCGGCCACAACACCGTCACTGCCCTGCAAGGCGGGATCCGCGTTTATCGAGGCGAACAGTTGCGCGGCGAGCGTGCCGGAATCGCTGGGAGTCTGATTGGTGACGGCCACGACCACGTTCTGTCCGTTGGTCTTGGTAAAAGTGAACCGCATCCAGGAATTGGTGGGAACCGAATTGCTTCTCTCCGAGTATCCCTGCATGCCGAACGCTTCTGAAGCCAGGAATGCGGGCTGGCTGGCAGTCAGAAACGTTGTGAGCATGCTGGCATTTCCGATGGCACTCGCGGCGGTGGTTTGGACTTCGCCAATGGCGAAATTAGTGACCAACGTGGTCAATTGGCCTTGGTTGGTGGAGACTCCAACCGCATAAGGCAGCGAGGCACTGTCAACGCGGACCAGGGTGACGTTTGTCGCCACATCCAACACCGTAAAGCCGGGCGGCGCAGGGGGCACGAGACATGCCCGGTAAAATTTCCAGGCGGAATTCGTGGCGCTGGCATCAACAAAGTCCATCCCTCCGCCGAGTTGGTTGGTCAAAACGGGCGCCCAATCAACGAGGTCGGTTGAAGACAAGACGGCACAAGGCAGACCCGGCACGCTGTCCACGTGCAACTGGAACGCGCCGTTGCCGGCGATGCCCGGCGCAGATAGGATCGGCGGTTGATCAGGCACAGGCCAGGTCATGCGATAAAAGCGCGCGGGATAGTTCGTGGCACCATAGTCGATAAAATTCAGCAGCCCCGGCGCGGCATTCGTGAAGATTGGCAGCCAGTCCAGCAAATTTGTCGAGGCTTGGACGACATAAGGCAAGGTGCTGGGAATTTCCACCTGCATGTTGTATGCCCCGCTTTTTTCCAGATGACCAGGTGTCATTTGTGGGGGGGAAGAATCTGGCAGGTAGTTGACGCTGTAGGTAAGGCCCGGCGCATTGGTGGGGGTGTTGTCGGCGACGTAGAACGGGATCGCCATGAGATTACTGGCGATGGCTTGCAACTCGATGCGGTCGCCATAAGCCAGGGCCGCTACCTGTGTGGCATTGGTGGCGGCGGGTGCGTTGATCAGAGCTGCCAATCCCGTTGCGATCGTGCTTAAAGTCGCGTTGGTCGGGACCGTGTAAGTAATGGGATATCCGTTCAGGTTAACGGTCAGCAGATTGCCGGAAGACGGGGCGAGATTGGTCAGCGTGCTGAAATACGTGCCGTCCACAAACAAATCAACCTGCTGTAGGGGATGTTTCACATCGTGGGCCGAAAATTTCACGGTGAGCATGGAGGTGCCGCTCAACACGGCGTTGGGGAGGTTGGTGCTCCATCGTCCCGAACCCGCCTCGGCAAAGGGTGCCGCCAGCGGTTCGGCCACCATCAGACCAAGATACGGCGTGTTGATGCTCTGATAATAGCTCTCGGCCAGGCTGAAGCCGCGCGCCTGGTAAAAGTAAACCTGGGGATTGGGAAACTTCTGCGTGTCGTCTTGGGGTTCCGCGACCGTGCCATAACTGCCTGCCGCTCCGGCATCAATGAAGGCCAGCAGATTGGTCTGGTCGTTGGCTCCGAAGATGATGCCGCCAAAGGACGTCAAGCTGTCCCCGATGGCCCCGGGAACAAAAGTGCCGGGCGTGAGAGTAAGTTGCGCCAAACCTGTTTCATATCCCAGAAGGCCCGTCTGGCCAGAAATCGAATCGGTGTTGGTCCGGAAAATCGAGGAAACCCCAAGAATATCCACGTTGAAAATGGCGTTATCGAAACCGGTGTCAGGACCCGTGTTAAGATAACGGATATTGCGGGTTGTGTCGGAACTTTTTGCCAACACGACCGGCTGTTGCGGAAATTGTCCGTCGCTGGCAACTCCCTGATCCACCAATGCTTCCGCCTGGGCAAGCGAATTGGCGGTGATCATGGTGGTGAGAAAAGAATAACCAGGCGCGCCGACCGGCGTGGCTTGGCGGAAGACCGCCTCGCTGGCGGCGTAACTGTTGGTGACACCCAAGGGATCGGTCCCATCGCCCTGCCTTGAGCCGTAGAACAACGCCGAGGTGGTGCCGTTGACAACGGAACCGAAGCTGGTCTGGAACGGAATATCCATCGAGAGAACAACGTAATCAATCTGGTTCGTCAACTGGCTGGCCGTCAGCATGTTCAGCAGGGGCGTCACCAGGGTGGTTTGGAAGTCATTGCTGGTCCATGACGTATTGCCACCCGGCCAGTTGATGTATAACACGTTTTGAGGCGGCACTTGGCGGCGTTCGCAGAAGTAATTGCCCAGTTCACACGAGTTGGAGCTGGTTTGGTTGACGACGACGACAGTGTTCATGCCGCTGCCGCCAGCCTGCAGCTTGAATGTCAGGGCACAGTTCAACAGAACCAACGCCAGCATTCTTCGTTGAAGACTGCCGTTCATACGCTCAATCTAACACAATGGACAGGACGCGCTTGGCGTCGGATGGTTGTGTCAGCATAAACAGTCCTTTCCCTGCTGTCTGCAAAGAAAAAAGCCGGTCAATGACCGGCTTGCTTCTGCTATTTTATCAGAGAAATTCCAGCCTAGGCTGACTGACGGCGCCGCGCCAATCCCCATGCGCCGAGACCCAGCGCGATAAAAGCCAAGGTGGACGGCTCCGGAACAAGTTGAACGGACAAGCCTTTATCCTTGTTGATGAACAACGTATCGGTGGGATCGTTGTTTGCGTCAACCGAGCCATTAGGTTGCAGCGTTGCGTTCCATTGAAAAGCCCACGTTACATTGTCCGGCCCCGCCGACATTTGATCATTTAGCTGCAAATTGGCCGTGTTGTTGAGTTTATACAACGTTGAGTTCACCCCATTGTTGACAATATTGGCTTCGCCGTAATTTGCATTCGGCGCATTAATGACCTCGGCAATGCCAGACCCGCCCGGCCCGCCAGTCGTTTGCTGCGCTCCGCTATAACCGCCCGAAGGACTCCCGGAAATAGTAACAACATTGTGGTTATTCTGCAGTAAATTGAAATTGGAATATTGATAAAACTTCAAGCCCAGCGAGCCTGCAGTCAGGTTTTGGATCGCCAGGGACTCCATCAAATCGGCGCTTCCAGAAGTGTAGCCATTGCCGCTCAAAGCGTATTCAACACTCACTGACAGTGATGCGTTTGCATACACCAAGGTTACGTCGTTGAGCCCGTCTGCGCCATAATTATTGTCCGTAACACTTGCCGTGCCGATTGTGTTTATGGACACCGCAACTCCGATCCCGGCGCCAAGGTCAACACCGCTGATTGAATACCAGAACCACTGCTGATTCAATTGGCTTCCCGGAACTCCCCCCACAGTCCAACTGTTCATGCCCAAGGTGCCACTATTCCCAGCATTTATTGTGTCAATGGATCCGGAGTCGTCCATCGTGACAGTTTGCGCCACGCCACTGGCTGGCAGAAATAACATCCCTAACACGACCGAGGCCACACACAGTGCCGGCATCACCTTGTCCACCAGAACAAATTTATTTTTACAATTCATAACTATCCTCTGATTGCCGTTTCGCGCCCTTAACTGCGCTTAAAACAAGGTTTTTTTACCGCATCTGGTTCCTAAAGTCAACTGTTATTTTCACAAATCTTGGACATGTCCAAAGCTGTTCAAAATGAGCAAAAGCTACGCCCCCCGGCGACGGCGCCGCAAGGCCAAAGCCAGCATTCCCGCCGAAATCACCGCCACGGACGATGGTTCAGGCACCGCAATACTAGCGACGTCGCTGATTGTAAGTGAGCCATTGGCCGACAGGTTGCCATCAAATTCATACCCAAAAACCGCGTTCCCCGAAGCAGTCAAGGTGCTGTTGTCAAGGGTGGTGGGGCTGGCATTCCCGAGGAAAGCGCCAAACGGAGCACCACCGGGGTCGGCTTGGACCTCAACAGTTCCGCTGGTTAATTGCCCATTCCAAGTAAGCGTTGCTCCGCCTCCAGTCTGTGTCGTAAAAGCCTGTGTTGGCTCGCCAGTTGTGTCAATATTGACAGTCTGTGATCCCGATGCGCCTCCCAAGACAAAATCCGAGTATTGGAATATGCTCACGGTAGCGGAGTTGACGGAAAGGTTCTGAAACTTGATTAGTTCGCCCCATCCACTGCCATTAATCGTAATGTCGTCGGCCACACTTAAAGTGCCCGCAATTGAATACGTGAAGGTGTATGATGTTTGCCCTCCCCCTGAATTTTTGTGGATGACCGGCAAACCAAAGGTCGTTGAGTTTATGCTTGTTAGTGCATCACCATTCACACTGTAATATAACGATTGCGAATTCAATTGGTTCACCGCCCCCGCCGTAAAATTGACCAAACTGGCGGTGTTCGTGTTGAAGCCCAACGAATAAGATCCGTAGCTAAAATTGAAAACCTGTGCCTCGCTTTGAATGACAAGGCCGGCGAGCAAATACGCAAAGAGAGCACTTTTGAAAAACCGCGCTCTGCTTGCGAAAGATTTTTTCCAAATCCTCACAGCGTTGCTTGGGTTCGTTACTTTAATACAACAGCTTTATGAGTCCGTTTGCCAAAAAAGTCAAGAGAATTTCTTTAAAAAACTGCATAAGAAAATGTTTGCGCGCAACTCATTTGTTTTAGCACATTAACCGTGCCGATTTCATTACCGCCCCGCTTTGACCGGATGCGTGAGCAGACCGGCTAACCAACACAGTTTCAATGGCTTATGGGTTGTGAAAATCGCGGGAGCGGTTACAGCCCCCTCCCGCCGACGGACGCCGCCAAAGCAGGGTGTCATTGGGACAGTTGCCGTGCGGGATTCCTTCCTGTCGCGCGAGCGCTAAAAAGTTTGCAGCCACGAGGCGCCACGCGGCATTCGCGGCCATTATTTTCCGATGCAAAACTGGCTGAAGATCGAATCAAGCAAATCTTCCGTCGCCGTTTTGCCGACGATTTCGCCAACAGCATTGACCGCGATGCGCAAATCCATTGCCACGAGTTCGAGCGTCATATCCCCGCGCAGCGCCGCGAGCGTTCGCAACGCGGCCACGCGGGCGCGGTTCAGCGCGTCCTGATGCCGCGAATTGATCGTCACCTGCAACATCTCGGCCTTGATTTCGCCCGACCAGACGAGTTCCTTGATGGCGTCCTTCAACGCTTCAATCCCCTGCCCGCTCAGGCAGCAAACGTCAACAATTGGAACGGTGACGCGTGACGTGTGACGCGTGACATGAAATTCCAGCCTCACCGGCAAATCAATCTTGTTCCGGACGAGAATACGTTTTTTGGCGGCGAACCCGGCGAAATAATTTTCATCCTCATTGGTCATCGGTTCGCTGGCGTCGAGCACGTGCAGAATGAACTCGGCCCGGTCCAGCGATTCTCGGCTGCGGCGGATGCCTTCCTGCTCGATCGCGTCGCGCGCCTCGCGCAATCCTGCGGTGTCAATGAACGCCACCGGCAGCCCGCGGATGTTCGCCGTTTCCTCAATCGTGTCGCGGGTCGTGCCCGGAATCGGCGACACAATGGCGCGGTCGCGTCCGAGGAGCTGATTGAGCAGGCTGGATTTCCCGACGTTGGGCCGGCCCACTATCGCCGCGCGAATGCCGCGGCGCAAAATCTGTCCCTCGTTCGCGGTGCGCAACAGTACGTCCATGAACTTCACGCCGTCTTCCAGACGCTTGAGCAATTGCGCCTTCGTGTCCGGCGCGATGTCCTCGTCGGGGAAATCAATGTGCGCCTCGACGTGCGCGAGCACGCGCATCAAATCATCGCGGAGCCGGTTGATGCGCTGCGAAAGTTTCCCGGCCAGTTGTTCGGTGGCGGCGGCCAGCGCGAGTTCGGTGCGCGAATGGATCAAATCGGCGACGGCTTCGGCTTGCGCGAGGTCAAGCCGGCCGTTGAGAAACGCGCGGCGCGTGAATTCGCCCGGCTCGGCTGGTCGCGCGCCGTTTTCCAGCAGCGTGTCGAGGACGAGCTTGGCGGGCAGGATGCCGCCGTGACAGGTGATTTCCACCGTGTCCTCGCGCGTGAACGTGCGCGGCGCGCGCAAAACGGCCAGCAGCACCTCGTCCACGGTCTTGTCCGCGCGGACAATTTTGCCGTATTGAATCGTGTGCGACGCTGCCACCGACGGTTTCAGCGAACTTTTGCCAACGGGCAGAAAACTTTTGTCGGCGACGGCGAGCGATTGCGGTCCGGAAAGGCGGATGACGGCCAGCCCGCCCTCGCCGAGCGGCGTGGCAATGGCGGCGATGGTGTCGTCGAACATAATCGAAGTGTGATGTGGGAAGGTTGAAGTGAGAAGTCGGAATTCGCACTTCGGGCTTCGCGCTCTTGCTTCCTAAACGTGCCGGCAGTTGCCCTCCTGGTTTTCCACATCGCGCCCCTGCAGGAACCGCCGCGCCTTCTCGTAACTTTTCTTTTGCAGGTAATGCAGCAACGCCGGATCGGTGCCGCGCGGCAGTCCTTTCGCCAGTTCATCAATGCGCGCGAACAACGCCGGCAGGTCCGGTTTGGGATTTGCCGTGCGCAGGGCTTTGCCCGCCTGTTCCAGTTCCACCAGCGCGTGCAGCAGGGATTGTTCGATGGCCGTGATCATGCAAAAGTTTGCTTCAAATATGCAGCCGCGCCAGCAGATGTAAAATTCCGGCCCCAAAATACGAATACGCGAAATCAACCTGGCCCCGCAAACACAGCGCGGTGAGCAAACAAACCAGCCCCGTGGTCGCAAACAGAATCATCGAACTGATCACGTATAATTCAAAGGCATGGCTCGGGTCCGTTTTCATCACGCGCGGCAAGCCTTGATAAAAAATCCAGATGGAAAGCGCGATGCCAATGGCCCACGGAATCCAGGGACTCATCATGGGAAACACGTTCAGCAGCCGGAGCCAAAAAAGCGGACCCAAGGTGTAAGCCACCACCTTGAACGCCTGCGCGTAGCCGTGGCGCTCGTGAAACGTCTCGCCCAATATCTTGACGAGATGGGCGCACACAAAAACCACCGCCAGCGTCAACAGCAATTGCGCGGTTTCAAAAAGAACTGCCTCGCCGGCCGTGAATTTTTTGAGCACGCCAACGCCGGGCTGCCATTTGCCCCAGCGCGTCAGCCCGGCGCCTTCCACCGCCGACATCATTAGCAGCAGCGGCAGTAAATACGTCACGAGCATGAATCCCACCCCGCGCCGGGCTTGCGCCAGGCGGTCCCACCCCGTCGGATCAACAAACAGGAACAAAGCCCTGATCATGCGCCCGAATTGATAGCGCCGCCGAAACCCATTCACAACTAAATCCGGTGGTGAGTCGGTTTGATTTTTCTGCTGGTAGGGCCGCGCTGCTGAGATTCTTTCAAAAGTGTAGCAGCGGACGTGAGTCCACTCTAATCTCAAACAAAATTCCAACAATAGTGAGCCGACTCACGTCGGCTGCTACCAAAAAATGGCGTATTGTATTGAGACAATCTCTGCTGCACGGCCTCAGACGACCAGCCCATCCTCCGCAGCAGTGCTTCGTGTGGACAGGTTATTCTTGCCAGTTTAACTGACCTTCCGCCCAAAATCCGCACCCGGTTGAAAGGGGCGCACGTAAACACTGTAAAGGAACGCCGTCCCGCTTGGCTGGACGGCAGCGGCTTCGCTTGATTGAATGCCCTGCCGGATAAATCCGGCGTTCCTTCAAAAAATGCAACTTTGCTTGTCGCCGTGTCCAGGGGCGCCTGGCCGAAAGGGCGCCGATTGCATTCGGCCTTTGCCGGCGTAAATTAACCGCGTGAAAGCAATGCTTCCAGTCCTGTTTGCCGCGCTGTTGCTGGCCGGTTGCGTCACGCCCAAAATTGACTGGGCGGCGCGCGTGGGCCTTTACACCTACGATCAGTCCGTGATGGACTTCGGGCCGCCCGACAAGTCCGCGAAGCTGTCCGACGGCTCGACCGTCGCCGAATGGCTCGTGCAACGGGGTCAGGTCGTCGTGGCGCCGGAGCCTTACTTTGTGCCGCCCGGCTGTTATTTCGGCCCGCTCACGCCGATGTATTCCGAGACCTACGTGCCCGCGCGTTTTCTGCGCCTGGGCTTCGACCCAAACGGCAGGCTGAAAACGTGGAAGGAATTTGCCAGATAAATCCGCTTCCGTCGCGCCATCGCCCGTGTTTTACTCGCGGCCATGAACGTTGACCTCGGCATCTGGAGCAAGCTGACCAAAATGGTCGCCTGGCTGCTGCTCGTGGCCGGACTGCTGCTCGTCGGCGTGTGGTATCTGCCGCTTATCCAGCAGAACGCGCGGATGCAGCGGGAAAATCTGCGGCTGGAACGGGAACTGGAAAAGGAAAAGGAAGCATCCAAACAACTCCAGGCAGAGATTGACGCGCTCCGCTACGATCCCAAAACCGTCGAACGCCTCACGCGCGAAAAACTCGGCTACGCCAAACCCGGCGAAACGGTGGTACGCTTTGAACAACCAGCCACCAATCGTTAAATTCTGCCTCCGCAATGAGATTCAGAGTTGGCGGCGGCGGCGGATGAGGAGTGCGGTTGCGCCGACGACCAGCAAACCCAAAACTGAGGGTTCGGGCACGGGCAATGTTTCGCCTTGAAAGGCGAGATAGGTCGGGTCATACAATCCGGAGGCCAAGGGGCTTTGCACTCCGCCTGGCGAGGTTTCAGTGATGGTGCCTGGGCCAGGGAAATACTGGAAACCACGGAGGAGGTGTCTTCGTACGAGGTGGAAATGCGTGCGGAAAGGCACAAATCGCAACGAAGCGCCCCTTTTGCCGGAGAAAAACCGATGGCGGACTGGAAAATGGACTTGCAAACCTGTGGAGCAGGCAGAAAATCACAAAAAAGGCCCGCGCTGGTCGTGGGCTGGAAACCATATGAGAATTGTCAACCAGTATGAATAAAGAACACAACTCCAACGGAATGAGCCGCCGCCAATTCTTGCAGACCAGCGCGGGATGTGCCGCCTCTGCCATGTTCCTGGGCCTCGGCCGCGCGCAGTCATTTGGCGCGCCAAATACCAGCATCCAGGAAAATTTGATCCCGCTCGTGACACTCAATAACGGCCTGAAAATGCCACGGCTTGGATTGGGCACCATGACGCTTAACGGCGACGTCGGAATCAGGTGCGTGGCCGATGCCATCGCTCTGGGCTATCGTCTGATTGATACCGCCATGATCTACGGCACTGAGAAGTCAGTGGGCGCCGGGATCAAACAGAGTGGCATCAAACGTGAAGAACTCTTTATCACCTCAAAACTGTGGAAGGCCGACATGGGCTACGAACAGGCAAAGAAAGGATTTCAAACTTCCATCAACAAGCTGGGGACGGATTATTTGGACCTCTACCTGATTCACCGGCCTGCCGGCGATGTGAAAGGCTCCTGGAAAGCGATGGAGGAACTCTATCATGCGGGGAAAATCAAGGCCATCGGCGTGAGTAATTTCGACCCCGCGCAACTGGACGACTTGATTGCGAGTAGCGACGTGAAACCCGCAATCCATCAAATCGAAACCCATGCGTTTTTCCAGGAAGGCAAGTCACTGGAATACTTAAAGCAACATGGCGTGCAAATGGAAGCTTGGGCGCCTTTTGCGGAAGGCCGTCATGGGCTTTTCACCAATGCCACGCTGGCCGCCATCGGAAAGAAATACAACAAGACGGTTGCGCAGGTGAGCCTGAGATGGCATTTCCAAAGAGGAATTATTGCCATCCCCAGATCCTCCCAGAAAGCGCATATCGCGGAAAACTTGAATATTTTTGATTTTAGCCTTGAAGATTCCGACATGGCCTCTATTTCCACGTTGGATTTAAATACCACTCAATTTCCTGAGTGGAGTTAAAAGCGGAGTCCCCGGAAAAAGTCTCTGCCACCCAAGGCCCGGGTCCGATCATGGACCAGTTTGCCAAGGATGAGTGGATTTTGCCTGATCAAATGGGAAATCCCGAATTAATGCGAAACCATGACCCACTGACGGTGATTAAGGATGGCGCGTGTAAATTGAAAATCGTAAATCCAGCCGCTCACACCGTCATGATTTCCTTTTCCTTGTGGGCGAGGTGTTCGTCAATCTTGGCGGTGTATTGGTCGGTCAGCTTTTGCAAATCCTTTTCGGCCTGTTTCTCCTCGTCCTCGGTGATGCCGCTGTCGTGGACGTGCTTTTTCAACAGGTCCATCGCGTCGCGCCGCACGTGCCGGACGGCCACGCGCCCGTCCTCCGCCATTTTTTTGGAGATTTTCACGAATTCCTGCCGCCGTTCCGTGCTCAATTCCGGGAACGCGAGCCGGATGATTTTGCCCTGGATCGCCGGCATGAGACCGAGGTTCGCCTTTTGAATCGCCTTCTCAATCGGATGCAGCGAGTTGAAGTCCCACGGCTGGATGACCAGCATCCGCGGTTCCGGCGTGGTGATGCCCGCCAGTTCGCGGATGCGCATTTGCGCGCCATAAACCTCCACCGTGACGTTCTCGACCAGGGACGCCGACGCCTTGCCCGTGCGCACGCCCGCGAACCCGTTTATGACCACCTGCTCGGTCTTGATCATCTTGTCCTCCGCCTCCAGCAAAATATCGTCGAGTGTCATGGAGGCAGATTAACAATGAACCCGCACCGGGTCGAATAAAAACTGACTTGGTCTCGCCTTGGCAGGGACTTCGTGCAGGGACATTTGAACAAACCGGTCCTAGATTGTTTCATTATGGACAAACGCAGAACCGCCTATGCAGGCTTGACAATTCGCAATAGGCCAGCTAACCTACTCTAAGGTTGCCCTCTAAAATACTTATTCAAATATTATGAAACCGATCCGCTGTTTTGCTTCGGTCTCGGCCCTTGCAGCGACAGTACAAATCGCTTCAGTCTGTTATTATTGACGATTTCACTCAAGGCGCGCTGTCCATTCAAGCAACCAACAACTACCCCGGGCAAACGGTCTACCAAAGTGGGTTGAACACTTCCGATGTCATCGGAGGAGCACGTTCGGTTTCTGCCGGTTCAGTGGGAGGTTTCCACCACCTTGCAAATTGATACGTCTGCAAGCCAGTTCTTTTAACCACAGATCCTTCCACATTTGGCTATTTCTCGCTGGGGTATGGTTCAACTACACCTCTCGGAGTTGATTTGACGATGGACGGAAGCGACCGCTTTCTGCTTGATATATCTACATTGACGCTAAGCTTCTCCCGGGCAGGTATTTCGTTCGGAGTTGAATCCAGCAGCACATGGTATAATTACAATTTTGGTAATGTTCTCCTTGCTTTGAACGGATCCGGGACTCTGGTCATTCCATTTTCAGACTTCGTGGGAGCGAATATGACCGACGTGCAGGCTATCGCGATTGGAGCAGTGCGTTTCGAACCAAGTTCTCAAATTGGTATTGCTTCAATAACGACTGCTGTTCCGGAACCATTACCGTTCTCCCTTTTCACAGTTGGTGGCATTCTGGCCTTCCTGTTAAAACGCGTCCGGAAACATATCGAATTGCTTTAGCCATCAGGGTGCTTTGCCAAAGCCTAGGAAAAGTCGGGGCGGTGTTGCCGCATTGCGCAAGGGTTTCGTTATTGGTAGCCTGTGAACGTGGCGGACATCGTTTTAACCACGCTTGACGCGAAATACATCCACGCCGCGTTTGGCCTGCGTTATTTGCTGGCCAATCTCGGCGAACTGCGGCCGCGCGCGTGCCTCGTGGAGTTCGACATCAACCAGCGTCCGCTCGACATTGCGGAAGTCCTCTTCGCCCACAATCCCCAAATCATCGGCTTCGGCATCTACATCTGGAACGTGGAACCAACCGCCGAAGTCATCGCCGCCATCAAATGCGTCCAGCCCGGCATCAAAATCATCCTCGGCGGACCGGAGATGAGCTACGAAACCGGAAACCAGCCCATCGTTCAGCTAACCGACCACGCCATCACCGGCGAGGCGGACTTGAAATTCGCCGAGGTGTGCCGGGTATTGCTGGAGCGCCGAGCACCGCCTCGGCGTGATGAATCATCCCCGCAACACGCCGGGCCGGAGGCCGGCGCTCCGCTGCCCAAAATCATTCCCGCCGAACCGCCGGACTTTTCCCAAATCGTCCTGCCCTACGACCTCTACACCGACGACGACATCGCGCACCGCATCTTCTATGTCGAGGCGTCGCGCGGCTGCCCGTTCGCGTGCGAATTTTGCCTGTCGTCGCTCGACATCCCGGTGCGGCAGGTTCCGCTGGCGGCCATGCTCGAACAATTGCAGCGCCTGCTGGATCGCGGGGTGAAACAGTTCAAATTCGTTGACCGCACGTTCAACCTCAACCTCGGCGTCAGCAAAACCATCTTAGAATTTTTCCTCGCGCGCCACCGGCCCGGCCATTTTTTCCATTTTGAAATGATTCCCGACCGTCTGCCCGAATCGTTGCACGAAATCATCGCCCAATTTCCGCCCGGCGCGCTGCAATTCGAGGTGGGCATCCAGACGTTCAATGAGGAGGTTGGCGGCCTGATCAAGCGCCGGCAAAATTATGAGAAGCTCGCCGACAATTTCCGGTTCCTGCGGAAGGAGACGGGCGTCCACATCCACGCCGATTTGATTGCCGGGTTGCCCGGTGAAACGCTGGAAAGTTTCGCCGCCGGTTTTGACCGGCTCATCGCGCTCGGTCCGCAGGAAATCCAGGTGGGCATCCTGAAACGACTGCGCGGGACGCCGATTGTCCGGCACGACGCCGACTGGCAGATGGTCTATAATCCGCATCCACCCTACGAAATTTTGCAGAACAAGCTGATTGAATTTGCGACGATGCAAAAGCTGCGGCGATTTGCGCGCTACTGGGATTTGGTGGGCAACAGCGGCAACTTCATCGAGACCACGCCGCTGATTTGGGGCGCCTCCTCTCCGGGCCTTCGGCCACCCTCTCCTCCGTTGGCAACGGAGGAGAGGGACGGGGACAGGCGGCGCGTAACTTCGCAGTTGCAAACCGCGGATGGAATCGTGAACAGATCTCCCTTTCACACCTTCCTGCACTTCAGCGAATGGCTACACGCGCGCACGGGCCGCACCGACGGCATCGCGCTGGCGCGGTTGATGGAACGGCTTTTTGAATTTCTGACCGGCGAGCTCCGGCTCGACGCGAAGCGGGTGGCCGGGGCGCTGTGGCGCGATTACCAGCGCGGCGGGCGTCACGACAAACCGGCTTTCCTGAAAAATTTTATTTCCCCGGAAGAAACGCTGCTGCCGTTGCGCAAAGCCAGGACCATCCTGCCCAAACGTCAGGCCCGCCATTTGGCGTAGCCGGTTGTCGGGCTGGCTGCGCGTCCGGTCCGTATCAGGGACTTTCACATTGGCGGCAGCGTCCCTAAAGAAATCCACTAAAACAAATCACCATGAATCTTTACTGCGGAAGACGGTTTTTGCCAATTTTTGCCGGTGGCAACGGCGATAAGATTGCTGGATGCAGCCTGCGGCAAAAGATCTCCCGGTTAGCAGCCGTTTGGGGAACGGGTGGATTTCCGCTGGTCATGTTCTTGCAATCCAAGGAAGCAGGGTCCGGCTTGCTTTGGGCATGTTGGCCATTTCCCTGTTCGTGCTCGTTGTTTACAGTCCGGTGTTGCCGGGAAGTTTTTTGATGGATGACCAGCGATTGGTCGAATCGGCCAATCCGCTGGTGAATGGTGAATTCGGGCCGCTCACGATTTGGTTCCAGACGGATTTCAGCCTGTCCACATTTGGTTTTTGGCTGGAGTGGCTGGTGTGGGGTAAAAATCCGGCCGGTTATCACTTGGTGAACATGGCGCTGCAGGTTCTAAGCGCCGTGCTGATCTGGCGGTTGCTGGCGCGGTTGAAAATCCCGGGAGCATGGCTCGCCGGGGCGATGTTTGCCGTGCATCCGGTTTGCGTCAACACGGTCGCGCGAATCGCCGAGCTCAAGAACACCCTGTCCCTGCCCTTCTTCCTCTTGAGTTTCTTGTGTTATCTCCGTTACGAAGCCTGTTCCCTGTATCCCGCCAGCCCGGGCAAAGTCGCCGCCCAAACCCCGCGCAACCAGGGCGCGATGTGGTATGGACTGTCGCTGACGGCTTTCGTGCTGGCGTTGCTGGGCAAGACCTCCACGGTCATGTTGCCGCCGATCCTGCTGGGTTGCGCCGCATGGCAGCGCGGGCGGGTCACCAGGCGGGATTTGCTGCACACCTCCCCGCATTTTCTGCTGGCGCTGGCTTTCGGGGCGATGTCCGTCTGGTTTCAAAAGCATCAGGCGTTGGCCATGGCCGGCCAGGTGCTGCCGCCGGAAAACTTTGGGGAACGACTTGCCATTGCGGGCCGGGTTTTCTGGTTTTATCTGGGAAAAACGCTTCTGCCGTTGAACCTGAACCTGGTTTATCCGAGGTGGCATATTGATGCCGGAACGCCCGCGGCGTATCTGCCGGTCCTCCTGCTTTGCGCGGTTCTCGTTTTATGCTGGCGGTTCCGCCGCACCTGGGGACGACACGCGCTGTTCGGACTGGGATGCTTCGCCGTCGCCCTGTTTCCGGCCCTTGGTTTCTTCGACGCGCAATTTCTTGAGAAATGGCAGGTCTCGGACCATCTCCAGTATCTCCCGATGATTGCTCCGCTTGCGCTGGCGTCAGCCGCGCTGGCTTCCTGGTTGAACCGAAACACCTTTCGCGGCGCGGAGGTCGCCCTGCTCCTGGCCTTGTCGGTCTTGACTTTCCATCGCGCCGGAATCTTTGCCACGGAAGAAGGCCTGATGCGCGACACCCTCGCCAAAAACCCGGCGGCCGGGGAAGCGTATGACTCGCTGGGCGTCATCCTGGCGGAACGGAACGACTACGCCGGCGCCATAAGATATTTCAAGGCCTCGCTGCAATGCGATCCGGGCGATGCCGATGCCCACTTGAATCTCGGCCAGGCCCTGGGGTTGCAGGGGAATTTTGAGGAAGGGGAATCACATTTTTTGGCGGCGCTCCGGATCCGGCCAAGCGACCCGGAGATACACAGGAAATTCGCGCAGTGTCTGGACCGCGCCGGAAGAAGCCGGGAGGCCGTCCAGCATCTGAAGGCGGCACTTTGCTTTGAACCGAAATCAAAATCGGAAATTGAAACGCATCTGGAACTGGCGTCCCTGCTTTACCAAACCGGCGATTTGCGCGGGTCAATCTCCCAGTTGCGCTGGATTGTGTCGCTCCAGCCCGACCTGCCGGAAGCGCTCAACAATCTGGCCTGGTTGCTGGCCACGGGCGCGGATGCCGGCGTGCGTGACGGGGCGGAAGCAGTCCGGTGCGCGGAACGGGCCTGTCGCCTGACGCAGTTCAAGCAAGCCGGCATGATTTGCACGCTGGCAGCGGCTTATGCGGAAGCGGGACGTTTCCCGGAGGCCGTTACGACTGCGGAAACGGCATTAACCATGCAGACCAAAACGGGCGACATGCAGTCGGCGGTTGTCAGTCGTCAGCTTTTGACGCTCTATCAGGCCGGCAAACCCTGGCACGAACAACCGGTCGCGGAAGAAAGTCCGTCCGAATACGGACAGCACTTAAAATGAAACCGGGCAACAGAAGCCGAAATAAAGGTGGATTTGGAGGCCCCTGCCTCGCCCACCAAAAATAAAGCATTCTGCGCCCGGCAAAATTGATAAGAGCAACGATGGGCAAATGTTCCTGCCGTTCCATCGGCAATAAATTGCTGATGGCTTCAGTTGTTTTCACTCCAACAATGCCCGCTGCATCTTGTTTGCACGCCGGAAGTTTTATTCCTCCCATCAGGATGCGAAATTGGCAAAAACCGGTCTTGGCCTTAAAGACCCGTCGTGGCTTGAGATAAAGGAATTATTTGGTTGCAACCGATGGAGCGGACGGGGGCGCGACTAGGCGCCGCCTTCGGTCCTGACCCACTGCACGGCGTGATAAACCAATGCAGTTGCATTCTTTAACTGCAGCTTCTCCCGGATATGGGCGCGATGCACGTCCACGGTGCTGGGACTGAGGTGGAGTTGGTCAGCGATTTCCTTGGTGCTGTTGCCCCGTCCGATAAACTGGAAAACCTCGAACTCCCGATCCGTGAGCTTCTGGAGGGGGGAAGCAGAACTGCGGGGCTGCGGGCTGGCAATGCTTTTAAGAAGCCGGGCCGACATGGTTTTGCTCAAGTAAACTCCGCCATCCAACACCCGCTGGATCGCCCCAACGAGGCAATCCGCGCTTTCCTCTTTCATGATGTAGCCGCACGCGCCGGCGCGCAGCGCGCGCTCGGCATAAACGGTCTCGTCATGCATGGAGACCACCAGTATGGGAACATTTCCGTGAACGGCAAGAACGTCTTTGATGAATTCAAGGCCATTGCTTTCCTTCATGGTGATATCGGCCACGATGAGGTCCGGCTTGCACTTGGGAATTTTGCCCATCGCTTCCGCGGAACTGCCGGCCTCGCCGCAAGCCTCCAGTCCCGCTTGTTGGTTGATTAACTGGACGAGACCCGACCGCATCAGCGGATGGTCGTCCACCACCATCACGCGTTTGTGTTCAGCCTTGGACTGCGGGGTGTTCGTGGTCATAAATTTCAGGTTTGTTTGTGGATGGTGCAGGATATACGGGTCCCTTTCCCCGGAGCGGAATCAATCTGCAACGACGCACCGATGAGGTCGGCGCGATACTTCATGGCACGAAAGCCCAGACCGGCCCGGCGCCCGGTTGCGGTTGGGGAGAAACCCAGGCCGTCATCCTTCACCCGTAGTTCCAGCTTCGCCGGGGTGGATTCCAGCGCGATGTGGATTTTTTTTGCATGGCCATGTTTGAGCGCGTTGGTCACGGCCTCCTGACCGATGCGATAAAGCTGGGCCGCCAGGTGCGGGTCATTGATCTCGACCGGGGTGGATTCTTCCAGCTCGCAATTCACCCCGGCCACGGAACGGGTGCCATCGGCCAGTTGTTTCAGCGCTTCCACCAGACCGTTGTTTTCAAACGGGACCGGGGAAAATCCATGGGAGAGCACCCGGACTTGCCGGATGATTTCACGCAGGTCGCCGCCAATCTTTTTCAATGAGCCGGCAAGTTGTGGCGCCTGGGCCTCCGCTTCGCGTTGCAGCCCGGCGTTGAACAGGGCCAGGGCGGTCAATTGCTGGCCAACCCCGTCGTGCAGGTCATGTCCGATCCGGCGCATCTCGCTGTCGCTGGCCTCGAGCATTTCCCGTTCGAGCCGCTTGCGCTCGGTCACGTCAATGTTGACCCCGGTCAGGATCAGCGGCCGGCCGGCATTGTCCCGGAAGACCTTGAAACGTCCGAACAACCAGTGCAGGCTTTTGTCGGGCCAAATCACGCGCCATTCGCCCTCGATGGGCGCGTCGGTTTCCATGGCCGATTGCACCCGTGCCACCGCATCGGCGCGATCATCCGGATGAATGAGATTTTCCCAACCGGATGGCGACCCGGGAAAACCACCCGGCGGCAGCCCGTGCATGGCCTCCAATTCCCGGGTCCAGGTGCTCACTCCCGTCTGGATGTTCCGCTCGAACGAGCCGATACGCGCCGCCTGCTGCGCCAGTTGTAATCGCTCCTCGCTTAGATACAGGGAGGCTGTGCGTTGCCGGACCAGTTCCTCCAGCTTTTCATGGGAACGCTTCAATTCCGCCTCCACCCCGCGTCGCCGCGTGTTCTCCCGCCACAATGCACTGAACACCCCGAGCAACAAACCCACGCTCACCAATCCGCTGACGATGTTCACCAAGGTGACCAGATGGGTGGATCGGCGCAATCCGCCCCGGCGTTGGTCCAGCAGGCGGTTTTCCTCCGCCACCATTTCCCCAACGGCAGCGTGGATGGCGTCCAGACTGTCCTTGATTCCGCGGCGGAAAGGCATGTCGAGAACCAAAGGATCGCCCCTGAGGAGCGCCTCGATATGCTTCCGGTTGATTTCTGTGTGACTGGCGATCAACAGCTCCAACTGGCCAACCCGTTTTTCCTGGTCGGGATTGTCCCGGACAAGTTCCCGGAGCGAACGGAGGAGGTCCGGCATGCGGTTCGTTGCCGTCAGATACGGCTGCAAAAAATCCTTCTCCCGGGTCAGGGCAAACCCCCGCTGGCCGGTCACCATGTCGTCCGTCCGGGCCAGTGTCTCCTCCAGCAGGGCAATAACCTGATGCGCGTGATCAACCCAATCCGCCTGTTGGGTTGCCTTCTGGTTCACCCGCGACCAGAGAACATTGATGATGACAACCAAAATGAGGGCTGCACCCAGCGCGACGATCAGCGGCCAGGCTCTGGCGATGGCGTGGTTGGCTCTTTCCTTCACGGCATGGGCTTTTAATGTGGAAAAATCGCCGGAAAAACCGGGAACAGCAAGGGAAAATCCATTGCCAAGACCGCCCCGCCCAAACATCAGGCCCGGCATTGGGTGTGAGCTTTAAATTATCTGTGAATAAGCTGTGGATAATTTCCCTCCTTTTTTCCTTTATACTCCAGCAGCATATGTTACTAACACACTTACCATTGATTATGACCCCAAAAAGCAGAAACCACGTCGAAAACATCGTTGCCATCATACTGCTGGCGCTGATTGTTTCTTCGGGCGTTTTCCTGGCAATTATTTTGTATCTGTCGCCATCAATGCATTGATCCTGGGTTTTGTTGAAAAGTTCCGGCTCCTTTCAAACCTCAAACCGCCCTCCCAAAATGTCAGGCGGGACATTTCGTGTGGGACAAATCTGCGCTTGCCCGCGCAATCCGCGGTTTATTTCGCCAATTGTTTCTCCGCTTCCTCATTTGTCAGACCGCCCCGCGCGCGCAGGACGGCCAGGCCCACCACCGGCGGATACGCCTGGTCCGATTTCATCCGCGGCTCGACGTATTCGATCACCTCGAACAGCAGGGCGTTCGCGGCTTCGTAGGTCAGGCCGGTAAGCCGGGCGATGTAACGCGTCGCGCGGTCAATCAGCTTGAGGTTGGACGGCACGACCCAGACCATGAAATTGCCCATCACCCGCCCCAGCCGCACCATCGTGCAGGTCGAAAGCGCGTTCATCACCAGCTTCACCGCCACGCGCGTCAAGCCGTCCAGGAGCAAGTCCGTCTCCGGCACCGGAACGAAAACTTCATCAACTGCGGGTTGTTCAGATGGAGCCTCCTCACGTCGGCTGCCACCGAAATAGATGATGCCTGTCTTCGCGCCCGCTTTTCGCGCCGCATCGAGCTGGACGCGATAAAATCCGTCCAGCGAAAGCAGCGATTCCATTTCCCGCTCCGACACGATGGCCACCGCACCGTCGCCCGCACCCGGCGGACGATATTTGAGACCGTCCAAGCCGATCCTGAACCGCATCAGTTCAGCGCGGCTGATTTTGGGCAATTGGTAGGACGCGCAGTCCCCTGCGCTCCGGTCGTTGTGGCCGGCCACGGCGGGCAACGGAGTGCCCGCCCCACCTTCAAGCAATTCGCGCACCTCGTTCTCGTTCCATTCAATGCAACGCGGTTCGCGCTTCAGAATTTGCCGCCAGGCCTCCG
This sequence comes from uncultured Verrucomicrobiae bacterium, assembly GCA_963802965.1. Classification (GTDB taxonomy): domain Bacteria; phylum Verrucomicrobiota; class Verrucomicrobiia; order Limisphaerales; family UBA11358; genus UBA11358. Next base: position 1,091,880 of record CAWDKS010000003.1, read on the forward strand.
GCGTTTCCTTCCGTGGCAGGAACAAAAACGCCCACGATTCCGTTGCGGTCGTGTCGTCACATTTGCGAAACGGCGGCGTGCAGTAAGTCGGGGACCGCTCGGTCGTGTCCGTCAAGACATCAATGCCAAGCCCGTCGGCGAAGTAATTGTTTTTGTGCCCGGCGCGATAGACCGATTCCTCCAGCGCGACGAGTTTTGCCAGTTGTTCCAGCAACGCCGGTGATTTCAAGGTGGCGAGCAGTTCGGTAAGTTTGGCGAGGAATAATTCCGGAACACTGGCAGGGTCATCGCGCTGCGATGACCGGACGGCGCAGCGCGCCGTCCCTACCAACTCGCGCGCCACCATTTCCAAAATTGTGAGCAGGACGCAAAGTTGAATCGAAGTCGCCTGCATCCGCGTCGAGCCGGTGATGGCCATCGGCCCGGTCGTGAGATTGATTTTCTCGATGCGCCGGTCTTCGATGATTTCGCGGCTGCGCTCGACGTGTTGGCGGAGAATTTCGTCCGGATTGTTATAAACGAAAAAAACCTTGGCGCCGGCGTCCACGCCTTCCCACGCCGTGCCGATGACGAATGAGGTCTCGCCGCCCTCGGTGATGGCAAACACCACGTCGCCCGCGCGCACGCCGAGGTCGTGAAGCTGTTTGCGACCAAACGCGGTGAAATCCTCGAAACCTTCGACCGATTTGATGAGCGCAAAATCGCCGCCCGCCATCACGCTGAACGTGCGGTTTTCAAAATCATCAGTGCCCCTCGCCCCGTTCCTCTCCCCGCCTGGCGGGGAGAGGGTGGACGAAGTCCGGGTGAGTGGTCTGTTCTGCTGCCGCCAGAAATCGCGCCAGACCGAGTCCAGCAAAACGCTCAACCGCCCCGTTGAACCGCAGCCGGTGAAAAAAATCCGCCCGCCATTCTTCAGCGAGCGGAGAAGCGTTTCCTTGATTTCCCCCGCCCGGCCCGATTCCGCAAAATCGCGATATTTTTTCGCCACGTCGTCATCCGCGTCGAAAAGCAATTTCAACGCGGCGGCGATGTCCCGCCCGGCAACGTCGCTCAAATTTGCCGTGACGGGATGCGCTGATTCCGTGACCAGCGCGCCGAGTTTGAACTGGGCGCTGATTTTGAGGAATTCCGCGGAACGTTTTTGGGAACTGGCGCTCATCCGGTTTTGAGTAAATGAAATTGTCAACGCACTGTCACGCCGATAGCTTTGGGCCAGGCCATATATGACACCCAATCAACAACTGGCCACATTGAAGGCGGCAGTTTGCGACGTCGCGTTTGACAATTTGACGCGTCAACTCTATGCCACGGATGCGTCGGTTTACCAAATCGAGCCGTTGGCCGTGGCGTTTCCCGGCAGCGCGCATGACGCCAGCGCCATCATCCGGGCGGCGGCGCAGGCGGGTGTATCGGTCATCCCGCGCGGCGCGGGAACGAGCCTTTCCGGCGGAGCCATCGGCGAAGGCCTCGTCGTTGATTTCGCGCGCTACAACCGTCAAATCTGGGACTTCAACAAGGAGCGCCGCACGGTCCGCGTTGGCGCGGGCGTCGTGCTGGATCAATTGAATGAATTCCTTCGGCCGTTCCGATTATGTTTCGGGCCGGACGTGGCGACCAGTTCGCGCGCGACGCTGGGCGGCATGATTGCCAACGACTCATCCGGGGCTTACACGCCGGTCTATGGCACGACGGCCATGCACGTGAACGAACTCGAAATCGTCCTCGCCGACGGCAAAGTGGCGAGGGTTGGCCCCGGCCACGACACTTTGCCGCAACAGCGTGAAGTGGTTGAAAGCATGGTTTCGCTCAATTCACTCGCCATTACCGGCGCCTTCCCGCAGGGCCTCTTGAAACGCTGGCCCGGTTACGCGCTGGCCCGGGCGGCAGCCGAACCCGGCAATTTACTTCACATCCTGGCCGGCAGCGAAGGCACGCTGGCGGGCATTATTTCCGCCGAACTGAAGGTCGTTCCGCTGCCGGCGGAACGCGGTGTCGGCCTGCTGTTTTTTTCGTCCGTGGCTGAGGCGATGCAGGCCACCCAGGCGCTGCTTGACCTGAAACCTGCCGCCATCGAGCACATTGACCGTCCGCTGTTTGACCAGACGCGCGGCCAGCGCGAGTTTCAGGCCGTGCGCGATTTGCTCGAACTCGACACCAAGCCTTGCGAGGCGATTTTGATTGTCGAATTTTTCGAGGATGTTCAAGACCGGCTCGCGCAGTTGAAAAAGCGCAAACTGGGTTTGCGCAATTTGATTTTGGAGACGCCGGACGAAGCCGGCCTCGTCTGGGCGATGCGTAAGGCCGGTTTGTCGCTGTTGATGGGCTGCCCGGGCGGCGCCAAGCCCGTGGCGTTCGTCGAGGACGCGGCGGTGCGCCCGCGCGATTTGCCGGAATACGTCAACAGCCTCCAGACATTGATGCGGCGACGCGGAGTGCGGGCTTCGTATTACGGCCACGCGGCGTCGGGATTGCTGCACGTGCGGCCGATGCTGGATCTGCATCGCGCGGAGGATTTGAAAAAATACCGGCAGATTGCCGACGAAGTGGCCGCGCTCGTGAAGCAGTTCAAGGGAACATTGTCCGGCGAACACGGCGTCGGCCTGGCGCGCACCGAATATCTCCGGGACCAGGTCGGCGAGGAAGTTTACCAGCTCATGCGACAGGTCAAGCAGACCTTCGACCCGCATAATTTGTTCAATCCGGGCAAGATCATTTCGGACGGCCGTTATAAAATTGACGGTCACCTGCGCCTGGGCGCGGGCTATTCGCTGAAAGTCCCGTTTGAACCGGTGCTCGCGTTCGCGGACAAGGACAAGTCGTTCACCGCGAACCTGGAGCAATGCAACGGCTGCGGCGGCTGCCTCAAGCTGACGCCGAGCATGTGTCCCACGTTCATGGCCACCGGCGAGGAAATCATGTCCACGCGCGGTCGCGCCAACATCATTCGCGCGGCGTTGGAATTGCGCGGGGGCATTCAGGACCCGCTGCGTTCGGCGGAACTCGACGCCGCGTTGAGCAACTGCCTGTCCTGCAAAGCCTGCACCGTGGAATGCCCGTCCAACGTCAATCTGACGTTGTTGAAAGCAGAATTGCAACACGCCCGCATCCGGCAGAACGGGCTGACCCTGCGCGAACGGTTCTTCAGTTCGGTGGACCGGGTGGGCCGGATGGGTTGCGCAATGCCGCGCTTGACCAATGCGCTGCTGGGTTTCACCCCGTTGGGTTACCTGGGCAGCCGGTTTTTGGGCATTACCACCAGACGACCGTTGCCGTCATTCGCGCGGGAGCGGTTTGATCGCTGGTTCGCCAGACGCGAAACCCACGCCGGCAAATTTCGCGGCCGGGTCATGCTTTGGGACGACACGTTCGCGCGCTATTACGAACCTCAAGTCGGCATGGCCGCCGTCAAGGTGCTCGAAGCCGCTGGCTTTGAAGTCGTGCTGCCCGAACTGCGCAAATGCTGCGGACGGCCCGCCTTCAGCCAGGGCAACCTCGACGAAGCCGCGCAACTGGGACGCCACAATCTCGCGCTGCTGAACAGCGACAAAAGCAACACGCCGGTCATTTTTCTCGAACCGGCATGTTACTCGATGTTCGCTCAGGATTATCGCGAGATGAAGCTGCCGGACGCGGAGCGCGTGGCCGCCCGCTGTTTCTTATTTCCACAATTCATTGAAAACACGCTGCAACGGGAACCGAATGCGCTGACGTTTAACGACAAACCCGCGCGCATGTTGATTCATGTGCATTGCCATACCAAAGCTCTCGCCAATGCGGATTACATGTATGAGCTGGCGATGCGAATGCCGCAGCGGGAAGTGGCGATGCTTGAGGCGGGCTGTTGCGGCATGGCGGGCGCGTTCGGAATGTTGGAATCGAAATACAACCTTTCGGTGAAAGTCGCGGAGCCGATCATTCAAGTCATCCGGAACCAGCCGTTCGGGACCATCTTTGTGGCGTCAGGCACCAGTTGCCGCCAGCAAATCAGGCACCTGGTTAACGTCAAGGTGCGGCACATGGCCGAGGTGGTGGCCGAGGCGTTGATTTGACCGGGTGACGCCACCAGCCCGGTTAAAATATTCATTTATTGTAGGAGCCGAGGTAACGAGGCTCAAATTTCTTCAGAAACGCGGATCATTTTACAGACTTCGCACGTCGTCTCCTGCTTTATTACCAGGCGCTACGGATAGATGTCCTTCAACGCCGCGCGCAGTTCGGTGAACTGAAACTTGAAGCCGCTGTCGAGAAAGCGTTTCGGCGCGCAACGACGGCCGGTCAGCGCCAGTGACGGTTCGGTTTTCATCAGCATCGAGCCGAAACGCACCGCCCATTCAGGCGCGGACGGACTCCACGGACGATGCAGCGCGCGCCGCAATTCGGACATGAATTCCGCGTTGGTCACCGGATTCGGCGTGGTCGCATTGAAGGTCCCGGCCAAATCTTCGCGTTCAATCGCCTCGACGAACATCCGGTTCATGTCCGCAAGGTGAATCCAACTGATGTATTGCCGTCCGCTGCCCACCGCTCCGCCAAGAAACCACCGGGCCAATTTGCCGAGCACGGACAGCGCGCCGCCATCGCGTCCCAGCACGATTCCGATGCGCAACAGCACGCGGCGCGTTTTTGGGGCCGGCGCATTGTCAAAGGCATTTTCCCAGAGCTTGCAGGTTTCCGTCGCTTCACCTTCGCCGGACGGCGTGTTTTCATCGCACCAATGGTCAGCGGTGTCGCCGTAAAACGCGAGCGACCCGGCCTGCACCCAGACGCGCGGCGGATGCGTGACGTGATAAATCGCCGCCGCCACGGCGCTGACGGAGTTGACGCGCGACTCGTTGATCTCGCGGAGGTTTTCCGGCGTGTGCCGGCAATTCACGCTGCGCCCGGCCAGATTCACGACCGCCACGGCGCCTTCCAAAAATTGAATCCATTCGCCGACGTGTTCGCCGTCCCACTCCATTTCCTTGACGCCGTCGCCCCGTTCACGCGGTGCACGCGTCAACACGACCACGTCGTAATCGCGCTTGAGCAATTCCGCGGCCAGCGCCCGGCCCAGGAAGCCGCTGCCGCCCGCCAGCACGACGCGTTTTTTGTTCATGGCAACAAATTCAGTTTTGGCGCGTTCCCGACGGTGAGCGGATTGGTTTCAAATTGCGCCCGTTCCAAACCCGCGAGCCAGCTTTGAATCAAGCCGCGCGTGGAATCGAGATTCAATCGCTCGTGTTCGCGCGGATATTTTTCGAGATTTGCGTGGGCCAGTTTGAACAGCGCCGCCGCCGGACGCAGATGATTTTTCTGCAAATGCACAAACGCGCCGGCGAGCTGGATCAAGCCCTTATAAAACGCGCCGTTCGGGCCGTGCTTGTCCGGGAGCCAGATGTGCTCGAGGACGTCGTGCGCCTCGTAAAATAGCTGGCGGTTGAAACAGTCAAAATAGCCGGCGTAATGCTGGTCCATTTCGTGTCCCCGGTGCTGCTCCACCAGCGCGGCGATGCGTTTGTGTTTGCGACTCACGGCTCCAAAGTAAAGCCCAAGGTTCAAAGTCCAAAGCCCAAAGTCGCGCGGATTGTGGCAGCCGACGTGAGTCCGCTCTATTCTCAGAGAAATGAGCCGACTCACGTCGGCTGCCACAATCATTGGGTTAGTGCCCCAATTTGGGGGCGGCGGTGCTGCCGCACCGCCGTGCGCCGCAGCAGCGGCGCACCCACCAACTTCAAATCAGGGCACTGTCAACAAGCGGATAGTGGTAGTGGTATAGTTTACCGAAACGGAGCGCCAAGCACCGCCTCGGCAAGTTTGACTTGGAAGTCACGTTCGAGCCGAGACGGTGCTCGGCGTTCCAAAATATACCACCACCAACAAGCGCTTCGCGTTGACAAGTCCCATGCCCTGCGACACTCTGCGCGCATGGCAAAACCTGCTTTGGGACGCGGCCTCGGCGCGTTGCTGGGCGGCAGTCCGGTCCTCACGCCAACTGCGCCCGCGCCCGCCGTCCAACCGTCCGTCACTCCGGCTCCCGCGCCCGCGCCCGACACGCGTGAGCGCGTCCAGCGCGTGCCGCTGAACCGGATTCGTCCGTGCCCGTTTCAACCGCGCAAGGATTTTTCCACCGAATCGCTGCAGGAACTGGCCGACTCCATCCGCGAACAGGGCATCGTGCAGCCGCTGGTCGTGCGCGAACGCGACGGTTATTTTGAATTGATCGCGGGCGAACGCCGCTGGCGCGCCGCGCAACTGTTGCAACTGCCGGAAGTGCCGGTCATCGTCCGCGAGGCCGACGACCGCGCGGCGCTCGAACTGGCGCTCATCGAAAATTTGCAGCGCGAAAATCTGAATGCCATCGAGGAAGCGCACGGCTACGCGCAGCTCGCCGGGCAATTCCAACTGACGCAGGAGGAGATTGCCGCCAAGGTCGGCAAGGGCCGCGTCGTGGTGGCCAACGCGCTGCGGCTGCTGAAATTGCCGGCGTCCCTCCAGAATTTCATTCGTGAGGGCCGGCTCACCGTCGGTCACGCCAAGGTCATTCTTGGACTCCTGAACGAGAAGGACCAAAAGCTCATCGCCGAGCGTGTCATCAAACAGGGTTTGAATGTCCGCCAGACGGAAGGTTTGGCGGCCAAGCTGCAAAAGCGCAGTTCGCGCCGCACTCCGCCCGCGCCGGAATTGGTCGCCTCACCCGCCGACGACCCGCACATCGCGGATTTGGAGGCCAAGTTGCGCGAAGTTTTTGCCACAAAAGTGCAGTTGAATTACCAGCAAGGGAAAGGCACGTTGGAAATCTCGTTTTTCAGCGACGAGGAGCTTGAGCGCATTTTGCAAATATTGGGGGTGACGGGTGACGCGTGACGGGTGACGGGAAAACCGTTCGTGGCGTTTCAACAATATGGAAAACTTCGACCGCTTGGAGTCATTCGGGATTTACAAACTGGCTTGCCAACTCTTTGACGAGTTTTGGGACGATTCGAAACTATTGAACTTCTTTCAGAGCTGTAGCAGCCGACGTGAGGAGGCTCCATCTTCATTTATATTTGAGCCTCGTTACCTCGGCTGCTACGAAGTATCAAGGCCGGAAACGATGTTGCAGCGCGTCGCCATTCTGAGCCACATCATCGGCGGCCTGACAAAAACCATCAACACCATTGAGGCGAAACAAAAGCGAGCGAGCGAAACGCCCATTACCCGTCACCCATCACCCGTCACCCGTCACTCTGCATGATTTTGGACGTCCTCAAATACGGCCATCCGGCGCTCCGGCAAAAAGGCGCGCGCGTTGAAGGCATCACGCCGGCAATCAAAAAACTCATCGCCGACATGTTCGAGACGATGGAGGCCAGACACGGCGTCGGCCTGGCGGCGCAACAGGTGGGTCACGCGCTGCAACTCACGGTGATTGACGTGCGCGAGGCCAAGGACCGTCCGTCGTGGCTCGAATTGAACGGCAAACCCGCCGACGTGAACGGCCTCATGCCGCTGGTCCTGATCAATCCCGAAATCAAGCCAACCGGCGAGCCGGCCGCCGCCGGCGAAGGCTGCCTGAGTTTCCCGGAAATCTTCGCGGAAATCACGCGCCCCGAATCCGTGACCGTGAAGGCATTGAACGGCAAGGGCAAACCGGTGGAATTCCGCTGCGGCGGCCTGCTCGCGCGCGTCGCACAGCACGAAGCCGATCATTTGAACGGAATTTTGTTCATTGACCGGATGGACCGGAAAACCAAGGAAGAACTCCGTCCACAACTGGACGAGCTGCAAGCGGCGACAAAGGCCGGATTGCAAAAGGCTCAATAAACCTTCCGCAAATTTGAGGGCAGGATGTTGAGTTCGCCGCGGTATTTGGCCACGGTGCGGCGCGCAATGGTGATGCCCTTGTCGCAAAGCATCTTAACGACCTCCTGATCGGACAATGGCCGGGCGGTGTCCTCGCTTTTGAAAATTTCGGCGATCATGTCCTTCACGCTGGTGTTGGAGACACCGTCACCGCTCGCGGTCTGCAGGCCGGCAGTGAAGAAATATTTCATTTCAAAAATGCCCTGCGGCGTCTGGATGTATTTGGCGGAGACCGCGCGGCTCACGGTCGTTTCATGCACGCCCACCACCTCGGCCACCTGCGCCATCGTCATCGGTTTCAGGTGCGCGACGCCGTTCTCCATGAACTCGCGCTGGCGTTTCACGATTTCCCGCCCGATGTTCAAAATCGTCTGCTGCCGCTGATGCAGGCTTTTGATGAGAAACTTTCCGGCGCGGATTTTTTCGCGGATGTAATTTTTGACCTCGGCGGTATTTTGCCCCTGCGACATGAGGTCCTTGTAGATGTTGCTGATGCGCAGGTGGGGAATGTGCTCGTCATTGGTCGTCACGGTGAAATCGTGGCCGACCTTCTGCACGAAAACCTCGGGCAGGACGTATTGATCCGTGTCCGGCAGGAAGGCGCGGCCCGGCCGCGGCTCCAGGCGCGCAATCCGGCCCAGCGCGTTCTGCACGTCCTCGACGGACCGGCCGGTGCCGCGCGCGATTTCCGGGATGCGCCGCTTGCCCAGCGCGTCCATGAAATCGCGCACGATGCGGCATTCGAGCGTGTCCTGCTGGCCGGAGCGTTCGAGTTGCAGCAGCAGGCATTCGCGCAAATTGGCGGCGCCGATGCCGGGCGGGTCAAACGTCTGTATCACCTTCAACACCGCGGATATTTTTTCGACGGGCAGGTTCGTCGAAGCGGACATTTCCTCGACCGCGGCCTTGAGGTAGCCGTAATCGTCAATGTTGCCGATGATCAACTCGGCGATGGCGCGCTGCTCCCCGGACAAATCGGTGTCGCGCAACTGATCCATGAGCGTTTGCGCCAGCGACGTTCCCGCCACGAGCGAGTCCAGCATGAATTGCCGCCGTTCCTCGTCCTCAGGTGACTGGCGGATGGGAAGGTTCGTTTGTGAAAAATGATCGCGCCATTCCTGATCGAGTTGCACGAGCCGGTCAAACTCCACCTGGAAATCGTCCACCGGCGCCTCCACATTTTTTTCCTGGGTGGCATCAAACGCCGTGTCTTCCGGGGATGCGGCCGGATCGGCGACCGCGGGCGCGTCGCCGTCGTCCGCCAACTGGTCGGCGGAATCCGGTTCCGGCGAGTCCACTTCCTCGAGCACGGGGTTTTGCTGCAACTCCTGCTCAACCAGCGCCTTGAGTTCCAATGTCGGCGCCTGCAGCAGCGCCAGCGATTGCTGGAGCTGCGGCGCCAGAATCAGCGATTGCGTCAACCGCTGAGAAAGTTGCAAGCCCTGAACCATTTCCGTTTAGAGCTTAACGCAGTTTTGGCGGATGACAAGCAAAACTTGGCACGAAATTAGCTATTGGCACTGTAATTAATTGGAAATTGCCTTTCCGCCCCACTTTAGCTGGATTTTACCGCCCAACGGCTGCATCTTCTGACCATGAAGTTGATTCTTTCGACGCACAACGTAACGCTGACCAAGGCCATTGAAGATCACGTCCTCGACCGGTTGCAAAAGCTTGACCATTTCGACCAGCGCGCCATTGACGCGCGCGTCACCCTCGAGCACGACCACACGCGCGCCCCGGGAAAACAATTCAGCTGCTCCTTCCGCCTGGCCGTGCGCGGCCCCGACCTTTTCGCCGAGGATGCCGAAAGCGATTTGTATGCGGCGATTGACCGCGTCACCAAAAAAATCGAACAGCAAATCCGCAAACGCCACAGCAAACGGAAGGCCCGCAAACACAAGGCCGCCGCGCGCACCAAACTCAAGCGCCAGGAGACGGCCCTTTGACGAACGAATGCAGAAGGAAAAATGCAAAATGAAGAAAAAACCGGCACGCGACAATGTTCACATTTAGTTTCTGCATTCTTCATTCTTAATTCTGCATTTTCATGATTCTCCGCGCGCGGGTGGTTCTGCCGGTTTCGCAGCCGCCGATTGAAAACGGCGCGGTCATTGTTTCCAGAAACCGCATTCGCGCCGCCGGTTCGTGGCCGGATTTGCGGTCACGCGCGACGGGGGAAACGCTGGATCTCGGTGAAGTCATTCTCCTGCCGGGCCTCGTCAACGCGCACTGCCATCTCGATTACACCGACATGGCCGGGTTGCTGCCGCCGCCGAGGACGTTCACCGATTGGATTCACCTCATGATAGCCGCCAAGGCGCAGTGGGGTTACGCGGATTACGCGCGCTCCTGGCTGAACGGCGCGCGCATGTTGCTGCAAACGGGAACCACCACCGTCGCCGACATCGAAGCCGTGCCCGATCTTCTGCCGGAGGTCTGGGACGCGACGCCGCTGCGGATTTTATCATTCCTCGAAATGACCGGCATTCGCGCCCGGCGCGAGCCGGCGGGCGTGTTGCGCGAAGCCGTTGAAAAAATTGAATCGCTTGCGCACCCGCGATGCCGGGCCTCGCTTTCGCCCCATGCACCCTACTCCACCCTGCCCGAATTGCTGCGTCTCAGCGCCCGTGCCGCGCGCAAAAAAAGGCTGCCCCTCACCACGCACGTCGCCGAATCCGCGGAGGAATTTGAAATGTTCGTCCACGCGCGCGGCGTGATGCACGCCTGGCTGAAACGGAACGAACGCGACCTGACCGATTGCGGCCTCGGTTCGCCGGTTGCGCATCTGGCGCGAAACGGGGTTCTTGGCAAAAATTTCCTGGCCGTGCATGCCAATTGCCTCGGCCCAAAGGACGCCACGCTGCTGGCCCGCAAAAACGTCAGCGTCGTTCATTGTCCGCGCAGCCATTTTTATTTCAGGCACCGGCCGTTTCCGCTGGAAAGGCTGTCGAAGGCCGGGGTGAACATCTGTCTCGGCACGGATAGTCTGGCCACGGTTTATAAAAAACAACGCGAAAGGCCGGAGCTGAATATGTTTGAAGAAATGCTTGTGCTGGCCGGAGGACATCCGGGGCTTTCGCCGAAAGCAATCCTGCCCATGGCCACCGTCAACGGCGCCAAGGCCCTCGGCGTGGCCGGGCGGATCGGCCAACTTTCAAAAAACGCCTTTGCCGACCTGATTGCCATTCCATTCGCCGGAAAAAGTTCCGGCGCCGTTGAGGCTACCGTCCATTTCTCCGGACACGTCCGCGCTTCAATAATTGACGGCCAATGGGCAATCACGCCGGAGTGAGGGTAGTATCCCGATTTGGTGGCGGCGGTGCTGCCGCACCGCCGTGCGCCGCCGCAGCGGCGCACCCACCAATTTGAATCAGGACACTGCCAGGCGGATTTCTGATTTGCCTTGGCGCTCCTGACGCCTTTTTGCTCGTAAATCGCAAATCACAAATCGTAAATTCCACGCGTGGACTCATTCGACGCCGAATTAAACCAGCGCCTCGCCGCCTTGCAGAAACAAAATCTGTTCCGCGAGCTGCACCGGGTGGATTCGCCGCAATCGCCGCGCATCAAAATCGGGGGCAAAACGCTCCTCAATTTTTCCTCGAACGATTATCTTGGCCTCGCCAATGATCCGATTTTGAAGGAGGCGGCCATCAAGGCCGTCGAAAAATTCGGCGCGAGCGCGGGCGCGTCGCGGCTGGTCTGCGGTTCGCTTGCGCCGTTCCATGAACTGGAGGAAGCGCTCGCTGATTTCAAAAAGGCGGAGGCTGCGCTGAGTTTTTCGTCCGGTTACGCAACGGCCATCGGTACGATTTGCGCGCTGCTCGGCAAGGACGACGTGGTCGTGCTCGACAAACTGGTCCACGCCTGCATCGTGGACGCCGCGCGGCTCAGTGGCGCAAAAATCCGCGTGTTCGGCCACAACGACCTCGATGATTTGGAAGACAAACTGAAATGGGCTACGGCAAACTCCCGTCACCCGTCACCCGTCACCCGTCACATTTTGATTGTCACCGAATCCATTTTCAGCATGGACGGCGATGCCGCGCCGCTGCGCGAAATGGTCGCGCTCAAGGAAAAATATGGCGCATGGCTGATGGTGGACGAGGCGCATGCGACCGGCGTCTGCGGCAAGAACGGACGCGGCCTGGCGGACGAATTGGGTGTGGGCCATCGCATTGAAATCCAAATGGGCACGCTCGGCAAGGCGCTCGGCGCTGGCGGTGGATTCATCTGCGGTTCGCGCGCGTTGATTGATTTTTTCGTCAATCGCGCCCGCAGTTTCATTTTTTCCACCGCGCCGGTTCCCGCTGCGGCCGCCGCCGCGACCGCCGCTGTTCACTTTGTCCAATCCGCCGCCGGCGAAGCCCGGCGAAAAATGCTTTGGGCGAGGATTGGCAAACTTCAATCAGCTATCGGAAATCGGAAATCGGAAATTGCCGCGGCCATCGTTCCCATTTTGATTGGTGACGAAAAAAAGGCCGTTGAGGCCGCCGCCACCCTGCGCGAACAGGGAATTTTCGTTCCCGCCATCCGGTATCCAACCGTCGCCCGCGGCAAAGCGCGCCTGCGGGTAACACTTTCCGCGGCCCATTCGGCCGACGATGTTACTGAACTCGCTGCTGCCTTGAATCAGATCGAAAATCGTAAATCGTAAATCAAAAATCGAAATGCACAAACTCGCGCAACTTGATCACCGGCACATCTGGCATCCGTTCACACAGATGCGCGACTGGCTGCGGGGCGAGCCGCCGGTCATCGTTTCCGGCCACGGCGCGGTGTTGCGCGACGCAAACGGCCGCGAATATCTCGATGCCAACTCGTCCATCTGGACCAATCTGCACGGCCACAACCATCCGAAAATCAACGCGGCCATCCGGCGGCAACTCCAGAAAATCGCCCACTCTTCGGCTTTGGGCCTGGCAAATAAACCGGCCTCGTTGTTGGCGGCCCAGTTGGTCGAAGCCGCCAATCCAAATCTTGGGAGGGACGGCATGTTGCCGTCCCAAAATAAATCTGGGACGGCGGCACGCCGTCCCTCCCGGAACAAGGTTTTCTTTTCCGACGATGGCTCAACCGCGCTCGAAGTCGCGCTCAAGCTCGCCTATGAATTCACACGCCGCACGCGAGGCAAAAAATCGCAGCCAAAATTTCTTTCGCTTGAAGGCGCGTATCACGGCGACACCGTGGGCGCGGTGGCGCTCGGGCACATTGACCTGTTTCACCAGGGTTATTCCGGCCTGCTTTTCAAGACGGACAAGGTCATGTCGCCGTATTGCTATCGCTGTCCGTTCAACCGCGCGAACCCGGAACGCGCCGACGCCCGTGAATACCGCAAATGCAACTGGGAATGTGTCGGGAAAGTTGAACAGAGATTTTCCGCGCGGAAGAAACGGGGGGATCCCTATGCGGCGTTCGTATTCGAGCCGTTGATGCAAGGCGCGGCGGGCATGATTCCGCAACCGGCGGGCTGGCTCAAGCGCGCCACGGAAATCGCGCGCGGCCATGGAACTTTGCTCATTGCCGACGAGGTGATGACCGGGTTTGGAAGAACGGGCCTTGTAGGAGACGACGTAAGGAGTCTCACTTCAAAACCAAACGACCGGTCAGAGCCTCCTCACGTCGGCTCCTACAAAAAAACATTATTCGCCTGCCATCACGAAGGCGTTCAGCCGGATTTTCTTTGCCTGGCCAAGGGGATGACCGGCGGTTATCTGCCGATGGCGGCGACACTCACGACGCAAAGGGTTTTTGACGCCTTCCTCGGCGAGTATGGCGAGTTCAAGACCTTTTTCCACGGCCATACCTACACGGCCAATCAACTCGGCGCGGCCGCCTCGCTCGCCAGTCTGGAAATTTTGCATGGCGCCCGGTCCATCCATGCGCGGGTGAAATTGGAGCAGACATTGCGCAGCGAACTTGAGGCGCTTTGGTCGCTGCCGAACGTCGGTGACATCCGGCAGGTCGGGCTGATCGCCGGTGTCGAGCTGGTGAAAAACTGGCGGACGCGCCGCCCATTCGATTTGCGCGAACGCGCGGGCATCCGCGTTTGCGAAGCGATGGCCAGGCGCGGCGTGCTCACACGGCCCGTCGGAAACGTGATTGTCCTGATGCCACCTTATTGCACGTCAACCACGCAGTTGCAAAAAATGGTCGCCGCACTGCGCCATGGCATTGCGGCAACGCTGGGAAAAGAATAAACCGGCATCCGAAATCGGATTTTCGTTTCAGTCAAACGCTTGAAATTACAACTTGCGCCGCTGGACGGGTCACCAATTTACCGAAAATGCCTTGGCAACGACAAGAATTGACCGGAGGAAATGTCCGAAAGAAATTTGATTGCGCGGGAATTTTTTTATGATGAAGCCCTTTGAACCGGGGCATTGAAAACGGGCCGTCCGTGTCGCAGACCGCAGGCGCGAAAAAACCGCGCGACATGCGTCTCGACGCCTTGCGCGGTTTGTTTCTCATCATCATGGCGGGGATGCATGGGTCTGCGCCGGTATCCCATGCCGTTCAAGACCCGTTGGGTTACAACGGGGCGGCTGAAGGTTTTATTTTCTTGAGCGCCTGCCTGGCCGGCATCGTTTACGGGAAAACTTACCGGCAGGCGGATTGGACCACGATGTCGCGCCGCGCCTGGAAACGCGCGCGGCAAATTTATCTCGTCCATCTGGCGTTGCTGGTGCCCATTGTGTTGATCGTGTGGGCGCTGGCGGATTCGCTGCCGCCGCTGGCCGTCCATTTCAGCGATTTTCTCGCCCGCCCCTGGAGCAGTCTGGCGCTCATGCCGCTGCTGCTGCATCAACCGCCGCTCTTCGACATCCTGCCGCTTTACGTGATTTTTTTGGGCGTCGTGCCGTGGCTGCTGGCGGTCGCGCGCCGGCGTGGTTGGGGAATCATTTTGACGGTTTCAGCCCTGGGCTGGCTGGCCGCGCAATTCAAACTGGACGCCCGCCTTATCGGCGATCCTGCCCGGCTGCTGCCTTTGCGATGGGGCGCGTTTGACCTTCTGGCCTGGCAATTTCTTTGGGTTTGCGGACTCGCGCTCGGCGAAACTTCACTCCGCCGGCCCATCATCAAACCCGAACGCCACCTTTGGCTGGCCGTGCTGGCTGCCGTGATTGTGCTCGTCGCGCTGCTGTCGCGCCGCGGATTCTGGCCCCAAGCCTGGTTGAATCCCGACATTTTCCTTTGGATGGACAAGTGGACATTAGGCCCGTTGCGGCTGCTGAACTTTGCCGCGTGGGCCGTCCTGCTGCTGGCTTGGAATCCGCGGATTCCCAAACGGTGGCTGGCGCCCGCCGCGCTCCTGGGGCGACACTCGCTGGCCGTGTTCGCCTTCCATCTGCCGCTGGTCATCGCCGCCGCCGTCGTGGTTCAGATGTTCGTGCTGTCAAATGCGATGCAAACGGTCATCGGCCTGACGGTAGTCGTCTTGCTGTTCGTGTGGGCGGGCTGCCTGGAATACCACCAAAACCGGCAGGCCAAAACCGCCGTCGCCGCTGGCCGGCCAGCCGTCAACACTTCGTCTCCGCCAACGCCAGCAGGCGCGCGAATTGTTCCGCTGTAACGGACATTACTGACAAGCGCGACTGCCTGACCAGCGCCATGTCCTTGAGAATTTTGTCGGCCTTGATTGTCGCGAGCGTGACCGGTTTGGCCAAAGCCTTTTCACGCGCGAGGTCAACCGCCGACCAGTCGCCCTCGTCCGCCGTCGGATCGGGATAAGATTCCCGGGTGACGTGCGCGAGGCCGACAACGGACTTCTCCCCGCCGCTGTGGTAAAAGAAAACAGCATCGCCGGCCTTCATCGCGCGCAGGTTGTTTCGCGCCGCAAAATTGCGGACACCCGTCCATGCCGTTTTGCCGTCCTTCAAAAGGTCGGACCACGAATACGCTTCGGGCTCGGATTTCACCAGCCAGCAGTTCATGACGAAAAATTAACCACAGATGGACACGGATGAACACGGATAAAATTTGCAGGAGCCGGGGTAACGAGGCCCAAATATTCGAAGCGTCGGAGACTTTCATTGGAAAATTAGAGACTCCTTATGTCGTCTCCTACATCGAAAGGATTTACGCCGCTTTATCCGGATACGAACGCCGTAGTAATGAGAACAAAGAAACGAGCCTGCGGTTTGGAGCCCAAGACGCTGAACGACATGGCGACAATTTAAAGCCGGATGCGTAATTTTGTTCCGGTGCTAAATTGCTAACGACATCAAGTCAAATTTGATGAAGCTTGCATTTGTGAAATTGGTTTCAAGGTTATGCGCCGGAGTTTTTTTGATTGTCGCTGGCTGCGTCGGCCCGCATTACTCCGAGCATCAGCTTGTTCTTTCCGGCAAGGACGCGCCGCTCATTCGCGGCCCGCGCGATCCGGCCATTGCCCGGCATCTGACCACCAACCTCTGGGCCAAGTCCAATTTCCCGGAGCGCGCCGCGGAAGTGGGCGTGACGCCGTTCAAAGCCATGGGCGTTCAAGGCTGGAAAGATTTTCAGATGCACGCCAGGGCGCGCGGCCATGTGATGCAGCACGAAGTTTCGTCCAACGGTTTTCGCACCGTGGACTTGCGGCTCGAATCGCTGACAGTGGACAATGTGCGCGTCCGCTGGAAAGGCACGCGATTCATGCGCGTGGAAATCTTTCTGGGCAAAGTCCTGGTGGAACCGGCCATCCTGGACGACACCAACGCGCTGCTGCACGTCGAAGGCAAGCTGGTTTGGGACGAGGACGGCTGGTTTGAAATTCATCCGGAACGCAGCGGCGACGTTCGTCAGGAACCCCCGCGCCCGTGGTGGCGCTGGTGGTGAACTGCCCGGCGATTCGTGGCGTCAGCGGTTTCTTTGCCTCGAATTGACCAGACCGCGCGAACGGACGCCCGCCTTGCGGACGAATTGAGAAAGAAGATTAAAGATTTCGGGAGTATGTATTTAACGCAAATGGGGCCTAAGTCGCGGTAAATTTGGGGCTGGTTAAAAATTATTCGGTCGGTGATGATGGCAGTTCTGATGATTTTTCAAAAAATAAAACGCGGTATTGAAATTGTTTTCCCTGAGCAATTCCGTCAGCGAGAAATGATAGCCCTTCATTTGTGCGAATCAGGTAAGTCCCTGAATTTAGCAATTCGACACCTTTATTGGATGCAGCGGCATTGTCGAGTGTTTTTACCGCTGACCACCAAGCTTCATCTGCAACGCGGTTGGCACCTTGGTTGCCGGTTGGTGTGGGCCTTTTTATCACTAGCAAAATTGAATGCACACCCCACAGTGCCTCACCTTCTCCACGGCAAACAAGAAAATTCTGCTAGGGCTTAAACAATTCTCGAAGCTCTGAGAAATCTTTTTCGGCACGCGAGCAAACTTCACGCCAAGCGGTTTTGAACGCAGGGCGGTCGAAGTTCGATTTCATACCATCATACCAAAATTCCCAAGTGCTTTTCTTGATTCGTCCAATTTCGCAATAGTGAGCCTGCTCATTACAGAGGTCGAAATAAAAGTAGAAATCAGCGAGGTGATTTTTCTGTTCCTGCTCGGACAGTTTTTCGCCGAACATGGCGGCGATTGGAATGTTGCGTATTATTTTTCGATACTCACGGTCAAACGAATCCTCGAACTTGATAGCAGACTGGCGGTGATTCTGCCAAATTTGGCACGCAATGAATAATGCGCCCGCCGCCGTGCCCATACTTGCGAGTGCTGTTAGAATGTCAGTCATATCATTATTTTGGTTTGTGTTTTACTGGTTGGCAGTCGCGTTTATGACATTGTTATTTGCGTCCACCGTGAAGGTTTCGGAGTCGAGCACGAGTGCGCCGAAGCCGTTCTTGGCTCTGAAATGGCAGTCTACTTGCAAGGTGCCATTAACAGCGCGTTCCGCCGCTGGATTCAGACTGACAATGGAAACCGAGCCGGGGTTATTCGCGTGCGCCCTTAAATAGTTATCCACGGAAAGGCGATACGGCTGGTTGTCAATGATTCCCACAACATCAGCTTTGAAACTGTAATATAGTGAAGGTAAAAAGATGCGCTCAAGAATTAACGCTGCGACAAGTAAAATTATCGCCCCGCACACAAACCGAGCCAACGATAATTTCGCGTTTTGCTTTTGAACAGTTGTTAATGAGTTCTGGATTAGGTAAAAAATGTAAGCTGGCACACCAATTACCACAACCGTCAGCAGGAAGATAAGAACACTAAACCCAAAATCCCGACTCAGAAACGTGCTTAAAATCTGTCCCCAAGTGACATTCTCGCTGCCAGAATACTTCACCTCTAACAACGCCAATCCACCGAAAATAACGGCAAGAAGCGACCACGCTATAATGTTTGAAACAGATTTCCCGCTTTTAGTGGTTCTGGCCGATGGAGGGATGGACTTTTGAGTTTGCATTGGTGAATTAGCTGGCACATACGGTAAGAGCGTTTGCTGGCCGCAGTGCGGGCAGGTGGTTATTTCGCCAGCGCCGGACGAGGGATATTCGATATGGCCTCGGCAATGGTCGCAGATCGTCTTGAAATATGCCGCGCCGTTCATCGGTTAATAAATTTTCCCAATTGGCATCAAATCATCAAGGCTAAAATGATGGCCGAAAAGGGGCAATGCATTTTAACGCAGTGGGCCTTTGAATTTTCGGTTTTTGCCGTTCTTCAGCCAATCCTGCATTATTTCAGCAACAAACCGGTCGCCCTCTTGCTTTCTGGCTTCTGCCTTTAACTCCTCCTGAATCAGATTGTGGCCGCGAATGTAGAGGCACACAAACAAAAGTGCCATAAAAAGGCCGACAAAGATAGCCCAGAGAGGTATCGGCAGCCATGCATGAAAGAGAACAAGGCAAGCACTAGCAATCGCAGACAGAATTGTTGTAAGCCACGGTTTCATTGCGCTTGGCAAGCTTTCTGGGAACGCTGGTTCGCAAAACCGAACAATCCATTTTGCAATTGAGTTGTATGCCTTCGGCACATCGTAAGGCTCTCACAATCCGGCTGGCTAACAAGGGCAATTTGTGTTAAATACATACTCCCGAAAGATTTTAAGCGTCATCCTCCATTTGCCTTTTCCACTTCAATTCTTTTTCGCCACCGTCCGGTATGTTTCAGGCAGACCAACGCGCCGCTTGAATTCGGCAACATCGGCTTTTTCAATGAATGAAACCAAAGTTTTCCAACTGAAGTGAAATCCGCCGTTCTCCATTTCCGTAATCGCTTCCTGCTTGGTCCAATCGCAAACCACAATCCGATACATCGCACACATCAGCCCCGTGCGGTCTGCCCCGTATTTGCAATGGACAAATACCGGCAGATTATTCGTGTCGGTGGCCGCCTTCAGGAACTTGACCACATCATCCGGGTCGGCGCGCCACGGCACCATTCCGAGATTCAGGCTCTTCAACCCGGTGCCATGCAATTTGTGCCCGTCCGAACGCAGCATCCGCAGGCTGATGACAAACCGCACGCCGAGCGCCTGCAAATGGGTCATGCCTTCCGCCGTCGGCTGTGCGCCGCGGTAAAGATTGGTGGTGATCTGGAAACAATTTTTGACACCGGCCACCTCGACTTTCTGCGCCCAGCTTGCCGGACGATTCGTTGTTTCCTGGGCCGGAACGGCAACGGTCACTGCGAAAAGCAGCATGACTGCGGCGACCGGATATATTTTCCAATGCCAGTTCATTTCACCTGGGATTTCCCATTTGGTTTCCGGCCCACGCCCCGCGCAGGCCTTTTTCGTGATTTTGTTCATTTTCTTCCTGCTCCATAGATTTGCAAGTCATTTTTTCCAGTCCGCCCTCCGTTTTTCTCTGACAACGGGGGCGCTTCGTTGACGTTTGCGCCTTTTCGCACGCCTTTCCATGCCATCTGAGGATACCTCCTCCGTGGTTTCCGTTGTTTTCATGCGAGTCCTTTCATTTTTCCTTTACCCGGATGCCGCTACGATCAATCTCAGCCGCCCAATCCCTTCCAGAATGGGAAATCTGGATTTACGATTTGCATTTTACGATTTACGATGGGCGCATGGGTTTGGCTGAAAATCTGGATTCGATTCAAAAACGAATCGTCGCGGCGTGTGAACGCGCCGGGCGCGACACGGCTTCCGTCACTTTGCTGGCGGTGACGAAAAGCCATCCGCCGGAATCCGTGGCAGCGGCGGCGCAACTGGGACTGAACCTGTTCGGCGAGAACAAGGTGCAGGAGGCCCGGGCGAAAATTCCGCTCTGCCCCGGCAAGTTGCGCTGGCATTTCATCGGGCATCTGCAGTCGAACAAATGCCGCGACGCGGTCGGGCTGTTTGAAATGATTCAAAGCGTGGACAGCCTGCCGCTCGCGCGGGAAATCGCCGGACGCGCGGAGCAGGCGGCGAAGACCATGCCGATTTTGCTGGAGGTCAATGTCGCCGGCGAAGCAAGCAAGTCCGGCTGCGCGCCGGAAAAGTTGCTGGCCGAATTGGAAATCATCAACGCTCTGCCGAAGATTGAAATCCACGGATTGATGGCCGTGCCGCCGTGGTCGCCGGAACCGGAGAAATCGCGTCCGCACTTCCGGCGGATGCGCGAATTGAAGGAGCGTTGCGAACGAATCCTCGGCGCGCCGCTGCCGCATTTGAGCATGGGCATGAGCGGCGATTTCGAGGTGGCGATTGAGGAAGGCGCGACGATGGTCCGGATTGGAACGGCGCTGTTCGGCCCGCGGACCGGGGCGAAAATGGGCGCATTGGCCGGTTGAATTTTGCTGCATTGCGCGCCGGATGAATTATGTTGAAGCCATGACAATTGAGACGTTCAAGCGCGAAATCGCCGCCGCCGTCAGGGCTTACGAGCGCTATATCGTGTGCCTGGACAAGACGCCGGAGGATTTTGAAATGTCGCTGGTCTCGTTGATGGAGAAGGCCATCAAGGCTTACGAAACCCGCGGCGCGGGCTTGCGTCACGGCATTGCGCTGGACAAGCGGGTCACGATCATTTTAAGCGAGAGCGGCGAACCGCGGCCGCTGTGCGGAATTTATTTCAACCTCCATTCGCCCTACCAGAAAAACGCGCTGCCCAAGACGGTCAAGCCGCTTGCGGAAAAATCGCAAAAAGCGGAGGAATAAAATTTCGGACAAACGAGTCGGAGGGATGAGTTACACGAGTTCCCATTCTGGCTTGGATTTCAGAAATCAGGGACTCGTATAACTCGTCCCTCCGGAAATAAATTACTGGTCGCGGACCTCGTCGCCCGCCAGGGCGTCGCCGCTGACGAGGTCGGCGACAATGTTGTTGTCGCGTTGCGGACCGGTGACCTTGATTTCGGCGACTTTCAATCCGTTGCGATAGAGGAACAATGTTTGATCCAGGATCGGCATCCGGCCCACGGGAAAACTCAGAACCACGAACCGGCCGGCGACATTGTAGGAAGCGACGCGGGCCGAGAGTGAATTGTCCGGCGTGACGACGGTCTGCGTTGTGTGCGCGGCGACTGGCGCCGGCTTTGCGGTCTTTGCCTTGTGATGAAAAAGAGCACAACCACTGCCGAGCATCGCGACCAGCAGCAAAGTCCCTGGAATGGAAATCTTCATAGCCACAGTAAAACGTGCGGCGGCACGCAGGTCAATTCACGATTCAATCAGGCCAGTGGGGCATTTGGTTGCTAGGGACGACCTGCCGGTCGTCCGGGGCCGCGCGGCAGCGCGGCCCTACCCTCCACCTTCCGTGATCACAGTGTCGTCATGCTCATAGGCCGGCGCGCAACAGCACAGCAACCGGAGCGTTTCAGCGCCGGTGTTCCATAGTTTGTGTTTGCTCCCCGGCGGAATGGCGATGGCGTCGCCGGCGCGGACGTCGCGGGTTTCGCCCCCGATGCGTATCCGGCCCGCGCCGTGCGTCAGATAATAAATTTCCTCGGTCTTGACGTGATAATGCTCCTGCGTGCTGGCGCCGACCGGCACGCGCGCCTCGGCCAGGCTCTGGTTGCGGATGACGGAATTGCGGTGCGCTAGCAATTCGCGGATTTCCGAGCCGTCCTTGGTAATGAAGGACGGAATGGTGTTAAGGTTTGTGATGTCCATGGTGCTAAATAAGCCAATCCCGACACCCGCCGCCAATGAAAAGTTAGATTAAACGACCGTCCTCACCCTCCACCCTCCGCAGTATTGCTACGGAGGACGGGCGGCCCTCTCCTCCAAGGAGAGGGGGAAACGTTCGCCGTCCACTTTAAAATTCGCGCGGCTGGATTTGCCGGACGCTTATCCGCAAAGCCAGAAATTTGCAAATGCTGTTCCTTCTCCGGGGGGAGAAGGCCAGGATGAGGGCGAGCTATAATTTGTTTGACCGGCGCGGCGCGCGACCTAACTTGCCCGCATGAACCACTCCCCCGGATTCCTAAATCTGGTCAACGACGCCAAAGCGCGAATCAACGAAATCGGCGTGGCCGAGGCGCGCGCACGGTTGACCGCCAATCCCAGGATTGTCCTGCTGGACGTGCGCGAAGACCACGAATGGCAGGCCGGACACGCCGTCGAGGCCGCGCATCTGGGCAAGGGAATTCTGGAGCGCGATTTGGAAAAAATGTTTCCCGATCCGAAGACGGAAATCATCATGTATTGCGGCGGCGGATTCCGGTCGGCGCTCACGTGTGATGCCGCGCAAAAAATGGGTTACCGCAACGTCCATTCGCTCATCGGCGGCTACAAAGGGATGGTGGCGGCGGACTGGCCGATGAAAAGCGGCATTTAATTCATTATTCGGCGAGCGGTTATTTCGCCACCCACGACCGCCGGGGACGGGGCCGGGACCTGCCGGCGGAAGCAGACCCGATTCAGCGCGTTCGTCACGGAGACGACCTTCTCGTGCGTGCATTCGCCCAAGAGGCAGATTTGAATCCAATTTTTGCGGCGCAAATAGCCGCTGTTGTAGCTCAAGAGATAACCGGCTTCCTGCATCGCCTCGCCGATTTTCACCGAGTTCATTATTGGCGGCAGCGCAATCGTGACGACCGCCGGCGAAGTTTTCACGCCGTTGCCAATCAATTCAAAACCGAGTTCCATCAGCCGCAAACGGAGCCACGCCGACCATTCGGCCGTTTCCGCAAAACGTTTTTCCCAGTTCACCCCTTTCACCGCCGCGTGCAGCGCGTGGAGCAGGTTCGACGAGAACGTGAACGGCGTGCCGTCCTGCTCCGCGTAATAGCCGAGATCCAAATAGCGCGGCAGCCGGTCCGGCGCGGGGGCGATTTCGTGGTGGTAGAAAACCATCGAGAGGCCCGGATAGGCGCGCAGGCCCTTGCCGCTGGAGCAGGACGCCAGATAAACGCCGCTCAAATCCACCGGCAGCGTGCCGATGGCGCTGATGCCATCCATGCACAACTTCACGCCGCGCCCGGCGCACAGCGTTTTGAGCGCGTCGAGATCGGCCAGAATGCTCGTGGAGGTTTCGCAGTGCGCGCACCAGAGCCAGGCAATCTTGCCGGAAAATTTCCGCTTCAGCGCAGCCAGGTCCAGCGGCCGGCCCCAGTCAAAGGAGAGCGTGTCAAATTTCAAGTTGAACCGGCGCGCGTGGTCCACGAGGCGCTCGCCAAATTCGCCGTTGCTCAAAACCAATCCGCGGCCCTTGAGCAAGGACAATTGCCCGGCGACGGCGTCGTTGGCCGAGGTGCCGGAGCCGACCAGCAGCGCGACGCTTTTGGCGCGGACCAGTTCGCAGAGGATTTGCCGGGCGGACTGAAAATCCTGTTTGAAACTTTCGCCGCGATGCGATTCCGGCGCCTGCTCGAACGCGCGGCGCACCTCGCGCCGCACCGCCACCGGCCCGGGCAGGAAATTCACCGCGCTGGGATGAAACGAGCGCGCGGGCGACGAACGCAGGAATTCGCGCGCGGTCACCTCGAACGTTTCGAGCGTGACGAACATCGGCTGGAACTGCGCGTCGCCGCTGCCCACGAGCGGGCCGAACGGCACGAAGCCGAGGTGCTGATACAACCGTTGCTGCCGCGTGGTGCCGGAAATGATGGCGAGGTCGTAGCCTTTTTCGACGCCGTGCTGCCAGAGCAGGGCGAGAATGCCCTGCAACACCTGCGCGCCGCGGAATTTTTTCTCGATGGCCAGCAGCCGGATTTCGCACACCGTCCGGCCCGCCGGCAAAAAGGAGCCGAGGTTCGGCAGTTTCTGGTCGAGCGAGAACGGACGGTTGCCGCGCACGGCGAGCATGCCGACAAGCTTTTTCTGGCTGAGACAGATCAGATAGGTGTTTTCGGCGTGGAACTTGTCCACGAGCCGCTGCGTCGCGGACGCCTGATGTTGCGGGATTTCCTCGGCGAACGTCTTGTAATTGAGCCGGTGAATCTGCTCGAATTCCAGGTCCTCGTTCGCGAATTTGAACACCAACGGTTCCTGTGTGCTCATAATTTTGTGTGTCCGGGTTTGGATGCGATACCGCGCCGTGCCAGTAGCGCTGCCATTTCTTCCGCTAAATTCCGCCGGTGCGCAAACAAAATAATCGCCGCCAAGACGGTCATGAGCGTCGCCGTCAACCCGGCACGGTGGAACCACCCGTCCACCAGCGGCAGACAGACGTAGGCGAACATGGCCGGGAACAGGCTTTTTCGCGTGACAACCACGCCGGCCAGAAATACAACGAGAATCGTCAGCGCGACCCGATAGTCAAACACGAGCAACGCCCCAAAAGAGGTGGCCACGCCCTTGCCGCCGCGGAAATGCAATTGCGCCGGCCAGATGTGTCCGACGACCACGGCCAGCGTCGCCAGCGCCATGGCCAGTTGGTTGTGGTCGGTGAACTCCGCCGCGAACCAGACCGCCAGCGCGCCCTTGCCCATATCGCCCAGCGTGGTCAGCGCATAGCCTGATTTGCCCAGAACCCGGCCGGTGTTGCGCGCGCCGACGCTGCTGCTTCCGATTTCGCGGAGGTCGCGGCCCGTGCGCGCGCGGACGAGGTAGTAGCCGGTGGCGAAACAGCCGAGCGCGTAAGCGCCCAGCGCGCCGCCGGTTGCCCGGAGCCAGTCTGCGGACTGCAATTGTTCGATCCACATCATGCGGGCACTTGCTTTTTGATGAACCTGCCGCCAGCTTAGCCTGAACCGCGCCCGGGTGTGAATCAAAAATTTCAATTGCCGCTTCTTTTTTTTCGATGTTGCGACGCTCTGTGAACGCCGTTTTCGACGGTCACAGACCGCCGCTACAATCAAACTGTTCCACTGCCCGGGATCGGGTGGTGGTATCGTTTGCCTAAACGGAGCGCCGAGCACCGCCTCGGCAGGTTTGAATTGGAAGTCACCTTCGAGCCGGGACGGTGCTCGGCGTTCCAAATCAGACCACTGCCCGGCGTCGCTTTGTCTCGACAACCAACGAAAGATGCGGCAAATTCCCTTCGCCAGGGCCCATGGAATGTGGACTTACGAACCCCGCCAGGGCCGGAAGGCAGCAACGGTAGTCTGCTCGACATCTGCCGTGGTCACCCTGGCATCTTTCAAATGACGAAGGCAGAATGATGAAGGCAGAAACAAAACCAGCCCGCCGGGTGCAAAACATCCTCGCTTCTTCATTCTTCATTCTTCATTCTTCATTTGCATTCGTATGGCATATCAGGTCATAGCACGGAAATATCGCCCGCAGCGGTTCGCCGATGTCGTCGGACAGGAACACGTCACACAAACGCTCACCAACGCCATCGGGCAAAAGCGCATCGCGCACGCCTACCTGTTTTGCGGCCCGCGCGGCACCGGCAAGACGACCATCGCCCGCATTTTTGCCAAATGCCTGAACTGCGCTGGCGGCCCGAAAATCGCCTTCGACGATAAGGACCCGCGCTGCATTGAAATCGCCGAAGGCCGGTCGCTCGACGTTCTGGAAATTGACGGCGCGAGCAACAACGGCGTCGAACAGGTTCGCGAGCTGCGCGAGACCTGCAAATACGCGCCCGCCAATTCACCGTTCAAAATCTACATCATTGACGAAGTTCACATGCTTTCGACGGCGGCGTTCAACGCGCTGCTCAAGACGCTGGAAGAGCCACCGGCGCACGTGAAATTCATGTTCGCCACGACCGACCCGGAAAAGGTCCTGGCGACCATCCTCTCGCGCTGCCAGCGTTTTGACCTGCGCCGGATTCCGTCCGCGCTCATCATCAAACACCTCGCGCACATCGCGAAGCTGGAGAAGGTGAAAATTGACGAAGCGGCGCTTCATGCCATCGCGCGTGGCGCGGACGGCGCCATGCGCGACGCCGAATCCACGCTTGACCAGCTCATCAGCTTTTGCGGCGACAAAATCGAGGAGGCGGACGTGCTGTCCATGTTCGGCCTCGCCGCCCAGGGCCAGGTCCTGGGGCTGAGCCAGGCCGTGCTCGCCGGTGAAATTCAAGCCGCGCTGGTCGAGTTGAACGAACTGGCGAAAAACGGCAAGGACCTCGGACGGCTGCTTTCCGATTTGTTGAACCATTTTCGCAACCTGCTCATTTTCCAGGTCTCGCGCGGCGACTTGAACCTGCTGGAGGTCTCCGAGACCGAAGTCGCGGCGCTCAAGAAACAAGCTTCGCTGGCCAACACGGAGTCGCTCACGCGCATTCTCGAAGTCCTCACCGATGCCGAACTGCGCCTGCGCGACGCCGCGTCCAGGAAAATCCTGCTCGAAGTCACCCTGCTCAAGGCCATCGAAGCGCGCAACGCCACCAGCCTGGATTCGGTTTTGAAACAACTGAACTCGTTGCGCGGCGGCCAAAGCGGCACAGGCGCCCTTGCCGCGCCGAAGCACAGCGAAACTGCCCTCTCTGCGGAGCGCCGGCCTCCGGCCCGGCGCGAACCCGAAAGCACGCAACAATGCGCCGGGCCGGAGGCCGGCGCTCCCATCCCCGCGCCCGGCCCGCTGGCTGAAGCCGCTCCGGTTTCCGCCGACCTGGCCGGACTGTGGACCAGGCTGGTTGAAGCCGTGGGCCGTGCCAGCCCGTTCACGCGCAGTTATCTCGTGGATGCAAATCCCGTTTCCTTTGAGAAAAACATCCTGACCATCGGCTTCGATCCTGAATTCGTGGATCACCTTGGCCTCGTGGACAATGCGCGCAACCACATGTTGCTCCAGACCAAGCTCGCCGAGCTTGGCCATGCGAACGCGCAGATTAAATTTGTCAAAACCGAGGCGTCCGCCGTCCGCGCGCCGCAACCGTCCCCGACCGCGCCGAAGCGGAATGAAGGCGGGGCTGCCGCGTCTTCCACATCCGCGGCAAAAGGAAAACCGGTCCCCGTTGCCTTCAACAGAAACGATTTCAAAGACGACCCCTTGATTCAAAAGGCGCTGGAAGTTTTCAAGGGCCAGATTATCGAGGTCCGTGTCTGATTGTCTCTCAACCCTCAACCTTCAACTCTCAACCACTTAAAATGTCCAGCATCGGCAAACTCATGAAACAGGCTGCGCGCGTGCAGCAGCAAATGGAACAGGTGCAGGCGCAACTCGCCGCGCGCACCGTCGAGGCCACCAGCGGCGGCGGCGCGGTCAAGGTCGTTGCCAAATGCGACGGCAGCATCGCCTCCATCAAAATTGATCCGCAGGCGCTCAATCCGTCCGATGCGCAGTTGCTCGAAGACATGATTGTGACGGCGGCGAACCAGGCGCTCGGCCAGGCCAAGGAAATTGCCAACGCCGAAATGGGCAAGGTAACCGCCGGTCTCAACTTGCCCGGATTTGGTTGAAATGCCTGGGAAATGACCAATGACGAAACCCTAATGACTAAAGAATGCCGAATGCCTAAGCCCGAAATTCCGATGGCCGCCGGAAAAGATTCGTCATTAGGTTTTAGTCATTCTTTCGTCATTGGCGCTTCGTCACTCGTCATTCATTGACCATGCTCCCCGATTCCATCACCGCGCTGATTTCCGCGCTGAACCAACTGCCCGGGGTTGGACCCCGTTCCGCCGAACGCATCGCCTTGCATCTGGTCCAGACCGATTCGGCCGTGGTGAAACAACTCACCGACGTGATTCTCCACGCGCGCGAAAAAATTCAATTTTGCGCGACCTGCGGCGCGTTGACCGAGAAATCGCCCTGCCCCATCTGCGCCGACGCCCGGCGCGACGCGGCGCTCGTGTGCGTGGTCGAGCGCGCGGTGGACATTTTAAGCATCGAAAAATCCGGGACGTATCGCGGCAAGTTTCACGTTCTCTGCGGGAAAATCTCGCCGCTGGACGGCGTGGAACCGGAAGACCTGCGTATTGCCGAACTGGAAAAACGGCTGAAGCAGGAGCCGATCCGGGAAATCGTCATCGCGCTGGGCATGGACGTGGAAGGCGACGCCACGAGCCATTACCTCGCCAAGCGGCTGGCGCGCAAGGGACTGAAAATTTCCCGCATCGCCTACGGGCTGCCGGCCGGCAGCGGGCTGGAATTTGCCGACGAACTGACGTTGAGCCGCGCGCTGGAAGGCCGCCGGGACATGACGTGAACTGGCTCCCGTTCGAGCGTAGGACAGGCATCGCGCCTGTCTCTGACTGTAGCAGCGGACGTGAGTCCGCTCTAATATCAAACAAAATTCCAAGAATAGTGAGCCAACTCACGTCGGCTGCTACCATAAAACAGGGTTTTGAGACGGGCTCGGGACGAAGTGTCCTACGATAAAAATGGAAAAGCCGATAACACAAA
The DNA here is from genome assembly GCA_963802965.1 of uncultured Verrucomicrobiae bacterium. GTDB lineage: Bacteria > Verrucomicrobiota > Verrucomicrobiia > Limisphaerales > UBA11358 > UBA11358. The sequence goes on from CAWDKS010000003.1 coordinate 1,120,321, forward strand.
AAGTCGTCGTCTTCGATCTCGGCAAGGTTTTGGTGGACTTCGATTACTTGATCGCCGCCCGCAAAATCGCCGCCCGCAGCACGGTGTCGCTTGACGGCGTCAACCGTTTTATCGGGGACTCCGACATCACCGTCCAATACGAACTGGGCCTGGTCACGCGCCGGGAATTTTTTGAGCAGGCGCGGCAGGTCATCGGTTTTCACGGCGCGTTCGAGGAGTTCGGCGATTTTTTCGCGGACATTTTCACGGAAATTGCACCCATGATCGAGCTTCACGCCGCATTGCGACGGCGCGGCGTTCCGACCTATATCTTCTCCAACACCAACGACCTCGCCATCGAGCATATCCGCCGGAACTTTCCGTTTTTCAAAAATTTCGACGGTTATATTTTTTCCTGCGAAGTTGGCGCGATGAAACCGGACGCAAAGATTTACGAGGCGGTGGAAAAACTGGCCGGACGGCGCGGCGCGGATATTTTGTATCTCGACGACCGGCCGGAGAACGTGGCCGGTGGCGCGGCGCGCGGCTGGCGGGCCATTTTGCATGAATCACCGGAAAAATCCCGCGCGGCGGTGGAAAAAGCCGGCTTGTTTCGGAAAATGTAGGAGCCGACGTTAGGAGGCTCTGAATGTGTTTGGGTCTGGCGTCTCGGTCCTGGGGCTTGGGAAAATTTGAGCCTCGTTACCTCGGCTCCTACAAGTTTCAATTCGAGCGCGGCTTGGCCGGTTTGACCGGTTTGAGGCCGACTTCGCGGGCGATGTCGTCGAACTCCTCGTGGCTGACGGTTTCGAGTTGTTTGCCGCGCGCTTTTAGCTTTTCGCCGATCTTGACGGCCTTTTCGGTCATCACCGCGTGCGTTTCCTCGGTGCCGCCAATGAGCGCGAAATTCGGGCCGGTCGTCAACCGCTTGTGCCCGTCGGAATCCAGCCCCACGCCCAGCATCATCGCTTTGCGTCTCTTTTTGCCGCCGGTGTTCGCCATGAATTCAGGCTAAATGCGGTTTATCATCGGGTCAAGCCGGGGGAATCAAACCGCGACGAAATCTCAACCTTGCGAAGTTCCCCTGCTGCCGGGAGTGCGTCTTACGGAGCAGATTTGGCCTCTTGATGGTAAGCCCGGCCGGATTTATACAGTTCCAGATGTAATTCATTTGTTGCTGCAATCTGTCCCTGTGCCAGGGCCACGGTGCGGGCTTTTTCGGCGGTGGCGACGGCATCATCGAAGCGCCCGGCTTCGGCGTAAGCTGCGGCCAGGGTTCCGAGCAGAAAAGGCTCTTTATTCTCGGTTAATTGACAAGCCCGTTCGGCCAGATGCACCGCCTCCTTGCCATTGCGCAACCGGGGGTCGGAGGCCGTGGCCCGCAACCAGGCAAGATTGTTCAAGGCAATGGCCGAGTTGGTGTCCAATTCAGTTGCCAGTTGCAAGTGAGTGATTGCGTTTGAAAACTGCTGATTGTTCATAAAAATGGCGGCCAGATTCAATTCGGCTTCGACACACCTGTTCCGATAGAATTGACATTTGGCATTTATGCTATCGCAAGTCTGCTGGTCGTTCGTGAGGATCACGGCCAGGTTCAATTCGGTTTTGGCATACATGGTTTGGAACAACCGGCTCGCCGCCTTTAAATCGCTGATGTTCGGTTCCTTTTTAACAGCGTATTTGCCAAGTTCAGACCGTATCTGGAGGGCGGGTTTGAGGGTTTCAACGATCCTGTAATATTGCCAGGCGGTGACACCCGTGGACAATCCAATCACCACAATGGTCATTGGAATCAGGGCCGGGAAAGATTCGCGCACCGCCCAGGCCGGGGTGGCAGACCCGGCGGACGATTCGCCGGCAGCGCCTGACCCCGCTTGCTTCTCCCACCACGCACCCAACAGGATCACACTCAACGGCAGAATTTGAATGAAGGTGTGAAATTCTCCGAACCCGCCATACATCAACTGGACTCCAAGAAACACACAGATTACAGCCATGAAAGGCAAAAAACGCCGGCTCCAGCCCAATAACAGCACCGCCGCCACAGTGCCCGCGTTGACGAACAGAACATGATTCCAGGTCGGCACCAGCAGGTTTATGACGTTGAGATTCAAAAAATCGAAAGACCATAACGACGACGGGGTGACTGCATCTCCCACCGGAAAGGCAGCCACATCGAGATTGAGGTTGTGCAGCATGAGTTTCTTGCCAATCGCGTAAATCGCAAGCACTCCCAAAAACATCACGCCGCGTTTCCACCATTTCCATTCTCCGACGAAAAACAACAGGAACGCAAACGCCAAAACTGATTCCTTGAAAAAGCAGCCGAAACACAAAGACGCCACCATCATTCCCATTTTACGTTGATTGAAGAACAGACAGGCCAGCGTGGAGAACAGTGCCGCCGGCAAATCCCACGGAAAAAAATACAGGATTGAGGCCGGGGTAAAATTGTATATCAGCCCCGCGAAGATCCCCAGATTGATGAACAGCGAATGGCGCAGGGCCAATATGACGGCCAGGAACAATAGCAACAGCCAGAAACTTTGATACAGTCCGAAAAGGCATGAATATTGTTCATAATCGAACGTGTTACCCTTGACCAGGAAATCAAACAACCAGCCGGACAACATCAAGCCGGACAATCGCCCCCTCCAGGCATCGCCGAATTCCTGCAAGTGAAAACCCGGAATGGAACATGAGGTGAATGCCCAATTGTTGGTGGTGTTGTTTGGGCCGCCAGCGGCAAATTGTGCGACGAGAAAGCAGTAGGCCACGCTTAGCGAAAGCGCCACGAACAGCTCGAAAATCAAAGGCCCCCAATTTAAGCCCCCCTGCCGGACATCAAGGGCGCTTCCCGTCGCACCCTTGGAATCGGGAAGCTCTTTCTTTAATGGATTGCGCTTCTTCTTGCCGCCGATGCTCGCCATGAATTCAGGCTAGGAATAGTTCATCATTCGGTCAAGTCATGGACACATCCACCGTCAGGACGTGGTCGTTCAGCGGCGGGTCGTCCCAGCTTTTGAATTTGCTATTTTCCGTTTTGAAGATTTACTTGCGCGCGAGCCATGCAACCGCGCCAGCCAAACGTCCTCCGTCCGGCAATCCTCGGTGCGTGGCTCCTGTGTTTGTGCGCACAACCTCCTTGCCGCGCGCAAACGGCGACCAATTTGTGGAATTTTCTCCTGCCCTCCCGGGAATATAGCCGGGACGCCACTTCGTCCGCGGCCGTCGCTCCCGACGGCACAATTTATCAGGCGACGTTTCAAGGCGATGTGTTCGCCTTCACGCCGCAGGGCGCGGTGAAATGGAAGTTCAAGGCGGGCCGCGAAATCAAATCATCACCGGCGATTGCCGACGACGGGACGATTTATTTCGGCTCACGCGACCGGAAATTTTACGCCGTCTCGCCGGCCGGCAAACTCAAATGGACTTTCGCGACCGGCGCGTGGGTGGATTCCTCGCCGGCCATCGGCGCCGACGGCACGGTTTACTTCGGTTCGTGGGATAAAAAGTTTTACGCGCTCAAGCCCGACGGCTCGCGAAAATGGGTTTTTGCGACCAGCAACATTGTCGTTTCGTCGCCGGCCATTGCCGCCGATGGCACGATTTATTTCGGCTCGCACGACAAAAGGCTTTACGCGCTGAAGCCGGACGGAGCGGTCCGCTGGACGTTTTTGACCGGGGGCGAAATCATTTCTTCGCCCGCCATCGCCGCCGATGGCACGATTTATTTTACCTCGATGGATGGGAACCTGTATGCGTTGCATCCGGACGGGACGGAACGCTGGCGTTTGCACACCGGCGGCACGACCGAGTCTTCGCCGGTGCTTGACGAAAACGGCGCCATTTTTCTGGTGGTAAATCAGTGCCTTTTTCCAATCACCAACGATGGGAAAAAGACGTGGTGGTATTGTTCGGCCCTCAACGTTGACCCGACACCCGCCATCGCCGCGGACGGCCTGATTTACTTCCCGGCGCCCTGGCGAAGATTGGTGGCTGTCAAACGGGACAACGTGGAAGCGTGGCACGCTGACACAACGCTGAATCTTGCCACCTCGCCGGTCATCGGCGGCGGCGGCGTGGTTTACCTGTGCGACGGCGGAACGTTCTATGCCGTCCTGCCGCCGGGCAACCCGGCGCCGCTGGCAAAAAGTTCGTGGCCGATGTTCCGCGCCAATCCGCGCCACACCGGCCGGGTGCAGACGGTGAATTGACCCGGCGTTGGAAATTTTTAGAGCCGCTCGCGCCCGCCAAAACCCGCGTCGAGGTCGTGCCAAAATTCGATGTCGTCCTCCTCCTGTTCCCAGCAGAGAAAGACCTCCCGGCCGCCAATGATAGCCGGAAAATCCACCAGCCCGCGTGACAAATCCTTGATGAAAATCCGGCGGCGTTGGAACCCGGCGAGAATTTCCTGCATGTCCGCGAGCGCGCGAATCCAGTTGTTCACCGTTTCGCCGCCCACGTCATTTCCCTGCCCCGTCAGCCCGCTCAAGCGTTTGTCGAATCGCTCCATCTCCTGCCGCAACCGGTTGAGCTGTTCCAGCCATTGGCGGATTTGCGGCAGCAACGCGCGCGCCTCGTCGCGGGTGTAATGTTTGTCGAAACGATGTTCCATCAGCAAAAATTGCCGCGCCTCAAGAATAAAGCCCCGCGTTGCGCCCGACTTAAAACGGGCGCGCGAGCGGATGAATGAACACGCCGGGCAGGCTACTGCTGCCAGGTGCGCTTCTTGTGCCGATTCAGGCGCAGCTTCTTGCGCCGTTTATGCCGGTTGATTTTTGCCTTGCGGCGTTTTTTGATTGAACCCATGCGCGGATGAGATAAGCGAAAACCGAAGCAAAGCCAACCTGATTTTTTTGTCCGGCCATTCGCCGGTACAATCCGCGCCATGTCCCATCAACCCTGGTCCGGCGCAAAAGTCCATCCGATGCTGTCGAATACGTCGAAAATGACGCAGGCGAAATCCGCGTCATAATCCATTTCCTCCGGCAGGCTGGCGGTCAGGGGGCGTCCGGACGCGTTCACGGTGAAAACCAGGTTGGATTTGCGGCCATCGAAAACAATCCACATCTCGTCCGCATGACGTTCGGCCCGGCAGGGCAAACCGGCGGCGGTGAACCGCCCGCAAATATCCGGAACCGTGACCGTTGCAGGGTGCTGCTCCGGCTCAACGAAAAAATTGTCTTCCACTATCATTACGACGTTCCCACTGGGCGACTGTCAGCAAAAACGATGCCGCGAACCGGCTCAAACCCGCGAAGGAAGGTCGCGATCTCAAATCCCGTTTGGTGCTAAATGGGGTCGCATCGGGACACGACGACGGAACGCCGCATTCATGCGGCAGCGGACTCGCCTGATGAATACCCTGCCGGATAAATCCGGCGTTCCTTCCGAAACGATGCAATATGTTCGTTGCAGTGCCCGGGCGGGTCGCGTCAATGGCGCGTGACAACGCCGGCGATTACGCGAACCACCCCGATTTCCCAACCGCCGGGCCCAGATGGTTCGCCGCGTCGGCCACGCCGGCAACGACTTCGTCGCGCGTCTTCGAATTGCGGACACGGACGTAGTCGTCGTTTTCCAGGCGCGCGGTGTGGGACACCTTCAATTCCTGCGCGCGCTTGAATTGTTTGTCCGGGCGGGCGGGCGTGAGCGGATATTCCACGGCGTAGCCGGCGGCGCGCAAATCCTGGACGAGCTTCAGCGATTGCGGCCGGAGATTTTCGTCCTCGATCAAAACGAAAACGTCCGTGGCGGTGTCGAATTTCGGCAGGAGGCCGCGCGCCTTGAGCAGTTCCAGCAGCACCACGTCGCCCATGCCGAAGCCGAGCGCGGGCAAATCCACCTTGCCGCCGCTGATGAGCTTGACCAGGTTGTCGTAGCGCCCGCCGCCGGCGATGGCGCGAAACTCGCCTTTGGCATCGAATGCCTCGAACACCACGCCGGTGTAATACGCCAGCCCGCGGATGACGTGGTAATCCACCTTCACAAACTCGCGCAGGCCGCGCGCGGCCAGATTTTCCAGAATGCCACGCAACTCCACCGTCGGCTTGCCCGATTCGATAAATCGGTTCACGTCGCCCAGCGAAAAACCGAGCGCCGCGAGCTTCTTTTCGCTCTCCGCCGGCGGCGTGCGCTCCAGCTTGTCAATCGTTTGGAAAAATTCGTATTCGCGCGCGGTGTCGGATGGAGCGCCGGTCTCCGACCCGGCACGTTGCTGGGGAATTTTACCCTGCGCCGTGCCGGAGGCCGGCGTTCCGGCGGTGTTTTTGTAGAACTCATGCCAGGCGTTCCGGCTGCTCAGCCGGATGACGAAATCATTCGCGGTCAGCCCAAACGAGCGCAGCGTGTCAATGAGCAGCGCGATCAATTCCGCGTCCGCCGCCGGGTCGGTTTCGCCGAGGAGATCGGCGTTGAACTGGAAATGTTCGCGCAACCGGCCCTTCTGCTGGCGTTCGTAGCGGAACAGTTGCGGGATGGCGAACCATTTGACGGGCTTTTTGTAATTGCGTTCGTGGGCGGCCACCATGCGGGCAAGCGTCGGCGTCATTTCCGGACGCAACGCCACGGCGCGGCCGCCCTTGTCCATGAAATTGTATAGCTGGCCGGCGATTTCGTCGCCGCTCTTGGTGGTGAACAATTCGAGCGATTCGAGCGGCGGGCCGTCGTATTCATGGAAACCGTAGCGCCGGGCGGTTTCGCGCCATTTATTGAAAATGAACTGGCGGGCGTCCGCGCTCCCCACATCGGAGTGCGGCAATGGTTCGGGATAAAAATCGCGGAAACCGGGCAATCGTTCCATATGACCGTCCTAAACTAAGAGGTCGGCAGTAAAAAGAGAAGACGAATCGGAAACTTAACCACGGGCGCAACTTCACACCACCACAACCCGGACAATGACCTCGGAAAGGAACGCTGCGTTTAGAGCCTGTGTGAAAAACTGTAGGAGCCGACCCGTCCTCCGTAGCAATACTGCGGAGGGTGGACGTGAGGAGGCTCACTCCTTGCCGGAAATCGTGGTTTCTGAAGAAGTTTGAGACTCGTTACCTCGTCTCCTACAGAAAACTCAAGGGCCGGCCTGGAAGACAAACCTTGCTAGTCCCAGGGCCGCTCCGCCCAAAATCAGCCAGGTCGAATTGACGCGATAACGCAGCAGCCAGACCGCGGCGGCCACGGCGAGCGTGATTGTCAGCCAGTCCACCAGCGCCGTCCGGCCCAACTGCCAGGTCACCACCGCCATGAGCGCCACCGAAGCCACGTTCACCCCGTCGAGAAACGCGCCGGCCAGCGGCGATTTGCGCAGGCGCGGCACGAGCGGCCCGCTGACGGCCACCAGCACAAAAGACGGCAGGAAAATTGCCACCGTCGCCAGCAGCGCCGCCTTGGGCCCGCCCAGAATATATCCGATGAACGTGGCCGTGGTGAAAACCGGTCCCGGCGTGAACTGGCCAACCGACACGGCGTCCAGAAGCTGATTTTCCGTAAGCCAATGCCAGTGTTCCACCAGGTCGGCGCGCAAAAAGGCCAGCAGCACGTAACCGCTGCCAAACAGCACGGACCCGACCTTGAGAAAGAACAGCGCCATGGCCCACAGACTGAACGGCGCCGCCGCGCCCGCCGCCGCAGCCAGCGGCGCGGATGTCATTCCCAACAAAGGCGTCAGGCAGGCCGAAGCACCTTTTGGTTGCGACCCGGTACGGGCGACCACCATGAACACGCCGGCGATTAAAAGGACCAACAGCGGATTGATGCCAATGTAACTCAGCGCGGCGGCCCCCACACCGGCGATGGCCAGCGTCTTTGTTTTGACCGCCGTTCGTCCCAGATTCCATAGCGCCTGCACCACCACCGCGATGATGACGGGTTTGATGCCATAGAGCAGCCCTTGCGTCTCCGGCAATTTACCGAACTTCAGGTAAGCCCAGGCGATGACGCTGACGATGAACGCGGCGGGGAGGATGAAGCAAACGCCAGCCAGCAGCAGTCCCATCCAGCCCGCGCGGCGATAACCGAGGAAGATGGCGAGTTCGGTCGAGTTCGGCCCCGGAATGAGGTTGACGATGCCCAGCAAATCGAGAAATTCCTCGCGCGAAAGCCAGCCGCGCCGGATCACCGCCTCCTGCTCCATCAGGGCGATGTGTGCCGCCGGACCGCCAAAGGCGGTGAAGCCGAGCCGGAGAAACAGGCCGGCCACATCAAACAGATTGGCGATTTTCCTGAACGGCGTGGGTTTCATTGCTTCGGTTTCAGCGATTCACGCCCGCCGGCAGGCGCGGCGCGCGCGCGTGATGAAACAGTTCCGGGCCGAAAGTGAACTGGTAGGCGATATACATTTGGAATTTCGTTGGCCCGTCAATGGAACGTCCGGCGGAAAAGAGTAGATGGTGGTGTTCATTGAAGTCAAACACCGTCCCCAGATTGAAGGCGGTGTCATCGCGTTCGCCGGCTTGCATGGAGGTGCGATGGTAGATTTCCCCGCCGATGAGCAGGTTCGGCCGGACCTGGTCCTGCAAAACCGCGCCGCCGAAACCCCAGTTGCGGTTCCCGGTTCCGGGATTGATGCCGTAACCGCCGCCGCCATACACCGTCCATGAACCGAAGTCCTTTTGCAGCCACAACGGCAGAAACGCCTGCACGTGTCCGCTGCCCAGACCGTCGTCGGCGTTGCCGGTGGGAATTTCCAGCAAGGGAAACGTGGCCACCTCCGGCAGACCGGGTGTCTGCTGGATGAACCGGCATTTCACACCCAGCTCGGTGTCGCCATAACCATAGTGCGTGCCGCCTTGCGCCGGCGCGTTGTAGGCCAGCGGCGCGATGAGATGAAGCTGCACGTTGGAAATCACCCCGTAATTCAGTTCAACGTGCGGCGCGGTTCCCGACCAGCCGTCCGCCGTCTCCGTGTGCTGCGATGCCAGGTAAAATTCCCAATGCTGATAGTTCACCGGCTCCGGGTCGTCCGTGATGAAGGGCGGCCCGGCCGACGTATGCAACGGCCAGCCCAATGCCGCCGCTGCCACCAGCCGGATGAACAGGTTTTTGCCCGCCGCGCGCAATTCAAGTATTCGCCTATGTTGAAACATGAACGTTCCGCTCCGTGGAAAATTCCGAACCCGGCCAAACTAGCGTGGTCAGCGAAGGTTGCAAATGGGAATTTCAGGGACGCCGACACGGCGTCCCTCCCATTCCTCGAATCCGTGCCGGCAGTTTCGGCCAAGCTCAAAGCGCCGGACACGGCTGACCGGAAGTTTGAGGATGTGGTGAAGTCGGCGCAAAGTGCGGCTGTTCTCGTTCTCGTCTTTTGAGTAGGAGACAACATGCTTGTCCCGCCGTAGCCGGGCGAAGGCGGAAGGAGTCTCTAACTTATTTTGAGTCTCGTTACCTCGACTCCTACAAAAGCGGTGGTGCTGGTGCTGGTTTATTGACGCAGGTCGGCACCCCGGCCTGCATCGAGTTTAATCCTACGCCACCGTTTTCTGGGGCGTGAGCTTGAGCACGTCGGCACGCATTTCCTTGCCGGCCTTGAACTTCACCATGGCGCGGGCGGGGATGGGCACGTCGGTTGCCGGCGCATTGGGATTGCGACCGACGCGCGCCTTGCGGATTTTGACCTCGAAAACGCCGAAGTTGCGCAGCTCCACCTTGTCGCCCTTGGCGAGCGCTTCGGCAATGTAGTCGAGGTTTTTTTGCACCACGTCGAACACCTGCTGCTGGACGAGGCCGGTTTCATTGCTGATGCGAATAATCAAGTCGCGTTTTGTGAGAGTCATATTTTTTATCGGATTTTATCGGGTTGAATTCATTATTACTGAACGACACGGATTGTCCAGAAATCATTGGCCAGATTGTCATCCGTCACATAGGCGTAAGGCAGGGTGAAATAACCCCTCATGCCCCACCGGGCGCCCCACGAATTGCGGACGATGAACCACTGTTTCGCGTCGTCGTAGCCGACGCCCACGACCGCGTGGCCGCCAACTACCTGCTCGCCGGCTTTCGGCAGCGAGGCGTGGCCGGTCCGGGCCACCTGCGCACTTTCAAAACCTTCATAGACCGTGAAGCCGAAAACAAATGGATACCCCGAAGCCAGGCAGCCCTTGAGCTGGCTCAACGTTTGCGTCACACGCTGATACAAAACGACGATGTATTTCAGCGCGTCGCCGTAGCACTTGGCCGGCGGTTTGGTCCTGAACCTGGCGATGACGTAGGGCCATTCGCTTTCGGGACAATCGCCCTGTTTGCCGACGCTTTTGATGCCGTCGCGAATTTGCGCGCCGCTGTCGGATTCAATCGTGTGTTCGATGGCGCGTTCGTTGTAATAGATGAACAGACGCGACGGCATGAAAACCTGCGCGAGCTTCTGTTTCATCCGGTCGAATTGAATGGCGCCGGCGATGGCATTGGCGGTGCAACTGCCGAGCTGGCCCTGGTCATAAACCGGCGGGCATTGCCGACGCAGGTCAATTTTGGCCGGCGGCGCGGCAGCCAGCTCGACCGGCGCGCCATAGAGCTGGTCGCGATGATCCGGCAAATCCGGGAGCCAGCCATATCGAGCGGTCTTGAAGGTCATAAGTTTTCCGTTTTATTTCAGACAACTCATTGCCATTCAATTATTAAAATCCGCCCCCCTTGTCCACAAGAAAAACAAAGGCCCCGACAAGCCCAATTCCCCGTCCGTCAATTCGAAGCAACCTCAGCCAGCCATTTTATCCTCTCCACCAATCTCGAATTCGGTTCGCTCTCGGTTCGCTCTCGGTTCGCTCCCCGCTTAATGTCCAATTCGGCTGATTCAAAGGGATACCCTGACACACAAATGGGCCGTGCGAATTCCTCAGAACTCCGGCCTCCGCTCTCCGGTTTCAGGTTTCCAATCTCCGGTCTCCCCTCACCCATCCAACGGGCTTTTGACCCCCAACCCCGGCTTCTGCATGACGTGCGTGTAAATTTGCGTCGTCGTCACGTGTTTGTGGCCGAGCAGGGCTTGCACCGTGCGGATGTCGTAGCCATTTTCCAAAAGATGCGTGGCGAACGAATGACGCAGGGTGTGGCACGTCGCCGTTTTGGTCAGGCCAGCGAGTTTCACCGCCGCCTGTATTACCCGCTGGATGCTCGTTTCATGGAGATGATACCGTTTGCGCTGGCTGTCTGCCGGATCAATCGAAGTCGTCGCGCCTGGCCAGAACCATTGCCAAATCCATTGCCGTTCCGCATTCGGGTATTTGATTCTCAATGCCCCCGGCAAAGACACCGCTCCCAAGCCTTCGGCCAAATCCCGTTTGTGCAGTAATTCCACCCGTTTCAAATGTTCCTGCATGGCCTTTCGCAACGACTCCGGCAGTATCGTCACCCGGTCCTTGGCACCCTTGCCTCCGCGCACGATGATTTGATTCCGCGCGAAATCCACGTCCTTCACCCGCAACCGCAGCCCCTCCAACAATCGCAGCCCCGTCCCATACAACACCTGCCCGATCAAACCCTGCAACCCCGTCAACTGCTTCAACAACGCCCCCATCTCCTCCCGGGTCAACACCACCGGCACCCGCCGCGACCGCTGCGCCTGCTCAAACCCATCCACCCAATCCATTTCCCCGCCCAACACCTCCCGGTAAAGAAACAGCAACGCGTTCAACGCCTGATTCTGTGTCGCCGCGACCACCTGCCGCCTCACCGCCAAATCTGTCAGAAACGCACGCACCTCCACCTCCCCCATGTCCTTCGGATGCCGCCAAATCCAGCCGTTTACGGCGGAACAAGCGTCCTCGCGAGCCGTCTCCCTCTCCGCTCCTGAAAGGAGGGGAGAGGGCCGGGGTGAGGTGAGGTTTTTTGTGCGATGAAACAAAATAAACCGCCGAATCCACTGGATGTAAGTCTCCTCCGACCGCCGCGCCAACTGCTTGAACCGCATCACCTCCCGGCATTGATCCAGAAATTTCAATTTGGGATTGGGTACAATCCGCTCCCGCGGACAATTAGGAAATGGAACCGGGCCGCCCATAAAAGAACCCGGGTGGTGGGCTGCTTTGAATTTCTGATTCACGGTTGGAATGGCAGGGCCGCGCTCCTGCGCGGCTTCAGACGACCGGCCGATCGCCCCTGAAATCGGTTTGCCCATAAAAAGTATCTGAAATTGCTTGCAAACGAGTTAACCACCGGGCTAAACTCCAATCAAGTGAAAAGACGGTGGCCCAATTTTATTGGAGCAAGCCTCACCGCTCCAAGTGCGGAGCATTCACAACTGCCCCGTGCCAAGTCCCAAAACCACCCTCTCTGCTTAGGCCAAACCGGACGCCCGCCGTTTTTGCGCAACCCGCTTGGCAGCAGGCACATGAAACCAAACCGCCAAAACGGCCTTCCCTGCTTAGGCCAAACCAAGCTTTGGCCGAATATTTGTTAGGCGGCAAGCGAGCGTCACATGAAACTAGAAACCATCCAGACTTACCGAAGCCCGCGCTGGATTACTTTATACATTTCGTTGGCGATGATGGCGGTTGGTTGGTTTGCCGGTCACGGCTTTGATTATTTGTCCCGACGTTTTCCGCCGACTGGCGTTCGGAACAGCATGGATGGCACATTCGACCCAGAGGCGTTTCTGTGCATCATTATGTTTTTCGCTGGGATGTTTCTGTGCGTGATTTGCTGCTTGTGGATTTTGGTGTCAGCGATTATTCGTCAGACGCATCCGAAGCAAGTTTGAGTTATGAGGATTTTGCCGCCTAACAAGTCGCCGGAGCCAACCGCCGTTGGCGCTGGCCGTTCCGCTGTCGCGGTTCACGTCGCAGGTCGGCGGTGGCTCAGCTTTTTTCGTTAGGCCACTTCGCCACACCATTATGACAGACGAACAAAAAGAACAATTCAACAAATTCGGATGCGTTTCTCGCTGCATCATTAAGTTGATGGAGTGGCATAAACGTCCTATCGCCACGGAGGATTTTGTCGCTAGATTTCAGCCACGGTTCAAGCATTGGGATACTCAGTGTGGTATTTTGAGAGCATCGGACATTATTGATATTTGTCGAGAACTGAAACTTTGTGGTCATGCGGATGTTTTCAGGTCTTACAACAAGATTCGCCAGTTTTTACAGGACGCAAACTCTTGCGGGATTTTTTTGCTGACCGACCATCCGACTTTTCATTGTTCTCTTGTTGAGGATATTTTATCCCATACTTTACCGACAGCCATGCTCGTATGGAGTCCTCTTCCGAACGGTTTGGATTGTAGTCGTAACATGACGGACGATATGCTTGAGCAGGAACTTGCTCATTTTCTTGTTTTACTTTAACTGACTTTTTTTTATTTTTCATATTATTATGTTAAATTTACCGTGGCCTAACAAGTCGCCGGAGCCAACCGCCGTTGGCGCTTGCCGTTCCGCTATCGCGGTTCACGCCGCGAGTCGGCGGTGGCTCAGCTTTTTTCGTTAGGCCACTTCACACCACAAAAAATTTATGACACCAGAACAAGAAACGAAACCAGATTTCAAGAAATTAGCGGCAGAGGCTTTTGGCTTGAAAAACATAGAAGTTAAGAGTGTCCCAAAGGTTCGGGCCACTCTAAATCAGGGCGACCATGAGATAGCCAAGGGGTCAGCAGAGGTCGGAGACGACCGTGTAGTATTTTTTCCAGAGTCTCCTCGCGTTCTGGAGAGCTTGCCGCCCACGCCAATAAGTCTGATAGTTTTGGATAATTCTCGCGAAATCCATCTATCAATGTCGCGGTCGGACTTTGAGTTGAGTTCTCGTTTGATGTGGTTTTTTCAATTGGTTGCATGATTTATTATATTTTAATTTTGAGGTTTTATCTAAATTTACCGTGGCCTAACAAGTCGCCGGAGCCAACCGCCGTTGGCGCTTGCCGTTCCGCTATCGCGGTTCACGTCGCAGGTCGGCGGTGGCTCAGCTTTTTTCGTTAGGCTGCTACGCTTTTATCAATATGAACGAAATCCAACTACTCCAACACAACTACGATTTACTAAAACAAGACTTTGATAAATTAAAATCAGACTACGACCGATTATTTAGGTCTTACTTTGAGCAAGAAGCAAACATTGCGGCGTTAAAAGATGCAATGACAGACATTGCTGGCAAGATTGGCCTCAATCAGTTAGGGTTTCGACTGGAGTTGACGAGGAACGAGAAGATAAAATTTCATTCTCTTCTTCAGGAGTTAGGGGAAATCCATCCGCAGCGTGCCGCAGAGATTCGAGAACCGAAAGTTGAGTTTCAGGACGGAGAGACCTAAATAGTTTCACCGTATTTGTATAGTGTTTTCGTTCTTCGTATGTTGTTTTCATTTATATTTATTACACTTAAAATAATACCGCAGCCTAACAAGTCGCCGGAGGCAACCCGCGTTGGCGTTTTCAGTTGTTCGAGAAGGTTTCATAAAGTTTGGATGTCGTTGGTCGCGGGTGCCTCAGCTTTTTTCGTTAGGCCACATTACATCACACACATTATGAAAGTAAATATATGTTGATAAAATGCCCCGATTGCCAAAAAGACATATCCGACCAAGCTCAAGCTTGTCCATTTTGTGGTCGGCCCAACGCCACAGCTTCGCAAACAGTTTCCACACGACAATTTGGATGCCCAAATTGTGGAGGTACTAATATCGGAATTATTCCAATTGGATTGACGTTTTTTGGAACCAGAACCAAGAAATGTTGGAGTTGTGGAAAGACTTGGTAAAAAGAATTAATTAGAAATTGAATAAGCTCGACTTAAATTATATTTAGCGGTATAATAAAAAGTGCGGATATGGCGAAATGGTAAACGCGCTCGATTATCAATCGAGTGGCTAACGCCGTGAGAGTTCGAATCTCTTTATCCGCACAAATATTATCATGGTTTGTCAAATTTTACCATGTGGCCTAACACCGCGCCGGAGCCAATGCCGCCTGTCCCTGCGGTTTGGGGCGGCTGTTGAATTTTGGAGGCATTCTGTGCCGCCGGGTCCATTTTTCCGGCGTCATGGCTCAGCTTTGATACGTTAGGCCACATTACATCACTATGAAATCGCTCATTCTTTCGTTGTTGTTGCTATCACCATTTCTATGTTGCGCCAATTCATACGATGACGACGAGCAATTAAGGCGAGATGCACAAAAATTGGTTGACCAAGACAAACAAGAGCGCGAAGCCGCAAAACAACGAGCCGATGATGCGGAACGAAAAAGCAATAGCAATGGTGGCGGTGCAGGCGGAGGTTTATTGTGTCTTGGAATATTTTTTGGATTACCTGCGTTTTTGATTTGGAACAGATACTACAAAAAATCATTCAGTTCAAATCATACCCCACGAAAGAACGATTCATCCAGCACATACCAGCCGCCCAACATTCCCACAAAAGATACTACTCCCTTTGGCGAACACCGTTTTACCCAAAACGGATATTGTGAAATATGTGGATGGGAAAGAGAATGGTTGGAAAAAACAGGAATAATAAAATGTGAAAGGAGCAAATAAAACTATGAGAATTGAGTTTTCATTAACCGGGATGGGAGAATTACCACCAACAATAAATTCAGACGCTATTCCACAAAGGGGAGATATTATCGAATTTGAAAATACCAGATATACTGTTAAATATATCCGATTTTTAGTAGGTGGCGACGCAGCCAGAATTTTAGTTGAGATAGAAAAAGAGTAATTCTATAGGTTGGTTTTCGCTTTTCTAGTGTTTCCCAATCTATTGTTTTTACACCATTTATTGATATTATTGGAAGATTATTGGATTTTTGAATGTATCTTTCTATGTTCATATATGTTCTTTACACCAAATTAGTATGACTTGTGAAATTCGACCATGTGGCCTAACACCGCGCTGGAGCCAATGCCGCCTGTTCCTGCGGTTTGGACGATTACGGCACTTTGGATGCCGCCATTTCAGTCGAGGCCGATTTTCCGGCGTCATGGCTCAGCTTTGATTCGTTAGGCCAACCCCATCAACGGTTTATGAAAAATTCCTTTGAGAGGCATTGACAGCGGGTGTAGGCTCAGGCCGCCGTCGGACGCGCTTGTGGCCTAACGCAGTTAAGGCCAAAAGCGCGACCTAGGCGGCAAAGATAATAAAACGAAAACTGGCAGGCGATGTCTGACTGGAGAAAAAGGTGAAGAGGACTTTTGATATTTGGACGCCGGTTGGTTGGGCTTCGCCTAACAAATCGCTGCAGCCAAAAGCCCCTACGCACTCCGTTCGGAGCCTGGTGGAGATTATTCATGGTTTTCACTTCGATCAATCTCACCCGCCAGGGCTTTGGCTGAGCTTTTTACGTTAGGCGACTGTGCGATGATGATATGTTTACGCTACCACCACCAATGAGTGATTTGCGCCGCACTCTTGCTCGGAGTCACAACCACCGAGTTGGGATTTTGCTAGTGCCCTTTCTTGTTTACATCTTTGGGACGATAGCCCTAGTCCAATCGCGTGGGGTGCGGGACGTTGTGCTTTTGGTTGGATGCGTTTTTGCGGTGGCTGGGTTGTTTTATGTGATTAATCTCAGCAAGCGCCAAAGTGTTGCTTTGGGTTTCGTATGTCCGCTGTGTAGCGGGCCGCTTTACGATGGTGGTGACAATCGCCTCATTCGTCGTGGGGAGTGTCCTTGTTGTAAGCAGTTCATCATAGATAAACTATGAAGCAGTCGCCTAACAAGTCGCCGGAGCCAACCGCCGTTGGCGCTTGCAGTTCCGCTATCGCGGTTCACGTCGCAGGTCGGCGGTGGCTCAGCTTTTTTCGTTAGGCCGATTCGCATCACATGACTATTCTCGCCAGACTTTGTTTGATTTTGGGCGCGGCTTTCATCGGCTATGGGATTGCTATCGCCACTATTGTTCCTGACATTTTGTCGAAGCAGGACGCAGCTTTTCAGCGGTTTGTTACGGCACACTCGGCTGAGATTGACGCGAACTTTTCGCAGCCCACCAACACACCGACCAAGCAGGATTTTTATCGGCTGAAGATGCGCGTGATTCTGTCGGGAGGTTTGTATCCCGGATGGGCGCAAGCCATCGTGCCATGCAGTTTGGGCTTGATTTGTTTTGCGTTCAGTTACTATTTCGCACAAAAGAAGCAGGATGCTAGACATGAGCCATCGGCCTAACAAGTCGCCGGAGCCAACCGCCGTTGGCGCTTGCAGTTCCGCTGTCGCGGTTCACGTCGCGAGTCGGCGGTGGCTCAGCTTTTTTCGTTAGGCATCGTGAAGCGCACTCTTACAACTTTGACGCTTTTATCTGCGGTTGTTCTTTGTTTTCTGGTTGTCATGTGGCCGGTGAGTTATTTCCTGAATTTGTCGCGGAGTCTCGGCACCGGCAAACTCACGCCGAGCGATTCCATTCCTATTGCGCCACATTATCACATGGGTTTTGAGCGCGGCAGTTTGTGGCTTTACTCTTACGAGATGCCATACAGAGGCAGCATTATCTCGCTTTCCACCACGAACGACCCACCACCAGTCAGTTGGTTTTGGCATCTGGGTGATTACGGGTTTGGACATTCCACAGATTTTACAAGGCTTGGCACAGTTTCAGAGAGGAGTTGTGATTTTCCGGGCATTTATTTCCGCGACATTTTGAGTTCAGACCAGCCGCCTCCGGCATATCTGACACTTGCAGTGAGTCTTTGGTATCCGATTTTGCTATTGGCAGTTTTGCCAGCTTTGTGGTTTTATCGTCGCAGACATTTTTGGTTTCGGAAGCCATGAAAACGATGCCTAACCAGTCGCCGGAGCCAACCGCCGTTGGCGCTTGCAGTTCCGCTGTCGCGGTTCACGTCGCGAGTCGGCGGTGGCTCAGCTTTTTTCGTTA
>CAWDKS010000004.1:0-500882 GCA_963802965.1 uncultured Verrucomicrobiae bacterium
TCAACTCCCGCCGCCTCCACCATAGCCTTGGCGAACGAGGACTTATCCAGCCGAAAGGTCCTGAAAAAAATGTGGCAACCAATGGCAATCCGCCCTGGCGCAGTTTGGAGGATCGTGGTCCCAAGAAGCTTACGTCGAAGGGAAAAACGACACCGTGAGCATACCCTTCATGCCTTGCGAATAACGACCGAGGCATTCGTCCCCCCGAAGCCAAAGGCATTCACCATCGCCGTCGGCACCGCCTGCTCCCGCGCCGTGTTGGGCACGTAATCAAGATCGCACTCCGGATCGGGGTCGTCCTGGTTGATCGTCGGAGGCACGAAGTTGTCCTCCATGCCAAGAAGGACTGCAATCAGCGAAAGCAATCCCGAGGCCCCCAGCGTGTGGCCAATCATTGATTTGATGGAACTGACCGGGATCTCACGGGCGCACGCTCCGAAAACCTCCTTGATTCCGTTCGTTTCCGTAACGTCGTTCAGGCGGGTCGAAGTCCCGTGAGACTGAATATGCGAGATCTGGTTCTTGCCAAGGCCGGAAGAAGCCAGCGCCGACTCCATGCATTCAACCTGGCTTGGCAGGCAGGGCGCAACAATGTCGAACGCGTCGTTTGTCTGCCAACTCGAAAGCACTTCCGCATAGACGCGCGCGTTGCGTTTCTCGGCGAGACTGGCACTCTCCAGAACCACGAAGCCGCACCCCTCCGAAAGAACCATGCCGCTGCGATTGCGGGTGAAGGGACGCGAGGCTCGCGCCGGCTCGTCATTGAAGTCGCGCGTCAACACCGTAAGCGCATCCCAGACACGAAAATATGCAGGAAAGATGGGGCAATCCACTCCTCCCACCAGAATCAGGTCGGCCTTGCCCGAACGGATGTAGAGATCAGCCAGCTCCAGAGCCACCAGCGCCGACGAACAGGCGGTGACGACCGTGTTGCTGAGCCGCCGCAGGCCGTGGCGGATCCCGATCGCGCACACCGCCGCGTTGTACATCGCGCGAGGTATGGTGGTCGGTTTCATGTGGGGCTTCTGAAGAGCATAGAAGCGATGGTAGGCCGCCTCGGTTGTCTCGACCATCCCGCAACCCGTGCCAAGCATGATGCCCTTGCGCACCGGGAGTTCCGAAAGTCCGTCGAGACCACTGTCGGCGACCGCCATCTCGGAAGCGATCAGAGAGAGGAGAGCCGCCCGGTCCAGGCGCGATTTGGCCTTCCGGTCCGCCCAGAGCGGATCAATCTTGGCGTCGTCTATGAATCCGGCAATCTTCGTGTCGCAGTCGGACAAATCGAGATGCTCGACGCGCCTCACGCCCGATTTGCCGGCGCGAATGGCCGCGCGGAATTCATCCTTGCCAACGCCGTTCGGGCTAAGGACTCCGATGCCTGTGATCACCGGCCGCTCCGTCATACGCCGATCCTCCAATTATTTTGCCCGAACTGATTTGCGGTTGGGCTGGCCACGACCTGCGCGGCCCAAGACAGCAGCTTTTCCATGTTTTGCATTCTATACCGGAGGAATTGGTGGTCCGGGAAATCCCCGGCTACACCGGGGAGACTCCCGGAATTTGACCGCTCCAAGAGTCATTTGAGAATCCATGTTGTGAACCGCTCAAGGTCAACAACCGGAGACCCAAGAAATGAATCATGTTTATGAGAGTTTGAACCATACGAAATCGGAATGCAAATGCCATGTCGCCCCCGCCGCACTTTTCAAGTCCGCGCCGGATGGAGTCTCATGGACGCAGGACGCAAGGCGATGAACTCGCCTGCACCTGAAGCAACATGAGCACAATTGAAAATCCAGAAACCGGCGCGGGACAGCCGCAAGCGCCGGAATACGAAAACAAACGGCAATTCGCCGCGCGCCTCGGTGTATCCGTTCGCACGATTGACAACCTTCTCGCGCGTGGCCTGCCGCATTTGAAACTCACGCACAAGCTCACCCGCTTTCCTCGCGCCGTGGTGGATGCGTGGCTGGCCGAACGCCAAATCCGCCGCGCTTGAACCTGCCGCGCAACTTAACCGTGACGCATGAAGTTCACCTTGGTAGTCCGCTAAGCTGCCGCCGTTGAAGCAGAGCTGATTGGCAAGGTCACTGTTATCTGCCGTTATTTTCCCCGCGGTTGTCGGGCTTGTTGTCCTTCCGGTTTTCTTTCTGGCCTTGATTCGAGCCGGATGGTTTCCAATTTTTGGGATACTTCCGAACCACCGCCGCATGGTGATTTGCCGGGGAATCGTGGAAATCCATCCTCACTGACGGTGAAGCCAGCAGCACGTCAACCGAGACGCCACGCGGCGCCGGCCGGGCTACCCACGCGTTACCTTCCAGATAAGCGTATTGGCGCCGGCTGCTGCTGTAATAGACCCCATAGCTGGGGTAGTAAACGTAGTCGTCCTGAATCTCCATCACCGGAGGCGCCACATAGACACCGGCGCGCGGCCCATCAACGTAACCCACGCATCCGGCCAGTGTCACCAAAAGCGCAGCACCCAGCACAAATCCAGCCTTGTCGGCTTGGAAGAAAAGTTTTTTGTTAATCATGGAATGAGAGTAATCCAAAAGCGGGCGGGCGCTATGGGGTGTTACCCTACCCAATATTTGTAAGTTCAGCCCAGGCAGTCAGGCTGGGATGATTAAAGAAATCGAGTGGGGAGTTTCAGGCCGGTCGCTGGCTGTGGCACAACGAAGATTTTGCGCAAGGCCAGATGGGTGGGAAGAAAGGTGACGAGCCACAGCACGCAAAAATACAGGATGACATAGAGGTTTTGGTTGACCCAGTGTTGCGGCTGCTGGTTGTTGAATCCGTAAACATAATTGATGTTGATGGGGATATTGGGATTGGCCGGATGGGCGCCGGCGGGCAGGGTGAAAAAATAGCAGACAAGCACCAACCCTGCGGCCAGGACCGTCCAGGCGGACAAAGCCCGTTTATCATAACCCAGGCGGAACAGGAGCCAGACCAGCAGCAACGGCAGCCAGCCATGAAAAAGCGAAAGCCCGCGGGTGAACAGCGGAAGCTGATGGTCAAACATGTAACCGGTCAGGTTCAGAAAATTAAACCCCAGCAGATGGCTGCCGAAGTCCGCCAGCCAGAGGCATTGCGGCAGCAGAATGCCCACGGCGCACATGCTGATGAGCAGTGAACTTTCCATCCACATGCCCGCCACCGTGAGGATGAGGGCGGCATCGCAAAACCATAAAAAATTGGCCGGCCCGTAGGTGTGCAGATAAACCGGAACGAGCACGGCGAGAAAGGCGGTGCCGGCCACTTTGGCGGCCAGCGGGATTTTGTGTGGTTGAACTGCCGCCGATTCGCCGGCGGTCGCGGGAACTTCAGGTTTCATGACGAAATTATTTCGCAATCGTTTCCATAATGGACGCGGAAACCCTGCCATGCCATGGGGTGTTACCCTAAGGTCGGGAAAGGCTAAAGGATAAATGCCAAACGCTAAAGTAATTTTCTGGGCCGCCGCGCTGATTTTAGCCTTTGGCCTTTCCTTCAGCCTTCAGCCTCTGTTTTATGTCGAAGCCCGGTTTGGCAAAAAACGGCGGCACCGCCGCCATCAACTCCGTCAGCCCGGGGTCTTTCGGGTCCATGAGAAACACGCGCGAACCCCATTCCGGCGGACATGCGCCCTCCAGGGCCAGCGCTGTTTCCCGTTTCAACTCCGCCGGGTCGCCCCCCTCAACCACCAGCCCGACGACATAGACCTCTCTAAATGGTTTGGCCGGCTCATCCTCCCAGAACAGCCACGCCGCCTTCACTTCGGGGCAGTTGCTGAAAAATTTGCCCAGCGGCTCCCTCAACCGGGCGGGTTGGCTCGCGGGGAGGGAAAAGACCAGCCCGTCGAGCGCCAGCTCGCCCGGCGTGAGCAGTTCGAGCGCCGAACCGTCCACGATGGACGCCACCATTTTGGCATCCATCGTCCGCGAACCGCCGGCGCAGCCGGGATTGATGACCACCTTGCAGGGGGTTGGCAGCATGGAAATCACGTGCAACAGCTCCTGTCCCAGCATTTCGCCCACGCCATTCTTCTCCTCCCATTTGCCGGCGGCTTGCAGGGCCTCCTTCACGCGGACCGACGACGTAAATATGGGAATCATGTCCTCGCCTTCGATATTCCAGACGTTGAACGTGAGGCTGCTGCCATTGGCGACAAGTTCGTCAATTTCCTTGCGAAGTTGCGTTTCGTCTTTCACAGAATATGGGGTTGGTTCAAGCGTTCGCGCCCGCAATCAGACGCCAAAAATCCAACACCGTCAAGCCGCGAAAAATCGCCCTGAAATCGGGATTCTTCGGCTATAAACTCTCCGCCAATTTGTAAGGTGTAACCACTTGACAAAAGTGGCATTTTCTGCGATATTTGAGGCATGAAAACGAACATGTTGCCAACACCAAAAGAGCTAACGCTCGACCAAATAAACCGGCGTTTCGCCACTGACGAAACCGCCCGCGAGTATTGGGAAGCGATTCATTGGCCCAAAGGCCCGGTTTGCCCGCACTGCAAAAACGCCGATGCGAAGCGGATTTGGAAAGTCACGCCTAACGAGAAGAAGAAAATCCGCGCTGGTCTGTATCTTTGCGCCGAGTGCAACAAACAATTCACGGCGACCATCGGCACGATTTTCGAGGACAGCCACATTCCGCTCCGAAAATGGCTGATTGCTTGGTATATGCTTTGCAGTTCCAAAAAGGGAATTTCATCGCTTCAACTTCAACGCAATCTGGATTTGGGCAGCTACCGCACGGCGTTGTTTATGACGCATCGCATCCGGCACGCGCTGAAAGAGCCAGTGTTCAAAACCAAACTCAAAGGCACGATTGAGGCGGATGAAACTTACATCGGCGGAAAAACACGCGGGCGCGGACGGCATTTCATGGGAAACAAAGTGCCGGTGGTTTCACTGGTTGAACGCGGCGGTCGCGTCCGGTCGCAAGTGATGAGGCACGTCACCGGCAAAAATCTGAAAGAAGTTTTGAGGGCGAACGTCACGCCAGCGTCAACGATTATTACGGATGAACTTCCGGCCTATCGCCGGGCGACAAAAGGCTTCGCATCTCACCAAGCGGTGAATCATTCGGCGGGTGAATATGTTCGCGGGCTGGCACACACAAACGGAGCCGAAGGATATTTCTCGCTGTTAAAGCGCGGCGTGGTCGGGACTTTCCATCATATCAGCGAGCAGCATTTGCCGTTGTATCTGGCAGAATTCGACCACCGCCATAACACGCGGTTTTTGACAGACGGTGAACGGACAGTAATCGGCCTCAAGAAAGCCAACGGGAAAAGACTGCTTTACAAAGAGCCAGTATCTCGCTAAACTTCCCTTGCTAAGTGCGACCGGCGGGATTTGAACCCGCAATCCGTTGAGGGAAGCTGATTCCAAATCAGCAGCGTTTACCAGTTTCGCCACGGTCGCTATGTAGCCTGTCGGCGGATGAGATGAAACGTGCAAAGTCCAATCTCATCCGCCGTTTTCTTTTCTGGGCGACTGGTTACGGCGTCACCAGCCCCCGCGTTTTCTTCTCATAAAAAACGCCACGACTGGTTTTGAAATACCCGTTTGTGATGGGTTGCCGGTTTCCCGGCAGTCGTGGCGCGAAGTTGTTTTATTCACAAACATTTCTTCAAAACCAAACAGCTTATGCCTTCGCGCGGCATTTGGGCGCAAGAAGTTTTCCCGTTTTTTAGGAGGGAAATTATCCGATTGACCGCGCCAGCGATTTGCGGGTTAATCAGATGTTGCTTCAATGAATGATCCGGATTCAAAATTATGAAAATATGTTTCCTTGTGGCAGTTGCCGCATTGCTTGGCTGGCACGCTGGAGCGCAAACAGATAATACCCAGTCGCCCTATTGGGTGGTTAATGGACAGATTTACGACGTTAGTAAAAGCCAGTTGTGGGAAAAGATGGACGGCGACATTATTAAGGTTTTGACCAACGGAATAGTCGTTGAAACATTTACCGTAGAGACGAAACAACAAGCCGTTGTTGAAGAACACCCAACACAGGGGGCTTTCGGATTTACCGGGCGATACCACAGTGAAACCAAAATGGTTGATGTCGGAAAAGAAAAAGTTCCGGGAAAAACAATAATTATTCGGAATTGCCCGATTGAAGAAAATCTTGCCGTTGGCGAAACAATTTCGTTTATGGCGATGCAAACTGGAACTTCAGGCTATAACGGCGACAGGCTTGAACTTTGGGATTTAGGCGTGCCGCCAACTGCGGACGATTTGAGAAAATTGAAAGCTGATACTGAAGAACGGCAAAAAGCCGCGCAAAAAGAATTGGATGACCAACGCCGCGCTGCTGCGGAAAAAGCCGACGCTGCTAAAAAGATTTTCCAAGCCAAGGTTCTAAAAAGTAATCAGGACTTAGCCGACAAGGGCGATGCCTACGGACTTTTGCGAATGGGCGAACGCTACCGCGATGGCGAAGGCGTGGAAAAAGATTTGGCGAAGGCAAAAGATTATCTCACCAAAGCTGCCGCCGCCGGTTCACAAACAGCGGCGAATGAGCTTTCAAAATTGAACGGCAAATGATACACTGGTTTTGAAGATGAAAGCGAAGTCACAAAAACAGACCGGCTTGAAACTCCACATGGACTTTGACGAAGCCATGCGGCGGGTGTCGAAAATCAAGCCAGCCAAAAAGACCGCCAAGCGCAAAAAATAAAATGAAGGCGCGAACGGCTAAAAAATCACTGTTTTTGAGTAAACTTTCGTCAAGTGCATAATCCCGATTTCATTTGTCATCCGCTTTGATCACAATGCGCAAGGCCGGGTCGGTCTCACAGCCGGAGACAATCTCGTTGTAGCGGTCGAGCAGCTTGGAAAAAGTCACTTTACAGGCGGCAGTTTTGAACAGGCTGCGCTCATAAACGTTCGCAGTAAGAAACTGACCGACGTCGAGCACGTCCACCCGATCCGCAAGATTTGGGCTTTTCAATAGAAATACCGCACCTTTCACCCCGTCGCCAAGTGTGATAATCAACGGTTTGAAACCGGCCTGAAGATTTTCAGCGCATTTCGCGACCAGTGCTTCGCTGGGGTGTGTGGTTACATGAATTGCAACTGCCTCAATCTGGAAATCACTTTGGCGTGCCGTCGGGTGGTCGGCCACGGAGAAACCGTGATGCTTGATTTTCCCTTCGCCAAGAACCACGTCGAGTTTGGCTCCGACCAAGTGTTGGAGCATAGCGCCCACATAGTTGGTGCCGCCTGAATGTTTCTGCAGAGCATCGGCCTGCTGGAGCAAATCTTGAATGTTCGCGTGAAGTGATTTGCCGGGGTCGAAATTAAACTTTGGACCTTCCGAAGCAAAATGAGCGCGAACCCTTTCAATCCACCAAACTTGGGCTTCTTCCAAGTTCACTGCCTTTTTTTCAGCCAGCTCGTTCAGCACTCCGACATACGCTTCCATCAATCCAAGGCTGCCCCGGCTTGTCCTGCCACCTTCTTTAGCCAAAATTTTGGAAATTCCATGGGACTCCAGAATTTTCTGCACGGATGCCTTGCCCAACCCGGCGACTTGGCCGCCTTCTTCGGTTCGAAGCGATTCAGGGTCAAGCGGCAGACCATTTTCCTTCGCTGTTTGAGTCACGACGAGCGCGACACAAAGACCACCCTTTTCCAGAAACTTCGGATGCTGTTTGCACAAGGCATCAAGGCGTTTGGTTGTAGTGCTCATGGCTTCGTTTTTATTTCCTGGCAATCTTTCGGTAGGACACTGGCCCCGCCCTGTGTTGTCTTGGTGCTGCGAGCGCGAATTCGTCCTCCCACACCGGATTCAGATAGTTGCGCGCAATCCACTCAATTACCGGAACGCATACGGCATCGCCAAATCCGAAAAGCGCCTGATTGAGCGAGGATTTAATAACAAACTTATCTGCGCCCATGAGCCGCGCGCATTCGCGTGGGGTCAACAACCTGACTGCAAAACGGCCCATTCCAGCAGCAACGAGGATTTGGCGTCCGCTGCCCCCGCGCGGGGTTCGCAGGCAACCGGCAACCCCGTCAGTCCGAAGCTCCGCCATTGACTTACCGTTGCGGATTCGCCTGAAAACAGTTCCGTAACTGGTGCGGTTGCCACGAATCATCGCCTCCGCTACAGTCCGGTGTTTCGGACTCATTTGATTCAACAGATACTCGCACCGCTCCCGGCTCCACCACGTCTGAGAATTTGGCGACAACTCCTCAATGATGTCTTTCAGATCGAGCGTCGTAGTGGGCAGCGGTGGCAATGGGCGAATTTTCCATGTTATGTCTCCATGCCAGTAAACAAAATCCGCCAGCGCTGCCGGTCTGCATTCGCTTTCGTAGAACTTTGGCGTCTTGTCATTAAGAGCGGGAATAACATCTGTCTTGGTGCCAACGACGAAAAGGCGCTGTCGGCTTTGGGGCACAAAGCGAACCGCATCAATAATGAATGCATCAACGGCGTAGCCGAGCCGGTTCAATGCAAGAAGCGCGTCTCTAAAGTCGCCTCCATCGTGCGAGGTCAAGAAACCAGTCACATTTTCCAGAAGGACCATCGGTGGTCGCCGCCGGCCCATCTTTTTCAGAATGTCAATGAACCCCCAAAACGCGGAAGACTGGGCACCAGCCAGTCCCTGGCGCGCCCCGGCAAGCGAAAGGTCATTGCACGGAAAAGATGCGGTCGCCAACGCGACATCAGGAACGGTATTCACGTCGAGATGATGAACGTCGCCTACAACAAATTCGCCCGTGTCCCCAAAGTGATCGCGATACATCTGCCATTTGTCGTCGTCAATATCGTTCGCAAATGCGATGCTCCAACCGGCCTGCTCCAACCCGATGCGCATCAAGCCGATGCCAGCGAAAAACTCAGCAAATGTTTTTTTGATTTTCCCGTTCATTATTGTGCCCTTCATCTTTGCATCAACAACCTGCTGCGTTCAATTCGGATTTAATGCTACGCGCAACCAAGTCCGAATCCTTTAATGTGTGCTGCCAGAGTCGAACCACGCGCCAGCCAATCCGACGCAGTAAACGAGTTGTCGCGCGGTCTCTCGCGGCGTTTCGTGAAATCTTTTCCTGCCAATATCGCCCGTTGCCTTGAGGCATCCGGCAGTGCCATTGGCAACCGTGCCAGAAGCAGCCATCTACAAACACCATGACGTGTTGCTTCGGAAAAACGAAATCGGGTTTGCCGGGTAACGTCAGGTGCCGACGCCAGCCTTTGATTCCATGTGCCCGGAAAATGGACGCCAATTTCAATTCGGTATCTTTGTTGCCTTTCGACCGAATGGCAGCCATCACTTGCGACCGCTTCTTTTTTGAAAACACGTCCGCCATTTATTGACCACTTCGTGACCGCGAGTGTGCGCCGGAAATGGGGAAGCGTCAACTTTTTGAAAAACTGAAACCCGAACTCGGAACAGGGCGCACGGCAAATCAACCGCACAACAGGATCTTTCCCTTTGAGCGCAATTCGGTCGAATATTCCAGCAGGATTTGAAGCCACTTGTCCAATTCTTCCCACGATTTGTCTGCTATTTTTTCAGATACGCACGCACCCCAGCAAATTTCCTGACGAGCGAGAACGTGCAGCTTGTTCCAATTTAATTTCACGTGTCCATAGTTGAGAGCCGGACGATAAGCTGCGATGGCGGAGGGGCGGGACGCGCCGCCGTAACCGGGCGGTTCCTCGCGCAATAAATCAGCATCCGAATTCATTTCAAATTTGGCGTTGTAAAAAGGTCAGTCCGGGCATTGATATAAATTGTCGGGCAGTTTTCTCGTAGGCCCGAAAATCCGCCACAAGCTGCTTAACTTTTGCAAAGGTTGCATCAAACCCGGAAGACATGTGGGGCAAGTGTGCGCCGGAAATTGGGCGGAGACAAACAAATTTGCGAATGGAGAAGCTCGCTTCGCCCTCCGCAGTAACAAGACGCTGAAAACACACAGCCCGCTTTCATTTTGCACGCCGCGAAATGGGATTATTTCCGGACATCTGCCCGCCAGCCGGACTGACCAACTTTTAGCCACGCCCGGCAAAAACTTTACAGTCCCGGCAAAAAATTTCAGGTCCCGGAGTGTTTTCACCATATAACCAAAGGGTTCCGTGATATGGCCAAGCCTCGTCTTCATATCGCTAAGTGGTTCAGTCAAATGGGGAAACACTTCGGTCGTATCGCAAAATATTATGCTGATATGGAGCCGTGTTTTTGTCCTGTGTAAAAACCGTTTCGCCAATTGGGAAACCGTCTCGTCATGCGAGGAAATGGCCCGGCAATATGGAAAAACGGTTTCGTGACATGGCAAAGTCATTTCACCATCTGGCAAAATCGTTCCGTGACATGGCAAAACGATTTTGCCACGTGGAAAAATCACTCCGCACCTGGCGAAACGCCTTCGCCATATGTCAAAATGACTTCCCGGCATCCCGCGGCAGTTGCATGAACATGGCGGCTTCGCCGCCAACCCGTTCAATATCATAAGTTAGTGACTTTGTTTCTAATAAAATAACTTTGAATCTAATTATGGCATGGGCGTTGCTAAACTCGACGCCGTCGGTTGAAGAAACAAAAAAACAAAACAAAAAACAATGCAGTAAAAAACACAAATAAAAACAAATCGCAAAGAAAACAAAACATATGAACACAATAGTCAAACCATCCATACAATGGCTCAACAAAGACACAGACGCGGAACTGGTCAACGACGTTTCCGCCATCTTGTCGGCGATGGGCAATAATGCCACCATTTATCCGACGCCCGTGCCGACGTTGCTGGTTGTGCAACAGGCGCGGGATAACTTTACCGATGGTCTGGCGACCGCGGCGGATGGCGGCCATGCGGCCACGTCAGCCAAGAACAACCTGCGTTTGGTCCTCTGCGGCGTGATGCGTCAACTGGCCAATTACGTCGCCACGGCCTGCCAGGGGAACATGACCAATCTGCTCCTGAGCGGGTTTCCCACCCAAAAGCCGCAACGCCAGCCCATCGGCATTTTGCCGGCGCCGTCCAACCTCACGGTGACGCTGGGCGCGCGCAGCGGCGATTTGCATGCCGCCGCCAATCCCGTCTTTGGCGCATCGGTCTATAACTGGCAACTGAAGGCGGCGAACGCCCCCACGGTGGTATTGCAAACGGCGCAAACCACGGCGGCCAGCAAGACCTTCACCGGCCTGACCCCGGGTGTGGTCTATACGGCTGAAGTCAATGCCACCGGCACTGCCGGCCCCAGCGACTGGAGCGCCCCAATTCCCCAGATGGCGGTGTAATGTGGTAGGGACGGCGCGCTGCGCCGTCCGGTCATCGCAGCGCGATGACCCTACCACGAGAAAAGCCGGAACGAGTCATCGTTCCGGCTTTTGTTTTTTGTAGGAGTCGAGGTGACGACCTGCCGCGACGGGCGCGAGCACGGCGGGGACTCATTATTTGAATTCCGCATTTGAAATGAGCCTCCTCACGTCGGCTCCTACGTCAGCGGCACAGGCGCAAATTTTGTTTGAAGTGCGCGCTCCCAAATGTTGCACTTCCCAAAGCCATGAAATCTGTCCTCCATTTTTTGCTCCGGGTTCTGTTCCGCTTTCGGGCTTACGACCTGGACGCGCTGAAAACGCCCGGCCCGGTGCTTTTGATTCCGGACCATCTCTCGTGGATTGACTGGCTGTTTCTCTGGGTCTGCCTGGAGGACGATTGGAAGTTCGCCACTTCGAGCGTCTCGGCGCAGACGAGCTGGCTGCATCGGAAAATCATGATCAACCGCTTCACGCTGCCCATTGACACCGGTTCGCCTTACTCGGTGAAGCGCATGGCGGAGTTTCTCAAAGGCGGCGGGCGGCTTGTGCTCTTTGCCGAAGGCCGCCTGTCGCGCACGGGCGCCTTGATGAAGCTTTTCGACGGCACCGGCTTTTTGATTTTCAAAACGAAGGCGAAGGTCATCACGGCTTACCTGCGCGGCGCCGGACGCCTGCCGTTTTCCCCCAATCCGGGCAAAAAAAATTGTTTTCCCAAAGTCACCGCCCATTTCAGCGCCGTGCTTGCTCCGCCGGAAAGCGGGGGCATCAGCACCGTCCGCGCGCGGGCGTTGCTGACCAACTGGCTCCGCGACCAGATGGTGCGGCAGCAGTTCGAGGTCGAGATGGCTTTCGGCGCGCAGAATGTCCTCTCGGCGGTGGCGGAGACCGCCCGCAAACTGCCCGGCCATGTCATCCTCGAAGACGCGACGCTGCAAACGCTGACCTATCGGAAGCTGATGGTGGGGGCGGACGTGCTGGCGCATGCCCTGCGTGGCACAGTTGCGGGCGGCGAGCGGGTTGGCCTGTTGATGCCCAATGTCAACGCCACACCGGTGGTCATCCTTGCCTTGTGGAGCCTGGGCAAAGTGCCCGCCATGCTGAACTTCTCCTCGGGCACACCCACCATGCTGGCGTGCGCGGAACTGGCCGGACTGAAACACATCGTTACGTCACGCGTCTTTCTTGAGCGCGCCAAACTCAAGGAGGACGATTTTGTGAAAGCGGGCATCAGTCTGATCCATCTCGAAGACGTGCGCGCCGGCATCAGCGGCTCCCGGAAATTTCTCACGCTGCTCCGGCATGTGTTCCATCAACCATCAACCATCAACCATCAGCCATCAGCCAGTTCCCCTGCCGTGATTGTTTTCACGAGCGGCTCCGAAGGCGTGCCCAAGGGCGTCGAGCTGACGCATGGCAACCTCCTTGCCAACATCCGCCAGATGCTGGCGGTCACCGATATAACCGACGGCGACCGGCTCTTCAACTGCCTGCCGCTCTTCCACAGCTTCGGTCTCACGACGGGGGCGTTCCTGCCGCTGGTGCGCGGGATTTATGTCTTCCTCTATCCCTCGCCGTTGCATTACCGGATGGTGCCGGCGGTGTTTTACGACCGCGACTGCACGGTGTTTATCAGCACCAACACCTTCCTGAACGGCTACGCGCGCAAGGCGCATCCCTACGATTTCCGCAGCCTCCGGTATCTGTTTGCCGCCGCGGAGAAGCTGCAGGAAGCCACCGCGCTCGCTTGGTCGCAGAAATACGGCGTGCGCATCCTCGAAGGTTATGGCGCGACCGAGTGCGCGCCGTGCGTGAGTGTCAACACGCCGCTCGAACCCCGCTACGGCTCCGTGGGCCGCCTCCTGCCGGGCATGGAATACAAGCTGGAGCCGGTTGAAGGCGTGCCCGAGGGCGGGCGGCTCTTCGTGCGCGGGCCAAACGTGATGAAAGGCTACTTGAACGCGGAGGCGAACGCGAAGTTCCTGGCCCTCGGCGGCTGGTATGACACCGGCGACATCGTGAACGTGGATGCCGAAGGCTACCTGCACATCCTCGGGCGGATGAAACGCTTTGCCAAGGTGAGCGGCGAGATGGTGAGCCTCACGGCGGTGGAAGACGCGCTGGCGGGGGCGTTTCCAAAGTATGGCCTGCGCTGTCAGGTCGCCGTCATCACGCGCCCCGAGGAGAACAAAGGAGAAATGCTCATCGCCGTGACCAACGAACCGAAGCTGACCCTGGCCGAAATCCGCGACGCCATCAAAGCGAAGGGCTTGACGAATCTCAGCGTGCCGCGCGAGATAAAAGTGGTGAAGGAGATACCGAAGCTCGGCACCGGCAAGGTGAACCATCGCGAGCTTCAGGCGCTGATGGAAAAGCCGTCGAATCCACCCGCTGCGCCCGCACCGCCGGGCAAATAAATCAAACATCCCAACGGGATGAAATCAATCAGCCCAGGGTAGCTCTTGCGGTGCATGAGCAACCCTGGGCTGATTTCCGCAGCGCCTTCAGCGCAAATCATTAGCGCATTCGCGTCAATTCGTGAAATTCGTGTCAAGCTTTGCCCCGCTTCGTCTTCAACGCGAGCGCCAGCCAAAGCCCGCTGGCCACGATCAACGCCACCGGCAAAATCAGAACGGCCTTCTGCAAATTTCCACCGAATGAATCCGCCAACCGGCCCACAATCTCCGGCGACCACATGTCGCCGAAGAGGTGGATCATGAAAATGGAAACCGCCATGGCGCTGGCGCGAAGATTCACGGGTGCGGTTTCCAGAATGAGCGTGTTCACCGGTCCGGTGGACAGGAACAGGAAGAACATCGCCGCCGCCAGAAACGACATGGACCAAAACGTCGAGACGGCGAGGAACGCGCCAAACGCGAGCGGCACGGCGGCCAGCACCGAAAGTCCCAGCGTCCAGGCGTAGCCGGCGCGGTTGCGCTTTTGCCACGCGGTCGCCGCGAATCCGCCGATCAACGTGCCCACGAGTCCGGCCACCACGAGCACCGCGCCGAAAAATTCATCGGCCTTATCCACGGCCACGCCGTGGGCGCGATGCAGGAACGTCGGCCCCCAATGCCCGAACGCGCCCAGCGCGAAGGTGTAGGCCGTGTAGCCCAACACCACGAGCACGTATTCCGGGACGCGAAAGAGATTCGCGATGTCGCGGACGGAAGGTCTTTTTGCCGCTTCAGCCGTCCTGCCCTCGGCGTGGCCGCGTTTCAGTTCGGCAAACGGCAGCAGCACCAGCGCGAGGAGCAGCCCCGGCGCGCCCGCCCAGATGAAGGCATGCCGCCAGCCCCAGTGCTTGGCGATGAGTCCGCCAATGATCGTGCCCAGTGCCGCGCCGACGGGAATCGCGACATAGAAAATCGTCAGTGCATTGTTCCGTTTCGCCGGGCCGTAGCTGTCGGAAATCAGGCTCGGACTGATGGTCGCATAGCTGGCTTCGCCCACGCCGACGAGGATGCGAAACGCCAGCATCATGGCAAACGTCGCCGCGAACCCCGTCAGGATTGTCCCCAGGCTCCACACCAAAATGCCGGCGGCAATGAGCCATTTGCGCGCCCAACGGTCGCCCAGCCAGCCGAAGACCGGCGAGGTGAAGAAGTAGCCGATCATGAATGCCGTCACGAGCCGTCCGGCCTGACCGTCGTTGATGCCGAGATCTTTTTGCAACGGCGTCAACACGGCCGAGAGCACGAAGCGGTCGAGGTAATTGAACAGGTTGAGACCGGTGAGGATGAACAGAATCCAGGCCGGCGAAAGTTGCTGGCCACGTAAACTCCTGGTATCCGGCGCGCCTGGCCCGTGGTCGTGCCGCTGGTCATCGTGCCGTCTGCCGGCATCGTCTCTATGTGGCTGGCGCGTGGCTTTGGCCGTCATCGGCGGCAAAGCTAACCCTTATCGGGCCGAAGTGTAAATCGAAGAACTCCAGCCGGGTCAATCAGGTGTGCATCCTGGAAGTTCCCCCAGTATGAATGGTAGGGATGGCGCGCTGCGCCGTCCGCGCCGCGTTCAGCGGTGCAATGAAACCCGCCAAGAATGCGGAATTCCTTCTTCCGCCCGCTGCACGCGGGCGGGGCTGCCGCAGCGCAGCGGCCCTACCTGTGGGGGAACTCTCAAGTCACGCAGCGGAAGCGATGGGCGCGGGAGCTTCGAATTCAGGGGCTTGAATTCTTTCGTGGCTCTTCAGGTTTTGGTTCGGGCGGCCTCATGGGCGTCAGCGCCGCCAAAATCGTCTTTTGCACCGCCGGATTGGACAGGTTTCCCAGGTGACCGCCTTGCGCGAAGACCGTCAATTGTTCCGGGGCAAACGTGGCGTGGAGCCAGGCCAGGTCCGCGTCCGTCAGGAGAAAATCATTTTGATTGACGATGATGCGGATGCCGGGGTTGGCGCGCAGACCGGCGTCATAGGTCCGTAAATCGCCGGCTTTTTCCAGAGTTTCCGCCGCCGGCGAGGCCAGGCCCCGGGTCTGATAATACGGAATCACGAACTGATCAAAATAATCCTGGTAGGAATACTGGAGGATTTCCTGATACACGGGGTTCCGCCGATAATTGTGGAGCGGGTGTTGCAGCACTCCCTGATTGTTTCGCCGCTGGCTGCTGTAAATGATGTCCCGCAGCATCAGTCGAAACGTCAGGCCGATGAGAAACTTGGACTCGATGGCATTGAAGGGCAGGGAGGTTTGCGGCGTAAGTTTGCTCTTGCTCAAGGCGGCCACCTTGAGAAAGGTGTTTTCAATGTTGTCGGTCCGGTTGGTGGCCGGCCAGCTCAAGGGCGCCCGGTAAAATTCGTCCAGCTTGGAAACGCCCTGAAGCAATTGGACCGGGGTGTTGATGGCGACGAAGCGGTCGAATTGAATCAACGGGAAGTGGTTTGTGACGGGGGCAATTCTCACTTCTTCCACGCCCATTCTCCCCCCAAGAAAGCGCAGGACCCGCTCCTTCGTCACGACGCAATACTGATTCGTCGGTTCGGTGGCCGCGACGAACAAGGATTGGAATGCGCCCATGGAATAGCCCATCAAAGCCCGATTGCCCAACCGATCCGGATACAGCGCATGCAAGCGGCGATCAATCTCGGTGAGAGCGACGTGAAGGTCGTGGCCATCCACCGGCAGATAAGCCGGCATCGCCACCGTCGAAGCGTGTTCCATGAACTCGGAGTTGAAAGGGCTGCTGACGCACACGGCGGAGAAGCCGTTGCTGTAAACCAGCTCGGCCAGCGCAATGGAAGTCTCGGCCAGACGGTGCGAACCCAACCCGGGAACGATGTAAACGACGTTCGCCTTTCCCGGTTGCAGCCAGAACGTGAATTTTAATTTTCGGCCCGTTGTTGGAATCAAAACCGACCGGGTCTTGCCGTGGTTTGGGAATTCAGGGTTTTTGAAGGTGAAGAAGACGGATTCGAGGGTTTCCAGCGAGGCTGCGTCCTGTTTTCCCTTCACCTGAAAATTCGCCACCCGGTTCGCGCGCGCGAACGTCCAGGCGTATTGAATCTCGGAATACGGGTCCATTTCGGCCTGGCTGAAGCGCACATATTCGTCCACGGAGTCGGCGAGATCGTTATACATGACCGCGTAGTTGAGATAAGTGTAGGGGCCGAGATAAGTCAGCGGATCGTTCGCGACGAATTTGTAGGGAGAGATATAGATCAGTGGATTGGCCGCCGTGTCGGCGGCCAGGCCGACGGTGTCCCGTTCGTTGCTCGGTCCATAAATCGGCAGCATTAAAAAGAACTGCGGCTTCCAGCCCCACTGGCCGAACGTCTGGCCAAAATCCGCGTCCGATTTTGGAATCTTCCATTTGGTCCCCACGTCGAAGAACCCGGCCACCCCGACGGTGGTGTTGCAAACAAAACGGTAGGATTCATCGCGCGCGCCGCTCCACTTTCCCTGGAGCAGATTATTGATCAGCCGTCCCGGGTAAGTAAGGTTCTTGCCAAAATTTCCGATTCCGGTCCGGACCGGCTTCACGACGACAAACCTATAAACTTTGCTCGTGGGCTTGATGGCGTCGGTCATCAGCCCCTTGTTGAAGGCCCACATCACCCGGTTCAACGGTTCGAGCGGGTCGGGAACGGATTGGGGGAGAACAACGGTCTCCGCAGCGGTTGGTTGCGGGCTGGATACAGGCAAAGGGTTGGTTGAAATCGCTGGCGACGTTTCGGCCTGGGAACTGGCCACCAAGCCGCCCCCCAGCGCGACGGCCAGAACCACGTGACCGAACCCGGTCAACGGGAGCCTCGAAGCGTTCAAGCGATGCACAAGGTGATCAGCCGGTTGCAGGCGGTGGTCGGGTTGAATGATGTGTTTTGTCGGTGGCTTGCCGCGCGAGACCGCAAGGCCTTTTACACGGCTGGCTACCCGACCCGCGGGACACGGATATCGCCCGAGTGATTGAGAATGCCGAAAGCAAACAACAGCCACACGACGACGCAAATTACCACGACGACGTTGAGGATTTTCTTAATCTTTCCGTCCATCGGGATATAGGTGTTCACCAGCCAGAGCAGCACGCCAATGACGACCAAAGTGACGACAAGAGAGATCAGTGACATGGATTACCTCCAACGGGGATGAGTGTTTTATTTTTCATGCTGTGAGCCTAAGCCGGCGGGAGGGTGGGCGCTATGGGGTGTTACCCTACCAGGAATTTCATGAAGCCGGCTTCCGGCGCGGTCACCTCAATCCTGAACCATTGAACGCGACACCTTCTTCCAATGCGTTCGTTCGAGATCATCCCGCCGGAAGTCAATCGTCCGGGTTCTCGCCTTCAGCCAAAGCGGCGCGGGGCTGCCTCGACTTAGAAAGATGCGGAATGCATTCCAGGCGACCCCGACGCCGTCGTGGCGAAGGTCAACCCTTTCGGTTTCGCGGGCCGAAGCCTCAAGCAGATTGTTCATATTTTTGTTCCCAGGTTGAAGTTTTCAAAAAATCACAATGCGCCGTTGTCCGCGTCGCCCCGGTCGTCCGCCCGAATCAAAAATTATCCACGCCCCATCGCCTGCATTCACGCCGTAATGGAATCCGGTTACATCCTCATAACCGACCGGCACATGGGATGTCATTGCCGCGCGCAATTCCGCGATGAACCCACCGAATTTCAGGGTTTTATTCCTGCAATTAGGTTTCATGGTTTGAAGGATAAACCGGGAAACCACACGGACGCTATGGGGTGTTTCCCCCATGTGCGTTTTTCGCGGATTCAGCCCCAGCTCACGCCTCCAAACTGAGACCAGGGTTTTCCCAGTGGCGGCAGGGAACACCCTAGTCGCGGTCGCACCAGATGGGACGTAACGATAATTATGCGAACCATCTCCGAACAGAAAGTGGGCCGCACCGACGGGGCTTTGGGCCGGTCTTTGCGAATCATGGGATTCACAAAAGTTCTCGGAGGGATCTTGTTCTTCGCCCTGCTCCACAGCCCCGTCCCGGCTCTCAGCGCAACCATTCCACCAGGACAAAGCGTCACTTTGGCCTGGAACCAAAGCACGGACCCAACTGTGGTGGGTTACAATGTCTATTACGGTGGCGCCAGCGGCACCTATACCAACATGATTAATGCTGGCGATGCAACGAACGCGACCATCTCCGGCCTGAGCTCGGGAAATACTTACTATTTTGCCGCCACAACGTATAACAGCTCGGGCGGCCAAAGTCTTCTTTCAGGTGCAGTGTCCTACACCGTGCCAATCCTTGCCGGAGTGCAGTTCCGTGTCACGCCCACCCGGCAGTTCATTCTGACCGTGACCGGCCCGGTCGGCCACACGTATGACATCCAGGCGACGCAGGATTTCATCAACTGGACCGTCATCGGCACCGTGACGGTGGGCGCCGGCGGTTCGTTGAATTTCACCGACACGAACGCGGCGAATTTTTCGAGACGCTTCTATCGCACACATGGATGACCCCGAACAGATCCGCCGCGGCTGGCGGTTGATTATAAAAAACCGGCCAGCCGGCGGTGGTTGAAAACAGAAAGGAAAATGATGAAATTTAAAATACAATTTGGCGGGGAAACCCGCTTTGACCAGCCCATCTGGCGAATTGCCCGGTCCCGCGTGCAATGGTCGCCCGGCATCCGGGATTCGTCGCGCGCGCTGGCAATGGCCGGATGGCCGAAGCCCGTCAAGCCCGGATTGACCCGTGGGATTTTTCCGGAAGACGCTAGCCTGTAGCCAGCTTTTCCTGCGGAAGCAATCCAACCCGCAAAGCGAATCGAACCAGGCCCGGAACATCATGAACGTTCAGGCAGTCCATCAATTTCATGCGATGGTATTCGATGGTCTTGGGGCTGATCTTCAGGATTTCGGCGATCTGCTTGGTGTTCTGGCCTTCGGCGATGAGTTGGAGAATCTCGCGCTGACGACCGGTCAACTCTTCGAGCGGACCTTTCCGGTTGGCAATCGCTTGCTGGGATAATGTTTTAAGGAACCGGGTGGAGATTGCCGGGCTTAAGTGAATTTCCTCGTTGACCACACGTTGCAGGGTCGTCTCGGCCTGTTCGGTTCGGATTTCGGCTTGTTCCGTGCGCGTCTTGGCCAATTCCGTCCGGGTTTCGGCCTGCTCGGTGCGCGTCTCCGCCGATTCAGCCCGGGTTTTGGCCTGCTCGGTGCGCGTTTCCGCCTGTTCCGTCCGGGCTTCCGCCTGCACAATCCGTTTCTCGGCTTGGGCAGTCCGGGTTTCGGCCTGTTCAATCCGCGTCTGGTTGCCGGTCAGGCCGGCATGTTGATTATTTTTTCCCATTTCGCCTCCATTATAATACGCAGCGAGATGCTGCGGGTGCTATGGGGTGTTCACCCCATGCCCGACTTGATGAAGCCAGCCCCGGGTTTGATTACGAGAACGAGGACGAGGACGAAGCCTGACGCGAACTAATGCCCTTTTTTCCTGTCTGCCGGAGGATGGTTTTCCGAATTTTCCTTCACCACCGCGATCATTTCCTCCATGCCTTCCTTGATTTCGCCGACCTGGGGATGCACTTCCTTGATGAGGTCATGTTCGATCCGGGACAGCTTTTCGATGCGTTTGCCCTGCTCGCGAAGCTGGTCCAAAAGGAAATTCTGTTTGATGGAGAGCCGGCGCATCCACCAAAAACAAACACCACAGCACACGGTCCCGGCCGAGGTCATCCAAAAGGCGAGGCCGTTTTCATTCATTTTTTGCAGGAACCGACCCGTCCTCCGTAGCAATACTGCGGAGGGTGGAGGTAACGAGGCTCAAATTTCCTGGAAAACAAAAATTCATTTAGAGACTCCTCACGTCGTCTCCTACTGTTTTAACGGCTTAAACAATGGTCAACTGGACGCTGCTCTCGATGATGCCCGCGCTAATGGCGTAGCGGGTGAGGCCGGCGGTGTCGTGGATGTCGAGTTTCTCCATGAGATGCTCGCGGTGTTTCTCGACGGTCTTCATGCCGATGCCGAGTTCCGCCGCAGTTTCCTTGTTGGCCTTGCCTTCGGCGATCAACTGGAGCACTTCCATCTCGCGCGAAGTCAGGCGTGGATTGCCCGGCTTCAGCGACCCGGATCGCGTCAGCGATTTTCGCTCGCGTTCGCGGAGACGTCTGGCAATGGTCGGGCCAAAGAACATCTTCCCCTTGTTGACTTCCCGAATCCCCTCGGCCAGAACGTGGGCGGAGGCTTGTTTGAGCAGAAACCCCATCGCGCCGGAGCCGGTCGCGTCATTGATATAAGCGTCATCGCTGTGTGCCGAGAGAATGAGGATTCGGGTGCCGGGGACGGTTTTGAGAATCTGGCGGGTGGCTTCCAAGCCATTGAGCAGCGGCATCGCGATGTCCATGACGACCACGGCGGGACGGAGTTTTTTGACCATGGCGACGGCCTGGCGGCCGTCTTGCGCTTCGCCGACCACTTCAATATCGTTTTCCAGCTCCAGCATCTTGCGAAACCCCTCGCGCACAATCATGTGATCTTCGGCCAGCAGAACAGTAATTCGCTTCATAAAAATTCAAGGTTTGGTTGCACGACGTCCGTCAGTGGGCTTTTCGCCCCGCTTCCCGCGGGCCTTGCCAAGGGGAATCTGCGCAATAATGGTCGTGCCTTTGCCGGGTGAGGATTCGACAACGAATTTGCCGCCAACCATCTCCAACCGTTCCCTCATCCCGAGCAACCCGAGGCGTTTGCCGCCATTGGCGTGCAAGGTGCGTTCCACGTCAAAGGATTTGCCGTCGTCTTTTATTTTCATGCAACCGCAGCCACGAAGTTTCTGGATGTCCACTTCCACCCGGCTGGCATGGGCATGGCGGGCCACATTGGTGAGCGCTTCCTGGGCGACGCGAAAGAGGATCGTTCGTTTGGCCGTGTCCAATTGTTCCACCGCCGCAAAAGCCGTCAAATGAGTGCGCACTCCCGTCCGCGCGGCAAAACTTTTCATGAACGAATGCAGGGCGGGAATCAGCCCCAAGTCGTCCAGCACCGTCGGGCGCAGTTCCCGGGCGAACCGATGCACGATGTCCACCGATTTTTCCACGAGCCGTTGGGTGCTGGAGATTTTTTTCTGGAGGCCCTTGTTGTTGAGCGTGGCCCCGGTTTTCAAGGAAGCGAGCCGGATATTGATGCCCGTCAAGGTCTGGGCAATTTGGTCATGCAGTTCGCGGCTGATCATCTTGCGTTCCTCCTCCTGGGCCGACAGAAGCTGGCGGGACAGCCGCCGCAATTGTTCCTGCATTTGCCGCGATTGCTCCAGCAACTCGCTGTAGTGGTGCTCGCTTTTACGGAGGGACTCCTCCACCGTCTTGCGCTGGATTATTTCCTGTTGCAACCGCCGGTTGGACGCGGCCAGGTCCGTGCTGCGCCGGTTCAGCTTCTGGATCATCTGTTGCAGATGGGCATTGGCCTCCTGCGCCGTGCGATGCGTTTTCTCGATGGGGGTGATGGCCTCGGCAAAAAAAGTCCCCGCGCGCCGGATCATCCGGTCCCGGGTGCCGGGAGAGTGGTCCGGCAATACCAGGGTAATCAGCGCCTGCTCATGGAACCGGGCCAGATCCAAGGTCTCCAGCCCGAGGGCCATGGCCCGCCGTCCCAGTCCCTGCGCCGTCCCGGACGGCGGGACCGCCCGTGGACTTTGCTCCAGGTGTTTGCGCAGCGCCGCGACATATCGTTGCGACAGCCCGTCTAGTTTACGTGCCATTTCAGGTCCTATTTTGCGTCCGATGGTGAATACCGAATTCACGGGCGAACCGTTTTATGCTTTTAACAGATTTATTCACCAGCCGTTGCGTGCTGGCAATCTCCTTTTTGAGGCCGCTGGCGGTGATGGCGGCCTCCTTTTTCAACGTCAACAGCCGCACATTGATGCCCAGCAACGTCTGGGCGATTTCATCATGCAGGTCGCGGCTGATTTTCTTCCGCTTGTCCTCCTGCGCCGATAGAATCCGGTGGGTCAGGCGCTGCAAATGTTCCTGCAGGTCGCGTGATTCCTTCAATAGTTTTCTGGAGTGCTTCCCGCTTTTCTTGAGGGCTTGCTCCGCGGTCTTGCGCTGGACGATGTCCTGTTTCAGGGACCGGTGGGAGGCTGCCAGATCCACCGTGCGCCTGCCCAGCGTCCGGCGCAGCCGGTTCAAGTGAACGTTGGCCTTGAGCGCGGCGTGATGCGTTTCCTCGATCGGGGTGATGGCCTCGGCAAAAAAAAGTTCCGCCCGCTTGATGACCCCGTCCCGGTTGCGGGAGGCTTCAATGGCGGCGAGCGCCCCCTCGTGAATCCGGGCCACGTCCAGCGTCTCCAGCTCGAGGGCCGCGGCCCGGCGTCCCAGCGCCAGCGCCGGCTGCAGGCTGGCGCGCGGACCTTGCTTCAAGTGTTTCCGCAACGCTGTCACATACCGTCGTGACAACCTGGTTAATTTTTGTTTCATGCTGTCAAGCCGGACTCAGCGGGATGCCTGGTCTCCCGACAGCGGGCCGCGAATCCAATCTCACTATCAGGCGCTTGCTTCAATCTGTATATGGGGTGAACACCCCATAGCCGCAGACTGGGGCCGTGTGCAGAATCAAGCAGACGCACTTGTGCCCATGGCCTCTGACATTCGGAAGATCGCGTTTCTCGGCGACTACTTGCCGCGCAAGTGCGGCATTGCCACATTCACGACGGACCTGCGCTGCGCGGTCGCGGCGGAACATCCGACAATCCAGTGCCTCGTCGTGCCGGTCAATGACCTCGCCGGCGGTTACGATTACCCGGCGGAAGTGCGCTTCGAGATTGCGGAGCAGGACCTGCCGTCCTACCTGCGCGCGGCGGATTTCCTGAACATTACGGACGTGGACGTGATTTGTGTGGAACATGAGTTTGGCATTTTCGGCGGGCCGGCGGGCAGTCATGTGCTGGCGTTGCTGCGCGAACTTCAGATGCCGATCGTCACCACGCTGCACACGATGCTGCGCGAGCCGAACACGGAGCAACGGCGCGTGATGCGCGACCTGATCCGGCTTTCAACGCGGCTGGTGGTGATGAGCGAACGGGGACAGCAACTTCTCCGCGAAGTTTATCAGGCGCCGGCGGCCAAAACAGACCTCATCCCGCACGGCATTCCGGACATGCCTTTTGCGGACCCGAATTATTTCAAGGACGAATTCGGCGTGGCGGGCAGGCAGGTGTTGCTCACGTTCGGCCTGCTCTCGCCGAACAAGGGCATCGAGTATGCATTGCGCGCGTTGCCGGACATCATCCGGGAATTTCCCAACGTCGTATACATCGTGCTGGGCCAGACACATCCGCATCTGCTGCGCGACGAGGGCGAAGCTTACCGCCTGAGCCTGGAGCGGCTGGCCAAAGACCTCAACGTGCAGAAGCACGTCGTGTTCTTCAACCGCTTCGTCGAACTGGAGGAGTTGATGCGGTTCATCGGCGCGGCGGACATTTATCTGACACCGTACCTGACCGAGGCGCAAATCACTTCGGGCACGCTGGCCTACGCGTTTGGCGCAGGCAACGCGGTGGTGTCCACGCCCTACTGGCATGCGACGGAATTGCTGACCGCCGAACGCGGCAAACTGGTGCCGTTCCGCGATGCCAGGGCCATCGCCACCGCCGTGATCGAACTGCTGCGCGACGAGCCGTTGCGCCACTTGATGCGCAAGAACGCCTACAAACTGGGGCGCGACATGGTATGGAGCCGCGTGGCGCAGCTTTACGTAAAATCCTTTGAACAGGCCCGCCATGACCACAGCTTTGTGGGACGAAAATCCTCGCCTATCAAGACGCTCGACGAACAGCCCGGCCAGTTGCCGGAGATGAAGCTGGATCATCTGTTTCGGATGAGCGATTCGACCGGCATTTTCCAGCACGCGAGCTTCACGGTGCCGAACTTCGCCGAGGGTTATTGCACGGACGACAACGCCCGCGCGCTCGTGCTGGCGTTGATGCTGAAAAAGCTGGGCCACGGCTCGCCGCGCCTCGGCGCGCAGGCCGCCACCTACGCCGCGTTCCTGAACCACGCCTTCGACCGCCAGCGCGGGCGCTTCCGCAACTTCATGGGCTTCGACCGGCACTGGTTGGAGGAGGTCGGCTCGGAAGATTGCCAGGGTCACGCGCTGTGGGCGCTCGGGCTGTGCGTGTCACAGGCGGGCCAGGGCAGTTTTCAAATGCTGGCGGCGGAATTGTTCGAACAGGCCCTGCCCGTGGCCGCCGGGTTCATGTCACCGCGCGCGCTGGCGTTC
Organism: uncultured Verrucomicrobiae bacterium; assembly: GCA_963802965.1. Lineage (GTDB taxonomy): Bacteria > Verrucomicrobiota > Verrucomicrobiia > Limisphaerales > UBA11358 > UBA11358. The sequence continues at coordinate 24,948 of CAWDKS010000004.1, forward strand.
ACACTCATCGGCATTGATGAATACCTGCGGCGGTTCAGCGGTGACCGGCGCGCGAACCAGATTCGCGAATCGCTCACGGCGAAACTCATGCAACGCCACGCCGACGCCGCCACCGGCGGGTGGCAGTGGTTCGAAGAGGTGGTTTCCTATGCCAATGCCAAACTGCCGCATGCGATGATTCTCAACGGACGCTGCCTGAACAACGGAACGATGCTGGAACTCGGCCTCAAGACCCTGCGATGGCTGATAAAAATCCAGACTTCGGATGCCGGCTCTTTCCGGCCCATCGGCTCGAACGGATTTTATCCGCGCGGCAGGGAACGCGCGGTCTTCGACCAGCAACCCATCGAAGCCCAGGTGACGATTTCCGCCTGCATCGAGGCGTATCACGCAACGGGCGACATGTTCTGGGTCACGGAGGCGCGGCGCGCGTTCGAGTGGTTCCTCGGTCGAAACGATCTGGGCCTTGCCCTCTATGATTCCACCACCGGCGGCTGCCGGGACGGCTTGCACGTGGACCGTCTGAGCCAGAACCAGGGCGCCGAGTCCACGCTCGCCTTCCTGCTGGCGCTGGCGGAAATGCAGGCGCTGCAGAACACCCTTACCAGCTTCAAGGAACCCGTCGGCAAATAATCATTGCCCCCCGCGAAATGGGGTTGTTATGAAGATTGAAATGACAGCAAAGTCAGCCACCCCGGTTGCGAACGATGATTGGAAAACGCTGCCCATGCCGGAGTTGGAGAAAAAATTGGGGTCGTCGCCGGACGGTCTCACGCAAGCAGAGGCGCAGAAACGGCTTACCCAATATGGGCCGAATGAACTTACCGAGAAGAAGACCAACCTCTTCCTGAAATTCCTTTCCTATTTTGGGGGACCCATCCCGTGGATGATCGAGATTGCGGTGATTCTGTCGGGCGTCGTCGGGCACTGGCCGGATTTTTTCATCATCCTCCTTTTGCTGGTGGCCAATGCCGTGGTCGGGTTCTGGGAGGAACGCGAGGCGAGCAACGCCATCGAGGCCCTTAAGGCCAAACTGGCGGTCAAAGCCAAGGTGAAACGCGACGGGAAGTGGATCAACCCGCCGGCGCGTGAGTTGGTGCCGGGCGATGTCATCCGCATGCGCCTGGGCGACATTGTGCCGACGGATGCACGACTGCTGGACGGTGACCCGGTGGAGGTGGATCAGTCCGCGCTGACCGGCGAGTCGTTGCCCGCCGAACGCAAATCCGGCGATGCGGTGTTTTCCGGTTCGATCATCCGCCAGGGCGAAGCCGGCGCAATGGTCTATGCCACGGGCGAGAAAACTTACTTCGGCAAGACGGCGCAATTGGTGCAGGAGGCGCACACGGTCAGCCACTTTCAAAAGGCGGTTTTGAAGATTGGCAATTTACCTGATCATTCTCGCGGTGGCACTGGTGGCCGTTATCATTGGTTTCGCCATTTATCGCGGCGACGCGATCCTCACCACGCTGCAATTTGCCCTGGTGCTGACCGTGGCCGCGATTCCCGTGGCGATGCCAACGGTGCTGTCGGTGACAATGGCGGTTGGCGCGCGCTTACTCTCCAAGAAACAGGCGATTGTGAGCCGGTTGGTGGCCATCGAGGAATTGGCAGGCGTGGACGTGCTGTGCGCGGACAAAACCGGCACCCTGACCCAAAACAAGCTGACGCTGGGCGATCCGTTCAGCTTGAACAATATTCCCACTGAGCAGGTCATCCTCAATGGCGCGCTGGCGTCGCGCGCAGAGAATAACGACACCATTGACCTGGCCGTTCTGGGCGGCCTGAAAGACAAAGAGGCATTGAAGACTTATGAGGTAGTCCATTTCCAGCCGTTCGACCCGGTGCATAAACGCACCGAGGCCGCCGTCAAAGCCAAAGACGGAAAGACGTTCAAGGTAACGAAGGGTGCGCCACAGGTGATTTTGGCATTGTCGGCCAACGCCGGGCAAGTGAAGACCTCCGTCGAGAAGGCAGTCAATGAATTCGCGGCTCGCGGCTTTCGTTCGCTGGGCGTGGCACGGCTGAGGGCGACGGGCAATGGCAGTTTCTTGGCGTGTTGCCACTGTTCGATCCGCCACGCGAAGATGCCAAAGCCACCATCGCGACCGCACTGGCGATGGGCGTTAAGATCAAGATGGTGACGGGCGATGCTTTGGCCATCGCCAAGGAAACCGCTAAAAAGTTGGACATGGGCACAAATATCCTTGATGCCGCCTGTCTGGGAGACACGAAAAAACAGGAAACCGCCGAGGTGGCCGAATCCATCGAGAAAGCCGACGGCTTCGCCCAGGTGTTTCCTGAACACAAGTTCCACATTGTGGATGTCCTGCAGAAGCGCGGCCACATCGTCGGCATGACGGGCGACGGGGTGAATGACGCCCCCGCACTGAAGAAAGCTGACTGTGGCATCGCCGTTTCCGGCGCGACGGACGCGGCGCGAGCAGCGGCGGCCATCGTGCTGACGACGCCCGGCCTGTCGGTGATCATTGACGCGATCAAGGAGAGCCGGAGAATTTTCCAGCGGATGAACAGCTATGCAATTTACCGCATCGCCGAGACGCTGCGCGTGTTGTTCTTCATGACGCTGGCGATCCTGATCTTCAACTTTTATCCCTTGACGGCGGTGATGATCGTGATGCTGGCGTTGCTCAACGACGGCACCATCCTGTCCATCGCATATGACAACGTTCATTACAAGGACAAGCCCGAAGCCTGGAACATGCGCATGGTGCTGGGGATTTCCACGGTTCTGGGCGTCATCGGGGTCGTCTCCGCCTTCGGATTGTTTTATCTCGGTGAGCGTGTCTTTCATCTCGACCGCGCGCACATCCAGACGCTGATGTATTTGAAGCTGTCTGTGGCCGGACATTTAACGATTTTCCTCACGCGCACGCGCGGCCCGTTCTGGTCTCATCGTCCAGCGCGGATTTTATGGGTGGCCGTGGTCGGCACGCAAATCGTGGCGACGTTGATCGCGGTTTATGGTTTGTTTATGACACCCCTCGGCTGGGGTTGGGCCGGATTCGTGTGGGGCTACGCGCTGCTTTGGTTCCTCTTGAATGACCGCATCAAATTACTCGCGTATCGAATTTTTGATCCCGTCAAAACCAAGACCCCGTCCGATTTGACGCCGCAAATCGCCAAGCGAGCCTATGAACTCTACGAGCGGCGAGGCCACCAGGACGGTCGGGCCGTTCAGGACTGGGGGCAGGCGGAGCGTGAAATTTGGAAAGATGAACCCCGTGAATAAACCGATGCGAACATCATGGGAATCAAGAAGCAGAATCAATGCTCGCTTTCCTGTCCATACAAGTGAGACTTTAGCTGATTGAAAACCACCACCCTCCACACCAAACGCATTGGACCCACCCTGGCGCCCGACCGCTCGCGGGTGCTCATGCGACCCTTTTATCCCAGCAGCGATGACATCGCGCGGCGGATCGTCGCCCGCGTCATGGCCCTCCCGGATGAGGAAATCGCCCGGCTGCTGGGCCGGGTGCTGGGCGAGTTTGCGGACCGGCACGAACATGTCGAAAAATTTTTCCGCAACCGCTTCACGCAGGTGCGTCATTACCTGGGCGGGACATGGGAACCTTCGGACGAACGGCAGGCGCTGATCGGCGCTCACTTCACGCATGAATACTCCCCCGAGTCCACGGCGCTGTTCAATCCTTCCATCGTGCCCCACCCGGACCAGTCCGGATTGCCCAAGGGCGCGCTCCGTTTCATCCTGAGCTTGCGAGCCACGGGCGAAGGGCACATCTCCTCCATCACCTTCCGCATGGGGACCGTGAGCGCGCAGCATCGCATCACGCTGGCGCCGCCCGTGCCGTTTGTGACCGAGCCGGAGCGCGTGCCCAACCCGGCTTACGAGAAGGCGCTCTTTGGCCGCAAACTCCAGGAAGCAGGCGTGCAAAATGACTTTTGCCAGCGCGTGCTCGGTCGACTCCCCGAGGCTTTCATCCTGGACGACCTGCACCGCGTCCTGGCAGTTGAGCGCCGGCAAACGGACCCGGCGGACACCACGGCTGACCGTGCCGTGCGCGGCATCCTCCTGCTGGCCGAGTCGAACTACGAAGTGAATTTCGCCCCCGACAGCCGCGTTTCACAGCGTGTCCTCTTTCCGTCCACGGCCAGCCAGAGCAATGGCATCGAGGATGCGCGCTTCGTCCGCTTCGAGAACGACGACGGCAGCATCAACTATTACGCGACCTACACCGCTTACGACGGCAAGATCACCCTGCCGCAATTGCTCGAGACGCCGGACTTTTTCCATTTCAAGTTCAGCACACTCAACGGCCCCGCCGTGCAAAACAAGGGCATGGCGCTGTTCCCGCGCAAAATCAACGGCCACTACGCCATGCTCTCGCGCCAAGACGACGAGAACATTCTCCTGATGTTCTCGGACAACGTCCGTTTCTGGCAGACGCCGAAGCTGCTGCTGCCACCGGCCCAGCCTTGGGAATTCCTCAAGATCGGCAATTGCGGTTCACCCATTGAGACGGAAGCGGGCTGGCTGGTGTTGAGTCACGGCGTCGGCGCCATGCGGAAGTATTGCCTCGGCGCGTTCCTGCTCGATTTGAACGATCCGACGCGCGTCCTCGGCCGTCTGCGCGAACCACTGCTCTCCCCGAACGAATCGGAGCGCGAAGGCTACGTGCCGAACGTGGTCTATACCTGTGGCGCGCTGCTGCACGGACGCGAGCTTGTCATCCCCTACGCCATGTCTGACTACGCCACCACGTTTGCCACATTGTCACTCGATCACATGTTGGCCGCGATGGAATAGTCCGGGTCCCGCCATCCCGCCCGGATGCTGGATTTCTCACCGGCCGGCCGCCAATCCAACGCAACCATCAGATGATTGCTTCATTCTGTATCATGGGGTGAAGACCCCATAGTCACAGCCCGGCCCATCGCGTAATGCCGCTTAAGAAAATGATGGCAAACGAATTGCCATCAAAAATGAAAGGCAAATTATGCATCTCTTGTTACTATCACCGGTTCTTGCCAGTGGCATCTGGATTGGCGGCGGCGTGGGCGGCCTCCTGCTCGTCATCGTCGTTCTGGTTCTCATATTCCGTTAACCGCAGCACGGTTCCGCCGAAGACTTCACCAGTCCACGCGACTGGCGGATGAACCGGCGGAGCCGTGCGAATCGGGGGGTAGGGTTATACCCCATAGCCGGGGGCTGTCCGATGGCGTAATTTAGCTTGGTGAACAAACGGAAAACCGGGCAGGCCGCGGCGCGAACGGCGTTGCTTCAACGACGATGAGCGAACACCAAAAACACACGGAGTTTCTGCGGCAGTGCATTCTTTACGACGAAAGCGCCCGGCGCCAGGAACTGCATGAAGGGATCAGCCGGATTCAGCGCGACGCGCGCTGTGTGCGACGCGCGGTGTGGCTGATGGCCGTGTTAATTGCGCTGGTTGTGGCTGGGCTGGGCTATGAATTGATTTTGGTGGACAACTTTCCCTACAACCTGCCGCAGTTCATTATCAACATCATTTGCGGGCTGGGTTTGGGATCGTTGATCAGCCTCCTGGCTTTTGTGGGCCTCGGTATGGTTTATCGCATGAAGCTGGACCGGCAGCGGGAGGAATGCCGTCAACTGGTCGCGAGGCTGTTGGAGTCCCGCTTGGGCAGGCCGGTCACCACGCCCTTGCGAGACCATCGTGTCGGCAGGGAAGATGGCGGGATCGTCCGCGTCGCCAACGAAGACAATGGCTCTCCAGCAAAGATTGAATCAGCCGCGCGGGGCTGAAATTCCGATGTGCGCGCCACCGCCACAGCGTTTGATATCCAGGAGCAACGGTAGGGTTATACCCCATAGCGAAAAACCGCCCGGCAACATAGTTTCGCCAAATTAGCAGCCACAACGGCAAGCCAAACACACAACGGCAGACACCATTATGAAAAACAAAACATTTATTCTCACGCTCCTTTCCATCGCCGCAGTTGCGGTGGGCTGCAATAAAGAGCAGACCACTTCTCAACAGCTCGACAAGGTCCAAACCGAAACGAAAGCCGCCGCGCAGGACATGAAGGATTATACCTTCGCGCAGAAGGCCGAATTCGTCAAAACCATGCAGGGCCAGTTGGACGCCCTTAACAAGGATTTGGACCAACTCTCGGCCAAAATCGACAGCTCCAGCGATGCGGTCAAGGCCGAGGCCAAACCCAAACTCCAGGCGTTGCGCGATCAGGTGGCCCAATTGAACAAACAACTGGATGACGCCAAGAACGCCACCGAATCCACCTGGGACAGCGTCAAAGCCGGTTTCCAGAAGGCCTACGAAGCGACGAAGGATGGGTTCAACCAGGCGCGCCAGTGGGTGAGCGACAAAATCGCGCCCTGAGAGGACGTTGTACACACCCGGCTGCGGTGCGCAAGCAGACACCGCCGCCTGGCAACCCATGCAAATTTATGATTTATGCTTTGACTGGCGTTGATGGTGATTTCCTGCTGGATGGCGGGTTTGCCTCAATTCCTCCTGGTGATCGCCGCGATTTGGGCCGGAAGTCATTCCTTGCGCCAGTCATTGTAATTTTGAACTGAGCAACGTGCGATGTTCGCAAAATCAACCAAAGCACCGGATGTTTTTGAGCCTCCCGTCATGCGTGTGCTGGGCAGATTGGGCGAGCGGGTTTGGGCGCAATGGGATGAGTTGCGACACACTGCGGCGGTGATTGGGACGGTGCTTTGTGTCGGTGTCCGACCGCACCACTGGGTGTGCGCGGTGCGAAAGGCATTTGCCCGGCAGGTCCTGTCCATCGGCGTCGAACCGCTCTGGTTTGTCGGCGCGTTGGCAGTGTTCGTGGGCATTTCGGTGGTGGTGCAACTCACCTTTTGGGTCGGTGAAGCGGGGCAGTCACAACTGCTCGGGCCGCTGCTGGTGGCCGTCGTGGCGCGCGAGCTCGGCCCGGTGCTGATCAACCTCGTGGTGATCGTCCGCAGCGGCAGCGCGATGACGACCGAACTGGGAGTCCTCAAAATCAACGAGGAAGTCCGCGCCCTTGAAACGCAGGGAAGCGATCCGTTCCTGCAACTCGTCCTGCCGCGGGTGCTGGGCACGGCGGTCTCGACGTTTTGCCTGACGATTGTTTTTATCCTGATCGCCTTCGCCAGCGGTTACCTGTTCGCGGCCTGGACGGGGACCGGCACCCGTGATGTGCTGTTATTCGCGGACACCGTGTCGAGCGCGGTTCAGCCCAAAGACGTATTCAATATCCTCGCCAAAAGCATCCTGCCCGCGCTGTTTGCGAGCGCGTCCTGTTGCATTGGCGGGCTGGGTGTCGGCGGGTCGGTCACGGACATACCGCAGGCCACACAACGGGCGCTCACCCGCTCCGTCGCCGGACTGTTTGTCATCTCCGCCGTGGTATCGTTGCTGACTTACCTGTGACCATGAACGAAACGACCAACATGCCTGAACCGTTACCCCCTGATGACCGGGATCAACGGCTGAAACCGCGATTCAAATTCCGGCGCGTCAACGAAATCACCGGCACGTTCGTGCTCGTCGTTGTCACCGTGCTGGTCGCCGCCGTCATGTGGATGGGCCACAGCCAGCGCTGGTTTGAAAGCCGCGTCACGCTGCGGATCGTTTTGCCCGAGGCCGGCGCGGCGGGAATCCAGCAGGGATCGGAGGTTTACTTTCTGGGCACACTCGTGGGGTCGGTTTCCGATGTGATTGTGGACACGACGGGCCGCATGGAAGCCGAGGCAGACATCCGCCGCGACTTCTTCCGGTTCGTGCGCGCAGATTCATCGGCGGTCGTCAAAAAGAAATTCGGCGTGGCGGGGGATTCATTTTTTGAAATCACGCGCGGCCAAGGCCGGCCGTTGCCGGAAAAGGACGCTTCCATCGTCTGCAACGAGCAGTTTCAAAGCGCGCTGGAAGCCGCGGTCGAGGAAATCCGCGTCCAAGCCCTGGCCGTGTTGAAAAAAACCGGCGCCGGCCTGGACACGTGGAGCACGCTCGGCACGAATCTGATAACCACGCGCGGGCGATTGGACCAGCTGTTCGAGCGCGCGGACAACATGGCCGCCGACGTTCAGGCGGGCAGGGGCACGGTGGGAAAATTGCTGACCGATCCCGGAACGGCGGACGAGTTAAAGACGCTGCTCGTCAAGGCCAACCATTCGGCGGACGAACTGCAAGTCACGTTGGACAACCTTCAACAAGCCAGCACCAATCTGCCGGCGATCAGCGATGCCGTGGGCAAGGAGGCCAAAGACCTTCCCGGGCTGGTGTTGCAAACGCAGGTTTCGATGCGCGAAGTGGAGCGGCTGGTTGAAGCCATGCAACGGACCTGGCTCCTGCGCAAACACGTGAACCAGACGAATCCGCCGCCCCTGCGCCCGCTGCCGCCCGGGAGCCAGGAGCCTGAAAAAAAGCCGGTAAAGGCGCTGCAGTCACCCAGAAGCGCGGCGGAGTGATTGATTCCGCGCAGGCTGGATCGGTTTTCACGGAATACCCTCCCAAGGCGCGGTAGGGTTACACCCCATAGCCAGAAGCCGGCGCGTCTGGCAGTGTCCTGAAGTGTTAAAAGCCAAATCAAAACAACAGAAAGAAAAAGCACAATGAAAATGAAATCAAACTACCCGCTCGCACTCATCGTGGCGGCGGGCGCCCTGTTAGTCACCAGCGCATCCCTGCGCGCCGCCGATACGGACAGCCGCATCGAATCATCCGCCGCAAAGTCGTATGTGTTCAAGACCTACCTCAAGGACGATTCCATCAAGACTGAATCCAAAGACGGCAACGTCACCCTGACCGGAACGGTCGCCGATGCGAACCATAAGTCCCTGGCCCAGGACACCGTGGCCGGCCTGCCCGGCGTCATCAGCGTGGACAATCAACTGCTGGTCAGCGGCGCACAACCCGCCGAACATTCGGACACCTGGATCGGCTGGAAAGTGAAATCCGCGCTCCTGTTCCATCGCAACGTGAGCGCCACCGGCACTGACGTGTATGTGAAAGACGGGATCGTCACCTTGCAGGGTGAAGCCCCCAGCCTGGCCCAAAAGGAACTGACCACCGAATACGCCAAGGACGTTGACAACGTCAAAGAGGTCAAGAACGAGATGACGATTGCCAAGACCCCGGCAACGCCAGACGCAACCATCGGCGATAAAATTGATGACGCCTCCATCACGGCTCAGGTCAAGTCGTCGTTGCTGTCGCATCACTCGACCAGCGCCATGCACACTGGAGTTTCAACTTCAGACGGCGTCGTCACCTTGAGCGGCATTGCCAAAAACGCCGCCGAAAAGAGCCTCGTCACCAAGCTCGCCACCGACATCAACGGCGTAAACAGCGTGATCAACAACATGACCATCGCCGCGCCAGTGGCCGCCAACTAAACCGTCAGCTTATTGCTGGCTGGTGCCAAAGCGCCCCAGCCAGCAGACCCATTGAAGGAAAAATCATATGTTATACTCAATCGCGGTAGTGTTGCTCGTCCTGTGGCTGCTTGGTCTCATAAGCGGTTACGCGATGGGCGGATTCATTCACGTCCTGCTGGTGATTGCCGTTGTCATGATACTCGTCAACCTCATTTCCGGCCGTAAGCGCCTGATTTAAGAAGCGGTAAACCGAAGAAAATAAACCGGAGATTCAATATGAATACAAAAACCATCGTTGCAGCCCTTTTGGTCACCCTCGGCATCGTGGTGCTCGTTTACTCGGGCATTACCTTTACGACCCCGGGAAAGCCTGTCGATTTCCTCGGCATGCACATTGAGACCACTCACAGCCACTTTATCCCGCCGGTCGTCGGAGCACTTGCGCTCGTCGGCGGAATCGTGCTGCTGCTTGTGAAACCCAGGCGCGTCTGATGGCCGGGTCAAGTTTTGGAAAAGCGCCTTCAACCATGCGCGGTAGGGTTACACCCCATGGCAAAGGACCGCTGCCAGTCGTAGCGTGAGGCGCAATGAAAAACGCGGATGACTCGGTCACGAAAGCCGGCGTTCCAGAACGCTTTCGGCGCTTGAAATGGAATGAAGTGGTGCGTCACGGCGACTTCATCGCGGACGAGCACCTTGGGCTTGAACCGTGGGAAGGGCCGGGCGGATTCCAGGCCGACACGTTTGTAAAAAAGATTTACCGGAGGGAGAAAACCGGAACGTTCCAGCCAACCGCAACCAGAAAATCAAGGCGAAACACAAATTATCCATGAAATCCACCGGCAATGCCACGCCCGCCCCGCTGCCGCCATGCCGCAACACGCTGCCCGCCAGCGGGTTTTCCCTTGGTGTCAGGTCTCGCAACTGGCGCCACAACGCCAATCCTCCAGAACGACACGGACCATGAAGGCAAAAATATTCGAAGTCGTTCTCCATAAGCTGCCCTCCGGCAAGTCGCCGGCGACGGCTTTGGAGGAACAGCTCAACGGGTTCCTATCACAACACCCGAATTTGCAGTTGGTGTCCACGCACATGAGCACCCTGGTCTCGCCCGCCGAGCCGAATGCCATGCCAAGGTCGGAGGAATCATCCATCATCATCTTCTGTTCATTGTTCTATACCGACTAAAGAACGGGAGCGATGCCACTTTATGCGCCTGCTGAAGCTCATTTTTCTGACGATCGGCCAACTGGTCAAACAGGCCTGGCTCCTTCCCCAATCTGTGGCGAATGCCGGCAAGCAAAGGCGGCTGCTGGCGGTTCGAAACGAACTTGAAGCCGAACGGCTCGACCGGACACGCAACCCCTCCAAGTATCTTGGAAAGTGATTGGAAATTCGATCCGGGTGAACGAGTCAAAAAGCCGGCTCAAAAATCAACTGTCATGAACACCAGGCTCCATGCAGATAACCTGGCTGCTTCCAACACCGAGCCCGGGCCAAAGAACCTGTTTTCCGCTCACGGCAATTCGTGTCCGAGCCTTTGAATTTGATTGTTGATTTTGCGGCGGACGCGTAAGACGTGCTGCATGAAAACATTTTCTCCTGTCCTTATTCTCTGCGCCATTCTTTGTATCACCGCCCTGGCGCGTGCGGCTCAAGATTCGCCAGCGCCCGCCGCCAATGTCGGGACGCCCGGAGGGCTGACCCGTCTGGAAGAACGTGACTTTGGCAAGCTCGACGACGGAACCGTGGTGAAGCAGTTCACCTTGCGGAATGCCAGGGGGATGACTGCCAGCGTAATCACCTACGGCGCGATCATCAGCGAGATTCAAGCGTCCGACCGGAATGGCGCGATGACAAACGTCGTGCTTGGCGCGGACTCGCTGGATCGCTACACCGTTAGACGGGGCGGCGTTTCGGGCGCGGCCGTACTCGGACGCGTCGCTAATCGAATCGCTGGCGCCCGGTTCACGATTGATGGCGCGGAATACAAGGTGACCGCCAACGCGGGAACGAATCAAATTCACGGAGGCTTCAGGGGGTTTTCGCGCGTGGTGTGGCAGGGTCAGGCGTTGCCGGTCGCGGAACACGAAGCCTCCGTCCGGTTCACTTACTTGAGCAAAGACGGCGAGGAAGGTTATCCCGGCAACCTCACCGCGAGCGTGGCTTATACACTGACGGACAATAACGAATTGCGGCTCGACTACGCGGCCACGACCGACAAACCCACGCTGATCAACTTGAGCAATCATGCTTACTTCAACCTGGCTGGCGGCGGCGATGTGCTTGGCCACAAACTCTGGCTCAACGCCGACCGCTACACGGTGGCTGATGCGCAACTGATTCCCACGGGCGAGATCGCGCCCGTCAAAGATACGCCGCTGGATTTCACCGCCCCGGCACTTATCGGTGCGCGGATGAAGGAAGTTGCGCAACCAAAGTCCACCTACGATCACAGCTTTGTCATCAACGGCGGCGGAACATCGCTCGTGCTGGCCGCGCGGGTCAGCGATCCTCAAAGCGGCAGAGTCATGGAAGTCCGCACGACGCAACCCGGCTTGCAGCTCTTCACCGGCAGATCAGGGTGGTTCTGTCTCGAAACGCAACATTTCCCCGATTCCATCCACCATCCAAATTTCCCTTCGACGATTCTGCGACCCGGAGAAAAATTTGAAAGCACGACCATTTACGCTTTCTCGACAAAATGATTTTCGCCGCCGCCGGGGATGAATTTGGAAATAAAATCCGCCGCAAGGCGGGTCGCCTGTCCCAAAGAAAACAGAAACGCGAATGAATCCCCCTTTGTTGATAAATGCGGTCACTGTGGAGACGAACCGAAAGCACACAGGTGTCATCATATTGAACCCCGCCACCAAGCGCGCAATCGAAATGGCTTGAGGGCTGGCCGGATTGAAGCATGATGATTGTCACCATTCGATTTTATGAAGATTAGATTTTCGTTGATGTGCCATGGATTGGTTTTGGCCGCCATTGCGCTGGCGGAGTTGCCCGCACGCGGCGACACCAATCAATACGCCGGGGGCAATTGGGCGCTGGTGGATGCAACCAAGATCATGGTGGCGGCGGCGGAAATCACCCCGGCGAAATACCCGGATTGCGACGAGGCGACCGTTGAACAAAAGTCGGTCCGGGTCTATCAGGCGGATGGCACGGGGGCGTGCCAGGATGAAACGTTCGTCAAGGTGCTCACGGAAAAAGGCCGGCGCGACAACCGCACGCTCACGATGAATTTCATGCTGCCCTACACAACGGTCTCCGTGCCCAAACTGGAGGTGATCAAACCCGGCGGGGAAACGGTTCCGGTGGACGTGGCGGCGAATTCGAAGGAGTCCATTGATGACAGCCAGATGGCCATGAACATTTACGACCCGAACATGCGGGTGTTGCAGGTGAACATCCCGAGTCTGGACATCGGTGACGTGATTCATTCGGTGGAGCGCGAGAACATCGAGCGCCCGATCATTCCCGGCCAATACGCCGAGGAAAATGTTTTTGAAGGCCCGGGTTTCATCCGGCACATCACTTACGAGGTTCATGCGCCGGCTGACCGGCCGCTGAAGCGCATTGTGCTGCGGGACGAGATTCCGGAAACCGTAACCGCTTCGATAAGCCCGGAGACCAACAACACGATCGTGTATCGCTGGGAAGTGAACAACGTGCCGCGCATGTTCGACGAGCCGTCCATGCCGCCTTACGAGATGGTGTTGCAACGGCTCTTTGTGAGCACCCTGCCGGATTGGGCGGCCGTCTCGAAATGGTATTGGAACCTCAGCCAGCCGCATCTGGACGCGACGACGCCCGAGATGAAGCAGACGGTGAAGGAACTCACCGCCGGGGCGAAGACGGACATGGACAAGGTCAAGGCGCTGTTTTATTTCGTGTCGAACAAGATCCGTTACAGTGGACTTACGCTGGAAAAAGACCGGCCGGGCTTCGAACCGCATGACGTGTTCATCACCTTCGATAAAAAATACGGTGTTTGCCGGGACAAGGCGGCCCTGCTGGTTTCAATGCTGCGCCTGGCTGGCTTGAACGCGTATCCGGTACTCGTCAGTGTCGGGACCCGCAAGGACGCCGTGGTGCCCGATCCGTTTTTCAATCACGCCATCGTGGGCGTTGAACTGGAGCAGGGCCAGATCGTGTTGATGGACCCGACCGACGAGAACACGCGCGAACTGCTGCCGGCCTCCGACCGCAACCAGAGCTATCTGGTGGCCCGGCCCGAGGGCGACACCATACGCTTAAGCCCAATTCAGCCGCCGGAGGAAAACCTGTTGCAGATAAAAACGGCCGGGGTCTTGAACGCGGACGGCGTTATTGAAGCGACGTCGGAATTATCGTTTCAGGGCGTCAACGACGACGCCTATCGCAATGCCTTTTCACACATGAAACCGGACGACGAGCGGCGGTTCTTCGAGCAACGCCTCCAGCAGGCGGTGCCGGGCCTGCGGCTCAAGTCGCTGAGACTAGTGCCAGCGGACATGCGCGATGTGTCCACGGGCCTACGGGCGGAACTAGAATTTTCGGTGGGCGGCATGACGGCGAACGGCGGCGGCGAGTCGGTTGTGAGCGTGCCGTGGATTGGCAAGCGGCTGGGCGTGGTCAACTTCATCCTGGACGGCACCGGACTGGAGAAACGGAAATACCCGCTCGAAACCGACGTGACCTGCGGCGTGCAGGAGGACATATCGCTCAGACTTGCGGGTGGTTTCACGGGTGCGGCGGCGCTGCCGTCAACTTCATCGGTGGAGGATGACGGCGTGAGCTATCAGCAGCACTTTGATACGAAGGAAGGCGCGCTCGAATGCTCCCGGACGTTGAAATTGAAGACGGTCGAGTTCGCGCCGGGACAATATCTGGCCCTCAAGCGGACTTTGAAGATGCTGGACGATGACGGGCGCAAGGCGCCGATCCTTGCCCTGGTCGAAACCTCCGGCGCGAATGAGCGGGCCATGGCCGGCAATCCCCCCGTGCCGCCGGTGGAATCCAACGCGCGGATTCTGGAGAGCCGGAAGGAACTCGATGTGACCGGTCCGCACACGGCGGTTTACCGGGTTAAATTCTCAAAGCGCATACTGACCTACAGCGGAAAGATCCGGGAGGCCGAGGTGAAGATTCCCTACAATCCCGCCTGTGAAGAGGCGCGGCTCATCCATGCGGTCGTGACTTCCCCGACCGGCGAGCGTCAGGAAATTTCCAAGGATGAAATCAACGTGATGGACGAGGGCTGGAACGCGTCGGCGAAGCGATACACGGGCGGGCGGATACTGGTTGCGAGCCTGCCGGGCGTGGACGTCGGGTCCACCATCGATGTTGAATACGAGGTCATCTACACCAACAAGCCGTTCCTGGCCGGATTTGAGTCGTTTCAATTGCCGGACGATCTGGAGCAAAAATCGTTTGCGTTGACCGCACCAGTTGATGTCAAAGTTCAGCGGCTGGTCAGCGGCGCGCGGGGCATTGTTCAGGAGCAGGACAGGCAGGATGGCAGCCGGCAGGAGTTCCAATGGCAGTCGGAAAAAGTCGGGGCTTTGCCGGCCGAAACCCAGCTTCCGCCGGAATGGGTCTACAGCGCCGGCGTGGGTTATTTTATCGGCCAGATGACGAACTACCTGAACGAACTGAACGAAACCATGCTGGAACGGTCACACCAATCCGCCAAGGCGGCGGAACTGGCCCGGCAACTGGCCGCCAAGGCGGGAGGCAAAATGGATGCGGTGAAGGCCATCCGCGATTTTGTCGCCCAATCCATCCGCGAGGCCGGGCCATCCTTCACCGACCTGCCGTTGAGCAAACTTTCCGATGCCGACACGACGCTGGCGGACGGATACGGCCACGCGGCGGACCGCGCCATTCTGCTGCATGCGATGTTGGGCGCGGCGGGTTTTCAACCCGAGTTCGTGCTGGTTTCGGATTTGCCGGCGATTGCGGGCATCACGAACGTGGCGATGATGTTTCCCTTGCCCGGGTATTTCCAGGCCCCCCTCGTCCGAATCACGCTAGATGGCGGCAATTATTATCTGAACGACACGGACCAATACGCACAACTGGGTTCGACCAGCAGCGAGGGCCAACTGGGCATTGCGCTTTCCACCGGGACGTGGGAAGTCATCCGCGCCACCCAACAGTGCGGGGACGAAACGCGGACAATCTATACGCTGCTGTTGGACGAGAGCGGCCGGACCCGGATCGGGGTTTCGCGGTGGTATTACGGCGGGAATTACAACGAAAAGCACCGGTTTTTCTCCGAGCTGCCGCCCGAGGAACGGAGACGGTATTTTCAGGAAACCGTTTCCGGCATGGCCCAAGGCGCGCGTCCGGTGGGCGATTTGACAACGGCATTTGACACCTATCCGGGTCACGAACAGTTCTCGGTGATCATTGACAACTACGGCGTCACAACCGGCAAGTATCTTTACTTCAATCTGCCCTTTACGCCGTCACTGGTCCCGGTGGGGGCCGATCAGCGCGCGCTGCCGTTGCTGATATCGCACGGCGGCAAAAACACCATCCGCACCGAGATTGAGCTGCCGCCGGAGTTTTGCGGGATTGTGGCGCCGAAGAGCGAAGACCTCACCGTGGCGGGTAGCGAAAAGGCGCGCATCACGGCAAAGAAAACCTTTGGCGGATACACCGTCACCGATGAATTTGAAACCGCCCCGGCCATCATCAGTCCTGACAATTACCAGGCGCTGCTGGGGGTTGAATCCGCCTTGAGCCGGAAATCGTCAAAGGTGTTTCTATTGGAAGCGCAATGAAATTTCCGCCGGCTTCAGCAGACGACGCGCAGGCGTTCGCGCTCGATTGAAAACGCCGCGGGCAAATGGCCGATCCACTCGCCGTCCAATTCAAAGCCGGCGGTTGTTTCCGCCGCCAATTCAAACGATTGGGCGCGAAAACGACGCACCAGGCTTTCCGGCAATTTTCGCCGCAGGAGCAAACCCGGCGCGCAGCGGAGCAGCGTCAGCCAGTTCACGCGCGGGAAAACGCAAATCTCCAGCGAACCGCTGCGCAAGTCCGCCTGCGGGAAAATGCCAAACGGTCCGCCGTAAAAACATCCGTTGCCGACAAGGACCAGTTCGCCCGTGACATTTTGTCCATCCGCGCGCGCGGTGATTTTGGGTTGCGGCTCGCGCAACGCCTTGAGTCCGGCAATCACATACGCCAGCGGGCCGGCCTTTTTTTTGAGCGACCAGTCCACCAGCTCGATCGCACGCGCGTCCAGGCCCGCGCCGGCGAGCAGGACGAAGTATTTTTTTTGGCGGACGCCGTTTGCCGAAAATTCCACGCGCGGCAGGTCAATGCGCGTTTCACGCCCCCGCTGCAGGGTTTCCCAGGCGTGCCCGAGGCGCAGCGGGATTTTGAGTTCACGCGCAAACACATTGACCGTGCCGAGCGGCAATACGCCGAGGCGCGCCCGCGCAAAACCGTCCGGTGCGTCACCGAGGCCATTGAGCACCTCGTTGACCGTGCCATCGCCGCCGGCGGCCACGATGAGTTCAAAACCGTCGGCCACCGCTTCCGCGGCGAGCCGCCGCGCGTCGTCGGGCGCGGTCGTGGCCTTCAACGCGCATTGCGGGCCGATGGCGTCGAGTTGATGGCGAAAGCGCCGGGCCTTTTCGCCACGGGCCGCCGGATTAAAAATCACACAGGTGCGCACTGGCCGAATGATTTTAACAGCGCACGCGGTTAGTCGAGCAGAAAGCGCGGCGATTGCTTGCGTTCGCGGCGTGTTTCCCTGAAACTGGCACCGTGAGCGGAGCAACAAATTGGAAAATTCCGAAGTGGCCATTTCTGCTCGGCGATGCGGTGCTGCTGGGGTTCGCGTTTTACATCATCTGGAAATCGCCGCACCCGATTTCCCAATGGGAAACCATCGCATGCCTTGCCTCCGCCGCGGTTGGCGCATTGCTCGGGGTCGCGCCTTTCGTTCTGGATTATCGGGCGGTTCTTCGGCTCGTGGATGTCAACGCCCTCGGCGAGGTCGCGGGTAAAATTCAGGACCTTGAACGTTTCGCCGCCCAGATCAGCACTGCCACCAGCGAGTGGACGAACGTCCAGACGCAGGCCGAGAAAATTTCCAACGGCGCAAAGGAAATCGCCGGCCGGATGGCGGAGGAAGTCCGCCAATTCTCCGAGTTCATGCAAAAAATGAACGACAGCGAAAAGGCCGCGCTCCGGCTCGAAGTCGAGAAGTTCCACCGTGGTGAAGCCGAATGGCTGCAGGTGCTGGTGCGCATTCTCGACCACATTTTCGCGCTGCACGCCGCCGCCGTCCATTCCAACCAGCCGCAGGTCGCCGAGCAAATCACGCATTTCCAAAACGCCTGCCGCGGTGTCGCGCGCCGCGTCGGCGTGACGCCCTTCGTGGCCGAACCCGATGAGCCGTTCAATCCCGACCGCCATCAAGCCCTGGACGTGAAATCAAAACCGCCGGCCGGTGCGGCCGTCGCGGAAACGGTCGGCGTGGGGTACACGTTCCAGGGAAAGCTGCTGCGCCCCGCGCTGGTCCGGTTGAAGGAAAACGGCGCGGAAAAGTCCGACGCGCATCAATTGCCGCTCGAAGCCACTGAGTCCACCTGAATGGCCATATTGTCCGATTCCAGTTCAGACCGCATGAACTCTCAAATGGTACCGGATCGAATCATGCGCCGGCTGGCCGTCGTTCTCGGAATTTTTTCTTTTGGGGTCGTGCTCGCCGCCCACAACATCACCGACGGAGATCTCTGGAACAAACTCGCCATCGGAGCGCATGTCTGGAAATTCGGCACCGTGCCGGTGCATGACACATTCGCCTTCACGCCCGTGTTGCCGCGCTACATCGAACATGAATGGGGCGCCGGCACGATTTTCTTCGGCGTGCTTAAATTTTTCGGGCCGGCCGGCCTGATGACGCTCAAAATCCTGCTCGCCTTCGGCGCGCTGGGAGCGGCGCTGGCCACCGGCAGGAAAATCGGCTGCGCCTGGGAAACGCTGCTGGTGCTGGCCATTCCCGCGGCGGCGTGCGTGTTGCTTGGCTATATTCCCGTGTTGCGAGGCCACACCTTTACCTATTGCTTTTTTGCCGTCACGCTGCTGGGCCTTGAAGAAATCCGCGCCGGCAGAAAATGGCCGGTTTTTGTTTTGCCCCTGGTGATGCTCGCGTGGTCAAACATCCACGGCGGATTTGTCGCCGGGTTGGGCGCCATCGCGGTTTACACGGTGTTCGCGATTTTCACCCGCCGGCAAATCAAACGCATGCTGTTCACGGCGTTCACTTGCGGCGCGGTCACGTTGGTCAACATTTATGGCCTGAAATTCTGGGCGTATTTGATTCCAGCGCTTCTCAACCCGCGCCCGGGAATCGCCGAATGGCAGCCGCTGCCGCTCCTGGCCAACGACGTGTTTCTCAGCTTCCGGATTCTTTTTGCGCTGGTGCTTTTTCTGCTGCTCGCTGCCTGGCGGCGCACGGAGAAAAAAAGCTGGCCCGGCCTGACCATGTTGGCGCTGACCGCGGCACTGGCGTGGCACAGCCGGCGGCATGCGCCGTTCTTCGGAATCGCTACGCTGGCGTTTGCCGGCCCGTTTTTGCAAACTGTGCTCACCGATTTTGCCGCGCGCCTGCCGCAACAGTTGCACGCGGCTCTCAAACCCGCGTTTGCAGTGATGATCCTTTACGGAGCCGTTGCCGCTTATGCCGCCGTGGATTTTCTTCCCAAGGCCTCGTTCGTCCTGCTCTCGCCGGTGGGCCACGATCCGGTGCGCGAAGTGGACATTCTTTCACTCGCCCAGGCCGAAGGGAACCTGGCCACGCCCTTCGGCTGGGGCGGCTATTGCTCGTGGCGGCTTTATCCGCGCATAAAAATTTCCATGGACGGCCGCTATGAAACCACCTTTCCCGAGTCCACCTTTGAATTAAATGACGATTTTTTTGAAAAGCGGGGCGCCAACTGGGACCGGCTCATTCGTGATTACCAGGTGGATTATGTCATTCTTGAATTCACGCAGCAACGGTTGCGCCCGGCGGACTTGTTGGACCATGGTTACGTCCTGATTTGGACCACCGAAGGGCACTCCGCGCTCATGGCCCTGCAAAAACACGCCGGCGAGCTCCAGCGCGCCGCCGCCGAACTTCCGCCCACCACCATCAATCCGGTGGACGCGAGCATTCCCTACGGATGGGGCCATGCGGATGAATCAATCGATGGACACGGAAAGTCTCGGTGACAGGAAATGCAGCCAGCAGGCGCTCACAGGACGCGTGTAGATTTTTGCCAGGGCACGCGCGTAAAGTTCCAACTGGGGCGCATAAATCTTTGTTTTTGCCGGCAATTCGCCCGCGCGGGCCTCGTCCGTTTTGAAATCCACCAGCCAGATTTCTTCCGGCAGCAGGACGACCAGATCCGCCACGCCTTGCACCACGACGAATTCATTTTCAAGCCTCGCCTCCGGTTTGGTCCCGACGATTTCAGCCAGTTCCTGCGGGCTGAATTTCGCCGTAAAAGCCAGTTCGCGCCGCACGTTGGCCGCGTTGGCCCGGATTCGCCGGCCCGCATCCGACTGCCAAAACGCGGCGACGGCTTCCAAATCCAGCGCCGCGCTCTCGTCCGCGGACAAAACCTTTTCCCGCTGCAGGCGCGCGGCTTCGGATTTGAGCGCGGCAACGTCGTTCGCGTTTTCGAGCGCGAGGTGCTGGAGAAATTTGTGATGCGCCGAACCGGTTTCGGTTGCCGGCAGTTTTCCGCGCGCCCCTTTGACCGCGCGCACAAATTGGCGTGGGGCGAACATCTGCCCGGCCTCGTCGTCCAACTCATCCGCAGCCTGACGGCGCAGCGCGGTGACAGACGATTTCGCCACCTGTTTCGTCGCCGCAGTGAACGGATATTCCCACATCAGCAACTCGCGCAGCTTTTGTTTTGTTTCCCTGTCGAGCGTCTCCGGTTGGCGGGGAGGGACAGGTTGCCCGCCCTGTTTATCAACCAGTTCCTCATTACCGACGATTCGCCAGTGCAAATGCGGCAACGTGCCTTTGGTCGTTTCCGCGCTCACGCCGGACGCGTTTTGCGCGAACCACAAACCCAGCCAGTCCGCGCAACATTTCGCCGCGAGAATTTCCCGCGCCGTCACCACGCCGGGTTTGGTCCAGAGCGCCTGCCATTTGTTTTCCGTGACGGTCCCGCTCAAAATCAAGGTTTCGCGTGCGCGGGTCACGGCGACGTAAAGCAACCGCAATTCCTCGCCCCACAACTCACGGCGCTCGTGCCGTTGCGCGAGCCAGTGCGGCAGGCTGGGATAACGCCGGCCCGTGTGCGGTGGTTTGACGCGCGGGCACAAACCGAAGCGTTCGTCCAGGATGATTTCCGCGCGCAGGTCCTGTGTGTTGAACGGCTTCGCCAGATCGGCCACGGCGACGACGGGAAATTCCAGGCCCTTGCTCTGGTGAATGCTCATCAGCCGCACAGCGTTTTCGCCCGCGCTGCCCGCGACCTCCGGTTCCACCCCGGCCTCGCGCTGCGCTTCGATGAATCTCAAAAAGCGGAACAGTCCCTGCCGCTGGAATTGATCAAACCGCCGGGCCAGGTTGAGAAAGCGTTCCACATTCGCCTGCCGCTGCGCGCCGCGCGGACGGGATCGCAGCCATTCGGCGAAATGTGTTTCCGCCAAAACGCCTTCCAGACAGCCCGACAACGACGATTGCCGCGCCCCCTGCCGCCAGCGCGAAAACCGGTCGAGAAAATTTGAAACTTTCGCCCCCGTTTGACCGTGGACTGTGGACTGTGGACTGTGGACTCGGTGTAGCGCCGTCCAGAAATGAACATCCTTTGCCGCCAGCCGGATTTCCCCCAGTTCGGCGAGCGACAAACCCACCAGCGGCGAGCGCAACACCGCGATGCACGGAACGTCCTGCAACGGATTGTCGAGCAGTCGCAGCAGGCTCAACAAATCCAGGATTTCCGCGCTCTCGAAAAAACCGCCGCGCTCGACCACCAGCGGCACCCCGGCCCGCTCAAACTCCTTCGCGTAACCCTCCGCCTTGTTCGCCGGCGAGCGCAACAGCACCGCCATGTCGCGCCATTCGACCGGACGGAAAGTCTTCTGCCTTGCGTCCCAGATTTTATGCCGCGCATGCTTCAACTCCTGCAATCGCTGCGCGAGCAACCGCGCCTCCTTTTCCGTTTCCTCCAGCCCGGCCAGATTGTCCGCGCCGGTGTCGTTTTCAAGATTCGCCTCGTCGCGCCCGCTTTTTTTAAAATGCAAAAGCAATTCAGTCCGTGGCACTGAATCCGCGGCAAGGCCAAGCGCTGTCCGTGTTTCCGGCGAGCCGAATTGCAACCGCGCCTCGGAATCGTAGTCCACACCGCCAACGTCTGCGCGCATCAGCGGCGTGAAAACGGAGTTCACGAACCCAAGCAGGCTCTCGCGGCTGCGGAAATTGTCCGCCAATGGGATCATTTGCCCGTTTTCGCCGCGCCAGGTCGCGGCGTAATCGCGGAAGATCCCGGGGTCGGCGAGCCGGAAACGATAGATGCTCTGCTTCACGTCGCCGACGAGGAAGCGGTTGCCAGCCGGCGCACTTTTTTCTCCCTCTCCTCCGCCACCGGAGGAGCGGGGCGGGGTGGGGAGGTTTTTAGTTTCGAGATCAACTTCCCCCGCCCCGGCCCTCTCTCCGCCTGGGCGGGGCGAGGGAGACAAAAAATCCACTCGTTCATTTGAACCTTCGCGGCTCAACGCCAGAATGATTTTGTCCTGCGCGGCGTTGATGTCCTGGTATTCATCCACGAAGACGAACCGGATTTTTGCGCGCCAGCGTTCCGCGACCGGCGCCGGTTTGTCCGTTGCGAAATCCCAAAGCAGCTTCAACGCGAACTGTTCGAGGTCGTGGAAATCCAGAACGCCGTCGTCGCGCTTGCGGGCGGCGAACCGGGCGGAGAAATTTTGCGTCAGCCGCAGCAATGCGGTCATGTGGCCGCGCACCCAGTTCCAATCCTCCGACAGCGGGTCGCGGCCGCCTTCAACCGGCGCGAGCGCGGCGAGAAAATCCGCGTCGTCAAAAAAGTCCTCCAGCGGTTTGCGGAGAGCGGTTTTTTTGCCGTGTGGCCATCCGGCATCGGCAGCTTGAACATGGCCGAGAACCGCGGCGGCCTGCTGGCGTGCAAATTTCTCCGGCAGCTTTTGCAGAATTTTAAGACATTCCGCCGCCTTTTCATTGTAACTTGGAGCGCCGGCCTCCGGCCCGGCGGATTGAAGAGACGGTGTTCGCGCCGGGTCGGAGACCGGCGCTCCAAGATTTTCCAAAATTAACAGCGATTCATCGCGCCAGTCGCGAATGGCGTTGAGCAGCCATTCCCGCCATTCAACCGGTTCGGGCGATGTGAATTTCTCCAGTTGCCGCGCGAGCCAGCCGTCGGCGTCGGGCCTGGTTTGGGTGTAATGGTGCAAACGCAGAACAAGCGAGCGGATTTTTTCATCGCGCCCGCCGCCGTAAATATGAATCAACTTTTGGACCGCTTCGGCCAGTTCGTTTTCGGCGGCGTAATGGATTTGCATTTCCTCTTCGAGCGTCTCGTTGGCCAGCAGCCGCGCTTCGCCCTCGTCGAGCACCACGGGCTGCGGGTCGAGGCCGAGTTCGTAAAAATGTTCGCGCACGAGCTTGAGGCAAAAACTGTGCAGCGTGCCAACGTGCGCGGCGTCGAAGAGCGCGAACTGCGCGGCCCAGTGCGGTTCGCCGGGCTGGTCGTGAATTTTTTCCTCGATCCGTTCGCGGAGCCGCTGGCGCATTTCAGCCGCGGCGGCCTCGGTGAAGGTGACGACGAGCAGTTCGTCGAGCGAGGCGCGTTCGCGGTCCAGGCAGTCGAGGCAGCGCTCGACGAGCGTGCGCGTTTTGCCCGTGCCGGCGCCGGCCATGACGAGCACGTTGCCGCGCGCGGCGACGGCGCGGCGTTGCGACAACGTCAGGCCGTCGGTTTTTTTTTCAGCAGGCAATGCCATTTCGGGTTTTGCGATTTACGCGTGCGCCTCGAATTTGCGCTCCAATCGTAAATCGTAAATCGTAAATCGTAAATTGCAGTTTCCGCGTGTTTTCGCGCGGCGGTTCGTATAAATTCCTCTCATGTCTCAAGGCTCGCGACTTAAGGATCAACCCGTCAGTGACCGTCCGCGCGAAAAGTTGGCCGCAAAGGGGCCGGAGGCGCTCGGTTCGGCTGAATTGATAGCCATTCTCGTGCGCACCGGTTTGCGCGGGACAAATGCGGTCAGGATTGGCGAACAATTGATTCAGAAATTTGGCACGCTACAGGCGCTGGCGCGGGCGTCGGTGGACGATTTAAGGGAAATCAAGGGGATCGGGCGTGACAAGGCAGTGACACTCATTGCGGCGTTTGATCTGGCCCGGCGGATGGCCGGGGAAATGTGCAATGAATCGGAGCCATTGGACCATCCGGAGGCCGTGGTACGGTGGTTGCGCGGCCAGGACCTGCTCAAGAATGTGGAGACATTGCAGGTATTGTCGCTCAATACGCGCCGCCGGTTCATCCGGCTGGATGAAATTACGGACGGCACGCTCGACACATTATTGGTGCATCCACGAGAGGTTTTCCGGAAGGCGATTGCCGCGAACGCCGCCGCCGTGGTGCTCGCGCATAATCATCCGAGCGGCGACCCGACGCCGAGCGAGGCGGACATCAAGGTCACGCGCGACTTGATCCGCGCGGGGCAGCTTTTGAAAATTGACGTGCTCGACCACATCATCATTGGCCGCGCGACGGCGGAACGACCGAAAGATTACGCGTCATTGCGCGAACTGGGATATTTTTATTCATGAAACGTGATGCTTGAAACGTGAAGGGCTTTTGTCACGTTTCACGTTTTACGCATCACGCCTCTCCGCCGGCCTTGAACAAAAATCGGTTTGAATCTGTGTGAATCTGTGTGAATCTGTGGCTGCAAAAATGATCCATCCAACCGCCATCATTCATCCGAAAGCGAAACTGGATTCGACGGTTCGAGTTGGCCCATACGCAGTGATTGATGAGGGCGTGGAACTCGGCGCGCAGTGCGTCGTCGGGCCGCAAGTCTATCTCACGGGGCTGACAAGCATTGGCGCGCACAACCAGTTTCACGCGGGCTGCGTCATCGGCGACGCGCCGCAGGATTTGAAATATGACGGCGCGCCGACGCGGCTGCGCATCGGCGACCACAATGTTTTCCGCGAACACGTCACCGTCCATCGCTCGACCAGGCCGGACGCGGAAACCATCATCGGCTCCCACAATTTTCTCATGGCCAGCGCGCACGTGGCCCACAATTGCGCGGTGGGCGACCGCGTGATTCTGGCCAATGGCGCATTGCTGGGCGGGCACGTGGTGGTGCAGGATCGCGCGTTCATATCCGGCAACGCCGTTATCCATCAGTTCTGCCGGGTCGGCACGCTGGCGCTGATACAAGGCGGGTCGGTCCTCAGCAAGGACCTGCCACCGTTTATGGTGGCGCTGCGGTTAAACGAAATTTGCGGGCTGAATGTCGTCGGCCTGCGGCGCGCGGAATTCACCGCGGAGCAGCGGATGGAATTGAAGCGGCTTTACCGTCTGCTGTTTCGTGGCGGGAAAAATCTGGGCGCGGCAGTCACGGAGGCGCGAAAAATATTCAGCAGCGCCCCGGCGAAAGCCCTGCTGGACTTCATCGCCGAAGCCAGGCGCGGTGTCTGCGCGGACACCGGTCAAGCGACTGACGAAAGCGAAGACAGTTAGGACGCGGTCATGTATAAAATACTCGGTTCCGACGGCAATGAATACGGCCCGGTTTCCGCCGAGCAGGTGAAAAATTGGATTGCGGAAAACCGGGTGGAAAGGAAGACACCAGTCATACCGAAAGGCGGAGTGGATTGGGTTTTTCTGGGTTCGCTGCCGGAGTTTGCCGCGGCATTCGCAAGCCCATCGCCCATTGCTCCATCCGCCAAGGCATCAAAATCCGCCGATGGCCTCAACACGATCATACCATACAAGAATGTCCAGGCGTTGGTTGCCTATTATCTAGGCGTCTTTTCGGTGATCCCGCCGGTTGGCGCCCTGCTCGGCATTCCGGCCCTGGTTTTGGGGATTTCGGGATTGCGCTTTCGACGCCGGAATCCGGAGACCGGCGGCAGTGTCCACGCGTGGATTGGCATTGTTTTGGGCGGTTTGTTTGGTTTTGGATATCTGGCGTTGATTGCCCTCGTTATTATTGTCCACAGACATTCAATGCGTTAACTTTTGCACCATGTATAAAATCATCGGGGCGGACGGTAAAATCTACGGTCCGGCGAGCGCCGACCAATTGCGGCAGTGGCTCGCCGAAGGCCGCGCCAATGCGCAGACCCAAACGCTCAGGGACGGCGCAGCGGAATGGAAACCGCTCGGCGCGCTGCCGGAATTTGCGGGGCATTTCGCGCCGCCAAATCCGCCGGTGATCAGGCCGTTGCCGCCGGGAACTTCGACGGCGGGCCAGTTGCCCAAAACCAATTCCTTTGCGACGACGGGACTGATTATGGGCATTTTGTCGCTGACGTGTTGCTGCGGATTTCCATTCAATATTCTGGGACTGGTCTTTTCACTGGTCGCTTTGTCGCAAATCAACCAGCATCCTGAACTTTACGAAGGCCGTGGATTCGCCATCGCGGGAGTGATCCTTTCGGCGGCGAGCCTCGTTTGGTCGTTTGGATTGCTGCTGTTCAATCTTGTTCTCAGCCCGCCGAGCATCATGTGGCATTTCCGAAGGTTCTGAACCAAAATCATGTGGACTGCATCACAGCCTGTGCCGCCGAAGCTGGCCACCCCGCCCTCATTCGCTTTTTTCACGGGAGTCGTGCTCGCGGCAACGGTGCTGGGTTCGGGCGCGGTTTTGTTTTTCTTCAATCCCGGCACGCACGGGTTTTATCCGGTGTGCCTGTTTCACAAGCTGACCGGCCTGAACTGTCCGGGCTGTGGCGGGACGCGGGCGGCGAACCAACTGCTGCACGGCCACCTTTTGCTGGCGCTGCGGGACAACGCGCTGTTCATTCTCGCGCTCGCCGCCTTGACGGTGCGCGGCGTGTGGTTTGCCGCGCGCAAAATTTGCCGTCAGCCCGCCACCCTGGCCGTGCCGCCAAAGGCGTTGTGGGCGTTCCTTGCTGTCGCCATGGTTTTCAGCGTTTTGCGGAATCTGCCGGCGTTTTCATTTCTTTCACCCTGAACCATGTCACTTTTCTAGTACTGACCCTTTCACTGCCGGGTTTCTATGCTCGGTGTTTTTCGTAAAGTTGCCGTTTCCGGCAAAGGTTCCCTCCGTGCGGTTCCTGTATCCTCCGATATTGTGTAATTCGAACTCACTCCAGGTTCTTCGGTGTCTCCACACATGACTTCACCCCAGCTTCCAAATTATCTGCGAGCAAATCGAAAACGCCTGGCACTTTCCCAAGACGAAGTGGCATTTCTGCTGGGGACTCAAAGCGGAGCCAAGGTGTGCCGCTACGAGCGGTTCACTCGTGAACCGAGCCTTGCGACGGCCTTGGCGTGTGAAGTCATTTTCAAAAGGTCGGTGAGCGAACTTTTCCCCGGCCTCTATCAAAAGATCGAACAGGAAGTCGCTGCCCGCGCAAGGGCACTTGTCGAGAAAACGGATGGCCGCAAATCCACTCGACAGACCACCCGAAAACGCGAGGCACTTTCGGACCTTGCGGCTCTGACATCTTAATCCACCATGAACAAGAATTTCCCAAAACATCCACGCATCTTGGCAATCGCGCCCTCAACCAGGGGTTTCGGCTACGCCGTGCTTGAAGGACATAATGAACTCGTTGATTGGGGCGTGAAGTCGGTCACGGGGGACAAGAATGCCGGGCCATAGAGAAAGTCGAAGAGATGATCGCTCACTATACCCCTCAAGTGATGGTTCTTGATGATACAGTGACCAAAGGATCCCGCCGCTGCGCCCGCATACAGGCGCTCACCAAGCGGCTTGTCGCCCTGGCTGAAAGCCGCTCTATCAAGGTGGCGTTGTTCTCACAAAAGCAGGTGCGGCGGGTCTTTTTTGCCGATGGGCCGGGGACAAAACACGCCTTGGCTGAAATCATCGCCCAGCGGTTTCCGGAAGAATTAGGCTTCCGCCTGCCTCCCAAACGCAAGCCGTGGATGAGTGAGGACTCCCGGATGGACATCTTTGATGCCGTGGCGCTCGCTATGGTGTTCGCTAAAATATGTAAACGGCCGGGCGCGACGGCGCGGCTTGTGCTCCCGCGCCCGTAAGATAAGAACACATTGTGTGATCATAAAATGGCCGGCACGGGGTCTCGCGGGGTCCCCCGTGCCGGGGCCGCCCGTTGCCTTTCCCTTGCGGCCAATTTTATGTCATACAATGTGACTCTTATCTGAGCGAACCATCTCGTTTCCTTTCCGTGAGCGGTAGGGCGCTTTTTAGCACAGGACGTGATCCACCGTCGCCCCGGTTTGCGGGGCTATGGTGTTGTAATAAGTTCCACAACCTTCCGAGTTCCGGCGTCCAAGCATAAAACCCGGTTGGCCGTGGCACAGGCCACATAAAGCATCATACCCTCTGGAGATATTGCCAGCACTGTTGGCGACAGGGAATGCAACTCCGCCGCCGTTGCGCTTATTGTTACTAAAACCAGAAATCCAGAAAACAGGCGCACGGCGAGGTATATCATAGTGAATATTCAAGCTGCGACCACTTTGAATAACTGATTTCTTCTAACGTCTATTACCAGTCAGATTTGTCATTATTAGACATTGGCCCGCTTACATGTCAGCCTCAACAACCTTACGATGCCAAAACATTATTCACTCTACATTCGCAAACGCGAGACAGTTATTGACTTATTTGATTCAATGAATCCACGATAATCTCTGGTATACCTTGTTCAATGATTATTTTGCCGCGGACAAAAACAACTGTTCCCGTTAAATCCTTCAATCGACTTATGGGTGGATTATTTGTTCCAAGCCAAACTGCGCTAAATTGTGGATGCTGGATGTCGCCATCCAAATATAAGCAAACATTAGTGTTGTGGCGGTCTACAACGGTTTCAGATATTGCACCTCTTACAATCGCCTCTTTGCCGACAAAGTCTCTCGCCATTCCTGCCGGAATAGACGCGTTATCAGCGAAGGCATTGTTCGTTTCGAAAATGGGTGAATCAACCAAGAAATTGTTGATTTGCCACTGTTTGCTTCTTCGAATCAAGCCGATCCGGATAGTAACCGGTCCATGCTCGTAATTTGCATACGCAAAATAGGACGCTGTAAACAGTATCCCATTCCGAATGCTTAATGAAATGTATGACTGCCCTTCACATCCCTCATATTTCTTAAAGTCCCCCAGTTTCTTGATTCTGGTAATGTAGAGTTGCCACTGTTGTTCTGTCATTGCGTCATTAAGTTCCTTCGTGCTCCTCCTTTGCAGTTCGTCCCTAGAAGGGATAGAGAGAATAATCGGCGTGTTCAAATCGACAAAGGCCTTGCTTGAACTGCCTAACGGCGAATATTTTAGCGCCACGTAATAGTTACGCCCAATGATTATCAAGGTCAGCAAGGCAAGACAACCTACGCAGCATAAAATTAGGGTTCTCCGTCGCATAAAATCATCGGCTTATCGTTCTGACAAGCCTCCATCCTGGACCGGGACTGGTCGGTGAGGCCATCATACGATCAGAGTCCTTAGTAACGCACTCCCAGAATTTTATTGGACGTCCATCCGGATACGTCACTTTGGTTGGCCGGTTCAGCGCGTCGTAGTCGTAAGTTACCGTGTACCCCTCTGAATCGGTCGCCGTCTGCAAACGCCCATAGCCGTCGTAGGTGAAATTGGCGGTGGCGCCAGGCAGCGCCCCGAGAATATTCGTGAGACATGCGTTGGTGTCATAACTCAAGGTTGTGACTTGATTGAGGGCATTGGTGATGGCGGTTAACTGGCCGTTGGTATTGTAACCGAAATAATTGGTCTGGCCGGCCGCGTCCACGGCCATAAGCGGCAGGTGCTGGGAATTGTAGGTGAATTGGCCAAGCACATTAGTCTGGCCGGCGGCATAAACGGGTCGGTTCCTAGTATTATAGTATTTTCGCGTTGTCATTTCAGTTTTTCGCGCCGATGCCAGTATAACAGATGGTTGACATGTGTCCAAGTCCCCATCCGCAACCGTTCCGCGATCCACTTCACGGTTACAGTCGTTTCCGCCCGTAAGCGGAGTGCCAGCTTCAGTTTCTCCCGATCTCCCTTGTGCCGCACTTCCAGATCGGCCTCCTTCCATCCCAACTGCTTCAAGCCCTCCCGCACCATCCCCTCCGCCCGTTCCTGTTCCGTTTCCACCCGTTCTTCCCCGTAGTGATGTTCCCCCATTTGTTCCTTCATCTGCGCCAGCAACTCTTTGCGAAACGCCTTGTCCCCCAAACACCATCCCCGTCGCACCGCCCGGAATTGCCCAGGCCCGGCCTCCGCCTGGCGACGCAGCTCCATCCGCCGCCCAAACTCACGCCGCCCGTCCTGGCTGTCGCGGGGGATGCCGTGCTCCCCCAGCAACCGCCCCACCTGCAGCCAAGCGGGCCGTTTCCGGGGCGATTGCAGATAAAAGCGCAGGCTGCTCCACGGAAAGGATCCCAGCTTTTGTTCGGGCCCCAGCAGTTTGGCCCGGGCCGGATTCAAGTGCACGTAATCGCACACCGTCTTGAGATACCCGCTGCCGCTGCCATCCACAATGAGGGCCTTGTAGCGCCCGCTGAACAGGTGCCCAAAGAGCTTGTGCCGGCGATTGAACCGTCCCGTGTAAGTGCCCAGCAACCATTTCATGCCGGCGACCAGGTTGGGTTGGGGCGTTTCGATCACCAGGTGAAAATGGTTGGGCATGAGACACCAGGCATGGATGCGCCAGCCGGTTTTCTGACAGGCCTCGCCCAAGGTTTGCAGCAAGCGTTTGCGGTCGGTGTCGTCTTTGAAGATGGGTTCGCGATGGTCGCCGCGACTCATGACGTGGTAGAGTGCGCCGGCGTATTGGACACGCAGCTTTCTGCCCATGACGAAAGGTAAATCGCTTTGCCCGCAATCGTCAATACTACAATACTAGGAACCGACCCGTATGCGCGGGCGGGTTGAATTCGCCCCGGTGATTTGCCGGAGGAGTTCCTCGCCCTGAGAACGCGCGGGAACTTTTCGCTTTTGCGGCCGCGGGTTCTCGTGTTCAATCGTTGACCTATGAGTCTGACACATCCATTGACGACCACGACGTTTGATTTGCCCGGCTATCGCGTGACCAAATCGTTCGGCGTCGTGCGCGGCATCATCGTGCGGTCGCGCTCGGTGATCGGCAACCTGGGCGCGGGCATCCAGGCGATTTTCGGCGGGAACATCTCGCTTTACACCAACCTTTGCGAGCGCACCCGGGAAGACGCCTTCAATCTGATGCTCACCCACGCCGGCCAGCTCGGCGCCAACGCGGTCATCGGCGTGCGCTACGATGCCACGGAAATTGCGGCGGGCATCACCGAGGTGCTGTGCTATGGCACGGCGGTCTATGTCGAGGCCGAAACCCGTTGAAACGTTGCATTGGGGCGCGCGACTCAACGATTTAACGATTTAACCCTTTAACGATTTGACGAACCATGTCCGGTCACAGCAAATGGGCGAAGGTCAAGCACTTCAAGGGCGCGATTGACGCCAAGCGCGGAAAGATTTTTTCCAAGCTGGGGCGTGAAATCACCATCGCCGCCAAAATCGGCGGCGGCGACCCGGGCATGAACCCGCGGCTGCGCATGGTGCTGCTCAAGTGCCGCATGGCGAACATGCCGAAGGACAACATCGAGCGCGCGATTAAAAAGGGCGTTGGCGGCGGCGAAGGCACGAACTACGAGGATTTGACCTATGAAATTTACGGGCCAAACGGCGTGGCATTGCTCGTGGAAGTGAGCACGGACAACCGCAATCGCACGGCATCCGATATTCGCAGCCTTGTGACCAAGAGCGGCGGCAGCATCGCGACGCCCGGATCGGTCAGCCGGTTGTTTCAACGCAAGGGGCAGATCATTGTCTCACGCGAGGCGGCGGGCGAGGATCAATTGATGGAGCTGGCGCTCGAGGCGGGCGCGGAGGATTTCAGGGCCGAACCGCTGGGTTATGAAATCATCACCGAACCCGCGAATTTCGAGACGGTACACAAGCAGGTCGAGGCCAGGAACATCAAGTGCGAGGCGGCGGAGATCACGTCGTTGCCGACGATGACCACCCCGCTCGGCGAGGCGGCGGCGGTGGCGGCCGTCAACAAATTGATCGAGGCCTTGGAGGAGCACGACGACGTGAAGGAAGTTTTTTCCAATGCCGGGTTTCCCGAAACGTGAACCGCGCAGCAAAGCATGAAGGCATTGAGCGCTGACACCCTTCTGGCGCGACTGCTGTCCCGCTTGACGGCGGCGGTGTGCCGTCATCCCCGCTGGTTCATCTACCCGCAGGCGGCGCTGTTTGTGGTGTGTGTCGTTTACACAAAGAGCTGCCTGGAAACCGACATGAACCGGGACAACCTGGTTGGCCCCAACCATAAGAATCACGAGAATTATCTCCGCCTGCAAAAGGAATTCCCCCAGCAGGGCAATGATCTGGAGGTGGTGGTGGAAAGTGAAAGCCTCGAGAAAAACCGGCAATTTGTCGAACGCATCGCCGCGAAAATGGAAGTGGAAACCAATCTGTTCCGCGACGTTTTTTACGAACAGAGTTTGTCGGTAATGGGGGCAAAGGCATTGCTGTTTGCAGACGAGGATGATTTGGTTGAGCTGAAAGCGAAACTCGACGACGCCCTGCCGTTTCTCCGCCAGTTCACGCGGACGACCAATCTCATCACGTTTTTCGAGCAGATCAACACGGACTTCCGCACCGCACCCCGTGAAACGAACGCCCAGACCGAATCTTTGATTCAGGCCATGCCGGCATTGACGCGCATCGTGACGCAGGCCGCCGATTGTCTGGGGCGACCCGGGACGCCGCCATCACCCAGCGTCACGTCGCTTTTTAATGCCGGCAGCGAAACGAACATCTACGTCGTTTTTGATCGCGGCCGGATTTTTTTGGTCACGGCGCATGCGCCCAGCGACAAGCTCAACGGCCAGGCGATTGAACGCCTGCGCCAACTGGTCAGGGAAACACAAACCGAGGTGCCCGGCCTCAATGTGGGATTGATCGGCGAGCCGGTGCTGGACTATGACGAAATGAAGCAGTCACAGAAGGATATAACTGTGGCGAGCATCGTGTCACTGGCACTCTGCGCGCTGATTTTCATTTACGGCTACAACGAAACCGGGCGGCCGGTGAAGGCGACGATTTGCCTGGTGGTCGGCCTGGCCTACACCCTGGCGTTCACCACGCTGACGGTGGGGCATTTGAACATCTTGACGATCACGTTTGTGCCCATGCTCATCGGCCTGGCAATTGATTTCGGCGTGCATCTGGTCACACGCTACGAGGAGGAATTGCGGCACGGCAAAACGGAGGAAGCCGCCATGACCAGGGCGATGGTCTTCACCGGACAGGGAATTTTCACCGGCGCGCTGACCACGGCCAGCGCGTTCCTGGCGATGGCGTTCACGCACTTCAAGGGCATTCAGGAAATGGGCATCATTTGCGGCGGCGGTTTGCTGCTCTGTCTTGTGCCGATGATGACGCTGCTGCCGGTGCTGCTGATGCGCGGCCGGCAGAACGTCATTGATCACCATACTACCGAGGACGACGCCCGGGCACGGATTGAAAACATCTGGCTGCAACGTCCCGTGCTCGTGGTGGCCGTCACGGCCGCCTTGTGTGTGCTGGCGTTGGTGCAGGCCCGCAAGGTTTATTTCGATTACAACATGCAGAAATTGCAGGCGCTTGGATTGCCGTCGGTGGTATTTGAAGAGAAGCTGTTTGCCGCGGCGGACAAATCCCTGCTGTATGGGGCGGTCGTTGCCGATTCACTGACCAACGCGATTGACTTGGAAAAAAAAATCGTGAAGCTGCCGACGGTTGCCGATGTTGAACCGCCATCCAGTTTGTTGGACCACCTCCTCAACCCCAGCAGTAGTGAAAAGATCAGGCTGATCGGCCAGATCAAACAAGAGCTTGCGCCGCTGGAGTTCGGCGTGCCAGACACAAGCCCGGTGGATGTTTATGCCTTCAGCCGGACGTTGTATGGACTTTACGGCTATTCAGGGATGGCGCTGGAAAAAATTGGCGACAGCGACCCGGAACTGACAAAACAGTTCGTCGCCCTGCGCCAGGCGATTGAGAATTTACGCAAGACGATGTTGCAGGGTGACACCAATGCGCTCGCGGAGCACGCGGACAAGCTGGCGCGATTCCAGCAGGCGCTGTTCACCGACATGCGCACGACGTTTCAGTTGCTGCAAAATCAGGATGATCGGGCGCCGTTGCGCGCGGAAGATCTGCCCCAGGCTTTCCGCGACCAGTTTGTGGGTGTGACCGGAAAATATCTGTTGCAGGTGTTTCCGAAGAGCGACGTATGGCAACGCGACAATCAGGAAAAGTTTATCGCTGATTTGCGGACGGTGGATCCCAATGTCACCGGCACGCCGGTGCAGCTTTATGAATTTGAGGCGCTGCTCAAGCACAGTTACATCCAGGCGGCCGGGTATTCCCTGGCCGCGATTGCGCTTTTGGTCTGGTTCCACTTCCGCAGCCTCGGTTCGGTATTCCTGTCGTTATTGCCGGTCGGCATCGGCACGCTTTGGCTGGTCGGATTGATGGGCTGGTTCGGGATTCCGTTCAACGTGGCCAACATCATGACGCTGCCGCTGGTGGTCGGCATCGGTGTCACGAACGGTGTTCAAATTCTCAATCGCTTCGCCGAGGAACACACCCCTGGCATTTTTGCCCGCAGCACCGGCAAGGCCGTGCTGGTCTCCGGGTTGACTGCGATTGCTGGATTCGGCAGCCTGATCATAGCCAAGGACCGCGGTATTTTCAGTCTGGGATGTGTGATGGCAACTGGAATCGCAACCTGCATGATTGCCGGATTGACCCTTTTGCCGGCGTTGCTGAATTTGCTTGGCCGGTGGCGTCCGTTAATAGATCAACCCAGTGCCGACAATCCGTCGTCAGCACTGGGTCAGGAGGAACCGAGGTCAAAAACCTCAAGTGCAGTGAAAAAATAGTTGAAAACTGATTAAAGTCAATCTCTATGTTAAATTCCATCTTTGATAGCGGAAAGCCGCCAAAACACCTGTAAAGTTAACGATAATGTATGGAGCGTGAAGGCTTGATTCAAAGGGTCTTTATTCATTAACTGTGAAAAAAAAGATGGCCAAAGGACTTGGAAATTTTTCCGGCCTGCTCCGAATGGGCTGGCTGGGGTGGGGTTTGTGTCTTCCCCTGGTGGCGTTCGCCCAGGACAATTTTAGTGCCGGGCCGCTTTATGATCATTTCCCGCTGACACTGGATTCCGGACATCGGACTGAAGCCGTCGGGCCATTTTTTTACCAACAGGAAAGAGAAACGGAAAAATCGTGGGGCATCCCGCCGCTGTTTTCGCGGGTGTCGGATCCCGCCACTGAATTCGAAACCTACGACCTGCTTTATCCGCTGTTGACCTGTGAAATTTACGGGGGGGAATACCGCTGGCAGTTTTGTCAGTTGCTCAGTTTTGCCGGCGGCCAGAATCAAACCGGGGTTCCCCGGAATCGTTTCACGGTTTTTCCGGTCTATTTCCAGCAGCGTTCGCCGGACACGAATCGAAACTACACCGCCCTGGCTCCATTCTACGGCCATCTCCAGGACCGGCTGTTTCGGGATGAAATCTTCTTTGTGATGTTTCCGATTTACAGCGAGACGCGGAAACGCGATGTGGTCACCGACAATTATCTTTACCCGTTTTTCGATCTGCGCCATGGCGACGGGCTGCACGGCTGGCAATTCTGGCCGGTGATTGGCCGCGAACACAAGGACGTGACGACATTCACCAACGGTTTTGGCGAAACAGAAATCATCGGCGGGCATGACAAATCATTTTTTCTCTGGCCGGTTTATCTGAAGCAGGACACCGGCATCGGCACCGGCAATCCCGAAAAACTCCGCGCCTCGATTCCGCTTTACGCCGCGTCGCGCTCGCCCCAGCGCGATTCAACGTCCGTGCTATGGCCGTTCTTCAACTGGATTGACGACCGCGAAAAAAAATACCGCGAATGGGAGGGGCCATGGCCGTTTGTTGTCATCGCGCGCGGTCCCGGCAAAACCACCACGCGCGTGCTGCCGCTGTTCGGCCGGTCGCACAACGACACGTATGAAAGTGATTTTTACCTATGGCCGCTCTACAAATACAACCACCTCCACGCCGGCGCGCTGGAACAGGCGCGCACGCGCATCCTGTTTTATTTGTTTGTGGACCTCACGGACAGGAACACCGAAACCGGCGGGGAGAGGCGGCGCGTTGACCTGTTGCCGCTATTCCACTGGCAACGGGATTTCGATGGCAACCGCCGGTTGCAAATTTTCGCGCCGATCGAGCCGGTGCTGCCCGGCAGCAGCGGTGTCGAACGCAACTGGTCCCCGCTGTGGTCCGTGTGGCGGGCGGAGGACAATCCCCATGGCGGCGCGGCCAGCCGGTCGCTGCTCTGGAATTTGTATCGTTGCGACACGGCGCCCGGCATAAAAAAATGCTCGCTCCTTTTCGGTCTTTTTCAGTATCAATCCCATGCGGAGAGCAAACAATTGCGCCTGTTTTATGTTCCGCTGGTCAAAACGCACCAGCCGGCAGGTCCTCCGGCAAAATAAGAATGCGCCCGAACTATGTTTGAAAGCATCGGCGAAATCGTCCTTCTGTTCTGGCGCACGCTGCTGGCCCTGCCGCTCGCGTGGCGGCAGCGGCAGAAGGTCTTCGACCAGTTTTTTGAAATTGGCAATGCGAGCCTGTTGATGGTCTGCGTGCTGTCGTTCTTCATCGGCGCGGTCATCGCGCTGCAAACGGGTCCGGTCTTGGTGGACCGCAGTCTGGCCAGCGCCGTGGGCGGCATCGTGGGCATCGCGATGGCCAAGGAACTGGCGCCGGTGATGATGGCCATTCTGATTGCCGGACGCATCGGCTCGGCGATGGCGGCGGAAATCGGCTCGATGCGTGTCTATCAGGAGATTGACGCGCTGCGCACCATGAACATCAACCCGATCCACTACCTCGTGCTGCCGCGGTTGCTGGCGATCGCGCTGGCGCTGCCGATGCTGGTGGTTTTCGCGATCCTCGTCGGCTGGTTCGGCGGCGCGGTCGTGGCCGAGGCGAATAATCACATCGCCATTCCGTTTCAGGCGTTTTATTCCGACCTGCGCGACATCGTTGAGGTCAAGGACGTGGTCAACGGTGTTTTCAAGAGTTTTTGCTTCGCGCTGATCATTGGCGTCGTTTCCTGCCATCAGGGCCTGACGACCATCGGCGGACCGCGCGGCATTGGCCGCTCGGTCACAAAGGCCGTCGTGAATTCCATCGTGCTGATTGTCATTTTTGACTACTTCCTCACCCGCATCCTTTTGAAATGACAAGCCAGCCGACAAACCCCGATTCCGGCGTCAGCCTGCAAGTCCGCGGCTTGCGCAAGGGCTTTAACGGCCAGGAAGTGCTGCGCGGCGTTGATTTCGAAGTCCAGCCCGGCGAAGTTTTCGTCATCATGGGGCCGAGCGGCAGCGGCAAAAGCGTCCTGCTCAAACATCTCATCGGGCTGGAAACACCCGACGCCGGTGAAATTCTTCTCAACGGCGAATCCATCCAAACGCCGGAGATCGCCGCCAAATACCGCCTGGCGCTCGTGTTTCAATCCGGCGCGCTGCTTAATTCGCTCACCGTCGGCGAGAATGTCGGGCTTTACCTGACCGAGCACCGCCTCAAACCGCCGGAGGAAATCGCGCGCATTGTCGCCGAAAAACTCGAGGACGTTGGACTCAAGGACACCGCCGAAAAAATGCCCGACGAACTCTCCGGCGGCATGAAAAAACGCGTCGCCATCGCCCGCGCTTTGGTTATCGAACCGCAGTTGATTCTTTACGACGAGCCGACCAGCGAACTCGACCCGCTTTCGGCCATTGTCATCGGCGAGGAAATTTTGCGCCTCAAAGAGCGCATCCGCGTCACGTCGCTCGTGGTGTCGCATGACCGTGACCTCGCGTTCGGCGTGGCCGATCGCATCGCGGTCATCAGCGAGGGCCGCATTCTGACCGTTGGCACGCCGGACGAGGTGAAGCGGTTCAATGATCCGCTCGTCCAAAAATTTTTGCACGCAGACTTCAAACGTGAACCTCAACTTAAATGAATATGAAAAACTCACTCGAAACCAAGCTCGGCTATTTTGTCGTCCTCGCCATCTTCGCCGCCTGGATCATCGTTGAAACCCTCGGCGGCGTGGAGATGTTCAAGGGCGGCTACCACATCAATGCCCTGTTCGACACGGTGCAGGATTTGAAGGTGGGCAACAGTGTCAAGCTGGCCGGCGTGGAAATCGGGCGCGTCGAGAAAATCGCGCTGGCCGGCGAAAAGGTCCGCGTCACGATGAAGCTGCACTCCGATGTTGTCGTGCGGACGGACAGCACGGCCACCATCAAATTCACCGGCATGATGGGGCAGTATTTCGTCGCCCTTGACTTTGGCACGCCGGGGGCGCCGCCGGCGACGGAGGGCACGGTGCTTGCGACCGCGGAACAACCCGACCTCAACGCCATCATGACCAAACTCGACAAGGCGGCCACCGGCATTGAAAATTTCGGCAAGAGCTTCACGCCCGACACCATCAACAATTTGATGGGCCCGCTGGTGGATTTCGTCAAACAAAACAGCGGCCACCTCGGCGGGGCCATTTCCAACATCGAAAACATTTCCGGCCAGATCGCCAGCGGTCAGGGCACGGTCGGCAAACTGATTTACTCGGGGCAGCTCTACGATTCCACGCTCGCCACCGTCACCAATCTGCAGGACGCCGTGACCGAGGTGCGCCAGGTCGTCAATGGCGTCAGCCGCGGCCAGGGCACGCTGGGCAAGCTCGTGACGGATGAAACGCTTTACAACTCGACGACCGCTTCGATGACCAACCTCAACCAGATTTTGCTGAAGATCAATCAGGGTCAGGGCACGGTCGGCAAGCTCGTCAACGACCAGGAATTTTACAAAAACGCCAAGCTCACGCTGCAAAAGGTGGACAAGGCCACCGACGGGCTGGAGGACCAGGGACCGTTGAGCGTCCTCGGCATCATCGCGAACAATTTATTCTGAGCATTTGCGACATACGATTGACGATTTGCGCGTCGCCGAAAAATTCGAGCCGCGTAAATCGCATATCGCAAATCGAAATCATCACGCCAGCCCGAGGTTTTTCAAAACCTGCACGGTGGAATGCGACTTGTTAAGCGTGTAAAAGTGCAGCCCCGGCACGCCGGCGCGCAGCAATTCCTCGCACTGCCGCGTGGCGTATTCGATGCCGAATTCAACCGCCGCCTCATCGTCGCCGCCCAGTTGATCCAGCCGGGCACGGAGCGGCGGCGGGATTTTCGCGCCGCAGAGCTGCGTGAATTTCGTGATTTGCGCCGCGCTCAGAATCGGGACGATGCCAGGCACGAGCGGCACGCGCACGCCGAGTTCGCCGGCGACAAAATCGCGGAAGGCAAAATAGTCGGCGTTGTCGAAAAACAATTGCGTCAGGACAAAATCCGCGCCCGCGTCCACTTTTTCCCGCAGATGCCGCCAGTCGGCGTGTTTGCCCTTCCGTGCACGCGATGTGGCCCTCGGGAAATCCGGCGACCCCGATGGAAAAATCGCCCGATTCGCGGATGAACTGGACGAGTTGCGCGGCAAACTCAAAACCGCCGGGCGTGGGCTGGAACTCGCCGCCGCCGGGCGGGTCGCCGCGCAAGGCCAGGATGTTTTTGCAGCCGAGCGCGCGGATTTTTTCGAGCAGCGCGCGCACCTCGTCGCGGGTGTGGTTGACACAGGTGAGGTGCGCCAGCGCGGTCAGGGCGTGCTGCCGCTGGATGCGGTCCACGATCATCAACGTCTTGTCGCGCGTGCTGCCGCCGGCGCCATAGGTGACGGAGCAAAAATCGGGTTTGGCCTGCGCCAGCGCGGGAATTTGCTTTTCCAGCAGGTTGCGGTCGCCGTCGGCGGTTTTCGGCGGGAAAAATTCAAAGGAGATGACGGGCCTTCGCCGCGCCGGAGTGTTCGCCGTTTTGATTTCGGATTTGCGGTCAGTGGCCCCGCTGGCGTCTGCCAGGCTTGCCGTATAGATGTCGCGGATAAAGCGCATTTGTTGTGATTTGCGATTTGCGATTGACGATTAACGCGCAAATCCGGCGGAGCCGGATCAAGGAAAACGGCGCTGCCGGATTTGATCCCGTGTCAGGACGGTGAAGCGGCCCAACCATTCCACGCCGGACAGTTGAACCAACTTCAGCAAAATTTCCCCGGGTTCAAGCGGTGTCTCGGGATCAAATCGCAAAAAGAACACGCCCGCCGGCGCGGGTAATCGGCGTTTGAAAACAAGCTCGCCATAATCGCGGTCGAAGGTGATGAGAATCCGTTGTTCGTCATGCGCCCGGCGCAAAATCACTTCGTCATCCAGGCTCGGAAACTCTTCGATCGCGTAAAGCACATCATGACCGGATTGCCGCAGGAGTTGAACGCTGGCGGCGGGAAAGTTCTCGTTGGCCAGAAGGCGCATGGCTTATGGCACGGGAGCGGCGTAAAAGGATTCCTCCTCCAGACATTCCGCCGCAAAGGAGAAGCACGCCTGCAACATTTCCGGCGTGAGGCGCGGGTAGTTTGCAAGAATTTGCTCGCGCGTCCAGCCGTTGGCCAGGAGGCGCAGCAAGAAGTCCACTGACAGCCGTGTGCCTTTGAGCACGGGCTTGCCAACGAGAATCTTCGGATCGGTGTAAATGTATTCGCGCCAGTTCATATTGACAGGGAAAGGGTATCACGCCATTGAATCGGCGCAAATGGTCTTTTGGCCTCAATTCTGAAAAAAAAAAGCCCCTTCCGGTTTTGCCGGAAGGGGCCAAAGGTTCTAAATCAGGTTAGAACTTGTAAATGACGTTCGCGTAAAGGCCGACGGAACTAAGGTATTTGCTCCCGATGGGGGTGTCGCCCAACGAGGACGACAACAAGCCGCTGCCCTCACCGGTGTAGCCTTCGCCTGCCTTATCAAGAATATGATCCCAACGCAATTCGAGCCGGGCTATCACATTGGCCCACATGTCATATTCCACGGTGCCGGTGAATTCCATCAAGTCCCCACCACCGGCGTAGTTGCCGGCGTAGTTCCCTTCGCCCCAGAGATATTCACCACGGGCGTTTAAGCTCAACTTGTCGGTGGCTTTAAATGTCCCATAGAGACCAAAGACTGTGACATTGGCATAAGCGGGCGTGCCGCCTGGTTCGATACCTCCGAGATAGTTGTGGACGTAATCAAACGCAAAACCCGTCGTCAGTTGCTTCCAC
The DNA here is from genome assembly GCA_963802965.1 of uncultured Verrucomicrobiae bacterium. GTDB lineage: Bacteria > Verrucomicrobiota > Verrucomicrobiia > Limisphaerales > UBA11358 > UBA11358. The sequence continues at coordinate 65,765 of CAWDKS010000004.1, forward strand.
GGCGTATTCAACGTCGCGCCGGCATAATAGTTGACCTGATTGCCATTTTCGTAATAACCGGAGGCGGGGAACCAATTCATATTATTATTAAACCCATAGACGATGCCGGCATAGAACGACGAGCCTGCCGCCCAACCCCAGTTGCTCGGGGCTGTGAATGTCACCGCTCCCATGAACGTTTTGTTCCAGTCGTACGCCTGGAGGTTGCCAGATTTGTAACTCTCGGCGCGGGCGTTGATTCCCGCCTCCAACGTATTGGCGATGCCAGCCGAAACCGACCATTCATCATTGATTTTATAAGTTCCAAGAATGCCAGTGTGCTCGGTCGGCTCAACGGCATAGCCCCAGGAACGGGTATAATTCGGATTGCTGCCGGCGTCGGTCACTTCGTAGCCGATGATGGTATCAAACACACCAATCTTCCAGTCAATGCCATTGCCCACCGGTGTGCGCAGCGCCACATAGGCCTGCTTGATGGCAAAATCCGATTGTCACCGGATTTCCCGTAGCCGATCCCGAGTTATTACCATTGACCGCTGGTGCTGTTTGCAGAAGGATTGTAACCCACGGCATCCGGGCCGAACATCAGGTCAATTTGGTAGCCCGAAGCCCAAGGCGATTCATCCTCCGGCTTGGCAATGGTAAGCCTCACCACGTCCAAATTGAAGCCATTCTCTTTGGATGGTCCTTGAAAGGGAATGTCTCCCGCCGGCGAATGCTGATAGTCCCCCGGGGTGATTGCCCAATTAAACGACGCGCTGACAGAACCACTGATGGTGGTGTTGGAGAGCGCCGTCTGTAACGCATTCATTTTTTCGTCCGCGCGGGCCGCCGAGGCAAGGCTAACCACCCCGATCGCCGCCAGACCCAGTGTCCATTTATTAAACTTCATCTTGTTCCTCCGATGTTGTTTGGTTTGATTGTTCTCTTGTTCTGTCTGCACTTTCGGGCCAAATCCTGTTTGTCCCGGCACCGCATGGTGCGATTTCGGACGACACTAATAAAATCCACGCTGCATGGCAATAATTTTTTTAAGTAATTTTACAAAGCTAACACGTTGATTGAAAACCACTTGCGAGTCTGGCGGTGGATGGCATCTCATTTTTGCGCGGAAACTGCATCAAATCGGGGCACGGAAACGCCCTTTGCACGGCTTGAATTATTTCCTTGCCGGGTTTTCCACGGGGCATATTGGAACAAATCGTGCTTTTGCTTGGGACGGCAAAGATGCCGGTTGCCAGCAGGCAATTGGGGTTCGCACTTTTATCGGACAATCAAAGATATGCCATCATTCGCATACACGGCACGGGAGACGGCCACTGGCCGCGAAATCCGCAACAGCGTGGAGGCGGCGACCGAACAGGCCGCCATCGCCGCGTTGCTCAACCGCAATTTGCTGGTCGTTTCCATCCAGGAAAAGATTTCCCGCCGGGGCAAAACCAAGGGCGGCAAGGTTTCGCTGGCCGATCTGGTGATGTTCACCCGTCAATTGGCGACGATGGTGGACGCGGGCATTGCCATTGTGCAATCGCTGCAGGCGCTCGCCGATCAGACCGCCAACAAGGTCATGCGCGACACGATTCGCGACGTCTGCACGCGCGTGGAGGGCGGCGAGAGCTTTTCCGAGGCGTTGCAAAGGCATCCCAAGGCGTTCAACCGCCTTTACATTTCCATGGTGGCGGCGGGCGAAAAGGGCGGCTTGCTGGCGGAAATTCTGGCGCGGTTGGCGACTTACCTCGAAAATTCCGACCGCCTCCGCAAGAAAGTCAAAACCGCCTTGATGTATCCGTCGGCGGTGACCGTGGTGGCCATCTGCATCACGACCTTTCTTCTGGTGAAGGTGATCCCCACCTTTTCGGACATTTACAGCGGCTTCGGCGCAAAATTGCCCGGACCGACCCAGTTCATGATTGATCTCAGCGACATCTTGAAAAAGTATCTGATCGTGTTTATCGGGGGCGCGGTCGCACTGGTCTGGGGATGGTTCTATTTCATCAAAACCAAGCCCGGCCGGGAATTCTGGGACGCCCACCGGATAAAGCTTCCCGTCTTTGGCGTCATTGCGCATAAGATTTGTCTGGCGCGTTTTACCCGGACGCTGGCCTCGCTCGTTCGCAGCGGCGTGCCCATTCTGGAGGTGCTGCAAATCGTTTCCCAAACCGTGGGCAACGTCGTCATGGAGAAGGCCATCAAGACCGCCGCCGTTGACATCGAACGCGGTGAAGGCATATCCGCCGCGCTCGGGAAAAACCCGGTCTTCCCCAGCATGGTCACCCGCATGATGAGCGCCGGCGAACAGACCGGCAATATTGACAGCATGCTCGAACGCGTGGCGAACTTCCTCGACGAGGAAATCGAATCCACCCTCTCCGGCCTCATGTCGCTCATCGAGCCGATGTTGATCGTTTTCCTGGGCATTGTCATCGGCGGCATGGTCATCTGCATGTTTCTGCCGATCTTCAACCTCGCCAACATCGTCAACGCGCCCCAATAAATTCAGGCTCCGCCTTGCCAACCGCCGGCCCGTTCCGCCGGCGGTTTGTTTTTTACACCGGATTCCGAAACCGGCCCGCGTGTGGCCGCGACGCCCCGTCGCAGAAATGTGCTGGCGACGCCTTTGTCGCCGGTTGGCGCGCCGTCTTTCCCGGTGTCTGAAAAATTGCGACGGGGGCGTCGCCGCCACACATGCCTTGCAACTCCGGAGTTCGGGTTTACACCGACGCCGTCCTGCCGGGCTGCGGTTGATGGATTTTGATTTTCGGCCAGCGCGCGCGGATTTGCCCCTCGAACCATGCGCGCGAATCATCGCCGCCGTGACCCAGCAAAATCGCGCGCGGCGCGACCTGCCCCACGAACTCCAGCAAATCCTCCCGGTTCGCGTGCGCCGTCAAATCAAAATCCCGCACCTCGCAACGCCTCGTGACCCGCCCGGCGCCGGGACTGAAAACAAACGTCTCACCGGGCTTCGCCCTTTTCAACCGTCCCCCCGGCGTGTCCGGATCGGCGTAACCGACGAAGAAGATGGACTGCCGCTCGTCGCCAATCATCCGCGCCGCCAGATCGTGGGCCGCCGTGTTTTCGCTCATCATGCCGGCGGTGATGACGAAAATTTTCCCGCCGCTCAATTTCATTTTTTCCGCCTGGCCCTTTTCGAGCACGATGAGTTGCAACGCCTCGTGCAGTTGCAGGTTCGTGTGCTGCCGGTGCGTGCGGTGCGCCTCCAGATCGTAAATTTCCGTGAACACCCGGCCCAGCCCGCCGATGTAAACCGGCTGCTCCTTCAATTTTCCCGCGCGCATCAGCAGCGCCAGCAGCGCCAGCATCTCCTGCGTGCGGCCCAGGGCGAAGGACGGGATCAGCACGCAAGCCTTCCGCTTGAGCGCGCCGTGAATCGCCGCCACGAGCCGTTCGATTTCCTTCTCTCGCGTAAATCCCTTTGGAATTTCCCGGTTGCCGCGCGTGGTTTCCATGATCATCACGTCGGCCTTCACGTCCTCGAACCGCGCACTTCGCAAAATCGTCTGGTCGTGAAAGCAGACGTCCCCGGTGTAAAACAGCGTTTCCTTTTTGCCGCGAATCAGGATGCCCGCCGAACCGAGCGTGTGGCCGGCGTCAAAAAATTCCAGCGTCGGCGAAGGCCGCCCCGCGCGCATTTTCTGAAACGACGCCCACTCGATCTCGCGATTGTATTTGAAGCCCTGAAACTGCGGCGTGATGTCGTCCACCTCGTCGTGCGTGTAGAGCGGATATTCGCGGATGCCCAGTTCGTCGCGCTGGCGCGTCATCACGTTCACCGAGTTGTGCAGGACGCGCTCGGCGATGAAATAGCTCAACTCGCTCATCAGCACGTGCGCCTTGGGAAAATGCCGGCACGCCACCGGCAGCGCGCCGACGTGATCGTGATGGCAATGCGAAATGGCAATCGCGTCCACCTCGCCCTGGCCGGCCTTGCCGAACATCGGCAGGGCTTCGCGGCCTTCGCGTTTCGGGTGCATCCCCGCGTCGAGCAAAATGCGGTGGTCGTCAATCTCGACCAGCCACGCGCTCGCCCCGATGTCCGCGTCCGGATTCAAATTTGTGATGTTCATGGGGAAATTTAACCACGGATGGACGCGGATGGACACAGATAAAAACAGGGAGGGACGCCGTGTCGGCGTCCCAAATTAAAATGAAATGGGACGGCGACACGCCGTCCCTCCCGGTTTATTTGGCCGGATACCGCCAGACCCAGTCGCCTTGGTTGATGTCAACGACGGACGTGGAACCTTTTTGCAAAACCACCGCTCCACTGCCAAACCTTCCCAAACCGTGCTCGTCGTAGAGCCGTCTATGGTCGGGTCCGCGCATGGTCTGCCTCTATGACGCGCCCGGCGACGGAATTTGTCTGGCGAATTCACGCCAGCGAGTTTTTTAGTTTTCAGTTCTCAGTTTTCAGTCCAAATTCCAGCCCAAAATCACCTTCATGCCGCCGCCAAAGAAAATTTCCGCCCGACAGCGTGTGCTGGCGCAGTGGCGCGGCGTGGATTTGTCGCCGCTGGAAACCGCGCACGCCGTGCGCGCCCGGCGGATCGGCGACGTGTTGTCGAAAGTGGCGGTGGAGTTGCACCTGGACACCCGCCGCGCCGAGGCCGAGGTCGTCAAGGTGTGGAATTCGTTGATTGACCCGAACATCGTCGCGCACGCGCAGCCGGCCGGCGTGCGCATGGGCACGCTGTTTGTGAACGTGGACAGCAATGTGTGGCTCGCCGAAATCGTCCGGTATCGCCGGAAGGAAATTCTTGACCGGTTGCAACACAGCTTTGGAAAGAATCTGATTCAGCGCATTTCGTTCCGCGTCGGATAAAAACCTTGGTCTTGTAGCAGCCGACGTGAGTCGGCTCTGATTTTTGGCGCAGAATGAGCGGACTGACGTCCGCTGCTACAAAGTCTCAGCCCATCAACTTCATTTGCTTTGGCGTGAGCAGCCAAACGAGTGTCGCACACCGGTCATGGCTTAACTTCCCGGTTTCCAATTTGCACAGGCCGCCTTTTTTGAAGTCCAGCGCCAAATCCATGCGTCCCGTCGTCAGCAGCGAAATCAGGCAGCTCAAATAGGGTTCGTGGCCCACCAGCAAAACGCTTTCCGGCGCGGGTTTTAGTTCGTTCAACTGCCGGACCAGGTCTTTCGGGCTGCCGTCCGGCGCAAGCGCATCGGAAAAATTGAGCCGTTTCTTTAATTTCAAGGATTCGGCGACGATTTCCGCGGTTTGCTTCGCCCGCAAATACGGGCTGGAAAGAATCCGGTCGAAGCGCAGGCCCATTTTCTTCATGGCGGCGGCGGTCTGCCGGAGCTGTTGTTTGCCCTTGGACGTGAGCCGGCGTTCAAAGTCGTTTTTGACGTCCAGGTCGTCGCGCACCACCGCGATTCCATGGCGTAAAATGCAGATTTTCATGACGGGAGCATACACGCCGCCGCACCCGGCGCAATGTCCGCAAAACGTAACATTTTTCGGTTGGGTTTCCGCGCCGGTGCCTTGTAGTTTTCCGCCGCATGGAACCCGCTCGTCGAGCCGTCATTGATGTCGGCACCAACTCGATCAAGTTGCTGGTCGCCGACGTCTCGGGACGCGACGTGCGGCCGGTGCACGAAGAAAGCCGCCAGACGCGGCTCGGCCGGGGCTTCTATGAAACGCGCCGGCTCCAGCCCGAAGCGGTCGCCTGCACTGCCGAGGCCGTCTGGGAGTTCGCCCAAATCGCGCGCGAAAGAAATTCTGATTCCATCCGCGTCATTGCCACCAGCGCCGCGCGCGACGCGGTGAATCCAGGCGACCTCACCTCGGCCATCCAGCGCGCCTCCGATCTCAAGGTCGAAATCATCTCCGGCGAGCAGGAAGCCGCGTGGGTGTTTCGGGGTGTGACGACCGACGCCGAACTGGCGAAAACGCCGTTGCTGTTGCTGGACGTGGGCGGCGGCAGCACGGAATTCATCCTCGGGCACGGTGAACACAAGCACTTTGCGCGCAGCTTTCCGCTGGGCACGGTGCGGCTCATGGAAAAATTTCCGCACAGCGACCACCCGACGCGCGGCGAATTCAACGTCTGCCGCGACTGGATAGGGGATTTTCTGAACCACGAAGTCCGCCCCAAACTGGATCCCGCCTTGCGGCGCGAGGCCCGTTCATCCTCCGGGGATATTCAGCTCGTCGGCACAGGCGGCACGACAAGTATTCTCGCGCGCATCGAGGCGAAACTCGATCACTATGACCGCGAACGGATTGAAGCCACGCGTCTCAGTTTGGAGCGGATAAAGTCGCATCGGCGGCGCTTGTGGCGCCTGCCGCTGGCCGAGCGCAAGGAAATCACCGGCCTGCCGAAATTGCGGGCGGATGTGATTCTCACCGGCGTCGTCATTTACGAGATGGTGATGGCGGAATTCGGCTTCAACGAACTCCGCGTCAGCACGCGTGGCCTGCGCTTCGCCGCCGTCATGGACTGACAAAGATTTTACGATTTATGATTTTTGATTGATGATTTGTCGTCCCGGCGTGAATCTGTGGAGCAATCGTAAATCATCAATCATAAATGAAATGCCTGATCGTCGGCTGCGGCTACGTGGGACTGCCGCTCGGAGTGGAACTTGTCCGACTCGGACACGAAGTCTCCGGCCTGCGCCGGAGTGCGTCAGCGGAAAACGAACTGAAAGCGGTGGGCATCAAACCGCTCGTTGCGGACATCATCCAGCCGGGCGAATTGGCGGGATTGCCGCGTGATTTTGATTGGGTCGTTAATTGCGTCTCCTCCACCGGCGGCGATGCGGAAAATTACCGGCTGGTTTATCTCCAGGGCACGCGGAATTTGATTGAATGGCTCGCGCCGAACCCGCCGAAAAAATTTGTTTATACCAGCAGCACGAGCGTTTATGGCCAGACCGACGGCTCACAGGTCAAGGAGACCGGTCCGACCGAACCGTCGGCGGATACCGCGAAAGTTCTGCTTGAAGCGGAACAGTTGCTGCTGGCGGCGGTGGCGGAGCGCAAGTTTCCCGCCGTGATTTTGCGCGTGGCCGGCATTTACGGACCGGACCGCGGCCATGGGTTCAAGCAATTCCTCAAAAACGAGGCGCACATTGATGGCGACGGCTCGCGGTTCCTGAACATGATCCACCGCGACGATTTGGTCGGTTGCATCGTTGCGGCGTTGAAGAGCGGCCGCGTCGGCGAGATTTACAACGCCGTGGACGACGAACCGGTGAGCCAAGCGAATTTTTTCCAGTGGCTGGCGGCCACCGTCGGGAAATATCCGCCATCATCCGTGCCGGAAAATCCGGTTGAAAACCGCAAACGCGGCGTGACAAACAAGCGCGTTTTGAACCGCCGGTTGAAGATGGAACTCGGTTATCAGTTCAAGCATACGAATTTCCGCAAAGGCTACACCGCCGAAATTCTGCGGCTGGAACGCGCGGGCGAACTGCACGTCACGCCGGATGAGCGGTGACCCAACAAGGCGTTGAAACGATAACGAGTTAAAGCGTCAGCCAGCCGATCATTTCACGCTCCAACACTTCAACGCTTTAACGCGTTTCGCTTCATTCGAATCACACCGCGCTGTCGCCTTGTTCGCTGGTGCGGATGCGCCACGCGTCGTCAATGGTGGAGACAAAAATCTTGCCGTCACCGATCTTGCCGGTCTTGGCGGCCTTGAGGATGGCTTCGACGGCGGACTCCACCAACGCGTCCGGCAGGACGGTTTCGATTTTGATCTTGGGTAGGAAGTCCACGGTGTATTCGCTGCCGCGATAAATTTCGGTGTGCCCCTTCTGGCGGCCAAACCCTTTGACCTCCACGACGGTCATGCCGAGGATGCCGATGCCGTTGAGGGCCTCCTTGACGTCGTTCAGTTTGAACGGCTTGATGATGGCTTCGATTTTTTTCATGCGTCTTCTCCCGTTTATTCGTTGTAGGCGCGCTCGCCGTGCTGCGACAGGTCCAGACCCGCGCTCTCATCGTCCTGGTCAACGCGCAAACCGATCAGCCGGTCAACCACTTTCAACAAAATCCAGGTGGCGATGGCCGCCAGCGCCACCGTGACCAGCACGGCCTGGAGTTGATTGAAAAACTGATGCACGCCGCCGGTGATGGCCGTGGTCACGCCATTGACTTTGAACGTGGCCACGAGGGCCGGGTTCACCTGCTGGCTGGCGAGAAAGCCCAGCATCAACATGCCGGTCGTGCTGCCCACGCCATGCACGCCAAACACGTCGAGCGAATCGTCATATCCGAAGCGCAGTTTGAGCTTCGAGACGGCGAGGTAACAGACCACGCCAGCCACCAGCCCGATGCAGAACGCCGAGGGGATGGACACGAAACCCGACGCCGGAGTGATGGTCGCCAGCCCCGCCACCATGCCGGAGGCCGCGCCGAGCACGCTGGGTTTGCCCTTGAGCCGCCATTCAGTGATGGTCCAGCTCAAGGCCGCCGCTGCCGCCGCAAAATGCGTGGCGGCGAACGCGCTCGTGGCCAGTCCGCCCGCGCTTAATGCGCTGCCGGCGTTGAAGCCGAACCAGCCCACCCACAACAGCCCGGCCCCGATGAGCGAATACACCACGTTGTGCGGCATCATCGGTTCGTGCGGGTACCCGTCGCGCCGGCCCAGCACCAGCGCGCAGACCAGCGCGGACACGCCCGAACTGATATGCACCACCGTGCCGCCCGCGAAGTCGAGCGCGGGAATTTTTCCGCCGAGCGCCCAGTTGAACAGCCCGCCCTTGCCCCACATCATGTGGCACAACGGAAAATAAACCACCGTCGTCCACAGCACGATGAACACCAGATACGCCTTGAACCGGATGCGTTCCGCGATTGCGCCGCTGATCAACGCCGGCGTGATGATCGCAAACATCATCTGGAAGAGCATGAACGTCTGGTTCGGTATCGTGCCCGCGTAATCCGGGTCGGGCGCCGCCCCGACGCCCTGCAGGAACAAATGTTTGAACGGGTTGCCGAAAATCGCGTTGCCCTCCCCAAACGCCATGCTGTAACCGAACACGAACCACATCGTGGACACCACCGCCATGAGAATCAGGCTGTGCATCATCGTGGAGAGGACGTTCTTGCTGCGCACCAGCCCGCCGTAAAACAGGATCAGGCCCGGCGCCGTCATCATCAGCACCAGCGCCGCGCTGGCGAGCACCCAGGCGTTGTCACCGGAATTGATGGGCTGGCCGGTGGGCGCATTGTACGCCGGGACGAGTTGCGCGACCGGTTCCGGTTCGGCGGCAAAGACAGCGCTGCCAAAACCGAACACCCAAACCGACAGCAGGCAAACCGAAAGAAAACGACGGTAAAAGCGAACTGATTGGGTCATACCGAACCAGATTATTGCCGGCGAACAGGGACAGCTTTCCGCATTTTGGCAAAGTGTAGTCAAGTATTGCCATCTGGAAGCAGCTTTCAGGAAAAATTGGGCGCCCGATTGTTTGAGAAGCGGCACGGAGCCGGAGCCGGGGCATCGCGCGCCGGTGCAAAAATTCTTCGACGCGGTTGGCATTCGTGTTTAGTTTCACCGCTGATGGCCGCCGAAACCCAGCTCACGCCGATGATGACGCAGTATCGCCGCATCAAGAGCGAACTGCCCAAGGATGCGCTGCTGCTGTTCCGGCTCGGCGATTTTTACGAGATGTTTTTCGAGGACGCCCAGACCGGCGCGCAACTTCTTAACCTAGCGCTCACGGCGCGCAACGGTGTGCCCATGTGCGGCCTGCCGCATCACGCCTCCCACGCCTACATCGGCAGGCTGCTCAAGGCCGGACGCAAGGTGGCCATCTGCGATCAACTCGAAGACGCCCGGCCCGGCAAACTGGTCAAACGCGAGGTCACTCAAATTCTCAGCCCCGGCACGCATTTCGACGAGCGGATGCTCGTGGCCGAGCGGAACAACTTCCTCGCCGCCGTCAAACCAAGTGGAAGAATCTTCGGCCTCGCGTTGGTGGATCTGACCACGGGCGATTTCCTGACGACGGAGGTCGAAGGCGATGCGGCGTTGCTCGCGGAACTCGAACGGTTGCGTCCGGCAGAAATCATCTATCCGGGCGAAGCGGTGGTCGTGCGCGAATTACTTGGTGGCCGCCGACGTGAGGAGACGGACTCTTCCCGCGCTTTCACCAGCGCGGCAACGGGGCAAGGCTGGATTGCCAGCGGCTATGACGATTGGACCTTTGCGCCGGAGACGACGATGTTCACCGTGCGCGATCATTTCAAGGTCGCGTCGCTGGATGGTTTCGGGCTGAAGGACCGCACGGCCGCCGTCAGCGCAGCTGGCGCGGCGCTGCATTATCTCACGCAACACCTGCGCCGCGACGTGCAGCATCTTTCCCGTCTGTCTTTTTACAGCCGCAATGATTTTCTCGCGCTCGATTACACAACGCTGCGCCATCTCGAAATCCTGGAGCCGCTGCGCCAGGACGCGCCCCGCAACGCCTCGCTTTACGGCGTGATCAATCGCACGGTCACGCCGATGGGCGCGCGCCGCTTGCGCGACTGGCTTTCACAACCGCTCGCCGCCGTTGAACCCATCCGTCGCCGGCAGGAAGCAGTGCGAATGTTCATCGAGAATTCCGCCGGGCTGGACAATTTTCGGGCGCAGCTTTCGCAGGTTCGCGATTTGGAGCGCACGCTTGGCCGGTTGAGTTCCGGCGGCGGCAATGCGCGCGACCTCGTCGCCCTGCGCCAGGCGCTGGAGCAGATCCCGGCGGTAAAGAGAATTCTTGGCTTGGTAGGAGTCGAGGTGACGAGACTCGCTTCAAAGGAGAGTCAGAGCCTCCTCACGTCGGCTCCCACCGACGAGTTAAACGACACTCGCCCCATCGGTTTGATTGCGGAACTGAACGAGCAACTCGCCGAATCGCCCGACCTCGTCGAGTTGATTTCCCGCGCCATCGTGGACGACCCGCCGCTCGCGGTGAAGGAGGGCGGCATGATTCGCGACGGTTTCGACTCCGCGCTCGACGAACTCCGCAACGCCACGCGCGGCGGGAAGGACTGGATTGCCAGATTGCAGACGGACGAAATCGCGCGCACCGGCATCCCGTCGCTCAAGGTCCGTTTTAATTCCGTGTTCGGCTACTACATCGAAGTCACCAAGGCGAACCTCAACAAGGTCCCGGCGCATTACATCCGCAAGCAGACCATCGCCAACGGCGAGCGTTACATCACGCCGGAGTTGAAGGAAATGGAGGGCAAAATCCTCGGCGCGGAGGAACGCGGTGTGAAGCTCGAATACGAATTATTCCAGCGCGTGCGCGAGGAAGTGCTCGGCCAGTTGCCCAAAATCCAGCAATCCGCCGCGGCGCTCGCGCAACTCGACGTGCTGGCGTCCTTCGCGGAGACGGCGCGCCTGCATAATTATTGCCGCCCCCTGGTCGCCGACGAAGGCGTGATTCAGATTCGCGACGGGCGTCATCCGGTGCTGGAGCAGAGTTTGATGGACGAGCGGTTTGTGCCGAATGACACCTCCCTTTCCAGTAGCAGCGGACGTCAGTCCGCTCCAATTTCTCAAGCAGAAGATCAGAGCCGACTCACGTCGGCTGCTACGGCGGGAATTTTCCCTCAAATCGCGCTCATCACCGGGCCGAACATGGCGGGCAAGAGCACTTACATCCGGCAGGTGGCGCTCGTCGTGTTGCTGGCGCACACCGGCTCGTTCGTGCCGGCGGCGGAGGCGCGGATTGATCTCGTGGACCGCATTTTCACGCGCATCGGCGCGAGCGACGACCTCACGCGCGGACAATCCACGTTCATGGTTGAAATGACCGAAACCGCGAACATCCTGAACAACGCCACGCCGCGCAGCCTCGTCGTGCTCGACGAAATCGGGCGCGGCACGAGTACCTTCGACGGCTTGAGCCTCGCGTGGAGCATTGTCGAGCACCTGCACAATCAGGTAGGCGCAAAGACGCTGTTCGCCACGCACTATCATGAGTTGACCGAACTCGCCCAGCGCCTGCCGCGGCTGAAAAATTTCAACGTGGCCGTGCGCGAGTGGCGCGATCAAATTGTCTTCCTGCGCAAAATCGTCGAGGGCGGCACGGACAAGAGCTATGGCATCCAGGTCGCGCGGCTGGCGGGCGTGCCGAAGGAAGTTTTGGAGCGCGCGAAGGTGATACTCGGCAACCTCGAAGAATCCGAACTGACACCCGAAGGCACGGTGCGGCAGTCCGCGCGCCGTCAGCAGGACCGCGACAAGCTCAAGCAACTCGCCCCGCCGCCGCAGATGGATTTGTTTGGCGGTTAATCCGCCGATTTTTGCCGCGGTTCATTGCTCCGGCAATTTGTGTCCGGGAATCGAACAGGCGGGAGCGTTGCTGACCGCGCCGAGTGTATAGGTGCCGCCGGCAGGGCAGGTTGGAAAAACTCCACTGCCACTGGTATTTGACGTGTGGTTCGGAACCGTATAAACCCCATTTCTCATATAGGGCGTAAGGTCCTGAACCGTAGGAACTGCGTCACCCTTTTTCCCGTTTTCCAAAGCCCATTCCTGCTTGGCCGCGTCAATCTGGCGAAGGTTGTTGATGCATGCGTTCATCATGGCTGTGTCGCGCGCCTTGACAAAATTGGGAATGGCAATGGCCATCATCATCGGAATAAAGACCACGCCCCACAAAATTCCCAAGTAACCCGTCACCAAGCCCGCGATGGCCAATCCTTGACCTGAGAGCGCGCCCCGGGAATGTTTTATTTTTGAGAGCGCCTTGTGGCCGCAAATCACGCCGGGGATGGCGCTGAGAATGGAAAAACAAGCCAGACTCAAAATGCCCAGCACCAGGCTCCAAATGGCGAGCGCGGACGTTTGGGGCTGAGGCGGGTTGCCGGTGATGGGTGGAATGGTTTCGTTCATAATTTTCGATTGGTTTGGTTTGAACGCCTCTGACGCTTTCATGCTGGGCGGCGTTCGCGAAAAGTCAACTTCAAATCCTGCGGAAAAAAATGGCTGCGCCTTCCCGCCCGGTATGATAAAAATATTCCTTTATGGCAAATTCTTCCGTTTCGGGTCAATTGCGGAAACTCGAAATCCCCGGCCGCATCGCCCTCGTCAGCGGCAATGGCGGTCTGGCCAAAATCAGCATCACTTCCAATGCAAGCACCGCGGAAATTTATCCACACGGCGCGCACGTCACCGGCTTCCAAAAAAACGGTGGGCCGCCGCTGCTGTTCTTGAGCGCCAAAAGCCGGTTTGCGCCGGGAGAGCCAATTCGCGGCGGCGTGCCGATTTGTTTTCCTTGGTTCGGGAACCGCGACGGCGAACCATCGCATGGTTTCGCGCGAATCACGGAATGGGAACTGGTCAAAACTTCCGCCGCCGCGGACGGCGTGGTGACACTGCGTTTTCGCCTGCCGGAAATTCCCGCCCGCGCCGCGTGGAGCAATCTGCGCACGGAATTTGTCGTCACCGTCGCCGGGACACTCACCCTGGAACTCATCGCCACGAACGTGTCGCCGGACAAAACCCTGGAAATTGAGAATTGCCTGCACGCTTATTTTCACGTCGGCGACATCGGCGCAGTTTCCATCACCGGCCTGCGCGGCGCTCCGTTTCTGGACAACGCCGGCGGCGGCAACGGCGCCCGCAAAGTGGAAAACGATCCCGTGCTGCGCGTCACAAAGGAGACGAACCGCATTTATCCCGATTCTTCCGGTCCGGTGGAAATCCACGACGCAAAATTGCGGCGCAAAATTCGCGTGGAGAAATTCAATTCCCGGTCCACCGTCGTCTGGAATCCGTGGACGACGCAGAAATTGTCGGATGATTTCGACCCTGCGGAGCACAAACAGATGCTCTGCGTGGAATCCGGCAACGTGAAACCGAACAAGATTTCGCTCGCGCCGGGAAAAACAGTGGCGTTGAAAGTTGTTTTGAGCAGCGCGCCCTTGAAATGATTTCCGTCGTTGAAAACCAGCCCGTCGGCGCAGATTTGATTTGCCAGGTCGAAGAAATCTTTTCTCCGACGGGCATTTTGTCGCGTGCGAAAAATTTCGAGTTCCGTCCCCAGCAGCAGGAAATGGCCGTGGCGGTGGCGCGGGCGCTGCAAAACCGCGAACACCTCGCTGTCGAGGCCGGCACAGGCGTCGGCAAGTCGCTGGCCTATTTGGTTCCGGCGATTCTGTTCGCCGTGGCCCAAAAGAAAAAAGCCGTTGTCTCCACGCACACCATCAATTTGCAGGAGCAACTCACGGAAAAGGATTTGCCGATGCTCGCGCAAATCCTGCCGGTGAAATTCAGTTTCTCGATGCTCAAGGGCCGCGGCAATTATCTTTGCACGCGCCGGCTGCAAAAAGCGATGCAGCAAAGCGGCAACCTGTTCACGTCGTCCGAGGCGGAGGAGTTGCAGCGCATCTGCGAATGGTCGAAGGAAACCAAGGACGGCAGTTTGTCGGACTTCGACGTCGAGCCGGACCCGAAAGTCTGGGCGCTGGTCTGTTCCGAACGCGGACTTTGCTCGCCGAAAATTTGCGGCTTCCCGTCCGATTTCGCCAAGGACCACGGGGTCTGTTTTTTCCAGCGCGCGCGGAACAGGATCCTTTCGTCCGACGTGCTGGTGTTGAATCACACGCTGTTCTTCACGCTGCTCGGCGGCATTGATGAAGAAATCGAAGGCGGCATTCTGTTCAAGAACGACTTCGTGATTTTTGACGAGGCGCACCAGATGGAGCGGGTGGCGTCGCGGCATATCGGCTTGAGCGTGTCGAGCGGGCAGGTGCGTTACGCGCTGAACCGGCTCTGGAATCCGCGCACGGAAAAAGGTCTGCTGGCCGCGTTGCGAAAAGGAAATGCCGTAAAGCTCGTGGCGGACATTTTGAGCGAGTCGGACAAATTTTTTGAAAACGTCGAGGCCGCCTGCGAGGAAATCCAGCGCAGCGTGAAAAAAAACAGTTTCGGCTCGACGGAGTCTCGCCCCACCAGAAATTGGACGGAATTGCGCATCCGGCGCGCCGAACTGGTGAAGGACAACGTCACGTTGCCGATTCAACGCCTCCGCGAAGCCGTCAGCGAGCTGATCAAGTTGAGCGAGGACAAGGACATCGGGCAGGAACTGGTCGAGTGCAACCGGCGGCTCGCCGAATTGCGCGACGAAGTGAAGGCGTTTCTCGAACAAAGCGCCGGCGACCACGTTTACTGGGTGGAGCGCAGCGGCAAGGCGCATAAAAATCTCGCGCTCAACGCCGCCCCAGTGGATGTCGCCGAATTTCTACGCCACCGATTGTTCGAGAGCGACACGTCCATCATCATGACCAGCGCGACGCTCGCCACGAACACCAAATCGCAAACCGGCTTGAATTATTTTTCAAAACGCATCGGCGCGGAAACCGCCACGATGCTCCAGGTCGGCACGCCGTTCGATTACGGGAGGCAGATGAAACTGTTTGTCGCCAAAAAAATGCCCGACCCGCGCGAAACCGGTTACGCCGACGCGCTCGAACATTGGATTGGGCATTTCGTGAAACAGACGCACGGAAAGGCGTTCGTGCTGTTCACCAATTACAAGCTCATGCGGGGGCTTGCCGAGCGCATGGAGCCGTTTTTCAACGAGCTGGGCGTCGCGTGTTTTGTGCAGGGCACCGGCACGCCGCGCTCGACGATGCTGGAGAAGTTCAAGGACGACACGGACTCGGTGCTGTTCGGTACGGACAGCTTCTGGCAGGGCGTGGACGTGCCGGGCGAATCGTTGAGCAACGTCATCATCACGCGGCTGCCGTTCGCCGTGCCCGACCATCCGCTCATCGAAGCGCGCCTTGAGGCGATCGAGGCGCGCGGCGGCAATTCCTTCGCCGAATTTTCCCTGCCCGAAGCCATCCTGAAATTCCGCCAGGGTGTCGGCCGGTTGATCCGCACCAAGACCGACACCGGCATCATCGTGGTGCTGGACAACCGGGTTTTGACGAAGCAATACGGCCAGGCCTTTCTCGACGCCCTGCCGAAATGCCCGGTGGAAATTGTGTGAAGCGCTATTTGAAAGCGGGCGATAATAACTTAAACGGAATAAGAATATTTGTGTTAATAGGAGCTGTACTAATCGGATTGAAAAACGGATCGTATCGCACTTTTTCTTTAAAGTTGCCGTTGCTATCACCTCCTCGCCACATTTCCGAAAGCACCCCGTTTTTATAAATTTCCCGCTCCGTTGTGAATGTTGAACCGTTTGGTCTCATGTCTGATTGTTGAATTATGCGGTATTTGAAAGTGCAAAACTCGTCCGGGACTCCGTTGAAATCTGTATCTTTTTCCAGGCTAACTAAGTCGCCGTTTGAATACGTCCAAATTTCGTCGGGTTTTCCATCAGAATTATTATCTGACTCTGAACGGGTTATTTGCCCGTGTTCATAGTAAGTCCACTCATCCCACGCTCCGTCGAGATTTCTGTCTTTCATCAATTCGACTAGTTGTCCGTCGCGATAAATCCATGCTTCATCGCGTTTGCCATCAGCGGTGTAATGATAATATGTTTTTGTTCCGAGATTATTTGCCCATTGGTAAAGCAAACAAAGCATTATTCCAAGGATTACCCCGATAACCATGCTGAACATGATTTGACCCAGAGCCAGTTTTTTTAGCGGAACAATTCCTGGCGGAGCCGAGGCAACGGCTTCAGTTTCGATTTGATTTGTTTCTGCGGGCGATACTTGCGCATCCAACAAGGCAATGGCTGCTTCGGCATCCGAAGCGCGAACCAGCAAACGCACGCCGCCGGGGGTTGTTAAATTCGGCAACATGCCTCCCGCATCATCAGAATTTATCCAACATGGGATGCCGTGAGCTTCGAGGTTTGTTGCGGCAAGCTCAGCGGCATCGTGGCTGCCGAAAATGCGAATGGTTACAGTTTTCACTTCGTCGTGAGAACCGCCTTTGCCGGATTCTGAAGCCATAATTTTGCCAAAGAAATAGACCTGGTTTCCGAAACGTAAAGCCAAAACACGGCAGGTTGGTTAGTCATTAAACTGCCGGCCATGACGCGCACCGAAAAACTTCCGGGCGAACTTCGATTTGGGAGGGTTGCCGTGTCGGCGACCCTGATTTCATCGTTTGGGACGGCGGCACGCCGTCTCTCCCAAATCAATTTCAAAACGGCGCGAGACCTCCGAGTTAGCACTTTTCCCGAAGCCGGAACGCGCTATACTGGTCCGCATGTATCGGACGCAGGACTTGCACGTCAAAGAAATCGTCCGGCTGCTGACGCCGCGGGAATTGAAGGCGCAGTCGCCGGCGCCCGACGCCGTCAACGCGATGGTCGCGCGCAGCCGCGAACGGGTCGTCCGCATTTTGCAGCAGGAAGACCCGCGCCTGCTCGTCGTCATCGGTCCCTGCTCGATTCATGATGAAAAATCCGCGTTGGAGTATGCGACGCGCCTCAACGCCCTGCGCGAACAATTCGCCGACCGCCTGGAAATCGTCATGCGCGTCTATTTTGAAAAACCGCGCACGACCATCGGCTGGAAGGGTTTGATCAACGATCCGCACCTTGACGGTTCGCAGGACATCGAAACGGGTTTGAAAATTGCGCGGCGATTGTTGCTCGAAATCACCGGCATGGGGCTGCCGGCGGCGACGGAATTTCTGGACCCCATCGTGCCGCAATACATCGCGGACCTGATCACGTGGGCGGCGATTGGCGCGCGCACGACGGAATCGCAGACGCACCGTGAAATGGCCAGCGGCCTTTCGATGCCGGTCGGCTTGAAAAACAGCACGGACGGCAGCCTGCAAACGGCGATTGAAGCCATGGGCGCGGCGCGGCATCCGCACAGTTTTCTGGGCATTGACCAGGACGGCGTCACGAGCATCGTGCGCACGACCGGCAATTCGAGCACGCATATTGTGCTGCGCGGCGGGCGGACGCAAACGAACTACGACGCCGAAAGCATCCGCGCGGCGGAGGAGAAATTGAAATCGGAAAATCTGCCGCCGGTGCTGATGGTGGATTGCAGCCATGCGAATTCGGGCAAACAACCCGCGCGGCAGGAGGACGTGTGGCGTAGTGTGATTCAGCAGCGCCTCGCCGGCACGCGCCCGCTCATCGGCCTGATGGTCGAGAGCCACCTCAACGAGGGCAACCAGCCGATTCCGAACAACCTGGCCGACCTGCGCTACGGCGTGTCGCTGACCGATGCCTGCATCGGCTGGGAAACGACCGAACGGATGCTGCGCTGGGGCCACGAAGTGCTGGGAAAATTACCGGCGAAGGCAGCTTCGGCGGTGTGATTCGCGGTTGGCAGGCTGCGTTCTACCCGTTGCCGCCACAAAAATCATTTGCTCCCGGGTTTCTCCGCCGGAATTTTTGCCAGATCCGGCGGCAATTTGTCCGGCTCAAACATTTCGACGCGCAGTGAAATCAGGCTGGCGAACGGCACGCCGAAATTCATCGCGCCGTTCGAGCGGTCCACGATGGCCGCCACGCCGGTGACGTTTCCGCCGGGCGCGCGGACGATGTCAATCGTCTCCTGCACCCGGCCGCCCTTGGTCACCACGTCCTCGACCACGAGAATTTTTTCGCCGGGCGCAATCTTGAATCCGCGCCGCAAAACGAGTTTGCCCTCCTCTTTTTCCGTGAAAATGAATCGGACGGCGAGCTGCCGGGCGACTTCCTGTCCGATGACCAGCCCGCCGAGCGCCGGCGCGACCACGGTGGCCGCGCCCAACCTGCGGATTTTGTCCGCCAGCGCCTGCCCGAGTCGTTCGACGACGGGCATCTGTTGCAGGGCGAGCGCGCATTGAAAGTATTGGCGGCTGTGGAGGCCGCTGCGCAGGATGAAATGGCCTTCGAGCAGGGCGCCGCTGTCGTGGAAAATTTTCAGGACTTCGTCTTGCGTCATTGGCTCTCAGTTTTCAGTTTTCGGTTTTAAATTTCAAGCCAAACCGCGGATGACACGGATGTCGCGGATTTTTTCTGAAGTTCGTCCCTCATTTTCTGTTAAATCTGTGCAATCTGTGTCATCTGCGGTTAAAATTCCGCGCGTGTTGAAGTGGATCAAATTCGTCATCGCCATCCTGTTGCTGCCGGTTTGTGCCGGAGCGGCGATGGCTTTGTGGAAGGTGCTTTGCGCCAGCGGCGGCGCGGATGTGGTTTGGGTGCCGCTGCTGGCGGGTGCGGCGTGCTGGCTCGTGATTTTCCTGCTGCTGCCCAAACCGATGTGGATTTATGTCTTCGGCCACGAATTGACGCACGCCTTGTGGGCCTGGCTCTTTGGCGCCCAGTTGAAGAAACTCAAGGTTTCCGCCGGCGGCGGCCATGTCGTCGTCTCGAAAAGCAATTTCCTGATTGCGCTGGCGCCCTATTTTTTTCCGCTTTACGCGGCGCTGGTCGTCGCCGGGTTCTCCCTCGGCCGCTTGATCTGGGACTGGCGGAGTTATCTGGTCTGGTTTCATCTGCTGATCGGCGCGGCGTATGCGTTTCACGTGACGCTGACCTGGTATGTTTTGAAGACGCGCCAGTCGGACATCACGTCGCAGGGTTGGCTGTTTTCGGCGGTGACCATTTTTCTCGGCAACGTGTGTGTGTTGTTGTTCGGCGTGCCGTTGTTGACGACGAAGGTTGGTTTGTTGAACGCGCTGGGCTGGTGGCTGGAGGACACCGGACGGGTTTTGCACTGGCTGCAAAAGTGGCTTTGAGCCTCGCGCGCCGCTTTTGGCAACATTTCTGCCTTGAATTGTCGCGCGGTTTGGTTCAAATCCTCGGCAGACGCACGGTATGGACTTAGCCGATATTTTGAATCAGGAGCAAATCGTCACCGATTTGCGCGCAACGAACCGATGGGAGGCCATTGACGAGTTGATTGGCAATCTTGTCGCCACGGGCAAAATTCCAGCGGAACATCGCGACGCCATCACCGCCGCCGTCAAGAAACGGGAGACCTCGATGAGCACGGGCATCGGGTTCGGCATCGGCATCCCGCATGCCTCGACGGATTTGATCTACGAAGTCGTCGGTTCGCTCGGCCGCTCGAAGGCGGGCGTGAACTTCGACGCGCTCGACAATCAGCCGGTGAAGCTGGTCATGTTGTTCCTCGTGCCGCAGGGCCAGTTTCAAAAGCATCTTCACACGCTGGCCAACATCGCCAAGCTGTTGCACAAGGCCGACTTTCGCCTGGCGCTGGAGCAGGCGCCCGACGGCGCCGCCATGCTCGCCATCATTCGCGATTACGGGAAAAAGTAATGCCCGTTAAAGCGTTGATGGGTTGAAACGTTGAAGCGCGCCGCCTAAATTTTCCCTTCCGCTTCCACGCTTAAACGCTTTAACTATTCAACGGTGTTCATGCCGCCGCATAAACAAATCGAGCTCCGCCTGAAAACGGCCGTTCGCGCCGTCCTGCCGGATGCAGACCCTGGCAGTCTTCTCGTCCGTCCATGTCCCGACCCGAAATTCGGCGATTACCAGTCAAACGCGCTGATGTCGCTGGCCAAGGCGCGCAAAATGAATCCGCGCCAACTGGCCGCGGACGTTCTGGCCAAACTCGATGTTTCCGACCTTTGCGAGCAGGTGGAAATCGCCGGCGCCGGCTTCCTGAATTTCCGGCTGAAAATTCCGGCGCTGTCGCAAACCCTCGAAGCCGCCGCTCGCGGCGAGCATTTGTTTTTTGAAAAAGTGGGTAGGGACGCGTTGCCGCGCGTCCAGGCCGACCAGCAGGTCGGCCCTACCGTTCGAACCGTTGTTGTTGATTTCAGCTCGCCGAACGTGGCCAAGCCGATGCACGTCGGCCACATTCGCTCCACGATCCTCGGTGACTGCCTGGCGCGCACGTTGCGCCTGCTCGGCCACCGCGTCATCACCGACAACCACATCGGCGACTGGGGCACGCAGTTTGGAATTTTGATTCTTGGTTGGAAGCACGAATTTGGCATGTCTACGGCGGTCGAAATGTGGGGAACAGATCGTTCTAAAGAACCGTTAGAACGGCTTGAAGCTATTTACAAACGCTTTCAGGCAGCTTCTCTACAAGAGCCAGCTATTCCGAATCGAGCACGAGAAGAATTGGTGAAACTTCAAGCTGGTGATCCCCAAAATCTCAAAATTTGGCATCTTCTCATCGCCATTTCTCAAAAACAATTCGACGAAATCTATTCCCGCCTTGGTATAAAGTTCGATCACACCCTCGGCGAAAGCTTTTACAATTCGCGGCTCAAACCGCTCGTGGATGAATTGCTCGCCAAGGGCATCGCGCGCGAAAGCGAAGGCGCCATCGCAATTTTCTTCGACGACAATCCGCAGCTCAAGGAACATCCCGCGCTCATCCGCAAGAGCGACGGCGGGTTCAATTACACGACCACCGATCTCGCCACGCTCGCGTATCGCCTTGAAACCTGGCACCCGGACGAAATCATTTATGTCACCGACGGCCGCCAGCAATTGCACTTCCAGCAGGTCTTCGCCGCCTTTCGCAAATGGCGTTCCGTAGCCCCGGAGGGACGAGTTACACGAGTCCCTAATTCTTCCGGGGAGAATAGTTTGGGACTCGCGGAGCTCGTCCCTCCGAAAGATGTGAAGTTAGCCCACGTCTGGTTCGGCTCGATTCTCGGCGAAGACGGCAAGCCGTTCAAAACGCGCTCCGGCGAAACGGTGAAGCTGGCCGATTTGCTCGATGAAGCCGAGGAACGGGCCTTCAAAATCGTATCCGGCAAAAATCCGGATTTGCCGGAGGCGCAGCGGCGCGAAATCGCCCGCGTCGTTGGCGTTGGCGCGGTGAAATACGCCGACCTGCTGCCGAACCGGCAGAGCGATTACGAATTTTGCTGGGACAAGCTGCTCGCGCTCAACGGCAACACGGCGCCGTATTTGCAATATGCCTACACGCGAATCAGGAGCATCTTTAGGAAGGCAATGGAAACATCGAACATCGAACATCGAACATCGAACATCGAATTTTCCGGGGCTGAAGAAATCGCGCTGGCGAAGCATCTGTTGAATTTCGGGCTGTCGCTCGAAGCAGTAGCGGAAGAATATCGTCCAAACTTCCTGTGCAACTTTCTCTATGAACTGGCGGGTAAATTCACCGCGTTCTACGAAAATTGTCCGGTTCTCAAGGCCGACGACGCGACGCGGGCCAGCCGGCTGGCACTCTGCGATTTGACGGCGCGGGTTTTGAAAGCGGGCCTGGACGTTCTCGGAATCGAGACGGTGGAACAAATGTGACCGCTGGTTTTTGCCGGCTCAACTTTGCCGCATCCGCCTTTGCCCGGCTCCGGCGCGTTCAGCTAAGCCGCATCGGCATCACGACGTAGAGGAAGGGGCCATTGATTTTGAGGACGCCGGGGCTGAGTTCGTCAATCAGCTCGAAGAAAACCTCGTCCTCGGTCAGCGCGTTGAGCGGGTCAATGAGGTATTTGGGGTTGAACGCGATGGCGACTTCCTTGCCCTTGTAATTGACCGCCAGGCTTTCGCGCGCCTCGCCGACTTCCGGCGAATTGGCGGTGATGGCCAGATTGTTCTTGCCGAAGGCGAGCTTGACGGAATTCGCCTTTTCGCTGGTCATGATCTCGGCGCGGCGCAGGGCGTGCAGAAATTCCTCGCGCGCGAGCGGCACGCGCTCCTTGACCTCCGACGGGATGACCTGGCGATAGTTCGGGTAGTTGCCTTCAATCAGTTTTGTCACGACCAGCACGGAAAAGCCCTTTTCATCCTTCAACGCGAACGACGCCTGGTTCTCGCCAAACCTGATCACAATCTCTCCCTTGTCCTGCAGCAGCCGGTTCAATTCGTTGACCGCCTTTGCCGGAATGATGAACTCGCCCTCGCTTTTTTCAGCAATGTCCACCTCTTCATCCACCAAAGCCAGCCGGCGTCCATCCGTGGCCACCACGGTCATCTTGTGGTCCTTCAAGCTGATGAAGATGCCATTCAACACATATCGGGATTCGTCCGTGGAAATGGCAAACGATGTCTTGCGCAGCATGGCTTTGACGGTTTCCTGCGGCAGCGTGACTTTCTTGTCGTCCTTGAACTTGGGCAGGGGGGGGAATTCGTCCGCCGCCAGTCCATGTATTTTGTAAAACGAGGAGCCGCACCGGATGCTGCAAATGTTTTTTTCGTCAACCTCAATGTCAATTTCACTGCCGTTCAACTCCCGGACGATGCCAAAAAGTTTTTTTACCGGCACGGTCACCGCGCCGCCCTTTTTTACCTTTGCTTCCACCGAGCAGGCCACCGTCACATCCAGGTCCGTCGCCGTAAATTCCATCTTTTCTCCTTCAACGCTCATCAGAACATTGGACAGGATGGGCAGGGTCGTGCGCGCGCTGACGACATTCTGCACAGCCTGCAGGCCATTGAGAATTTGCTCCTTGGAGATGGTAAGGTTCATGCGGTGCTTAATAGTATCTTCTTTGTTAAAAGTCTCTTAATATTATGCGCTGTGAATAAGACAAACAACCTATTCTGTCAAGGTAAACGCTGGGAAAATCGGGAAAAGAAAAAAAAAGGAAAATTTCAAGGCTGGCGAGAAATAACCCAAACTCGATCTTCTTCACAATTTCCACAACTCGTTCACAAGGAAAGAATGGCATTCAGCAAGGTTGTACACGGCGGGCAACCGCCTGGAAGGACGCTGCGGCGACTTCCACCTCCTCGCTGCTGGATTCCCGCCCGAGCGAAAAGCGAACCAGCGAATTCGCCTGGTCCAGAAGCCCGAGGGCGTTGATTACATGAGAGGGTTCGAGCGAGCCGGCAGAGCAGGCAGAGCCGCTGGAAGCACAAATTCCTTCCAGGTCCAAACCGGCCAGCAGCGAAATGCTGTCCGCGCCGCGCACGACAAAAGCAGCAGTGTTGGCCAGCCGCCTGTCCCGCGGGCCGACAAATTCCACGCCATCATTTCTTTCAACGAGCCCAATCAGTTGCAGGCATAGCGGACCCAAGCTGGCCCGGTTGAAAACCGGAGGACGGACGAACCGTTCCAGCGCTTCAACAAGGCCGACAACCCCAGCCAGATTTTCCGTTCCCGCTCGCCGTTCATTCTCGTGCCCGCCGCCGAACAGAATCGGGTCGGGAAACAGCGGCGATCTGGCAAAAAGCAGCCCGGCGCCTTTCGGCCCGTGAAATTTATGGGCGCAGACCGAAACCAGATCGGCGTTGAACTGGCCAATGTTCCCAACCGGTTCCTTGCCAAACCATTGCACCGCGTCCGTATGGAAAACAATTCCGCGTTCGCGACAGACCGCGCCCAGTTCGGCCACCGGCTGGATTGTGCCAATTTCGTTGTTGGCCGCCATGATTGAAACCAGCACCGTGTCCGGGCGGATTGCCTGCCTCAAATCCCCGACCGCCACACGACCTTCGCGGTCCACCGGCAGCCTCGACACCTCGAATCCTTCCTTTTTTTCGAGGTAATCAAAGCAATGGAGAACGGCGAGATGTTCAATGGCCGACGTGATGAGGTGTTTTCCCCGGGCTTGAGCAGCCGGGCCGCGCCGAAAATCGCCAGGTTGTTGCTCTCCGTCCCGCCGCTGGTGAAAATCAGTTCGCTCGGCTTGCAGACCAGGAACTTCGCCGCGCGATCGCGCGCGTCGTCCAGCGCCGCGCGGGCGCGCCGGCCGACGTGATGCACGGACGAAGGGTTGCCCCAGACCCCGCTCAAATACGGCAGCATCGCCTCGCGCACCTGCGGGTCGAGCGGCGTCGAGGCGTTGTAATCGAAATAAATCGTCCGCGGCATCGGTTTGCAATTTTCAAAATAAGATTTACGATTGTCGCAAATCTTGGAGCGCGCCGACGCGTCGGCGCACTCCAAGCCAATCGTAAATCTAAAATCGTAAATCGTAAATGACAACGCGGGTCAAAATTTGCGGCATCACGAATCTTGCCGACGCGCAGGCGGCCGTCGAGGCGGGGGCGGACGCGCTGGGCTTTGTCTTTTACGAAAAAAGCCCGCGGCACCTGGCAGTTCCCGCCGCCGCCGGGATTGCAAAACAACTGCCCGGATTCGTCCTGCGCGTTGGCGTCTTTGTCAACGCCCCGGGAGAGGCGGTTGACCGCGCCATCGGCGAGTGCGGCTTGAACCTGCTGCAGTTTCACGGGGATGAAGCGCCGGAGTATTGCCTGCAATTCGGCTTGATGAGCATGAAGGCCTTCCGGATGCGCGACGCCGGCTCGCTGCAGGAAATGACAAAATATCAGACCGAGGCATGGTTGTTGGACGCGTATTCGCCCGAGGCGGTGGGGGGAACGGGCGAAAAATTCAACTGGGAGCTGGCCGTCGAAGCGCAAAAATTCGGCAAGCCCATCTTCCTCGCCGGCGGCCTGACGCCGGAGAACGTCGGCGAGGCCGTCCGCAAAGTACGGCCCTTTGGCGTGGACGTATCGAGCGGCGTGGAAATCTCGCCGGGGAAAAAGGACCACACAAAACTGCGCGCGTTCATTAACGCGGTTAAAACCGCCACCGCCCAAGATTGTAAAGGATGATTTATCCGGCGGATTAGCCGTGGCAATCCATGTTCGGAAAAACGCAACTTTTGAGTTTCGCTGCCGGCGCGCTCTGGTATGGTGTGCGCCACGTTTTTTGAAGCGATGAAAATTTCCGTTCCCAAAGAAACACAACCGGGCGAAACGAGAACGCCATTGACGCCGGACAGCGCGGCCAAACTGGTCAAGCTCGGCGCGCAGGTGGAAGTCGAGGCCGGCCTCGGGCTAAAGGCGGGATTTGCCGCCGCCGCCTACACCGCCGCCGGCGCGACGATCACCGCCGACCGCAAGGCGCTATTGGGGTCCGGCGACATGGTGTTGCGCCTGCGCAAGCCGCCGGTCGAGGAAATCGCGCTGCTCAAATCCGGGTGCATCCACGCGAGCCTGCTCGATCCGTTCAACGAAAAGGAGCTGGTCCAAAAGCTGGCCGAACGCGGCGTCAGCGCCATCAGCATGGAATTTATCCCGCGCACGACCCGCGCGCAAAAGATGGACGTGCTCTCGTCGCAGGCCAACCTCGGCGGCTACGAGGCGGTCATCCTCGCCGCGCGCTATTCCAACAAGATTTTTCCGATGATGACCACGGCGGCGGGCACGATTCTGCCGGCGAAGGTATTCATTATCGGCGTCGGCGTCGCCGGTTTGCAGGCGATTGCCACCGCAAAACGGCTTGGCGCGAAAGTCACCGCCTATGACACGCGGCCCGTCGTGGAGGAGCAGGTCAAGTCCCTCGGCGCGCAATTTCTCAAGATTGACATTGGTGAAACTGGCCAGACCAAGGACGGCTATGCCAAGGCATTGACCGAGGAACAAATCCAGAAGCAGCGCGACGCGATGAAGAAAACCTGCGGCGATTCCGACGTCGTCATCACCACCGCGCAGGTATTTGGCCGCCGCGCGCCGGTTCTGGTCACGGCTGAAATGCTCAACGCGATGAAGCCCGGCAGCGTGGTCGTGGACATGGCGATTGAGACCGGCGGCAACGTCGAGGGCGCGGTGCTGGACCAGGTGACCGACCGCAACGGGGTGAAGATTGTCGGCATCGCCAACCTGCCCGGGCGCGTGCCGCTGCACGCCAGCCAGGTGTTTTCCGCGAATCTGACGAGCCTCATCGAGGAATTTTGGGACAAGCAGAACAAAACCTTCGTCCTCAAGCTCGACGACGAAATCATCAAGGGCTGCCTCATCACGCAAGGCGGCAAGATCGTCAACGAGAAGCTCGTGGCCAAACCCGGTTGAAATTATGAGCACCGAAATCCTGGTATTCTTTATTTTTATCCTTTCGATTTTTCTCGGGTTTGAATTGATCTCCCGGGTGCCCTCGATGTTGCACACGCCGCTGATGTCCGGCACCAACGCCATTCACGGCATCATCCTGCTGGGCGGCATGCTGGTGCTCGCCAGCGCGCAAAGCTCCCTGGCCATCGCGCTCGGCTTCGTCGCGGTGATTTTCGGTTCGGCCAACGTGTTCGGCGGGTTCATGGTCACCGACCGGATGCTGCAAATGTTCAAGAAGAAGAAAAAATGAACTCGTTCATCGCCATCGTATTTATTGTAGTCTCGGTCTTGTTCATCCTCGGCATCAAGCTGCTGAGTTCACCCAAGACCGCGCGCTACGGCAATTTGCTGGCCGCATTTGGCATGCTGGTCGCGCTCGTCGCCACGCTGCCCTTGCTCAACAGCGGCAACGAATCGTCCGTCTCGCAGGGCTGGACGTTGAATTACACGCTCATGGTCGTCGGCATCGTGATTGGTTTGATCATCGGGGCCATCGGCGCGTATTCGGTGAAAATGACCGCGATGCCGCAAATGGTCGCGCTGTTCAACGGGGTGGGCGGCGGCGCGGCGGCGCTGGTCGCGAGCCTGGAATTTCTGCGGCGCGCCAACAGCCCGGAAGGCATCACCGCGTTCTTCGCCATCACGATGCTGTTTGCCACGTTGATCGGCTCGCTCTCGTTCTCCGGCAGCATCATCGCTTTCCTTAAATTACAAGGACACCTCGAAAAACCGCACACGTTTCCCGGACAAAACATTCTGAACGGGCTGATTCTCGCTGTCATCCTCGGTTTGTGCGCCTATCTGACCGGCTGGGCGACGACCAACCCCACGGCGTTCGTCGCGATGTTTGTGCTCGCGCTCGTTTTCGGCGTGGCGATGGTCATGCCCATCGGAGGCGCGGACATGCCGGTGGTCATCTCGCTATTGAACTCGTTCACCGGCCTCGCGGTCGCCGCGGACGGCTTCACCATCAACAACATTTCCATGATCGTCGCCGGCACGCTCGTCGGTTCCTCCGGCACGCTGCTCACGCTGCTCATGTGCAAGGCCATGAACCGCCCGGTCACAAATGTTTTGTTCGGCGCGTTCGGCTCCGGCGGCGGAACCCAGGCCGGCCCCGCCGGTGTTGCGGGAACCGTCAAGCCCATTCAGGCCGACGAAGTGGCGTTGCTGCTCACCTACGCGCAACGAGTTGTCATCGTGCCCGGCTACGGCATGGCCGTGGCGCAGGCGCAACATGCCGTGCGCGAGCTTTCCGATGAACTGGGCAAACGCGGCGTTGAAGTGCAGTTCGCGATTCATCCCGTCGCCGGCCGCATGCCCGGTCACATGAACGTCCTGCTGGCCGAGGCCAACGTGCCTTACGACCAGCTTTGCGAAATGGAAGCCATCAACCCCACGATGGATCGCGTGGATGTGTGCCTCGTCATCGGCGCCAACGATGTCGTCAATCCCGCCGCGCGCGAGGAAAAATCCAGCCCGATTTACGGCATGCCCATCATTGAAGCCGACCACGCCAAGACCGTCATCGTGATGAAGCGCTCGATGGCCGCGGGTTTTGCCGGCATCGAAAATCTTCTTTTCTACAAGGACAACACGCGGATGCTCTTCGGCGATGCCAAGGCCTCGCTCAACGCGCTCGTCGCGGCAGTGAAGGCGAGTTGAGTCTCCAACCACGGATAAACACAGAGGCACACGGATAAAACCGTTGTCGCTTTTGAATCCGCGTTAATCCGTGTCCGTCCACCCTCCGCAGTATTGCTACGGAGGGCGGGCCCGTGATTAAAATAAATTCCTTTGCGTCTTTGCGTCTTTGCGCGAGATTAACAGCCGTTTTATGAGCAGGAATTCCAACACCAAAGTTCCGGATGCGCACGGCCACTTCGGTCCCTACGGCGGGCGGTTCGTGCCGGAGACATTGATGCATCCGTTGCAGGAACTGGAGGATGAATACCGGCGCGCGCAGAAAGACCCCAAGTTCAAGCGCGAGTTCGAGTATTATCTCCGGGAATTTTGTGGACGGCCCACGCCGCTTTATTTTGCCGAACGGCTCACCAAGGAACTCGGCGGCGCGAAAATCTATCTCAAGCGCGAAGACCTGCTGCACACCGGCGCGCACAAAATCAACAATTGCATCGGCCAGATCCTGCTCGCCCGGCGCATGGGCAAGACGCGCATCATCGCCGAGACCGGCGCCGGGCAGCACGGCGTCGCCACCGCCACGGTCGCCGCCATGTTCGGATTGAAATGTGTCGTCTATATGGGCGCGGTGGACTGCGAACGGCAGGCGCTCAACGTTTATCGCATGAAGATGCTCGGCGCGGAGGTCGTGTCCGTCAAGGCCGGGCAGCAGACGCTCAAGGAAGCCATCAACGAAGCCATGCGCGATTGGGTTACCAAAGTGCGCACTACCCACTACATCCTCGGCACCGTTTATGGCGCACATCCCTATCCGGTGATGGTGCGGAATTTCCAGCGGGTCATCGGCGACGAAGCGCGCCGGCAGATTCTGATACAGGAGAAACGCCTGCCGGATTTGCTCGTGGCCTGCGTCGGTGGCGGCTCGAATTCGATGGGACTGTTTTATCCGTTCCTCAAGGATAAATCAGTGAAGATGGTGGGCGTGGAAGCGGGCGGCGAAGGAATTAAAGCCGGCAAACACGCGGCGCGGTTCCAGGGCGGCTCGCTCGGCGTGTTGCAAGGGACGCGCTCGTATCTGTTGCAGGACGAGTTTGGGCAAGTCCAGCTCACCCACAGCGTGAGCGCCGGACTGGATTACGCCGCGGTCGGGCCGGAACACGCCTGGCTGCGCGACCAGAAACGCGTGGAATATACTTATGCGAAGGACGATGCGGCGCTCGCAGCGTTCATGAAGCTGGCGCGGTTGGAAGGCATCATCCCCGCGCTCGAAAGCGCGCACGCGATTGCCGAAGTCATGAAACGCGCGCCGAAGATGGGCAGGAAAAAGCTCATCATTGTGAACCTCTCCGGTCGCGGCGACAAGGACGTGGCGCAGGTGGCGGCGAAGATTAAACTTTGAAGAAAGCGACGACCGGAAAGACCACGCCGCCCTTGAAGGCGCCTTTGCCTGGCTGGAAAAAAGATTTGCGGACCAGCATACAGAAATGAGTGGGCGTGTTTTCGTCCCGACAGGGACGGTGGAAAATTAGCCAGCCACAAAGTGGCTGGAAACCGTCCCCACAAAACCTCGCGTCCTGAAAGGACGCCGGAAAACCACTGCCCCATTCCATCGTCCCTTGCGGGACGAATTCATTTTTTCTCCGCCGGCACCAGCCACTTCGTAGCTGGCTAATTTCCACCAGTCGCTCTGCGACTAACCACCGCCGGTTTCGGGCGCGACGCCCGAAACGACCCGCGAGACGCGGGTGCTACAACATTTTTCTCTGCGCCTTGGCGTCCCGGCATTCATTTTTTTATCGTCGAACCAGGCGTCGTTTGATAAATTCACCGGATTAATGCGTTAAGGATGGAACTGGACACGGACCAAAAGGCCGGGCAGGCCCGCGAACTATGTGAAAAAGGGCAGTGGCCCCAGGTGCTGGACTTTGCCCGGGAATGGCACGCGGAAAATCCGGCGGAGGCCAGGGCCCTGTTTTATCAGGGCGTCGCGCTTGCGGCGTCGGGCCGGTTCGTCGAGGCGGAAACCGCCTATCGCCGGGCGCTCGAACTGGACGCGACGGATTTCAAGGCGTGGAACAATCTCGCGGGCATTTTATTCGAATCGCGGAACAAACCGAAGGAAGCCGTCCATTGCATGCAGCAGGCCCTGAAAATTGACCCGCAAAACAAGGTCGGCTGGGCGAACCTGACGAGCATGGTTGGCCGGCTGGGCCGGCATGACAAGGCGCTGGAGTTCGCCGAGCGCGCCCTCACGCTCGACCCGGATTTTGTCGAGGCGCATCTGCACAGGGCCAGCGCCGCGAAAGCGCTCGGCAGGATGGAAATCGTCAAAGAGGTTTGCGCCGTGCTGGCAAACTTCGGCCCGGAAAACTTTCGCCGCGCCCGCTGAAACTTTTACGGCCTCTTCCCAGCCGTGGCTTGACGGTTGTCCTGAAAACGCGAATCAGTTAGCTTTGAACCGTGATTTACGACGCGTCACTGGACGAGTTGCTGCAAAAAGTCTGGGACGGCAGGCGCATCAGCCAGGCCGAAGCCCTGCGGCTGTATCATCTGCCGCTCGAAGAGCTCGGCGCGCTCGCCGACCGCCGCCGGCAACTCGCCAAGGCGAAGGATTTCAGCGGGCGCGGCAACGAAATCGTCACCTACATCGTTGACCGCAACGTCAATTACACCAACGTCTGCAATGTCTATTGCAAGTTCTGCGCGTTTTACCGCGTGGAAAAGGACGACGACGCCTACGTCATCTCCCTCGACGAGATGGACAGGAAAATCGAGGAGACAGTCGCGCTGGGCGGCACGCAGATTTTGATGCAGGGCGGGCATCACCCGAAGCTGACCAAGCAGTGGTATCTCGATTTGCTTTCGCACATTAAAACAAAATGGCCGCAGGTCAACATCCACGGCTTCAGTCCGAGCGAATTCATCCATTTCCGCGAGGTCTTCAACGAGCCGCTGGAGAAAATCATTTCCGATTTCAAGGCTGCGGGGTTGGGCTCAATTCCGGGTGGCGGCGGGGAAATCCTGGTGGACCGCGTGCGTCAGCGCATCTCGCCGCTCAAGGCGATGAGTGACGACTGGCT
Organism: uncultured Verrucomicrobiae bacterium; assembly: GCA_963802965.1. Lineage (GTDB taxonomy): Bacteria > Verrucomicrobiota > Verrucomicrobiia > Limisphaerales > UBA11358 > UBA11358. The sequence goes on from CAWDKS010000004.1 coordinate 97,178, forward strand.
GGAAGTCATGGACGTGGCGCACCGGCTGGGATTGAATTCCAGCGCGACGATGATGTTCGGCCACATGGAGGCGATTGAAGACCGCATCGAACACCTGGAACGGCTGCGCGTGCAACAGGACAAGTCGAAGGGGTTCACCGCGTTCATCTGCTGGACGTTCCAGGCCGAGCACACGAAATTGAAAGCGCCGACGGTTGGCGCGCACGAATATCTGCGGACGCAGGCGCTGGGCCGGATTTATCTGGATAATTTCACCAACGTGCAAAGCTCATGGGTGACGCAAGGCCAGGAAATCGGGCAGGTCGCGCTCAAGTTCGGCGCGAACGATCTCGGCAGCATCATGATTGAGGAAAATGTCGTGAGCCAGGCGGGCACGACGTTCCGCATGACGGTCGCGGACATGCAACGGCTCATCCGTGACCTCGGCTACGAACCGCACCAGCGCGACAACTGGTATCGGCTGTTGAATTGAGCTGGAGTTCACGCTTGGGTGCTTCCTGCCACACTTTCAGCCCGAAGGCTGGCCGCCAACCGCTCGTTTATACGAAGGTTTTTCTTGCCGGGCTGGTAGCTTTGCTCAAAAATTTCCCGGATGACAAAAGTTCTCCTGTTGGGATTGGGCCGCTGGGGCGTCAATCATTTGCGCAACCTCAATTCGATGCCAATCGAGCTTTATGTGGCCGAGGTCGGCGAGAAACAGCTTGAGCCGGCGCGCAAACTCAACCTGCCCGCCGCGCGCCTCACGACGAATTACAAGGACGTTGCCGGCAAGGTGGATTGCGCCGTCATCGTGACGCCGGCGCAGAACCATTTTGCACTGTGCAAAGAATTTCTCGAAGCCGGCAAGGACGTGTTCGTCGAAAAACCGCTGACGCTGGCCAACGAAGAATCGAAGCAACTTGCCGAACTCGCCGACAAGCAGAAACGCATTCTTCAAGTCGGTCACATTTTGCGTTTCGATCCGGCGACGTTGTGGCTCCGCGAGGCAATCCAATCCGGCCAGTTCGGTCGCGTGAACATGCTCCGCGGCCATTTCGGCGGATTCAAACGCCCGCGCAACGACAGCGGTGTGATGTTCGCCGATGGCATTCATTTCGTGGATTTGTTCAATTTCATCCTCGGCGCGCTGCCGAAGAGCGTGCTGGCAATTCAGCACGATTTCATAGGCCGGGGCATGGACGACGTTTCGCTCGTTTCGATGGAATATGACACGCCGCGCGGCAAAACCTGGGCGACGGTCGAAAATGACTATTTCATCCCCGGCAAATTCCGCGAAGTCATCGTCTGCGGCGACAAGCTGAGCGCGGTATGCGATTACAACGTCGCGCAATACAAGATCAAGACCTACGAAAACAAACACATTCGCGACGGCAACAATTTCAAGGCGACCGAAGGCGTGGTGACGCAGATTGAAACGCCGCCGGAGGAGCCGCTGCTGGCCGAACTGCGCGCGTTTGTGGATTCGGTGCAGACGCGCAACGCGCCGCGCGCCGACGGCTGGGCCGGCTACGATTCCGTCCGCGTGCTGAACGCCGCGCTGGAATCCGTGAAAACCGGCAGGACAGTTCAACTGTAAAAGAATTTCAACCACGGATGGACACGAATGAACACGGATTTGTTGGCAGGGCGGGCAGTCTGCGAACAGCCTTGTTTCATCCGTGTTAATCCGCGCCCATCTGTGGTAAAAAAGCTTTATGACCAAAATCCCGTTGTCAAAATGTTTCGTAAACCCGGAAGTCGAGGAGGCCGCGTTGCGCGCCATCCGCTCCGGCCAATACATCCTCGCGGCCGAGTGCAAGGCCTTTGAGGCCGAACTCGCCGCGCACACCGGCGTCAAACACGCCGTCCTGGGCACGTCATGGACGATGATTGTCTATATGCTGCACCTTGCGCAGGGATTGAAGCCCGGCGACGAAGTCATCGTGCCGTCCCACACCGCGTTCCCGACGATGGAGCCGCTGATTCATTGCGGCGCGACACCGGTGTTTTGCGACATTGACGACACGTTCTGCCTGGACGTCGAGCAGCTTGAATCGCTCATCACGCCGCGAACGGTCGGCATCATTCCAGTGCATCTCTACGGTCATCCGGTGAATCTGGACCGCGTGTTTCAAATCGCCGCGAAGCACAAACTGTGGGTGCTCGAAGATTGTGCGCAGGCGCAGGGCGCGAAATACAACGGCAAGACGGTCGGCTAGCATGGGCAATTTCGGCGCGTTCTCGTTTTTCCCGTCGAAAAACCTGACCGTGCTCGGCGACGGCGGCTGCCTCGTGACGAACGACGACGCGCTCGCCGAAAAGGTCCGCGCGTTGCGCAATCACGGGCGCAAGGACAAATATCATCACGACTTCGCCGGGTTCAATGTGCGTTTCAACGAAATCCAGGGCGCGATTGGCCGGGTGATGTTGAAGCATCTCGACGGCTTTAACGACAACCGCCGCAAAATTGCCGCGCGTTACAACGAACGGCTCAAAGGCATCGTCGCGACGCCGATCGAAAAGCCGTGGGCACGCGCGGTGTATCACATGTATGTCATCCGAACGGAGCGGCGCGACGAGCTGCAAAAGTTTTTGGGCGAGAGGAACATCGGGACCGGCATTCACTATCCCGTGCCGAACCATCAACAGCCGGCAATCACGAACAAATTCAAAAACATACCGCGCCTGCCGAAGACCGAGCAGGCCGTGAAGGAAATCCTGTCACTGCCCATCCACGGCGAGATGGGCCTCGACGCCGCGGACAAGGTCGCCGACGCGATTGCGGAGTTTTACGGGAAGAAATAATCCATCCGCGAATTCCGCGAATTAACGCTAATTCTTAGTGGAGACATCGGGTCGGATGTCCCTGCCCAAAATTCGCGCCTGTTCGCAAAATTAGTGGATGATATTAACACCCCCAACGTGTAATTCACGTTCTAAATCGCTTCTTTCTTCAGTCCATTTCTGTTAAAATTCAGTCACCTGAATGACTGCTGTGGCCAAAGAAAAACACGAAGTCACACTTCCTGAAGGCGTCAGTTTGCGGCGCGTCGCCGAGGTGTTGCGGGACGCGTGGGAGGCTGATCCGCGCCGTTGGATGAATGCGTCCACTCTCCGCAGCAGCCCTGCTACGGAGGAGGGGCCGATGGAATTGCGCGAAGGCGCGCCGCCCAGGCCAACGATGCCCGTGTCGCAGGACGCGATGGACTTGTTCCGGTTGCTCGCGGAACGCCGCGTGAATTATCTGCTCGTCGGCGGCATGGCGATGCTTACCTACGTAAAAGGCCGCAATACCAAGGATGTGGATTTGCTGATGTCCGTTGCTGCGCTGGAGCAGCTTCCCGAACTGGTAATTGAAGACCGGAAGGATTTTTTTGCGCGGGGGAAATTCAAAAGCATCCAGGTGGATTTGCTTCTGACAAAAAATCCGATATTCAAGCATGTCCTGGAACGGTTTGCCACCAAGCATCCATTTGAAGAGATCGTGGTTCCAACCGCGACGGTCGAAGGCATGATTGTGTTGAAACTTTTTGCACTGCCCTCGCTGTATCGGCAGATGGACCTGGATCGCGCGGCGATTTATGAAACAGACATCACGGTGTTGCTCGCGCGACATTCGCCCGCCACCGAACCGTTGCTTGCCTTGGTGAAGCAACACGTTGAACCGGGTGACAAACGGGAATTGGAGAGAATTCTCGCTGAATGTTCCGAGCGCGCGGGCAAGTTACGTCAGCGAACCAAATCATAAATGGCAGACCAACCTGAACTCAGCCTCGTCATTCCTTGTTACAACGAGGAAGGCAGTCTGCGCGAGCTCATCAAGGCCATCCGCGAGGCGGTGGACCCGCTCAAGCTGCCTTACGAGGTCGTCATCACCGACGATTGCAGCCAGGATCGGTCGTGGGAAATTCTCAAGGAACTCGCGGCGGAGCGACCCGCGCATCCGCGCGCAGCGGTTCGCGTTCAACTGCGGCGAGTCGGCGGCGAGCTTTGCCGGCATGAAGGCCGCCCGCGGCAGATACATCGTCACCGTGGACGCCGATTTGCAGAACGACCCGAAGGACCTGCCGAAATTTCTCAAGGCGCTGAAACAATTTGACTGCGTCTGCGGCACGCGCGTCAAGGCGCGCGGCGCAGGCGACCATTTCATCCGCATCGCCTCGTCGCGCATCGCGAACTGGGTGCGGAACCAGTTGAGCGGCGAGCAAATCTCCGACGCAGGCTGCACGTATCGCGCGTTCAAGCGCGAGTGCATTGACAACCTGAAATTTTTCAAGGGTATGCACCGGTTCCTGCCGACGCTGTTCAAAATCGAAGGTTTTACGGTCATGGAAATTGAAGTGAGCAACCAGCCGCGGTTTGCCGGGCAGGCCCATTACGGCGTGTGGAACCGGCTGTTCGCGTCGTTTTACGATCTGCTCGCGGTGCGCTGGATGAAAAAACGGATGTTCCAATACAAGGTTGCGGAGAAAATCAATTAACGGAGCGCGGACGGCTAGTCCGCGTGTTTGTTGGAGTTCACGCTTCAGCGTGTCAGCAAATCGAACAAGCCAAGGCTTGAACTCCAACGCGGGTGGGCCGCCCGCGCTCCAGGCAAAACGAAATCATGCAGCGTTTTCTGATTATTGCCACGAACTGTGCGTTGCTGGCGCTGTTGTTGATTGGTGTGCCGGCGGCCACCCACGCGCAACTGGGCGACTGGCAGATCTCCTCCGTTTCCACCGGCTGGCAGTTGCTGTTTTGGGGACTGGCCGCCGCGGCGACCGGAAACATTCTGGCCGTGCTTGTGTTCGTCAAGGGCCGCAAAGGGAAAACGCTCTGCTGGGAATGGGCGGCGGTATTCGGCGGCCTGTTGCTGGCCCGCCACGGTTACCTGCACGGCTGGTTCAACTTCAACTGGTTGAAGCAGACGCTGCTGTGGTCGCAGAAACATTTCTGAACCAGTCCGCCGCGGTTGCCGCGCGGCGCTTTGACGGCTTCCCGCCAAAATTAGGAGATTGCCTGTTTCGCATTACAGGGTCTTTAGCCAATCGAATTTTTCTTTTTGAAAAACAAACAATTCTTATGTAGGATTCGTTGTGAGTTTGGGTTGTCGAAGCGCACAGGGGATATTTGACGATTAAAACAGCGGTCCGAAACGGAAGGATTTTTATGGGAACGATTGTCATGGAAAAAGCAGCGCCGGGCTTGAACACCCTGCCCGGCGACGACATCCGCCAGATCATGTGGCGGTTCGCCGACCGTTATGAATTGCACATGCTCGTCCAGGCCACGCGCGGCGTGGCGCGCGGTCCGGTCGCCCGCCTCGTCGCCGGTGGCGGCCGCAATTCGCACGAGTGGACGCCGGAAAAGGCCGCCCTGCTCCCGCACTTCGACGAAAGCGGCATCACCGCCGCGTTCCTCGATCCTGAACAGGGCGGGTTCATCGCCGGTCCAAAAAATCTTGTGCTGGCGCTGATCGCGTTTGAGTTGTCGTGGGTGGACGCCGGGGCCGCCACGTGCAGTCTGGCCGGCAATCTCGGGCTGGCGCCCATTCACGAGCGCGGCACACCGGAGCAGAAGGCCAGATACGTGGGCGGGGCCGCGCCGCTGAAACCGGGGGAAAACCGCAAACAAATCCGCGCCGCATTTGCGCTCACCGAACCCATCCCGTTCGTCGGCGTTGAGACCGGCATGCTGGCCGGCAAGGTGCGCGTGGCCGGGTGGAAGGACGGCGGCGAGCCGGTACTGCAGGTGGACAAGCGCGGCCGCTTCATCACGAACATGGGCTTTGCCAACGTGGTCGCCGCCGCCGTGGATTCCGATGACCCGCACATCAAGGGCAGTTGCATGATCATTCTGGAGGAAACGGACCCCGGCAAGTTCGACCGCGGCACGCCCACCAAGAAACTCGTCCATCAGCTTTCCTCGACCAACGACCCCGTGTTCAACTTGAAGGTGCCCGCCAGCCGCATCATCGGCGGTTACACCATCAAGGACGGCGTTATCATTCCGAACTATTCGCACGGCGAAATCATCGAGGCGGTTTTCCGCCGCACACGGGTGACAGTGGGTTTGATGACTTCCGCAAAACTGCTGTCCGCGGTTGAGCCGGTGATTCTTTACCATCGCCGCCGTTTTCGCGGCGGGGAAGGCGCGCCCGGCACGCCGCGCTATGAACTCGGTCTGCAACAAAAGGAAGACGTACTGCACCGGCTCGTGGACATCTGGGCCACAGGCGAGGCGAGCGCGTCACTGGGGTTTGCCGCCGCGCGACTGTTTGACGACCTTGATCCCCTGGAAAAGGAAAAGGACCGGTGGCTTGCGGAGAAAAAACTGACCGGCCGCGCGGCGTTCAAGGAACTGGCGAAGAAGCAGCAGGACGCGCTGGAACTCTTGAGACTGACCCTGCAGCCGGTGGGTGTGCGCGAGCCGAACGACGCGGGCGCCCTGCAAGCCGACCCGCTGGTGCAATTTGTGATTCTCGATTCGCTGGCCAACGTCCTTTGTCCCGCCTGCAAGCTGTGGAACACCGGCCACGGCGCCAACGATGATGCGCGAAGCCGTCAGCCTCATGGGCGGCTACGGCGTCACGGAGGATTGCCCCGGATTCCTCGGCCAGAAATGGATGGACGCGCAACTCGAAGCGACTTACGAAGGGCCCGAAGCCGTGCAACGGTTGCAACTTTCCATCACGATGACAAACGAGTTGTTCCTCGCGCAATTCCAGCAATGGATCCTGGAGATGCGGCGCATCGCCTCCGAGCGGCCCGGCACCGGCGCCTGCACGCTCGCCACCGCCATGCAACTCTGGCTCTGGACGCTCCATCACGTGCAAACCACCACCGATGCCGACGGCACCCGGCTTTATCACAAGTCCCGCCAGGGGGTGACCTTCCCGCTGGCCGACGCGCTTTGCTGGCTGCTGGCCGCGCGGCAATTTGTCCTCGACGTGATCGAACTGGACACCCAAGGCGCCGCTGAATCCTGCGCTCGCCGATGGCCTGGCCGGGACGGTCGCATTTTTCACCGACCTCTGCCACGTGCAAACCGCCCGCGCCGCCGGCGAGGTCGGCCGCATCAGCGCCGAAATCGTCCACGGTTATAACCGTCATCCAGCCTGGGATGAAACGACCTGCCACGCCTGCTACTGTGCCGAGGAGTTGGAAACGCTCGAGGGCATCATCCCCGGCATTGACGGTTCGGCCCGAGCCTACGCGGACGTTTCCGAAATCCGGGAATCCCATCCGCTGAAGGCCGGCCCCTGCGTGAAGTTTGACGGGCTCGAAGCGTTTGTCCGTCTGCGCGCCAAACTGGACGGCTGCCTCACCGGCAGCCGGCTCGCCAAAGACCGCGCTGCTGAGGCGTTGACCAAGGTGATGACGCGCGAGGCTTTGGATTATCCGGCTTGAACATGGTCGCCGCACAAACTCAAGTTGACCGGCAACGCATGGAGGCGGACATCGTCTGCGTCGGGTTCGGACCGGCGACGGCGGGCTTTCTCACGACACTGTCAAAACAACTTGTCTGCGCGGATGGCGCGCCCACCCTCGAGAGCGGCGTCATTGCCGGGCGCACCGCCGCAGGTGCTTTGCTACGAGCGCGCCGATGACATCGGCTTCGGCGTCTCCGGTGTCGTGACGCGGGCGCGGGCGTTGCGCGCCAGTTTTCCGGAAATTGAGAAGGCCGGCATTCCGATGGCGGCGCCGGTCGGTGAGGAAAAAGTGCTTTACCTGCTCGATCCGCACGGCGCGAGCCGGCGCTCGACGACCCTTCGTCTGGCGGATTGGTTCATTCGCGCCTTCAAATTCGCCCTGCCGTTTGAGCAAGACGCGCTGAATTTGCCGTGGACGCCCGCGTTCCTGCACAAACGCGGCGGCATGGTGCTTTCGCTCGGCCAGTTCATGCAATGGGCCGGCGCACAGGTGCAAAACACGGGCACGGTCCAAATCTGGCCCGGCACGCCGGTGTCGCAAGTGCTGATCGAACACAGCAAACCAGAAGAGGTAGGGAGCGCCACTCCGTGCGCGCCGGAAGAAAATTCGCCGGTGCTCGGCGCTCCCAAAGTTGTCGGCGTGCGTTTGCTCGACCAGGGCGTGGACAAGCAAGGCCGGCCAGCCGACGGTTTCACGCCCGGCATGGACATTCACGCTGCACTCACGGTCGTCGGCGACGGGCCGGTCGGCCCCATCGGCCAGCAATTGAACGCGCACTTCGGCCTGCCAGAGGGCCATCACACGCGCGATTGGGCCGTGGGCATGAAATTTGTGGTGGATTTACCCGCCGACACGCCGCTCAAACCCGGCACTGTGTTGCACACGTTCGGTTATCCCGAGCCGGAGATTTTCGGATTTCTTTACGTGCATCCCGACCGCGTCGCGTCGCTCGGCATCTTCGTGCCGTCGTGGTTCGACAGCCCCATGCGCACGGCTTACCGCTATCTCCAGCATTGGATGCTGCATCCGCATCTCTGGCGTTACCTCAAGGGCGGCAAACTCCGGTCCTGGGGCGCGAAGACGCTCGGCGAATCCGGCAAACGCGGCGAGCCGCATCTCGTCGGCGACGGTTATGCGCGCATCGGCGAAGGCAGCGGCAGCACAAACGTGCTTACCGGTTCGGGCGTGGACGAAGCCTGGGCCACCGGCGCACAACTTGCCGAAGCCGTCATCGAATTGCTCAAGGCGAAGAAACCGTTCACGAAGGACAATCTCGAAGCGACGTATGTGCGCCGCCGCCGCGCCAGTTGGGTGGAACAGGAAGCCGCCGTGGCGAAGAAATCGCGCGACGGATTTCAGAAAGGCGTTGTGCGCGGCATGGTTGGCATGGCGCTTGCCGGTTTGACGAATGGCCGCTTCACGTTGAACAGCGAACCCGTGCCGCCGTGGAAACGGATTTCGAGCATCGCGGAATACTATCGCGGCCGCGTTTCACCCGGGCAGATCGCGAAACTCCGCGTCGAGTGCCGGGCGAAGGGCGTCTCGCTGCACGGCGCGCTGATGGACAAGGCCGGCTGGCCGGCGATCCCGTTCGACGGCCAATTGCTCGTGTCACACCAGGACGCGCTGCTCATGGGCGGCAAGGTGCAGGCGCCGTCCGGTTACGCGGACCACGTCGTGTTCCTGTATCCGGAACTGTGCGAGAAGTGCGGCACAAAAATTTGCATCGAGCTGTGCAACGGCCAGGCCATCACGCCCGGGGAAAACGGCGTGCCGGTGTTCGACCGCGAGAAATGCGTTCATTGCGGCGCATGCCTGTGGAACTGCGCACAACCACTGCCGTATGACCCCGAGCGCGGCAACATCGCCTTCCGCGCGGGCACGGGCGGCCTGCACTCGGCGGAGAACTGACGGTTCGAAGGCTGAATTTCAGTTGAGCTTGAGAGGTGTTTTGCACAAGGTTGTGCCATGAAACGAACCTTATCCATTTTCACCGCCGCAATCATCGCCGGCAGTCTTTTTGCGCAATCCATTGACCTGCCCGCTCCGCAAAAAACCGGCGGCATGCCGCTGATGGAGGCGCTGGCGAAACGGTCCACGGCCAGAGCTTTCGATTCCAAAGAGCTTTCACCCCGGCAAATCTCCAGCCTCCTCTGGGCGGCTTTCGGCATTAACCGGCCCGATGGCAAGCGCACCGCGCCCTCCGCCAACAATCATCAGGAAACCGATATTTATGTGCTACTGAAACAGGGCGCGTATGTTTATGATGCCAACTCGAATAAACTTGATCTGGTTGTCGCGGAAGATATCCGCGCGCTGGGCGGAACCCAGGCGTTCGTGAAGGATGCGCCGGTGACCCTGGTGTTTGTCGCCGATTTCGCCAGGATGGGCAAAGGAAGCGATGATAATAAAAAGAACACCGCAAATATTGACGTCGGCTACATTTCCCAGAACGTTTATCTCTTCTGCGCCTCCGAAGGCCTGGTCACCGGGGCAAGGGGTTCGGTGGATCGGGCGACCCTGGGTCCAAGACTTAAACTTCGTCCGGATCAGATGATCATTTTGGCGCAATCCGCAGGTTATCCAAAACCTTGAACTTCGTCCGTCACGCCCAACAGTATCACGTCCGGCAGCCACTTGACCGGGTTGGAAAGCCAACGATGATTGCCGGCCTGCACTCGGCGGAGAATTAGCGGCAAACCACGAAGGGCGGAACCCGTCCCATCCCGTCGAATCTTAACTTCTTCGTCCGGGAGAATTTCCCGGCATTTCAGGCGGCTTCGGTTTCGTCACCGGCTGGTTGATGCGGTGCGCCTTCAGTTCGGCGTAGATGGATTGCGCGAGGCCGGACTTCGCGAAGCCAATCACCTTCGCCCCTTTGATTCCGAAAAACTTTTCCAGGTCCGCCGCGGTTAAATGCTGCACCACCGGATAATGCTTGAAGCCGGCCAGGACCTCCGCGCGGATGCTTTCCGCGATGTCCCTGGTGATCAGCACGAAATGCAGCTTGCTCTTGCTGTGCTGCAGCGTGTCGCGGCCAACGAGCAAAATCCGCGCCCGCAGGACGAACGGAAACAGACGCGCCACCGGTTTGTTTGGGTCCGGGTTGCTCATGGCGGGCAATTCTGGCTGCGCGGCAGCAGGCATGGCGGGGAGAATAACGAGGCACCTGACGCGTGGCGAGAGTTCTGCTGTGAAAATGAACGAGTCGCTGCATCTGTGTCCATCAGTGTTCATCCGTGGTTAAAATTCTCCGGGTCCCTGCCCCACGCGCCATATTTTGGCAAAAACCTTCCACGACTTGTTCTCCAGCCAGTTTAAGCTTTGTTCACGCGCCCGGAATGAATCAGATTGCGCTGATGGCCGAATTTGAATTATGAGCACCACATACCAAATCGTTGTCTGCGCCGGCATCGTGCCCGATCCGTTGCAGACGCTCGAGCCCGTCGCCTCGCCGGCCGGGCCGGCGTTGAAAAACGAAATGATGCTGCCCGCCGTCCTCGATCCGTGGGCCGGACACGCGCTTTACGAGGCGGCGAACCTTGCGAAGAACACCCCCGGCTCCAAAGTCTGGCTCGTCAGCCTCGGCCCCAAGGCCAAGCTCCAGCAGGTGATGATGACCGTCGCGCAAAAAGTTCCATTTGAACTGGTGGCGCTCGACGGGCCGGCCAGCGGATTCACCGAGGCGGCGGAAGTCGCGGCGGTTTTAGCCGAAGCCATCCTGGCGATTCCCGGTCTCGACAAATCGAAGCTGCTCGTCTTCGGCGGTTGGGAATCAGCATCGCGCGGCGCAGGGGCGACGATGCAAATGGTCGGCGAACGCCTCGGCATCGTGGACCAATTTCAGGGTGTGGATGAATTGAAAATCGCCGCCGATGGCGCGCTGGAGATTTTAGAGCGGGTCGAAGGCGGCAAACACCAGATTTCAAAATGCGCGGAACCCCCCGCGTTGCTTGGCTGGGCCACGGGCAATTTGCCCGAGCCGAAAAACAATCCGCAGGTTGGCATGGTCAACATGCGCACCGTGATGCCGGCGTTGCAAAAGGCCAGGCCAACGAAACTTGCTGGTGAGGGGTTGAATTTTGCCAGCGTGGCACTGCCAAAGCAGTTGCGCGAAACCAAAATCGTGAAGGACAAATCGCCGGGTGACATCGCGAAGGAAATCGTCGAGTGGATCAAAAAATAATCACCGGGAGGGACGGCATGTTGCCGTCCCAAATGTCAGGGACGCCGACACGGCATCCCTCCCAATAGAATGATTATGGAAACAATTTTACTTCTCGCCCACACGGACAACGACGGTTCGCTCGCCAAGCCGGTGCGCGAAGCCTTGCACGCAGCGGCGACGCTGCATAAATCGCTCGCGGGTTCGAAGCTTTTCATCGGCTTGATTGGTGAAAATGTCCAAGCGGCGGCAAATTCCATCGCTGCCTGTCCCGCTGTGAAATTTTTCGGCGTCACCGGCGCGGATTTCAATCAGTCGCGCTACGCCACGGACGCGGCGGCGGCGGAAGCCATCTGCAAGGCGGCCCAGGCCACGCTGGTCGTCGCCCCGGCAACGTCGCGGTGGAACCGCGTGTTGGCTGGCGTGGCACAACGTCTCGCCGGACGCGCCGACCCGCATGTGACCGGTGTCAGCGTTACCAGTGATAAAGTGACCGTCAATCGTTGGTATTATCGGCAGCGCATGGAAGCCGCGCTGCAACGCACGCAGCGGCCGTGGTTCATTTTGATTGACTCGGGCAGCCAGCCCGCGTGCAAGTGCGGCGAGGGCGCCGCTGCGGTGGAAAATGTCGCGGTCGCGCTGCCGGATTCTGCGAAGCGCACAACCGTCACCGGTTTCCATGCGCCGGCGGCCGATGCCCAAACCATCCGGCCGGATGCGCAATTATTGTTCGTGACCGGCGCGGGCTGGACGAAGAAACAGGCCGACGGCCAGACACACATGCCGGAGGCGGAAAAATTGATTCGCGATTTTCTGCAACTGACGCGCGCGTCGCTGGGCAGCAGCAAATCTTTGGTGGACCAAAGCGGCGAAGGCCAGGCGGTTCTGCCGTTTCTCTCACATCTAAACCAGATTGGTCAGACCGGTGCGACCCCGCGCCATGCAAAGGGATTGAGCACCTGCTGTCACGGCGAGGAGCCGCACACGGTGGGCTGGCGTTTCATCGCCGAGCGCCGCGCAATCAATCTCGATCCGAACTGCGGCTGGGCGCGCGGCAAGGCCGACGTGCTTTACGTTGCCGACGCATTTGCCGTGATGGAAAAAGTGAACGAATTGCTGGCGGCCGCCGGCAAAACATAAAATTATTTGCGCTGGAGTTCCTGTTAAACCATAACTTTCGCATGTTGGCCAAAGTTTGTTCCGCTGCCTTGAATGGCATTGAAGCGTATCCCGTCGAAGTCGAAGTCAACGCCGGCTGGGGCGACACTCTGATTGTCATCGTCGGTCTGCCGGACGCCGCGGTGAAGGAATCGCGCGACCGCGTCACGACGGCACTGACCAATTCCGGCTTCAAATTTCCGATGGGCCGCACGACCATCAATCTCGCGCCCGCCGACGTGAAAAAGGAGGGGCCGACCTTCGATTTGCCGATTGCGCTGGGCATGCTGGCCGCCAGCGAACAGCTCGAAACCGACCAACTCGACAATTTCATCATCGTGGGCGAACTGGCGCTGACCGGCGCGGTGCGCCCGTCCAGGGGCGTTTTGCCCGTCGCCCTCCGCGCGCGGGCGGAGGGCAAGACCGGCGTGCTCGTGCCGGCGGAAAATGCGGCCGAGGCCGCCGTCGTGGCCGGGCTGCAGGTTGTCCCGGTGCAAAATCTCCGCGAGGCGGCGGGTTTTCTCGAAGGCGAAATCAAAATTGCGCCGGTGAAGGTGGACATCGGGAAGATTTTCGACCGGGCGCACGACGACGACCTGGATTTTGCCGAGGTCAAGGGCCAGGAAAACGTCAAGCGCGCGCTGGAAATCGCCGCGGCGGGCGGCCACAACGCGCTGTTAATTGGTCCGCCGGGCACCGGCAAATCCATGCTCGCCAAACGGCTGCCGACCATTTTGCCGCCGCTGACCCTGGACGAGGCGCTTGAAACGACGAAGATTCACAGCATCGTCGGCCTGCTGTCGCCGGGCCAGGCGCTGGTGACACGGCGGCCGTTTCGCACGCCGCATCACACGGCGAGCGACGCCGGATTGCTCGGCGGCAACATCAACCCGACGCCGGGGGAAATTTCACTGGCGCACAACGGCGTTTTGTTTCTGGACGAACTGCCGGAGTTCAAGCGCGGCGTTTTGGAGACGATGCGCCAGCCGCTGGAGGACGGCCACGTCACCATTTCGCGCGCGGCGGGCACGATGACCTTTCCGTCGCAGTTCATGCTGGTGGCGGCGATGAACCCGACGCCGGACGGCAAGATGCCGGGCGAATCCCGAAGCTCGCCGCGCGAGATCCAGAATTATCTGGGCCGGATTTCCGGGCCGCTGCTCGACCGCATTGATTTGCACGTGGAAGTGCCGCCGGTGAAGTTTCGCGAGATTGCCGGAGATCGCACGGGCGAAACGTCGGCGCAAATCCGCGACCGGGTCATCGCGGCGCGGCGGTGCCAGCACGAACGATTCAGGCACAAGCCGAAAATCACCTGCAACGCGCGGATGGGCACGCGCGAATTGAAGCAGTTCTGCGAGCTGGACGAGCCAACGAAGGAGTTGTTGAAAAACGCGATGGCCGATTTGAATTTGAGCGCCCGCGCCTATGACCGGATTTTGAAAGTGGCACGGACGATTGCCGATCTGGCCGGCTCGGAGAAAATTCTCAGCGACCACGTTTCGGAGGCCATTCAATACCGCTCGCTGGATCGGCAGATCTGGAGTTGAATGGGCGCGCTTCTTCCTGCTCGACCCGGCCGCCGCCAGCCGTTACCTTCCCGCGCATCTCACCACGAGGTGAATTATGGATGAACTGTTGAAAATTTTGCAGGCCAACGCGACCGAGTCGCGCGAAAACATCGCGAAGATGCTGAACCTCTCCGTCGCGGAGGTGAACCAGCGCATCGCCAAATACGAAAAGAGCGGGGTCATCCGCGGTTATCAGGCCATCCTGAATGAAGACCAGCTCGAACTCGACACGGTCACCGCCGTCATCGAGGTCAAAGTCACGCCGCAGCGCGAAGGCGGGTTCAACACCGTCGCCACCCGCATCAGCCGCTTTCCCGAGGTGCGCTCGGCGTATCTCATGAGCGGCACCTACGACGTCCTATTGTTCGTCGAGGGCCGCAACCTGCGCGAGGTGGCCGCGTTCGTCAGCGAACGGCTCTCGCCGCTCGAAGGCGTGCTGTCTACGTCCACCCATTTCATGCTCAAAACCTACAAGCGCCTCGGCGTGCTGATGGAATCCGGCCATGCAGAAGAAAGACTCAGTGTCGCTCCGTAACCGCGTCAACGCGACCGTGCGCGACATCCCGCGCTCGGGCATCCGCGACTTCTTCGACATCGTCAGCACGATGAAGGACGTGATCAGCCTGGGCATCGGCGAGCCGGACTTTGACACGCCCTGGCACGTGCGCGAATCCACGATGTTCGCGCTCGAACGCGGTGTGACGCATTACACCAGTAACTTTGGCTATATCGAACTCCGCAAGGCGCTGGCCGGATACGTCGGCAGAAAATTCGGCGCGGAATACAACCCGGAAGACGAAATTCTCATCACCGTCGGGGTCAGCGAGGCGCTGGACCTCGCCCTGCGCGCGCTCATCACGCCCGGCGACGAGGTGCTCTACCACGAGCCGTGCTATGTGTCGTATCGGGCGACGATCCTGTTCGCGCAAGGCACGCCGGTGGCGGTCGAGACGAAGCCGAAGAACGGGTTCCGCCTCACGCGCGCGATGCTGGAGGCGAAGGTCACGCCGAAAACCAAGGTGTTGATGCTGAATTTCCCGAACAATCCCACCGGCGCGGTCATGGGCCGGCAGGATTTGGAGGACATCGCCGCGTTTGCCCGCGAACGCGACCTCATCGTCGTCACGGACGAAATCTATGGCGAACTGACCTATGATACGCCGCATACGAGCATCGTGAGCCTGCCGGGGATGCGCGACCGCACGATTTTCCTGCACGGTTTCTCGAAGGCGTGGGCGATGACCGGGTACCGGCTCGGTTACGCCTGCGGCCCGGCGGAACTCATCGAGGCGATGATGAAAATCCATCAATACACGATGCTCTGCGCCTCTTCCATGGGACAAAAAGCCGCGATAGAAGCCCTGGCCCGCCCGGATGCGGACATCGGTGAAATGGTGGACGAATACCGCCGCCGCCGGAATTTCATTGCTGCGTCGTTTGCGGACATGGGCATCGAATGCCACCGTCCGCTGGGCGCGTTCTACGCCTTTCCGAGCGTGGCGAAGTTCGGCCTGAAGTCGAAGGACTTCGCCATGAAATTTCTGCACGAGGAAAAAGTGGCGGCGGTGCCGGGGACGGCGTTTGGCGAATGCGGCGAGGGCTTCATCCGGTGCGCCTACGCGACCAGCATGGACAATCTCAAGGAAGCGATGGCCCGGCTCAAAAGGTTCATTGCGAAACTTTGAGATTCAACCGTCAACGGCGGGGCCACGCTGCGGGGCGGCCTTCAATCCCGGCGGCGCGTTGATTTCCAGCTGTGCTTGCGCGCGATTGACCAGCGCCAGCATCGTCACGGACGCGGCGGCCCGCTGCTCGGCTTCTTCGATGCGGGCGAACTCGCCATAGACCTCCGCGCGTCCAGGTTCGTCGCGCATCGGCAATTCCTGTCCGGTCCCTGTGCGCAGGGCTTGGAGAATCTGGTGGGCGTTGATGGATTCAAGCGGCCGGGCGGGCACGTAAGCGCCCTCTACGCCGCCCACTTCGGTGACGAGCCGCGCGGCGAGCAGCGTCTGCAAAATTTGTTGCGCCAGCCGGCTGGGAATGCCCAGTTCGGTGGAAATTTCCTGTGTGGTCACCGGCGGCAGGCCCCGTTGGAACCGCTGCCCGATGCCCGTCATCAGCCGCAACGCGATGAATTCGCGTCCGCGCTGGTTCACGTTTTCCGCAAGTTTGTCCTGCAAATACACCTTGCGGTTTTGAAACGCATAGGTGACCTGCGCGCCGAACAGCAGAATCAGCCATGAAAAATAAAGGCCAATCATGAACACGGGCACCAGGCCAAGGCCGCCGTAGAATTTGAAGTTGGTGGCGACGCGCTGAACGTAAAGAAAACCGAAAATGTTGTTCAAATACCACAGCGAGCCGCCGACGATGCCGCCGACGAACGCCGCGCTGAATTTCACCTTTGTGTTTGGCACGAGCAGGTAGACCAGCGCGAACGTCAGCCATAAAACGAGCAGGGGCAGGAATTGAAAAATCAAACTGCCGATGAACGGCATTTTTTCGACGAGCGCCTTGGTCATCTCCAAATGCGGGCCGCCCGCGAGGCCGAGCGCGCCGACGATGGCGATCGGGCCAAGCGAAATCGCGGCCCAGTAAACCACGATTCGCCAGAGCCAGTTGCGCCCGCGCGCGACACCCCAGATGTCGTTGAACGTCGCCTCAATGTTCACGAGCATCCCCATCGCCACATAAACAAGCAGCAGGGTCCCGATCATGCCCAGCGTGGTGCTGCGCATATTTTCCACGAACTCGTGGATTTTTTTTGCGGCTTCCTTTTGCGCCCCGACCAGCCGCACGTCGGTCGCGCCGGAATTTATTCTGCTTTCTGAAACGGCGGCGGCATTTGTTCCCCAATTCAAATTGGTTTCGGAAATTTCTGAATTTGTCGGCGTCAGATTTGCCGCCATGCCGGGGCTTAAATTCAGCGAAACATTATGTCCGTTCGCGCTGACCGTTGCGGGCGGCATGACGTTGGAGACGATCTTGTCAATCGCGCCGTAAATTTTATCCTCCCCCTGCGTTTTAAGCAGGCTGCTCGTGACGCTGATGGCGACAAAGAGCATCGGAATGAGCGCGAGCAGCGAGGTGTAGGACAACGCCGCCGCGCGGACCGGACAGCGGTTGCGCACGAAACTCCTGACCGCCAGGGCCCAGAAGTGCGCGAAATGTTCGAGCCGGCTGAGTTCGTCTTCCGCGCCGGTGTGAATGCCGGCCAAAATCTTAATGAGACGTTCGAACGGCTTTTTAGCCATGATGTGGCGCCACGCTAACAAACCCATTCGCCAAGTCAACCGGCGCGATAAATCCGCTTTATCGCCGCCGGGAAATCGGCAAGATGACAGCGGGCGTCCGTAGCTCAATTGGATAGAGCTTCTGACTTCGGATCAGACGGTTGCAGGTTCAAGTCCTGCCGGACGCGCCAAATTGGACTTTTCCGCGATGCGGGATTCGCCGGCGCCGGAAACAACGGCTACCGCTTCCGGTAATCGCCGCGGCTGAAATATTTTTCCAGCCACACGTAGCAGCAGATGAAAAAATAGCGGCTGCCCATCTCCTTGATCTTCAATTTCGCCATGCCCGTGTGGCGATTCCTCCACGTGACAGGGATCGTCGTCCAGGTAAAGCCGCGCACCACGGCCTTGAGCGGCAGTTCGACCGTGAGATTGAAGTGTGGCGCGATCAGCGGACGGCAGCCGTCAATGGCTTCGCGCCGGTAGGCCTTGAACGCGTTGGTCGTGTCGTTGAGCGGAATGTGGAACAGCACCTTGATGAAAAAATTTGCCAGCCGGTTCACGACATATTTCACCGGCGGATAGTCAATGGTTCCGCCGCCCTTGATGAACCGGCTGCCGAACACGCAGTCCCAACCTTCATTCAGCAATTTCCAGTAGCGCGCCACGTCGCGGCAATCATCCGATTCGTCGGCCATCATGATGACGACCGCGTCGCCCTTCATCGCGTTCAAACCCCGGATGATCGCCCGGCCAAAGCCGTGCGCGCCGGGATTTTGCACGGGCGCAAGCCCGGGAATCTTCCGCGTCAAATCGCACAAAATCTTCCAGGTCGAATCCGCGCTGCCGTCGTCCACGACCACAATTTCGTGTGGCACCTTCTGCAGGCTTAACTCCAAATGCAAATGCTCCACGGCCGAGGCAATGCACCCTTCCTCGTCCCGCGCTGGAATGACGACGGATAAAAGCTTCAAATCGTTTTTGCGCGCGGGTTCATTCATAAGAATTCCCGGTTGTTTTGCCTGCGTTTCACGGGGCAGCTTTGGGTGCTTGATGGCAGGCGCGGCTGATTGCCAAAGGCGTTGCCCATCGCACTCCAGCAATTCAGAAGCATGGCTCTGAGGGAGTTGACCTTAAAGTTCGCCATCCAATTTTTGCTGCTGCGCAAATTCATCGTTGTCGGGGATGAACTTTAACACAGCACACAGCGGCGACAAGAAAAGCCTTCGATTGCTCCAGATCAGAAAGCTACGTGTCCGGGTTCCGCCGGACACGCCAGATAATTTTCGTGCGGCCGCCGCGCCATGGGCTACGATGACGCCGATGGCCGGCGCCTACGAACAACTGCTCGACGCGACGATTCAACATCTGGAGGATTTGAAATCGCGCGGCGTGCGCCATGTCGCCGTTTTGCCGGAAACGCTTCGTGCCTTGTCGCAGCCGGTGCCACGGCTTGCTGCGCCGTCACAGGAACTTCGTAGCAGTCGACGTGAAGAGGCTCAAACTTCTCAGAAGTCTGCAACCGGGAATCAACCAGCGATACAACAGAGCCTTCTCGCGTCGGCGCCTACGGACAATTTGCCCGCTTCTAGCCCGTCACCCGCCACCCGCCTCTCGTCACCCGAAAAGGCCGCCGCGTTCGCCGCCTTGCGCGAGCGGGCGCTGGCGTGCGTCAAATGCGCGCACCTGGCGGCGTCGCGCAAAAACGTCGTGTTCGGCGTCGGCAGCATAGACGCGCAACTCATGTTCATCGGCGAAGCGCCGGGGGCGGACGAAGATGAGCAGGGCGAACCGTTCGTCGGCAAGGCGGGGCAGTTGCTCACGAAAATCATCCAGGCCACCGGATTGCAACGCGCGGACGTTTACATCGGCAACATTTTGAAATGCCGGCCCGACACACCCGGCCAATCCGCCGGCAACCGCAAACCGACGGCTGACGAAATGGCCACATGCATTCCGTATCTGCACGAGCAGATTGATTTGATCCGGCCCAGGGTCGTTGTTGCCCTCGGCGCGACGGCGGTGGAAGGTTTGCTGGGCAAGACCGTCGGCATCACGAAATTGCGCGGCACCTGGAAGACGTATCGCGGCATCCCGCTGATGCCGACGTATCATCCGGCGTATCTGCTGCGCAACCAGGCGATGAGCGAGAAACGCAAGGTCTGGGAGGACATGCTGGCCGTGATGGAAAAACTCGGAATGCCCATCAGCCAGAAACAGCGGAATTTCTTTTTGAAGGCATGAAGAACAATCCACGAATTTCGCGAATTACCGCTAATTTTTTATTCACCTTTCCAATTCGCGCCAATTCGCGTAATTAGCGGACTCAATTTTAACGTCCAATGCTCAAATCCATTTTCCAGCCGCTCATCGCCTGGTATCTGGCCGCGCTCAAGACGGCCGGTTTTCCGGTCATCGTGCTGCTGATGACGATGGAAAGTTCCGTGCTGCCGCTGCCGAGCGAGGTCATCATCCCGCCCGCCGCGCATCTCGCGGACACGGGACAAATCCCGCTGGGCTTTGCGGGCATCGTCCTCGCGGGCATGCTGGGTTCGTGGTTCGGCGCGACGATTGTTTATTGGCTGGCGCGGGTCGCCGGGCGTCCGCTCATCATTCGCTATGGGCGGCTCATTTTGTTTCCGCCGGAAAAACTGGAAAGGGCCGAGCGCTGGTCGGCGCATTACGGAGCGATGGGCGTGTTCGTCGCGCGATTGCTGCCGGGGGCGCGGCAGCTCGTCGGCATTCCCGCCGGCATCGCGCGGATGGACTACAAGTTGTTTTCCCTTTTTACGCTGCTCGGCTCGGGCATCTGGTGCGCGGTGCTGTGCTACGTCGGCGTGAAGGCGGGCCAGGACGAAAAGCTCATGCACGGCGAGATGCGTCATGTCATCCTCTGGCTCGGCGGCGCGGCGCTCGTGCTTGGCGGACTTTATTATTTCTTCGTCCACCGCCATTTACAACGCCGTGAACCGTTAAAGCGTTAAAGCGTTGAAACGGAAAATTTCGCCGCGCCGCCCGCTTCAACGATTTAACGCTTCAACGGTAAAATTCCTTTGCGTCTCTGCGCCTTTGCGTTGAAATTCCATCGTGCCTGCGACCGAAATCGTCCGCAAAAAAGTCAGCGCGCTGCCGCACAAACCGGGTATCTATCTCATGCGCGACCGGTTCGGCACGGTCATCTACGTCGGCAAGGCGCGCGACCTGCGCAAGCGCGTCAGCCAGTATTTCCATCCGTCACGGCGCATGGGCTGGGACCTGAAGTTCAACGCACTGGTCGAGGCGATTTGCGATTTCGATTTTCACGTCGTCCGCAGCGAGCCGGAGGCGTTCCTGCTCGAAGGCAAGCTCATCAAGGAATTTCATCCGCGCTACAACATCAGTTTTCGCGACGACAAACGGTTCCTGATGCTCAAGGTGAATCTGAACGACCCGATCCCGAACTTCGCCTTCACGCGGCTGCGGAAGGACGACGGCGCGCGTTATTTCGGGCCGTTCTCGAATTCGGGCGCGTTGCGCAACACGCTGGCGCTGGTGCGGCGGCAGTTTAATTTGCGCGGTTGCCGCGCGTTCACGCCCGGCGAAAGCGATTACAAGCATTGCCTCTACGCGCATTTGAAATACTGCACCGCTCCGTGCATCGGCAACGTCACGCGCGAACAATATCTCGAACAGGTGCATGCCGCGTGTGATTTTCTCGAAGGCCAATGCGCGGAAATGAAGGAGCAGCTCGAAGCCGAAATGAAGAAAGCCGCCACCGCGCAGGATTTCGAAAAGGCCGCCGGCCTGCGCGACCTCATCCGCGATTTGAAGGAAACGACGAAGAAAGAACGGAAATTCGAGCGCGTGCCCTACACGCTGCCGCTTTCCATCAGTCCGGGAAACGATCTGGCTAAACTTGCGAAGGTTCTCGATTTGTCGAAGCCGCCGCAACGGATTGAAGGTTTTGATATTTCGAACATCAGCGGCACGTTTGCCGTGGCGTCGCTGGTGAGTTTCAAAAACGGCCGGCCCGACCGCGCGAATTATCGGCGGTTCAAAATCAAAACCGTGGAAGGCCAGGACGACTTTGCGAGCCTGGCGGAGGTGGTGAAGCGACGCTACTCGCGGCTGCTGCGTGAATCCGGGAGGGATGCCTTGTCGGCGTCCCAAAAATCAGGGACGGCGGCACGCTGTCCCTCCCAACTGGCGAATTTGCCGGACCTCATCATGGTTGATGGTGGGAAAGGTCAATTAAACGCTGCCTGCGCCGAGCTTATAAAATTAGGTTTGGGAAAAATTCCAATCATCGGACTGGCGAAGGAATTCGAGGAAATTTACCAGCCGGGCGAAAGCAAACCGCTGCAGTTGGGACTGAATCATCCGGCGGTGAAACTGCTCCAGCGGATTCGCGACGAATGTCATCGCGTGGCCAACTCCTACAACGCGCAACTTCGCATCAAGCGGATTTCGGAGAGCGTGCTGGATGAATTTCCCGGCATCGGCGACCGGCGCAAACAGGCGTTGCTGAAAAAATTCGGCTCGGTGCAACGATTGCGGACGGCGACGTTGGAACAGCTTGCCGAAGTGCCCGGCTTCGGCGGCAAGGCGGCGCTGGAATTGAAGAAATTTCTGGAAGCGCGGTCGGAGATTCGCTGACGCCGCCCGCATAAATTTGTAGGAGACGACGTAAGCAGGCTCTGACCTCCAAAAATGAGTCTCGTTACCTCGACTCCTACAAAAGTTTGAGCCGACTCACGTCGGCTGCTACTTTGCCGTCACGACGACGTAATTCTTTTTGCCTTTGCGAAGCAGGATGTGTTTGCCGAACAGCAAATCGCTGACAGTCACAGCACGCGCGATGCTGGCTTCACGGACGTTGTTGATGTTCACACCGCCGCCTTCGATGTCTTTTCGCGCCTGGCCTTTGGAGGGACACAATCCGGAATGAATCAGCAATTCCACGAGCGGAATTCCTGCGCCGCCAAGTTTTGATTTCTCAATTTCCTTGGTTGGCACTTCGCCGAGAATAACGTCAAAATAATCCTCTTTTGCTAAATCAATTCTGCCGCCAAAGAGAATGTCGCTGGCCATTTGGCAGATTTGCATGGCTTCGTAACCATGAATTAAAAGCGTCATTTCGGCAGCCAACTTTTTGTGAGGAATGCGCGCATCGGGATTCTCGGCATGTTTTTTTTCAAGTTCGTTGATTCTTTCACGCGCGGGCAGAACGTCGGCTGCGTCTTTGGGTATTGTGAAATATTTCAAGTAGTGGATGACATCGCGATCGTCGGTGTTGATCCAAAACTGGTAGAAGCGATAGACACTCGTGCGTTTCGGGTCGAGCCAGATGGCGCCGGCCTCGGTCTTGCCGAACTTCGTGCCGTCGGCGTTGGTGATGAGCGGGAGCGTGAGGCCGTAGGCGGTTTTGCCCAATTTTTTCCGGATGAGGTCAATTCCGGCGGTGATGTTACCCCACTGATCACTGCCGCCAATTTGTAATTCGCAGTTGTTATCGCGGCAGAGCACATAAAAATCGAACGCCTGGAGCAGCATGTAGCTGAATTCGGTGTAGCTGATGCCGACCTCGCGGTCCTCCATGCGCGCGCGGACGCTTTCCTTGGCGACCATCTGGTTGACGGAAAAATGTTTCCCGATGTCGCGCAGGAAATCGAGGAACGAAACGTTCGCCGTCCACGAGGCATTGTCCACGAGCCGTGCCGGATTTTGTTTCGTCTCAAAATCGAGCAGTTTCGCGAGCTGAACTTTCACGCTGGCGATGTTGCGGTCGAGAATATCCTTCGTGAGCAACTGGCGCTCCTGGGTCTTGCCGCTGGGATCGCCCACCATGCCGGTCGCGCCGCCGGCCACGGCAATCGGATGATGGCCGAGCAATTGAAACCGCCGCAGCGCCAGCAGCGGCACGAGGTTGCCAACGTGCAGGCTGTCGGCAGTCGGGTCGAACCCGCAGTAAAGAGTCATTCCCGGAAGGAGGCCGGGGAAATTTTTAGGAAACTCTTTGAGGTTTGGGCCACCGATTCTAGAGTCAAACCAAGCTGAATCCGATGACTTAGCCGCAATCTGGGCGATTAGGCCACGCCATTCCAGTTCTTCGTAAATGCTCACGCGCGCAGATTAAATCGTCGGCGGCCAAATGCCAATTTCCAATTGTCATTGGAGGTTTTTCCGCCACGAATCGGGGTGACGATGCAGATGCATTACAGAAACAATCAGCACCCCACCGCCTTCCACCGCGTAAATGACGCCGTATGGAAAATGACGCGTGCGACAGCGGCGAATCTCCGCGTCGAGTGGCTGCCACGCTTCCGGCCATTGGATGATGCGCTGGAGGGTGACGCGGACTTCGGCGAGAAAATCACGTCCCAATCCGGGAATTTGCCGCTCGTAATATCGCGCGGCTGACCGCAACTCACCGGCCGCGGGTGGCAGCAGGCGAAATTTCATTTGCCCAATTCGTCCGCGATGGAACGGATGGTTTCCTCGCCATCAAGCGCCTTGAGTTCGCCCGCGCGAAAAGCCTTGAGCCGGTCTTGTGATTCCACCAGCCAGGCGCGATCAATGGACTTCTGCTCCGCCGGGTCGAGGCTTTGCCAGAGCGCGTCAATGATCCGCGCCTTTTCAAAGGGCGTCAGCCGCATGACTTCTTTGGCGAGAATCGCACTTTCCACGTCGTTACCTTAGCCCGCAGGAAATGGAAAAGCAAGGTGCCAAAATGAACTTTGGACTTTGGACTTCGGGCTTTGGACTTTAACCTGCGCGCGATGTCGCAGATGCTCAAGTCGTCCGGTTCGATGGCTGCCGCCACGCTCACCAGCCGCCTGCTCGGCATGGTGCGCGAGATGGTTTATGCGAATTTCATGGGCGATACCCGGGTGGCGGGCGCGTTCAAGCTCGCATTTCTCATCCCCAATTTGTTCCGCCGGCTGCTGGGCGAAGGCGCGTTGACGGCGGCGTTCGTCCCCATTTTCAAGGCAAAGGAAAAGACGCACGGCGAAGTCGAAATGTGGCGCGCGGCCAACGCCGTGATTTCGGGCCTCGTCATTGCCGCGGCCGCAATCATCGGCGTGGTCATGCTCGGCCTCTCGATTGCGCTGGCCGTTCATCAATTCAGCGAAAACACCGAGCTCATGCTGCGGCTCCTGCGCGTGATGTTTCCCTACATGCTGCTCGTGTGCCTGGCGGCGGCGTTCGTGGGCATGCTCAATACGCGCGGACATTTTTTCATTCCGGCCATGGGCGCGACGATGCTCAACGTCGTGATGATCGCATCCGTCCTCTGGCTCGCGCCCCGGATGGGACACGAGTTGCACGAACAGATTTTCGCGCTGGCCATCGGTGTGCTGGCGGCGGGCGTGGCGCAGGCGGCGTTTCAACTGCCGACGCTCTGGCACGACGGCTTCCGGTACCAATGGGTTTCGCCGTGGCAAAATGAAACCGTCCGGCTCGTCGTGACGCGAATGATTCCCGGCACCATCGGCGTCGCCGCCTTTCAAATCAACGTGCTGCTGACGCAGACCATCGCTTTTTACGTCAATCCACAAATCAACGCCTCGTTTGATTATGCCGTGCGCCTGATGGAACTGCCGCAGGGCATGTTCGGCATTTCGCTGGCGACGTATCTGCTGACAACGCTTTCCGGGCTGGCGGCGGAAAAGAATTATTCCGAATTCCGCGCGACCCTGAGGCACGGCGTCGGCACGCTGATTTTTTTGAACCTGATTGCGGCCATCCTGCTGGTCGTGCTGGCCGAACCGATCATCCGGCTGTTGTTTGAACACGGCAGGTTTACCGCCGCCTCCACCGGTCGTGCGACGCAGGCGCTCATGTGCCTGGCGCCGGGGCTGGTGGCATTTTCGGCGGTCAACATTCTGGCGCGGGCGTTTTTCGCGCTGGGTGACACCAAGACCCCGATGAAAATCAGCCTCGCGTGCCTCGCGGTGAACCTGGTTTTGTCGGCCCTGCTGGTTGTGCCGTTGCGGCAGGGCGGACTCGGCATCGCCAACACGATTACTTCCGTCTGCAACGCGGGATTGCTGTTGTTCGCGTTGCGGAAGAAAATGGGAAAACTGGAGATGGAACCGCTGCGCGCCACATTTCTGCCGCTGGCAATCGCCGGCATTCTGGCCGGGCTGGTGGCGTGGGGAGGCTGGTGGTCGTGGGACAACTTTGTCGGCCACCAGACCATCGCATTGAAAATCGGCGAAGTGTTTGCGCCGGCGGCGGCGGCGGGATTGGTTTATGGCGCGGTTGCGCTCGCGTTCAAAGTTCCGGCGGCAAGGGAGATGATGGAGTTTGCGCTGGCGCGGTTCAGAAAATCGAGGTAGGGACGACCTGCCGGTCGTCCCAGGCCGCGCCGCAGCGCGGCCTTACCATCAAATTGGAACGACCGCGGTCCAGCAGTTCGAGCCGAACTTGGACTTGAATTTTCCCATCAATGATTCGGCGGCGTTCACATCTTCGGCGATGGCGAAAGTCGTTGAGCCGCTGCCGGACATGAGCGCGGCGAGCGCGCCATTCGCGCGCAGGAATTCCTGGAACAGCGCGAGCACGGGAAATTTTTCCAGCGCCGGTGCTTCCAGCGAATTGTAAAAACCGTCAGCGACGGCGGACCAATCATTGGATTGAAGTTTTGAAATCAATTCCTGGGCGCGGCCTTGTTTGCCATTCAGCGCCTTCGAGAACCGGGCCAGATTTTGGTAGGCCCACGGCGTCGAAATGCCGAAGCCGGGATGAATCAGCAGGAACGCCCTGCCGCGCAACGCCGGGAAAAAATCCAGCGGCTGGATTTTCTCGCCGCGTCCGGTGGCGAGCGCCGGCCGGTTTTGCAGAAAGAACGGCACGTCCGAGCCAAGCGAGGCGGCAAGTTCATCCAGTTTTGCGGTTGAAAGGGGCCGGTCAAACAGTTCGTTCAACGCGAGCAAGGTCGTGGCGGCGTTGCCGCTGCCGCCGCCGAGTCCCGCCGCCAGGGGAATCTTTTTTTGCAGGTGAATGCGGACCCCGGCGCGCGGGTTGTGCAGTTTCAAAAACGCATCCGCCGCCCGGTAAATGAGATTTTGGAAGTCCACCGGCAGGGCCGGTTCGTCGCAGGTAAGTTGAATTCCATTGCCGCCGCGCTCGAAACGGATTTCGTCAAAAAGATTGACCGGGTGCATGACGGTTTCGAGTTCATGAAAACCGTCGGGCCGCCGGCCGAGGATGTTCAGCAGCAAATTGACCTTGCCGGGGGATTTTTTTTCAAGGTGCATTTCTTTTGTAACCACGAAACACACGAAAGGGCACGAAATTTGGAAAGATTTTTTGTGTGGTTCGTGGCTTCCTGTAAAACAAAACGCGCCAACGGAAGTGGGTTGGCGCGTTGATGAAAACGGGTTCGGGCACGGTCAATTGTCGAATATTTTGAACCGGCTGCCGGGAATGAACGGCGCGACGTCGCCCCCGCCGAAACCGGTATAGGTGTCCGTGTCAAACAACGAATCTGAAAGCAGCCCCGGTTTGTAGCTCTCCGGGAAGGCCGGGTCGGGCTTGAGGTAATGGGTGAACATCGGGTCGTAAGGCGGCAGCGGGAAGGTGACGACTTCAATTACGCCCATGCCGGTGCGCGCCAGCGAGCGGTCGAGGCCGCGCACGGCGCCGACCGTGTAACCGGCGCCCGGCGAATCGAGCACCGCCGTTTGCTCGATGCTGCGGCGCATCTCGCCCATGCGGACGACTTCGAAGACGTTACCCATGCCGCGGCCGAGTTTTTGTTCCGGCCCCGCACAGCCGGAGGTGAGCAACGCGGCCAGCGCGACGACCGTGAGAAAAAGCATTATGTTTCGCATACGTTTTTCAAGTTGACGAGCCGAACTTACGCCGAATCCGCCGGATGTAAAGCCCGTTTTCTCTCTTTCCAATCCCAATACCAAGCAATCCAGACGGTCAATTCGTAGAGCGCCTGCAGCGGCACGAACATGACCAGTTGCGTGATCGGTTCGGGCGTGGTGAGCACCGCGCCGAGAATCAAATTGATCACAATCATGTAACGCCGCGCCTTCGACAGCGTGCGATAATCAATCACGCCGATTTTCACCAGCGTGAGAATCACCACCGGCAACTCGAAGCCCAGCCCCATGCCCAGCATGAATTTGCAGACGAAACTGATGTAATCCTCCGCCCGCCATTGGAACGCGCCGAAACCGAGCCATTGCGAATACAGTTGCGCCGCCGACAGCGCTACCGGCATCAGGATGAAATAGCAAAAGACCACGCCGGTGAGAAACAATCCAACGCCAATGGTCAGGCCGCGATAAACATATTTCCGTTCCCGCAGCTTCAGCGCCGGGAAGGCGAAGGCGGCCATGAAGTAAAATATGAACGGCGACGCCAGCACCGCGCCGCCATACAGTCCAACCTGGAACGCGACGACAAACCCGCCCGCCGGACTGAGGTTGATCAAATCAATTCTGGCCCGCTGCGCGGCCGCGGCCACAGCCGAATCGGGATTGACCCGCCAGCCAAGCACGCGGTTGGTGCCGAGGACAAGCGGTTCGACTTCAACGGCGACAAAACGGTTTGTGCCGAGGTTCAGCGACTGTTGTTGTTCCGGTGTGAGTGGAAAATTGCCCAGATGGTTCGTGCCGAAGCTCACGGCGACGATCTGGTTCGTGCCAAAGTAATGGATCCGGGCGTGCGTCAACGGCCATTTGATGATGCGGACGACGTCGTTGGCGGCAAAGAGGCAGACCAGCATTCCCAGGAACAACGCGACGATGCTCTTGATGAGCGCCCAGCGGAAATCTTCGAGGTGTTCGAGAAAGGTCTTGACCGGGCCGCCTTCGGCCCTGTCGGGACGCTCCGGTTCGTTGTCGCCGGCCATGTCGGGAAATTCCCCGCCCTCAAACCTTCGGCGGGTTGGAAGGCTGCGAAACGGTCTGGCCGGGCTGCGACGGGCCGTTCTTCACGGATTTGTTCTGCGGGGCGGGCGTCTCATTCGCCGCGTTTTGAATTTCATCCGTCACCTCGCGCGCACCCTTTTTGAATTCCTTGATGCTCTGGCCCAAGCTGCGGGCCAGATCGGGGATGCGCTTGGCGCCGAACAAAAGCAGGACGGCCAAAACCACGATGACCCACTCCCATCCGCCGAGCAAAGCAGCTAACATGACATTCATAAGTTTTGTCGAACTTCAACAAGCCTACGCCCGCTTCGGGAAATAGTAAAGCGGCAAAAAAGAGGCGCGGTCGGCCCGCCCGCGCGTTGAATTCAAATCACAACTTCGGAATTCGCGGACGAGCCGTCCGCACTCCGAAATCATGCCCCCGTTTTCGGGTGCAGCAGCACGAAATCGTCCCGGCGGTTTTGCGACCAGGCGGATTCGTCGTGGCCGGGATTCACCGGCTTGTCCTTGCCGAAGCTGCGGGTCTCGATGCGCATCGGGTCAACGCCCAGTTTGGCCAGCGCTTCCCGCGCCGCCAGCGCGCGGCGTTCGCCGAGCGACCGGTTGTATTCCTCGGTGCCGCGCTCGTCGCAATTGCCCTCGATGAGCAGCTTGGCGCTCGAATCAGAACTCAATGCCTGGGCAACCGCGGCCAGGCTCGCCTTCTCGCTGGTCCGGATGACCGAGCTGTCGTAGGCGAAATGAATCGTGTCCGACGCCAGCGCTGCGCGATCAGCCAGCATGTTGTCAAACGTTTCCGCCCCAGCCATCGGTCCGCCGCCAGGCTGGTTGTCCGGATTAATCGGCGTTCCGGGCGGCAAAGTGGTGGGGGGTCCTGTCTCGCCGGGCGGGTTCGGATTTTGGCCTGGCAGTTGTGTGATGCCAACGGGTTTGTGTTTGCAGCCCGTCGTGGCGAGAGTGGCGGCCAGCGCGAGCACCAGTGGAAAAATCAGTTTTGTCGTTTTCATAGTTTTGCTTTGTTAAAATTCAGTCAAAGGTTCGTGAAAATTCAAAATCACCGCGCCCAGGCGGGCTGAGAATCGCTTCCCGAAACTCGGGCCACATCTTTGACTTGTTTCGTCGGGGCGTCAAGCAAAGACAGCACATACCGGTAGGACGCCGTGCGCCGCGCATAAATCAGCGTCCGGGAGTTCGACGCCCACGACGGGTCCTCGCCGCGCACCAAAATAGTCGCGGTGCCGCCGCCGGCCGGCACGACGCAAATATCAAACTCACCCATCTGCGACGTGAACGCGATCCATTTGCCGTCCGGCGACCAGTCCGGTTCGGTCGGGTTCGAGACGCCGACGGTCCTGAGGGTTTGAACTTCCCCGCCGCCCGCCGGCACCTTGGCCAGCAACCGGCGCGAATTGATCTTGGTCGCAAAACAAATCCATTGCCCGTCCGGCGACCAGCACGGCGACGAGTCCTCGCTCGTGCTCGTCAACTTTTTCAGGCCCGTGCCGTCGGCGTTGCAGACATAAACGTTCGGGCTGCCGCCCTTGCTCAGAATCATCGCCACTTTCGCGCCATCCGGCGAAACGGCGGCGCTGGAGTTCAAGCCGGAATACCGCGCGATGGCGCGGCGCTGGCCGGTGGAGAGGTCGTGATAAAAAATGTCCGGGTTGCCGAGCTTGTAGGACGTGTAATAAAGCGCGAGCCGGCCGGGCGCCCACGCGGGCGCGGCGACAATCGCGCCGTCGTGGGTGACGGCCTGCGGGTTGTGGCCGTCGAAATCGGCGACGTAAATTTCGCCGTCGCCGTCGGGCGCTTCGTCCTTGAACGCGACTTTGGTCAGCCCAATGCCCTTTTTGCCGGTGATGGCCAGCACGATGTCGTCGGCGAACGCGTGCGCCTCGCGCCGCAACGACGCGCCGGTGTAGCTGCGCGCGAGCAGCGAGCTTTTGCTGAACCGGTCTGTCACCCGGCCCTGCACATTGCCCGCGTTGCCGCCGCTGATGAGGTATTGCGCGGCGTCGGGGCTGACAAAGCTGAAACCCTGCACGTAAAGATCGAATTTCAAAACGTCCAAAACCTCGCCGGTGAAACCGTCCAATGAAACCGGGATCGGTTTCGTCATGCCCATGACGGTGATGTTTTGTTCGATGTTGATTTCGCTCTGGCCGCGCGCCAGCACGGCGGCGGAAAGGAAAACCGGCAGGCAAATTTTCAAAATGTTGAGACAATTTTTTTTCATCCGAGCAATCGTTTGGCTTTGAGGTTGAAGTTGATGGTGTAAGTCCGTTCCTTCTCCGTCGCGCCTTCCGGGAACGGCGCGATGAAGGTGACGCGGTCCAGGGTGCGCTGCACGGTGGCGTCCACTCCGGAGTCGCCCGAAGCCGTGAGGATGCGCGAGGAAATCACCGTGCCATCGCTGGCGATGGTGACAGTGACCTTGACATTCGCGTCGTCATTTTGGGCGTCGTCCGGCGGCACCCACGCCTGTTCATAAACGCTCTTCACCACGGCGTCGTAACTGGCGTAGGCCACGCTGCTGTTGCCGGGCATGTCAATTGTGATGCCAGGCGTAAAATTTTTCTTCAATGCTTGGACGGCTCTTTGGAGCGCCTGCTGCCGCAACTGCTGTTGCCGGCGCGAATCATCCGTCGGATTCGCGGTCGAATTTTTCGGCGCGGTGCGGGTCACGAGTTGCGTGTTGATTTGAATTTTCGGTTTATCCGCGGGCTTTGGCTCCGGCGTCAGCGCTTTCTCGATTGGCTTGATGGGTTCCGGCGTTTCCACTCTGGGCGGCGCGGGCGGCGGCGTGACGACGGGTTGCGGCGCGGGCGGTTGCGGCGCGGGTTGGACCACCGGTGGCGGCGGCTGGGCATTGCGCACGCCGCTGTTGAACGCCGCGTCAATCAAGTTGGCCGGGATGACATCGAGAATCTGCAGGTCGTCGGCCTTGGGTTTCGGCGCGAAGAAGCCGGGCCCGACGATCAAAATCACCACCAGCAGCAGGTGAAAGCCCACTATCGTGATCGCGCATTTTTTTTGCAGCCGGTTCATTTTGCCGGTTCGGTGCGGAGCGAATAACGCGTGATGCCATAGCGCTGGCAGCCATCAAACAGGTCCGCGACGTATTTGTAAGGCCCGTCCCCGTCCGCGCGGATGTAAACGATGAGGTTCGGGTTCGTGCGGGATTCCGCCGCCAGCCGCGCCAGCAATTCGTCGAACGGCATCCGCTGCCGGTCGAGCGCATAGGCGCCCGTGTTGCTGATTTCGACGGTGCGGATGTCGCGCTTGCTCACCGATTGGTCCGGCCGGCCGCCGCGCGGGAGCTTGAGATTGATGCTTTGCTCCAGCAGCGGCGTGGTGATGACGAAGATGATGAGCAGCACGAACGCGAGATCCAACAGCGGCGTGATGTTGATTTCGCTCAACGTCACCAGATAGCTGCGCTGTGAAAATCGTCTCATGGCGGCAAATTATTCGTCCTCCAGATACTCCGACTCCATTTTGGAAACCAGTTCCTGCGCGAAATTGTCGAGGCCGACGGTGAACACGCGCAAATTGTGTACCAGCCAGTTGTAGCCGAACATCGAGGGAATCGCCACCAGCAGGCCCGCGACGGTGGTGATGAGCGCCGCCGCGACGCCGGGCGCCATCGCCGCCAGCGTGGCCGCGCCCTGCGGCGCCTGCGCAATGCCGCCGAACGCGCTCATCACGCCCCAGACCGTGCCGAGCAAACCGAGGAACGGCGCACCGCTCACGGCGATGGCGAGCCAGATCAAACCGGATTCCAGTTTCAACGATTCCTGCGCGACGACGTTTTCGATGGCGCGTTTGACGTGTTCCATGTTTTTGAGCGTGACGCGCTGCTTCCGCCGGTCGCCGCCGGGCCCGCGCAACCGCGCGTCGAGTTGCATGCACCCGGCCTGATACACCATGAACAACGGGCAGCCCTCGACCTGCAGGCTGCGGTCGAAAATTTCCAGCACGGTTTTCTGGGCGCGAAATTCGGCGGAAAAGTACAGGTTCAGCTTCCGGGCGCGGCGCATTTGCAGTGCCTTGGACGTCATCACCGACCATGCGATGATGGAAAAGACGAAGAGACAGGCGATGACGGCCTTGCCTTCCGGCGTCGCCTGCTTCCAAACATAGAGGAGCTCCGCCTGATTCGAAGCGGCCCCCACGACGATAAACGATAATCCGCTCATCATAACGACTGGCAACTTGGTCGTGAGGAACCGATGTAGCGGCCAAGCGGCAGGCGGTCGAGCCTTTGCCTGCCGGACAGATTATTAATCGCCGCGCGGGAAATGCCAAGCCTTTTTGCGGGAAAAAATTCTCCGCTCTTGCCGGACGGGCAAAATGGCTTACAAAGAAGGCCGATGTCCCGCCTGCGTGGCCGAAACCAGAACCGCGAAAGCCAGGAAACCCGCCCGGAAGGCGCCGGTGCAGCTTTCCAACACAAACACTTCGGCGCGGCGATGTCCCGTCCGCGCCTCATAGAACTGTTGCTCGCGCTGGTCACACTGCTGGTTTATCTGCCTGTGACCCGCAACAGCTTTGTGAATTTCGATGATGATGATTACGTTACAAACAATCAAGTCGTCCAAAACGGCTTGACGTGGGCTGGTGTCAAATGGGCGTTCACCACCTGTCACGCGGGCAACTGGCATCCGCTGACGTGGCTTTCGCACATGCTGGATTGCGAATTGTTCGGCCTGAACGCCGGGGCGCAGCATTACGTCAACGTCCTGTTTCACACGGCCAACACGGTTTTGCTCTTTGTGTTGCTGCTGCGGCTGACGGAGGCGTTGTGGCCCAGCGCGTTTGTGGCGGCGCTGTTTGCGTGGCATCCGCTGCACGTGGAATCTGTCGCATGGGTCGCCGAGCGCAAGGACGTTTTGAGCGCGTTTTTCGGTTTGCTGGCGCTGCTGGCTTACACGCGTTATGCGCAATGTGTGACAAGTGACAGGTGGCAGGTGGCAAGAACAGAAAAAGTCGCCCCCGCGCCTGCCCTGTCACGTGTCATGCGTGACGTGTCACTTTTCTACGGTCTGGCCTTGATTTTCTTCGCATTGGGCCTGATGGCCAAACCCATGGTTGTCACCTTGCCATTTGTGATGTTGCTGCTGGATTATTGGCCGTTGCAAAGGTTATCGCTTTCCGCTTTCCGCTTTCCGCTTTTCCTTCGCCTGGCGCTGGAAAAATGGCCGTTCTTCCTGCTCTCGGCGGCTTCGTGCGTCGTCACGTTTCTGGCCCAGCGTCACGGCGGCGCGGTCGTCTCGCTGGGAAAAATCCCACTGGGTTACCGCCTGTGCAACGCGCTGCAATCTTACGCGGATTATTCGTTGAAAATGATTTGGCCCGCGCATTTGTGCCTTTTTTACCCGTTGCCCAAGCGCTTTTTCCCGCTGAACCTTGCCGCGGCCGGTGCCGTTTTGTTTTTGATTTCCGCCGCCGCCTGGCTGGCGCGGCGGCGCGGTCCGTTTTTGATTGTCGGCTGGCTTTGGTTTTTGGGAACGCTCGTGCCGGTCCTCGGCCTTGTGCAAGTCGGCGGGGCGGCGCTGGCGGATCGTTACACCTACCTTCCATCCATCGGCATTTTCATCGCCGTCGCCTTTGGCGTTTATGAGATGATGAAGCGATTTCAATTTCTGAAAATCACCGCGCCGGCGGTTGCGCTGTTGATCCTTGCCGCCTGTTCGGTTTTGGCGGCGAAACAATTGAGTTACTGGCGCGACACCGAAACGGCGTTCCGGCACGCCAACGTGGTGACGAAGGACAACGCCCTGGCTCTCTTCAACCTCGGCTGCTTGCTCGAATCGCAGGGGCGGCTCGGCGAGGCTCTGTCTGACTACGACCAAGCCCTGCAAATCGAGCCTGAACGCTATCAAGTGCACTACAACTGCGGCAACGTGCTGGAAAAACTGGGCAAGCCGGAGGAGGCGTTGGCCGAATTTTCCGAGGCGGAGCGGCTGAAGCCCGACAATTCGCTGTTGCACTTCGCGCGCGGCGAAGTGCTCGCCGAACTGGGCCGCCTGGATGAAGCGTTGGCTGAATTTTCCGAAGCCAAGCGGCTTGATCCCGATTACGCGACGCCGCATTTTCAAACCGGCATGGTTTTGCTCAAACAGGGCCGCGACGCGGAGGCCGTCGGGCAATTTCGCGAGGCGCTGCGGCTTGACCCGACCAATTCCTTTGACCTCGCCTACACCGCCCGCGCGCTGGCCGCCGATGAAAATCCGCAAATCCGCGACGGCCGCGCTGCTCTCGCGTTCGCCGAAAAGGCGAATGCTTTGAGCGGCGGCCAGCCTTTCGCCCTCGATGCGCTCGGCATGGCCTGCGCCGAGCTGGGCCGCTTCGACGAGGCGCAACAATTCGTCCAAAAAGCCATTGACACCGCCAACGCCGTGAAGATGAAAGATGTCGAAGACCTGCAACAGCGATTGCAGCTTTACCAGAACCATCAGCCCTGGCGTGAGTCTTTTTTGTCCACCAACACACTATTGAAGAAGTTACAGAAGAATTAAACCTCATCTCCGCTCTTGCCGGACGGACAAAATGGCTTACAAAGAAGGCCGATGTCCCGCCTGCGTGGACGAAGCCAGAACCGCGAAAGCCAGGAAACCTGCCCGGCAGGCGCCGATGCGGCTTTCCAACGCAAACACTTCGGCGCGGCGAAGGCCCGTCCGCGTCTCATTGCTCTGTTGCTCGCGCTGGCCACACTGCTGGTTTATCTGCCGGTGTGCCATTACGGTTTCGTGGTCTATGACGATGAAGATTACGTCACAGAAAATCAGGTTGTCCAAAATGGACTGACCTGGGCCGGCGTCAAATGGGCCTTCACGACCTGGCACGCCAGCAACTGGCATCCGCTCACCTGGCTTTCGCACATGCTGGATTGCGGGCTGTTTGGATTGAACCCCGGCGCGCATCATCTGGTCAACGTCCTGTTCCATGCGGCCAATGTGGTTTTGCTTTTCGCGCTGCTGCTTCGCCTGACGAACTCGCTGTGGCCGGGCGCGTTCGTAGCCGCGCTGTTCGCGTGGCACCCGTTGCACGTCGAATCCGTCGCGTGGATTTCCGA
This sequence comes from uncultured Verrucomicrobiae bacterium, assembly GCA_963802965.1. Taxonomy (GTDB): domain Bacteria; phylum Verrucomicrobiota; class Verrucomicrobiia; order Limisphaerales; family UBA11358; genus UBA11358. Next base: position 132,648 of record CAWDKS010000004.1, read on the forward strand.
ACGCAAGGACGTCTTGAGCACGTTTTTCGGGCTGCTGACACTGCTGGCCTACGTCAGAGCGGTGACAGGTGACAAGTGTCAAGTGATAAGAACCGGGGAACAGAACGTGTCACGCGTCACCTGTCACGCGTCACCTTTTTACTGGCTGGCGCTGATTTTCTTCGCGCTGGGCCTGATGTCCAAACCGATGTTGGTGACGCTGCCGTTTGTGATGTTGTTGCTGGACTACTGGCCGCTCAATAGAATTGCGGAGTCAGGTTGCCTGGCCATTTTCAAGCGGCTGCTCGTTGAAAAAATTCCTTTCTTCCTGCTCGCGGCGATTTCCTGCGTCGTCTCTTTCCTGGCGCAGCGCCAGGGTGAAGCGGTTGTCTCACTGGCAAAAGTTTCGTTGCGCTATCGTCTGGAAAACGCGCCCGTTGCGGTTGGGCGCTACCTGCTGAAAATGATCTGGCCGGCGGACCTGGCGGTTTTTTACCCGCTGCCGGACAAAATACCCGCGTTCGCCGTCACGGCTGCTGTCGCCGCCTTGATTCTCATTTCCGCCGGCGCCTGGCGCGCGCGCCGGCGAAGTCCATATTGGCTCGTCGGCTGGTTGTGGTTTTTGGGCACGCTCGTGCCGGTGGCCGGCCTGGTGCAGGTCGGCGGGGCGGCGCTGGCGGACCGTTACACTTACATTCCTTCCATCGGCCTGTTCCTCGCCGTCGCATTCGGCCTCCAGGATCTGGCGTGCCGGTTCCGTTTCCTCAAGATTCCCGTTGCGGTCGTTGCCGGTTTGGTTCTCGCCGGCTGTTTGCTGCTCACGGAAAACCAGTTGCGCTACTGGCACGACACCCGGGCGCTCTTCGCGCACGCGGCGGCGGTGACGGAGAACAACGACATCGCCCACGTCAATCTCGGAGTGGAACTGGACCAGCAGGGGAAATGGGGTGAGGCGCTGGCCGAGTATCGCGAAGCGGAGCGGCTCGCGCCGAAGCGTTACCAGGTCCACAATAACCTCGGAAACCTGCTGGCCAACATGGGCAAAACAGATGAGGCGCTGGCCGAGTATCGTGAAGCTGTCCGGCTGAATCCGGAACTGCCGCTTTTGCACGACGGCCTTGGCAGCGTGCTCGCCGGACTCGGCCGGTTCGGCGAAGCCATGAATGAATTCACCAACGCGGCGCGGCTCGATCCCGCTTATCCCTGGCCGCATTTTGAAATGGGCAAGACGCTGCTGAAACAAGGCCGCGATGCCGGGGCGATTGACCAGCTCCGCGAGGCGCTGCGGATTGACCCGGACAATTTCCAAATCCTCGCCTACACCGCCCACGTGCTGGCCGCCAGTGAAAACACCCGGATTCGCGACGGGAAAACCGCGCTGGTGCTCGCGGCCAAGGCAAACGCGCTGACCGGCGGTGCGCAGCCGCTCGTGCTCGACGCGCTGGGCATGGCCTGCGCGGAAACCGGCGACTTTACCAACGCGCTGGACGTCACACAGAAAGCCCTTCAGCTTGCCACCGCCGCGAGGATCAAAAACGTCGAAGGCATCCAGCAACGGCTGGAACTCTACAAAAATCGCCGGCCGTGGCGGGAATCGTTCCTGTTCACCAACGCGCCGGTGAAACCATGATTAATGGTGCGCCGGTCTCCGATCCCGCGCGATGCGGATGGCGGGCCATAACGCGCCGGGCCGGAGGCCGGCGCTCCTTCGGCGGGTTATGTCGCCAGATTACGAAGTGTCCTCCGCGTTTGTGAATCCTCCAAAACTTTCCCCGCTTCAAATTGCCCGCCCAGCCACGGCAGCAAAAAAATCCGTCTCGCGTCAAAAAATTCCGCCAGCAATTTTGCGTTTGGAGCCGTGGCCGCGTCCGGTTTCGCCGGCGACATCAAAACCACCCGCGCCTTGCGCCGAAAATTTTCCGGCAGGGCTTCAAGGGTGAGCAAAACCTGGTTCACCGCGCCGAGCCGGTTCGGGCAAACGACGATTGGCGTCGCGCGCAAGGCGGTGAGCAGGTCGCGCGAATCAAAATTTTCACCGAGCGGGCTGAACAAACCGCCCGCGCCTTCCATCAGCACCACGTCAAAGCGCCTTTGCATCGCGCGGACGCGCGCGACGACCTGCGACAGTTTCACCCGCTTCCGTTCACGTCGGGCGGCGAGCGACGGCGCGATGGGCGCGCGGAAATGCCACGGATTGATTTCGTCCAGCGACAGCGCGCCATTCAATGCGGCATGAAACGCGCGGGCGTCGTCGCGGCCGCCGGAGCAAACCGGCTTGAGCGCGGCCACATTCGCGCCACATTTGCGGAGAAACCGCGTCAGCAACGCCGTCAGCACGGTTTTGCCGACGCCGGTGTCCGTGCCGGTGATGAAGAACACTGGTTTCATCCGGCCACATCAAAGCGGAAATGCCGCCGGCAGGCCATCAAAACCGTTGACGGAATCGGCGCATTCCAGCTATCTTGCGCGGCTCGCTGACGAGACATTTTATTGTGAACATCACCGTTGAAACTCTGGCCCCGTGCAAAAAACTCGTGCGGGTGGAAGTGGACGCGCAGGCCGTGGACGAGGCCTTCGCCACCGTCACGAAGGATTACCAGAAGCAGGCGTCGCTGCCGGGCTTCCGTCCGGGCCGGGCGCCGCGCGAGCTGGTGGTCAAAAAATACGAGGCCGATATCAAGGCCGAGGCCAAGCGCAAGCTTATCGGCGATGCGTATCGCAAGGCGGTGGACGAAAAGAAAATCGCCGTGGTCGGCTACCCGGACATCGAGGAAATCCAATTCGGCCGCGGCCAGGCGCTGCAATTCGCCGCCACCATCGAGACCGCGCCGGAATTTCAAATGCCCGATTACAAGGGGCTGCGGGTCAAACGCGAGGCCAGGTCCGTCACCGACGCCGACGTGGAGCGCGCGGTGGAACTGCTCCGGCGGCAGCACACGAAGTTCGAAACGGTCGCGCGCGCGGCGCATCCGGGCGACATCGCGGTGGTGAATTACACCGGCACGTGCGACGGCAAGCCCATCACCGACACCGCGCCGACGGCGAAGGGGCTGGCGGAACAGAAAAATTTCTGGGTGGACATCGGGCCGGAGGCGTTCCTGCCGGGTTTTGCCGAGCAACTCACCGGCGCGAAAACCGGCGACCAGCGCACGGTCAGCGTGGATTTCCCGGCCGATTTCGTGACGAAGGAGCTGGCGGGCAAAAAGGGCGTTTTTGAAATTGGAGTCATTGAGGTAAAGGAAAAGATTCTGCCGCCGGTTGACGACGCATTCGCAAAGCTGTTCGACGCGGAAAACCTGGAGAAACTGCGCGCCGGCGTCCGGCGGGACCTGGAGAACGAGTTGAATTATTCGCAGGCCAGGGCCATCCGCACGCAGGTCATCCGCGGGCTGCTCGACCGCGTGAATTTTGAGCTGCCCGAATCGGCGGTCGCCCAGGAGACGCGCAACGCGGTTTATGACATCGTGCGCCAAAACACCAAGCGCGGCATCACCCGCGAGATGATTGAAAAGCAAAAGGAGGAAATCTATTCGGCGGCCACGCACAACGCGAAGGAGCGCGTGAAGCTGGCGTTTCTGATCCAGCGCATTGCGGAGCAGGAGGCACTCAAGGTGTCAGAGGAGGAAATTTTGAAACGCGCTCAATCGCTGGCGGCGTTGTATCAGATTCCGCTCGAAAAGTTCCTCAAGGACCTGCAGAAACGCAACGGCGTGCCCGAGCTTTACGAGCAAATCCTGCACGAAAAGGCGCTGGACCTGCTGGAAAAGAACGCGGTCATCGAGGATGTTCCGCCGTCCGCGCCGCCGGCCCCGGGCCCGAAGCCGGGCTGACCCGGAATTAACCAGATGGTTACCTCGACGCGTTTGGCGGCGTCTTAGGTTTGACGAATCGCGGCGGAAGCCGCACCATGCACAGCACCATGAAATGTTTCAGTGTCGTTTTGTCGGTTTTTTTCCTGGCCCTGGCCGCGCGGGCGCAGACGAACATGGCCGCCGGCACGACCAACACTAATGCCCGCGGGATGTCATTGAAGGACTGCATCCAGGAGGCGCTGCAGCACAACCTCGACGTGCAAATCCAGCGCTACAATCCGCAGATTTCGCTCTACAACTTGAACGCGGCCTATGGCGGTTATGATCCGACGTTCAACATTTCCGGTCAGCACGAATTTAACGTGTCGCCCGGCGGCTTCACTGCGACGGAAATGCCCATTCCCTCGACCACGTCCAAGTCAGACTCGTTCAACTCCGGCATCGGCGGTTCATTGCCATGGGGTTTGCAATACGATTTCACGGGCAACATTTCTGACCGACGCTTCACGAGTTCGACCAATTTTACGGAAACTTCCAGCGGCTCCATTGGCGTTTCCCTTACCCAGCCGCTGCTGAAGAATTTCTGGATTGATACCACGCGCCTGAACATTCGCGTGGCCAAAAACCGGCTGAAAAACTCCGAACAGGGTTTGCGCGGGCAGATCATCACCTCCGTCACCGCCGTTGAGAATGCCTACTACGAGCTGATTTACGCGCTGGAAAACGTGGAGGTGCAGCAGGAGGCGCTGGAGCTGGCCCAGACGCAGCTTGACCAGGACAACCAGCGCGTGCAAATCGGCACGCTGGCCGTGTTGAGCGTTCAGCAGGACGAATCCCAGGTGGCGCAAAGCCAGGCCAACCTGATTGCCGCGCAATTTACGCTGGTCAGCGACCAAAACACGTTGAAGAGCCTGCTCGCGGACACAAACTATTCCCAATGGCACGATACCGACATTCAACCGTTGGAGAGGCTCACCGCGCCCGTGCAAACCTTCAATTTGCAGGACAGTTGGCGGAAGGGCATGACCGGGCGGCCGGACCTGTTGCAGGCGCAATTGAATGTGGAGCAACAGGGCATCGAGTTGAAGTTCTACCGCAACCAGCTTTTTCCCGAACTCGATTTGATCGGCACCTACGGTTTCAACGGCGCAAGCACGGAATTCAACAACACATTCGGGCAATTCAAGGAGGGCAATTATCCATTTTACAGCTACGGCGCGCAAATGACGGTTCCGCTCAGCAATGTCGGGCCGCGCAATCAATACAAGTCCACCCGGGCGACGTTGCAGCAGGTCACGCTGCAACTGAAGCAATTCGAACAGAACGTTTTGGTGGAAATTGACAACGCGGTGAAGCAGGCTGAATCCAACTACCAAAGCGTGCAGGCCACCAAGCAGGCGCGCATTTACGCCGAGGCCGCGCTGGACGCCGAGCAGAAAACCTACGCTGTCGGCAAGGCCACCACGTTTGAAGTGCTGCAATATCAAAACAGCCTCACCGCCGCGCGCTCCCAGGAAATCCGCGCGCTGGCCAATTACAACGAGGCGCTCTCCAATCTCGCCGCGCAGGAAGGCAGCACGCTCGAACGCAACAACATCAATCTGGAAGCGAAATAAGGCCGTTAAAGCGTTGAAACGTTGAAGCGGAAAGACGGTGGCGATGCGTCGCGCTTTAACGCTTCCACGCTTCAACTTTTGTTTACCAGAACTGCCACGCGTGCTTCCAGACAATCCACACACCGAGCAGAAAATTCGTGATGGCGTGCGCCGTCATCGCGTCGCCCAGCCGGTTCTTGCGGATCACGAGCCACTGGTAGGCCGCGCCGCACAAAATGCCTGCCAGCCATTCGTTGTGGGAAAAACCAAACACGGCGGCCGTTGCGAAAAATGGCAGCGGCAGGAATTGATTGAGCGGCACGGACTGGAAATCCGGCCTGGCGATGCAGCGATAGAGAAACGAGCGGTAAAAAACCTCCTCCAGCGGCGGCACGACGAAAGTCATTCCCAAAACGTGAACCGCGATAAAAAACCAGGCGAACACGGAATTTCCCCCAAATTGATCACCTGGATTTCCCGTCGCGCCGCCCGTTAAAAATTTTGGATAGAACGGATCAAGCCCGACCCAAATTGCAAAAATGCCGATGCCGACGGCCACGGCCTCCCAACTGACGGCCCAGCGCATTTCCGCCACGAACGGGCGCATTTCCCAGATCAGCCACGCGCCCACGAGCGTTTTGGCGAAGTAAAACCAATAAGCCGATGCCGCGCCGAATTGCCCCTGACAAAACGTCAGCGCGAGGAAAATCACGAACGGCGCGACCCGGGCGACGGTGGGCGATGCGGCCAGATTTTTTTTGAGGAGAGGCACGAGAAATGATGGCGCGGATTTTTATTTGTCCAGGCCCAATTTCTTCTGCGAGCCGTCGGCCTTTTCCAGCGTGACGCTGCGTTGCGAGATTTCCTTCACGCGAAATTCGCCGAGCCGGTCGCCGACATGGACGGTCTGGCCGTCCACGATCGCCCACGGCTGCGTCGTGGCATAGACAATGCCCTGCAACTTCGGTTCGGGCGGCGGCGGTGGCGGCGGTGATGGCGGAGACGGCGGCGGCGGCGCTTTGGGCGCGGGAACGGGCGCGGGAATGGCCACCGGGTTCACCGGCTGCGCCACCGAGAGCCTGGGTTCAGCGCTGGTTTTTGTGACGGTGCGGGTGAGCAGGGCCAGCCCAATAAAAAGACACGCGGCCACAATCAAAAAACCAATCACCCCCGGCAGGATCCAGCCGATGACGTTGCCGGGCCTGGATTCAACCGGCAGCGGCCCCGGCATTTTTGGACCGGGGGGCGGCGCATTTTTTTTCTGCGCCCGCTGGGCGCGTTTGAGCGCGTCGTTGATGCGGCTCATAAATGGATTTGCCCTTCAAGTTCACGGATGGCGCGGCCCACCATTCGATAGGTGATGTGGTCGCTTTGTTCGACGAAACCGGCGAGCAACGCCTTGTCGCAGACGGCGTTGATGAGTCGCGGGATGCCGCGGCTGTAACCGAAAACGCGCCAGAGCGCCGGCCGTGTGAAATACGGCACGCCCTGCGCGCCGGCGAATTCGAGCCGGTGCTGGATGTATTGGGCGACCTCAGGCCGCGTGAGCGGCGCGAGGTGATAACGCACGGTGATGCGCTGGCGAAGCTGGCGCAGACGGTGGCTGTTGAGCCGGTCGCGCAACTCGGGCTGCCCCAGCAAAACGATTTGCAGCAGCTTGCGGTCGTCGGTTTCGATGTTCGAGAGCAGGCGGATTTGTTCGAGCAATTCCTCGGTCAAATTCTGCGCCTCGTCAATGATGAGCACCGTTTCCCTGCCTTGCTGGACCTGCTTGAGCAGAAATTCGCCGATGAGCGTGATGGTTCCCAACCGGTCGCGTCCGCTGACGTCGAGGCCGAATTCGGTCGCAATGGCCTTCATCAGCCCGTCGGCGTCCAGCACCGGGTTGAGGATGAGCGCGGTGGAAAACATGCCGTTGAGCTGTTCGAGCAGCGCGCGGCAAAGCGTCGTCTTGCCCGCGCCGACCTCGCCGGTGAGCTGCACGAAACCCTTGCGCTCGCAGACGCCGTAAAGCAGGTGATTATACGCCTCGCGGTGCCTCCGGCTGTGAAACAGAAAACGCGGGTTCGGTGTAAGATCGAACGGCGCCTGTTTCAATCCGTAGTATTCCAGATACACGACGGCTTCTTAGCAGAAATTGCGCCGCCGGGAAACAAAAAGGGTGGCACAGGCGTCGCGCCGGAAACAGGCTTGAGCGCCGGGGATTCTCATTTGACCATGATTCATCCGCGGACAACCTGCCCGACGAAATTCGGCGGGACGCCGAATTTGACCCGCGAGTCGCGGGTGCTACCGTGCCAGAATTTTCCGCGCCGCCCTGACCAGCGCCGCCACTTCCGCCGGCGTGCCGATGGTGATCCGCAGGTAATTTTTCACCTCCGGGAAATTGAACCAGCGGACGAGGATTTTCTGTTCGCGCAATTTGTGCTGCCATTCGTGCGCGGTCCCGCCAACGCGGGACGGCGGCCGGACGAGGATGAAATTGGTCCGGCTCGGAAAGACCCGAAAACCGAGCTTCGTCAATTCGCGGCCCAGCCACTCGCGCGCGGCGACGATCTTTTTGAAATTCGCGCGGTAATGCTTCAGATCGCCCAACGTGGCCACGGCGGCGGCCTGGCCGAGGCCGTTCACGTTGTAGCTGTCGCGGATATTGTGCAGCGCGGCGATGAGATCGTGATGGCCGATAAAATAGCCGACGCGCTGGAAGCACAGCGAATAGGCCTTGGAAAACGTCCGCGCCACGATGACGTGCGGATATTTCAACGCCAGCTTCAGCGCATTTTCCTCCGCGAAGTCCACGTAAGCCTCGTCGAGAATGACAACGCCCTTCTGCGCCGCACAAAGCTTTTCCAGTTCCGACGTTTTATAACCACGCCCGCTCGGCGCATTCGGCGTCGTCACATAGGTCAGCGCCGCGTTGAAGTTCCAGACGCTGTCGCGTTTCAATTCCGCCAGGCCCGGCAGGCAGAAGTCCGGTTTGAGCGGCACGGGATTTTTCGCCGCGCCATGAATGTCCGCCAGCACCGGATAAAGCGAATAACTCGGCGTGAAGTATTGAATAATTTCGGAGGGACGAGCTCCGCGAGTCCCCAATTTCTCTTGATTTGGGACTCGTGTAACTCGTCCCTCCAGAATCGGCTCCACGAACGCCCTCGTCGCCAGCGCCAGCAATTCATCCGAGCCGTTGCCGACGATGAGGTTGTCGGCGTGGCAGCCGTGCAGTTTCGCCAGCCTTTCCCGGAGAACCTGCGCCGTCGGACTCGGATACAACCGCAACCGCCCGTCCACCGCCGCCTTGACCGCGGCCAGCACCTTCGGCGACGGCGGGAACGGATTCTCGTTGGTGTTGAGCTTGATCAGCCCCTTGATCTTCGGCTGCTCGCCATAGACATAAGGATGCAGCTCGCGCACCAGCGGGCGAACTAAATTTTTTGGACTGCGTGAAAACATACGCATCAAATTGAGGAAATTCCGGTCAAATGCCCAGCCGTTCTGCGAGTTGGTCGAGAACGAGGTTCAATTCCGCCGAAGTCAACTCACCAAGCTTGCGTTCCAATTTTACTGACGCCACAGTCGCCACGCGCTGGACGTCAAACGCGCCTTCGTCATCCAGAAAAGGTTTCTCAATTTGAACTTCCCAACGGTTGCCGCGGCGGGCTGTGGTATGGGCGACAACCGTGAAAACATCCAGTTCATCGCCTTTGGGCGGGCGCGTGAGAATGAGGCAGGGACGAATTTTGGCAGCCATGCCGAGGTCAACCACCCAGACCTCACCGGGCTTTGCGGCGGGCATTCCTGGCCTCCTGTTTGTCCATGTCCTGAAACATTGCGTCAGCGGACTCGTGCAGAAACAGCTTTTCGTCCGCCTCTTCGAGTTCCCGCAACCGGCGGCGAACGGCGGAACGCTCTTCCGTCGTCAGCTTGGGCAATTCTTTGATGATTTCCACCGCGCTCATGTCATCAATTTAACCAATTTCACCAGCCGCTCAAGCCGGGAAAATTAAACAATTCTATGCACAATTCTTACGCGTAAATTTAGCGGTCTTCATTCAGAATTTATTTCCTTATCTCCGCGCTCTTCCCATGCGCGCCCAAACCTTCGAGTTCTGCGAATTTTTTCACCGTGGGCAATGCTTTCTTGAGCGAGGCGCGGTTGTATTCCACCACGCTGGTGCGGCGCTGGAACTGGTCCACGGTCAGGCCGGCAAACGACGCGCCCGCGCCGCCGGTCGGCAGCGTGTGGCTCGGTCCCGCCACGTAATCACCCAGCACTGTCGGCGACCACGGGCCGAGGAAAATCGCGCCCGCCGTCAAAATGCCCTCGGAAACCTTGCGCGGATTGCACGTCATCACTTCGCAATGTTCCGGCGCGAGCCGGTTCGCCAGCGCCACGCCATCCGCGAGCGATTTTACCTGAATCAGCCAGCCGTTGTTCTGCAAAGCGCGCTGAATAAATTCGCGCCGCGCGAGCTTGGGCAATTGTTTCGCGATTTCCGTTTCGACGGCCTTCAAAATTTTGTCGGAGGTCGTCACCAGCCACACCCGTTCATGGCCGGAGCCGTGTTCCGCCTGCGCGAGCATGTCGGCGGCGGCGAACTTCGGGTTGGCCGTGTCGTCCGCCAGCACGAGCAGTTCGCTCGGGCCGGGCAGCAAATCAATCGCGACGTGGCCGACCAGCAGGCGTTTGGCGGTGACGACGTAGGCGTTGCCGGGACCGAAAATCTTTTGCACGCGGCGAATCGTCTTGGTGCCGAAAGCCATCGCCGCAATCGCCTGCGCCCCGCCAACGCGGTAAACCTCCGTCGCGCCCGCCGCGCGCGTGGCGAACAGCAGCGCGGGATTGATTCCGCCGTCCTTGCCGCACGGCGTGCAGGCGACAATTTCCGGACAGCCCGCCGCCTGCGCCAGCGTGATGGTCATCAACGCGGTGGAAGCCAGCGGCGCCTTGCCGCCGGGAATGTAAACCCCCACGCGCTGGAACGGATCGAACTTTTCGCCGACCGTCGCGCCGTGCGAATTCTTCATCCGCCAGTTTTTCCGCAGCGATTTGTTGGCGAAGGCGGCGATGTTTTTTTCCGCCCCGGCCACGGCATTACGGAGCGCTTCATCGGCGGCGAGCGAGGCGTTGAACAATTCCGCCTGCGTGACGGCCAGCCGGTCGGCGGCGAGCTTCGCGCCGTCGAAGCGTTCCGTGAATTCCAGCAGCGCATCGTCGCCACGGAGGTGCACGGCGTCGAGGATGGCGCGTGTGCGTTGCTCGATTTCCGGATCAAACAGGCTGGACGCGGCGGTCGCTTCGCGAAGTTTTCCGGCAAAATTCGCGTCGCTGTGGCGGATGACTTTCATGCCGGCAGGCTAGGAAAATTCAAGGGAAAAGTCAAAAACCACGGATGGACAGGGATTGGACTTGTAGGAGACGAGGTGACGAGTCTCCAATTTCGGCATTTACCGAAGCATGATGAAGTCAGAGCCTCCTTGCGTCGGCTCCTACAAACGGAAAAAATCCGTGTTTATCTGTGTTCATCTGTGGTTAAATAATTTTTGCCATGCGGAATCCAATCATTGTGGCGCTGGACGTGCCGACGGCCGGGGCCGCGCTGAAACTCGTGGAGCAACTGGCCCCGGTTTCGGGCGGGTTCAAGGTCGGCAGCGAGCTTTTCACCGTCGCCGGGCCGGACATCGTCCGCCGGATTCGTGAGCGGGGCGCGATGGTGTTTCTGGACCTGAAATTTCACGACATCCCCAACACCGTCGCCAAGTCCGTCACCGCGGCGGTGCAACTGGACGTGCAGATGCTCACTGTGCATACCAGCGGCGGCTTCGAGATGCTCAAGGCCGCCGAACAGGCCGCGCAGGAAACCGCGTGGCGGCTCGGCCACAGTCCGCCGCTCGTTTTGGGCGTGACGGTGCTGACGAGCCTCGACGCCGGGGCGTTGAAGGAAATCGGCCTCGATGCGAACGTGGATTATCAGGTGCGCCGCCTGGCCACGGTGGCCACCAAGGCCGGACTGCGCGGGCTGGTTTGCTCGCCGCTGGAGGTGGCCAAACTCCGGCAGGCGATCCCGCCGGCCACGCAACTGGTCACACCTGGCGTCCGCACGGGCGCGGAAAAGGCCGACGACCAGAAACGCACGCTGTCGCCGCGCGAAGCCATTGCTGCGGGCGCAAACTGGCTGGTGATTGGCCGTCCGATTTACGCGGCGGAAAATCCGCGCGCGGCCGCGGAGAAAATTTTGGAATCGCTGAAATAAAGCCGGTTTGGCGCGTCGCGTGGTCCGGTTCCAATCGAATTACGGCCAGTTCCAGGCGAAGGGAAAACGCAGCCGGTAAAACTGCATCGGACCGGAGGTCGGGACAAAGATGGATTGCGCCGCATTGGTGCTGTTGAAGCTTGCCTGCGAAACCCAGTTCGTCGTTACAAGATTCGTGCTGCCATCCACGATACCACTCAAGCCAACCGGAAGGCTGGCCACATCCAGCCGGTTGCTGCCGTTAAGCAATGTGAGATTGGTGATTTGCGCCGGCGAGATGAGTTGCTGGACGGCAGCTGCCACCACGGCGTGGAACTTTGCGGTCGGGTCAAGGTAATCCCAAAAAATGAAGTTTGTTCCCGGGCCATTCAGGCTTTGAGGAGGATTGAAGTAGGTCACTGCATCAACACTCTGTCCATTGCTATCCAAGGCATTGGTCAATCCATAGTAGGCAGAGTTCGACACCACATTGTCAAGCAGGGCGAACATATCCGGGACATAAATCGTAAGGCCCGGGCATGCGGCCTTTGCCGAATTCAAGGTATTGACAAAGGCAGCATTGAAAGCCATGACCCTTTGGCGAAAGAAAAGCTCGTTGGAGGAATTCAAAGAATAGACATAGCCCGGAACCTTGGTTACGTCCACGGCATTCGGCATAATCAACGTGCGGACGCCCTTAGCATAAAGATTGGTGATGACCAGAAAATGGTTGGTGAGTGACAGGTTGAAAACATTCGTCCATTGGGGTAATTGAGCCGTCGTGTAGGGCGGACTGATTGGAGTAGCGCCATTCAAAATATCAACGAAATCAGCGTCATTGACCCAGACAATGAACAGCGCGTTAGTAGCGTTCGTTGGCGCGGAGAAGTTCTTGACGTCCGTTACCAAGTCGGCGCTGTCGTGGTCGAAGTAGGAATTGTTGTTGCTGGAGTAAGACCAATTGGTGCTCGAAGCGGACAGGTTGGTGTATAACACGTGGATCGAGCTATTGGTGGAGTACCAGTAGTTATTGGTCAGGCCTAATTGCTGTGCCAGCACTTCAACCCAAACCCGGCCATTGGAGTAGCGGTTGCCGTAGTAATCTGACCCGCCCGGACCATCGGTCGTGCTGGAAACGGTGTCGCCAAAAATGTAGAGTGACGAAAACGCGGCCTGGGCCGGACAGACGGCAAATCCGAACAGCAAAACCCCGGCAGCAAATCCAATCAGACTTTTTATCATCCAAGACTGCATTGTGAGCAGTCTGCATCATGCCGGATAGAAAGTAAAGTAAGCGCACAAGTGACGGGGCGCATCTTGACACTGCCCCCGACTTGGCGGCAATGGCGGAGCGCCGATCTCTGAACCGGCGCGTTTCTGGAGGATTCTCGATTCTTGCCGGGTCGGAGACCGGCGCTCCGGGGGCAGTGTCAAGCTGCGCCCCAAGTGACGGGATTTCAGCGGACATTCGGGAAGCTTGTTCCTCCGGTAAAAATGCTGGCGCGATGCCAAGCGGCAGGTAACCTGTCTGCCCAAGCGCACACCCGCGCGTTCCCATGGTTGTTTGTTCAGTTGTTTGAATGATGAATCGCCGATGATGAACCGACGCAACACAGCGAAGCTCCTGGTGGCGGCAGTTTTATGCGGTCTGCCATTGACGCTTTCAGCGAACGGCTTTCGGCTGGCGGATCAAGATGCCTTTGCGACCGCACGCGGCGAGGCGTTTGTGGCCACGGCGGACAACCCGTCCGCCATTTACTACAACCCCGCCGGCATCACGCAACTCCAAGGTGGCAATCTTCGTTCCGGCATTTATGGAATCTATCTTGACCCCAGCTACAGTCCCCCAAACAGCGGCAACACCTACCACAGTTCAGACAACTACGCGGCGGTTCCCCAGTTGTTCTACACCTATACCCCGGAGAAATTTCCATTGAGCTTTGGTTTGGGCGTTTATGCGCCTTATGGCGGAAACGTGAGTTGGCCACAGGATACCGGCTTCCGCGCGGTCGCCCTAAATGGTTCGCTGACTTATTTGACGCTCAATCCCGTCATGGCGGTGAAGTTGTTGCCCAGTCTGTCATTCGGCGGCGGTGTGATGGTGAACTATGTGAACATGGATTTGGAGCAAGGCCTTCTTCGCAACCAACTGCCCTATATCAACTACTTCCATTTTAAGGGTGACGGTTGGAGCGTGGGTTACAATCTGGGTCTGCGCTGGCAACCGATTGACCAAATTTCAATCGGCGCGACCTTCCGTAGCACGGCGAAGGTTACCTTGGATGGCCAAACGAAAATCGAGCAGTATCCAGTCATACCGACCGAGCAAGACCGATCCGCACACACTGACTTTACCTTCCCCTTGACCGTTGTTTGCGGTTTTTCCTACCGGCCCACGCCGAAATGGAACCTGGAATTTGACGCGGACTACACGGATTGGAGCAGCTTCGGATCAAGCACCATCAGCCAATCCACCAAACCACGGGGCATAAATCAAAACATTCAATTCGTTCTGAATTGGCAGGCGAGCTGGATGTATGAATTCGGCGTGACGCGGTATTTTGAAAACGGCTGGCATGCAAGCGCCGGCTATGTGTTCAACGAGAACTCAGTTCCGAATGCCAATTACACCCCATTGGCTGCGGACATGGACCGGCATTTTTTCAGCGTCGGCGTCGGCCATAAAGGCAGGAGATTTGATTTTGATGTCGCCTATCAATTTGGATACGGCCCGGCGCATACGGTAACCGGCAGCACGCCGTCAACAGCTGGACAGATCGCCGGACAGAGCGCCGATGGCACGTATCATTTCATCAGCGACGCGGTTTTCGTGACGGTGGGGCTGCACTTTTGACCGGCCCGCAGCCCGTTGACGAGCGGTTGAGTCCGCCTTTTTTGGCATTGGAAAAGCTTCCAAAGGGCAGCCTGAACGCTGCCCCGGTTTGACGCCCGGGCGCGAAAGGTGTAAAAGCCCGGAGTCATTTATGCCCAAAGAGAAGACTGACGTGATGAAGTTATGGTTTCTCGCGGCGGAGGAACTGGGGGAATTCATAGGCATGAGGTTTGCACACATACCGCCGGGGAAGACCGAGCCGGAGTGGATGTTTCCCCGCCACGCAGACTTTGACGGGGTGGGGTGGTTCGCGGAAAATCTCCGACAGAACGGCGTGGCATTTGAGCGCCTGCCCACCATCCGACATCCAGCCGATCCCTCAAAGCTGGCGGTGCTGCGAAATTTGCCGAAGTATTTCAAGCCGCGACATCGCCTCAAATGGGGGCCGCTCGAACGGGGTTCCACCAAAGGCGACAGTTCGAAGCCGCCGCCGGCGGTGGCCTGGCATCTGTTCGATGAAGCGGCCACCACCCAGATCCGCCGCGTTTGCAGAAACGTCGAGGTCACGGTGAACTCTTTTCTCCTGAAGCATCTGACGAAGGCGATTCGCCCGTTTCTCGAAGACCAATCCGCGGCGGTGCCCTGGATGGTGCCCATCAACGTGCGGGGCAAAGTAAGGCAGGTGCGGGACACGGCAAATTACACGAGCTATGTCCGGGTCAAGGTGCAATCCTACGAAACGGTGCATGACATCCATCAGAACATCTATGCCGCACTGTGCCGGGGCGAGCACTGGACGAACTGGCAGGCGTATCAGCTTGGGCGGTTCCTGACCGCGGGCATGCGGAGATACCTCGTGGCCACGGAACTGGCCGTACCGGAATGGAACGTGGGCGCATTTTCGAACATGGGCGTCTGGGACCCCGACAAGGAAATCACCCAACCCGGATGCCGGGGCGCATGGCTGGTTTGCCCGCCGGTGCTGCGCTTCCAGCAGGTGGGCGTGGGCGTCATCACATTCCAAAACCGGTTGAGCCTTACCGTTCAAATACACCCGGACGTCACCACCGAGCCGAAAGTTCCACAAACCTGGATACGGGACTGGGTCAAGGAAATCGAAATGGACGTGGCGAGCATTTTAAAACCTTCAACGACTGTGCCGGTTGGCGCCTAGGGTTTTAGAATTTGAAAGTCGTGGCAACGTTGAAGGCGTTGTTGAACGTCTTGTAGGTTCCGTTCGCCGATGCGTTGGAGTCATTGGAGACGGTGCGCACACCGTAGGCGAAGTGATAGGCGATTGCCCAATCCCAGTGCTTGCCATGACGGCCAAACCCGACGCTGCCGAGGTTCAAGTCGGCGTCTGGAATGAGCGGGTTGAAATTGGCATCCGGGCTTGAATTCTCGTTGTAAATATAACCCACGCTGGCGAAATAACCCTTGCCGAGCTGCCGGGTGACGCCGAATTCGTAGATGAAACTGGATTTGTAATTCAAGGTGACGGTTTGACTTCCCGGCGGAGGCGGAAAAGGAGTGCCTTGCAGGGTGATTTGTTTTACGTCATTCCATTCAGTCCAATCCAAATCAAATTCTAGATTCCAATTGGTTGTCGGCCTGAACGAAATGCCGCCGACAACGAATTGCGGAAAGTTGATGGCGGCGCTGGAGGAAGTTGATGGGGGAAAAGGCGCGCCAAAAGTCTGGGACGCCGTGCCTTTATAATCCACCGTCGTGGCCGAATGATAATTGATTCCGAATGACCACATTGGCTGCGGCTGCCACAGAATGCCGGCGGTGAATCCATAATCCAACCCATCACCGTCAAATTTGAATTGTCCCCCAATGAAGGGAATGGCTTGCTTGAGTGTCGCATATGAATAATTGATGGTGGGACCAATGGCGATGGACAGCGTGCGATGAACTTTCCATGCGATGACCGGGTTGAAGCACAGATATGTAAGGCTGCCGCTTTCAGCCACGGTGTTGAAGGGCGCATTATTTCCCCAGTCCAGCGACAACCCGTAGGGCGCATAAATGCCGAGGCCGATGGAAATCGGCAAATTGGTAAATGAATGCACATAGTAAAGTTGCGGGACAGGCTGGAGGGAAGTATCGGTATGCGCAGTCGCGCCGCTGGACGATGTGAATTTGGTGTTGGCAGAAATGACATAGAGTCCCACCCGGATATTGTCGCCTTCCAATTGCGTGATGCCGGCCGGATTGTAATAGATGGCCGATGGATTGTCCGCGGTGGCCGCGAACGCGTCACCACGGGCAATGGCTTCGGGGTCTTGATGCGGCAAACGGAAGCCCACCGCGCCCAGCCGGTCCGGAACCGCGAAACACAAGCCTGCGCCCGCCAAAAACGCCAAACCTAACCGGTTTCCCGCGCGCCACGACGCCACCGAACGATATAGTTGGTTTTGCATATTTTCGCTTTTAGTATTTTTAATTTCCTGCATTCGGACAATGACTGCCCTGTTACGGGACAGGGTCATGATTCACCCGTTTTTAATTCAATGAAACTCCGCCAAGCCTTTATGAGAACAGCTCTGGCGGTAGTGTGAACCACAGCAGCGGCAGTGCCAAACCGGAACTCAAACTATGACGGCGGGTTGGCGGCCCTTGATGCAACGGGTCGGTTGATAATCAATAATCCCTTTGTTTTGGCGTAGAAAATGGTTTATTCATTCACCCTGAAATGAATCAAGTCACCCACAGCAACGGAAACGGAAAGAACGGGCAGCAACAACGCCCGCTCAAAGAAATCACGCGGAGCGAAACCGCTTCGGATCCCGCCGATGTCAAGGAAAGTCTGGTGACGTTCCAGACGTCCGAAGGACTGGAGTTGCGCGGAGCGCCCGGGCGTGTGACCCGGCACGCGGTCGTGTTTGAATTGTATAATCCGAGTGTGACGCCGCAGCTCTCCGAGGTGCTGAGTGAATTCAAGATCATCCTGCAAGGCCGGACGATTTATTCGGGCCGCGCGGTTGTCCGTAACGTCGTGAATGCCGGCCTGAACGTCGTTTGTGAAGCGACGTTGAATGAAGCACACTGGATGGACGTTGACCTCGGTTTGTTGTCACAGCGCGACGGGCTTGCGAATGAATTCAAGACGTTCCTCGCAGATTGGCAAAAGCTTTACAAGGTGCTCCCGGAATTCAAAATTATCATTGCCGACATGCAAACTTTCCTCGCGGATCTGCGGATCTGGATGGAACAGGTCGAGCTGGGCATTCGCGCCCTGCCGACAGGCAGCCGGGTCCAGTTGGAACAAGAAGTGACCAATGAACTCGCGCAGGTTGTAATCCCGCCGGTAAATGACCTTTTCGAGAAATTTGAAGTGGTCGCTGAAGGGATCGAGGACGACCAAAGGCCGGCGCACGAAAGTTATATGCGGCAGCATTTGCATCCTTTGGTGCTCGGCGCACCCTTTGCCCACCGCACATTTTACAAGCCGCTGGGTTATGCCGGCGATTATGAAATGGTCAACATGATCGCCCGTGACGGTCAGGACGGCGGTTCCCTTTTCGCAAAAGTCATCAACTCCTGGTTTCTCAAACAACCGCCGGCAGCGGCGCATCGCAACCGGTTGGCTTATCTGACCCAGTGCCTGGAAATGGAGGCGTCGCGCGTATCGCGCCTGGGGCGCAAGGCGCGCATTTTTGACTTTGCTTGTGGTCCGGCCGTCGAAGTGCAGCGGTTCCTCAGTGATTCGCCATCGAGCGAGCAAGTTGAATTGACCCTGACGGATTTCAACCGGGAAACCCTCGAATATGTCAGGAAGGCGCTTAATGACATCAAAGAGCGGTCGGGCCGGAAATTCGCCGTTCAGATACAAAAGAAAACCGTTCATCAGTTGGTCAAGGAAAGCCTGAAGCCGACAGTGTCCGGAGACAGCGCCAAACGTGAATTTGATTTTGTCTTTTGCACCGGACTTTTCGATTATCTGTCCGACCACACCTGCAGGCAGTTGATGGACATATTTTATGATCTGGTGATGCCCGGGGGCCTGCTGGTGGTGTCCAACGTGGACCCTTCCAATCCGCTGCGAAATGGAATGGCTTACTTGCTGGACTGGCATCTGATCTATCGCACCGCGCAGGATATCCGCGCCCTGAAGCCAGGCCGCGCTCCCGATGACGCAATCTTTGTCCGCGCCGATCCGACCGGAGTGAATTTGTTCCTCGAGGTGCGCAAGCCAACCAATGGCTGAAAATCCAACATTTTCTGACCCTGATTTCGCCGCCGCCTTCGCGGCCAACGAACGACAGGAGCGTCTCAAGACCGGCAAGGTCGCGTCGGCGCTGGTGGTGGTTTTGATGCCCCTCGGCTCGGTCATGGACTGGCTGGTTTACCACCCGCAACGCTGGGATTTTCTCGAACTGCGGATCCTTTGCTCCATTCTGGCGGTCGGCCTCTGGTATTTGCACACGACCGAGCTGGGACAAAGGCATTACCGCCGGCTTGGCATCTTCATCGCGCTCCTGCCAGCGTTCTTCCTGTGCTGGATCATTGCCACGGCGCAAGGACCACTGACGGGCGCAACGTCGGATTATTACGCGGCGCTTAATTTGATCTTGCTTGCGGTAAGCGTCGTGGTGCGCTGGGATTTTTGGGAGTCAATGTTTTGTGTGGCCGCGATCATTCTGATGTATCTGGCCGCTTGCAGCCTTCACTGGTTGGAACCGACTCCCAAGGAGTTTTTCAACAATCTGGCCAACAACCTTTATTTCCTGGCGTTGACCGGCATCATCGTGGTCGTCGGCAACCACTTTTTTTACCGGTTGCGATTCAGCGAATTTGCCCTGCGCTACGAGCTGGACAAAAACCGCGCCGCGCTCGAGGACAGCAACCGCAAGCTCGTCGAACTCGACCAGATCAAGAGCCGCTTTTTTGCCAACATCAGCCATGAGCTGCGCACGCCGCTCACGCTGCTGCTCGCGCCGCTGGAAGCGCTGATGCAGCGCTTCAACCGCGCGTTCGACGAGGACACGCGCAACCTGCTCGGCACCATGCACGCCAACGGCATGAGGCTGCTCAAGCTCATCAACGATTTGCTCGACCTCGTCCGCCTCGAATCCGGCCGCATGGAAGTCAAACACGAGCCGCTCGAAGTCGCGGAATTCGCCAAGGGCCTCACCAGCGCGGCGCGGCAGGTGGCCGATGACAAGCGCATCAAGCTCGAAACGTTTGTGGACCCGGCGCTGGGCACGGTGCTGGCCGACCGCGACAAGCTGGAAAAGATCGTGCTGAACCTCTTGTTCAACGCGCTCAAGTTCACGCCCGCCGGCGGAAGCGTGTCCTTGCGCGCCGAACAACAGGGTGAAGAAGTCATTTTGACCGTGAGCGACACGGGCATGGGCATCGCCGCGAAGAACCTGCCGTTCATCTTCGACCGCTTCTGGCAGGCCGATGGTTCGTCCAAGCGCAAATATCAGGGCGTCGGCATCGGCCTGGCGCTCGTAAAGGAACTGGTCGAAATCCAAAACGGCAAGGTCGGCGTGGAAAGCCAGGAAGGCAAGGGGACCACCTTCACCGTGCGGTTGCCTTATGAAAAAGCCCAGGTGATCGAAAGGCAGCAGCAGGCCGAAACCGGCGAAAAGGCTCCCGGCGAGGCGGAAACCGGCGGGACCGTGACTTCGGAAGAATGGCTGGCGAATTTGTACCGTCGCGCGGAGTTGTTCCCGGCCTTGACCCCGCTGCAGCAAACCGTCAAACCGGTCGAGTTCACCGGCAACGGCAGGCGCGCCACGTTGCTGGTGGCCGACGACGAGCCGGACATGCTGCGATTTTTGAAATCGCAACTGGCCGCGCATTACGAGGTGATCGAGGCGGTGGACGGACAACAGGCGGTGGAGAAGGCCAGCCAGTTTTTGCCGGACATCATTCTGCTGGACATGATGATGCCGGAAAAGGACGGCCTGCAGGCTTGCCGCGAAATTCGCGCGCACACCCCCACGCAAAACATCCCGGTCATCCTGCTCACCGCGCGCGC
Source organism: uncultured Verrucomicrobiae bacterium (assembly GCA_963802965.1). Lineage (GTDB taxonomy): Bacteria > Verrucomicrobiota > Verrucomicrobiia > Limisphaerales > UBA11358 > UBA11358. The sequence continues at coordinate 153,092 of CAWDKS010000004.1, forward strand.
CGACGAGGAAACCAAATTGACCGCGCTGGGAGTGGGCGCGAGCGATTTCTTGGCCAAACCGTTTTCGACGACGGAATTGCACGTGCGCATCAAAAACCTGGTCGAGTCGCACGGATACCAGCGCAAGTTGTCCCGGCAAAACCAGGCGCTCGAATCCACCATCGAACAGCTCAAGGACACCGAGTCGCAACTGGTGCAGACCGAAAAGCTCGTGTCGCTGGGGCGCATGAGCGCCGGCATCATTCACGAAATCAACAACCCGCTGAATTTTGCCACGACCGGCCTGTTCACCTTGCGCCACAAAAGCAAATTCATCGCGCCGGAACAGCGCGGGGAATACGAGGAAATCCTCCGGGACGTTGAAGAAGGCATCAAGCGCGTGCGCAACATCGTGTCCGACCTCCGCACGTTCACGCATCCCGGCATGGAACAGCGCGACCAGGTTGAGGTGGCCGAAGTGGTCGGCGCGTCACTGCGGTTTTTAAGCGGCGAATGGCGCGACAAGGTGCGGATTGAGACCAAGCTGGCCGAACACCAGACGATTTGGGCCAATCGCAACAAAATGGTTCACATCCTGGTGAATCTGTTGCAGAATTCGCTGGATGAGTTGCGGCGCAAAAAATTTGCCGGCGAGCAGCCGACCATCTGGATCGAAGGCCGCGTGGAAAACGGCCGCAGCCTGATTGTGGTCCGCGACAACGGCACGGGCATTGACGCGGAGCACCTGGACAAGATTTTTGACCCGTTTTTCACGACGAAGGAAGTGGGTCAAGGCATGGGATTGGGCTTGAGCATTTGCTATCGCATTGTCCGGGAATACGACGGGCGCATTTCCGTCAAGACCGAACACGGCAAGTATTGCGAGTTCACGCTCGAATTTCCCGTGAATCGCCCGCCCGCGGTTTCGCCGGAGCAACAGCCGGAGCAACAACATGGAGAATTTGTACAACTATAAAAGATTTGCGATCCTTTACGTGGACGACGAGGAAAAATCGCTGGCCAGTTTTTCCCGCGCGTTCGGGGATCAATTTCACATCTTTACGGCGGCCAACGCCCAGGATGGCCTGAAGCTGCTGGAACAGCACGCCGATGAAATCGGCCTGTTGATGACCGACCAGCGGATGCCCGGCGAAAAGGGCGTGTGGCTTTTGGAACGCGCGCGCAAGCTCCGCCCGCACATGATTCGCGTGCTGGTCACCGCCTACGCGGACATGGACGCCGCCATCGCCGCCGTCAACAGCGGCGCGATTTACAAATACGTCACCAAGCCGTGGGACCCGCCGCAGCTCGAACAGACGCTCAAACGCGGCCTGGAATATTTCATGGTGCGGCTGGAGCGCGACCAGTTGCTCACGGAAAAAATGTCGGTGATCCGCAACATGATGATTGCCGACCGGATTGTGAGCCTGGGCCTGCTGGCCGCCGGCCTCAGCCATCATATCCGCAATTCGCTCGTGGCGGTGAAGACGTTTCTCGACCTCGCGCCGGTAAAAATGGCGGAGGAAAAATCGGCGATGAAAGGTCTGCGCAATCCCGATTTTTGGAAGGGATACCACCAAAACGTCCAGTCGCAGATCGAAAAAATCAACGGACTGCTCAAGGATTTGTGGACGGCGACCGGAACGCCGTCATTTCATTTCACCGACAAGGTGCTTTTGCACGAAGCCGTCGGCGCGGCCCTCAAATCGTTTGCGGATCAATTCGCCGCGCGGCGCATCCAGATTGACAACCAGATTCCTGATTCGTTGCCGGCGCTGCAGGCGGACAAGCCGAAATTTTACCGGCTGTTCGAGCTTTTGCTGAAAGACGAACTGGCCAGCCTGCCGGCCGGCAGCCGCATCACGCTGACGGCGGAATCACAAACCACCGGCGCCCATCCGGAAATCCAGGTTCGAATCAGCGACAACGGGCCGGGCCTGCCGCAGGAAGCGTTGCGCGTCGTGTTTGATCCGTTCGTCGTGCGCAGCGACACCCCGTCGGAATACGGCATTCACCTCATGGCGTGCTTCTTTATCGTTTATCATCACGGCGGGAGAATTGACGCCAAAAGCCAGCCCGGTCGCGGCACCACCTTCACGATTTGCCTGCCGCTCAATCCCGAACGCGCCGCGCCGCCGAGCGAACAGGAATTCCTCCACAAGGTCCTGCTCAACGAGGAATTGTGGGAAAAACTGATTTCGTCTGAATAGTGGGAACGGGCCTTCTCAAAAATTGCTCGTATTCAGCCAATTTTGTCGCAAGCCCCCGGCCAATAATAAATTGACCTGAAGCCAAAAGCAGTGGATAATCCGGCGGTAGTGACGCCAACCGGGAACAGATTTGGTCCAGTCAGAACGGCAATGCGATGAGAACGCTTTTGGTTTTGGCCGCTCATCCGGATTTCGCCGAAACGATTCGCGCGGGTCTGAGCGCGGAGCAGTATCGCGTCGTCCATCGCGCCAACGCGCAGGAGGCTGAGCCGCTGCTGGCTCATGGCCTGGCCAGTGCGTGCATTCTTGATCTCGAACTGCTCGGCGTGCAGGGCATTTGGGCCGTTGAAAAACTTCGCCGGCACGATTCCAAATGCCCGGTCATCGCCTACACCGCCGCCCCCAAGTCGGAATGGGAGGAGGAAGCCTATCTGCACGGCGTGACGCACGTCCTGACCAAGCCCGTCCGCATCCGGCTCCTGAACGAGTTACTTGACCGTTTATGGGCCGGGCCGGAACGCGCCACCCAACCGCCACCGCCTGCGCCCGTGTCGCCGCCGCTTCCCCGAACCGTGGAACCTGCGGTGCCGCGGTTTGTCGGCGCGTCGCAAACCCTCGGCGTGCTGCGCGATTTTTCGTCCATCCTCATGCATTCGCTCAATGCCGAGTTGATGCTCAAGCAATTCCTGCTTTTCCTGCGCGAAACCCTCGGGGTCAACCGCGCCGCGATTTTCCTGAACCGCCCCCATTCACCACCCGTTGAACCGCTTTCGGCGGAGGAAGCCCGCCGCTTGCACGCCGTGTCCGCCATCGGCATCGCGCCGGGTCTGCTCGAACATTTTGAACTGTCACCCGATTCCGGCATCGGCGCCCAACTGGCCGGTTTGGGCCGGATTCTGCGCCGCAACAGCGACGAAGCGCGCGCGGATGCCGGGACGCAGAAGGAATTTGAACTGCTCGGCGCGCAAATCGCCGTGCCGATCCTCGATCGGGAAACCATCGTCGGCGTCGCCGTTTTCGACGGTCGCGTCACCGGCGAGCCGCTCGCCAACGACGAATTGGAACTGATTTTCCATCTGCTCGAACAGGTCGGGCTGGCGCTTCGCAACATCTGGCTGTATGACCAGCTTGCCGGCAACCACGAGATGATGACCGACGTGCTGCGTGAACTCAGCAGCGCGTGCGTCGTCGTGGGCCGCGACCTGAAAGTGCTCCACGCCAACAAGTCCGCGCGCCGGCATTTCGGCCGGAAAAACCAGCGCGGCGGCGAACTGGAGTTCACCGATCTGCCGCAATTGCTCGGCGCGAAAATATATCAGGTCTTGCACTCCGGCGCGGCCATCAGCCCGTTCAAATTCGAGCCGGAAAATTCGCCCGGCACGGTTTACAGCGTCAGCGTCGTTCCCTTCCAGCGGCAGGATTCCGCCTCGCCCGTCTCCGCGCTCTTGACAGCCGAGGACCTCACGCAGAGCGAGCAATTGCGACGGTTGGAGATTGAGGCGGCCAATCTTCGCCTGGTCAAGGCCATGGCCGACCGCCTCGCGCACGAGATCGGCAATGCCATGGTGCCGCTCTCCACGCACCAGCAGTTGCTCACCGAAAAATACCGGGACGCCGAGTTCCGCAAGTCACTCGACCATGCGCTGACCGACGGGGTCAAACGCGTGACGCGGCTCATCAATCAAATGCGCTTTCTCGCGCGTGACGGACAAATTGAATCACAAGCCTTCCCGGTCGAGCCGCTGATCCAGGAAGCCTATCAGGAAGCGCGCCAGCATCAGCCGGCCGAGACGGCGCAGATGCATTGCGAAAACAGCGGTAAATCCGTCGTCGTCACCGGTGACCGCGCGGCCTTGAAGCACGCCCTCGCCGAGGTCATGCTCAATGCCCTTCAGGCCAACCCCAAGGAGCCGAAGATTGATGTCAAGCTGCACACCGAAGGCGGCAACGGCCATCGGGACCTCCAGATTGAAGTGCGGGACAACGGCTCCGGGTTTACCACCGAAACCGCCAAACAGGCGCCCTCGCCGTTCTTCACCACGCGCAATGTGGGACTGGGACTCGGTTTGACCGTCAGCCGGAAAATCATCGAAACGCATCACGGCAAACTGGAAATCGTTCCGCCGCAATCCGGCAAATCCGGTGTTGTTCGCATTTCGCTGCCGGTTGACGTTGGGACCGCGACCGCGGAATAGGCCATTCGGCGGCTTTGGGCTTGTCACTGCGGGAGGCGGGTTCTAAAGTGCGGAAGAGCAGCAGTTATTTTGGCATGATTGAGTTGATTCAATTTCCTTGGAGTCCGTATTGTATTGTCCAGCGCCGCATCCTGGAATTTGCCCGAGCCCGTTTCAAAATCACCAATATTCCGAACCACGACCGGTCGCTGGTTTGGAAGCTGACCCGGCAACGCTACTACGGCGTGCCCATCGTCAGGGACGGCAAGGATGTCATTTTTGAACTCAACGACGATTCGCAGGTCATCGCCAAATTCCTTGACGCGAAATTCCAACTCGGCCTGTTCCCGTTTGAACTCGAAGGCGTCCAATCCATCCTCTGGCGCTATATCGAGAATGAAATTGAAGGCGCGGGCTTCCGGCTGAACGACATTTACTGGAAGAAAAACCTTTCCCCGGCGGACCAGCTCCCCTTTCTCCGGTTCAAGGAACGCAAGTTTGGCCGCGGCTGCCTGGAACAGTGGCGCAAACAGCAGGGCGAGTGGCTGGAGCGGATGGAACGGGGTTTGTTGCCGTTCGAGGAAATGGCGGCGCACCATCCATTTTTGCTGGGGGACCGCCCGCGGTTCGTGGATTTCGATTTGTTCGGGATGCTTGAAAATTTTCTTTACTCGGGCCATTATAAATTGCCGCCGGCGCACAATCATCTCAAGGACTGGCATCGGCGGATGCGCCAGTTAAAAAGGAAAAACACAAAATGAAAAACGGCGGCCCCCGGCAACCCGCGTCCTCCTTTCCGCCCGTTTCATTTTTATATTGAATTGTGAAGAACTATATCATTGACACCAATGTCCTCCTGCATGACCCGCATTCACTGTTGAGCTTTGAGGACAATCACGTCCTGGTTCCCATCGAGGTCATCGAGGAAATTGACCGCTTCAAACGCGAGTCCACCGAACTTGGCCAGAACGCGCGCACCGTGTCGCGGATGCTCGACGGCTTTCGCGGCGACGGCAGCCTGAGCGAGGGCGTGAAACTGCCCAATGGCGGCAAATTAAAAATCGCGTTTCAAAGAAACGGGCACGTCAATGGCGACCTCCAGGTCAATGGCAACACCGTGGACAACCGGATTCTTTCGCTCGCCGCCGCCATCCAAAAATCGCAGCCGAAAAACCCGACCATTCTCGTCAGCAAGGACATCAATCTCCGCATCAAGGCCGACGCGCTCGGGTTGCAGGCCGAGGATTACGAGACTGACCGCGTGTCCATCACCGACCTTTACACCGGCATGATGGAAATGTCTGTCGGCACGGACAAAATGGCCGCCTTCCGCGCCAAAGGCGAGCTTGCCCTCGGCACCGGCAGAAAATATTTTCCGAACGAATACTGCACGCTCACCGATGAAACAAACCCCAAGCGGACCGCGCTCACCAAGGTGGATGTTACCGGCCAGAAGCTGGTACCCATCCTTGACAGCCGCGAAGGGGTTTGGGGCATCAAACCGCGCAACCGCGAACAGCACTTCGCCTTCGACGCGCTGTTGGATGACCGCGTCAAGCTCGTCACGCTCATGGGCAAGGCCGGCACGGGAAAAACCCTGCTGGCCATGGCCGCCGGACTGAAGCGCACCGTGCACGATCGCGAATTCCGCCGGCTCGTCGTCGCGCGCCCGACCGTTTCCATGGGCAAGGAGCTTGGCTTTTTGCCCGGTTCGCTCGAGGAAAAACTTGCGCCCTGGATGCAGCCGATTCACGACGCGCTGGAAATGTTGAGCGACCTCAACATGGGCCATGACCATCGCCGTAGCGGTGACCTGATGCGCTCCGGCAGCATTGTCGTCGAGGCGTTGAGCTACATCCGCGGGCGCAGCATCGCCAACCAGTTCATGATTATTGACGAGGCGCAAAACCTGACGCCGCTCGAAGTCAAAACCATCATCACGCGCGTTGGCAGCGGCACAAAAATCATCTTCACCGGCGACCCGTATCAAATTGACAATCCCTATGTGGACTCGTCCTCAAACGGATTCAACTACGTCGTCAGCCGCTTCCGTTCCGAAGCCATCGCCGCGCACATCGAATTACAAAAAGGCGAACGGTCTGAACTGGCCGAGTTGGCGGCAAACATTTTGTAATAAGGCACTTAGCGTCAGCGCTGAAGAGGGCTGACAGCGAAATTCCCGTGCCACGAGCAGGCTGGTTTTCATTTTACCAGTTGACAAAATGCTGTTGTCACCGAAATTTCCGTTAAAGCTGGATCGGGCGCTGCGGGCGTCTTCAGCGGGAAATTATGATCTCAAACGAGCGACCATCACCTTTTGGCGGGCGGCCTTACAGTCAGCCCAAACCACCAGTCAACGAAGACACACTCAAATCCGGGCAGGTGCAGATTGAGCGCAAAACTTTCATCTTTACGCTCAAGGAAAATCCGCGTGGACGATTTCTGCGCATCACCGAAGACGTCGGTGGACGACGCGACAACATCATCATCCCGGCCCCCGGTTTGGAGGATTTCAAAAAGCTTCTGGAGGAAATGGTGAAGGCGGCGAACGAGATGCCGACGAAAAACAGTTCGTAAAAACTTCCTGACGCAGTCGCCTACAATTTTTTGGGCGCGGCTTTCTTTCTGGGTTTCGTTCTTGGAGCGTCGCCCCAGAGACCTTCCAAATCATAACGTTCGCGGACGTCCTGTCGCATCACGTGGACGATCACGTCGAAGTAATCCAGCACCACCCACGCACCATGCACCGTGCCATCCACTGCTCGCGGCCGTGCGCCGTGCTCCTCGCGCAGTTGGTCGGTGATTTCATCCACGATGGCGCGCAAGTGCGGTTCGCTCGTGCCGGACGCAATCACGAAATAATCCGTCACCGACGACACCTTGTGCACATCGAGGACGACGATGTTCTCCGCCTTTTTATTGTCCGCGAATTCGCGGCAAAGCCGGGCAAGTTTTCTGGAATCCATAGCTGCCGGGGGATTAAACCACGAATGGACACAAAGGAACACGAATTTTTGAACCGCAAATTTCGCCAATGGCTGCGATTTGTTTCCGGCTTTGCGAATATTCAAGCGATTCGCGGATTCCTTTTTCAAACATAAAGCTTCGCGCCGTGAATCGCTTCCGCCACGGGCGGCGGCACGAACTGGTCAATCGGCAGACCCGCCTTCACCCGCGCGCGAATTTCCGACGACGACACGCCCAGTGGAAAACCCTTGAGCGTCTGTCCGCGGAATGGCGGCGGGAAATTTGCCGCCGTCCCGCCCGGCCGCGGAAGCGCGACAAATTCCGCGAGCTTCGCCAGCCCATCCGCTTCGCGCCACTCGTTGAGCTTCGTCGTGTTGTCCGCGCCAATGAGGTAAAACAATTCTGCCTGCGGGAAACGCCGGCGGTAATCGCGCAGCGTTTCGATGGTGTAGGAAACGCCGCCTCGACGGAGTTCTTGTTCGTCAATTTCGTAGCGGCAGCAACCTGCAAGCGCCAGACGGAGCAACCGCATCCGCTCCATTGTGGGCGCGGGTTGGTTTTCCGGCTTAAACGGCGACTGCGCCGCCGGAATGAAAAACAGCCGGTCCAAACCCAGTTCCTCCATTGCCGCCTGCGCGACCAACAGGTGGCCGAGGTGAACGGGGTCAAATGAACCGCCAAATATGCCTATTTTCATATTGTGAATGGCGCCGCTTTATCAATGCCCTGATTCCATTTGTCATGGCTAGCCAGGACATTCATTTCGCCAGCGTACCGCCAAGCTTCCAGTTCCGCCACCAATCCTTTCCGAACAGAATTCCGTCAAACATAATCCGATTCCCAAAAGTAACCCTCACCGTGCCGCAATTGTGTGTCCCTAAAATCAAATTGCCAGATGGGGTTCTGCGGGTCGCGGCCTGCGCAAAGACACCTGCCTTCGCAGGACGCTTGCGCCCGCTGCCGCACGCGTTCCGGGTGTGACCCGCCAGACTGGGCGGCAGCCGATCCGCCCCTTATTTCCCGAGCAATTCCCGCACATCCACCGCTTCCATGCCCGCGGCGCGAATGGCTTGCAAGCCGAGGTCGGTGTCTTCGTAGGCGCGGCAAAATTTCGGTTCCACACAGATGCGCCGCGCTGCTTCGAGGAAAATGTCCGGCGCGGGTTTTTGGTTTTTTACCATTTCGCTCGTCACGATCGCGGCGAAGAGGTGCCGGATTTTCAAATGGTCGAGTACCAGGCCGATGATTCGCTGCGTGCCGCCGGACGCCACCGCCATGGGGATTTTGCCGTAGTTCGCCTCCGCAATCTCCAGGACGGCTCGGATCGGCTCAACCTGTGGCAACAATGGCAGGTATGCCTCCTCTTTTTCGTGCGCGACCGCGATGTGATCGAGCGAGCGGCCTTGTTCCGTGGCGAGCAGTCTTAAAATGTCGCGCGACGGCACGCCGCCGAAGGCGTAGAAGCGGTCTTCAGGAAAATGGAGACCGTGCCGTTGCGTGACCATTTGCCACGCGCGCCAGTGCAACGGCATGGTGTCAGCCAGCGTGCCATCGCAGTCGAAAACAAGCCCCTTGGGATTCATCGTTATCGTAGTATCGTAGTCTTGCTCCCCATCATTTTCCAGGGTTCGAGTCAGAGTAAGATTACACTCGGGATCATGAGCGTAATTAAAGTTTCAACGCCGCCAGCCTCTCTTCCACGTCGTGCGTCATCAGCGGGTCAATCAGCGGATCGAGATCGCCGTCAATGAAGTTCGCCAGATTGTAGAGCGTCACCTCGATACGGTGGTCGGTGACGCGATTCTGGGGAAAATTGTAGGTGCGGATTTTTTCGTTGCGCTCGCCGGAACCGACTTGCTGCTTGCGGTTCGCGGCATATTTGGCGTTTTCCTCGGCGATTTTCGCTTCCAGCAAACGGGAACGCAGAACGGTCATCGCCTTGGCCTTGTTTTTTTGCTGCGAACGCTCGTCCGCGCAACGCACGATCAGACCGCTGGGCTTGTGCTGGATTTGCACGGCGGAATCGGTGGTGTTCACGCCCTGGCCGCCCTTGCCGGACGCGCGGCAGACGTTGATCTCGATGTCTTCCGGTTTGATCTCGATGTCCACTTCCTGCGCTTCGGGCAGCACGGCGACGGTGCTGGTGCTGGTGTGGATGCGGCCTTGAGCCTCGGTCGCGGGCACACGCTGGACGCGATGCACGCCGCTCTCGTATTTGAGCCGCTTGTAAACGTCCGTGCCGCTGATTTGGAAAACAATTTCTTTGAAGCCGCCCAGGTCGGACGGGTTGGAATCGAGGGTCTCGACCTTCCAGCCGCGCGCTTCGGCGTAACGGCAATACATCCGATAAAGGTCGGCGGCAAACAGCGCGGATTCCGAGCCGCCCGCCCCGGCGCGGATTTCGATGATGGTGTTGCGCGAGTCGGTCGGATCCGGCGGCACGAGTCCGAATTGGATTTGCTGTGAGAGCCTTTTTTCGTCCACTTCGAGCCGGGCAATTTCCGCTTTTGCCATCACCGCCAGCTCGGATTCCGACCGTTCGTTTTTTAGCAAGACGCGGCTTTGTTCCAAATCAGCGCGCGTTTTCAAATAATTTTCACCCCGCGCCACCAGTTCCTTGAGCTGGGCGTATTCGCGGGACAATTCCTGGGCGCGCGGCTGGTTGTTGAAGACATTCGGGTTGCTCAACGCCGTTTCGACCTCGGCAAAGCGTTTGCGGAATTTTTCGATGTGCGGATTTAGGTTCATTTACGATTGGCGATTGACGATTGACGCGCGGATTGGCGCGGTCGCGTCAATCGCAAATCGTACATCGTAAATTTTGCGGACATTATTGAAAAAAAGAAACCGTCTGCATTTACCAGGGCAGTTTGCAGACGGAAAAAACGCTGGCAGCTAACCCTTCTTCTTCTTTTTCGTGGCAAAAGCGGCTTGGGCGGCCTGCGTCTTGGCGGCGCGCTGCTGGAATTTGTCCACACGCCCGGCGGTGTCCACGAATTTCTGCTGGCCGGTGTAAAACGGGTGGCAGACGTTGCAAATGCCAACAATGATGGTCGGCCGGGTGGAGCGGGTCTTGATCACATTGCCGCAGGCGCAACGGATCTCCGCGTCCACATATTTCGGATGAATGTCCGTCTTCATAAAAAGGGGCGTCAGTTTACCATGAATGAGCTGGATGACAAGAGTGAATTTACGGCGGGCTACACGCCGCCAATCCACTTGCGATCTTCCCAAACGGCCTTAAGCGAAGTCAGGTTGCGCGAATCCAGAACGTTTTTGGCCGCGGAAAACAATTTTCCTCTCTTTAAATTGTGCCACGCGTCGCTCGCGCTGATGGCAGCGAATTGCAGCACGCTCGGGTCGCGGTAACAATCAATCATGCAGCGCGTGCAGCCGTCCCGGATGAGCTTCGATTCGTCCCATTCCCAAACTTTGCACATCGGTTTCTCCCAAAAATGGCAACGATACAAATCCAGCTTCCAATCGAGGTAAAAATACTTGTGCCCGCCGAGGCAGCCGAATTTTTCCTTCTCGCCGCGCAAGTGCCGCTGCATTTCGGAAAGCGATTCCGTGGGATTAACGACCGGGAAACTGCTGTGCCGCTTCATCCGCTTGATCTTTTCGAATATCTCCACCAATTCATCCTTCGAGAAATTCACGAGGCCGCTGTCGCTGAAGCTCAGATAGCTGCTGGCCAGCGAGGTCAGCGGATAGCTGAACGTGCAACTCTTGAATCCGAGCGCTTCAAGAAACGGGGGCAATTGGTCGTAATCGTCAATCAAGCGGCTGGCCGTGATGCTGGCGGTGGTTTGGATGCCGGCGGAATGAAAGAAATCGTTGGCGCGCTTGATTTTTCTGCAAACGTCCGGCAGGCCGCGGTTTTTTTCGTGCTTGGAAATGTCATGCGCGTCAATGGACATGATGACGCTGGTCAGGCCGTCGTTCGCCAGGCCACGCATGTTTTCCTCGGTCCACAGGCCGCCATTGGTGCAAATCATCGGATGAATGCCACGCTCTGCCGCGTAGCGGGTCATCGCGCGGAGGTCGCGATGCACCATCGGTTCGCCGCCGACGAAAAGCAGGTACCCGATGTGATTTTTGAGCGCGATGTCAATCGCGTCGCGCGCTTCCGGCAACGTCACGCTCCGCCGGGCCTTGGGATCAAACTTGGAGCGCGCGAATCCGCAAAAATCGCAATCCGCGTTGCATATGTTAGTGATGGCAAACTGGAGATAGCCCGGCCCGCCGTGATTCAAAACTTCACCAATCAGTTTTAACATGCCCTTTTTCGGCCGCTGGACCGGCTTGGAGAAATCAGGCGCCGCCGAAGTCGCCGAAGCGGCTTTGGCAACAGGCGGACTTGGCACGGTTGAGGCGTTGTTCATTTCAAACCACGGTACACGGTATTGTGCTGCCAGGAAATGTTGCGGGCAAACTTTCTTTCGTTCACAAAGCCCATTGCGATGTTTTCGCTTTGCGAAAGCGATGCGAAAAGTTTAATTTCCACACGGTTTGTCCGATGGTGTAACGGTAACACAGCGCCCTTTGGAGGCGTTATTCATGGTTCGAATCCATGTCGGACAGCCAACCATACCAATCATTCTTCAAATTCTAATTCGCAAGGGTCGCAAGATCCACCCGTTATTGCAGCGTTCTGCCCATTTGTCGCACCCCAACGCCTTAGACAAATCATGAGAATGCTAATATCAGCAGGGGACACGCCCGAGATGCGGGCAGCTTGACCAATGGTGGCCGGGCGAATCTTGGAGAGCTTTTGCCGTGCCTCAAGCCGGAGACTCGGAACGGTTGAAAAGTCAAAGGCATCAGGAATTGATTTGTCCTCCAGTGTTTTAAACTTCTTCACCTCCAGCTCTTGACGCTCAAGGTAGCCGGCGTATTTGACCGCAATTTCAACCTGCTGGACAACCTCGGCTGGCAAAATATTGTTTCGATTTGGTATATCCTTGTAATTTATCTCGGGACGCGACAGGATTTTCGCCAATGAGTCTGATTCATAGAATGTTGCATACAAACGAGTTAGCTCGTTGCTTATTGCGTATTCTTTTGCTTGATATTTTCGAAAGTTGTGGTCCGGCAACAGGCCAATTTCATGGCCAATTCGAGACAACCGGAGATCGGCATTGTCTTGCCGAAGCAGAAGACGATATTCGGCGCGGGACGTGAACATTCGGTAAGGTTCTGCTGTTCCTTTGGTGATCAAATCGTCAATCAAAACACCGATGTATGCTTGATCACGCCGAAAAACAATGGAATCAAATCCATTAACCCGCCGGGCTGCATTAATTCCAGCCACGAGTCCTTGGGCCCCGGCCTCTTCATATCCAGATGTGCCATTGATTTGGCCGGCGAGGAACAGATTTCGGCAGACCTTTGTTTCCAGTGTTGGATTGAGTTGCGTTGGATAAGCAAAGTCATATTCAACAGCGTAAGCTGGCCGCAAAATTTCAGCCTGTTCACAACCTATGATTGTGCGAACAAGATCGTATTGCACATCAAATGGCAGGCTGGTTGAAAGCCCGTTGACATAAAACTCATCAGTTTCGATTCCCTCAGGCTCGAGAAAAATTTGATGCCGCTCTTTCTCCGGAAACTTGACGATTTTATCTTCAATGGATGGACAATACCTGGGTCCAACGCCTTCTATTTTGCCCGAATAGAGAGGTGATTTGTGAAGATTCTGGCGTATAATTTCGGCCGTTTTTTGTGTTGTAAACGTCACGAAACAAGGTAGTTGTCTATTAATCTTATCCAAAATAGAACCTGTCGGATATTTGCCACTTGAAATATGACAAACAGATGGCTTGATCTGTGAGTGTTCCACGTGGAACAAATCATCCTTCCAGAAACTAAAGTAAGGGACTGGCTCGTCGCCAGCTTGAATTTCTGTCCGCGAGAAATCGATTGAGCGACGTAACAGTCGGGGTGGTGTCCCTGTTTTTAAACGCCCAAGCTCAAGACCGAGTTCTTTTAGGGATGATGAAAGGTTCATTGCGGCGGCATCACCAGATCGTCCGCCTGATTGCCGGTTTGAACCAATATGCATCAAACCTCGGAGAAACGTTCCAGTGGTTATGACGATTGCCTTGCCAAGATATTGAATGTCGAGAGTGGTTTCTACCCCCAATGCCAGTCCGTCCTTTTGTAGAATCCTCGATGATTGCCCCTGCTTAACATCCAGGTTTAGTTCTGACTCACATATCCATTTCAGCCTAAATTGGTAAGCCTTCTTATCGCATTGCGCACGCGGAGCCCAGACCGCAGGCCCTTTTCTTGTGTTCAGCATTCTGAACTGAAACCCAGTCATGTCCGTGGCCTTGCCCATTTCCCCGCCGAGCGCATCAATCTCCCGAGCCAAATGTCCTTTTGCAAGGCCACCTACGGCCGGGTTGCACGACATCTGGCCGATGGTATCTACATTTATCGTCAGAAGCAATGTCTGGCAGCCCATTCGCGCCGCCGCAAGCGCTGCCTCGACTCCTGCGTGGCCGGCACCAACAACAATAACATCGTATCGCTTTGGATAGACAAACATGAACAAAATCAACTGTAACTATATTTTGTGGCAAAAGGTGATTCAGCAAGCAGCTTTCTGATGTTACGATTTGGATTTGACGACAGGTGTTCACAAATCTTGAAAATGTTCTCAACTTCGTCATTTGCTCCGATTTCTTGCGCGATTTCACTGGCAGTAAATGGGTGTTGCGTGTGCTTAGAAAGGAAGTCCAATACCCGGCACTGGATTGTTATGACATTGTTCGCCGCCCTTTTACCGGCCTCAACACCTGGCTGATGATAGGCATTAATGTTGATGAGCGAGGCATAGAATCCAACCGCCCTTTCAAATAACGCGATCAACATTCCGATTGTAAATGGTGAAATGTCCTTGACTGTGACCGTAATGGATTCACGCCCGTTATCTCCCAACGCCTGCCGTGTTCCTAAATAAAAGCCGTGCAGAAAATCTCCGCTTGTGACTTCGGATTCAACGATCATATCCAAACGATGTCCATCGTTTAAAACCTCGATAAATGTTACAACAAAATCGTCTAATCCATCTCTAAGTTGCTGAATATAAGAGTGTTGATCAGTTGACCCTTTATTTCCAATGACAGTAATACCTTGGTTCACCACACGCCGCTGAAGATCAAGTTCCTTGCCGAGTGATTCCATTAAAAGTTGCTGAAGATATTTAGAAAACAGTTCTAAACGGTCTCTATACGGTAAAATGACCATATTTTTATCTCCTTTACCGTTACCTGATTTGTACCATGCCAATGAGAGTTGGGATGATGGGTTAAGCTTAACGTTATTGTTCCTAGTAAGTTCATCGCATGCCCGGGCACCGGCGAGTATGGCGTCGATATCAAATCCCTGTAACGCCGCTGGCAACATGCCGACAGGGGATAACTCACTCGTTCGCCCGCCAACCCAATCCCACATGGGAAATCTCGCCCGCCATTTATTCGCGATGGCATATCTGTCGAGTTCGCTGCCTTGGGAGGTTACGGCGGTGGCATGGCGCCCGAAATCAAGCGCTGCCTTCTCGAAGGCCGCCTTGGCTGTCAGCATTCCGTTCCGCGTTTCTTTGGTGCCGCCTGACTTGGAAACGACAATGCAAAGTGTCCGATTCAAATCCGTGCCAATGGTTGCCAAAATGCGATCCATGCCATCAGGGTCCGTATTGTCGAAAAAGAACGGTTTGAGCTTGTCAGTTCGTGGATCGCCCAATGCATTGGCGACAAATTGCGGGCCCAATGCGGAGCCGCCAATGCCGATCAGAAGGTAGTTTTTGAACGGCCCGCCTGCGCCATAAATTTTGCCGCCGTGAACTCTGGCTGAAAACTTTTTTATACCAAGCAGGGTTTCTGCGATTTCTTTGCGGATTTCCGGTGTCGGCGCAAGTGCGGGATTGCGGAGCCAGTAGTGCCCCACCATTCGGTTTTCATCCGGATTGGCGATAGCACCGTTTTCCAACTTAGTCATGTCCGCGAACGCCTGTTGTATCCGCGGTTCCATTGCTGCGAAGAAGGCGTCATTCACATTCATCCGGCTCAGATCCACCGTCAGGCCAAGCGCGGGGAATTCGGTGTAATACTTTTGGAATCGGTTCCACCACTCCAGCTTTGAATAATTCATACAATCAGAAACCAAGTCGGATAAACCCACCGACAAAGTATGGCAAGAGAATAGCGTGCAATCTCGATTTTGCAACGAACACCAACCCCGAGATCGCACGAATATCTGGGAGCCCCGAGGAGGGGAATCTAGCAGTCGGCCGACTAAGCCGGGAGGGAAACGGTAATGGTCGTCCCACGATCAAGGCGGGACTTGATACAAATACTGCCGCGATGCGTTTCGATGATGCGGCCGACGATGGCCAGACCGAGTCCGGTGCCTTTGGCTTTTGAGGTGCTCAACACGGTTGTGAAGGCACGGCGTTGTAACCCTTCACTCATGCCTTTGCCAGTGTCCTTGAATTCGATCAGGACATTCGCCGGTTTTTCTGCGGCGTGCGATGCGCGAACGGCGCGGGATTTGATGGTGAACTTTCCCCCGTTCGGCATCGCCTCGGCGGCGTTGAGAATCAGATTCAAAAACGCCTGCTCCAATTGCGGCGCATCGGCCGGCACGAGCGGCAAATCCGGTTGCAAATCGCGAACGAATTCAACCTTTTGATTGGCCAGCTTGTGCCGCACCAGCAAGCCCAGTTCGTCAATCAATTCATTCAAGTTCACCGGTGCCAGTTGCGGTTCGGTCGTGCGCGCAAAGGCGAGGATTTGCTCCACAATTCGATTCAAATGTTCAATCTTCGCCTCAATCAGCCGCGCGTCCTTCGCTCGCGGGTCGGCGGCGGGGAATTTCAAATCCAGCGAGTGATACAGCAGCTTCATCACCGTGAGCGGATTGCGGATTTCGTGCGCGACTTCGGCGGCGAGCAAGCCGAGCGCGGAAAGTTTTTCGTTCTGCCGCAACTGCTCCTCGACGTCCACGGTGCGTTCGTAAAGCCGCGCCTTTTCAATGGCGATGCCGGACAATTCGGCCAGCGCGGTTAAAATGCGGACTTCTTCGTTGGAAAAATTGTATGGCCGGCCAGTGTAAACGTTCAACGCGCCGGTCACCTGCCCGGCAAACAGCAGGGGGACGCTCAATAACGAAACCAATCCTTCTCGCCGTGCGACTTCGACGTTCTGATAGCGATTTGATGTCTGAACATTCTCCACCTGTAGCGGCTTTTTGCGGCGCACGACGACGCCGAGCAGGCTTTCTTCAACGCCCAGGCGCGGTTTGTTGAGGTAAGCTTCGCCCGCGCCGTAGCTGGCGCGCAGATTGAGCCATTCGCGGGTTTCATTGAGCATCATCAGCGAACACATTCGTGCACGCATGAGCAGGCACGCCTCGCGCGTGACGGCACGCAATGCCTCATCCAGATTCAGCGTGGAGTTGATTGTCCGGCTCACGCTGGCGAGTGACTCGAACAGGCCCGCCTTCAATCGCAATTGTTCGTAAAGCCAGGTGTTGTGAATGACCTTGGCTGCCTGCACCGCAAGCTCTTGGAGCAATTCCTGGTCGTCCGGACTGAAGGCATTTGTCCGGTCTGAATCCACATTCAGCACACCACGCACCTCGCCGTTGACCTCCAGTGGCACGGCCAATTCCGAATGCACACCGCGCCGGGCAGCAACGTAGCGCGGGTCCCGCGTCACGTCACCGACCCGCGCGGGTTTGCCGGCGCGCGCCACCCAGCCGGTAATGCCTTCGCCGACGCGCAATTTAAGCCGCGCCGCCGACGCCGGCAGATGTTGTGAGGCATGGATTTCCAGAAAGCCGGTCGTGGGGTTGATCAAGACAACCGAACCGCTCGAGGCGCGCATGAGTCGCACTGCTTCGCTCACGATCAACTGCAACGCTGCCTGCGGCTCGAGCGTCGAGTGGATGACGTTGCTCACCTGATAGAGCAAATTAAGCCGTTCATAACGCGACATCAGCCTGGAAAGCTCGTCGTTCACAGTGCCCATTTTCGGTTGTTGGTTTTGAATCCCGGGGTCGCGACCGGCTTGCGTCCCGCCGGGACCCGGCCGTTCAAACTCAAAATTAAAGGCCGGAAACTCATCTTACTCTTGCCGTCATCCACAAGCCCGCTGCGCCGAAAATCAGGTTGGGCAGCCACGCTGCCAGCCACGGAGGCAAATGGCCGTTGGGAGCCGAGCCGAGCGCAAGGCTGACAGACTGGATCACAAAATAACCGAAACAAATAAAGACGCTGCCCGCCACACCGACAAAAAGATTTCGGCGTCCCGAAGCCGCGCCGAACGGAATGGCGATGAGCACCACAACCAAACACGTCCACGGCGCGGCCAGCCGCCCATAAAATTTGGTGAACAGCCACCTTGAATCGGCGCGTGACAAATCGGGATGCAGCCTCAGATACGCGACGATGTCTGCGAGCGGGATATCGGGTTGGCGAGAAGCGCGAATGCTCCGGTATTCATTGATTTTGTTTTCACTCAGGATTTCTTTCGGCGTTTCGTCAAATTCCGGCATGGCCAGTACATTGGTTTGACGTGACGGCAGCGGCTGCGCGGTGAGACTGGCTTGCTCGAATTCCCGCACGCCGAAAAAAGTCCAGGTGCCGTTGGTATAGATCGCGCGTTCGGCCTCGATCAGCCGGGGGGCGTTGTTCGTCAAGGTCCAGCTTACGATGGGATTCAGCATTTCGGTCGTCCGACCGCGAAATTCGCTGAAATGCCACAGGCGATGTTCGCGGGTGTTGACAAAATCAGTGAAATGGCTTCGTGTTTCAAGATCGCCGGATTTTTGCACGTAGCGGCTCAAAATGCGGTTCGCCCAATCCGTGTTGCGGGGCACAAAAAACTCATTCAACACAAACAATGCGATGCTGGCGAGCAAGCCGACGATCAAATAGGGCAGGCAGACCCGCCATAAACTCACGCCGGCCGCGCGCATGGCGGTGATTTCATTGTGGCGCGCGTGGCTGGTGAGCGCATAAAGCAGGGCCAGCAGGAGCGCAACCGGCAGCACTGTGACCATAAATTCCGGCGTCATCGCAATGTAATATTTGATGATGTCAAACAGGTGCAGTTTGTCGTCCTGAAAATCCGTCAGACTTTTGAAAGTGTCGAAGGAAATCCAAAAAATCAGAAAGCCGCCGAGGC
The DNA here is from genome assembly GCA_963802965.1 of uncultured Verrucomicrobiae bacterium. GTDB lineage: Bacteria > Verrucomicrobiota > Verrucomicrobiia > Limisphaerales > UBA11358 > UBA11358. The sequence continues at coordinate 171,617 of CAWDKS010000004.1, forward strand.
AGTACGCCAGCGGCGCAAGCAATTCGCGGAACAAGTATCGGTCCAACAGCCGCATTGTGCGGGCAGGGTAAGCGGCGGGGCTTGGCGGGGGCAAGTTTTGTCGTCATCGCAAAACCGTTTTACTGGCTGAAGCCCAAAATGGATCACCCGCCTTCGCCCTCCGCTGCGCTGCGAGCTGCGGCCGGGCGAGCCGAACGGGGAGCGAAGGCTGGTGGGTTGGCAGGGACTCGAACCCTGGACCAATGCCTTAAAAGGGCACTGCTCTACCAACTGAGCTACCAACCCGCCGGAGCGCGGGAAATTAGTCTTCCACACAAACTCATGCAAGATTTTTCACTGACGGGAAAGGAAGTTTTCGGTTTTGTTTTCCGCCGCGGCTGCGCTAGATTGCCTCCATCAAAACCGCCACTCGCATAAAATTTTGGGGCGTGCGCGGCTCGATTCCAACGCCGGGCCCGGCCACGGTCCGCTACGGCGGCAACACGTCCTGCGTCGAAGTGCGTTCGGGCGGCGACATCATCATCCTCGACGCGGGCACGGGGCTGCGCGCGCTGGGCCGCGCGTTGCTGGCGGAATTCAAAAACCAGCCGATGAACCTGACGTTGCTCTTGACGCACACACACTGGGACCACATTCAAGGGCTGCCGTTCTTTGCGCCGATTTACGATCCGCGCTGCCATCTGCGGATTCTGGGTGGCAAAGGCGCGCGCAAGGGCCTGGTCAACGCGCTGACCGGCCAGATGGAAAGCACGTATTTCCCCGTGCCGTTCGCCAAACTGCCCAGCAACATCGAAATCGAAGAACTCAAGGATTTCAATCTCAACATCGGCTCGGTCAGTGTGCGGGCGCAGCGCGCGAACCATCCAGGGCTTTGCGTCGGCTACCGGTTGCTTTCACCCGGCGGCTTGGTGGCGTTTTTCCCCGACGCCGAATCCAGACAAAGCGGCGAAGACCGGGAGATGATCGAATTTCTGCGTGACGTGGATGTGCTGGTTCTCGATTCGCAGTATGATTCGGCGGAATACAAAAGGCACATCGGGTGGGGGCACGGATGCGTGGACGATTCAGTCACATTCGCGGTGCAGGCCGGGGTCAAACGGCTTTACCTGTTTCACCATGACCCGGACCATGACGATAAAAAAATGGACGGCCTGGTCAGACACGCGCGCCGGCTCGTGGCCGGGCAGCCGGCAAGACTAAAAGTGGACGCCGCACGCGAGATGCACACGGTCGAGTTGCCGTTCAAGCCCGTTTCTCGCCGTAGTTGATGGCCATTGCGCCGCCAAGCAGATTGATGACCCTCACGTTCGCGAATTTCAGTTCGCGCATTTTGGCCGCCACGCCCGCTTGCGCCGGATAGTGTTTCAATGATTCGAGAATATAGGCGTAAGCCTGCGCGTTGCCGCAAAACCCCCAACCCAGCAGTGGCACGAAAATTTTGAGGTGCGTGAAATAAACCACACGCCAAACGGCATTCGGCGGCTTGCCAAAATCCAGCACGACGAGCCGCCCGCCCGACTTGGTGACACGGCACATTTCGGCCAGACCCACCCCCCAGTTCGTCAGATTCCTCAGCCCGTAGCCGACCGTGACAATATCAACTGAACGGTCGGGAAATGGAATTTGTTGCGCGTCACCCAGAATGAATTTCAGCCTCAAGGTTTGAGGCTTGAGATTTTTTCGCCGGCGTTTTTCCGCGATTTCGAGCATGGCCCCGCTGAAATCCAGACCGGTAACTTCCGCGCCGCGTTGCGCGAGCGCGAGCGCCAGATCGCCGGTGCCGCAGCACAAGTCCAGCGCGCGGTCGCCGGGTTTCACGGCGGCGAGTTCGACGACGCGACGTTTCCAGCGGCGGTGGAGGCCAAAACTTTGCAGGTCGTTAAGCCAGTCGTAGCGCCGGGCAATGGCGGCGAAAAGGTCATTGACCTTCGCGGCGCGTTGTTCCCCGGGGGCATAAAAGACATTGCTCACATGCCCAGTTTAGCATGGCGGACGGGATGGAAGTCAAAGGGCATAAAATGTGCTTTGCAGGGTATGGCCGGTTTGCTAATGTCATTATTGACATCGCCATTGGAGAAAATGCGAACCGGTTTTCGATGATGACGTTTATGAACGCTGAATCCGCATCTGGGCCTGTAAAGAAAATTTTGGTGGTGGATGACAATGAGATCATCCTTAAAACAGTTTCCCTGAAACTGCAGGGGGCGGGTTATCAGGTCTTCACGGCGTTGGACGGGGCCGAAGCCGTGGCCGCCGCCCGCAAGGAAAATCCCGATTTAATTTTGCTGGACATCGGTTTTCCAGCCGACGTGGACGGCGTGCCGTGGGACGGTTTTCGTGTCATGGAATGGATCCACCGGTTGGACGCGGCGAGAAAAATTCCCATCATTATCATCACCGGCAGCGAAGACCCCAAATTCAGGGAACGGGCTGCGAGCAGCGGGGCCGTGGCGTTTTTCCACAAACCGATTGACCACGGCGATTTGCTCAAGGTGATCCGCTCGGTACTGGGCGGTCCGGCCAAGCCGGCCTGAAATCCGGCTTGCAAATTCCGCGGGCGGGCATAATCTTCCAAACTTTCTGGAAGCGAGCGTAGCTCAGCCTGGTAGAGCATCACGTTGCCAACGTGAGTGTCGAGGGTTCGAATCCCTTCGCTCGCTCCAACTCACCGTTGCCGAAACCCGCTTGATTTCACGCCCGGCAACGAACATCTTGCGGAATGCCTTTGCCGAAAGAACCCGTCACCTTGAGCGCCGAAAAAATCCGCGAGTTGAACCAACAACTCACCGACCTGCGCCACGACGTGAACAACAACCTGTCGCTGATGACGGCGGCGGTCGAGTTGATTCAACGCCGCCCGGAAACCGCCGGGAACTTGTGGAGCACCCTGATCGAACAGCCGCGCAAAATCACCGGGGCCATTTCGCAATTTTCCAGCGACCTCGAGACGGCGCTGCACATCACAAAGCCTTGAGCCTGTCAGTCCGGACGGTTTTTGCCTTTAGCCGGGACAAAACACCCGGCATAATCGCGCCATGGAACGGACTGAGGCGGAGTTGATTGCCGCGGTTTTACGGGGGGACGCCGCGAGCTTCGAGCCGCTGGTTCAAAAGTATTCGCCGCGCGTCTTTGCCACCGCCCGCCGTTATGCCCGCCGCGAAAGCGAGGTGGAAGACATCGCGCAGGAGGTCTGGCTCAAAGCATTTGAAAAACTCGGCAGCTTTCGCAGCGAAGCGCCGTTTGAGCACTGGCTGATGCGCCTGACGGTGCGAACTTGCTACGATTTTTTGCGTGCGCACCAGCGCAACCGCGAGTCGTCCTTTTCAGATTTGAGCGGGCCGGAATCCGATTGGTTGGAGCGTTTTGTCGCCCGGCCCGAAACCGCCACTGAAACCGCCGACGCGGCAAAATTGCTTGTCGGGCGCGTGCTGGAAAGGCTTTCGCCCCCGGCGCGGCTGGTCATCACGTTGCTGGAAATTGAGGACCGTTCGGTCAGGGAAATCGCCCAGATCACCGGCTGGTCAGTGCCGTTGGTGAAGGTGCGCGCGTTCCGGGCGCGCGCGGAAATGCGGAAAATTCTGGCGAAAATGGCGATGGACAAGTATCTGTAACCCGGCGCCATGACCGCTCGTCTGACACATCGGGTCGTATGAACATTGCCGAACTGCAACGGAAATTGCTCGCCGCCGCCCGCGCCAATGCGCCGGACGATCGCGTGCCTTACGCCTTTGAAAAGCGCGTGCTGGCGTTGCTGGCGTCGCGCCCCGTCGCGGACAGATGGGTCTTGTGGACGCGCGGACTCTGGCAGGCGGCCGCTTCCTGCGTGGCGATTGCGTTGTTGCTCGGCGCGTGGGTCTTTTACGACTCGACGGCCTCATCCAATTCCACCGACCTCTCGCAGAATTTTGAGACCACGCTGCTGGCTTCGGTGGACCAAAACGATCAGGCACAGTGAATTCCTGGAAAATCATTCTGGCCACCGTGGTGATATTTGGCTGTGGCGTGGTGACGGGCGGGTTGCTAGTCAATTACGTTGAACGCGCGCATCCGGAAATCCGCCGGCCGTTCGCCGGGCTGCATCACGACCGTCCCGGTTCCCAGGAACTGCCATTGCCGCGCCCGCAAATGCTAAACCAGCAATTTGTCGAACAACTGGATGCGGCTCTGCGCCTGACGCCGGAACAGCGCGAAAAAGTGGGGAAAATCATCGCCGACGGCCAGGAACGCGACCGCGATCTTTGGAAACTCGTCTCGCCACAGTTTCGCGGGGTTATGCAGGATGTGCGCCTGCGCATTCGCGCCGTATTGACGCCGGAGCAAAAGAAGCCGTTTGAAGAATTGATGAAACAGCTTTCCCCGCGCCGGCCGCCGGCACCCACAAACGCCCCCGCAACGCTGCCGCCGACCAACCCGCCGCCTGATTCGGCCACCAATGTCCCGCCGCCGGGCCTTTGATGCCTTCTATTTTTCCGCGAGCAACGCGCGGATTTTTCCCCACAACGTCTCCGTGATCGTCTCCACGGAGCGATTGCCGTCCACGATGGTGAAGCCGTAGGTTTCCTGCAATTTGCGGAACACGGCCTGCATGTTCATCTGGTATTTCAGGAAGCTGTCGAACATGTCGCGCGACAGGCCGAGGTCCATGCCGCTTTCCCAGTAATCCAGCGCCGCCTTTTTGGAAAGGTTCCGCTGCACCAGTTCCTCGGCCCCGACTTCGAGATAGAACACCGCGTCCGGTTCGAGCGCGATGCCGTAAAGATTTTTCAGCCAGGCTTCGTCCATGCCGCGCACCATGTCGCGCGCCATGAGCGTGTAGATGTAGCGGTCGGCCAGCACGATGAGTCCGCCCTTGAGCGCCGGCAAAATGATGTTTTCCAACTGGTCGGCAAAATCCGTCGCGTAAAACAGACTCAGCGTCGTCCGGCTCAAAATGTTTCCGTCCTGCGCCTTTTCGAGTTCGGCGCTGACGAGCGTGGAGCGTTTGAGGCCGACCTGCACCGTGGCGTGGCCGCTGGTCTCCAGCCAGTCCACCAGCCGCGCGATTTGAGTGGAACGGCCCGAACCATCCGCGCCTTCCACCACGATCAGTTTGCCCGCCAGGTCTTCCAACTGGACGCGGGGAATGCCCTGGCCGTAAAAGCGGCGATGGCTGGTCCGCCCGGCGGCTGGCTTGACGATGTTCGTTTTCATGCGGCCGAATCCTCCTCCATTTCCTCGATCTTGCCGGTTTGGTGTATGGCTGGCGGCAACGGCAGCGGGCTGCGGCGGCGGAAACGTTCCAGATCAATCCGCTCCTTGACCAGTTTGCGCACGCCCACCTGCTGCGTCTCCACATTTTGATTGGCGTCCGTCACCACGAAATTGAATTCCGCGCTCATCGCCATGTATTGCTCCAGAATGCGCCCCTGAAAGATGCGGAAGCTTTCGTAGGGATCGCTCGACAACCGCAGGTCCATGCCCGCTTCGAAAAACTTCAACTTGGGCCGGCCTTCGAGGATGCGGTTGAGCGACACTTCCAAATCCGCCTTGAAGAAAAACGTGAGGTCGGGCTGCGCGGCGAAACTGTAAAGGCCGCGCACCCATTCGGGCGGGCAGCCGCGCGTCACGTCCCGCGCGAACGCGGTGAAAATATACCGGTCGCACAACACGATGTAGCCCGCGCGCAACAGCGGCAGCAGGTGGCGTTCGTAACGGTCGGCGAAGTCCGTCGCGTGGATGAGGCTGAACGTCGTCGGCGTCAGCAGTTCGCGCTTTTTGCCCTTGCTCGTGGCGGATTTCACGAGTTCGGACGAGTTCCACTCGCTGAAATAGACCTTGATGCCCTCGGCTTCGAGCCAGCGCTTGAGCAGGTAAATTTGCGTGGACTTGCCCGAGCCGTCGAGGCCTTCGACGGCAATGAGCCGTCCGGGAAAATTCAATTCCGCGAAAGTTTTCATAATTCACGCCCGCCGCGTTTTCCCATGTTATACCAGCCGCCGCCGGTCACAAGCGCAAGTTGATATCACGCCGGGGCCCCCCTGCGTTGGTTAAATTCGTGTGAAATTAAGCCTTCTTGTGAAAAAAATCACAAATTCAACTTGCCTCGGTTTTCCGCCCCGATTACGCTGTTTGGGCGCCCGGTTCAGGGCGCGCTGTGTTTATGCGAACCGAAACTGAAGTGGGTTACAACACGAAGATCGAAGGCGACGTCATCGTCACCCGGGTGGACGCGGCGTTGAACTGGTTCCGCAAGAATTCCGTCTGGCCGATGCCGATGGGGCTGGCATGTTGCGCCATCGAACTGATGGCCGCCGGCGCCAGCCGGTTCGATATTTCGCGGTTTGGCTCCGAGGTCATGCGCTTTTCGCCGCGGCAGTCGGATTGCATGATCGTGGCCGGCACCGTCACCTACAAAATGGCCATGTCCGTCAAGCGCATTTACGACCAGATGCCCGAGCCGCGATGGGTCATCGCCATGGGCGCGTGCGCCTCGACCGGCGGCATGTATCGCAGCTATGCCGTTTTGCAGGGCGTGGACAACATCATTCCGGTGGACGTTTACGTGTCCGGCTGCCCGCCGCGGCCGGAAGCCGTACTCGACGCGCTGATCAAATTGCAGAGCAAAATCGGCACCCAACCGGTTTTGGAGAATCTCATGGCGGTCAGGACTCTGAAGCATCAAACCGCTTAAATTTTTCAACCACGGATGAAACAAGGATTCGTTAAAGCGTTGAAGCGTTGCAGCGTTAAAGCGTTTTTCCGCTTCAACCCTTCAACCCTTCAACCCTTCAACGCAGCCCCATGACTTCGCTCGAATCCGCACAGAAATTAAAGGCCAAGTTCGGTGATTTAATCTCCGAACCGGCGGAATTTCGTGGCGAAATCACCCTTGAAATCGCTGACGCAGAACAAATTGCCGACGTCTGCCGGTATGCGAAGAACGATCTGGATTTCAATTATCTCGTGGACATCAGCAGCGTGGACAATTACGGCGAAGACCCGCGCTGGACGGTCGTTTATCATTTGCGCGGCCTGGCGCACGGCAACGAATTGCGGCTCAAAACCGGCGTCAGCGAGGAAAAATCCGAACTGCCGACCGTCACGACGGTTTGGAAGACCGCCAACTGGCACGAACGCGAAATATACGACATGATGGGCATCCGGTTTCGCGGGCATCCCGATTTGCGCCGGATTTTGATGTGGGAAGGGTATCCGTATTTTCCGCTGCGCAAGGATTTCCCGCTGGCCGGCAAGCCGAGCGACCTGCCCGGCGTCGCGTTTTCCAAACCCGCGCCGCTCGAAGGCGGGCCGTTCGTCACTGCGCCCGGCGGCAAGGACGCCATTGAACGTGAACCGCGCGTGCGGACACCGGAGAACTAAAATGAGCCTCACGTCATTTCTTAAAAAAAATGCGGATATCCGCCAACGGTTCAAGATTGAGTTCCCGATGCCGTCGCTTGACGTTACGAGAGAATTGGCCGCACCTCCGCTGACGGAGAATTATTCCATGGTCGGAACTGCTTTTGATTACCTCCTCCGATTTTATATCGAACGCCTGAACCCAAAAGCTGTGACTAGAAAATGGGTCGCTGAAGAAGCTTTATTCGGTGATGAGGGTCTTGACGATATTTTATTCTATCCACGCAAATTCAAAGACCTCGTGGCGAAGGCGAATGCGGACTACAATAAGTATCTGCTAAAAGGTGTGATGAGTAGTAGCCTGCTGCGTTCAGTCCTTTGTTTGGCCCAACTGGAAGTTTTCTACCGGAGAGACGTGGATGATTCATATTTCGCAAAGGTCGGCAAAGTTGATCGGAAAGATTTTCAAGATTTGCGGCGCTTAATCTCGTTGGTCCAGTCCAAGGTTTTTAGAGCGAAGAAAGCGTGCGTTTTGAATCCGACGTTTGGACGCGCTTCTGAACTTGTTGGTGGAGCAGATTGTGACTTGGTGATTGACGACACGCTCATTGAGATTAAAACAACCAAGCATTTTGAGGTGAAGCGTGAGTATTTCGATCAACTCGTCGGATACTACACTTTATTTAGAATTGGCGGAATCAAGGGATTGCCAAAGGGTCACTCAATCAAGAGGCTTGGAATCTATTTTTCGCGCCATGGCTATCTATGGCTCGTCAAGATCGGGGACTTTGTTAAGGGTGGTCAGTTTTCCAAGTTCATTGCTTGGTTCAAGAAACGCGCAAAAGAAGAATTTTCGTTTGCATAAACACGATCCATTTAATGGCCACAGTTCAAGACATTGGAATACCTGATTCCGCCGCGCGGGCAGCGCAGGCGGCGGAAGAGCTGCCTGATATTCAGGACGAGCGCATGGTCCTGAACATGGGGCCGTCGCATCCGGCCACGCACGGCGTGTTGCGCATCGTGCTCGAGCTGGACGGCGAAATTATCACCAAGGCCGATCCGGATGTGGGTTATCTGCATCGCGGCGACGAAAAAATCGCCGAGAACATGACCTACACCCAGTTCATCCCCTACACGGACCGGCTGGATTACCTCGCGCCACTGGCTAACAACGTCGCCTACGCGCTCGCGGTGGAAAAACTTCTCGGCATCGAGAAGGATTTGCCGCCACGCTGCCAATATATCCGCGTGATGTGCGCGGAACTGGCGCGCATTTCCTCGCATTTGCTGGGACTCGGCGCGTTCGCGATGGATTTGGGCGCGGTGACGGTTTTTCTGCTCACGTTTACCGACCGCGAAAAAATTTACAATCTGGCCGAAGCCATCAGCGGCGCGCGGTTCACCACGAGCTACACGCGCATCGGCGGCGTGATGCGCGATTTGCCGCCGGGCTGGCTGGAGCAGTGCCAAAAATTTTGCGACGAATTCATTCCGTCGCTCAACGAAGTCGAGACGCTGCTCACGCGCAATCGCATCTGGGTGGATCGCGTGCGCGGCCTGGCAGTGATCTCGAAGGCGGACGCGATTGACTACGGTTTAAGCGGCCCGAATTTGCGAGGCAGCGGCGTCGAATACGATTTGCGCAAGAACCAGCCGTATCTTTGCTACCCGGATTTGGAATTCGACATTCCCACCGGCTCGGTCGGCGATTGTTATGACCGCTATCTCGTGCGCATGGAAGAAATGCGCCAGAGCGTGCGCATTTTACAGCAGTGCATCAAAAAAATTCCCGGTGGCGCGGACAACAAAACGAAGGAGCTGGTGAACGTGGCGGATGGCAAGGTGATTTTGCCGCCCAAACAAAACGTGATGACGAAAATGGAGGAATTGATTCATCAGTTCATCCTCGTGACGCAAGGCATGAACTGCCCGCCCGGCGAAATTTATTTCGGCCACGAAAATCCGAAGGGCGAACTCGGTTTTTACCTCAACAGCCGCGGCGGCGGCACGCCCTACCGGATGAAGATTCGCGCGCCCAGCTTTGTGAACCTGAGCATCATCCCCAAAATTTTCCCCGGCTGTCTCATCAGCGACACCGTGGCAATCCTGGGTTCGCTTGATTTTGTGATGGGAGAGTGTGACCGGTAAACGAAAGGAAAATTATGGCGAATCAAATTGTGTGGTGCGACATCCCGGTCAAAGACCTCGACCGGGCGGTAAAATTTTACAGCGCGGTGCTGGGGCAGACGGTCGCGAAACAGTCAATGGGGGAAATGACTTTCGGACTTTTGCCCGATGCCGGCAACAGCGTCAGCGGCTGCCTGGTAGTTGGCAACGAACACAAGCCGTCCACCAACGGTCCGTTGATTTATTTGAATTGCGACCAGCGGCTTGATGCTGCCATTGCCGCGGCCGAAAAGAACGGCGGGGAAATTTTGAAGCCGAAACATCAAATCGGGCCGTATGGATTTCGCGCGGTGATTTTGGACAGTGAAGGCAATCGCATTGCGCTGCACTCGACCTGACATGAACGCCGCGCACACCGAACCCATTCCCAATCCGCTCCGGCAACAGGGCGGTTTCGTCGTGCCCGCCGCGCTGGAAACGGAGGTGGACGAATTGATCACGCATTATCCCGAGAGGCGCGCGGCGTCGCTTATGGTGTTGCATGCCATCCAGGAGCGGTTCGGCTGGATTTCACAGGAGGCGGTCGAGTGGACGGCGAAGAAGCTCGAACTGCAACCCATCAACGTTTATGAGCTGGTGACGTTTTACCCGATGCTCCGGCAGGAACCGATGGGCAAATATCAAATCAAGGTCTGCCGGACGTTGAGCTGCGCGCTGGGCGGCGCGCATGAACTGCACAAACATTTTTGCGGAAAGCTGGGGCTGGACGCGCACGCGCACGGCCCGCAAACGACGAAGGACGGAAAGTTCACGGTCGAATTCGTCGAATGTCTCGCCAGTTGCGGCACCGCCCCGGTGATGATGTGCAACGACGCCTTTTACGAAGGCGTCACCCACAAGAAAGCCGATGAAGTCGTGGCGAATTGCAAATGAACGGAAACTGATGCCAATCGCAAATCGTAAATCTGAAATCGTAAATGGCCGTTGGCTGCCCGACATGGATTTGAACCATGACAAACAGATCCAGAGTCTGCTGTGCTACCGTTACACCATCGGGCAAATGAGCGCATTTAAGCTAGACACTTCGCGTGTGGAGTCAAGATTGGCTTTGTCCGTTGAAGTGTTAAAGCGTTTAAGCGTTGAAGCGGCTTCGTCTGCGCGCGCTGCGTTTTCCGCTTTAACGCTGCAACCCTTCAACGCTTCAACGTTTTAACCATGCCGCAGGAATACAAATTGGTTTTGAAACATGCCGACGAGCCGGGTTACACGCCCGACCTCGAATGCTATTTGCGCCACGGCGGCTACGACGCTTTGAAGAAGGCGCTGGCCATGCCGCCGAAGGATTTGCCGGAAGGTAAAAAGAAATCGCCGCAGGAACAAATCCGCGACGACGTGAAAGTTTCCGGCCTGCGCGGGCGCGGCGGCGCGGGATTTTCGTGCGGCCTGAAATGGAGTTTCGTTGACCGCAAGAGCGGCAAACCGATTTACCTGATTTGCAATGCCGACGAGTCCGAGCCGGGCACGTTCAAGGACCGCCAGATCATCTACAAAGACCCGCACCAGTTGCTCGAAGGCACCATCATCTCGTGCTTCGCCAACGACGTGCATCTCGCCTACATCTACATCCGCGGCGAAATGCCCGATGGCGCGAAGTTGCTGAACCAGGCGCTGGCCGAAGCCCGCGCGAAAAATTTCCTTGGCAAAAACATTTTGGGCAGCGGCTACGATCTGGAAATTTACGTTCATCGCGGCGCGGGCGCCTACATTTGCGGCGAGGAAACCGGCCTCATCGAATCGCTCGAAGGCAAACGTCCGTATCCACGCATCAAGCCGCCTTATTTTCCGGCGGTGCTGGGCCTGTGGATGTGCCCGACCATCGTCAACAATGTCGAGACGCTGTGCAACATGAAGCACATCGTCGCGATGGGCGGCGCGGAATTCGCCAAACTCGGCACGCCCAACAACACCGGCACGCGCATCGTCAGCCTCAGCGGCCACGTGAAAAAGCCGGGATACTTCGAGATTGAAATCGGCAAGGTCACCATCGGCCAGCTCATCAACGATCCGGCGTTCGGCGGCGGACTGCGTCCCGGGCGTTCGTTGAAGGCCGTCATCCCCGGCGGCTCGTCGGCGAAGGTTTTCAGGGCGGGCGAAAAGTTCAAACTCAAACGCAAGGGCCCGGACGGGAAAGAGATTTTGCAGGAGGTGGACATGCTCGATTTGCCCTACGATTTTGATTCGCTCATCGCCGCCGGTTCCATGAGCGGTTCGAGTGCGATCATCGTGATGGACGATTCCACCGACATCGTGGAGGCACTGGCGAACATCGCGGAATTTTACGCGCATGAAAGCTGTGGCCAGTGCACGCCGTGCCGCGAAGGTTCGCTCTGGATGAGCAAGGCGCTCCATCGTCTCACGCACGGCCAGGGCCGCGCGAGCGATGCCGATTACCTCGTCAAAATCGCCGACAACATTCCCGGCGGCCGCACGATTTGCGCCTTCGGCGAAGCCTGCTCCTGGCCGGTGCAAAGTTTCGTGGCGAAGTTCAAGGATGAATTTGTTGCCAAAGGCGCTGCCGATGAAGCGCGCCGCGCGAAGGAAAATGCCGCTCCGCCAGAACGGCATGAATTGGCGACGACGCATTGAAATGAAAATTGAACAAACAAAAGCTGTGGGTAGCACCCGCCTCTGGCGGGTTCAATTCGGCGTCCCGCCGAATTGCCACGGCGCGCGCACGACAGGAATTTGCCGAAGAATTGCTGAGGATGTCCTTCAGCAATCAGTTTCGGGCGTGACGCCCGAAACAACCCGCGGGACGCGGGTGCTACCGACATTTTTCTCCGCGCCTTTGCGTTAAATAACAAATGTCAACCGCGACCACAACTGAAGTGAAGCCCGCCGCACCGGCAATCGAAAAGATCAAGGTGAAGGTGGACGGGCGCGAAATCGAGGTGCCGAGGACGATGCCCGATCCGATTTCCGGCAAGCCGATTCCAACCACGATGATTCAGGCGTGCGAGCTGGCTAAGACGGAAGTGCCGCATTATTGCTATCATCCAAAGCTGCCGGTTGCGGGCAATTGCCGCATGTGCCTCGTCGAGTTCGGCACGCCGGCGCTCGGCCCGGACCGCAAACCGATTCTGAATCCCGACGGCACGCCGAAAATCATGAAATCGCCGCGTCCGGCCATCGCCTGCGCCACGCCGATTTCGCCCGGCATGGAAATTTACACGAAAACGCCCGGCGTGAAACAAATGCGCGAGGGCGTGCTGGAATTTCTGCTCATCAATCATCCGCTCGATTGCCCGATTTGCGACCAGGCGGGCGAATGCAAGCTGCAGGAATATTCGGTGGACTACGGCCAATCAGCCAGCCGCTTTGTGGAGCCGAAGGTCCACAAGCCCAAGGCTGTTGACCTCGGCCCGCGCATCGTGCTCGACGACGAACGCTGCATCCTATGCACGCGCTGCATCCGGTTCACCAAGGACATTGCGGGCGACGACGCGCTCGGCATCGTCAATCGCGGCAGTTACAACACGCTCACCGCCTATCCGGGCAAAATATTCGACAACAATTACACGTTGAACACCGTGGACATTTGTCCGGTCGGCGCGCTCACATCAAAGGATTTCCGGTTCCAGATGCGCGTATGGTTTCTCAAGGAAACCAGGAGCATCTGCACAAGCTGCGCGACGGGCTGCAACATCATCGTCGGTTCGCGCGAAGAAAAGGTTTACCGCTACACACCGCGCGAAAATGACGCCGTCAACGCGTGCTGGATGTGCGATTACGGCCGCTTGAATTACAAATGGATTGGCCGGGCGGACCGCTTGAAAGAGGTTCTCGTTCGCGGTCAAAAGACGACTTGGACGGCGGCGCTCAATGAAATTGCTGGCAAATTGAAAAATGCGCCGCACGGCTCGGTCGCCATCATCGCCTCGGCCCGGCAAACCAATGAGGAGTTGTGGCTGCTTAAAAAGCTGGCGGACAAGTTCGGGGCAATGACCGATTCCGTCGGTCATTTTGGCGAGGGTGACAAGTTGTTGCTGAACGCCGACCGCAATCCGAACAAAACCGGCGCCCGGCTCATCGGCATTTGCCAGGCGAGCGTGGGCATCAAACTCATGCCCGTCGCTGAATTCATCCGGGCCGGCAAAATCAAAACGCTCGTTGTTTTCGGCGAGGACGTGACGAAGAACGGCATCGGGGCGGACTTGCTCGGCAAACTGGACACGCTCATCGTCAGTGATATTCTGCCGAACGCGACGACGGAGCTGGCGCATTACCTGTTGCCCGGCTGCGCGCACGTCGAGAAACGCGGCACGTTTACGAACATCAAGGGCCGTGTCCAGAAATTCATGAAGGCCGTCGAAGCGCCCGGCGAAGCGCGCCCGGAATGGGAATTTTTGCACGATCTGGTTTACAACGTCACCGGCCAGGACGGTTTCCTGACCATCGAAGGCTTGTTCAACGAAATGGCGAAGGATGTGCCCGCGTTCAACGGTTTGACGTGGGCGGGTCTCGGCGAGACGGGCGTGACGGCGCCAATTTAATTTTGGTTGACTACGGGATTGTAGGAACACAGAAATGAGACAGAAATCAACAATAGATATGTGTAGCACCCGCCTCTCGCGGGTTCAATTCGGCGTCCCGCCGAATTGTGGCGGCGCGAGTGCGACAGTTTTTGGTCAATCAAACGGCAGGAACGTATCTTCGCCGCTTGTTTCGGGCGCGACGCCCGAAACAACCCGCGAGAAGCGGGTACTAAACAATATATTTTCTCCGCGCCTCGGCATTTCTACGGCAATGAATTGAAATGAACTGGAATTTCATCATTTTCAGCGTGGTCAAAATCGCCATTGTCATCGGCGTAGTGCAGGGCATGGTGGCCTATGCGGTTCTGGCCGAGCGCAAAATTTCGGCGTGGATTCAAGACCGCGTCGGGCCGAACCGCGCCGCGCCGCCCTTCATGAAATACATTCCGGTGGTCGGTCCGGCCTTGACCCGCCTCGGCATTTTCCAGCCGCTGGCGGACGGTTTGAAATTCCTGCTCAAGGAGGATTTCACGCCAGCCGGCGTGCGGAAGGTTTATTTCTGGCTCGCGCCGGCGATTGCCATCATTCCGGCGATGCTGGTCGTTGCGGTGATTCCATTTGGTTCGCAGCTCGGCCATCAACAAATGGTCATCTCGGATTTGAACGTCGGCATTCTCTACACGTTCGGCATCGTTTCGCTCGGCGTTTATGGAATTGTCCTCGCGGGCTACGCGGCGAACTCGAAATATCCGTTCCTCGGCGGCATCCGGTCGAGCGCGCAGATGATTTCCTACGAAATTTCGATGGGCATGTCGGTGATTCCGGTGCTGCTGATCGTGGGCAATTTGAATCTGAGCCGGATCATCGGCTGGCAGGCGTCGCACGGCTGGATGGTGTTTTACGCGCCGGTTTCATTCATCATTTTTCTCGTCGCGTCGTTCGCGGAAACGAACCGCCTGCCGTTCGATTTGCCGGAGGCGGAAACCGAACTGGTCGGCGGCTATCACACCGAATACAGCTCGATGAAATTCGCGCTGTTTTTCCTCGGCGAATATTCCAACATGATTGCGTCGGCGGCGATGATGGTGACGCTGTTTTTCGGCGGCTGGACGCTCCCGTTCTGGGGGTTGGACCATCCGGCGGCGACGCTCGGTGCGGGCGTCGCGCACATTTTGATTTTCCTGGTGAAGATGCTGCTGTTCATGGTGCTGTTCATCTGGGTGCGCTGGATGTTCCCGCGCTTCCGGTATGACCAGTTGATGGATTTGGGCTGGCGGCGGTTTGTGCCGCTGGCGCTCGCGAATATTCTGGTGACGGCCGTTGTGCTATGGATGAGGGTCAGATGATTGTTAATCGCAAACCGTTGACGTTTTGGGAACGACTTTATCTGCCGGCAATTGTCGGCGGTTTCAAAGTCACGATCCGGCATGCCGTCCGCTCGTTGTTCGGTGGCAAGACCGTCACGATGGAGTATCCCGAGCAGAAATGGGCCGTGCCGCCGGATTATCGCGGCGCGCCGTATCTCGTCCGCGACCAGGCCGGCAACACCAAGTGCGTGAGCTGCCAGCTTTGCGAATTTGTCTGTCCGCCAAAGGCCATCAAAATCATTCCACCCGGTCCGGCCGGGCCGCTGGCCGACCGCCCGAACGCGGAAAAGATGCCGCTCGAATTTGAAATCAACATGCTCCGCTGCATCTACTGCGGCTATTGCCAGGAGGTCTGTCCGGAAGAGGCGATTTTTCTGCTGAAGGATTACTCGCTCACCGGCCTGAGCCGTGAAGAAATGATTTATGACAAGGAAAAGCTCCTCGCGCTCGGTGGCGAGCACGGCGGCGTCCAGAAGTGGAAAAACAAATTGGAAGAAGCGAAGGAACAGGAAACTTTTCCGGTGAAGGTTTGACACGGGGACAACATGGGATTGCCTGACATTTTATTTTACGTGTTCGCGGCGCTGACGCTGTTGTGCGGCGTCCTCGTCGTGGCCAATCCATACAGCCGCAGCCCGGTCACCAGCGCGATGTTTCTGGTGCTGACCATCATTTCGCTGGCCGGCTTGTTCGTGCTGCTGCACGCGTTCTTCCTCGCCGCCGTCCAAATCATCGTCTACGCCGGCGCGGTCATTGTGCTGTTCCTGTTCGTCATCATGTTGCTGGATTTGAAGGAGGAACAGCGCCGCAAAATCAAAATGTTCGGCTTTGTGGGCGGGTTGATTTCCGTCGGCGCCATCGTGGCGATTTCCTTGAAGGCACTGAGAACGGCGAATCCGGGCGCAAATCTGCCCGCGCCGCAGCTTGAAGGCGGGACCAACGCGCTCGGCCAGTTGCTGTTCAGGCAATATGTGCTGCCCTTTGAAGTCGTCTCGGTGCTACTGCTCGTGGCGATGGTCGGCGTGATTTTGTTGAGCAAGAAAGATTTGAAATGAAAATCGTTGAATAGTTAAAGCGTTACAGCGTTGAAGCGGTCAAACCGGCGGACGTGCCGTTTCGCTTTAACGTTTCAACGCTTCAACGCCAAAGAAAAATGAACGTAGGCTTGGAACAATATCTGGTCGTGAGCTTTTTGCTGTTCGCGCTGGGGCTGCTCGGCGTTGTCATGCGGCGTAACCTGCTGGTGATTTACATGTCGTTGGAGATGATGCTCAATGCGGCCAATCTCGCGCTCGTGGCGTTCTCGCGGTTCAACAACAAGCTCGACGGACAGGTGCTGGTGTTTTTCATTATCACCGTGGCGGCGGCGGAGGTCTCGGTCGGCCTGGCGCTCATCGTGGCGCTTTACCGCAAACGCCAGTCCGCCCACGTCGAAGACCTGACCACGATGAAGCTGTAAAGAAATGAAGAAACACCGAACATCCAACCTCCAACATCGAACGCTGAACGATTTTGTTCCAGCAAAATTCGATGTTCGATGTTCGATGTTCGATGTTCGATGTTTCAGTTCCAACTGATGAAATACGATTTTCTGCCCTGGTTGATTTTGTTCCTGCCGCTGCTCGCCGCGGCGGTGATTACGCTGTTCACGCTGAAACACCGCAACGTGAGCGCGCTCCTGTCCATTGGCGCGATTGTCGTCGGTTTTGTCTCCACCGTCGCGTTCATCGCGGCCAACGGCTGGGTCAGCGGCGAGTCTGCCGTCAACTGGCTTTCCATCGGCGGCCAGGAAATTCCCTTCAGCTTGGTGTCCATCGGAAGCCTGAACATTGATTTCGGTCTGAAGCTTGACCGGTTGAGCGAGATGATGATGCTCATCGTCACCGGCGTCGGCGGCGCGATTCACATTTATTCCTACGGCTACATGGACGCCGACCGGAGCAAGGCGCGCTTTTTCGCGTTCATGAGCCTGTTCACGTTCTCGATGCTCGGCATCGTGCTGGCAAACAATTTCATCGAACTCTTCATTTTCTGGGAACTCGTCGGCGTGTCCAGTTACCTGCTAATCGGGTTCTGGTTTGAAAAACCCAGCGCGGCGGACGCGGCGAAAAAGGCGTTCTTTACCAACCGCCTCGGCGACTTCGGGTTTCTGCTCGGCATTCTGGTGGTGTGGGCAACGCTCGGTTCGCTGAATTTTACGCAACTTCAATCTACGCTTGCCGCCAATCCGGCAGCATTGGGAACCATTGCCAGCATTGCCGGCCTGCTGATTTTCTGTGGCGCGATGGGCAAGTCCGCGCAATTCCCGCTGCACGTGTGGCTGCCGGACGCCATGGAAGGCCCGACGCCGGTCAGCGCGTTGATCCACGCTGCGACGATGGTTGCCGCCGGCGTTTACATGCTTTGCCGCGTTTTGTTTTTGCTCGATGCCACCGCGCTGGAAGTCATCGCCTACATCGGCGGTTTCACCGCGCTGCTCGCGGCGCTGATTGCCGTCCAGCAAAACGACATCAAACGCATCCTCGCCTATTCGACGCTGTCGCAACTCGGCTACATGATCATGGCCGTCGGCCTGGCCGGTCCGACGCCGGCCATGTTCCACCTGACCACGCACGCGTTTTTCAAGGCGCTGCTGTTCCTCGGCGCCGGTTCAGTCATCCATGCGCTGCACGAGGAACAGGACATCTGGAAAATGGGCGGATTGCGCGACAAGATGGGCATCACGTCCTGGACGTTTTTGATCGGCACATTGGCGTTGAGCGGTGTGCCGCCCTTCAGCGGTTTCTATTCCAAGGACAGCATCCTCAGCCAGGCGCTGGATCAGAAAAATTATCTGCTGTTTGCCGTCGGTGTCGGTGTAGCAGGATTGACGACGTTTTATATGTTCCGGCTGTTCTACGTGGCCTTCGTTGGCAAACCGCGAACGGAAACCGCCGGGCACGCGCACGAATCGCCCGCGGTCATGACCTGGCCGCTGCTGGTGCTGGCCTTGCTCAGCGTGATTGGCGGCGTCATCGGTGCCAGCGGAATTTTCGACGCGCAATTTTCCGGCGGGGAAACCGACACGTCGCTTGCCCAAAGAATTCTCGAACCGTTGCATTCGCCGGTTGCAATGACTCTTGGCTTGCTGGCGGTGGCAATCGGCTTTTTTGCCGCACGCAAATTTTATCTCAATGCTGGAACCGATCCGCTGCCCGCCAAACTTGGCGGTCTGGCCACCGCGATGAAAAACAAGTTCTACTTTGACGAGCTTTACGAAGCGACTTTCATCCGCGCGCACGATTTCATCGCCGTGGTGATGGATGTGATTGATCGCTGGTTTGTGGAAGGCTTTTGCATCGGGCTGGTTCGCGGCGGCACGGATTTCACCGGTCGTGCGCTGCGCCTTGTGCAAACCGGCAACCTCCAGACCTACGCCCTCCTGTTCGTGCTCGGTGTTGCAGTGGTGCTGTATCTGGTTGTGGGAAAATAGTTGAACAATAATTTTAACGCAGAGACGCGAAGAATGAAAACGGAATTAACGAAAGCTGTGGGTAGCACCCGCCTCCGGCGGGTTCAATTCGGCGTCCCGCCGAATTGCGGCGGCGCGTGTCCGAAAGCTTTTGATCGAATAAACAACGGCAGCGCACGTTCACCGCAGGTTTCGGGCGCGACGCCCGAAACGGCCCGCGGGACGCGGGCGCTACCTCATTTTTCCTGGAGTCTCGGTGTCACGGCGAATTAAGAAAATAGACGATGTCCATACTGACTTACATCGCAGGTTGGCCGCTGCTGGCGGCGCTGGTGCTGGTGCTCGTGCCGCGCAATTACCGTGTCATCATCCGCGCCGTCGCGGTGCTGGCGACGCTCATTTCAGCGGTTCTCGCGGTGAAAATGTTCTGCCAATACGCCGGCGCGCCGGTGGATGTAGATGGCTTCCGCTTCGTGCAGCAAATTCCGTGGGTCGAATCGCTCGGCATCAGCTATCACGTTGGTGTGGACGGCCTGAACGTCGGTCTGATTTTGATGGGCGCGATTGTCGCGTTCGCTGCAGCCTGCTGTTCTTGCGAAATCAAGGAACGTGAGAAGGAATTTTACATCCTGCTGCTGGTGATGAGCGGCGGCATCCTCGGCGCGTTCGCGTCGCTTGACCTGTTCTTTTTTTATTTCCTGCACGAACTCGCGCTGGTGCCGACGTTTATCATGATCGGCGTCTGGGGCCGCGGCGAACGGAAGAACTACGCCACGTTCCAGATCACACTTTACCTGAGCATCGGCGCGCTCATCGCCTTGATCGGCCTCATCGCGCTTTACCTGCAATCCGGCGCGAACACGTTCGACATCCCGAAGCTAATTCGTTATGTCCACGACGAAAATCATCCGCTCGCGGCCAAGGCGCAGAATTTCATCTTCCCGCTGCTGTTGTTTGGTTTTGGCATTCTGGTTTCGCTCTGGCCGTTTCATTCGTGGGCGCCGCTGGGCTACGGTGCCGCGCCTTCGCCAACCGCCATGCTGCACGCCGGCGTTTTGAAAAAATTCGGCCTTTACGGTTTGATTCGCATCGCGCTGCCGCTGATGCCGCAGGCCGCACATGAGTGGATGAACATTCTCGCGTGGCTCTGCCTGGGCAATATTCTTTACGTCGGCTGGGTGGCGATGCGGCAGAAAGACCTGAACCTGCTCATCGGCAATTCGAGCGTGGCACACATGGGTTTTATTTTTCTCGGCATCGCCAGCCTGAACCTCATTGGTGTGACCGGCGCGGTGATCATCATGATCGCGCACGGCTTTCTCGCGGCGCTGACGTTTGCCTTGAGCGGCTACATTTACCAAAAAACCGGCACGCTTGAGATGAGCGAGCTGGGCGGGCTTTGCCGCCAATTGCCGTTCATCGGCACGGCGCTGTTGATGGCGGCGCTGGCGGGCTGCGGACTGCCCGGCTTTGCGAATTTTGTGGGCGAAGTCACGGTCTTCTTCGGTGCGTGGACGGTTTTTCCGCTCGTGACCGCGCTGGCGGTTTGGGGCGCGCTGCTGATCGGCGCGCTCTACATGCTGCGGGCGATGCGGACGGTTTTGCACGGCCCGCTGCCGGAAAAATGGGCGGCCATTCCCGATGCCTCGCATATCTGGCGCAAGCTGCCTTACGCGCTGCTGCTGGCGAGCCTGTTCGTGTTCGGCGTCTGGCCGCGTCTGCTCACGGACAAAATCACGCCGGATGCGGAGAAAATTGTGAAGATGGCAACGGTGAAGATGGGAGCAATAATTGCCGTGAACACGGGAAAAAATGTTCTGGTGGCCCGCCCTCACCCAGGCCCTCTCCCCCAGGAGAGGGAGAATCATAGGCAGGTTTACGCAAAAACGAGCGACGGAGGAGTGCCGAGTGACTTTGGAATCAAGGGGAACGGTGAATTGCTTTCCCCTCTCCCCGGGGGAGAGGGTCAGGGTGAGGGCGAGCGTGTTGTTTCTACGCAAAACAATCAGAATTTTCTACCACCGACTATTACGGAAAAACGATGAACTCTGAGTTGATAAGTCTGGAAGTTTCGGTGATCGCCCTCGGCGTCGTGCTGCTGCTGGCGGATTTGTTCATGCCGCCCGAGCGCCGGCGCTTTCTCGGCTATGTGGCCATCGCGGCGCTGGGGCTGCTGCTCCTGACCAGCCTGAGCGGCCACGGCAGTTGCAGTCTGACGGGCACGGCGTTCAACGGGGCGTTCGTTGAAGACGGGCTGGCCGTGTTTTTCAAACGCCTTTTCATCGTGGCCGCCATGCTCGTGCTGTTCATGTCGGTGGAATTCTCCGACCCAGGCTGCGCCGGAGGCTTCGCCGAGGCGAGCGGCATCGCCGTTGGCATTTCCGAATACTATTCGCTCATCGTGTTCGCGCTGGCGGGAATGCTGTTTGCGGCGTCGGCCAACGACTTCGTGATGCTGTTTGTTTCCATCGAACTCATCACCATCACGTTCTACGTCCTCATCAGTTTTCAGCGCGGTAAAATCGCGTCGCTCGAAGCGGGCGTGAAATACCTGATTCTCGGCGCCTTGTCGTCGGCGTTCCTGGTGTTCGGCATCGCGCTGGTGTGGGGCACAACGGGCAAGTTGAATTTCAACGAACTCGCCGCCGTCGCACCGCAATTTGCCGCCGACAAATTATTTCTCCTCGGCGTGTTGCTGGTGCTGGTCGGCCTTGGATTCAAAATCGCCGCGTTTCCATTTCAAATCTGGGCGCCGGACGTTTATCAGGGCGCGCCGACGCCGACGACCGCCTTTCTCGCCATTGGTTCCAAGGCTGCCGGATTCGTCCTGCTGCTGCGCGTTTTATTCACCGCCGTTCCGGCCATCACGGCGCATTGGGCGGACCTGCTCATCATGATTTCGGGCATCACGATTCTCTATGGCAACCTGTGCGCGATTCCGCAACGCAACCTGAAGCGGTTGCTCGGCTATTCCAGCATCGCGCACGCGGGTTATTTGTTGCTTGGCGTGGCGGCGTTGGCGGGGAACGTCCACGGTTCCTCTGCCGGCGGCTCGGCGATTCTGTATTATCTCGCCGGTTATCTGTTCACGGTGCTGGGGGCGTTCACGGTGATTTGCCTCGTGATGCGGCAGGTGGACGCCGGGGACATTTCCGCGCTGGCCGGTTTGAACCAGCGTTCGCCGCTGCTGGCTGCGACGCTGGCGTTGGCGATGGTGTCACTGGCCGGCATCCCGCCGCTGGCCGGATTTTTTGGGAAATTCTTGCTGCTGAAAGCCGTGATTGAACAGGGTGCGACGAATCCCGGTTATTATTGCCTGGCATTTACGGCGCTGGCGGGCGTGGTGATATCGCTCTACTACTATTTTGGCGTCATCCGCGCGATTTACTGGAGCAAGGACGCGCCGGATCTGTCGCCGATTGCGCTTTCAGCCCCGGCCAAGGTTTCCATCTGGGTTTGCATTGCGGGCATGTTCTGGATTGGCCTGTTTCCGAGTGTCGTGCTGAACCTTGCCACGGAAGCGGCCCAGGCATTAAAATAACGTCTCTGTTCCTTGCGCCCGCTCGCAACGACAGGTGTTTATCTCCGGTCGTCGGACCGGACCTGTCGGGTTATGGATGACGGCCCGAGGTCAATCCAAAACAGACACCATCCACCTTCGTGCGTTTCGCCGGTCGCAAAGGCGGATTCGCCCGGATGCCAGCCCACGACGGTCGTCCACGCCCGTGGGTCTAATCCTTCGACCGGTTTCAGGCTCTCAGTGGAATTTGTCATCGTGACCGGGGTGAGCCAGTGCAATTTCGATTTCTCGACCGTAATGGTCGCAGACCCGGACGCAGACGTTGCATTGGTCTGCGATTGCGCGCCGGCCTGGCCCGCGGCGAGCAGCACAACCAATAATAATGTTCCTTGTAATTTCATGTTGTAACCTCGACCCGCTCCGGGCCTTTTGTCAAGTGGGGCAAACGATGGGCGAACGGGCGGGGTCCTTTTGAAGAATGTGGCGCTTTTCCAGGCCTTCACTTCGCTGCGCCGCGACAAGCGACTACGGTGCGGTTCACACCACCCGCATCTGCACCGCGTCCACGATTTGTTCGCCAACCAGGATGGAACCGATGATGACGACGGTGGTGCCTTTGCGCAGCCGGCCCTGTTCGACCAGGATTTTCAAGGCGGTCTCGATGGTGTTCTCCGGATTGATGAGGTCGAACGGCACGACGAACGGCGTGACGCCCCAACTCAACGTCAGGCCGCCGGCCGCGTTGGCGTTGGGGCAAAGCGCATAAATGGGCGAATAATGCGGGCGCATCCAGGCAGTGTAGCGCGCCATGTTGCCGCTGCGTGTAATCACCAGAATCGCCGCGGCCTTCAATTCGTTGGCCATGACGACGGCGCTTTTGACGAGTTTCTGCCGAGGGGTGCTCAATTCCGCCGTTTCGTGGAATTGCGCGCTGCCGCTGCGTTCGATGCGCGTGGCGATGCGGTCAAAGACCTCGATGCACTTGAGCGGATATTTGCCGACGGTCGTTTCGCCGCTGAGCATGATGGCGTCAGCCTCTTCGTAAACGGCGTTGGCCACGTCGGTGACCTCGGCGCGCGTGGGCATGGGCGATTCAATCATGCTTTCCAGCATGTGCGTGGCGACGATGACGGGCTTGCCCTGGCGCAAACACGTCTTGACGATGCGGCGCTGGACGATGGGCAGTTCCTCATACGGAATTTCAATGCCCAAATCGCCGCGCGCAACCATGATGCCGTCGGTTTCGCGGACGATGGATTCCAGGTTTTGGACCGCCTGCCGGTCCTCGATTTTGGCGATGACGAACGGCGCCGGTCTGTTTTTTTCAAAAAGCTCCCGCAGTTGCAGCAGGTCGCGGGCTTCGCGGACGAACGACAGCGCGATGAAATCCACGCCGAGTTCGAGGCCGAGCTTCACGTCCTTGATGTCCTTGGCCGTGAGGGCGGGCAGGCTGACCCTGACGCCGGGCAGGTTGATGTGGCGGCGGCTGCCGAGCGTGCCCTCGGTGAGCACTTCGCACTCGACCCGGTTGCCGTCCTTGGCGAGCACCTTCATCTGGATCGCGCCGTTGTCAATCAGCACCACGTCGCCAATACTGATGTCGTTGACGAAGTTCGCGTAATTCACGTCCACGGAATGTTCCTCCAGATCGCGTTCGCCGCGGACGGTGAGGGTGAATTTCTGGCCGGGCTGCAAATCGAGCGGCGAGCTGATGTCGCCGGTGCGGATGGCCGGGCCTTGCGTGTCCAGCATGATGCCAATGAATTGCCGGCGCGCCGCCGCGGCGGCGCGGATGTCCTGGTAAACCCGGCGCACCCAGTCGTGCGGCGCGTGCGACATGTTGAGGCGGAACAGGTTCACGCCCGCCTCCATGAGCCGCGCCATCATCTCCGCCGAATCGGTGGCTGGCCCCAGCGTGGCGATGATTTTGGTCCTCCGGATGGTTCCCGGTTGCATGAGCCAAACATACCAAAGTCCACAGTCCAAAGTCCACAGTCCGAAGTCGTCCAACCAGCGCGTCCGTGACCGTGGACTGCGGACTGTTGACTGTGGACTCAAATCGCGCTTGCCATTCCCGCCAACGACATCCATATTGCGGGCACAATTTATGGCTGACGCTGCAAACAAATATCCCGAAAACGTCCCCGGAAAATATTACGTGGACAACCAGTGCATTGACTGCGACCTGTGCCGCGAGACGGCGCCGGACAATTTCAAACGCAACGACGACGGCGGCTATTCGTTCGTCTATAAGCAGGCGGCCTCGCCCGACGAAGAGGCGCGCTGCAAAGAGGCCAAGGAAGGCTGCCCGGTGGAAGCCATTGGCGACAACGGCGCCTAGCAGGCTGCTGAAAAACTGGCAGAAAGTTTGAATACTGTCGAGGGAGAAAGGTCAGAGAAGGATGCGTGGAAAACCTCAAGCCCAACCGGAATTTCTGACGACGATCAATCTGAACCAGCGGGTGCCCGCCGACCATCCGCTGCGCGGGATCAAGACGCGCGTGGACCAAGTGTTGGGGAAGCTTTCGCCGTTGTTTGACGAGTTGTATGCCGGCGAAGGACGGCCTTCGATTCCGCCGGAGCAACTGTTCAAGAGTCGGATATTGATGGCGCTCTATTCGGTGCGCAGTGAGCGGCTGTTCTGCGAGCAACTGGCCTACAATCTCCTGTGGCTTTGGTTTCTGGACCGGGAACTGGATGAGGGGAGTTTCGACCCGACGGTGTTCACCCATAATTATGACCGGGTGCTCTCGGCGGATGCCGCGAAGCTGTTTTTTGCGGAGGTCTATGATCTGTCGCGGGCCGAAGGCTGGACCAGCGACCAACACTTTACGGCCGACGGCACGCTGATCGAAGCGTGGGCCAGCTTGAAGAGTTTTGTGCGCAAGGATGGGCAGGACCAAGCCAAAGTGGCCACGGCCAAAGACGATGACCCCGGCAATCCGACGATCAATTTTCACGGGGAGCCGCGGCGCAATGCGACGCACCGCAGCACGACCGATCCGGAAAGCGTGCTGTATCGGAAAGCCAATGGCCAGGCCAGCAAGCTGTGTTTTGGGACGCAGGTGTTGATGGAGAACCGACACGGACTGTGTGCGGCCATCACGGTGCATAATCCCATTGCCCAAGACGAGCCGACTGTGGCGTTGGCACAGGTGGATGAACATCGGGAACTGCACGCCGCCAGAATTACTACTCTCGGCGCGGACAAAGCGTATCACCAAAAGAAATTTGTGGCCGGCTGTCGCCAGCGGGAAGTCTCGCCGCACGCGGCGTGCAAAGAGGGAAGGGATGTTTCGGGGCTGGATGGACGGACGACCGGTGGTGCCGGTTACCGGATCAGCCAACGCCGGCGCAAACGGGTCGAAGAAATCTTTGGCTGGATAAAAACGGTGGGAGGATTGAGGCGCACCCGCTACCGCGGAGTGGAGCGGACGCAGGCGTGGGCCTATTTCGTGGCTGGGACCTATAATTTGCTGCGGATAACCAATCTGGGATTGGGTTTGCAGACCGGCTGAAGAGCGTGGTGGGTCAGTGGGCGGCTCAGATCGGATGAAAGCTCCGGTCAAAGCAGCCAAGCGGGGCAACCGCCGAGTAAAAAACCGCGCTTCGCAGTGACCAGTAACAGATTTAAACATGACCAAAAAACAGTTCAGGCAAAAATCACCCCGTTTTGCAGCAGCCTGCTAGTGGCCCGTTTAAGAACTTATTGCGCCGCAGGAGACGAGGTGACGAGTCTCAAATTTTCCGGATTCTGAAAAGCAAGTCAGAGACTCCATACGTCGTGTCCTGCTTTTTAACAGGCCAGTTACTCCGGCACCGCCAGCGCCATGTCACGCGTGTAATAAAGAATCCGCCCGCAATTCGTGCAGGTGATGATTTCCTGGTCGGCCATGCAAAAGACAAGGATTTGCGGGGGCAATTTCATGTGGCAGCCGCCGCACACGCCGTGGTTCACTCCCACGACGACGTTCTCGCCCTTGCTTCGGATCAGCCGGTCATAGCGCACGCGCGCGGATTCCTCCACCCCCGCCGCCAGTTCCGCCCGGCCTTGCAGCAAATCGGCCAGCTCCTTCTTCAAATTCCCCTCGCGTTGGTCGAATTGTGTGACTTGGTCATCCACCAGCTTTTTTGTTTCGCTGGCCTC
The DNA here is from genome assembly GCA_963802965.1 of uncultured Verrucomicrobiae bacterium. Taxonomy (GTDB): domain Bacteria; phylum Verrucomicrobiota; class Verrucomicrobiia; order Limisphaerales; family UBA11358; genus UBA11358. The sequence goes on from CAWDKS010000004.1 coordinate 198,105, forward strand.
GCGGGATAGGCGGGCGTTTTCCTTTTGCACCTGTTCGGCCTGCTCCATCAACCCGATTTCCTGGTCCTCAATTTTTGTGATGTCGTCCTTGCACGCGTCAATCTCGTGGGCCAGCGCGCGGTATTCCTCGTTCTTGCGCGTCTGCAACTGCTGGTTGGCGTATTTCTCGATCTGCTGCTTCTTCGATTCGACGTCGAGTTCGAGCCGTTTGCGGTCGGACTCGATCTGTTTGGCGCGCGTCTTGAGGGTTTCGAGCTGGGACTGGGTGGCGGCGGCTTTGGCGCGCAGGCCTTCGCGTTCGGGACCGATGTGGGCGAGTTCTCCCTGCACGCGGCGGATTTTCTGGTCGCGGTCCTGCAAAAGCAGCAGCTTCTCAATCGTCTCCAGCATCAATGGCCGGAGACTAGCCGCCGGAACACTCCAAGTCAATTCGGGGGAGCGATGCCGCTTTCTTCGTCCTCGTCGTCCTTCTCGTTCTCCACGGCAAATTGATTTGGCGGTACCGCCGCAGGTCGCTAACCTGTCGTCATGCGTTTTATTGGCGGCGTCATCGAAAAATTGCAGCGGCATCCGAAACGGGTGGTTTTTCCCGAAGGCGAGCAACCGCGCATCCTGCAGGCAGCCCGGCAGTTTCATGCCTTGCGCCTCGGTGCGCCCATCGTGCTCGGTAATCAGGCGAACGTGAAGAAAACCGCCGAGGGACTGAACATCCCGCTCGATGGCATTCGCGTCATTGATCCCGGCACGAGCGAGGAGATGGAAAATTTCGCCCGGCGTTTCCATGCGCTTTACCGCGACAAGGGGATTCGCGCCGCCGAGGCGCGCGAGGCGCTGCTCCAGCCGAATTTTTTCGGCGCGATGATGATCGCCATGCACCAGGCGGACGGCATGGTTTCCGGCGCGGCGCACACCACCGCCAGCGTCCTGCGGCCGTTGCTGCAAATCGTCAAGGCCGCGCCCGGCATGGCCACGGTATCGAGTTGCATGGTCATGGAGGTCGAGGACACGCGCCTTGGCGAAAACGGCGTGCTGTTCATGGCCGATTGCGGCGTGGTGCCCGATCCGAGCGTGGAGGAACTGGCCGACATCGCCATTGCCACCGCGCAGCTCGCGCGCCATCTGCTCAATGTGCGCCCGCGCGTGGCGTTGCTGTCGTTTTCCACCAAGGGCAGCGCGTCCCATCCGTCCGTCGGCAAGGTGGAGGCGGCCACGGCCATGGCCAAGGTCAAGGCCGGGCAATCGCTGCTGGAAGCCGATTTCGACGGTGAATTGCAGGTGGACGCCGCGCTGGTGCCGGAAATCGCCGAACGCAAATCGCTCGACAGCAAAATCGCCGGGCGCGCGAACGTGCTGATTTTTCCCGAACTCAATTCCGGCAACATTGCCAGCAAACTCGTCCGGCTCGTCGGCCACGCCAACGCCTACGGCCACATCCTGATTGGCCTGAACCGCCCCGCCGCCGACGTGACGCGCGGCTCGAACGCGCATGACATTCTCGGCGTTGCCGCCATCATCGGCGTGCAGGCGACCGATTATCACAAGCTTTATCCCAGCGCCGATCTGCGCCTGCCCGGCGAGGAGCCATAATCATTTGAAAATCAATCCCGCACTGAACGATTTGCCGGTTTATCAACCCGGCCGTCCGATTGAGGAGGTCGCGCGCGAACTCGGCCTGCCCGCCGCCGGCATCATCAAGCTCGCGTCGAACGAAAATCCGTTCGGGCCGTCGCCGCTCGCGCTGGCCGCCATGCAACAGGCGCTCGCCGGCGTGAATCTCTATCCCGACGGCAACGCGTTTTATCTCAAACAAAAACTCGCGGCCAAACTCGGCGTCGAACCGGCGAATCTGATTCTCGGCAACGGCTCGAACGAAATCATCGAGTTTGCCGGGCACGCGCTGCTCGGTGGCACAGGCATCTTGCCTGTTCGAACCGATGAGACAGGCTGGAAGCCCGTCCCACTAGAAGTGGTGGTGTCGCAATACTGTTTCGCGGTTTATCCCATCGTCACGAAATTGTTCGGCGCGAACCTCATCACCGTTCCGGCCAAGAACTACGGCCACGATTTGCCCGCGATGCTCAAAGCCATCACGCCGCGCACGCGCATTGTGTTCGTGGCGAACCCGAACAATCCCACCGGCACGCGCGCGCCGCGCGAGGAGGTCATCCGGTTCATCAACGACGTGCCCGACGACGTGCTGCTGGTGATGGACGAGGCATACATTGATTTTCTGGAAGACCCGGTGGATTTGTCGCCGCTCGTCCACCAAAACGTCCGGCCCAACCTGATTTTGATGCGGACGTTCTCAAAAATTTACGGCCTGGCCGGCCTGCGCATCGGTTACGGCATCGGGAACCCGGACTTCGTGGCCGCGCTGGAAAAAATCCGGCAGCCGTTCAACCTCAATCTGCTGGCACAAACCGCCGCGCTCGCGGCGCTGGACGACGTTGAACACGTCCGCAAGACGCGCCGCAACAATTTCGCCGGGCTGGAATTTTTCGAGCGGGCGTTCCGCGACTTGAAGCTCGAATTCATTCCCTCGGCGGCCAATTTCACTCTCGTCCGCGTCGGCGCGGGGCAGAAAATTTTCGAGGCGATGCAAAAGCAGGGCGTGATTGTGCGTCCGATGGGCGGCTATCAATTGCCGGAATGGATCCGCATCTCCATCGGCATGCCGCAGGAAAACGAGCGGTGCCTGAAGGCATTGGAAACAGCACTCAGACGAAAATAAACTGGAATTCGGTGTTGCCATCTGCGAGCAAGTCATCGGGAGATTCAAATTATGAAATTAAAATTAGGATTAGCTGATGTGATTTTGATTGCTGTAGTCGCAGGAATGGTTTCAACCGGGTGCACCACACGTTCGCCAGCGGATGTCGAAGGGCCCCGATCCACCATCGGATTCAATGGGCCGATCAAATTGGTCGCGAAATATAAACCGCTCCACCTTTACATTTATGCTGATGTTACTTCGACAAATAAACATCCTGATTATGTGATTTTTCACGGGAACGAGCCTTTTGTTATTGCAGACAATAAGTCAAACACGGTTGAAATTATTTTCTGCGAGAAAAATTTTCGCGGTCAGTTTGCAACAACCTACGATTATAACGGAAAAATTTTGAAGCGTTCTTTTGGCACACAAAACAATGATTCGATGCAAACAAACTACCTCTACTTTGACCCCAACGGTGATGGTCAGTGGGATAAACTTGTGATAGACGAAGGGAAAATTGGAAACATAAAAACATATGATCGAAGTAATCTTTGCTGGGTGCCCAGAGTTCAGGAAAAATAGCATTCGCGTCCTGCCCGCCACTTCATCTCCAGCCTAAAAGTTCATTTTTCCTTTTCCCGCCTTCCATTCGCCTTCATTTTAACGGCGTGGACTTGTCCGCCGCAGAAATCCGTCAGGCCGTCAAGCTCGCCCTTGTCGAAGACATCGGCAGCGGCGACGCCACGACTCTGGCCACTGTGTCCGAAACCGCGACGGCCAAAGCGCTCCTGCGCGCCCGCGAACCGCTGGTCGTCGCCGGACTCGCCTTCGCCGAAGCCGCTTTCCGCGAAGTCTTTCAATTCATCAATCGGAGGGGCGAGCGCTGCGAGCCCCAAAAATCTCAAAATGGATCAGGGACTCGTGTAACTCGTCCCTCCGAAGGGGAAATCAAAATCAAGCGGCTGGCAAAGGACGGCCAGCATATCGGCGAAGGCGAAACCTTGCTGAAAATTTCCGGCCCGGCCCGCGCCATTTTGAGCGCCGAGCGCGTCGCGTTGAATTTTGTCCAGCGGCTTTCCGGTATCGCCACGCTCACCGCACAATTTGTCGAGGCCGTCAAAGGAACGTCCGCGCAGATTCTGGACACGCGCAAAACCACGCCCGGCTGGCGGCGTTTTGAGAAATCCGCCGTGACTTGCGGCGGCGGGCGCAACCATCGCCTCGGCCTGTTCGACATGGTGCTCATCAAGGACAACCACCTCGCGGCGCTGCGCGGCGAGAAACCGAATGCCATTGCCGCCGCCGTCCGGCGCGCGCGCGAAAAGTTTCCGAAACTGAAGATCGAGGTCGAAGCCGACACGCTGGAGCAGGTCGAGCAGGCCGCCGAGGCGGGCGCGGACATCATTTTGCTCGATAACATGAACCCGGTTCAACTGCGGCTTGCGGTGCAGAAAGTGAAGGGCCGCGCGAAGACCGAGGCCAGCGGCGGCGTGAACCTGGCAAACGTCCGAGCGATGGCCGGGACCGGCGTGGATTTCATTTCCGTCGGCGCGCTCACACATTCCGCGCGCGCGGTGGACATTGGGGTGGATTTTGAAGATTGATTTTAATCCTTCTCGTGCTCGTCCTCGTCCTCGGTCATTCGATTACGAGAACGAGGAGGAGGACGAGGACGAAATGACATGACGACGGACGCAAAAATTCTGACCGCGTTGCGCGCGAATTCCGACGGCGTGTCGGGCGCGGAAATCGCCGGGCAACTGGGCGTCACCCGCGCGGCGATTTGGGGGCACATCGAGGAATTGCGCCAGCTCGGCTACGACATCGAGGCCAGCCCGCACTTCGGCTACCGGCTCGTGAGCGCGCCCGACGCGCTGCATGCGGATGATTTGCTCGCGCGCCTCGGCAAAACGAAAATCGTCGGGCGCGACATCCGCGTGTTCGAGCAGACGACTTCAACCAATGACGTGATTGAAAAGCTGGCGCGCGACGGCGTGAAGGAAGGCGCCGTGGTTTTTGCGGAATCACAAACGAAGGGCCGGGGCCGGCTCGGTCGCGCGTGGATGTCGCCGGCGCGCAAAGGGCTTTGGTTTTCCGTTTTGCTGCGACCGGATTTGCGTCCGCAGGAAACCACGCGGCTCACCGTCGCTTCCGCTGCGGCGCTGCGGCGCGCGATTCAATCCGAGACCGGCCTGGACCCGGAAATCAAATGGCCGAACGACATTTTGATTCGCGGCCGGAAGGTCGCGGGCATCCTGACGGAATTGAGCGCGGAACTGGACAAGGTCCGGCACGTCATCCTCGGCATCGGTGTGGACGTGAACCTGGGCGCGGGTGAATTTCCGGCGGAACTGCGCAAGACGGCGACGTCGCTGAGAATGGAAGCCGGCAGGGCCATTTCCCGACCGGAGCTGGCAACGGCCATTTTGCGCGAACTCGATCACGACTACGCGCGTGTCTGCGGCGACTTTTTTGCCGATGTGGCCGACGAGTGGGAGGCGCATTGCACGACGATTGGCCGCGCGGTGACGATTCAAATCGGCGGGCGGCGGGTGAGCGGCCGGGCCGAATCACTGGATGACGACGGCGCGCTGCTGTTGCGCACCGAACATGGCCATCTTGAGCGCATCACGGGCGGGGATGTGACCTTGGAAAAATAAATGAATCCGCTAATTTCGCGAATTGACACGAATTTCTTGAAACCAGGGCTGTTTTCGCGTCAATTAACGTCATTCGCGGATTTATGCTTTTGCTTTTCGACATCGGCAACACGAACACGCACCTCGGTCTGGCCAACGACCGGCGCGTGCTCAGGCACACGAACATTCCCACGTCGCTTTGGTTCGGGGGCGCGGCGGGAAAGCGGGTGAAAAAATTTGCAGGCCGCGCGACTTTGGACGGCGCGGCGCTTTGCAGCGTGGTGCCGCGCGCGACGCCCCACGTCCGCAACATCGTCCGCCGCCTCTGGAATTTAGACACCTTCGAGCTGACGCGCAAAACGCTTTGCAGCGTGGGCATTGATTATCCGAAGCCGGCCACAATTGGTCAGGACCGCCTGGCGAACGCGGTGGCCGCGCGCCAGTGCTTTGGCGCGCCGGTGGTGGTGGTGGATTTCGGGACGGCGGTGACATTTGATGTCATCAATCGGGCGGGCAATTACGCGGGCGGCATCATTGCGCCGGGGCTGGCGGCGATGACAGACTATCTGCACGAGAAAACGGCATTGCTGCCGCGCATCAAAATCCGCGAAGTCAAAACCGCGGTTGGCCGGAGCACGGAGCAGGCGATGCTCATCGGCGCAGTGCATGGGTATCGCGGGCTGGTCCGGGAATTGATCGCCGAATTGAAGCGCGAATTGAAGGTGAAACATTTGCCGGTGGTGGCAACGGGCGGTTACGCCGGTCTGATTGCCGCGCGTTTGCCGGAGATTTCCGCCGTCGAACCCGACCTGACGCTCGAAGGATTGCGGCTGGTTTGGAAAGTCCAAAGTCTCAAGTCCAATGTCCCAAGTCGGTCAATTGCGCGAAGTCGTGACTTTGGACTTTAGACTTTGGGCTTTGGACTATAAATTCCCGCCTCTATGTCGAGCAGCCGCAGGCAATATCCGTTTCATTTGATCGAGCCGAAATGGCAGCAATTTTGGAGTGAACAGCAGACCTTTCGCGCGTTTAATCCCGGCGACTCCGTGCCGGAGGGGCATCCATTTGGCAGGCGGCATGGTTTGAATGGCAAGGTTGCCGCCACGCAATTGCCGCCAAAATTTTACATCCTCGACATGTTTCCATATCCGAGCGGCGCGGGCCTGCACGTCGGCCACCCGGAAGGCTACACCGCCACGGACATCCTCGCCCGCTACAAGCGCGCGCTCGGGTTCAACGTCCTGCATCCGATGGGCTGGGACGCCTTCGGCCTGCCCGCCGAGCAATACGCCGTCAAGACCGGCCAGCACCCGCGCCAGACGACCGAGGCGAACATCGCCACGTTCAAGCGGCAGATTCAGTCGCTTGGCTTCAGCTACGACTGGTCGCGCGAACTCGCCACCACCGACCCGGATTACTTCAAGTGGACCCAGTGGATTTTTCTGAAGCTTTACAACTCGTGGTTTAATCCCGAAAAGAACAAGGCCGAACCAATTGAAACGCTGAAATATCCAAAATGGTGCACAAACGAGACTTTGAAAAATGATTTCCGGGTTACAAGACGTCTAGCTTACGTGGATGACGCACCAGTGTGGTGGTGCGAGCAACTTGGAACGGTTTTGGCGAATGAAGAAGTTGTGGACGGCAAAAGTGAAGTCGGTGATTTCCCGGTGGTGCGAATGTATATGCGTCAATGGATGCTTCGCATCACCAAGTTTGCGGGACGTTTGCTTGACGATTTGGACACAATTGACTGGGGTGATTCGCTCAAGGAAATGCAGCGCAACTGGATTGGAAAAAGTGAAGGAGCTTACGTCTGTTTTAACTTGGAAGGTCATACCAAGCTTGCCGCGGAAGTCCCCAAAAATGCGACGGAGTCTGATCCTGAAGTGATCAATTTTGAGGAGATTGGCGATTTCATTCGGTCAGCAAGTGAACGAAAGACAGATCCAATCTGGGTATTTACAACCCGTCCGGACACTTTGTTCGGTGCGACTTACACGGTGCTCGCACCGGAACATAAACTCGTTGACCAAATAACGACACCGGAACAATGCGAAGCAGTTTCAAAATATAAATCCGAAGTCGCAAAAAAATCTGATTTGGAACGAACGGAATTGGCAAAAGAAAAGACCGGCGTTTTTACCGGCGCTTATGCAATCAATCCAGTCAACGGCAAAAAAATGCCAATTTGGATTGCCGACTACGTTCTGGCGAGTTACGGCACTGGTGCAATCATGGCTGTGCCAGCACATGACGAACGCGATTATGAATTTGCGAAGAAGTTTGACTTGCCAATTGTTGAAGTAATTGAGCCTGATTCACGGTGGAAATTTTTCGGTCCAGTTACAAAGCTGGGTAAAGAAATGGGAGTGAAAGGTTCAATCAAAGGTCATCTGTTTGATCCATCTGGCAAACTTTTAGAAATTTGGGACACAGAAAAACCTTTTACAAGCACCGCTAGCGTGCTGAAAAATTCTAAAGAGTTTGATGGGCTATCTGTTCTTGAAGCCAAAAAGAAAATCACCGCTTGGCTCGAAGAAAAAAATCTCGGCAAGAAAACCATCAATTACAAGTTGCGCGACTGGCTGTTCAGCCGGCAGCGTTACTGGGGCGAGCCGTTCCCGATTGTCTGGAAGAAGGACGGACCGGGCGGTCAGCCACCATATCACGAAGCCCTGCCGGAAACCGCCCTGCCAGTTCTTCCGCCGGAATTGACAGACTATAAACCGACCGCCACCGGCGAGCCACCGCTCGCCCGCGCCAAGGATTGGGTGAACCTGCCCGACGGCTCGACGCGCGAGACGAACACCATGCCGCAATGGGCCGGTTCCTGCTGGTATTATCTGCGCTTTCTCGATGCGAAAAACCCGGACGCGTTCGTCGGGAAGGAAGCGGAGCAGTATTGGATGGGAATTGGGAGGGACGGCGTGTCGCCGTCCCATACTTCCGTTCAATCAGGGACAGCGACACGCTGTCCCTCCCAAGGTGTTGATTTATATGTCGGCGGCACCGAACACGCCGTCCTGCACCTGCTCTACGCCCGGTTCTGGCACAAGGTTTTATTCGACCTTGGCTATGTCTCGACGCCCGAACCATTTTTCAAGCTCGTCAATCAGGGGCTGATTCTCGGCGAAGATGGCCAGAAGATGTCGAAGTCGCGCGGCAACGTGGTAAACCCCGATGATGTCTTGAGAGATTTTGGCACGGATGCGTTGCGTCTGTATGAAATGTTCATGGGACCGCTCGAAATGGTGAAACCGTGGAGCACCAAGGGTGTCGAAGGCGTGTATCGTTTCCTCGGTCGCGTGTGGCGGCTGTTCGTGGACGAAAAATCCGAAACAGAATTTGAACAGGCAGAGACAACAACCAAGGAACAAAGCAACCCAGCGCTGCTGGATTTAATCAAATTGAATTCTGCCATCAAAGATGTGACGGCAGCCCCGGCGCAACTTAAAGCTCTACACGCCTGCATCAAAAAGGTCACCGAAGACCTCGACAGCCTTCGCTTCAACACGGCGATTTCGGCGCTGATGGTTTTCGTAAACGAGGCGATGACTTGGGAGACAAAGCCGGTGGTTGTGCTGCGCGATTTCCTGATTTTGCTCCAGCCCTTCGCGCCGCATCTGGCGGAAGAATTGTGGGAAAAGCTGAACATCGAACAACCAAAATCGAACAACCAAAATCGAATTGCCCTGGCTTACGCAGTCTGGCCAAGGTTTGATGCTGCTCTGCTGGTCGAGGACACGCTGGAAATCCCGGTGCAGGTCAACGGCAAGCTGCGCGACGTCATCCGGGTTCCGGCCAACGCCGGCAACGCCGCGCTCGAAGCCGCCGCCAGGGCATCCGAAAAAGTGCAGCAATTCATCGCCGGCAAAACGATCAAGAAAGTCATCGTCGTGCCGAAAAAGTTGGTGAACCTGGTTGTGGCGTGAGAATTGTAGGAGCCGACGTGAGGAGGCTCTGACTTCGAAATTATAGTGCCTCGTTACCTCGGCTCCGACGATTCAGGCCTTTTCTCCGCCCGCCAGAATGGTCTGAAAATGCGGCGGCTGTTCTTCGCGGGCGACCACGCTGATCTCAATTTTTTTGAAACCAGCCTCTTCCAGCCAGCGCTGCAAATCACTTTCGGCAAAACCGGGCCAGCGGTCGCCGTAAAGCTCGCGCGCCTTCCCGAAATTGTGCTTGAGCAAATCGAGGATCATGATTTGCCCGTGCGACCGAAGGATTTTGCCCGCGGCGGCAATCGCCTTCGCCGGAACGTCGGCGTGATGCAGTGCCTGGCTCAAAATCACCAGGTCAACGCTGTTGGCCTCGATGGGGGGGGTCTGCAAATCGCCGAGGCGGAATTCCAGGTTTTTGAGGCCGTTCTTTTTCGCCTTGGCCGCGCCGAAAGCGACGATTTTTTCCGAGTTGTCCACGGCAATGACGCGTTTGCAGCGGCGCGCGAGCAGTTCGCTCAACAGGCCTTCGCCCGCGCCGAGATCGGCCACGACGAGCGGCGGCAGGATGCGCAGCAGCAAATGCCCGAACGCCTGCCACGAGCGGCCCGGGCCATAGACGCGATCAAACCGGCCGGCAATCTGGTTGAAATAGACCTGCGCCTGCTCGCGGCGGCGGCCGAGGATGCGCTTGAGATTGATCTGGTCGCCGTCGTGTTCCGGCAACTCCTTCGCGCCGCGGATGGCCAGTTGGATGAATTCGCGCGCCGCGCCGTCCGCCTCCGGGTCCAGCTTGTAAAACGTCCGTTTGCCCTCGCGCCGCGATTGCACCAGCTCCGCCTCCTGCAGCAGGCCGAGATGGGTGGAAATGCGCGACTGGCCGAGCCGCGTGATTTCCTGCAGCTCGTTCACGGACAACTCATCCTGTTCCAGCAGCGCCACGATGCGCAGCCGCGTCGGGTCGGACAAGGCCCGCAATGATTTCAGCGTTGAAGACATGGGTTTCTTGTGCGCCAAAGATTTGCAAAAAACCGTTTGACGCCTGTCATTTCTGATATATCATCTTATCTTGATACGTCAATATGTAATTGTAGCCAAAACAACGTCTCTAAATTGAATGAGTAAAAACTTTATTTTTTCGTCGGAGTCCGTCGGCGAAGGCCACCCGGACAAGGTTTGCGACACGATTTCGGATTACGTGCTGGACGCCTGCCTGGCGCAGGACAAATACAGCCGCGTCGCCTGCGAGACCTACGCCAAATGCAATCTCGTGGTGGTCGGCGGCGAAATCACGACCAAGGCCAAACTCGATTTCAGCGCCATCGCGCGCCAGGCCATCCGCGACATCGGCTACACCCACGATGATGACGTTTTCCACGCCGACAAGGTGCTGATCATGAACGCCATCACCTCGCAGTCGCCGGACATCGCGCAGGGCGTGGACGCGCGCGCGGCCGTGGGCAAGGACACCGCCGAACAGGGCGCCGGCGATCAGGGGTTGATGTTCGGTTACGCAACGAACGAGACGCCGGAGCTCATGCCCGCGCCCATCATGTTCGCGCACCAGCTCGGCCGCGAACTCACGCGCATCCGCAAGACCGGCCGGGTGAAGTGGATCCGCCCCGATGCCAAAAGCCAAGTGTCAGTGCAATACGTTAATGACCAGCCCGTGCGCATCACCAACGTCGTGATTTCCACGCAGCACGCCGCCGACGCAAAGCACAGGACGATCAAGGAATTTTGCATCGAGGAAATCATCAAGAAAATGCTGCCGAAAGAATTGCTCGACAAAAAAACCCAGTTCCTCATCAACCCGACAGGCCGCTTCGTGGTCGGCGGGCCGCAGGGCGACACCGGTTTGACCGGACGGAAAATCATCGTGGACAGCTATGGCGGCATGGGGCGGCACGGCGGCGGCGCGTTCAGCGGCAAGGACCCGTCGAAGGTGGACCGCAGCGCGGCCTACATGGGCCGTTACGTGGCGAAGAACATTGTGGCCGCGGGCCTGGCGACGAGCGCGGAAATTCAGTTTGCCTACGCCATCGGTTATCCCGATCCCGTCTCGGTTTGCGTGAACACGTTTGGCACCGGCGTTGTGGCCGACGAGGAAATCGAGCGCGCCGTCCGCGAAGTGTTCAGCTTCAAACCCGCGCACATCATCCGGCAACTCAACCTGCTCCGCCCGATTTACGCCAAGACCACCAATTACGGGCACTTCGGCAAGAACGACCCGGACATTACCTGGGAGAAGGCCGACAAGGTCAAGGACCTGAAACGGGCGTTAAATTTAAACTGACACTCAACACTCAACACTCAACTTTCAACTCTCAACCATCAACTTTTGATATGCCCGCAATCAAACTTTCACCGTCCCGCGCCAAAGTTGCCAGGACCAACGGCAACGGCGCCGCCAAAACGGATTTCAAGGTCCGCGACCTCTCGCTCGCCGAGTGGGGGCGCAAGACGATCCAGGTTTCCGAGCACGAAATGCCCGGCCTGATGGCCATCCGCGCCAAATACGGCCCACAAAAGCCGCTCAAGGGCGTGCGCATCACCGGCTCGCTGCACATGACCATCGAAACGGCGATTCTCATCGAGACGCTGGTTACACTCGGCGCGTCCGTGCGCTGGGCCAGTTGCAACATTTTCTCGACCCAGGACCACGCCGCCGCCGCCATTGCGAAGGCCGGCACGCCGGTCTTCGCGCACAAGGGCGAAACGCTCGAGGAATATTGGGACTTTACGCTCGCGGCGCTCACGCATCCGGGCAACAAAGGGCCGCAACTTATCGTGGACGACGGCGGCGACGCCACCCTGCTCATCCACAAGGGTTACGAACTCGAAAACGGCGACAACTGGGTCAACACCCCCAGTGACAACCACGAGGTCGCCGTCATCAAGGCCCTGCTCAAGCGCGTGGCGAAGGAACGCCCCGGCTTCTGGCACACCGTCGTGAAGGACTGGAAGGGCGTTTCCGAGGAAACCACCACCGGCGTGCATCGCTTGTATCAAATGTTGGAGCAGGGAAAACTTTTGGTTCCCGCCATCAACGTCAACGACTCCGTCACCAAGTCCAAGTTCGACAATCTCTACGGCTGCCGCGAATCGCTCGCCGACGGCATCAAACGCGCGACCGACGTGATGGTCGCCGGCAAGGTCGCCTGCGTTTGTGGTTACGGCGACGTCGGCAAAGGCTGCTCGCACTCGTTGCGCGGGTTTGGCGCGCGCGTCATCGTGACCGAAATTGACCCCATCAACGCGCTTCAGGCCGCCATGGAAGGTTTTGAAGTCAAGACCGTCGAAGACACACTCGGCGAGGCGGACATCTACGTCACCACCACCGGCAACTGCGACATCATCACGCTCGAACACATGGCGAAGATGAAAGATCAGGCCATCGTCTGCAACATCGGCCACTTCGACAACGAGATCCAGGTGGACCGTCTGAATCAGGCTGCCGGCGTGAAAAAATTGAACATCAAACCGCAGGTGGACAAATACACCTTCGCCGGCGGCAACAGCATCTACCTGCTCGCCGAAGGCCGGCTGGTGAACCTCGGCTGTGCCACCGGTCATCCGAGCTTCGTGATGTCCAACAGCTTCACCAACCAATGCCTCGCGCAACTGGATTTGTGGAAGAACAAGGACACCGCCAAGATCGGCGTCTATCGTTTGTCCAAGAAGCTGGACGAGGAAGTCGCGCGCCTGCACCTGGAAAAAATCGGCGTGAAGCTGACCAAGCTGACGAAGAAACAGGCCGATTACCTCGGTGTGCCGATGGACGGCCCCTACAAGCCGGAACATTACCGGTATTGAGCCAACTCAAATCTAAAAACACGAAAGGCGAACGGAGAAATCCGTTCGACTTTTTTTCATTGCCCAAGCCTTGCCGCGAAAAGCTTTCGTTGTCAGCCTAAGCGAAGTCGTGTATAAAACATCATTGCCGAGCGGCGAATCTTATGGCTTTCAAGCAAGACAAGTTCAGAAGCATCGGAGTACTCCTCGAAAAACTCGGGGCAGTTTACAAGAATAAGTCTGCGGTTTGGTTCAGGGGGCAAGCTGTTGCAAAATGGAAATTGCAGCCTTCAATCATGCGCCCTCCACATTCGTCTGACGATGAAGTGGTGCTTCTGAAAAAGTTCAAGCAGAACGCAGTTCCATTAATCGATGTCGTTCCGACTGGCGAAGCGGAATGGTTGTTCTTGATGCAACACCACAGTGTTCCGACAAGGTTGCTGGACTGGACTGAAAGCCGACTACGAGTTACTGAAGTTTGATGAATTAACCAGCACAGTGAACGACGAGTATGCAATACGATTCCGCTGTGACTTAATCTGCAGGCGAGCCCTGCCCGAATTGACCGAAACCGTGAAGGCTTTTCGGGCCAAAGTCTAATACCGGCCTCACCCACGAACGCTGGCTCGTTTCTTGTAAGAAACTGACTTGGATGAGCGCCTCATGTTTGTAGACAGAGTACTGGCTGTTTCCGCCAGCACCAACACGCCTTGGGACGGCATTGCCGGTTTGTGGACGCTGCCGTTTCGCACCGGCGATTGCGCGGTGTGATAAACGTCGCGGCGCAGGTCGGCGGTTTTGCTGTGGAGAATCGCGTCGTGGGCGGCTTTGAGTTCGGCGTCGGTGGCTGCGTCGGCGAAGAAGCGGAATGAGGACGCGGCGAGGTAATCAATGCGTTCTTCAAAGGCGAGCCATTTGCGGCCTTCGCACTCGGCCACGTGGCCGGTGGTGTTCGAGCCAGCAAAAATGTCCAGCACGAGGTCACCCGGTTCGGTGAGGAAGCGGATGAAAAATTCCGGCAGCTTCGCCGGGAAGCGGGCGGGATGGCCTTTTACACCGACGGTTTTGCAGCCGCGCAGATAACTGCCGTTGGATTCGGAGTTCGGGATTTGCAGAAGGTTCGGCGGAATCGCGCCGCCGTTGTCCTTGCCGAAGGCTTTGCCGATGTCGTGGCCGGACGGGCGTTTTTTGGGGGTGTAAAAACCTTCCGGGTCTTGGAGCAGTTTCTTCATCCGGTCGCTGTATTCGGCGAGCACCTTGCTCACGTTGGCCTTGGGCCAGCGGGTTTTGCCGAACCACCAGACGGTGTTGACCGCGTCCTTCACACGAAGCTTGCGTTTATTCACCCATTCGATGGGGCTGGGCAGCTTGGATGGATTGAACCAGTAGAAATCCTCGGCAAGGTGGAAGCCGAGTTCATCACAGAAATGAATTGGGACGCGGAAATTGTAGAGGCTGCGCGTGGGCGAGCCGGGTTCGTAAGCGCCGCCGAGGTCGAGGACGAAACTGCCGTCGTCCTTGAGCTTGCGATGCGCGAGCCGGGCGAATTGAGCGAGCCACGCGACATATTCGGTTTGAGCTTTGTTACCGTATTCTTTTTCGCGCTGAAGAGCAAACGGCGGACTGGTGAGAACGAGATTGACGCTGGCATCCGGCAGGGCGGCGAGCAGGTCGAGTGAGTCGCCGCAATAAGCCGTCCCCCAGTTCGTGAGGTAGGCAGGCGCATGTTTTTCCAGCAACATAAAAGCTACTTTAAGTCTGTAGCCGTAAAGTCGTCAACTTCGATAATCTGCCGCGGATGAAAATCAAGCCATCCGCTCGACGCATTTTCGCCGAAAACCTGCGCAAGGCAAGGCTGGCGAAGAAACTTTCGCAGGAGGATTTGGCGGAGTTGGCGAACCTTCATCGCACTTACGTCGGCTCGGTTGAGCGGGCGGAACGCAATGTGTCCATAGACAATATTGAACGGTTGGCAACCGCGTTGGGTGTGTCGCCCGCTTCGCTGCTTCTCGGGGGCGCGAAATGAAACAACACCCCGATAAAGCGGAACTTGACCGATCGTTTCCCTACATCCGTGAATACCAGACACTCGCAACGAAACACGGCATCGGCGACATCTTCCAAGACAACGGCGGCAAACTCCTTCAGTTGCTGCTCATCACCGGACTCAAGGGGATTGGCAGCCGCGAAGGCAACGATGCCCGCGATGTAACCGGCAGGGAATATGAGTTGAAATCGGTCAATGTGCTGCTGACGCAGAGCTTTTCGACTCACCACCACATGAATCCAACTATCCTCGCCAAATATCGGCAGGTGGATTGGGTGTTCGCTATTTACGAGGGCATCGAATTGCAGGCGATTTACCGAATGAAACCAGCGGGATTGGAGCCATATTTCTCGAAATGGGAATCGAAGTGGCACGAGTCAGGCGGAAAAGACATCAACAACCCCAAAATCCCCGTGAAGTTTGTCGTGGAACGCGGCGAGCTGGTTTACCAAAAACCGTGAGGGTGATTTTCTCCCGACCGACTGCAATTCGCGGTTGCAGTTCCGCCGATTCGTGGTAAAGGTTGGTTCATGCACAAATCGAGTCATTCCAAACCGGTTGCGTTTTGGAAAACGGTTGATTTCATCCCGCTTGACTGCGAAAGGAGCCGCCCATGAAAAATTCACGTTCGCCGGGCCGCAGACTGACCCGCCGCCAATTCATCCAGACCTCCACCGCGCTGGCCGGCACCGCGCTGCTCCCGTCCTGGGCGCTGGGCAAGACCGGCGCAGCCGCCAGCCCAACCGTCACGCGCACCGCCACGGACCAGGTGACGTTGGGCAAGACCGGCATCAAACTGAGCCGGCTGGGGTTCGGCACCGGCAGCAACAACGGATACATCCAGACCGCGCAGGGCAAGGACGCGTTCGTTGACCTCATTCATTACGCCTACGACCGCGGCATCACCTATATTGACACCGCCGAGTCTTACCGGACTTTTGGTTTGATCGCCGACGCCATCAAAGGGTTGCCGAGGGAAAAGCTTTTCATCCAGTCCAAGATGGACGGCCGGCCGGAGGACGTGCTTGGCGTCATTGACCACCACCGCAAAACGTTCGACACCGATTACATTGACAGCCTGCTCATCCATTGCATGACGCACGGCGAGTGGACCGACGAATGGAAACGCGTCATGGACGCCTTCGACGAGGCCAGGGAAAAGAAATGGATCCGGGCCAAGGGTGTCTCCTGCCACAGCCTGCCCGCGTTGCGCGCCGCCGTCGCCGCGGATTGGACCGAGGTGCATCTCGTGCGCGTGAACCCGCAGGGCAGTTACACCGACAGCGAAGGCGATTACTGGGGCGGCCGCCGCCATGACATCGCGCCGGTGATGCAAGAAATCAAAACCACGCACGCGAAAGGCCGCGGCGTGATTGGCATGAAAATCTGCGGCAACGGCACGTTCACCGACCCGGCCGACCGCGAGAAATCCATCCGCTTTGCCATGGCCTGCCGGGAGATTGACGCCGTGGTCATTGGCTTCAAGAGCCGTCCGGAAATTGACGAGGCCATCGAACGGATCAACCGCGCGTTGAAGGAAGTTTGACCGCGCAGGCCGCAGGCCATCAGCCTTGGCCAGCCAGCAGGCGTTTTGTCAGAAAACGCGCGAATGAGACTGTCGTTACGCGCTTGAACGATGCGCCGCCCTTGCGGAAGATTTGAAGCATGTTGCGCATCGGCATTGACCTCGGTGGCACGAAGATTGAAGGCATCATCCTCGATGCCCAAGGCGAGGAACTTTTCCGCCGGCGCGTCGAGACGCAGCAGGAGCAAGGCTATGCCCACATCCTGAACCGCGTCAAAGGGCTGTCCGATGAACTGGCTGCCCACATTCAAAACCAGCCACACACGTTCGGCATCGGCACGCCCGGAGCCGTCTCGCCGCGCACCGGCCTGCTGAAAAATTCCAACACGGTTTGCTTGAACGGCCAGGCGCTGAAGGCGGACCTCGAACGGATCCTCGGCCGGAAAATCGAAATCCAAAACGACGCGAACTGTTTCGCCCTGGCCGAGGCGCGGCAAGGCGCGGGTCGGGGAAAGAAACTGGTTTTCGGCGTCATCATGGGCACGGGGTGTGGCGGAGGGATTGTTTACCGGGGCGAGGTCATCACCGGCCCGCAGGCCATCGCCGGTGAATGGGGCCACATGTCCATCGCCCCGGATGGCCCGGTGTGCTATTGCGGCCAGCGCGGTTGCGCGGAGACGTTCATCAGCGGCGGCGGACTGGAGGCGCGCTACGCCGGACAGTTCGGCGCAAAACGATCGTTCAAGGAAATCGTGAAGGATTATCACGCCGGCGATGCGAAGGCGGTGGCGTTCATGAAAATTTTCTTCCGCAACTTTGGCCGTTCGCTCGCCAACCTCATTGACGTGCTGGACCCGGATGTGGTCGTACTGGGCGGGGGCGTCTCAAATTTCGATGCGCTCTACACGGAAGGCGTCGTGGAAGTGGCAAAGTATGTTTTTAGCGATTGCCTCGAAACACCGATCGTCAAAAATCAGCTTGGCGATTCCGCCGGCGTCATCGGCGCGGCGTTGATTGGGATTTGATGTATTGAGCGTAGGACGGGCGTCCCGCCTGTCTCCAGACATTCAGAGTCAGGCAAGATGCCCGACTTGCGTTTGGAAGTGAAAGGGAAGCCATTCACTTTTTCAATGTTCACATCAAATTTTTCAATTCGTCCCCGAACATGATTTTGTGGTAATTGCATTGCATGAATCAAACAAGTCAACGACCCAAGCGTTTAGTCCTAAGCCGCGTTGTTTGGCTGCTGCTGTTGGTTTGCGGTTCGCTTTATCTGCTCGTTTGTGTGGCTATGGCTGTTTTGCAACGCTCGTTGGTTTATTTTCCTTCCGTCTTCACCCGGGAACAAGTGGATCAGATGGCGCAATCTGCGCGGTTGGAACGTTGGACAAATTCAGCGGGTGGGTTCATTGGGCTGAAACGTTCTTCACCCAAACAACCGGCGGAAGGAACAGTGATGATCATGTATGGCAACGGCAGCACGGCGGTTGGCTGTCAGCATTACGTGAACGACATTCAAGGCGTTGCTGCGTTTGACGTTCTCATCCTGGAATATCCCGGATATGAAGACCGTCCCGGTTCGCCAAGCCAGGACAGTCTGTTCAACGCGGCCGATGAAGCGTTTGGCCTGCTTTCCACCAACCGGCCGATTTATCTTGTCGGCGAATCACTCGGCAGCGGGGTCGCCTCGTATTTGACGGGAACTTATTCCGACAAAATCGCTGGCGTCGTTTTGATTTCACCTTTCAATCGTTTGACTGATGTTGCGCAAAACCACTATCCGCTGCTGCCTGTTCGGTTGTTACTCGCGGATCGCTTTCCTTCGGAAAAATATCTCCGCCATTATCATGGCAAAGTCGGAGTAACGGTTGATGGTCGAGATACCGTTGTCCCGGAAAAATTCGGGCTTCGTCTTTACAATGGTTATGACGGTCCCAAAAGGCTTTGGGAATTCCCCAATGGTGGACACTGCGAAATCATGGAGCAACCGTCGGAATTCTGGAAGGAAGCCGTCGAATTCTGGCAAACCAAAATTACGGCTGCAAACCCAATTGCCGGCCTGTTATTGTGTGGACGTGATTACGCTGCTCATCGCCACGCGCAACGCCCACAAGGTGGGTGAAATTCGCGCCATCCTCGGCAGCCGGTTTCAATTTCTGACGCTCAACGATTTTCCCGGCGCGCCAAACATCGTCGAGGACGCCAACACGTTCGCGGGCAACGCGACAAAAAAGGCCGTTGAACTGGCACGCTGGCTCTCCAGCGCGCCACCCGCCACTCGTCACCCGTCACCCATTTTTGTTCTGGCCGACGATTCCGGCCTGGAAGTGGACGTATTAAACGGCGCGCCCGGCGTGCATTCGGCGCGCTTTGCCGCGCTGGACGGGAGCGCGGACAGCTTGTCCGCGAACTCTTCCGACGCCGACAACAACGCCAAATTGTTGCGCCTGCTCAAGGACGTTCCGCCGGAAAAACGCACTGCACGGTTTCATTGCGTGATTGCGCTGGTGGAAGTCCAAAGTCCGCAAACATTTGATGGCGTTTGCGAAGGCCGGATTCTTTTTGAGCCGCGTGGGGAGAATGGTTTTGGTTACGACCCTCTTTTTGTGCTGGTGGGTTTCGAGCAGACGTTTGCCGAACTGGGCGAGGACGTTAAAAAAAAATTGAGCCACCGCGCCAAGGCGTTGGAGAAACTGAAGGCGTTTTTAACAACAAAGTAACGAAGGAACAAAGTCTGCACCGTCTTCTTCGTTGCTTTGTTCCTTTGTTGTTCAAAAACTATTTCAACAGGCTGCCGATCTGGAGTTTCTTCCGCAGCAAACCGTTGTCGGCGATCATCCGAAATTTTCCGCCTGGCGCGGGTTGGGTGTAAAATTCGCCGCCGGAACATTCGACCATCAGCGCGCCCGCCGCGATGTCCCATAAATTGATGGTGCGTTCGATGTAGGCGTCAAGGCGGCCGGAGGCGACGTAGGCCAGTTCGAGCGCCGCCGAGCCCATGATGCGGATTTTTTTGGTACGCCGCGCGAGCCGGTTCAGGTGCGGCAGGCTTTTCGCCAGATTTTGTTTGCTCTTGGAAAAGCCCATGGCCACGACCGCCTCGTTCACGTTTCTGCGGCGGCTGACACGGACGACGCGCCCGTTCAACCGCGTCGGCCCGCCACGAATCACCGTCCAGAGTTCATCCGTAAACGGGCAGTAAATCACGCCCAGGAGGGTGACGTGTGACATGTGACTCGTGACGAGGAACTGCGCCCGATTTCGGGTATTGTTCCCGTCACTCGCCACTCGGCACTCGCCACGTTTTTGCAGCGCGATGGACACGGCAGCGTGCGGCATTCCGAAAAAGTAATTCACCGTGCCGTCAATCGGGTCCACCACCCAGCGATATTCGGCGTTCGCGTCGCCCGCGCAGCCCTCCTCGCCGAGCAGGGAAATTTCCGGAAACGCGGCGCGCAAGTTCCGCTCGATGAGTTTCTGGCAACGCACATCGAGTTCCAGCTTGATGTCGTGGGCATCGGTGAAGTTGACGCGCTTGGGCGCGTGCCAGTTGGCCAGCATGAGTTTGCCGGCGGCGCGCGCGGCTTGGACGGCGGCTTTTTGTGCAGTTTGTAAATTCACAAACGGACTTGATGCCAGCAAAAGCGCTCCCGGTCGAGATTATTTGCCCCGAATCACAAGAGCAACGCGGCCAGACTGAAATAGAACAGCAGCGTAAAGATGTCCGTGAACGCGAGGGTCACCGGTCCGGCGGCAACCTTTGGATCGAGCCGCAGCGCATGCAATACCGCGGGGACGCTCAACCCGAAAAAACACGCCGCGCACAGCGCCAGCAGGATGCTTGCGCCGACGGCAAAACCCATCAGCCCGGTTCCCTGCCACAGCCAGATGATGAGGCCGACCGCAATGCCGCAGGCGGCGCCAAGCAACATGGCCGTGCCCGCCTCGCGCCGGAATGCCCGCACATACCAGCCCAGACTTGGCCGCATCGTTCGCAACGCCTGAATGGTGACCGTCATGGATTGGATGCTCACACTTTCGCCCAACCCCAAAATCATCGTGAGGAAAAACGCCAGGGCGATGCTTTTGGCCAGCGTGACCTCGTAAGCGCTGGCCAGCAGAGCGCACAGCAAGCCGCTGCCCATGGTCGCCAGCAGCCACGGAAACCGGAAACGAAATGCCCGCACCGGCGACGCCTCATGCACCTGCGAGATGCGAAAACCGATGGACTCAAACAACGCGTCCGTCTGCTCCCGCTCGGCAATGTCGAAGGCTTCCTCCGTCAGCAAGCCCACGTCCACCACGCCGACAATCTTCCGCGCCTCGTCCACGACCGGGAGCGCCAGAAATTTGTGCAGGACGAACGCTTCGCACGCTTCCAGCACGGTCGCGGTGTGAGGAATGGCCACCACACGGCGAATCATCAATTCCGACAGCCGCCGTTCCAACGGCGCCGTCAAAAGCTGGCGCGTGGGCAGGACGCCCGCCAGCCGTTCGTCCGCGTCCACGACATAGAAATAGACAATCTTCTCGCCGATTCCCTGCTGTCGGATGGCATCTAACGCCTGCCGGACGGTGAAATTTTCGCGCAAGATGGCCGCGTCCTTGCGGGCGACCGCCAAAACCGGCTGATGCAAATGGTCTGTTTTGTCTGTCATGTGTCAGCGTCGTTCCCGGTAGTGGGAAATTAACCACGAAACACACAAAATACACGAAGGATTTCACGGAACTCCAACGCCGGTTTCGTGTATTTCGCGGTTGAAGAAATCAACCCAGCGCGGCGAGGGCGGATTTCACGTGGTCGCGTTTACCATGCAAATCGGCCAGACGCTGTTGGTGTTCCGCCAAAACCTGCGGCGGAACCTTTTGCGTGAAATTCGGATTGGCCAGCTTCTGTTCGACCTTGGCGGCATCGGCTTCGATATTCTCCAGCTCCTTTTTCAGCCGCGCCGTCTCGGCTTCCTTGTCAATCAAGCCTTCCAGTGGCAGATATAAATCGCCCAACTCGACACGCGCGGTCATCGTGTTCTTAGCCGGCTTGAAATCCGCATGGATCTCGACCGTTTCGGCATTGAGCAACAGCTTGAGCACTTCGAGGTCGTGGGCCGGCAATTTGCGCGTTGGTTTGAGGATGAATTTGACCTTCTTGTTCGCGGCAATGTTCGCCGTGCGGCGCAGATTGCGGCCTTGCGTGACAAATTCATTGCGGGCTTCGATGTTTTGTTCGTCCTGTCCGGTCAGGCCATAGTGCAACTTGAAATCGTCGTCGAGCGGCTTCGGCCAGGGAGCGAACATGATGGTCCGGCCACCCTGATTGTCCGGCAGGTCTTCGGCATAACCCATCCCATGCCAGAGTTCTTCCGTGATGAATGGCAGGAAGGGATGAAACAATCGCAGCGTGTGGCTTAATACGAAGTCAATGACCGCCAGGGTGTTGGCTTTTTGCGCCGTTAAAGCGTTGAAGTGTTGAAGCGTTGAAGCGTCAGCCGCTTCAACTTTTTCACGCTTCAACGCTTCAACGTCACGCGAAAGCGTGGCTTTGCTCGCCTCCACATACCAGTCGCAATACTCGCTCCAGAAAAAGCGGTAGAGCGTCGCCGTGGCGTCGCTGAATTTGTATTCGGCGAACGCCGTGTTTATTTCGCGGATGGCCGCGTCGAGCTTGAGCAGGATCCATTTGTCGTCACTGGTGAGAAGCTTTGGATCAATCTCACCCTGCACGGGAAAGGATGAAGTATGAAGGTTGAACGATGAAGTTCCGGCAGCCGTCCCCGCTTCATCATTCAACATTCTGCCTTCATCCTTCGTTCCCACCATCTGCCGGAAGCGGCAGGCGTTCCAGAGCTTGTTGCAGAAGTTGCGGCCCAGTTCGACGTTTTGTTCGTCGAACAAGATGTCCTGGCCGAGCGGCGCGCTGCGCATGGTGCCGAACCGGAGTGCATCGGCGCCGTATTTGCCGATGAGATCGAGCGGGTCGGGCGAATTGCCGAGGCTCTTGGACATCTTGCGTCCCTGCTTGTCGCGGATGATGCCGGTGAAATAGACGTTTCTGAACGGCATCTCATCAATGAACTCGTAGCCCGCCATGATCATGCGCGCGACCCAGAAGAAGATGATGTCCGGTCCGGTGACGAGGTCGGTGGTCGGATAAAATTTCTTCAACGTGTCGGTCTGCTCCGGCCAGCCCATCGTCGCAAACGGCCAGAGCCAGGAACTGAACCACGTGTCGAGCACGTCGGGGTCTTGGGTGAAGCCCCACTCTTTTAGCCGATTTGCTTCAACTTCTGAATAGGTTGCAGCTTCAAAGTAGATTTTATCTCCTTTTCCATGACGTAAGCGAATAACCGTTTCAGTTCCGTCATCGCAACGAACAAGACACTGACCCTTTGATCGGCAAACAATTTCTGCGCCTTTTAATTCGCCTCGCTCATCCTTCTCAACCAACTTCATCCAAATCGGAATTCGATGTCCCCACCAAAGCTGACGGCTGATACACCAATCTTGAATTCCGGCTAACCAATGGTCATAAACTTTCGCCCAGCGCTGCGGATGGAACTGCATCTTGTCGGAGCGCCGGTCTCCGACCCGGCTCGTTCCAGTTACTTCGCCTAACACGCCGGGTCGGAGACCGGCGCTCCCAAGCTCCTGCTCCACGCACGCGCGCGACTTTTCCACGCTCGGATATTTCAAAAACCATTGTTCGCTCAGGCGCGGCTCAATCGGCACGTCGGCGCGTTCGCTGAATCCGACGTTGTTGGTGTAAGGCTCTTCCTTTTCCAGCGCGCTGAGTTCGGTGAGCTTTTCCACGGCCACTTTGCGCGCCTTGAAACGGTCCAAACCATTCAAATCCTTCCCAGCCAATTCATTCATATGGCCGTTGGCAGTGATGACTTCAATTTGCGCCAGCTTGTGGCGCTGGCCGATATCAAAGTCCGCTTTGTCATGCGCGGGCGTCACCTTGAGCACGCCGGTGCCGAACTCGAAGTCCACGTGCTCGTCGCCGATGATCGGAATGAGTTGTAATTCTTTCGGATATTCTGCCGGCAATGGACGGATGACGTGTTTGCCGATGAATTTCGCATAGCGCGGATCCTTCGGATTCACGGCCACGGCAGTGTCGCCGGGAATGGTTTCCGGCCGTGTGGTCGCAATGGTCAGAAAAGTTCCCGGCGCTTCAGCCACTTCGACTTTGAAATAATAGAGGAAACCTTTTTGCTCTTTCATCACCACTTCTTCGTCGGACAACGCGGTGAGCGATGCGGGACACCAGTTCACCATCCGTTTGCCGCGATTAATAAGTCTCTTTTTGTAAAGGTCCACGAACACGCGTTGCACGCAGCGCGAATACTCCGGGTCCATCGTGAAGCGTTCGCGCGTCCAGTCGCACGACGCACCGAGCTTTTTCAATTGCTGGATGATGATGCCGCCGTGCTTTTCCTTCCATTGCCAGACGCGTTCCAGAAATTTCTCGCGGCCCAAATCGTCGCGATGCCGGATTTCACCGGACTTTTTCAGGGCTTTCTCCACGACGGTCTGCGTGGCGATGCCGGCGTGGTCGGTGCCGGGCAGCCAGAGGACTTCCTTGCCATCCATGCGCGCCTTGCGGGCGAGGATGTCCTGGATGGTGTTGTTGAGGACGTGGCCCATGGTGAGCACGCCGGTGACGTTGGGCGGCGGGATGACGATGGAATACGCGGGCTTCTTCGAGAGCGCATCGGCGACGAAGCACTTCTGGTCGAGCCAGAACTGATACCACTTGTCCTCGACGGCTTGCGGTTCGTAGGCCTTGGAAATTTCAGACATGACAAATTTTGACGCGAATTACGCTAATTTTCGCGAATTCTTTCAAAGACAAAAATCTTTGGGTAATTGTTCTGGTTTGCTCTTTCGACTTAACACGACACGTTTCCATTCCAGTGAATCCGCGCCGAAATTGACGAGCAAGCCAAGTTCAAGTTTCGAGGCGGCCAGATAATTCAAGACCTGTTTGACGTGCGCTTCGGTCAACATCTCGACAGCCTTGGCTTCAAAAAGGATTTTGCTCCAGACCACGAAGTCTGCACGATAATGATGCGGCAAGATTACGCCTTTGTAACTCACTTCATACTTCAACTCACGGCTGAAAGGAATTGGGGCGCGTGGCAACTCGACGACAAACGCGTCCTTGTAAATCACTTCGTCATGTCCTTTGCCCAACTCGCGGTGAATCTCCATGCAAAAACCAATGAGCTTGAATACTTCATCCTTGAAAAGCAGTTCGCTCATGGTTTTGGTTCGAAAATTCGCGTTAATTAGCGTAATTCGCGTCAAGCCTTTGCCTTCACTTTTTCAACAACGCAAATTCCATGCTGTCCACCAGCGCCTGCAAGCTGGCTTCGATGATGTTTTCGCTCACGCCGACCGTACCCCATTCGCGCTGGCCGTCGGTGGATTCGATGAGCACGCGCGTTTTCGCGGCCGTGCCGGTGTCGCTGTCGAGGATGCGCACCTTGTAATCCGTCAGCGTCACCTTTTTCAGTTGCGGATAAAATTTCACCAGCGCCGAGCGCAACGCGCCGTCCAGCGCGTTCACCGGGCCGTCGCCCTCGGCCACCGTTTGCGCGCGCTGGTTGCCGACGCGCACCTTGACCGTCGCTTCACAAACGGATTCCCGTCCGTCGCGGCGCATGGAAACGTGGTAGGCGTCCACGTGAAACAGCGGGTCGCGGTGCTTCAGCGCCTTGCCGATGAGCAACGCGAGCGAGCCTTCGGCGGCCTCGTATTCATAGCCTGCGTGTTCCAATTCCTTGATGCGGCCCAGGATGGACTTCAACTCCGGGGTGTCGTTGGTGAGTTTAAAGCCGAGTTCCTGCGCCTTCATCACGATGTTGCTGCGGCCCGCAAGCTCGCTGATGAGCACGTTGCGTGAATTGCCGACGAGCGCCGGGTCAATGTGTTCGTAACTCGCGGTGAGCTTTTGCACGGCGTTGACGTGCATGCCGCCCTTGTGCGCGAATGCCGCCGAACCGACCCACGGCAGCCGCGGATTGTGGCGCATGTTCGCCATCTCATCCACAAACTGTGAAAGTTCCTTCAACTTGCGCAACGAAGCCGCCGGCACGCAGGTTTTCTTCAGCTTCAAGGCGACACAGGGGATGACGCTCGTCAAGCTGCAATTGCCCGTGCGTTCGCCGTAACCGTTGATGGTGCCTTGCACGTGCACCGCGCCGGCTTCGAGCGCGGCCAGCGCATTGGCCACGCCGAGGCCGATGTCGTCATGGGTATGGATGCCGACTTTGCAATTCAATTTGCCGATGGCGACCTTCGTGATGGCGGCGATTTCATCCGGCAGACAGCCGCCGTTCGTATCGCAGAGCACGATGAAATCCGCGCCCGCCTTTTCCGCCGCCTGCCAGGTGGCGACTGCGTATTCGGGGTCGAGTTTGTAGCCGTCAAAGCAATGCTCGGCGTCGTAGATGACAAATTTGCCGTGATCTTTAAGGTAGCGCACCGTGTCGCCGATCATCGCTAGGTTTTCCTCCGGCGTGCAGCGGAGAACTTGCTTTACGTGCAGCATGGAGGTCTTGCCAAAAATCGTCACGACCGGCGCGCCGGCTTCGATGAGCAGGCGCACCTGGTCGTCCTGCTCAACGGGCACGCCCTTTTTGCGCGTGGAACCGAACGCCGCGAGCCGTGCATTTTTGAATTTCTTCCGTCTGGCCTCGGCAAAAAATTCGATGTCCTTGGGATTGCTGCCGGGCCAGCCGCCTTCGATGTAATGGACCCCGAATGCGTCGAGCTTCTCGGCGATGCGGAGCTTGTCCGCGACCGAGAAATTGATGCCTTCACCCTGCGAACCGTCGCGCAGGGTCGTGTCATAGATTTCGACCTGGGGTTTCATAAAATGCCCGCGAAAAAACGACGGACAATATCCCTGAAATTGGCGGGACTGGCAAATCCCAAAACAGGGCATTAACGCAAAGGTCGCAAAGAAAAATCCCAACGGGATTCTGGAACGGCGCCAAATTTGGATTACCGCCCACGAAACACCCCGGCTTCGGCGCAATCACCCAAGCTGTAAATGAACTTATCTTGTTATTATTATTACATTTTTAGCTATTTGCTAATAATTGCGTGACAAGGGGTTCGGCGGTGGGTAAGCTGTTTGCCGACCCTTCAGTCATTATTATGAGTACGCAAACGCACTTCGCGCTGACCCAGGCTGACATTCCCAGGCAATGGTATAATCTGCTGGCGGACTTTCCGGAACCGCTGCCGCCGCCGCTGCATCCAGGCACCAAGCAACCGGTGCCGCCGGAAGCGTTGCTGGCCATTTTCCCGGAAAATCTCGTCAAACAGGAGATGTGCCCCGACCGCTGGGTTCCGATTCCCGAGGAAATCCGCGACATCTACGCGCTCTGGCGGCCGACACCGCTGCTGCGGGCGGTGCGCTTCGAGAAGGCGCTCCAGACACCGGCGCACATTTATTACAAATACGAAGGTGCCAGTCCCGCTGGCAGTCACAAGCCCAACACCGCCGTCGCGCAGGCTTATTACAACAAGGTCGCCGGCACCAAACGCTTGGCCACCGAAACGGGCGCTGGCCAATGGGGTTCGTCGCTGGCGCTGGCGTGCAAACTCTTCGGCCTCGAGTGCAACGTTTATATGGTCAAGGTCAGCTATGAGCAAAAGCCCTATCGCCGGATGCTCATGCATACCTGGGGCGCCACGGTGCATCCCAGTCCCAGCGACCAGACCGAATACGGTCGCAAGGTGCGGGCGCAGGACCCGAAGTGTCCGGGCAGCCTCGGCATCGCCATCAGCGAGGCCATCGAGGACACCGTCACGCATCCGAACACGAAATATTCACTGGGCAGCGTGCTGAATCACGTGTGCCTGCACCAGACCGTCATTGGCCAGGAATCCATCAGGCAGATGGAAATGGCCGGCGAGGAGCCGGACGCGATTTTCGCCTGTTGCGGTGGTGGCAGCAATTTCGCCGGCATCGCATTTCCGTTCATCCACAAAAAAATCACGGAGAAAAAGAAGTATCGCATCGTCGCCGTCGAGCCGTCCGCCTGCCCTTCAATGACCAAGGGCGAACTGCGCTATGATTTTGGTGACACGGCCATGACCACGCCGCTGTTGATGATGTACACGCTGGGGCATGATTTCATGCCGCCGCCGATCCACGCGGGCGGGCTGCGTTATCACGGCATGGCGCCGATGGTCAGCCACGCGCTCAAGCTCGGGCTGATCGAGGCGGAGGCTTATCATCAGACGAAAGTCTTCGAGGCCGGAACACTCTTTGCGCGCAGCGAAGGGATCGTGCCCGCGCCGGAATCCGCCCACGCGATTGCCGCGGTCATCGAAGAAGCGAAGAAAGCGCGCGAAGCCGGAAAGAAACGCGTCCTGCTCTTCAACCTGTCCGGCCATGGCCTGCTCGATTTGAGCGCCTATGAAACTTACCTGACCGGCAAGCTTCAGGATGCCTGATCTCCGTTCCAAAACCAAAAGTTACAACCCATGAAAACTCGATTCGTCCGCATTGTTCTGGCGGCCGGCCTTGCCGCGCTGCCAGGTTTGCTCCAAGCCCAACCCTCGGCCCATTATGTGCCGGGCTCAGAAGGCATCAAGGGAGCCTCGCTGCCACCGCCGGGAGTCTATGCCCGCGACTACAATTACTTTTACACCGCCGACCAACTAAACAACTCCTCTGGCAATAAAAATGGTCCAGCCGACCTCGACGCCTTCACTTACGCGAACATACCCCGTGTGATTTGGATCACGGATATGAAGTTTCTCGGAGGATTCGTCGGTGTGGACGCACTCCTGCCTTTAGTCTACCAGCAGGTCAGTGCCAACACGCCGGGTGGTCCTTTCAACGGCAGCACCTTTGGTATCGGAGATTTCTTTGGCGAAAGCACGCTTTCCTGGCATCTCAAGCAATTTGACTTTGCGGTCGGCAGCGGCGTTTGGGCGCCCACGGGCGATTCGGGCAAGCCGCCCACCACGCGCGCCGGGGCGGGCTTTTGGACGTTCATGCAAACCGCCGGCGCCACCTGGTATATTGATGAAGAAAAAACCTGGGCGGTGTCGGCGTTGAACCGTTATGAATTCAGCACCGAGCAACGGGACACGGATGTCATTCCCGGACAGACTTACACGCTGGAATGGGGCGTGAGCAAGAGCGTATGCAAGGAAGCCGACCTTGGCGCGGTGGGCTATTACCAGCAACAGGTGAACCCCAACGGCGGCGCATCGTGGGGCAGCCGCAGCCGCGTGGCGGCCGTCGGCCCGGAAGTCAGCTTCATGTTCCCGAAGCAGATGCTGTTCGTTTCCGTCCGCTACAATTACGAATTCATGGCGGAAAGTCGGGCGCAGGGCAACGCCATCACGCTGACCCTCACGAAGCGGTTCTAGTACCGGGACGGAAAATCATTTTCAAATTGGGGGAGGGCCGGCCAAGCGCCGGCCCTTTTTATCCAAGGGCGATGATGGTGCAAGGGTTGCGATTTGCGGGGACGGGACTAAATTGGCGTGTGGAAGTTTCGGAAAAAATTCAATGCCCGTTTTGCGGGCAGACGTTCGAGCTGGCCGTCGACACGAACGTGCCGAGCCAGCGGTTCACCACAGATTGCGAGGTGTGCTGCCGTCCGTTTGAAGTGATGGCGGAATGCGAGCCGGGTGAGATTTTAAGTTTGGACGTTTTGGAAAATTAAGGCAGCCTGCGCGCATGAACGATTTCGCAACCAAGGTTTTGTGGGCTTACATCGTCCTGCTGCTGGTCGGCGGGTTGATTGGTTTTTTCAGGGCGAAAAGCAAAGTGTCGCTCATCACGTCGGCGGTGTTTGCGGCGGCGCTGGTGCTGACGGTGGTGCCGGGTGTTTTCCAGCCGGGGTTCGCGCGCGGGCTGGCCAACGTTATTATGGCCCTTTTGCTGGTCGTGTTTGCCATCCGGCTGGCGAAGACGAGGAAGTTCATGCCCAGCGGTCTGATGCTGGTGTTGACGATTGCGGCGCTGGCCTTGCAGAACTTGATTCATTGATTCATGGGCGCGCGGAAAATGTGTTGCACACCACGCCCATCAATTTAGCCGGCCTCGCCGGTTCAGGGCTTTGAAGGCCATCCCCCTAAAGAGGGATGCGCCAAAAGAGACAATGTATAAAAATACTTATAGTTCCCATTGGAAGCCGTAATCTCATTATAAGTATGCCTTGGCATTACTGGCTCCACTAGGAATGATAAAAAACACAACAAACATAAAACAAACATGAAAAAACTCACAATTCGCCTCCTTCCTCTTACTGTAGTCTTGGTGGCTTTGGCGGGTGGCATGGCCCTAACACAAACGGCGCACGCCGCCCAAACACTCCTCTGGTCGGATGAATTCAACGGAACGAGCGTTAACACTAACAATTGGAGTATCTATGATAATAAAGCGGATGGATCAGATTCCTGGTTCCTTGCACGCAATATTACGGTCAGTAATGGAGAATTGATTATCACCAACAAAGAAGAAAGTTATAATGGACGCCACTGGTCCGGTGGAGGGGTGGAATGCATAGCTAATTATCCCAAATACTGCTATTTGGAAGCGAGGGTGAGAATTACACCCGCCGATTGTTACGATTGGTCAACATGGTGGACTATCGGCTGGGATGGTACCAAGAGCGTATGGCCGCCGGAGTTTGATATTTGCGAATTTCAGGGAGGGCCTGGCAAAAGTCCGGGGCAATCCTATCATTGGACTTCCAGCAATTATGATACGAAGAGCACCGGGGTGGACGAGAGCCAATGGCATACCTACGGAGTGTATTGGACAGCCAATAACGCACCTCAGTTTTATGTTGATGGTGTGAAATCATTCACATCGGGTGGTGACGGTTCAGTCTGCGCGATAGCCGCAAAAATGAAGTTGACCTCTTCTCCTAACAGCATGGATCGTTTTAGCGGCTGTCAACTGGGAATTATGGAAGTGGATTATGTGCGGGTTTACGATACGCCGCCTGCGGGGGCACCGCCGCCGCCAGGATTGCTGTCGCAAGGCCAGCCGGCCACTGCCAGCAGCGTTCAATCCGGCAATGGGGTTGCCAACGGCAACGATGGCAGTTTGAGCACCCGATGGGCTGCGTCCACAAGTTCTTACCCGCAATGGTGGCGTGTGGATTTGGGGGCCAGCTATTCTGTGACCAACGTGACCATCAACTGGTATAACAGCAGTTCACGGGCGTATAAGTATAAAATCGAAGTTAGCACCAACGATACAACCTATACCACTGCCGTGGACAAGACGAACAACACGACCTATGGCGACACCTCGGACAACTTTACAGCCACAGCCCGATATGTCCGAATCACGGTAACGGGTTGTTCGACTACTGGAAATGCCTCGTTTTACGAGTGCAAAGTCTATGGGCATTGATTGTCACTGTCCGTAGTGTAAACCATCAAACAGGCAGACGGGCCGGCAACGGCCCGTCTGCTTGAACAACGTCGCCCATTAATATAACTCCGAAATGAATCGAATCGTCGGCGCATTGCTTTGCTGCTTGCCCCCGCTCGTTTGCTCCAGTGGGCAGACAAAAAGCACGGTCAACGGTGGAACAGCAGATTCATCCGGAAGGATGGGCTTGCCTGTCCGCTCTGCTTTGCAGTATCGCACCATCGTGAATCGGAACACCTTTGGCCTGAAGCCACCAGCCCCGGCGCCACCGGCGGTGGAGCCAAGAGGAAATTTGTTCCTTACCGGGCTGGTCGATCTTGCTTCCAACCGCCGGGCTTTTTTCATGGTCGCAGAACCGGGCAAGGCCTCCTCCTGTTTTATTCTTCGTGAAGGGGAACAAAACGAGTGGCTGGAAGTGTTGTCCGTGGATATTGAAAACAGCGCCGTCAAAGTGCGTCTGAACAGGCCGTTGCTGCGACCTCGGACTGACGAAGCGGAAGTGGTACTCTCGTTACAGACTGACGGGGTAAAAACCGCGACAAGGGTGTTGCCGCCCAACGCCGTCCTTTCGCCGGGCGCGCAGGCATTTTTGGATGGGACATTGTGAGGGAATGTGGGAACATTTCTTGGAGTTTGCAGCGCTCGCTAAGACGCCGCTACGGTCAATAGGAAGTTTTTCAGAGGTCTCATGATATTACAATGACCCCATTCGGGGTTTGATTCGCATTCAATACGCCATCAATCCATCCGGCTCGCGCCTTCTGCGATAGAGGGAAGATTCGTCTTTGAACCGCGCTGCTGGAAAAGATACAGTGCTACGGCTTTCAACAACACAGTTAAAATCCTGCGCGATATGATTAACATTGGCATCGAACGGGCTGAAGTTGATTGAGGCTGAGGTTGTCGCTCAAATTTTTCTAAATCGACAACCGCAGCTTGCCCACGGAAAGAACATTTGTCTTGAGACTCTTGCGAATGAGCTTGCCTTTCACCCTAATTCGTGCAAAGTAAATCCCGGATGGCACGTAGCGAATTTGGTTCGTATATTGGGTTTTTTGCTATACAGCAGCATCCGTTGACTTTGTTCTAGCGTCATTCACGCGGCTAGTATGCAAACGCAGTATCAGATTGTCAAGCTGTCGGCGTTTGAACTGCTAGAAACCCAATAAAATCAAGGTCGCACCCATAGCTCAATTGGATAGAGCGTCTGACTACGGATCAGAAGGTTATAGGTTCAACTCCTATTGGGTGCGCCAGTAAAATCAATGGGATTATGAATTCCAGCCGGCGTGCAATCCGCCGACTAGCCGGGCGATTTCGGCAGCAACCGGGAGATGATGATCAGCAGCACCACGACGACCAGCGCGAGGATTCCCCAAAACACCATGCCGCCCTGGCCGGGAATCTCATGCTCGCGCCACGAGGATTTCCTGAGCTGCTGTTCGGCGGCGAGCGAAGCGGTCGCCTTGTCCGCCGATAACAATTGTCCGGCGACGAGGCTGAGGTCGTAACGCGCCGGGGCCGCGCGCGGATTGCCATAATACAGGAAAAGTCCGTCGTCCGGCCCGGCTTTGAACAAAACGCGGGTCGCGGGATAAAAGAACACGAATTTATCCAGTTCAACCGGCGGGTTGTCGCCGTTGTGCGTTTCCAAAAACAGCGTGTCGCTCTGCAGCGGGCCGTCAAGGGTCAGGAAAAATTCCCCGCTCCGGCGGTCGGGCTTTTGAATCCAGGACGCGCTGCTTAAATTGTGCCGGTGTTTTTCACCGCGTTCGTCGGTGAGTTCTTCATAAAGTGCAACGTCACGCTGGAAAAGCGCCGTGCGCGTGACGCAACTCAGGCGGGTGACGGGCAGGTTGGGTTGCGGAAGTTTGATGAGCCAGCGGCTGAGCTTGGGGTCTTTCGCATCGTTGGTGGCCATGACCGCCGGCGCCAGCGAACGGCTGATGGAGGTGCGTTCGATGATGTAAGGCACCTGGTTGCTGCCGTGCAACAGCCGCAAGTCCTGAAAATCCAGCTGCGCGTGCCCAAGCACGTCGAGGTCGAGTTCCAGTTGTTGCGCGCCGTCACGGGCAATTTTCACGGGCTTGCGATATTTCCACGCGGTTACATCGAGCGCCGCGCCGGTTTCCTCAATACCGGGCAGCACTTCGGGCGGACGATAGTTCGGATTGTCCGCCGGTGGCGAAAGTTTGAGCATCGCAACCGCCACGGATTTGAGGTTCATGCCCAGCGCGGCGAGGTCGTAGTTTGGCGCGGCGCACTGGCTGTTGCCCGTCAGCAGATGACAGGCGCCCGCCTGTCGCGCGAGAAACACAAGATAAACCGGACGCCGTTCCACTCGCACCGCCGAAATTGGCAGCGGCGGGCTGTCCTGGTTTTTAATGAACAGAAGCAGCTCGCGGGAGCGCACCTGGCCACCCAGGGGCACCGAAAGGCTCGCGGTCGCGGGCTGGCCCTCGATGGCCACGCGATAAATCACGCCTTGCCCGACGGTTTGTTCGCGGACGGCGTCCTCCGAAACCTGCGGCACGGCGAGAGTCACATACCGCGTGAAGAGCGGTCCAGCGGTTTCAATTTCAACGGAGGCGATGCTTAAATTCGCCGCGCCGAGATCCAAT
Organism: uncultured Verrucomicrobiae bacterium; assembly: GCA_963802965.1. Classification (GTDB taxonomy): domain Bacteria; phylum Verrucomicrobiota; class Verrucomicrobiia; order Limisphaerales; family UBA11358; genus UBA11358. The sequence goes on from CAWDKS010000004.1 coordinate 231,814, forward strand.
GCCAGCCGGGTTTCCCCGGGGTTTTCATTGCGTTCGGCAATCGTCACCGGCATCCACACGCCCGGCGCCGGCTCGCTCACGGCCACGCGGATGCGCGCGCCGGTGAATGGAATGGGCGGCGTGCGCTGATCGTCCACCGTCAACCGCAGCCACGGCCACGTGCCGGCGGGAAAGGAGACCTGCAGCCGGTTCGCCCCGTCCGGCTGGCGGAAGATGGGCTGGCCCTGGGCGAGGATCTGCCAGCGTTTGCCATCGGCGGAACCTTCGACCTGCACCGGTTTGAGGAAGCCGGACGCGGGAGTTTCCAGCACAACATCGTCGAGCGGCTGGGTCAGTCCAGTTTCCAGGACGATGACCGTGTTGTTCGGATTCAACAAAACGCGAAAGGATTTGACGTTTTGAACGACCTTCACCACCGGGACCGGGCGTTCGATCAAATAAGGCAGTTCATTGCCCGCGTCGTCGTAGAGCCGCAGGTCTTCGAGCGCGGGGCGCGCGGCATCGAGGGTTTCGACCGGCAGACTTAGTTTCACCAGGCCGGGCGCAGGCACGTTGAAGGGTTGTTCGAGCCGCCATCCGGCAGGCAGACCGGCGGCGCAAGTGGAGAACCCCAAAACCAGCGTAATGCCGCAAAACAGGCGCGGCAGGGTTCGGAGTTCCGCCTTCAGGCGGCACAAGGTTATTCGCATCACCGACCGCCTGAAGACGGAACTCCAAACGGTGGCGTTGACGTGCGTCTGACTATTTTGCCGTTTCATTTTTGGTTTCGGTGTCGTTGGCGGTAGCGGCGTAGAAGCGTTGATAGGCAAACGAGGCCAGCATGGCAATCACCGCCACGCCGATGAACGCGCCGATGCGGTAAAGCTGGTTGAGCCGGGCCAGGTCATGGAAGAACAGTTTGAGCAGCGTCACGCTCAGCAGGCCAATGGCGCTGTAACGTGCCGCCGGGATTTTCCGGAGAATGCCGATGACGAGCAACACCAGCGCGAACAACGCCCACGCGATGGAATACGTCATGTCGCGCGCGAAGTTGCCCCTGAACTGGAACGTCAGCGTCGAGCCCGGCGCGCTAAAGTAATCGGCGATTTCGATGTTCAACAGCAGGAATGCCAGCACCGCGCCCAGGCCGGCGAGGATGGGCGGCGCGTTGGATTGCAAAATCAGATTTCGCGGCGGTGCAAGCAGCCGTGCGCCGGCAAACAGGCAGAGCGCCACGATGCCGTAGGCGTAGAGATACCAGTTGAAAATCGGCGTGGCGCTGCGCGCATGGTATTCGAGCACGGCGGGATTCAACGCGAGCCGGGTGAACGCGGCGATCAACAAACCTGCGCCGGTGAGCCGCAGGCCCGGATGCGGCACGCGATGGAACAGCCACAGCAACGCCGCGCCTTCGAGCGCCCAGCCGATGGTGATCCATTGGCGGTCGAACTGGATCGGGAAAATGAGCGTGATGAAAAACAGTGCCACGCCCCCAAACAGGGCGAGTTGCGTCATCCGCGCCGGGTTCGCCGCCGGGATGGCTTTCAACACGACGATCAAACTCAGCAACGGCGGGATGGCGAACGCCGCCGGCAGCAGGCCCATGACCTGGTTCGGATACGCGGCGGTCACGAGCCGGTGGATGAGGAAAAACTGCGGCAGGCCGGCCATGGCAGCCGCGGCCCACGGATTCACCCGGTCGCTGAACTTTTTCAGAAACAGGAACGGGAACAGCGCGAACAAGGCGAAGAAAGTCAAATACCACATCAACGGAAGCGTTGGGTTCGCCGGATCGAACCGGTTAAAATGCCAGGCGCATTCCAGTCCCGCCACGCAGGCCAGTCCAATGGCAGGCAGCCAATCCTGTGAGAATATTCTCGTCACGCCCAGCACTAGCACGACCAGGAGCAGGGCGAGGCCAAAGACGGGCGAGGGATTCGCCAGCGGCAAACGCAACGTGGCCATGATGAGCAGCAAAAACGGCAGCGTGGCCGAACACGCCGGCAACAGCGCCGCCACATTTTCCGGTTGCAAGGCATCATCGTTCAGGCGAATGGCCTTGGTGATCGTGTCGGGCTTCAGTTTGCGCACCGCCCAGACGCTGATGGCGACGAAGAAGACCGCAAACAGGCCGAGCATGGCAAAGGACATGGACAGTCCGGTGAGATCGGCGGGAATTTTGAAAATCAACGCGCCGGTGGCGGCGAGGGTCAGCACCATCACCGCCACCACCGGCAGCAGCGAGGCCATCAGCACGGCCAGAACAATGGCCAGCACGTCCACCAGCAGGACGAACGGCCACACGATGAACGAAACCTCCGCGAGCTGGAAAATGGGGATGAGCACCAGCGCGAGCGCCAGTGGCGGAAAAATCTGGCTGCCCCACATGACGGGGTTGACGCCGCGCCGGCGTTGCAGCCACACAGGGAAAACCGAGTGAGCGACCGCAAAGATGAAATAGAACGCCAGCGCCGCGTTCAACAGGTCGTTGTTCAGGGTCCTGGCCGTCCAGGCGGCAAGCAACCCGAAAACCGCGAGGCCGGCGATGGGTTGCACGGGTGCGATTTCTTCATCCAGCAGGACGAGCGCGGCGACAATCAGGTCAATCAGGAAAACGAAGCCGAACATCAGCCACGGCCGTTGCGCCAGCGGCGCGAAGGTCAGGAACCATGCGGTGAAGGCGAGCGCAACGGCGGCCAGTCCAACGGTGGAACCCGAAAGCCATTGGTGCGTCAGTCCGCGAACCTTCGACCACCAGGCCGCGGCGAGATAGAGGACGTTGAACCCCAGCAGGACGGCCAGCGCAATCAAAATTTTGTCGCCTTCAAAATATTTTCCCGCGACGAAGCATTCATCCGCCCAGCCGATTTGCATGATGACGGTTCCGGCGGCGCCCAGCGCGGTGAGGAAAAACCAGCGCCGATGCAACGCCACCAGAATCAGCCCGGCATCCAGAATGGCAATGTAACCGAACAGGCCGAACGGGTTGTCCTGACCGGTGGAGAGCAGGTAGGGCGTCAGAAAGCCGCCGAGCATGCCGAGGATGGCGACGACCATGGCATTGAGGCGCGCGGCGAGCAGAAAGGCGGTTGTGGTAATGAGCGCCATCAGCAGGAAAGTCGGGAGCGGGCCGAAGAATTCAAAGTGATAGATGGAACGGCACGCGAAGGTAACGGCGTAAAGAATGACGATGCCGGTCGCGCACAACGTCTGCGCCCCGACGGTATATTGCTTGCGCCGATGCAACCAGGCGCCTCCGACAAGTAAACCGAGGCCGGTGAGGAAGCCGAATGCCATCCGGAGCTCCGGCGAAACCAGGTTGTGATCAAAGGAATACTTGATGGCGAATGCGATGCCGAGAAAAAACGCCAGCCCGGCCGCGTAAGCAAAGCCCTTTACGCCCAAGAATTGCTCCCAATTGATGGCAGGACCGGTTGGGCGCGGCGGTTGTGGCACAGGTTCCGGTTCGATGGGTGGAAGTGGAGGCGGCACGGGCGGTTCGGCTGCTGGTGGCTCCGCCGGTTTCGCGGCCAAGCCTTCGCGCTGTCTTTGAAGGATTTGCGCCCGGCTTGGCAGTGTGAAAGCCGGTTTTGATTCCTGCGCCGGTTTGGCTGGAGCGACCGGTCCTCCCATCGGGATGCCCCAGACACCCGGGGCAATTTCTTCCCCGGGTGATTCGGGAACCATCTCCGGTCTGATCGTCGGTGAAGATGGCGGCGGGGCGGGAGGCGGAGCCGCCATCTTCACCGGTTGCACTGGCACCGGCTTGGGCGCCGGTTCAGCCGGGTTTGCGGATTCCAGCTCGCGTTTCAGCCGGATGACTTCCGTTTCCAGTTCGCTGAGACGAAAAGAAAGTTCCTCAATACGCCCCCTGGCCTGGACGGCGCGCACGATCAACCAGATGGCCAGAGCGATGGGAACTCCAAGGACGAACAAAAGGATGACTGGTATCATTTCCATAAAGTTTCCTTTCCGTGGCCGGGGGCTTGATTAAGCACAGTCTGCGCTTCGGCGCCGGATTTTTGCAAGCAGGAATCAGCAGGCTGGTCCACGACGGTATTGACCCAGGATAAGAGCCAATGACCGGGTTCCAGCCATTGACAAAATAAAGAAAGCCGGCGAATCAGAATTTAAATTATAACTGCAAGCATCTGCTTGTAGAGAAGCTGGAGCCAATGGCCGGGATTGAACAAACCCGTAACCCACAAGCTCCTCAAAATCAAATGCCTATGGCATCGCTGATGTCTTGACTATAAGGCTGTTACGCTTTATGTCAAGCTTAACTTCAGCGGACTTTTTTTAACTCCATTTTACTCTCAACCAATGGGGTTTGCTGGCACTTCTGCTGGCACTTTACACAACACTTTGAACGAACCAGTGAGCAGCGCGGGCGGCGATAAGTTCTCCGAGTAAGAACTCAGTTCAATAGAATTGACCGATAAAATTGCGGATTGGCATTCAATGTTGGCGAGTTTGTGAAGCTAATCACGCCGCCTATGGGACAATTGGTGCCGATGCTGGTCCAATCCACGAGATTTGACGAAACTTCAATCGCGTAGCTGTGGCCATCGTAACCAGTAAATTGGACAACCACCTGGCCATTCGCGGTGGCGACCGAGCCGATGGAATCTGCGCGCAACAACGGCAACAACTGGCTCGGAATTATTTCGTATGCTTCATCGCTGATGCCCTTTTGCTGTTGCACACCATCGTTCCAATTCAGAAAGGGCGAGTTCACAGTCAACTGGGGAATTGTCAGAATATCTCCAACATCGGTGAAGAACCGGCCCGACTGCCCTGTTCGCGCTGCTTCGACCGCATTGGCAATGGCCGAAGCTTGAGGAGAATTCGAGGACATGACAACGACTCCAAATTGAGGTGGCGTCAAAGATTGCAGTTGAGCGTCAGTAAGATTGTTGGTCAGCGCCGTCAAACCGTCGAGCAAAGCCTGCCACGCATCGGGATTGGGATTGTTCACGGAAAACAGGGAACGAAGGTCATTGGTGTTAAACATGCACGCCAACAGACTCGCCAAATGCCAGTCCTGCATGGATGCCATGGCGGCGGCATCAGTCGCGTCCGTATCACCTGTCCAATTGGCCCAAACGTTGGCTCCGTTCAGACCGTAAATACCGAAATTGTTTGGATAAGACAAAATATCGGGTGCCTTGAGATACACCGTCTGCCACGGTGTCCCGCGATGGACGCGACCAAGCCAGGAAACTTCCAGTGGTTGGCTGTCGGGGAAATCCCAATCATCCGAACAAGTGACCAGCGGATCTTTGATTGCCAGCAGGTTTGTGCCCACACCCGTTGCGGGATTGCCGCCCCAAGGCTGGTAACGCTGGTTCAACTGGCCCAGATTACCCGGCCAATTCAAATGTAACTGCAACCCACCGCCTGCGGTGGGGTTAATCAAATCGCTGGCCATGTAATGCACCAGCGGGTCATTTACTTGCCAGACAGTGTCTTGGACGACGAGCGCCGATGGCGTGTACGGCATCTGCATGGCATTGGTCATCAAGGCTGCGGCGATTTCCCCCGGATCAGGCACATAGCCTGGATACGTCAGGAATGAAAAAGCTGCGCCCATCGTGAAGGCGCGAAAAGCATTTATTTCATCATAAGCTGTTTTCTCGTTTCCCCACAATGCCTGGTTCCAAGTCGGATTTCCGTTTCCTTGGGAAACGTCAAACTGATTGGCAATCCCGAAGGGTATCCCGTTAATCAGGTTCGTGTCCCATTGATCATTATATCCAGTATTGTTTCCCGAGCCTGCGGTGTCGTATCCGCTCTGAATTTCCGCAAACAAATCACGGCTGCTATTGGGGCCACTCAGCAACACATAATCAATCAATCGCCCGGTGGCGTCATCCACCATTATGACTTGCAAGTTGTTGTTCATCGTCAGCACCCAATGCGGTTGCGGATATTGGCCAAAGCCGCTGGGACTCGTTTCAAACGGCAAACTCAGATTAGTGGTCAGGAAAGGCGCGCCGCCGTTGAACAGATACCGGGAAACCGGCACAGCGGCAAAATTCGTCGCCAGTGGAATCTGGAATGAACCGGGGCCAAAAATAGGATACATATTCGTGTAACCAGGCCAGACCGCATTGGCACTGTTTGGAAACTGCAAAGACCCACCGGCAGTCAGATAGGTGGTGAAGCTGAAATTGTTTTCATCGTTGGTGAGCGTCATGACCAGAAAATTGGTCACGTAAATGTCAATCGGCCGGGTGTAATTGGAACGGTAGGAGTTCCAGCACTCCACGCCAAACTGGTTGGTAAGGCTCAGATTGAGCATCTCGTAATAGCTCCAGAACGAACTCGCCGGGCTAGGCATCGGCACCGGAACATTGGTGCTCTGGCGGGTGACCATCAGCTTACGCGTGAGTTGAAAGGCGCTCTCCATGTAAAACTCGTTGAAGTTTGGAAATCCTTTTTTTGCACCGATAATCATCGGCACGCCAAACACATTGATGGCCGAAGTGCCGCTGTGGATTCCCGGAGTGAGACTTGCCAGCACAGCCGGAATTGCCAAGTTATACGGCACAGACAAAGGCGCGTCCGCTTCGTAAGCATTGGTCACTTCGCTAAAGTCACAGATATAAACATTTGTCTGTACCGGCGTCTGCACCACGTTGAAGATTGGCCGAAATACTATGGGCAGTGGCGTCGGCGGCTGCAAATTGTCGTAATAGCGGTTCGTCGTCGCCTCATAAAGATTCGCCGTAACCTGTAGCAGCCGGTGAACCGTCGGCGTGTACTGGTTCGTGGGAAAAATCTGAATCTGGTGCAAATCCACGTTCAACTGTGCTGATAACAGGCGGGAGGCGACGTTGGTAAAAAAATCAATCGGACTGTCAGTGGTTATAGGCGTGTTTGCCGATGCCGTCCCAACCGCCGTAATCACCACCCAACCACAAAGCAAAAGTTTGTTGAGCCGATGGAATCTAAACGTTCCACAGCCCTCTTGACTTGAGGTTTCCTTCACATATGCAAGTCTGACGAACTGGCGATAATTTACCAGCTTTTTCATCGCAATTTGTCTCCGTGTCTGCGAACATTTTTTGTCACGTCATAAGCCAAAAAAATATTTCACGCCGCCTACAGTTCGTGGCAGGTGGTTGTTTTTTCATGTTAACAATGTTTCGCCACAACTAACGCAAGATGTGCGAACCGGATGGATTGATGGCGTATGAAAGGCGGATCATGCCGGGAATCCCCATGTTGTAAGGAGCAATCAAATCAATCTGGATTCGTCCGAAAACTTTTCCATTATTCAGCATGACATAAAAGGGCCTGTCACCGATAGAACCGCGTTGACCTTCTCTGATTTGTTGTTGCAGGCTAAACGAAGGAACATAACCTTCTGCTGGTGCCATATACATGGCTGTTCCAAGAGGTTCTTCCAATAATCCACCTTGTATTACATCAATTTTGCATGACCAAGGATAGGACTGACCGCGCTCAACTTGTTCTGGATATTTGACCCAAACTTTTAAGTCGCCGCTTTCGGCTTGGGATATTTCGTCCTTTGTCAAATCTATGAAATATGGTTTGCCATCCGGCACGATGTGAAATGATTTGCTACCAGTTATTAGTTGTTCGTGAATGTTTGTGCTCCACATTTTGAAAACCACTGGATTTTCAACGCTGCCGCCCATTACGCCAAAACTGCGTTGTCCGGGCTCTAATTCATAACCGCCCTTTTGGACATATTCCAAATCTAAAGCGTCACCGCTTGTGCCGCGCAATTTGAATCGCCCGTCCTTATCAGTTTTTGCCGTAATGCGGATCTCTGAAGCGCCAAAATAGAAACCAACAATATCAGGTTGATGCCAATGACGAACCATCGCACTGATTTTTACGTCGGGAATCGCATTAGTATTTTGATCAACAACCCGTCCGTAAAAATGAACTCTAGTATTAGGCAGCGAGCATGACGAAGCCAGGCACAATAAAACAACGGCAATTGTTCCACCTAAAATGCGCTTTGTCATTTGACAAAGATATTATGGTTGTAAATTTCGTGAGCCATTAGGATTGATGGCGTAATTTATTTCAATGGCACTGTGAACATTGTAAATTGAGTGAACAACCATTTGTATGCGACCATAAGCTTGTCCGTCGCGAGTGCGGATGTAGAATTGCTTCGCCACCTCTCCTTTCCAAGTTGAATTTGTCGGGTCAAACTGCATGGCAAACTTTGGTTCGTAACCAGATTCGGGGGCAAGATACATAAACTCATCATCTGATTCGATCAATCCCCCTTGAACACCATCAATAGAAAACGACCATTGATATTTGTCCCTTCGTTTGGCTTCGCTTGGTCTTGTAATTGATACCCTCAAATCGCCATCGGTTTCACCTTCAATAATTTTGCCATTTATTAAATCCAATGTGTAAGCCTTACCAGAATCGATTCCAAAAACATGACTGCCGCTAACCAATGGTTCTTTGGCCCCCTCTTTCCACATTTTGAAAACTGCTGGCTTTTCAAAACTGCTGATGCCGGGCTCGAAATGGTTTGGGGATTTTGAGGAAATCTCATATCCCTTTTTGCTAATGGATTCTATATCCACGCCTTGACCTTTCTCACCAGTTATTTCAAAACGACCATCTATTCCAGTTTCTTTTTCGAGACGAACAAGATTATTTGTTAGTGGAAAATCACCTGAAGTCGTCGGAAGAGATGTTTGCTGTTGCAGAATAGATACATTTATTTTCACACTCGGCACAGGGTTGCTATCCTGGTCAATTACTTGGCCGTAAAACTCAATCGGCTGATAGTGGCTCTCATTGAATTCTCGAACAAGCCTTTGAGCTTTTTCTTCATCCGATTCCCGTTTTGAACTCGCCGACGCTGGTAAAACAGGTTGCGGCTGGCTGGAAATATTCTGGCTGGCACTGTGCGCAATCACCGGAGCGTTGCTGCCGGGCTGGACGGCTTCTTGCGTTGGCAATGGCGCGACAATTTGCTTCACTGGCCGAAGCCAGAAGATAATGGCCAAAATTACCAACAATAGGATTGAAGCGTAAAACAAAAATCGTGGCCTCATAGTTTTAACTTAATTTTTTAATCCCATTTGAACTAGCACTGTGTTCCAAAATGCAGCGCGTTGAGCATTATCAGAACGAAACTCGCCACTGTGATATTTATGTTGAGTGCCGAAACTGTATGGTGATATATCCAATTCAACCTGATTACCATTAAACGTCCCGTTCACATTTGCCTGCGACCCGAGGGCATAGCTTTGCGCTTCGTCGCAGTAGCTGAAAATTGCGTAGGTATCGCCGGGGAAGTTTAAGTTTTGGAAGCTGTTTGTGCTAGAACCAAACTGCACATAAAAGCCATTCGGATGCAAGCTCGAAACGGAATAAAAATAACCCGGATAAATCAAGCCGAAGCCCAAAAATCCGCCGTGATCTGGCTTATGATTTTGATCATACGGCCATATTAATGAACTGGTCAGCGCCCAATCATTCGTGTTGAATAAATTCACATACGCTCCCGCGCCGGCGCTTGCGTTGAAATAGCACGGCGCGCCATTTGTCCAATAATGGGCGTAGTTGTCCGGCGTGCTGGCACTAAAATCCCGCGTTGGTGTATTTGTGTCATAGGCGTGTGCCGACACCGCTGCTTGCATGGCGATGTAGGTATTGACCACTTGGCTTGTTCCTGCGAGCCGCAATGCCTCACCGGCGACTACGTTACCCATGCTATGCGCCATGAGATAGACCTGGCCCGGATATTGTGCATTCAGGTCGTTCAATTTGTTTAACAAGCCTGCTGCGGACGCCCAAGCATTGGATTCACTGTTGTCATAATTTCTGGGGTTGAGCGCCTGCACTGAAATCTCCCCAAAAGGAAAGTCGAAGTAGGTCGGCCAGCGGAATTCACCAAACCGGCCTTGATAACCCTGCCAATAGAGACGCTTGAAGGCTGTTTCGGCGAAACGATCTTTTTCCCATGTCGGCATATTCCAGCCATGCACAAACAGAATGTAAGGCGTGTTGGTATTCTGCGGCGGTGTGTATTGGAATGCTGATGCGCCAATTAGCAAACCATCGGTTGCTTTTATGGCCACATTCATCGGCGTTGAATTGGTGGCGCTAGCGGGATCATCGCCCACCGTCCAACGCTCATACATCTGTTTGATGTCATTGATTTGAATCCACTGTGACGCCTGTGCCAAAACTTTGCCGCTGGCATCGGATATGGTCAACGTCAATCCTCCAGTGCCGTTAGTTACACCGCACCAGATAAAGTGATTGCCCGCCCAGTTGTTGGCAAATTGGGAAGTGTTCAACTGAATACTGCCGCCGGGCGCAAGCCGCCCGATATAGGCGCACTGATTGAGGTTGGTCTGTTGAAGCGCAACGGTTCCATTGGTCAAATACCCGATGCCCCCGTCAGAATCGGCAGCGACAAACAAGTCAATAGTTGGATTGGCGGAGTTCGGATACCATGTGTCGCCCCAGTTCAATGTGATGGTGCTGCCCGCTGGCAGCGCCGCCAGCAAATTCGACGTGATGCCGCAGACCCACAGCCGGGCGAAATCCTCCAAATCGCGCGCGCAAGAAATCATTCGATTTCCGCCGACCGTGTAATTGCAATCAGGCATTGGATACTTTCCTGATGGACCGTAGCCATATTGAACTGGCAAATCGTCTTGTTCGTTATCGTTGCCGTCAACCGAGTGCCCCCGGTCGAAATTATTGTTGCACCAAAAGACGAAAGGCGAGTCTGGCGACGTGGCATCCGGGCTGTTCCACGACAAATCCATGTTGCCGTCGTGGTTTGCGTCGAGGGCCAACGAAACGCAATAAACCGTGCAAGTGCCTCGTTGTCCGGTGTCAACGTCCGGCATCGTCACCAGTGCCGCCGGACTTGGTTCCGTGGCGAAGAACTGGCCGTAAGGTGAAAGGACGCCGGTCGTGTTGGTCGTGACATTGCCATTGGCGTCAATCTTATATGCGTTGGTAAAGTATTGGCCGAGATAGGCATAAACGCCGGGATTGCCATTCGTCACCGCCAGCTTGGCATACCCATTGATTTGGAATGGAGGCGGCCCATAAATTCCACCTTGCGGGCTGAGAGGAATGCCCACCGACGTAATCAGCAAATCACTTTTATTGGTGGTGGCAAATCCGCTGCTGCCCGGCAGTGGACTCGAATCCCAAAAATCATATTCGACGGTTTGGAACTGCGGCTGGGCCGCTTCGAGATAGCGGTAGCCACCGTCGGGGATGCTGTTGCCCGGGTAGTAGGTCGTCAGCACCAACCCATTGTTGACGACGGTTGCATCCTCGACAGAAAGATTAGCCAGACCATACGCATTGTTTCCGCCGGCTGTGGTGCCGCCAAAATCCCAAGATAGCTGTGGCCGAATCCAACGACTTTGCGTGGCAGTTAATAACGACGAGGGCACTGCCGGATTGCTGACCGCCAGGAAACCGTCCGCATTGAAATCGTATAAGGGCGTGTTGGTGATGTATAGAGTGCTTTCGTAAATCAGGGCACCGTTGCCATGATCATCATAATAGTCGTAATAATCACCATCGTAACAACCAGTGGTAAGGTTTCCATTGGCATCCAAGTGGTTTTGATCGAACACGAAGTTGCGGTAGAAATAATTGTCCCCAATCGAGCCGAGGGCGTCGGCGTCAGCATAGACGTAATTCGTGGGCCAAGTAACGATGTAAGCATACTGACTCGATACCACTTGGAAGGTGAAAGGGGTTTCGGTAGCCGCGCGCAGGAGAAATCGCAGATTGTCCTTGGTTTGCTGCCGCGCGTCAAAATAGGGTGCTGCCAACCAAACATCATCATTGGTATCCGCGGTGGTATAACTGCCTCCATAAGAACACAAGGAAGCCGCACTGACGTTTCCGTTCGTGTAAACCGTTTTCACATACCAGTAGTAGATATTTTCTCTGTAGCCGTCGGGCGACGTGACCGCTAAAGCCGGGGGTATCAGATACAGGCCATTGGTCAAATTGCTGACCGGAATATCAAAGTTGGTATCATAGGAGTGGTCTCTAAATATCCGAGCATAGGAACCCTCATCAATCCGCCCCACCCGTAGCGCCACTGTGCCCGGAGGCAAAGCGGAAGTTGCCAGATAGGCCGAACCCTGTTGGCCGGCAACAACGCTTGCTGAAATGGTGTTTTGTTGTAACTGCGCCGGGCCACCCCAATAGGAATCCCCAAGCGAGCCGTAGTGCGCCTGGACTTGGTAGGAAACAAGCAACATATCGCCCGAATATGGATTGGGCACGTCTGCCGACACATTGTCCACAAAACTGCTGATGTTGGTTCCAAAATTATAGTTTGTGGTCTGGCCAGTCCACGCGTCATATTTCTGCACTGTGTAACCCGTCACCAAACCGGCTGAAGGCTGCCAGCTTATGGCGGCCGTGCTGTTGTTGGCATTGTAAAAAGCTGTCAATCCTTGGGGCGCGGGCGGCGTGTAAAACACATTCGGATTCATCCCATTTTGAAACTTCTGGATGTTGCTCCATCCATCTCCTGCCGGGTCCGCGTTCGGGTCAACGCCAACATAGCCGAAATACTGGAGTTGCCACCAAATGGGCAGCCCACTCCCGTCGTCCGCCCACGAGCGAATTCGGAAAAAGGCGTTGTTGGTCAGGCTCACATTGGTCAAAACCATCGCCGTCCAGTTTGTCACTTCCGAACCGAGGATGAAGCCCGCGCTCATCCATTGCGTGTCAGCAACCAAATCGTGCTTGTATTGAATCTCGTAGGAAATATCCGCCGTGGTATTCGAGACATTGCCCGCCGCGCTGACCGACGATAAGGCGAAATTTGCAATCCAAAGGTTCGTGCCATAGTCAGGGGCTGGCAACCCTTGTGGTGAAAAACTTCCCCCGTCGCTGTTGGTGTCCGAACCGCCATCGCCGGGACTCGGCACATCCATCGCCCGTGCGCCGTTCATGGACGCTGACGAGTTTGCCTGTGTCCTTTGAATTCGGGCGATCAAATCCAGCACCATATTCCCCTCCACATCGAGGAGGGTGGAGGAGGTTATGCCATTCAAAGCTTGTTCTCCAGTCGGCTGCGGCACGGCCCCGCCGGTGGCGTCCACCAGAAATTGTCCGTTTGGACCCAGCGAGAAAACGGGAGTGGTCGCCAAATCGTATCTGGAGGGGAGAAATGGATATGGAGGGAAAGGTTGTGCGCCGGTAATAATCCAAAACGTCCCGCATCCCGGTATCTGATCCGGCGGCACCAGTGACAAGCCTTGTGCATCCGCCGCAATTCGCACCACCGAATCTGGCTGGCCGTCCGGCAGGGTGGTGGTGCCGGAGATGGATTGAACTTGCGCGGTGGTGTCTTGAGCAAAGCTGTTGGCGAGCTGGAGCAATGCCAGCGAGATTAAAACCGTTCCGATTATTTTTATGGCCATTTTCATGTGATTCCTTCCATTGTTAATACGGATCAAACTGTTTGTTCTGCCTGAAAAGTTTTAACCCCGATGAGACTCTGAACTGACACTTCAAAAACCCGCCGCCCTTGGCAAGCAAAATCCAAAATGTTTTCACGATATATGTATCGTTCATATTCAGCATAAGAAAGCGATGTAATGTGTCGTGGCTTTGTCCAAAAAAGAATGGAAGCGAATCAAGGTCTTCGGTGCCAATGTGCGCCGGGAGCGGGTGCGCAAGGGGTTAACGCAGGATGAATTGGCCGAACGGGCCGAAATTGCCACACGGAACCTCCAAAAAATCGAGGCGGGGGAAATCAACATTCTTGTCACCACGGCATTTAGAATCCAGTTGGGGCTTCGTTGTTCCTGGAAGCGGCTAATGCCATCGGAATAAAAATCCTGCGTTCGTGGAACGGGCTTCCGGCACGCACCCTCCCTTTCGCATGGTCTCATGCTTCCGATAAGCGCGACTGCTCGACCTTCCCACATGCTATTATTTGGGGAATCCGCCTCGGAATGGCAAGCGCAAAATCGGGGAAAATACCAACCATTGGTTGGTAGCTCGATTTCAGCGTTCTGCTTTGATAAGAAACTGTGCATCCGTCTTCGCGCAGAATCTATCGTATTTTGGGAGAAGCCGTCCGCGTCAAGCGGAAGAAGGCCCGTTTGAGCCAGGAACAACTCGCGGAAAAGGCGGATTTGACACGAAATTACATTGGCGACATCGAACGGGCGGAAAAGAAGATCACGCTCGAAACTCTTGCGAAGATTGCAAAAGCTCTCAAATGCCGTGTGCGAGACCTCGCTAGGGACATTTGACCTCTGTGCTCGCATTGATGCGCTGTCCAGTCGAGAACCTTGGTGTCTGCGTTCGCAAATTCGTGGTGGATATTTAGCAAACATAATTGCTTTCGGTTCGCGGTGGTTTGCTGTGGGTCAAAATTCGGAAAACGAAATCCGCCGCGTCAAAAGGTTTGATGATGTAATCCATTGCGCCGAGTTCAAGGGCGCGTTGCCTGTCCTTTTCACAAGATCGCTCGGAAATAAAGACGATTGAGGCGCGACGCGAAAGATGCCGTTGTTTGAGTTCGCTGCAAATTTCAAGACCACTGATGTCGGGTAAATTAGCGTCCAACGCAATGAGGTCAAATCTGTCTTGTTGCGCCAATTCCAATCCCTTTTTCCCGGTGAAAGCAACCAGCACGTCGCAACCGGCGCGCGACAGCACATGCACCATCATCATCGCCGCCGCCGTGTCGTCTTCGACGATGAGAATTTTCGCCTTTTCTTTCATAAACCGCTCCCGATAAATCCCCGCCATCTTGTCAAGATTGCCCTTCCGAAATTCCGAGCACTTCCGGCTATTTCCCTCCGCTGGAGCCATGTCGTGATTTCATGGACAAGCCAGATATTCGATTGGGCGAAAGGCGTCAAGTAAAATTTCCCACATGTGGGAAACGTGGCGCGGCACACTGCGGGTATGGCTGCATCCCTGCAAATACGGCTTGGCCGGTTCCTGCGAAAGCGGCGCGGGCCGCTGAGTTTGCCCGCCTTCGCCCGCAAGCTGGGCATTTCCTCCTCGTCCTTGCACCGGATGGAAATGGGCGAGCAGAATGTGACGCTTAAAACGCTGGAACTGGTTTTGAAGCGATTGAAATGCGGCATGTCAGAGGTGTTTGACGATGGGAAAGATTAAAACCAAGCAATGGCCGACGTGTTGTCTGGTTGATTCAACATTTTCTTCTGCGAACACTTTCCTCCGCGCGAAATCCTAAACGCAAAAGCCCCGGAGCCGGGCGGCGGGTCAAGGTGGAAATTCAAGGGCAACAGGGGAATTCGACCTTGACGCGACGACCGGCGACATACAATTGAAACGGGATTCGCGCGCACATGATGGTTTCCCGGCATTCGATGGCAGATTTCAGTGATGCCAAACATAGTGGCCGATGAGCAGAGCGGCGACAGAGGCAGCCAGCGTGCCAACAATATACCAGTGGACGCCGCGAAGATTGATGGCATCATCCAATTTCCGGCAGATGTTTTCAAATCGCTGTCGTTCTCGCGCCAAAGCATCTTGGGATTGATTCCATTCGGCCACAGCACATTGCAGATTTTTCTGAATGCTTTTGGCAACATCATTCGCGTCCACCAGCCGATTGCTGACGAACAACGCATCACGCTTCACGGTTTCCGCATGTTTAAGAACGATGTCTTTTAATTCGCCGTGCTTGATGTCCACCATGCCCGCGAAATCGTTGGTGAGCGCGGCGGTTTGTTTTCTATATTCAGCCAAATGTTGTTCCAGCCATTTCCGGCTGTCGGCGATGGCGCGCGGGATACTGGCTGCCGCCCGCAACTGTGCGCGGGTTAGCAATGAGAATTGCGCCGGGAAACTGTCCCCTGGGCCAGCGCCCCATTCATGCAGCAGCCGATGAACCCGGTCCACTTCCTCCTTTGTCATGTCACGGCAAAGTATCGCCAAATCGTCTTTATCCGAATTCATAACCTCATTCGCCCAAATTGAGCATGGGCTGTTTGGAGCGAGCCGGTTTTGCCACTGGTTCCGGTTGCGGTTCGACCTCCGGCATCTGTTCGGATGGCACCAGCAAATCGGCAATTGTGTCGTATTGCCGGAACATCTGTTGCATCGCCCATTGCATTTCACCAGCCAGCATCAATTCAAGATGCGACGTGCTGGGCATGGCCGCTTCCGCGAAACTCAATTTGCGCCCGGCTTTCGCCTCGGCGCGCTTGATGGCCAGCAACGTGATGGAAGTCACCGTCGGCAAAGTGATTTCCCTGGCTCCAAACCTTTTCAACTCCGCTTCAATGTTGGATTTTTGGAACAGATTCGTTCTGACTTTGGCCGGGTTGTGGACGATGACATAATCCACACGGTCGCCCGCGAAATAAAACAATTCGAGCAGATTATTCATGCTCTCGGTGTCCTCGCTTGGAAACAGGAAGAACGTGAAGCGAATGCTTTGCGCGGCCAACGATTCGAGCAACTGCAACGAGTCCAGCGCCTGCACGATGAGGCCGTCGGCCTGCGCCCGGCAATCAATGACGTGAACCGGCGCGTCATTGCGTGGCACGTTGCGAAACAAACCAAGCAAGGTGGATTTGCTTTCATCATCACTGCCGAGTTTGTAGGACTGAACCTGTTCGGGATGGCGGTCGGCAAAAGAATGGTGTCGGTCATCGAGATCGGAGCCGTTCCAGTGGATGCCGTGATAATCGAGCCATGCGGTTCTAAATTCAGCCTCGAAACTTTTGCCGAGGCTGCCTTTGGATTGGGGATTGATGTGGATGCGTTTGATGATGTTGTTGTTCATGTGAAGTTATCGGTGTTGAATTTTGTTCGGTCAGGACGCTGGAAATTTTGCTGTGGCGGCAACGGCGATTGGCGTGATTGTGGCCGGCTGGCCGCTACGTCAGGGTGGGCGGGTGGGAATCGGGAATCATTTCCCGCATCTTCCCAATTTGGTTTTGCGGCGCGTTTCAATTTGCGCCGGTAAAAACGGTAGGGCGCATAGAATGTGACGCGAATGTCCTTCTCGGTGAACAGAAGATCGGCAATTTCCCGCCACGTCTTGCGCCGTTGGCGTTGCTGGTGGATGAAATCAAAGTGCGGTTCCAGGATGCTCTGGAATGGTTTGCCGCCGCGCTTTGGTTGAGCCGTATCGGTCATCACGGACAGAATAGCCCGATGTCGAAAAACCGTGGTAGAGAGCAGGTGAAAGTTAAATTGCGATGAAGCCGTGGCAGGTGAAGCGGCAAATTGCGGCAAGTGCCAGCGATAAAAGGCGGCAAGAAGCGGCAAATTTTTGAGAGCGAATGCGGCAAATAGCGGCAAGTTTGTTGCCGCTTTTTATTACTTTTTGCCGCTTGGTTTCTGGCCGCGTTTTTTTCCAACGATTTCGTTGGGAGATGGTGTCATCCTTCCCCATTCCATTTTTGCGCCTAGCAATGCCTCATTTTTCATGGTCGCGTGAACGTATAGTTTTTTGCTTCGATGCGTGGCGAGCGTTCCAATTTTGGTTTTCGTGACCGTTTGGATGGGGTGCATTTCATCAGCATTTGATTCGTGGCTGTGATGAGAATTTGCCATGACATTTTTATCTTTCGCACTGAATGGGCATTTCTAAAATCGGAGCGGCGGAACATTTTTGTGGAGTCGCGGGATTTTAGAAATGCCCGTTGAGTGCGCCGCCGGATAGGTTCGGCTGGATGCGGCGATTTGTCTGGCCGGTTGCTGAATACCTGGAAGCAAGCCGGCCAGTCAAAGCGCCGTGGGATGGTTAAATGGAATCCTTATTGACAGCGGGGAAATATCCTATCGGGACTCTTTCAATGACGTGGATATGGAGACGTTTGCAGTGCGAACAACGGCGGAAGATACAAGTTCGACCGCCAGATTTGCACCGGGGATCGTGTTTATCCCATGATTGGGTAAAATCACAATTCAAGCACCGGATTTGCCAGCTTGTTGGCTTGGTCGCGCCCATGATTTTTCCTGGGGAATTTTGGGTTAAACTATTCACGCTACGGGTGCGGTCAACCTTAATCGCAACACCGCCTTGCATTTCCCAAACAATGACGGTCATTGGATGTTTGGGGCACATCGCCCGGCATCCTAACCGCGCAATCGTTTTCTCTGCGGCCGGGTCAACGTGCCCAACCAAGCGCGCGGCGTGTAGATGTCAATGCCGAATGGTTTTTCCAACACCGTCAAATCCCGGTCGCGGGCAATGATCGAGTAGCATTCCTGCTCGCCCAAGGCCGCTTCAATGAATTTGTTATCCTTGGGGTCGCGGCACACTTTGTCTTGAAACGGGACCGGCGTAACCCACAAGGCTGACGTTCGCAGGGTATTCAGCCAGAGCGCGGTATCCGTGGTGAAGTGATGCTCCTGTTTCACCCGTTCCAACACCGCCTCGTATTCCGCAAGAATTTCCTCGGTCATCACCGGCGTCATCACGCCACGCAGCCATGCCTTGAGGCACAGGTGCGGTTCGTGACGCCAGAAGACGCCCGACACGAAAACGCCGGTGTCAATGACGGCCAGATTCATCACGCACCTGGCGCAACGCCTGATTGACAATGGCTGCGGCTTGGCGCGGCGAATGTCTGCCGACGGGGGTTTGTTTCAAAAGTTTGGCGACGGTTTCCCTGCCGGGAGCCTTGATGGGACGAATCAACAGGCCATCCTTGCCCAGGTCGAACACGTTCAACGGGCCGCCGTTTGCCAAACCTTCCCGGTCGCACCATTCCATTGGGAAAACCGTCTGGCGTTTCGAGGTCAAGGTCATCGTCATCACCGTTATCTTCATAGTAAGGATTTATTACCCTGAAAACCTTGTTTGTCAAGGGTTTTGCTTTGATTTTGCCTGCATTAACCTGTGTGATTTCCGCGCAAGGCGGGCGGGATTTTCTGTCAGACTCTCCCATTGACGATGAAAAACATGAGCCAAAACATGGTCAATGGCGGTTTCAACGGAAATCCATTGCGAAACGAGGTTGAACCGGCTGCCCGAAAAACCCTTCGGACAGATCAACCAACCATTCTTGCCTGGGCCGGCCACGTTTCACAGGCCGCCGTTTTCCAATCCTTTTCGGCGGCACCATTCCGTTGGGAAAACCGTCTGGCGTTTCGAGGCCGAGGTCATCCTAGTTTTCTTCGTAGTAAGCATTTATTACCTAGAAATTGCGATTTATCAATGGTTTTGTCGGATTTTGGCGGTATGATATTGTGTAACCACTTACGCAATGTGGTCGCAATTTTCTGCCAAACTCTCCCATTGACGATGAAAAACAAAAGTCAAAACACGGCCAGCGCCGGGCGGGTAGCAAAGGGAAATTTTCGCCAACATGAAATTCGCGGGCAGAGGTGTCAGCACGGACGGTTTTCCTCGAATCATTTTCTTCATGTAAGGATTTATTACCTGAAAAACGTGAATTATCAAGGGTTCCGCCCTGATTTGCCTGTAAAACTTTGTTCAATCTTTGCAACAAGCCGTCGGAATTTTCTGCCAAGCTGGTGCCGTATGAAAATTATCGGCCAATCGTTGTTTGAGCGGCGGCGAAAATCGGGCGAACCATTGCCAAAATCCGGGGATGGGGTTTGTGGCTTTCGTGGCTTCGGAATCGCGGCAAATTTCTTGCAAGGCTTGCAAAGACCGTCCGCTGTTTCCTGTCAGAGTCCCGGCGACGATGAAAATAATTTCAGTTCGACTGGCGACGTGGGAAACCAAAACGCATTTCGTGTCCGTGGACACCTATGCTGGTTTGCCTTCGGGCAGGATTTCAATTTGGTGGCCGGATTAACGACCGGAACGGGAAAGACACTTTGTTCCATTTTGGAACGGAGACCTTTGAAAACCAGCTAAAATAGGTTCTATGTTTAGTGCCGTAGCGCATAAAAATCTGGCCGATGCCCGGAAGTATTTCGACGAGCATCTGGCGCAGAATGATTACTACGCCGCCGGGGAAATCCGCCCCGGCCAGTGGATGGGCGCGGGCGCGGAACGCCTGGAGTTAAATGAGAATGTCACGCGCGAACAATTTCATGCGCTCTGCGAAAATCAAAATCCAAACGATGGCGAACGGCTGACGCAGCGGAGTCAGAAGGAAGGCCAGCGCCGGGTGTTTTATGATTTCACCTGTTCCGCGCCAAAATCAGTTTCAGTGCTGGCGGTCACGCTGGATGACCAGCGATTGATTGAAGCGCATGAGGCAGCGGCCAAGCTCGCGTTCTGTGAACTTGAAACCTTCGCCGCCGCGCGCGTTCGCAAGCAAGGCAATCGAACGGACCGGACGACGGGCAATCTCGTGGCGGCGGCGTTCGTGCATGACAGTTCGCGTGCGCTCGATCCGCAGTTGCATACGCATTTCACGGTGTTCAACGCGACGTTTGATAAAGAGGAGCGTTGCTGGAAGGCATTGGAGGCGCGGGGCATGTATGACGCGATTCGCTACGGCACGGCGGTCTATCGGAATGAACTGGCGAAACGGGTGCAACAAATCGGTTATCGCATCCAACCGGCCAAACACGGTTTTGAAATCGAGGGGGTGAATGATGGGGTGTTGAAATCATTTTCAAAACGCGCGCAGCAGCGTGACGCAGTGGTGGAGGAAATGGAAGAAAAGTTGGGACGAAAACTTTCCAACGACGAAATTTCCCATGCGGTGCATCAGAGCCGGGCAAAGAAAATAAAGGGTATTTCAACGGCGGAAGTGCGCCAGCGGCAGTTGTCACAATTATCGGATGATGAGCGGCAATCGCTGCAAACACTCCGGGCGTCGGCTCGTCCGTCGCGCCTGCCACGGATTGCCTTGGTGGAAAATCAAGCCTTGAGCCACGCCGTTGCCCATGTCTTCGAGCGCAAATCGGTGGTGCCGGAACATGAACTGTTGAACGTGGCCTTGTCGCACCGCCTGGGAGCGGTGGATTTGAACCATTTGAAAGCGGCGGTGAAGCATTTGCCAAACTTGGTGAAAACGGAACGCGGGTTTTCAACCAAGGAAATTGTTGCGACAGAACTGGCTTTGATTCAAACGGTCAATGCGGGCTGCGATTCGGTTGCGCCATTGCATCCCGGTTATCGGCCTGCCGACTGGCTCGGTGAAGATCAACGCCGGGCGATTTGTCACGTCCTCCGCACCAGTGACCGGATTACGGGACTCAAAGGATTGGCAGGCAGCGGCAAAACCACGGCGTTGCGCGAGCTGGTCGCCGCCTGCAAAGAGGCGAAGATTGAACCGCTGTTTTGCGCGCCGACTGCGGCGGCAACGGATGTTTTGCGTAAAGAGGGGTTCGAGGCGGTGACATTGCAAAGCCTGCTGTTGTCCAATCAACCATTATCCAAAAATAAGCTGGTCGTGCTGGATGAAGCCGGGGCGGTGGGCATGGATGATATGAAACGGCTGTTTGATTCCGCACGCGATGCGCGAATCATTTTATCCGGCGATACCGGGCAGCACACCTCGGTTGCGCGTGGCGATGCGCTGCGGATTTTGGAACAGCATTCCGATTTCAAATCCGGCCAGTTGACAGCGATTCGGCGGCAACACAAGGCCGAATATCGCAAGGCCGTGGAACTGGCGGCGCAGAAACGCACCGTGGAAGCGTTCGCGCAACTGGAACGCATGGGCACGGTGGCTGAATTTTCGGACGGCACACTTCACGACTCGGCGGCGAAATCGTATTTGAAGGCGTTGGCGGAAAACAAATCCGCGCTGCTGATCGCGCCCACTTGGGCGGAAATTGAGGTGGTGACGGAAAAAATCCGGGCGGAATTAAAATCGGCTGGCCGTCTGGCTTTGGAAGAAAAGGCATTTCAAGTTTTTGATTCGCTCTCGTGGACGGAAGCACAGAAACGGGATGCGCGGCAATACCGTCCCGGCATGGCGATTTATTTTCATCGTCGCGGACACGGTTTTGAAAAAGGTGAAATGGTGGCGGTGGTGGCCGCGGAAAACGACGCCTTGAAAGTTCAACGCGACGATGGTTCGGAAGATGTTTTCCCATTGGGTGCAGGCATCACCTGCGATGTGGGCGAGAAGCGGAAATTGAAAGTGGCTGCCGGTGACAAGCTGTTGTTGCAATCGAACTGGCAAAAGAAGTTTGTGAACGGCGAATTGGTCGAGGTCAAGGCCATTCAGGGCGATTCCGTTTTGCTGGCCGATGGCCGGGTGATTCCTGCCGATTATCGCACGTTCACGCATGGCTACGCCGTCACGTCGCACGCCGCCCAAGGCAAGACGGTGGCTGAAGTTTTGCTGGTCGCCTCGTCCCGCTCGCTGCCCGCCATCAATCAGGAACAATTTTACGTCAGCATCTCGCGGGGCCGCGAGCGTTGCCAGATTTTTACCGATGACACGGAATTATTGCGTTCGCACGTCACCCATTCCAGTGCGCGTTTAGCGGCGGTTGAAGCCATGCCGCAACGTGACTTTCTTCAAACCATTTTGCAGCGCGGCAATCATTTTTTGAAACGGTTCCGCCAACGCCTCGCGCAATCAATTTCAATGGAAACAACTGAAAGGAGTAACAATGAAATCAAGCCAACTGAACAACGAAAATCAACCTACCGCATCGGCGTCTAGCCCGCGCGATAATCCTTGCCTGGACCGGGATTCCGCCCTCGCCGTGCTCAAGGTCATTGCCGACAATGGCATCAGCTATCTGTTGCCTTTCGCGCAATTTCTGTATGCGGAAAAAATTTCCAACCCGGCCTTGGAAAAGGAGCCGGATGCGCCGCCCGAAAAAATGCAGATTCGTTTCGCGTGTGCCGATGTGGTGGTCCTGGGCAGCGGCCTCCAGCGGCTGGAACAGGAAATCCAGAAATATGAATTGAAGTTTGTGAAGTCGGCGGATCGCCGTTTGGCTGCCACGCTGAACACCCACATTGCCGCCGTCACCGTCACTTTAACCAAGGAAGGTGTATGACTAATGATTCGCCATTAAAAGTCCAGCCGCTGGAAAAATACCATGCCACCATGACCAAGGAGGAAGTTGCCGAGGCGCTGGGCGTCGCTACTCATATCATCCCGCCACTGTCGCGGGCGGGCTTGATTAAGCCGTTGGGCCGTCCGCAGCGTTATTGTGTGAAACATTATTCCCGTGACCTGCTCGCGCAACAGCTTGCCGATGTGGGCTGGCTCGACAAGGTGGTGGCGGCCATTCACCGGCATTGGCGCATCCAAAACTCGCGCAAGCGTGCGCGGCAGGCGCAATTGAATGGGCAACCGGCGGCATCGGCGTAATGAAGTGGGCGAGTCCGTTACGCGGTGGCGACCGGCGGCGCGGCGAGCTGGCGGCTCGGAGCTTCCGCGCCGCCGCCCGGCTGGCCCAATAGCCACGCTTTGCAGAACACTGGTTTAATCCGGGCCATCATCCGGCGGCCCGCATTCGTGGATGATGATCTGCGGCGGTGGTGGTATGTGCGGCTGAATGATAATGCCGATGCTGGCGCTGACGTGCGGTTGATTGGGGAATTTCCGGCGCAACCCGCCGCTGAACACCCAAACCAGCACCAACAGGGACAGCCAGACGAACACGAGATAAAAATACACGCCGTATTCTTCAAGCATTCCATCCAGAAAGTGGAACACCGGGTCAAGCACTGTGGCAGGATTCAAGTTCATATCGTCTCCTTCGGTTACACATTCATGGTCTGTGCCACTGCGGGTTCCTGTCTCGTTACGTTGGGCAGCGGCACAATCTTTTGCTCGTATTCCTCCAAGGACGGAATCAGAACCTTGGCCTTTTTCGCATACGCCCGTGCAACGGCCTTGCTCCCGTGACCGAGCGCTTCCTGCGCGAATCGTTCAGGGAAACCACATGTCTTGGCCCGTTCCGCCCATGCGTAACGGTAGCTGTGCAAAGAGACACCGGAAACACCCACCAACCGAAGCCGGCGAATGAATGCTTTGGCGCGGTCGGATTCCTTCCACTGGACGATTTGAGGAAAGAGGTAGCCTGTCGCCGGGCGCGATTGCAGAAGCTCGGCAACCTTGTCGCCGAAATGAATCATCGCCTGGGTTCCCGTTTTCATACGCGCATAGGAAATGGTGCGGGTCGTCCAATCAACATCCTCGGCACGCAACGAAGCCATGTCGGTTTGTGAACCGCCCAAATGCCAGAGCAGTTCATAGTAATCACACAATTCCGCGTTGCTTTCACCGGCGAGGATTTTTTGATGTTCTTCCCAGGTGATTCCACGCTTTTCCTTGAACTGAATCACTGGCCAACGCTTCTTGGGCAGCACTGGCCACGGCAGCCAGGACATGTCGAGGGCGAAGTTTTGGAGCCGTCGCAGGAAGATATTCGTGCAGACGGTGCCGCCTTCCAGCACATGCAGGAAGTGTTCCGGGCGGGTTTCCAAAACGGGCAATTGCCGGAGGGGGTCGAACGCCTTGTCCCGCATCGCCCGCACCCAACGGTCTTGGGTTGGGCCTTTTTTGAGCTTGGCGGTTTCGTCCATGACGAACTGCCAGGTGCGGGTGGCAATCTGCGGGTCAGTAGCTGCCAGATAAGCGCGGGCGATTTGCAGATTGATGGCCGGTTGTTGTCCAGCCTCGTTTTTCGCGTGCAAAAGCCGTGTCGCCTTCGCGCGGTCACTGGTATGCAAACTCTCCTGTTTGCCCGTCAGTTCATTGTGAAGATAATACCGTCCGCCTTTCTTGCGGCGGTAGAGTCGGAATTGCTGTCTCATAACTGTTTTCTCTTTCACAGCGATGAGGTTACGACAGTTGATTTCGATTCTGGTAGGGAGCAGGTGGGAGTTACGCAGAATTCGTCAGAGTTAAATTCTGCTGGCACTTCTGCTGGCACTCGCCCGTTCCGCTTTCATAACTCCTTACAGCACCCACTGTTAAGAGTGGAGCCAATGGCCGGGATTGAACCGGCGACCGACGGTTTACGAAACCGTTGCTCTACCGCTGAGCTACATTGGCTTCAATCTCATCCGTTACAAACCCAATGGCAGTTATTTTGGGCGCGTCCGGGTCAATGGCAAGTTAATTCGCCGCCGGGCTGACTGACCGGCGAAACCAAGGCCGCCGCGAAATGGCCGGCTCGCGGACGCGGATGACGTTTGCTTGACTTCACCAGTCGGGCACTTCATTAAACAGCCACAAAACAAGCCGAAATTTCCCAATGAATTTGTTTCGCCGAAGAAGCGTCGCCGACCTGCAGGCCGAGGTGCTGACGGACAAAAGCCTCAAGCGCGCGTTGGGGCCGGTCAACCTGACGGCGCTGGGCATCGGCGCCATCATCGGCGCGGGCATCTTTGTCCTGACCGGCCAGGCCGCCGCGCAATACGCCGGTCCGGGCATTGTTTATTCCTTCATCCTCTCCGGGCTGGCCTGCGCGTTCGCCGGGCTGTGTTACGCGGAGTTTGCCTCAATGATTCCGCTCTCCGGCTCGGCTTACACTTACGGTTACGCCACGCTCGGGGAATTCATCGCCTGGACGATCGGCTGGAATTTGATTCTCGAATATCTTTTCGCCGCCTCGACCGTCGCCGTGGGCTGGTCGGGTTATGTGGTCTCCTTTTTGAAGGACTTGCACATCACGATTCCCGCCGCGTTCACGTCCGCGCCCTACGATCACCTCACGCCGTCCGGCGCGCATTGGTGGAACCTCTGGCAACTCTTCGCCCAAGGCTGGGTCAGCACCGGCGCCGTGCTCAACGTGCCGGCTATGTTGATTGTCGCCGCCATCACGATTCTCCTCGTCATCGGCATCAAGGAATCGGTGAATTTCAACAACGTCATCGTCGCGCTGAAATTGGCGGTCATTTTGACGTTCATCGCGGTTGGCGCCGCCTATATCAACCACCACAACTGGCATCCCTTCGTGCCGCCGGCGGTCAGCCCGGGACATTTCGGTTGGAGCGGCGTCGTGCGCGGGGCGGGCGTGATTTTTTTCGCCTACATCGGCTTTGACGCCGTGTCCACCGCCGCGCAGGAATCAAAAAATCCGCAACGCGACATGCCCATCGCCCTGCTCGGTTCGCTGGGCATTTGCACCATCCTTTACATCAGTGTCTCGCTCGTGCTCACGGGCATCGTCAATTACACGCAACTCAATGTCTCCGCGCCCATCGCCGTGGCCGTCAGTTTCCTCGGCCCGTCGCTTGCCTGGCTCGAATACTTCGTCAAGATCGGCGCCATCGCCGGGCTTTCGTCCGTCATTCTGGTGATGCTGCTCGGCCAGCCGCGGATTTTTTACACGATGTCCAGGGACGGGTTGCTGCCGCCCATTTTCAGCGCCGTTCATCCCAAATTCCGGACGCCGTGGATCGCGCAAATCATTACCGGCGCGGCCGCCATGCTCGTTGCCGGGCTGTTTCCGATCGGCCTGCTGGGCGAATTGGTGTCCATCGGCACGCTTCTGGCATTTGCCATTGTCTGTGCCGGGGTGTTCGTCCTGCGCTTCACCGACCCGGATATCAAGCGCCCGTTTCGCACGCCAGCATTCTGGCTGATCGCGCCGCTGGGCGTTCTGTCCTGCGGCTATTTGATGTATAACCTGCCGCCGGACACCTGGGCGCGGCTCATCGTCTGGATAGCCATCGGCCTGGTCATTTATTTCGCCTACAGCTGCCGCCATTCAAAGTTGCAGCAGCGGACAAAATAAACCGCTTGGGTCTGAGGTTTGGCGATCACAAAGCTTGACCGGAGCGCGGAGCATCGCTCCGCGTCCCCCCAAACCGCAAATGGCATCACTCGCTGAAATTCAATCCACGCGCTTACGGAATCACCAGACGATACGTGCTGACGGGAGCGCCATTAGTGGCGGCGATAACAGCCAAGTTAAAAGTGTCGCTGGTGGTTTGCTGCACTGAACCATCGGCCATGCCAATGTTGCCAGCACTGTGATGCCGCTCCTTGGTCCACGTCAGCGAATTGGTGGTCGGAAGATTCAAAATGCCGGGCTTAACCCGAACGCCATTGACGGCCAGATTGTCGTCGCCATCGAGAATCATTTGCGGGTAAGTGTCGGCTGCCTCCAGGCTGAAAAAATAGCTGATGTTCGCATCGCTGAGGCCTGTGGTAAAATTGGTTGCACCGGTGCGTTCGGTGTCATCCGGGCAATGAAGAATTTTCGGCGTGCTCAATTCATGGAACATCGTTTGCCACAAAACGTAGGCGCTGCCGTTGCCAACCAACTTCATCGTCTCGCTGTTTGTCAGGGCAAATTGCATTGGGAATTTGTCGCCGTTGTCACCTTCCCAAGTTTTGAAGGCGAGGTTAATTTGGTGCAGGTTGTTGACGCAACCGAGTCGTGAGGATTTGTGCTTTGCCGCGGCGAGTGCAGGTAGCAGCAAGGCGGCCAACAAAACAATCAGGGCAATAACCAAAAGCACTTCATTCAAGGTCATTCCTCTGGTTCGATGGACGGCAGGCTGGGTTTTCATGATGCCAATTGAATCACCGGCATCGCCAATGCCAAGCGGTTTTTCGCGGAATTTTCAGTTGCGCCAAACACGCGAACGAAAGGTTTGGAGTTCCGCCTTCAGGCGGTTCCGACAACACACCAACCCTGCCGCGTAAACGCGGAACTCCAAACAGAAGCGCTTTGCTCGGCAGACGACCGAAAAATTACCGGTCGGTGGATTCCTCATCCGCGGGCGCGCCGGAACGCCAGTGTCCTTTTTGCCAGACATAGACGTTGGACTGCTGCACGGTGTTGGTTTCCTGCAGCCATTTGCCCGGCAGCCAGATGTCGCCCGGATGCGGACGCGTCCGCCAGTGGCCGGGCACCCAGGCCCATTGGCCGCGCCATTCCCAGTGGCCGGGAATGAAATACCACAACGTCCGCGGGCCGGGACATACGGGAATGACATCCTTTTGATTCTCCGGCGGCGGCTGGGTGGGTTGTCCGACATTGACGTTGTCCGCCGTCGCGACCTGCGTCGCGACGTTGGTGGGCGTCTTTGACACGCAGCCCGCGAACAACGGCAGCGCGGCGATGAGCAGCATTTTGATTGGAATGGAATTTTTCATGTTCGTTTTCAGTTTCGGGAATCCGTGGAAATATGCGCCGCTTTCCCAATTTTGCAACGGATTAAATCAAAGCGGCCACCGGCGTTGTTCAACGCCGATGGCCGTGAAAGTTTTCACGCGGGATCAGCCTGGTTTAGCGCCAGCGGCCGCCCACCCAGACATAGCCGTGACCGCGGTGTTGTCCCCAGTGACCGGCCACCCAAATCGCGTGCGGGTGCGGGCGTGGCGCCCAGCGACCGGCCGCCCAGACCCAGTGACCGCGCCATTCCCAGCAGCCCGGAACCCAAAACCAAAGGTCCAACGGCCCGGGAGCGACCGTCACGATATCAACCTGTGGCGGCGGCGGGGCTTCCGGCTGCTCCACGATGACCTCGCCACCGGGCGGCGGGGCCGGTTGCACCACGGTGACAGGCCGGGCTGGACGTTCAACAATGCAGCCCGCGAGCAAAGGCAGGCCGACGGCGATTACAAGGCTTTTGGCTAAAGTTGATTTTTTCATAATCATCAGGTTGGACGACGGAACGGTTGAATTTGTTACAGGATTTTTGCGCTCGAATTGAACATTATTTGGCAATCGCGGGTTGAGACAGCCTGTTTTCCCGTTTGTTCAATTCAACGCTTTTCAAGCGAGCTCAATCCGCCGCACCGGCGCTTGTTGCGGGCGTTTGAACAGGAGAATCAGCGGGAGACAGCACAACACCATTAGCGCGAATATCCGGAACGTGTCCACAAACGCCCACAAATGCGCCTGTTGATTGAGGCTGTTGTAAATGAGGGCGTAGGCCTGGCGCATGGCCGTCACGGGGTCGCCGTGCCGCGCGAGCACGGCCTGCGCCGCGTGGAGTTGCCGCGTGAACGCCGGGTCGGCCGGCGTCAAATGCCCGACCATGAGCGCCTGATGCGCCTGCGCGCCGCGCGCGATGAGGGTGGTGACGAGGGCGATGCCGATGCTGCCGCCGAGGTTGAGCATGAGATTGTAAAGGCCGGTGGCGCTGCCGAGTTGCCGCTGGCGCAACTGGCTCATCGTCGCCGTCGTCAGCGGCACGAAAATAAAGCTGATGGCGACGCCGTTCAGCACGGTCGGAAAAATGACGCTGGCCATGCTCACCTGCAGATTGAGGTCGCTCAACAGGTAGGCGGACAACGCCAGCATCGAAAAACCAAAACCCAACAGCCAGCGCAGCCGGATTTTTCCCACCAGCCGCCCGACGACAAAGGTGGTGAGGAACGCGGCGACGCCGCGCGGGCTCATGGCGTAACCGCTTTGCAACGCCGGATAACCCATCAGCGTTTGCAGGAACAGCGGCAGCTCCGCCGTCGTGCCGTAAAGAATGACGCCCACCACCGTCATCAACATCAGGCCGACGGCAAAATTCCGGCTCTTGAGAATCCGCAAGTCCACCAGTGGATGTTCCACCGTGAATTCCCACACGACGAATCCGACAAAAGCGACGGCGGAAATGGCCATGAACCACCGGATCCAGACCGCGCCCAGCCAGTCCGCGTCCTGTCCCCGGTCCAAAACGATTTGCAGCGTTGCCAGCCAGAGCGCCAGCAACCCGAACCCGGTGAAATCAATCGCCGCCTTCAGGTTGCGCTTGATGTAAGGCGGGTCCTCGACCAGCCATTGTGCCAAAAACATCGCCAGGATGCCGAACGGCAGGTTGATGTAGAAAATCCAGCGCCACGAATAATTGTCCGTGATCCAGCCGCCGAGCGTGGGGCCGATGATGGGCGCGACGATGACGGCCTGCGAAAACGTCGCCATGGCGATGCCGCGTTTGGCGACCGGAAAGCTTTCCAGCAAAATCGCCTGGGCAATGGGTACCATCGCGCCGCCGCCCGCGCCCTGCAGGATGCGCGCCAGAATCAGCATGGGCAGGCTCGGCGCCATGCCGCACAACATCGAAGCAAACGTGAAAATCCCGATGCACGAAATGAAGACCCGTTTCCGGCCAAAATAATTTCCCAGCCAGCCGGTCATCGGCAGGATGATGGCGTTGGCCACGAGGTAGCTCGTCAGCACCCACGTCGCCTGGTCGGTCGTGGCCGAAAGGCTGCCGGCGATGTGCGGCAGGGCGATATTGGCGATGGAGGTGTCGAGCACCTGCATGAACGTGGCCAGCATCACGCCCACGGCGATGAGCCACGGTCCGTGGCGCGGCCGCCAGTCCTCGTGATGTCCGCTGTCAGGCATGGGAATTTTTCACAGGTAGCGGCGTTCCATGAGCGTAGGTCATAGCCGCCGCTACATCTTCATTTTCCGGCGCAAAACGAATCGGAAAACAAACGCCGCCCCGCCCGCCAAAACCATGGCCAGCAATGCAATCGCCCAACCGGGAATTTCAAATCCGCTGACGCGCACACTGGGCGCAACAGACAGGCCGGGGCCGATCACGTGGCCGGCGGGCAGCGGTTCATCGAAAAGAATTTTCACCGGCACGCGCTGGACGACCTTGACGTAATTGCCCGTTGCGTTCTCCGGCGGCAACAAGCTGAACCGCGCGCCGGAGCCGGCCTGGATGCTGTCCACGCGCCCGCGCAGCGATTTGCCGAGCGAATCAATGTCAATCAGCGCCGGCTGGCCGGGCCGCATGTGTTTCAATTGCGTTTCCTTGAAATTGGCCACGACCCAGACATCGCTCGGCACGATGGAGAAAAGCGTCTGGCCGGTCTGAACGTAATCGCCCGGCTCGACGGATTTGCGCGTCACGCGGCCATCGCCTGGCGCGAAAATTTTCGTGTAGGAAAGATCGAGTTGCGCCGATTGCACTGCGGTCTGCGATTGTCGGAACAACGCGAGCGCCATGGCAACGGAGGCTTCGGTCGCCTTCTGGGTCGCCCTGGCTTCGTTGATTTTCGAAGCGTCGGCAATGGCTTTTTGTTTTGCGGCGGCGAGGTTCGCGTCGGTCTCCCTGACCGCCGCCTGCGCAGCGTCAAACTCCTGTTGCGAAATCGTGTTCTGTTTCCGCAATTCCTGGTTGCGCTCAAAGTCCGCCTGCGCGCGAACATCGGTGGCCTGGGCCGCGTCGGCGTCGGCCTTCGACTGGTCGGCGGTGGCCTCGGCGGTGGCCACTTTCACGGTCATCAAATCAAGCGCGGCGAGTACCGTCTTGTAATTGGCTTCCTGCGCGTCGGCGGAGGATTGTTTCTGCGAAGCCGTCGTCGAGTAATCCGCCGGGTCAATCTCGACGAGCAAGTCGTTCGAGCGGACCATCTGGTTGTCGAGCACGTGGACGGCCGAAACCTGCCCGGAAATCCTCGGCGCGATGGAAACGACATGGCCTTCGATGAAGGCATCGTCGGTGGATTCGTGCGTGAACGCGGTGACGAGGTAATCCAATCCGAAAAACAACAGCACGGCGAGCGCGCCGGTGGCGGGCCAGATGAACCATGGCGAATTTAGTCTTGCCAGTCTCGCGCCGTTTACCGGCGGCGGTTTTGAAGGAGCAGTTTGGTTTTCATTCATAACAACAAATCATTTTGGCGTTGAAGCCCTGAACCGTAGCAGCCGACGTCAGTCGGCTCTGACTTTCCGAATGAGAAGATGGAGCGGACTCACGTCCGCTGCTACGAGATTGATGAGGCGGCGAGTTTTCCCGCCAGCCGCCGCCCAGCGCCTGGTAAAGGTTGATCAAATTGAACAGGCGCGAGTATTCGGACTGGATGAGATTTTGCCGCGCATTGTAAAAATTCTGCTGGGTGATGAGAACGTTGAGAGAACTGTCCACACCCTGCTGGAAACGCGCCTGGGTCAGTTCATAAATGCGTTGTTGGGATTTGACGAGCGCCTGGTTGGCCGCCAGTTGCATTTGAATCGCGGCCTGCGCGGCGAGGGAATCGGCCACTTCCCGAAAGGCGGTTTGAACAGCCTTCTGGTAGTTGGCGGCCTCGATGAGCTTGCCGGCCTTGACGGCTTGAAGTTCGTTCCAGGCCGTCCCCGCCGCGAAAATGGGCCATACGATTTGCGGTGAAAAGTTCCAGGCCTGCGAGCCGGGCGCGAACAAACCTTCGAGCGTGCTGCTGGCGGTGCCCGCCGAGCCGGTGAGGGTGACGGTCGGGAAGAACGCGGCCCGGGCGGCGCCGATATTGGCATTGGCGGCCTTGAGCTGATGTTCGGCGGCAAGAACGTCCGGCCGGCGCTGCAACACATCGGACGGCAATCCCGCCGGAATGTCGGACAAGCAAATTTGCGGATCGAATCCCGCATTGCGGGACGCCGCGGCAAGGTCATCCGGCAGCGGGCGTCCCACGAGGAGCACCAGATAATTTTCAGCCTGGGCGAATTGTTGCTCGTAGCCGGCGACACTGGCGCGGGCGGTCTGCAACTGGGTGTCGGCGGTGTTCAAATCAAGTTCGGAACGGACGCCGGCCTCGTAGCTGCTTTTTGTCAGGTCATAACTTTGCTGCGCCGCTTCCAATGTCTGCCGGGCCACGGTGAGTTGTTCATCCAATTCGCGTTCCGTCAGATAAGCCGCGCCGACCTCGGCCACGAGCGCAATTTGCGCGGTCTTTTGGGCTTCCTCGGTGGCGAAATAGGTTTCCAGCGCCTGCTGTTTGAGGCTACGCACGCGGCCAAAAAGGTCCAGTTCGTATTGGGCGACGCCGAGGTTCACGTTGAACTGGTTGAAAGTCGCCGACTGGCTGCCGCCGGCAAATCCGGTGGCGATGCGCTGGCGCGTGCCGTTGGCATTGACATCAAGTGTGGGAACCAAAGCGTTCCGCTGGACTTTATAAAGCGCGCGGGTCTGTTCGACGTTCAGCATCGCCACGCGCAAATCAGGATTGTTGGTCAGCGCCAGCTCGATGAGTTGTTGCAGGCGCGGGTCGCGGAAAAATTCGCGCCAGCCGATGTCGGCGGCGGTGTTGGTTGAAGTCTCCGCATTTTGCGCCGCGGCATTCTCCGGCCAGCTTTTTGCAACGGCGACGGTCGGCCGTTGATATTTCGGCACGAGCGTGCAACCGGCCAAAGCCAGGGTGAATAACCAAATCGTCATGCGTTGAAGCGTTGAAGCGTTGAAGCGGAGCGCACGATGGACGCGCTTCAACGCTTCACGCTTTAACGCTTCAACGATTTGAATTCGCCACGAGTGCGGAAATTTTTGCAATGATGGATGTTTGCTCATGGCTGTCCTTTTTGGCCGTTCCCGTCGTCGGGTGGACCGCCGGCCTGGGGCGCAAGCATGGTGTGCGGTGGTTTTTGGCTTTTGAATATCCGGCGGACGACTACAAAAAATATCGGCACGAAAATAACGGCCAGCACCGTGGCCGTAATCATGCCGCCCGCCACGCCGGTGCCGATGTCGTGCCGGCTGGCCGACCCGGCGCCGGTGCTCAAGGCCAGCGGCATCACGCCCAGAATGAACGCCAGCGACGTCATCAGAATCGGGCGCAGCCGCAAATGCGCCGCCGCCAGGGTGGCTTCAACCAAACCCTTGCCCTGCGCCTGCAAATCCTTGGCGAATTCGACGATGAGGATGGCGTTTTTGGCGGACAAACCGACGATGGTCAGCAGACCGACCTTGAAGAACACGTCGTTGGGCAGGCCGCGAAGCGTGGCGGCCAGCAGCGCGCCGAGGATGCCGAGCGGCACGACGAGGATTACCGCCACCGGGATGGACCAGTTTTCGTAGAGCGCGGCCAGCGCCAGGAACACGACGATGAGCGACAGCGCGTAGAGCAAGGGAGCTTGTTTGGCCGACAGGCGCTCCTCAAAGGACTGGCCCGTCCATTCGTAGCCAAGGCCTTTGGGCAATTGTTGGGCGAGATTTTCCATGGCGGTCATGGCCTGACCCGTGCTTTTGCCCGGTGGCGCGAGACCTTGGAGTTCCAGTGACGGAACGCCGTTGTAATGCTGCAACGACGGCGAACCGTAAATCCAATGCAAGGTGGCCAGGCTGGCCAGCGAAACCATCTGGCCGCTGCCGTTGCGCACGAAAACCTTGCTGACGTCCTGAGGCAGCATGCGATACGGCGCGTCGAGTTGGGCGATGACCCGCTGCACGCGGTTGCCGTTCACGAAATTGTTGATGTAGTCCGAACCGAAATAGGTCTCCAGCGCCGTGTTCAAGTCCGCCAGCGAAACGCCGAGCGCGCTGGCCTTGGCCTGGTCTATGTCCACTTTGAGTTGCGGCGTGTCTTCCAATCCCACGAAGCGCAACTGGGTAATGTCCTGATTGGTCGCGGCCATTGCAAACAACTGGTTGCGCGCCTGCATGAGTTTGTCGTGGCCCAAACCGGCCTGGTCCTCCAGCTCAAAATCAAATCCGGAGGAAATGCCCAGTTCGGGAATCGGCGGCGGGTTGATGGGATAAATGATGGCGTCCTTGATCTGGCTCAGGGCCATGAAGGCGCGGCCGATGATCGCGTCCACCCCGTGTTGCTTGCCGCGGCGCTGGCTCCAGTCCTTCAAATGAACAAAAGCGAGGGCGGCGTTTTGCCCCTGGCCGTTGAAACTGAACCCGGCGACATCCACCATGCCCGCCACTTCCGATTGTTGCAAATAGTAACCCTCCACCTGCTTGAGCACGTCCACCGTGCGTTCCTGGGTCGCGCCCACCGGCAACTGGATGAGGGTGATGAAATAACCCTGGTCTTCATCCGGCAGAAAGGACGAGGGCAAACGGACGTAAAACCAGCCCACCGCCAAAACAATCGCCAGATAAATGAACAAATAGCGGGGTGTTTTGGTGAGTGTCCGGGCCAGGAAACCTTCGTAGTTCTTCCGGGTGGCAAGGAAACCGCGGTTGAACCACCCGAAAAATCCCTGCTTCCGCAAATGATGCCCCTGTTCAACCGGCTTGAGCAGCGAGGCGCACAACGCCGGCGTCAGCGACATGGCCAGAAAGATGGAGAACAACATGCACGAAATCAGCGTCAGCGAAAACTGGCGGTAAATGGCGCCGACCGAACCGCCGAAGAACGCCATCGGAATGAACACCGCCGTCAACACGAGCGAGATGCCGATGAGCGCGCCGGTGATTTGTTTCATCGCCTTGATGGTCGCATCGCGCGGCGACAACCCTTCCTCGCTCATGATGCGCTCCACGTTTTCCACCACCACGATGGCGTCGTCCACCAGTTCGCCCACGGCCAGCACCATGCCGAACATGGTCAGGACGTTGATGGAAAAGCCCAGCGCATACATGACTCCAAACGTGCCGAGCAACGCCACCGGAATGACGATGGTGGGAATGAACGTCGCCCGGAAATTTTGCAGGAACAGGAAAATGATGAGGAACACCATCACGATGGCTTCCAACAGCGTCGTCACCACTTCCCGGATGGACGCGCGCACGAATTCGGAGGCGTCATAGGGAAAATCCACCTGCACGCCCGCCGGGAAAAATTTGGAAAGGTCTGCCACCTTCGCGTGGACGGCATTGGCCGTGGCCACAGCGTTGGCCGACGGCGCCAGCCGGATGCCCACGGCGGCGGTCGGCCGCCCATCCACCCGCGCCTGCAATCCGTAATTCTCGCCGCCCAGTTCCACGCGGGCCACGTCGCGCAGATACACCCGCGAACCGTCGGGATTCACCCGCAGCAAAATGCCCTCGAATTGCTTGACCGTGGTCAGCGTGCTTTGGCCCTGCAAAGTGATGTTGATTTCCTGTCCCTTCACCGCCGGGCGGGCGCCGAGTTGTCCCACCGGAACCTGCGTGTTTTGCGCCTCAATGGCGTTGATGACGTCGTTGGCGTCGAGATTGTAGCTTTCGAGCTGGCCGGGGTTCAGCCAGATGCGCATGGCAAATTGAGTGCCGAACAAATCCGCTTCACCCACGCCGGTGACGCGGCGGATGGGATCCAGCACGGACGATGAAATGAAATTGCCCAGCGCGATGTCGCTCACGTTCTTGTTGGTGGACGACAGCGTGAAAAACATCAGGAAGTTGCGCGTGGATTTGACGACGGTGATGCCCTGCTGCTGGACCGTCTGGGGCAGACTGGGAACGGCCAGTTGCAATTTGTTCTGCACCTGCACCTGCGCGATGTCCGGGTCGGTGCCGGAGTCGAAATAGAGCGTCACGGTGGACTGGCCGCTCGCGCTGCTGCTGGACGACATGTAGAGCAAATGGTCAATGCCGTTCATCTGCTGCTCGATCACGGACGTGACCGTGTCCTGCACCGTCTCCGCCGACGCGCCGGCGTAGGTGGCGTTGATGGCGATGGATGGCGGCGCGACGCTGGGATATTGCGCGACCGGCAGATGGGTGACGGCCAGAATTCCCCCCATCATGATGAGCAGGGAAAGCACCCAGGCAAAAATCGGGCGGTCTATGAAAAATTTCGGCATGGCGATGTCCGGTTAATGTCCCTGGGCCGAAGCGGGCGGAGCGGAAATGCCGCCGCCGGCGGGATCAAAAGGAACGGGCTTCACCGCCATCCCCGGCTGGAATTTTTGCAAACCTTCGACGATGACGCTTTCTCCGGCCTTCAATCCGTCCGTGACGACCCATTTGTTTCCCACAGCCTGGCCAATTTTAATTTCTCTGGCTTCCACCTTGTTGTCCGCGCCCACCACCATCACGCTGGCGACGCCGTTCGGGCCGACGCTAACGCCGCGCTGGAGAACGGTGATGGCCTGATTGTCCACCGCCTGTTCCAGCACGCCACGCGCAAACAGACCCGGCAGCAGCAAATGGTCGGGATTCGGAAACTCCGCCCGCAGCGTGACCATGCCGCTGGTCGGGTCCACTGTGACATCGGAGAACAGAAGTTTTCCCGGCTGCGCGTAAGTCGTCCCGTCGTCCAGCAACAACGTCACCTTCGCCTCGCCGGGCGCGACCGTTTTGAGCGTGCCATTTTCCAATTCGCGCTGGAGCCGCAGCAATTCGGTGCTGGATTCGGTGAAGTCGCAGTAAATCGGGTCCAGTTGCGTGACCACGGCCATTTCCGTCGCGGCGCTCTGGCTGACCAGCGCGCCCTCAGTGACCAGCGCCGCGCCGATGTGTCCGGAAATCGGCGCGGTGACGGTGCAATAACCGAAATTGACCGCGGCGATTTCCTGCGCGGCCTTGGCCTGGGCCGCCGCTGACACGGCATTATCGTAATCCTGTTTGCTCACGGCATTGATGCCCACCAACGGTTGGTAACGGTCCACCAGCAGTTGCGCCTGCATCAGACTGGCGTTCGCGCTGTCGAGCGCAGCTTTGTATGGCGCTGGATCAATCTCGTAAAGGACTTCACCGTTTGTGACGTCGGCGCCTTCGCGAAAATTCCGATGCAACACAATGCCGTCCACACGCGCGCGCACCTGCGCCACCCGCACGGGATCAATCCGCCCCGGCAGTTCCGTTGTCAGGGCCACGGACTCCGGCGCGAGGGTGACCACGCCGACTTCCGGCGGCGGCATTTGGTAAGCTCCGGGACCGCCTTGGTTTCGGCCGCAGCCCGCCAATGCCAATGACAACACCGCAACTGCCAGCGCGGCTGGCGGCCTCCTTAAGCTGTTTTTCAATGTTCGAATGTTCACAATTTCACCGTCTCCTTTTTTTGGCGCCCGCCCCGGCCAGGAACAAATCCACAATGCGCTCGGCGGCGCGCCGGTTCAAACGATAATTTGGCATCAGCAAATGCGAGGTGACGAAAAAATGCGCCAGCCCGTAAAAACCGTAGGCCAGGTCCCGGCTGTCGAAACGTCCGGCCAGTTCGCCGGCTGCCTGTGCGCGTTTGATGAGTGCATGCACGAACTCCAGATTGCGCTGGCAGCGGTCGAGATAGCGCAAGGCCGGCGGCACTTCGCCCGGCGCGGAAAACGCGGTGGCGAACGCGATGCGGGTCAGGTCGCGGTTTTTGTGAAAGTAATCGAACAGCGCGGTGAGAATCTCAACCAGTTGCGCGCGAACGCCGTGCCCGCGCGCCGCCGCCTCCTGCACGACCTGCAACCGCTCGTCGTGCGCCTCGCTGACGAGCGCCTGGAACA
The DNA here is from genome assembly GCA_963802965.1 of uncultured Verrucomicrobiae bacterium. Classification (GTDB taxonomy): domain Bacteria; phylum Verrucomicrobiota; class Verrucomicrobiia; order Limisphaerales; family UBA11358; genus UBA11358. Next base: position 269,686 of record CAWDKS010000004.1, read on the forward strand.
AGCCGGCCTTGTCGCGGAAATAATAATACAACGCCGGCTTGGACACCTTCGCGTCGCCGACGATCTGCTGGACGGAGGTGGCGGCGTAGCCGCCGTTGGCGAAGCGTTTGAGCGCCGCCCGGAGGATGTGCCGCCGTGTTTCGGGACCGTGTTTGGCCATAAACCTACCGAACGGTAGGTAATGAACGGCCCGTTGTCAAATGGATTTCCGCCGGCCATCAGGCAAATGGCTCGCCTGGACACTGCAACGGAACGCCGCATTCATGCGGCAGCGGGACCGCGGTATCGAACACCCTGCCGGATAAATCCGGCGTTCCTTCCGAAATGATGAGGCTTTGTTTGTCGCGGCGTCCAGGCCGCCTCCGGCAAATGCGCCGGCGCCCTCGGGAATGGCCGTTATTCCACGACGCGCCGGCCTTTTTTGCGGTTGTGGTATTGCTCGTAAATCCACCGGTAGGTCGCGGCGAGGCCCTTGTCCAACGGCGTGTTTGGCTCCCAACCCAGGACTTTCTTGATGAATGTGTTGTCGCTGTTGCGCCCGGCGACCCCGCGCGGCGCGGTCAGGTCGTATTGCCGCTTGAGCTTGATGCCGGCAATCTTCTCGACCTTCGAGAGCAGCTCGTTGACGGAAACCAGTTCGCTGGAGCCGAGGTTGATGGGCGTGGCAATCAAATCATCGCAGTGCATGATCATATCAATGCCCTTCACGCAATCATCAATGAACATGAAGCTGCGGGTCGGCGTGCCGTCGCCCCAGAGGGTGATGCTCTTCCGGCCCGAATCAACGGCCTCAATGACCTTGCGACACAGCGCGGCGGGGGCTTTCTCGCGTCCGCCGTCCCAGGTGCCGTGCGGGCCATAGACATTGTGGAAGCGGGCGATGGTGGTCTTCAAGCCGCGTTCAGCCCAGTATTCCTGGCAGAACATTTCGGAAACAAGTTTTTCCCAGCCATAGCCGCGCTCGGCCATCGCCGGGTAGGCGTCGGATTCCTTCAACGCGCGGACGTTCGGGTCCTGCTGCAGGTCGGTGTTGTAGGCGCAGGCGGATGAAGAATAAAAGTAGCGGCGGACACCAGCCTGATAGGCGGCCTCAATCATGTGGGTGTTGATGAGGATGCTGCGCAGGCACTCGACGCGGAACCGTTCGATGAAGCCCATCCCGCCCATGTCGGCGGCCAGTTGATAGACCTCAACCGCGCCCTCGCAGGCGCGCCGGCAATTGTCCTCGTGGCTGACGTCGAGGCAAAGCGATTCGACGCCCGGCACCTTGAGATACCATTCGTAAAGCGGTTTCTTGTCCACGGCGCGAATCCGCGTGAACCCCTTTTTTGCGAAGTGGAGCACGAGGTTGCCGCCGATGAAACCGCCGGCGCCAGTGATGAGGATCAAGCCGTCCTTTTTCAGGGGCGGGTCCTTCTCGACGAGTCGTTTTGTTTCCATACGATTTTGTGTTCGCAAGCCTGTTCCGTCGAAGTTATGAAACGCCGGGGAGTCAGCTTCTCAAATTTTCCCCGCAAAACATAGGGGAAACCAGCCCGTCTGGGCAAGGAGAAACGGGCCGTATTCTTGTTTGGCGCGGCGCGCGGCGCGGCGGTTGATGCAAAAAAAGCCTGATTTGGCAACAGAGCCTTGATAAATGCGCCAATCCTTGCCGCCGTTTCGCGCTTTGCACCGCCATCAGGTTCTGCTTTCATCGCGCCATGCCGAAGCTGTCGCTCACCACCGTCGCAAATTATTGTGACCGGATTTTGCGCACCAAGGAAGTCCAGGACTATGAGGGTGCGGTTAACGGGTTGCAGGTGCAAAATCGCGGCGGCGTGACGCGCATGGCCGCGGCGGTGGACGCGAGTCTCGCCACTGTGAAACTCGCCATCGCGGCCGGGGCGGACTTGATGATCGCCCACCACGGATTGTTCTGGAGCCCGCGCCAGCCGTGGACGGGGAAAAACCATGAACTGCTCCGGTTGCTCGTTGACAACAATCTGGCGGTTTACAGTTCGCACCTGCCGCTGGACGCGCATCCCCGGCTCGGCAACAACGCGCGGCTTTGCGCCGCGCTCGGCTTGAAACGGCTGAAACCATTTTTCTTCAGCCACGGCCGGTTCATTGGATTTCAGGCGCGCCAACAAATTACACGCGCGGAACTGGCCGGACGATTGGAGCGCGCCACCGGCGCGAAACCGCGGGTGATTCCGGGCGGCAAAAACGTTTGCGAAAAAATCGGCGTCGTGACCGGCGGCGCGGGCGGCGATTTGAAGCAGGCTGCGGAAGAGGGCGTGGACACATTCGTCACCGGCGAAGGCCCGCACGGGACTTATTCACAAGCCGAAGAATTGGGCGTAAACGTTTTTTACGGCGGCCATTACGCCACGGAAACCTTTGGAGTAAAGGCACTGGCAACGCATCTTGCCAGGAGATTCAAGGTGCCGTGGGAATTTCTCGACCACCCGACCGGACTATAAGCGTTTGGCACGGATTGTGCGCATCACCGGCACGGTTACGAATGAGTTACATTCAAACAAAATATTCACAAAACTACTTGACACCGTTTGCGAGTGGGATAGAATGGCCATATGATTTCTAGCCATGACCATTTGGGGGGCGCTGCCGCCCGGAAGGTGTTTTTGGGCAATGCGCCCTGGAGCAAACCGGGGCACATTGGCGTCCGCGCCGGCTGCCGCTGGCCGCACTTTGAACTGGCCATTTCGCCCTACATGCCGTTCCCGTTCTATCTCGCCTACTGCGCCGCGCTGCTGCAGAAAAACGGCTTTGAGGTTTTGATGATCGACGCCATCGCGGAAAAGATGAGCGAAGAGGTTTACTTCGCCCGCATGAAGGCGTTCGCTCCCGACCTGGTGGTACATGAAGTGGCCACCGCGTCAATCCACACGGACCTGCGCCAGGCGAAAAAGGTCAAGGAGATCCTGCCGGAGGCGAAGCTGTTTTTTGGCGGCCCGCACCATTTGATGTACAAGCCCGAGTTCCTCAACAACAATCCCGATGTGGATTTCGCGGTCGAGGGCGAATATGAATTCGTTGTCCTGCGGGTGGCCCAGAATCTCCACGGTCCCAAGGACGCCGTCCAGGGATTGATTTATCGTGCGGCGGACGGCACGCCGAAATCCAACGGCCGGGCGCCCCTGGTGGAATTGAGCGAGTTGCCCTGGCCGGCGCGCGAATTTCTGCCGATGGACGTCTATTGGGACAATCAGGGCAACATGCCCACCCCCTGCCTACAGGTGCATGCCAGCCGGGGTTGTCCGTTCACGTGCAATTTCTGCCAGTGGCCGCAGTTGATGTATGGCGGCAACAAATACCGCATCCGCGACCCGAAGGACGTTGCCGATGAGATCCAGTTTTGCCGCGACACGTATGGCAGCAAATCGTTTTATTTCGACGACGACACCTTCAACATCGGCAAAAAGCGCATCATCGGGCTGTGCGATGAATTCATCAAACACAAGCTCAAGATGCCGTGGTCGGCCATGTCGCGTGCCGACACCACGGACATTGAGACGCTCCACAAGATGCGGGAAGCGGGCATGGTTGCCATCAAATACGGCGTGGAATCGGCCGACCAGAAGATCGTGGATGATTGCGGCAAGAAGCTGGATTTGAAGGTGGCCACCACGAACATCAAGGAGACCATCCGTATTGGCATCAAGTGCCATCTTTCCATGACGGTGGGTCTGCCGGGCGAAACGCAGGAAACCATCCAAAAGACGATGGACTGGGTGGACGATGTAAACCCGGATTCAGTTCAATTCTCCATTGCCACACCCTATCCGGGCAGCCTGCTTTACGATCAACTTATCGCCAAAGGCCATCTGTTGAGCGGCGACTTCGATGAATACGACGGCGCCAACCGCTCGGTGATCCGCACCGACGCGCTGACCCCGGAGGAAATCGAAGTCGCGCATCACAAGCTCGTGTCCCGCTGGCACCGGAAGCGTTTCATCACCAAGCTGTGGCGGAACAAGGCTCACTACAGCAAGGAATGCCTCAAGCATCCGGCCGTGGCCATGCGCGTGGTCGGGAACGCCTTCAAAAAGGTGGCGAACTTCGGCGCTGTGGACAAGAGTCCGGCTTGAACCGTTCCGGGCGGGTCTAAAAGTCGGGCGGCTCCGTTGATCGCGGCGGAGTATTTCAGTTTCCTTGCCGGTAGAACGCAACAAAATTGTCCCATGCCGCGCGCTCGTTCCACCCGGGCACCAGCTTCACGGCGGGTTCGGTGTTGGCACGGTTCAGCGGTTCACTGAAATCCTCCTGTTTCGCCAGCTCCAATTCACAAACCCAGCCGGTTCGCTCCCGGACCTCGCGTGCGACGCGTTGGGCAAACTGCCCCTGTTTTTCGACGTAACCGCTGGGATTGATTTTGATGAGGCCGTTTTTCATTAGGGCGGCGCGACCGGCAAACTGGCCGTAAACCGCCGCAAGCAAATCCACGTGGATGTTGTCACGCAGGTAATCGGGCGTTTTGACCACGGCAGGTTTGCCCTCCCGCCAATGGCGCATGAGATAAGCCGTAAAGCGCACGTCTTCGAGAGGCCCGAACGGATTGGGGATCACAAATTTCCCGAGCGGCACGCTGGCTTCGTAACAGTAATGCCTGAAAAACTGGAAGGTCATGCCTTTGGACAGGCCATAGGGCGAAAACGCGCGGAGCGGTTCATCCCCCGCGCCCTCGTCCGGTTCGAAGACGGTGCCGGTAAGAATGACCGCCTTCAATCCGCGTGGTTTCATCGCCGCGAGCACGGCGCGGAGGTCCAGCGTGTTGTGATGGAGGGCGCGGGACGCGTCGAAGTCGGGGCTTTTGTAGTTCCTGACCTCGGCGGCATGGTGGCAAATCAGGTCGAAGCGGTTTTCCCGGACGGCTTTCAGAAAATTTTCCGAGCCGAACGGCGCATGCGGAATGAAACGACCCGTCGGTTTCAGTTGTTCAATCCGTTGCCGGCGGACGTCGGCGTAATGCTCCAGGTCGCCGGTAACGGGACAGACGATTTCGTGCCCGGCGGCGGCGAGGGTTTTGACGAACCACAATCCCGTGAACGAACTGGCGCCGGTAAAGAGAATTTTCATAAGCCCGCCGGGTTTTGTTATTTGGGCCAGGTGGCCGGATTGAAATCCGGCAGGTTGCGGTCCTTGTCCGAAATAATGGCCGGTTCCAGCGGCCAGCGGATGCCGAATTTCGGGTCGTTGTAACGGATGCCGCGCTCGTGTTCCGGCGAGAAAAATTCCGTGACGAGATAAAGCGTCTCGGTCCCGTCCGCCAGCGTCATGAATCCGTGCGCGAAACCTTTCGGGACGTAAAGCATCGCGCGGTTTTCCGCCGTCAATTCGACGGTGAAATGTTTCAGGAACGTCGGCGAATCCGGGCGCAGGTCAATGATGGCGTCGAACATCGCGCCGCGCAGGCAGCGGAAAATCTTGTCCTCGGCCCGGGGCGGAAGCTGGCAGTGCAGCCCGCGCAGCGTGCCGCGGTGCTGGCTGAACGAGTTGTTGATCTGGACGATCTGGTGGTTGAGGCCGTGCTGCCGGTATTCGCGTTCACAGAACAAGCGCGCAAAGAAGCCGCGCTCGTCGCCGCGTTTTTCGAGTTCGATGACGTAGGCGCCTGGGAGCGGAGTTTCGGTGAATTTCATGGCTGTGGCGCGAGCCAGGGCGGATTGCCGGAGGCCACCATTTTCGTGAGCTGTTCGCGGTCGCGCTGGGTGTCCATGCTGGCCCAGAAACCGCGGTGGCGATAAACGTCGAGCTGGCCGTCCCGCGCCAGGCGCACGAGCGGTTCGCGTTCCAGCACGCAGGTTTCCGCCTCGGAAAGATATTTCCGGAAGGCGCGCCGGAAGAAAAAGAAGCCGCCGTTGATCCAGTGATCTTCGATCTCCGGTTTCTCGGCGAAGGCAATTACCTGGTCGCCCTTCGCCTTGATTTCGCCGAAGCGTGACGGGGGGTTGACGCCGAGAACGGTGCCGATCTTCCCGCATTCGCGATGCTGCCGGAATTCACCGGTGAGATTGGCGTCAGCCAGGCCGTCGCCGTAGGTCACGGCAAAATGTTCAGCCGCGCCGAGATATTTGCGCGTGGCCTGGGCGACGCGGCTCCCGGTCATGTTTTTCTCCCCGGTGTAGGCCAGGGTGACCTCCCAATCCAGCTTGAGGCGGGATTCATGAACGGTCATGTCGTTGGTTTTAAGTTTGATGGTGCAGTCGGCGTTGTGCAGGTGGAAATCACGGAAATAATCCTTCACCACCTCGGCCTTGAACCCCAGGCAAAGGACAAACCGTTTGAAACCGTGCCGGGCGTAAATCTGCATGACGTGCCACAGGATCGGATGCTCGCCGATGGGCACCATCGGTTTGGGGCGGAACTCGGTTTCTTCCTTGATCCTCGTGCCCAGTCCGCCGCAAAGGATGAACACGGGCACCGCCGACAGGTCGTTTTTTTGTTTCATGGCAGTCTTGCCTCCGGCGTTTGCCTCCGGAGTGCTTGAAAGCATAGGCGAAGAGCGCAGCGGTTTTCAATCGCCAAAGCGCGAGCCAAAAAACGCCTTGAGCCGGCCGCTTAAATCACAGACGCTACCGGGAAATTGAACGTGGCCATGCCGCCAGCCGAAACATCACTCCCAGCCTGGGCCAATCCCGTCGTCGCGGAGGACATGCGCCATTTGCGCGCCCAATTGCCGGAGGCCTCGCGGTTGGAGGGCGCGACGGTGCTTGTCACCGGCGCGGCGGGTTTTCTGGGCTATTACATCTCGCACTTTCTCTGTCATCTGACCGACGCGGGGGTTCGGCCCAAGGCAGTGGTGCTGCTCGACAAATTTGTGCGGGGCCGGCCGCCGTGGATTGATCAGCTTGCGGCCGCCTATCCCAACGTCGCGGTCCACGATTTCGACATTGCCACCGGCCGGCTGGAATCGGTGCCGGGCGCGCGTGAGGCGGATTACGTGCTGCACATGGCGTCCATTGCCTCCCCGACCTTTTACCGGAAGCATCCGCTGGTCACGCTGGACGCCAACGTCTGGGGCTTGCGCAACCTGCTCGACGCCTATCGTGACACCCGGCTCAAGGGGCTGTTGTTTTTCTCCAGCAGCGAAATCTACGGCGACCCTGCGCCGGAGGCGATTCCGACGAATGAGGAATACTGCGGCAACGTTTCCTGCATCGGTCCCCGCGCCTGTTACGACGAAGCAAAGCGCTTTGGTGAAACGCTGTGCTGGGTTTTTGCCAACACGTTCGGAACGCCGGCGCGGATCGTGCGCCCGTTCAACAACTACGGCCCCGGCATGTCGCTCACCGACCGGCGCGCGCCCGCTGATTTCGCGCAATGCGTGCTCAACGGCCAGGACATCGTCATTCATTCCAGCGGCGCGCCCACGCGGACGTTCTGCTACGTGGCCGACGCGGTGGCCGGTTATTTCAAGGCGTTGCTGCACGACCGGTTTGAGACGTTCAACATCGGCATCGAGCGCCCGGAAATTTCGGTGCGGCAGCTCGCCGAGCATTTCCGGCAGGCCGGCGAAAAACTGGCCGGTTACCAGGGCAAGGTCGTTTTTCAAGCCGCCACGGATAAAGAATACCTGACGCACAACCCCGGACGGCGTTGTCCCGACATCACCCGGGCGCGCGCGAAATTGAATTACCGGCCCTCCCTTGACGTGGCGGCAGGGGTCGAACGCTTTTTGAAATTTTTATGGCACGAGCAACAAAAGCCCGCGTCGCGGTAATCGGTCTGGGCTTTGTCGGCCTGACCACCGCGCTGGGTTTCGCGCGCAAAGGTTTTGTTGTGCGCGGTTTTGACGCCTCGACGCGCATCACCAAAAGCCTGCGCGCCGGAAGGTTGCTTTTTCACGAGCCGCATCTGCCGGAACAATTGTCCGCGCTGGCCGGAAAGCGGTTTTTCATTTGCGAGAGCCTGGCGGAAGCGGTCGCTGACGCGGACGTGATTTTTTATTGTGTCGGCACGCCGCAAAGACGCAACGGCGCGGCGGACGTTTCGTTTCTTAAGCGTGCGGTGAGCGACACGTTGTCAGCGCTGCCGCCAAAGCGCAAACCGACTTTGGTCATCAAATCCACCGTGCCGCCGGGCACCTTGGTCCGGAGCATCGTGCCTCTGTTCGCCCGGGCCGGACGGACGATTGGCCGCGACATCGGTCTGGCCAACAACCCGGAGTTTTTGCGCGAAGGCCTCGCGTGGGAGGATTTTATCCAGCCGGACCGCGTTGTGATCGGCGCCGGTGACGACCGGAGCTTCAACGCTGCGGCAAAACTTTACGGTCCGTTCCGCACCCGTGTCTGCCGGGTGACGCCGGGCACTGCCGAGTTTATCAAGTCGGTTTCCAACGCATTGCTGGCCACGCTCGTCAGTTTTGCCAACGAGACCTCGATGGTCGCCGACGCCATCGGCGGCATTGACGTGAGGGCGGCCTTCCAGACCTTGCACCTGGACCGGCGCTGGTCAGGTGGACCGGCAAAAATGACGGGTTACCTTTATCCGGGTTGCGGGTTCGGCGGTTATTGTCTGCCGAAGGACATTGCGGCCCTGCGGCACACCGCCCGTACCGCCGGCGTGAAGGCCGATGTGTTGCGCGGCGTGATTTCCGCGAACGACGCCATCGCGCGCCACTTCGTTGAAAAAATCGTGCGCGCCACAAAGACGCGCACGCGCATCGGCATCCTGGGTCTGTCGTTCAAGCCCGGCAGCGATGACGTGCGCGAAACACCCGCCGCGCGGATCATCGAATTATTGTTGAAGCACGGGCGGAAAAGGCTGGTGGCCTACGACCCGATGGCCAACGAATCCTACCGGCGCGCTTACCATCATCCCATCAAATATGCGGGCAGTCTGGCGAAGGCGGTCAAACAGGCGGAGGCGGTCGTGGTGCTGACGGCCTGGCCGGAATTTCGCGCCGCGAAGAGGCAATTCGCTGGCAAACCGGTTTTTGACGGGCGTTATTGCCTTTGACCTTCCCGATGAAGTCAAAAATTCTCACGGCCGTCACCGTTCGCAACGGCGAGCAATTCATCGAACAAACCCTGGATTCCATCGCGCGCCAGACGCTGCGTCCCGACCGCGTCGTGGTGCTGGACAACTGTTCAGATGACCGGACGGAGGAAATCGCGCGAAATTTCAAGGGCATCGCCTGCGAGTTCATTCGTAATCCAACCAACCTCGGCCTGTTCGGCAATTTCAACCGCGCCCTCGATTTCGCCGACCAGACGGAACACCTGCAAATCCTCCACGCCGACGACACGATTGAGCCGCAGTTTTACGAAGTGATGACCGGCCTGCTGTCGGATTGCGCCGGCCGGGGCCTGGCCTGGTCGCTCGACGAGCGCATTGATGAAGACAACCAGCACCTCAGCGATTCGGGCAAGCCGGACGGAAAAATTGAAGTGCTGACCCGCGACCATTTTTTGAAATGGAAGGCGGAGATCGGCAATCAGGCTTTTTGCGCGACGCTGATGAAGACCGCCAGACAACCTTCACCCTGCCGTTTCCCGCTGGATTATCCCATTGTCGGCGACATGATTTTCTGGGCGGCCTTCGGGGCGCATTGCGAGAAACTGGTTCATGTTCACCGGCTCCTGGCAAAATACCGCTGGCATGGCTCGACCCAGACGGTTCTCCTCGGCGCCAGCATCCAGTCGCTCGTGCTGGACGAGTGGCGGACGATGGAAGCGAACGAAGCCCTGCGCGGCAAAGGCTGGAGCTGGCATCGAAAACTGAAACAGAAGGGCCTGCTGGCGGTGCGCGCCGGCGTCAAGGCCCGGCGCGTCCACCAGAACGGGAACGCCGCCTGGTCGCGTGAAATCGCCCGGGCCGCGCGCGGCATCACCGGCTGGCCGGTGTGGCTGGCGGGACAGGTCCTGGTCAGGTTGCGGGATTTTTGTCTTTTCCGGATTTTGGGCCGGCGGCGGCACCCGAAAAACATTTACGGGTGAGCCGCCGGAATCCGGTTTGCGAGCGATGTGTAGGAAGCAGGCAGCTTGAAACACACCATCTGGGCTGGTTAATTGATTGTCCCGCAAATACTTGTCGTCGACGGTGAGGTGGCCAAAGGCCGAAGAGCTGCCGGAATTCGGCTTGACAAGAAGTTATTTTTGTATTAGACTCCTTTTTTGTTAGGTCGGTTTATTTATTGACTCATTCGTAAACACCAAAAATTAAAAAACATACCATGAAAGCATATCTATCAATCACAATTGCAAGTATTCTGGCCTTGGGGGCTCCCAGTATCACCAAGGCGCAGCTTTTCGTTACCGATACCATTGGCGGCGTTCCCTCTGTGAGCGGCGCTACGTTGGAGAATTTTGATGAAGCTTCACCATCCATTCTGACACTTTCCGGTCCCGCCTACCTTACCACGGGATATCCGGGTTTTGGTTACACGCCGCCTTATTTCTCCGGTTCGACAGCGGCTTATTTTGGCGAATCTCCGACCATTGGCTACGATGCCAGCCAATACGTCGCCGTTGAGAGTGGGGGTTCGGCGACACTCAGCTTTCCAACCCCGCAGAACTATTTGGGACTCCTTTGGGGGTCAGTTGATTCCAACAACTACCTTACCTTCTACTTCTACGACGGTGAGCAGAACCTTATTGGCACGGTGTTGGGGACGGCCGTTTCTGGAATCGATGGTGGCTCGGACCAGAATGGAACCGCTTACGTCAACATTACTTCCACGACCCCATTTACGAGTGTTGTCGTCAACGCGGCTGGGGGCCAAGGCTTCTGGTCATTCGAATTCGATGATGTTGCTTACGCAATGGTGGTTCCAGAACCGGCAAGCGGCGTTTTGGTTGGTGCCGGACTTTGCATTCTTGGTCTTGTGTTGCGACGAAAGTCCGCGTAACCTGGGAACTATCGAACTGGATGGAGCCTCGAAAAGGATAGTCATCCGCCGTTCTTCGAGGTTTTTAACGGGTGGAAAGTGAGATGAAACGAGCAGCGTGGCTGCTTTCGCAGTTTCAAGCTCGCGGCTTGCTGTAGTCGAATAGATGTGACAATTACATGCAACATGCTTTGTTGGAAAATTTTACGACAAAAAAACGCAGTTTCAGCTTTCCATCAGCGGGGCTGAACCCGCCCCGTTAGGCTGTTTGTTACCCACTAAAATCCTCGAATAATTCCAATCCGCACGACCACCAAAAACATGATAAGAACCTTACTTTTTGTTGGAATGGTAGCAGTGTCTATCGGCATTCTCGTCTTGATTGTATTGGGCATAAAGCAAATAATGACTTTATGAACAACGCTTCGCTGGCGGGAATATGACCGCAACCCTGATATCTAAAACCCTTCAGATGTATGAGCGCCGGGGTTTCACCGTGCGCACGGGACTTTCTCCTTGGCACTTCCATTGCAATTCCTATCGTAACCTTCCGCTCTCCTTCGTTTTCTCCGATGGAAACAAAGTCGGCGTTGCGGGAGGGATCGGCTTTGTGGAGATGTTCTTTTTTGGTTCCTTGTGTGCGGAGGTGAAACCGTCCAGTATCCTGGTGATTGGCAATGCCTTTGGCCTGTCCACCGTTCTGCTGTCCGTCTTAAATCCCAACGCGAAAGTCGTTACACTGGATGCTGAGACAGAAGGCGTTGACAATTCGGTAGGTAACAGACTTACAGAACGTATTGCTAAAGAGGAAAGGCTTAACCTCACAGTTGTTTTAGGATTTTCTCCGCAAGCTGTGCCGGACACGGTCGAAAAACATCTGGATGGGAAGGTTGATCTCTTTTTTATTGACGGCCTGCATACAGAAACCCAGCAGGGATTGGATTTCGAGGCGTGCTGGAAAATTGGAGGCGACAAAGCCATCTACCTGTTCCACGACGTGCTCAATTTCAAAATGAGAAAGGGATTTGACAAAATTGTCCGGGACCATCCTGATATGCGGGGTGCCATTCTTTGGCGGACAGTTTCCGGCATGGGTATTTTGCGCCCGAGAACGCTGAATGATTCTGCTACCGCTATCATCAATCTTTTTACGGAACCGGAGGCGTTAATAGAAAAAACGCGAAGGGAAATAACGGTGGAGCGGTTCATGACAGTGTCTGGGGCTACTTGTCTGCGCCGCATCCTTCCGGAACGTTTCATCCGTTACCTTCGCCGACTGCTCTACGGCTGAAACTGGACCGCTGATCAGACACTCACCGATGAGTTGAGCGTCTGGCAATGAAGAGGAAGCCGCACAGGAGGATTCCTGCCCCGATGGCTGATAGTGTGATGTAAAGCGGTTTGTTCGGCAGGCTGAATTGAAATTCCACCGTGTGCGCGCCGGGGGTCAGGAAAACGCCGCGCATGATGAAGTTGCAGCGGAGCAGCGGCGCGGATTTGCCGTCCACGAGTACGCGCCAGTTCGGATCGAACATGTCGTTGAGGAGCAGCACGGACGGCATAGCGGCTTGCGCGCTGAACATAATGTCATCCGGCGCGTAACAATATCCCGATTGTTTCCACAAATCATTTTTCTTCCCCTTGAACGCGGCATCTGTCGGCACATAGCGTTTGAATTCGACCGTGCCGGCATTGTCATTGATTGAGTTTGTGACCGGCACAACCGGCAGCGGCGCGGAGAGCAAGACGGTTTTGGCCGGATCGAAGTTTGCGTCAGTGAGGGTCTCGAGTGTGGCCTGGTCGGTGGTGTTTAAATTCGTCAGTGCGCTGTAAGCATCCGCTGGCAGATACCGCCTTAATTCGTCCAACCATCGTTGCAGCGTGGCCGGGTCATTGACACCGGCCTGCCAGTGGGAATAAAGGCCGGCGCGGGGCAGCGCGCCCGTGAATTCAAAGATTGCGAGCGCACCGTTGTCGCTCGGGGCGGCGGTCATTTCCGCAAGCTGAGTCACTTGTTCAACGCCCGGTTTGGGCACAATGTCAAATCGCTGGAAGATGCGGAAGCGGTGTTGCGCCGGATCGAGTTGCTCATTCAAAACATCCAGAAAACCCACCGCTCCGAGCAGGTAGCGCGTATTGGTTAATTCCCAACGCCGGGCCCAGAGATAAGTCGTGTCCGTGGAACGAGGGGTCAGCGCCATCTCATAAGCCAGCAAATCCGCCGGCATGCGCGGCATTTGAATTTTATCGAGCGACTGGATGTTGTAGTAAGGGAAATGGTGCTGAGCCCATTCGATGCGGTAAACGTCGCCAAAATAGTCATTATAGAACGGCAGATGCTGGGGCACATTAAACGGCGGCAAAGCGGCAACCCGGTGTTCGTAGGGCTTGTCACGCAGAAAATTAATAATCGGATTTGTCGAATTGGCCCGATTGGCTGGATCGATGTCGTATTTTTGTTTGTAATCCCAGTGTGTGATGTAGGGTAGATCCGCCCGCCCCAAGTCGCCCACGAGCAAAGCGCCCAGCAAAATGCCGCCGAGTCCGGCGCGTTTCCCGGCAAAAACGCCCGCTAAAACGAGCAGGCAAAGCCCGATGGTCAGCGCAAACAAGAGAATGAACCAACCAACCTGCCCGACACTGAAGGCGGCCATTTGATTCGCCGTCTCGGCGTCGGGATATCCAACCTCTTGCAAATAGCGGGCCAGAGCCGGCTTTTCCTCGGCGTAAACCAGCCACGCGGGCACGCTGATGACAAAGGCCAGAAGGCAAAACCAGGTCCAGTTTCGATCGAACCTTCCGGCTTTTGTCCGCCAATTTTTAAGTTGTGCCGGCAGCGAAGTTGCGCCGGTCGCCGGCGTTTCCAGATACCGCCGGTTCAAAGCGTTCATGCCATAGGCAAACAAAATCACGACCGCGAAGGAAAAGACGAGAATGAACTTTGCCGGATTTCGGATCGTGGAAAAATACGGCAGCGCGTAGATGGTGTGCTTATAATAGTCGAAGGGCGCGAACCGTCCCCAGGCCAGCAACAGCGAGACCAACAGCACCACCGCCCAAAACCAAATGAACCGCCGCTGGGTTCCGGCAAAGACCGAATTTTGCCGTCGCAACGACTGTGCGATGGCCCAGAGCGCCACCAACACCACCAGGATGCCGGCATAATTCTGGCCGCCGGCAAAACGCAAAAGGCCCTGTGGCGCCGGACCTTTTTCGCCGCCGGCAAAATAGCGATCCCACGCCGGATCGCGCCCGACCGCGCCCCAATAAACGCCTCCTCGGTAGCTGTTCTGGAGGAAGTCCATCATGTCTTTGGGCGTGTCATATTTGTAACCAAACACACCGGGCACAAACAGGCCGAGTGTTTCAATTTTCGGCAGGCTCCATTGCGTCGCCCAATCCCAATGCTGCGCCTTGCTTTCCGTGTCCTGCCCGGTGCCGGCCACCCCCTGGATTTGCGTGCCAACCAGCGATACGACGGTTTGGAAGGCGATAAAACCGGCGAACAACGCGATCACAGCCATACGGATGATGCCACGCCCCGCTCCAGCCCAAGTCGGACCGTTTTCACCGGCGACAGCCATGAAGAAAACAAAAGCCGCGACCAGCAAACTGAAGATCGCGCCGACGTCCGCACCCTCCATCACGCTGACGCCGATGGCCAGCCCGGCCAAGGCGAGGCGCGTCCAGCGAATGACGGTGGAAGTTTCAGCCGTGTTGGAAACCACCAGGGCCAGCGCAAAAAAATCCATGCCGATGGCGATTTGTTGCGGAGCCACGCCCCAGCAGGCCGTTGCGAAATAGGCGGAATTCAACGTCGCAGCCAGCGCGCCCAAGGCGGCCGCCAGCGGCGAGAGTTTCAGTTGCCGGAGAAAAGACCACGCGCCGAGTCCCAGAATGAACAGCGCGAGGGGAGCTATAAATTTGGAAATCCCAACGGGACCAAGCATCATGCGGAACAATGCCGTCACATCCGGCGCCATGGCCCCGGCAGCGAAGCCGATGTCATTGAGGTCATCCCACATGCCGGTGAACGCCCGGGGAGGTTGCAACCACGAAACGTTTTGTTCCCCCAACGGGCCGTCGTTGGAAAAGTGGACATAGCCGGGCAAAAAACTTTTCCAGAAAAGGACGGCCAAAAGGGCGGCCAGCAGCGCCGCGAAGAAGAGGCCCTGGGACTTGATGGTGAAATGCGGTTTTGTGGTTTTCACGAATGCGAGCCAGTGTCGAAAAATGCGGCGGTAATTCTTAATTCCACAGCGTTGAGTGTCAAGATGATAAGGGTCAATCTGCCGGAATACCCTGGACATGTATAGCAAACATTTGTTACAGATTTCACTGGAATGAGCGAGTTGACCAGCGCGGATGATTTTTACCTGGACCTGATGAAGCGGTGTCTTACCGGTTCCATTTATCCTGGAATGGAGGGCACGATCTGGCCCAAGACATTGGTGCCGCGCAAGTTGCTTAAAATGATGCTGCCACAGAATGTGCGTTGCTACCAGTTGATGACTCCAGAAGAATGTGCGCGCGGCTCAAGCTGGCCTCATCAAGCCCAGACGATGATCGGTCAAAAGCGATTGAACAATATTCAATACTGTGTTGAAAACATCATCAAGAACCGGGTGCCGGGTGACTTGATTGAAACAGGCGTATGGCGGGGAGGGGCGGTCGTTTTTATGCGGGCATTGCTCAAAGCGCACGGCGTTAAAGATCGCGCCGTGTGGGTTGCCGATTCGTTTGGAGGTTTCCCCAAGCCCGATGCGGAAAAGTACTCCGCTGACGCTGGTGACCGGCTTCATTATATCAAGGAATTTGCAGTGTCGCTGGAACAGGTGAAGGCAAACTTCGCCGCCTATGGTCTGTTGGATGATCAGGTGCGATTTCTAAAAGGCTGGTTCAAGGATACACTGCCCGCTGCGCCGATTTCAAAACTGGCCGTGGCCAGACTGGACGGGGACTTATACGAATCAACCATGGACGCGCTAAAATGCCTGTATTCAAAACTTTCCATTGGAGGCTATTTAATTGTGGACGATTACGCCGTGACCATGTGCAAAAAGGCGGTGCATGATTTCCGGACGACGCACAACATTACAGAGGAAATCCGTGACATTGATGGCGCCGGAATCTTCTGGCAGCGCGTCCGTTAAGGCCCGCCGCTTCGCCTTGTAACGGCCTGCCGGCGGCCGCGAAAAATCTCGCCGCGAAGAGCGGGCCGACTAAACTCCAAAGCATGGGTTCAAATATTCCAGTCGCGGGTCACAATCAGGTGTTCAACACCGGCGCGGGTTTTCGCGGGTGGCAGCGGCGATTCTGGCCGGCGCCGGGACTGATTTTCTTTTTCCGATGAAACACATTGTCATGCTTCAGGGAATGGGCAACAACGAACGCGGCTGGGCCCGGACGGTATCCGACTATGGCCGCGTCGTGCTGATCCAGCAAGGCGTGATCCAGCATGTCGAGATATGGGAAAACCGGCAATGCACTTTCCGTGGACCGGAAACCAACGAGGCCGGCGCGCGCAAACTGGATGAGATGACGCTGGCCTCGCTGACGTTTTATCGTTCCATTGCGCGGTGCCTGGAGCACACACGCAAACAGAAGCTGGACGTGATTATTGCCGCCAACTACGGCATGGGGCTGGCAGCCTTGTTGTTGCGTGCCGTGGGCAAAACCCGCCGGACGATTGTGCTGCTGACAGATCATCTGCCGGACCGCGGTTCATTGGCCGTGCGGCTGCACCGTCGCGTTACCGGTGCGATTACGCGGTTTGTGGCGCGTTGCGCGGATGAGGTGTGGACGGTGTCGCCGCGCATTCCCGCCGCCAGCGTGAATCCCCGAAACTTTGTCGCTCCGATTGTGCTGGATGACAATGGTGCGCCACCGGGAACGCGTGAGGAAATCGGCTACATCGGTTTCCCTTCGCCGGATCACGCGCTGGAGGTACTGTTTGACATCTGCCGCAGGCACGGGCTTAAATTGAACATCATTGGCGACTCGCCCTACCTGCAATCCATCAAGCATCTCGCGCCCGCCGGCACGCGGTTTCACGGGCTTTTGAACGATGAAACCAAAATCAATGCGATTCTGTCGCGCTGTTTTTGCGGTTACGCGGTGTATCGCAACACCGGCCCGCAGAGTTACAGCTACTTCGGAATCCCGTCCAAAACCTTCTATTGTTTTGCGAGCAACACACCGGTGGTGACCACCAACACCGCGTACTTCACGCAAAACATCGAAAAGTTCGGCGTGGGCCGCGTGGTGGAACCGGTGCCGGAACAGATCGAAGCCGCCATCCTTCAACTCCAGGAACAGTTCCCCCAATTTTACGGGGCCATCCAGCGCTTCCGCAAAACGTGGAACGAAGAAGTGGCGCGTTTTCATCACGAGCGGCTTTCCGGATTATGAGCCGGCTGACGCACAGTTTTGGCCGCGGCTTTTTCCGGGTTGCGTCAAACCAGCCTTGAACCGGCAATGGATTTGTATTATTTGATTTCCCGACGCATGACCAGGCCCTCATTGATGTTCCGAACCCTCAACGCGGTAAAACTGGGTTTTCGCCTTCATGGAATCCGGCTGCCGCTTGTGCTGGGGCATCGCTCGTTGCTCTACCTCCGGCGGCGCTGGTTTGGCCCGGGCACCTTTGAATTTGCCGGCCAAACGCATCCGTATTATTTTCATCCTTACAGCTTGGATAACGAGCGCGCCGTGGAGGTCGCGCTGGCCCGGGATTTTCTCCGGGGTCAAACCGGGGAAATTTTGGAGGTGGGAAATGTGCTCTCGCATTACTTTTATTTTCCGCATGAGGTCGTGGACAAATATGAAATCGCGCCGGGAGTTTTGAACGAGGATGTGGTAATTTTTTCGCCGGGGAAAAAGTATGATTGCATTGTTACCCTGTCCACCCTGGAGCATGTGGGGTGGGACGAGCAGCCGCGCGACCCCCCCAAAATCATTCGCGCCATCGAACACCTGAAAAACCTGCTCAAGGAAGGCGGACGACTGTTCGTGACCATGCCGTTGGGCTACAACCCGCATGTGGATGAATTGATTCGCGCCCGTCAAAGCGGTTTTCCAGAAGTCGGATACCTTGTGCGAATTTCGGCGGGCAACCGGTGGCGCGAGGCAAAATGGGAGGAGGTGCAACAGGCGAAATACGGAACCCCTTTCCCGTGCGCCAATGCTGTCTTTGTCGGAATCTTCCGTCAGACCCAATGAACAAATGCCTGTGAATCCTTTGACCGCTTTATGCATTCTTGCAATTCACCGGCTGTTTGGACAACCTAGTTTTCCCGATGTATAAAACCGCAATCATAATTGCCGGTGGCGAGGGTTCTCGCCTCAAGCCGCTTTCCAACCACAAGCCGAAGGCCATGGTGGAAATCAAAGGCCGTCCGATGCTTTACTGGACCATTCGCTGGCTCAAGCATCATGGCGTCAAAAATGTCGTCCTGGGCGTGGCCTACAAAAAAGAGAAAATCATTTCCTTCATGAAGGCCAATAACAATTTTGGTCTCAACGCGCAGTTCAGCGTTCACACGCTTGAAGGCGGCACGGCCCAGGGTTTCAAACTGGCCATCAGCCGTTTTGTGACGGATGAAAATTTCGTGGCGATGAACTGTGACGAGGTGACGAACCTGCATTTGCCCAACCTCGTCCGCGTCCACCAACAAAAAAAGCCGCTCGTCACGATGGCGCTGGCGCCGTTTTACTGCCGGTTCAGCGTGGTGGACGCCGACGCCGAAGGATTCATCACGGGTTTCAAATACGGCCACCGGCTGCCGGACGTGCCGGTCAGCATCGGCATTTACACTTTCCACCGCGGCATTCTCGACCATATTCCCGACACGGGCTCCATTGAATATGCCGTGTTCACCCCGCTGGCGAAGAAACATAAAATCGCCTGCTACCGTCTGCAGCCGGGCGAGCAGTGGATTTCCGTCAACGATGTGAAGAACGTCCGCGAGGTAGAGGAGAACCCGCAACTGCTGGAATTGAAGAAGACCGGCAGGGGCGCGAAGCGGGCGCTGCGAATTTTGTAAATCCCATCCCGCCGCGCAACCATGAGCCAGGAACTTCTCTCCATCTGCATCCCGACTTACAACCGGGCGCGACTGCTCCGGCAGATTTTGGAGGTGCTGGGCGCGCAAATCCGCGCCGCGGGCGCGGAGAACGTCGCCATTTATATTTCCGACAACGGTTCAGTGGACAACACGCGGCAGTGCGCCGAGGATTTTCAAAAACAGTCCGGCGTGCGGGTGGTCTATGCCCGCAACGATTCCAACCTCGGCATCAGCAAAAACCTTTTGAAGGTGATGGCGATGGGCCGGGGCCGTTTTGTCTGGACGCTCGGCGATGACGAGCTGGTCGCGGACAACGCGGTGCCGAACCTGGTGAAAGTTCTGCGCGAACGCGATCCGGGTTTTGTGCTGATGTTCGACACGCGCTACCCGTGGCCGCTGCCCCGGCCGGGTTTGTATCCTGACTACCGCGCATTCGCCCGCGAGTGCCTCCGGCTCGATAACGCGCACGCGCTCGCCGAACATACCCTGCTTTCCAGCAATCTTTACCGCTCGGAACATTTCGACGCGAAGTTTGGCGAGCAGCACATTGACACCTGGTTCCCGCATATGTTCGGATTTTTGCGGCCGCTGTTGAAGCACAGGCTGTCCGTTTTAATCCCTGATTTTCCGGTCATCAGCACGCGCGAGGAGGAACGCGGCGTGCCCAGCGACGGCCGGTGGGCAAATCTCGATGAATGCTGGGCGACGTATCTGACGTGGTTGCGGGAAGAGATGCAGATGCCCGAACTGGATCCTGCCGCGGCCAGCCGCGCCGCCCGCCAGGCGATGCTCGCGAACATGAAGGCGCATCCCGTCCAGTATCTTCGCCGGTATTGGCGCGCGTTGTTCCAGCCCAGCGCCTGGCGGTTTTTGTTCACCCGCTTTTTTGGCGTCGGCAAATAGAAATCATTTCATGAAGCCATCCCCGATCACCCTCCGCAAAGACTGCCGCGTCTGCGGCTCAAAAAAGCTCCGGCCCATCCTGTCGCTCGGCGAGCAATACGCCGTGGAGTTTCTCGACCGCGCGGACGAAGCCGCCGGCAAAGGCCCGCTGGACCTTGTGCTGTGCAACATCCAGGACGGCGGCTGCGGACTGCTCCAACTCAAGCACACGTTCGACCACGATCTGCTTTACCGGAAGTATTGGTATAAGTCCGGCATCAGCACCACGATGGTCCAGGCGCTCGCCGACATTGTTCATGCCGCCAAAAAAATCATCCCGCTCAAGCCGGGCGACCACGTCATCGACATCGGCGCGAACGACGGCACGCTGCTCCGCCAATACCGGTGCAAAGGCATCCGCAAAGTCGGTTTCGAGCCGTCGAATCTTTGGAAGCTGGCGAAACAGGACGGGGCAAAAATCATCAACGATTATTTCAACCACGCCGCGTTCCGGAAAAATCTTCCCGGCCGGAAGGCGAAAATCATCACGAGCATCTCCATGTTTTACGATCTCGAGGACCCGAATGCTTTCGTGGCCGACGTCGCCAGATGCCTGGCTGACGACGGCCTCTGGATCATCCAGATGAATTACCTGGGGCTGATGCTGGACCATCACACCTACGACAACATCAGCCACGAACACCTTGAGTACTACTCGCTGCTTTCCGCGGAAAATTTGTTGAAGCGCCATCATTTTGAGATTTTCGACGTGGAGTTGAATGCCGTGAACGGCGGCAGCTATCGTCTCTACATCCGCAAGGCCGGCGCGAAGGTGAAGGCATTTCCCGGCGCCCGCCGCCGCGTCACCGCGCTGCGGAACAAGGAACTCAAGCTCGGTTATGACGGTCGCCGGGTTTATGCCAGTTTTTCCCGCGAACTCGCGGGCTTGAAAAACGAATTGATGGCCATTCTCACGAGGGAGGCAAAGGCCGGCAAACGGATTTGCATTTACGGCGCTTCCACGCGCGGTCTGGTCGTGCTGCAATACTGCGGCATCACGAACAAAATCATCCAGGCCGCCGTGGACAAGAATTCCGACAAGTGGGGCAAATACATCGTCGGCACCGGCATCCGGGTCATCCCCTTTGATGACTACCGGAAAGACCCGCCGGATTATCTGCTGGTGCTGCCTTACCAGTTCAAAACGGAAATCATCGAACAGGAACGCGAATTTCTCCGCGCGGGCGGCCGGATGATTTTTGCCCTGCCCTCCGTCCAGATTGTGACCAAGAAACACCTCAAAAAAATTCCATGAAAAAAATCCTCATCACCGGTGTCACCGGTTTCATCGGCAGCCATCTGGCAAAAGCCCTGGGCGCGAAGCATCAAGTCTTCGGCGCTGTCCGTCCGGTGGTCGGCCGCGACACGAACTCGCTCCAGCCGTTTCTGGAAAAGACCACTCTGGTCCGTTGCGACATCACGGACGCGCAATCCGTCCAGAACTGTTTGCAGAAAACCAATCCTGACGTGGTCATCCATCTGGCCGCGTTAAGCCCGGTGCGCGATTCCTTTGAGACGCCAATGGCTTATGTGCGCACGAACATTGACGGCACGTTGCACATCGCGCATGGGATGTTGAAGCTGCCGGGATTTGAAAAGCGGCGTCTGCTTTACGCCTCGACGGCGGAAGTCTATGGCATTCAGCCCGGCCATCAGGTGCCGGAAGACGCGGCGTTGAATCCGTCCAGCCCCTACGCGAACACGAAATCCATGACCGACACCTACCTGCGGATGATGACGCCGGTTTATGGATTGAACACCACCATCCTGCGCTGCATCAATTCCTACGGTCGAAAATTTGACACCGGATTCTTTGTTGAATATGTCGTCACGGCCATGCTGCGCGGTGAAAAAGTTTATGTCGGCGCGCCGGACTCCACCCGCAATTACATGTATGTGACCGACCATGTGAACGCCTACCTCGCGGCGCTGAGCCATCCGGAGATTCGCGGCGAAGCCTTCAACGCCACGCCCGGCGGGGAAATTTCCAACCAGGACCTCACGCACAAGCTCGCGGACATGATCGGTTTCAGCAAACGGAAAATCCTGTTCGGGAAATATCCGCCCGGCTACCCGCGCCGTCCGGTCGCCTCCGACCAGCCCCATATTGACCTCGACGCGTCGAAGATCAAAAAAGCCCTCGGCTGGAAACCCGCCGTGACCCTCGAAGCGGGCCTCCAACAAACCATCAACTACTGGCGGAAACACATCAAGGCCCCGGCCTGATGCGACGTTTCGGCGACATTTCTCCCGGTTAATCAGGCTGGTTGCAAACGCTCCAATTCCGACTTGACCATCTCGCGCACCAGTTCCACGAAACCGGTGCGCGGTTTCCACCCGAGCAACCGTCTGGCTTTTTCAGCGTTGCCCGATATGCGGCGTGAATCCACGGGACGGGCATAATCGGAGTCGTGCCGCAGGTGTTGCTTCCAGTCCAGCCCCGCGGCGGCAAACGCGGTTTCCACAAACTCCCGCACACTGTGCAACTCACCGCTCGCAAAGACAAAATCTTCCGGCTGCGGGTGCTGCAACGCCAGCCACATTCCGCGCACGATGTCGCGCGCGTCGGTCCAGTCGCGCAACGCCGTCAAGTCACCCAGTCGCAACTCCCGCGCGCGTCCCAGCTTGATGGCGGCGGCGGCGCGGCATACCTGGCGGGTCATGAAATTTTCGCCGCGGCGGGGCGACTCGTGGGAATAGAGAATGCCGTTGGAAGCAAACAGCCCGTGGATGTTGCGATATACCGCCAGCATCTGCCCGGAAAATGCCTTGGCGCAAGCGTAGGGATTCAGCGGATTGACCGGCGTGTTTTCATCCTGGGGACACTGCGCGGGATTGCCAAAAATTTCCGCCGATGACGCATGAAAAATTCTCGGTCTCGGCGACAGCCGCCGGGCGGTTTCGAGCAAACGCAGCGTGGCGCGGGCATTGAGTTCCAACGCCGCCTCGGGATCATTGAAACTGTCCACCACGTGCGTCTGTCCGGCCAGATGATACACTTCATCCGGTCGCACCTGTTCAATCACGGCCGGGAACACCCGCTCATCGCGCAGGTCGCCGGTGTGCAGAAAGAGCCGCGAGTCGCGCAGAGGTTGCAACGGCGCGAGCCAGGTTTTTTCCAGCGGTGTTGGCGGCCAGACCAGGCCGTGGACTTCGCAGCCTTTTTCAATCAGGAGTTCGGCCAGATAAGAGCCGTCCTGCCCCGTGATGCCAGTAATGAAAGCGCGCACCATGTGTATTTGTGATTTTATTTTCCGCGACCGGTTTTCAACCTCTGTTTCACCTGCAATTCAGCGATTAACTTTTTGTCCTGGCCGCGCCGTTTGTAGGTCAGCACGCCCCACGCGTTGCCAAGCACGCTGCCGAGGCAAGCCGGCAAATGCCAGAGCCAGCGCGCATCGCGGTCACGAATGATTCCGCGCGCCGTGTGCCAGAGCGGGCCGATGAAGGTGACGCAATAAACTGCCGCCAGCCAGAGCGGCACGGGCGGTTTTTCCTTCATCCAGTTCACCGGCATTTCCTCCTGCACCCGCAAAAAATGCACCGTGGCCCGGCGGCGTTTTTGGATGAAGCCCCAAAGCGTTTGCACGTAATAGTGATGCACGCCGCGTCCGCGAATCCGCAGCCATTCGCGTTTGCCGTTTTTCATCAGAAACAGCGCGACGTGTGTGTCCTGGAACTTTTCGTCCGCCTTCACGGATTCCAAATCGGCGCGGCGGAAAACAAAGCCATTGGCCCCCAGGGGATACGAGAGCGAACCGCCCGGCAGAATCCAGCGTTCCAACTCGCCGTCGGACGTCACGAGTTCCGGGTTCGCGCTCATCAACCAGCAAATCGGATCACTGATGTGCAGCAAATGCGTGAGATAGGCGCAGAACGAACTCATTTTCGGCGACGGCAGATAATAACTCTCCACCCCCAGCGCCTGTGGATTGGCGGCGAGCGCTTTCACGGCCAGCGCGATGTAATCGGGGTGGGTGATTTCGTTGTCGGCGTCCACAAACACAACGAATTCGCCGGTGGCGTGGCGAAGCGCCAGGCGTTTGCCTTCCTCCATGTTTTTGCCGTCGTCGTCGAGGACGCGCGCGCCGAATTTTTTTGCGATTTCGCGGGTGCGATCCGTGGAATGCGCGTCGGCAAGAATGACTTCCATGCTTTCGCGCGGGTAATTTTGCCGCGCAACGGATGCGAGACAGTTTTCCAAAATGGCCCCGGTATTCAGCGTCGGCATGACGACGCTGATGCGCGGCGATTTGCGGGAGGAATGATTGCCAGCGTCATGCATGGTTTATACACGCAGGTCATCGAGTTGGAACGGGGGTGCGCTTTTCAGGCGGGCGGCGGCAGTTTCGAGGTTGCGCAGGTAGATAATGTTGCCGCCGGCTTGCCGGTCGGAAGGGATGATCCGGCGGGTGAAGGGTTCGTAGCGGCAGGGTTGAAACCCCAGACCATGAATATGCTGGTGGAGCGCCCCCTCGTCAAAACCGTAACGGCCGCCGGATTCATTGCGCTCGACAATCATGACTTGCAGGCGGGGGTTTTGCAGGGTTTGGGTCGCTCCGGCAAAAACTTCGCTCTCAAACCCCTCCACATCCACTTTTAGAAAATCAGCCGCTCCACCGCCAAGTTCGTCATCAAGGGTGGTCACTTTGGCGGTGATGGCGCCGGATTGTTCCCGGTCGGTGGCGACATGATTTTCCGTGCCGAGACCGGCGCTCATCTGGACATGGCCAGCGGCCCGGCCAACGGCGGCGTTGACCGGTTTTACCCGCTCGTCGAGAGCGTTAAGATGGATGTTGCGGGTGAGGGTCGCAAAAGTGTCCGGGTTTGGCTCAAAGGCCAGAGCGCGACTTCCGGCAACGCCAGCGGCGAGGATGGTGAAGGCGCCGACATTGGAGCCCACGTCTGCGAATAAGTTTTCCGGCCGGAGGTAGTGCATGACAAAGGCCATCTCCTCGAACTCGCAGAGTCGCGGCGTTATGTAGTGGGCGGCACCCTTCATGCGCGGCGGAACCAGCAGCCGGGTGCGGTTGGGAAATTCAACGCAGATTTCACCGGGAACGAGCCGGGCGGCAACCTGAATGAATCCGTATTGCAATACGGCGCGGTTTTTGCGGTTTCGATTGACAGGATGATTGCGAATGCTGCGCAAGGCGCCCGCAACTTTGGTGATGAAATTCATCAGGATTAACTTTTGACCGGAGGAACGGCAATGGCCGGCAGACTGGAGCGGGTTTGCCCGTGTCGCATGTCGGTTTGAGCGCGGGCCTGAAGCCAGACGCGGCTGATGGGATGATACAGCGAGCAACCGCCGCAGGTTTCAGGGCGTATGCCGTTGTAAAAGCCTTCGATGATGTTCCAGGTTTGTGGAGATTTCGAAATTTCCAGAAGGCTTTGCTGGTTGATATTGCCCACCACCATGTCATCCATGTCAGAACGCTTGAAGCGGCAACCGCACAACCGGACGCTGCCATCGTAACGGATCATGAATCCAAAGAGCGCCCGGCACGGGACGTTGATGCCGTTGGTAAGTTCACGCAGGCGCATCTGGCCGACCAGTTCCTGCTGCTGGATCAGCCCCCCCCAATTGTCAAATTCCACGGTGAAATTGCAGCGCACCCGGTGTGAGAAGAACGGCTTGATTTTTTCGTTGAAATCCCGGGTGCGAATGATTTCGCTGGGCTTCTGGCCGTTGCGGAAGCGGATGGCAACGTGGGTGGGTTCGCCCTTTTCCCGGTTGTATTGCAGGAGATTGTGAACGCCGGAGATCATGTCCTCATAATGATCCACTCCGTAGGTTTTCTCGTAGGACTCCTTGTCGGTGCCGGAAGTGCTGATGTAGATGGCGGTGACTCCCGCGTCAATGATGCGGCGGTAGTTGTTGTTCCGGTTGAACAAGATTCCATTCGTGGTGAAGGTGACGGTCTTGATGCCCGCCTGGCCGATGGCATAATTGATTTTTTCGACCAGCCCCGGGTCAATCAACGGATCCCCCACCGTATGGGTCAGGTCAATCGCGTCGCCGCCAAGTGATTTCCACTCATCCACAATCTTTTTGAACAGCGCCAACGGCATGACCCCGCCTTTCAACTCCTTGCTGTCCACCGCCCGCGGGTAGGCGCAAAAAACGCACCGGGCATTGCAGATGTTTGTCACACCCACAACCAGATTGCCGGACGCGGCAACCTGTCGCAGCTTGAACAGTTCCTCCGGCGTAATCCTGTCCCTGACTGCTTTCCAGTTGCGCAGGTGTAACCACCAATTTTTGATGGGGTAGGCCCAACGATAAGCCACATCAGCCAGCCACCCGTTGACATGCACAACGTTGTAAATCCTGCTAGTAAACTGGTTCATAATCGATTGGTTTCAATCTAATCATTATACCGGGTCGGCCAGGGAAAAGCAATGATGCGACGGTTTTGGCAGTGGGCTGTTTGGGCTGGTAGGGACGACCTGCCGGTCGTCCGAGGCCGCGCAGCAGCGCGGCCCTACCATTCAATTGATAAATCAGAAATTCAAAGTAGCCCAGCACCGCGGTTTTACGCCCGCACCATCGTGAACCCGGCATGTGATTGCGGCGGAGTCGGTAAAAATGCCGGCGCGCTGAATAATTCCAATTTCAAACTCGTCGAAGGCGGCAAATTCAAATCAGCTTTGCGCGGCGGGTTTGTGCCGGCGCAATGTGGCAAGCCAGACAAGGAGCAAGGCGCCAAACGCAACGCCGGCGGTCACCGGCATCACGCGCAGCAGATCCGACGGAGTTTTCCCGAGCGCAAACAACACCAGCCAGTAACCGAGTCCAAGCACACCATAGGACAGCGAGATTTTCATCCAGCGGCTGGCCAGTGACCACAGCGCCAGCGCTTGCAGTAATCCGACGAAGACCATCGTGACCGATAGCCGGGCAATCATGGCCTCAGCCTCGGGCGAAGGCCGGCCCAGAATAATTTTGACGCACAAACCGCGAAGCAGGAACAACGCGCCGGCGCCGGACAGAAGCGTCAGGAGGTAAAGTCCCAGCAGCTTCAATTGCTCGGTCACAACGTTTCCTGAACGCACACCCGACCGCGATGTGAACAGGACAGTCAGCAACGGAGACACGACCATCGGCAATGCCGCTGCCAGCCGTTCGGCGCAGTTGTATGCGTCGTTGTCCGCGCCGGAAAAGAATTTTTTTGCAACCAGCAAATCACCTTGTGTGAAGAAAAACCCGCCGCTCACACAGGCGGTGCTGACGACCAGATACAGGACAAATTCCCGGTTCCACGGCGAAACCGACTCGCCGTGCAGTGATAAATCCTTTCTCCAAAACAGCAGGACGAGGTTGGCCAGCAACGCAAAGGCCGAAGCCAGCAAGGCCGTCTCCGGTGTGGGCCATTTCAGGGTGACGAACCATCCGAACAAAACCCGCAGAACCATCACCAGAAAACCGATTAGCGCGAGCCGCTTAAACCATGCCAGCCCCTGACACAGTGCCGTGGCAAAAGAGCCCCACAAGCCGAAAAGCGTGCCGATCAACGCGACCAGCATCAGGTTTTCACTATAATGAAAAAAATCGCTCAACGGTTTCACTGCGACCACGGCCAGCAAGGAACCGATTATCGTGAGGCGGAAGAGAAACCGGCGACAGCCCATGAACAACCCCTGCAGACGCGCGTTGTCGCCGCTGGCGTTGAAATGAGCGATGTAATGAGTGACGGCAAAGGTGGCCACCAAGGGCAGCAGGCTGAGCAGTGGGATGAAACCGTTTAACGCGCTGTTCGCGTTGCCATATTGGCCCGGCAGGCTCAAATGCCGGCCCAGCACGCCTTGAAAGGCGAGATTGCCCAGCCCGGTGACAAAACTGATGGCGGAAAAAATGATGCCGCTTTGCAGCAGATTTCCGGCGCGGGGATCGCTTTTCATACCAGCGGTTGCAATGCCTTTTCGTTGTCGCGCACCCATTCAAATACGTCCGTAACGATTCGGGTCACGCCGCGTTTCGGCCGCCAGTCGGTTCGCGCAAACAATCGGGAACAATCGGCGAGGAAAATCCGCAGATCGGCCCGACGGTTTTCCAGTTCGGCGCCCACCGGCACTTCGCGTCCGACAATTTCCCGGCACGCGGCGGTGAGTTCTTGCAGGGAAATGGAAATTTCCAGCCCGCCGCCGACGTTGCCGAGCCAGCCGTCCCAACGGTCGAAGCTGGAAATCTGCTCTTCGACCAGTTCGCAAAGGTCGGCCGCGTGCAGCACGTCCCTGACCTGTTTCCCGGTCCCGCCGTAACCGAGGTATTGGAGCGGCCGGCGGAAAAAATGCCGGAGCACCCACAACGCCACCACGCCCTGGTCCACCTTGCCCATCTGCCAGGGTCCGGCGATGACGCTGCAACGATTGATCGCGGCGCAGAGACCGAAGCCGCCGCGATACTCCTCAATCAAACCTTCGCTGGCGAATTTGGTCAGGCCGTAGAGCGAACGCAAACCGGTCATCGGACAATCCTCGTGGACGCCGCGCGAGGAAATTGGCGCACCGGGAACGTCGGCCCAGGCGAAGCGGGTCGGCTGTTCGGTCCAGGAATGTTTTTCCAGAACCGCAATCGGATAAACCCGGCTCGTGGAGAAAAACAGGAATTTGCTTTTCCAGCGGCGGGCCTGCTCCAGACAGCGGTAGGTGCCCAGGAAATTGGTTTCCATCAAATAATCCGGCGCTTCGCCATAACCCGCCAGCACGGACGGTTCGGCGGAACATTCCAGGATGAATTCAAACGGGCCGGGCGGAAATTCCTTCGCGAAGCGGATGTCACCCTTCACGAATTCCACGCCAGCCTCCTGAAACCGGGGAAGGTTCAGTTCCGAGCCGCGCCGGTACAAGTTGTCCAGGCACGCGACCCGGGTTCGGGGATGGCGGCCTTTGAGGTGGAGGGCCAGACTGCTGCCAACGAAGCCCGCGCCCCCGGTGACCAAAATGCTTTCTGGAAAGGACGGGCTCATTCAGACGGCGCGGCAGGCGGCATGGATTTCCTCCAGAATGCTCTTCAGACCATAGCGGAATTTCCATTGGGGATAATGCGACTGGAATTTTCGCACGTCGCTGATCCACCAGATGTGGTCGCCGATGCGGTTGTCTTCCACGTAGGTCCATTTCAATTTGCGGCGGCTGATCTGTTCGCACAGGTCAATGGCTTCGAGCATCGAACAGTTCGAGTGGCGGCTGCCGCCGGCATTATAAACTTCGCCCGCGCGCGGCTTTTGAAAAAACTGCCAGAACATTTCGACCAAATCATGGCTGTGAATGTTGTCGCGCACCTGCTTGCCTTTGTAGCCAAACACGCGATAGGGCGCGCCGTCCACCGTGCAACGCATGAGATAGGCCAGAAAACCGTGCAACTCGGTGCCGGCGTGCGCCGGGCCGGTCAGGCATCCGCCACGGAAACACGCGGTCTTCATCCCAAAATACCGGCCGTATTCCTGCACCAGCACGTCGGCCGCGGCTTTCGATGCGCCGAACAGCGAGTGCTTGGTCTGGTCAATGCTCATCGTCTCCGAAATGCCGGGTTCGTATTCATGACCGGCTTTGATTTCCCAGCGCTTTTCCAGTTCGACGAGCGGCAGGCGGTTGGGCGTGTCGCCATAAACCTTGTTCGTAGAGGTGAAAATGAAGACCGCTTCGGGGCAGAACTGGCGGGTGGCTTCGAGCAAATTAAGCGTGGCGGTGGCGTTGACGCTGAAATCCGCGTGGGGATCGCGCGCCGCCCAGTCGTGTGATGGCTGCGCCGCCGTGTGAATGAT
Organism: uncultured Verrucomicrobiae bacterium; assembly: GCA_963802965.1. Taxonomy (GTDB): domain Bacteria; phylum Verrucomicrobiota; class Verrucomicrobiia; order Limisphaerales; family UBA11358; genus UBA11358. The sequence continues at coordinate 299,295 of CAWDKS010000004.1, forward strand.
TAAAGCGATGTCCTTGCCCAGCCTGCGAAACAGATTTTCCACCGCCTGCCGGTCGCGGATGTCAAAATCGTGGTGTTCATAACCCGGCACGGTGGCGATGAGTTTTTGCCGGTTGGCCAGGGTGGAGGCTTCCTTGCCGAAAAACCATTGGCGCAGGTCGTTGTCTATGCCGACGACCTTGAAACCTTCAAGCGCAAATCGTTTGACGCTTTCCGAACCAATCAATCCGGCGGCGCCGGTAACAATCACGGTGCTCATAGATATTCGAACCAACAGCTTCAGCGGGAGCGAGCTTCAGGCGCAAGCTGATTCTTTGCGCTGGCAAATCAGCTTCGCCTTGCCACCGGGAGAAATCAGGCCGGTTGGCACGCCCGAATCAAAACAAATGTCCGCGACAGGGGATCGTTCCTTCGAGCACCCGGCTTAAGCCGTCGGGCAACGGCAGCCTCCTCCATCCCACGCCTGCTCATGCGAGGTTCTTTATCGGCAAGGCGGCGGTGACCCGGTTGACAAAATCATTGGCAGACTTCCCGCCGTTTGCTAATCTGAATCAGAGCCGGAATTATGAAACGTTGGATTTCCCTCGCAACCGCCGGGTTGGTGCTCGGCGCGGCGGCCGCCCCGGTCGCGCAAGTCGGGCTGATTAAAATTGACGGTGCCATCGGTCCGGCCACCGCCAGCTACATCTCGCGCGCCATTGACATGGCGGCGGCGCAAAACGACGAGTGCCTCATCATCCAGCTCGACACGCCCGGCGGGCTGGTTGATTCCGCCGCGCAAATTGTCCAGGCGTTTTACGATTCAAAGGTGCCCATTGTTGTCTTCGTGGCCCCGGCGCCGGCCCGGGCGGGCAGCGCGGGCGTGTTCATCACCATGGCGGCGGACATCGCGGCCATGGCGCCGCACACCCGCATCGGCGCGGCGCATCCGGTCGAACTCGGCGCCGGCGGCGGCGTTGAAAAGACCGACGACGTGATGAAACAAAAAATGGAGAACGACACCTCCACTTTCGCAAAATCCATCGCCGACAAACGGCAACGCAATGCCGAATGGGCCAGGTCCGCCGTAATGGAAAGCGTCTCCATCACGGCGGAGGAGGCGCTCGCCACCAATGTGATTGATCTCATCGCCGATGACGTGCCGGATTTGCTCAGCCAGATTGACGGGCGCGATGTCGGCGACAAAACCCTGCACACCGACGGCGCCAAAGTTGTCGAAATCCCCATGAACGCGTGGGAGCGGTTTTCCCAACTGTTCCTGCGGCCCGAAGTCATGTTCATCCTGATGTTGGTGGTGATTTATGGATTCATCGGCGAGTTGAGCAGTCCGGGCGCCATCCTGCCGGGCGTCGCCGGGGCCATCGCCCTCCTGCTCGTGCTTTACATGTCGTCCATCCTGCCCGTCAACGTCACCGGAATCGTCCTGATCGGGCTGGCGATAACGTTGTTCGTCGTGGACATTTTTGCGCCGACACACGGCGTGTTGACCGTGGGCGGCATCGTGGCCTTTTTCCTGGGTGCGATGATGCTGTTCAGCCACGCCGGGCCGGGCTTTGGATTGTCACCGGCCTGGATTGTTCCGGGCACGCTGGTCACGGCGGCATTTTTTGTGTTCGTCGTCGGCAAGGGCATTCGCGCGCAGTTCAAACCCGTCCAGGCCGGCAGGGAAACCATGCTTGGCCGGACGGTCAACGCGCTGTCCCGGATAGACCCGCAGGGCGGCCGGGTGTTTACCGAGGGCGAATACTGGAACGCCGTGAGCGAAACGCCGGTGGAAGCCGGACAACCCGTCGAAGTCACCGGCATCGAAGGATTGACGTTGAAAGTGAAACCTAAAAAACCATAACGGAGAAAAATTATGAATGACCTCGTTGGAGTGCTGATAAAATTATTTGGGGCGCTCGGCCCGGTGGTAATCGTCGTCGTGGTGCTGGCAATTTTCATTTTGCCGCAGGCTCTCCGCATCCTGCGCGAATACGAGCGCGGCGTTATTTTCCGGCTCGGCAAATTGCAGGGCGCGAAGGGGCCGGGCATCATTTTTCTCATTCCCATCGTGGACAAGATGGTGCGGATGGATTTGCGCGTCGTGACCATTGACGTGCCCAAGCAGGAAATCATGACGCGCGACAACGTGCCCGCCACGGTAGACGCGGTGGTTTATTTCCGCGTGGTGGACCCGAACGCGGCGGTGGTGAAGGTGGAAAATTTCTGGAAGGCGACCTCGCTCATCGCGCAGACGACCTTGCGCAGCGTGCTGGGACAATCGCCGCTGGACGACCTGCTCTCGCAACGTGATGTGATCAACCAGAAATTGCAGGAGATCATTGACAAGCAGACCGAGCCGTGGGGCATCAAGGTGACGGGCGTGGAAGTGAAGGAGGTCGCGTTGCCGGACAGCATGAAGCGCGCGATGGCCAAACAGGCCGAGGCCGAGCGCGAACGCCGGGCGAAGGTCGTGAACGCGGAAGGCGAATTTCAGGCCGCCGAAAAAATGGTGCAGGCCGCCGCGTTGATCAGCAAGGAGCCGATTGCGCTGCAATTGCGCTATCTCCAGACCATGCGCGAAATGGCCAGCGAACACAACACGACGACGTTCCTGCCGCTGCCGATTGATTTATTCAGCGCGTTTTTGAAGAAATAGGAATTGTGTTAAACTGATTCGCCGTTCATGGCCGATTTTGAATATAATTTTGAGTGGGATGTTCGGAAGGCGGCGGCGAACATTCACAAGCACGGAGTCAGTTTTGAAAATGCCGCGACAGTTTTCCGGGATGCAGGGTCGTTGTCTTTGCCGGATCAAAAACACAGCGCGGACGAAGAACGCTGGATTACTTTGGGACTGGATAATCGAGGGCAGGTGCTGGTAGTTTGTCACACATGGCGTGAGACGGAAACCGGCGCGGCGAGTTGCCGCATCATTTCCGCTCGCAAGGCCGGCCGGAAAGAAGCCGCGCAATATCGAAACCGAAAATTATGAAAAAAGAGTATGATTTTTCAAAAGCCGAGCGCGGCCGGTTCTACCGTCCGAACGCGAAGCTGAACCTGCCCGTTTATCTTGAGCCGCAAATTCAGGCGTGGCTGGACAAGGTCGCGGGCAAACGCGGTGAAGACGTCGGCAAACTCGTCAATCGCCTGCTGAAAAAGGAAATTGAACTGGCAGAGGCAATCCGCTGATGCGCGAAATGGCCAGCGAACACAACACGACGACGTTCCTGCCGCTGCCGATAGATTTATTCAGCGCGTTTTTGAAAAAATAGCTCAACTCAATTTGCAAGCTTGTGAGATTTGTTGGCGATGGACGGCGAATATTCTGTAGCTCCAATCAAAAATCGTTCTGCCGGGCGGCGCGATGGAGAAAATATAAATTGGATACGCCCACCAAATCCGTTTCATGACATAACGGTAAGTGTCAGCACCTTGAATTTGTTCGCCATTCGCAAGCAGCAAACGTAAATCTTGCAACAAATCGTTTTCGTTCAACTGCAATTTTTGTCTGACCCAATCCGCCTGCAAAGTGTCAATTTCAAAACCGCGCTTGCGCAAAGTTTCCCCCCAAAACGGAACCCAGCGCCGGCAAAACCCGCACGAATCATCGTAGAGCACCCAGCCGACCGGATTGGTTTTGGTTTCGCTCATGCCTTAAGCCTGGTGCCTTTGTGCACTTTTACCGCAGAGCCATCCGCAAGAAAAGCTGAAGACGGAGGCCGGTTAAAAATCCCACAAAAGATTTCGCCATACAAACCGGCAACGTCGGCGTGAAATTCCGCCGTTTGCGTTTCCCAAATCCGCCAGCGCGGATGTTCGACGCGATATTCCATCGTCGAGCCGTCACGTTGCGTTGTATAACCCCAATAATGTTCGGCAATGAATTCATGCAACGAGCCGTCCGCGAGCGGTTGCGTCTGCCCGCGGGTGATCACTTTCAAATGATTTCCCCGGCCGTTAAATCGCCAAGAATAACAAGCGGATTTTATTTCTTCCTGAAACTTTTCAACCCGGTGCGACATGGGCAGCGCGATGTAATTTTCGTTGTAAAATTTGCGTGCGACAAACGCAATTGCTTTTCGCGGGACCAGTTCCTTGATGAAAACAACCCCGCGCCGCCAGCCGTCATCGGCTTTTCGGCGAACGTAAAATCGTAAGTTGACTTCTTCAAAATGGCGATGGAACGGAACTGGAATTCCGCTGACGCGCGTGTTTTGAAAAAGAAATCCAACGAGACTGACGAACGTTCTACCGTTCCATAAATCCAGTTCCGTGCCCGTCGGAACGAAAAACGCGAGCGCCGTTGGCTCTATTTCATAATTGAGCATTGCCAAATAGCGCCACTCGGCAGTCAGAAAAATTTTCGACGGATTGGTATTCACGGCGCTCATCGTCGTCCCATCATATCAATTTTAATTCGACATTCGGCAATCGAAAATCGAAATTCATTTCATGCCCCTTTACGAATACGAGTTGTGCGAAGGCGGGTGCAAGGTGTGCGGCGGGAAGTTCACCCTGCGCCGGCCGTTAAGCGCGCCGGAACTGACGAAATGTCCGGCCTGCAAAAAGCCGGTGCGCAAAATCATTTCCACCTTCAATTCACCGCACAAGCTCAAGCCGCTCTCCATCACCGACGCCAAAAAGGCCGGGTTCACCGTGCTAAAACGGCTCGGCAAGGGTGAATACGAGAAGCAGTGAGTTGGTTGCGGGCTGAAATCTTAATCCGGCTCTTAATCATAGAGCCTGTGTGAAAAACTGTAGGAGCCGACGTGAGGAGGCTCACTTCTTGTCGGAAATGGCGCTTTCTGAAAAGATTTGAGACTCGTTACCTCGTCTCCTACGCGAGTCAGGCAATTTTCACGCAGCCTCAATCATAATCGTCGGGCGAAGAGATTAAGATGGCGATTAAGATTAAGATAAAACGGATTTTGACGCGGACTGTCTATTACATTAGCGTATAAACCTGAAAATGAATTTTCGCCGGGCAAATTTCAGAATGGCGTTGCTGGCCGGTGTGTTGTCGGCGCTGTGTTCGTCTGCCGTGGCGCAGAATGGCGGGCCGCCATCAAGCAAGGCCATCATCTTTTCCGCGCCGGCGGGGGAAAACGCCGCATCCAATGCGCCGTCGCTCCTGCCCCGGCTTTCCGACCGGCCGGATTTCGCCGATGAGGTGCGGGCGCCGGTGTCGGTTTTCGGCGTTCAAGCTCCGTCCGTGCCGTTGCCCCTTCCTTCAGCCGCGCCCGCGCTTTCAAGCGCCGAGGCGCAACGGCTGCAAAAAATGCTGGACGTGCGGGACAACTGGGCGCTGATGACGCCGGAGGAAATTCTTGGCGTTGACACGTTCAAAAACACCCTCCAAACGCCGGAGCAGGAAGCCGCCGACAATGAAAATTTGACCGTCTTTGAACGTTTTTTGGAGCGACAGCGGCAATCGCGCATGGTGGCTACCAATGGATACTACCGTGGCAATTCCGCATCGGGCTGGGATTTTTCGCGGCTCCAAGGCGGGTTGACCAACGGGAGTCCCTTTGATTCCGCGCCGCAAATTGTAGGCCGGTTTTTCAACGACTTGCCGGCCAACAACCAGTTCGCGGGACAAAACGGAAACCGCAGCGCGGGCTGGTTCAAATCGCTCGGCCTGCCCCCGCAACCGGCTCCGCCAACACCGGAACAACTGGCGGAGCGAGAGCGGTTCCAGCAATTGCTGGATCCGGGTTCGTTCTCCGACTCGCAGGCAAAGTCCCCGTCAGGCGGCGGGGTCTTTTCCTCGTTGCGGCCGTTGTCGGACACGACACCCAATCAAACGCCGGCGGTGAATCCGGTGGGGGCTTCGTTCGCGCCGTTGAGCAGCGGGATTGGACGGCCGGCGGGTTTGACGCCCTTGCCGGGCATTACCGGCCCCACCAACTGGCAATCGTCCACCGCCCCTCCGTCCTGGGCGCCGCAACTGCCGCCGTGGCTGGTGCAAACACCCCAGCCGTTTGTCGTGCCGCAGCGGAAATTCTGAACGCGGTCAGTGCAAGGAGGTGATCAGCAGCACCTGCTCCAGGGTGGAATGGCCTTCGCGGGCGCGATCGAGGGCAACCACGCGGAGGGTGCGCATTCCCTGGCTGACGGCGACCTTGGCCATTTCGCGGCTGCTGGCACGGGCGATGATGAGCTTGCGAATCTGGTCGCTCATGGTCATGGCCTCGATGATCGCGAAGCGACCGGCATAACCGGAATTTTTGCAACGGTCGCAGCCGCGTCCGCGATACAATTGCACTCCGCCAAACATGGCCGGGTCAATCCCCAGGTCTTCATACATTTTGGGCGGATACGTCACCGGCTCGCGGCAATGCGAACAGATGCGGCGCATGAGGCGTTGGGCGCAGGCGAGAATCACCGAGGAGGAAATGAGGAAGGGCGCAATGCCCATGTCGTCCAGGCGCGCAATGGCGCCCGGCGCGTCGTTGCAGTGCAGCGTGCTGAGCACCTGGTGGCCGGTGAGCGCGGCTTCGATGGCAATCTCCGCCGTCTCGGTGTCGCGAATTTCACCGATCATGATGATGTCCGGGTCCTGGCGCAGGATGGAACGCAGCGCATTGGCAAAAGTGAGGCCGATGTCCTTTTTGGTCGGGACCTGGTTGATGCCTGGAATTTGATATTCCACCGGGTCTTCGACGGTGACGATATTGTAAGCCGGATCGTTCAGCTCGCTGAGCGCGGAATAAAGGGTGGTGGTTTTTCCCGAACCGGTCGGCCCCGTGACCAGAATGAGTCCATGCGGCGCGTCAATGGCCGCCTTGAACTGCTTGAACGTATCGGAATCCAGACCGAGTTTGTCAATGCTCGCGGAGAGTGAGGTCTTGTCGAGGACGCGCAGAACGATTTTCTCGCCGTAAACAGTGGGCAGGACGGAAACGCGCAGGTCGTAATCCTTGCCGCTGACGCGCACGCGCATGCGACCATCCTGCGGCAGGCGGCGTTCGGCGATGTCGAGGCTGCTCATGATTTTGAAGCGCGAGGCCAGCGCCAATTGCAGTTGTTTGGGCGGCGGCGTCGCGTCCAGCAGCGCGCCGTCAACGCGATAGCGCAACCGCATGGTTTTCTCGAACGGCTCCAGATGCACGTCGCTGGCGCGGTCTTTGATGGCTTGGACGATAATAAGATTCGCGAGCTTGATGACGGGCACCTCTTCGCTGGAAGCGGCGAGCTTGTCGAGGTTGACCTCTTCGAGGGCTTCCCGGACGGTTTCGATGCTGTCGGCGTCGGCTTCCGCCTCGCTGCGTTTCTGCGCGTCTTCAATGATGTCTTCCATTGAGCCGCTTTTGGCGGCATAAATGGCGTTGAGTTTGTCAATAATGGCCTTTTCAGACGCGATCAGCGGCGTGATTTCAAGCTTGGTCATGCGCTTCACGTCATCCAGGGCCAGGACGTTCAGTGGGTCGGCCATCGCCAGGAACAATTTGTTTTCCAGCCTCGAAACGGGAACGACCTTGTGGTTGTGCGCCGTGTCACGCGGCAACAGTTCAACGATCTCCGGCAGAACATTCACGCGGGCGATGTTGATTGGCAGGACATTGAGCACGCGCCCCATTGAAACCGCCAGGTCCTGTTCGCTGACATAGGATTTGTCAACGATGAGCTTGACGAGGCGCGCGCCTTCCTTCTTTTGCTGTTCGAGCAGTTCCTGCACCTGGGTCGCGCTCAACAGGCCGTCCTCGACGAGGGCGTCGGCGATGCGCTCTCCGAATGATTTGATCTTGGCCATGGCTTAACGGAACGCGTTGCGGAGGTTTGTAATTATTTCCGACGGCGTGGCCAGATACCACAGCAGCCGGTGTGAAGTGGCCCCGGCCAGTTCCTTGGCCGCCTGCTGGTTGAACGGGTTGGCCGTCGCCACCAGAATCGCCTTGCTCATCCGGTCAAACGGCAGCACGCACCAGCGCCGGCACACTTCCGCCGGAAAACCGCGCACCAGGTCAATGTCCACGTCATAACGGTCCAGCGGTATGAACGCCGCGCGCGACTTGTCGGACAGCAGCTTGAGTGATTTTTCAATGTGGAAAATGTTTTTTTCATGCAGCACGTGAATGAACGGTTCGACCGCGTTCGGCGGGGCCGCCGTCAAATCCGGCGTGCGCCAGCATAAATCAAAATCGCCCGCGCTGATGAGCTTGCTGTCAACGAACATCTTCTGCATCACCTGCCGGCCATCATTGATTTCCACCGCTTCGGCCGTATGCGCCTTTTTGCGCGGCTTCGTCTCCGCCGACGGGGCCGCCAGTGCCACCGGCTCCACGCCCGCCGCCTCCATCGTCACGTTGCTGGCCTTGTCCTCAATTTGCTTGAGCGCCGCCTGCACGTCCGCGTCGTCCGGCCGGCGTTGCAACACCGTTTCGTATTCCAAAATCGCCGACGAGAGCTGGCCTTGCTGCATGTAGGCCTGCGCAATCCGCTTGGATGTGTTGATCACCTCCTGCTCGCGGCCCAGCTTCGAGTAAGCCTCCTTGAGAATTTCCAGCGACTGGCAATCGTTTGGCTGCGATTGCACAATAACCTCAAACATCTCAATCGTTTGCAGCAATTGAGCTTCTTCGCCCTGCGTTTGTGTCAGCGTTGTCACGTCGTTGGATTCCCTTGTGCAGGGTTTCAATAGCAATCCCTGCGCCATTTTCAGGTAATGGGCTGCTAGATTGTGCTGACCTTTTCAAGCAATTCAGCCAATGTCCATGCGTGGTCTGTCAATCCGGCTGACTGCGCCGGTGTCTGTTTTGTGGTCGTGTGTTTCCAGCACCAATTCCAGTAACAGGCGAACAAAGCAACCGAATGGCGCAGGTTTGCCAGCTTTTTGCTGAATCCAAGCGTCAACCTTGTGAACCTGCGATTGAATAATCGGATTGTGAGATTCTGGCGTTCAACGTGGCTCGTGCAAATGAAGTCGTGATTGGGCTGTCCTAAAACCGGCGTCTTTTTGGCCAAAATGCAAACAGGCGGAGCGTAACGATTTTCGGGCAAAACGCTTCTGGCATACACCTTTGTCAGCATACCGTAATCAATTCCATCGCGGCCAAACGTGTTCTGAATCGCTCCGGTTCTGCCACGATAGGCGATATAATTATCGGTTGTTATCTGCGTGCGCCCTGCCAGACGGCATTTCAAATCTTGAACGTGCGCGTGCGTGTTCCAGCTTGTGCGTTTGCCGGTTAAAAACGAGATGATGAGTTTTGAATCGCGGCAACAGCTTAGGAACGTGTATTGCTCGCCCCGCTCATCGCTGCCCGTCTTGTTGCGCTCCTGCTTGCAGAAAACTTTGGTGTAAAGCTCATCCGTTTCCACGTTGGCCGTTTTCACGTTGCGAACGGCGGCATCGTGGAAGCTGGCGCACTTTTCGCCAACGGTTTCAAGGATGTGTAAAACGGTTTCCTTGTTGAGTCCGGTCAAACGGCTTGCGGCTCTGACGCCGACGCCTTCACAAAACAACTGAATCACCTGATGCAGCTTGGCGGTTTCGATCCGCAGGCCGTCCAACGGCTGACGCTCGGAAAAGGTTTTGCCGCAACGCACGCAGCGAAAGCGGCGCACGGCACGGTTACGGTTCTTAAATTTGGCGAAGTATTTGGCTTCGCCGGAGCAGCAATGGCATTTCAACTTGCCTTTCTAGGCAAGGGAAGCTAACGTGAAGTCGTATCTGCGAAGATATGCGACCGGACGCGGCTTACCCTGCGTTTGGTTGCGCTCCGTAGCGGTGACACGCTGCGGAGCTTGATTTCGGTTTGTTTTTGGTGGCAGGGGACGCGGGGTCGCTGGATGCGACATCAGGGCGTGTTGGACGGAGCCTGTCTTTCCCGCGCCCCTGCAAATTTTAGGGATTAGGGCGCGTTGTCCCGTGCGAATGGAACACGTTGAACGGTAGCCTCCCAGCTCCGCGCCCGTTCCCTGAAATTTTTCAAATTCATTCATTTTTTATGCGATGCGTCTGGTTTGAGAAGTTGAATATACGCATTCAATTTTTCCCATAACGGTTTTTCAATTTCTGCCGGGGTTACAAGGTGGACAGATTTTCCTTTATAGGAAAAATCCCAGACATCCGATAGCCCATCACCGGAAGAAACGGCTACCTCAACGGCTTCCCGTTTAGGCGGCACCACTGAAGCCCCCTCTTTTTGATTCGCAGCAGATATAGCCGGGAAAAAATGACCGGATGCTTTAATCCTCAAAAACCCCTGTGAATCAATTACTCCGACATTCTCCGCGCTTTTAACAAAAAAAGAGGCAATTCGGTCTTTCCAGCTTATCGGGACGCCACCCTCCTTGTGCAGGATATTTCCAAGCATTTCTGTTTTGGGGAGTTTATCGCCATCGAATTTCCGAATAATGACGTTGAAGGCGTGAGGTGCGGACAGTATTTCCAACAGTGCAGAGAATTTTTGGTTTTCCTCGGTGGGATAAAAATAACGTTTGGCTGTCTCGGTTAAGAAGTAAGAGCCGTGCCCTTCGATAAGCTTGAAGGTTTTAGTCGCGCCCACTCGCTGTGCAAAACTCGCTGAAGATTCAGCGAGCCGGAGGTGTTGCGCCAGAACAGATTTTGGCACATTGTCTCTGGCACCCCCCAAATCGCGCACAGCTTCCGCAACGCGAAGGCACTCTTGCAACGCAAAGAGCGGATATACAGACTCACGCTTTTCAGAATTTTCAATCATACAAACATTATATCAATAAGCATAGAGCCTGTCAAGCATTTTTGTCTATATTTTCCACATATTTGAGAGAGCCAGAATATCGTTGTAACAGACTGATAATGAGCGTATTAAATACAAAGTTCTACATTGAACCGTATTGTAAAAAGGTATAAACTCTACATATGAAAGATAATGTGAAGCGAGAAAATCCGGTTGTCATTTTTGGTGAATTTGTGAAGTCGCTGCGGAAGCAACTTGGGAAAACCGCTCGAATCACGGCGATTGAGGCGGGAATGCAACCTTCCAATTATTGTCGTCTTGAGTATGGGGCGCTGAAGCCGCCGCAGGACAAGGCCAAACTGGACCGATTGATTAACGCGCTGAACATACCAGAAAATTCACCCCAAAGGGCACGGTTCTATGACATGGCTGCCGCCGCGAGCAACTCCATTCCGCTTGACTTAGCGGAAATAATATCGAAGGATGATGCTGTTCCGTTGATGCTCAGAACCATTACCAAGAAAAAGCTGAGCCAGCGAGAAGTTGATGAACTTGTTAAACTTGTTCGCGGCAAATCCGATTGAGCTTCAAATATAACAGATTTTCAAAGAGAGAACTTGAAGCCATCGCTGCTCAACACCTCCAATCAAAAGGGAAGTTTGACGGCCTCAAAGTGCTCATTGAGGAAATGCTGGAAGCGGAAGGATATGACATTTTTCCGGTTCTGGGCCTGAATAAATACGCAGAGGCATATCTTCCCAAGCGCCCTAAACTTGTGTTTGTTGACGCTGGACAGCAACTTGACCAGCCGTTGCGTTACAAGTTCACAGTGGCGGAAGAATTGGCCCACATTTTAATTGGTCGCAGAATTTTCCCATCCAAAACCCGAAGCGATGTTCAAGAGATATTCAAAAAGATGAATGATGAGGACTACGCTGACTCTGAACGGAATGCAAAATACTTGGCCTCTTGCCTGCTGCTGCCAAAGCTGGCTTTTCTCAAAAGATTTGCCCTCCATCAAGAGCGTTTAGGAACTGAAATTGTTAATCCAGCCGAAATCGCATTGCGTGTTATTCGCGCCCTCCACTCAGATTTTGACGTGAGCAAAGAAACAATCGCCTTACGCGCAAAACATTTGGGTTTAATCAGTGAAGAATGCTTGCTGGGGATTGTAAGCCTGTGACCTCGCAAATAAAACCGCTTCACAATCTAACCGCCCACGACCCATTTTTAGGCGCTTTTTGCCGCAAAGCAGCGTTGCTTTCCGCCTGCGTCTGCGGAATGGTAACGCCATCCGGCGGTCAACCCCGGAGTTAAAATGGCGCAACCGACACCTGTCATGAAACCGGCGACCGGCGAACACCTCCTGCGCTTCGTCGGCGACCGCGTTCATTTCTCCGTGCGCGGCGCTGGCGCCGCCTCTGCCCGGCGCGCCCTGCTCCGCACCAATCTCGGCCGCGCCGCCGCGCGCCGCCGCGAAATCATCGCCGCCCACGCGGGCGGCGCCGTTCACGCCGGCGCCTCCTGGCGCGATGTGCCGATGCAAAAAACCGGCGACGGCTGGGAAATCGAATTGCCGCTGGCGGAGGTGGGCTTCTTCAAAGCCAAGGCCTGTTTGCTGGACAAAAAAAACTGGCTGCATTGGCCGGAAGGTCCGGACGTCGGCATCGGGGTTCATCCGAATTTCGCCCGCACCGCCAACACCATTTACTGCGCCTTCACACGGCTGTTCGGCCCGACAAAAAATCTGTCTTCCACGCGCGACGAAAAACTCGAAGCGCAAATCAAACCGCTGGACGGGAAAAATTTCACCGTCATCCCGCCTTCCGGCCGGCTGCGTGATCTCACGCGCCGGTTGCCGCACATCATTCACACCCTCGGCTGCCGCGTCGTCCACCTGTTGCCGGTGCAGCCCGCGCCAACGACGTTCGCGCGATTTGGCCGTTTCGGCAGTCCGTATGCGAGTCTCGATTTGACGGCGATTGATCCGGCACTGGTTGAATTCGACCGCCGCACCACCGGCGTGGACCAGTTTTGCGAATTGACCCGCGCCGCGCATTCACTTGGCGCGCGGGTCCTCCTCGATATGGTCATCAATCACACCGGCTGGGGCTCGGCCCTGCAGGAAAAACATCCCGGATTTTTCCTGCGCCAGCCCGACGGCACGTTCACCAGCCCAGGCGCGTGGGGGACAACCTGGGAAGACCTCGTCGAGCTGAAACAGGACGATGTCGCGCTTTGGGACAAAATCGCCGGGGCGCTTTTGGTCTGGTGCCGGCGGGGCGTGGACGGTTTCCGGTGCGATGCCGGATACAAGATTCCCGTGCCCGCATGGCAATACATCATTGCCCGCGTGCAGGACGAATTTCCCGAAGCCATTTTCCTGCTCGAAGGCCTCGGCGGTTCCTGGGAAGCCACCGTGGCGCTGTTGACCGAGGGCGGCATGCAGTGGGCTTACTCGGAGCTTTTCCAAAATTACTCCGGCGGCCAGGTTGCCGATTACCTCGATTACGCCAACCGCCAGAGTTCGCGCGTCGGCACTTACATTCATTACAGCGAGACACATGACAACGACCGCCTCGCCGAAAAGGGCCGCGCGTGGTCGCTGTTGCGAAATCGTCTTTGCGCGCTGACCAGCGCTCGGGGCGGATTCGGCTTCACCTGCGGGGTTGAATGGCTGGCCACCGAAAAAATCCACGTCCACGGCTGCGCCGGATTGAATTGGGACAGCCGCGACAACCTCATTCCCGAACTCGCGCAACTCAACCAGCTCCTCTCCAACCATCCGTGCTTTTTCGACGGGGCAAAACTCACGCGCCTGAGCGCGCCCGATTCGCCGGTCTATGCGCTGCTCCGCGAATCCGCCGAGGGCAGGGATTCGGCTCTCGTTCTCGTGAACCCCGACGTTGAGAAGGGAAACTCGCTCACACTTGAAAGCCCGCAAGAGTCCATTGCTGACCGTGGGACAGGCGCCGCGCCTGTCTCCGATCTCAATTCTGAAATTTCGAATTTCAAATCCGACCTGCTCGGCCAGCCGCTCCCGGAAATTTCCATTGCAAACGACAAAATCACATTCACGCTCGCGCCCGGCGCCTGTCATTGCCTCGCGCCGACGGCGGAACCGCGAGGTTTGAGCGGCGACGCCTACCGTCGCGCCCGCGCGCAAGCCGCCTGGGCGCTCGAAGCGCTGAACAAGATCATGCCGGTCGAAATGATTGATGATCTCGATTGGCGTTGGCTCGCTGAACTGGTCGAAAACTCGCCCCAAAATTTCCTTATTGCCGCCAGCGCATTTTCAGCGCACACCGGCAATATTTCACTTGCCGGACTGCTGCGCGGCCGTGAATGGGAAAAAATCTTCCCGCGCGTCATCACCTGGACCTTGCTTGACCACCGCCGGATCACACTCGTGCCGCCCGGCCACTGGCTCTTGGTCCGGGACAGCGCTCCGTTCCGGGCCACTTTGGAAGTGAGAGATGCGGAGTGCGAAGCGCAAACCGTTCAGCATGTCCAGTCCATCATCGTTCGCGACGGCCATGTCGCCTGTTTTCCACCGCAAGATGCGGCTGCGGACACCGGATTGTATTTGGAGCGTTACGCAGCCACTTCGCAGAAAGTTACCGCAACAATCCGTTTTCTTTCAGCCGAACCAAATTCCCCAATTCCCAACTCCCAACTGCCACCTCCTGATTCCCTGGTCCTGCTGACCAACGGTCGTGGCGGCATGGCGCGGATTTGTGTGGACTTGGGCCGCGTGAATTCCAAATACGACTGCGTGCTCGGCGCCAATCTGGATCCCAATGTGCCGGTGGACCGGCACGTCTTCGTCAAACGCCTCCGCGCTTGGGTCAGTGCCGACGGTTTCCTGTCGCCGCTCGACTTCAAAAATCTCGCCGCGTTCTGTCCCGGCCCGCCGGCGGCCTGGCGATTCGTGGCCAATGCCGGCGATGGCCGGACGGTGGAAATTGAGCTGCGCGCCGAAATGCTTGAGGGCAAAAACACGATGGTCTTTCGCCTCAGCCGTCCTAATGCCGAACGCGCCACCGGCAAACAACTGCCCGGCGATGCCGACGTGCGGCTGACAGTGCGCTTCGACATCGAAGACCGGAATTTCCACTGGGAGACCAAACGCAACGACGGGGCGGATCATCATTTTTCCACGAACACGCACCTGTTGTCCGAAGTCCCTGCCGCGCCGGAGCAAGACGACGGCGGGCGAACTCCAGATTCTGAACTTCCGAACACCGGTTTTGCCTTCACCCCCGCGCCGGATCGCCAGCTTCGTGTCTTTGCCGACAGCGGCGAATATCATCCGCAACCAGAATGGTGTGAGAACATCCCGCATCCCGCCGAGCAAAGCCGTGGCCAGACCGGCAGCGGCGACGCTTACAGTCCCGGCTGGTTTGAACTGCCTTTGCCGAAAGGCGCGGGCGTCACGCTGGTTGCCACGGCGGAAACAGACAGCCCCCCTCACCCAGCCTCCGGCCACCCTCTCCCCGCTGGGCGGGGCGAGGGACAGGGCGAGGGGCGCGTTCAAGAAGATCATTTTGAACAACAACTTTTGCACGCCGCGCAACAATTCGTCGTCCGCCGTGGCGGGGGCAAGACCGTCATCGCCGGTTATCCGTGGTTTCTGGATTGGGGGCGCGACTCGCTGATTTGCGCGCGCGGACTTCTGGCGGCGGGCATGGCCGCGGACGTGAAACACGCGTTGCTCACGTTTGCCCGATTCGAGGAAAATGGCACGATGCCCAATACGATTCATGGTGACGACGCGTCGAATCGCGATACCTCTGACGCGCCGTTGTGGTTCGGGGTGGCATGCGAAGAGACGGCAGCCCAGGACAAAGAAACGGGGGCGAAATTCTATGATACGACCGTTGGCCAAGGCAATCGCACCCTTCGCGACGTGCTGGCGAGCATCGCGGAAAATTACGCGCGCGGCACGCCGAACGGCATCCGCATGGACGCGGATTCAGCGCTGGTCTGGAGTCCGGCTCATTTCACGTGGATGGATACGAACCATCCCGCCGGGACACCGCGCGAAGGCTATCCCGTCGAAATTCAGGCGCTGTGGATCCGCCTGCTGCGGCTGCTTGAAAAAATCAGCGCGCCGGCCGATCAGAACCGGTGGCGCGACCTGGCTGAACATGCGACCGCGTCGTTTGAAAAACTGTTCTGGCTCGAAGACCAAGGCTGGTTTGCCGACGCGCTGCTGGCCAGACCCCGTGTCATCGCCCGTGACGCCACGCCGAGTGACGCGCTCCGCAGCAATTGTTTGTTCGCCGTGACTCTCGGTCTGGCGACCGGCGGGCGCGCCAGGCGTTGTGTTGAGGCGGCGCAAAAATACCTCGTCGTGCCCGGCGCATTGCGTTCACTGGCGCCGCTGCCGGTTTCCGTTCCGCTGCCGGTTTACGGCAACGACGGCCGGCTTTTGAACAACCCGGCCGAACCGTATTGGCCGCGTTACGAAGGCGACGAGGACACGCGGCGCAAGCCGGCGTATCACAACGGCACCGCGTGGACCTGGACGTTTCCGATCTTCTGCGAGGCGCTCGCCCGCGCCTGGGATTTCGCGCCGGAAGCCGTCGCCGCGGCGCGCGCCTGTCTCGGCAGCGCGGAACAATTGATGAATGAAGGCTGCCTCGGACAGATTCCGGAGATTCTCGACGGCGACGCCCCGCACACGCAACGTGGCTGCGACGCGCAGGCGTGGGGCGTGACGGAAGCGTTGCGCGTGTGGAAATGGTTGAATTCGGCCGGCGCGCGGGCAAAATGACGGCGTGAACTTCAGCGACAAAATCATCGCGTGGGACAAATTGCCGGAGTGGCGCAAGGTGTTTCGCGCGACCGGCAAAAAACTTGTCGTCACCAATGGTTGCTTCGACATTCTGCATCTGGGTCACGTGAGTTATCTCGAATCGGCGCGCAAACTCGGTGACGCGCTGCTGGTCGGCGTCAACGGCGATGCCGCCGCGCGACAGTTGAAAGGCCCGGGTCGCCCGGTGAATTCCGAGGCCGATCGCGCCGCCGTGCTCGCCGCGCTGGCGAGCGTGGACGGCGTCTGCATTTTTGCGGACAAAACGGCGGCAAAATTCCTTTCGGCGGCCCGGCCCGATATTTATGTCAAAGGCGGCGATTATACCCTGGACACGTTGAATCAGGAGGAACGCCGCGTGGTCGAAGCGGCGGACGGGAAAATTGTGATTTTACCACTGGTGCCCGGCAAGTCCACCACGGCGTTGCTGGGAAAAATTTCGCGGCTGTGAAAATGGTGGGGACGCGCTGCCGCGCGTCCGGGCTGACCAGCAGGTCAGCCCCACCGAAGACGGAAATAATGAAAATTCTGGTCATCTCCATGGCGGGCATCGGCGACGCGCTGCTGGCCACCCCGCTTATCCACGAGCTGCGCGTGAATTTTCCCGACGCCACGATTGACGCGCTGGTGATGTGGGCCGGCTCCCGGGATTTGCTGGAAAACAATCCGCACCTCAACCGAGTTCATCAGAAGAACCTCATCACGTCGGGCAAGCTGGAGGCGCTGCGATTTCTCTGGTCGCTGCGGCGTGAGCGTTACGACGTTTCCATCAACACGCATCCGCAAAGCCGGAGGCATTATCGCATTGCCGCCCGCGTCGTCGGCGCCCCCACCCGCATCAGCCATGAATACGAATGTTTCAACGCGCTCGACCGCCGGCTCGTGAACCGCACGCTGCCGCAGGATTACACCCGGCACTCGATTGAAAACAATTTCGACGTTCTGCCGTTGCTTGGCGCAAAAACAAAACTGCCCGCGCACGAAATCGAAATTTTCCTGACAACGGAAGAGGAAAAGTGGGCGGATGATTTTCTGGCGGATCATAAATTGGCGGGGCAAAAAGCGCTCGGCGTCCACGTCGGCTCCGGCGGCACCAAAAACCTGCCGCTGAAACGCTGGCCGCTGAAAAATTACGTCGGACTGGTCCGGCGTTTGAACCGCGAGCGGCGCGACATCAGCATCCTGCTTTTCGGCGGCCCGGAGGAAGCCGGGGATCACGAGGTGATTCTGGCGCAGGCCGACCGCGACCGGGTGTTTCAAGTCGGGGCGAAAAATCTCCGCCTGGCGGCGGCACTGATGAAACGTTGCCGCTCCTTTCTGAGCGTGGACACGGCGTTGATGCATCTGGCCGCCGCGGTAAAGGCGCCGAAGCAAATCGTCATCGAAGCCCCGACGTTAAACGTGACGAATTTTCCCTACGGCAATCCCTTCACGCTCGTGAAAAATCCGGCCGTGAACGGGCGCGGACTGGATTTCTACCGTTACGACGGCGGCGACATCAAAGGCACGCGCGAGGAACTGCTGGCGTGCATGGCGTCGGTAAAAGTCGAGGATGTGTTTGCGACGGTGACCCAATTGATTTGATTTATGATTTACGATTGATGATTGATGATTGAGATGGCCTGAGGATGACGCCAATCGCAAATCATAAATCATCAATCATAAATGGAAACCCGCCGCCTTGGCGTCCCCGGCAAACATTTTCACGGTGTCGAGCGACATTTCCTGCAAGCCAATGCCGGCGAGCTTGAGGGCCTTGTTCAAAATGTCATGCGGCACGGTCACGATGTCGCAGCCGCAGGCATCGGCCTGAAAAATGTTCAGCACCTCGCGCACACTGGCCCAAAGCAGTTCGGCCTGCGGCAGCCCGGCCAGTTTCTTTTTGGCCTCGCGCAGGTGGGGAATCGGATCAACGCCCGTGTCGGCGATGCGCCCCGCGAACACGGACACGACGGCGGGCACCTTGGGATTGAGCGCCTGCGCCACCCCGGCGACCTGCTCCTGCGTGAGAATGGCGGTGACGTTGAGCTTAACGCCTTCGCGCGCTAGGTCGCGCACCAGCGACAACGACGATTCGCCGCGCGTGTTGGTGATGGGGATTTTGACATAGACGTTTTTCGCCCAACCGTTGATCTTGAGGGCCTGCCGCCGCATCTCGTTAAATTCATCGGAAAACACCTCGAGCGAAATCGGTTTGACCGTGATGCTTTGCAGAATGTCCTTGGCGAACGCCTCAAAATCCGACAGCCCGGCCTTGCGCATGAGCGTTGGATTCGTGGTCATGCCCTGGATGAGCGGGTTGGCGTTCAATTGGAGCATGCCCGCCTTGTCCGCGCCGTCGGCGAAAATTTTTATTTTCAAATCGTTCAATGTGCTCATGGTTCAATACATCCGGTAAACGTCAGTGATGCTTTGATTCGCGCAAGATAATGTCCGCTGCTTCGGCCAGATTGCCAGCCGAAAAATGCGGTTTCTGCCGGAGTTCCTCCGCATAGCCGCGATCAATGAAGACCGTGCGGCAGCCGGCGGCGTGGCCGCAATCCACGTCGCGCCAACGGTCACCGACTATCCAGCTCTGCCGGAGATCAATGCCCAGCTCGCGCGCCGCGCGCAGTAACATGCCGGGCTGGGGCTTGCGGCAATCGCAGTTCGATTGTCCCTGGCCCGGATGGTAACAAACCTCCACACGGTCAATCGGCAGCCGGCGGCACATTTCGGCATGAATCGTCTCCACCATATCCTGCTTGAGTGTCCCGCGGCCCACGTCGGGCTGGTTGGTTGCCACGACGAGCAAATAGCCGGCTTGCTTGAGTTTGGCGCAGGCGACGGCGACACCGGGCAGAATTTCAAATTCGCTCAATTTTCTTGGCGGATACGGCTTGCTGTCGCGCTCCAGCGCGCGGTTGATGACGCCGTCGCGGTCGAGAAAAACGGCGCGATGCAGATTTGTAGGAGCCGACGTAAGGAGGCTCTGACTTTTTGGTGCGTTTTCGGACAATTTGAAATTTAGATTTGAGCCTCCTCACGTCGGCTCCTACTGCATTATTTCATAGATTCCCATTTCGTCTGACCGACTTTCAATTTGGGATGCGACACCAGCAAATGCCAGATGACGGCCTGGAACGCCTCGCTGTGCGGCGTCACGTGAGCCGGATTCACCGTCGGCACGATGACGCATGCCGTCGCCTCCTTCGCCGTGTAGCCACCGTCGCGTCCGACGACGCCAACGACGCGCGCGCCGGTTTTTTTGGCGAGTTGAATGGCGCTGACGAGATTCGGGCTGACATTTTTTTCCAGATTGCCGCCGCCGACGGAAAAAATCAGCAAACCATCCTTCGCGTTGAGGCGGCTGCCTTTGAGCCATTCGGCAAAAATCGTCGCCCAGCCCTCGTCATTCGTGCGCGCGGTCAATTCGGAAACGTTGTCGGTGGGCGCGTAGGCCTCGAAACCGCAGATTTTGCGGAAATCGTTGACGGCGTGGCTGGCATTGGCCGCGCTGCCGCCAACACCGAGGATGAACAACCGTCCGCCGCGTTCGCGCACACGCGCCAGTTCGTCCGCCGCCTTTTCGATGGCGTCGGTGTTCAGTTGCGCAACCAGTCGCTGGACCTCGTCGAGGAATTCTTTGGCAAAGCTCATGGTGATTTTGATTGTAGCAGCGATTCCAATTCCGCCAAGCCCGCAGGCGAACCGATTTCGTAAAAACGCTCGCGCACTTCATAGCCGGCCAGTTGCTTTTCCCGGACGAGCCTGCCCATGACTTCGGCCAGATCAAAAGGCTCACCGGCCGGATACGCATTGAACGCAGTGGCCTGGAACAGGCTCAACCCGTAATCAATGTGCTGCATTTCCGGCAGGCGTTTCGTTTTGTCATAAACCACAATGCCGCCGTCGCGGAAGACGACGTTACTGGTGTCATAGCGGCCTTCGTTGCGGTAAACGGTCATGCAGCCAAGCTTGCCGCTGCGCCGGAAAAATTCCGCGATGGGACGATACTCGACCGGCAGATACGAATCACCGTAGAGCACCAAAAATTCCATGCCGAGCAACGGCAACGCGTGCTTGAGCGCGCCGCCGGTGCCGAGCAATTTGGGGCCATCGAAGGCATAATCGAGCTGGAGACCGAAAGCCGAACCATCGCCGAACTGGCGCTGAATCATTTCGCCGAGATGCCCGACGCAAAGCACGGCGCGGCGGATGCCGCGCGAATGGAGCAATTCGAGTTGATGCGCCAGAAACGGTTTCCCGGCGACGGGGATGAGCGATTTGGGGATTTTTTCGGTGATGGGCCGCAGCCGCGTGGCGAGTCCGCCGGCGAGGATGGCAACGGGAATTTCCAGCGGCGCGCTCACGAATTCACCAGTTTCGTGCCCTCGAAGTCGAACCGGAACCGGACTTCCTTGAGTCCGGCCTGGCGCATGGCGTGGCGCAGCCCGGCCTTGTCCTCGGCGTAAAACATGAGAAAGCCGCCGCCGCCCGCGCCGATGAGTTTGCCGCCGAGCGCGCCGCCGGCCATCGCGAGGTCGTACCACTCGTTGATCTTCGGATTGCTCATGCCGCCGCTCCGCTGTTTTTTGCGCTGCCAGTGCACGTCCATGAGCCGCGCGAATTCGGGGAGGTTTCCGTTTTCGAGCGCGCGCTGGCTTTGCAGCCCGAGGTCCTTGACGAAATGCAGATTTTCAATCATGGACCGGTCGTCCTGTTTCGATTTCTGGTCCTGTTCCTTCAAGATGGCCGAGGCCGAGCGCGAATAGCCGGTGAAAAACAACAGCAGATTGTCTCCCAGATTGTCCCGTGTTTCCCGGGAAAGTTTCAGCGGCCACGCCTCGACTTTTCCGTTCTCCAAAAATTTAAAACAGGTGATGCCGCCGTAGGCCGCAATGTATTGGTCCTGTTTGCCGATGGGTTCCTTCAGCCGGTTGAGTTCGATTTCGCAGGCCTGGGCCGCGAGGTCGGCCGGATGAACGAGACTGTTTTTGTGGGTGTGCAGCGCCTTGAGCAGGGCGGTCGTGAAACTGCCGGACGAACCCAGCCCGGTGCCCGCCGGGATGTCGGCCATCGAGGCCAGTTCCAGCCCGCAGCCGTCCAGGCCGAGCAGGGCGAACGCCTCGCGGATGATCGGATGTTCGAGTTTGCCGGCCTCGCTCACGCGCTCCAGTCGCGAGTATTTCACAATCAAATCGGGCGTGAAATTCTCGTGCAGCGTGATGTAAACATACCGGTCAATCGCCGCGGCGACGAGGAAGCCGCCGAACTTTTCGTAATACGACGGCAAGTCCGTGCCGCCGCCGCCCAGGGTGACGCGCAAAGGTGAGCGGGCAATGATCATTTCAGTTCACGGATTTAGGATTTTGGACGCGCGGAGTCAAAGTGAAATCCGCTTTTTCGGTAAATTTTCTCCACCACCGCCAGTGCCGCTTTCGCTTCTTTCAACCCGGCGTCGGGCGTTCGTTTCAGTTCAACGTCTTTTTCAAATTCAATCATTTCCGTCCGCCACGATTCGTCCGGGCCGGGAAATTCATGCAGCTTCATGTCGGGCGGCCCCATTTCCGGTTTCATCTGGTAATGATAAAGTTTCTCGACGCCGTAACTGCCGCCCAAGCCTTCAATGTGCAGCTTGGCGTTGCGCCCGTAAATTTCAAACGAGAAAAGGTTCTTCCATTCCGTGCAACTGGCGTGCAGCCAAGCCGTCCGGCCCCGGGCCGTGCGCAAATCCAAAAAGGCATTGTCATCCACCGGCATGTTCCAGAAAAAAGTCGCCGCGTGGCCGTTGACCTTTGTGAACCGGCCGAGGAACCAGCCGGCCAGGTCAATCAAGTGGATCCCTTGATCAATCAATTCGCCTCCGCCGGAGAGTTTCGGATCGGCGCGCCATTCCCGGTCGTAGCCCACGCGCCCACCGTGGCCATAGCGCGCGCGAATGAACATCAAATCACCCATCACGCCGGACTCAAAAATCTCCCGCGCCTTGCGGAACGCGGGATGGTAACGATGATTGAAACCAACAAGGACACAAACGCGGTGCTGTTTCGCGAGCGCAATCAATTCGTCGATTTGTTTGACCGAAACACCCGCCGGTTTTTCCACCAGCACGTGTTTGCCGGCGCGAATGGCCGCGGCGGAGACCTCCGCCAGCGCCGCGTTGATGGTGGCCACAATCACCGCGTCCACCCGCGGGTCCGCAGCCGCCTCCCGGTAATCGGCCACCGCGCGGCCGGTCCCGGCCAGCTTCACAAGCTCTTCGGCGCGCGCCGGATTTGTGTCGCCGGCGACAACCAGTTTTGAACCGGCGGACAAACCGGCCAGCCGCTTCTTCCCAATCAGTCCGCAACCGATGATGGCGTAATTCATTTGTCTCCCCATGCCTTTCCGCGGTCCTTGGGCACGATGCGGCGGAGCGTGTAGATGTCGCCGTCCAGGTCCTGCTTGAATTCATGAAGCTTTTCCCACGGGTCCCAGACCGCGCTGATGAGCTTGCCGGTGATGCCGTCGCTTTTCGATGACAAGAAAAACTCGATCAACCCCAGGACCTTTTCGCGTTGCGCGCCATCGTCGCGCGACTGGCTGGAGGCGCGCTCAAATTCAACCTTGCCCGCGGCCGCCGCGCCGCGCGCCAGGACCTGCTCGGTCATGCGGGTGAAAATCGCGCCAGGGGCCACCGCATTGATGTCCAGCGGCTGGCCCTGCCATTCGGCGGCGAGCGTTTCCACCAAGCGCACGACGCCGGCCTTGGACACGCCGTAAGCCGCGAAATTCGGACGCGGACCGGTCGCGCCGCCGCCGGAAAAACAGATGATTTTTGCGCGCCGGCCCGTTTTGCGCAGCAACGGATAAAATGCGCGGATGGTGAAAAACGTGCCGTCGAGGTTCGCCGCCAGCGCGGAACGCCAGGCTGCCGGTTCAATCTCCGTGGCAGGGCCGATGGGCCCTTGAACCGCGGCGCAACAAATCAATCCGTCCACCGTCCGCCATTTCCGCGCCGCGCCTTTCGCGCACTTTTGCAGCGCCGGCCAGTCGGAAACGTCGCATTGGAAGCTGAATCCGTCCTGCGGTGAGCGTGCGAGACGGCAGACCGCGTGGCCTTTGGCAGCCAGCGAATCCGCGAGGAACTTGCCGATGCCGCTGCTGCTGCCCGTGATGACGAGGTTCATCGGCGTTCGAGCACCCACTGGTTTTTTTGGAGCCATTGGAGCGTGCGGAGGATGGATTGCTCGATGGTGAGCGTCGTTTTCCAGCCGGTGCCGCGGATTTTTTTGGTGTCGAGAAAGATGAACGGGTTGTCGCCCACCCAGCCTTTTTTGCCGCCCGAATATTCCAGTTTCGGTTTGAGGCCGAGCGTGCGGCAAATGAATTTTACGGAGCCGTTGACTTCAACATATTCATCCGTGCCGAGGTTGTAGGTCTCGACATTGTGCCTGGTCTGCTTCGCCGTGGCGTGATTTACCACGTGCAGCATCGCAGCAAGGCAGTCACCGATGTAAAGATAGGATTTCCGCTGCGTGCCGTCGCCCAGCACTTTCAAACGGCCGGGATGGGCGAGCAGTTGTTTGTAAAAATCCAGGACGTGGCCGTGGGTGTAGCGTTCACCCAGAATCGAAACAAAGCGGAAGATGTAGCCCTCAAAGCCGTAGCCCTCGCAATAAGCGTGAATAAATCCTTCGCAGGCAAGCTTCGACGCCGCGTAAAGCGAAGTCTGCACCGGGAACGGATGATTTTCGGGCGTCGGGATGATTTCCGCTTCGCCATAAACGCTGCCGGTGGAGCTGAAGGCAATGTGTTTGATGCCATTGTTGCGCATGGCTTCAAGCACGTTGAACGTGGCGACGGCGTTTTGCTGGAAATCCTTGTGCGGATGATCCAAACCGAACCGGACGTCCGCATTGGCGGCCAGATGAAAAACGAAATCGCATCCCGCCATCGCGCGGGTCAGGGCGGACAAATCAAGGCAATCGCCCTCGGTCAGTTTGAATTTCGGGTTCTTCAGCGCCGATTCCAGGAATTCACGCTGGCCAGTGGAAAAATTATCCCAGCCGACAACGCGCTTGCCGTCGGCCAGCAGCCGGTCCACCAGATTGCTGCCGATGAATCCGGCCGCGCCGGTCACGAAGATGGTGTTCATTTGTGGGGGTGGAGTGTAACGGCCCTTGCCCGCCATCGCCAGTAATTCTCACGACTCTGCCCGCCGTAAAACCCTTCAGCTCGAAAAACCCTCCGCCATCGCCACGGCTTTGCGCATGGCCATGGATTTGTTCACCGTTTCCTGAAATTCGCCTTCGGGCGTCGAGTCGTTCACCCAGCCGCCGCCGGCCTGCACGCAAGCCTTGCCACCTTTGATGAGCGCGGTGCGGATGGTGATGCAGGTGTCGAGGTTGCCGTTGAACGAAAAATAACCGACGCAGCCCGCATACGGTCCGCGCGCGGTCTGTTCGAGTTCGGCAATGATCTGCATCGCGCGGATTTTCGGCGCGCCGCTCACCGTGCCCGCCGGAAATGTCGCGCGCATCAAATCATAGGGTGTCTTGCCGGCGGATAATTTCCCTTCCACCTGCGTTACGATGTGCATGACGTGGCTGTAACGTTCGATGGCCATCAATTCCTTCACCTGCACGCTGCCGAAATCGCACACGCGGCCAATGTCGTTCCGGGCCAAATCCACGAGCATGACGTGTTCGGCGCGCTCCTTTGGGTCGGCGAGCAGTTCCTTTTCGAGCGCCTTGTCTTCATCTTCCGTTTTGCCGCGGCGTCGCGTTCCGGCGATGGGGCGTATTTCAACCTTGCCGTCTTCACAGCGCACATGGATTTCCGGCGATGCGCCGACGAGCGAAAAGCCGTCGAGTTCGAGCAAGAACATATACGGCGACGGATTGACCGAGCGCGCCGCGCGGTAGATGTCAATCGGCGACGCCTTGACCGGCGCGGAAAAACGCTGCGAGCCGACGACCTGGATGATGTCGCCCGCCGTGATGTATTCCTTCGCCTTGAGGACGTTGGCTGCGAATTTCTCCTTCGTCATGTTCGACTCGAACGGAATCGAAGGCGTTTCCGCCGGCACGCTTACCGGCTGATGTTCGCTTGGCTGTTCGAGCAGTGAAACGAGGCGTTCGATTTCGCCCACGGCGTTTTCGTAGGCTTCGGCCGGGGTTTCGGCGTCGTCGAGAATCGCGTTGACCAAAATCGTGATGGTCTGCGCCACGCGGTCGAAAACCAGCAACTGGTCGGCAACAAGAAAATACATCACCGGCGTCTGCAGTTCATCCTGTGGCGGGCGTGGCACGACCGGTTCAACGTCATGAATGAATTCGTAGCCGATGAACCCGATCGCGCCGCCCGTGAAGCGCGGCAGGCCCGGCACCGGAACGGCACGGAATTTCTTCATCACCAGTTCGATGACTTCGAGGCCGTCAAGAACAGTTGCCGGAGCGCCGGTCTCCGACCCGGCACGTTGAGAGTTGGAATTCCGTGATCGCGCCGGGTCGGAGACCGGCGCTCCGACTGAAAATGTCTCGACCACCTTCCCGTTTTCAACCACTTCGACGCGGTTGCCGGTCTGCTTGATGGTGGCGCGCGGATTGCAGCCGACGAATGAATAGCGCCCCAGATGCTCGCCGCCTTCGACGGACTCGAACAAAAACGATTCGCCCTGTCCGCGGATTTTCCGGTAGGCCGAAAGCGGCGTTTCAATATCGGCCAAAATGCGGCGGGTGACGGGAATGAGATTTCCCTGCGCGGCCAGTTTTAAAAATTCATCAAGCGACGGCGAATACATGCGCCATTTTTAGCCGAAGCACGGTGAAAACAAAAGCAGGAAGCCGCGAGAACTTCTTAAACAACTCGCCGCCATTCTGATTCCAAACCTTGCCGCTGAATCCATTCGTTCAACGTCGCGCGATCCAACTGTTCGCCGGACACGGCAAGCATGCCGCGGATGTCGCGCAGATGCTTTTCCGAATGGCCTTCGCGAAAATACTCCAGCTTGCGGACGATGACATATTCCGGCGGCGCGATGACGATCACTTCACCGCGATATTCCATTTTCCGCGAATTGCGAAACGCCCAGGCATTGAACTCGTCGCGGCCTGCCGGGTAAAAATCCGCTTTGAATCCCGTATCGGCGTGAATCACATTGAATTGCCCTTTGGCCGGGCGCGCGATTTCAGCGGCAATCACTTCCGGCGGCGGAACGTAAAATTCCGGCGATGGAAAAATTTGCCGCAAGCGAACGATGTCCGGGTCGCGAAGAAAAATGACGAAGTCAATGTCGTTGGTCAGACGCGGTTCCCCGTAAAGAATGGAAGCCACGCTGCCGCTGACGATGTAGCGCGCGCCGATCTGATTCAGTGGGCGCACGAACAGCAGGGAAAGTTCAGGTTCGGGCATGGCTGAAAATTTGCGCGACTTCGCGCCGCACTTTTTCCTCCGGCCAGTCCGCATGTTGCGAACGGAGCCACGACGTTTTCATCTCTCGCGCCGTCCAGCAAAGCTGTTCCGCCAGCGCCAGACGGCGTTCGGGCGTCATCCGGCGGTAAATCGCGAATTGTTCGGGACTGGTTTGCTCAACCGTCAGCATGGAAAAATAATGCGCCGGAAAAACGGTTCGCGCAAGCGTGGGCGAGCGACGGCGAATACATGCGCCAATTGTAGCCGAAGCGCGGTGAAAACAAAAGCAGGAAGCCGCAACAATCTATCCGAAGCGCCCAAAGTTAAGGGATTGTGTAGCGTTCGTTTATATTTGCGCCTGTTTTTACGGTTTATTTCATTCATTCAGTTTGCGGCCTGGAGCAATTTTGAAATCACCAGACTTCAACCCAACTATCGAAGCAATTAAAAAACACACAAACGCAATCGGTTGAGAATTTTCTACCCACCTTAGGATACGGACCTCTCGTTCGGATCCATAACGAACGAAGCCATGATTGACTACCACCCGATAAATACGTTCGGTTTTCGCATCCGGCGCGTCTGGCAAATTGGAAGCATAAGAAATATGGAGCCAAGCGAAGGCAATTACCCACATCAAGAAACTGCCAAGAAGCAGAGCATATATGATTTTACGGAACTTGGCCATGTCAATCACCCGGACATTTTATGCGCCAACAGCTTAAACAATCCGGTCGGGCGGATGCGAGCATGTTTCAATCACCAAAGCCCGGTCATTCATCTGCCGGTCCTGTTCCATCCGCAGGCGCCGGGCTTCGCGTTTCGCGGCGCGGTGTATCCGCCAGACGGCCAGCAGCGTGTAGAACGCCACGGCAATGGCGTAAGCCACCATGCCCATGCCGACGGCGAACGGCACGAGCCGCAACCGGCTGAAACAAATCAGCACCGCGCCCACGCCGGCGGTCAGCAGCGTATTGCCGGCAAGGCAAAACAGGTAAAGCGTCACGCGCGTTTCCCGCACGCGCTGAACATGCCACGCGCGATAGGCGTCTTCGCCCAGCGAATGCATGAGCCACGCGGACTGGAAATTGCGCGCGGCGACGAGCACGCTGGCCGTGGCCACGACAATCGCGGACAGCTGCCACAGCGCCAGCACAACGACCATCACCACGTTCAGCAGCAATCCCCATCTCCAGCCGAGTTTTTTGGCGAACGGATTTCCCTCGAGCGCGAGGTTTGGCGTGGCAATCCACGTGCTGAGAAAATCCATGCCGCGCGAAAAAACCAGCAGCGCGAGCATCAAAAAATACTCGCGGCTGCCAAATGAGACCGGGCCGTCCATAAATAAATGACTAATGACCAAGCCCTAATGACCAAAGAATGACAAAGCCCAAATGACAAATCGGAAACTTCTGCGTGGTGGAGAATTCAACATTCGTCATTGGACATTCTTTCGTCATTCGGATTCAGGAATTAGTCATTTCTTTTTGTAAATCTGTTCCGGCGTTTCGAGTTGCGCCTCCGTCAGCTTGAACGATTTCCCGTCCTTCTTCACCGAACGGAAAAAACACGATTGGTAGCCTTCGTGGCAGGCTGCGCCGGTTTGCGCGACCTGAATCAGCAGCACGTCGCCGTCGCAGTCGAACGCGATGTCCTTGACCTGCTGCACGTGGCCGCTGGTTTCGCCCTTCATCCAGAATTTTTGGCGCGACCGGCTCCAGAAATGCGTCCGGCCGGTCGCAATGGTCTTTTCCAGCGACGCGCGGTTCATCCACGCCATCATCAGCACCCGGCCGGTTTTTTGCTCCTGGACAATCGCGGGAATCAGGCCGTTGGCGTCGAATTTCAACTGATCGTAAAAGCTCATGCGATGGTCAATTTAACATAAAGCGGTCGGGGCAAAAGCCGAAATTGCGGGGCTTTTCAAGGTCGCGACAAATTGGACGCCTTGGGAGGAGCGGGCGGAACGTTCGTCATGACCTCGACAACCTTTGGAGAAAAAACCGGTGGATTGGTGAGAACCGGCACTCCGGCTGCGCGCGGGGGCGGCGGGTTGGTTTGAACAATAATTGCATTGGTGGCGACGGTCGCCGCATTTGTCGGCACGACAAGATTGTTGGTCAAAGAACCGGGAACATTCGTTGAAATGAGGGCGGCAGCTCGATTGGTCGCGGCGTATTCGCGTTCGACGAGGTTGCGTTCGCCCCGGTCTTTGAGGCCGGCATAAATCGCATTGGTGACGGCGGCGAGCTGGGCGCGCGCTTCATCAAAGCGCCCGGCGGCGATTTTGATCCGCGCCAGATGGATATGAACGCCTTCGCGTTCGGCCTCGTTGTGGGCGGTCTGGAGCGCGTTCGTCCACGCGGCCAGCGCGTCGTTGGTGCGCAGCGGGCGGATGCCGTAATAGCTTTCCGCATAATCGGTCGCGAGCGGAAAATTGTCCGGGTCGAGCCGGATGGCCTTTTGGTAAAGCGCGAGCGCCTTGTCAAAAACCTGCTGCTCGTTGATATGGTAGAATGACTTCGCATCCTTGCGGTAGAGATAAACGACGGTGGCGAGATTTTGATAATAAACCGGTTCATTGGGGTCGAGTTCAATGGCTTTGGCAAAAT
The DNA here is from genome assembly GCA_963802965.1 of uncultured Verrucomicrobiae bacterium. Classification (GTDB taxonomy): domain Bacteria; phylum Verrucomicrobiota; class Verrucomicrobiia; order Limisphaerales; family UBA11358; genus UBA11358. The sequence goes on from CAWDKS010000004.1 coordinate 328,750, forward strand.
ACACAAAGGTGTTGGTCATCGGGCCGTGATCGCCGTAATAGAGGGCGAGGTTGTTCCAGGCCGCCGGATTTTTGGGGTCGAGTTGCCGGGCCTTTTCGTTTTCGAGCATCGCGGCTTCTTCCTCGTTGAGGTCGTTCAAAAAACTCGCGTAGGCCAGATGCCCGCGCGCGAAATTCGGGTAACGCTGCAAAAAATCCTCGTAGTGCTTGCGGACGACATTCAGCCGGGCCGTGATGCGCGCGTTTAATTCCGCCTTCGATTCTCCCGCGCCCTGCGCCGCGAAGGCGTCGTTGTCACGAATCCATTTGTCCACCTCCGCCGTGGCCGCGTCGTCCTCGACCATCAACTGATGCAATTCCTTTTCCGCCGGGTTGTTTGGGTTCGGAATGGAGACCGAAATTCCGGCGTTTTGCTGGATCAAATTGCTGACGGCCAGCGGCTGATTTGTCGCCACCAACGCGCCCACCAAACCAATGAGAAGTCCGTTCACGCGGCCAAAATACCACCTTCGCGTGACGAGTCGAGATGCGAACCGCACGCTTGGAAACAAAATTGCGTTCCGCCGCCGCGATTAAAACCCCGCCGCCCTCACGCGACCTGCCGCATCATGTTTTCACCGCCGTAGGGATTTGGCGCGCGGAGAATGCATTCGGGATCATCGCGCCATTGGCCATCCACGAGGAACCGGTAATGGTGCGTGCCCGGTCCCAAGTCCACCGTCGTCCGCCACACACCATCCATGCCCCGGTGCAGATTGATGGGATGTTCCTGCCACTGCGTGAAGTCACCCACCAACTGCACGCTCAATGCGTCAGGCGCGCTGAATGCGAAGGTTTGTTTACGGGTATTGCTGCCAATTTTTGACTCTGTTTTCTTTGCCATGATATTTCCTTTCCAGCGCCCAATGCCGCGGCGCTTTGGTGCTCCATGATTACGCTTCAAAAACTCCGTTCGAACGGCAAACCGGCTCCCGCCGGAACGGTGGCACGGAGCGGACTTGACCGTTCTGCGGGCCTCCTGCCCGCTCCATGCCGTTGCGACGGAAACTGCCGCCGTTTGAATCCTTCCTTCCGCAAAACCATTTTCAGACCCTTTGCAAACTAGGACGGCAAAGGCGACAACGCAACGCCAAACTATTATTCGTTGATGCCCCAATGCCGCGGCGGGCGCAGCGGGTGCGGCGGCTCGGCAGGCAATCCAAACACTGGCGCATCCGGCTGCCTTCGCTGCCATAATCGGTGTACGAATTGCATTGAATCCGCACTTTCCCGCACGGCATGGCTGCTTAAAAAGGCCAGCCCGTGCCGCCCGGCGAATTGTTTGAGTTCGTGCCAGAGCGGAGTCGGGGTGGCGGGCTCGCCCGGGGACAACATCATGACGGCGGAGTCCTTGATTTGCCGGTGCGACTCCCAGCGCTCCAGCCACGCCGTCAATTCCACCGGCGGCGAATGGATCCTGCCCAAGGCCAACACAATCAAGTCCGCATCGGCGGCTTCGGCCCCGGCGGTCCCGGCCAGCGATGATTGTTTCAGCACGTCGAGCCGCCACGGCTTGACGTCCCACTTCACGGCTTCGCGTGCGCGGAGGGCCGCGCGTTCCAGCAGCGCCGCGGCCCGGGTCGCAAAATCAAAGTCATCATAAATGACGATGGCTTTCAGCGTCATTTCAAAAAGACGCTCGTCCTGAACGGCGGTGGCATTCATACAATTCTTCCTTTTCTTTTCTGACAGGACGGGGTGAAATCAGTTCAACCAAGTGGAAAAGTTTTTAAAACTTTTCAGCGCGAAAAGGAGATGGAAAATTTTGAAATCAAATGGTTTTGCCGCCGCGCGCGGTTGGCAGGATGGATTTGCAGACGCGCACGAAATCCTCCGGATTGCCGGTGGTGAATTGTTTCGCGGGGGACACGAATGGCACGAATGGGAGGGTGAAATTCATTTTTACTGGCGAATCCGGTGAATTGGCGGCAAAACCGCCCCGGCACGGCTGCGGGCAAATTCCGCAAATTTCCGAAACTTTTCCCGGTTTTGGCTGTTAAAACGAAGGTAACAAATGGCTTTTGGCTCGGTAAAAAACCTCGTCGCGTCGGTCGCCGAAGCGACGCCGGCGCAGTTTGACGACTGGCGCAAGGCGTGGCGGACGGCGGCGGACGGCGGCTCGACGGAACCATTGCTGTCGTTCGTGGCGCGCGAACGCGGCGTGGCGGAGGACGTTTTTCTGCAGCGGCTGGCCACGACGCTCGGGTGGCCGTTCCTCGATTTGCACAAGCACGTGATTCCGCAGGAGGCGCGGAACAAAATTTCCACGAAGGTCGCGTTTCAATACTCCGTCCTGCCCGCGGCGGTGAGCAACGACACGTTGCAGGTGGCCGTGAGCGACCCGTTCGACGCGGCGATGGCGAGCGCGGTGCGGTTCGACGCGCGCATGCCGGTGCAATTCGCGCTGGCGCCGAAAACTGAAATCGAAAAGGCGCTCAAAAAACACTACGGCGTCGGCGCCGAAACGCTGGACGAACTGGGCGGCGAAGAGCCGATGGAACTGGAAATCGCCAGCGACAAGGAAATCACCGAGGCCGACCAGGAGGCGAGCGTCATCAAGTTTGTGAACCAGATCATCTGGGAAGCGTTCAAGGACCGCGCGACGGACATTCATTTCGAGCCGGCGGAGGACGAACTGCGCATCCGCTACCGCATTGACGGCATTTTGCATCAGACGCCGATGCCGCCGCAGCTCAAGCGTTTTCAGGCGGCGCTCATCTCGCGCATCAAGGTGATGAGCGGCATGAACATCGCCGAAAAACGCCTGCCGCAGGACGGCCGCATCAACGTCCGCATCAAGGGCGAGGAACTGGACATCCGCGTTTCCACCGTGCCGACGGTCTATGGCGAAAGCGTGTCGCTGCGCCTGCTCACGCGCGGGAAAATCTTTTTGAGTCTCGACAAGCTGGGCTTCGCGCCGAAGGACGAGGCGATGATCCGCGAAATCATCGTCAAACCGCACGGCATTTTCCTCGTCACCGGCCCGACCGGTTCGGGCAAATCCACGTCGCTCTACGCGTTTTTGAGCGCCATCAATTCCGTCCACAAACGCATCATCACCGTCGAGGAACCGGTCGAATACGAACTCAAGGGCATCAACCAGATTGCGGTGCGGCCGGAGATCGGGCTGACATTTGCGATGGGCCTGCGCCACATTTTGCGCCAGGACCCGAACGTGATCATGGTCGGCGAAATTCGCGACCTGGAAACCGCCGAGATCGCCATCCGTGCCTCGCTCACCGGCCATCTGGTGTTCAGCACGCTGCACACGAACGATGCGGCGAGCGCGTTCACGCGGTTGATTGACATGGGCATCGAGCCGTTTCTGGTGGCGTCGTCGGTTGAGGCCGTCATGGCCCAACGCCTCGTGCGCACGATTTGTCCGCATTGCAAGACCGAGCAGAAGGTCGAAAGGGATTATTTGCAAAAAATCGGGTTTCCCGAGGGCGAAATCAGCACGGCGAAATTCTGGCGCGGCGCCGGTTGCGAGGATTGCCGGCAGCTCGGCTATCAGGGGCGCAAGGGCATTTACGAATTGCTCATCGTGACCGAGGCCATCCGCCCGCTCGTGATGAACCGCTCGACGGCCACGAGCATCGCGCAGCGCGCCATTGAAAACGGCATGCGCACGCTCCGCACCGACGGCTGGAACAAGGTCATGAACGGCGAGACGACCATCGAAGAAGTCCTGCGCGTCACGCAAATCGAGGAACACATGGATGCCCTGGGCGGTGACGACAAAACGCAATTCATTCCGCGCTGAAAAATGAGTTCAACCACAGCATTTACGATTTACGATTTACGATTTACGCGCCGCTTGCTCGAAACGCACGTCAATCGTCAATCGTAAATCCCAAAACTCAACATGGCCCGCTGGCATTCCTGCAACGTTCTGCAAATCGCCCCGGACGCGAACCGCCTCTGGCAGTTCGAGGCCAGGGGGGGCGGCTTTGTGCTGAACCGCGAACATCACGGCCCGTCGCTGCCGGCCCGGTTCGTGGCGAAATCCTGGAGTTCGTTGTGGCAGCCGAAATTGAACGTCGCGTGGCTGCCGCCGGACCATGTTTTTCTGCGCGTCATCGAACTGCCCAAAAGCAATTTCGACGAAACGCTGGCCATGGTCGAGTTGCAACTGGAAAAACTGTCGCCGATACCGGTGACGCAAATCGTCTGGACGATGCACGTCCTGTCCGCCTCTGCTTCGCTCCGGCGCGACGAGCCGCCTCCGCCGGGCGGCGCGGCGGCGGGCAATTTGCAGACCATCATTGTGGTCATCGCCGCGCGCAACGCGGTCGAGGAATTCCTCGGCAAACTGGAAGGCCAGGGTTTTCTGGCCGACCGGCTCGATGCGCCGTTCCTGGACCAGCTGGAAATGGATGGCTCGTCGCGCCCGGGCGAAGCGGCGGCGGACGCGTGGATTTATCCGTTGTGGCTCGGAGGCCAGAGCGCGGCCTTGGTCGCGTGGTGGTGTGGCGGCGCGTTGCGGAATTTGAGTTTTGTCACCCTGCCCCCGCAGGGCGACCGCGCGGCGGAGTTAAAAAAACAACTGGCGGTGCTGGTATGGTCCGGCGAATTGGAAGGCTGGCTGACCCTGCCGCCCGACTGGCATCTGGTGGCGGATCCGGTCAACGCTGCCGAATGGGAAAATGCGTTGCGCGAAGCCCTGGGCGCGCCGGTGCGGGTTTCGCCGCCGCTGCCGCCGGCGGACCTGGCCGGGCGCACGGCGCGGCGGGCCGCTGCCGCCAGCGGCCGCGTCAATCTTTTGCCGGCAGAGTTTTCCACGCGCTATCACCAGCAATTTGTGGATCGTTTGTGGCTGCGCGGTCTCGGGGCCGCGGGTGTGCTATATGCCGTGGGGGTGGTCATCTATTTTTGCGCGGTGGGCGTGTTGAGCTACCACACCCAGGGCGTGGAGGGGCAGGCGGCGGCATTGAGCGGCAGTTACACCAATGCGATCCAGCTCAAGGCGCGCTACGGGGTGCTCAAGGAACGGCAGGAGCTGAAATACGCCGCGCTGGACTGCTGGAAGGTCGTCGCCGAGCAATTGCCCGAAGGCATCTCCCTGCAGCGGTTTAGCTTTGCCGAGGGGAGCAAGCTTTCACTCAACGGGACCTGCGAGTCGAAACAAATTGACCTGATAACCGAGAAGGATGGTTTTTATGATCGGATACGGAAAGCAAAACTGAACGGCCAGCCGATGTTCGATCCGAATCCCAACAACGGCGAGCAACTGATCTATCGCACGACGGGGGACAACGTAACTTGGAATTTCGGCGTGGAATTGCAGCACGCGGAGGCGGAACCCCAATGAAAAAATATTTTTCGCAACTGCGTCCGTTGGAGCGCCGGATGGCCGTCGGGCTGCTGGTCGTTTTGATCCTGGTCCTGAACTGGGTGTTTGTCTGGCCGCACTTTTCGGACTGGGGCAATATTCGGCGCCGGCTCGACGACGCGCAGAAACAACTGAAGCTTTACCAGGCGACCGTGGCGCAAATTCCCGATTATCAGGCGAAGGTGAAAACGTTTGAGAGCCAGGGCGAGTTTGTGGCGCCCGAGGACACGGCCATCAATTTCACGCGCGCCATCCAGTCGCAATCCTCGGCCAGCGGTGTCACCATCATCAACACCTCGCGGCAGATGACACATACCAACGACGCGTTTTTCGTCGAGCAGGTGCAAAACATCAACGTCACCGCCACCGACGAGCAACTGGTGGACTTCCTTTACAAGCTCGGCTCCGGCGCTTCGATGACCCGCGTGCGCGACCTGGAACTCCAGCCCGACCCCGCGCATCAGCATCTGACCGCCAGCATCAAGCTCGTCGCCAGCTATCAAAAGAACCCCGCCGCCCCGGCCGGTTCGAATTCCGCAACCGCCAAAGCAAAATGAAAACGACCACCATCGCCCTGATTTTATTTTTAACCGGTTTTAAGCTTTGGGCGCAAATGCCGCCCGCCACCAACGTTGCGCCGCGACCGCGCCCCCGTCCGCAGATCCGGACGGGAACCAACAGCCTCCCGGCGCCGCCAGCGTTTCCCGGCATGCCGGCTCCAACGCCGCCGCCCGCGCCGGCAACTCCGACGACCCCCGCGTCGAACAACATCGCTGCACCCGCTCCGGCCGAAGGAGCATCGGCGGGAACCGAAACTCCCGCTTACAGTTACAACCTTCAGGGAGTGGATGTAAATCAAGTGCTGGACCTTTACGCGGACCTGATCGGGCGCACGGTTTTGCGCGCGGGCCTGCCCAATGCGTCCATTGTGCTGCACACCCAGTCGCTGTTGACCAAAACCGAGGCCATTGAGGCGTTGCAGGCGGTGCTGGCCCTCAACGGCATCTCGCTCATCAATGTCGGCGACAAATTTGTGAAGGCACTACAGTCGAGCGACGCGAATACCGCGGCCGCGCCGCTGGATTATTCGACTGCGAGCCACCTGCCGGAGTTGGGGTCATATGTGACGCACATTGTGCAGTTGAAATACGTCAAACCGAGCGAAATGATACCGATCATCCAGCCGTTCGCCAAATTGCCGAACTCAATTCTGGCGATTGACAGCAACAGCATCCTCGTCCTCCGCGACTACGCCGAAAACGTGAAGCGGATGCTGGAAATGATTGACCAGATTGACGTGAGCGTGCCGGAGGAATTCATCTCCGAAGTCATTCCCATCAAATACGCCATGGCGGGAGACATTGCCAACGCCCTGGGCAGCCTCGGCGGCGGCGGCGCCACCGTAAGCGTTGGTGGTTCGACGGCGGCCGCGCCCATCAGCGGCATACGCTCCGGCGGCGTGACGAGCGCTGGCGGAGCGGGCGGCGCCTATTCGGGCGGGTTTGGCGCGCAGGCCAATCCCAACGGCACGCCGACGGGGGGAAACACTTTTCAACAGCGGTTGCAGTCCATCATCAACCGCACCGGCGGCGGCGGCGGCGGCGGCCAGCAGGGGCAAATCCAGCTTTTTGGCCAGACCAAAATCATTGCCGACCAGCGGAGCAACTCGTTGCTTGTTTTCGCCACGCGACAGGACATGGACACAATCAAGACCATCATCAGCAAGCTGGATGTGCTGCTCTCCCAGGTGCTCATCGAGGCGGTCATCATGGACGTCTCGCTGGGCCATACTTTCAACTTCGGCGTTTCCGCGGCGCAGAATCCGACAGCTTTGAGTGGCAATATCCTGGGCGGCGGCGGCATGAACAACGGTCAGCCGTTCATGCATTTTATTCAGACCTTCATGACAAATTATTCTATGATTGGCACAAGTTCCGTGCCTTCCAGCATCATCAGTTCAGTAGCCTCTTCAGCAGGCTCGAATGCGGTTTTTGGCAACAATCTTGGCAGCGGCCTCAGCTACTTCGGCAGCATCGGACCGACCTGGGACGTGGCGATGCAGGCGCTTGAATCCGACAGTACGGCGACGGTCATACAGCGTCCGCGCATCCAGACTTCACAGGCCAAGCCCGCGCAATTTTTCGTCGGCAACACCGTGCCTTATGTCAACAACACCACCTATGGCAGCGCTTACGGCAATAATTCCTCCTATTCCCAATTGTCAGTCGGCGTCGAACTGGACGTCACGCCGTTCATCAATCCCGACGGCCTGGTCGTGATGGATATCAACCAGGAAGTTGATGATATCAGCGGATACAGCAGCATTGACGGCAATCAGGTGCCAAACACGGACAAGCGCACGCTCTCGTCCGAAATCGCCGTGAAAGACCGTGACACCATCATCCTCGGTGGATTCGTCCGCTCGGACAAATCCACGAGCAAATCCGGTGTGCCGTTTTTGTCCAGCATTCCCATTCTCGGAAACTTGTTCACCCAGCGGAATGACACAAAAGACCGGCAGGAACTGATCGTGCTCATGCGCCCGACCGTTTTGAAGACGCCGGAAATAGCCGCTTTGAACACCGTCAAGGAAGAGCAACGATTGCCGGGCATTTCCGCCGCCATGGCAGCGGATACCGCCTCCGAGCGCAGATTGATCGGGAACCAGCGGAAGCTGGAACAAAAGCGCAACAAGGACCAGGGTTACAACGACGGTTTCTATGGCACGCCGCCGGCAGACTCGTCCAAGCCCCAAAACCAGGACGACGGCTTTTTCAATGCTCCGCCGCCGGTCACGCCGCTCGACACCAACACCGTCGTGCCGCTCAATCCGCAATGATCTGACACCATTTCTCAATGACAACCGGAACAAACCACGGTAGGGCGGGCAGTCCTCTGCCCGCCGCTCGTCGGCACAACCATTGCGGCGCGCACGGGGTGACTCGCCCTACCCAATGTGCCGGATCCCCACTGGGAATTGGTATGACAGGTCATGGGGTGTAAAAGATGAACCGTTCCGGAAACAAATTTTTCGGTTTGTGCGCGGCGCTTTTGCTGCTGGTGGGCGATATTCGCGCGGAGACCGTCTTTTGGTCGGATGGTTTTGAAACCAATGGCCCCAGCCGCTGGACCACCAACAGCACCTGGCACATCGGTTCGCCAACCGCCGGTCCCGCAACCAATGCCACCGGATTCCGTACCCATTCCGGCACCAATTGCGCCTCGACTCAAAATTATGCTTACAATGACTCCCGGCTCATCTGCACGAATTACAACGGCAGCACTACTTTGATTGTTCCCGCCGCCAGTCAATATCCTCGTTTGCGCTTCTGGCATTGGTTCAATTTTGGGAACGCATTGGGCTTTGTTGAAATCAGCACCAATAACGGCGGCAGTTGGAATCAGATTTCACCAACTTATACTTATGCGGGCACCGCCAGCAGTGGCGGTGTCTGGTCGCGTCCGTCCATTGATTTAAGCGCCTTTGCCGGACAGGGCGTGCAGATCGCTTTTCGTTTTGCCGGCCTCTGCTGCGGCAATGGCCTGGGCTGGTATGTGGATGACGTTGCGGTGGTCACCAACGCGCCGGTCTTCAATGACCCGGAAGGTTTTGAATCCGGCGAGGGTGATTGGGCGGTGGATTTTGGAACATGGGAAATCGGCAAGCCGGCCAGTGGGCCAAATGCTGCGCACACCGGCACCAACTGCGCGGCGACCATTTTGGCGGGTAACTACCCCAACAACGTGGATTCAAGATTGATCAGTCCGCCATATGCCGTTCCTTCGAACAGCCCTGCCCTGCGCTTCTGGCACTGGTATAATTTCAACAATGCGCTGGGTTTTGTTGAAATCAGCACCGACGGCAGCACTTGGAATCAGATTTCACCGACGTATCAGAACATCACCAGCAGCGCATGGACCAATATCTCCCTGGATTTGAGTGCCTATGCCGGCCAGACGGTGCAGGTGGCTTTTCGTTTCGGTTCTGGTGGCTTCGGCACCGCCGCCGGCTGGTATGTGGATGACATTTCGCTGGTCGCGTCACCGACTCTGACCGTTCCGCCAACCCAGACGATTTATGCCGGGCAAAGCCTGAATATAACCAATCACGTCACTCTCCTGCCAACCAACGGCACCCCGGCATTTGCGCTCGTTTCCGGTCCGACGAACATGGACGTTTCGAATCTGCCGACGAACGGCGTGTTGAAGTGGACTCCCACCGCCGCGCAAGTGCCAGGCACGAACACCATTTCCATCAAGGTAACGGACAACAACGTGCCTCCGCTCAGCGCGACCAACAGTTTCGTCGTCCAGATATTATTGCCGCCGGCGCCGACAATTGCCGCTGGCACGCAACTGGCCAACGGCAATTTTCAACTCACGTTCAACACCGTCTCGAACATCACCTGGCGGATTGAAGCCTCCACCAATCTGTTGTCCACCAACTGGCTGTCAATATTGACCAACACGGCGGGGCTGGGCGGCGCCATCCAGTTCACCGATCTGCTGGCCACCAACCACCCCTGGCGCTTTTACCGGGCGGTCTTGCCGTAGCACCCGGTCCGGGTGCGCCGGTTGATATTGTATCAATTTGACTTTGGGTGGGGCGAGCGTCCCCGCGAGCAGGCTCGTCAGCAGCCTCGCCCCACCGAAGTTGATACAGCACCTGCCGGTTGTCGGCGGGAACCGGCGTCATTTCTCCGGCGGCGGGCTTTGGAAAAGGTCGCCGCCAGGGAACAATTCCTCCAAACTCCGGATCGGGTGCAGCGGCATCAGCAGAAATTTGGGGACGTAAACCGGTTCGCTCTTCGGATTTTTCAGCGTGCCGGTGACGTGATATTCAAACAATTTGCTCACCGGCCACAGCGCCGTGCTCACCAGCGGGCCGACCACCCACGTGTCGCGCAACAATTGCGCCGTGACCCGCGCGTTCACGTTCTCCTTCAAATCCACCGCGCCGGCGTATTGCAGCCGCATCATCGTCGAGCGGATCTCCAGCGAGTCGGAATAAATCACGCCGTTGGTGATGGCAAATCCCGCGGAGGCCTCCGTCGCGCGGCTGTTGCCCAGGCCGGGCGAGACGGTGTTCAACACCGGCGACAGGATGCCAAAGACCGGGATGTCCCAGAGCAGCCCATCGCGCAGGTCCGCGCGGCCAAAACCGTCCCACGTCCGCCAATCCCGCGAATCGGCGCGTGTGACGACGAGTTGTCCGTTCAGCGTGCCTTCCAGATGATTCGTGGGCGGCGCCAAATCCGCCGCCAGCAGATGCAGGTTCACATTGGTCACACTGGCTGCAAACTGGTAATCCGCGCCCTCGTGCGGCGCGTGAAAGTCAAAATTGGCGAAACCCTTTCCGCTGCCGCCGTAAAGCGCCGCCGCCACGTTTGTCAAAATCAGCGTCTGTCCCCGCCAATGGACCGTGCCCGCGATGAACGACGTCTTGAGTTTCAACCACTGAAACGGCGCGCCTTTGACAATGTCGAAGCTCATATCCGCGCCGTCCGTGCCGCGCAGGGGCGCGCAACCGTTCACGCGCACCGTCGGCGGCTCCACGAACTGATACGGCTCCAGCGCGCGGCCCGTTTTCGGGCCGATGGCGCGCGCCACCGCCACCGGGTCGGCAACGCCAAAACCATTCACGAACCATATCCGCTGGGCGTTCAAATCCAGCGTGATTCGGTCGGCGGTCATCGTCTGCGTTCCGCCGGCGCGAGACAGGCGCGGGCTGAAAAATTCCACGACGCGATTGGAATACTGAAACCCGCTCACGACGCTGTCCGCCGACTGTCCGCGAATCGTGAAATTTGTCAGGGCCGCGCGCCCCGCCGCCCGGATGCTGTCGTAATCATACAGGCGTCCGCGCGCGTCCAGATCCAGGGCCGCCGGCCCGGTGAACGTGAAATGGCCCAGGCCGCGCGCGGCATTGCTCTCGGTCAAAAACGGACGGAGCGTTTCCGGGTCGAACGCGCCTTGAATGTGCCAGTGATAATCTTTGGTCGCGTCATCCTCCCCGCCTTCCAGTTCCAGCCGGGTTTTTGCCTGCGCGATGACCAGATCGGGCAACTGCCACATCAGATTCGTGTAGTCAAAATGCGTGCAGGCCGAATCAATTTTCGCGCCGAACGCCGTGCCGTTGGTGAAGGCCAGTTCGCCGTCCAAACGGATCGTCGGCTGCACTTCACCGCGCCAATCCCATTGGCGGCTGGTCCATGGTGGCAAAATCAGCGAACCGCCCGCCTGCAACCACGGCGGCTGCGTCCACGAAAATTCCGCGAGCCGCGCGCGCGTCTTCTCCGTCAGCAACGCGGCGACCGCGTGAACGTCAAAACACGAGGAGTTGGTGAACGTGAACCCGCGCGTGGCCACATTCACCCGGGCTTGCGCGTCGAGCTGCCCGCCGCCGAGCCGGGCGGACAAGCTGGTGATGGCCAGTTCCGGCGCCTGCCAGAGGCCGTCGCAGACGACCGAGTCCGCCTTCAGCTTTTCAGATTGCCAGTGCGTGAGTTGCATCGTCCAGGCCAGCCGGTACGGCTGCAGGTTCGTCCACCACGCCCACGTTGAATCAAGCTTGGCGGGCGCGCCGGCCGGCACGGTCAGGTCGGCGGCCAGTTGCACGTCCCGCGCGCCGCCCCACGGCGTTTGCACCGCCGGCGCGTTGACCTCGAGGCGGACGGCAAATGAATGAAGATCACGGGCGTCGCCGGTAACCACGAGGCTTGATTGCGGCGCGCCTTCAAAGTGAATCCGGTCGAGCGTGTCGGAAAATTTTTGCAACGACTGCCTCGTCCAGCCGCCGGTCTTGGTGCCGCGAAACATTTCCCAGTGGCGGATTTCGGGCGCGTGGGCGATTTCGGCCGCCAGCGAAAATTTGACACCGGCGAAACTGGCTTGAAAATGGTCGAGCGACCAGGTGTCATTTGTCTGAAAGCGCAGATCGGTTTGAATGTGGTCGAGCGCGAGCGTATTGGTGGGGGTGAACGGCCAGACGAGTTTCCCCTCGCGCAAGACCAGGCCGTCAATTTGCAGCCGCCGGTGCAGCAGGGCGCGATGATTCAGCCGCAGCTGGACCTCGGCCAGGGAAAGCGCCGGGCTGTCCGGCGTGGCGGCGTGGCCGAGGCGGACGTTTTCGGCGACGAGTCCGCGCACGAAACGCAGCCGCAGCCGGGTGAATTCCAATTCAACGCCGCGGGCGCGCAAGGTTTCCACCAGCGGCCGTTTAAGGAACTCCGGCAGCCCGACGCGGTTGAACCAGACGAAGGCGCAAACCAGCGCGAGCACCGCCAGCAATGTGGCGATGCGAAACCAGCGGAACCCGATGCGGCATTTCCGCCAGAAGCCGGAATGAAAACGCATTACGGAACGTTCGCCGGAATGGTGAGATAACTCAAGACGAACTGGTAAAGCACCGGCGGAAAGACAAACGCCCAGCGCTCGCCCTCGAGCGTGACGGCGGCCAGAGCGGTTTGCGACGGCAGTTCCGCGCCGAAATCCACGGTGAATTTCTCGCCATTTTTAAGTTCAACAATGAGGGAAAGATTTTCTGGTTTGAAACCGTAATTTTTCCCCGGCCCGGTGATATTGCGGCCCACCCACCCGAAGGCGGTCAGTTGGCCGAGCCGGAACGCGGTTTCCTCAAGCGCCGGCGGGTTGATGATGCCTTGCGAGCCGGGCGCCAGCGACCATTGGTTCAACCCGTCATGGATGATTTGCCGCGTTTTGCCGTTTTGATGCAGGGTGATGGCGGCGACATTGGTCCCATCAAAATCCCAGATGCGCCGGTCGCGGAATTCCCAGCCGTATTCCGGCAGCCGGTTGAAATCCGCCAGCGAGAGGCCGTAGATAAAGTCCTCATCCGCGCGCCGCACGAAAATTTCGTTGGTCTGCATCGCACCGAACAGCAGTTGCGCAATGACGGCGTTGGTGTCGCCGGCCGCCGACCGCAAAATGATCTGGTTCGTCGGTGTCGCCAGTCCGTAAGCCTGCAAGTCCGGCGGGGTCACCACGTCCTTGACGAATTCCGCGACCCGGAAACCGGCCAGGAGTTTGACGAACTGCTGCACGTTTTCCGCGTCGGCCGGGAACTTTTCACCGACCACCGCCCAGTCGTTTGAACCGTGCCGTTGCAGGGTGAAACTGTTCTGGCCGCGCACCTCGATTTCGGCGACCGGCGCGGTCAATTCGAGCAGGCGCGGGTCGCGAAAATCGTTCACCGCGCCCCGCCAGAACGACAACGGCTCCCGGGCCGTGGTCACGACCGCGTTCCAGCCTTCGCGCCGGGCAAACACCTGCGTTGAATCATTCGTCAGGGTTTTTCCGATGTGAAGGGCGGCGACAAAATTCGTGCCGCGGTCGAACCACAAATCAAGGTCGTCGGATTGCAGGCCGAACGCGGTCAAATCCGCCTTCGGGTCGTCCATGACGAATCGGGAGACGCGCGCGGCGTAAAGTTTTTGCAGCGCTTCGGCGATGCGTTCGCCATCGGCGCGCGCCTGCAAGGGCCGGAGCATGCGCCAAAGATGGTTGGTCGCATCACACTGGAGCTCGATGGCTTTGGTGCCGTTGGTCAGCACAATGTGATCACAGGCATTGCGGGTGTCCACGAGCGCGGTGTCGCGCCAGTCATTGGCCGAGCGCGGGATCAATCCGAGCCAGCCGGCGTCGGTCACGAACGCGCCGTCGTCGCCGACCACGCGCAGATAAACCTGGTCGCCGGGCGCGGTTTTGTTGCCCACCTTCAGTTGCCAGCTGCGATCGCCCGCCCCGACGGTGATGGAAAACTGCGGATCGTCAAAACCGAATTCCGTTTCCGCGGTCCGTTGTTCGCGCAGTTCCGCCGCACTGATCTTGAACGCGGGCGCGAGTTTCTGGAGGGCGCCCAGCAGTGTTTCGATGGCCGCCGTCTGCGCGGGATAAATGACGGGCCGGGTCAATTGCCAGTGGCCGTTGGTGCGGGCGGCGCCGATCTCCAACGCGCCCGCCGGAAAGATTTCGATGCTGGTGACGGCGGACGGTTTCAATTCCGGGAGGATGTTTGCGTTGGCCGCCGGCCCATGCGCGTGGTGTTCCCAAAACAAAATGAACGCGAACAACGTCGCGGCAATCACAAACCAGATTCCAGTGGTTTTCGAGTTCATTATTTTCTTCGCACCAGCCAGACCAATCCGCCGAACAGCAACACCGCGCCCGGCAACGCGCCGAGCAGCAGCCAGCGCACTTCGCGGCGCTGGTCTTGCGTCATCACGAGGCGAAATTCCGTCACGGGCCGCGGGCCGATGCCTTGCAGGAGCGCCGGCCGGTCCAGCAGCCAGTTGACGGCGGCGCTCAGGAAGTCGCGGTTGGCGCCACCTTCAATCACCTCATTGTCGAGAAAGATCGAATCGCCGGCCACAATGATGCGGGTGTTGCCGCGCGGGCTGGCAACACCGGCAACGGGCTTTTGTTCAACGGCAGCCATGAGGGGATACCTGCGCGGCGGCTCGGCCGGGTCGCCCGCGAGCGTCGAACTCGGGCTGGAATCGGCGAGTTCGTCCACTTGCGGCGCACCCGCGGGCGGGTTCTGCCAATCCACACGTCCGATCGGCCGGGGCAGGATCATTTGCAATGCAAACTGCGCCAGCGCGCTGACGACCGGGTGCTGGCCGAATTTGCGGACAATGACATCCTGCCCGGTCTTCGTATTGTCCGGATCCTTCACATAGTCATAGCCGACGTTGACGCCCCAGCGCTGCACAATGGGTTCGAGTCCGGTCGGTTGCCGGATGGAGGCATAGTTGAAGAGCGCCAGCAACCGTCCGCCTTGCGCGAGGTATTGATCAATTTTTTGCAATTCAAGGTCGGACAACGGCGTCGTGGGCGCGGCGATGATCAGCAGGTTACAATCCATCGGGATGGTGGTGTCGCCGAGCAATTCCAGATTTGTCACCGCGATGTAACTTTGGGCCAGGGTGGAGGCGAATTTAAGATAGCCGAAGTTGCCGCTGTCAGAGAGCGACGGTTCGCCGTGGCCCTGCAGAAAATACGCCTTGAGCGGGTGGGGGTTTTCGAGCGCGAGCAGCATCGCGGTGAACATTTCTTCGCCGCGAAATGCGACCGGCTTGCGCTCGAATTCAAGCTGCCGTTGGGTGGGATCCTTGGGCGGCACCTCTTCGAGTTTGAATTGCGTCAGCGCGTCGCCGTTGGCGATTTTGACGCGGCCATCACCGGCATCAAAAATCACGAGGTTTTTGTCCGTCGCCGCGTCCAGCTTGTATTGTTCCTTGACCTTTTCGGCCCCGCCCGCGTCGCGCACATAATCCACCGTGCGGACGGAAATTTTCGGGTTGACCGCGCGATACTCGTTGAGCAGCGCAACGATGTCCGGATAAAAATCATTCTCATCCCTCGTGTCGTAGTAAAGTGTCACATTCACGCGATTCGTCAGCGAGTGCAGGACGCTCACGGTGCGCGGGGAGAGTTCGATGCGCGTTTGCGGGCTCAGGTAAAAACGGTGGAAGAACTGCGCGCCGAGATAGTTCACCATCACCACCACCGCGAGCACCAGGGCCGTGCGCACCACCACGTCCAAGGCGATCTTCCACCGATGCCGCGGCGAAAAGCTGGGTTGTTTTGTGGATGGGGCCGGCATTTTATCTCCAGCGCCGGCTTTCCACCGCGCGCAAGGTCAGGAACAAAAAAAACAGCGTGAGGCTCGCGTAAAAAATCACCGCGCGCGTGTCCACCACCCCGCGGGCGAAATCATGCATTTGTTCAAACAGGCCGAAATACGACAGAACCTGCGTCTGCCACTGCGCGACCGCGGGAACGGCCTCGGCCAGAAAACCGAGCGCGAACAGGCTCACCCCCAGCACAAAACTGATCATGGCCGCCGCCATCTGGCTGCGCGAGATGGCGGAGGCAAAACAACCCAGCGCCAGGAACAGACAGCCGACCAGAAAGACGCCCAGATACATTCCGCCGATGGTGCCCGCGTCCAGCGCCCGGGTCTGGCTCGTGAAATGCCGCACAATGAACAGGCACGCCGCCATCGGCAGCCACATCACGATGTAAAAAATGACCGCCGCCGCGAATTTTGCCGCCACCACTTGAAAATCGCGCACCGGCGCCGTCATCAGCGTCTCAAACGTGCCGGTGAATTTTTCCAGCGCAAACAATCGCATCGTGATCACCGGCGCGGCCAGCAGCACAATCAGCCAGAAAAAATAGGTGCGGTAAAACATCTCCGTCACCGGCATCGGCGACGGGTCGGTTCCCAGATTGGTGATCAACACCACGAAACTCAGGCCGATCAAAAGCGTCACCGCCGCGATGATGATGTAACCCGTCACGGAGAAGAAAAACGCCGTCAATTCGCGCCGCAGAAGCACCCCGAAGATTCGCATCAGCCCTCCTCCTCCTCTTTGGGCCTGGTGATTTGCACATAGATGTCTTCGAGCGAATGACGGCTGCGCGTGAGCTCGCGCACGAGCCAGCCGCGTTCGCGCGCCAGCAGCCAGATCATCGGGCGCAAATCCAGTCCGTCGCGCGGCGTAAGCGCGCAGCGCATGAACGTTCCATCAATCGCCGACACATCCAATTGCGCCACCTCGGGCAACTGCGCGAGATGTTCGCGCAATTCCTCGGCGGAGGCCGCAATTTCAGCGACAATCTGGCTGCTGCCGGACATGAGCCGTTGCAGGTTGTCCGACGTGTCGGCGGCCAGAATTTTGCCGTCACCCATGATGAGCATCCGGTTGCACGTCATTTCCGCCTCCGAAAGAATGTGCGTCGAGATCAGCACGGTGTGTTTTTCCGTGAGGCTTTTGATCAACTGCCTGACGGCGCGGATCTGTTGCGGGTCGAGGCCGATCGTCGGCTCGTCCAGAATGATCAATTCCGGTTCATGCACCAGCGCATCCGCCAGACCGACGCGCTGCCGGTAACCCTTGGAAAGCTGGCCGATGACGCGGCGGCCCACGTCCGTCAGGCCGCATTGTTCCATCACCTTGCTGACGCGCTGGCGCGAACGCCGCCAGCCAAGGCCCTTGAGCCGCGCGCGAAATTTCAGGTATTCCCGCACGCGCATTTCGGGATAAAGCGGATTGTTTTCCGGCATGTAACCGATGCGGCGGCGCACCTCGTCCGATTCGTGAAAGACGTCGTAGCCCGCCACCCGCGCCGTCCCGCTCGTCGCCGGCAGGAAGCAGGCCAGCATCCGCATCGTCGTGCTTTTGCCCGCGCCGTTCGGGCCGAGCAGGCCGACAATTTCGCCGCGTTCCACCGTGAACGAAATGTCCGCCACCGCCGTGCGCCCCGCGTAGCGCTTCGTCAGATTCCTTACTTCAATCATCATGTTGCCGCTCATTGCCCTCAGCCGGGAGTTTAACCGGAAAATTCCCGCTCCGGCCAACAAAAAATCCGCCGCCTGGTATTATAAACAGGCAAAACCGCCGTTGGATGCGTTCAAAATTTTTGCGCCACGGCTTGACTTTGCGGAACGGCGGGCGCAAAAGCAATGGCGCGTGTTCCCGCTGGCCGAAAATTTTTATGCCGACTGGCGCCTGCGTTGCGGCGCGGCGAATGTTCTGCGCGACGAGAATGATACGCCGCCCGAACGCCTGCTGCAAGCCGTCTGGCAGCACCAGCGCCTGCGCCGCGACCGGCTCCGGACCGCCGACGCAAAAGCCGTCCGCGTTCTCCATCCCGGCTTCGCCAGCGTCGAAGGCGGACCGGACTTTCGCGGCGCGGTCATTCAAATCGGCGACGACGCGCCGCGTTCCGGCGACGTGGAGGTGGATTTGCGCGCGAGCGGCTGGCACGCGCATGGCCACGACCGCAACCCCAGTTTTCAAAATGTCATCTTGCACGTCGTCTGGGACGAACCGAAACCGGCTGGCGGCGCGCCCACGATTTTGTCCGTGAGACATTCGCTCGATGCGCCGCTCACCGAGCTGGGTTTGTGGCTGGAAACCGAATCACCGCGCGCGCTGCCCGAAAATTTGCGCGGCCGCTGTTCCCCGACGTTGCGCGGATTGAACGGGCCGCAGGCGGCTGAACTCCTGCGCGCCGCCGCCCGCGTTCGTTTCCAAGCCAAGGCCGCGCAATTCCACGCCCGGGCGCGGCAAGCCGGCTGGGAACAGGCGCTGTGGGAGGGTTTGTTCCGCGCGCTCGGCTTCAAACACAACGTCTGGCCGATGCAAAACCTCGCCGAATCCCGGCTCCGCTGGTCGCGGGACGCGGTTTCGGCGTTCGCCCTGCAAGCGCGGCTGCTTGGCATCAGCGGGCTGCTGCCGGCGGAATTGACCCGCGCCCAAAGGAGCGCGGACGGTTATTTGCGCCGGGTCTGGGACGGCTGGTGGCGCGAGCGCGACGAATTCAGCGATTGCGTTTTGCCGCGCGCCGTCTGGAAATTTCACGGGCTGCGTCCGGCCAATCATCCGCAACGCCGGCTCGCGTTGGCGGCCCACTGGCTGGCGTCGGGAAATTTGATCGCCAGACTCGAGAACTGGTGCGCCACCGACCGGCCGGACGACGCGCTGGTTGATTCATTGCTGGAAATTCTGCAGGTCGGGCGCGACGACTTCTGGTCATGGCACTGGACGTTTCGCTCGGCGCGATTGAAAAAGCCCCGGCCATTGCTGGGCACGGCCCGGATGACGGATTTGGCGGTCAACGTGGTGCTGCCCTGGCTTTGGGTTCGGGCTGCCGAAGGCAAAAATGAAAAGCTCCAGCGCACGCTCGAGCATCGCTACTTCGCCTGGCCGCCGGCCGGGGACAATTCAATCTTGAAGCTGGCGCGGCAGCGCCTGCTGGGGCGGCCCGCCGGACCGCGCGTTGCGCAGCGCGGCGGCGCAGCAGGGTTTGATGCAAATCGTCCGTGACTTTTGCGAACACTCAAACGCCGTGTGCGAAAGCTGCCGGTTCCCGGAATTGTTGGGTGATGGGAGGTTCGAGTCGTAGCTGCGGCTTTCAAGCCGTGTTGGGGGCAGGCCAGGCTCAAACCTGCGACTACACCGGAAGGTTTGCAAACGAGTTGTTCGCAAAACCACCAGCCGGCGGTTCGCCGGGCACGGGCACCCCGGGCTTTTCCGGCGCGGCGGCTTTCGGCGTGTGGCTGTTCAGTGACGGAGGCGCGCCTTCAATCTGGTGCGGATTTTTCGCGCGTTTGTTCCGGGGCAACGGGCTGATCATCACGTTGATGCCGCGTCCGATGAGCTTCGGGTTGAAATCGGGATGGCCGAACGGCGCGATCTCGGCAAGAAATTTCTTCACCACTTGAAAGCCAAATTCCTGATGCGCCATCTCGCGTCCGCGGAATTTCAGCACGACTTTCACCTTCATGTCCTCGCACAGAAAACCAATCGCGTGCTGGACCTTGATGCCGAGGTCATGCGGGTCAATTCGCGGGCTGAGCTGGACTTCCTTGACGATGGAGGCGTGCTGGTGTTTTTTGGATTCCTTTTCCTTTTTGGCCTTTTCGTAGCGGAACTTGCCCAGGTTTACGAGCCGGCAGACGGGTGGCGTGGCGGAGGAGGCAATTTCGACCAGATCCACCGCATGCTGGCGCGCCAGGGACAGCGCCTCATTGAGTGAAATGACACCAAGCTGTTTGCCATCCACTCCAATGACCCGGACTTCGCGGGCGCGGATTTTACCATTGACCCGGACAAACGAATCAGTCGAAGAATGACGTGAAGGGAAAGGGCGGCTCAAGACACCCTCGGCGGTTGTGGCATAACTGTAGGATTTCGCATCAATCAAACTGGCACGGCCAGTTCAAATTCTGGCTTACTTATAAGCCTTTCCGACCGCGCGCGCAAGCAAATAATTGGCGGCTAATTCGAGCGGCATTACGGCCCGGTTTTGGCGTTTTTAATGGCCGCTTCGTAAATTTTCTGCAACGGAACCTTCGCCCGCGCCGCCAGCTTTTTGCACGACTCGAATTCCGGCGCGGCGTGGACCACTTTTCCGCCGAGCCTGCCAAGTTTTACGGTCAGCCTGGCCAAACCGGGTTTTGACCGTTGTGAACTCGCGGCGCAACTTTCGCCGCCCGGCAAAGGTGCATCGGACACCAAACGCGCTCGTTTCGCGCAAAATCAATTCGCTGAATTTGTCCGCGTCCGCCTCGGCGCACAAAACCGTCAGCAGCACGCCGGGCCGGTTTTTCTTCATCTGAACCGGCGTGTGAAAAACGTCCAGGGCGCCCGCGGCCAGCGCGGTTTCGGTGAAATGACCCAGAATTTCCCCGCTGTGGTCGTCGAGATTGGTTTCGAGCACCGCAATGCGGTCGGTTTCCCAATCCAAAGCGGTTGAGGGTTGAGGGTCGAGGGTTGAGGGTTTTCCCAGTATTGCCCGGAGGACATTTGGCCGGGTCTGGTTTTCCCGCGTGCCGATGCCAAAGCCGGTTTTTTCCGCGACCAATCCCTGCATCGGTCCGAAACTTTCGGCGAATTCGGCCAGCAGGGCCGCGCCGGTGGGCGTGACCAGCTCGTGCGGTTCCTCGCACTGGGTCACGCCGGCACCCCGTGCGCCGAGAATCGCCAGCGTTGCCGGCGCGGGAACGGGAAACCGCCCGTGGGCGCAATCAATCCAGCCGGTGCCTTCGATGACCGGCGACGCCAGCACGCGCGGTTTGCCGAGCATTTCGAGCGCGATACACGCGCCGACAATGTCCACGATCGAGTCCACCGCGCCGACTTCGTGAAAATGCACGTGTTCCGGCGGCCGGCCGTGGATTTTGCCCTCGGCCTCCGCAATGCGCTGAAACACGGCAACGGATTTTTTTTTCACCCAGTTTGAAAGCCGGCTGCGGGAAACGAGTTTTTGGATTGCGGCAAAATTGCGGCGGTCGTGGTGGTGATTGTGATGCGTGAGGTGAGATGCGTGATGGGAATCATGGGCGTGTTCATGTTTGTGCGCATCCGTCTGATGCACATCAAACTTCACGCCTGCGATGCCGGACCTTTGTTGCCGCGCGATATGCAGGTGATAGCCGTCGAGGCGCATTTTTTTGAGTTCGCGCCCCAGTTTGGCGGCATCCGCGCCCAAATCAATCAACGCGCCCAGAAACATGTCGCCGCTGATGCCGCTGGAGAGGTCGAGATAAAGGGTTTTCATTTCTCCGCCAACGTATTGATCTGGCTGGCGGCGCAACCTGCGCCGAAGCCGTTGTCTATGTTCACCACCGTGAGGCCGCTGGCGCAACTGTTCAACATCGCCAGCAGCGCCGCGATGCCGCCAAGGCTCGCGCCGTAGCCCACACTCGTTGGCACGGCGATGACCGGACGGGAGACCAGTCCCGCCACCACGCTCGGCAGCGCGCCTTCCATCCCGGCAACGACGACGAGCACATTGGCGCGCCGGAGATTTTCCGATTTGGCCAGCAACCGGTGCAGCCCGGCCACGCCGACGTCGTAAATCCGTTCGACGCGGTTGCCCATGATTTCCGCCGTGACCGCCGCTTCCTCGGCCACGGGCAAATCACTCGTGCCCGCGCAAATGACCCCGATGGTGCCGGGACGTTTGGGCAGGGGATTTTTCATGATGGTCACACAGCGCGCCAGTTGGTGATGCACGGCGCGTTTGAATTTTTTGCGCAGCGCGCGGGCGTGATCTTCGTTGACGCGCGTCACGAGCACGCGCGGTTCATGCTCCAAAAGTTTTGCCGCTATTTTTACCACCTGCCCTGGCGTTTTGCCCGCGCCAAAGATGACTTCGGGAAAACCTTTGCGCAGCGCGCGGTGCATGTCCACCTGCGCGAAACCGAGGTCGGCGACGGGCGCGGCCTGGAACGCCTGCAAAACCCGGTCGCGGCCCACACCGCCGGCGCGGAATTTTTCCAGCAGACGGATGGCTTCAGCGATGGTCACGGGAAGACGATGCCACAGAAATGCGCCCCGGTCACGCGGGAAACTCAATGATGATGCCGGAACAGCCGTTTGCGGTTTTCGAGCAGATACCAGACGATCAACATATTCAGCGCCAGCACGATGAATATGCCGACTTTGGGATGATGAAAGAATTCCGGCCGGGTCTGGCCCAACAACTCGCTTCGGCGGCGGCGCAGCAATTCAAAAATCTCCAGCGGGATGAAAAACACCGATTCGCTAATCGCCAGCCAGACCGCCCAGCGCGCCCGAAACGCCAGCCCGGTGCCGCCGACCAGCAAAAACAAACTGTAAAGAAACATCCACGACGCCACCACATGCACATTTCTTGGCGTGACGGTGTCCAGCCGGTCGCCGATGGCGTTGAAGAACCGGCCTTCCGGGTCGAGGTGCATCCACCGCAGAAATTGATCGAACAAGTCCGGCAGGTCCTTATACGCCAGCAAATAAACGCTCACCGCGCCCAGCAGCAGCAGCACGCCCTTCGTCAATTTAATCCCGACGATGAAATACAGCGTCGGCGCGCGCTTCTTCGGAATCATCGGAGTTTGTGCGTTCCCGGTCATCAGCGGATTTTCGGCAGCAACCAATTCAACAATTCGCCAATCGCCAATCGCTCCTGTTTGCCGTCGTCGCGATAACGCATCGTCACGGTGTCCTTCAATTCCGGCTTCTCGCCCAGCGTGTCGAAATCAATCGTCACGCAGAACGGCGTGCCGGCCTCGTCCTGGCGCGCGTAACGGCGGCCAATCGAGCCGCCGTCGTCGTAAAACACATTCATCCACGGACGCAGCCGGTCGCGGACTTCCTGCGCCTTCCTCACCAGCTCCGGTTTGTTTTTCAGCAGCGGCAGCACGGCCACCTTGATGGGCGCGACACGCGGATGAAATTTCAAAATCACCCGCGTTTCGGCCTTGCCCTTGTCATCGGTTTCGGTGACTTCGCTGTAAGCATTGCAAATCAATGCAAGGATTAGACGGTCCACACCCGCCGACGGTTCAATCACGTGCGGAATGTATTGGCCTTTTGCCAGACCAGCGGCGTCTTCCTGCGCATCCTGCTCCGCCTTTGCCGGTTCGACGCCCGTCTTCGTGAGATATTTCAACCGCGCCTCGTAATAACGTTTTGACAACCCGGCTTTTTTTGCCTCGTCGAGCCTGCCCCAGGCGGCGCGAAGTTCCTCGTCGAACACGCCCATCGGCTTGCCGGAGAACCGTTCGTGCTGGCTCAAATCGAAATCGCTGCGCGCGGCGACGCCTTCGAGTTCCTCACCCGTCAATTCGCCTTTCTCGTCGCGTTTGCTGAACGGGAATTTGTAGAGAATGTCCACCGTCGCCCGCGCGTAATGCGCGAGCTCCTCCGGTTTTTGCCAATACTCCACCAGGGTCGTTCGCGGCAGGCCGATGCCTTCGTAAAACTTAATCCGCTCCTCGACCCAGTATTTGTGCCAGGCTTCCCAGCCCCAATTTGGTTGAGGGTTGAGGGTTGAGGGTTGAGGGCTTTCCGTTCGATGTTCAGCGTTCGATGTTCGTTGTTCGATGTTTGAAACTTCCGCCGCGCTCGCCACTTTGCCGGAAATGGCCTCAACGACCTCGTCCGGTTTGATGAAAAATTCAAGTTCCATCTGCTCGAACTCGCGCGAGCGGAAGGTGAAGTTGCGCGGCGTGACCTCGTTGCGAAACGCCTTGCCGACTTGCGCGATGCCGAACGGAATTTTCTGCCGCGACGTTTCCAAAACATTTTTGAACTGGGTGAAAATGGCTTGCGCGGTTTCGGGGCGAAGATAGGCGATGGCTGACTCGTCCTGCACCGGACCCACGTAAGTCTGGAACATCAGGTTGAAAGCACGCGGCGCAGTCTTTTCGCCGTGGCACCCGGAAACCATTTTGCTCGGCTTTTGCGGGCAGTGAATTTCATTCGTCTGATCGGCCCGGAAACGGCCCTGGCATGTCTTGCAGTCAACCATCGGATCACTGAACGTGTCCACGTGGCCGCTGGCCTTCCAGATTTGCGGCGACATGATGATGGTGGCTTCCAGGCCGGCCACGTCGTCGCGCCGGCGGGTCATGGCCTGCCACCAGAGTTCCTTGACGTTGCGCTTGAGTTCCGCGCCCAGCGGGCCGTAGTCCCAAAAACCGTTGATGCCCCCGTAAATCTCGGAGGATTGAAAGATGAACCCGCGCCGCTTGCACAGCGACACGATTTTTTCCATCAATGGAATGTCTTTTGGCTCGGCCACAGTTGCACAGTGTTTGCGATGCGCGCCGTCCTGTCAAGGTGACGCCGCTTGCGGTAGTGGTATATTTTGGAACGCCGAGCACCGTCTCGGCTCGAAGGTGACTTTCAATTCAAACTTGCCGAGGCGGTGCTTGGCGCTCCGGTTCGGTAAACCATGCCACTATCCTGCCGCTTGCGGAAATGTGAATAAGTGTTGAATCAGTTGTTAGTAAGATTTTGTCATTTGGCGTTGCGCAATCCCCGCGTGAGTTCGAAGCTTTGGCTGCCTTCCTGACCTTCTCTCAAAAGCAATGGAACCGGCACGTGAGGGGCGTCAAAGAGCTCGGACGCCCCCATTTTTATCTCGAATCTCGATGCGGCAAAATTTTCAGAACCCCTGGCGCGATAAGGCGCACCTCAAAATGCGCGGGCTTCACGCACAATGCGTGAAAATTTCACGCGCCGCGCGTGATGGAGAATTTTTCCAGCCCGTTTCATTGGGATTTTTTCGGAAAAATCAGTTGGCATCGGCAGTGCTAAAGAAATTCCTGAATCTGTGTTGACAGCGAGTGTGCTTTCAGTGAAGCTCACCAACCGTCACCTGAACAAAAAACCAAAATCCGTCAACTTATGAAAAATATCTTCAAACCCAAAAAGGCCTTCACGCTGATCGAACTGCTCGTCGTGATCGCCATCATCGCCATCCTGGCAGCCATGTTGCTGCCGGCGCTTGCCGCCGCCAAGCGCAAGGCACAACGCATCAACTGCGTGAACAACCTGCACCAGATTGGCCTCGCCTTCAAAACTTGGGAGGGCGACAACGGTGACCGCTATCCCATGGCGGTTTCCACGGCCAAAGGTGGCGCGCTGGAGAATGTTTACAGCCAGCTGTATAACCCCGGCACCTATGCTTATAACCAGGGCATCACCAGCGTTTTTGGCGTGATGTCGAATGAATTGAGCACGCCCAAGATTCTATATTGCACCTCTGACACCAGCCGCGGTCCCGCCACGAATTTTTTCCAATTGCAAGTTCTTAACCCCACGGGCCTTCAGGGCATAAACTGCCTCAGCTATTTCATTGTGGGCGATGCGTCAGACACTTTTCCGCAAATGATATTGGATGGCGACCGCAACTTGGGATACGCCGCCAGCATCGGCATTTACGCCCAGACAATATCTTTCACTGCTCCCGGTTCGAACCCCATTGCGTGGCCGGGGACGGGGGGCAAGTCTTGGGGATGGACCGGGAACGATCTGCACCTGAAGGTCGGCAACATGGGCATGGGGGATGGGAGCGTTCAGCAAACAACTCCTGCCACCTTGTGGGCCGCCATGTTGAATTCCACGAACAGCGATCCTGTTCAGACCCCATACTATAACTTCCCGCAGTAAACAGCAGTCGGGATTTTGATCAGTTGGCATAACCAGGGCATCCGCAAGGGTGCCTTGGTTTGTTTTAGCCGGAAAAGCCCGCCCGGACGGGCCCAGTATGGGTAGCAAACGGAAATGCCGGCGCCAGCGCGGCGTTTGCCCCTCACTTCTTCAAAAGCCGCTGCCGGGCGAAAAAATCCTGCAGCAACGCGCGGCATTCCGCCTCACGCACTCCGCGTGTGATTTCACAACGATGATTCAATGCCGGGCATTGGAGCAGATTCATCGCGCTGCCGGCCGCGCCGCTCTTCGGATCGCTTGCGCCGAACACGACCCGGGACACCCGGGTATGCACCGTTGCGCCGGCACACATCGGACACGGCTCCTTCGTCGCGTAAAGCACGCAATCGGTCAGCCGCCAGTCGCCGACGATTTCCTCCGCCTGCGTGAGAGCGAGCATCTCGGCGTGGGCGGTGGCGTCCTTGAGCCATTCCACCTGATTGAACGCCCGCGCGATGATCCTGCCTTCACGCACGATCACCGCGCCGACCGGCACTTCCCCCGCCGCAAAGGCCCTGGCGGCCTGGCGCAACGCTTCACCCATGAAAAAATCATCGCTGTGCAAATCAATCACCGGCTCGTCCATAAATCAAAACATCCAACATCCAACATCCAATGGAACAAACCCACGCCGACATTGGATGTTCGGCGTTGAATGTTGAATGTTCGATGTTTCTTCACTTTGTTTCCTCCAGCGTCCAGTCGTTCCGCCCGTCGGGGCGACAATGGCAGTGCGCCGCGAAAAACCCGCCGCGGAATTGCCAGAACCACGGCCAGATTTGTTCGCGGTCGGTTTGCGGAATTTTCAGACCGGCCAGCGCCGCGCGCGGGAAAAATTGAAAGATCCCCTCGGAATGCGCCGCTGGCAACGACTGCAATTTCGTCTTCACTTCAAACAAAAACATCAACCAATGCGTCCGGCCCTGATAACCGTGTTCGCTGACGATGCCGGTCAGATGCAGGTCCGGCGGCTGGAGTTTCACGCCAAGTTCCTCCGCGGCCTCGCGGCAGGCGCAGGTGTAGGGCGATTCGCCGATGTCCATCTTCAGCTTGCCGCCGCACGGGCTCCAGAAACC
Source organism: uncultured Verrucomicrobiae bacterium (assembly GCA_963802965.1). GTDB lineage: Bacteria > Verrucomicrobiota > Verrucomicrobiia > Limisphaerales > UBA11358 > UBA11358. The sequence continues at coordinate 355,712 of CAWDKS010000004.1, forward strand.
GCGGTTCGGCTCCCGCGCGCGCTTGAGCAGCAGCACTTCGTCGCGCGCGCTGAAGCAATAAAGCAACGTGGCGATTTTATAGGGCAATACCGCAGGCATTTATGATTTGAGATTTACGATTTACGATTGCTTCCCGGCAAATCTGACAAATCATAAATCATAAACGAGACCTCTGCAAAACCCGTTTATCGGGCGTTCGGAGCGCCGGGCACCGTCCCGGCTGGCAGGGAAAATCCCTCGTATCGCGCCGAGACGGTGCTCGGCGCTCCCGTTTTGCAGAGGTTTCAAATCGTAAATCGCTAATTCTTTATTGTCACCGCGCGCCAAAATGCTAGCATGACCGGCCTCGTTTCGATGGCAGGCAAAATAACGCATGAAAACTTATGACATTGCTGTAATTGGCGGCGATGGGACGGGACCGGAAGTGACCCGCGAGGCGCTCAAGGTTTCCGAAGCGGCCGCCAGAAAATTCGGTTTCAAGCTCAACTGGCATGACTTCGATTTCGGCGGCGACCGGTATCTGAAAACAGGCGAAGTGCTGCCCGACAGCGCCGTGGACGAACTCCGCAAGTTCAAGGTGATTTTTCTGGGCGCCGTGGGCCATCCGCAGGTCAAGCCGGGCATCCTGGAAAAGGGCATTCTATTGCGCCTCCGTTTCGAGCTGGAACAATACATCAACCTTCGCCCCGTGAAACTTTATCGCGCCGTTGACTGCCCGCTCAAGGACAAGGGGCCGGAGCACATTGATTTTGTCGTCGTGCGCGAGAACAACGAGGGCCTTTACACCGGCTCGGGCGGTTTTGTGTTCAAGGGCACACCGCATGAAATCGCGATCCAGGAGTCGGTGAACACGCGGCGCGGCGTGGACCGCTGTTTGAAATACGCCTTTGAACTGGCGAAGAAACAGCGTGCCGGCAAACCGTGGAAAGGATTGAAGCCGGAGGACATCAAGGCGGGCAAGACCGCGCTACTGACCCTCTGCGGCAAGACAAACGTGCTCACGTTCGCCTTCGATTTGTGGGAACGCGCGTTCCATGAACTCGGCGCGAAATATCCGTCGGTGAAACGCGATTACGCGCACGTGGACGCCACCTGCATGTGGTTCATCAAAAACCCGGAGTGGTTCGACGTGATTGTCACCGACAACATGTTCGGCGACATCATCACCGACCTCGCTGCGATGATTCAGGGTGGGCTGGGCGTGGCCGCCGGCGGCAACATCAATCCCAAAGGGACCAGCATGTTCGAGCCAATGGGCGGCAGCGCGCCCAAATACACCGGCCTGAACGTGATCAACCCCATTGCGGCCATCAACGCCGCCGGCATGATGCTCGATTTCCTCGGCGAAGCCAAAGCGGGCGCGGCCATTGAAAGCGCCGTCGTGAAGATCATCAATACGAAAATCAAATCGCTCGCCGCCGGCAAGATGGGCCATGGCACGCGCGAAGTCGGAGATTTGGTGGCGGCGGCGGTGTGATGGCGCAGGCGGCATGAAATGTTGGCCGGCGAACCCGGCCCCGACTGAGACACTTGGTTAATCTCTTGCATGGGCGTCATCGGTTCGGCTACTGTCCAATGCGTGAGTCGGAACAGGCTTCCTTTCACGATTCAACCCGGGCATCTGGGTGCGTGCTGCCTTACGGCCGCCATTCTCTGCTTCGCGCCCCGGATTTCATGGGCGCAGCCATCCCCGTGGACAGCCGTGCTGGTCGGCGGGGAGGGGTCGGTCGAAATTCTTCGCGCCGCCTCGACGAATTGGGCGGCGGCAAACATTGGCGCGGCGCTCGGCGTAGGCGATCAACTGCGGACGGGGCCGCGCAGCCGCGCCACGTTGCGGCTTTCAAATCTGAGCGTCCTGCGCGTGGGCGAATTGATGACTTACGAAATCGAAGCGCCGCGCACGACCGGAGGCAAGCCGACGCTCAATCTCAAATCCGGCGCGGCGTATTTCTTCAGCCGGGACAAACCGGAAGAAGTCCAGATACGAACACCGACCGTGACCGGCGCCATTCGCGGCACGGAATTCAGTGTTTTGGTTGATCCAGATGGCCGCACCACGCTCACGATGATTGATGGTGCGGTCGAACTGACCAACGGTTTCGGCTCGCTGACGCTGAATGGCGGCGACCAGGGGGTTGCCGCAGCGGGCCGGGCGCCGGTCAGGACCGCGGTGCTCAATGCGGTGAACGTCATCCAGTGGAACCTTTATTATCCGGGCGCGCTTGACGTCGCCGAACTCGACCTGTCCCAGCAGGAGCGCCAATTGCTGGCGGAGTCGCTCGCGGCTTACCAGCGGGGAGACCTGATTGAGGCGCTGAAAAAATATCCGGCGGGTCATCAGCCGGAATCGCCGGCCGACCATTTGTATCTCGGCGCGCTCTTGTTGTCGGTGGGACTGGTGGATCAGACCTGGTCGCATTTGGATGCCGCGGCCGCGGCCGGCGGGGATCCTCTGGCGCTGGCAAACGCGCTGCGACAAATCATCGCCTCGGTCAAATTCGAGGCATGGTCCGAACAGCCCACGCAAAGGCTGGCCACGGAGTTTCTGGCGGAATCTTACTACCACCAGTCGCGGGGAAATCTTCCGGCGGCATTGACGGCAGCGCGGAAAGCGGCCGGAAAGTCGCCATCGTTCGCATTCGCCTGGGAACGGGTTGCCGAACTGGAATTCAGCTTCGGTCACACGGAGGCGGCGCTGGAGGCGTTGAACCAGAGTCTTGCGTTGGCGCCGCGCAATCCGCAGGCGCTGGCGTTGAAGGGATTTCTGCTGGCCGCGCAGAACCGGATTGGCGGTGCCATCCAGCAATTTGATGAGGCGATGGCAATAGACGGTTCGCTGGGCAACGCGTGGCTGGGCCGGGGTTTGTGTAAAATTCGCCAAGGCCAGACCGAATCCGGCCGTGAAGACCTGGAGGTTGCCGCCGCCTTGGAACCCAATCGCGCCGTCCTTCGCAGTTACCTGGGCAAGGCTTTCAGCCAGACGGGCGATGACGCGCGCGCCAACCACGAACTTGAACTGGCCCGCGAATTCGATCCGAATGACCCGACGAGCTGGCTTTACTCCGCGCTCCTGCACCAGCAGCAGAACCGCATCAACGAGGCAATCCGCGACCTGGGAAAATCCCAGGAACTTAACGATAATCGGTCGGTTTTCCGCTCGAAGATGCTGCTGGATCAAGACAAGGCCGTACGCAGCGCCAATCTGGCCACGATGTATGACGACGCCGGAATGACTGATGTGGGAGTGCGCGAGGCAGCCAGGGCTGTTACTTACGATTACGACAATGCCTCCGCGCACTTGTTTCTTTCCGACAGCTACAACGCATTGCGCGACCCGACGGGCTTTAATTTGCGTTACGAAACGGCGTGGTTCAACGAACTGCTGCTGGCCAATCTGCTTGCGCCCGTCGGCGCCGGACGGTTGTCGCAGACTCTTTCGTCCCAGGAATATTCCAAATTATTCGAATCGGACAGACCGGGGTTCGCCAGCCAAAGTTCCTGGCGGAGCGACGGCCAGTTTAATCAATTAGCCGGGCAATATGGGACTTATAAAAACACGTCCTGGGCGGTGGATTTGGACTACCAGCACAACGACGGCGTGCGCCCGAACAACCAACTCGACAACATTTCAGGGGCCGTTACCGTCAAGCAACAGCTTACACCGTCGGACACTGTCATGGGAATTGTGCAATATGAAAATTACCATTCGGGCGACAATTTCCAGTACTACAATCCAGACACATCCTACCGGCCAAACTTTGAATATGCGGAACATCAGGCGCCGACAGTCGTTGGCGGATATCAGCATGAATGGGCGCCGGGCATCCGCACGTTGCTGCTCGGGGGGCGGCTTGAGGACAAGCAACATTTTTCCGACATTCAAGCGCCGCAACTTGCGCTGGTTGAGATCTCTGGTGGCACACTGGTCAGCGAGACTACGGAACCTTTTGATGTGCAACTTAATGACCAGATCGAAATTTACACCGGCGAATTCTGCCAGATTGTTCAGAAAGACAAATTCACATTTGTTGGCGGCGGGCGTTGGCAAGGTGGTCAATTCAATTATTCAGATTCGCTGATCAACCCTCCGCTGCCGCCGTTTCTTTTGCCTCCCGTTAATGAATCGTTTTCCGCGCCCTTCCAGCGGCTTGGCAGCTATGGTTATCTGACGGTCGAGCCGGTTGATAAATTGTGGCTTACCGGTGGCGTGGCTTATGACGATATGAAATATCCCTCTAATTTCCGCAACCTGCCGCAAAGCACGGGTACGGATGAGCGCCATCTATTGGAACCCAAAGCTGCCATTGTCTGGAGCCCGTTCAAGCAGGCGACGTTGCGGGGCATTTATTCGCGTTCACTGGGCGGCGTGAGCCTGGACGACAGCTACCGGCTCGAACCGACAGAACTTGCCGGCTTCGTGCAGGCTTTTCGCTCCGTGATTCCCGAATCCGTCGTCGGCAGTGTTTCTGCGGAAGACGTGGAACTTGAAGGTCTGGCGTTGGACCTCAAATTCGGCCACGGCACGTTCGCCGGCCTGGAGGTGCAGCACATTGATTCAGTTGTGCGGCAAACCATAGGCGATTTTTTGCTGGTAAATGGCATTGCGCCGTTCGTGCCGTCCACGACCCCCCAAAATCTGAACTGTGATGAACAATCCTTGTCCGCCAGCATCAATCAATTGCTGCCGGATGGCTTTGTGGCGGGCGTCAGTTACAGTCTCACTCATTCGGAACTCAAAACCACATATCCACAAATTCCGGCTTCCGTTTACCCTTCGCAGGACCAATCGGCCTACTTGCACCAGATTGGCGCATATCTGCTTTACAATCATCCCTCCGGTCTGTTTGCCGAATTCGACGCGCACGGCTACTTGCAGGAAAATCTCGGCTACACACCTGCCGAGCCGGGGGACGATTTTGTTCAATTGAACATAGAGGGCGGCTGGCGGTTCTATCATCGGCGCGCTAACTTACTTGTGGGAGTTCTGAATCTTACCGGCCAGAATTACCGCCTGAATCCCCTGAACGTATATTCCGAGTTGCCGCGCTCACGTGTTTTCAATGCACAATTCAGCTTTGAGTTCTGAACCGTGCAGTCGTTTACCGGGTTCAAAAACTACTCCTGAAGAAATTCGTTGTCAAAAAATCACCGTTCGCCTGTAACCTTCTTATGAACTCTTTACAAAAGGCTATGGCGGCGTTCGTCGAGCGCCGAAAACCGAAAAATTTTGCGGAAAATCAGCGCTCGGGATGTTTTTGGAGGCTACTGCGGCAAAAGGGGAAGCGAAGCCATTTTTATGCACATTTTGCTTGCATTGGACGTAAAATTTCGCTTATATGTGCTATCAGTCTTGGCACTACTCAAGTGTGTTGCCGCGCCTGTCTTAAAGCAGGCTGGAGAGGGTGGCGTTTTTTTCATGAAACCGCTAAACGATATTACATTGGGGCTTGCGAAGTCATTGAACAGAAGGTTTAGGGGGGCGTATCTGAAATTCAATGTGCGTTGGGGCATTCTATGTTGGCTTGCTTTGGTCCTTGGCGTTTTGGGCTTTTCGGCCACGCCATGTGTTGCCCAGTCCAATAATCTTTACACTTTTACCACGATAGCCGGATCCACTAATGACGGAATCGCTGATGGCGGGGGACCCAATGCACAGTTCAACAATGCTCAAGGTGTGGCTGTGGACACCAATTACAACGTTTATGTGACGGATACCGGCAACAGCACTATTCGCGAGATTGTCTTCAGCCCAACCAATTGGGTGGTGACCACCATTGCGGGGACGGCAACTTATTTGGGGAGCATAGACGGCATAAACAACTTCGCGCTCTTCAGAAATCCGAGCGGCATCGCAGTTGACAAGGCAGGCAACCTTTATGTGACGGATACCGGCAACAGCACGGTTCGGAAGATCACCCCAATCGGAACCAATTGGGTGACGACCACAATCGCCGGCGGAGTCCAAACCATTGGCAGCGCCAATGGCACGAACACCATGTCCCGCTTCAACTATCCCCAAGGCATCGCTGTGGACACCAACGGCAATCTCTATGTAGCTGATACTTTGAATCACACGATTCGGATGATCACTCCCTCCGGCACCAATTGGATCACGAGCACCATCGCCGGTTTGGCGGGAACGGCCGGCACCAACGATGGCACGAACAGCCTGGCGCGGTTTTACAGTCCGGAAGGCGTCGCCGTGGATATTGCAGGCAATGTGTATGTGGCGGATACGACTAATGATATTATTCGGAAGCTGACCTTGGTGGGAACCAACTGGATAGTCAGCACCATTGCCGGGTTGGCCGGGAATTTTGGCAGCACCGACGGGACGAACAGGAACTCGCGATTTGGCGATCCCGGAGGCATTGCCGTGGATGGTGCCGGTAATCTGTATGTGGGGGATAGTGCGAACGAAACGATTCGGAAGATTATTACCGTCGGCACCAACTGGGTGGTGAGCACGATCGGCGGTTTGGCGGGAATTGCAGGCTACGCCGACGGCACGGGTACAAACGCGCTGTTCGACTACCCTAAAGGCATCGCCGTTGACATATCGGGTCATCTTTATGTGGATGGCAATTCTATCAGCGAAGGATTTACTGTATCGGGTGGCGTTGCTTTACTAGGTGAGAGTTTTGCGCAGGGTAACCAGTATTGGATTCAAGTAATACTGGGCCCGTCATCGGCGACGAGCGCGGGAGCAGCTTGGGGACTGGATGTCGATTCGCCTTCATCTTTATCATCCGCGCCCGGTTATATCAGGTATTTTACAACGACCACAGAGGGATTGCAGTTTGCAAACGTCAACGGATGGAACGTGCCAACCAATCAGACGATTCAAGTCCAGGCCGGATTCGGGAATGTGGTTGTAACAAATCTTTATTACACAGTTGTGCCTCCAGTAATAACTGTTAACCAGACAAGCGGCCTGAGTATCACCGGGACAGCTAATACCACATATATAATCCAATATAGCACCAGCCTGAATGGGCCTTGGATGCCATTGAAGACCATCACATTGCCAAACGGGCTACTGTATCAAGTCGAGGGCTGGCCGCCGCCTTGGCCGGCCGGCAACAACGCGCCCGCGACGTTTTGTCGGGCGGTGTGGACGGGCAATTGACGGGGCGCGATACACGAAATTTTGACACAAAAACGCAAGGTCCTGAAAAGGGCGGAGAAGCGCCGGAAAATCCGGTTGTGGAATCAGTTTGAAACCCTATTCTTCCGAAGTCGGCCTTCGGCTGACAACCGTGACCTTAAAAGCCGTCAGCGAACATAAATTCTTCCGGCCCGCGGCAGGAGCGGCATTGGCCGTTATTTGCGGATTGTTCTGCGGTTACCGGTTCTGGCACCGTCATGCTCAGGTCCAAGTGGGGGTGTTGAATTTGAACGATCAGGATTACCACTTGAATCCGCTCAATCTTTACACGGAACTCCCCCGTCAGCGAACTTTTGCCGCCAGCTTCCAGTTCACCTTTTAATCCACGACAGCCTCAGAACCACGCCGGAACATGAAACCGCGAGCCTCCGCCAGGAACAGCACCCGCCTTTGGCTGGCCGGAGGGGTGGCTGTGGTGTTAACGGCGCTGGTGGGCGTATCCCTTTTGCAATTCCCAATCGGCGGCGGCATGACACGTTCGAGTTTTGATCTGCCATTTGTGCTGCGGCCAAATATTCCGGTCAATGACGCTGTTTTGGTTTACCTTGACGAGGTTTCGCATGAGGAACTCAAGCAACCCACGACGGCGCCATGGAATCGCTCGCTCCATGCGCAACTGGTGGATCGCCTGATTGCGGGTGGCGCAAAAGCCATCGTGTTTGACATCCTGTTCACGGACCCGTCGTCCGACCCCGTCGCTGACGCGAAATTCGCCCGGGCCATCAAAGAGAGCGGACGCGTCATTCTCTGCGGTAATCAAGATTTCCTCGACACATCGAGCACGAGCCTCCCCATTTTTGATTTAACTTCCAGGCATACGACCGAACCTTTTGAAGAGGAGTATCCGTACCCTCCGTTTCGGTCAGGAGCAGCGGGATGGGGTAATGCCAATCTGAGCATAGACCCGGATTACGGCATTCGCGCGTTTTATCACGAAATAAACGACCCTGCGGGCGGAGCGCCAATCCCGTGGCTGCCCGCTGCCGTGGCAAAATTTGCCGGCGCCCCTGCCGCTTCCATGCATGCCGCCCCCTCTGAATCCCGCTGGCTCAATTACTACGGACCGCCCGGGAACCTGCCTAGCGTCAGTTATTTCCTCGCGGTTGTTCCGGGAGGCGTGCCGCCGGGATTTTTCAAGGACAAGATTGTTTTTGTGGGCGCGCAAATGTCCGCGGATTTTTCGGGGAAAGGCAAAGACGAATTTCGAACGCCATACTCCTATTGGACAAAAAGGACACAGGGATTTGCGCCCGGCGTGGAGATCCAGGCCACCGCCACTCTGAATCTAATCCACGGCGACTGGCTGAACCGGTTTCCGCCGGGCCTGGAACTTTGCGTTGTCTTGCTGGCCGCGCTGGCGGCGGGTTGCGGATTGATCCGTGTTCAACCGCTGACGGCGTTGCTGGCAACATTGCTGGCGGTCCTCCTGGTTGCCATATTGGCGCATTTGCTGGCCTGGCACTGGCACCTCTGGTTCGCGTGGCTGATTTTGGTGTGCGAGCTCTGCGTCGCGCTGCTCTGCTCCATCGTTTACAACTCGCTGCGGTTGTATGTGGAGAAAAAGCTGCTGGAACAATCCCTGGCCGTGCATTTGTCCCCCGCCCTGGTCAAACGGGTCTTGAGCGATCCGGGTCTGCGCCGGCGCGGGGGAACCAAACAGGAGGTGAGCATGCTGTTCACCGACATCGAAAATTTCTCGCGCATCAGCGAGACGATGCACCCGGACGACCTGGTCAACCTGCTCAACCATTATTTTGAGGCCGCGTTGAAATGCATCCATGAACTGGACGGGACCGTGATGGATTTGGTGGGCGACGCCATTTTCGTGGTCTGGAACGCCCCGGTGGAGCAGCCCGACCACCGGGAACGCGCCTGCCAGGCTGCGTTGAGGCTGCAACAGCGGTTGGTGGAATTTGAGGCCGCGCAACGCGGCCTCCCGTTGCGGACGCGGGTGGGGCTGCATACCGGCGTTGTCTGCGTCGGAAACATCGGCAGCGAACAACGGTTCGATTATGCCGCCGTCGGTGAAAACACCAACCTGGCATCCCGTCTGGAAGGCCTCAACAAGCATCTGGGCACCAGCGTGCTGGCCACGCGCGCAATCCAGCGCGTCGTCGAGGACAAACTGACGAGCCGTTTGATCGGCCATATCCAGGTCAAAGGCTTTGCCCGCGCGATTGAAGTCCATGAACTGTTGGGTCCCAGGGAAATGGCAGAGGCGTCGCGTCCGTGGCGCGAGAAGTTTGCCGAGGCGCTGCAGCATTTTCGCAAGCGCCAGTTCGATGCCGCCGAAACGGCGTTCCGCAAAACCATGCGGCTTCGCAGGCAAATCGAAGGCCTGCCGGCGGGCGGAGGGGACCAGCCCGTTGACGACGGCCCCTCGTTATTTTATCTCAACCGGATTGCCGAACTGCGCGTTCAGCCGCCACCGGACGAGTGGATCGGGGAAGTGGTCATGAAAGAAAAATGAGATTTTTCACCAAGCAATGAGCGCCCCGTCCCAAAGATTTCCATCTCCAGACTTGCGAAGTCCAAACCGGACTGCTAACCAATCCATCAACCGATAAAATTACCATGGACAAATCGAATTTGAAGCCGGGAAACCTGCGCCGGATCAAGGGTCTGGCGCTGCTTAACGACGAACAACTTGCCGCCTTTGTGGATTACGTGGAAGTGATGACCTGCGGATTTTCGGAAACCCTTTTCCGGGAAGGACAGCCCGGCGATTCCATGTTCATGATTTTGGACGGCCAGTTGCGCGTTTATACCAAGACCAAGGGCGGTGAGATTATTGTTCTAAGGCTGCTGAACCCGGGCGACATCGTGGGCGAGGTGGCCCTGCTCAACCAGACTCCGCGTTCGGCCAGTGTTGAGGCCATGCGGGAAAGTGTCTTGATCAAAATGAACTCCGCTTCGCTCCAGAAACTCGTGTCCGAACAGCCGGCGGCGGTGGCCCCATTTTTGCATTACCTGGCAAAAACCGTGGGGCGTCAGCTCAGCGAGATGACCGCCAAACTGCGCGCCAAGTTCGAACAGCCGGACATGCTTTCTTTTCTCCAATAACGTCCTGCTAAATCAGGCCGGCAGGAAGCGGCCGCGTTCGGGCTGTCACTTGCCAGACCCCGGCCTGGCCGGAAAATGGAATGATGAATGACGTCAGGTTCCGCTTAACCCATTGACCGGATTGGTGCCGGCCCTTCTCATTTTTGATTTGCGCTCCGCGGGATTGCAACAGCATGATCGCCAATGGCGTAAAGGGCTTGATGCAACCACGCTTCCAAAGTTGATGCGATTTATGGTGTTTCCACAGCGCGGTAAAACCTTTGCGGATTAGAGACGCTGTTTGTGTCATTGACTTGCAGGAAACCATTGGTGAGCTCAATTGAGTTGGTCAGCGGCGTCCAGTTCGTGAAGGCCAATGCGAGGTTGGTTGAGGCAAAAATTTCGATTTGTGATTTCTGACTGGAAGTAATGAATGTTCCATCTGAATTGCTGGCGATGAACTGGAATCCGCCGTTCGCCGGCGAGACAAGATTTCCAAGTTGCAACGGCGGCGGGTTGCCGGTTACGACGCAGTTGGTGAAGGTCAAAGTGTTGGTTCCGCCCGGACCGGCTGCGGTAAGAGTTACGGAATAAGTGCCGGCATGAGTATAAACATCAACGGGGTTGATGCCGGTGCTTGTGTTGCCGTCACCAAAATCCCAACTATAATTCGTGGCATTGGTGCTCAGATTGGAAAAGGAAACCGTCAATGGCACCACTCCATTAGTCGGACTGGCAGTGAAGTTTGCCACCGGCGCGGGCGCTGGAATCTGAATGGCATAATCGGCCACAACGGGCAGGTGATCGCTGGCATCAGTGAGGTCGAGGTAAAGTTGCGCGGCGCTTATAAAAACCGGTCCGTTCGTCACGAGCCGATTGTTCAGCGAAGTGTTGGAACCGGAATTCACGCTGCCATGGTAGGGCGTCGTGCCATTGTTGCCGAAGACGTGATACGTTCCGGGCACGAAATTCAACCCGCCCGCCGTGCCGTAATAAATATTGGTCGTCATTACCTCCAAATCGTCGCGGTAACGAAGGTTGGTGGCCGATTCTGATTCCACCGCCAGTATGTTTGTATCGGTGGTGCTGGCGCCCCAGTCTATGTCCATCGCGTCGGTCACGTTCAACGGGTCTATGCCCTGTCCTTGTTGCACACCGTTGGGCGCGGTGTTGGAGAGCATGATCTGATAAGACGCTTCACCGCTGCTGGTGATGTTGTAATCACCCGCGTAAATCACGCGGGCGGTGGCGGGCAGATTCGCTTCATTATCGCGGATAATCGTCGCCTCCTCCTGGCGATAAAATTCATTGGTGGCTTCCACTCCGGAAGCGCTCGATTTGTAATGGCTGACGTAAATGTAAAACTCGTTTGTCACCGTGGATGCGACACCTGCCGGCGCAAATTCATAACGCATCACCTCGCGATATTCGCCGCTGTGCGAACCCAAATTGCCCGTGCCGCCCGGCGGGTCCACCGGCACGGACGCGAGCAGTTGAACGGTGGTGGTGTTATAGACAATGGCATTCGGCCCGTTGCCGTTGGTGACAACGCCGTTGCTTTCCGTCGCTTGATAGGTGCTGTTCGAATACATTCCCGCCGCGCTGTAGAAAGAGTTCAGCCCGCTTACGATTGGCGCGATGGTGAGTGGATTGCTCGTCGTCTCCTCCAAGGCCAGGACATCCAGGGGCTGCGCCGGATCATTGCCGGCGATCTCCTCGCCAATGCCTTCCAGCACGCCGCCCGCCTGCACATCACTGGTATTGCCGGGAGGGGCAATCAAACCGGGGAGCGGAGTTGTTGCGCCGTTGATGTCGTCCTCGATGTTGTAGGTGACGATGCGCACAGTCCGTGTCTGCGCAAACAGGGTCGTCGCCATGCAGCAGGCCGCCAACAAAGCCGGCCAAAGCGACTTATTGCGGATGTTATGGATTTTCATCAAACAATGTTTCTTCAGCCAGGCGAACCCACCGCCGTCAAAACACGGCCAAAGAAAACGCGGAGTGCTTGCGCACCCCGCGTTTTGCAGGCCTTGCCGATCCAGCTTATCGTCCAAACCGGAAGAACACGGCGCGGTTGGTGCTGGCATTATTGGTGTAAGGAGGCGTTGCCCCGGACACGTCCGAGAACGGAGTCAGGAGGTTGGTCGTTGATTGGATGCCCAGCGTTGGGTCGGACCAGTTGACAATGACATTTGTTCCGGCCGGCTGGACTTGCAGCGAGGGGAACACGGAATCGAAGGTGGTCCCGACTTTGAGGTAGCCCACGTTCACTGCGCCTCCGTTGGGTTGGCCCGATTCGCGGAGTTCAAAGTTAACGATGTTATAGTTCGTCAAAACAACAGCTCCGGACACGGTGGAGTTATTCATCACGCTGGAGGATGACTGGCTGATGGGATTGACCCAGAGGGTCGAGAACCCATTGGACAAAACCAGGGACAGGACCACGACATTGGTTGTGTTCGGGACCAGGTCTTGCGGGAACATCACCGTCGGCGCAAGCGCAGTCGCGCCGAAAATGTTGGCGATGCCGAGCCGGTAATTGCCCGGCGCCGCGCCGTTCGTAGCCGCCACCAGCAAACCGTTGACATCGGCGGTGCCAGTGAGGCCGGTGCCGTCGTTGAAGGCCGTGATGTAAGTGCCGTTGTTGAGGGGCATCTTGGTGGGATCCAAGGTGGGATCCATGTTGACTGTGAAGCTGGCATACAAAACCGCTCCGCTGTTGGTTGTGTAAGGCGCGCCCAGCAACGGGGTTTGCAGATTCTCGGTGAGCGCCGATGCGTCCACCGTGACCACACCGGAACCAACGTGCATTTGTCCAAAATTACCGCTGAGATGGTTCCAGAAACCATTGCCCAACGTGTCCAGCGCGCCGCTGCCGTCATAGTCAAAATAGTCAACCGCCACCACATTCGTGTTTGGCCGGACCATGACGGCTATGTTCGCCGTGGTGGTATGAGACTCCGACGGATTATTGTCAGTGACGGCGACACTGATTAGCGCGACGCCGAGCTGGTTGACGGCCGGGGTGATGGTGAGCGTGGGAGTATAACTGCCCATGCCAGTAACAACGATGTTCGCGCTCGGAATCAAGGTGTTGTTGTCTGAAGTAACGGAATAAGTCAGGCTGCCGATCGGCGTGCTGGCACTGCCAACCATGAATGGAATCGCCAGCGCGGTGTTGGCCAGCATGTTCGTCGCCGTCAACCCGGTCAGGGAGTTGGTCGGGGGCGGGTATATCGAAGTAGCCACCAAATCAAACCACGTTGCCGTGGAATCTCCATTGCCATCAGTCACGGTGACCATAATCGGAGCAGCGTCCACTGGATCTGGAACGGTAGTGGCTGATGCGAATGAAATCGTCAAAGTCCGGTTGGCGCCGCTGCCGCCGAGCTGCAAAGTCGGATTGATTGTGAACTGGTTGGGCGTGGCGAGTGTCTGGGCACTGACAACGAGGCTGCCCGGCGCCGTTACACCAGAACCCACGGTGAATGGGAGCACGAGCGTGTTGGTGTCCACCATGTTTGTATTTGCGATGGCAGAGATGGTCGGCGGATTGTAGGCTCCATGCGGTCCATTGGTGATGGCAGTGCCGAAGAAGCCGACGATGTCATAAGTCACCGTGCCCGACGGTCCATAAGTGTTGGCCGTGCCAATATAATTTGTCGTGGGGGCCGCACCGCCCGCCGGCTCGCCGTTATACTTGTTGGCCGAACCGTTGTTATCATTATAACCGCCATAAGTGGCCGTATTTTCGAGTTCCGTCACGATCCGGATGCCAAAGTTGGGATTATTGGCCACGCCCGGGAAACCCGTAAGGTTGTAGCTGTAAGGTTCATAGGTCGTGCCTATTTCGGCGAAGGTTGAACTGATCGGATAATCAATCCAGGTGGTTCCATCGGTGGTGTATTGCAGCCGTTCGTAATCGCTGGCGGTGGCCGAGACGCGCGAGTCATAGGCAACGGTGATGTTCTTCGCACCGACCGTGCTGATGTTGAATTGCACGCCGCTCAACTTGTTGGATGCGAGGTTGGCCACGGGGCTGGCATTGTTCGCCGGATAGAACTCCGTGCCCCAGGAAAAGTTATCCGAGTCAGGCTGATCAGCGGGGTAATTGTAGGAAGGCGGCGGTGGCGTTATACCGTAGGGGTCCACACCGGGACCATCGCCGCCGATATCAACCGAGCCTGAAAACGGAGAGGCCGTCAAAGAGGTGGGGTTCGGAGGATAGACCGGACTGTTGGCATAGCCGACAGCTTGCGCGGTGCCGACGCCCAAGTAAGGCGCCGGATAATAGAAGCAGTTGAGATTGAGGGCCGTGTTGGTAAATTGCGAGCCGTTAAAATCCCAAAACGCCAGTGTTGCCTGGTAGCTCACGGAGAGAACCGAGGCCACGGAACTGGTGGCTGCGCCATAAATGTTGGTGACCACCACGACAAAATTGGTCAGGTCGGTGAGTTGCAGGTTGGTAAATGAAAGCGTGCTGCTGGTGACGCCGGCAAACCCCGACCCGTCGCCTTGCGTGCCGTTGTTCACGGGAGCGACGATATTGCCGCTGGTGTCTGAAAAATACCACCGATAAGCCAGTGGCGACGTGCCCGCCGCCGTTACGGCAAACTGCGCCGTTCCAGCCACCAAGCCAAACGCACTGTTCGGCCCGGCTTCGATGATCGGATCAATGACTGTCAGCGGAGCCAGCGAACTGGTGGCCGAACCATAAATGTTGGTGAGGACCGCAAAGTAACTTGCCGTGTCTCCCCCCAACACATTGGAAAGTGTCAGGCTGGTCGTCGTTGCGCCGGAAGCCACGGAACCGGAACCTTGCGCCCCGTTGGAAATCAAATTGGTGCTTATGCCGGGTATTTCTTTATACCAAAAGTTGCTGGCGGTCGGATAGGAACCGGAGGACAAGGTGAAGGTCACCAACTGGCCGGCGTTGACCGTGGCGCTGGCCGGCGAAATGCTCGCGATGGTGGGAGTGGCAATGACTGTCAAGGAAACAACGCTGCTGGTGGCCGAGCCGGACGCATTGCTGAGGACGCAAAAATAACTGGCCTGGTTCGACGGGACCAAAGTGGCAAACGTGAGCGTGTTCGCGATGGCGCCGGCAATCAGGTTGGTGGCTCCACCGGAGATTTTATACCAAAAGTTGCTCGCAATGGGACTGCCCGTGGTGCCGGTCAATGCAAACGTCACCGTGCCGCCGCCGACGTTGGTGGCCGGGCTGGCTGGCGAAATGCCGGTGATGGTGGGAGCCGCCGCGGGCAGGCCGCTGCTGCTGGGCGCGAAGGCCAGGAACCGGAAGATTGTGGAACTGGCGTTGGTGGCGAGCGAAACAGCAACGGCGCCAGGGCCGGTGTCCTGCACCGAGAATAAATTCGTCGTGAGACCATAGATCTTGGGTGGCATGGCGGTCCAATCCACGGCCACGGAGTAAACGTTGTTACTGCCAGTTGGAGGGGGGGCAATCGAATATTGATAGACCCAGGAACTGCCGTTGTAGATATATTTTTCAACTCCACCTTTGCCTGCGGTGTTGGTGGATGCGAAGGGGTCCGCATCGGCAAGGTAGCAGGTGGCCATCCAGGGGTCGAACGCATAGCCATAAGGGCTGCCGGGTTCATTGAGGATGTTCACGGCGGTATTTGCGCCCGCGACGGTCGGTGCGCCGCTGATTTCGTATATGCCCGGTGTTCCCGATCCCGTCGAGTAGTAAAGATTGCCGCCGATGTATTGAATCTGGCGGGTGTTGACCACCGTGGCGGAAATGTTGTTGGACTGCCCGGTTGCCATGTAAAACTGACCCTGGGCGCCGCCTGCAGCCCAGAAATTACCGCTGCCGTCAGACGCGGCCGAACGGATGGCGGTGCCGCCAAAAATGGCATTATCCACGACTGCAAGGGTGAAATTTCCATTGTAATCCACGGTGGCCGCGGCGCGCGGAACGGCTACGGCGTTGCTGGCGGTAATAGCGCTGGCGGCGCCATATGGGATATTGTATCCCGCCAAAACCAGTTTCGTGCCGTCCGGGGTGACGGTCAGGTGGCCTTCGAGCGTGCTGTTGCCGGCGTTGAGGAAAGCGTTGGCGCCATTGGTGGGAATCGCCGTGGTGTTCACCAGCGTTCCGCTCGTGGTGTATTGATCCAGATAAATCGGAGTGCCGCCGCCTGTGTTGTAAGGCGCCCCGCTGTCGCGGCCTTCCCGGTCAATGATGAGGTTTCCCGCGGTGAATGCAGCGAATGCGTTGACGCCGGAAGCGGCAATGATCGCCGCGATGGCGATGCCCGCGCCCCATGGCGCGCGGCGCGCGGCAGAGTGAAATCTGTTTGTCTTCATATTTTTCATGTTCAGGTTGGATTTTTGTTTTACTGCGGTTTTTAAGGGTTTAATCAAAATTTCTTGCTTCAAACTTTTCAAAGCCGCGCATTCTATCATGGGGAAAACTTCCGGGTGTTACATTATAGTTACAAGATATTAAGATATTTCAGTTCGGCGTCTTCGGCGTTGGATACCAATACATGGTGCGTGATGTCTGCCATTCCAAGGCAATGGAGCCGGTGATTGTGTAGTCGTCATCGGCCTCACCCGGCGATCTCCAAAACTCATTGGTTCTGGCCGAACGCGAGCTGCCGTCGCACATGGCAAAATTGGCGAGCTTATTGTAACTGTGCCGCGCGGCGCAGTATCGGCCGGTCACATTGGATTGGGCCGGACTGGTGGTGGTTGACGCATTCGGGTCCACTTCCGCCACAAAAATCGTGTCCGACGGCTTGGGAATCATGGAAAGCTTTGTCTGTTGCGCACCAGTGTTCATTCTTGTGCTAAAGTTGACACATAGACGCCCGTTTTCTCCATACATGAAAAAAGCCTTCCTCGCAGACAGGGGAGGAGTTGTGGAAGAAGTATTGTAAGTGCTGTTGGGGTCAGGCGCGCCGGGGCAGGAAAAAATGCTTAGGCTGTCGGGCAGGGGCGGATTGAACGGATTGCCATAGAGGCCGTAAAGACTGACCAATCGCGGTTGCCCTATGGTTGGCGCCACGCAATTATACCAGGCAAAGTCAAGGTTGTCCGTGGCCGTGGGCGAACCTGGGGAGTTAATGAACCCCGTGCCCGCTGATGTGTCACCTTCTTCAGGAACGAAGTCATTGTTATCATCACAATAAATGTGAAAGCCCAGCCCCCATTGTCTCATGTTGCCTAAACATTGTATCATCTTCGCCTTTTGTTTGGCCGCGGCCAGGGCCGGCAACAGAATCGCCGCCAGAATGGCAATGACGGCAATGACCACCAGCAACTCAATCAGGGTAAAAGCCCGCCGCGCCTGCCGGGAATGATTCTCTGACAAAATCTTTTCGCGCACTGCTTCGCCGCTCGCACACGTCTTCTTCATGCTTTCAAAAAATCCGGGCCGCCTTCTGTCTGACACTTCCCCCCGACCACCATCCCTAGTTGCCGGAAATTTTTCGCATGGATTTCGGACACTGACAAGCTTTTCCCGGAAAAGTTGTTCACACTGTTCACAGAATTCACAAAATCGTAACTTGTTCGACACACAACCTGGGTCCAAGCGGTCGAAAACCATTTTGAAACCCACAGAACGAGCGGGGCGGCCTTCGGCAGAAAGCCGCGCAACTCAATTTCCCCGGGAACTGCGGCGGTCCATGACCGCCGCGTTGGTTTGTTATGTTTAGAGACCTCTGCAAAACCCGTTTATCGGCCGTTCGGAGCGCCGAGCACCGCCTCGGCACAAGGGAAAATCCATCTCATCACGCCGAGACGGTGCTCGGCGCCCCAGTTTTGCAGAGGTCTCTTGTTGTTAAACTTCTGTGGGCCAGTTCCGCTTTGCGCCCTTTGCCCGGCATTGAGAAGGATTTTCTTGCCGCCGGTTCCGCTTTGCCGTCAATCTTAATGTGATGAAGATGAAATCTTTCAGCCGGCGCTTCGTGCTTTGGTCGCTCGTCGGATTTGCGTTCGCCGTTTCGGCCGGACAACCGGACGGGGATGGCTTCGATGCGACCACCGAAACCGTCGGTCGTAATCCCAACGGGCTGGTCACGCCGGTCAACCAGCGGGTCACGCCCGCCGGAACCCTGGTCGAGCTGCCGCGGGTGAGGCCGAACGCACTGGCGTTGAGTCCCGATGGGACAATTCTTGTGACCGCCGGACTGACGCATGAACTGGTCGTCGTCGAGCCGGCGACGGGGAAAATTTCGCAACGCGTTCCGTTGCCGGCGGACCAGGCGCAGGAACAGGCGCCGGTGTCCTCGGAAATCCTTTCGCCGGACGAAGAGGCGCAGTTGAGCTTCACCGGCCTCGCGTTTTCGCCCGACGGCTCGCGCATCTATCTGGCGAACGTCAACGGCGACATCAAGGTCCTCGGCGTGGGCAGGGATGAAAAAGTTTCGCCGCTGTTTTCCATCGCGCTGCCACCGGCCCATGCGCCGGGACGCACCAATGAAATCCCCGCCGGCATCGCCGTCGCGCGCGACGGCAAAAAAATTTACGTCGCGCTCAATCTTTCCAACCGCCTCGCCGAACTGGACGCGGCGACCGGACAAGTTTTGCGGACGTGGGACGTGGGTGTCGCGCCATTCGACGTGGTCGTTTGCAAAAACAAAATTTACGTCAGCAATTGGGGCGGTCGCCGGCCCGATGCGAACAGCGTCACCGGCCCGGCGGGGCGCGGCACGTTCGTGCGCGTGGACGGGCGTTCGATTGCCAGCGAAGGCTCGGTGTCGGTGATTGATTTGACAGAAGTTGAACCAACGAATTCCCTCACCCGGCCTTCGGCCACCCTCTCCCATCCGATGGGAGAAGGACAGGGTGAGGGCGAAATCGTGACCGGCCGGCACGCGTGCGCGCTGGCGCTTTCGCCCAATGGAAAATTTCTCGTCGTCGCCAACGCGGGCAGCGACACGTTGAGCGTCATTGACACGCGCACGGACGGAATCGTGGAGACGATTTGCGCGCGGCAAAATCCGGGCGACCCATTCGGCGCGCAACCCAACGCGGTCGCGTTCGACAAATCGGGCAAAACCCTTTTTGTCTGCAACGGCACGCAGAACGCCGTCGCCGTTTTCCAATTCAAACCGGGCGAGTCGAAGCTGCTCGGACTGATTCCCGTCGGCTGGTTTCCCGGCGCGATTGCGTTTGATGCCGGCCGGAACCAAATTTGCGTCGCGAACCTCAAGCACATCGGCGGGAAAAAGGAAAAGCCCCGGACGGGATTGGGCAATGTGCCGGGCTTCAACTCAAAGCAATACCACGGCTCGCTCTCGCTTGTGCCCGTGCCGTCGGCGGAGGAACTGGCCGCGTTCACGCAAACGGCCCTGGCCAATTTGCGTTATCCGCTTCTGGCGCAGGCGAAATTGCCCGCGCGTGAAAATCAACCGCCACGGCCGGTTCCCGAACGCGCCGGCGAGCCAGGCGTTTTTCAGCACGTCATTTACATCATCAAGGAAAACCGCACTTACGATCAGGTGCTGGGCGACGTGACGAACGGCAACGGCGACGCGGACTTGTGCGTGTTCGGCGGGCGCGTCACGCCCAACGAGCACAAGCTCGTGCGCGATTTTGTTTTGCTGGACAACACGTATTGCTGCGGCGCTTTGAGCGCGGACGGTCATCAATGGACGGACACCGGCATCGCGACGGATTACATGGAGCGCGAGTTCGCCGGATTTCCGCGCAGTTATCCGTCGGGCGGCGACGGACTGGACACCAGGGACGCGCTCGCCTATTCGCCGGCGGGTTTCATCTGGAACAACGCGCTCGCGCACGGCAAAACGATTTGCGACTTCGGCGAATTCGCCACTTCCATTTCGCATTGGAAAAATCCGGCGCGCAAGGGCAAGCCGCATTTTCTCGATTACTATCATGGATTCCTCAACGGCACGGACGAACTGACCATTGGATGCGAGCCGGACATCGAGGCGCTGCGGCCTTATCTCATGACGAACACGGTCGGCTGGAATCTGGACATACCGGATATTTTTCGCGCGGCGCAATTCGTCAAGGAACTGAAAGATTTCGAGCAAACGGGAAATCTGCCGAACCTGACCATCCTCTGGCTGCCGAACGACCACACGAGCGCGCTGAAAGCCGGTTCACCCAAGCCTGCCGCGCAAGTGGCCGACAACGACCGCGCGTTCGGACAAATCGTCGAGGCCGTGAGCCACAGCAAATTCTGGACGAACACCTGCATCTTCGCCGTTGAAGACGATCCGCAAAATGGCTGGGACCACGTCAGCGGCTATCGCACGACGGCCTACGTCATCAGCCCGTTCACGAAACGCGGCGTGGTCGTGAACACGCAATATAACCAGACGAGTTTGCTGCGGACCATGGAGCTGATGCTCGGCCTGCCGCCGATGAACCAGATGGACGCGACGGCGACGCCGATGTTCGATTGCTTCACCGGCACGCCGGATTTCACGCCGTTCGACGCCGTGGGCAACAACGTGCCGCTGGATGAGATGAACAAGCCGCCCAGGGAAATTTCCGACGCGCAATTACGCAAGGACGCAATGGTCTCCGCAAAACTGCCGCTCGAAAAGGAAGACCAATGCCCGGAGGATTTGTTCAACCGCATTTTGTGGCGCGCCGCGAAAGGTCCGCAAGCGCCCTATCCGGCCTGGGCGGTGAGAGTCGTGGACGACGATTAGGGCGCGTTTGCAACGGAGCGCGAGTTGTCCCCACTCGCAGCGGGTGGAGGAACGGGAGACGGTTCGGAAATTTCAACGTGGTTTGGTCTGGCAACGCGCTGCGGTTCGGGACAAACCGCGCTCCGGCCAAAACCCGGTCATTCCTTGTAACCGTGGGCCTTGGCCGGCCAGGCAATGATGAAAAGAAGTGTTCCAATCATTGCGCAGCCAAGCAATCCCGCGAAGCCCGCGTTCCAGCCGTAATGCTGGACGACAAATCCCATGCCCCAGCCGGAAAGCGTCGTGCTCGCGTAACCAAAAATGCTGGTCAGGCCGACGGCGGTGGCGGCCGCGCGCTTGGTGGCCAGATTCATGCACGCGATGGCCAGCAGGCATTGCGGGCCATAGACGAAAAAGCCCGTGGCGCAAAGCAGGCCGGTGATGAGCCACTCCGATTGCGTCTGGATTTTCCAAAAGAGCAAAATGGAAACACCCGCCAGCGCCATGTAAATGACACAAGCGCGCGCGGCGCGTCCGCCAAAAAAGCGGTCGGTAATCCAACCGCCGAGCAGCGCGGCAATCGCTCCAAACGCTTCAAATCCGGCAATCATTCCGGCGGCGTGCAGAATTTTGACGTGTTTTGCCTCAAGCAGCATCGTCGGGCCCCAGTTGAAGACGGCATAGCGAATGGTATAGACGAAGAAGTTCGCCGCCGAAAGTATCCAGATGTATTTATTGCAAAAAACCTGCTGGAACACGAAAGCCTTGAAATCCTCGTGCGATTTTTTCTCCGGCAGTTCCACGCGCGTGCCCTCAAATTCCGGCAACCCGACCGACGGCGGTGTGTCAGGCAGCATGAACCAGAGGACAACGGCGATGACGAGGGCGATGGCCGCCGGAACAAAAAAACAGAGCCGCCAATCGGGTGCGAACAGACTTCCGCTGACGAGAAATCCGCACAGCAGAAGAACTCCAATGCTGCCGACGTTGTGGGAAATGTTCCAGATGGGAAATTTGGTGGCCAATTGTTTCGGCGGAAACCAGTTGGCCATCAATCGGGCGCAGGGTGGAAAACCCATGCCCTGAAACCAACCATTGAACATCCAAACGAGGCCCAACGCCAAAACGGTCGAACTCAACCCAAACCCAATGTTGAGGCAGGCCGAGGCCAGAAGCGCGATGGACATGAAAACGCGGGCATTGGCGCGGTCGGCGAGAAAGCCGTTTCCGAATTTGGACACGCCATAAATCACTCCCGAGAGCGTCAGGAACAAACCCAATTGTTCCTTGGTAATTCCAAGCTGCTGTCCCATAAACGGCATCGCGATGCTGAGATTGACGCGCACGAAATAAAATGTGGCGTAGCCGATGATGGAGAAAAAAAGGACGCGCGTCTGCCAGCGGCGGTATTTCGCCGCGATTGCCGCCGGGTCGGTGAGCATGACCGGCGCGGGCGGCGCGGGTTGGAAAATTCCGAGCCAGCCTCCCCGCGAGGCGCGAACCACTTGCCCGGTGCTGGCCGGTTCGGGAGTCATGCGAAGTCAAAATGACAGCCCATTGCCGACTCGTCCAGCAGAAGAAGGCGAAATTCAAAAAAGACATCCCGTTCAACAAAATGGCGGCTGCGAACACTACACCGGGTGAATTGATTATCACTGGATTGTAACCATAATTAGCTTGCAAGCAGGGCAATTCTTTTGTTGTCTTGTTTCTCTATGTGTGGGCAATCTTCAAAGAACGAAAGCGCTTTTGCCTGTCCGGGCACATTATGGGGCGCGGCGTCCTGTCTGTTCGTTTGCGCAACGATAGCCTTCATCGCCTACCTTGTCGTTTCGCCGCGTTCCGCGCCCGCACGGCGGCTTTGGATGCCCGTTGTGGTTGAGGCCAATGGCAGCCAGACGGTTTTGGGAGAAACGCGCCAGTTGGAGTTTTGGACGCCTTCCGCCAGGACCAAGGATTACTTGGGCAAGAATGGCAGTGAGGTTGGCAGCAAGGAAAAATGGCAAATTATTCCGAGTGATGACGCCGTTCTACAGTTTGGCGCCGTGCTTCGCTCGAATGTGAACGTTTTGGGTTATCGAAGGATTGAAGTGTGGGGGCAGGGCCGGACGAGTTTCAAGCCGGGCTGGTGGTGGACGATGAACGTCTTCACCAATTACTCGGTGGTTGATCTGGCACATGCTTATCAAACCTTTTGGAAGACGCCGCAAACGGTGTTCGTCGAGGTGATTGATAATCGCGGCAGTGACGATAAGTGATTCAGCGCCGGAAGACGAACCGCAACTTATCACCCATGAAATCGCTCACGGAGCATCTCTGGTTTGAGGTTCCGAACCGGCGCGGGTTTGTCAATCTCACCGGCACGATTGGGGAACTGGTCGGAAAAAGCGGGGTGAAAGAGGGCCTCTGTCTGGCAAATGCCATGCATATAACCGCGTCCGTATTCATCAATGACGCTGAAGATGGCTTGCTGCATGACTACGATGTCTGGCTGGAAAGGCTCGCCCCGCACGAGCCGGTTGCGCAATACCGCCACAACCGCACCGGCGAAGACAATGCCGACGCGCACCTGAAACGGCAAATCATGGGCCGTGAAGTCGTCGTGGCCATCACCAAGGGCAAATTGGACCTCGGCCCGTGGGAACAGATTTTTTACGGTGAATTCGACGGTCGCCGCCGCAAACGCGTGCTGGTGAAAATCATCGGGGAATGAGGCCTCAATGAATGTTTGCTGGCCGATGATGTTTGAGGCGCTCGATCTTCAAACAAAAAGGGCGGCTGAAGCCGCCCTTGGATTCCCGGTCTTTTTGCAAATCAATGCGCGAGCCGATAGAATTTTGGCTCGCAACCCATGCATTCGGCATAGGGGCTGGCAGCCCCCGGAACATTGGTGTAGGCGCCGGTTGCGCGCGGCGCAGCTTGCAGGGCAAATGAGGAATCATCCCAACTCAAGACGATGTTGGTCCCAACGCGCTGGATGTTCAAAAGCACGGGCGACGCCGTCGGCACGCCGGACACGAGAAAATTGTCAACGCGATCCGTTCCTCCGCTCCCAATCGAAGCTCCGTTTTCGGCGGTGCCGTCCGCCACCGTCACCCGGAAATATACCACCGGCTGGTTGTTCAGCGAAGTGATCGAACCCAGATCGAACGCCAAGGCATAGGCCGACTGTTGCGAACCGCTGGAATTCCACGCGCTGGTACTCTTCCCGCTGCCTTCGTTGTTGGCCGAGGCGTTGTTGGTCAAAACAATGTAAGACGAGCCAAATGTCGTGAAATGGACACCATCGGTGCTGTAGGAGAAAATGAAATCCCGCGGTCCGGTCGGGCTGCCGGTCTGGTCATAGGCCACGTTCACATTCTGGAAACCGATGGTGCTAACGGCAAACTGATACGAGTCGCCGCTCGCCCAAGCGGTGGAACTGAATGAGTGCGCCGATCCGTTGCCGGTTGGAGAAGTGTAAGCCGCATTGCCGGCATGCCAGCCCGCAGCCGTGCCGTTGCCAACTTCGGCGGCGATGTTGGTGATCCAAACACCGGCGCCGGGGGAAACCGCTGGCTGGCTGGTTTCGAAGGTCCATTTGGCAATCGTATCCGCCGAAGCAAAGGTTGATGTCAACAGCAGGGTGGCCAGACAGGACAGCAGACGTTTTGAGTTCATCATGGTTATGTTGGTTGTTTGTTTCAGTTTGGTTGGTGGTTTGACTGTTTTCAGGAAGGCTTCAAGGATGCGCCGCGCGAAAGGGAAGGTTCCCAGGACAAACCGGAGTGTTCCCGCGCCCGCGCCCGCGGCGGGATCGGCGTGGGAATGGCGATAACCGCCGGCAGCGCGATCGAGGTGAAAGCGCGCCGGAACGCCTGGGAATCAAAATCTGCCCTGGTGACCCAGAAATCGGTTTTGCTACTAGCCCACATTAACTGATTCCAGTTTACAACCCTTTTAGCAAAACTGCTTCAAAGGCTTTTCGCATGGTCTCCGGGCGCTGGCAAGTATTTCTTAAAAAAGTTGTTCACAACCATCATGGTGCTTGCCGGACTGGTTCTTCTGACACGCGGCTTGCGTTCCGGGAAACGAAAGCGCATTTTGCCCGGAGCCAAACAGGAATTTGAAATGAAAAGAAACGTCTGGATTTCGCTGATGGCGCTGGCCGGGGTTGTCCGCGCCACTGACATCGCCCCCACCCATTCGCCCGCCACGGGCACCAACGCGCCGCCCGCCGCCAAAGCGGAAACCGCCGCGATTCCCGACGCCACGCACAAACCGGTTTTCATCACCAACACCGTCACCATCGCCGGCCAGCGCGTGACTTACACGGCGGAGACGGGGATGCTGCCCGTCCTCAAACCCGACGGCACGTCACAAGCGTCGGTTTTTTATGTCGCCTACACGCGCCAGGACAAATCGGAAATCGAAAATCGAAAATCGGAAATGGAACAGCGGCCCGTCACATTTTGTTTCAACGGCGGTCCCGGTTCCTCCTCCGTCTGGCTGCATCTGGGCGCGCTTGGCCCGCGCCGCGTGAAAATGAACGAGGATGGCACGTTGCCGCCGCCGCCGTTCAAGCTGGTGGACAACGAGTATTCCATTTTGGACGCCAGCGATCTGGTGTTCATTGATCCGGTGGCCACCGGCTTCAGCCGCCCGGCGAAGGATGAAAAGTCCGGCCAGTTTTTCGGCGACGCCGCCGATCTCGATTCTGTCGGCGAATTCATCCGGCTCTGGACAACGCGGCACGAGCGCTGGCTCTCGCCAAAATATCTCTGCGGCGAAAGCTACGGCGTCTTTCGCGCCGCCGGCCTCGCCGACCATTTGCGCCTGCGCTACGGGATGTATCTTAACGGCCTGATTCTTGTTTCCGGCGTCCTGGACTTCGCGACGATTGCGGACAATCCGGGCAATGACGTGCCCTATCCGCTCTATTTGCCGGCCTACACGGCGGCGGCGCAGTTCCACAACCGGCTGCCGCCGGACCTGCAAAATGACCTGCCCCGCGCGCTCGCCGAGGCCCGCGCCTTTGCCCAAGGCGAATACTCCGCCGCGTTGCAACAAGGCGACTCACTCCCCGCCGGGGAACATGAAAAGATCGCCGCCGAACTCGCGCGGCTCACCGGCTTGAAACCGCAGGTCATCGAGGACAACCATCTGCGGATTGACGGGGGGGTTTTTCGCAAGCAGTTGCTCCATGACCAGGGTTTGATTCTTGGCGCTTACGACGCCCGCATCACCGGACGCGACGATGATCCCGCGTCGTCTTACCCGGATTTTGATCCGGCGAATGAGGCGGTGCGCGGGCCGTTTTCGGCGGCCATCAACAGCTATGTTCGCAGTGAATTGAAATTCGAGGACGATTTGCCCTATGAAATTCTCGCCGGGGTGCAGCCGTGGGATTACGGCGCGCGCAACAACTACGCCAGCGCGGGGGAAAAGCTCGCCTCCACGATGAACCAGAATCCTTACATGCGCATTCTCGTCCTGGGCGGGCGCTGCGATCTGGTCTGTCCGATTGACACGGTGCGTTACGCGCTCGACCACATGCCGCTCGACGCCGCCTACCGCGCCAACATCACCTGCGCCGAATTCGATGCCGGCCACATGATGTATATCAACCTGCCGGACTTGAAAAAATTGCAGAAGGACCTGGAAAAATTCCTGAAATGATCCGGGAGGGTTGCCGTGCCGGCGACCCCGATTTTGGGACGGTGACCCGTTGTCCCCACGGTCTATTCATGCACGCGGATCAGCGTTTTGATGGCGTGGTTGCCCGCGGCCATGGATTTGAAAAGCTCCGGCAGTTGCGTCAACGGACATTCACCGTCCACGAAATCCACCGCGCGGGCCACGCCGGCCTCGATGAATTCCAACGCCCGCCGGATGGCCTGCGGCGTGTGATGAAAACTCGCGAGCAGCGTGAGATTGGAATAATGGATGAGCGTCGTGTCCAGCGTGATGCTCGCGCCGGATGGACAGCCGCCAAAAAAATTCACCACGCCGCCCTTGCGCACGAGATGCACGGCGGCCTCCCAGACGTCGGGATGCCCCACCGCTTCGATCACCGCGTCGAAATGCGTCCGGGTCGCTTCGCGGACTTTCGTGACCAATCCTTTGCCGTCACCGATGTCAATCGTCCGGTCCGCGCCGAGGCGTCGTGCCGCTTCCAGCCGCGCCGCGCGGCGGCCCGCCACGGTCACGTCGCAGCCCAGCTTTTTGACCAGCGCGGCGAACATCAAACCAATCGGCCCCGCGCCGAGAATCAAAACATGCCGGCCCGGGCGCAAATGGGTGTCTTCGACGCCCTGGACGACGCAGCCGAGCGGTTCGACGAGCGCGGCGTCGCGGAAATCGGTTTCCGGCCTGAGCCGCAGCAAATTCTTTTGAACAAGCCGCGCGGGAACGACAATGGACTCGGCGTAGGCGCCGTTCAAAAAAAGCAGGTCTTCGCAAAGGTTTTCCTGCCCGGCCCGGCAGTGAAAGCATTCGCCGCAGGGCGCGGAATTGGCCACGACCACGCGGTCGCCAACGCGCCAGGGTTGGAGTTCAAGCTTTAGCTTGTCCGGGGAACACGCTGAAGAGTGAACTCCAACGCCTGACACTTCCGAAATGACGCCGGCCAGTTCGTGACCGAAGACGGCGGGCGGCACAATCATTTTGGCGTGGTAGCCGCGTTTGAAGACCTTGAGGTCCGTGCCGCAGGTGAGCGCGGCCTCGATGCGGATGCGGACTTCGCCCGGTTTGAGCGCGGGCGGCGTGACGTCCTCAATCCGAATTTGTTCTTTGCCGTGCAGGATGGCCGCTTTCACGCGCACAGCTTATGCGCAAGAACGGACAAAGCGAAGCAGAGTTTTAATCAGGCAAAACTAGTAGGCGTTCCAAGTGGCGCGGATGACGCCCTTGGCTTGCGGTGTGAGCGGCGGCAGACCGGCTTGCTGTATATAATTCGTGTCAAAAGCCCAATCCCGTGTGGGTGCGTCGTAATAGTTGCCGTAACTCCAGGAGTTTGTTGCATATTGGCTGGGGAACATGACGACGATGGAGCCGTTATACCACAGATCGACGCCTGTCCAATTCTCCAGCAAACGGAGAAAATTTTCCAGGCCGCCGCTGTATATGCCATTGGTTGACTGGACGATCCCTTCAACCATCGCGGCGTTGACGGTGGTGGTGGTGGGCGTGGGAAGCTTGGTGGTGGTGCCATCATTCCAATTGTCGGACAGGATGGTGATGGAATCGGCCATGAGCGCAGCGGGCCAGGTGTAGGTGGTGCTGTTTTGGCCAAGCGATGAGCCGGCACTGTTTGACGCGTTGTAGTCGCCCCACACATACATTGGCATTGCCGTGGCGACGGTGAAGCCTTTGGGGGCGGTTTGCGACGGCAACATTGCTCCGTGGAAGACACGCACCGCCGGGAGAGTCGTGGCATTCAATTGAACGGCGTTGTAAATGTAAATGGAATCAATCGGATGGGATTTGTGGCTCGATAGCTTGCACTGGGTGTTGTAGAAGATGCCGTTATTGGTGGCCGCACTGTTGGTGAGCCAGATATTGAACAGGGAAATATCAATCTGGACGGCTTGAACGGCTTTTCCCTTGCCGCTATTGACTCCGCTCCCACCATTCCAACCTTCGCGCCAGTCGTAGAAGAAATCATTCGTCAAAAACGAATAGCCGGCATAAATGATGTTGGTGACATAGTTGACGTTGGTGGTGTTGATGGTATTCACCCAGTTGGTGAAAAAAAGATGGAGGGTCTTGTTCGTCATGATATAAAAATCATACGGTATCGGGGTCTGATAGGAGGAGGAGTTGGCCCCATCCTGATAATACATAATCATGTTGGTGTAATACCTGTTGGGCCAACCGGGTATGAGGTTGCCCCAATTCGTGCCGCTGGGAAAGTTGGTGACGTAGAGATCGGCGCCGTTGGCGAGATAAATCTGGCCGTTGGTCGTATAGGCGCCCGCTGTGTTCATGGTATAGGGTGCAGGCGGCAGGTTGAGGATCGCCTCGACGGCGGCAGGATTATTGTTGGTGCCAATCGGCATGGTTATCCGATCGTTGCCGGAGGTCGGCTGGCCTGCAGTTAAGAAAATGGATAGACCGGTGCCATTGCCTACTTTGCCAGTGCAAAAAGGATCGTTGAGGGTATTGGTGGCTATGCCGACGGCGGAAACCGTACTGTTGAAGGTGCAAACGCTTGACCCCGTCCAAATGCCACCATTGGACCACACCGGGCCTGTAATGATCATGGTTTGGCCGGGATCAATTTCCAAATTCAGGTTATAGAACACGGCGAATTGAAAGAGGGGGATGGAGGCGAATTGAATGGACTCGCTGACGGTGGCCGGCACGGTGAAAAGCTGGCCAATCGGCGTGGCGGTGGCAGTGATGGTGCAGGGCTGCACCTCGCCATACAGCCCCTGATATTGCGAATTCAGAGGCTGGGTGTTGGTGCTCCAGGAACCCATGTTGACGCTGATCTGGTTCGCCACACCGTTGGTGTCGCTATAGACATATTGGACGGGCCAGCTCGCCTGATCGGTCGTCGTGGGAACAAAGCTGCCGTAATAGGTCCCGCTGTTCGAAAGACTTTGGGCGACGTAGTCGTAATTCATCTGGGAAAGGACCTTTTCGGTGGCGGCTTCCGCGGCGGCTTCGCTCATATTGAACTGGTTGTTACGATGGGTCACGGAAGAATTGCTCGTGATCCAATACATCGTGCTGGCAAAGACAAGCAGGCAGGCAGCCAAAAAACACAGGATGATGAGCAGGGCGTAACCGCCGCGGTTCCGCCGCACGGGTCTGGATAAAATGTGCATAAACGTCTTTGGCTTTCAGTTCCACGCGCGACGGAAGACCCGCGTGCGCAGTTGGTAATAATCGTAAGCGTTGAGACCGACCCCGCCGACAAAGGCGACCGGGTATTCCCATTGCGAAAATTGCATCTTCACCTCGATGAGCAAACGGTTATCCAGACTTTGATAATTGGTCACAATGTTGTTCTGCCAGTCCCGGGCATCGAAAACAATCTGGTTGGTAATATACTTGGCCAGCGTGTTGGTGAAGGTGATGGTGCTGTTGGATACGTTAAATTGCATCAGGCAATTGGTCCCGGTGCTGGTGTCCAGATAGTAAATCGAGTAGTTCGCCGTGTTCGTGGTGGGATAAACTATCAGCGCGTTGCCCTGCTGCGGCTGCGTGTTGGTAATGAGCTGGAAGGAAGAGGTGCTGACGGTGGAATTGTTCCCGACATAAACCATTTTGGCCTCCCGGATTTGGTCCCGGATTTGATTCATTGCCTGGCGGCCCCCGGCGGTGGCCACCAGCTTGGTGGCCGCCAGCGTATAAATGCGCAACCCAAAAATTTGAACGGCGATCCATACGCCGGTGAAGATGAACAGGAAGACCACGACCGTGATCATCATTTCCGCCAGTGTGAACCCGCGGGCGCTTTTCCCGCGCGGCCGGCTCCGCATGTTTTTGAAAGATTTCATTGCAATTGATCGGGGGCGCGCAGGGTAACGATGGTATTGGTGAACAATTGGCCGGTCAGCCGGAAGGACCACACCACTTTCGAGACGAGCAGTTTCAGCGGCGCGCCCGGCCCGGCTGGATAGCCTGAAACCTGCGTGGCGGTCATGTAATTCGTGACGTTGATCAGGGCGCCGCTGGTCGGGATGTCCAGCGTGTCAACCTGATAGTTTGAATAATTAGTCCCCAGCACGTCGGTGGTTCCCGCCCCGCTGCCGGTGGAGTACTCCTCCGCACTCCATTGCGCTGAACGCATCTGCTCCATTCCCTGCGACGCATACGACATGGCCGCCAGCGACTGCGAACTCCATTCCGCTATCCGGTTGGCCTCCACGTATCCGTAAATCATCCCCGATGTCACCAGTCCGAAAATGACGAAGGCAATCATGACTTCAATCAACGTGAACGCGGCACACGCGACACGTGATTTGCCTTCCGCAGCTTTGCCAGGGTGGAACACCATAAATTCTTGCGTCAAATTGCCCGTTTGCTGAAATCATAAGATAGCAGTCTGCATACCATTGCGGTGAATGGGGATCGTTGCCGGTTTGCAGGCAGGCCAGCGGCCTCACCGGGTTGCCGTCCTGAATGTTGACGATTTTGTCCACAACCCGGACTGGTTGGGAACCGCGGAATCGCCTTCAACGCGCAGCGGATTTCCGCGCCGGGGCCTTGACGTAATTCATCTCCCGCAAATAAATCGGCTCCAATTGTTCGCCGGCGACAAAACCATCCCGCCCAACTGCGAGCCGGGCCAGGGCCGCCGCGCGGGGGAAAATTGTCCGGCCGCCGGGAAACCAGCGCGTGGCTTCCGGGCCGATTGCAATTTCCCGCGCCCCGGGCCGTGATTGGATTTCCCCGGCCGTCACAATCCGCAGCGGCCCGATGGCGTTCCAGCCGTCCGCTGAAATTTCGTAGGTTGCCAGATAAAATTCATTCCTCTGCGCGTCCACCAGCGCGTTCACGCGGCCGAAAATTCTTTCCGCCTGCGCCTGCGCCGCCAGACAGTCCATGCTGCTCACGCCGAGTAATTTCACCGCCCGCGCCAGTTGCCAGCCTTGCGCCATCGAAAGGGCGGCGCGAATGCCTGTGTAAGAGCCGGGGCCGAGACCAACCGCCAGAATCTCGATCTGCTCGCGCTCCAATTTTGCTTCGCGCAGCGCGGCCTCAATCATGCTGAAGGCCTCCGTGGCGCCGGACTGCCGGGACGAAACCCCGGCCTTTGCACCGGGGCGCAGGCCGGCGCCGGTTTCAATCACTTCGCCGAGCACACGGCCCGCGCGCGCGATGGCCACGCTCCGCTGCGGCGAGGAAAATTCAAGCGCCAAAACCGTCATAAACAATTTTCCGTTCCGACTCGCTCACAATTTCTATTTGCACCTTCTTCAAATCGTGAATCGTGAATCGTAAATCGTAAATTCTTTCCGCCCACTCAATCACCGCCACGCCATCGGGCGACAAAAATTCCTCCAGGCCGGCGGACAAAATCTGTTCGCGCGTTTCCAGCCGGTATAAATCCAGATGAAACAGCCGCCGCCGGCCGCCGCCGTATTCGTTCACCAGCGTGAACGTCGGGGAATGCACGCGCGCCGCAATGCCGAGTCCGCGTGCCACGCCCCTCACCAGCTGTGTTTTGCCCGCACCGAGTTCGCCGGACAGCGCGATGACCCAGCCGCGCTGCGCCGCGCGTCCCCAGGCCTCGCCGAGCGATTCGGTCTCCGCCGGGCTATGTGAAATGAACGTAGCCATGCTCGTTGAGCGGGCGCGCGCCGCTTTTGTCGCGAAGCGTGACGCCGCCGCCGGCGACAATTTTCCCGATGCAGCTCAATTTCAATCCCGGAAATTTTTTCTTCCAGGCATCGAGCAGCTTCACCGCGTCGCCGCCGGCAATCGTGAACAGCAATTCAAAATCCTCGCCGTCGGTCAGCGCGGCGGCAAAAGCCGGTCTGGCCGGGGCGCCTGTCCGCGGCTGCAACCTTGCCGCGCGGCTGACCGGCACCGCCGTTTTGAGCAGTTCCGCGCCGACACCGCCCGCCTTCAAAATATGCCGTAAATCGCCGGCCAGTCCGTCGCTCAAATCAATCATCGCGTGGATGGGAAAATGTTCCGCGAGCCAGCGCGCCTCGGCCAGGCGCGGCTCGAATTCCAGATGTTTGCCCGCCAGCGAACCGCCCAGTTCGCCGGTGACGAAAATCGCATCACCGACCTTTGCGCCGGAACGGAGGATTTGTTTCCCCCGCCCAACCGTGCCAAGCAGCGCGATGGAAATGAAGATGCCCCCGGGATTCGCCGTCGTTTCGCCCCCGACAATCGCCACGCCAAATTTTTTCGCCAGCGCGCCCAGGCCGTCATAGATTTTGCCGACAAACTCCGGTTCGAAGTGTTTTGGCAATCCGAGGGTCACCAGCGCGGCGGCCGGTGTGCCGGCCATGGCCGCGATGTCGCTCAGGCACCGGGCGAGCGCCTTGCGCCCGATTTTTTCCGGCGGCGTGGCTTTGGTGAAATGAACGCCCTCGACCACCGCGTCGGTTTTGAACAGCAGTAATTTGTCCGGCATTCCCAAATCCAGCACGGCGCAATCATCGCCCGCGCCCACCAAAACATCCTGGTTGGCCGGCAGCGATTTTGTCAGGCGCGCGATTAGCTCGAACTCGTTCATTTTGCGAAATAAAACACAATCAGGTTGGCGACGTTGAACAGGCTGTGCGCCGTGATGGGCGCGAGCAGGTTGTCCGTTCGTTCGTAAAGCCACGTCAGCGCCAGCGCCAGCACGAACAATGGCAGGAGCGCCGCGGCGTCCATGTGAATCAACGCGAACAAAAAGTTGACGCCGATCCACGCGAAACCCGGATAACCGAGCTGTTTGACGAATGGATACAGCACGCCCCGGAAAATAAATTCCTCGGCCACCGGCGCAATCACGACGGCAAAGATGCCCAGATAGACGCTGGTCCACCACGATTTAGCGCCCGCCAGCAGCGTTACGGCGGTTTCTGCTTCAGGCGACCAGCCGATTTTTTCCAGCACGAACACCGAGGCCTGTTGCAGCCACCACGCAACGGGCAAAACCACAAGCACGGTCAACAGCGCCGCGAGCAGCGCCCGTGGTAATCGCAGTTCACCAAGGCCGAAAACTTCGCGCCAGCGGACTTGATGAAGCCGCAAAAAAAAATAAATCAGCACCCAGGTCGCGCCTTGAAAACCCAGCGTGCCGAGCAGCACCGTGCCAAAGCCGTCCGGTGATTTGAACGCCGTGAAACCGGCCTTTTGCAGCAGGCTGACCATCGTCACGCCGAGACAAAAGCAGGCCAGTTGCGCCGCGCAAAATTGAAAGACGGCTTCACCGCGCCATGGTTTGGCGGATAACATGCCGCCAGCCTATCGCAGCGGCGCGGCAGTGACGACGCAAAATTATTCGTCACCGGATTCACTTTGCGTCGTCTCCAGTCGCGCCCTATCTTCTGCCGGATGGCTGCCGCCCACACCAACCGTCTTGCCCGCGAGAAATCACCCTATCTGCTCCAGCACGCGCACAATCCGGTGGACTGGTTCGCGTGGGGCGAAGAGGCGTTTGCCAGGGCGCGCGCCGAAGACAGGCCGATTTTTCTGAGCATCGGCTACTCGACCTGCCATTGGTGCCATGTCATGGAACGCGAATCGTTCGAGGACGAAAGGGTCGGCGCGTTTCTCAACGAACACTTTGTCAGCATCAAGGTGGACCGCGAGGAACGGCCGGACGTGGACAAAATTTACATGACCTTCGTCCAGGCCACGACCGGGGGTGGCGGCTGGCCGATGAACGTCTTTCTCACGCCGGAGCTGAAGCCGTTTTTGGGCGGCACGTATTTCCCGCCAGACAGCCGTCATGGCCATCCGGGCTTTTTGCAGGTGCTCCGGCAAATCGCCGCGCTCTGGCGGGAACGCCGCGGCGAAATCACTGCTTCCGCCGATGAAATCCACGCGCGGCTCGAAGCCGCGGCCACAAACCTGACCGCGGACAACCTGATCCTGACGGTGGACGCGCTGCGCAACGCTGCGGCGATGTTCAAGTCCGCCTATGACCCGCGCCACGGCGGCTTTGGCGGCGCGCCGAAATTTCCGCAGCCGGGCCTGCCGGCATTTTTGCTGCGTTGCGCGAAACGTTTTCATGACGACGAGGCCGCGCGCATGGTCCTGCACACATGCGACCGCATGGCCGCCGGTGGCATCCACGACCAGCTCGGCGGCGGCTTTGCCCGCTACTCGGTAGACGCCGGATGGCTCGTGCCGCATTTCGAGAAGATGCTCTACGACAACGCCCAGCTCGCGCAGCTCTATCTCGACGCGTTTCTCGTCAGCGGCGACGCGCGCCACGTCGACACCGTGCGCGACATCCTTGATTACGTCCTGCGCGAGCTGACGCATCCGGACGGCGGTTTTTATTCCGCCGAAGACGCCGACAGCGAAGGACACGAAGGAAAATTTTATTGCTGGACGAAAGGCGAACTTTCGAAACTGCTCACCGGCGGGGAATTCAATGTGGCGGTTCGCCATTTCGGTGTTACCGACCAGGGCAATTTTGTGGACCACAGTCATCCGCACCCGTTGCCGGGACAAAATGTTTTGAGCATTGCCAATCCGATTGGGAGGGACGGCGTGTCGCCGTCCCAAACTACATCAAAACAAATCAGGGACAGCGACACGCTGTCCCTCTCGGAAAAGGATTTTCAATTGCTCGCCTCCGCCAAACGTAAAATGTCCGACGCACGCGCCAAACGCGTTCGCCCACGTCTCGACGACAAAATCCTGGCTTCCTGGAACGGCCTGATGCTCGGCGCGTTTGCGCGGGCTTATGCCGTGCTCGGCGAAAAAAAACACCGTGTGGCCGCGGAGAAAAACCTGAAGTTCATTCAGGAAAACTTGTGGCAGCCGCCCCTCACCCCGCCCCTCTCCCATCGGATGGGAGAGGGTGGCCGAAGGCCGGGTGAGGGCGCGTTATTTCACCGCTGGCGCGATGGCGAGCGTGACAACGTCCAATTGCTCGAAGGTTATGCCTTTTTGCTTTCCGGCGTCATCGAGCTTTACGAGGCGACACTCGGGCCGGAGCATCTCAATTTCGCCATCGAGCTGGCCGAAGCCATGATTGTAAAGTTTTACGAGGCGGAGAATGGCGGTTTCTGGCAAAGCCCGGCCGGCGCGAAGGATTTGATTGTGCGGGTCAAGGACGATTACGACGGCGCGGAGCCGTCGGGCAATTCCGTCGCCACGCTCGCGTTGCTGAACCTGGCCGCCATCACTGGCCGCGAAGATTTCAAAAGACCGGCCGAGGCGACGCTGCGGCTGTTTGCGCACCGCCTGCAAAACTTCCCCCAAGCCATGCCGTTCATGCTGCACGCGCTGGACTTCTGGCTGGACGAGCCGCGCCGGGTCGTCATCGCCGGCGATGCCAATTCCGCCGAAGCGCGGGAACTGTTGCGCGCCGCGCACTCGGTTTATCAGCCGAACAAAATTGTTTTGGGCAACACCGGCCCCGTCGAGGAATTTGCGCGCAGTCTGCCCGCAAAAAACGGTCCGGTCGTCTATCTCTGCACGGGCAAGGCCTGTCAACCACCGACCAGTAAAGCCGCGAAAGTCCGGGAATGGCTGCAATAAGCGCCGAACGAGGTCAGTCGTTTGGTTGTGGCCGTTCCGGCCTTTCGCCTCGCGGCCGATGAATTCTGCGCAACGCCTGGCGCAACGATTCAATTTCCCGCTCATCGGCGAGTTTCTGGCGCTCGGCCAGTTCGACGAGTTCGAGCACTTCCTCCATCTGGTCGAGCGTTTGTTTCAGCGACTCAACAACCTGTGTCACCTCTTCAATCGCCTGGCCGATGGCGGAAGCGGGAGTTTCGATTTTTCGTTCGGGCAACGCCGGCGCATCAACCGGCGGACCAGCCTGGGAAATTTGTTCCGTTCGACGCGGGCCGCGCCCACGGCCGCCGCGATGGCCGCGCCGCCGTCCGCCGCCCGGACTTCGCGGCGGCGCGGGAAGACTTGTTTCGGTCTGTGGTTTCTCCGGCATTGCTGGCGCGAGAATGACGCACCGCCGGGCAAAAGCAAAGATGATTTGTGATTACTTCTTCACAAACAGCGCGAGCGAGGCGGTGTAGCTGTGTAGAAAACTTTTTTCGCCGATGGGGCCGATTTCGCCGTTGCAGAAAAATCCGGCGAGGCCGAGCGGGCCGAGTTGTTTCTGCACAAATTCCGCGTCATGGTTCGGCTGGTGGAAAAGGTGTTTTCCGCGGCCGTTGCAGCAGCAGAGGCAGCCGCCGTAAATCGTCGTGCCGGCCAGCCTGTTCTTGGCGCGCCCGAGCAATTCGTTCATGTCCTCGGTCGCCGCCGCCGCGTCGCGCCGCTGAAACTGCATGGTCTGGCCTGTGCGCGGCAACGCGCCGACGGCCAGCACGCCGGAGCGCGGGTCGGCGCCGACGAGATTGCGCACAAGAAAATCGCCGCGATGAAATTCCTCGAGGTATTCGTTGACGACGAGGCCGATCAGCAGGTTGCCCTGCGCCTTGCGCTGTTCGTCGGGCGAAAGTTTCTTGAACGTATCGTCGAGCACGGCATACGCGGGCCGGTTGCCGATGTGATGAATCAAATTGCGTTCCACGCCCGTGAGCGTCCACGTCTCGCCGATGGGGGTGCAACCCTGTGAGATGACGCCGGTCAACGCCACGTCACCGCCGACTGAAACCGCCACCCCGCCGTCCTCGAACGCCTCGCCGTCGAGGTAAACCTGGGTGAGCGGTTCGGGAACCGCGCCGCTGGCCAGTCCGCCGTAAACCGGCAGCGGCGCGTAAGCCCCGTTCCATGAACGAATCCAGCCCTCCACGTCGAAGTGAAACGGATCAATGAACGCGAGCCAGCCGTTGGTGCGCGAAGGTTCGACCCCGGTTTCCAAATGCCAGTACACCGCGCCGTTTGCTTCTTCAACCTGCGTCTGCGTGAAGCGGAAGCCTTTCAGCTCCGCGCCAGGCAGCGAGTAAAGCGCAAGCACGAGTCCGGACGCATTTTCAATTTCCTGTGGACCGGCAATCAGGCCGTTGCTCGAACAGCCCGCCAGCAACGGAATCCGGGCATGCACGCGCAAGATTTCCAGCGTCTGCCGGGCGTGCGGGAAAAATTGCGGCGACAGGAACACGAGGCCGAGCGAGATCTGCGGCGCGGGCAGTTGACGGCGCAGGTCTTCCGCCCACGACCGCAGCCCGGCTTCATCGAAACCGCCCGGCCAGTGGGCCGCAATGGAAAATCCGGTGTTCACGCCTCCAGATTAACGCCGGCGCGCGCAATTGCAAATGCTCTGACAGCCGGAGAAACGGTTTTGTCCGGCGGACTTTTGGCGTTATGCTGTTCCGCCGATGGCCGTGACCCCAACCATGAATGCTGCCCGGAGCGGAGAAAATGCCGCCCGCCCGTTGGGTTTGCCCGAATTGCTTGCGCCCGCTGGCGATTGGGACTGTGCCCGTGCCGCCGTGGAAAACGGCGCCGACGCGATTTATTTCGGCCTCGAACGGTTCAACGCCCGGATGCGGGCGCACAATTTCACGGAGGCGGATTTGCCGAAACTGATGGAATTTCTGCGCCGGCGCGGCGTGCGCGGTTACGCGACGTTGAACACGCTGGTTTTCGAAAACGAGCTGGCTGACGCGGAAAAATATCTGCGCGCGATGATGGCCGCCGGTGTGGACGCGGTGATTGTGCAGGACGCCGGCATCTGCCGGCTCATCCGTCGGCTTTCGCCGGATTTCCCCATTCACGCCTCGACGCAGATGACCATCACCAGCGCCGGCGGCATCGAATTCGCCCGTGAACTCGGCTGCAACCTCGTCGTGCTGGCGCGCGAATGTTCCATCGCCGAAATCGAGAAAATTAACTCCGCGCTCCGCACTCCGGACTCCGCGCTTCCCATCGAGGTTTTCGTTCACGGCGCGCTGTGCGTGGCTTACTCGGGCCAGTGCCTCACCAGCGAGGCGCTGGGCGGCCGCTCGGCCAATCGCGGCGAATGCGCGCAGGCGTGCCGGATGCCTTACGATTTGATCTGCGACGGCAAACCGGTTCCCCTCGGCGATAGAAAATATTTGTTAAGCCCGCAGGATTTGGCCGGGCTGGAGCTTCTGCCGGATTTGGTCCGCACCGGTGTCGCGTCGCTGAAAATCGAAGGTCGGCTCAAGACGCCGGAATACGTGGCGAACATCACGCGGATTTACCGGCAAGCGCTGGATGATTTACGATTTACCAATGACGATTTGCGCGCCGCAAATCCATCCGCTCGTAAACCCGAAATCGTAAATCGTAAATACGAAATGGAGATGGCCTTTTCGCGCGGGCTTTACACCGGTTGGTTCGGCGGCGTAAACAACCAGGAACTCGTTCATGGCCGGTTTGGAAAAAAACGCGGCGTTTTTCTTGGCGAAGTCACAAACGTTTTGCGCGACGCGGTCATGGTAAAAATCGAAGGCCTGCTCAAATGCGGCGACGGCGTCGTTTTTGACGCCGGCAAACCGGAGCAAAAAGAGGAAGGCGGCCGGGTATATGAAGTCCGAAGTTCAAAGTCCAAAGTCCAGGGTTATGCACTCGTCGAGATTCGTTTTGGCAGAGACGACGTTGATTGTTCACGGGTTCACATCGGTGACAAGCTTTGGAAAACGGATGACCCGGAATTAAATCGCCGCCTGCGACGGAGTTTTGAAGGCGACACGCCCAAATTCCAGCGCCCGGTTGAGATGGAGGTCCATGGTGCCGCCGGCGGTCCGCTCACGCTCATCGCGCGCGATGAATCCGGCCACGTCGTCCAGCTTGATTCGGCCAGACCGCTGGCCAGGGCCGAAAAGCAGCCGCTGATGACCGAACGCTTGCGCGGGCAGCTTGGCAGATTGGGCGGAACGCCGTTCAAGCTGGGTGAACTGAAAAATCATTTGCGCGGCGAAGTTTTATTGCCGGTGAGCGAATTGAACCGCCTGCGGCGCGAAACCGTGGCGGAACTGGAAAAATTGCGCGCGCAACCGAAACGATGGAAAATTAATGATTGTAGGAGCCGAGGTAACGAGGCTCATTTTTCAAATTTATCCAGTCAGAGCCTCCTCACGTCGGCTCCTACAAATCCAGAATTGGTTGTCCTCATCCGCAATCTGCCGCAGCTCGAAGCGGCGTTGAAATGCGGGGTGGAGACAATTTACTGCGAGTTTGAGAACCCGAAAAAATACCACGAAGCGGTGACGCTGTTTCGCACCGCTCGCGGCTGTTCTGACTTTCAACCCTCAACTCTCAACCCTCAACCATCCATCTGGGTTGCTCCGCCGCGCATTTTCAAAACGGGCGAGGAATGGATTTTACAGCAGGTCTGCGCCTGCGGCGCCGATGGCTACCTGGTCCGCAATTACGATCACTTGAAATTTTTCGCCAACGCCCGGCGGCGCGGCGATTATTCATTGAACGTGGCCAACCGGCTGGCGGCGGATTATTTCAAGAACCGTTTCGATTTGGAGCGTCTCACGCCGTCGTATGATTTGAATTTTCAGCAGCTCGAAGCGCTGTTGCGCGCTGCACCGCCGGAGTGGTTCGAGGTCACCCTCCATCAACACATGCCGATGTTTCACATGGAGCACTGCGTGTTTTGCGCGTTCCTGTCCAGTGGCACGGATTATATGAACTGTGGCCGGCCCTGCGACCGGCATGACGTAAGGTTGCGTGACCGCGTGGGCGCGGAGCATGGATTGAGGGCGGACGCCGGCTGCCGCAACACGGTGTTCAACGCCCGGCCGCAGACTGGGGCGGAATACGCGGCGAAAATGATTGAACTGGGCGTGCGGCATTTCCGCCTGGAATTCCTGGATGAACCGGCGGAAACCGTCGGGCGCACCATCGCCAGCTACCGGCGGCTTTTGCGCGGCGAAATCAGCGGAACCCAACTGTGGCGCGAGTTGAAATTGATGAACCAGCTCGGCGTCACGCGCGGGCAGATGGGAAAGTTGTAGCGTTCGGCCTGTGGCCGGGTCATTTCGAGCCAGAGGCCCGACCCGGCATCGTATTTACTTCAGCCACGGCGCGATTTTCTCGCCGGACCAGATTTCTTGGGACGTTCTGGCGTTCACGCGCAACGGCGACGCGCCGGCCGTTCACCAGGATTTCAGCGGCCAGTGGACGCGAATTGTAATTCGACGCCATGACAAAGCCGTAGGCGCCCGCGCTCAAAAGCGCCAGGTAATCGCCCGCGCCGGCTTTCGGCAGCGGCCGGTCCTTGCAAAAATAATCGCCGGACTCGCAAATGCCGCCGACGACGTCGGACTTCACCCGCGCGCCGCCGCGCCGCGTGAGCGGCACGATTTCGTGATAGGCGTCGTAAAACGCCGGCCGGATCAAATCATTCATCGCGGCGTCCACGATGACGAAGTTTTTTCCGCCCGTGCGTTTCACGTATTCGACGCGCGTGACCAGGATGCCGGCGTTGCCGACGAGGAAGCGGCCCGGCTCGAGCAGGATTTTCAATCCGAGCGGCTGCAACAGCGGCAGCAATCGCGCCGCGTATTTTTCCGGCGTCAGAATGTTCCTTGCCGCCGGCGATTTCCACCAGCCCGCCGCGCCGCTCGCCAGCGCCGGTTCATAGACAATGCCCAAACCGCCGCCGATGCTGAAAAATTCCAGCGCGTATTTTTCCTGCAAACGCCGCGCGAGCGGCAGGACCTTCCGCAGGGCTTTTTCAAAGGGCGACACGGTGGTCAGCTGCGAGCCGATGTGCATTTGCAGGCCGCGCAGCCGCAGGTTTTTCAGCTTGCTGGCGCGGGCATAGACGCCTTCGACCCGCTCAAAGGCGATGCCGAATTTGTTTTCGTAGGTCCCGGTGGTGATTTTCGCGTGCGTGTGCGCGGCAATGTCCGGGTTCACGCGCACGGCGACGGGCGCGGTTTTTTTCAAGCGCGCGGCAACGCGGTTGATGCGCTGCAATTCCGGCTCGCTTTCGGCATTGAAGGAATAAACGCCCTGCCGCAGTGCAAATTCGATTTCGTCCTCCGTTTTGCCGACACCGGCAAAGACGCACCGGCGCGGGTCGCCGCCGGCCGCGATGACGCGCTGCAATTCGCCGCCGCTGACGATGTCGAACCCGCCGCCCAGCCGCGCGAACGTCCGCAGCACGGAGAGATTCGAGTTGGATTTGACGGAGAAGCAGACGAGATGGTCCACCGGCGACATGGCCGCGTCGAGTTTTTGAAAATGGTCCGTCAGCGTGCGTTGCGAATAGACATAGAGCGGCGTGCCGAACTTGCGCGCGAGCGACTCGACGGCGACGCCTTCGCAGAACAGCCTGTTGCCAGCGTAACGGAAATGGTGCATGACTCCGTGAGTTTAGGCTTCAGTCTGCAAAGTTCAACCTCGAAGGTTTTGAGGGTCAAGGCTGCGAAATAAAAAACCCGCCGACGAACGCCGGCGGGTAAAAGGACAATTTGATTTTACGGCTCCGCCAGAATTTTGGCCCGCCCGGTCTGATACTGTTCGGACGTGATTTGGTCGGCCTTGTATTGTTCGAGCAAAGCTTGAAGCTGTGCTTCCTTGGCGGCTGAGATCGGCAGTGGCGGCGCTTGAATCGGTTCCAGGCCCAGCTCCTTTCCGGGAAAGTTTGCGTTGATCTGGTTTGCTGGCGGCATTGCCTCCGGTTTGACTGCGGGCGGAGCGGGCTTCACCGGACTGATGGCAACGGGCTGGGTTTGCGGCGCGGCGGGCTTGACTTCCGGTGTGGCAGGTTGGATCGCCACCGGGCGCGGCGCGGGCGACGCTGCGGGAGCAACCGCCGGAGTTGTCCACTCCTGTTGGTTCAGTTCGGACATTTTTTGTTCCAACGCGGCCCGCGCCCTGGCCTGGGCTTCAGCGTCGGAAGCCGCCGGTATTGTTTGGCCCGCTTCTGTAGCCGGCATGGAGTTTGTTTCGGGAGCCGGGACCGCTGGTTGCGTTTGGGCGGCGGGGGGCGGAACCACGACTGCATTTGTCGGCTGGCTTGGTTGTGCCTGCGTGGCGCCGGAGGGGGTGACCACAACCGGCGGCTGGGCGGGCTGGGCGGGGGCCGGTTGGGCTGGTTGCGTTTCCGGCGCGTTCAATCCTTCCATCAAAGCCGCGCGCGCGGCGGCCTGCGCCGGAGTATCCTCCGCCCGGACAGTGCTGAAACTCACATACAAGGCAACCGTGCAAACCACAGGGAACAACTTGGAAATTTGCATAACGCTTTCTTACGCCAATTTGCCGCCGGATGCAACTGCTTTTCCTGTC
This sequence comes from uncultured Verrucomicrobiae bacterium, assembly GCA_963802965.1. GTDB lineage: Bacteria > Verrucomicrobiota > Verrucomicrobiia > Limisphaerales > UBA11358 > UBA11358. The sequence goes on from CAWDKS010000004.1 coordinate 398,360, forward strand.
GGCGGAAGCAAATTCCGCCACGCCTTCGGGAATGGACAGGCCAGGATCGAGCGGGTCACCATCCCGCGCACTTCGGCGCGGGAAACTTTGACACGCTGCTGCAGTTCCATCACGTTGGCCGCGCGCAGCTTTTCAATCGTCCGCACGCCGATCAAAACCGGCCACGTGCACGCCAGCCGCACGCGAAACTGGCCGAACGGCAGCGCGTTCGTGTATGTCCAGCCCGCCGCCAGATGCGCTTCGGCCTTGTCGAGATATTCGTGGAACAACGGGAGAAATTTCGCCTCGTTCGCCGGCGACAGCAAAACTTCGGGAATCAATCCCGCCGCGCCCAATTTTTCCGCCGGCAGGTAGCAGCGGCCCTTTTTCAAATCCACCGGCAGGTCGCGCAGGATGTTCACGAGTTGCAATCCCTTCCCAAACCGGATGCCGTCCGCGATCAGTCGCCCGTCATCCAGTCTCGCGTGTGGGAACAAATGCGCCCGGCAAATTTTTGTCCAGAGTTCGCCCACACAGCCGGCGACGCGATGCGTGTAATCGTCCAGTTCGGCGGCGGATTCCAGCGCGATGATTTTTTCGGCGGCGGCGCCGGCAAACCGGCGCAAATCCAGTTCCTGTCCGCCCATGATGGTGGTGAGAACGTCGCGGACCAGTTTCAAATCGGCGGGGGAAAGTTTTTGCAGCAACGTCAAACTGGCCTCGGTTTTTTCCAGCAATAACTTTTCGGCGGGCGAACCCTGCTGTCTGGCCAGTTCGCCGAAATTCAGCGGCGCGGTGGACGAATCCAGTATCCGCTCCCGCAATTTGTGGAGCGCGTCGAGCTGTTGTTCGAGCGGGACCAGCTCGGTGTCGGCGATGGTGTCGCTGGTGCGCGCGAGCAGGTAGGCGAGGCCGATTTGCGGACGAATCGCATCCGGCAACACGCGCAACGTCAGATAAAACGAGCGCGACGTCGCCTTGAGTAGATTATCAAATGTTTCGGCCATTCGTCCGCAAATCATAAATCTTTCCGCCCGCTTCGCCAACTAAAGTCGCTTGGTCGCCCTTGCAAACCCGCTGTCGCGGTCGTAATCTAATCCGGTGCCGACCGTATTGCGCGTCAAAGGCTACCGCATCGGGTTTTACAGTTCCGAACCCGACGAACCAGCGCACGTGCATGTGCACAAGAGCGGAAACGAGGCCAAATTCTGGCTCGCGCCCGCGCAGTTGAGTTGGAACAAAGGCTTTCGTGAAGCCGAACTCCGGGAAATCGCCCGGATACTCGCAACCCATGAGGCCAAATTGATCGAAGCGTGGAATGAAACTGAATAACACTCCGCCGCCGGACGTGACCACGGTGCAAATCACCGATGAACGGCTGACGTTTGGCTTGGAAGACGGGCGCACGGTGAGCGTGCCGCTGTCGTTTTATCCCACGCTACAACTCGCCACGCGGCGCGAGCGCGCGGATTTTGAAATTTCCCACACATCCGTCTATTGGCCGAAGCTCGATTGCGACATCAGTTCCGACTGCCTGCTGCGCGGCGCGAAGGAAGCCCGCAGATTTGCCGAACGCGCCTGGCGCAAAAAGGGCAAGCTCGCCGCGGCATAAAACAAACGCGGCACGCCTGGAGCAGATCATTTAACGCAGTTGGCATTTTTAGACAAACCGATTTTCAGAATTCAATTTGCGCCGCCAGCTCGAGTTTCAAATTTTGCAAGTTAACCATAAAGGAAATCGAAATCCAAACTGATACGGGTTGGCTCTTTGAAACCTTCCTTTTCAATTTTATCAATCGCCAGCTTAACTAAATTTACCACGCCAGCATCAGCAAAAAATTGTGTTCTGATTGCTCCAATAAAATAACTCATTCCCAAAAACTCAACACGCTTCTCGCCATTCTTCATGTCGGAAAGTTTTGCCCAGCAATCTTGGAATGATTCTTCAGCCTTTGAAATGGTTTGCCTGATTTGCTCTTCAGTAATCATGCAAGCCTTTTCCGATTCACGAGAGCTGTTCCCGCCAGCGCGCCAGTTGCTTCGTAACTTCCTTCGTTCCCGGTGCACCGGTCAGATTCCGTTTCGCCATCGCCGTTTTCAGGTTGAACACGCCCAGCGCGTCGCGGCCAAAAAATTTGGTCCCGGTCACCGGGTCCACGGATTGCAGTTCCGCGAGCGTGAGTTGGTTCAGCCGTTTGCCAGCCTTCGCTCCGCTACGGCTCGGCGAGCCGGTCTTTTCCGCCAGCGCCACCACCGCGCCGACGACGTGATGCGCCCGCCGGAACGGCATTCCTTTTTTCACCAAATAATCCGCCAAATCCGTTGCCAGCAACGTGGGGTCGGCGGCGGCACAGGCGCACACCGGTTTGTTCACCTTCGTGTTGTTCAACATCGCGGCCATGAGCCGCGTCGAGGCGCGCACGGTGTCGGCGGTGTCGAACAGCCGTTCCTTGTCCTCCTGCAAATCGCGGTTGTAGGTCATCGGCAGGCCTTTCAGCAGTGTGAGCAGCGCCATCAGGTTGCCGAAGACGCGGCCGGTCTTGCCGCGCGTCAGTTCGGCGATGTCGGGATTTTTCTTTTGCGGCATGAGCGACGAGCCGGTGGTGTAGGCGTCGGCGATTCTGATGAAATTAAATTCCGCGCTGGCCCAGAGAATCACGTCCTCCGCGAGCCGCGAGAGGTGAACGGCCAGCAGCGCGCCGGCGGCGCAAAATTCGACGGCGAAATCGCGGTCGCTCACGGCGTCCATGGAATTTAGCGTGAGCTGCGGTTTGCCGCTTGCATCCACGAACCCGAGCAGCCTGGCGACAAGCACGCGATCCAGCGGCAGAGTGGAACCGGCAATCGCGCCGCTGCCGAGAGGGCAGACGTTCACGCGTGAATCACAATCCCAGAACCGTTCGCAATCGCGTTCGAGCATCTCGACATAGGCGAGCAGATGGTGCGCGAGATAGACGGGCTGCGCGCGTTGCAGATGCGTGTAGCCGGGAATCAGCACATCGGCATTTTTTTCGCCGAGCGAAACGAGCGAGCGTTGCAAGCCGGCGATTTCACCGAGCAGCGCGGTGATTTCATCTCGCAGCCAGAGGCGCGTGTCGAGGGCGACCTGTTCGTTGCGCGAGCGGGCGGTGTGGAGTTTCGCGCCGGCCGGAACACGTCTGGTCAGTTCGGCTTCGATGTTCATGTGGACGTCTTCAAGTCCGGCTTTCCAGCGGAATTTGCCGGCGGCAATTTCCTTACTGATGGCGTCGAGGGCCTTCACGATGGCGCGCAATTCCTTTTTGGTCAGCACGCCGATTTTTTGGAGCATGGTGGCGTGGGCCATCGAGCCGAGGATGTCGTGCCGCCAGAGCCGGTGGTCGAAGGAGATGGATTCGGTGAATTGCGCGACGTCGGCGCTCACTTCGCGCGCGAAACGTCCGCTGCGGGAGATGGGAGATTTTCTATTCATGCTCACGGCCAGTGTTTAACGCAAAGACGCAAGGACGCAAAGCGTAATCCGTTGAAGCGTTGGAGGGCGATTCCGCTTCAATGTTTCACGTTTCACGCTTCAACATAAAAATCGGCGTTGCCGTCGGGCGGCGGATATGAAATGGTTGGCGGACAGCCATGAGCGAGTTCAAATATGCCTGCCCGGTATGCGGCCAGCACATCAAGTGCGATTCGTCACAGAGCGGTTCAGTGATGGAATGTCCGACGTGTTTCCAGAAAATCACCGTGCCGCAGGCGCCCGCGACGGACGACCCGAAATTCATCATCACGGGAACGAAGATCGGCGAACGTCCGGCGCCGAAAATTGCCGAAGGAAGTTCAGGCCTGGTTCCCGCCGAAAAAAATCTGCCGCTGGCGGTCGTGGTGGTTCTGCTGGTTTTGATTGTCGCGGCCGGGGCGGCGGTGTTTGCGTTTCGCGGCAAAATTTTCAGGTCCGCGGGAGCGGGAACCAACCAGGTCGCCAGCGCAGCCGTTCAAGCGCAAACGCCCGCCACAAACAAAACCAACCCGGCCCCGCCCCAACCCGCGCCGGTCGCGCCGCCGGCGAGCGACACGAACTGGACGTTGAATCTTGACACGGTGACGATCCCGGATTCGCTGGTGGCGGGATATATTCATGGAAAAGCGCTGGTTCCGGAACGGATGTTTGTGAATGGCGACGGGTTGACCATACGCACGGCGGAATATCCACCGGAAGTCGGTGTCACCATTTATCTGCGGCCAAACCCGATTGAGAGCCTCTTCGGGAAATCAGTGGTGATCAAGACCAATGCCACCAATGCGCCGGTGGTCAATCTGCGTTGGAAGAACGCGCAAGGTCATGTGATGCAGCAGGCGGTGCGGGCGGGATACGCGTTGCGAATCGAGTTCGGACAACCCGCCGGGAACACGCTGCCGGGGAAGATTTATCTTTGCACGCCGGACGAAGCGAAAAGCTACGTCGCGGGAACGTTTAATGCCGAAATCCGCAAACCCAAACCGCCGCCGCCGAAAAGTTGAGGCGACCGTGGTTCGCTTGATGACCGCGCGAAAACAAACGCTGGCGGTGGCGGAATCCTGCACGGGCGGCGCCATCGCGAATCGCGTGACAAACGTGCCGGGCGCGTCAAGAGTTTTTATCGGCGGCGTCGTGGCTTACAGCAACGAGGTGAAGAGAAAATTTCTCGGCGTGCGCGCAGAAACGCTCGCCCGGCACGGCGCGGTGAGCGGGGCCGTGGCGCGCGCGATGGCCGAAGGCGCGCGGGAAAAGTTTGGCGCGGATTTTGCTGTAGCGGTGACGGGCATTGCCGGACCGACCGGCGGCACAAGAATCAAACCGGTGGGGACGGTGTTCATCGCGCTGGCCGGTGCGCCGGAGACCGTTGTCGAACGCAAATTAAATTGCCGCGGGCGGCGACGGTTCAAGGAAATGACGGCGCAACAGGCCCTCGAAATGTTGCGGGCGCGGCTGGTCCGGGATTGACGCTTTATGCTTGAGTTCGGAATTGTTTTCGATAACCTGATTTTAAGACATGGCCTTGACTGCTGAACCACCGACCGAACCGAACCGAACGGCTGCCGATCCCGTTGCAACAACCGCGACGCCAAAACGACGGGGCACGTTGCTGATTGTGGATGATGAGGAGGGACCGCGGCAATCGTTGCGCGTCATTTTCAAGGACGATTATGATTTATTGATGGCCGAGGACGGGCCGACGGCCATCGAGCTGGCGCAGAAAAATCAGATTGACGTGGCGGTGCTGGACATCCGCATGGCCGGCATGTCGGGCATCGAGGTGCTCGAACGGCTCAAATACGTGAATCCCGACATCGAGGCGATCATGATGACGGCGTTCGAGACCACGGACACCATCCGCCAGGCATTGCGGTTGCGCGCGTCCGACTACATCAACAAACCCTTTGACATCGCCACCATTCGCACCGCCATCAGCCAGGCGATGCAACGGCGCACGCTGGAGAGTGAGATCCACAGCAGCGCGGAAAAAGTGCAGCAGCTCCTCGCCGAGTTGCAAAACCAGCGCGTGGAGGAGCAGATTGCCAAGACGCGCGGCGACATTTACGCCAGCATCATCCACGACATCAACGGCCCGCTCACCGTCATTTGCGGTTTTGTGCAGGTGCTCAACCGCCGGCTCGGCCAGGCCTCGCGGCTGGAGATGGCGGATTTGGAATTCATCCGGGAACGGCTGGGCATCATCGGGCGGCAGACGAGCAACTGCATTGAGATTTCGCGACGCTACCTCAGCTTTCTCCGCCGTCAATCGGATGAAACCGCGCGCGTGGGCGTCAACCAGATGCTCAACGATTTGAACCAGCTCGTTCGCGTGCATCCCAGCCTGCAGGACAACGAGTTCGGCGTCCAGCCGCTGGCGGACGACATTGGCGTCAAAATCAACGGCACCGATCTCATCCAGATTCTGCTCAACCTCGTTGTCAACGCCTTTCAATGCGCCCCATTCGGCCACCGCGTGGACATCGGCGGCGAAGTTTTGCGCGAGCCGCTGGACCTGCAGTCCTTCAAGGACGGACCGCAGGACCGGCTGTTGAACGTGGAAAATTTCAGCAATGCCGCGCCGCTGGTGAAACTCTGGGTGCGCGACAGCGGCCCCGGGATTCCGCCGGAAGTGCTGCCGAAAATTTTTCAGCCTTACTTCACCACCAAGGGTCCGCGGCAGGGAACCGGCCTTGGCCTCAATATCGTCCAGCGGCTCATCAAGGGCGGCGGCGGGGCATTGCACGTTCACACGTGGCTCGGCGAAGGCACGACCTTCACCGTTTATCTGCCCGGCGCGAAGCTGACGAAGTAAACTGCAAGCGTCTTTCTCCGGCCACAAACCGGCGACAAGCAGACTGCCGGAATGGTTGTCTTGCGTGCCGAAAACCTGCCCGTTTATCGAAGGGGCAACGCAAAAAAGGTGCGGCGTTGGCCAAAACAGGAGTAGTGATTTCCAGCCTTTTCACCGACGTTATTTCTTGGGAATGCGCGGGTTGCGCACCAACGAAAGAAAGCAATGACAATGAAAAAAATAATCATGTTTGCAGCCGTCCTGGGTTTCGCAGCGACCCTGACCGCCTCGGCCTCGGACGCCAAAGGAAACTGGGACACCCTGTGCGCCAAATGCCACGGCGCGGACGGCAAGGGCCAGACCAACATCGGCAAGCGGCTCGGCTGCAAAGATTACACCGACGCCAAGGTTCAGGACGCGCTGACGGACGCCGCCGCCATCAAAGCCGTCAAAGAAGGGCTGAAGGTTGACGGAAAGACCGTGATGAAGGGCTACGACAATTTGTCGGACGACGACGTCAAGGCCGTGGCGGCCTACCTGCGGACTTTTAAGAAGTAACGCGCCGGGAAGACCGGTTGCGCCCGCGGCGAATTAAAATTCGCCGCAAGAGGTGGGTTGTCGCCATCTGCGGCGAAATTTGAATGAAAATCGAATTAAAAAAACTGACGCCGTTCCGGTTGGCCGGGATGCGCGCGTTTTGTTTTTTTCTTTTCCTGCCGCTGTCGGCGACTTTCGCCTGGTCGCAACAAACCGGGGCGACCAATGCGCCGCCGAAATTCGCCAACAGCGATTGCCTCGATTGTCATCTCGACCCGAACACGACGCGCGTGGTCAACGGGAAAACCGAATCCCTGATTTTTTCGACAAACGCCTTTCGAAAATCGGTTCACGCCAAGCTCGCCTGCGTGGACTGCCATCCCGGCATCAAGGAACTCGTTCACGACAACCCGCTGCCGCCGCCGGATTGCGCCGCCTGCCACGCGAAAGAGGCCGGTGATTATGCCACGAGCATTCACGGCGTGAGTCATCTGCTCGGCGCGTCCGGCGCGGCGAATTGCTGGGATTGCCACGGCGCGCATGACATTTTGCCGGTTCACGACCCGGCCTCGCCGGTGTTCAAGATGAACCTGCCGTTCACCTGCGCGAAGTGCCACAGCAATCCGGGACTGACGAAGGAATACGAAATCAATCATCCCGAAGCGGCGGCGCAATACATGGAGAGCATCCACGGCCGCGCGTTGCTCAAGATGGGCCTGATTGTCGCGCCTTCCTGCGACGATTGCCACGGCGTGCATGACATCAAGCGCGCGGTGGACCGCGATTCGCCCATCAACCACGCCAATGTCGCCCAGACCTGCGGCAAATGTCATTTCGGCGTCGAGAAGACTTACGATCAGAGCATTCACGGACAATTGCTGGCCAAAGGCGATCCGCGCGGGCCGGTCTGCACGGACTGCCACACCGCGCATGAAATCGTGAATCCAGAGGGCAATAATTTCAAAGCCATCAGTGACGAACGCTGCGGCAAGTGTCACGCTGACCGGCTGGCGCACTATCGGGACACCTATCACGGCAAGGCTGTGGCGTTGGGCAGACCCAACGTGGCGCCCATGGTTGCGGCCTGTTACGACTGCCACGGTTATCACGATGTGCTCCCGCCATCGGATCCGCGCTCGCACCTGTCCCCAACCAACATTCTGGCCACGTGCCAGCAATGTCATCCCGGCGCCACCATCGGGTTCACCGAATACAAGCCCCACGCCAATCCGCTGGATGGGAAAAATTATCCGCTGCTCCATGCGGTGTTTCTGGGCATGACCGGCCTGCTCATCGGCACGTTCGCCTTCTTCGGCCTGCACACTGTCGGCTGGCTGGTGCGCGCGGTCTATCTTTACCTGCACGACTCGAGGAAATTCCGCGAGGCGAAGATTCAGACGCAGGTGGACGGCGAATGGTTCACGCGCTTCTCGCCGTTCGAGCGTTTCCTGCACTTTCTGGTCGTGACGAGCTTCCTGCTGCTGGTGATTACCGGCATGCCGCTAAAGTTCTACTACACGGACTGGGCCAAGCTGATCTTCCACATTCTCGGCGGCCCGGAAACCGCGCGCACATTGCATCGCCTCGGTGCCATCGTCACCTTTCTCTACTTCGGCCTGCACCTCACGGCGCTGGCGGGCAAAGCCTGGAAAGGCCGGAAATCGTTGCGTGACCCGGCCAGCGGCCGGTTCCAATTCAGCCGGCTCTGGAAAACGCTGTTCGGTCCTGATTCCATGGTGCCCACGCTCCAGGACTGGCGCGATTTCGTGGCGCACAACAAATGGTTTTTCGGCAGAGGCCAGAAACCCCAGTTCGACCGCTGGACCTACTGGGAAAAATTCGATTACTTCGCCGTGTTCTGGGGCGTGGCCATCATCGGCGCGTCGGGGCTGATCATGTGGTTCCCAACCTTTTTCACGCGGTTCCTGCCGGGCTGGATCATCAACGTTGCCCTGATCCTGCACTCGGACGAGGCGCTGTTGGCCGCCGGCTTCATCTTCTCGATTCATTTCTTCAACACGCATTTCCGCATCGAGAAATTCCCGATGGACACCGTCATCTTTTCCGGTCGTGTCTCCAAGACCGAGATGTTGCACGAGCGCAAACGCTGGTATGACCGGCTGGTGGCGGAAGGCAAACTGGACGGGCACCGCGTGAAGGATGAATGGGAGCGCTGGAAGAACATCGCGCGCTCGTTTGGCTATTTCTTTTTCGGCCTCGGCATCCTTCTGCTGATTCTGATTATTTACGCCATGGCGACGCGCCTGGCGCATTGATTGGCAGTGTGACGGGGCGTTCAACCGCCGGGAAGGGCGAAACCCACGTGGCGGGGCGAACGATTTTGACCGTGCCAGCGGATTTTTTGGAAATATGAACAGTGGCAAACCAACCGCTTCCCTCAAATTTGTTTGGGGCGCGCTCTGCTTTGCGCTGGCAACAGCGGCGCTGGCGGCGCCAGCCCCGTCGGACAGCGACTGTCTGGACTGCCACGGCATCGAAACCCTTTCCAAAACCAACGCCGCCGGCCGGAAAATTTCGCTGTTCGTGGACCAGGCCAGGCTCGCGGCGTCAATCCACGCGACCAACCATTGCGCCAGTTGCCACGCGGACCTCACGGCAACGCACCCCGATGACAACCGGCCCGTGCCGCCGGTGGATTGCGTGCGCTGTCATGGGCCGCAGGGCGAAAGTTACGGCGCCAGCGTTCACGGCCTGGCGCGCAAGGCGGGCCACGAGGACGCCGCCGCGTGCGTGGATTGCCACGGTTCGCATGACATTTTGCCGCCGACGTCTCCGGCGTCTCCGCTCCACTTTGTGCGTCAGGCCCAAACGTGCGGCCGATGTCACACCCAGGAGGCGCGCGACGTGGCGGCCAGCGTTCACGGCAAGGCCATGGCCACCGGCGAACGCGACGCGCCCACCTGCACCGACTGCCATTCGGAACATAAAATCGAGGCGTTGAAGGACGGCACGGCGCTGGAAATTTCCGAGGTCTGCAGCCGCTGCCATGCGTCGGTCTATCTCGACGAGAAATATAACCTTCCGGCCGACCGCGTGAAAACCTACCTGGAAAGCTATCACGGCCTGGCGGCGCAAAACGGCTCGGTCGTCGTCGCCCACTGCGCCAGTTGCCACGGCTACCATAAAATCCTGCCGTCCTCCGACCCGGCTTCCATGATCAACACGAACAACCTCGTGGCCACGTGCGGGCAATGTCATCCCGGCGCGGACAAAATGTTCGTGAGCGGAAAGATTCACGAAGACATTTCCGCCGCCGGCAACGCGCACGACCTCGGTGGGCGCATCAGCGGCTGGGTGCGGCGGATTTATCTCGCGCTGATCTTCGGCGTCGTGGGCGCGATGTTCCTTCACAACGCGCTGCTGTTTCACAAAAAGGTCGCGGCGCATCTGCGCGCCAGCGGACGGCCCGTCCTGCGCATGAGCCTTTCATACCGCTGGCAGCACGCCGTGCTCGCGTTGAGCTTCATTACGCTGGCCGTGACCGGGTTCGCGCTGAAATTTCCCGATTCGGGGCTGGCGGCAATGCTGGGTTCCAGCGAGCCGGTCCGCCGCTGGATCCACCGCATCGCCGGCATCGTGCTGCTGCTGACCGGGCTGTATCATCTCATTCACGTTTTGAGGACCACGGAAGGCCGGCGGCTGATCCGGGATTTGTTTCCGGTGAAAAAAGACCTCGCCGATCTGCGGTGCGCCGTGCGTTATCTGGCCGGCTGGAGCGACGAGAAGCCAAAGATCGGCCGGTTCGGTTACGCCGAAAAAATGGAATACTGGGCCGTGCTCTGGGGCACGCTCATCATGGGCGTGACCGGACTGATGATCTGGTTCAAGCTGGACGTGACACGGTTCTTGCCACGCTGGGCCGTGGACGTGGCGCTGACGATTCATTATTACGAGGCGGTGCTGGCGTGCCTGGCGATTGTCGTGTGGCACTTCTACCACGTCATCTTCGACCCCGATGTTTATCCGCTGAACACGGCGTGCTGGAACGGCCGCGTGTCCGAGGAATGGCAGCAGCACGAACATCCGCTGGATGAACAGACGCTCCCGCTGACGCCGGTCGTTCCGGATCCCGGCCAGGCTGAATCCGCGGAAAAACCGGCGAAGCAGCCAACGCCAACGTCTCCCGACGCATCCGATACGGCAGGATGAAGCTCAGTTGATTTAAGGTTTCCCTCCACACAACCGCCTTCTGCCACCCCAAATTTGGCAAACAGGTTGCTTTAAGACGGGAATGAATCTGCGTCTTACAGAGATCACCGCACTGGGTTTGCTGTGCGCGGTGTCGGTTTGGGCTGACGAAAAACTGCCGGTGCTAAAGGCAGGTAGTGACGTTTACAGCAATGTTACCGTGCTCACCGTCACCGCCACCGACGTTTATTTCACCCTCAACAACGGGAAAGGTATGGCCAATGCGAAGTTGAAAAACCTCAGTCCCGAGCTGCAACAGCATTTTCATTATAATCCGGCAAAGGCCGGTGAGGTGGAACAAAAACAAGTCCAGGCCAATGCCGAATATCACAGCTTGGTCATCAGCCAGCCTGCCCCACGGCCGCCAGATGAGAGCCGGGAACAAACTGTCGTTGTCACGCAGACCTCGGAAGCGGGGAAGAAGCTTTGGGCCAAATCCTTTTTGAACCGGAAAACACCCGATTTGCTCGTCGAAAAATGGCTGACTCCCGAACCGGATTGCCGTGGCAAATTCGTCTTGATTGACTTTTGGGCGACATGGTGTCCGCCGTGCCGCGCGGCCATTCCCGAACTAAATGACTATTATGAAAAATTCGGCGACAAACTCGTCGTCATAGGTCTTTCCGACGAAACCGAGGATGCCGTGAGAAAACTCGTCAACCCGCGGATTGAATACTCCATCGCCATAGACACGCAGGCGCGCATGAAAAAAGCCGTCGGCGTGACCGGCATCCCGCACGCTCTGCTAATTGACCAGCAGGGTATTGTCCGTTGGGAAGGCTTTCCATTTTTACAGGGTTATGAATTGAACGAGAAAGTTGTGGCCGACATTATCGCAAAATACTCCAATTAGAGCTCGAGCAAGAATTCGAAAGTTTTTGTTTTTCAATTCCCCAAATACCCGCGCGGGCAACAGTTTCAGGCAACGGCACGGCCTTCGTGATTGATCTGCCCCGGGCGAAGCTGGCGAACCTCCAAAAAATTCTTCTGTTGCAAATCCGGCTTGAGACTTCAATGCGAATAACCAGGCCCGCCGCCTTGCAACCACACATAACCCAGGCATCCGCCAATGATGGTCAAATCCGCCACGACCGCCACCGGCGTCAAAGCAACCCGGTCAGTCCGTCCCCAGCCATCGTTATACACCGGCAAATCATGGTTCGTTCTCTGTGCTCGCGAATAAATTGTGAAGGACTGTCTGTCGGTTGAGATAACGGCGCAAACCGCTGGCGGAAAATTTGTGTTCGACGGAGGCAATGCTTGCCACACTGGAATCGGCGGTAATTCGCGTGAAAGTTGCGCGCTGACAAAATGCGGCTTGCGCCCCTGCCCGACGCGCTGTTCGTTTTGGTTCAGAAAATAGGCGCGGGTGCGGGTTGAATCGTGTCGTTCCGAGTATTCTGCATAAACCACCAGAAAATCCTTTTCCCGGCTGGCGTCGAACAGTTGCAGCCTTGAGTTGGCGGCGGGTTCGTTCCAATCATCCAGTTGTGCTTTATTCCAAAGCGCATTCGTCGCACAGCCGCTGGTCAGCAGCGGCAGCAACAGCGCCATTTTCAACAACTGTCGTTGCACGATGAAATCATGCGACGGGCAATTGGAGTTGCAAGCTGAATGTTTTAATTCCCCAGATACTCGCGCGGGTCAACCTTCAGGATTATCTAGTAATTCCTGCAAACGCGCTCGAAACGCGACGGGCACTCGCTCCAGCCAGCTTGAATCCACCAATCCCACGTCAATCAAATCGCGCAAATGCACGCGGTCTTTGTCGCGGAACGAGGTGAGTTTCATCCGCACCAGGGCTTCGAGCGAGAGCAGGCGGAAGGTTTCGGTTTCCTCGGACTCGGAAACATCGGGTGCGGGCGCGGTGTAATCCGGCCGGACTTTCTCGGCGGCAAAAACAATGTGAACGGCATCGCGCGCCTTCGCGTCCGGCCCGTCAAGAAACATATCCATGTTCGCAACGTGACGATAAACAAATCCAGCCTGCTCCAAAGCCGTGCGCGCGGCGGGAAGATCGGCGCGGCGCAATACGATGTCCACGTCCTGCGTGTTGCGCACCGCCGCCTCGTCCACGCGCGAAACCCACGCGGCCACTGCATTGCCACCGGCTACCGCATACGGAACTTTTGCCTGCTCCAACGCGCCGGCCGCACGCAGCAATCGCTGCCGGACTCTTTCAACGGCGTTGCTCATGCGCTCCCACGAAACATCGGCGTAAGTGGCGACAGCCATAATTGCATTTTAATTCCCCAGATATCCGCGCGGGTCAACGATTTTTCCGGCAATGGCGCTCGCGGCCACGGTCATCGGCGACGCGAGAAACACCTGCGATTCCTTGTTGCCCATGCGGCCGGGGAAGTTCCGGTTCGTCGCGCTGATGCACTTGATGCCCGCCTGGTTGATGCGGCCAAAAGTGTCCACCGGCCCGCCGAGGCATGCGGCGCAACCGGCGTTCTCCGTCATCTGCACGCCCGCGTCCACGAGGATTTCCCAGATCGTCTTGCCGCCCCAGCGCGTGCTCTGCAAATCATGGACAATGTCCGGCGTTGCCGGCACGCCGAACGTGTCAATTGTCACATGCCTGCCGCGCAACACGCGGGCGAATTCCACGAAATCGCTCGTCTTGCCGCCGGTGCAGGAGCCGACGTAGGCGCGATCCAGCTTCACGTTCATTTCCTTCGCCTTTTTGCGCTGGCCAGGATCGGGATGGCACGCCACCGTCGGTTCGAGCTTGCTCAAATCCACAACCAGTTCGTAAACGAACTTCTGGTCCTTGTCCGGCTCGACCGGCGTGTAGGCGGATTTCGTGCCGTTCAATTTCACGCGCGCGTCCACGTATTCCGCCGTGCGCGAATCAAATTCAAAAATGGCGTTCTTGCCGCCCGCCTCGATGGCCATGTTCGCAATCGTCATGCGGTCGTCCATGGAAAGGCCCGCCGCGCCGGGGCCGTCGAACTGCAGCGCGCGATACGTCGCGCCGTCAAAACCGATTTCGCCGATGCAATGGAGGATGATGTCCTTCGCCATCACGCCCGGCTGCAATTTGCCTTCGAGCCGGAAGTGCATCGTCTCCGGCACCTTGATGAGCAGTTTGCCCGTGCCCATCACGAAGCCCGCGTCCGTGTTGCCGATGCCGGTGGCGAACAGATTGAACGCGCCTGCCATGCACGTGTGCGAATCCGTGCCGAACAAAATTTCGCCCGGTCGCGTGTGGCCCTTGGCCGGGAGCGCCGTGTGGCAGACGCCCGCGTATTGCGAGCCGTATTGCCGCTTGAGCATTCCCTGGCTCGAATCGAAATGCCAGTGGCCGTTCGGGTCGTCAATCACGTCGTAAAAATACGGCAGGCCCTGCTCCTTCACGAAATCGCGGAGGATGTCCACGTTGCGGTTCGACTTCGAGTCGGCGGTGAAGATGTAATGGTCGGGGATGACGACGATCCTGTTTTTGTCCCAGACCTTGGCGTCCTTGCCGAACTCGCGTTTGAACACGCCGATGGTGCCCGGCCCGCAAACGTCGTGCGTCATGAGCACGTCGGCGTTCACCCAGAGGTTGTCACCGGCCTGCACACGCGGCTTGCCGGCGGCGCGGGCGAGAATCTTTTCCGTCAAAGTCATAGGCTCAACACAATAGCCGACGCAGGGCTGAACTTCAACTGCGCAAGTGCGGTAATGGTTCGAATGGGCGCATCCGCAGGGCGTCTGGTTTGCGATTGCCAGCGCCCGGCAAACCCGCTATCAATTTTCCCCGGCAATGGAGTTTGCCGTCCCGCATGGGAGAACTGCCCGACCATTTCAGCGCTGATGACTCCTACGAGTGAACCAACATTCGCGGGAGTTTTTATGATCGCATATTTGTGGGTGGCAATTGGCGGCGCGCTTGGCAGCGTGGGCCGCTTCTGGCTGAATGGCATCGTGTCGGCGCGCTTCGGCGAAACGTTTCCGTGGGGCACGATGCTCATCAACATTTCCGGCTCGTTCATTATCGGCGTCATCGGCTCGCTGGCCATGCCGGAAGGCCGGATGGATTCGCAGTCGCGCGCCTACGCCACGCAATTTTTCATGATTGGCATCTGTGGCGGTTACACAACGTTTTCCTCGTTCAGCCTGCAAACGTTGAATCTCCTGCGCGATCGCGAATGGTTTTACGCGGGCGGCAACATTGTTTTGTCCGTCGTCCTCTGCACGGCGGCCGTCTGGCTCGGCTGGCTGCTCGGCTCGATGGTCAACTCCCTGAAAGGAAACTAACATGCAAATTCCAAAAGACGCCGTCCTGTTGCGAATCTTCATCGGCGAGAGCGACCGCTGGGAACACAGGCCGCTCTATGAAGCCATCGTGCTCAAGGCGCGCGAAATGCACCTGGCCGGCGCAACCGTCCTGCGCGGGCCGATGGGTTACGGCAAGGCCAGCCGCCTGCACACGGCGAAAATTTTGCGGCTTTCCATGGACCTGCCATTACTCATCGAAATTGTGGACAGCGAGGAAAGCATCAATGCCTTCCTGCCGACACTCGACAAAATGATCGGAGGCGGACTCGTCACGCTCGAAAAGGTCAAGGTCGTTCATTACCGTTCGAGTTCGAACGGCGAGACCAATGCCGGTTGAACTCCGCCATGCCCGGCTCCATGACCGAATTGCGCGACCAAATTGCGGCCTTGTTGAAGAGCGGCGGGAACCGCGAAGCGGCTTTGGAACAAGCGCTACGCGCGGCATTGGAACATTTCCATTCCGAGACCGGCACGATTCACTTCTTGGAATCGGAAAAACAACTGCTTCATCTCGCGGCACAAATCGGTCTGCCGCCGCAAATGCTCGGAGTCGTCAAAACCATCCCCGTCGGCAAGGGCATCGCCGGACAGGTCGTTGCGCGAGGCCGGCCGGTGACGATTTGCAATTTGCAAGCCGACGCCAGCGGCGTGGCCCGGCCCGGCGCGAAACAAACCGGCATCGGCGGTGCATTGTGCGTTCCAATCCGCAACGGCGACAAAATTGTGGGGACAATTGGCATCGGCACCGCCCGTCCCTACGAATACACGCCGGAGGAAACGCGGCTGCTGGAGGAAATCGGCAATTTGATTGGCGCCCATTGTAAATTTTGCAATTAGTCGCCCTTGCTTTTTCAAAAACAAAAGTCAAAATCCGCTCATGGCCAAACCGCTCCTTGCGATTGAACATCTGCGCGTGGATTTCCCCGAGGTGGTGGCGGTCAATGATTTGTCGCTGACAGTCGAAGCGGGCGACGTTTGCGGCCTGATTGGCCCGAACGGCGCGGGCAAGACCACGACCATGCGCGCCGTTTCCGGCTTGCAGGAATGCACGCGCGGTTCGGTCAAGGTTGACGGCCACGAACTGGCTCGGGAACCGGAGGCATTGAAGCGGCGGTTGGGTTTCATGCCGGATTTTTGCCCCGTTTATGACCAGCTCACCGCGTCGGAATTTTTGGACCACTTCGCCCGCGCCTACGACGTGCCGGACCGGACGAAACGCATCGGGGAATGTCTGGAACTGACCTGGCTCACGGAAAAGCGGGACGCGCTTTGCGAGGAACTGTCGCGTGGCATGAAACAGCGCCTGGTGCTCGCCAAAACCCTGTTGCCCGACCCGCAGGTATTATTGCTGGACGAACCGGCCAGCGGTCTCGACCCGCTGGGACGAATTGAGTTGCGGAAATTGCTGCTGCAACTGCGCGAAGCCGGCAAAACGGTGTTGATCTCCTCGCACATCCTCACCGAGTTGTCGGGTTTCTGCAACAAGGCGGCCATCATGGAACGCGGCAAACTCGTAATGTCCGGGACCATTGCCGAACTGGGACAAAAAATGGGACGCCGCCAGATGTCCGTCAAATGGCGCAATGCCGACAACAAGGCGCTGCAAATTTTGAAAGGCGCGGGCGCCAAAACTCTTGAAACCACCGCCCAAGGCGCGACGTTTGAATTCGACGGCGACGCCGATGCGCTCGACGGGGTGTTGAAAACCCTGGTGGTCGAAGGCGTGCGGGTGACTGAGTGGCGCGGCAGCGGCGATGATTTGGAACAAATATTTCTGCAATCCGGCGCCAAGGAATTGATGTGAACATCACCGAAAATCCAATCTTTCTGACGCAAAGGCGATTGACGCACCGTGTCGGTGTGTTGGCGGCAATTCTGATTGCTGCGTTGATCGGATTGAGCTTGTTGTCCGGGTTGATTGCCTATCTCGCCGCCCCGCACGACTTTGATTTTCATTCACCACAGGAAGCAGGCAAAATGTTTTACGGCTGGGTCATCGGTGTGGAAATCCTGGTGCTGGTCATCGGCGGGTTCAGCAAGATTTCACGGGTGCTGGCCGATGACCGCAAGGCCGGCCTGTGGGACAGCAACCGGCTCACGCCGTTGAAACCGGCAGCCATCGTTATGGGTTACTGGTTCGGTTCCGCCTTGCGCGAAGTTTACATGGGCGCGGTGCTGGCGGGCATTGGGCTGGTCATCGTGATTCTGGCAAAATTGCCCATCACGCTGTGGTTCGGAACCCAGATTTTGGTTTTGAGCACAACCTTGTTCTTCGGTTTGCTCGCTTTGCTGGCTGGCATGGCATTCCAGCGGCCGCAAAGCGGCATCATTCTGCTCTTGCCGTTCTTCTTCCTCCAGATGTTTTCCTTCGAGTTCCCGAAATTTACCATCATCAATTTCCTGTTGCCGATCTATGGCATCGTCAACCTGTTCAGCGAGGGGCGCAACCCGGATTACGACTGGAGCACCTGGCCGGATATTTTCGCGCTGCCCGTGCCACCAATTTTGTTGAGCCTCGGACTGCAGTTCGCCGTGGGAATTTTCCTCTGGCGCGCGACGGTGCGCAAAACGGCGAATCCGTTTCAACCGTTGCTGCTGCGCTGGGAAGCCGTTGCGATTTTTGCGCTGCTCGCCATCGTCCAGCACGGGCTGATTTGGGGAATCTGGCACGGCCAATTCGGAAACCCGCTGGATGCCCACGCACCCCGCTACGAATACCGCAATGAACCCCTGCTCTCCATCGTGCATGTCGGAACGATCCTGGTGGGTGTGTTGATCCTGGTCCTTGCCAGCCCGCTGCCCGAACGGGTGCGGGTGGAGGCGTTGCGGACCGGGCGGGGAAATCTGCGCATGGTCTTTTCCCGTAGCGCGGTGTCGCTCGCGCTCGCACTCACCGCCGTCGCCGCCGCCACGTCGCTGCCGCACTTTATCTTTTCGTTCAAGGACCATGGTTTTGCCTGGGCGCTGGCGGCAGGCAATCTGCTTGTCTTCTTTCTGATGTTTTCATTATTGCTGGAATATTGCCGTTTGCGCTTCAAACGCCGCGCGCTCGGCTTCGTCGCTCTCTGGCTTTTTGTCCTGTGTTTGCTGCCATTCATCCTTGCCGGGGTCTTTTCCAGCGAAGCCCTCGCCAAACTTTCTTTCCTGGCCCCGGGCACCGTGGCACTCAATGGAACAGACAGCGATGACCTGAAATATCTGGTGGGGTGGACTTTCGTTCACCTCTGTGTCGTTGTCCTGTTGCTCAATGCGTGGCTGCGGCAATGGAAATTGTTAATTGCAACCCCGCCTCCCGTTCCGCGCGCCCGCTAATCGGCGTCAATCTGTATTCAGCAGCGGCTAAAATAAAATTGTCCCCCGCTCCATTTCGCGGCAAGCTGTGCGCTCCTATGCAGCAGGTGAACCTCGGAATGATTGGCGGCGGCACCGTGGGCAGCGGCGTCTTTCACGCCCTTCGGCTCAACGGTGACCTCATGGCTTCGCGCATCGGCGCCAAGGTCGCCGTCCGCAACGTCGCGGTGAAGGCATTCAACGAGCCGCGTCCTTATCCCATCCCGCGCTCGTTCATGACCACCGACTGGCAGGGCGTCGTCCACGATCCGCAGGTGCACATTGTCGCCGAACTTGTCGGCGGCACCACCATCGCCCGGACGATGATTCTCACCGCGCTCAAGCTGGGCAAGCCGGTCATCACGGCGAACAAGGCGCTGCTGTCGGCGCATGGCGAAGAACTTTTTGCCGCGGCCAAAAAATACGGCACAAATCTTTATTACGAGGCCAGCGTTTGCGGCGGCATTCCCATCATCAAATCGCTGCGCGAAGGTTTTGTCGGCAACCGCATCAACGCCCTTTACGGCATCGTCAACGGCACCTGCAATTACATCCTGACGCGGATGAAGCTCGAAGGCGCGGATTTTGCCGCCGTGCTCGCCGATGCGCAAAAACAGGGATATGCCGAAACGCCGCCCGACCTCGACATTGACGGCCACGATGCCGCGCACAAAATCGGCATTCTCGCGTCACTCGCGCATGGATTTTGGGTAAAGCCGGGAAAAATTCACGTCGAAGGCATCCGCCGTGTTTCCGCATTGGACATCAAGTTTGCCGGTGAACTGGGTTACACCATCAAGCTTTTGGGAATCATCAAACGAATTGACGAGACGAATGGGCGGGCCGCGCGCAAATCGCAAATCGCAAATCGAAAATGCGGTGTGCAGGTTTCCGTCTATCCGACCTTGATTCCGGATTCGCACGTCCTGGCCAGCGTCAATCACGTGTTCAACGCCGTCTTTGTGCGCGGCGACATCGTCGGCGACACGCTCTTTTACGGACGCGGGGCGGGCAAGGACGCCACCGCCAGCGCCGTCTTGAGCGATCTGGCGGACGCGGCGCTGGATTTGAAATTCGGCACGAAACATCGCTTGCCGCCGTTCGTGCCGCACGAATGCGCCGGCGCGGTGGCGCCGATTGCCAAGGTCGTTTCACAGTATTTTGTCCGGCTCGATGTCGTGGACCGTCCAGGAACACTGGCGAAAATCGCGGCCATTTTCGGCCAGTCGAGAATCGGCATTTCGTCCGTGATTCAGCCCGAAGGTCACGAAGGCAAAAGTGTGCCGCTGATCTTCATGCTCCACTATGCAACCAACGGCGCGGTGGCCGGCGCATTGAAGAGAATCGGCAAATTGCCCGTCGTCAAGGGCAGGCCCGTGATGCTGCGCGTGGAAAATTTTGAATAAAACCAGTAGGAGACGAGGTAACGAGTCTCGAATCAAAACAAAAGAATGAGACTCCTCACGTCGTCTCCTACATCGTAAAAATGGAAGTTCTCTTTCACAGCACCAACGGCCAATCGCCCGCCGTCAACCTGCGCGAGGCCTTGTTGCAAGGCCAGGCGCCGGACCGCGGCCTTTATCTGCCCGACGAGTTCCCGAAGCTGGCGCCGGGAGAAATCGCCGCGTTCGCCCAATTGCCCTACCACGAAATCGCCTTTCGCGTCGTGTCGAAATTCACCGATGGCGTCATCGAAGACGGCGCACTCGCCGCGATTTGCCGCGAGGCTTACACCTTCGACGTTCCGCTGGAAAAAGTCCATGACCGCGTCCACGTCATGCGGCTGGACCAGGGACCGACCGCGTCGTTCAAGGATTTTGCGGCGCAGATGATGGCCCGGCTCATGGGCCGTTTTTTGCGCGAAGACGGCCGGCAACTCACGATTCTCACCGCCACGAGCGGCGACACCGGCGCGGCCGTGGCGCACGCGTTCCACAACGTGCCCGGCGTGCGCGTCATCGTGCTGTTTCCGTTTGCCGAAGTCAGCGTGAGCCAGCGCAAGCTGATGACGACATTGCGCGGCAACGTCCGCACGGTGGCAGTTGACGGCAAGTTCGACGACTGCCAGGCGATGGTGAAAAGCGCCTTCGCCGATCCAGCGCTGAAACACATTCCCCTGTCGTCAGCCAACTCCATCAACATCGGACGGCTGCTGCCGCAGAGCGTTTATTTTTTTTACGCGGCGGTGCGAATTGCAAAGCCGGGCGAACCGATTATTTTCTCCGTGCCGAGCGGAAATTTCGGCGACACGATGGGCGCGGTCGTTGCGAAGCAAATGGGTTTGCCGGTTAAAAAACTGATCGTGCCGGTGAACGAGAACGACGAATTCCCGCGTTTTCTGGCGAGCGGCCGTTACGAGAAAGTCGTGCCGTCGCGCAATTCGGTCTCGAACGCGATGAACGTCGGCCATCCCAGCAATCTCGCCCGACTCGTGGCGGTTTATGGCGGGCGCATGGACGAGACGGGCAAAATTCATCAAATGCCCGACCTCGCCGCGATGCGCCGCGATCTGTTTTCCAGTTCCATTTCCGACGAGCGCACGCGCGCAACGATCAAAGAAGTCTGGACGAAATATAAACTGCTGCTCGAACCGCACGGCGCGGTCGCGTGGCGCGGCTTTCAAGACTGGCTGGAATCGGAACAGTTCGGAGTTCCGGCTTTGGCCGGTTCGGGCCGTCCCGCAGCGGGCGGGACGGAACTCCAAACAGGCGGCGTTCCAGCCGTGATTCTCGAAACTGCGAATCCGGCGAAGTTCCCGGAAGAAATTGAAAGAATGATGGGGTGGTCGCCCGACATCCCGCCGGCGATGGAGGCCACGAACAAAATGCCGGAGGACTTCGACCGCATGGGCGCGGATTACGAAAAGTTCAGGGAGTATTTGATCGCAAGACACGCCACTTGACAAGTCGCATCAAAGGCTCTAAATAGACGATATGACGACGCTAACGATTACCAAAGCCCGCGCGAATCTTTCTGAATTGCTGGAAAAAGCCAAGCGCGGCGAGGACATCGGCATCGTCTCCGGCGACCAGATTGTGGCGCTGCGTCCCGTGACGGTGTCGTCCGATGATTACGCGTGGCGCGAATACGGCGCGACGCCGGCGGAACTGGCGCGTTTTGAGAAACAGATGGAGCAAAAACTTTCAGCGGAGCGGAAGCGCGGAAAAATCAAACGCTTTTCCGGCAATCTCGAAAAGGACCTGGCTGATTGAAACCGCTGGATTTAAGCGGGCCGTTCCGCAATCGTGTCCGGGCTTATCCCCGGGAAATACGCGGCAAAATCGGAATGGCATTGCAACTTCTGGAGCAGGATTTCGGGCGGCCGCACCGGCATCAAGGATTGGGCGTCCGCAAGCTGACGGGAAACTTTTTTGAAATTCGCGTCGGTCTCGACATCCGGCTGGTTTTTCAAAACCGCGCCGAATGCCTTTTGTTTGTGATGGCGGGCAATCACGACGAAGTGCGAAAATTCCTGCGCGGACTTTGACACTTAATTCCGTCTTTTCAAACGGCCCGCATCTGACTATGTTTTCGCTCCCATTTTGAGAAGGGTAGGGACCGCGCGTTGCGCCGTCTGGCCATCGCAGCGCGATAACCCTACCTCCGAAAATCGACATGGCTTTAATCGTCCAAAAATACGGCGGCACGTCGGTCGGCAACCCTGACCGCATCAAAAACGTCGCACGTCGCGTGGCGCAATACCATTCGCGCGGCGACCAGGTCGTTGTCGTGGTCTCGGCCATGAGCGGCGTGACGGACCATTTGATCAAGCTGGCCAAGGACATCATGCCGCTGCCCAGCGAACGCGAAATGGACGTGCTGCTGGCCACCGGCGAACAACAGACCATCGCCCTCACCGCCATCGCCCTGCACGCGCTGAACGTTCCCGCCGCGTCGCTCACCGGCGCGCAGGCGGGCATCGTCACCGACGTGGTCCATACCAAAGCGAAGATTCACGACATTTCGCCGAAAAAAGTTCGCGAGCTTTTGAAACAGGGCAACGTCGTCATCGTCGCCGGTTTCCAGGGCGAGACGCCCGAAGGCCAGATCACGACGCTGGGCCGCGGCGGTTCGGATTTGACGGCCATCGCGCTGGCCGCGGCGCTCAAGGCCGACCTTTGCCAGATTTACACCGACGTGGACGGCGTCTATACCGCCGACCCGCGCATCGTGCCGGATGCGAAAAAGCTTTCCGAAATTTCCTACGACGAAATGCTCGAACTCGCCAGCCTCGGCGCGAAGGTGATGCAGAGCCGTTCGGTTGAATTTGCCAAAAATTTTGGAGTCGTTTTTGAGGTCCGCTCCAGCTTGAATGACAACCCCGGAACCATTGTGAAAGAAGAAACCAAAAGCATGGAAGGCGTCGTCGTGCGCGGCGTTTCACTCGACAAAAACCAGGCCAAAGTCACGCTCGTCGGCGTGCCCGACAAGCCCGGCGTGGCCGCGCGCATCTTCAAGGCGCTCGGCGACGCGACGGTCAACGTGGACATGATTGTGCAAAACATCAGCCACGGCAGCGGAGTCCCGGCGACCGACCTTTCCTTCACCACCGACAAGCCGGATTTGCTCAAGGCGCAAAAGGTCATTGACGGTTTGAAAAAGGAACTCGGCTTCCGGAACGTGATTGCCACGGAAAAAATCGGCAAGCTGTCCATCGTCGGCGTCGGCATGAAAAGCCACACCGGCGTGGCCGGAAAACTGTTTGAAACGCTCGCCCGGGAGGGCGTGAACATTGACATGATTTCGACGAGTGAAATAAAAATTTCCGTCGTGATTGACCTGGCCAAAGGCGAGGCCGCGATGAAAGCCGTTCACGCGGCGTTTATCAATGACTAAGCCGGAATGGCCGGGACCCAGCCATGAACGATCCGAACCGGATTCAACCGAGACCGGACACGGCTGAATGGCTGACCGCGCGGAGTTTTTTGTTGATTCTTGCCGTGGCGTTGGTGGCCGCCTTTCCGAAGGTCAGCCTCGGTTTGAACACCTTTTTCTATCGCGACTTCGGCGCGCTCGGCTATCCCGGCGTGCTGTTTGCGCGGGAAAGCCTGCTGCACGGTGAAATTCCGTTGTGGAACCCTTACAGTCACTGCGGCGCCCCGTTTCTGGCCCAGATGGGACAGTGGTATCTGCCGGCCTGGTTGTGTTTTTTCCTGCCTTTGCCTTGGGCGGAAAATTTTTCGATGCTGGCGCATTTGTGGTGGGGCGGATTCGGCATGTTCTGGCTGGTGCGGCGTTGGGGCATGGGAAACTTTGCGGCGGGTTTTGCCGGAATGGCCTATGCGTTCAACGGCATCACCTTGTCCTGCCTGCTTTGGGGAAATTACATCGCATCGCTCGCGTGGCTGCCCTGGGTCATCGGCTGCGTCATCGCCGCGTGGCGCCATGGCGGTCGCTGGCTGCCGCTGGCGGCCATCACCGGCGCCCTGCAAGTGCTGACCGCCACACCGGAAATCACCCTGTTAAGCTGGATCTTTCTGGGTGTGGTCTGGCTCGGTGAATTTTTTTCCGGCGAAATCAGGTTTTGGCTTTCATTGCGCCGTGTCTGCTCCGTGGTCCTGCTCGCGACGGGAATCACGATGGTCCAAATGCTGCCGTTTTTCGATTTGCTGGCGCATTCGCAACGGAACACCGGCAGCGCCGGGGCCACAACCTGGTCCATGCCGGGTTGGGGTTGGGCCAACCTGCTGGTGCCCTTGTTTCACTGTTACCAGTCGCCGCAAGGGCCTTGGTTTCAGACCGGACAGGAGTTTCTCACGTCGTATTATCCGGGCGCGGGCGTGCTGGCCCTCGGCATCGCCGGCGCGTGTTGGACCCGCAAGCGCCTCACCTTTGCAGTTGCCGGCATGACCTTGTTTTGCTGGATCATGGCGCTTGGCCCGAACGGATTTCTTTATGAGCGAATCAAAAGCATTTTCCCGCTCATCGGTATCGCGCGTTTCCCGGTAAAGTTCACCATCCTCACGGCGTTTTTTGTGCCGCTGCTGGCGGCGTGGGCCATCGAACACATTCAAACGCCGCAAGATAAAAAACCGCGGCGCAATCTCGTCATCATCGGCGCGGTGATGCTGTTGCTGATGGCCGCCCTCGTGTGGTTCGCGCGGCAATTCCCCTTTTCACTCGATCATTGGAACACGACGGCCTGGAACGCGCTGGGGCGCGCAGCGTTGATGTTGATGCTCCTGGCTGGAGTTTGTTGTCTGCCCGGATTCAAAAACAGCGCGGCGCGAATCAGCCTGCAACTCGCCGTGCTGGCGATTTTGCCGCTCGACGCACTGACGCACAGTCCGAAAATTGCGCCGACGCTGCCCAGCGCGATTCTCGCGCCGGGAATCTGGCAGGCCAGCGGCAAACCGGCGCCGCCGAAACTCGGCGAAGGCCGCATCATGGTTAGCCCGAATGCCGAACAACAACTGCTTTACAGCCGTGTCGCCGACATGAATGCCGACTTCATCGGCAAGCGGCTGGCGGAGTGGTATAACCTGAACCTGCTCGACGGCATCCCGAAAGTCACGGGCGCGCTGACACTGCGTCCGGCTCCTTTCGACATTCTGGAGCAGTTTCTTTATTACACGGTGGGCGGACATTGCGGGCGCGGGCTGGTTGATTTTTTGTCGGTCGCGTGGCTCTCATCGCCCGACAACCCGGCGCAATGGCTGGCTCGCACCAATTTTCTCCCCATTATCACCGGCGGGCAAAAACCCGTCTTCGCCAGCGACGAGAGAACTTTGGCGGCCATCACTGCCAATGATTTTGATCCGCGCAAGGTCGTTTATCTGCCCGAATCGGAACGCGCAAGTGTGACCATCCCGAATCAAACTCTTTGCGCCATAACCAATGCCAGCTTCGGCCTGAACAAAGTCGAAGCGGATGTGAACGTCGCCGCGCCAGGCCTCGTCGTGCTGTCCCAAAGTTACTATCACCTGTGGTGCGCGTTTGTGGACGAAAAGCCCGTGCCGTTGCTTCGTGCGAATCTGGCGTTTCAAGCCATCACCGTTCCCGCCGGCGCGCATCATATAAAATTGATTTATCGCGACCCGAATCTTGATGTCGGCGGAGTGATTTCCCTGCTGGCAATCATGGTCTGCGGCGCCATCTGGTTTGGCAGTCCACCCCGGTCGCGTTCATCAACGAAAAATAATTGACCGGTCTGGCTTGCCCGGCTATTGTGTCTTTGTGAATCGCAATTTGAACTTGAATCTGTTGCTGAACGCGCTGCTGTCGGGCCGCGCGGCGGTTGGGTTCTGATTGCGTCACATAGATTTATCGAACCCCACCGCCAACCAGCGGTGGGGTTTTTGTTTTTAACCACGAATGAACACGGATAAACACGGATTTTGGGTGGGGCGCGGCACTCCGTGCGCGCCGTTGGATTGTCATTGTTACGAGCGGCAGACAGGGGATTGGCCGCCCTACCAATGGATCTGCATTTTATCCGTGCCCATCCGTGTTTATCCGTGGTTTAATTCTGTCAACACTTGGTTTTATGCATAAACAACCGTCCAAAAAATACCGTCCGTTCCCGCCGGTCGCCCTGCCCGACCGGCAGTGGCCCAATCGCGTCCTCACCTGCGCGCCCATCTGGTGCAGCGTGGATTTGCGCGACGGCAACCAGGCGCTCGCCGTGCCCATGAACGTCGGCCAGAAACTCGAGCTGTTCCAGACGCTCGTGAAAACCGGCTTCAAGGAAATCGAGGTCGGCTTCCCGTCCGCGTCGAACACCGAGTTCACCTTCAACCGCCGGCTCATCGAGGAAAACCGCGTGCCCGATGACGTGTGGTTGCAGGTGCTAGTCCAGGCGCGCGAGGATTTGATTGAGCGAACTGTGGAATCGCTCGTCGGCGCCAGGAAGGCCATCATCCATCTCTACAATTCCACTTCACCCGCGCAACGCCGCGTCGTGTTTGGCATGTCCAAGGAGCAGATCATCGAGGTTGCCGTGCGCGGCGCGACCTGGATCAAGGAACGTTTGCCGCGGCTCAAGGGCACGGAGGTGATGCTCCAGTATTCACCGGAAAGTTTTTCGGCCACCGAAGTTGAATTTGCAAGGGAAATTTCCGAGGCGGTCATGGCCGTCTGGCAGCCGACGCCAAAACGGAAAATGATTTTGAATCTGCCCGACACCGTCGAGGTGGCGATGCCCAATGTTTATGCCGATCAAATTGAATGGATGTGCCGGAACATCAGGAACCGCGACTCGCTCATCATCAGCTTGCACACGCATAACGACCGTTGCACGGGTGTGGCCGCAACCGAATTGGGTTTGCTGGCCGGTGCGGACCGCGTCGAAGGCACGCTTTTCGGCAACGGCGAGCGGACGGGCAATCTCGATATTGTCACCGTCGCGTTGAACCTTTACCAGCATGGCATCGATCCGAAGCTGGATTTCACGAACCTCAACACCCTCATCGAGGTTTATGAGCGTTGCACGGGCATGACCGTGCCGGCGCGCCAGCCTTACGCGGGCGAGCTGGTTTTTACCGCGTTCAGCGGTTCGCACCAGGACGCCATTCGCAAAGGTTTGAACGAATGGAAGGAGAATGGCCGCGCCCATTGGGACGTGCCGTATCTCACCATTGACCCGACGGACATCGGACGCGAATACCGCGAGGTCATCCGCGTCAACAGCCAGTCCGGCAAGGGTGGCGTGGCGTATCTGCTCGAAAGCGAGTTCGGCATCGAGTTGCCCAAGGACATGCAGCGCGAGTTTGGGCCGATTGCCAACAACGAGGTGGACAAGCTCGGTCGTGAAGTCAGCGGCGCGGAACTCAAGGCGATGTTCTGGAAAGAATACCTTGAGCGCGCCAAGCCGTGGCAACTGAAGGGCTTTGAAACAGAAAGCAAAAACGGCGTCGTTCGCTGCCGCGCGAAATTGTTGCGCGACGGTAAGACGGTCGAAATCTCCGGCGAGGGCAATGGCCCGCTGGCCGCGTTGGTTCACGGTTTTGGGAAGATCGGCGTGCCGCGTTTTGAAATCACGGCCTACAGCGAGCACGCCCTGGGTTCCGGCGAGGAGGCCGCGGCCATCGCCTACATCCAGATCAAGCACGCGGACGGCCAAACCCGCTGGGGCGCGGGCGTGGACACCAACATTGAGCTGGCGTCCGTGCGCGCCGTCTTGAGCGCGTTGAACCGTTCTTGACGCTGTCCAAAATGTGAAGAAATCCTGCTCGTCAAAAACAGGCGAATCGTCTAGGATTCCAAGACCTTATGAAATTGAAGCGGACAGTTTTTTTTGTGGCAATGGGATTATTTCTCATCGTTGCGAGAGTTTTTGCCGCCGGGCCGCCAGCCACCAACACCGTCGTGACCACCCCGCCGGTTTTTGTGCCGGATGTCTCGCACGCCAATGACCCGTTGCCGGAGGGTGTATTCGCCTGGGACGGACTTTCGAAAGCAACGAACGCCGCCACCGGTCAGCCGGCGGCGCAATTCATTTTCAATTTCACCAACATCGCAAAAAAAATCAACCTCGGGCTGGCAACCAACGTCATAAGCATCACCAACATCACGACGGTCACCAATTCAAGTTTTTGGGCGGAGCTTTGGGGCGGAAAAATTACCCGGGTTGCCAGCATTGTCAGCAACACCAACATTGTTACGGTCACAAATTCGATCACGCCGGTTCCCGTAACGATTCTTTCCGTCCGTCCGTCGTGCGGCTGCACCACCGCAC
This sequence comes from uncultured Verrucomicrobiae bacterium, assembly GCA_963802965.1. Classification (GTDB taxonomy): domain Bacteria; phylum Verrucomicrobiota; class Verrucomicrobiia; order Limisphaerales; family UBA11358; genus UBA11358. Next base: position 426,638 of record CAWDKS010000004.1, read on the forward strand.
AACTGCCGCCGCTGCCGTGGACGATTGCGCCCGGCGCCAGCGGCCAAATCCCCCTCACCGTGAATCTACAGGGAAGGAGCGGCACGCTTTACAAGACTGTCAACGTGTCCACGGACAAGGGAAGCAAAACCCTCATGCTGCGCATCAACATTCTGCCGCCAGTGATGCCCAAAATGACCGACGAAGAACGCGCCCGCGACATCGCGGCGGCGAAAATTGACCGGCAGGCGGTTTTTCACGGCGATTGCGCCCAGTGTCACGTAAAAAACACCCAGGGCAAATACGGCCAGCCACTTTTTGATTCGGTTTGTGCCATCTGTCACGAGGCCGAACAACGCGCCACCATAGTCCCGGATTTGCACAATCTCAAAACGACAACCAACGTTGATTTCTGGCGCACGTGGATCGCCCACGGCAAACCTGGTTCGCTCATGCCCGCGTTTGCCACCAGCGAAGGCGGTCCGCTCACAGACGTTCAAATCGCCTCGCTCGCCACTTATTTGGACGCCGCATTTCCATCCCAAGTCCCTGTTAATAAGTAACTTCTGTTTACACCGCAGAATCCGCCATTATTTTGTTGCTAAATTGGACATAACTGTCTAAAATATAGGCAGTAAGAAGCAAGTGTCCGTTAAATGGCTGTAGAGACGAGTTATGGCGACTTTAGTGCCCTCCAAAACGTGTGCGAGTTCCGTTTCCGATTTTTTCAAAGATTGCCGCTTGTGGAAGTCGTGGTCGTGGTTTTTCCAACAATGCTGGGCGGTGGTGATTTTGACGGTGGCGGGAACCCTAAGTTACTTGGTGATCAGTCATTTTGCCTTCCAACCCATTCGCGTGGAGGGTGCAAGCATGTATCCTACATTGGCAAACTCGGGATGTTATTGGTTGAACCGGTTTGCCTACCTTGCGGGTGAACCCAAGCAGGACGACATCGTGGCACTCAAAGATCCGCAGGACAATACACCGGTGGTCAAACGCATCATCGCCATGCCCGGACAATCCATTTACCTCAAAAACGGCAAAGTCTTTGTTGATGGCCAATTGCTGCGTGAACCTTATCTCCCGGCCAAGACCCCAACCTACGCTTACGAAAAGAGTGAAGACGAATTCATTTGCATCGGCAAAGATGAGTTCTTTGTCATGGGCGATAATCGCAACAACAGCATGGACAGCCGCACCTTCGGAGCCGTCCCGCGTCAAAACATCCTCGGCAAGGTGATTGAGCCTTGACGCCCCCGCATCCGATTCAGAACGAAACCCCAGTCCGGTCTTGCATCAAACGCCCGTAGTGTTATGCTGTCAACCATGACGGTGAAACGGGTTGACGCAACAAATCATTCGCGGCCTTCCGAATCGGGCGGGCGTGGTTTAGTGACGCTTAGAAGTTCCTTTCTCTGGCATCATGCGCTGCGAATTTTGTTCGTTCTCTTCGGTCACGCAGATTCGCCGCCAGCTCCCATACCGTCTTGAACAAATCCAATCCGGTTTTGAATAAAACCAAAACCACCACGCCGATTACAGGCGAGCCGAGGATCCTCACCGCAATGCCGCCCGCGAAGACGAAAATGTGCATGACCACCATGCGGATGAAAGGCCCGATCATGAAATCCATAATGTCAGCTTCTCGAAAAACGCCTTTCCAGAGAAAATCATGCGCAAAAGAAACCGCGTGACTCACCACCAGACCGAGAATCACCCATTGCAGATGATATTCGATGATGGCTGACCAGAAAACGCCCGGAGTGGGAAATCCTGCTTTGGCCAGAATATGTCCGCCGCCAAACATGGCCATAACGAATACGCCATGCACGAACGTGAACCCTCCCCAGAGCAAACAAAAACGCAGGATCCAATCAAGCCCCGTCCATACGCTGACCTCCTTGCCCTGCACCGCGACGACCAGCATTTTCAGGACATTGAACAAACCGAAAATCACGTTCTCCGTCCAGAACAGCAGCATCAGCGGGAAAACTGTCCAGTGCAAGAACGCCACGCCGAACAACGGCATCATGTTTGCCAACACCAGCGCAATGATTGAAGGCCGCAGCCAGATTTTCCCGGTTGAGACGGTCGCGTTTTGAGGTGGGCTCACGCCGGCACAGATAGCAAATCTGACGACTCTTTGGCAATCGCGCTTGCGGAAATTTTCCACACCACTAAGCTGTCAACCATGACAGCCAAATTGGTTGACGCAAAAAATCATGTCCGGATCTCCGAACTCGGCGAACGCGTTTTGAGCGGTGGGACCATCTCCCGCGACGAGGCGCTCTGGCTGTTCCAGCTCGAAGATTCCGCGGACATTTTTGATCTGTTGTCGTGGGCGAACCGCCTCCGCGAGAAATTCAAGGGCAACAAGATCCATCTCTGCTCCATTGTCAATGCCAAGGCCGGCGCGTGCTCGGAAAATTGCAGCTTCTGCGCGCAATCGTCGTTTTACCAGACCGGCTCGCCCAAATACGGCTTCGTGGACCCCAAACCCGTGGCCGAAGCCGCCGATGAAGCGAACAAAAACGGTGTCACCGCCGTCGGCCTCGTCGCCGCGTGGAAGGGGCTGAACGAAGGCCCGCTGCTCGACGAAGTCTGCGACCGCATCCGCGAATTGAAAGCCGGCGGCAGGACGCGGCCCGACGCCTCGCTCGGCATCATCAGGAAACAGGAGGTCGCGAACCGCCTGAAGGAAGCCGGACTCGAATGTTACGGCCACAACCTCGAAAGCTCACGCCGCTTTTTTCCGCAGACCTGCACCACGCATACCTACGACGACCGCCTCGAAACTATCGGCCATCTAAAAAAGGCCGGCATCAAGATTTGTTCCGGCGGCATCATCGGCATGGGCGAGACGCGCGCCGACCGCTGCGACCTTGCGTTTGAATTGAAGGCCATCGGCGCGAACGTCGTGCCCGTCAACATCCTCAATCCGATTCCCGGCACGCCGTTTGAAAAAAACGAGCCGCTCTCGGTCATGGAAATCCTGAAGACCATCGCGTGCTTCCGTTTCATTTTGCCGCGCCAGGAAATCATGATTGCCGGCGGACGCACGGTGAACCTGCGCGACGCCCAAAGCATGATTTTCATGGCCGGCGCGAGCGCGCTGATGGTCGGCAATTATCTCACCACGCTCAACCAGCCCGTCGAAAAGGATTTGCAGATGCTCAAAGACCTCGGCCTCGATCCGAGCTGGGACCGCCACGGGTTCTCTGATCAAGAAACGTGTGAATGCGGACAGGAGTTCGAAGCAACTTGTGCAACTTCTCGGTAGTTGGAAGAATTTGCGATTTACGATTTACGATTGACGCGGTTTTCGTGTTTGACTCGTAATTCGTATATCGTAAATCGTAAATCATGGAAAGGCTCGGCAAAAATCACGGCGGTTACCACGGCGAGACGATTGACATCCGCGCCGTGCTGCGCGAGGTCGAAATTGCCGCACAACAGCATGGCTGGACTTCCGAAACTTTTCACGAAGCCGGTGAGTTCAAGCTGTTCGCTCTTCATCGCACTTGTCGCGACGAAGCGAAGCGAAGGCGGATCTACCTCTCCACGGGCATCCACGGTGACGAGCCGGCCGGTCCGCTCGCCGGACTGCGATTGCTTCAGGAAAACAAATGGCCGGCAAACGCGGAGCTGTGGTTCTGTCCCTGCCTGAATCCAATGGGCTTCGTTTTGAACCGGCGCGAGAACGCCGACGGCTTCGATCTCAATCGCGATTATCGCCATCCGAAAGCCGCCGAGGTTCGCGCGCACATCGCGTGGCTGGAGCGGCAGCCGCGATTTGATTTGTATCTCTGCCTGCACGAGGACTGGGAATCACGCGGCTTTTACCTTTACGAGCAAAATCCCGACCAGCGCCCTGCCCTCGCGGAAAAAATCATCGCCGCCATCCAAAAAGTTTGTCCGATTGACCCGTCGGAAATGATCGAAGACCGCCCGGCGAAAAATGGCATCATCCGCCCGAATCTCGACCCGCGCACGCGGCCGCAGTGGGCCGAGGCGTTTTATCTCATCATGCACAAGGCTCGGCTCGGCTATACCCTCGAAGCACCGTCGGATTTTCCGCTGCCAACCCGCGTCAGCGCGCTGGTGGCCGGTGTGAATGCGGCGCTCAAATTTTTCCGGTGATTGGAGCGCTAAATTCTGATCCGGTGCAATGAGGAATCACCAACTCGCCGGGCCGGAGGCCGGCGTTCCAAGTTCACGTTTACTTCAACTTCGCCTCGCGCCGCTTCATCCACTGTTTGCCCAGGTCGGTCAAGGTCTTCGCCTTCAACACCCGTTCCGCCAGCGGGAACACCAGGCGCTCTTCCTTGTCGAAATGTTCGCGCGAGCGCAGCACGGCCCGGAGCAGCAGGTCGCGCGCTTGTTTCGGCCCCCGCGCCTTTTGCACCTCGGCCAGTTGGGCGTCAATCTCCTCGTGCTCCTCGTGAAAGGTCTCGCTCTGACCGAGCTGTTCCAGGCAGTGCTCCAGCGGGCCCATGAGCAGGTCGTCCTCGGTGCAGGCGTGGGGGCGCATGAGCGCGTCCACCGTGGTCGCCAGTGATTTGACCTCCGCCAGCGTCTTGAGCCGCGGCAGGGTTTTCTCAACGTGATCGAACAAATTGTGGAACACCACGTGTTCCGCCACCAAAATTTCCGTGATTTTCATGTTCAGGACTTGATTTTTTCGTCCGCATTCTGACGTTACACCCTCTGTACCGGCGCTCCAACCGTTTCTTGGCTTTCTTTTAGCCGCTTTGTCCTCCCAAGCGGTTCAACTCTGATAATTCTCCATCCCCGCGCAGGTGCAGACGGGGTTGCGGTCGCCAAAGACGTTGTCCACGCGGCCGACGGCAGGCCAGAATTTGTAGTCGCGCAGGCCAGCCACCGGAAATGCCGCCTGCGCGCGCAGGTAAGGGTGATTCCAATTATCCGCAGCAATCATGTCCGCCGTGTGCGGCGCGTTTTTAAGCAAATTGTTATTCGCGTCCGCCGCGCCGGATTCGATCGCGCTGATTTCGCCGTGAATGGCAATCATCGCGTCGCAGAAACGGTCCAGTTCGGCCTTGGATTCGCTCTCGGTCGGCTCGACCATCATCGTGCCGGGAACGGGCCAGGAAATCGTCGGCGCGTGAAAACCGTAATCCATCAGCCGCTTCGCCACGTCTTCAACGGTGACGCTCTTGAACGCGCGCAGGTCGAGGATGCACTCGTGCGCGACGAGGCCGTTGCTGCGATAAAGCGTCGGGAAATAATTTTCCAGCCGCTTGGCGATGTAGTTCGCGTTGAGGATGGCGAACTGCGTCGCCTCGGTCAGGCCGTCCGCGCCCATCATGGCGATATACATCCAGGAAATCGGCAGAATGCCCGCGCTGCCCCACGGCGCGGCGGCCACGGCGCCAATCGGGTTTTCGCCGCCAAGATTCACGACCGGGTGCCCGGGCAAAAATTCAACGAGATGTTCCGCCACGCCAATCGGTCCGACGCCCGGACCGCCGCCGCCGTGCGGGATGCAAAATGTCTTGTGCAAATTCAAATGGCCGACGTCCGCGCCGATGTCCGCCGGCCGGCAGAGACCGACTTGCGCGTTCAGGTTCGCGCCGTCCATGTAGACCTCTCCGCCGTTGGCGTGAACGATTTCGCAGATTTCCCTGATGGTTTCCTCAAACACACCGTGCGTGGACGGATACGTAACCATCAGGCACGCAAGGTTTTGCTTGTGCGTCCCGGCTTTGGCGCGCAGGTCGGCCACGTCAATGTTGCCGTCCTGGTCACACGCGACGGCGACGACTTTCAGTCCGGCCATGACGGCGCTGGCGGGATTGGTTCCGTGCGCGGAAGTGGGGATGAGACAGATATTGCGGTGTGCTTCCCCCCGGCTTTCGTGCCAGGCGCGGATGACGAGCAGGCCGGTGTATTCGCCCTGGGCACCGGCGTTCGGCTGCAACGAAATGCCCGCGAAGCTGGTGATTTCCGCGAGCCAGTCTTCGAGTTGCTGAAAGAGCGTCTGGTAGCCGCGCGTTTGTTTCAACGGCGCGAATGGATGGATTTTCGCGAACTCCGGCCAGGAAATGGGAAACATTTCCGCCGCGGCATTCAGTTTCATGGTGCAGGAACCGAGCGGGATCATGGAAGCGGTGAGCGACAGGTCGCGTGATTCGAGCCGCTTAAGGTAACGCAACATTTCGGTTTCGCTGTGATACGAATTGAAAACCTTGTGCGTGAGAAAGGGCGTGGTTCGTGAAGCGTGAAGCGTGAAGCGTAAAGCGCTTCCGGCAACGTCGTCCACCGTGAAAGCCGGAACCTTGTCGCCGTTGAAGATTTGCCAGATTTCAGCCACGTCGGATTCGTCCGTGGTTTCATCGAGCGAGATGCCGAGTGTGTGGTCGTCAATCGGCCGGAAGTTAATCCGGTGTGCTTCGGCAATTTTCAAAATATCGGCGGCGCGTTTGTCACCGAGATTAATTCTCAATGTGTCAAAACGAGATTCGGATGAAATGGCGACGCCAAGTTTCTCCAGACCGGCGGCAAGAATTTCGGTCAGCGCGTTAATGCACTGCGCGATTTTTTTCAAACCTCCCGGGCCGTGATAAACGGCATACATCGAAGCCATGTTCGCCAGCAATGCCTGTGCGGTGCAGATGTTGCTCGTGGCCTTTTCACGGCGGATGTGCTGTTCGCGCGTGCCGAGCGCGAGCCGCAATGCGGGTTTGCCACGCGCATCTTTGGAGACGCCGACGATGCGGCCCGGCATCTGGCGCTTGAATTCATCGCGCGTGGCGAAAAATGCCGCGTGCGGTCCACCATAGCCCAGCGGCACGCCAAAGTGCTGCGCGCTGCCAACGGCGATATCCGCGCCGAATTCACCCGGCGGCTTGATGAGCGTGAGTGCGAGCAAATCGGTGGCCGCGGTGACTAGCGCGCCCGCCGCGTGCGCCTGTTCGATCAATCCGGTGTAATCGTGGATTGCGCCGAATGTGTCAGGATACTGCACGAGCGCGCCGAAAACTTTGCCGGTGAACGCGAACGCCTCATGGCGGCCCACGACGACTTCAATTCCGAGGGCTTGGGCGCGCGTCCGGACGACTGCGATGTTTTGCGGATGGCAGGTCTCCGAAACAAAAAATGTGTTCCGGGTTTCATCGCCCTTGAGCCGATGACTCATCATCATCGCTTCGGCGCAGGCGGTGGCTTCGTCGAGGAGCGAGGCGTTGGCGATGTCGAGCGCGGTGAGATCGGTGACCACGGTCTGGAAATTCAGCAGCGCTTCGAGCCGGCCCTGCGAAATCTCGGCCTGATACGGCGTGTATTGGGTGTACCAGCCGGGATGTTCCAGGACGTTGCGCTGGATGACCGGCGGTGTGATCGTGTCATGATAACCCTGGCCGATGAACGACCGGAAAATTTTATTTTCGCCGGCGATTTTTTTCAGTTCCGCGAGCGCGTCAAATTCACCGTGCGCGGCGGGAAGATTCAGTTTTTTGTTGAGGCGGATATTTTTGGGAACCGCCGCGTCAACCAGCTCGTTGAGGCTTTTGAAACCGATTTGCGCGAGCATTTCGGCCGCATCGGTTTCGCCCGGCCCGATGTGGCGGCGGACAAATTTGTCAGGATGGCCGGTCGGATTTTCAGTCAAAGACATCCGGTGAAACTACCGTTCGCGTCCGCAAAAAGCGAGTTGGATTTGCTCCAAGGAACGCCGCGTTCGCGCGGCAGCAACGTCCCGGAAATCTGCCGCCTAAACGCGGCGTTCCTGTTGCTGCATCGCCGCCCGGACCATCCGGCACTGGCCGTAATCGTAACGCCCGTTGAGCGATGCCACCGTCCCGCCCAGATTTCCGAGGCCGTGGCTGGCAAACGCGGCCGCGATGTCGCGCTGCGCCTCGGCGGTGAGCAGCGACTTCACGTCAATCGCCTCGCCCGCGAGCATGGCGGCTTCGAGATGGCTGTAAATCGTCCCGTCCTTCACCCCGCGCAGACGCGCGATTTCCGAAACCGTTTTGCCCTGCCGGAAAAAATGCAGCGTCTCGCGCACCGTGTCCGTGAGCCGCGAACGTTGTGGCACGGGCATCCTGCCCGTTCGAACCGGCGAGACGCCGGCGCCACTGTCGAATGAGTCGTCCGCGAACATCTGGCGCGGGTTCGACTGCAAATGCGCCGCAATCTCGCGCAGAAACACTTCGCCAAACTCGCGCAACTTCCGGTCGCCCACGCCGCTGATGCGCGAAAATTCCCTGTCGCTTGCCGGATAAAACCGTGCCATCTGCCGCAACGACACATCCGAAAAAACAATGTAGGGTGGCACGCCGCGCTCGTCGGCCAGTTGTTTGCGCAACCCGCGCAGCTTCCCGAACAGCGCCTCGTCGCAGGCGATTTCGCCGATGCGATGTTTTTCCGGTTCGGTCGGCGCCACGGGCCGCGTGAGCGTGACCTTTTGCCGCGATTTAAGCGCCGCGCGGCCCGGGTCCGTGAGTTCGATGATGTTGAACCTCTCCGCGTTTTGAAACAGCAGACCGCGCCGCACCAGTTCACGGCCGATGGCGCCCCACTCGGCGCGCGTGTGCTCGCCGCCGATGTTGTAGGTCGAAAGCGATTGGTGGCCGAACTTGCGGACCTTTTCCGTGTCCGCGCCGCGCAGCACCTCGACGACGTGCTGGAGGCCGACGCCAAATCCGCTTTTCTCGCGGATGCGATAAACGCACGAGAGGAATTTCTGCGCGGCGAGGGTGCCGTCCCAGGTCTGCCGCGGCGCAAGGCAGTTGTCGCAGCCGCCGCAATTGACCGGAGCGCCGGCCTCCGGCCCGGCGTGTTGGAGTTCAAGCTTTAGCTTGTCCGGGGTGCAGGCTGAAGCCTGAACTCCAACGGAACGCGCCGGGCCGGAGGCCGGCGCTCCAAACTTTTCCCCGAAATAACCGAGCAAAAACTCCCGCCGGCAGGACGCGACCTCGGCGTAATGAATCATCTGTTCCAATTGCGCGCGGGCGATGTCGCGTTCCTTCGCATCGGGCTTTTCGTCAATGAACCGCATCTGTTTCACGCGGTCGCCGGGACTGAACAGCAACAGACATTCGCCGGGCAGACCGTCGCGGCCCGCGCGGCCGGTTTCCTGATAGTAACCCTCGATGTTCTTTGGCAAATCGTAATGAATCACGAAGCGCACGTTCGGCTTGTTGATGCCCATGCCGAACGCGATGGTCGCGCACACCACGCGCGCCTCGTCGCGGAGAAACGCCTCCTGGTTGCGCGAACGTTCGCCGCCCGCCAGGCCCGCGTGATAGGGCAGCGCCTTCACGCCGTCGGCGGAAAGCTTGGCCGCCATGCTCTCCGCCGTCTTGCGCGCCTGGACGTAAATGATGCCGCTCTCGCCGGGCCGCGCGTGGACGTAAGTCAGAATCTGCTCGTAAGCACCGGACTTGGCTGCGACGCGGTAGGTCAGGTTCGGGCGGTTGAAACTGGCGACGTAGCACGCCGGCGAGCGGAGGTGCAGTTGTTTGACAATGTCCTCGCGCACGCGGCCGGTGGCCGTGGCGGTGAGCGCCATCATCGGCACGCCGGGGAACAGGCCGCGCAGCGCGGAAATCTGCCGGTATTCCGGCCGAAAATCGTGCCCCCACTCGCTGATGCAATGCGCCTCGTCAATCGCGAACAGATTGACGTTCCATTTCTTCAAATCATCTAGAAAACCGGACAACATCAACCGTTCCGGCGCGACGTAGAGCAGGCGGAATTCGCGGTTGTGCAACCCGCGCAAGCGCGGACGCGATTCGCCCGCGCCGAGCGAGGAATTCAAGAAGGTCGCCGCGACTCCGGCGGCCTGCAGCGCGTCCACCTGGTCTTTCATCAGGGCGATGAGCGGCGAGACGACCACCGTGAGGCCGGGCCGGACGAGGGCGGGGAGTTGGAAGCAGAGTGATTTGCCGCCGCCCGTGGGCAGCACGGCGAACACGTCTTTGCCGGCGAGCGAATCGCGGATGATTTCCTCCTGCAACGGGCGGAACGAGGCAAAGCCGAAGTATTGTTTCAGCGGCGCGAAGAGCTGGTCGCGGCGGAGATTCACCCGGGGAGAGTAAAACGCGGCGGAGCAAGTGGAAAGTGGCAAGTTTTGGACCGGCAAACCCATGAAAAATTCCGGTCGGTCCGGTTTCTTCCCGAGCATGGAGGGTCAGGAAAATCATGGTTTCAGCGGATTTTTACTGGCCACAACATATCCGGTCAGCCATCAAACTACCGCCCAACTAATGGTGTTTTTTGGTCAAAAAATCCTGAATTTATCATTGTGCCAAAACGCCATTTTTCTTATAATATTTGCACCTGAAATTGGCAGCCCGAAGGCGGGCTTTTTGAAGAATTTATGTCGAAAAAAAATGAGCCGGCTGAGGCAAAAAATCAAGCGGTAGCCACCAGTTCGGCAGAGAAATACGATGCTTCCAAGATAGATAAACTGGAGGGTCTGGAGGCCGTCCGCAAGCGGCCCGGCATGTATATCGGCGACCCGGACGAACGCGGCCTGCATCACAGCGTGTTCGAGGTGCTCGACAACTCGATTGACGAACATCTGGCGGGTTTTTGCAACAAAATCGAGGTGACGATTCACGTGGACGGCTCGGTTTCGATCCGCGATGACGGACGCGGCATTCCGGTAGACATGCACCCGAAGTGGAAGATGCCCGCCGTCGAACTGGTGCTGACGAACCTGCACGCGGGCGGAAAATTCGGCCAGGGCGCCTACAAATATTCCGGCGGCCTGCACGGCGTCGGCGCGAAATGCGTCAACGCGCTTTCCGACTGGTTCAGAGTCGAGGTCTCACGCGACGAAAAAGTTTATTCGATGGAATTCGAGCGCGGGAAGACGACCCAGAAGCTCGAGGTCATCGGCAAATCCAAAAAAACCGGGACGTTGATCACCTTCAAACCCGACCCGACGATTTTCACCATCACGACCGAGTTCAAGTTCGACATTCTGGCCAACCGCCTGCGCGAACTCGCGTTTTTGAATCCGGGCATTGAAATCGTGCTCAAGGACGAGCGCGACGAGAAGACCGAGACGTTTTTTTACCGCGACGGCATCGAGCAGTTTGTCCGCCAGCTTGGCCGGAGCAAACAGCCGCTGCATCCCAAGCCCGTCACGATTTCGGGCAAACGCCAGAGCAAGATTGACGGCAAGGACGAAGACGTGTTTGTGGATTGCGTGCTGCAATACACCGACAGCTACAGCGACCAGATTCTCTGTTTTGCCAATTCCATCGCGAACACGGATGGCGGCACCCATCTCACCGGCTTTCGTTCCGCGCTGACCCGCGCCATCAATCAATACGCCAAGCAAAACAATCTGCTGAAGGAAAAGGACCCGACGATTTCCGGCGACGACGTCCGCGAAGGCCTGGTGTGCGTGCTCAGTGTGAAGCTGCCGAATCCGCGCTTCGAGTCGCAGACGAAGGTGAAGCTGGTGAACACGGAAATTGACGGCATCGTTTCGTCCATCATTTATGACGGGCTGATGACGCATTTCGACGCGAATCCCGGCGTCGCCAAGAAAATCATTGAAAAAGGTTTGCTCGCCGCCCGGGCGCGCGAGGCCGCCCGCAAGGCGCGCGAGACGGTCCGCAAAGGCGCGCTTACCGGCGGCGGACTGCCCGGCAAGCTGGCTGATTGTTCCGACCGCGACCCGGCCAACACCGAATTGTTCATTGTGGAGGGTGACTCCGCCGGCGGCTCGGCCAAACAGGGCCGCGACCGGAAGTTTCAGGCCATCCTGCCGATTCGTGGCAAACTCATCAACGTCGAGAAGGCGCGGCTGGACAAGGTGCTGCAGAACAACGAAATCCGCACGATGATCACCGCGGTCGGAACGGGCATCGGCGATGGCGAAGGCGAGGGCGCGTTCAACCTCGAAAAACTCCGCTACCACAAGGTCATCATCATGACCGACGCCGACGTGGACGGCTCGCACATCCGGACGTTGTTGTTGACGTTTTTCTACCGGCAGATGCCGACACTGATCAAAAACGGATTTGTCTATATCGCCCAGCCGCCACTTTACCAAATCGCGCGCAAGAAACGCGTTGACTACGTCGAAGACGACGCGAAACTGAACAAGATTTTAATCGAACTCGGCACGGAGGAGGTGCGTTTGAGGAACCTTTCCGACAAAAAGGAGCTTTCGCAGAAACAGCTCGCGGAAATCCTGGAACTGCTCGAATCGCTGGACAAATACGCCAATGCTTTGAAACGCCACGGCGGTGATTTCGCCGAATACGTCGAGCATCGCCAGAAAAAGACCGGCGACCTGCCGAGGCATCTGGTCAAAGTGCGCGAGGGAAACGACGAAACGGTCCATTATTTTCACACCGAGGAGGAACTGGCGCAGTTCGGCGCGAAAAATGCCGATTTGAAATTGTTCGGCAGCGAGGAAGAAGGCGACACCACCACCTTCGAGAAGAAAAACGGTTCGACCCGGCGCGCACGCCATATCGAGTTGCATGAAAGCAAGGCCATCGTTGAATTGCTGTCGAAGCTCGACAAGAAGGGTTTCAGCGTCGAACACTACGCCGGGCAGGATGAGCCGTTGTTTGAAATTCGCGAGGGCGAAGGCGACCGGGAGACCGTCAAACCGCTGTTCTCCATTCCGGAGATTCTGGCGGGGGTGAAGGAAGTCGGCCGCCGCGGCCTGTCCATCAAGCGGTTCAAGGGCCTCGGCGAAATGAATGCGCGGGAGCTTTTCGATACGACGATGGACCCGGCCAAGCGCAAGCTGCTGCGGGTTGATCTCACCGACGCCGTCGAGGCCGAGGAAATGTTCACCAGGCTCATGGGCGAGGAAGTCGAACCGCGCCGCCAGTTCATCGAGGACAACGCGCTCAACGTGCGGAACCTGGATATTTAATTTTCGTTTGCGGGAATTTTTATGGCTGAATCCAAACCATCGAATGATTTGCCAGTGAGCAACACGCCGTTGTTCGCTTCGGGTGAAAAAATCGCCAAGGTCAACGTGGCCGAGGAAATCAAGAACTCATTCCTTGATTACTCGATGTCCGTGATCATCTCGCGCGCCCTGCCCGATGCGCGCGACGGTCTCAAGCCCTCGCAGCGCCGCATCCTGCTGGCGATGCACGATCTTTCGCTGTTTCCGAACCGCCAGCACCGCAAGTGCGCCAAAATTTGCGGCGACACAAGCGGCAATTACCATCCGCACGGCGAAGCGGTGATTTACCCGACGCTCGTGCACATGGCGCAGCCGTGGGCCATGCGCGAACGGCTCGTGGACGGCCAGGGCAATTTCGGATCCGTTGAAGGCGACCCGCCCGCCGCCATGCGTTACACCGAGGCGCGCATGACGCACCTCGGCGCCGCGCTGATGGAGGACATGGACCAGGACACGGTGGATTTTGTCCCCAACTACGACGAAACCCGCACCGAACCCACCGTTTTCCCCGCCGCGTTTCCCAATCTGCTCGTCAACGGCGGCACGGGCATCGCCGTCGGCATGGCCACCAACATCCCGCCGCACAATCTCGGTGAAATCATTGACGGCATCTGCGCGCAGATTGACGACCCGAACATCACGGTCAAGGGCCTGATGAAATTCGTCAAAGGCCCCGACTTCCCGACCGGCTGCACGGTGTGCGGGCTGGAAGTCATCAAGGAATATTTCACGAGCGGCCGCGGCAGCATCAAGGTCCGCGGCAAGGTCGGCATCGAACAGCTCAAGGGCGGGCGCGAGCAAATCGTCATCACGGAAATCCCCTACAACGTCAACCGCGCAGTGCTCGTCGAGCGCGTCGCCGAACTGGTGAACGAAAAGACGACGGGCTTCACGGACATCACGGCCATTCGCGACGAATCGGACGAAAACACCCGCGTCGTCGTTGAACTCAAGCGCGACGCGATTCCCAAGGTCGTCATCAATAATCTTTACAAGCAGACGGCGCTGGAGAGCAGCTTTGCCGTCAACATGCTGGCGATAGATCATGGCCGGCCCAAAACCCTGGGGCTGAAGGACCTCATCAGTTGTTACATCGAGCACCGCCGCGAAGTCATTTTGCGCCGCACGCGGTTCCAATTGAAGAAGGCCGAGGAACGCGCGGAAATCCTGGAAGGCTACCTTTGCGCGCTGGCGAACCTCGACGAATTCATCCGCATCATCCGCGGCAGCAAAAACCGCGACGAAGCCCGCATCAAGCTGCTCGCGTTCGAATGGACGCAGAAACAGGTCGAGCGTTGGGGTATTTTGATCCGCAACGAAGCGCGCCTGACCAAGGGCCGTTATGCGCTGACGGAGCGGCAGGTGGACGCAATCCTCGAATTGCGGTTGTATCAACTGACCGGGCTGGAAATTGACAAGGTCGAAAGCGAATACAAGGAACTGCTCGCGCGCATCAAGGATTTGATGGACATCCTGGCCAAGGAAGCGCGGGTGATGGCCATCATCAAGACCGAGTTGAAGGCCATCAAGGAAAAATACGCCGCGCCACGCCTGACCGACCTCATGCCCGATGAAGGCGAAATCAACATCGAAGACCTCATCGCCAACGAAGGCGTCATCATCACGCTCACGCACAACGGGCTCATTAAACGCACGAACGTCAGTTCCTATCGCGCCCAACGTCGCGGCGGCAAGGGCGTCATCGGCATGACGACCCGGGAAGGCGCGACCGACGAGGACAAGGATTTCATCGAGCATCTGTTCACCGCCAGCACGCATGATTACCTGATGTTCTTCACGAACACCGGCCGCGTCTATGTCGAGCGGGTGCATGAAATTCCCGACATGGGCCGGGCCGCCAAGGGCCGGAGCATCGCCAATTTGCTCGAATTGAAGGCGGGCGAAACCATTGCCGCGCTGATTCGGGTTCTTTCCAAGACCAACACGAACAAGGAAGACGTGACATGGGAGCAACCTGGCTTTGTGCTTTTCGCCACCAAACAGGGCACGGTCAAGAAGACCGAGCTCAAAGATTTTGCCAATGTCCGCAAAGGCGGCATCATCGCCATCGGCATCGAGCCGGGCGACACGCTGATTGACGTGAAACTCACCACCGGCCGGAACGAAGTTGTGCTCATTACCCGCGACGGCATGAGCGTCCGCTTCAATGAAGAGGACGCGCGCCCGATGGGTCGTCCCGCCGGCGGCGTGCGCGGCATCAAATTGTCGAAGGGCGATGAGGTTGTCGCCCTGGCCATCGTTGTGCCGGACGCCAAGCTGCTGGTCGCCGGCGAAAACGGCATCGGCAAACGGACGGACTTCGAGGAATACCGCGCTCAATCCCGCGGCGGCAAGGGCATCATCACGATGAAGACCACGGAGAAGACCGGCAACGTGGTCGGCGCGTTGACCGTGCGTGATGCGGACGAAATCATGCTCATCACCGTCAAGGGCCAGATGGTGCGGACGTTTGTGAAGGACATCCGCGAAGCCGGCCGCAACACGCAGGGCGTGAAGCTGATTGAATTGGAATCCGGCGACAAACTTCAAGCCATCGCCCCGGTCATCGGCGAGGACAAGGAAGAGGCCGCGGGCGCGGACGAACCGGCGAAATAAACCTGAATTTCACATTCAAAACAGCCGCAAAAAGGCGCATAAGGCACAAAAGTGAAGGATTGGAAACACGGTGAAGCCAGAATCATTCACTAGGCGGGTGACGGATTAAAATTTTGGAATGCAGTGTTTTTGCGCCTTTTGGTGGCTATTCCAATAACAGTTCATGGCGCGAGCCGCTCCAGCCTCCACGAATTGCCCGGCTGGCGCGTGTAGCAAAACCGGTCGTGCAACCGGTTTGGCCGCCCCTGCCAGAATTCGATGCGCTCCGGCTTCAACACGTAGCCGCCCCAATCCGGCGGCAATGGCACGTCTCCCGAAAACTTCGACGCCATTTCGCCCCACCGTTTTTCCAGCGCCGCGCGGTCGGCGACGACGTCGCGCTGGTTCGATGCCCACGCCGCCAGCCGGCTGCCGCGCGGACGGCTTTTGAAATACGATTCTGACTCCGCCTGCGGCAATTTCGTGACCGCGCCCGCCACGCAGACCTGCCGCTCCAAATCCGTCCAGTAAAACGTCAGCGCCGCGCTGGGATTTTCCGCCAGTTCAAGCCCCTTGCGGCTGTCGTAATTTGTAAAAAAAATGAAGCCGCGTTCGTCCACGCTCTTGAGCAGCACCGTGCGGGTCGAGGGCCTGCCATCCTTGTCCACCGTCGCCAGCACCATCGCGTTAACGTCCACCGGCGTGTGGCCGAACAGGGCGTGCCAGAGTTTGTAGAGCGCAATTCCGATTTTGCGCCAGCGGCTGCCAGCCGAGGCCTGGGCGAACCAGTCATCGAACTGCGCCAGCGGATTCGCATTCAGATCCGCTCGATTCAGACCGCCAAGCGAGTATTCCCGTCTGATGTCCGCCATCGCCATAATTGCGCGAACCTTACAATGCCCGCGCCAGCCTGTCCACGATTACGGTGCGTCACAACCATCTTTGGCGTGGGCATGGCGCTGCCCGCGAGCGGCGCTACGGCTTTTCTGCTGGTCATGCTGGCCCAAACTCCGGTTGGATTCGGTGAAGTTGTAGTGTCCGGCCTGTGGCCGGAAAGTTGGCGCACAGCGCCAACGTTACATCTCTCTTCAATCCTTCAGCGTGTTCAGGATTTGTTGCCTGATGGCCTGGATGACGGCCCGGGCTTTGGGGTCTTTTCCCGCCTGCCTCATCGCTGGACGGCGAGCCGCCAGCGATACCTGGCGCCATTGGTTTTTGCCGGGGAGATCAAATTCCGCAAGGCCAAAGCGCGGGTCGGGGTTGCCGAGGCTTTGCTTGATCTTGAGCAGGTCCTGCAACTGCGCGCGCGAAAAAGTGTTCGGCCTTGGAACCAGTTGCGAGGCGACGAGAACGGTGCGGCAATAGGTTTCGAGAATTTCAATCTTGAAGCACGCGTCCTCGACGTTGTTGTGGCTCCACGCAACGACGCCGTGATTGGCCATGAGCACGACGTTGTGGTTGTCCGCCAAATCGGCGACGAGCCGGCCCATTTCCGGCGTGCCGGGCGTGCGATACGGCGCGAGGGCCACCGACGTGGAAAGTTCGTACTCCGGCAACATGCCCGGGGGCGGCAATATCCCCGCCACCGCGAAGCCCGTCGCATACGGCGGATGACAATGCACCGTGGCCACGGCCCGCGGCTGGCGCTGCATGATTTGCAGGTGCATGAGAATTTCACTCGTGCGTTTTTTTGCGCCCAGCAGTTGGTTGCCCGCGAAATCCACCAGGCACATGTCCTCCGGTTTCATGAAGCCCTTGCTGACCAGCGTGGGCGTGCAAAGCGCGAGGTCCTCGCCGACCCGGATGGCGATATTGCCGCCGTTGCCATCCGCGTAGGCGCGCTGCCACAAACGCCAGCCGATGTCGCAGATTTGCAGCTTGAGAGCGTGACAGGATGGCGAATGGAAAAAAGCTTCAAGGTCGGCTTTTGGACTCTTTGAATTGAGCAATTTGACCGCCGGGTTGTCGGCGAATCGCCGATGGTTCACGACCCGTTTCCCGGTAATTTTGTTTCTCCCCGGCTTGGTGGATGAATTGTTGCTCATGGTTCGGTCGAATTGTAAGAATTTATCCATCAAGCACGCAAAAGTTGTGCCAAAAAGGTCAACCACAAAGCCGTGTTCGTCAACTCCAAGCCTGAAAAGCTTTTTGGGGAGCGGGCAGGCGGCAGGCTGGATTCAATGGACCGCGTCAACTTTTCGCGTTTCACATCGCGCGAAACGCGGTCAAACCAAGGAGCATCACGAACACCGCAAACGCCAGCCGGATGGCGCTGCCAAACCGCACGCGGGTTTCATTCGCCGTGGCGAAGTTCACCAGGTCGCGCAGCCGCCACGGCGTGATGGTGAACCAGACGCCCGCGATGACGAGCAGGTAGGCCCAGATTTGAATCACATACACCCACGGCGTCTGGCCCAGATGCGGACGCCCGGTGTCCACCATCAATTTCGCCAGCAGCAGCATCAAAACCGCCAGGCCGCGCACGGCCAGAAAATCCTGGACGAAAAAGCACGCCAGAATCCCCACCGCCGCAAACGCGGCCATCATCGGTTGTTTGTAGGCCGAGAAATCGGCAATCGGCTCGTTGTTGACGTTCCAGATAAACCATGCCGTGCCGAGCAGCATCAACACGACGCCGACGGGCAGGTTGCGCGGAAACTTGCGGGCCGTGGCGGCGAATTGCGCCGGCCGGGTCAAACCGTAAATCTGCGGCACGCTCACCCCCGCGCCAAGCAGGATGGACAACAACGACAATTTCATGGTGCAAAGCTAACCACGAATGGACACAAATGAACACGAAAAATTCAAAAGGAATTCCTGTGGACAAAAGGTTTTTACGAGCGCAAAGTCAAAACCATGAAACCACTACAAATTACATTATTCATAATTGCCAATGTCATATTCATTACCCAAGGTGGACGTGACGTTCATCAGTTGGTCTGGGGCTCGGAGTCTTCCATCTTGGACCAGTTCGACTCCGAAATGACTCAGGCGCGATCCGAGAAAAAAATCGAGGTGCTTGTGGATGAATATCGGAAAGTAAACGAGCAGACTCATGCACTCGAGAAAGGAAAGGGATGGAAAGAAGTGCAGGACATCCGCCAAGAAAATGAGGAGCTTTACCAAAAAAAAGAGGCTCTCCACTCGGAAATATCCGAGCGCGAAGCGAAGCAGAGGGAATTTAGGGATGTTTGGATTTTTACAGTCTTTGGAGCAGCACTTATCGCTCTAGGCACGATCCTTTATCGCTTGCGAATGATTTGGCCGGGCTTGTCCATCGCAATTGCAGGATTTACAATTTTCGAGTATTGGGCCAGCCCTTCATTCTTTAGTGGCGCCGGTACCGAATTTCATGCCCTACTCGTCAGCAAGACAGTACTCACTCTTGTTGCTCTTGCTTCTCTTTTTGTCGTGTGGAGAGTTATGAAGGTGAATACAAGAAGCTCACCGGATGAAACAAAGGTCTAGCATCAAGAAAGGCTACAACAAGTTAAGCTCATCACAAATTCACAATCGCCGGGTCGCCGTAGAGCGTGAAGGAACCGGCACGGGTGATTTTCAAAAGCGCAATTTCCAGCGCCGTAGGCGCGAAATCTTTGTAGTTCACCGCCCCCAAACCAATTAAAGCTCCGTAGGGAGCGACATCAACGGGAAGCTGCACGGAATATGCCGTTCCTGACGGAGCTTGGTTTCAATTGGAATGATAGAACTACAAAGATGGCAGCCCTACGGGCTTTCAGAAATGTCCGCCAGCCAGATTTCACCGGGCGACGGCGTCATCGTAAAGCCCTTCGTCCTCTGGAGCGTAGCTATTCAGAAAAGCGCTGTGGTCTCGAATGCCCTGGCTTTGTCGCTTCCGATCAATCCAAGCAACCAGCTTCGAAAAATCTTTTGGCAATAGTTGCTCAACTGCCTGCTCAATTTCTTCAACTTTGCTCATGGTGAAAAACTACAGCCATCAATCCCTTACTGCAAGATTCAATCTTCATTCCACAATCGCCGGGTCGCCGTAGAGCGTGAAGGAACCGGCGCGGATGATTTTCACGTCCAGAAGCCGGCCGCGATGACGTTCCGAGCCATCGAACACCACAATCTTGTTGCAGCGCGTCCGGCCCGTCATCCGCGCCGGATTTTTTTTGCTCGGCCCTTCCACCAGAATCTGCGTCTGCCGCCCGACAAACTTTTTGAATCTGCGTCCGGCGATTTCGTTGATGACTTCCAACAGCCGTTGGTTGCGTTCCTCGCGGATTTTTTGCGGCACCTGTCCGGGCATGTCGGCGGCGGGCGTGTCGCGTCGCTGCGAGTATTTGAAAATATAGGCCTGGTCGAATTCAACCTCGCGCGCGAGCGATAGCGTCTGCTCGAAGTCGTCCTCGGTCTCGCCGGGAAAACCGACGATGATGTCGGTGCTGATGCCGATTTCCGGCCGGGCGCGGCGCAATTTTTCAATGATGCCAACGTAACGGGCGCGCGTGTAGCCGCGGTGCATCAATTTCAAGACGCGGTCGCTGCCGCTCTGGACAGGCAGATGCGCGCTTTCGACGAGCTTGGGCAATCGCGCGTAAGCTTCAATCAAATCGTCGCCGTAACCCTTCGGATGCGGCGAGGTGAACCGGATGCGTTCCAATCCTTCGATTTCGTGGACCGCGTCGAGCAGTTGGACGAAGGGAGTAGCTGCGACGCCAGCACCTTTCGGCGACGAGGCGTCGCCGCCACGCCTGCCATAGCTCGTCACAATCTGGCCGAGCAGGGTGATTTCCTTCACGCCCTGCGACACAAGCTGGCGGCACTCGGCCACGATGTCGGGAATGCCGCGGCTGCGCTCCTCGCCGCGCGTGTAAGGCACGATGCAGAAGGTGCAATACTGGTTGCAGCCCTGCATGATGCTGACGAACGCGGTGACGGATTTTTTGGCGTTGCCATTGAGCAAATGTTCGCGAATGGTCGCCTCGCTGCCCTGCTCCGCCGCCACGTCCACAATTTTTTCCGCACGACCGGCGAGGAGCTCGTCGAGGCATTCCGCGGCGCGATGGAATTTCTGCGTGCCGAGGACGAGGTCCACGTCCGGCAAACGGTCAATGAGTTCCTGTCCGCGGCTTTGGGCCATGCAGCCCATGAACCCGAGCACGACGTCCGGGCGGCTGCGCCGGGTTTCGGCGATGACGTTCACCATTTTGTTCAAGGCTTTTTGCTCCGCGAAATCGCGCACGCTGCACGTGTTGAGCAGAATCACGTCCGCCGCGGCTTCGGATGACGCGAGGGTGTAGCCCTTGGCCACGAGCTGCGCGGCGACGGCCTCGCTGTCCCGCTCGTTCATCTGGCAACCGTAGGTTTTGATGTAAACACTCGGCATGGGACGAGAATAGCGGCAAATTAAGCCATCGGCGCGGGCTTGGAAAGGCCGAAAGGCACCGGCCATCCTGTCCACGGACAAATTTATTTTTCTTTTTTGCAAAATATTACTGGCCAGCCGGGACGACTTGGGCTTTATTAGACGCAGGTAATGGGAACGAAGCAAGCAGTGCAACGACCGCCCGCCTTCGCCGTCCTTCGGCGTGGCAGGCCAAACCTCAACCTGGAGGACTTCCAATGGACATACATCATCCCTTCGTGACGGAATTCCCCGAACATCGCGAAACCATCCGCTCGCTCAAGCTGGCCGATGCGAAGTTCCGCGCGATGTTCGAGGAATATCACAAACTTGACGACGAAATCTGCCGGATCGAGGAAGAAATCGAATACGCCACCGATCAGGAGATTGACGAACTCAAATTCAAGCGCGCCAAATTGAAGGACGCGCTCTATTCCGCCGTGGTCAAAAACGAGGCTGCGCTCGTTCACTGAGCGTGGCCGCGACGCCGCGTCGCGAATGGTGAAGGCGACGCCTCCGTCGCTGGTCGGTTTATTTACCTGCGGCTGCGACGGGGCGTCGCAGCCACCGTGGTTTAGTGCGCCTCGGCGGCGGCTTTGCGTTTCTTTGCCTCTTCAATCACCTTTTCCGCCGCGTCGCGCGGCATTTCCTCGTAATGGCTGAAGTCCTCCGTGTGGACGCCGCGTCCGCCGGTCAGCGAACGCAGCGTGCTGGAGTAATGGTAAAGTTCCTTGGCCGGCACGCTGGCCTTGATGACTTGAAACGCGCCGTCGTTGTCCATGCCGATGATTTTTCCGCGCCGGGACGACAAGTCGCCCATCACCTTGCCCATGCAATCTTCCGGAATGCGGATTTCGACCGTCTCAATCGGCTCCAGCAGGCACGGCTTGGCGGCCATGAACGCCTCCTTGAACGCGAAGTAACCGGCAATCTGAAACGCAATGTCCTTCGAATCCACCGGATGCATCTTGCCGTCGTAAAAATCAATCATCACGTCCGTCACGCGGCAACCGGCGAGGATGCCCTCGGTGCAGGCCTGGTTGACGCCCTTTTCCACCGACGGCACGAACACGCGGTCCACGTTCTGCCCGACGAGCGAGTTGGTGAACTCGACGCCACTGTCGCGCGGCTTCGGCTCGATGCGCATCCAGACCTCGGCGAACTGCCCGGCGCCGCCGGTCTGTTTTTTGTGGCGATACTTTGAATCGCCCTTGCCCTTGATGGTCTCGCGATAGCGCACACGCGGCTCGGCGAGTTCGACGTGAACGTTGTGCCGGCGGCGCAAACGGTCGGCCACCACCTCCAAATGCAACTCGCCCTGCGCGGAAATGATCGTCTGATGCAATTCCGCGTCCACGACGTAAAGAAACGTCGGGTCTTCCTGATGCAACGCGGCGAGGCCGGAGGCGATTTTGTCCTCCTCGCCCTTCACCTTGGCGACCAGCGACGCGTGGATGTTGGGTTTGGGATAGGCCACCTTCGCCAGGGTCACGGGTTTTTTCGGGTTGCAAAGCGTGTTGCCGGTGTGGGTGACCTTGAGCTTGACCACCGCGCCAATGTCGCCAGGGCCGAGCGTGTTGGCCGCCACGCGGGTCTGTCCGTTGAGCAGGTAAATCTGTCCGATGCGCTCGTTCACCTTGCGGTCGCTGTTGTATAAATCCATGCCCGTGGACACCGAGCCGGCGTAGGTGCGGAAGAACGACAGCTCGCCGAAATGCGCCTCGGACATCGTCTTGAAAATGTAGAGCACCGGTTCGGGGTCGTCCAAACCCACTTCCACCTCCGCGTCGCTGGCATTGACGGCCTTGACCTTCTTGCGGTCCACCGGCGACGAACCATATTTGGCGATGAAATCCATCAATCGCCCCACGCCGATGTTGTTTTCCGCCGACGCGCAGAACAGCGGGATGAACAACTGTTTCTGCACCGCCGAGTGAATGCCGGCGCGGAACTCCTCCTCCGAAAGGCTGCCCTGCTCGAAAAATTTGTTCATCAGCTCGTCGTCCGACTCGGCGATGTGCTCGATGAGCTGGCCGTGCAATTCCTTGACCTTCGCCTCCCATTCACCGGTCGCCGGTTCCTCCTGGTATTTGCCGCTGGAATCGGTCGCGTAAGTCACGATTTCATTGCGCAGCACGTCCAGCACGCGGTTGAAGCCGGGACCGGGATTCACCGGATAGTTCAACGGAAACACGTGCCGGCCAAACCGTTCCTGCAACTGCCTGACCACGACGTCGAAATCCACGTTCTCCTTGTCCATCGCGTTCACGACGATCATTTTGGGAATGCCGTAGCCGGTCGCGTAATGCCAGACCCGCTCGGTGCCGACGCCGAGGCCGTGCTGGGCGTGAACCACCACCAGCGCGAAATCGCCCACCCGCAATGCGCCCAGGCCCTCGCTGATGAAGTCAAGGTAACCCGGCGTGTCAATGAGGTTGAATTTCTTTCCCATCCACTCGGTGTGCAACAGCGACGCCGAGACCGAAATCTGCCGGTTCTTTTCGCTGACGTGGTAATCCGACACCGTGGAGCCGTCGGCGATTCGGCCCATGCGCGTGATGACGCCGCCGCACATGAGCATCGCCTCGCTCAACATGGTTTTGCCCGACGAAGCGTGGCCGACGATGGCAAAGTTCCGAATTTCCGCTGGTTGATAGGTTTTCATAAAAAAATCTGGCAAAAGGCGCCGGTCGCAACGGCGGGCATTTCAAGCCGGAGAACGGAAAAAACGAGGTAATGAATCCCGCGACCATCGGCACGCCATTTCATTCGCCCGGATGATAACCAAAGACCCGCGGCGAACGCAACCCACTTGCGAGCGCGCGCCAACCTTGTATGCTGCCGGGACGAACGCGAAGTGGTCCGGGCCTCCGCCAGTGGTGCGGGGCCGGATGGCGTTATGGAATCCGAACCGTTGAAAATTTTATTTATCGGGAACGACGGGCATTTTGCGCGCGCCGTCACCGACCGGCTGCGCGCCGGCGGGGCGACCGAGGTCACGACGGCGCCCGCGGTTGATGCCGGTCTGGCCCTGTTGGCGGCCAATTCCTTTGATGCGGTTTTGTTCGAGTTGCCCGCCGGCAACGCGGCCGGTTTGTCCCAGGTCACCACGCTCACCGCCAGGGCGCCGCGCCTGCCGGTCCTCGTGTTCGGAACGGTGGACGATGAAATCCTTTCCGCCGAAGTCATCCGCAACGGCGCGCAGGATTATCTGGCCCGGGAACACCTCGACACCGCCGGTTTGCGGCGCGCCATCCGCTGCGCGATCGAGCGCCAGCATGAGCGGCTCGCGTTGATCGAGGAAAAGAACAATTACTACGGCATTTTTGACCATCTCGTTGAAGGCATTTTTCGCACGACACCCGACGGGCATTATTTGCTGGCGAACGTGGCGCTGGCGCACATTTACGGTTACGAGTCGCCGGTGGAATTGATGGCCAGCATCCAGGACATCGCGAAACGGCTGTATGTGGAGCCGGGGCGGCGCGAGGAATTCGTCCGGCAGATGCGGGAGCACGACACGTTGAAGGGATTCGAGTCCCTCATTCACCGCAAGGACGGGATTGTCATCTGGATTTCGGAAAACTGCCGCGCCGTGCGCGACGCGCAGGGCAAATTGCTTTACTACGAGGGCACGGTGGTGGACATCACGCGCCGCCGCCAGATGGAGCAGGATCTGCGGAACTCGGAATCCCTTTATCATTCCCTGGTGGAGACGATGCCGCAAAACGTTTTTCGGAAGGACCGGCAGGGACGGTTCACGTTTGCCAATCAACAATACTGCAAACATTACAAATGCCGGCTGGAGGACATCCTCGGCAAGACGGATTTCGATTTTTTCCCGCAGGAACTGGCTGAAAAATACCAGAAGGACGACAGCCGCGTGATGGAAACCGGCCAGACCTGCGAAATCATCGAAGAACATCAGCCGTTTGGACAGGAAAAAACCATCGTTCAGGTCGTTAAAACGCCGCTCTACGGCGCGGACGGAAGCATCATCGGTTTGCAGGGGATTTTCTGGGACATCACGGCGCAAAAACTCGCCGAGGAACAGATCCGCCGTGCGAACGCCGAACTGGCCCGCAGCCGCGGGGAGTTGCACGCCAAAAACCTGCTGATGGAGGAAAATCTCCACATGGCGCGCGAAATCCAGTCCGCCATGCTGCCACAGCAATACCCGGTTTTCCCGGCCGGCGTCCCGCTGGAACAAAGCGTCTTTCAATTCGTCCATCGCTATCAAGCCGCCGAGACGGTCAGCGGCGATTTTTTCAGCGTCTCCGCGCTTTCCGACACGGCGGCCGCCGTCTTCATTTGTGACGTGACCGGCCACGGCATCCGCGCCGCGCTCGTTACCGCCATGATCCGGGCGTTGGTGGAGGAACTGAAACCGCACGCACCCGACCCCGGAATGTTTTTGTCCAAGCTCAATTCCGATTTGTGCAGCATCCTCAAAACCACCGGCTCCCCGATGCTCACCACCGCGTTTTATCTCGTGGCGGACTGGCAGACCGGCGTCATGCGCTTCGCCAACGCCGGCCATCCGAAGCCGCTGTTGGTGCGCCGTGCCACGCGCCAGGTTCAAACGCTCGCCGGCGCCTCCGGCCACAGCGAACCGGCGCTCGGTCTGTTTGAGGATTCGCCGTATCAAACCACCGAAATCACCATCCAGCCCGGCGACTTGGTGATGCTGTTCACCGACGGCCTTTACGAAGTGCAGGGGCCGAACGAGGAATTGTATTCGCAGGAACGGATGATGCTGGACGTGGAAAACCTGCTCCCGAAACCCGCCGGGGACTTGTTCGACGCGCTGCTGGAAGCCATCCGCGCGTTCTCCGTGGACCATGAATTTGCCGACGACGTCTGCCTGGTCGGCATGGAATACACCGGAAAGCCCGCTTGAACAACTGACGCGAATCGCTATTCCGCCGGAATTTTTATCCGCGCGATTTTTCGGAGCGTTTGCGCTTCGTCCCGTCGAAAACCTTCTCCGACAAGCCATGGCCAACACATCCGACCGGCCAACCCGCAAGCCCGTCAATTGGCATCAGCCGGTTCATGATAAGGCCGGTCGGCCCGATACAATTCGAGCAATTGTTCGTTCCGCTGCGCGACATTTTCCAGCCCGGTTTTTCGGGCCAGGTCCCGGGCTTTTTCAGCCGTGGCGATGGCGTCCTTGAAACGCCCGGCCTCGGCATAGGCGGCCGCCAGCGTGCCCAGGTAAAACGGCTGCTGGTCATCCGTCAATTGACAGGCGCGTTCGGCCAGCCCGACGGCCTCCTGGCCGTTGCGGATTTGCGGGTCGGGATGTGCCGCGAGCATCCACGCCAGATTGTTATAAGCCATCAAAAGCTGATCATCCAAGGCCAGGGCCTTCCGATACTCCGTCATGGCTTCGCGCGCCTGCCGCTGACCCGAGAGGCAAACCGCATAGTGTAAATGAGGATACGCATCTTTCGGGTCCAGCTGCATGGACTCAAGAAAGCGGGCTTTGGCCTCGTCCAGCCGGCCCTGCATGACCAGCACGTAACCCAAACCATCAATCGCCTTGGCGTTCTTGGGATCGGCACGCCGCACCAGGTCAAATTCGGACTCGGCCCCGGCAAAGTCGCCGGTTTCAATCAACGCCCGGCCCAATCGGATTTGGATCTCCGTGTTGGCCGGGCTGGATTGCAAAACCTCGCGGTAGTAGGGGATGGCTTCGTCCGATCGGCCCAGAAGGCAGAGGGTGTCGGCCAGGCCGGTTTTGCCCTCCTCCGAAGCCGGCGCCAGCCGCAGGGCAGATTCGTATTCCTGCACCGCTTCGTTGAGCTGTCCTCGTTTCAGGAAAATGGCTATCAAATTTATGTGCGGTGCCAGGAGGTTCGGTCCCAGTTCAAGTGCCTTGCGCGATTCGACTTCAGCCTCATCCAGCCTTCCGCATTGCCGAAGCGTCACGGCATAATCGTTGTGAGCCACTACTCCGTTCGGATTGAGACTGATGGATTTGCGAAAGTGATCCATCGCTTCCTCCACCTTCCCGGCTCCCAACAACTCGGCGCCAAGATTATCGTGCGCCGTCCAGGAATCCGGATTTTTGGCCAGCGTGTCGCGCCACAATGTTGTGTTATCCCGGTAAAGCCAGGCCTGCCGCCATGTCAGCACCCCAAGCGACAACAGCAGCATTCCGCAGATCAATGGTTTCAAGAACGGCGCCTGTTTCTGAAAAAGGTCAAGGACGGTCGCAAGTCCTGCCGCCGCCAGCACCAAAGGCCCGATGCAGGCAAGATACTGGAAATGATCGCACACAAACGAGTAGCAGAAAAAAAAGACATTGAAAAAACCCAGCACGGGAAAAAGCATGGCGATAAAACAGCCCGTCGCGCAAAGCACCGGCCGCCCCCAACCGTTGCGGCCCCGCCACAAAATCAACAAACCGATTCCCGCCGCCAGAACCGGCAAATACGCCGTCGGCTGCGACGCGTGGATATCCCAGCGCGGATAAATGAACATCAACGGATGCGGCCAAAACAGTTTGCCAAGATAGAACCACAACATCCGACCGGTGATGAGACATCGCTCCACCAATGAAAAACCCCACTCTTGCCCCGCTGCACCCACATGGTTTTTTTCAACCCACATCGTGATCAGTCCCATCACAAACCCAACCACCGCAAACGGCAGCAGCAGACCAACGTCCCGCCACCCAACCTTCCCGCTCTTCCACCACAGCAGCAGGAAGATGACTGCCGGCAATGCCACGGTCGCCGTCTTGCTCCAAAGGGCAAACAGGTAAAGGACCAGTCCCAGACCATAAAATCTCCACGGCCCGTGGCTGGCGTCCGAAACTTGAGAAGGGGTGACGTTGGAATCTGAAGAAGCTCGCCCCGGCAGCCAGAACTTCAAACAAACCCACATCGAACCCAGGAAAAAAAATCCCGAGAGCATGTTCTTGCGTTCGGTTATCCAGGCCACGGATTCAGCCTGGACCGGGTGCAATGCGAAAATGGCCGCGCCCAACCACGCCCCCCTGACGCCAAGCTTTAGCAGGATCGCCCAGAGCAGGAGGGCGTTGAGCGCCTGGAAACATACGTTGGTCACGTGGTAACCCAACGGATTCAACCCCCACAGGTGATACTCCACCCAAAAACTGGTGTGCGTCAACGGGTAGTATTGCTGGGTTGCGCCCAACACAAACCAGATTTGTCGCAAACCAGCCAATGAACGCAACGGCATGTTGCCTGTCACGTTGGAATCATCGTCCCAAAGAAACTGACCGCGCAGTGCAGGAAAATAAACGAGGAAGACGAGCAGAACAATCAAGGCGCCTTGCCACAGCCTGCGCGAGGCAAAACCAAAATGTTTCTCCGGAACTAGATTTACACCGGCATCACCGCAAGTCACCCCGGCATTTTAGCAAAAGGCACGCGGAGTATGAAATTGAAATCGCGCGTCGGCAGGTTTTCCACATCGGCAGTCTTATTCCGCCAGAATTTTTATCCGCGCGATTTTTCGGAGCGTTTGCGTTTCGTCTCGTCGAGGACGTTTCCCGACAAGCCATAAGCCAACCTATCAGGCTGCTGCAAAACGGGGTGATTTTTGCCTGAACTGTTTTTTGGTCATGTTTAAATCTGTTACTGGTCACTGCGAAGCGCGGTTTTTTACTCGGCGGTTGCCCCGCTTGGCTGCTTTGACCGGAGCTTTCATCCGATCTGAGCCGCCCACTGACCCACCACGCTCTTCAGCCGGTCTGCAAACCCAATCCCAGATTGGTTATCCGCAGCAAATTATAGGTCCCAGCCACGAAATAGGCCCACGCCTGCGTCCGCTCCACTCCGCGGTAGCGGGTGCGCCTCAATCCTCCCACCGTTTTTATCCAGCCAAAGATTTCTTCGACCCGTTTGCGCCGGCGTTGGCTGATCCGGTAACCGGCACCACCGGTCGTCCGTCCATCCAGCCCCGAAACATCCCTTCCCTCTTTGCACGCCGCGTGCGGCGAGACTTCCCGCTGGCGACAGCCGGCCACAAATTTCTTTTGGTGATACGCTTTGTCCGCGCCGAGAGTAGTAATTCTGGCGGCGTGCAGTTCCCGATGTTCATCCACCTGTGCCAACGCCACAGTCGGCTCGTCTTGGGCAATGGGATTATGCACCGTGATGGCCGCACACAGTCCGTGTCGGTTCTCCATCAACACCTGCGTCCCAAAACACAGCTTGCTGGCCTGGCCATTGGCTTTCCGATACAGCACGCTTTCCGGATCGGTCGTGCTGCGGTGCGTCGCATTGCGCCGCGGCTCCCCGTGAAAATTGATCGTCGGATTGCCGGGGTCATCGTCTTTGGCCGTGGCCACTTTGGCTTGGTCCTGCCCATCCTTGCGCACAAAACTCTTCAAGCTGGCCCACGCTTCGATCAGCGTGCCGTCGGCCGTAAAGTGTTGGTCGCTGGTCCAGCCTTCGGCCCGCGACAGATCATAGACCTCCGCAAAAAACAGCTTCGCGGCATCCGCCGAGAGCACCCGGTCATAATTATGGGTGAACACCGTCGGGTCGAAACTCCCCTCATCCAGTTCCCGGTCCAGAAACCAAAGCCACAGGAGATTGTAGGCCAGTTGCTCGCAGAACAGCCGCTCACTGCGCACCGAATAGAGCGCCATCAATATCCGACTCTTGAACAGTTGCTCCGGCGGAATCGAAGGCCGTCCTTCGCCGGCATACAACTCGTCAAACAACGGCGAAAGCTTCCCCAACACTTGGTCCACGCGCGTCTTGATCCCGCGCAGCGGATGGTCGGCGGGCACCCGCTGGTTCAGATTGATCGTCGTCAGAAATTCCGGTTGGGCTTGAGGTTTTCCACGCATCCTTCTCTGACCTTTCTCCCTCGACAGTATTCAAACTTTCTGCCAGTTTTTCAGCAGCCTGCTATCCGACCGGCCAACCAGCAAGCCCATCAATTGGCATCAGCCGGTTCATGATAAGGCCGGTCGGCCCGATACAATTCGAGCAATTGTTCGTTCCGCTGCGCGACATTTTCCAACCCGGTTTTTCGGGCCAGGTCCCGGGCTTTTTCAGCCGTGGCGATGGCGTCCTTGAAACGCCCGGCCTCGGCATAGGCGGCCGCCAGCGTGCCCAGGTAAAACGGCTGCTGGTCATCCGTCAATTGACAGGCGCGTTCGGCCAGCCCGACGGCCTCCTGGCCATTGCGGATTTGCGGGTCGGGATGTGCCGCGAGCATCCACGCCAGATTGTTATAAGCCATCAAAAGCTGATCATCCAGGGCCAGGGCCTTCCGATACTCCGTCATGGCTTCGCGCGCCTGCCGCTGACCCGAGAGGCAAACCGCATAGTGTAAATGAGGATACGCATCTTTCGGGTCCAGCTGCATGGACTCAAGAAAGCGGGCCTTGGCCTCGTCCAGCCGGCCCTGCATGACCAGCACGTAACCCAGACCATCAATCGCCATGGCGTTCTTTGGGCTGGTTCGCAATACCAGGTCAAATTCGGACTCGGCCCCGGGCAAGTCGCCGGTTTCAATCAATGCCCGGCCCAATCGGATTCGGACCTCCGTGTTGGCCGGGCTGGATTGCAAAACCTCGCGGTAGTAGGGGATGGCTTCGTCCGATCGGCCCAAAAGGCAGAGGGTGTCGGCCAGGCCGGTTTTGCCCTCCGCCGAAGCCGGCGCCAGTCGCAGGGCGGATTCATATTCCTGCACCGCTTCATTCAGTTGACCCCGCTTAATGAAGATCTGTGCCTGGATAAACCGGGCAGGTATAAAATTCGGATCCAACTGGCGGGCGATTGACAGTTCCGCCTCCGCTTCGCCGAGTTTTCCGCGTAACATGAGCAACCGGCCATAATTGTTGTAGGAATTGGGATCCTTCGGTGCAACCAGCAAGAGCCACCCGACTTCCATATCCGCCTCGTCGAGCTTCCCGCGCTGTAAAAGTAATATGCAATGGTTGAAATGGGCCGTATGATAGTTTGGTTCAACCCTTATCGCCTCTTGGAATTCCCTCTCGGCTTCATCGAGCCTTCCGCGCTGCCAGAGTGCCAAGCCATAATCGTTGTAAGCGGTCGGGTTGTATGGATAAATCTGTATCGCCCTGCGGTAATGCACCATCGCTTCGTCCAATCGCCCGGTGTCACGGAGGTGGTTGCCTACATAAATGTGCGCGTTCCAGGCATTCTCGTTCTTGGCCAGTGTATCACTCCACAAGGTTATGTTGTCACGGTAAAGCCCGGCCTGCCGCCACGTTAGAAGTCCAAGCACCAGCAACAGCGTCCCGCCAAGCACCAGCCCTGGAAAAAGTTTCCTTTTATCGAAAGAACCGAGCGCCTTGGTCATCCCCGCCGCCGCCAGCGCGATGGGACCGATGCTCGCCGCATATTGATAATGATCTGCCACGAACGAAAAACAGAAAGTATAAAGCATGATGAAGCCGAGCATTGGACTCAATGTCGCCACGTAAAAAAGGGCCGCCACCTCCAACCCCCGCCCGGTAAACCGCCTCACGAAATATATCACCACGCCCAATCCCAGCCCCCCCGCCAACCACCCGTAGGCCAGCGGATTGGCAGCATCAATCGTCCAGCGTGGATAACTGAAGGTCAGGTTCGCCGGCCAGACCAATTTGCCCAGGTAAAACCAAACTGCGTGGCTCGCAATAAGCAGTCGTTCCACCGGCCAGAATGAAAACTGTGCCCCCTGCGTCCCTTGATGAAATCGCTCCCACCATACCGTCAATAGTCCCATTCCCACACCCATCGCCAAAAACGGAACCACTTGAGCCAGCCGCCGCCAGCCAATCGGTTTTGTTTTCAGCCACAGAATCAAAAGCAGCGCCGCCGGCAGGGTGCAGGCCGTCGTTTTGCTGAAAAGCGCCAGCGCGGAAAAAAACAGGGACAGAAAATAAAACCACCACCGTTTGGGCCGGTCCTCAAAAAAATCAACCCACGCCCGCACCGCCAGCAAACTGAAAAACAGGGACAACAAGTTCTTCCGCTCGGTGATCCAGGCCACTGATTCCACCTGAACCGGATGCAGGGCAAAAATCGCCGCTGCCAGCCACGCCCCCGGCACGCTCAACCGTTTCAGCAACCGCCACAACAGCAGCGCATTGGCCGCGTGCAGCAAAATATTGACCCAGTGATAACCAGCCGGGTTCAGCCCCCACAGTGCGTACTCTAGCCGAAACGTCGTATAGGTCAGCGGAAAATATTGTGAGGGCGAGTCGAGCGAGAACCAAATGCGTTTCAGCCCGTCGGGCGCGGTCAGCAATCCGTTTCCCGTCACGTAAACATCGTCGTCCCATATAAATCCCCCACGCGCCGCGGGAAAATAAGCGAGGAAGATGAGCAGAACAATCAAGGCGCCTTGCCACAGCCTGCGCGAGGCAAAACCAAAATATTTCTCCGAAACTGGATTCATACCGGCATCGCCGCAAGTCACCCCGGCATTTTAGCAAAAGGCACGCGGAGTTTGAAACAGAAATTGCCCGGTGGCCGGTTACCCGTGTCCCGCAGTTTTATTCCGCCAGAATTTTTATCACGCGCGATTTTTCGGAGCGTTTGCGCTTCGTCTCGTCGAGGATTTTTTTGCGGAGCCGCAGATTTTTCGGCGTGGCCTCCACGTATTCATCCGAGCCGATGTATTCCAGCGCGCGTTCGAGCGAGAGTTTCAGCGGCGGATTCAATTGAATGCCCTTGCCGTCGCCCTGTGAACGCATGTTGGTCAGCCGTTTTGCCTTGCAGGGGTTCACCGGGATGTCGTTGTCGCGCGCATTTTCGCCCACAATCATGCCGGCGTAGATGGCGTCGCCCGGTTCGACCATCAGCCGGCCGCGCTCCTGGACCATGTTCAGGGCGTAGGCCATCGCCGGGCCGTTTTCCATGCTGACGAGCGAACCGTTTTTGCGCGCGGCGATTTCCCCGCGGTCGGGGCCGTATTCATGAAACAGGTGGCTCATCACGCCAAGCCCGCGCGTCTGGTTCACGAGGTCGGTCTCGAACCCGATCAGGCCGCGCATGGGAATCAACGCCTCGATGGTCACCTGGTCGGCGTGATGGTTCATGGTGATGATCTCGGCCTTGCGGCCGGACAGGTTTTCCATGATGGCGCCCATGAATTCCTGCGGGATTTCCAGAAACAACTTTTCAATCGGCTCCTGCAGGTTGCCGTTGGCGTCCTTTTTGTAGAGTACTTCGGGCCGGCTGACCAAAACCTCGTAGCCTTCGCGCCGCATTTGCTCGACCAGAATGGCAATTTGCATTTCGCCGCGGCCCTCGACCTCGAAAATTTTCGGGTCCGCGGTCTGTTTGATGCGCAACGCGACGTTCGTGCGGATTTCCTTTTGCAGCCGCTCCCAGATGTGGCGCGCGGTGACCAGTTTGCCGTCCTGGCCGCCGAGCGGGCCGTCGTTCACGGCGAATTCCATCTGGATGGTCGGCGGATCAATCGGGATGTAGGGCAGCGCGCCGTGTTCCGGCTTGTCCGCGAGGGTCTCGCCGATGAACACGTCTTCAAATCCGGTGATGCCCACGATGTCACCCGCGTGCGCCTCCTGCACTTCGATGCGTTTCAAGCCCTCGAAATGGTAAATCATCGTGATTTTGCCCTGCGTGATTTTTCCGTGGCCGTGCAGGCAGCACGCCGCCTCGCCCACCTTCACCTTGCCGGCCATGATTTTGCCGAAGGCGATGCGGCCCGAGGTAATCGCTGTAATCCAGATTTGCGACGAGCACCTGGAAACCGTCGCCCGCCTTCGCGCGCGGCGGCGGGATGTGCTTGATGATGGCGTCGAAGAGCGGTTCCATCGTGCCGGTGACGTGCTCGAGTTCCGTCTTGGCATAGCCGGCCTTGGCCGAGCAATAGATGAACGGAAAGTCCAGTTGCTCGTCCGTGGCGTTGAGCGAAATGAACAGCTCGAAAACCTGGTCGAGCACCTTCTTCGGGTTCGCATTCTCGCGGTCAATCTTGTTGATGACCACAATCGGCTTGGCCCCGGCCTCGAGCGCCTTGCGGAGGACGAAGCGCGTCTGCGCCTGCGGCCCTTCGGCGGCGTCCACCACCAGCAGCACGCCGTCAATCATGTTCATGATGCGCTCGACCTCGCCGCCGAAATCCGCATGGCCGGGCGTGTCCACGATGTTGACGTGGTAATCCTTGTATTTGAACGCGGCGTTTTTGGCGCGGATGGTGATGCCCTTTTCCTTCTCCAAATCCATGGAATCCATCAGGCGCTCTTCCGAGGACTCGTGCTGATTGGCGCGAAACGTCCCGGACTGCTTGAGCAGGCAATCCACGAGCGTCGTCTTGCCGTGGTCCACGTGCGCGATGATGGCGATATTCCTGATGTGCTGCATAATTAAAACCCAGCCGGACAGTCTGCCATTTTTGGAAAAAAGGTCAAGCCGCGTTTGAAAAAACAGCGCCACTTGCGCGGCGGGCGGGGAGGCTTATGTTTAATCAGGAGTCTTGTATGAAAACAAAAGACAAAATATCAAAAGCCGTTGAACAGCCGAAACCCGTCACTCCCGGCGTTACTCCGGGCATGGTGCGCGAACATGCGTATCGCCTGTATCGCGACAAGCTGCCGGGGCATCCGGTAACCCTGGCGGATTGGGTGCTGGCGGAAAAAGACCTCGTGGCGGCCATGGAAGCCGAGGAAGAAGGCGTGGCGGTCTGACCTCCGGCCACAGCCAAATGTTCCCGGTGCAGCGTCGAACCTGCTTCAAGGAATGGGAGGGATGCCGTGCCGGCGTCCCTGAAATTGGGGCCGGCAACATGCCGTTCCTCCCGGCTCTTGACCGCGTAATTCACATTCTCCAGCAACGCGACGGGGAAATGAAGAAGGATGAATGATGAAGGATGACGTTCGGATTGGACAGCGGAATAAATTTAGTTCAGAAGGTCGTCAATGAACGCCTCTATTTCCTTGGACAAGCCATTGGAGTAATTATTGAGGTCAAAAGATTTTTTGCCGTATGCACGAACCAATACATCGAGAATTCTGCCGTATGTCAGAGCAAGACAGCGAAGTTCCTCTGGGGAGATATTCGCATCATTGAAGATCGCGCCAGCAGAAGTCGAAGAATCCCGATGTCCTATAAGTTGGTGGCGGAGCACGCCAACTTTTAGCCAAATTGGTTTTACCTCGTTTGCCATTTTCTTCAGCGACCGCTGTTCATCTCTACTGATTAATGACAATTGTAAAGCCATACAAATGCAGCGAGAAATCGACACAGGATTTTTTGAGTCCTCTAAAAGTTTGTGAAGTGATAAAACCAGGTCATCATGAACAGCGCGTCTTATGAAATTCAAAATCCGGTGGTGTTTTTTAAAGATCCTTTCGTATTTCTTCTGCTGGCTAAGGTTTAACAAAAAATAAAACAGTTCAAAATAACTGATCGCATCTGTGGCGAGGGATAGAGCTTTGCACAGATATTGTTCAAACTGTTCCTTTGTAATGGCTGGCTTGCTCATATTTCAATTTTTCTCCTAAAATTAGTTTTGCCTCTTGAAGATCAATTTTTGCCTTGTGTCCATGCTTTTCAAGCAGGCTCAAGAGATTGGCACCATTCAACAGCACCAGCGGCTTGTCGGCGGCAAACTCATACGCATCCGGCCCGTAGTCGGCGGTCGTGACAAGAATTCCTTTCATCGCGCCTTCATTCAGAACCGTGCCATATAATTCCCGAACGGCTGCCACGCCGACAGTGTTTGTGTATCGCTTGGCTTGAACGATGGTCTTTCCGCCGTGAATCGGGTCAGGATCAAAAATAACGGCATCCACCCCGCCATCCCTGCTGGCTTGTGTGACTTTTACTTCACTGCCCGATTTGCTGAATTCCTGCTCAAAGAGTTCGCGAATCAAATGCTCAAAATCTTCCCAATCCATCGCGGCAAGATTGAATCGCTCATCCAATTGGCCGGCCACTTCGTGTGAGGCAACAAACCTTTTGTCCACGCGATTCATTTTCAACACCGGCGCAATCGGCGTGAGGCTGTGCAGCGTTGAACTTCCAATTCCTTTCAAAGCCTTGAAACAAGCCTTCGGATCAACTCTGGCTAGATTGATTTTTTGAAATTCTTCCTTCTTCGCATGGACGGACATCACACAGCCTTTGGCATCCCGACCAGTTGCCTTGTCAACGGATTCGACCCATCCATTGAAAACAATCGCGCTCAATGCTCCTGCGGTATCCGCGCTGAAAAGTTCGTGAAGTGTCCGCAGACAGGTCTGGTAAAGAACGTCATCGTAAATATGATTAAGTTCGTTCTCTGAAAAAAGCACTTCAACGAACTCGTTGCTGGCTTTTACATATTTCACCTCCTTGACGCAAATCAGGTCATCCGGTGCTGGCAGCGAGTGGTCAACAATCAGGATTTTCGATTCAGGAACATATTCCAGATCGAATTCGCGCCGAGAACCGTCGCGGAGTTTTGAAGCATCCAATACCAGCTTGCAGTAATTTTCTACATAATCTTGTTCCAGCGATTCGTAATTAGTCTTGAATCTCTCTACTTTGGGAATGTTTTCCTCGTATGCAACACGCCCAGCGTTCCATTGCTCAATAGCAGCCACATTTTTATCGTAAAGCCGCTGGTTTTCCGTTTCGATTTGCTTAACGAGCTTTGCCCAAGCCTCACAATCAAGAACAAAGGCAAATTTTTGGGAACTATAATCATTCAGCGATTGATATTTTGCATCGCTCTGGTGCGGTTCGGGCGGATATTCAAGATAAACAGGAGGCGCGGGTTTAGCTGCCGGATAATCGCCTGTAAGTTTTTCCCAATCAACCGCGTGTTTTGAATCCAGCGCGTGGCGTAGAATATTTCGAGTTTGTTCAAGCCTGTCTTGAAATTGTTGGGTTCGCCAGCGCGCGACTCCAGCATTGTCAAATTGGTTTTGTTCCACAGGCGTCATCATGCCGCTTATGCCATGTTTTGATAATTGAAACGCCAATTGCCCCAATCGTCCATTCCAAAATGAATTCAGGAAAAGAGCTGTTTCAAGTGCGGAATTCGGAATACGGAGTGCGGAACAGGGAGCGCGGGCGTCGCGCCTGCCGTGTTCGGCGTCGCGCCAGACACATTCCCTCCGCGTTTCCGTCCGGCGGGACGCCTGACGGTGCAACCGGGACGGTCGCGCTCCCCATCACCCATCCGCCTTCGCTCTGCTACGGCGCGACAAGTCCGTTTCGCTCCCGACTTCGCTTTCCGCCTCCGTCTGGCTCCCGCCATCGCCACGACGCGGTGAATTTAACGGTGGCACGCAAGCCCTGTCCGCTTTTGTTTCGTTGCCTGTGTTCCAATTTTAGACAGGCCAATGGCAGCCGCGTGAAGCTGCGCCGGGCAGAAAAGTGAATGCGGAATCAATCCGCGCGTTTTGGCCGAAAATGCGCGTGTTTCAGTCGCCCTGCTTTGTGTCTCAGTTGTTTTTATTTGAATCCCAGCCTGTTATACTGGAATCCCTCTGTGCCGGAGTTGAGTTTTTGCGCGTCAGACTGCTGTCTTTGTCAGTTAGACTTGAATCTTAGTCACTTAGACTTGAGTCTTAGGGGCTTGGATTCAAGTCTGAACCACAATACTTGAATCTAAGCGGCTCAGATTCAAGTCCAAGGTGCCCGGATTCAAGTCTGAGCGGCTCAGAGTCGAGTCCGGGAGTAAATATTCAAGTCTAAGTCACTCAGATTCAAGTCTGAGCGGCTTATTTTCAAGTCCGACCGAGTTAGACGCGTTCATTCTGTGGCATGGCTGATGCTATCGGAAAATTGTCGTAACGCGACACGAGCCAGCATCTCTTCAGGGGTTCATAAGGGTTGGTGGTCGCGGTTAAACCAAACAAAAATAAAGGCAAAATCATGAGCAATACCATGAAATTCCTGCCCAAGCGCAAGGACGAAATATTGACCTACGCTGCGCAGGTACACACTGCACTAACGGCGACTGGTTTTAATCCGACTTCGGTGGGATTGACAGCCGCAGACGTCACGGAGTTGGGCACATTATTGACGGCCGATCAGGCCAACTTTGATGCCGCCAACGCCGCCAAACTGGATCACCAGGCCGCCACACAGGCCATGAACGCGCCCGGCGCGACGCATGACCAGTTGCTGACCAAATTGCGCGACATCGGCAATGCCGTCCGCGTCTCGAACGCTTCGGACGATGCGATTGCCGCCATCGGCATCAGCCGCCGGCAGCCCGGCGCAACACCCAGGAAAGCGCCGGCGGTTGCGCCGGAGTTCGCGGTGGAGAGCGTGGCACCCGGCGTCATCAATGTCCGGTTCCGCGCGTCGGGCAGCGCCAGCCCACGCGCCCGCGAGGCCAACGCCATCGGCGTGCAAATCGCCGTGGTCAACGGCGCGGCTGCGCCCGTGGACGGCGAAGTGGATTCTGCGCCGAATCAGTTCGTTTCGCGCAGCCCGGTGAGCCTGGACTCGACGCGCATGCCCGATCAGGTGCGCTTGTATGCGCGTTGGATTACCCAGCGCGGCGAGACCAGCCCGTGGACACTGCCACTGCAAGTGTCCGTGCTCTGAGCGTTTATGAAACGCTCACGCATCAAAATAGGAAACGCAATACGCGGCAGCCGCAACCACGCGGCTGCCGCGCCACCGGCACCGCCCGCGCCGGTCGTCAGCGTGGACATGAACAGCATGACGTTCAATGTGGCTTGGGCCGGGACTCCGGTTGCCTACTGGGAAACCTATTGCAGCGAGAATCCACCCGGCAACTACTACGCCGCCGGCGAAACAACACCGGCACAGTTGCCGGCCATTTACTGGTCCTGGATTGCCGATACCAACGTGGATTGGGCTTTGTATGTCGTAGGCTACGATGGCGACGATAACGTGATAACCCCGCAAAGCAACGTGTTGACCGGGCACTCCCCCGACTATAACTAACCGCCCGCCAAATGTTCATTGTAGGAGGCTCAATCCGAAATGGTTCCGCGGGTGGCTGCGACGCCCCGTCGCAGATGGGCTTGTGGGCGCAGCCATTATCGTGCAGGCGTAAGGACAAGGCCAGCCCAACGAAACCATCAGGCCTTCGGCCGCAACAGCTTCCACAACCAGCCGAGCGGGTCAAAGTATTCATCCACCACACGCTCCTTGAGCGGGATGATGGCGTTGTCGGTGATGGTGATGTTTTCCGGGCAGACGTTGGTGCAGCATTTCGTGATGTTGCAGAAGCCGATGCCGTGCGCCTGCTTGAGTTCCGGCAGCCGGTCTTCCGTGTCCAGCGGATGCATCTCCAGCGCGGCGGTGTAAACCAAAAAGCGCGGGCCGATGAATTCGTCGTGCTTGTGATGGTCGCGCAACACATGGCAGACGTCCTGGCAAAGAAAACATTCGATGCACTTGCGGAATTCCTGCACGCGGTCAATGTCCGCCTGCTGCATCCGCCAGGAGCCGTCCGGCGCGTCGGGCTTGCGCGGATTGAATTTCTTGATCCTGGTCTTGACGCGGAAATTCCATGAAACGTCCGTTGCCAGATCGCGGATGCCCGGAAACGCGCGCATCGGCTCGATGGTGATGGGCTTGTCGGTCGGCAGGGTGTTCATGCGCGTCATGCACATGAGCTTGGGCATGCCGTTGATTTCCGCCGAGCACGAGCCGCATTTGCCGGCCTTGCAATTCCAGCGGCACGCGAGGTCGTTGGCCTGCGTCGCCTGGATTTTGTGGACGACATCGAGCACGACCATGCCTTCATCCATTTCCGTGGTGTAATCCACGAACTTCCCGCCGCTCGCGTCGCCGCGCCAGATTTTGAAAATGACCTTTTTCATCGTTGAAGCGTTGAAGCGTGAAGCGTTAAAGCGGATGGCATTTCATGGTCTTCGAGCAACTCGTCGAGTTGGTCTGCGGTCAGACCATGGGCCGGGGAATTCTCCCGCAACTCGAGAGCGACGCCCTGCTTTTGTGCGCGCAACCAGCGCATGTAACCGTTAAGCAGTTGATGAACACGCCAACCTTGTTGTTTCAGCGGGGCGATTTCAGCAACCGGCAGATAAGATTCGTCCTCGCAGACGTTCAAATCGTCGAGAAGTTCTTCAAGCGAGCCGCGGGCGTTCAAACAGAACTTGATCTGCTCCAAATAATGAAATCGCCCATGCCCTTCCGCGATGTTGTTTGTCAGGGAAACCGCAGCCCGCCGAATCTGACTGCCGAGTTCAAATTTTTCAAACGCGGGAAGCCGCCGGTTGGCCTGATACATTGTCTTTCGAAATTCCCGCGCAACTTGATAAGCTTCCAAATCTTCAAAGGTGCGAAAAGGTTTCCGGCCCGCCGATGACGGCGGCGATTGCAGGTAATTCGCGGTGTTCTCTGTTTTCATACGTTTTAACGCTTCAACGCTTCACGCTTCAACGAATTATTTCATTTCTTCAATCACCTGTTTCAATTCCGCCGGCATGTCGGGAATGGTTTCGCGCCGGACATTCATCGTGCCGTCAGAATTTTTCTTCACGACGACGTTCACCTTGCCGGCGGCGGCGTCCTTGTTCGGAAAATCCTCGCGGAAATGGCCGCCGCGGCTTTCCTTGCGCTCAATCGCCGAGCGGGTGATGGCCTCGGAAACCGTCATCAAATTTTTCAAATCAATCGCCGTGTGCCAGCCGGGATTGTATTCGCGGTGGCCATAAACGGCGACGCGCGCGGCGCGCTCCGACAAGTTTTCCGATGCCGTCGAGCGCGCGAACCATTTCATCCTCGCGTCGCACGATGCCGACGAGGCTTTGCATCATTTCCTGCAAATCGTGCTGCACCTGATACGGCCCTTCGGCGCTGCCGCCCGATTTCGCGCCGCGATCAAACGGCTCGAGCGCCTTGC
Source organism: uncultured Verrucomicrobiae bacterium (assembly GCA_963802965.1). GTDB lineage: Bacteria > Verrucomicrobiota > Verrucomicrobiia > Limisphaerales > UBA11358 > UBA11358. The sequence goes on from CAWDKS010000004.1 coordinate 467,308, forward strand.
GCGCGGCTTCGGCGATTTGCACGTCATTGATTTGTCCGGTGCCGTGTTCCTTCGCAAATTTCGCCGCGAATTCGCCGGCACGTTTGCCGAACACGATCAAATCGGAAAGCGAATTTCCGCCCAGCCGGTTCGCGCCGTGCAATCCCGCCGCCGCCTCGCCCGCGGCGAAAAGGCCGGGTACATTGGACATCTGGCTGTCGCCGTTCACGCGGATGCCGCCCATGATGTAATGCGTCGTCGGGCCGATTTCCATCGGCTCCTTCGTGATGTCGAGGTCGGCGAGCTGTTTGAACTGGTGATACATGCTCGGCAGTTTCTTTTTGATGTGCTCCGCCGCGTTCGGGATTTTTTCCTTGATCCACGCGATGTCGAGGAACACGCCGCCGTGCGGGCTGCCGCGGCCGGCCTTGACTTCGCGATTGATGCAGCGCGCGACGTGATCTCGCGTCAAAAGCTCTGGCGGACGGCGCGCGCTTTTGTCTCCTTGCGTGTAACGCCAGCCTTCCTCCGGGTCGTTGGACGTCTGTGATTTGTAATTGTCCGGGATGTCGTCGAACATGAACCGCTTGCCGTCCTTGTTTTTCAGAACGCCGCCTTCGCCACGCACGGCTTCGGTCACGAGCAGCCCCATCACGCTCGGCGGCCAGATCATGCCAGTCGGATGAAATTGCACGAACTCCATGTCCATCAGTTCCGCACCGGCGTGATACGCGAGCGACTGGCCGTCGCCGGTGTATTCCCAGGAATTGCTGGTGATTTTGTAGGCGCGCCCGATGCCGCCGGTGGCAATGACAATGGCCTGGGCCTTGAAAATCTTGAAACGTCCGCGCTCGCGGTCGTAGCCAAACGCGCCGACAACGCGGTCGCCGTCCTTGAGCAGCGTGACAATCGTGTGCTCCATGTGGACGGCGATGCCCTGATGGATTCCGTGGTCTTGCAATGTGCGAATCAATTCGAGACCGGTGCGGTCGCCAACATGGGCGAGGCGCGGATAACGATGACCGCCAAAATTGCGCTGGAGAATTTTCCCGTCGGGCGTGCGATCAAAAACCGCGCCCCAAGCTTCGAGTTCGTGGACGCGTGCCGGAGCTTCCTTCGCGTGCAATTCGGCCATGCGCCAGTTGTTGACGTATTGGCCGCCGCGCATCGTGTCGGCGAAATGGACGCGCCAGTTGTCGCGGTCGTCCACGTTGCCCATCGCCGCCGCCATGCCGCCTTCGGCCATGACCGTGTGCGCCTTGCCCAAGAGCGATTTGCAGACCAGCCCGACCTTTACGCCCGCCGCCGAGGCTTCGATGGCCGCGCGCAAGCCCGCGCCGCCCGCGCCGATGACGAGCACGTCGTATTCGAGAGTTTCGTAATTGGCCATTTTATCTTCGTTGAAGCGTTGAAGCGTGAAGCGTTGAAGCGGATTGTCCGGCCGCGCACTTTTCCGCTTCAACGCTTTAACACATCACGTTTTCAAAAAATTCTCCAGTCATGCCAGATGCCCAGGGAACACAGGCGCACATAAACATCCGCGAACCCGACCCAGAACAAACTGATCCACGCCCACATCATGTGCCGGCGGTTGAGGCACCTGACGCACGCGTAACTTTTCGCGCACGCGGGAGCCTTCGACGGCGCGTCCAGGAATCCGCCAATCAAATGCCGCAGCGAATGGCAGCCAAAGGTGTAACTGGCGAGCAAAACGTCGTTCACCACCAGAACCAGCGTGCCGACCCCGATGCCAAAATGTTTCGCCCCGTTTTCCATGAACCACATCGCCTGCCACGCGTCATAGGCGAGAATGAAAATGAATATCACGGCCAGATACATGAAATAGCGGTGAATGTTCTGCAGAATGAGCGGAAACGACCGTTCACCGAGATACACCTTGCGCGGCTCGCCGACGGCGCAGTTCGGCGGATCGGCCCAAAACGCCTTGTAATACGCCCCGCGATAATAATAACAGGTGAACCGGAAACCCGCTGGCGCCCATAAAACCAAAAACGCGGGTGAAAACAGCAGCCACGACGGCCACCAGCCCGGAGCCGCCCCGAAAATCGCGTGCGGCGACGTGCCGAAAAGTTCCGGCGAATAAAACGGCGACAGATAATCCGCGCCGTTGCCATTGAACCAATAATGGTTTCCCTGAAATGCCGCCCAGGTGGAATAGACGATGAACGCGGCAAATCCCAGGAACACCAGCAGCGGCTGCACCCACCACGCGTCGGGGCGCGTCGTCTGTCCGAACGGACGTTGCTGCGGCAGTGTGTCTGTGTAAGGCATGTTGATTTTCAAAATAATCCAATCGGACGGAATCGTTTACTTATTCGAAGGTTTAGTATCAAGAAAGAACACGCCCCTTTTGCAAAGAATCAATGATGCTAAATCAAATTATTAGCGCATTGTGGTTTTGGCCGCCCATTCGTTCAACGCGCGTTCCCCGCCGTTGGCGGGCGAAAGCCCGGCCAGTTCCAGCGCCTCGCCGACGAGGTAGAGCGAGCCGGTGACAACCACAAAATCGTCGTCCGCCGTTTTCTCCAGCGCCTCGCGCAGGGAACCGCAGGCGGCGATCCCAGCCGCCGGATTCGCCGCGCGGCAGGCCGCCGCCAGTTCGTGCGCATCGGCGCTGCGCTCGCTGGAGACCGGCACGGTGAAAATCTGCGCTGCCAGCGGCGCCAGCGTTTCGCAGATGTGCCGCCAATCCTTGTCTTGAAACACACCGAGAATGAGTGTGTGTTCCGAAGATTGAAAATCTTTTTCCAGCGCGGCGCGCAAGACTTTCGCTCCCGCGACGTTGTGCGCGCCATCGAGCAACAGCTTTTGACCCGAAGGCCGCGTGACCAGTTGCAAGCGCCCCGGCCAATCCACTTTCGACAAACCGGTTTGGATTGCTTCATCGCTCACAGGAATTTTTCTTTGCAAAACTTCCACGGCAGCCAGTGCGAGTGTGGCGTTGATTTTTTGATGTTCGCCGGGCAAAGGCAATTTTTCAACTTGGGAGGGTCGCCGTGTCGGCGACCCTGACTGGTCTTGATTTGGGACGGCGGTACGCCGCCCCTCCCAGGAATTGCTTTTGAAGAGCGGCGCGTTTTTCTCCATCGCGATTTCTTCAATTACTTTCAGCGCCTCCGGTTCGTCCGCCGCCGTGATGACCGGCACGCCGGGCTTGATGATGCCGGCCTTTTCGGCGGCGATCTTTCCCAGCGTATCGCCGAGCCATTGCTCGTGGTCGAGGGCGATGTTGGTGATGACGCTGGCCAGCGGCGTGATGATGTTTGTCGCGTCCAAACGCCCGCCGAGGCCGGTCTCCCAAATCACCAGGTCGCATTGCTGTTCGGCGAAGAATTTCAGCGCCATCACCGTGACGACCTCAAAAAAAGTCGGGTGATGATCGGCGGGAAACGGTTTGAGCGGCGGCTGGATTTCCCCGACGAGCCGGACGACTTCGTTTTCGGAAACAAGCTGCCGGTTCACCTGGATCCGTTCGCGGAACGAGACGAGATGCGGCGAGGTGAACAGCCCGGTGCGCAGGCCCGCCGCGCGATAAATGCTTTCGAGCATGGCGCAGGTCGAGCCTTTGCCGTTCGTGCCGGCGACGTGAATGAACCGGAGTTTCTCCTGCGGATTACCCGCCAGCGCGGCGAGCTTGAGCGTGTTTTCCAGCCCGAACTTCGCGCCGAACAAACGCAAGTCGTAAAGAAATTGAATGGCTTCGGAATAATTCACGGCTGCAATTGAAAGCTATCCGCAGATTACGCAGACAAGCGCAGATTTTTATTTTTGAACTTCTTCATCTGCGAAAATCGGCGAAATCTGCGGATGAATTTCTCTTTTTTCACAGCGGTTTCTGGTGGATTTTTGCGTGCGCGGCGGCGATGAAGCCCTTGAACAACGGGTGCGGCTGGTGCGGCTTGCTCAAAAATTCCGGGTGGAACTGGCTCGCGATGAAAAACGGATGGTTCTTGAGTTCGATCACCTCCACCAGCTTGCCATCCGGCGACAGGCCGCTGAACACAAAGCCGGCCTTCTCGAATTTTTCGCGGTAGGCGTTGTTGAATTCGTAGCGGTGGCGGTGGCGTTCGTTGACCACGAACGAGCCGTAAAGTTCCGCCGCCTTCGTGCCAAGCGCCAACTGGCACGGCTGCGCCCCCAGCCGCATCGTGCCGCCCTTTTTTGTCACGCGCTTCTGTTCGTCGAGCATGGCGATGACCGGGTGTGGCGTGGCCAGGTCAAATTCCGTCGAATGTGCCTTGGCCAGTTTCAAAACGTTGCGCGCAAATTCGATGGTGGCGATTTGCATGCCGAGGCACAGGCCGAGATAGGGAATGTTGTTTTCGCGCGCAAACTGCGCCGCCTGGATTTTGCCTTCGATGCCGCGTTCGCCAAAACCGCCGGGCACCAGAATGCCGCCGAAACCTTTCAGGATTTTTGCCGCGCCGTCCTTTTCAATTTCCTCGGCGTCCACCTTCACAATTTCCACGCCGCAATCGTTGCCGATACCGCCGTGCATGATCGCTTCATACACCGATTTGTAGGCGTCCTGCAGGCCGATGTATTTGCCGACGACGCCGATGCGGACGCGATGCTGCGGCGCGATGAGTTTGCGGATGATTTCCTGCCAGTGCGTCATGTTCGCCGGCGGTGTATCGAGGCGCAAAAGCTGGCAGACGAGGTCGTCGAGCCGTTCGCGCTGGAGCATCAGCGGCACCTCGTAAATCGAATGGTCCACGTCCTTTTCCTCGATGACCGCCTCCACCGGAACGTTGCAAAACAGGGAAATCTTCTGGCGCAGTTCCTTGTCGAGCGGCTTCTCGCAGCGGCAGATCAGGGCGTGGGGCGTGATGCCGATTTCGCGCAGCTTGGCGACGGATTGCTGCGTCGGCTTGGTCTTCAATTCGCCGGCGGCCTTGATGAACGGAACGTAGGTGACGTGCAGAAAAATCGCGTTGGTGTAACCGACTTCGAGTGCGAATTCGCGGATGGCCTCGAGGAACGGCAACCCTTCGATGTCGCCGGTCGTGCCACCAATCTCGGTGATGACCACGTCGGCCTTGGATTTTTCAGCGAGGAGGTGGATGCGGTTTTTGATTTCGTCGGTGACATGCGGAATCACCTGCACGGTCTTGCCGAGATATTTGCCTTCGCGCTCGTTGTTGAGCACGTTCTGATAAACCTGGCCACTGGTGAGATTGTTGAGGCGGGTCAGCTTGACGTTGGTGAACCGTTCATAATGGCCGAGGTCGAGGTCGGTTTCCGCGCCGTCGTCGAGCACATACACCTCGCCGTGCTGATACGGATTCATCGTGCCGGGGTCCACGTTGAGGTAGGGGTCGAACTTTTGCAGCACGACCTTGAGGCCGCGATTTTCGAGCAACGTGCCCAGCGAGGCGGCCGTCAGGCCCTTGCCCAACGAACTCACCACGCCACCGGTTACAAAAATGAACTTCATAAAAAATGACCAATCACTAAATCCTAATGACGAAATAATCCCAAATGACAAATGCCGAATTCAGAATGTGCCCGCGCTTTTATCCATTCGGGCTTGCTCATTCTTTAGTCATTATGGTTTAGACATTCGTCATTAACTGCGGAGCAGCTCTTCCACCCGTTTCACATCTTCCGGCGCATCCACGCCCACGCTGTCGTAATCCACCCGCACGACGGCGATGGGGATGCCGTTTTCCAGCGCGCGCAACTGCTCCAGCTTCTCCGCGTTTTCGAGCGGCGACACCGGGAACTTCACCAGCCGCAACAGCGTCCCGCGCCGATATCCGTAAATGCCGAGATGCTTCAAAAAAGGAAACGCCGCCAACTGTTCGCTCACCGAACCACTGGCGGCCTCGCGCAGATACGGAATCGTGCGCCGCGAAAAGTATAACGCGCGACCGGCGGCGTTGACAACGACTTTTACGACGTTCGGATTGTCGAGTTCAGCCGGATTTTTGATGGGGGTGGCGGCGGTGGACATCTCGTCGCCCTCCAGCGCGCCGGCAACGGCATCAATCACCGCCGGATCCATCAGCGGTTCATCGCCTTGAATGTTCACCACCGCGTCGCACTGGCAGCGCGCGGCGACTTCGGCGATGCGGTCCGTGCCGCTGGGATGCTCCAGGCGCGTTATTTCCACACGGCAGAATTTTTTCGCCGTGTCGGCGATGCGGGAATCGTCCGTCGCCACGATGACTTCGTCCAGCGACTTCGCTTTTTGGCATTGCTCGACGACGTATTGAATCAATGGCTTGCCCGCGATGAGCGCGAGCGCTTTGCCGGGAAAGCGCGTCGAGGCGTAGCGCGCGGGAACGATGCCGACGATTTTCACGGGCACTGATTAAGCCACAACTTGCCATGTCGAAGCAAGAAGCTAAGGCGGGGACCATCTGTGAATGAAATACGGGTTTACGCAAACACAAAAATCGGCTTCGACAAGGCAAATGGCCTTGGACTTAAATTACACGGCCCTTGTGCGGGGCGGCGAAAATCGTGCGCGGGTGGCTAGCGCATTTCCTTGTGGATTGTCAGCACGACAAAGGCGAGCGCCACCACAAACGGCAGGGCAAAAATTACCGCGTTCATAAAGTCACTATATCACATTTCAGACAATTGCAACGGTTTTGTTACAATTATGTCACGTTGTTATGTCCGGCACTGGCTGCTAAAGCAGGCAACATGCCATCCATCGCGCCGAAAATAACCGCGGATTGAAAAGACATTTTGAACGGGCTTAGACTAAAGCCGCATGACGACACTGAACTGCAACCAAAAGCCATTATGCCCTTGTTGAAACTCGAAACCACCGTTGCGCTCTCCAATGAAATGAAAAATGCCGTGCTGGCGTCCCTCTCCAAAATCGTGGCCGGGACGATTGGCAAACCGGAACAATATGTTATGGTCGTTATCAACCCGGCGGCCATGCTCATGTCCGGCAAACCGGGGGATGCCGCGTTTGTGGACATCCGCAGCATCGGTGGCTTGGGCGATGACGTGAACCGGCGACTCTCGCAGAAGATTGGCAGTTTGTTGAGCGAATCCCTTGGCGTGCCGCCGGACCGGATTTACCTGAATTTCACCGACGTCCCTGCCGCCAACTGGGGCTGGAACGGCGACACGTTCGGGTGAAAGGAGAAACGCGCGGCGAAAGGTCTAATGAGATTGGCGCTCCCGCGAACGGGATTGACTGCTCCACAGAGCAACTCCTGACGCCCCGGCACAAGGATCTCAAACCGGCACTTGGAGCGAGACTCTTTCGTCGCGCAATTCAATTGGTAGCACACGACGCACGAAATTCCAGCGCGAGTCATTCACAAGTCAGACGGCCGGATTCAGGACGCAAAAAACACATTCATGCCGCCATGACCGCCGTTTCGACGGCAGGCGTCTCGCGTTCGGCAATCTGAACGCGCATTTTGTTCAATGCTTCCTCCTGGATCTGCCGGATGCGTTCACGCGTGACCCCCATCCGCTCGCCAACTTCTTCCAGTGTCTTTGGCTTGCCGTCATCCAGCCCGAACCGCATGGCCAGAATCTTGTTTTCCCGGGCCGTGAGCGTGGCCAGGACGGCTTGGACCAGTTCCGTGTCGTTTTCCCGGACCAGCCGATCAAAAGGCGCCGCGGCATTCGGGTCCGCCACCACTTCGGAAATTTGTCTCGGCTCGTCGGTCCCAATCGGGGCGTCGAGTGAGATGGGCGCCTTGGACGCGTCGCGATACTGCTGGATGCGGCGCGGATTGAGTCCCAAATGGTCCGCCACCTCCTGGTCCGTCGGTTCGCGGTCGAACGCCTCGCGCAGCTTCACCTCCGCCTTCCGGATGTGCGCCACCTTGTCCACCACGTGGACCGGCAGCCGGATGGTCTTGGACTGATTGGCCAGCGCCCGCATGATGCATTGCTTGATCCACCAGGCGGCATAGGACGAAAGCTTCGAACCTTTGCGGGGATTGAACCGCTCGACGCCCTTCATCAGGCCGATGTTGCCCTCGTTGATCAGGTCGAGCAGCGGAAGCCCCAGGCCTTCGTAATCGCGGGCGATCTTCACCACCAGCCGCAGGTTGGCGGTAATCATCCGCTCGCGCGCCCGGCGGTCACCTTTTTTGATCCGCTTCGCGAGGGCGATTTCCTCTTCCCGCGTGAGCAGTTTCACCCGCCCGATTTCGCGCAGATACAATTGCAACGTGTCGCCGCGGAGCGATTCCGATGGAACGGATTCTGCCGGAGCGACACTTGGTTTCAATGCGGTTTTCATATTGGGCCTTTTTCTTTAATTCGTCTGTCGTCTGTTTCAAGCTTTGACCGTAAGTCCCTCCAGCCGGGACAGAATCGCCTTTTTGCCAACGGCGCCGATGATCCGATCGCGGAGCGCGCCATCGGCAAAATAAAGCAACGTCGGGATGGACTGAATTTGGTAATGCCCGGCCAAGCCGGGATTTTCATCCACGTTCACCTTGGCGACCTTGACGCGGCCGGCCTGCTCCGTGGCAATCTCTTCCAGCACCGGGGCGATCGTTTTGCAGGGACCGCACCATTCGGCCCAAAAGTCCACCAGCACCGGCTGGGCGGATTTCAGGACCTCGGCTTCAAAGTTGGTTTCATCCAATTCGATGATTGCTGTCATATTTCCTTCCTCGTTGATGATGGCTTCGTCGTTCGAAAAGCGCGGACAGCCGGTCACGCCGCCAGGGTGATGACCGGGCTGCCCTGTCGCAGGTATTGCTGGCGGACGTTCCAGGCAGCCACCGCCTGGACTTTCTCCGTCGCGAGAACGGGGAAAAACAAGTGCGGATATTTTGTTTGCCAGGCTGCCGCCTCGGCTTCATTCAGGGCGAGCCGGACCAGCCGTTCCAGCGCCGGAAGCGCGCGGCTCGATTCGGCAAGAATCGCCTCTTTGACCCCGGCAATCTGCGTCCGGATTTTCCGGCAAAATCCCCGGCAGGCCTTCCAGGCCGAACCGCCGTTTCCTCGATTTTCATTCGTGCTTGTCTGCTTCATATCTTTTCCTTTCAATTTAATGTAATAACAACAGTTACATATTAACGCAAAAAAAGAGACTGTCAACCAACTTTTTTTGCGACGCCCGGGCATGAGGCCTTGATCATGCCAATCACACCGGCCAGCGTGGTTTTTTCCAGGTCCCGTTCCATGGCGTTTTCCGCCGACGCAAAAACCCGGTTTAACGTTTCCCGGATGCAATGGCCGACCGGGCAGGCCGTGTTGGCTTTTCGGGCGGGGCTGGCAAAAGGCTCAACGGCTTCGACAGCCTGATAGACTTCAGCAAGATTGATGCGGCCTGGGGAACGGCTCAAGCGGGAGCCGGACCCGGCGCCCTTGCGGGTCTCCACCAAGCGTGCCCGCTGCAGCGACAGCAGGAGCCGCCGGATGATGACGGGGTTGGTATTGACGCTGCCCGCCAGCATGACCGACGTGACCGGGTCGCCCTCCTTGTAAGCGAGGACGGCCAGCACGTGTACGGCCATGGCAAAGCGGCAACTGGTTCTCATATCGTTGGTTAATGAGTAACCGCGGAGATTACATTTGTCAACTAGAAATAAGAGAAAGCGGCACCAGCCGCACAACGACAAAAATGTTCGCGCGTCGAGTTTTTCACTCCGCCGTCACGCTCTTGGCCAGATTTCTTGGCAAGCTAAGAATGTTCATTGATCTGGTTGCTGGCCATCAATGTCCTATTCGCTACCTTGACAGGCACTTGCCATTTTATGCCCAAGGTGTAAGCTCTTTCACCCGTCAAAGAGCAAAACGGAGCAACTGGTTTTATGCTTATGAAAACTATCTCTTCGCGTCAAAAATCCCCGGGTTCCACCCGCAAAAGTCATCGGGCACACAGGCCCACGGCCCACGGCAATGGCAGCGGCAACGGCCATGCCGCAACAGCTTCGGTCACCGCCGGCGTCAGCCCAGCCGTCGCTGCCTGGCTGGCGAAACCCAAACGCAACCTGATCGCGGGCAAATGGGTCGAAGCCGCCACGGGCAGGACTTTCCCAGTGCTCAACCCCGCCGATGCCTCCGTCCTGGCGCACGTGCCTGACAGCCAACGCGATGACGTCGACCGGGCCGTGCGAGCTGCGCGCCGGGCCTTCGAGTCGGGTCCCTGGCGGCACCTGACGCCCAGCGAGCGAGGCAAGCTGCTATGGCGCATCGGCGACCTTTTGCTCCAGCACGCCGATGAATTGGCGGAAATCGAGTCGCTCGACAACGGCAAACCGCGTGCCGTCGCCCGCGTAGCCGACGTGCCGTTGGCGGCGGATCTGTTTCAATACATGGCGGGCTGGGCCACGAAACTCGAGGGCAACACCATCCCGATCAGCGTGCCCTACGCCCCCGGCGCACAATTCCATGCCTTCACCCTGCGCGAGCCGGTCGGCGTCGTCGGCCAAATCATCCCTTGGAACTTTCCCTTGCTCATGGCAGCGTGGAAACTGGGTCCGGCCCTCACGACCGGCAATTGCGTCGTGCTCAAACCCGCCGAACAAACCCCGCTTTCCGCCCTGCGGCTTGGCGAATTGATGTTGGAAGCCGGCCTGCCTGAGGGCGTGGTCAATATCGTCACCGGGTTCGGCGAGACTGCCGGAGCCGCCCTCGCCGCGCATGAGGACGTGGACAAGATCGCCTTCACCGGTTCGACCGAAGTGGGCAAACTCATCGTCCGCGCCGCCGCCGGCAATCTCAAAAAAGTGAGTTTGGAACTGGGCGGGAAATCGCCCAACATCGTCTTCAAAGACGCCGGGAACCTTGAATCCGCCATCGCCGGAGCGGCCAACGCCATCTTCTTCAATCACGGCCAGTGCTGCTGCGCCGGCTCGCGCCTCCTCGTCGAGCGCGAGATTTTCGACGACGTTGTAGCGGGGGTCGCCGAGCACGCGAAAAAGATCAAGCTCGGACCGGGTTTGGCAGCCGATACGCAGATGGGTCCGCTGGTCTCCGAAGAGCAATTGCTTCGCGTCACCAACTACCTCCACCAAGGCAAAAAGGACGGCGCTTGCTACGTCACCGGCGGCGGCCGGGTGGGGGATCGCGGATATTTCGTCCAGCCGACCGTCGTCAGGGACGTTAGCCCCAAGATGAGCATCGTCCGTGAGGAGATCTTTGGACCGGTCGTGGTGGCCGAACCCTTCAACCGGACCGAAGAACTCATCCCCCGCGCCAATGCCACACAGTACGGTCTGGCTGCTGGCATTTGGACCCGCGACATTGCCAAGGCGCATCGAGTGGCTTCAGCGCTTCGGGCCGGCACCGTCTGGATCAACTGCTACAACGTCTTCGATGCGGCCCTGCCCTTCGGCGGCTACAAACAATCCGGTTGGGGCCGCGAAATGGGCCATGAAGTGTTGGAACACTATACTGAGACCAAAGCGGTAGTGATCGGGTTGTAGCATCCAATGCATTGCTCGCCCGTCCGGCTGTGCTCCGCATTGCACCAGTTGTATTGAGCCGGTGCGGATTGGCCGGTTTTTTGATGCCAAGCGGTCGGGGAAACGATTAGATTTCAACCCTGTCCGGCATCGCGTTTGGTCAAACAATTCATCCGTAGCATTTTGGTGCTGCCATTCTGCCTTTGTTGATGCCGGTTACTCCACGGTCACGCTCTTGGCCAGGTTGCGGGGCTTGTCCACGTCGCAGCCGCGGACGACAGCGATGTGATAAGCGAATAACTGCAGCGGCACGGCGGCCAGAATCGGATAAATCGGTTCCAGCGCCTTCGGCAGGTAAATCACGTCGTCGGCCACCTTTCCGATTTGTTTGTCACCTTCGGTGGCCAGCGCGATGATGGGGCCTTTGCGCGCGCGAATCATCGCCAGGTTCGCCATCGTCTTGTCATACATCGAATCCTGCGGCACGACAAAAACCGTCGGCGTTTTCGGGTCAATCAGCGCAATCGGGCCGTGTTTCATTTCCGCCGCCGAATAGCCCTCGGCGTGGATGTAGGAGATTTCCTTCAGCTTGAGCGCGCCTTCCAGCGCAATCGGGAACGTGTAGCCGCGGCCCAGGAAAAAGAAATCGTCGGCCTTGTGATATTTGCGCGCGAGTTTTTTCAATGCATTGTCCTGCGCGAGGATGGCTTCGAGTTGTTTGGGCACGGCTTCGAGCGCGTGCAGAATTTCCAGCGCCCGGCGGGCGGAAAGGTTGCGCATCCGGCCCAGATGCACGGCCAGCAATGAAAGAATCGTGAGCGTGGAGACGAAGGCCTTGGTCGAGGCCACGCCGATTTCCGGCCCGGCGTGCATGTAAATGCCGCCGTCGGATTCGCGCGCGATGGTGCTGCCGACGACGTTGACGATGGCCAGCGCGCGATGGCCGCGGCGCTTGGCCTCGCGCAACGCGGCGAGCGTGTCGGCGGTCTCGCCGGATTGTGAGAGCACCAGCAGCACGGTGTTTTTTTCCAGCGGCGCGTTGCGATAGCAAAATTCGTGCGCGAACTCGACCTCCACCGGAATTTGCGCCAGCTCCTCGAGCAGATATTCGCCGACCAGCGCCGCGTGCCAGCTCGTGCCGCTGGCGGCAATGACAATGCGGTCAATCGCCCGCAACTCGGCGGACGTCAGGTTCAGGCCGCCGAACTTCGCTGTGGCGCCTTCCTTGTCCACGCGGCCGCGCAGGGCGTTTTGCACCGTCTGCGGTTGCTCAAAAATTTCCTTGAGCATGAAGTGCGCAAACTTGCCGCGCGCGGCATCCTCCTGGCTGAATTCGAGATTGCTGATCTGGACATTGGCGGTGTCCGCGCCGAGATTCAAAACGTCGAAGCGTTCGGGCGTGATGGTCGCCACGTCGTAATCGTTGAGATAGACGACTTTTTTCGTGTGCGCGACGATGGCGTTGGCGTCGCTGGCCAGAAAATTTTCGCCCGTGCCGATGCCGATGATGAGCGGCGAACCGCGTCGCGCGCCGACGATGACGCCGGGCTGGTCGGCGGAAATCACCGCCACGCCATAGGTGCCGATGACTTCGCGCAGCGCGTCGCAGACCGCCTGGGTGAGCGGGTTGGGGGCATTTTCAAAAGAATTGTAGGAGACGACGTGAGGAGTCTCTGACTTTTTTTTAGGTTGAGCCTCGTTACCTCGGCTCCTACGTTTTTCGTAATAATCGCCGATCAAATGCGCGAGCACCTCGGTGTCGGTGCCGGACTTGAATTTGTGCCCGGCCTTGAGCAGTTTTTGTTTGAGCGCGTCGTAATTTTCGATGACGCCGTTGTGGACGACGGCGATCCGGCCGGACTGGTCGAGGTGCGGATGGGAATTGACATCCGACGGCGGGCCGTGCGTGGCCCAGCGCGTGTGGCCGATGCCGAGGTTGCCCGCGACCGGATCGGATTTCAGGAGGCGGGCGAGGCCTTCGCCAATTTTCCCCTTTTTCTTGCGCACGAGCAGTTCATCGCCGTCCAGCACGGCCACACCCGCGCTGTCGTAGCCGCGATATTCCAGCCGCCGCAATCCTTCCAGGAGGATGGGCGAGGCCGCTTTTTTGCCGACGTATCCAATGATGCCGCACATATTTTTATCCGTTGAAGCGATGAAGGGTTAAAGGGTTGAAGCGGTAAAAATCCGGCTCCGCTTCAACGCTTCAACGCTTTAACCCTTCAACGCTCAAAATCCACTCCGCCGCTTTGTTCAAATCATCCACCACCACCGCGCGTGAAATTTTGTCGGGCGATTCACGTTCGAGATCCGCGCCGTAGCCGGTGCGGACGAGGATGCTCTTTTTCACGCCCGCGTTCCAGCCGCATTCCAAATCGCTCAATTTGTCGCCGATCAAATAGCTTTGCGCCAGGTCCAGGCCGAATTCGTCGCGTGCATCGAACAAAAATTGCGGTGACGGTTTGCGTCCATGGCTGGGTTCATCGGGTTTTTCCGGCGCGACGTAAATTTTCCCGAAGCGCACGCCGCGGCGCGCCAGCTCGCGGCAAAGATGCTCGTTGACGCGCTCCACGTCCGCAAGCGTGAAGTAGCCGCGCCCGATGCCGGACTGGTTCGAGACGATGAACAGCCGGAAGCCCGCGTCGCCAAGCCGTTTCAGGCCGGCCGGCGTGGCCGGAAAAATCTCCACGTCTTCCGGCCGGCACAAATAATCTTTTTCCGCGATGAGCGTCCCATCGCGGTCGAGAAAGACAGCCCGGTTCATTCCGGCAAATTGTGGTTTGATTATGGCAAGAATGGAATTGAATTTTTTGCCGGTGCCGGGCATTCTGTCCGGGTTTCCGTTTTTTAATCAACAATCGAAATTGACAACATCCACATGAGCAAAGGCAGATTGGGTATTTTGGTCGGTGGCGGACCGGCGCCGGGCATCAACGGCGTCATCGCGGCGGCCACCATTGAAGGCATCAACCAGGGCTTTGAAGTCATCGGTTTTTACGACGGTTTCAAATGGCTCGCGGCGGGCGAGGCGCAGCATTGCCGGCCGCTGGCGATTCGCGATGTGACGGGGATTCACCTGCGCGGCGGCTCGATTCTCGGCACCTCGCGCACCAACCCGACCAAGTCCGAAGCCAGCATGGCAAACGTGTTCAAGGTTTTTGAACAACTGGGCATCACGACGCTGGTGACGATTGGCGGCGATGACACGGCGTTTTCCGCCAGCCAGGTGGCCAAGCGCAGCAACGGAAAAATCCACGTCGCGCACGTGCCCAAGACGATTGACAACGATCTGCCGCTGCCCGGCTCGACGCCGACGTTCGGGTTCGAGACTGCGCGGCACAACGGCGTGCATATCGTGCGCAACCTGGCCGAGGACGCCCGCACCACGTCGCGCTGGTATATCATCATCAGCATGGGCCGCGCGGCGGGGCATCTGGCGCTGGGCATCGGCAAGGCGGCGGCGGCCACGCTGGTCATCATCCCGGAGGAATTTCACAAACGCCAGGTGTCGGTGGACGAAGTTTGCGACATCATCATCGGCTCCATCATCAAACGCCTGGCGGAAGGCTCGCAAAACGGCATCGTCATTCTGGCCGAAGGCCTCATCGAGGCGATGGGGGAACAAGGGCTGATCAAGGCGCTGCCCGAGGGGCAACTGGAGCGTTTCGGCAAGATCGTGCGCGACGACCACGGCCACTTGCGGCTCGGTGAGATTGAATTTGGCCGCCTGATGAAGGAGCTGTTGACCCAGCGTCTGGAAAAGCTCGGCATCAAAATGACCTTCATTGACAAGGACCTCGGCTATGAATTGCGCTGTGCCGACCCGATTCCGTTTGACGCCGAATACACGCGCGATCTCGGTTATGGCGCGGTGAAATTCTTGCTGTCGCCCGAGGCCGGGAAATACGGCGCCATCATCAGCTTTGTGGACGGCAAGATGAATCCGCTGCCGTTCGACAAGATGCTCGATCCAAAGACCGGCCGGATGCAAAACCGCAAGGTCAACGTGGACGGCGAGGCCTTCGAATGCGCCTGCGCCTACATGATCCGGCTCGAATGCAAGGATTTCGAGAACGCCAAACAACTCGCCAAGCTCGCCGCCGTTGTTTCCCTGAAGCCGGAACAATTCCGCGCGCGCTTCGGCTACCTGGTCGGGTTGAAATAAAACGATTCCCGGATCATTCGCGGCGGCGGGAATTTTTCCGCCGCCGCTTTTGCCTTTGTGGAACAAGTTCGTTGTTCTGGCCTTCCGTTCATTAAAGTGGCGCGCGGCGGGAATGCGCGTTAGCCTTTCATCATGTTTGTCATTGGACTTGGCACCGCCGCGCCGGCGCGGCGTTACGCGCAACTGGAATGTTGGGACGCGCTGCAAATTTCCATCCCGTTCGCGCGGCTCGCGCCGCGTTCGCGCGCCATTCTCAAAAAAGTCCTTTGCGGCGACAACGGCATCGCCACGCGCCACCTGGCGCTTGACCCGCTGGCGGAGGTGTTCAATCTCACACCCGACGCGCTTCAGGCGCGTTTCGCCCAACACGCGCCCGCACTGGCCGCGGAGGCCGCGCAACGCGCGTTGCAGGACGCCGGCTGCGCGCCATCGGAAATAGACGCCGTGCTCATCAGCACCTGCACCGGGTATTTGTGCCCGGGCCTGACGAGTTACGTGAGCGAACGGCTCGGTCTGCGCGCGGACGTCTTCACGCTGGATTTGGTCGGGCAGGGCTGCGGCGCGGCAATGCCCAATCTGCGCACCGCCGAGGCCCTGCTGGCCGCCAATCGCGCGCAAAGGGTTTTGTCCGTTTGCGTCGAAGTTTGCAGCGCGGCGTTTTATCTTGATGACGACCCCGGCGTGCTCATCAGCGCCTGTCTTTTTGGCGACGGCGCGGGCGCGGCGGTGCTTGCCTCCGGGCCGCAATCGGACCGGCGGCGCGTTGAATGGAAATCCGCTTCTTCCTGTCTCGCGCCCGACAAACGCGACACATTGCGGTTCGGCCACCAGCGCGGCATGTTGCGCAACGTTCTTCTGCCGGAGGTCCCGCAAATCGCCGGCGACGAGGCCGCCAAACTTTTGGCCGGGACGCTCGCTGCGGCGGGTGTGAAACGCGACCGCGTGGCCGGCTGGATTTTTCACACGGGCGGGCGCGACGTGCTGTCGGCGCTGCGCGACAAGGTCGGTTTGACCGAATCCGACGTGCGCCACAGCGCCGCCGTGCTGCGCGAGTTTGGCAACATCAGCAGCCCGACGGTGCTCTTCGTTTTGCAGGCGGCGTTGCACGACGCCGTGCCCGACGGGCTGTGGTGGATGTCATCTTTTGGCGCGGGTTTCAGTTGCCACGGCGCGCTGCTGGAAGTGGGTTAAAATCGTTCTCGTTCTCCTCCTTCGGTCTCGAAATGAAACGCCTCGTCCAGCCTGAACTGCTTGACACGCTGCCGGCCGATGACCCGGGTGCCATCCACTCCCGCCGCGATTTACGCCGTGTCAACGCCTGGATGCACAATCACGCAATCATGGCGAAGGCATTGCAAACCGCCGTGGATGGGCTTCCGCCAAAACAAATCGTCGAACTCGGCGCAGGCGATGGTGATTTCCTGCTGCGCGTCGCAAGAAAAATTTCCCGGCGCTGGCCAAATGTGAACGCGACGCTGCTTGACCGCCAAAAAGTTGTGACCCCACAAACAATCGCATCCTTTGCGTCGCTCGGCTGGCGCGCGGAAGCGGTCGTCACGGACGTTTTTGACTGGCCGCAAACTCCGGCCCCTGTGGACATCGTCATCGCAAATGAAGTTCTGCACCATTTCGACGACGCGCGGCTGGCCGGGTTGTTTCGCGTGATAGCCGGTCGCACGCACTTGTTCATCGCCATCGAGCCGTGGCGCGCGTACTGGCCGCTGTTTTGCAGCCGGCTGCTTTGGGCGATTGGCTGCAACTCCGTCACGCGGCACGACGCGTTCGTGAGCGTGCGTGCGGGATTTTCGGGCGATGAGCTTTCCGTGTTGTGGCCGGACAAAAAAAACTGGCATTTGACCGAACGCCGCGCCGGATCCTTCAGCCATTTGTTTGTCGCGCGGCGAATGAATTGAACGGCATGGCGGCGAAACCCATCACGATTATTGGCGGCGGATTGGCCGGGTTGACGCTCGGCATCGGCCTGCGCCGGCGCGGGGTGCCGGTGACCCTGTGGGAGGCCGGGCATTACCCGCGCCATCGCGTTTGCGGCGAATTCATCAGCGGTCGCGGCCAGGAAACGCTCTCACGGCTTGGTTTGCGCGAACTGCTTGAACACGCGGGCGCTGTACAGGCCGGTACCGCGGCTTTTTTTTCGGCCACGCAATCCGCTCCGCCGCGTTCCCTGCCGGCCCGCGCGATTTGCCTTTCACGTTTCACGATGGACCACGCGCTCGCCGTGGAATTTCGCTGGCTCGGCGGGGAATTGCTCGAAGACCAGCGCCGCCGCGATGCAGATTTCGGCGAAGGAATTGTTCGCGCCACGGGACGACGCGCGCAAACGGAGGAAACCGGTTCGCGCTGGTTTGGCCTGAAAGCGCACGCGCGCAATGTTCCGCTGACCGCCGATCTGGAAATGCACGTTTCACCGCGGGGCTACGTCGGCCTGTGCCGGGTGGATGGCGGCGCGGTGAACGTTTGCGGATTGTTCCGGCGTCGCGCGGGCGCGGATGACACGCCGCAAAACTGGCGCGAATGGCTGCGCGGTCAAATCGGTTCGCCGTTGAACCGGCGGCTGGCGGCGGCGGAATTCGACGAAAGCTCGTTTTGCGCGGTGGCCGGAATTTCATTGCGACCGCAACGCGCCGCCGCGCGCGCCGAGTGTTGCATCGGCGACGCCATCACCATGATTCCGCCCGTGACGGGCAACGGGATGTCCATGGCATTCGAATCCGCCGGGCTGGCCGTCGAACCGCTGGCCGCGTGGAGCCGCGGGGAGATTTCCTGGACGCAGACCCGGCAAACGCTGGCCCGCCGGTGCGACACCGCGTTTGCGCGGCGGCTCGCGTGGGCAAAATGGTTGCAGCAAATGATGCTCGCGCCGTCGCTGCAAAACGTCCTCGTCCTGTTTGTTTCGCGCAGCGAATGGTTCTGGCGAACAGCATTTGAACGGACACGCTGATTTTGCCAGACTCGCGCCGTGAAACCGCTTGCTGATTGCCGGCTCTATGCGTTCGTGGACACGGCCCATTTGCATGGCCGCGCGCCGGAAGTCGTGGCGCAACAACTCTGCGACGGCGGCGCGGATTTGATCCAGCTTCGCGCCAAAAATTCCACGCCGGATGAAATCCGGCGCATGGCGGAAAAAATCCTGCCCATCACCAAACGCGCGAACGTCGGCCTCGTCATCAACGATTACGCGGACATCGCCGCCGGCCTCGATGCGGAATTTTGTCATTTGGGGCAGGAGGATTTTTTTGGCGCCGGCCATGCTCATGGTTCCGAACTCCGAACTCCGAACTCCGAACTCCGCATTGGTTTGTCCACCCATTCGCCGGAACAGGCGAAACGCGCCCTGGCGGCCGGCGCGGATTACCTCGCCATCGGGCCGGTTTATGCAACGGGCACGAAGCCGACAGCGAAACCCGTGACGCTGGAATATGTCCGCTGGGCGGCAGCTCCGCAAAGCGGGGTGAATATTCCGTGGTTCGCCATCGGCGGCATCAATCTGAAAAATCTCGACGACGTGCTGGCGGCGGGCGCGCGCCGCGTTTGTGTCGTGTCAGCCATTCTGGACGCGCCGGATGTGGTCAAAGCCAGCGCCGAATTTCGGCGGCGTTTGAAAGATTGACGCCGAAAACAAAAATTGGCGCGGATGAACCACGCCAATCTCGGCAAAAAATCGCGCCGATTTTTTCAACGAATGGACAGGGCGACGCTGATTTGATTGATGGCCTCGGTGATGTGCTTGCTGACGCGCTTCTGGCTTTTGACTTCGGCGGCGCCAAGCACACTTTGAAGCAATCCCTGCGCTTCGCGCAGCTTGGCGTCCGACAATGGCTGCGGTTGCCTGTCTTTGGCGTCACCGCGGACGTCCATGCCCAGCAAATCGGCGGCGGCCTCAATCTGGCGCATGGCCCTCACGCGATGCCCTTTGTAATCGTGGTCGCCGGTGGCCAGAATGATGTAGGCGTTCCGGAGCATCCCGGCTTCCGCCGAGTCGCTGAACGCCACGGTTTGAAATTGATTCTGGCCGGCGACGGACCCGCCCAAGGTTTGTGGCATTGACGGCGTGGCGGCGCGAAGATTGATGCCGTAGGCAAGAACAGTGACCAAAACTGCGGATTTTGCGGCTATTTTCAGATGTTTTGTATTCATATTCATATTCGTGTTCGCCTTAGTTGACGGAACAGGAGCGTGTGAAGTTACATCCTTTTCAGCGTGGAATTTGGGCAAAGGTTTCAATGATTCTGCCGCAGAGCGGCGATGGAAATTAGCCAGCTACGAAGTGGCTGGACGATTGGGGCAATTTGCCCTTGCTTGAATCCAAGCATCGAGCGATAGTTTTGCCATGACAGCCACAGCCGTCATCGAAGAAATCGAACAACTGCCGCCGGAAGAACAATCGCGCGTCATCCAATTCGTCAACGAACTCGCGCGTAAGCGCCAACTCACGGGAAAAGAATTGGGCAAATTGGCCAAGCAAATGGTCGAGACGAAAGACCCTGCGGAGGCTGACCGGCTGAAAGAAGAAATTGTGCGGGGATTTTACGGCGGCGAGCCTCATGCCTAGAATCCGCCGTCAGAAATTGCCCGAAGCCCTGTTGCGACATCTTTTGACGCGAATGCGCGAGCGCGGCATTTCCGACGAACAAATCATCCTGCTCGCACAGTGGTTGGACTCCGATCCCGAAGTGCCGGAACGCAAATGGTTCAAGAAATTCCCCGGCCTGACCGTTTGCGGCGAAGGCGAACTCATCAAAACCTTTTTGCAGCCGGGACAAATTGCAACGGGCGAAGAGATAAATTAAACGCGGTAAATGGACGGCGGCGCGCACGGAGTGACGCGCCCCACCAAAGCCGCATTCCGAATGCCGCAGCCGACACTGTGATTTTTTAACGCAAAGGCGCGAAGCCGCATCGGAAATTAAATGACCAATCTGGCTTGAAGACTTGCGCTTGGCTGAAGTCTTGTAAGGCTTCAGCACATAAACTTTTGTTTCTCGCACACCCATTTTAGAGCAGTTCGTCCCGTGGTTTTTGGTATTTCTGTTCCGACTTTGGCTTTGAATCTAACATGTGAAGAAATTCGTTTTCCGTCAGAACTTTTATGCCCAACTCTTTTGCTTTGTCCAATTTTAAACCCGCTTCTTCTCCGACGAGCAGAAAATCCGTATTCTTGCTGACCGAGCCGGTCACATTGCCGCCGGCATTACGAATGAGCTTTGACGCCGCGTCACGGGAGAGAGTTGGCAGCATGCCGGTTAGTACGAATGTCTTTCCAGCGAGTGGTTGTTGAGGCGAAGAAGCTTGAGAGTCAGCGGTCAGCGTTGATCTGCCAACGGGGGAGATGTTTAGTTTGGTTAGCCGCCGGAGAATAGATTTCCCAGCTTGAGAGTCGAAAAACATTAAAACACTATTGGCGACGACAGGACCGATTTCCTCAGAAATTCCTGCTTCGCAGATACGTTCTTCGAGCCTCAATATTTCAGCTTTTAATTCCGTCTGTTTAGGAATCCAGCCTTTAGGAGGTCTTTTTCCGGTGGTCGCTTTGTGCCGTTCGATTTCAGCGCTTATTCTGTCATGTGCGAGCTTGGCCGCGGTCAGTTTCTCCTGGAGTTCTTTTCGCTCTGCATCAACTTTGGCGTCTAGTTGCACATTGTACGACATTCTACGGTCGATTTCTTTTTTGATATTATCCAAAGCCGAAAGAAACTCTTTCTTGCGATGGTCATATTCCAACTGCTGGCGATCTTTGGCTTCTCCGGCTATTCCTGAGTGCTTTCTTCCGCGAGGGTTTGACTCAACAAGAACTTTGCGCAGTCGTTCAATGTCTAAAATGCCCTTTAAAATCTTTGACTGGGCAACATCTTCCAAGTCATGGTGCAATCGGGCTAATTCGTATGCGATAGTTTCGCCCACGTCAGAAATCGCCAGTGCTTGAATCCAGCGGGAGAGCGGCGCGGTCTTGGCGCGCTGAAGCGCTTCCAAAACTTTCGTCGCATTTTTCTCGCCGAACACGCGCGGCTCGTCGTCCGTGCCCAGATTCAGTTTGCCAAGCTGTTCGAGTTTCAGATCGAACAGGTCGAGCGGTTCCTTGACGAGGCCGCGTTCGACGAGTTTTTCCGCCACGATGCCGCCGAGCGATTCGATGTCGAGCGCCTTGCGTTGTGCGAAATATTCCACGCGCCGGGTCTGCTGTGCCGGACAACCCGCGATGTTCTGGCAGCGCCACGCGACTTCTTCATCGGTAGGGACGCGCTGCTGCGCGTCCCCAATATTTGGGCCGAGCGGCAGCTCGGCCCTACCGGTTTTGACTTTTTCCTTCGCAATCGGCCCGCCGCACGCGGGGCATTTGCCGCCGACGTGTTTGAACAGGTCAAATTCCTTCGCGCCGGGCGGACGCTTGGTTTTCACCACCTCAAAAATTTCCGGGATGACCATGCCAGCCTTGCGGATGACCACGGTGTCGCCGATGCGGATGTCTTTGCGGCGGATTTCGTCCTCGTTGTGGAGCGTGGCGCGCGAAATGGTCGAGCCTTGCACGAAGACGGGTTCGAGTTCGGCCACGGGCGTGAGCACGCCGGTGCGTCCAACTTGCACGGTGATGTCGCGCAGCACGGTTTCCGCGGGCGTGATCCAGGGCACGGGTTTGTGGACAATGGCGTAGCCCGGCGCGCGCGCGCGGCCAGGAATGCGCGCCCAATCGGCAAGCGTGTTGGCCTTGAGCACGATGCCGTCAATCTCGTAGGGCAACTGCCGGCGCAGGTCGCGGGCTTCGTCGTAATGCGCGACCACCTTCTCGCTGTAAATCTTTAAAACCTCCTCGATGCCATCGCAAACCCACCAAAGTTTTTGTGTGGGCAGGCCGAATCGCGCGAGTGCTTCGAGCATTTCGGAATGTTTTTTGAATTCGATGCCATCCACCGCGCCGGTGGCGTAAAACACGGCGCGAATCGGGCGTTGCGCGACGAGCTTCGGATCGAGTTGCTTGAGTGTGCCGGCGGTGGCGTTGCGGGCGTTGGGAAACGGTTTTTCACCGGCAGCGGCGAGTTTGGCGTTGATGGCCTCGAATTCCTTCACCGGCATGTAAGCTTCGCCGCGCACTTCGAGCAACGCCGGCGGATGATTGAGGTTCAACTCCAGCGGAATCGCGCGGACGGTCTTGAGATTGGCGGTTATGTCGTCGCCTTCTGCGCCGTCGCCGCGCGTGACGCCGAGCGCAAGCTTGCCGTGGCGGTAATGAACGCTGATGGACACGCCGTCCACCTTCGGTTCCAAAATGTATTCGACGCGGTCGCGGCCAAGCTGTTTGCGGAGGGTCGCGTCGAAGGCGCGGAGTTCGGCGAGGGTGTTTTCATCCTGTGCGCGGTTGCGTTTCTCGCGGTTTGGCTCCTCGTCTTTGGTCGGATGATCGCTGGCGGCGACTTTGTCGAGCGAGAGCATCGGCACGAGATGTTTGACGCGGGCGAATTTTTCGCTGGGCGCGCCGCCAACGCGTTGGGTGGGCGATTCGGGCGTGACAAGGTCGGGAAATTGTTTCTCCAATTCCTGCAGTTCCTTGAAAAGCTGGTCGTATTCGCGGTCGGTGATGAGCTGCCGGCCCTCGACGTAATAGGCGTGGTCGTGCCGGCGGATTTCGGCGGCGCGCCGGGCGTGACGTTTTTTGGCTTCAGCTTGTGTCACGCGGAAAGTCTAGCGGTATGCGAATCAAAAGGAAAGCGGAGCAGGCCATTGGTAGTGTCCTCATTTGATGTTGGTAGGTGCGCCACTGCCGCGGCGCACGGCGGTGCGGCAGCACCGCCGCCACCGAATTAGGACACAACCGGGCCGTTGACCGGCCTCGTTCTTCGCGTGCGGAATGCGAATGGCGAATCAGAGTGAATCGGCCCGCTCAACGCCAATCCAACGCCTTGCGGACGGCCGCGAGAAGCTCTTCGGGTTGAAATGGCTTGGCCAGGACACTGTGCGCGCCGAGGTGTTCGGCAATGCGCCGGCAGAGGTCAGCCGACATCCGGTCCATTTTGGCGGTGGCGATGAATCTGACCGGCGCGTGCTGGCGCAGTTCCATCAGCGTCTCGAAGCCGTCTTTTCCATCCATGACGAGTTCGGTGATGACGAGGTCAAACGGGTTTTGGCGGTGCAGCGACACCGCGGCGTTTCCGTCCTGGGCGTGGCTGACGGCGTAGCCTTCATTGGCCAGCATAGAACCCATCGTGATGCGAAGTCCGGCATCATCGTCCACCATGAGAATCCGGGGCGGGGAGGAGGGATGGAGGTTGGTCATGGGTTTGGCTGTGGCAAATCGGTGTCGGAGGATACGGGAGGGTTTCCGCCGCGCATTTCCTGCTCCAGCAGGATGCGCAGGGCGAGGATGTTTTGCTTGGAGAGCAAGCCCACCGCGCCGGCGGCGCGGGACATTTTGGAGAAGTGGGGCTGCACGTCGGCGGTGACCATCATCACCCGCGCGGGCGGATGTTCCGCGCGCAAAGCCCTGGTGGATTCAAACCCGTTCATCCCGGGCATATGCACGTCCATCGTGACCCAGTCGGGCTTGAAATCATGGGCGCGCCGCACGGCCTCGCCGCCGGAGGCGCATTCACAGAACGTGATGCCCGGCAGGCCGAGGAATTTGCGGATCACCTCCCGCGAGTTCGCGTGATCGTCAACAATCATCAATCTGATGTTTAGAAAGTTCATTGGTTAAATGTTCCTGAATATGCGTGACCGGGCGGCGGCGCGTAATTGTCGCCACTACATATTTTTGATTAGGTAGGAGCAGGTATTTTTCTAGGTGGAACCGCCTAGTAGGCTTTATGCGGAAACGGGGAAATTGACTAAAGCGAGTAACGGTTTTCCAGCGCGAATTGCAGCAGGCTGTGGCTGCCGCGCAATTCGAGCTTGGCGCAGATGTTGGCCCGGTGCGCCTCAACCGTGCGGGGACTGATGAACAGTTCCGCGGCAATCTCGCGGCTGGTCTTTTTCCCGGCGATGAGTTTGAGGATGCGGCGCTCGGCCTTGGTGAGGTCCTCAAGGCCGGGCTTGTTGGCCGCGAGCAATTCCGCGCGGCTGTGGCGGCGGACGAGGTAACCGGAAATGGAGGAGCTCAAATAATGTTCGCCTGCGGCGACGGCGGCGATGGCCTTCACGATTTCCTCGACGGCGTTTTCCTTGAGCACAAAACCCCTGGCCCCGAAGTCGAGAGCGCGGTTGCACAGTTCCTCCTCCTTGTGCATGGTCAGGATGATGACGCGCGTCGGGGAGCGTCCGGCTTGAAGCCGGCGCACGATTTCAAGGCCGTCCAAGCCGGGCAATTTCACGTCCAGCACGGCCACGTCCGGCTTTTTTTCCTGGATCAGCCGCAGCGCGGCCTCGCCGTCGCCGGTCTCGCCAACCAATTCAAAGCGCGCATCGTCGGCGATGACCTGGCGCAATCCGGCGCGGAAGAGCGGATGATCGTCCACAATCAGAACCTTGGTGCGATGCGTCATGGTTGAAAACTTCCCGTTGTCCGCGCCCGCGCGGAACTCCGCCGCTGTTTTACTCCGGTCCGGCGGAAATGGGAATTGTTATTTCAAGGCGCGTGCCCCTGCCCGGTGCGGAATCCAGCTTCAGCCTGCCGCCCAGTATCCGTGCGCGCTCGGCGATGTTTTTCAATCCCATGCCCTTGCCGGCGCCGCCCGCCTTGAATCCGCAGCCGTCGTCCTCAATCGCCAGTTGCACTTCATGCACGTCGCGTTCGAGCGTGATGCGGGCGTTCCGGGCGCGGGAATATTTCAGGATGTTGGTCACGCTCTCCTGGACGATGCGGTAAAGGTTGGTCGCCGCGTCGCGGGAAAAGGCGTCTTCGGCCGCGTCCAACTTTTTTTTGAAGGTAATGCCGCTGGCGGCGGCGGCGCCTTCAATCAACGCCTCCAGCGCGCGCGTGAGGCCGAGATGATCCAGTTGATACGGGTGCAGGTCGCGCGAAATGTGGCGCAGCTCGGCGATGGCCTGCAACGTCGTGTCGCTGATGGCTTCGAGCTGTTTGCGCGTGTTCCCGGCCAGGTTTTTCTGAAGCAACGCCAGTTGCGCGTGGTTTTTGATGATGGAAAGGGTCTGGCCGAGACTGTCGTGCAGTTCGCCGGCGATGCGCGTGCGTTCGGCCTCCTGTGAAGCGATGAGCTGGAGGGTGTATTCCGCGCGAACCTGCGCCTCCCGTGACAGCGCTTCGGTGCGTTCGGCCTCCGCGCGCTTGCGGTCGGTGATGTCGTGCGAAACGCGCAGCACGCACAGCCGCCCGCCCAGCTCAATCAACTCCGCGCTGTGCAACAGCGTCAGCTCCCTGCCATCACGGGTTCGGGCCTGGATTTCCACGTCGCGGATCGAGCTGCCGGCCTTCAACTGCTCCAGGATTTTTTCGCGGACGGCGGGGTCCTCCAAAATGCCGAGTTCAATGGGGGAACGCCCGATGACCTCTTCGCGCCGAAAACCGAACGTTTTTTCGTGCGCATCGTTGACCTCGAGATAATGTCCCGTTTCAAAATCCGTGATGGATATCACATCCGGACTGGTGCGGAATGCCCGGAAAAATTTTTGCTCCGACTCGCGCAACGCCTGTTCGGCGTGCTTGCGGTCGGTGATGTCTTGCACGGTCCCGAACTGCCGGAGGGGACGGCCCAACTTGTCCTGTATCATGTCGCCCTGGCTATGCACGACTCGTATTTCTCCATTTGGCCGGACAACGCGGTATTCCACGTCGTAGGGGCGACCGCCCTGGATGGCTTCCTTCACTTTCAGGGCCTGAATTGACCGGTCGTCAGGATGGATCATTTCCTGCACCCCCGCCAGATTGAGGATGCGTTCCTGCGGTCGCAGCCCGAAAATGCGATAAGTTTCGCCCGACCAGGTGACAAGATCAGTGACGAGGTCGCGCTCCCAGTAGCCGACGTGCGTGAGCCGCTGGGCCTCTTCCAGTCTGGCTTCGCTTTCCCGAAGCGCATCTTCCACGCGCTTGCGCTCGCCGAGGACGATTGCCGGAATCAAGGCCACCAGACTTGCCATCGCCAGAATCGTTTGCATCGGGAAGACGTATGCGCCCGACGAAATCAGCGACGGCGTGAGGCCTTCTGAAAATTGCGTGGTGAAAAAGGCGATTGACAGCGAAAGGAAAAGGCTGGTTGCCGTCGCCCCGCGCAACCCAAATCGCAGCCCGGCCCACAGCAGAAGCGGAATCGCCCAGGACCGGTTCGGGGACATGATGCCCCGACCCCAAAAAAACAGGAGCCATTCATAGATGAGCAGGATGAGCAGCAGCAGGACCGCCTCTGGTATTTTTTTCGCCGGAACGAAATGGGTGCGCGCTCCGTTTGAACTTGAAAACCACGTCAGGATGAACGGCGTCAGCAACAGGATCGCCATCGCATTGCTGCCCCACAAGACTTTCCACGATTGTTCAAATGATTGCTTCAAGCCAAAATAGACCAGCGCTTCGGCGCCGATCGCCGCGCCCAGCATCGCGCTGAAAACCGCGGCAAAGCCAACCAGTCCGACAAATTCCTTGAGCGTGGCCAGCGTTGGCCGTTCCGCCACAAACCGCCGCACCAGCCACGCGCCGGTCACCGCCTGCACCGTGTTCGCGCAATAGAAGGCACAGGTCATGGGGAATTTTGTCCCGTAAAAATGATCGAAGAGAAAATTGGCCGGGAGGACCGCCAGCACCAGCCACGGCCAGTCGCGTGACGGGTTGAGCAGCAACACGGCCAGATACAAACCCGCCGGCAGCCAGAAGATGATGAATGCGCCGCCGGGCGGGGACAGATGATTTCCCGCTTCAGCGCAGGCAAGATAGGCCGCGCCAAACCAGACCGCTTTTCGCCACAAGGAAGCCGAAGTCCACCGCTGGAATCTCTTCGAAATGAATTGAGTTTTATCCTGCGGCGACAGGTTGTGATCTTCCAAAGCCATGACCGCCTTATAAAACAACCCGAGCCCAATACCAGACAAAACTGGCATTCCCGCGGGGAGGAGCGGCTTTGACCGTCCGCCAGTGTGTCACAGAAGTCGAAACCGGAAGTGAATTCCCCCCGGTTTTAAGTTATAAAGATTGTCGTCAGCAACATCCTCAATTAGAATCGTTTTTATGAACCACCTTTTTTGCATCATGTGGATGGACAAGTTTCCTTTCCCGCTCCGGTTGTTTGCCCTGACGCTGCTGATTCCCTGTCTCGCCGCCGCTCAAACTCAGCCGGTGGCCGTAACGGTGGCGGACGGCGGCGGGAGCGCTGGTCTTGCGCCTCACTTTTTGGGCCTGAGCTACGAATCGTCCATGCTTTTGCCCAAGGATGGGCGCTACTATTTCGATGCCAACGATCATGCGTTGGTGAACACCTTCAAGACCCTTGGCATTAAGAGTCTGCGCGTGGGCGCCAATGCCGTGGATGATCCGCGCGTCCCGATTCCGCAGGAAAAGGATATTGATGCGTTGTTCAACTTCGCCCGGGCCGCCGGAGTGAAAGTGATTTATTCGTTCCGCCTGAAAAATGGAAACCCGGTCGATTCAGCACGCCTGGCCGGCTACATCGCGGCCCACGATGCGGATGCGCTTGATTGTTTTTCCATCGGGAACGAGCCTAATTTCTACCTCAAAACGTTTGACGCATTTTTTGCGCAATGGAAGCCCCATTATGACGCCATTCTGGAGGCGGTGCCCCAGGGAATGATTGACGGCCCGAGCGCCAACGGAAGCTATGCGCTGAACCTGGCCCAAGCCGTGTTTGCCGGCGGACATCTGGCGATGGCAAGCGATCACTATTATTTTCTGGGCTCGGGCCGGGCGGGCGAAACGGATCCAAGCGCAACCCGGGCCCGTTTTCTTTCCAACAGCCTCCACGACGGTTACGAAAGAGACTATGCCCGCGTCGGCGCGGTGCTGGCCGCCCAAGGGGTGCCTTACCGGATTGATGAGATGAACAGCTGTTACAATGGGGGCGCCAAAGATTCGAGCGATACCTACGCATCTGCCTTATGGGCGCTGGATTGCACCCATTGGTGGGCGGCGCATCACATCTTGGGCGTGAATTATCACACGGGGGAATCGGTGGGGCGCGATGGAGGGTTTGCCGCCGCGAATTACGCCGCGTTTGTACATCAAGTGGATGGCAACGGATTTACCATGCGACCCCAGGCCTACGGTCTTCTGGCCTTTAGCCAGGGCGCGCATGGACGGCCGCTCGGAGTAAAGATTCAAACGATCCCGATGTTTAATTTCAATGCCTACGCTTATCGGGATGGCGATAACTCCATTTATGTGACCCTGATCAACAAAAGCTACGGGGATGGGGCGCAAACAGCATCCGTTTCCCTTCAATTGCCCCAAGGCATGGTCTTGGGAACATGGCAACGGATGGATCTGATACAGAAGGATCAGGACGTCGCCGCCAAAACGGGCGTGATGTTGGGTGGCGCCGTCGTCAACCCACAGGGAATCTGGTCGGGCCAATGGAAAAAGATCGAAGACCGTCACTCCGGAAACCCGACGTTTCAGATAGCGCCTGCCTCCGCGACAATCTTGCACCTTTCTTCTTTCTAATCCTGCCTAATCCTTCTTAACCATTTTGGTGCCCGTTAACGCTTAGCCCAGCCACTGCGGATTGTGCGCCGTTCCATCATACCGGGTGCTTGTCTTAAAAAGTTCATACCTGCCGGTTGCCGCACCCGCCGCCGTTCGGGCGAGCAAACTGGCAACGGTTTCTTTGCTCATTGGCTTGAACGTGCGTGCCGCTTCCAGCGCCTGATCCAGGAGTTTCAGGCTGTCAATGCCGGTTATGACCGTCGAGGTCGGCAGGTTGAGCGCATAGTGCAAACATTCGATAGGCGTCACGGTTTTGCTTTCGAGGATAAACGGGTCTCCCATGGATTTCATTCCCAGCACTCCGATCTCCTCTGCGAGCAATCGGGGAAGGACCTGATGTTCGAAACTTCGAAAATGCGCATCCATGACATTCAAGGGCATCTGGACCGCATCGAAATGGAAGTTGTTGGCGGCAGCCATATCCAGCATCCTGAGATGAACAAACGGGTCCTTATGGCCGGTAAAACCAATGTAACGGATCTTTCCAGCTTGTCTCGCTTCCACCACTGCTTCGATTGCGCCGCCCGGGGCGAAAATTCGATCCGGGTCTTCCAATCGAATAACTTCATGGAACTGCATCAGGTCAATTCGATCCGTCTGCAACCGTTTCAAGGATTCGTCAATTTGTCTGGCAGCGGCTTCCTTGGTGCGACCGTCGCACTTGGTCATGAGGAAAACCCTTTGCCGGTAGCCATCCCGCAAAGCCTTCCCCATGCGGATTTCGCTGACACCGCCATTATAGTCCCAGCAGTTGTCCAGGAAGGTGATGCCTTGGTCAATGGCGCCCTGGATAATCGCCAGGCTCTCAGCTTCTTCAGGCTGTTTGCCGATGTGAAATCCGCCCAATCCAATGGCCGAGACTTTCTCGCCCGTCCGCCCCAGGGCGCGTTGAGGCATTCCATCGTTTGCCTCGGCCAGCAAAACTTTTGAGCTTGCAGCGCCCAAAACCGCCGCCGCGGCGGCGGACTTCAAGAACGAGCGTCTGTTCATCGCGGCGTCGTTTTGATTCGTCGGATTGTCCCGGATCGTTTCATCAAATGTCATATGCGTCCTCGGCGCTTCGGCTTCGTCGGATATTATGATAGTGCAGGCCACCGTCAACCACATACGGTCCAGGATATCGGCGACTGTCGCGTTAGCGAGCAGTGGGCGGGCGTTGACCGTGCGGTGACCAGTGCCTGAACGGGCGGCCAAACAGGTGAAGATTCCGGTGAAACTCTGACTCCCAACCCGCAGAAACCCCCTGCAAATAAAGGGTCTTAACTGGAGGCGAGGGTCGGAATCGGACCGAGTCTCGTCTTCCACAAGCCACTCGAAATCAATCGTCTATGGCATCGCTGACTGTATGAATATAAGGGGGTTACGTTTTATGTCAAGCTTAACCCCAACCGACATTATTTAACTCAATTTAACCCTCACCAGAAGAGATTTGCTGGCACTCCTGCTGGCACTTTTTTGACATGACCATTCTCGCCCTCAATGGTTTGAAGATGGTGAAGATGGACAAAGAACAAACAAAAACATATCCTCATCCACGTCCAAAACTAACTCGTGGATTGGAGCAGAAAAGTGAACCCGGTCAACGGCACACTCCCGTCGCTTCATCCGGGAGTATGGGAGCGATTTATCTACTACCTTTTCGAGGCTTTCTGTTGGAGTATTTGGTATCGTCACAGTCGAAGCATTCACGGGAACTTTCCTGACAAGCCACTTGTCTTTGTCGCCAATCATGGAAGTTATCTTGATTGGCTCTTGCTGCACGTTGTTCTCCGCCGTAAGTTTCACCGTAAAATCCAGTTCCTAGCGAAGGAGAAAGTTGCCCGAAATCCGCTCTTTCGCGTCTTGGTTCGCTCCACTGAATCAATCGTCGTGCAAGAATCCAAAAAAATGAGAGCCATCGCTCTGGTAGCAAAAGTTTTAGCTAGTGCTTCACCCGGCGAAAAGAACATCTTCTGCATTTTTCCCGAAGGCACCCGAAGTCGAAACGGTGAGCCGTTGCCGACGTTGAACGGTGGTGTGTGGCTTGCCAGAAAATTCAAAATACCACTGGTTCCGGTCGCGCTTTGCGGCTTTTGGGAAGCATGGCCACCATTAGCGCGTTTGCCGCGGATAAAAAAATGGCATCTTGCAATTCATTTTTTAGATCCGGTCAATCTATCTAATTTTCCAGACGACCAGAGCGCGACGGACTTTGCCATGAACCGGATTTACGAAGTAGTTCGCCGCGAGCGGTCACGAGGAGTAGTGAACAGATGACGGGCCAAGGCTCTTCGCTGTCATCTTTAAGGGTTGTTACTTCACTCGTGTTGAAATCGAGACTGGTGCCGAAGCACCTCGTCAGAAGCTCAATCAACTTTCTCATCAAAATTCTTGACGCTCGCCACCTTTTCTCCAAAAGTCATTACGCAACCCATGAGGGAATTGGCAACAATTAAAAGTCCGAAAGTGCAATCGCGCCCTCAATTTGCATATCCGTCCCTCCGCTAGCCTTGGCCGTTGCCGCACACAGTTCAAAATGGGCGAGTCCACTGAGCAGCAGGAAGCACTAACGAATAAACAGGTGGAAGAACTATAGCATGCGAATACTTGTCACAGGCGGTGCGGGATTCATCGGCAGTCACATCGTAGAACATTTCCATGATGAGGCCGAAGTTCGCGTGCTGGATAACTTGCGCTCCGGCTTTGTGCACAACCTTGCCGGGTTCAAGCATGAATTCATCCAAGCCTCAATTCTTGATCGTGAAGCCGTTCGCCGGGCGATGGCCGGCGTGGATTTTGTTTTCCATTTAGCAGCGATGGTCAGCGCGCAGGAATCCAAGCAAAAGCCGATTGAATGCAATGAAATCAACGCTGCCGGGACACTTGTGGTGCTCGAAGAGGCTGCGTATGCAAAGGTGAAAAAAGTCGTGTTCAGCAGTTCAGCGGCGATTTACGGTGATAATTTCATCACACCGAAGGACGAGACAATATTGCCTGAACCGAAAAGTCCTTATGCCATCACAAAGCTCGATGGTGAATTTTACTGCAGGTTGTTTGCCGACGAAGGGAAGGTGCAGACCACGTGCCTGCGTTACTTCAACGTCTTTGGTCCACGCCAAGACCCCCTGAATCAATACGCCGCTGCTGTGCCGATCTTCATTGACCGCGCAGTCAGGAACAAGCCGATTATCATCTTTGGTGATGGTAATCAGACCCGTGATTTTATTTTCGTGCAGGATATTGTTGCCGCAAACACCTACTTCGCGACGCAATCAAACGCCACCGGCGTATTCAACGTAGCCTACGGCCAGAGTACCACCATCAACGATCTTGCCAAAACGATTTGCCGCTTGACCGGCTCACGCTCCGAAATCAAACAGGCTGTCGGGCGACCAGGTGACGTGAAACATTCTTTGGCTGCGATGGACAAACTATGTGCGACCGGATTCCAGCCGATGGGCAATTTCAACGACGGGCTCGCAGCCACAGTTGATTTTTTCAAAAATAGGTAGGATCTCGTTTTGAAACAGGTTGTCATGCCGCCAGACGTTCCCGGCCAGGATGGTGGCAATTTGACGGACGATATTTTGGGTTTATTTTACATAAGGAAATATCGCGGCATCCTGGACGGCAACACCTCTCGATGATCCGCTCGGATGTTTTGTAAACGCGTTCCATTCCCTGATGGTAGGTGTTTAAATCGAGGGGAAGATCGTCCACCATTGTTGCCGCGAGACGACCGGGCAGGGCCATTTGCGCTTTACAGCCTGATTCCCGCCCTGCTAGGGTTCGCTCCATGAAGACTATGGAAAAGCATTTTTACGCCATCCGTGCGACGTCACAAGCCACCCGGGAGGCAAAATCATATTCCCATCAATCTATCGCTATACGAAAAAATGTATTGGCGACTTCAGTATGCGTCATCGCAGTCTTAACGTTGCTTGTTTCCGGATGCGCACACAGCGGCCGTATTAGCAAGAGTATGCAGGCAGGTTTCGGAGAGGGCGCGACTGGACCCCAGGAAGGCAAGGCGATGGTGGTGTTTATGCGCCCCGCAGACCTGGGATATGATATCCAATCCAGCGTGTTTGAGATAAAAGATAACAAGCCGGAGCTTATTGGCATTATTGCAGCCAAAACCAAGGTGGCGTATCAAGCAGACCCGGGGCAGCATCTGTTTATGGTGATTGGGGAAAGTGCGGACTTCATGAACGCAAATGTTTTGCCCAATAAAACTTATTACGTGATCGTCAAACCGAGAATGGGCGCATGGAAGGCACGTTTTTCAATTATACCAGAAGAGAGAGGGAAGTTGGATACAGGAGAATTTAATAAATTGCTTGCTGTTTGCAGATGGGTGGAAAAAATGCTGGCATTAGACATATGGGCCGCCAAGAATATGAACAGTATT
Organism: uncultured Verrucomicrobiae bacterium; assembly: GCA_963802965.1. Lineage (GTDB taxonomy): Bacteria > Verrucomicrobiota > Verrucomicrobiia > Limisphaerales > UBA11358 > UBA11358. The sequence goes on from CAWDKS010000004.1 coordinate 500,820, forward strand.
GTATCTAAACAGACCGCATATTATCCGGGGTGGGCCGCAAAACCAGAAAATGAAAAACCAAAT
>CAWDKS010000005.1:0-98450 GCA_963802965.1 uncultured Verrucomicrobiae bacterium
CGGCCACGGTCACGGCGCGGATGCGGACGGCTTTCGGACTGGACACGGTCGCGGACTGGACACGGACACGGTCGGCTGACCGGATTTTGGCGCGGACATTTCGCGACCAAACCGCGACCATTGCGCGGACGCAAAAACCTCAATTTGATGAGGAGTAAGGCGTGTCCTGGGTAAAAACTGAAAAATTTCAGTTGCGATGCAGGTTCAAAATATCGGCAGGTTCGCGACGAATGACGGCAGATTGAGGCGCGATAATGGTCGTCGCCGTGACGGTAATGACATCATCCGCTGGCTTGGGTGGCTGGATGGCAAACCATTCTTGCGCCTCGCTTTCGCGGACAAGCTGGCGGTAGTGCTTGAATACCATCTGCGGCGAGTTGCCCGCCTCAAGGCTGACCTGGCCCACGTCTTTCACCACAGCGAGCCGGTAGCTGATGAAGGAGTGGCGCAGGCCGTTGTGCTTCCACGGCACGCCGGATTTTTCCGCCAGATAGAGGAAAAGCTGTTTGTCGGCGCGGGAAAGATTGATGACCGGGCCGGAAGGTTTGGCGTAGCGTTCGAGCCACGCGGCGCAGTTGTCGGTGATCGGCACGGTGCGGCGCGAGGCGGTCTTGGCATTGCCAGCTTTGACTTCGACAAATTTTTCCGTGCCGGTGAGATGAATTTCCGACCAGTCGAGCCGCATGATTTCGGCGGCGCGCAGGCCGCAGAACGCGGCGACGGCCAGATACGGAATCATTTCCTCGCGGGTGCGCCATTTGCCGCGCTCTTTTACGGGCGTCAGGCAGGCGGCGAACAGTTTTTGCAGTTCGGCGGGGCTGAACACTTCGATTTCACCGCTGTCCACCGTGGCTTTTTCGACACCGCTGATTTCGTCGTGGTCTTTGGGCAGGTAGCCGCGCTTGATGGCGAACTTGAACAGGGTGCTGACCAGCCGGCGGATGTTGTTTTGTGTCCGCCCGGCAAAGCTTCGCCGCTGGCTTTCGTCACTGCCAATCGTTTTCAAGCCGCGAATGTATTCTTCAATCTGCTTGCCGGTGACGCTGGAAATGCGGAGTTGGAAGCTGTCGGCAAATGCGCCGAGGCGCGAGGTCAGGTCTTTGATATAAACGTCGCTCTTGCCGGCGCTGGCCTTGGACGCAATCAATTCGTCCACGACTTCGCGGACGGTTTTCGCCGGCAGGCCGATGGGATGGCGCTTGAGATAAAATTCAACGGCTTCGCTCAAGCTGACGTGTTCCGGCAACCGGCGCACGACGGCGACGTAATCGGTGACGGCCAGGTTGAGATCAACGCCCGGCTTCCATTCGCGGAGTTTTTGCATGGCGCGAACGTAGTCGGCACGGTCGCCGCCGGTGAGTTTGAGGGCTTCGGTTTCACCATTGGCGAGTTTGACGGCGATCAACTCCGCTTCGCGCCGGGCCTTCGCCAGATCGGAAAATTTCCGCCGCACGCGCTTCGTGCCTGCGTAGTAGGCGACGGTGTAGATGTCGCTCTGGTATTTGACGCGCGCCTTGCGCTTCCCGTCCGGCAGGCTGTCGTAAAGAATTGCGCCCGTCTGCGGGTCGCGCTGGGGAATGATGTTGGTGTGGGCGTAAATCGGAATCGAAATACTACCCTCTTTGACGACTTCGAATGGTTGGCTGGTTTTGCGACTTTTGGCTTTGGACAGGTCAGTTTTCATGCCCACACTGTCCCGTCTTTGTCCCGTCCTGTCAAGCACAATCACAAAACACCAATAAAATATGGTGGAGGCGGCGGGAGTTGAACCCGCGTCCCGGCAAACCTGCCAGCCGCGACTACATGCTTAGTCCGGAGAATTTTTTCTGCTATGCGATGGCGTCCGGACTCGAATCGCACTGCCTAGTCCGCATGGAATGTTCTCGGCCGACGACGCGCGGTCTCCGCCGTCAACCATGCCTGCTGTTGCGTCCGTCCACCGTAGCAGGTGTCCAGTGGCGAACGTCGTGGCCTTAGGCCGCGAGGGCTAATTCTTGGTTAGCTTTTTTGTTTTGATGCGATTATTAACGAGGCCAACGCATCGTCCTCCCGGCAAACAAACCAGCCGCGACTACATGCTTAGTCCGGAAAATTTTTTCTGCTGTGCGATGGCGTCCGGACTCGAATCGCACGGCCTAGTCCGCATGGAATTTTCTCGGCCAACGACGCGCGGTCCCCGCCGTCAACCATGCCTGCCATGGCGTTCGTCCGGCGTAGCAGGTGTCCGCCGGTGAACGTCGCAGCCTTAGGCCGCGAGAGCTAATTGTTCGTTAGCTGTTTTGTTTGATGCGATGATTAACGAGGCCAACGCATCGTCCTCGGCATGCCGCCTCTGGCGCATTCCCCGGGTCGAAACCGGTGCGCCCCCCATTCGACAAGTCAGATTATCCTTCAGCAACCCGCGCCGGTCAAGCTGACAAGCGCAATGAAATCAAAAACGAGGCTGGAATTGCTTCCAGCCTCGCTTGATTGATTTCCGTCTTTGGTAGGGTCGCGCTGCTGCGCGACCGGACGACCGGCAGGTCGTCCCTACCTTAATAATCCATTCCGCCCATGCCGCCGCCGCCACCCGGCATCGGGGCAGGCTTTTCCTTTTCAGGAATGTCGGCAATCAGACATTCGGTCGTGAGCAGCAGTCCGGCGATTGAACCGGCGTTTTGCAGCGCGGTGCGCGTGACCTTCTTCGGATCCACAATGCCGGCCTTCACGAGGTCTTCGTATTCGCCTGTGGCCACGTTGTAACCTTCGTTGCCCTTGCGCTTTTTGACTTCCTCGACCACCACCGAGCCTTCCACGCCGGCGTTGGCCGCCAGCGCGCGGGTCGGCGATTCAACGGCGCGTTTCACGATGTCCACGCCAATCTTTTCGTCTTCATTCGCGCCCCGGACCGATTCAATCGCGGGCAGGCAACGGATCAGCGCCACACCGCCGCCGGCCACGATGCCTTCCTCGACGGCCGCGCGGGTCGCGTGCAACGCGTCCTCGACGCGCGCCTTCTTTTCCTTCATCTCGGTCTCGGTCGCGGCGCCGACGTTGATGACGGCCACGCCACCGGCGAGTTTCGCCAGGCGTTCCTGCAACTTTTCCTTGTCGTAATCGCTCGTCGTCTCCTCGATCTGGCGGCGGATCTGGTTCACGCGGCCCTGGATGTCGGACGACTTGCCGCCGCCTTCGACGATGGTGGTGTTTTCCTTGTCAATGACGATGGATTTCGCCCTGCCGAGGTCGGCCAGTTCGATGCTCTCGAGCTTGATGCCGAGGTCTTCGCTGATGAACTTGCCGCCGGTGAGGACGGCGATGTCTTCCATCATGGCCTTGCGGCGGTCGCCGAAGCCCGGGGCCTTCACGGCGGCGACATTGAGCGTGCCGCGGAGCTTGTTCACGACCAGGGTCGCGAGCGCTTCGCCTTCGACTTCCTCGGCGATGATGAGCAGCGGCTTGCCCGAGCGCGCGGCTTTTTCGAGCAACGGCAACAGGTCCTTCAGGCTGCTGATCTTCTTTTCGTAATTGAGAATGTAAGCGTCTTCGAGCTTCACTTCCATCGTCTCGGCGTTGGTGACGAAATAAGGCGAGAGATAGCCCTTGTCGAACTGCATGCCCTCGACCACTTCGAGCGTGGTCTCAATGGACTTGGCTTCCTCGACCGTGATGGTGCCGTCCTTGCCGACCTTGTCCATCGCCTCGGCGATTTTGTCGGCGATCTCAAAATCCCAGTTGGCCGACACCGCGGCGACCTGGCGGATTTCATCCTTGTCCTTGACCTTCTTGGTGATTTTATCGAGGTGCGACACGGCGGCCTCCACGGCCTTGCTGATGCCGCGCTGGATGCCGATGGGGTTCGCGCCGGAGGTGACGAACTTCAGGCCCTCGCGGTAAATGGATTCCGCGAGCACGGTGGCGGTGGTCGTGCCGTCGCCCGCGTTGTCGCTGGTGCGGCTGGCGACTTCCTTCACCATGGCGGCGCCCATGTTTTCGTAGGGGTCTTCCAGTTCGATTTCCTTGGCCACGGTCACGCCGTCCTTGGTGACGGTGGGCGAGCCGTATTTTTTGTCAATGACCACGTTGCGGCCCTTGGGCCCGAGCGTGGCGACGACCGCCTTGGAGAGCTTCTGGACGCCGCGCAGGATGGCCTGCCGCGCCGCCTCATCAAACAGTAATTGTTTTGCTGCCATAATCGTTAGTTGATAGTTGAGAGTTGATGGTTGAGTGAATGGTTAGTCGAGAATGGCCAGGATGTCGTCCGAGGACAAAATCTTGTATTCCTTGCCGTCAATTTTGATTTCCGTGCCGCCGTATTTGGAGACGAGCACCCGGTCGCCCTTTTTGACTTCAAACGGGATTTTCTTCCCATCGTCGTTGGTTTTGCCGGTGCCGAGGGCGATGATGATGCCTTCCTGCGGTTTTTCCTTGGCGGTTTCGGGAATGATGATGCCGCCCTTCTTTACTTCCTTTTCTTCGACCGGCTCGACCAGGATGCGGTCGCCGATCGGTTTAACGTTTAGTGCCATAGTTTGTCTTTGTTGGTTGTTGGTTTGTTAATCGTAATCAACTCCCGCCGCACCCGCGATGGGAAAATTTTCTAAAATCTAGTGAACACATGGTTAATTAATATTTCCAAGTGCGCAGCTACCATATTTTCTCCCGGCTGAACTGAGTTTGGGTGTCCACAAGCGTTGCGCAACGCCAAGCAATTATTTTTCAAAAGCTCTTTTACATTTTTCCCCAGCACCGAAATCTTCACAAGGACATCCAAAAACTTCTCCTCCTTCATCAGCCCAAGATCATCTACGACTTTTGCCGGCTTCCAATCTTTATCACGGGCCGATGCTTCTGCGTTGAATGCAACAAGGCAATTGTTGATAACGTAATTGTGCAAAATTGCAACGGCACCAACCCACGAAAGCACCACAGCCGCCCGGTAACATTTTGATTCGTAACAGGAAATCGCTTCACCTACGAATGCCTTTGCTTCTTCATTTGGAAGTTTCGGAATAAGCAGGCGCAGTGACTGATTGATCATCGCGGGTTGGCCACCATTAAGTTTGGCCGCAAGTGATGCTACGTGTTGTTTTCCAGCTGGGCCGAGCGCCCATCCTTCGGGAAATTTCACAAAGAAGCCTTTATTCTGGCCGAGATATTGCGAGACATTCCACGTGCCAATTTTGTCGAGGCCATTATTTCTGCCAATTTTTACCACTTCAGCCGCAGAAGTTGGCTGGCCGTCTTTCGTTGCCAGAACTAAAGCTATTGCATCACGGCGCTGGAGGCGCGCCGTGTGCAAAATGTCTTTTAGATGTTCAGGCTTGAGCATGGAGTCTATTTTCAATGTCAGTTTTGCTGTTTGCCGAAAATACGAAAGTATCTGCGGCAGTTCCGTTGAGCACACCGTCTTTAACGAGATTTCGGAGGGTGCGTTTCAGGTTAGCACCATGATGCGCCTTGTAGTAGCCTTTTGCCGTTTGCATTTCGCCAAGAATTTCGTCGTAACTAAAACTATCTTTGCCTTCGACGAGAGCCAGACGTGCGGCTGCCGCGACGGCGAGGTCAGGTGATTTTCTAACGCCAAGTTTTGCCGCGATAGTTTCGGTTGTGCCTTGAAGATTACTACTCCGAACCGAGCCACCACCGTTTCCATTGATGTGAGGCTTGCCATTTGCGGGTGGCGAAACGGCTGTCGCCGGAATTTTGCTGTAAGTTTCAACAGCAAGTTTCAAAAAGTTTGGAACTTCTATTTTCAAGAACTCTTCCGGGCCTTCGCTTTCGAGCTCAAGGCTGCCTAATTTGATTTTTATATTTGCCATAGTTTTGTTTCGTTTGTTTGTTCAGTTTTTACTGCTCCACGGCAAAAAACCTAGGCCAACAATAAAATTCCTGCTCGGATTCTCGTCGTGAAATTATTTTATTTCTTCTCGTCCACAACTTCCGCGTCAATCACGCCTTCGTCCTTCTTTTTGTCGTCGGACTTGGCTTCACCTTGCGGCTGGCCGGCCTGCCCGCCCGCCTGGGCCTTTTCCGCCTGCGCTTTTGCGGCGGCGGATTTATAAAGCTCGGCGCTCACGGCCTGCCAGGCCTCGTTCAGCTTCTCGGCGGCGGATTTGATGGCCGCGCTGTCGCTGCCCTTCAACGCTTCCTTCACGTCCGCCACAGCCTTCTCGATCTTGCTCTTGTCGTCACCGGAAAGTTTGTCGCCGGTTTCCTTGAGCAATTTCTCGGAGCGATACACCGCGCTGTCGGCTTCGTTGCGCGTCTCGACTTCCTCGCGTTTCGCCTTGTCCTCGTCCGCGTGCGCCTCGGCGTCCTTGCGCATCTTCTCGACGTCGTCCTTCGCTAGGCCGCCGCTGGCGGTGATGGTGATTTTCTGTTCCTTGCCGGTGCCGAGGTCCTTGGCGCTCACGTGCAAAATGCCGTTGGCGTCAATGTCGAACGTCACCTCGATCTGCGGCACGCCGCGCGGCGCGGGCGGAAGGTCGGTGAGATGAAACTTGCCGATGGTCCGGTTGTCCTTGGAAAACTGGCGCTCACCCTGGAGCACGTGGATTTCCACGCCGGGCTGGCTGTCGCTGGCGGTGGAGAAAATTTCCGATTTGCGCGTCGGGATGGTCGTGTTGCGCTCGATGAGCCGCGTGAACACGCCGCCCAGCGTCTCGATGCCGAGCGACAACGGCGTCACGTCGAGCAGGAGCACGTCCTTGACGTCGCCCTTGAGCACGCCGCCCTGGATGCCCGCGCCGATGGCGACGACTTCATCCGGGTTCACGCCCTGGTGCGGCGGTTTGTTGACGAGTTTGTGCGCGGTCTCGACGACGCGTGGCATGCGGGTCATGCCGCCGACGAGCACCAGCTCGTCAATCTTCGCGGCCTCGATGCCCGCGTCCTGCAGGCAGGCCTTGACCGGCTTGATGGTGCGCTCGAAAAGTTCGTCGCAAAGCTGTTCCATCTTCGCGCGGGTCAGCGTTTTCTGGATGTGCTTCGGCCCGCTGGCGTCGGCGGTGATGAACGGCAGGTTGATTTCGTATTGCTGCGCGGAGCTGAGGGCGATTTTGGCCTTCTCGGCCTCTTCCTTGATGCGCTGGAGCGCGTCGGGCTGCTTGCGCAAATCCATGCCGCTCTCTTTTTTGAATTCGTCGAGGATCCAATCCATGAGGCGACCGTCCCAATCGTCACCGCCCAGATGCGTGTCGCCGTTGGTGGCCTTCACCTCGAAAACGCCGTCGCCAATTTCGAGAACTGAAATGTCGAATGTGCCGCCTCCCAGGTCATACACGGCGATTTTCTCGTCCTTCTTTTTGTCGAGGCCGTAGGCGAGCGACGCGGCGGTCGGCTCGTTGATGATGCGGAGGACTTCGAGACCGGCGATTTTGCCGGCGTCCTTCGTGGCCTGGCGTTGCGAGTCGTTGAAGTAAGCGGGAACGGTGATGACGGCCTGGGTGATTTTCTCACCGAGGCGCATTTCGGCGTCGGCCTTGAGTTTGGCGAGAATCATCGCGGAAATTTCCGGCGGCGAAAACAGTTTTGGTTTGCCGTCCACTTCCACTTCCACGGCGGCGTCGCCGTTGGGCGTTTTGACGACCTTGTAGGGCACGCGTTTGATTTCCTCCGACACCTCGTCGAATTTGCGGCCCATGAAACGTTTGATGGAATAGACGGTGTTGCGCGAGTTGGTGACGGCCTGGCGTTTGGCGGCCTCGCCGACCAGCCGCTCGCCGCTCTTGGTGAACGCGACGACGGACGGCGTGGTGCGTTTGCCCTCGGAATTTTCCAGAACCAACGGCTCGCCGCCTTCCATGACCGCCATGCAGGAGTTCGTCGTTCCCAAATCAATGCCTAAAACTTTTGCCATAAAATCTATGTGGTTACACTACTTCTCCAGTTCTCCAAGCAATGGCAATGCCGTAAAGCCAGAAATATTACAAAACCATTGCAAACAAAGGAATAAATCGTGTTTTACCGTGTAAGCGGAGCGAAGAAAAACTGTGCCAAAAGCGTCATTATGGCGCTAGAGGAGTGCCATCTGGCACTCATACAGAAACACGTCGTCCGGCGCAAAATTATCGCTCGTAGCAGCCGACGTGAGTCGGCTCAAATTTTTCCCGTTAAAATCAGAGCGGACTCCCGTCCGTTGCTACGGCGCAATGACTTCGACGATCAACGGAAGTTCCCGCGGCAATTTCGCGGCGATTTCAAATGCAGCTTTGAGCCGGTTGCGCGCGATTTCGGCTTGCGCGTGATCGGCGGCGTGAATTCGCGCCAGAACAGCATTTTTTTCCACCCGCTCGCCGGGCTTGGCCATTTGGTCAATGCCCACGTCGTAATTGATGACCGATTCCTTCGTGAGCCGTCCGCCGCCGAGGTCGCGGATGACTTCGCCGATGAGCCGCGCGTCGCACTTTGAAACAAAACCAGATTTTCCCGCTCTCAATTCAGCCACGACTGGTGCGGTGGAATCGGACGCGAGTTTTTTGTTGAACGCATCCAAGTCTGCGCCCTGGGCGACAAGCATTTCGTCCCATTTCTTTCGCGGTTCACCGGAGTCCAGACAATCCACGGCCTGTTTGCGCGCGGCGGCGAGCGATTTTGATTTTTTTGTCTGAACGAGCAAATGCGCAGCGCAATCGAGGACAAGCGAGCGCAAGTCGGTAGGGACGCGCTGCCGCGTGTCCTGGCTGACCGGCAGGTCAGCCCTACCAGGATGTATTTCCAAACATGCCACGCTCTCCTTCACCTCCAGCCAGTTGCCGGCGGCGCGGCCGAGCGGCGTGTTCATGTCCGTCAAAATCGCGCGGGTGTTGATGCCGCATTCATTGCCGAGCGCGACCATGGCCTGGGCCAGCTTGCGGGCGTCGGCCTTGGTTTGCATGAACGCGGCGCAACCGAATTTCACGTCGAGCACCAGCGCGTCGAGGCTTTCGGCAAGTTTTTTGGAAAGGATGGACGCGGTGATGAGCGGGATGCTCGGCACGGTGCCGCTGGCGTCCCGGAGCGCGTAGATTTTTTTGTCCGCCGGGACCATGCGGTCGGTCTGGCCGCAGATGACGCAGCCGATTTTCTGGACCTGCGCGACGATTTTTTCGGCGGGCAGCAGCGTCTGGAAGCCGGGGATGGAATCGAGCTTGTCAAGCGTGCCGCCGGTGATGCCGAGGCCGCGCCCGGAAATCATCGGCACGCGGAAGCCGAGGCAGGCAAGCAGCGGCGCGAGCGGGAGCGAGACTTTGTCGCCGATGCCGCCGGTGGAATGCTTGTCCACGAGCGGGCGTTGGTCCCTGGGAAATTTCAGCACGTCGCCGGAATCGCGCATGGCCAGCGTGAGGGCGGTAGTCTCGGTGGTGTCGAGTCCGCGAAAATAAATGGCCATGAGCATCGCGGCCATCTGGTAATCGGGAATTGTCCCGGCGGTGAATTCGCGGATGAAATTTTGGATTTCGCTGCCCGCGAGAATTTTCCCTTCGCGCTTGGATTCGATGAGCGACAGGAAGTTCACGGTTTAACCCGTAAATTTCTTCGCTGCGATGCAGGCGTTGTGGCCGCCGAAGCCGAACGAGTTGTTGATGACGGCGTTCACCTTCAGCTCGCGCGCGGTGTTGGGCACGTAATCCAGATCGCATTCAGGGTCGGGCACCTGGTAATTGATGGTCGGGGGGACGATGCCGTGCTTGATGGCGAGCGCGCAGACGCTCATCTCGACCGCTCCCGCCGCGCCGAGCATGTGGCCGGTCGCGCCCTTGGTGGAACTGACAGCAATTTTTTTTGCGTGCTGGCCAAAAACGGTTTTGATGGCCAGCGTTTCGCAGGTGTCGCCCTGCGGCGTGGACGTGCCGTGGGCATTGATGTAGGAAACGTCTTCGAGGTTCAACCCGCCGGTTTTCAAGGCCATTTTCATGCAGCGCGCCGCGCCTTCGCCGTCCGGCGCCGGCGCGGTGAGGTGATATGCGTCGGCGGTATTGCCATAACCGACGATCTCACAATAAATCTTCGCGCCGCGTTTTTTGGCGTGCTCCAATTCTTCGAGCACGACGACGCCCGCGCCTTCGCCCATGACGAAGCCGTCGCGTTCCCGGTCAAACGGGCGTGAGGCGCGCTTCGGATCATCGTTGCGCCGGCTCATGGCTTTCATGGCGCAGAAGCCGCCGATGCCAATCGAAACCACCGTCGCCTCCGCGCCGCCGGCAAACATCGTGTGCGCGTCGCCCATTTTGATGGCGCGCCAGGCTTCGCCGATGGCGTGGTTGGCCGTCGCACAGGCCGAGCAGGTGGCGAAATTGGGACCGCGCAAATTGTAAAACATCGAGAACAGCCCCGAAGCCATGTTGCTGATGAGCATCGGAATCATGAACGGCGAGAGCCGGTCCGGCCCGCGGTCGAGCAGGACTTTGTGCTGTTTGATGGTGGTGGCCAGGCCGCCGATGCCGGAGCCGAGGATGACACCGATTTCGTCGCAATTTTCCCGGTCAAGGTTGAGGCCGGAATCGAGCAACGCTTGATGCCCGGCGAAAACGCCGAATTGGGAAAACCGGTCGGTATGCCGGATTTCCTTCGGCGATGGGAAGGCGGGCGTGGGATCGAAGTTTTTCACCTCGCCGGCGATTTGCGTGTCGTAGGGCGTCGCGTCGAACGCGCTGATGCGGTCAATGCCGCATTGCCCGGCGACGAGGTTCTTCCAAAAGACGTCGGGCTGGTTTCCGAGCGGCGTGACCACACCGAGGCCGGTGACGACCACCCGGCACTGTGTTGAATCGCTTCCCATAAAATCAAAAAGGGGCAGATCAAGCTGAGTCCAGCCGAAACTGCCCCGCAATTTTCACGTCGCAGCTACTTCTGCTGCACGTCTTCGATGTATTTGATGACATCGCCGACGCTTTGCAGTTTCTCGGCCTGCTCGTCCGGCACTTCGATGCCGAATTCCTCCTCCAGCGCCATGACCAGCTCGACGGTGTCGAGCGAGTCCGCGCCGAGGTCTTCGATAAATTTCGCCTCCAGCGTCACCTGATCCGCATTCACACCGAGTTGTTCGACGATGATGTCCTTTACGCGTTGTTCAATAGATTTTTCAGCCATGGGTTGCTCCGGTTAAATTTTGAACTGTGTCTATGCCATGAAAACGCGGGGCGTCAAGCCCCGAATCACATTTTTTTCAAATTAATTGTTTGCCCCCTCACATCACCATCCCGCCGTCCACCGCCAAAACCTGGCCCGTGACGTAGCGCGCCGCCGGGCTGGCGAAGAACAACACCGCTTCCGCCACGTCCTCCGGCTGGCCCAAACTGGCCAGCGGAATCTGTTTGGTGATGGACTCTTTCTGTTCCGGCGACAATTTGTCCGTCATGGCCGTCTGAATGAACCCCGGCGCGATGGCGTTGGCGGTGACGCCCCGGCTGGCGAACTCGCGGGCGCACGATTTGGTCAGCCCGATGACCCCGGCCTTGCTGGCCGCGTAATTGCACTGGCCGGCATTGCCGATCAAGCCGATGACGGAGGCGATGTTGACAATGCGGCCGGACCGCTGTTTCAGGAGCGAGCGGCTGAGTTCCCGGGTGAACAGGAACGTCCCCTTGAGATTGATGTTCAGCACGGCGTCCCAATCCGCCTCGCTCATGCGCATGAGCAGGCCGTCCTTGGTGATGCCGGCATTGTTCACCAGAATGTCCAGGCGCCCCGGCTCCTGCAAAATCTGCCCGGCGGCGGCCTCGACGCTGGCGGCGTCCGCCACGTTGGCCGCGACGGCCCAGGCTTTGCGCCCCAACTTCTGCACTTCCGCCACCGTTTCCTGCACAAATTCCGTTTTCAGGTCCACCGCCACGATGTCGGCGCCGTGGGCGGCCAATTTCAACGCAATGGCGCGGCCAATGCCCCGGCCCGCGCCGGTTACGACGGCGATTTGATTCTCAAGTTGTTTCATGGCGGGCTATTGTTTAACCGCGAACGGGCGCTAATGCACACAAAAAATTCAATGTAGGAGCCGAGGTAACGAGGCTCAAATGTCCAAGACCGCAGCGTGAGATCAAAACCTAAAGTCAGAGCCTCCTCACGTCGGCTCTTACCCTTTTAGTGCCGCGACCGTTGCTGCCAGACTCGCCACGTCGGCGACGTTGAGCATCTGCACATTCTTATCAATGCGCTTCATGAAACCGCCCAACGCCGTGCCGGGACCGAGTTCGATGAACCGCGTGAAACCCTGCGCCAGCAATGTGCGCATGGATTTTTCCCAGAGCACCGGCGACGTGACCTGCTCGACCAGCCGCGCGGAAATGTCCACTGCGCTGCCGTGTGGTTGTCCCGTGACATTGGAAATCACCGGCACGGTCGGCAATGAGATGGTTATTTTCGCCAGTTCCGCCTGCAGCTTCGCCTGCGCGCTGGCCATGAGCGGCGAGTGATACGCCCCGGCGACCGGCAGTGAAATCGCGCGTTTCGCGCCCCTGGCCTTGGCGAGTTCGACGGCCCTGGCAATTTTTTCCGTTTCGCCGGAAATGACGAGCTGGCCGGGACAATTCAAATTCGCCAGTGCCACGCCCGCCTCGGCGCAAACCTCGCGCGTCGGCGCTTCATCCAGGCCGATGACCGCTGCCATGCCGCCGCGCGTCGCCTCGCACGCCTCCTGCATGAATTTTCCGCGCTGGCGCACCGCGCGCAGGCCGTCCTCAAAACTCATCGCCCCCGCCGCTGCCAGCGCCGTGAATTCGCCGAGCGACAGCCCGGCGGTGGCGTCAAATGTGAGCGCCGGCGACTGTTCCTTGAGCAATTGGAACGCGACCCAGCTCACGAGAAAAATTCCCGGCTGGGCGTTTTCGGTCTTGGTCAACTCGGCGCCGGGGCCGTTGAAACAAATCGCGGCGAGGTCGTAGCCCAGCGCGGCGTTGGCGCGGTCGAACCAGGCTTTGGCCGGCGGAAACTTTTCAGCGAGGTCCCTGCCCATGCCGACGGCCTGTGCGCCCTGCCCGGCAAACAACAATGCGGTTTTGCTCATAAAAATGGCGCACACTAAACACGAATTTGTGCTTCAGAGAAAGCGAAGATTTTTCAACCGTGATGCGTGAATTCTTCCGCCACCGGCTGCATTTCACGTTTTCACGCCCGCGGATGAAATTTCCGGTGAATGTCCCGCAACCGGTTGCCGGTGACGTGCGTATAAATCTCCGTGGTGCTGATGTTCGCGTGGCCGAGCAATTCCTGAATCACGCGCAAATCAGCGCCGTGCTCCAGCAGATGCGTGGCGAAACTGTGCCGGAACATGTGCGGCGTGATGTTGCGCGCCACCCCGGCGCTGCGGACCCGGTTCTTGATCCGCAACCAGAGTGTCACCGCCGCGAACGGCGTGCCGCGTTTCGTCAAAAAAACGTTCGCCGGCGATTTTGGCGTCACGAGCTTGGGCCGCCCGGCTTCGATGAAACGATTCAACGCTTCAACCGCCTTGCGTCCGACCGGCACGACCCGCTCCTTGTTGCCCTTGCCGATGACGTTGATGAAGCTGGCGTCGAGATGGAGCTGCTCCAGCCGCAGGTTGCGCAGTTCCGCCAGCCGCAGGCCGGAGGCATAGGCGAGTTCGAGAACGGCCTGGTCGCACAAGCTTTCCGGCGTTTCAGGATTTTCCGGTTCGAGCAATTTTTTAATTTCGTCGTTGCTCAATGCCTTGGGCAACCGTTTCCACCGGCGCGGCAGCGACAGATTTTCCGCGACGTTGACCGGCAGCAATTTTTCATTTTCGGCGAAGCGATAAAACGCCCGCAGCGCGGCGATTTCGAGATAGACGCTTTCGCTGCTCAAGCGTTTGGTGGATTCCTTCGGCTCGTCGGCCAGCGGGCGTTCGCGTTCGTGTTGCAGGAACGCCATGAGATGCTTCAGCTCGACCTGCTTCCAGTCGTTCAAATCCTGTTTGCCGGCCCAGGCGATGAATTTGTTCAGCAACGCGGCGTAGGTTTTTTGCGTGTGCTCCGCCTGCCCGCGCTCGTGGCGCAGGTATTGCAGAAAATCTTCAACTAAATTTTGCATGGTTGGATATGCGGCAAAAGTTTCCAGCCTGTGAACGCCTGCGGCGTAGCGGCTTTCGGCAGAAAGCCGCTAACTCTCTGGCTTATCAAAACAAGTCACCGGCGGTCTGCCGACCGCCGCCACGAATTAAAGCTTTTTCCCTGTCAACCGCTCGTATGCTTCCAGATATTTCGCCGTGGTTTTGGCGACGACGTCGTCCGGCAGTTTCGGGCCGGGCGGGGTCTTGTCCCAATCCAGCGTTTCGAGGTAGTCGCGGACGAATTGCTTGTCGAAGCTCGGCTGGCCCTTGCCCGGCGCGTATTGGTCAGCCGGCCAGAACCGTGAGGAATCCGGCGTCAGCACCTCGTCAATCAGGATGAGCTTCCCGTTGTCCAGACCGAATTCGAATTTCGTGTCGGCGATGATGAGTCCGCGCTGGCGCGCGTAATCGCGGGCGAAATTGTATATCCGCAAACTCGCCGCGCGGGCCTGGGCGGCCATGTCGTCGCCGACGATTCGCTTCGCCCGCTCGAACGAGATATTTTCGTCGTGCCCGGTCTCTGCTTTCGTGGCGGGCGTGAAAATCGGCTCCGGCAGCTCGCTGGATTCCTGCAAACCGGACGGCAGCTTGATGCCGCAGACAGTCTGCGATTTCTGGTATTCCTTCCAGCCCGAGCCGGCGAGATAGCCGCGCACGACGCATTCGATGGCGAGCGGTTTCGCCTTTTTCACAATCATGCTGCGGCCGGCGAGTTTGCTTTTAATGTCGTTGGACAGACCAGCTAAAGCCGGAACTCCAAACGAGTCACCGGGGCGTGAGATGAGGTGGTTCGGCTGGAACGATTCCGTTTGCGCGAACCAGAAATAGGAAATCTGCGCCAGCACCTCGCCCTTGCGCGGGATGCCGTTGGGCATGATGACGTCGAAGGCGGAGATGCGGTCGGTGGCGATGAAGAGCAGGCGGTCGCCCAGATCGAAAACCTCCCGCACCTTGCCGCTTTTGAGCTTTTTGACGCCCGGTAAGTTGAGTTGCAGAATCGGTTCGTTTGCCATGCGCGGATTATTAAGTCCCAAGTCCAAAGTTCAAAGCTCAAAGTCGCCATTGGAGCGCGGACAGCTTGTCGGCACAGCCGCGCCGACCTGGGAAATCGCGGACAGGCTGTCCGCGCTCCTCATGCCGCCGCGCGCTGGAGGAATTTGACCAGGAGCGGGATGCTCGCCTGCGATTGGCCATCGAGCCGGATGTCCACGGAATACGCGCCGGCCTCGGCGAACCTCAATTGCTGGATGTTGACGACGAAGTTGCGGGTGACGAAATGGGCGTCTTCGGGCAGCGTGACCTCGACGGGCACCGCCGGGAAATTGGGCATGATGCTGCGGCCGTCGGCGTTGACAAAATTCAGCGTGAGGCTGTGCCGGCCCTCCTCGCCGGGGAGGAACGTGATGCGCAACGCCACGGCGCATTGCGGATGGACGGCGGGGAGTTGCGGCGCGTAAATCGTGTCGAATGAGCCGAGCAGGTTGAGCTTGCCGTTGTCATCGGTCGCCGCGTCGCACAGAACGGCCACTTGAATGTTCATGGGGAAATAAAGACACGAATCGCCCAGGTTGGCACGCCTTTCTTTTCGCGCCCCACATTTTTTTAACTCCGCCGCCGCCTTGCCGCCGCGTTTGAGTCCCGCAGGGACGGCTGAAATTCATTTCCATAGATACCGCTCGTCGTATTCGATGCGATGCCTTTTCAACAATGCCAGGAATTCTTCCTGGAACGTCATCTTGCGGTGATGTGCCTCCTGTCCCTTGATGTATTCGATGGTTTTATCCAGTTGCGACACGCTTGCGCTAAACGCGCCGTATTCCTCCTGCCACGCAAATTCGCGATGTTCGGGAAACGTTTCGTGAATCCATTTTGACGAACCGCCCTTGATCAATTGCAACGCCTTGGCAATCGCCATCGTGGACGGCAGCGAAAGTAAAATGTGGACGTGGTCTTCGATGCCGCCGATTTCAATGGCTTTCATCTTGTTTTGTCGCGCGATGCCGCCGAGGAACGGCAAGAGCCGGTCACGCAGCTCTGGCGTGATGAGACGGCGGCGTTCCTTGGTGCTGAAGACGCAATGAAAATAGGAGCTGATGTAGGACATGCAATCCATTCAGCCGTTCCTTCGGAACTTATGCAATCCCGAATTTTCCCCGGCGTTGAAACGCCGGGCTATTTTCGAAATGTCCCGTTGGGACAAGCAAAGAAGGACTATTTTCATCCGCGCCTCCGGCGCGAGCAACGTCACTCCCTGAAATTCACAAACTGCACCGGCACGGGAAAATCCTTCGCGCGCACGGCCCCAATGACGGTCTGCAACTCGTCGCGGCTTTTGCCGGTCACGCGGATGGCGTCGCCCTGAATCTGCGTCGTCACCTTGAACTTGCCGTCGCGGATGAATCCGGTGATTTGCTTGGCGACGTTGGTTTCAATGCCCTGCTTGATTTTGATGACCTGCCGCGCGTGGCCGAGCGGTGAAACCTCCGGCTCGGCCTTTTCCACGCTCTTGAGGCTGATGTTGCGCTTGGCGAGCCGGCCCATGACGATTTCCGTGAGCGCGTTGATTTTGAACTGGTCCGCGGCGGAGAGCTTGATTTCGTTTTTTTCGAGGACGATTTCCGCGTTGGTCCCCTTGAAATCGAAGCGGTTGGCCAGTTCCTTGTTGGCCTGGTTGACGGCATTCTCGATTTCCATCGAGTTGACCTGGGAAACGATGTCGAATGAAGGCATGATTCAATGTATGATTTGCGATTTACGATTTACGATTTTGTGCGCGGGCGCAAACCTTAAATCATCCGAACCAATTTGATTGATTTCAAGGGCGGCGCGGCATAGAACTCACCGGCAAAATGCCGACCATCGTGCTCCTTTGGGTGTGGTTTTGCGCGTATCTCAATTGCGCGGGCTGGGCGCTTTCCGCGATTCACGAACTGAACGCCGCCGGCTACATTGTCGCGCTGCTGATTTGGTTCGGCGCCTTGATTTTCTGGAGGCGCAGCACGTCCGCGCAAATTCTGCCGCGCGCGCGCTGGTGGAAATTCCGCCGCCGTTTCCGGCGGCCGTTCCCGCTGGCGTTTCTGATTCTGGGGGCGCTGGCGTTTTTGGGCGGCGCGATCCATCCACCAAACAATTATGACGCGCTGGCCTATCGCATTCCGCGCCTGCTGCACTGGCTGGCGGCGGGGCAATGGCACTGGGTTCACACTATTTTCGACCGCCTGAATGGTCGCGCGTGCGGCATCGAGTGGGTGTCCGCGCCGTTCATTGCGCTGATGAAAACGGACCGATGGTTGTTTCTCATCAATATCTTCTCATTGCTGCTGCTGCCGGGCCTCGTGTTCAGCGTGTTCACGCGGTTGGGCGTGCGCCGGCGCGTCGCGTGGCATTGGATGTGGATTGTCCCGACCGGCTATTGTTTTGTCTTGCAGGCGGGGAGCCTCGGCAATGATTTGTTCGGCGCGCCGTTCGCCCTGGCGGCGGTGGATTTTGCGTTGCGCGCGAAAAAATCCCGGTCCGCGCGCGATGTTTTTGTTTCGGTCCTGGCGGCGGCGCTGATGACCAGCGCCAAAACCAGCAACCTGCCCTTGCTGCTGCCGTGGGCCATCGCCATTCTGCCTTCGCTGGGCCTAATGTTGCGCCAGCCCTGGCAGACGGCGGCGGTTTGCATCATCGCAATCTTCGCGTCGTTTTTGCCCACCGCCGCCCTCAACGCGCGTTATTGCGGCGATTGGACGGGTTGGAAGGCCGAGGGGACGTCGCAAAGAAACGCCCCCTTTTTGCGGGTGCCGGCAAATGCCGTGCTGATCACGGTTCAAAATTTAACGCCGCCGGTTTTTCCCCCGGCTAATGCGTGGGACCGACTTGTCCAAAAAATCGTTCCTTCCGGTTTGAGCCGGCGTATGCATGAGGCGGTGGTGGAACCGGAGGCCGCCGAGTTTCACGCCGAAGAAATGCAAATCGAGGATTCCGCTGGTTTGGGTTTCGGTGTCACGGCTCTTTTCCTCGTCACTGTTGTGGCCGCTGCCACGCGACGCGGGGGTTCGTTATGGCATTGGCCGTTCAACTCCGCCGAAGACATCTGGAAAGGCGGCATTCGCTTTTTGCCCTGGATTTCGCTGCTGGCTTTGTTGGGCCAGTCGGAAGTGTATCCCATCGGTCGCATCCTTGCGCCTTACTACGCGCTGCTGGCGCCGTTTTTTCTCGCAGGCCCCGTGCACGAACAACTGCTCAGAAAAAACTGGTGGCGTGCGGCGGGGCTTGCAGTTTTTTTGATTGCGGCAGGATTGCTGGTTGTTACCCCGCCGCGTCCCTTGTTCCCGGTCGGAATGTTTTTGAAAAAAATTCACGCGGCGGCAGGACGGCATCCATCGCTGACACGCGTCGAGACGGTGTATGCCGTCTATCGCGACCGGAATGACGCCTTCGCGCCGGCGCGCGCGACGCTGCCGCCGGACCTGAAAATTTTGGGGCTGATTGCCTTCGACACCCCGGAAACTTCCCTGTGGCGGCCGTTCGGTTCGCGCCGCATCGAGCACGTTTGCGCCGGCGACACGCCGGCGGATCTCAAGCAACGCGGCATCGAATACGTTCTGGTGAGGACCGAAGGCCTTGAAATTTGGTTCGGCTGTTCGGCCGACGACTGGGTCCGGCGAATGAACGCGCAGGTCGTCCAAAAAATTCCGCTGCAATTGCTCGCTGCCAAAGGGCCGCGCGACTGGTATCTGGTCAAATTGCCGTGAACCCAAATAACCCCGCGCTCGCCAGATGGCCGGGCGTTTGGGTAAATTTGGCTTCATGACCGGACCCGTTGAGTTGAGCACCGTGATGCCGTGCTTGAACGAGGCCGGGATCATCGTGCCAGCAAGCGCACAGGCCGGTTCCATTTGAATTGCCCTCCTTGTTTTGGGGGAAATTTAATGTTCAACGGTCGAAGTGTGGTTGTTTTGCCTTGAGAGCCTGACGGTTTCAAATGAACGAAATCAAATGCAATTCCGAGATTGAACCGCGCCCGTCGGCCATGCCGGGTGCGGTTCGGATCTGGGTTTGGATTTGCGCGTATCTGAATGTTGCGGGCTGGACGCTCTCCGCGATGCATCAGTTGACGGTCGCAGGCTACGCCGTGGCATTGCTGATCGTGACGACCGTGCTGTGCGCCTGGAAGCTCAAAACGTCCGGAACGGCTTTCCCGGGGGTCCGGTGGCGAAAGTATCGCCGCCGTTTTCGCCGGCCATTTCCCGCGGCCTTCCTGATTCTGGCGGCGATGGCTTTTCTCGGCGGCGTTTTGTATGCGCCGAGCAATTACGACGCGCTTACCTACCGCGTTCCGCGTGTGTTGAACTGGCTCGCCGAGGGTCAATGGCACTGGATTCACACGATTTTCGCGCGCATGAACACGCGGTCCTGCGGCTTCGAATGGGTTTCCGCGCCCCTGATTGTTTTGTTCAAGACCGATCGCCTGCTGTTCCTGATCAACGTCATTTCTTTTCTGCTGTTGCCCGGTCTGGTGTTCAGCGTGTTCACGCGGCTGGGCGTGCGGCGCCGCGTGGCGTGGCATTGGATGTGGATTGTGCCGACGGGTTACGGCTTTTTGTTGCAGGCCGGGAGCCTCGGCAACGATTTGTTCGGCGCCACCTTCGCGCTGGCGGCGGTGGATTTTGCGCTGCGCGCAAAAGTTTCCCGCTCCCCACGCGATTTTTTTGCGTCCGTGCTGGCGGCGGCGATGATGACCAGCGCAAAAACGGGCAACCTGCCGCTGTTGCTGCCGTGGGCGGTGGCGATTTTTCCTTCAATCAAACCGGCCTTCCGCCGGCCACTGAAAACTTCCGTAGTCTGTGCGCTCGCCCTTTTCGCCTCGGCGCTGCCCACGATGGTTTTAAACACGAAATTTTGCGGCGATTGGTCCGGGCTGACGCTGGAGACCGGCGATCTCAAAAAGGATCCGGCATTTCAGGCGGGAGCGAACGCCGTGCTCCTGACCATTAAAAATCTCGTGCCGCCGGTTTTCCCGCTGTCCGGAAAATGGAATCTTGCCGTGGAACGGGTGATGCCGCCCGTGCTGGGCGCGCGGTTGCAGCGAACCATCCAGTGGCCCGACAGCAGGTTGCGGTTGGATGAGATGCAGATTGAGGAAAACGCCGGGCTGGGTTTTGGCGTTTGCGTTTTGCTGTTGATCAGCATGGCGGCGACCCCGTTTGTGAAGCCGGGACGCAGGCAAACATCCGGTGGCGCAACATGGCGGACGTGCGTGCGGCTTGCCCCGGTCGTCTCACTGGTTGCGCTGATGACGCAATCCCACATGTCCTTCATCAGCCGGCTCACGGTGCCCTATTACGCCCTCCTGCTGCCGCCGTTCCTCGCGTGCGCCGGACACGAAATGTTGCTGAAAAAACGCTGGTGGCGCGCGGCGGCGTTCACGGTTTTTTTCATGGGCGCGGGATTGCTGGTCCTTTCTCCGGCGCGACCGCTGTTTCCGGTTCTGACAATTTTGGGAAAAATTCAAACGCACGCTCCCGCTTCCAGATTATTGGCGCGGATGGAGACGGTTTATTCGGTTTATCGCCAGCGCCCCGACGCCTTTGCCCCGGCGCGCGATATTTTGCCGCCGGGCTTGAAAATTTTGGGGTTGGTCACCTATGACGATCCCGAAACTTCCCTGTGGCGACCGTTCGGTTCGCGCCGCATCGAGCACGTCTGCCCCGGCGACACGCCGACGGATCCGAAACGGTGCGGCATCGAATACATTCTGGTGAAAGCGGACACTCTTGAAAGCCTGTTTGGCTGTTCGCCCGACGACTGGTTCAAGCGAATGAACGCACAGGTCGTCCAAAAAATTCCACTGCAATTGCTCGCCGCCAAAGGCCCGCTCGACTGGTATCTGGTCAAATTGCCGTGAACCAAAACCCGCGCTCGCCAAAACGCCGCGCTTTTCATTAAATTCTTCGCGTGAACGAATCCGTTGAGTTGAGCATCGTGATGCCGTGCTTGAACGAGGCCGAGACCATCGCCCGTTGCATCGAAAAGGCTAGGCTGGGCCTCCAACGCGCCGGCGTGCGCGGTGAAATTTTAATCGCTGACAACGGCAGCACCGACGGCTCGCAGGCCATCGCCAAAAATCTGGGCGTGCGGATCGTGCCGGTGCAGGAAAAGGGCTACGGCAGCGCGCTGCGCGGGGGAATTCAAGCCGCCGCCGGAAAATGGATTATCATGGGCGACGCCGACGACAGCTACGATTTTTCCGACCTCACCGGCTTCGTCAAAAAATTTCAGGAAGGTTTTGAACTGGTCATGGGTTGCCGTTTGCCGGTCGGCGGAGGGACCATTTTGCCGGGGGCGATGCCGTGGAAAAACCGGCGGCTGGGCAACCCGGTGCTGTCGTTCACCGGCCGTTTTTTTTTCAAGTGTCCGGCGCACGATTTCCATTGCGGCCTGCGCGGGTTCACAAGAGCCGCGTTCGAGAAAATGGAATTGCAGACGACGGGCATGGAATTCGCCTCCGAAATGGTCATCAAGTCCACGCTCAAAAAGTTTAGAATTTCCGAGGTGCCCGTCACATTGCACCCGGACGGACGCTCGCGCCCGCCGCATTTGAAACCGTGGCGCGACGGCTGGCGGCATTTGCGGTTCATGCTCATTTATTCGCCGCGCTGGCTGTTTCTGGCGCCGGGGCTTTTTCTCTCGGCGCTGGGAGTCATTTTGGCCGCCGCGCTGTCGGTGAATGACATCAAAATCGGCGGCGTCCAGTTGAACGTGGGCACGCTGATGACGGCGTGCATGGCGGTCGTTGTGGGTTTCCAGCTCGTCGCGTTCGCGTTTTTCACCAAGGTTTTTGCCATCGCCGAGGGGTTGCTGCCAGAGGATCCGAGACTCGCGCGCATCTTCAAAATTTTCACGCTCGAAAAGGGAATCGCCGCCGGCCTGATCGTGTTTCTCGCGGGAACGATTTTATTGCTGCGTGCGGTTTGGCTTTGGGAACAAGCCGACTTCGGCCCGCTGCCGTCCACGGAGGAAAACCTGCGCCGGCTGATCCCGGCGGCGACGCTCATGATCCTTGGCATCCAGGGCGTCTTTTCGAGCTTTTTCATGAGCGTGCTCGGCCTGAAAACCGTCTCGCGCCGGCCGCCCGGGGGTTAAAGCCGCAGTTTCTGAACTTCAAACGGACGGCAAACCAAACCCGCCGCCGCGTTCGGCGAGAAATCCGGTTCCGGATTTTGATGCATCAGGCTCACCAGGCTGTCGCTGCGGAAATTCAAGCGCAGGCCGCAGGTCTCCGCCGTTTTCAATCCGGCCCAGACCAGCCCCCACGGCAGCGGGATGAATCTTACTTTCTTGTCCAGCCCGCGCGCGATTTCCAAAAGCAATTGCTTGAACGGCCACGGCTGCTCGTGCGCGGCGGTCAAAACGGGCTGCGCCATTTCAATTTTTCCGGCGGCGACTTTTTCGATGAAGGCGGCCAAATCCTCGTGGTGAACGAGAAACTGGACTTGCGAGCCGCCGCCAAAAACCGGCAGCACGGACGACCTGCGGACCTGCGCCACGAGTCTGCCGAACATACCTGCAGGCTCGCCGCCATAAACCAGCCCCGGCCGGATCACCAGCGCGCCGCTGTCCAGCGCGATCTTTTCAATCTCCAGTTTCGCCCGGCCGTAAAGCGAGCGGCAGCCGTCGTAGGCGCTGATGGAAGAAAGGCAGACGATGCGTCCAATGCCCGCTGTTCGAGCGGCTTGAAAAAGTCTTCGCGTGCCGTCCACGTTCACCGCGCGGATTTCTTCCCAATGCAGCGGCTCGAAGTCGTAGGCGCAATGCACGAGGGCGCCCACCCCCGTGAACGCCTGCGGAGAAATTTCCGCGCCGAGCTGGAACGCCACCGCGCGCGCGCCGGGTCCCGGCCGGCGGGTCAGTTCCAGAATTTCCCAGCCGCGCGCCGCGAAATAATTTTTGAGGCGGCCGCCAACGTAACCCTGGCTGCCGGTGATGGCGCACACCTTTTGCACGGGCTTATTTTGAACCATTCAAACGCGAATGAAAATGACGAATGACTAAACCATAATGACGAAAGAATTCCCAAATGCCAAATGGCGAATTCAATGATTCGGATTCGTCATTTTTTAGTCATTCGGATTTAGTCATTCGTTATTCATCAATGCCGTTTCCCAGCCGATGCGATGGGCGTTGGCCATGACGGAAAACGTGATCGTGGTCGCCGGGGCGCCCGGCAAAACCGTCGCGTCCACCGCGTGAACGCGCGTCCAGCCGTGCGGTCGCCCGAGGCAATCGCTCTCGAACGGCTGCGGATTTTCGCGCATCGGGAACGAGCCGCCGCAGTGAAAGCCGCGGCCGGGTTCGGCCAGTTGCAGCATCGGCGGCAAAACGACACCACCGAGCCGGCGCGATTGCCGGAGCATTTCACGCACAACGCGTTTGACCGTGCGCCGGGTTTCGGGATTGGGCAGCGCGTCCAGTTGCAGAAAATCCCTTTCGCCGGCTTGCGTGGCCGAAGCCGCTTCCGGGCGAAGGCCCGCGCATTTCAACGTCATTTCAATGGTCCGCGATTCGTCCGAGTGCAGGTAGCCCTGCACGATCAACAGGCGTTCTTCGAGCTGCCGCGCCAGGCCTTCCAGCGGGCGCGCAAGCGGCCCGAAGGTTTTCCGCACGGCCTCCCCGATCAAATCGCTGTAGGTGTAAATTTGCAGGTGGACGGTGTGGCGGCTGATTTGCGGACGGCAAAGCTCGATGAAAACCTGGCTGAGGGTGTAGAGCGATTCGGTCTGGACGTCGCGGGTCCGGCGCGCCAACACGAGCGGGAAAAGGAAATACTGGCTGTCGCGCAGGCGCAACGGGTGGTCATAGGCGGATTGGGAGCGCAACAGAATTTGCGCGGTCGGAATGACGCCCGCCGCCAGATACGCCCGGTCCGCTTCAAACGCAAGCGGGGCGCGCGTCCGGCGGTGGAAGCCTTCGATGGCGACCTGGCCGGAATTTTCGCGCAGGGAGGTCACGATGATGTCGCGTTGGTAGGAGAAATTTTTGTCCGCGCGCAATTCGCGCATGGTGTCGGCGCTGTTATAAATGCAGCCGTAAGGGCAGCCAGACATGCAAAAACCGCAATAAACACAGCCGAGGCCGCGCGCACTGCCGGCGGCGCGCACGGCCAGCCGCGCACGGCCAAACCGCCAGCCGCGTTCGCGCAGGGCGGCGCGATGGCGCCCAAGATTGTGCAGCAGCAACCGGGCTTGCCGGCTGGGCTGAAGCACATGCGGATGGTCGCAATGCAACGGAAACCATTCCTCCAAATCGTCGTGTTGCGCGGACAACCCGGTAAGCTCAAGCACGGCGCGATAATGCTTTTCCAACTGCGCGCTTTTGACGGGCCAGTCGGCGATGTCCGCGTCGCGATAGGGCAGCAGGGTCGCGCCCCAGACGTTGCTGAGACCGCCGAGCGCCAGTGATGGTCGCACGCCGATGCCCCGGCCCCGCCACGGGATGTGCGTTTCCGTTTCGCGATAGGGAAAGTCCGAACCGAAAGCCAGCTTGAGCGGAATGCCTTTGGCGCCGGCGGCCAGGTCGCCTTTCAATCTGGCGCGGTCGCCGGCTGGCCAGGCGGAAGGTTTCGTGTCGGCAAATTGACGGACGATCTGGGCGTGGTCGGCCTCCAGTTCGAGGCCGGCATCGAGCATCAGCACAGTCGCGCCGCGCGCCAGCAGCGCCTTGGCGCAGGCGACGCCCGCCGGACCGGAACCGATGACGCAATGCATATTTCCCTTCGCCGAAAAATCTTCGACTGGTGGAATGGTGCCCGGGACAGGACTTGAACCTGCACGATGTTACTCACTAGAACCTGAATCTAGCGCGTCTGCCAATTCCGCCACCCGGGCACAATGGACTGGCGATTATTTTAATACGCGGCGACACCGACGTGGGCAAGTCAAATCGGCGGAGGTGGTGGAAAAATCCGGTCTTCCCAGGTTGTTGAAAGCAGCCCGGTCAGTTTGAGTGCCGCGCCAGAGGCGGTTTCTACAAGACAACTTTCCGGTCGGCCAGAATTTCCTGTTCTGCCGCAATGATGGAATTGCGCATGGTTTCGGCATCGGGCGCCTCGCGCAGCCGGTCGAGCAATTTGGTTTTCTGCACGATGAGGCACAAACGGGCCAGGGTGTGCAAATGCAGCCGGTCGTCCTGGCAGCAAATCAGGAAGAACAGATGCGTCGGCTGGCCGTCGGGCGCTCCGAAATGGATTTCCTGGACCGGCCGTCCCATCACGATGAACGAAGTCTCAAACAGGTAAGGGTCATGGGACCGCGGGTGCGGCAGCGCCAATCCGCCCGGCACCGCCGTGGAACACAATTCCTCGCGCGCCTCCAGGCTGGCCAGCAGGGTTTTGGGATCGGAGAGGTTCCCGGTTTTTTCCGCGAGCGCCACCAGATCGCGCAGGACGGACGCCTTCGTTTTGGACGTCATGGCCGACGCGACGGCTCCCGACTCAAGCATTTCCGGCAGGATGGTTTCCTGCGGCAGAATTTTCCGCGTATGGCGGGTGGATTTTTGGTGATAAGCGGCCAGCCGCTGGCCGGGCAAACCCAGGATGCGTTGCGAGGCCCATGCGTCAATGTCGCTTTTGCGAAAGACGATCCGGTCGCCGCGCTTTTCAAAGGGAATTTCGCGGTTCTTCACCCGCTCCTCGATGTCCGCAATCGTGAGGTGCAGATAATTGGCGGCCCCGTCAAGGTCAAGCAGTCGGAACGGCATAAACGCGCGCATCGTGGCGCGCTTTGATTTAACACCAAAACCGGCTTGGCGACAATCCTTGTTGCGCCAGCCGAAATTGCTTAAAACAAGTCATGGTTCAGAACAATCCGCAGATTGATGGCCGGGTCCGCATCGGCCACGTGCATTTGAAGGTGGCCGATCTCGACCGGGCGCTGAAATTTTATCGCGACGTGCTCGGCTTCGAGCTGACGCAGCAAATTGGCCGGCAGGCCGCGTTTCTTTCCGCCGGCGGTTATCATCACCACATCGGATTGAACATCTGGGAAAGCGCGGGCGGCCCGCCGCCACCGCCCGGCACGACCGGCCTGTATCACCTGGCCATTGTGTATCCGACCCGGGCGTTGCTGGCCGATGCGCTGCGCCGCGTGCTGGCTGCGGGCATCGAACTCGACGGCGCCTCGGACCACGGCGTGAGCGAAGCGTTGTATCTGCGCGACCCGGACGGCAACGGGGTTGAACTTTACTGGGACCGTCCGAAAGAGCAGTGGCCGCGCACACCGGATGGCGGCCTCGCGATGTTCACCCATGCACTGGATTTGGACGCACTGCTCAAAAAGACCGTCTGAAAGCTAGGACGGACCTGCCACTGGCTGCCTCATTTGACAGATTTGAAAACGGGTTTACCTGTTACCAATCGCCGGAAACGGCGGGGTTGTAACATGAGAATTACGGAACAAAATTTTGGCGTGTTGCCGGTAACAAATCAGTCGGCAGCGTTGGATGCTGAGTCCACAGTCCACAGCGAGCCAGTGTCGGACGGGCCGCTGCTGGACGCGTATTCCAACGCCGTCGTCAACGCGGCGGAGACGGTCAGCCCGTCGGTAGTCAAAATTGACGTGTTCAAGGGCGGTGACCCGCGCAATGGCCGCAACGGCCGCGAGAGTGGCGGCAGCGGGTCGGGGTTCATCATCACGCCGGATGGGTTCGCCCTCACCAACAGCCACGTCGTCCACGAAGCGGACCGGATTGAAGTCTCGCTGGCTGATGGCCGGCGACCGGAAGCGCGAGTCGTCGGTTCGGACCCGGAGACGGACCTCGCCGTCATCCGAATTTACGCGCCGAATCTCAAGCCGGTGCGCTTGGGCGATTCAAACCAGTTGCGCGTGGGCCAGCTTGCCATCGCCATCGGCAATCCCTACGGGTTCCAATATACCGTGACGGCGGGCGTGGTGAGCGCGCTGGGCCGTTCGTTCCGGGCCAGTTCGGGCCGGCTCATGGACAACATCATCCAGACCGACGCGGCGTTGAATCCGGGCAATTCCGGCGGGCCGCTGGTCAATTCGCGCGGTGAAGTCATCGGCGTGAACACGGCGGTGATTCTGCCGGCACAGGGACTTTGCTTTGCCATCGCCATCAACACGGCCAAATACATCGCCGGCTGGCTCATCAAGGACGGTGTCATCCATCGCAGTTACATTGGCGTGGGCGGGCAGACGGCGAAAATCCATCGGCGGCTGGTGCGGTATCATAATCTGCCGTCGGAAACCGGCATGTTGGTGATCAGCGTCGAGCCGGGCAGCCCCGCGAGTCTCGCCGGATTGCGCGAGGGCGATATGATTGTGGAATACGGCGGACTGGTCATTGCCGGCATTGACGACCTGCACAAGCTGCTCACGGGAGAGCAGGTGGGTGTGCGTTCACCGATTGTGGTGTTGCGGGGCACGGAAAAGTTTCGCCTGGAAATCGTGCCGTTGGAATCCGGCGCGCGGTTGATGCTGAATTAGGCGAAAAAAATAAACTTAACCACGGATGGACACGGATTCGCACGGATAAAACATTTGACTTATAGAACAGGATTTATCCCGCCTGAACATCCGTGTTTATCAGTGTTAATCCGTGGTTTAAACGGCGTGAGGTTACGTCTTGCGCGCGCGCGTGGCGGCTACGGATCAAGATGGTAGCGGTGGTTCATGTAAAGTTCGTCCGCCACCTGGAAAATCGCCTCGGCGTCCTTCTCCAGTTCCAAATCGTCCGCCGACGGTTGCGGTTCCAATTCCAAATTCACGGCATGCGGGTCGCCGGCGTAAAATTCGACGGTTTTTTGCAGACCGAGTACCACCAGCCGGTCGCGGGCGAACAGCCCGATGTCGCGGTTGTGATTCAGCAGGGCGTGAAACGTGTCCGGCGGGTCGTGCAGCAGGTCGCGTCCGAGGAACAGGGATTTATACGGACGCCCCAGCAAACCGAGTACCGTCGGCGGCACGTCGAGCGAACAACCGAGCGCGTGGACGCGTCGCGGTTGCGGCGCTACCGCCGGGCCGAGAATCACGAGCGGAATTTCGTAGGAAAAAATCGGGATGTCCTGGCTGCCATAGACCCGCGCGCCGTGGTCGGCGATGACGACAAAAACCGTGTTCGTCCAGAACGCCTCCTGTTTCGCCGCCTGGAAAAACTGGCCGAGGCACCAGTCGGTGTATTTCACGACGTTTTCGCGCGTGCCGTTCGGGTCTTCGGAAATGCGGCCTTTCGGATAAGTGTAAGGCTTGTGGTTCGAGACGGACAAAATCGTGGCGAAGAACGGCTGGTTGGTCCGGCTCAACTCGCGGAATTCCCGGATGGCGCCGGCGTAAATGTCTTCGTCACGTCACACCCCAGACGTTCACGAACGCCGGGTTGGGAAAATCCGTCTCGTCAATGATGCGGTCGTAGCCGTTGGCGACGAGGAACGGCTTCATGTTGTCGAACATGGCGTGGCCGCCGTAGAGAAACATCGTCGCGTAACCTTCGCGCTTGAGCACGCGCGCGATGGTCTCGACGTTTTCCGAACGGTCGCGGTGGACAATGGCGTCACCGGGCAACGGCGGGAACGACGACAGCGCGCCTTCCATGCCGCGCACCGTGCGGTTGCCGGAGGCATAGATGTTGTCAAACAACAAGCCTTGTTGCAGGGCCAGCCGGTCCATTTCCGGCGTCAACGTGTTGGCGCGTCCGAGGCTGCCCCAGAATTCCGAGCCGAGACTTTCTTCGAGCAGGATGACGACGTTGAGGCGCGGGCGGTCCGGGTCGCCGGCGATTTGGCGCGTGATGTCGTCGGGGCCGCCGGTGAAGGTGGCGTTGGTGGAGGACAGCATCCGGCGCAGGCGGGCGTAGGCCTCGTCGCGCGGAATGGTTTTGTAAAAGGCGTGGTAATCGAGGTCGCGCGTCCAGGCGGCGGCGAAGAAGGAGACCGTGCCGTTGTTGGCGATTTCATTGAGCGTGCGGTCTTCGCTGACGTGGGGCGGATTCAAATTGATCGTCCGGGTCAGGCCGAAAAACAAAATCAGCGCGCCGGCGAACCACAAAAACCGCCTGCCGACCCAGACGGGTTTGGTCCACATCGTGCGGAACAGCCGTCCGGCAAACCACATCCAAGCGGCGCCGACGAGCAGGCAGCCGGCGACGACCGCGGGCACCGGGTAGGCGTCCCAGATATTGATGAAGACCTCGCGCGGATAGACGAGGTAATCCACCGCGACGGGGTTGAAGCGCGATTTGAACTCCTGGAAAAAATAAAATTCCGCCGCCAGCAAAAAAACCTGCACGGCCCACAACAGCGTCATGAAGCACCGGAACCAAAGGCGGTGGATGAGCGAGGCGAACGGGCGGTTGCCAATGAGGAAGCACCAGAACAGCGGCGGCAGCATGAACCAGAGCGCGGCGATAACGTCGCGGTAAAAACCGGCGGCGAAGGCGAGCAACACGTTCCAGGGCGGTGTGGACGGCGGCCCGAAGTTTGCCAGCAGCACGACGCGCAAGGCGGTGAACACGACCAGCAGCGAGAAAAAGCAGAAGGCCAGGAAGTGATAGCGCGAGCGCGGTTTCTTCTGGAAACGCGATACGGGACGTTTGTTCATCAATTTGGGATTCTGACAGGCGGAGCTTAGCGGCGTTCAGCCCTTTGGCCAAGCCGGTTTTCAAATATCATCATCTGAATCCTGTTCTTAATCGTAATCGGTGATGGGGCGGATTAAGATTACGATGAAGATTAAGATTAAGAGGCCGTTGGCTTTGCGGTTCAGATTTGACAGCGCGGGGATTGTTCGTGAAGTATGATGTGTTCACGGTTGCCAGCGTAGCTCAGTTGGTTAGAGCGTGGGACTCATAAGCCCGAGGTCACTGGTTCGATTCCAGTCGCTGGCACCAGCCTTCGCCCGGAGCGCTGCGGGAAGCAAAGGCTGCCGCGCCGAAGCATAAAGTGCGAAGGCGGGCCGAAGTGCAATGTTTCTTGCCCTGCCAGCTCCGTCCCAGGCCCCTTTATTCGCCGCTTGACCTTTGCCAACTTAACGGGTTAACTGTGTGGCGTTAGGCAAATTCATGTTTGCGCAACTAAAAAGCCTGTTTTCCAACGATATTGGGATTGACCTGGGCACAGCCAACTCTCTCGTCTATGTGCGGGACCGCGGCATCGTGCTCCGCGAACCCTCCGTCGTGGCAATTCAGGCCGGCACGACCAACGTGCTGGCAGTCGGTGAAGAAGCCAAACGCATGCTCGGCCGCACGCCAGGCAACATCGTGGCCATCCGCCCGATGAAGGACGGCGTGATTGCCGACTTCGAGATCACCGAGGCCATGCTCCGCCACTTCATTCAAAAAGTCCAACATCGCAAGTTGATTGCGCCACGCGTCGTGGTCGCAGTGCCTTCGGGCATCACCGAAGTGGAAAAGCGCGCGGTCAAAGATTCCGCGATACACGCCGGGGCGCGGGACGTAATTCTGATTGACCAACCGATGGCCTCGGCCATCGGCGTCGGTCTGCCGGTGCATGAACCGGCGGGCAACATGATCGTGGACATCGGCGGGGGGACGTGCGAAATCGCCATCATCTCCCTCGCCGGCATCGTCTTCAGCCGCAGCCTGCGGGTGGGCGGGGACGAATTTGACGAAACGATCACCGCACACATGAAACGCGCCTACAACTTGATGATAGGTGAACGCACGGCGGAAGAAATCAAGATACGCATCGGCTCCGCGTTTCCCCTGGAGCAGGAATTAACCATGGATGTCAAAGGACGGGACCTGGGTTCCGGCCTGCCCAAAACGTTGACCATCCGCTCCGAGGAAATACGCGAAGCCTTGCAGGAACCGCTTTCGAGCATTTTGGAGTCCGTCCGCATCACATTGGAACGCTGTCCGCCCGAACTGGCCGCTGATCTTGTGGATCGCGGCCTGGTCATGGCCGGCGGCGGCTCGCTGTTGCGCGGCATAGACCGGTTGGTGGCCGAGGAAACCGGCCTGCCGGTCCACGTGGCGGACGACCCCATGAGCGCCGTGGCCGAGGGCACCGGCCGCGTCCTGCAGGAAATTGAGTTTGTCCGGCGTATCGCGACCAACGCGAAATACTGATTTTCCGCCCGGTTCACCTGTCCCGAACCATTTCGGGGCAGGCATGTTAAAGCAAAAACATTACATGGCACTCGGTGCAGTGACGCTGGCAACACTGTTGTTGCTCAGCCTGCCCACGCGCGCCACTTCCCGTTTGAAACTCGCCGTCGGAAGCTGGTTTCTGCCGTTGTTTGGGCTGGCCAGCACCGTCCAGCAACTGCCGGTTTCCGTCGCCGACGCGGCCCTGCCGCGACGCGAATTGCTCCGCCAGTTGGAAACTCTTCGCCACGAGAACGAGCAGCTTCGGGTTCAAGGCGCGCAAGCCGCCGCCACGGCGCGGGAAAACGACCAGCTCCGCGCGCTTTTCGGCTGGCAGCGGCAGGCGCCCTGGAAACTCAAGCTTGCCAACGTGGTCATGCGCGACCCGGCCAACTGGTGGCACACCGTCCAAATTGACCTCGGCAGCCGCGACGGTGTCCATGAAAATCTGCCCGTGCTGACCACCGACGGCCTGGTGGGCCGGGTTTCATCCGTCAGCTACACGCACGCGCAGGTGGTTTTGCTCAACGACCCGAATTGCAAGGCATCCGCCGTCGTCGAAAACCCGGCGCACGACATCGGCATCATCAGCCCGGGTGGTCCGCTGGACAATTCGTTCGTCGAACTGGGTTATCTTTCCGGCAACGCGAATTTGCAGGCCGGCCAGAACGTCATTACCAGCGGTCTCGGCGGTGTTTTCCCGAAGGGCATTCCCATCGGCCAGATCGTGGACGCGCGTCCGGTCGAATTCGGCCTTTACACCGAGGCGCGGGTGAAACTTCTGGTCAACCTCGGCTCGCTGGAACAAGTCTGGGTGCTGTTCCCATGAATATTTTACAAACCATCCTGATTCTGGCCGTCGCGTTTCTCGCGGTGTTCGGCGAGGCAACGCTGGGCGGCCTCCGCCAGTGGCTCAGCGCGCAGGTGGACCTGCTGCCGGCGCTGATGGTTTATGCGGCGTTGAACGCGGACATCGTGACCGTGTCGCTGCTGGCCGTGTTCGGCGGCTTGTGGTTCGACACCTTGTCCGCCAATCCGCCGGGCGTGAGCATCCTGCCGTTGTTTGCCGTTGGTTTTGTGATCTGGCTGCAACGTGAATTGATTCTGCGCGAACTGCCGTTCGCGCAACTGGTCCTGGGCGCCATCGCCAGCGCCGTCGCGCCCGTGCTGTCCGTTTTGGTGCTGTTGACCCTCGGCCAGCAACCGCTGCTCGGCTGGGGCTCGCTCTGGCAATGGCTGGTGCTGGCCGCCGGCGGCGCGGTGGCAACGCCGATCATCTTTGTCCTGTTCGATTGGTGCCACCACGCGCTCGGCTATCAGCCGCGCACCGAAACCAGTTTCCGTCCCGACCGCGAAATCCGGCGGGGAAAATTATGAAAAAGCAAAACGGAGTAATGGAGTATTGGAGTATTGGAGTGATGAAAACACCGGCGACAGCCGCGCGTGTTTCCCGTTGCTTCATCACTCCATCACTCCATCACTCCATTCCGCCATGCTGATTTTTGACGAATTAAAAGAGAACGATCCGCAACTCCGCCTCGTGGCGGTTGTGCTGGCCGCCGGCCTGGGCATCCTGCTGTCGGGCCTGTGGTGGGTGCAAATTGTCTCGGCGCGCAAATATCAAAGCCATCTGGAGACGCAATCGTATCGCACCGTGCGCCTCCCGGCCGCCCGGGGAAAAATTCTTGACCGCCACGGCCGCGTGCTGGCCGAGAACCGTCCGCGCTACGACCTGAGCCTTTACCTCGACGATCTGCGGAAACAATTCACCGCCGAATACGCCGCCGAATATGCCCGCGCCACCAACGCCCGCGCCCAATTCATCGCCGCGCAGGAGAAAAAGCTCGGACGCCCGCTGACCAAGGCCGAACGGAAATCCTGCGCGCTCAACACCGCGCAACTGGAACAACTGCGCGCGCAGGCGCGATGCAACGTGGCCGGCAGCGTCGTGGCGCAACTCGGCCGGCAGCTGGACCAGCCGCTGACGCTCGATGCGGCGAAATTTGAACGCGATTACCAAACACGGCTCGCGCTGCCCTACACGGTGCTGCCCAACCTCAACGACGCGCAAATCGCGCGCTTCGAGGAAAATTACACCGGCGGCCTCGGCGCGGATCTGGAGTTGCAATCCGTCCGCACCTACCCGCTGGGGACGACGGCGGCGCATCTGCTCGGTTACGTGCAGCGGGACGACAGTTCGGCGGAAGGCGAGGACGCATTTTTCTCATACCGGCTGCCGGATTACCGCGGCGTCGTTGGCGTTGAATCCGGTTTCGACGCGCTGTTGCGCGGGCACGCCGGGGCCGAGGCCGTGCTCGTGAACAATCTCGGCTACCGCCAGACCGAAAACGTGTGGAGCCGGCCCGAGCCGGGGCACAATGTGGTGCTGACCGTTGACCTCGACATCCAGCAGGCGGCGGAACGTTCGCTCGCTCAACATCAAGGCGCCGACGCCCGCGCCGCCATTGTCGTGATGGACGTGCGCACGGGCGACGTGCTGGCCATGGTGTCGTCACCGGCGTTCGATCCCAACGATTTTGCCCGGGGCATTTTTCCGCCGGATGAGGCCGCGCGCCTGAACGACCCGACGTTGCGCCCGGAAATCAACCGTGCAGCCCAGGAAAATTACGCACCCGGCTCGATTTTCAAACCCATCGTCGGTCTCGCCGCGCTCGAAGCCGGCCTGGATCCGGATGCGATTGTGGATAATCCGGGTTATGTCTATGTTGGACGGCGGCACATCACGGATCTGGCACCGCCGGGCAAATACAATTTCCGGCGCGCCATCATTGAATCCTGCAATACCTATTTCATCACCATCGGCCTGCGCGCGGGAATTGAGAATGTAGTTCGCATGGCCGGGAAATTCCATTTTGGCGAGCACACCAGCCTGCCGACGCGGCAGGAGACAAAGGGTGTTTTCCCGACGTTGAAGCAGGTGAAAAGCTCCGACTGGCATGATGGCGACTCGGCAAACATTTGTATCGGGCAGGGTGAAATGGCCGTGACGCCGATGCAAATGGCCGTCGCCTATGCAGCCGTCGCCAACGGCGGCACGGTCCTCTGGCCGCGGCTGGTCGAGCGCATTGAGCCGCAGGACCCGGCTTCCGGCGAAGCCATGACCAATTTTCCGACCGGCCTCGTGCGAGATCATCTCGACGTCAGCGCCCGTAATTTGAAAATTTTGCACGACGCGATGCTGGCGGAAACCGTGGAAGGCACCGGGCAGCCCGCACAAGTGCCCGGTCTGCAGATTTGCGGGAAGACCGGCACGGCAGAGGTGATGAACTCGCTGAACCAGAAGATTGGCCGCACCACTTGGTTTGCCTCGTTTGCGCCCTATGAACATCCGCACTACGCGGTGGTGGTCATGGTCGAAAGCGGTACTTTTGGCGGCCCAACCTGCGCGCCAATCGCGCACGATATTTACGAGGCGATTTTGAAAAGCGAAACGTCAAACGCCTCCGCTCTCGCCGCGCTGCAACGTGGTGAACGGACAGATTAACCATGGCTGACGAACTGATCAACGAACGCCCCGGCAAGTTTGACCGGTTGCAACTCGCCGCGCTGGCCGGGCTGATGTTCATCGGCACGCTGTTCGTCTTCAGCGCCACGATGGCCAACCCCGCGCTGGCGTCACAGCCGTGGTATGACCAAAGCTGGGTGCGACAGCTGGTCTGGTGTGCGCTGGGCATCGGCGCGGGCGCGGTCCTGTGCCTGCTGGATTATCACACGCTGGCGCGCTGGTCGTTCGTGGCGTACTGGGCGGCGATATTCTTCCTGGTCATCGTGCTGATGCCGCACGTCGGCTCGATGCGCTACGGCGCGCGGCGCTGGATTGATTTTGGGCCGTTCCAATTTCAACCGTCCGAATTCGCCAAACTCGCCTTCATCCTGGCCGCGGCGCATTATCCTGAGCCGTCCGCCGGACGAGTTGAGACTGCCGGCCAATTTCTGGAAGGGCATCGGCCTGCTGTTGCTGCCGTTCGTGCTGATTTTGAAGGAACCGGACCTGGGTTCGGCGCTCGTATTATTGCCAACCGGTTTGGTGATGATGTTTGTCGCCGGCACGCCAAAACGGTATCTGCTGAGACTGACCGGCGCGGCGGGTTTGCTGGCCGCGCTGTTTCTGGTGGACGCGGTGGTTCTGCCGCCGGGCTGGTGGCAAATTTCGATGCAGCCGTATCAGCGCGACCGGCTGCTGGTTTATTTTGGACGGGATTACACGGCTTTCGCTCCGCCGCGCGCCACACCGGCGGAGTTGCAACGCCTGCATCAACAACAACTGGACGATGAATACAACGTCCGGCAGGCGTTGATCTCCGTCGGCTCCGGTGGGCTGACGGGCAAAGGCTGGCGGCAGGGGACGCAAAGCGCCCTCGGTTATCTGCCGCGCGCAGTGGCGCACAACGACTTCATTTTCTCCGTGATTGCCGAGGAGGAAGGATTTGTCGGCAGCGCGATTGTCCTCGCGCTGTATGCGGGGGTTCTCTTCACCGGATTGAGAATCGCCGGCCAGGCGCGCGATCGCCTGGGCAAACTCGTGGCGGTGGGCGTGGTGACGCTCATCTTCAGCCACGTGTTCATCAACATCGGCATGAACATTCGCATCATGCCCGTGACGGGTGTGCCACTGCCGCTGCTTTCCTACGGCGGATCTTCAGTGCTCTGCTCGTTGATCGCCGCGGGTCTGATGCAAAACGTTTACATCCATCGCAGAGGATACTGAATATGAGCAACAAAAACTTTTCCCGGCGGCGCCGCGGAATGCATTTCCGCCCCAAGGGCGGCTTTGGCCAGACCCCGCAGAAATCCGACCGGGAAGCCAGCCAGGCGCGCGCCGACGTGGTGAGCGAACAGGGCGGCGCGGACCGGCTGTTTGAAAAACGGCACGCCCACGAAATCGAACGCGCCGAGAACGTCGCGGCCGGCCTGCCGCCGCAGGGCATGTCGGAAAAGGAAACGCCGGAACCCGGCGTGGCCAAAAAGGAATTCCGCGAGCCGCATCTCGACACGCCCGCCCAGGTGGAGGAGGAAAAACCGTTTGAGCCGGTCGCAATTCAAGCGGCGCCCAAAGGCATTCTGGACACCCTCAAGGTCGCGGCGACCAACCTCGTCAAAAAGGTCCAGCGCCTCATCCGCCCGGAGAAAAAAATCCACAAGGAGATCATCATCAACGCCGAGACGCTCGAAACGCGCGTGGCGGTGATCGAAGATGGCAAGCTGGAGGAATTCAACATCGAACGCACCACCGAGGAGCGCCTCGTTGGCAGCATTTTCAAGGGCAAAGTCCGCAACCTCCAGGACGACCTCAAGGCCGCGTTCGTGGACATCGGGTTCGAGAAAAACGCGTTCCTGCATTACTGGGACATCGTGCCGAACCAGTTCGACAGCAGCGTGGAAATTGTCGAGCGTCCCGTGGGGCGGGACCGCCGGGCGGCCCGGCCGAAAATCACACAGAAGGACATTCCGCGTTTGTATCCGCCCGGCAGCGAAATCATCGTGCAGGTCACCAAGGGCCCGATTGGCACGAAAGGCCCGCGCGTCACCACCAACCTCGTGCTCCCGGGACGTTATCTCGTCCTGCTGCCGAATTCGGACCAGTCCGGCATCTCGCGCAAAATTGAAAACCAGGAGGAACGCAAACGGCTCAAAAAAATTCTGCGCGAACTGCCGATTCCCGATGGCATGGGCGTCATCATGCGCACCGCCGGCGAAGGCCAGCAGAAGCGGTATTTCGTGCGCGACCTCGCGTTGCTGCTCGAAGAGTGGAACGGCATCGAAGGGCGCATCCAAAGTCAGCCGATGGCCACCTGCGTCTTCCAGGAACCCGACCTCATCGAACGCACCGTCCGCGATTTCTTGACCGAGGACGTTGAACGCATCGTCGTGGACAGCCAGAAGGCCCACGACCGGATGCGCGACATGATGTTGAAAATCAAGGCCAAGTATGCGGCCCGGAAGATCAAGTTTTACACCGACGCGCAGCCGATTTTCGACCGGTTCAACATCACCAAGCAACTCGAGAGCACCTTCTCGCGCCAGGTGCATCTCCGGAGCGGCGGATACATCGTCGTTGACGAAACCGAGGCGCTGGTGGCGATTGACGTGAACACGGGCCGGCACAAAGGCAGCCGCGACCAGGAATCCACCATTTTGAAGGTGAACCAGGAGGCGGCCGAGGAAATCTGCCGGCAATTGCGCCTCCGCAACATGGGCGGCCTCATCGTGCTCGACTTCATTGACATGAAATCCCGGCGCGACCAGCAGTCCGTGTATCAACGGATGAAGGAGGGCTTGCGCCGGGACAAGGCCAAGACGCACATCCTGCCGATTTCGCAGCTCGGTCTCATGGAAATGACGCGGCAGCGCCACACCGAAAGCGTGCGCTCGGCGGTGTATGACGACTGCCCGTATTGCAAGGGCCGCGGCAAGGTCAAGAGCGTCCTGACGATGAGCGTGGAAATCCAGCGCAAGCTCCAGGAAATCCTGAAAAAGCGCGACCGCGACGAATCGGATTTTCAACTCCGCATCGTCGTGCATCCCACCGTGCTGGACCGGCTCCGCACCGAGGACGAAAAACATCTCATCGAGATGGAAAAACGTTACTTCGGCAAGCTGTCATTCCGCGCCGACACCGGCATGCACGCCGAACAATTCAAAATTGTGAACGTGGAAAACAACGAGGAACTGGCGAGCGTCGGCTCTTGACAGCGGTAGGGCTGCGCTGTGCGCAGCCCAAACCAATCACGGCGGCGCAGCAGCGCCGCCCTACCAAAAAAATCAATAACGCCTCGCGAGTCATCGCGGGGCGTTTTCTCTTTTTCAGTTTCAATTTCAAGGCAAGCCACGTGATTCTCTACTCTTGAACCGGTCGGCGACTTGCTTGTTCCATAGGGCATTCGTTTCCGTTTCCATTGGAAATCGGATCACTATTTCACGGTCAAACTGATTAACCCCTCCTGGTTTTCCTTCTCGTCCGTAACTGATAACCTCACCGTATCCGGCCTTTTCGCTGTAGGGAATCACAATTACAGCACGGCCATACCCATCCGTGATATCATTGACCAAATCTGGACGAACTTTCACCAGTTGGTTTGTATCAGCTAACCATACTCCATATTCCTTTTTGTAGTAATCAAAACCTTGTGCGAGATTTACCAGCGCTGTGTATGAGATGTAAGGCTTCATCCTTTCCATGGTTGCGCCGGTTCTCCATGTAACGTAATAAACAGATATGCCCAAAGGGCCAAGAACTGCACACGTAACAATAATTGCTTTGAAAGAGTCACGCATACGTCAGGTTACGAGGATTTCCGAAAGCGTTTCTACGCTCATCTCCAAAGTTGTCAATGTGAAATCGTCACCAAACATTTTTCTTCCTCGTCATTGACCGGGCGCATGGTAGAATGCCCCCATGCGGACGGTGATTTATCCGGGCAGTTTTGACCCGCTCACGAACGGGCATCTGGACGTCATCCAGCGCGCGGCCCGGCTGTTTGACCGCGTCGTCGTGGCCGTAGCCGAAAACGATGGCAAACACCCGCTGTTTACGCTCGCCGAGCGCGCGGCGTTGATGAAGCAGGCCGTGCGGCACATGCCGCGCGTGGAAACGGACGTTTTCGACGGCCTGCTGGTCGAATACGCCGTCCGCCGCAAGGCCCAGGCCATCATCCGCGGCCTGCGCGCGGTGTCGGATTTCGAATTCGAATTCCAGCTCGCGCTCATGAACCGCAAGCTGAACGAAAACGTGGAAACGATTTTCATGATGCCGAAGGACACCTACACGTTTTTGAGTTCGCGCATGGTGAAGGAAATCGCGCGGCTCGGCGGCGACGTAAGCGCGTTTGTGCCGCCGCACGTGCGGCTGGCCCTGCGGAAAAAGCTGAAATCGCGGAAATAATTTTGAGCTTTTAATTTTTCGTTCCGGTCAAAGGCATTGGATTGTTTTCCGGCCCGAAACCGGAAACCAAAGAGTGGAAGTTTATGTTGACCGTCAATCTTCGCCACCTGGAGGCGCACGAAATTCATTTGCAGGGCGAATTGCCCGTGAAGGAACTGGATTTGGACGTGCATGACCCGATGATACGCGCGGAGCAGCCGCTGCGTTACGACCTGACGGCCGAGAAGCTGCCCGACGGCATCCTGGTGACCGGCTCGCTGCGTCTGGCTCTGGAGTGCGAGTGCGTCCGCTGCCTGGAACCCTTCCGGCATGAGCTGGCTCTGGCGGATTGGACGTGTCATCTGCCGCTCGCGGGCGAGGAGCGGGTGGCCGTGGACAATGATTGCGTGGACTTGACGCCTTATCTGCGGGAGGATATTCTCCTGGAGTTTCCGCAACATCCGTTGTGCAAGCCGGACTGTCGCGGATTGGAGAAAACCTCCACGGGCAAAGCCCGACCCGGCCGCGTTCCCCGGGGCGAGACCGTTTCGTCGCCGTGGACGGAGTTGAACAAATTGAAACTGTGATTTATTGAAAATTTATGGGCGTTCCCAAGCGTAAACCTTCCCGGAGCCGGCAGCGCATGCGCCGCGCTTACAACAGCGTAATGACCCTGCCGCAACTGAGCACGTGTCCCCAATGCGCCGCGCCGTATGTGCCGCACCGGGTCTGCCCGGCGTGCGGTTTTTACAAGGGCCGGCAGGTGTTGACCGTCACCGCGGGCGCCTGATTTCGGCGGAACGGGGGAGAAATTTCCCGCGTTCTTTCATCTATGCGAATTGCTGTGGATGTCATGGGTGGCGACTACGGGTGCGGGGTGGTCATCGAAGGCGCCAAGCTGGCGCTCCAGGCCAACAAGAAAATCAGCGCCCTCTACCTCGTCGGCGATCAGGCCGCCATCCACGCCGCCCTGCCCCATCGCGGTTTTCGCGACCATCGCGTGCGCGTCATTCACGCCAGCGAAGTGGTGACGATGGACGACAAACCGGCCAATGCGGTGCGCAGAAAAAGAGACTCGTCCATCTCCCGCGCTGCCGAACTGGTGAAGGAGGGCAAGGCTGACGCGCTCGTTTCCCTCGGCAACACCGGCGGCCTCTTCGCGGCGGCCACGTTCAAGGTCGGCCGCCTGCCCGGCGTGGACCGCGGCTGCATCGCGGCCGTCATCCCAAGGCTGGGCAGTGAGTTCGTGCTGCTCGACGCCGGCGCGAATGTCGAGTGCAAGCCGGTCCACCTCGCGCATTACGCGGTCATGGGCAGCATCTATTCGCGCGAAGTGCTCGGACGCAAGCGTCCGCGCGTCGGCATTCTCAGCATCGGCGGGGAGGATTCCAAGGGCAATGAACTGACGCTCGAAGCCTTCAAGCTTTGCCGGCGGCTCAACATCCAATTCATCGGCAACGTCGAGGGACACGATTTGTTCAAGGACCGCGTGGATGTCGTGGTTTGCGACGGGTTCGTCGGCAACGTGGTTTTGAAAACGTGCGAGGGCCTCGCCGTCGCGATGTTTTCGATGCTCAAGCGCGAGTTGATGCGCAACCCCAAGCGGCAGATCGGCGCGTATCTCGTCAAAAACGCCTTTCACGCCATCCGCCGGCGCATGGACCCGGAAGTGCATGGCGGCGCGCCGTTGCTCGGCTTCAATGGCATCGTGTTCAAGGCGCACGGTTCGTCCCGTGAACGCGCCATCGCCAGCGCCTTGCGCGTGACCGCCGAAACCGTGCAGCACCGCGTCAACGACATCATCGCGCGTGAAATCGCCCGCGCCAACGAGCGGCTGGCTGATGTGGAAACGTCCGTCCCCGTTCACGCATGAGCGCGTCGCCCGCAAAGAAATTCAAAAACCCGCGCGCCCTGTATAATTTTCAGGGCCGCTCCTGCTCCATCACCGGAGTCGGCTCCTATGTGCCGTCAAAAATCCTGTCCAACGCCGACCTGGAAAAAATGGTGGACACGACCGACGAATGGATCACCACGCGCACCGGCATCAAGGAACGGCGGCTGGCGGCGAAGGA
This sequence comes from uncultured Verrucomicrobiae bacterium, assembly GCA_963802965.1. Lineage (GTDB taxonomy): Bacteria > Verrucomicrobiota > Verrucomicrobiia > Limisphaerales > UBA11358 > UBA11358. Next base: position 41,060 of record CAWDKS010000005.1, read on the forward strand.
TGAATTCACGTCCGATCTGGCGGCCCGGGCCGCCGAACGCGCCATGAAAATGGCGGGCGTCACCGCCGGTCAAATTGACCTTGTCATCGTCGCCACCATCACGCCGGACATGCCCTTCCCGGCGACGGCCTGCCTGGTGCAGCACAAAATCGGCGCGAAACGCGCCGCGGCATTCGACATCGAAGCTGCCTGTTCCGGTTTTATTTACGGACTCGAAGTCGCCCAGCAGTTCATCATGTCGCGCACCTACGACACCGTGCTCGTCATCGGCGCGGAAAAGCTCTCGGCCATCACCGATTGGAAGGACCGCAACACGTGCGTGTTGTTTGGCGACGGCGCGGGCGCGGCGGTGCTGCAACACCGGCCCAGTTCGCACGGGCTGCTGACGGCGGTGATGGGCGCCGACGGCGGAAGCGCCAATTTGTTGTTCATGCCCGCCGGCGGCAGCCGTTGCCCGGCATCAATTGATACCGTCAACGCGCGCCTGCATTACCTGCGGATGAGCGGGCGGGAAACCTACAAGAGCGCGGTGCAGGCGATGTATAAGGCGGCGCGGGAAGCGTTGCGGCGATGCGAACTCGATATTTCGCAAATCAAATGCATCATCCCGCATCAGGCCAACCGACGGATCATTGATGCCGTGGGCGAACGGCTCGGCGCGAAACCGGGGCAGATGTTCGTGAACCTGGAGCGTTACGGCAACACGTCGGCGGCATCGGTGGCCATCGCGCTGGACGAGGCGGTGGCCGGGGGAAGAATCCAGCGCGGCGACCTGGTCCTGCTGATTGTGTTCGGCGCGGGGCTGACGTGGGGCGCGGCGGTGATTGAATGGTGAAAGCGCAATCTGCTAGGACATGACCTAAAGTGCTAATTCGTTGCATGATTGGCACTTATTTGACGACCGGCGGTGACGTGTTATTTTGACGGAGTTCTATGAGCGCGAGAAAAATTGAAACCAGCGGCGCCGGGCAGCAGGACATCACCGTTGAATCCCGGCAGGCCCGTCTGAATCTATCCCCCGAATCCGTCGTCATCCACCGAAACGGCATCGAATTTCGCAGTCCCGCGCCGTTCAACCCGTGGACGGAAATGACCGTGGCGCTGCAATCGCCGCGCGACAACAGCGCGCTCCAATGCGCCGGGGTCGTCGTCGCCTGTTCCGGCAACAAACACACCGGCTATCACGTTTCGATGGTCTTCACGAGCCTGACCAAACAGGGCCAGGCGCGCCTGCACGCGTTGGCGGGTTCGGAATTGGGTTTGTAACAGGGGTTCCACCGGTTTCCAGGACGCATCCGGGCTTCATCCAATTTGTCCTGTCGCCGCAGGGTCAGGCGGTTCCGACGCGAACCGGCTGCACGCTTCATGCTTTAGGCTGGCCCGTGGTGGGCTGGCTGTTGCCGGACAAATACTCATAACGTCATGCTGACGAGGGACATGGGCAAAACAGGAGTTGCGATTCATGGCTGACGAACCGGTTGAACTGCCAATTGACGGTGTGCTGGATTTGCACACGTTCAATCCGCGCGAGGTGAAGGACCTGGTGCCGGATTATCTGGTCGCGTGTCGGGAACGGGGCATCCTCCAAGTGCGCATCATTCACGGCAAAGGCATCGGCAACCTGCGGCGCACGGTGCAGGCGATTCTTTCCAAACACCCGGCAGTGCTGTCCTTCACGCTCGATCATCCACAGTTTGGCGGCTGGGGCGCGACGATTGTGCAATTGCGCGACCCTCACCCGGCCGGAGGCCACCCTCTCCCATCGGATGGGAGAGGGGCGGGGTGAGGGCAAGTTCCGTTCGATTAGTTCAACGGTTCCAAAAACATTTTGCGGATTTCGATGTCACCGCCTTCGCTTTGAATGCCGACGAAGCCCGACGAAATGGTGCATTCGGTGATTTCGTTCATGAACTTGCCGTTGATGACGGCTTTGACATCGTTGCCGGCGCAAACCGTCAAGTTGGTGTTCCATTCGCCGACGGGCTTTTCGACCGACGGGCCGCGCATCGGAACCGGCGCGTTGGCGTCCAGACCTTGATGCTCCTTGCATTCCGCGCCGGCCATCACGAATAAATCACCCTGCCGTCCGGATTTGCCCTGGTTCTGGATGCACACCGGCCAGACCTTGTCGGGCAATTGCATGTGAACGAGCACGCCGGAATTATCGGCCTTGGGCGCGATTTTCACGAAGCGCCAGACAACGGTGACGATGTAATTGCTGTAAGCTTGTTCTGTCCGCAAATAACCAATCGGTTTGCCGGTGCAATGAATGACGCCGTTGGTGACGCTCCAGGTCTGCCTCGGGTCGGCGTTGTTTTTCATGCAAAATGTCCAGCCGGTGAAATCCCTGCCGTTGAACAGATCAATGTTTTTGGATTGCTGCTTTGACGGGGTCTGGCACCCGGCGAAAAAGAACGGCAGGGAAAAGGACAAAATTCCGGCGAGGAAAAGTTTTGCGGCGATTTTCAAGCGCGGAAGAATTACGCCGCGTTTAATACAAGTCAAGCGCGGCTTGATCCGCGGCGGCTTCACCCGTTCGGCAGGATTGATTTGCAAATTTCGACGAACTTGTCCGGCTCGTCCGGCGAAAAGCCGATGCGTTTGAACAGCCCGGATTTTTTTATCAGCAAAACGTGGCGGCACAAGTCGCAATTATCAATCTTCACACCCCACGTAAAACCCTTTTGACCGCTAAAAACCGACGGGCGAACTTCAACGGCCTGAATTTCGTTTGCCGGCAAAACGACGGTATGGAAAAGAGCCCACGATTGCAGTTCGAGCCGGTCGCGGTAGATGCGATACTCCTGCCACAGGCTTTTGGCGGTGCGTTTTGATTTGTAGAGCGATGTATCGTTCATAAAGCCGGGGGTTGATTCACTTGATGAAATAGCCGGCGGACTTCCACCGTCCATCTTTTTCCAGCAGGAACGTGACGGTTTCAATCGCGGATTTCTTGTTGGCGAATGTGGTTTCGAACTGCATGAGGACATATTGGCCGTCCGGCGCACCGGGCAATTCCGTCATAAGCTGCGCCGATTTCAATTTGCGCGACACCAGATCGCCCAGCGGTTTGCGGAAAGTGTTCATGGAATTTTCCCAACCCGGTTCAGTGACTGCGCCTTGAAAGAATGTGCAGGCTTGCTTCCAGCTTTCGGAATAATTGCGGGCGTCAATGAGCGCCAGCCAGTTTTGTGCGGCGGAAATCGCGGCGTCCTGTGATGGCACGGCGCCAGCTTGTGGCATTTGCTTCCAAAAATATTCCAGCGGCATCGAAGGCGATGCGTTGTGCAAAAAGCAATTTTTCCAGCCGTCCGCGGTTTTGACAAAAAACAACGCAAGATATTTTCCGTTCAATTCCGCTGGACCGTCGCATTTCACGAGTGCGGTGTCATTGCTAACGAGCGATTTGCTCACGTGTAGATCAAACGATTTCCCGGTGAATTCGTGAAATTTTTCCCGCATCTCAAAAGCAAATTCCGGCAGCGAATCGCGCCAGCCTTTGACGCGCTCATCCGTCGCGAGTTCTTTCAATGCCGCATCGTCCTTGTCCCGGATCGCCGCCAGCACATGCATCGCGGCATGTTCGACGAGGACTTGGTCGGTAGTAATAGCCACTGGCGCTTCGTTCGTAATCCAAGCCACCTTGCTTTCTTCCAGCGCTTCGGCCTTGGTTCCAAAATAGAGCGCGGCGAAGGGTTTGCCGTCGGCATACATCGAAACGTGCGGAAGGCCGGTAACAACGTGGGAATCAATCAATGCAAAATCGCCGCGCCCCTTTGCAATTTGCATCTGCTGTCGCGGGTCTGTCGGACCGGCGGTGCTGTTCGTTGTCGTGATGTAGAGGGCCAGCAGCGCATTGTCGTGGCTGACAAGAAAGTAATGGCCTTTGGCGATCATCTGATCGGCGGTGCGCTGAACCGACGTGATTTCAATCGAATCGCCTCTGGGAAACCAGGCTTGGCCGATGTAGTCGGATTTGATCGAAAGGAGATGGGGCGACCAGAAGCCAAAAAGAATCCCAATCACCATGACAATTATCATCGGCAGCCAGGATTTTACCGCGCGCCACGCTTCCGGCGTTTTGATCATTGTGGCCCGGGGAATGACAACAAGAAATGCCATAAAAACAACCGCCGCGAGAATTTCAAAGCCCAAACGGAAATAGTTCCAAGTCTTACTGCCGATGGAATCAGAACTCATGGCCAGCAGGAGTATCAGACAGGCAAACAGAATCGCCGACCCAAAAGCTGCAAATTGAATCATGACTCGGCTGAAGGGAGCGGCAATGCCTGGCGCGAGCCGGTTTTGATTTTCAGATGGAGCGGACTCATGTCCGCTGCTCCGGGGCGTCGTCGCAATCGTTTCCACCGCTGTCTTCACCTGGCTGGCCTGCTGGTAACGCCGCGACGGCTCTTTTTCCAAGGCGTGCAACACCACTTCATCCAGCCGCACATCCACCTGAACTTTTTGCGACGGCGGCTGGAATTTTCCGAGCGGCAGCTCGCCGGTGAGCATTTCGTAGAACACGACGCCGAGCGAATAAATGTCCGCGCGATGGTCCACGGTCAGCGGTTTTTCAATCTGCTCCGGCGCCATGTAATGCGGCGTGCCCACCGCGTCCTTTGCGCCCGTGAAGGTTTGCCGGCCGGCTTCGTCGCCCATCATCTTCGCGATGCCGAAGTCCGCAATCTTCACCCGGCCCGATTTGTCGAGCAGGATGTTCTCCGGCTTGATGTCGCGATGGACGATGCCCTGTTCGTGGGCGTATTGGAGCGCCTCGCAAATCTTCGGCACAATCGTCAGCGCCTGCTCTGGTTTCATTTTCCCGGTTTGGAGCAATTGCCGGAGATTCAGGCCGTCCACAAATTCCATCACCAGATAATTGAGTTGCAGGACAGGCGTCGCGCCTGCTTTCAGCTTCTCACCCTGCTTTTCAGACGGAGGCAGGCGCGACGCCTGTCCTACAGTGCCGAAATCGTAAACGGTGACGATGTTTGGATGGTTCAACCGCGCGAGCGCCTGGGCTTCGCGCGCGAACCGTTCGGTGAACTGCGCATCCTGCTCCTTGTCCCGAGCCAGGATTTTGAGCGCGACGAGGCGGTTCAAGCGCGGCTGTCGCGCTTTATAGACCACGCCCATGCCGCCGCGACCGAGGCATTCGAGGATTTCCAGTTGCGGGAACAGTGCCGCGATTTCCCCGGGTGGAGGTGGCGGCTGGACGACTTTGGTTCCCTGCGGGCCGGTCGCGCCCGGTCCCTCCGTTTGGGTGGTGAGGCCGGCCTTGAGCATGCATTCGGGGCAAATGCCGCCCAGCGCCGTGGGCGGCACCGGCTTCCCGCAATGCGGACAATTGCCTTGCGGCGGTTTGGCGGTTTCGGCTGGTGTTTGGAGCATTGGAACCACCGGCGGATTGGGCGGGGGTGTTTTACGGCGTCGGAACAGGAGATAAAGGGTTGCGGCGATAATGGCAGCCACCAATAACACCACTGCAAAAGCGACCAAGGCGAGAAGAATCGTAGCGGCTTCCCATCCGCCGAGCAACGCGGCAAACAACGGGTGAAGCGTCATAATCGTTCTCCTGATTCAAGGATTTTCATGTTAAGACAGTTCATTCACCCCATACAACGGAAGAATTGGCCGAAGGTTACAGCGGATTTCCAAAAGAAACCATGAAAAGGCGGTGAAAATGGAACCACGGATGGACACGGATTCCGGAGGGACGAGCTCTGCGAGGCCCAAACTTCAAACCGCGAAACGCGCCGAACTCACGAAAGGGATTTGAATTCGAGGACGAGAACGAGAACGACGACGAGAAGGCCGGTATTATCCACCCGCCAGCGTTCGAAACAAATACCGCAATTCGTCCTCGACTTCGTCCGGAACCGAGACGGTGTCGGCGATGGTGCTGCGCAGCAGCGCGCGGTAACGCTGACGCAGCCGATGCACGGCCACTTTCACCGCGCCTTCGGTCATGTCCAGTTGCCGCGCCAGCCCGGCGTAGGGCGCCGCGTCGCTCGCTCCGGCGAGCGTGGTGCGCAGCGCGTCGAACAGCTTGCCTTTGCCCTGCGCACGGTAATCCTCGCCCAACCGTTGGTAAACCTGTTCAAGCAGCGTGATGGCCCAGCGATGTTCGAATGCCTGTTCCGGTGTGAAGTTTTCCACCGGGATTTCGCCCAGTCGCGTCTCGGCGCTTTGCAGGTCGAGCGAAATCACTTTCCCGCCGCCGCGTTTTTGCGCGCGCGCCTTGTCCCATTCGTCGGACAGAAAATGGTTCAGGCTGGCGAGCAGGAAGGAACGGAACCGGCCCTTCTCCGGCGCGACGCCGGCGACGGCGTTGCGTTCGAGCAACCGCGCGAAGAACGCCTGCGTGAGGTCCTGGGCGTCTTCGGGCGAATAACCGCGCCGCCGCACGTAGGCGTAGAGCGGAGGCCAGTAGGTCTGGCAAAGATTTTCGAGCGCGGCCCGGGCGCGGGTGGTGTCGCTGCGCGCGGCGGTCAGCACGACGGACCAGTGCGTGGTGGCAAAAACCGGGCGGTGCGGCGGCTCCTGGCGAGTCGAAGTTGATTCTGGCGCGGTTTGCCCGGAAGTGCTCACGGGCGCGAACGTAACGCCGCCCGCGCTCACAACGCAAGCCTGCTCAACCTTGAAATTTTTTGCGCGCGAACTCGAAAACCGTCGCGGGCGAAATGGCGTTCAAACATTCGTTCGGTTTTTCGTAGTGGCAGTACGATTTCAGGCAGGGCGAGCAGGGCAGATCAATTCGCAGGACGCTGTTGAGCTGGCGATACGGGCCGGTGCGGCGCGGTTCGGTCGGGCCGAAGAGCGCGACGAGCGGTTTGCCGAGCGCGGCGGCCACGTGCATCGGGCCGGTGTCATTGGTCACCATCAATTGACAGAGCCGCAGCCATTCGACCATTTCCGGCAGGGAAGTTTGGCCGCACAAATTCAGGCAGCGTTCCGGCGCGCCCCGTGAAATGATTTCACCGAACGGCCTGTCCCTCCAGTCACCGAGAATGGCGAAACGCGCGTCGGGAAATTTTTCAGCCAGGAGCCGGACCAGCCCGACAAAGTATTCGACCGGCCAGCGTTTGTTGGGCCAGCGTGCGCCGGGTTGAATCGCAATCCAGCGCGTTTGTTGGAGTTCACGCTTTAGCGTGCCGTCCGGACAAGCTGAAGCTTGAACGCCAACGGACGCTTCCGTCGGCCATTTTCGCTTCACTTCGGCGGCGATTTCGGGCTTTTCAGGCAGCCATTGAAAATTGGTGTGGACCGGCACGCCGAGGCGGGGCAGCACGGCCAGATACCAGTCCACGGCATGGGTGCGAAACGACGCGCGGCGGACGGCGACGTCATAAAATCCACGCGCTCCCTCGCGCGGTTCGTCGAGGCCGATGAGAAATTTTCCGCTGGCGAGCCAGGCGAACGCGCCGCTGCGCGCGAGGCATTGAAGGTCAATGACCCAGTCGAAGTTCTGCGCGCGCAGCCAGCGGATGCTGCGGAGCATTTCCGGCCAGTGAAGTGGAGACGCCCAGCGCCGGCGTTCAAAGCGCACCACGCCGGTCAAATCGGGGTCGCCCTCGAGGAGTGGCGCGAATTGCGAATCAATCCACCAAAAAATTTCGCTCGCGGGCAGATGACGTTTGAGCAGACGCAGCACGGGCAGCGCCTGCACCACGTCGCCGAGCGAACTGGGTTTGAGAATCAGGATTTTCAAAAAGCGTCGGTCGCGGGCATCAGCAAAGGCGGACACGCAAACCACTCATAATCTTCCCTTGGTGCTCGGCAGTTGTCCGGCGATGCGCGGGTCGCGCCGGCAGGCCGCGTCCACGGCGCGCGCAAACGCCTTGAACAGCGCCTCGACGATGTGATGCGGCTCGTCGCCATAGAGCAATTCGAGGTGCAGGTTGCAGCGGGCTTCATTGGCGAAGCCCTGGAAAAATTCGCGGGCGAGGCCGAAGCGGAACACGCTCGACATGTCCTGGAGCCGTTCGGATTTGGCAATCCGCTTCTGGGCGAATGGGTTCAGTCCACGCCAGACGAGATGCGGCCGTCCGCCAAAGTCCACGATGCAGCGCGCGAGACATTCATCCATCGGCACGTAAGCCTCGCCGGTGAGCGGATTTTTCGGGTGAAAGCCAGCGCCGTAACGGCGGATGCCGCGTTTGTCGCCGAGAGCGCGCGCGAACGCTTGGCCCAGCGCGATGCCGCAATCCTCAACGGTGTGGTGCGCGTCCACCTCCAAATCGCCGGCACAGCGGAGTTTCAGATCCACGACCGCGTGTTTGGCAAACAGCGCGAGCATGTGGTCAAGGAAGGGGATGCCGGTTTTGATTTGCGATTTGCCATTGCCATCGAGGTTGAGGTTGACGGCAATGCGGGTTTCTTTGGTGTTCCGCGAAATTCTGGCCTGTCGGGTTATCACGCGGCCATTAAAACAAAGCGGCCGGCAAAAAACAAAGCGCAATTGCGGCGTCAGTGGAACGTGGTCGCCGGAGCGTTCGTTTGCATCGCGGTTGTTTGTTTGAGTTTGTCAATGCGCTTCTGGAGCGCGTCGGGGGCCGGCGAAACGGCCTTTGCCTGCTCCCAACGGGCGATGGCGGCGTTGAAATTGCCGGCGGCTTCTTCGAGCAACGCCAGGTGTGTCTGGAGTTGTTCCACAATGAACTTGTTGTCAAAACTAAGCTTTTCAGAATCGGGTTTGCCGGCCATTTGCTTTTGCCAGCTCCTCAGCGCCGCTTCCCAGATATTCCGTGCGCGTTGCAAATCATGGTAATTTTCAAAATAAACCCGCCCCAGTTCGTAAAGGAGTTGGGGATTGTCCGGGTTATGCCGCAATCCTTCGCGCAAAACCTGCTCCCCTTCCGCAACCCTGTCCATCCTCGTGCGCAACCAGTAGGCGGTGACAATGTAGGTTTGGACGTTTTCAGGATCGAGTTCGGACGAAATTTTGAGCCAGGGCAGGATTTCCCGTACTTCCTGGCTTTTGCTTAAATCATCCGTCGGCCCGCCTTCATCCAGATGTGTGTGCCGGTTGGGGATGAAATGGCGGTTGAAGGCGTCAATCAAATCAAGTGGCGGACCCATGAACCCGGTTTCATCGCCCTGGTTGTGGCTGGCGACCGCGCCGGTGTCCTCGGCCATGTGCGCCGTTTCGAACGCGCTCCGATTGTCGAAAATGGTTGGATAATAACCGCTGTGATAATAAACATCCGCCTCCCGGTAAAAGGAACCGGCAAATAATTTTTGCGCGTCACCAATCATCACATCCAAGGGATCAAGCGAGTCCTCGTGATTTCCCGGCCAGCCCATAAACCAGCAATCCATTCTCGCCGCCAGTCCCGAACAAAGCACCACGAGCAACAGCAGCAGCAAGACAAACGGCCGGGTCGTTTTCATTGCAACACTTTCCTGCGGAATGCGAGCCATGACAGCAACAGCAGCAACGCCGTGTAGGCCGCCGCGTAAGCCAGGGCGATGAGCCAGATGCTCCACGGGATGAGCGGCCAGTCGTGGACGATGAGGTCGCGCAGGTCAAACAGTTCCAGATGCGGAATGACGTAATAAAGGCCGGTGATAATGGTTGCGCTCGGTTCGGTCATGGGCAGGGCCACTTTGTGCAGATACCGGCCCACCAGCAAGATGGCGACAGTGGCGATGAAGGTGATGGTGATGTTCGATGAAACCGCCGTCAGCACCAGCGAACCGAACAGCGTCATCGCGACGACGATGCCGAGCATCGCCCAGTGCAGCGCCCAGGCCTGGAAATAATTTGCCAGCGGCCATTGATGTTCGCGCGCGGCCGCCACACAGCCAAAAAAGGCGTAAAAGATCACCAGCGCCGCGCCGCAAGCCAGCCAGCAACCGAGGAATTTGCCCAGCAAAATTTGCGCGCGTGACACCGGCTTGGCCATGAGCGGGAAGATGGTGCGCGATTCGCGTTCCGCCGGAATCTGCCGCGCCGTGGCGCCAATGGCGATAAATAGCGACGAAGCCCAAATCAAAAAGAGACAAATCGCCTTGAGATAACGGACAATTTGCGCGTCTTTGAAAAAGGTCACCGACCCCATCACGGCGGTGATCAAGGCGGTGACAATGAACAAGACATAAAAGTCCTTGCGCCGATACATTTCGAGCAGGACAACCTTGCTGATGGCAAAAATTTTGTTCATGCAATGGGTGTTCGGGTTGCGGCAGATGCGCGGGCGCTGTTCGTTTCGTGGCCGACCACTTTGAGAAAGACCTGCTCCAAACTGGAGGACTGATATTTTTGAACCAGATCCGCCACCCGGCCTTCGGCCTTCAACTCGCCTTCATTGATGATAACCACGCGGTCGCAAACGGTTTCCACTTCCCCGAGTTCATGTGACGAAAAGAAGACGGTTTTGCCTTCGTTCTTCAATCGCTGGATGATTTCGCGGACTTTCATCCGACCGAGCGGGTCAAGGCCGCTGGTGGGCTCGTCCAAAACCAGGAGGTCAGGATCATTGATCAGCGCCTGCGCGAGGCCAACGCGCTGCTGCATGCCTTTGGAATAGGTTTTGAGGGGGCGCCGGCGCGCCGGCTCCAAATCCACGAGCTTGAGCAACCGGTCAATGCGCTTGTCCGTTTCCGCCCGCGTCAGCCCGAAAATTTTCGCGTAAAAGCGCAGCAGTTCCTCCGCGGTGAGAAATTTGTAGTAATACGTCATCTCCGGCAAATAGCCGATGCGCTGGCGGGCGATGGGCTGGCGCACGTCAATGCCGAAAAGATACGCCGCGCCGCTTTTCGGCGTCACAAACCCCAGCAGGACATTGATGGTCGTGGTCTTGCCCGCCCCATTGGGGCCGAGAAAACCAAAGACCTCACCGGCGCTCACTTCCAAATCGAGGCCGCTGATGGCGACTTTCGTCGTCTGCCGGAATTCGCGACTGGTGAATTCGACACGCAGCTTTTCTGTTTTCAAAATAACACTCATTTCAGCAGGCAATTGTGGCCAACGCCCTTTTCCTAATGGAAACGGCTGTGAGTGTCAACTGTCCGGCCGCGTGATTCAAACAAAAAGGCCAAAGGAACGTTTCGCGTTTCTGAACCACACCGGGTCTTGCTACGGAAATACCGTTCACCAATTGTCCGTTGCGACCGCATCCGTCTTTCAATCAGCGATGCCGATGCCAGAATCCAAGTCAAAAGACAGGCCAAAATTTTGGCCGCCCGGGCTTTGGCAACAAAGAAGCCCGGGGCGTTTGCCCCGGGCTTTTGTTTCAAACAACAAACCAAGATTCAATTATGGCAGCTTGTGCGCCGGATCCAGCGTGCTGAGACTGCAACTGACTTGCGGAGTGGATCCTAACGTGAACACGGTGTAGGTGCCCTGTGCCGGGCAACCGGGAATAACGCCGGCGGAGGTCAGCTTGATGTACGGTGTTAAATCCGTGGTCATGCTGGCAGGCCCGGCGCCGGTCGTTTGGTGTTGTTCCAAGGCCCATTGGTTAATGGCGGCGTCAATCTGACGCAGGTTGTTGATGCAAGCATTGGCTTGCGAGGTGGCGCGGGCCCTGACGAAGTTGGGAATGGCGATCGCCGCCAAGAGGCCGATAATGGCCACGACGATCATGATTTCCACCAGCGTAAAGCCCGCCTTGCGGACGGTTTTGGTCGTTTTCATGTTTAATTTATTACTTATTTTTTATTTATTTCTTAGTTTGCCATAAGATCAAAAGTTGCCTTTGGCCTTCAGCAAACCGGTTGAAGTTCCAGCATATCTGATGCCTAATTAAACCAAGAAAGTGCAGGGCAAGACCTTTCACCCCGTGCGAGCCAGCCAAATCGTCAAGGCAGCATATGGGGTGGAGTAACCGTAGTTGACAGTGAGCACAAAGCTTGTGGAATCGAACCGACAGTTCCCAGGCTGTAAGTGCCGCCAGCAGGGCAACCGGGAATCTGAAGGTTGGAATTCAGTTTGATGTAGGGTGTGACATCGTCGGGATAATTGACGGGGTCGCCGACATGAAGACCATTTGCGATGGCAACCTGTTGGACGGCGGATTCGATCTGCCGCAGATTATTGATGCAAGCATTGGCTTGCGAGGTGGCACGGGCATGCATGAAGCTGGGAATGGCAATCGCCGCCAAGAGGCCGATGATGGCCACAACGATCATAATTTCCACCAGCGTGAAGCCCGCCACCCGCATGGGTTTGGCCGTTTTCATATCACGTTAACTTTCTCTTTGCGGTGTGAACAGCGCAACGGGCGGGTTACCATGATTGCAATTATCGTTCACTAATTGCCCGTTGTGACCGCATCCGTCTTTCAATCAGCAATGCCGATGCCAGAATCCAAGTCAAAAGACATGCAAAATTTTAGCCGCCCGGGCTTCGGCAACAAAGAAGCCCGGGGCGTTTGCCCCGGGCTTTTGTTTCAAACAACAAACCAAGATTCAATTATGGCAGCTTGTGCGCCGGATTCAGCGTGCTGAGACTGCAACTGACTTGCGGAGTGGATCCTATCGTGAATAGGGTGTAGGTGCCCTGTGCCGGGCAACCGGGAATAACGCCCGCGGAGGTCAGCTTGATGTAGGGTGTCAGATCCGTGGTCATGCTGGCAGGACCTTGGCCGGTCGATTTGCCTTGTTCCAAGGCCCATTCGTTGATGGCGGCGTCAATCTGACGCAGGTTGTTGATGCAAGCGTTGGCTTGCGAGGTGGCGCGGGCCCGGACGAAGTTGGGAATGGCAATCGCCGCCAAGAGGCCGATAATGGCCACGACGATCATGATTTCCACCAGCGTAAAGCCAGCTTTGCGGACGGTTTTGGTCGTTTTCATGTCTTTTTTTCTTAACTGCGGCGTGAACAACGCAACAGGCGGGTTACAATGAGTTCAATTTTGTTCACTTGATTGCCTGTCGCAACCGCAACTATGGCAGCCTATAGCACACTTGATGCCATACCCCAAGTTGAGACAATCGAGAAACGCGCCCGTTCACTCATATTAATTCTACGTTGTATTGTTGGAAACTGATACGAATATTTCGAGTTTGCGGTTCTGACGTTACCCATTTTGTTTTCAAAGCCATGCTGCAACGGCAATTTGTCTCAAAATATGCCGGTTTGTGCCGGGATGTAACATTCTTGGACACGTTGGTTTAAAAGCCCTCTATTTTCTGGTTCATGGCCCGGGAAGGACCAATTGATGGGGACAACCTCATGCACGAAAAGAAAACTTAAAACTCAATGTTTTTGTGACCTGCGTGGGAAAGGCGCCAAACATTGAAAGTCGGGTTTGCACAGGGGCAAACGGCTGGTTGGAGAATTTGCCCGGACCGAAATTGCCGGCCACAACGGTCACGATTTGATTGCCGAGCCGGTTTGATTCTTCTAAAACAGACTTGTTGCCAATGGCCACACTCGTTTTCGACATCGAGACCACCGCGCTGCCACTCGAACTTTTCGACGAAGCGCAGCAGGAATACCTCTTCCGCGAAACCGAGAAAATCGGCGACGCCATCGCCAAGCAGGCCAAGCGCGAAGAAATTACGAAGTTCATGAGCCTGTGGCCGTTCACGTCGCAGGTCGTCTGCATTGCCATGCTCAATGCCGAGACGCAGCGCGGCCAGACGATTTATGTGTCGGATGATTTTGAAGATGACACAGACGAAAGCCGGCTTGCCGCGTCGAAGCCTGGCGAAGACGGGGTGAAATTCATTCCCTGCGCGGATGAAGCGGAACTGCTCGCGCAATTTTGGGAGGCGGGAAAAAATTTCAATTCCGTCGTCACCTTCAACGGACGCGGCTTCGACGTGCCGTTCATCTATCTGCGCTCGGCGCTGCTCAATGTGCCAATCTCGAAAAAGAACTGGCTCGGCTACCGTTACGCCACCGACCCACATTGCGACCTCGCGGAGCAACTGACGTTTTACAGCGTGAGCGGGCGTGACGGCGCGGCGCGGCGGTTCAATCTGGATTTTTACTGCAAGGCCTTCGGCATCGAATCGCCCAAGAGCCACGGCGTGACCGGCATGGATGTAAGCACGCTCATGGCCGAAGGCAAATTTCGCGAGATTGCCGAATATTGCCTGCGCGATGTTCGCGCGACGGTGGAGCTTTACAAAATCTGGAAGGAAAGGCTGGCGGGGATTAAATGACATGCGTTTGCTTCGCGTTAACAGAAGAAGCCGCGCCGTTTCGGAAAATCGCGGCGGGCAAGGCGGCCGCGGCGCAAGCCGACATTCCCATTCTCCTCACCGGCATCGGCCGCCAGAACGCGGAGAAATCCGTGCGCGAATTCCTCGCCACCAATCCGCCGGAGCTTGTACTGACCTGCGGTTTCGCCGGCGGACTGAATCCGGATTTGAAACTCGGTGAAGTTGTTTTTGAAGTGGTGAACGCGCTCCCCGCCCCGTCCCTCTCCCCGCTAGGCGGGGAGAAGGCGTCCGCCGGGACAGGTGAGGGGTTATTCTCAAAACTTTCCGCCGCCGGCGCAAAGCCGGCCGAGTTTTTTTGCGCCGACCGCATCGCCACGACCGCCGCCGAAAAGAAAAATCTGCGCGACGAAACCGGCGCGGACGCCGTCGAGATGGAATCGGCGGCGATTCGCGCCGTCTGTGCGGAGCGTGGCATTCCCTGCGCCACTGTCCGCGTGATTTCCGACACGGCCAATGAAGATTTGCCGCTGGATTTCAACGCGCTTTCCAAGCTGGACAAGAATCTGGATTTTAGCAAATTGTTTTTGGCGATTGCCAAATCACCGGGAAAAATCGGGGCGTTACTGGAGTTGCGGAAGAAAACCAGGTTCGCAGCGGAACGGCTGGCGGAAGTCCTCGCCAAAATCACTTTTCCGTAACTTGCGATTGTGCCGGAGTTGGCGGCGCGGGTTTTTCCCTTGCGTGCTGGCTGTAGCTGATGAACGCCGCGCCGATGACAATGAACACCACCCCAATCCAGCGCACGGCCGAGACGCGCTCGTTCAGGAACCAGATCGCTGCGAAAGTGGCGAACACAAAGCTCAATCCCGTCAGCGGCCAGAGAAAGCTGATGTCGCTTTTCGACATCAAAATGAGCAGGCAGAGGAAAAACAACGCTTCAAAAAAAACGCCGAGCAGAATTTGCGGATTGGTCGCGCCGGCCTTGCAAACTCGGAGGATCTCACCGGCGGTGATGCCGTTGATGTCACCGATGTGCGTCATGCCCTTTTTCAGCAACACGACGCCGGTGGATTCGAAGGCAAGGCCGACCAGCAAAATCGAAAGCAGTTTTATCATAAATTGTAGCGGCGGTCTGTGACCGTCGCGGCTTCAAATCGACGCTCTCAGAGCGCCGCTACAGGTCCCGGTAACGAATCAATTTGATGCCCCGTTTTTCGACCAGTTCCTTCACGCGCGGACTGACGAGGGCATCGAACTCATGCTTAAATTCATCCAGCGATGGATGCGAGTAAAGCTCGGAATCACCCGGCGGCAGTTCCGGCAGCAGCTTCAAAAGGTATTCCTCGTCCACGCGGGCATTTTGCAGCAGGCCAAAGGTGATTTGCGCGTGCTTGATGCCGCTTTGACGTAATGGCCCGCGCGCGCGGCTGGAAAGCCATTCATAAATCACCGCGTGCGAGACACGATAAAACCAACGGCCGCGTGACAGCCGGCGACTGCGCGATAAACAATCGCGCGTCAGCCGCAAATGGCGGATGCCAAGTTTGTCCGTGTCCTCCATCAGGATTTTGAAAATGACCGGATGTAAATGCAGATGCAAATGGCCATTGACGTGATCCAGCAACAAACCGGTGGCGCGGAATTTCTCGAACTGCGCGTGGATTTCGGCGCGAAGCTGTTTGTGCAAAGCGCGTTGGAAAAAATAACGGAAGCCGGTTGCAACCGGTCTGTCGCTGAATTCACCGCGCGGGTTGACAAGACCGGGAATTTTTTCCGGCGGCAGCGCGGAATGCCCCATTAGCAAAGTCAGGTGCAGGCCGACGCCAAGTTGTGGGTTTTCCTTCGCCAGCTTCACAGCCTCGCCGAAACCCCGCTCGTTCACCATCAAACTGGCGGCGGTGAGAATGCCTTCGCGATGAGCGCGAATGACGGCCTCGTTGACGGAAGGTGAAAGGCCGAAGTCGTCCGCATTGACAATGAGGCGGCGCGGAATTTCAGGCCGATCCATAATTGGACGAGGTTGAACCCAGGGCGAAGCGCAGCCACGACTGGAAAATCAGCGCCAGTTTTTGCGATCTGGCCAGTTGCAAAGACCGCGGGCCAAAGACGTTGAACTGGTGTCGTTCCAGTTTTTGCAACAGTTGCCAGTAAACCGAGCCCATCAATTCGGCGGCGGCCATCGCGCGGCGGTCTTCAGCGGGCAGGGTTTGCCGCGCGAGCCGGTAAAAATGTTTTGCGCGGCCGGCGACATTGGCGGCGAGCGCGTGGAAACGATCAGAGTATTTGAAATTCAAAATGTCCTCTTCTTTGACGCCGGTTTTTTTGAGTTCATTTAGCGGCAGATAAATCCGTCCCCGTTCGGCATCGGTGCGAACATCGCGCAGAATGTTGGTGAATTGCAGCGCCTTGCCGAGGTAGATCGCATAGTCACGACAGGCAGGATTCTGATGGCCGAAAATCCCGATGCTCAACAAGCCGACGATGGACGCGACCCGATAACAATACAATTCCAGTTGCTCAAAATTTTCGTAGCGTTTGACATCGAGGTCCATTTCGCAGCCTTTGATCAGTTCATCGAAAAGCGCGAAGGGCAGGCGATATTGGGCGATGACCGGCTGCAACTCGCGGTTCACGATGAATTGCGGCGTTTGATTGTCGCAAGCGCGTTTGATGTCCTCGCGCCATTCGGCGAGTTGCGTCCGGCGCTTTTCCGTCGGAACGGATTCTTCGTCGGCCACGTCGTCTACTTTGCGGCAGAAGGCGTAGAGCGCGGACATGGCATCGCGTTTCGATTTGGGCAGCAGGATGAAGGCGAGCGCCAGGTTGGACGCGCTTTTGCGGGTGATCGCGCGGCTGTCGTGCATCGTGGTTATGGCGTTTGCGAAGGCGTTCCGTCGGGCGACGTCGGCGGACGCGCGGGCGGCAACCCGCCGGTCTCGGCGAGCGTGGGGTTGGCCGGGCGTCGCTCGCGTTGGTGGCGGGGCTTGTGCCGGCGCCGGCGACCCCGCTTGCGAAAATAGAAAACCCAGATCAGCGCGCCAATGGCAATCAGCGCAAACACCCCGGCCATGATAAAAAAATCCACCCAAGTCGCTGTTATCGGGCCTACTGCTGGCAATCCGTTTTCCATAACATTAAGACACATCAACTCCCGGAAATTTGCCGGCTGGCGATCATGCCGTCTCACCCACTGTGCCATCACCGACATTCATGGCCAGCCGTTGCATCCGGTAACGGAGTGAATGGCGTGTCAGTTTAAGAAATTCCGCCGCGCGCGTCAGGTTAAAATCATGCTGTTCCAGCGCATGGGTTATTAATTCGCGTTCCAACCGGGCGAGCGCGTCGTCGAGCGATTCGTCGGGCGCAGGCTGCGGGAGCGGGGCCTTTTGCCAGCGCACTTCGACCCGGAAATCGGGCAGGCTGGATGGCTGGATTTCGCGCGTTTTTTCCAAAATCAGCGCGCGTTCGATGACGTTGCGCAATTCGCGGACGTTGCCGGGCCAGGTGTGGGACAGCAATCGGGACCGGGCGGCGGGCGCGAGACCGTCCACGTTTTTGTTCAGCGCGGTCCTAAACATTTTCAAAAAGTGTTCGGCGAGCAGCGAAACGTCGTCCCCGCGTTCGCGCAGCGGCGGCAGGCGGAACTGCACCACGTTCAAACGATGGAACAAATCTTCGCGGAAATGGCCGCCGGCGATGGCTTGCGCGATGTCACGGTTGGTCGCGGCGATGAGACGGACGTTGACGCGGAGTTCCTGCGTGCCGCCCACGCGCGTGAACGTGCCATCTTCAAGAAACCGGAGCAGCTTGGCCTGGAGCGGCTTGCTCATGTCGGCGATCTCGTCGAGAAAAATCGTGCCCCGATCGGCTTCTTCCACGCGACCGGGTTTTTGTTTCTGCGCGCCGGTGAACGCGCCCTTTTCGTGGCCGAAAAGTTCGCTTTCGAGCAGCGTTTCGGGTATGGCCGCGCAATTGATGCGGATGTAATTCGCCCCGCGCCGCTGGCTCGAGCTGTGAAGCGCGCCGGCGACGAGTTCCTTGCCGGTGCCGCTTTCGCCGAGGACGAGCGCGCGCGTGTCGGTGGGCGCGACGGTCTGTATTAATTGCCGCAATTCGCGCATCTTCGGCGATTCACCGATGATCTGCTCGAGGCTGAATATTTCGCCGGTGCGGGAGCGGAGGGTTGCATTTTCGCGCAGGAGTTGATGGCGCTCGGCGCAACGCGCAACGGCGTGCAGCAATTCCTCCGGCGCGAATGGTTTGCTCAGGTAGTCCATCGCGCCGGCTTTGATGGCTTCCACGGCGAGTTTGGGCGTGGCATAGGCCGTGAGCATGAGCATGGGCAGTTCAGGCCACCGGCTGCGGGCCTTGGCGAGAAATTCGTAGCCGCTCATGCCGCCGAGCCGCGCGTCGGTGATGACCATGAAAAATTCCCCGCCCGCGAGCAGGCCAAGCGCCGCCTCGGCGGATTCGGCGGCGCGCACGTCATAACCGTCGTCGCCCAGCAGCGTCTGGAGCGAACGGCGCATGTTCTTCTCGTCGTCCACGACGAGCACAGGTGGCAACGGCGCGCTCATTTCAAGGATAGCTTCATCAACGCTTTCGCCGGAAAGATTAAGGTGAATTTGGCGCCTTTTCCAAGCTCCGATTCCACACGCACACTGCCGCCATAAAGCTCGACGTTGTGTTTCACGATGGCGAGGCCGAGACCCGTGCCGCGTTCCTTGGTCGTGTAATAAGCCTCGAAAATGCGCTCGATTTTGTCGGGCGCAATGCCCGCCCCGTCGTCGCGCACGGAAATTTCAACGGAATAATCACGCTGACAATCGGCGGTGACAAACACCTTTCCTGTTTCCCCCAGCACTTCGCGCGCGTTTTTCAAAAGGTTCACGAGAATTTCTGACAGGTGGCCGCGCTGCATGAGCAAGGGCGGAAAGCCGCGGCCATATTCGCGTTGAATTTTAATTCCCGTCGGCATCGCCGGCGGAAAAACCTGCGCGATGGCGCGGTCGAGTTCTTCGATGACGTTGAGCTTCTCGACGTGCCCTTCGCTCAACTGCGCGTAACCCATGATTTGCGTGATGACGCGGTCGGCGCGCGCGACCTCCTCCTGGATGATTTCGACTTGCGGCGCGACGGGGCTTTTGCCGTCGCGGAGGGAGCGTTGCAGCGAGAACACGGCGTTGTTGATGACGGCGAGCGGATTTTTGATTTGATGTGCGAACTCGGCGGCGAGCCGCCCGGCGGAGCGCAATTGGCCCTCGCGAGCGGCGAATTCTTCCGCCTCCTCGACCGCCAGCCGCTGGCGCTCGAGCAACACCTGCGCGCCGTAACAACAAATGGCCGTCAGCCACAAAACCGCCAGGCGCAACACAAAAGGCTCGCCCAATTCCTCATGCGGTGAGACGGCGAAGGCCTGCCGCGTTGTGTCGTCGAGGTTGGTCATGACGAACGTGTCGAGTATGGCCACGAGCACATAGCAAAGACTGATGGCGAAGTTCAAAAAAAGCTGCGAAAATCCCGCCGGCACACTTGCCGCATTGCGAACAATCAAGGCCACAAACAGCCAGAACAAAATGCTGTCCAGCCCGCCGGTGATCAGCGCCATGGCAGCAATCAAAAGCCCGTCCACCAGGCTGCTGGTGACCACCGTCCATTGCACGACCGCCAGCGGCAGCCGCCACACGTTCAGCAAAGGCATGGCCAGCACCACGCTGGCCAGAATGTAAAACCAGAAAATTAATTGCACCGTCTCCACCATCACATCCAACGTGCTGGAAGTCTGGATCATCCACGGTGTGTGCTTGAACGAATGAAATATCATGGCGATGAAGACCGCCTTGACGGGCAGCATGATGTCCCGCTCCATGATTTCGATGCGGCGGAGCAGGCGCGGCGGGTCGGGTGCCGGAATCTCCAGCAACGCGGTCGCCCGTTTCAGCCATTGCCGATGGCTTGATTTCATAAATTCACCGCCGCGGACAAATTTTCAACGCAGCAATTTCAAGGCGCGTTCGGCAATCGCCTCGACCGGCCACAACCGGCCGACGCCTTCGTAACCGCAGGAAAGCATTCCTTCATCCGGTCCGATGAATTCCGCCCCGCGCGCCTTGAGCGTTTTGACGTTTTCCTGTGCCGCCGGGTGCAGCCACATTTTGCCGTTCATCGCCGGCGCAATCAGAATTTTCGCCCCGGGATTCAGCGCCAATGCGATGCAGGTCAGGGCGTCGTCGGCGATGCCGTGCGCCAGTTTTGCAATCACATTCGCCGTGGCCGGCGCGATGAGCAAAAGGTCCGCCGCGTCCGCCATTTCGATATGCGCCGGTTTCCAGCCCTCCTCTTCGTCGTAAAGACCGGTCACGACCGGATGACGCGAGAGCACTTTGAACGGCAACGGCGTGATGAACCGTTGCGCGTCGGCGGTCATCACCACGCGCACGCTGCATTTTTGCTTCGTCAGCAGGCTGGCCAAATCCGCCGCCTTGTGCGCGGCAATGGAGCCGGTCACACCGAGAACGATGTTCTTCTTCATCTTGCCGTAAGCTTAATCTTAATCCTTCCTTCTGCCAATCCGATACCAAGGCGGGTTTTTCCAAGATCCAGACCGGGATTCAAAACTCCGGCGCCAGCGATCGCGCCGCGCGCATCTTTTCCGCCTCGACAATCGCCAGCATCCGCCGCAAATCTTCCTGGACCGACAGGCTGATTAAAAGATAATCGAAATTCTTCCACTGCGCGATTTCCTGCCGGGCGATGCCGAGCCGCTTTTGGATTTCCCCCGGCGCGTCCGAACCCCGCTTTTTCAACCGTTCTTCCAGCACCTTGATTGAAGGCGGCGTCAAAAATACCGTCACCAGCGCGTTTTGCAATTCCGGCCCGCTCCGCGCCCTTTCGCGAATCGTCGCCGCGCCCTGCACGTCCACGTTCAGCAAAACGTCCCGGCCGGAACGCAATTTATCCAGGAGTTCGGACCGCAGGATGCCATAACTCCAGTCGAAAACGGTCGCGTGTTCGATGAATTCCCCCGCCTGTTGTCGCCGCCGGAATTCCGCCGGCTCCAAAAAATAATATTCCACGCCGGCCTTTTCGCCGGGCCGCGGCGCGCGCGTGGTGCAGGTGATGGCGCGCGTCATGTCCGGCCGCGCGGCGAGTAATTGCTGGCACAAGGTTGTTTTGCCGCCGCCGGAAGGCGCGGAGATCAGGATGAGCAACGAACTGGATTCAACTTTCTTCATTGCAACGAAAACGACTAATGACTAAACCATAATTCCTAAGGAATTTCCAATGACGAACCACAAATCTGATTGCGAGCCGGTTCGTTTGCCATTCGGGTTTCGTTATTCTTTAGTCATTAGGATTAGGCATTAGTCATTGTCACTCCACATTCTGCGCCTGTTCGCGGAACTTCTCCAGTTCCGCCTTGAGCGTCACGACCTCGCGGGAGATGAGCGCGTCGTTGGCCTTCGAGCCGATGGTGTTGACTTCGCGGTTCATTTCCTGCGCCAGAAAATCCAACGTGCGGCCCACCGGCTCCTTCGTTTTCCGGCAATCCTCGAACTGCTGGAAATGGCTTTGCAATCGCGCCAATTCCTCGGAAATGTCTGAACGGTCGGCGAAGAAAACCACTTCCTTCAACAGCCGCTCGTCGTCCGGCGCGGGGGTTTCAAGCCCGGCGCCTTTGATGCGTTCGATGAGCTGCTGGCGATAACGTTCGGTTGCCAGCGGCGCCTGTTTTTGGGTTCGCCCGACGCATTGGCGCATGATGCCGATGTGCGAAGCGAGGTCTTGCGCGAGATGCGCGCCTTCGCGCTCGCGCATTTTCACGAGCGCGGCCAGCGCCTGTTTTAATGCCTTCTCGACGGCCGGCCACAAATTTTCCGCTCCCACCAGTTCCTCGTCGGTCTGAAAAACGCCCGGTGCGCGCACGAGGTGATCCAAGGTCGCGTTGCCTTCGAGTTTGAGTTGTTTGGCGAGCCGGTTGAGTTCGCGCGCATAAGCTTTGGCCAGCGGCACGTTGAGGTGCATCCGCGCGGAAAGCTTGCCGTCGCCGGCGTGCAGCGTAATTCGCGCCGTCACGCGTCCGCGCGCGACGTGGCGGTTGATCGTGTCGCGGATTGGCGCTTCGAGCATTTCCATTTCCCGCGGGAGATTCGCGTAAATCTCGGCCTGCTTGCGGTTCACCGAACTAAGCTCGACCGTGATCTTGAAGCCGTCCCGCGCGCACTCGCCGCGACCGTAACCCGTCATGGATTTCATTACCGTCCAATATGCGAAAACCCCGGGCGACAGGCGAACAAATTTTGAATTAGAATGGAGCCAGTTGTCGGATTTGAACCGACGACCGACGGTTTACAAAACCGTTGCTCTACCACTGAGCTAAACTGGCCCGTTGTCCGATTGTTTTACGCGGCGCGCGGCCTTTTGGCAAGTTCACATGCGCACGGCGCCAGAATCGCGTCCGCCATGCCGTGGATTATTTTTTTGTCCGCGGGATTCACCGTTGCCAGCACCCCGCCCAGTTGCGGACGCGCCGCGTCGCCTTCGCCGGCAACAAAATAATACGGACACAGCCGCACCCGGCCCTTCATCGTCTCAACGGCGTTTTTCTCAAAATCAAACCACCGCGCCTCGACGAGCGCGGGCTTGTGATAACGCTGCAGGACGCGCGGCGACTGGTCGAAATGTTGAATGGCGTCGTCCACCGCCTTCGCCCAGTCTGCTTGCGGCAAATCGCTGCCGAGAAAAACCCCGCGCGCACCCCATGCGTGTTCGGAAAACCCGGACACTTTCAGAATCAAGTCGCGCTCGCGCTGCGACAGCGTTTTGAGCTGGTGCCAGTCCGTCAGGTTCAATTCGGGAATCGCCGCCTGCGGCGGCAACGGCGTCGGATCAATGACCCACGTGTAAGGGACCAGTTTTTTCAGCCGGGCAAAGAAGCCTTCACCGAGTTCCTGCCGCCAGAAGCCTTGCAGGTTCCGGTTCCATAGCAGTGCGAAAAGCATTTTTTCCTCGAACACCGGCTTGGGTGGCGGCGTGAGACGAATCCGTTTTTCGGCGGCCAGGTCAAAAATCTTTTTTGAATTCGGCACGTTTGCCAGATCGAACAACTCGAAGAAGCGATACACCGCGTCGCCCTCGGCAAAGTCGTTGAACCGTGAATCGTGAACCGTGAATCGCGGGCCGAGTTGCGCCGCCATCCATTTCATTTCCGGCCGGTAAGTCGCCGCTTCCTCCGACACGACGATGTGAACCGTTTTGGCGTCGCCGAAGATGGATTCAAACCCGCGAATCATCCCATTCTCGCCGCCGAGCAATTCTTTTTCTCGGAGGGGCGGGCTCTGCGAGTCCCTATTTTGATTTGGGCGTCGTGGAACTCCGCCCTCCGAAATTTGTGAATACGTTTTTCCAAGCCACCCCGTCAGCCCGATGCCGCCGGGCACGGAATCGAGTTCGGTGATGCTCATGCCGGTTTCCGTCAGCAAAATGTCGGGCCGGATGACGCGCGGCACGTCGTTCTTGAACGCGGCCGAACGCTGAAGCGCAATGAGTTCCGCCGGTTTGCCAAGGTCGAGCCAGCGCGCGACCCATTCCGGCTGTTTGCCTTCGGCGCTTTTGCGGTAAAGCAGATTGACCGCGCGATAAAATTGCAGCAGCACGCGGCCCAGCGATTCGATGTCCTGGGCCAGTTCCGTGTCGAGCGGAAACGGCTCCGGCGAAATGCGCCAATCGAGTCCGGCAAACAGGCCGCCCTGTGGCAGCGAGTCACGGATGAATTTTGCTCGGTCGGCGACGTTCACAATTCTTTAGTCACAGATGAAACACAGATATTTGCGATTCTGAAATCTTTGTTTCATCCGCTTCAACCTGTGGCTGATTAACTTCTGATCTGCCCATTGCCGAGGCCAATCCATTTGTAGCTGGTCAACTCGTTCAGGCCCATCGGACCGCGCGCGCCGATTTTGTCGGTGCTAATGCCGATCTCCGCCCCCATGCCAAATTCGCCGCCGTCGGTGAACCGCGTGCTCGCGTTCCAGTAAACCGCCGCCGAATCCACTTCGGCCAGAAACTGCTTCGCATGCGCCTCGTTCCGCGTGACGATGCTGTCCGAATGCGCGGAACCGTAGTGGTTGATGTGGTCAATTGCCGCCTGCACGCCGTCCACCACCCGGACGTTCAGGATGTAATCGTTGTATTCGGTGTAGAAATCCTGCTCGCTCACCGCGCGCAGTTTTGTATTTTTGTTTTTAAATTTTGAATTCAAAATTCCGAGGCTCAAATCGTCAGCGCGAACCTCGACAAGCTTTTCAAAAAGTTTCTCTCCGATGACAGGAAGAAATTCTTCCGCCACGGCCTTGTCCACGAGCAAGGTTTCCATGGCGTTGCAAACAGCGGGGCGCTGGACCTTCGCGTTCATCGCGATGTCCCCGGCCATTTTCAGGTCAGCGTCGGCGTCCACAAAAACGTGGCAGACGCCCTTGAAATGTTTGATGACCGGCACCTTCGAGCACTCGGCCACGGCGCGAATCAGCCCTTCACCGCCGCGCGGCATGCACAGGTCAATGTATTGTGTGAGCGAAAGCAAAATGGGAATCGCCTCGCGGTCGGTCACGGGCACGACCTGAATCGCATGTTCGGGAAATTTCGCGAGCGCCTGTTTCCCCGCTTCAATCATCGTCCGCGCGATGGTTTGATTCGAGTTCATCGCCTCCCGGCCGCCGCGCAGAATCGTCGCGTTGCCGGATTTGAAGCACAGGCTCGCGGCGTCCGCCGTCACATTCGGGCGCGACTCATAAATGATGACTACCACGCCGATGGGCGTGGAAATTTTCTGCAACTTGAGGCCGTTAGGCCGGACGCGCTCGTCCAAGATTTTGCCGACGGGGTCGGGCAGCGCGGCCACCTCGCGCAGTCCTTCCGCTATCGCGACGATGCGTTTGTCGTCGAGCTTGAGCCGGTCGAGCATCGCGGACGAAAGCCCGCTTTTCGCGGCGGCGTCCATGTCCAGCGCGTTGGCTTGTTTGAGCGCGACAGAATTTTTTTCGAGCGCGCCGGCCATGGCGAGCAGACAGGCGTTCTTCTCCGCCACCGTCAGCTTCGCCAGTTCGCGCGACGCGGCCCGGGCCTGTCTGGCCAATCGCGTCATCTGCTCGTTCAAGGTCATGCAGGGAGAAGGTAAGCCAAAAAGCCAAAGTGAAAAGTGCGAAGTTTCCGGCATTCCTCAAGGCCCGCGGCGATTTTCATCCCCTTCACCGTCCTGCCCGCAGGCGAAATAGCAAATTTTGTTTATTTGTTGCCAAAAAATGGAAAGCTTGTTTCCGTCTGATCACCGATCTTCACAACATGGTTGCTGGCAATGGATTAACGACAGGATGCGTTGACCGAACGATGCCCCTGACGGTTGATGGGAACACCCTGCGGAATGCAGGGCATAAGGTTGGCTTGCCGGTTCGCATCGTCGCAAGGTTGGGGGGCGTGATCGAATCGCAAGTGCCGATTGGATATGAGGATGAAGGCGGATTCCATTACGGCGCGAACCTGGCCGATTGGTTCTTTACTATTTAACGCCGTTGCCCGCGCCACTTGGGGATGTGCGGACAGGGGCAGGCAGATTTTGATTCGGGCGGACAGCCGTTTTTTCAGCGGGATTCTTCATCCCCACCTCCTTGGCGACTGTCGCCCGAATCGCTTTTTTATCACGCGACGATTTTTTCGTAACGGTCGGAGACAAAATCCCAATTGATGACGTGAAAAAACGTGGCCACGTATTCCGGTCGCCGGTTCTGATATTTGAGATAATAGGCGTGCTCCCACACATCAACACCCAGCAACGGTTGCTTGCCCTGGCTGATCGGTGAATCCTGATTGGGCGTCGGCGCGATGCTCAGTTTTTTGTTTGCGTCAATTACCAACCACGCCCAGCCGCTGCCGAACTGTCCGGTGGCGGCTTTGCTGAAATTCTCCTTGAATGCGGAAAAATTTCCAAACGCGGAATCAATGGCCCTGGCCAAATCGCCGGCAGGCTCACCGCCGTCCTTTTTGAGCATTTGCCAGAACAAGGAATGATTGAAGTGCCCGCCACCGTTGTTGCGGACCGCAGTGCGGATTTTTTCAGGAATCGCGTTCAAATCCTGGAGCATTGCTTCAACGGGCATTTTCCCGACGTCGGGAAATTCAGCGACGGCTTTGTTGAGGTTGGCGACGTAGGCGGCGTGATGTTTGTCGTGGTGAATCTCCATCGTGCGCACATCAATGTATGGTTCGAGCGCATCGTAGGCGTAAGGCAAGGGCGGCAGCGTGAATGGGCCGCTTGGTGCCGCGGCGGCGGGCGCCACGGAATTGGTTTGTGCCAGCGCGCCTGGCAACGTGGCCAGCGCGACGCTGGCGAGCGCGGTGGATTTTATGGCTTGTCGTCGAGTCATCATATTTTTTCTCCGGTTGGTATTGGTGTTTGTTTTTGCAAAAAATCCCCCCACTGCCACGGGCTTTGGACTGACGCGGTCACAATAAGCCGTCATTGGCCGGACAGCAAGAGCCGGTCGGCGGTTCGGCGGATATTGTCGCGCGCGTTCAGCCATTCATCGTTGCGTCGGTAAGCGGGCAGCTTCCAGCATCGCGCCGGCGAGTTCTTGCGGTGTCCATTTGTTATCGTCCAATTGGCGGAAAATACGCCCTTGCGGGTCAAGCACAACCGTTCGCATGCTGTGTGATACGATGTTTCCGCCGTCGCGCATAATCATCAAGTCAAGGCTAGGAGCGAGGCAGGCGAGCGTATTCGTGGAAGCGGCGGCGAAAAGCCAGCGGTCGGCGTTGTCGCCGCGATAGACACTGGCGTAATTCCGCAGCGTTTCGGGTGTATCGAATCCGGGATCAAAGGAAATGGAAAGGAACTGCCAATTGGTCGGCGCATGGGGCATGGCTGAAATCAATTCCCGCGTCGCGGCAAAATTTCGGTTCATGAGCGGACAGTAATTCGGCAACGGACAACGCGTGAAAAAGAAAGTGAACGCCAGCGCCCTGCCGTGAAAATCCGAAAAGTGGATTTGTTTTCCGTCTTCCGCTGTCAGCGAATAATCCGGCAAAAGGTCGCCTGATTTGAGTTCGGGCATCATCGTGCCATGAGCCATGTCCATTGGCATGGGAATTTTTTTGGTTATCGTCTCGGCGGAACGTCCGACGCGATGGATGTTTTCGACCCATTCGTCATTTTCACCCACCACCAACGTAAAGGTGATTGCGTCGTTGGGCGAAATGCCGCTCAACTCGTTCGTGTTTTTCACGTCAAAATCCATCGTCATTTCCATCATATAGCCGGGAATGGCCTGATGATGGATCGTGACTTGGCGCAGGTCCGGCGCGATTTTTTCAATCACTCCCCGCCCGGAATAGGATTTTGTGCGTTGATCGCCGCCCATTGGCGCGGCAAGGGCAGTGCGGGCAAACGCCAAAGTGCAGAACAGGATCAAGCATTTAATCGCAATGGTTTTCATAAATTTTGGTTTCGCAGTTTTGTGATTTCATTGACCACCGCGGTGGCCGTGTTTTGGTTCAAGCCATCAAAGTATCCGCGCAGGAGACCCTGTGAATCCACGACGGCGATGCGCTCGGTGTGGGCAAAGTTGCCCGGCATGTAGCTGAAGGCGTCATTGGTGTCCGGTGGCAGAAAACTGGTTCCGATCAAATCATACAATTGCGATTTATGGCCGGTTAGAAACAGCCAGCGATTGGTATTCGCGCCAAAGCGTTCGCCGTATTTTTCAAGCACAGCGGGCGTGTCGTCGCGCGGATCAACCGTCAGCGAAACCAGCCTTACGTCCGGCGCGTTCGTCGTCAGTTGCTGGATTTGAGCCATCTGGCTGTTCACGGCTGGGCACGTTAGCGAACAACTCGTGAATAGAAAATCCACGACCAGAATTTTGCCGTCCAAATCTGAACGAGTTACGGTGCGCTCGGTGCGGTCGGTAAGCGAGAAATTGACCAGTTGCCTGGGATGGTCGGGCGGGATGAGACGCGATTCTGGATTTTCCACCGCGTAGCCCGTTTCATCTATGGCATTATTGTCGCGGTTGTTCATCGCAAAGAGCAGGAAGCAAAAGCCGGCTCCAATGGCCAAAGACCCGATGATGGCGACAGCGGCAAAGAGTCGCTCGTCATTTCGTTGCTTGCGTCGTTTGGAACCGGCCTTCCCGGGCATACATTTATTTTTTCAATTTGGCTTCGGCATCTGCCAACTTTTTCATGTATTTGTCCGGGTTTTTGTCAAAGTCCTTTTTTTTAGATTCGTTGGTGCTGTATCAACTTCGGTGGGGCGACGCTACTGACGAGCCGGCTCGCGGGGACGCTCGCCCCACCAAAAGTCAAATTGATACAATACCGATTCGTTGCAGACCTTGATTTCCTGGCCTTTATAGACAAAGATACAAGGTTTGCCCATGTCCCCAAGCTTCATGCCGCAGACAAGACAGGTGTCGAGCGGATACGGCCTGGGTTTTTGATCATCGGCACGGCCTGTCAGCGAGAAGGCGATGATGGTTGCAGCCAGAATGATTGCGAGGATGAATTTTAGGTTTTTCATATTGGGTTTTGTTTGGAATAAAAATTAAAACATGTAGCTGACGCTCAATTTGAACAACACCGGCGCGGCCACTTGATTGCCGGTGAAGTTTTGATAAACGGGGAATTCCGCGTCCGCGTAAATTTTCACCGGATGAATGTGAAATTCAATTCCCGGTGAAAGCAGGATGCGCTGGTAACCGGAGTTGGCGGGATTGGCGGCCTCACCGATGTCCCCGGTCCGCTCGGAAAAAATCACCTGCGCCACCGGTGAAATCCGCGCGCGACCAAGCGACAATCCTTTGTAATCAATTCCCGCCGCCGTATCGAGTTCGACGCCCGGACGGTATTCTGCCTGAGTCAGCACTGGCACATCCAGCAGTCCCTGCGCGAACCAGTCCCATTTTTGATCGCGGTCCAGATTGCCGCGAAAAAAACCGCCCAGCAAAATGTCCGTGCTGCCGCTGCCAATTTCGCTATCGCGGTCAACGTCGCCATAGGCATTGTTGTAGGTCCAATCACCGGTCGGCAGCTTGAGACCAAACGTCACGCCGGCGGACTGGTCCGCAAAGAATCCGGTGTAAATGCCTTCCAGCCGGATGTCGCCCAGCGCGCCCCAGTTTAAGGTTGTGGTTGTAACGCCTGGGTTCGGAACGTTTGGATTGGCAGTAACGGTTGTAAACTTGCGATAGTCATAAGGCACTTCAAGCTGAACCCCCCAACGGTCGTTGAACATATATTGGAAGCCGGCGGTGATGAAGTGTGTTGCAATTTCCTTGTCGCCATTGTTCACCCCCAGCCCTTGCGAAGACCCGTTCCAATTATGGTTCTGATCCTGATAGTCATATTGCAACCAGGCCATTCCGCCCGGGCCATTGGGAATCATCGAACTCGTCGCCACGTCAAAAACACCGCAGCCGCACGCGCAAGCATGCACAACGCCCGGCGCGAGCATTCCAGCCAACAAACCACAACCCATTTTTACTGCTGCTGAATTAATTTCTTTATTTTTCATAATCAAATCTCAAAGTTGCGAGAACGCGCCACGGCGTTCTCTAATATTTTTGGGGAGGGTCGGCGTGTCGTCGGCCCGCTCTTTTTTAGTTTGGGACGGCGACACGCCGTCCCTCCCGAATGAATTAGGCGAAGAAACCGCGCGGTGGCGGCGTCAGCGGTTTTTGAGTGAGAGATTCGGTAAAGAAATCCGTCTGCGGCAAAAGTTGGAAACGCGAAGGCGCAATCAAAACCGGATTTTCCTCCGCAGGCGGGAATTCCAGTTTTTGCATTTGCAACGTGACCTCGCTTTTCTTTTCGGATTTCTTGGTCGCGGCGATGGCCTTGCAAATCGGACAGGGATATTGGCCGTCAAATGTGCGGGCCACGGATTCGGAGAGCGAGTGTGTGCGCAAATTGTCCGCGAGCATCGTCGTCCACGCCACCGATTGCAGCAGCGCCCAGTGCGCGCCCGTGCTCGCAATGAGTGCAACCACCACAAAAATTTTGCCGAACCTGACGAACA
The DNA here is from genome assembly GCA_963802965.1 of uncultured Verrucomicrobiae bacterium. Taxonomy (GTDB): domain Bacteria; phylum Verrucomicrobiota; class Verrucomicrobiia; order Limisphaerales; family UBA11358; genus UBA11358. The sequence continues at coordinate 71,249 of CAWDKS010000005.1, forward strand.
CAGGGAGCAACCTAAACCGTTCTTGCAGAATCGCAAGCGCAGACTGAATTTACGATATGCGATTTACGATTTACGAATCATTTCACGATTTAGGCGCGCCACGTAAATCGTATATCGTAAATCGAAAATAATGAGCCTCCTGACGTCAGCTCCTACGATTTTCCTGGCCGGATTCAACGTTCCGCAATCCAAACCAGCGTGCCGACGGGCAGTTTGTCGAAGAGCGGAACCAGATCATCGGCGGCAAGGTGAATGCAACCGCACGACGCCGGACGGCCAATCGTCGTCTCATCGCCCGTGCCGTGGATGTAAATGTAACGGCTGTGCGAATCCACATTGCCGCCGCGATTGAATCCGGGCTCGAGTCCATCGAGCCACAGGATGCGCGTGGTGATTTTTGCGTCCGGCATCCCCCGCCATGTGTAGCCGACGGGTTTGCGGCTCTTGAAAACGGTGCCGACCGGCCAGCCACCGCCGATTTTTTTCGCGACGCGATGCAATCCGAGCGGCGTGCCGTTGGAACCGGCAACCGGGCTGATGCCAAATCGCGAAGTGGAACAACGAAGCAACCGGGCAAGGCAGTATTCGTTTGGAGTTCCGGCTTTAACCGGCTTTGACCGTCCCGCAAGAGACGGGACGGGACCCCGAACTTTCTCAAAAAGTGAAACGGATTGATTTGCAACGCTGACGATGAGCGCAAAATGCGTTGGCGCAAATCCGTGTTTTTCACAGGTGCGCAAAAAATTTTCCAATTGGGAAAAGGCAACGGTTTTCAAATTTAAATTCATTCGCGGAGCGACGGAAGAAATAGTCTACGGCGTCAACCGACAAAAATCCTGAAAATGCCGTAGCCTATCATCAATAAACCCAGCGGCCAAACCACCTTTGACATCGTTTTGGCCTTTCCCTCGGTGATTTTGCCAGCCTCAAGCTTCCGGCGTATCTGGCGGGGAGCAATCAATAATACCGCCACGCCTAATCCGATATAAACTGCGTTATCAATGCAATGCGCGACATAATCAACTTTCGCAAATGTTGGATCCATAAAATTGTAACTTAGCAGGCTGCTGAAAAACTGGCAGAAAGTTTGAATACTGTCGAGGGAGAAAGGTCAGAGAAGGATGCGTGGAAAACCTCAAGCCCAACCGGAATTTCTGACGACGATCAATCTGAACCAGCGGGTGCCCGCCGACCATCCGCTGCGCGGGATCAAGACGCGCGTGGACCAAGTGTTGGGGAAGCTTTCGCCGTTGTTTGACGAGTTGTATGCCGGCGAAGGACGGCCTTCGATTCCGCCGGAGCAACTGTTCAAGAGTCGGATATTGATGGCGCTCTATTCGGTGCGCAGTGAGCGGCTGTTCTGCGAGCAACTGGCCTACAATCTCCTGTGGCTTTGGTTTCTGGACCGGGAACTGGATGAGGGGAGTTTCGACCCGACGGTGTTCACCCATAATTATGACCGGGTGCTCTCGGCGGATGCCGCGAAGCTGTTTTTTGCGGAGGTCTATGATCTGTCGCGGGCCGAAGGCTGGACCAGCGACCAACACTTTACGGCCGACGGCACGCTGATCGAAGCGTGGGCCAGCTTGAAGAGTTTTGTGCGCAAGGATGGGCAGGACCAAGCCAAAGTGGCCACGGCCAAAGACGATGACCCCGGCAATCCGACGATCAATTTTCACGGGGAGCCGCGGCGCAATGCGACGCACCGCAGCACGACCGATCCGGAAAGCGTGCTGTATCGGAAAGCCAATGGCCAGGCCAGCAAGCTGTGTTTTGGGACGCAGGTGTTGATGGAGAACCGACACGGACTGTGTGCGGCCATCACGGTGCATAATCCCATTGCCCAAGACGAGCCGACTGTGGCGTTGGCACAGGTGGATGAACATCGGGAACTGCACGCCGCCAGAATTACTACTCTCGGCGCGGACAAAGCGTATCACCAAAAGAAATTTGTGGCCGGCTGTCGCCAGCGGGAAGTCTCGCCGCACGCGGCGTGCAAAGAGGGAAGGGATGTTTCGGGGCTGGATGGACGGACGACCGGTGGTGCCGGTTACCGGATCAGCCAACGCCGGCGCAAACGGGTCGAAGAAATCTTTGGCTGGATAAAAACGGTGGGAGGATTGAGGCGCACCCGCTACCGCGGAGTGGAGCGGACGCAGGCGTGGGCCTATTTCGTGGCTGGGACCTATAATTTGCTGCGGATAACCAATCTGGGATTGGGTTTGCAGACCGGCTGAAGAGCGTGGTGGGTCAGTGGGCGGCTCAGATCGGATGAAAGCTCCGGTCAAAGCAGCCAAGCGGGGCAACCGCCGAGTAAAAAACCGCGCTTCGCAGTGACCAGTAACAGATTTAAACATGACCAAAAAACAGTTCAGGCAAAAATCACCCCGTTTTGCAGCAGCCTGTTAGCCGTGATTTTTAACATGGTATCCTGCTGATCAATTCAATCTTGGCCTTTAAATTTATGAAGCAGAAAGAATATGGCAGCTACACAACTAAAAATTCCTCCAAATACAAAAAAAATTATGTAGAACCAAAATGCGATTGGATTATTCCGGCGTTCATAGATAGCAAATTTGTATTTTAAATTGACTCCAACAAAGCCTTTCCCAAAACTCTTATATGCTACGATTAGTATCGCAATGCCAATACCCAAGAAACAAATAAATGCAGCAATCGCCGGAAAATATATCAAAAGCAAAATATAACTGAAAATTGCTCCGATCGTTAAATAAAATGTTCGTGGTGCAATAACCATATTTATTGCCTTCACTTTAATTTCTTCACGAGCACCTTGGAATTTCTTCCGCTCTGTTCGTATTTCTCGCGGCGGGCGGGCGGCAAATCGTCGGGCGTGCCCTCGGCAAAACCGGCCTTGGACTGAAAATACGTGAACGCCTGGGTCGAGAGTGTGAGGAGTTCGGTCAGGTTCATCTCCCGCGCCTTGTTTTCGATGTATTGAATCAGCTTGCGTCCGATGCCCCGGTTTTCGTGCAGCGGGTTGACATACAGGCACGCCAATTCGCCTTTTTTCTGCTCGGGATAAACGTGCAACGCGACGCACGCGACCGGGTTCTTGTCAATTTCAAAAATGAAATAGTCGCCGAGGTTTTTTTCAATGGCCGCCCGGGTGCGTCTGACCAGTTCTTCCGCTTCCACCGCCTTTTTCGTGAGCAATTGAATCGCCCGCACGTCCTTCTTCATCGCGCGGCGGATCTGCTGGTATTCATTGGCGTAGATGAGCGTGCCGATGCCGTCGTTCGAAAACACCTCGGCCAGCAACCCTTCGTCCACGCGGCCGTTGATGATGTGCACACGCGGCACGCCGGCCTTGCAAGCCGCGACGGCATGCTGCGCCTTGGAAAGATGTTCCGGCGCGATGTCGTCTTTTTGCAGCGCGAGGACGGATTCAAGGTCGGCGACCAGCATCTGCCGGATGAGCCGGCCCTGGACGAGAATGCCATCCTGCGAGGTGATGAAAATCAGTTTGATGGCCTTGAGCGCCTCGGCCACCGCGACCGCCACCCCGTCGGAATTCACGCGATACGTCCGGCCGTCGCCGTCGAAACCGAGCGGCGGGATGACCGGCACGACGCCCTGCGCGAGCAGCGTTTGGAGCAGCTCCACGTCCACACGCTCGACCTTGCCGGTGAACAGATGGTCCACGCCCTGGATGATGCCCATCGGATGGGCGATGATGACATTGGTGCTGGCGGCGCGGAGGTCGTTGGCCGAAAGGCCTTCGAGAATTTCGTGCGTGAGCCGGTTCGCGGCCGTCAGCGCGAGCTGGAGCGTGGGCGCGTCCGTGACGCCGGCGCCGTCAAGGTTGGACGCCTGAATGTTTTGCTCCCCGGCGAGCGCCTTGATTTGGGCCGACGCGCCGTGGACGAGCACGACGCGGATGTTCAGCGACCGCAACACCGCCACGTCCAGCAGCAGCGTGGCGAAGTTCTCGTCGGTGACAATCGCGCCGTCAATCGCGAGGATGAACGTCTTCTCGCGAAATTGCGGAATATATTGCAGGATGCCCCGCAGGTCGGTTGGTTTCACTTATGGCTCGTCGTTAAATTGGCAACCCAAAACAAGTATTCGGTTTTCGCCGCGATTCAAACAATAATTTTTCGCCGCGGTCCCTGGTTCAAATGAATTGCCATCGAACGCCGGGCGGGGCATTGTTGTCGCTCTTAAAAACAAACGAATATGAATACCGCCAATGCAACCGAAAGGACGCCGGCGTCAACGGCGTTGAGCCAGCTCGACCAGTTGAAAAAAATGACGACGGTGGTCGCCGACACCGGTGACTTTGCCGCGCTCAAACAATACGCGCCGCAGGACGCCACGACCAATCCCTCGCTCATCTTCAAGGCCGCGCAGATGCCGGAATACCGGCGCCTCGTGGACCAGGCCGTTGCCGAAAACAAAAAATCTGGCGCCAGCGGCGAAAAATTATTGCGGAGCGTCATGGATGATTTGCTGGTGCTGTTTGGCATCGAGATCCTGAAAATCGTGCCGGGCCGTGTTTCAACCGAGACGGATGCGAATCTCGCGTTTGACACTGAAGGGCTGATCAACAAGGCGCGCCGGTTCATCGAGCTTTACCGGGCGCACGGCATCGGGCGCGAGCGCATCCTCATCAAAATCGCGACGACGTGGGAAGGCGTGCGCGCGGCGGAAATACTCCAGCGCGAAGGCATCAACTGCAACATGACGTTGTTGTTCTCGCTGGCCCAGGCGGTCGCGTGTGCCGAGGCGAAGGCGAAATTAATTTCACCGTTCGTGGGGCGGATCATGGACTGGTATAAAGCGAAGGACAAAAGGGATTTTGCGCCCGCCGAAGACCCCGGCGTGCTGTCGGTGCGGGAAATTTACGGCTACTACAAAAAATTCGGGCACGCCACGGAGGTCATGGGCGCGAGTTTCCGCAACGCGGGCGAAATCCTCGAACTGGCCGGCTGCGATTTGCTGACCATCAGCCCGCAGTTGATGGGGGAACTGCAAAAAAGCACCGCACCCCTCGCGCGCAAACTCAGTCCCGATCTCGCGCGCGACAGCAAAATCGGGCGGCTGGAGCTGGATGAAAAGAAATTCCGCTGGCTCTTCAACGAAAACGCGATGGCCGTGGAAAAAACCGCCGAGGGCATCCGGCTGTTCAACGCCGACGCGCTGAAGCTGGAACAGTTCATCGCGGCGAAGCTTTAATTTCTGGACGCGCACGCCGACTTCTGCGAAGTTCAGGCCATGGATGGAGACGAGCGTGAAATTTTTTATTTTCTGAAGAACCGGGGCGATGAGTTTGTCAACGCCAAGGAAATTGCCCGGCGGGCGGGCGGCAAAAAGAAGTTTCACGAAGACCCGGAATGGGCCAGGCCGATTCTGATACGGATGACCGAACGCGGCGTCCTGGAAGGCGACGCCCTGGGCCGCTACCGCGTCAAGCCCGTTGCCAGAAAGGGCAAAAACAAACGCTGGGTCTCGCCGGACATCGCGAAAATCCTTCAGGAAAGTGGCGTCGAAGTTGAAGGCGCGAACGATCTCGGCTCGGACGACTATTACGAGCAACTGTAATCACCCGTTCCGGTTTCGCCGCGGCGGCATGAAGATCGCCGCGTCAAACTTTTTCCGTCCGTATCCGTCATGTTTGCGGCGCTCCTGACCACGCTGTTGTTTGCCGTGTCCGCCATTTGCGGACATCGCACCGCCACGCGGCTGGGCGGGGTCGAGGCCAATTTCTGGCGCATCTGCGGCGCGTTTCTTTTTCTGGCGGCCTGGGCGAACCTTTTCGGCGCGGGCACGACCGGCACCGCGTTCTCCATCTTCGTTTTGAGCGGACTCGCGGGCATTGGCCTCGGCGACACGGCGTATTTTCAAGCCTTGCCGCGGCTCGGCAGCCGCCGGACGGTCCTCCTCACGCAATGCCTCACCGCGCCGTGCGCCGCGTTGATCGAATGGCTCTGGCTCGGCACCAAACTGAATCTCACGGAAATTTTTTGCATCGCGGTCATTCTCGCCGGCGTGGCCATCGCGCTGGCGCCGGGCGACCATTTGAAAATCGCGCCGGGCCGTCTGTGGCCCGGGATTCTCGCCAGCGCCATCGCCGCGGTTGGCGGCGCGTTCGGCGCGGTTCTGAGCCGCAAAGCCTACGCCGTCGCGCACGCGGCCGGCGAACATCCCGATCCCGGCACGACCGGCTACCAGCGTGTCATCGGCGGCGCGGTCGCGCTCGGCCTCGTGTTTTTGATTGTCAGGTGGCGGCACGCCCGCAAACACGGCGACGACGCGCAGATGAAGAATTCATTTTCTGCGCGCGAAAAATCAAGGCTCTGGCCGTGGGTGCTGGCCAACAGCCTCGCCGGCCAGACAGTCGGCGTGAGCTGCATGCAGTGGGCGCTCGAAACCACGCCCACCGGCATCGTCACCGCCATCATTGCCATGACCCCCATCGTCATGCTGCCGCTGGCGCGCGTGGTCGAGGGTGAAAAAATCACGGCCCGCGAGCTGGGCGGCGGTTTCGTCGCCGTGGCGGGCGTGGTCGGCCTGGCGTTTTGGCATTGAATCATTGCGGAAAATAAATTTCCATCCGTTCTCGTAATCGAATAATCGAGGGTGAGGACGCATAACGACAACGAGGACGAATTTTTATGAAATCGGAACTGCAAACCGCCGTTGAAACGCTCGGCCTCGAAAAATTCCGGCGCCACATTTTCCTGTGCGCCGACCAGACCGAGCCAAACTGTTGCGCGAAGGAACAGGGACTGGCCGCGTGGGAATTTTTGAAGCGGCGGTTGAAGGAATTGAATCTGGCCGGACCGGCGCCGCTGGTTTATCGCACCAAGGCCAATTGCCTGCGCGTCTGCGCGCGCGGGCCGATTGCCGTCGTTTATCCCGAAGGCGTCTGGTATCACTCCTGCGCGCCGGAAACGCTGGAGCGCATCATTCAGCAACATTTGATCGGCGGAAAAATCGTCGAGGAATTCGCATTTGCCAGAAACCCGCTTGGGCGATAGGAACGGCGTCCGGACGGTGCGGCGGGCCGCACCAACCATGATATTTTCTTCTCGACTTTTATTCTCCAAACACGCAGGCTGTTATTGAGACTGGAAGGTTCGGAGACCGCATGGCCAGACTGCTCATCAAAACGGACGGTTTGGAAAACCAGACGCTGGAACTTCGTTTCGGCGTCAATCACGTTGGCCGTGATCCGGCCTGTGATTTTACCATCGCCCACCCCAGCGTGTCCGCGCTGCACTGCGAACTGGTGCTGTCGAACGACGGTGTGCTGATTCACGATTGCGACTCGACCAACGGCACGTTCGTCAACGGCGAGCCGGTCAAAGAGGCCTGGTTGCGCGCGGGCCAGACGGTGCAACTGGGCAGGGTGACATTGTTTGTGGAAAACACCGACATCGTCATCACCATCCCCCAATATGAGCGCGAGCGCCCGGAACCGCCGGTGGTGCTCCCGGGCGGCGCGATGTTGTGCGCGCGCCACCCGCATCTGCAGGCCACATATAAATGCACGCGTTGCGGCGAAGTCATGTGCGGGAGTTGTGTCCACGCGTTGCGCCGCAAAGGCGGGCGGCCGTTGCTCCTTTGCCCGCTCTGCAGCCAGCCTTGCGAGCTTATCGGCATCGTCGAGCCGCCGAAGAAGAAACCGATGCTGCAGGCCCTGCATCGCACGGTGAAATTGCGATTGGCCCATTTCTTCGGCCATTCCGAGCCGAAAAAGTAGGCCGCCCATTCAGGATAAGAATCGCCGGACCCGGTTTTCCAGCGCCGCGAGCCAGAGCGGATGTTCGTTCAAACACGGAACCAGCGCGAATTCCTTCCCGCCCGCCGATAAAAACGTCGCGCGCCCGCGAAGGCCGATTTCCTCCAGCGTCTCCAGGCAATCGGAAACAAACGCCGGGCAGATGACCAGGAGCTTTTTAATTCCGCGCCCGGGCAATCCGGCCAGTTCCACGTCCGTGTAGGGCGTCAGCCACGGTTCGCGGCCCAGCCGGGATTGAAACGACACGGAATATTTTTCGGCGGGCACGCCGGCCTGCTTCACGAAGGCGGCGACGGTTTTGAAACACTGGGCGCGGTAACACGTCGCGTGCGCCGGGCTGGCGACGTTGCAGCAGTCCGGCGCGATCAAACAATGGACGCCGGTCGGGTCAGATTTCCGGAGATGCCGCGCCGGCAAGCCGTGAAAACTGAACAGCAAATGGTCGTAGCCCGCCTCCAGATGATTCCTGGCGCTGGCCGCGAGCGCCGCAATGTAATCCGGCGCGTCACCGTAAGGCGGCTGGACCTCCATCCGCATTTGGGGCGCGACCCGGGCCGCGACCTTCCTCACCCGTTCGACGGCCGTCTCGTAGCTCGACATGGCGTAGTGCGGGAAGAGGGGAATCAGTAAAATCTCGTCAATCTTCCCGTTCGCCAGCTTGCGCGCCGCTTCCTCAATTGACGGATTCCGGTAGCGCATCGCCAGTTCCACCGGCACGGTGACACGTTCCTGTAGTTTCGCCTGGACCCGGCGGCTCGTCACAATGAGCGGTGAACCTTCGGGTGTCCAAATTTTACGATACGCCTCAGCGGATTTTTTTGGCCGGTTGATGAGGACCATGCCCACGATGAACGCCCGCACCGGCCACGGGACGTCAATCACGCGCCCGTCCATCAAAAATTCCCGGAGATAATGCCGCACATCGCCGATGGCCGGCGAGTCCGGCGAACCCAGATTGACCAGTAAAACGCCTTTGCTCATTTGGCTGTCAGGAACTTTCCCACGCGTTCGACGATGTTGCAACCCGACTCAATCGAGTCGCCCAGCGAAACGCCGTCCCGGTAATGCCCGGCGAAAAACAAGCCCGGCGACCTAGATTCGATATCGTTCATCAATTCACGGTAACGGCCGTAACCGAGATTATATTGCGGAATCGCCCTGGGATAAATCATGCAATGTTGAAAAACTGGCTGTCCCTTCACCCCCAACAGCACGCGCAAGTCTTCGCAAACCAGCTCGACAAGTTTTTCCGGCGACAACGATGCGAGTTCAGGCTGCCGCTCGCCGCCGACGTAGCTCGTGAGCGTGAGATGTCCGGCGGGCGCGCGGTTCGGAAACAGCGACGACGAAAAAATCGCGCCGAGAATTTTGAAGCCCTCGACTTTCGGAATCAGCATCCCGAAACCCTGGCACGGATGCGCCACCTCTACACGACGAAAGCCCAATACGACGCTCGCCACCGGTGGACAACGGATTTCGGAAAATTTTTGGAACGCCGGCCTCCGGCACGGCTCGTTGAAAGAATCGGTTCTCGCCGGGCCGGAAGCCGGCGCTCCGATTTCCACATGTAATTCCGCCAATTTGTGGGCCGTGCCGCAATAAATCACCGCGTTGTGTTCCGCCGCCAATTCCCGGAGGGACGAGCTCTGCGAGTCCCCAATTCCACCCGAAGAGAGTAAGGCTCGTGGAACTCGCCCCTCCGAAAGTGCGAGCGTCCAGCCATCACTGGTTTGCGTGAGTTTTGTGACCGCTGTGTTGAGTTTCACCGCGTCGCCAAGCTGCCGCTGGAGCGTGTCCGGCAGAACCTGCAAGCCTTCGTCGAACGAAAATTTCGGCGCGCGGTCTTTGGCAATTTCACCACGCCGCTTCCGTTCGCCCGCGCCAAAAATCTGGCCTTTGATGAGCGAACCATAACGCGCTTCGAGTTCGGCGAGCCGCGGGAACGCCTGTTGAACGGAAAGTTTGCAGGGATCGCCCGCATAAACGCCGGCCACCAGCGCGTCAATCGCGTGATCCAAAAATTCCCGGTTCAGCCGCCGCTTCACGAAATCGGCGATGCTTTCTTCCACGCCATCGCAACGGCGTGGCACGAATGGCTCGCGCAACACCGCGAGCTTGGCCTTGAACGAAAAAAGTTCCGTCGTAAAAAATCCCAGCGGCGAACCCGGCATGGCAATGGGCCGCCGGTAACGGACGATATATCGCGCCCCGGCCTTTGGGTCGGAATCCAGCCGTCGCGACTCCAAACCGGCATCGCGGACAAGCTGACCGATCTTAGGCGACGTTTCGAGGATGGTGTTCGGCCCGCATTCAGCCAGAAAACCGTCCTTGCGAACGGATTGAATCACGCCGCCCACGCGACTGCCCGCCTCATAAACCGTGACCGGCACGCCCTTGCGTTTCAGATAAAACGCGGCGGTCAAACCGGTGATGCCAGCCCCGATGATGGCGACGGGTTTCATCTAATTCGAGAATTCTTAAACCAAGTATCAAGGTCACCTTGAGATTCATCATAGTGCCGAGTCACTGAACGCAAAACGTGCTTCCAGTCCAAAAAATCATCAGACGCCTTCGCTCCTCGTTGCAGCAAATCCTCATCCGGCCAAGGCAATTTGTAGGCACTCCCGCGCGCTGGCAGCGCGAGTATCGCTGGTCCACAAAAAAGAATTACACAATTGAATGGTAACGCGGACTTACATATTCGACACATTTCGTAAAGGTGCTTGCCTGCGAAATCCAATATTGAATTTTTATATCCGGGTTTAGGAGTAAATTTCCCGTCGGCCAAACCGCCGTGCGGACTTCCACCCTCCGCTTGGAAGACCAACCAGATTTCATCAAATCTACTTGAATAGGATTTGGCTCTTTGCGATTTGCGCTCGACTTCCAACTGAAAAGCAGCAAGTGACTCTCGCAAGGTAAATTCTCCCCAATCAAATTCCTGTCGAGGAAGTGGATTTTTGTCCGTGTCCTGCTTCCACTTCTTAAACAGACCGATTTTTTGATAACCACCTTTTTCGGTGGGCTTCGGATTGGACTTTGTTAATTCAACGCCAATTGTTCCGCCTTGCATTTTTATGATGAAGTCTGGCGGGTCAGGAACTTCATGAGCTACATCTTCGACGCGGACAGATTTCTGGAGTTTGTCCAAGAATGGACTGATTGCCATCGCTTCATCTCGCATCTTTGGATCGAGCGACATTTTTCGGTAAATCGAAAAGCGTGAGACATCATTCATTTTGAAATTTTATTTAGTCACGGATTGAACACGGATTAAAAAATCAAAATGCTTTTTCGCCCAAAATTCTTTTTGCTTCCTTGATGTCAATTTTCGCCTTGTGTCCGTGCTTTTCGAGAAGATGCAATAAGTTTGCGCCATTCAATAAAACCAACGGCTTGCCAGCAGCAAATTCGTAAGCATCCGGGCCGTAATCGGCAGTCGTGACAAGAATTCCCTTCATCGCGCCTTCGTTCAGAACCGTTCCGTATAATTCCCGCACCGCCGCGACGCCGACAGTGATTGTGTATCGTTTCCCCGGCAACACGTTTCCCCCAATTTATTACGGGCTTTGACTTCAAAGCAAACCAAAGAATGTTCCTAATTTCCTCTAATTTATTTTTTGCCTTTTGGGCGTGCCATTCAGCATCCCGAACGCCGAGCTGTGCTTGTTCTTCAACTGCCCAAGCATCAGATAATGCCTGCGCTTTCGCATGGACAGCATCGAAATCTTTTCCTGAAATAACGCGACTCTTTCCCAATCCTAGGTTGCGAACTTCAATTTCAAAGCGTTCAGCCATATCCGATTTTCTAAACGAATACCAATTTGGGAATTGCTTGCAAACCGAATTCAAAATCTGTGTTCAATCCGTGTTTCATCTGTGGCTAAAAATTAAATCGTCTTGGAATGTCTCCGCTCATTCGCCGCGCCGAGCGTGTTGTCGAAGCACATCGCGAGGTTGCGGATGAACAGTCGGCCCGTGTCGGTGACTTCGAGGCCGGTCGAAGAACGTTTCACCAGCCCGTCGGCCTCAAATGGCGCGAGCGCGGCAAGTTCGTTGGCAAAGTGCTGCGCGAAGTTGATGCCGAGCCTCTGCGACATCGCGACGTAGTCCAGCGAGAGGTCGCACATCACGCGCATGATGGTTTCGCGGCGGATTTTGTCCTCGTCGGTCAGGAAATACGCGCGCTGCAGCGGCACCCGGCCCGCCTCCACGGCTGCCTGCCATTTCGGCAGTTCCTTTTCGTTCTGCCAGTAGGCGTCGGGGATCTGCGAGATGCTCGACATGCCAAACGCGTAAATGTCCGCCCCGGCACGCGTGCTGTAGCCCTGGAAATTCCGCTGAAGCTGTTTCTTTTTCTGCGCCACGGCCAGTTCGTCGTCCGGCTTCGCAAAATGGTCCATGCCGATATAGACGTATTGGCCGTCCGCCGTGAGCTTTTCAATGACGAGCTTGAGCACTTGCAGCTTGGTTTCGGGCGCGGGCAGTCCCGCATTGCGGGATTGCTCCAAAATTTTTTGTGCGGGCTTGATCCACGGCACGTGCGCGTAACTGAAAACCGCCAGCCGGTCCGGTTTCATCTCCAGCACGGTGTTGAGCGTCTCATCGAATGATTCGGGCGTCTGGTGCGGCAGGCCGTAGATGAGGTCGAGGTTGATGGAGCCGAAGCCGAGTTCGCGCATCCAATCCATCGCCTGCTGCGTCATCGTGCGCGGCTGGATGCGATGAATCGCCTCCTGCACTTTCGGGTTGAAATCCTGCACGCCCATCGAGGCGCGGTTGAAGCCGATTTCGCGCAGCGCCACCATGTGATCGCGCGTGAGCCGGCGCGGGTCCACCTCCACGCCCGCCTCAATGTCCGGCGCGAAAGTGAAATGTTGGTGGATGATTTCACCGAGCCGGCGGATTTCGTCCGGGCGGAGAAACGTGGGCGAGCCGCCGCCAAAATGGAGTTGCACGACCTTGCGTTGTTGGTTCAAGCGTGGCGCGAGCTGCGCGACTTCGCGGCCCAGCGCTTCGACATAGGCCCTGCCCTTGTCGTGATTGAGGGTAATGACGGTGGTGCAGCCGCAAAACCAGCAGAGCGTCTCGCAAAAGGGGATGTGAAAATAAATCGAGAGGTCGCGCGCGGCGCGGTTGTTCCCGTCAATTTTCACAGCGAGGTCGTCCCACGAAATCGCGTCGGTGAATTTCGTCGCGGGCGGATACGACGTGTAACGCGGCCCGGCCACGTTGTATTTCTGCACCAACTCCAAATTGACGTTCAATTGGCTCATGCTCAAAAAATCAAACGCAGAGGCGCAGAGGCCGCAAAGATTCGCGAAGAAACAGTTTGTTTTCTCCGCGTTTTCTCCGCGTTCTCCGCGCCTCTGCGTTGAAAGGGAATTCTCATCGGAAGTTCCTAACAGTTTCGACCAGGGCGGCGATGTTTTCCAGTCTGGCCGCTGGTGGCACGCCGTGGCCGAGGTTGAAAATATGACCGTTGCGCCCGCGCATGACCTCCAGCAAACGCGACGTTTCGGCGCCGACCGCCTCCGGCGTGGCGTCGCCGAGCAGCGCCGGGGCGAGGTTGCCTTGAAGACCGATGTCGCAAGGCAGCAACCGGCGCGCGTCCGCGAGCGGAAACCGCCAGTCAATGCCCAGCACGTTCGCGCCGGTGCCCAGAAGATCGTCCCAGTTGCCGTGCGTGCCCAGGGAAAAAACGATGACGGGAATATTGGTAGGGCGCGCCACTCCGTGCGCGCCGTCGGCGGCGGGCAGAGGACTGCCCGCCCCACCTTTTAGCGCCATCACGATTTCCTTCAGCCAGCGGCCGGAAGCTTCCTGAAATTCCGTCGGCGCGAGCAGCCCGCCGTGGCTGTCGAAAATCTGGACCGCGTCCGCGCCCGCTTCGATTTGCATCCGCAGGTGGGCAATGACGGCGGCGGTGAGCTTTTCGGCCAGTTCAAAATAAGTTTTGCGGTCCTTGCGAAACAGCGCGAGTGCGCGGGTGTAATGTTCAGCCCCGCCGCCTTCGGCCATGAACGTCGCCAGCGTCCACGGCGACCCGGCAAAACCGATGAGCGCGGTCTGTTCGCCGAGCGCGGCCTTGACGAGCCGCAGCGCGCGCGGGATGTATTGCAGGCGTTCGGGCAGCGCCCCGGCATCGAGCCGCGCGATGTCCGCCGCCGAACGCAGCGCAAAGTCCATTTGAATGCCGTTGTTTTCGTCGAAGCGATATTTTTGCCCCAACCCTTCGGCGGTGACGAGGATGTCACTGAACAAAATCGCCGCGTCGAACCCGAACCGGCGGACCGGCTGGAGCGTGACTTCGGCGGCGAGTCCGGGCGTTTGCACCAGTTCGAGAAAGGAATGTTTCTGCCGGAGCGCGCGATATTCCGGCAGCGCGCGCCCGGCCTGGCGCATGAGCCAGACGGGCGGACGATCCACGGGCTGGCAGGCACAGGCGTTGAGGAAACGCCGGCGGCAGGTCAGCGCGGTGGCGGCGGGCCGGGGCGGTTCGGCGGAAGCGGCGGTTGTTCGCATTTCGACCCATGGTTCTAGCACATCCCGCGGGTTTTGAACAGGCGCGGTTTTGAAATTTTCCGGCGCAACTTTGTCCCGGCGGCGGTTTTTAACTCCAAGGACACGATGAAAAACGAGCCGCTTCAAAACCCATTGCGCGAACTGGCCTGGCGCCGGAAATTGACCGACGCCGAAAAAACCGGGTTGTGCGCGCAACCGGAGGCGCAGGCTGACCTGGAACTGGAATCGCGCCTGAGCGAAGCGCTCGCCCGCGTGCCGGACGCGCCCATGCCGTCGAATTTCACCGCCCGCGTGCTTCAGGCCATCGAACGCGAAGAGGCGCGCGGCACCCGAACGCGAAGCTGGTCCTGGTATTGGCGCGTGTTTGCGCCCCGGGTCGCGGTGGCGGTGGCGGTCGTCGGATTTGCCGGGCTGGCCTACCAGCGCCACGAGCTTGACCAGCGCGCCGAACTCGCCAAGGACATCACGCTCCTGGCTGAGGCGCAGCCGGTGCCCGGCGTCGAGGCGCTGAAAAATTTTGACGCGATCCAGCGCATGAGCCAGACAACGCCGCACGCGGACGACGAACTGCTGGCATTGCTCAAATGAAATGCTTGCGGCAGGCGCATAGGTGGCTGATCTTTGGCGCGGCGGCGTCACTGGCCGCTTTCCCGCTGTTCGCCGGAACGACCAACGATGCTCCCCCGCGGATAAAACTGTTTCCTGCTTCGACCAATGCCGTTCCGTCGCACCGAACAGCGCCGGTGGATTTTTTCCGCGCGTTGCTGGTCATGGCGCCGGAGGAACGCGAGCAACAGTTGGCAATCTACCCGCCGCCAATCCAGGAGCGCCTCCTTGCCAAAATCCACGAATATCAGACGCTGGACCCCAACGAGCGCGATTCGCGGCTGCGAGCAACGGAATTGCGCTGGTATTTGCTGCCATTGTTGCAAGGATCACCGGCCGACCGCGCCGAACAGCTCGCGGCGGTTCCGGACGATTTGCGCGACCTCGTCAAGGCGCGCCTCGAGCAATGGGACATTCTGCCGCCGCCGTTGCAGCAGGAATTCCTCGAAAACGAACGCACGCTGCGCTACTTCACGCACGTGGATTCCACCAATGGCCCGCCCGCGCCGGGCGGCGGCTGGGAACCCGCCCCGCCGGATTCCGATCTGGCGCACTGGAACGCGCTTTCCGAGGAGCAACGCCAGCGGATCACGGACCAGTTCAACCAGTTTTTTGAATTAACGCCGGTGGAAAAACAACAAACGCTCGGCACCTTGTCCCCCCGCGAGCAGCGGCAAATGGAGAAAACCCTGGAGACATTTGCCCAGTTGCCGCCATCGCAACGGCGCGAATGTATCCGCGCGTTTACAAAATTTGCCGGGATGAGTCCGTCGGACCGCGCGGAATTTTTGAAGAACGCCGAGCGCTGGTCGCAAATGTCCCCGCAGGAGCGCCGGACCTGGCGTGACCTCGTTGCCAACGTGCCCCAATGGCCGCCGATGCCGCCACTGCCGATGCCGTCGTTGCCGATGCCGCCACTGCCGCAATTGGCGCCGCCGTTGCCACCGCACCTGCATCCGATGGTGGCCACCAATCACAATTGAGCGGCGAATTTCAATTTCCCATTTCCGCCGCGCCGCTTTAGCCTTCCCCCGTGCATCCGATCGCGTTTCAACTCGGCTCCTTCACGATCCACTGGTATGGCGTGATGATTGCGCTGGCGTTTCTCGCCGGGCTGTGGACGGCCACCCGCCGCGCCCGCCGCGAAAACATCCCCGGCGAAAAAATCGCGGACATTGTCTTGTGGCTGATGATCGGCGCCATCCTCGGCGCGCGCTTCGCCTATGTGACAACGTATTGGAAGGACGAATTCGCCGACCAGCCGTTCTCGGAAGTTTTCATGATCCAACACGGCGGCCTGGTTTATTATGGCGGTCTCATCGGCGCGAGCCTCGCCGGCCTCATTTACATCGGCTGGAAAAAAATGCCGTTGTGGAAAACCGCCGACGTGCTCGCGCCAAGCATCGCGCTGGGCAACGTCTTTGGCCGCATTGGCTGCCTGCTCAACGGCTGCTGTTACGGCCGAGCGTGCAGCCTGCCCTGGGCGATCCGGTTTCCCGCCGACCATGTCACTCATGGCGCGCCGGTGCATCCGACGGAAATTTACGACGCGCTGGACAATTTCATCCTCTACCTTTTTCTGGCCTGGCTGTTTCGCCACAAAAAATTCGACGGACAGGTGTTCGCCACTTATCTCATCGGCTACGCCATCACCCGCACCATCATGGAATGTTTCCGCGGCGATTATCCGCCCGGCCACATTCATTACGGCCTCACGCCGGGCGAACTCGTCAGCGTCCCCATTTTCATCGCCGGTCTCGCCCTCGCCGCGGTGCTCTCGCGCCGGGAGCTTAAACGAGGATAGCGGATGGAGGATTGAAGATGGCAACCGGCTTCAACATCCATCCTCCATCCCTGTCGCGCCGAAGCGAAGCGAAGGCGGATCCCATCCTCCATCCTCGCCTTATTTTGCTCGCCGGCCCGACCGCCGTCGGCAAATCCCAAATCGCGCTGCAACTCGCCGAACGGCTCGGCGGCGAAATCATTTCCGCCGATTCGATGCAAGTGTATCGCGGACTCGACCTCGGCACGGCCAAACCGTCGCTCGCCGAGCGCGCCCGCGTGCCGCATCACCTGATTGACATCTGCGACCTGACCGAAACGTTCGACGCCGCGCAATTCGCCCGGCTCGCGCAACGCACCGTGGCGGAAATCCAGTCGCGCGGCCGGGTGCCGATTCTTTGCGGCGGCACCGGACTTTATTTCAAGGCCTTCCTCGAAGGACTCGGCAAAGCTCCGCCTGCCGACGCCAAATTGCGCGCCGAACTCGAAACGACGCCTCTGGAAAAACTGCTGGCCGAACTGCGCGAACGCGACCCGGCCACGTTTGAGAAGATTGACAAAAAAAATCCGCGCCGCGTCATCCGCGCCGTGGAGGTCATCCGACTGACGGGCCAACCTTTCTCCAAACAGCGTGCGGACTGGAATTTGGGAGGGTTGGCATTCTGCCGACCCAAAATTCAGGGACGGCGACGCGCCGTCCCTCCCATCATGAATTCCTACTGCTTCGTCCGTCAACCCGACGATTTGCGGAAGCGGATTGACGCCCGCGTGGACGCGATGTTTGCGCGTGGTTTGGTGGAGGAGACGCGCGAATTGCTCAAGCGCGGCCTCGCTGAAAACAAAACGGCGATGCAGGCCATTGGCTACCGGCAGGTGGTGGAACATCTCCGCGGAGCGCGGTCATTGAAGGAAACCATCGAACTGGTGAAAATCCGGACGCGACAATTTGCCAAACGGCAACTGACCTGGTTCCGCGCCCAAAAAAACCTGAAGTGGATTGAATTGAAGCCGGATGAATCGCTGGAAGAATGCGCGCAGAAAATTTGCGGAACAACTTAACGCAGAGACGCAAAGTCGCAGAGATTCATCTGGTTTCCCTCGGTCGTTTGACGGCGACATCAATTCTCGCCTTGTTTTTGGCGATCATGTTCGCGGGCAGGATGCCGCGCCAGAAAACGTTCGGGTAAATCACCGCGCCGCGCCCGATGATGCTGCCGGGGTTCAGCACGGCGTTGCAGCCGATTTCCACGCCGTCACCGAGCAGCGCGCCGAACTTCCGCAGGCCGGTGTCAAACGGCACGCCGTCCACCTCCACCTCGATGTTGCCGGGGAACAGCTTGAAGTTGGAAATCTTCACGCCCGCGCCGAGGTGCGCCTGGTGGCCGAGAATCGAGTCGCCCACGTAATTGTAGTGCGGCGCGACGGCGTGATTGAACAGCAGCGAG
Organism: uncultured Verrucomicrobiae bacterium; assembly: GCA_963802965.1. Lineage (GTDB taxonomy): Bacteria > Verrucomicrobiota > Verrucomicrobiia > Limisphaerales > UBA11358 > UBA11358. The sequence goes on from CAWDKS010000005.1 coordinate 89,375, forward strand.
TTTTTTATTTCCGTCGAGTTGCCGACCACGCAATCGTCGCCGATGATGACATTTTCGCGAATGTAAGCGTTATGGCGAATCTTGCAGTTTTTGCCGATGATGGCCGGGCCTTTGATCATCACGCCGTCCTCGACCACCGTGCCTTCCCCGATGAAAACCTGTTCGCCGATGTAGGCGCGGCCTTCGCATTTGTTCCGCAATTCGGGTTTGAGATTCGCGGCGAGGTAACCTTCAATTTTCTTGAGGGCGTCCCAGGCGAATTTGCCATCGGCAAAAATCGCGGCGTGTTCCGTCTGGTTGAGGTCAAACAAGTCGGCTGGTTTGAACATGGCGGCAAGTTAGGCGAAAGCACGCCGGCGGAAAAGTGAAATGACGCGGCACGATTTGTGGTAGGGCTGCGGTGCTCCGCAGCTTGGCGGCGCAGCAGCGCCGCCCTACCGATTGTTCCACCAACCGTTTGCGCAACCCGCCCTTGGCACGGACGCCGGAGCGCCGATCTCCGATCCGGCGCATTCTTGAGACAATCGCAACAACCCCCGGGCCGGAGGCCGGCGTTCCGGTGGCGGCGTCAAGTTACGCCCCATCCAACACTTTTGTCCGGATTTGGATTGGCACGCGCGGAGAATACGGCAAATTTGGCGGACGCGTTTTATGCCCCTGCTCGAAGTCAAAAATGTGAAGGTGCATTTCCCGGTGAAGCACGGGCTGTTCAGCGGTGTCCGCGAATTTGTGAAGGCGGTGGACAGCGTGAGCTTCAGCCTCGAACCGGGGGAAACGCTGGGGCTGGTCGGCGAGAGCGGTTGCGGCAAGACGACGCTCGGCCGCGCCATCGTGCGGCTGGTCGAGCCGACCGCGGGCAGCGTTCTGCTCAACGGCGAGGACATCACCCGGATGAGCGGTCCGCTGTTGCGCGCGCGGCGGCGCAAGTTCCAGATGATTTTCCAAGACCCTTACGGCTCGCTCAATCCGCGCATGACGGTCGAGCAAATTGTCGGCGAGGCGCTCGACATCCACAAACTGGCCGGCAGCAAATCAGCGCGGCAGAAGCGCATCACTGAACTGCTGGCCGCGGTGGGCCTCGACCCGGTTCACGCGCAGCGGTATCCGCACGAATTCAGCGGCGGGCAGCGCCAGCGCATTGGCATCGCGCGCGCGCTGGCGGTCGAGCCGGAACTGATCATTTGCGACGAACCGGTGAGCGCGCTGGACGTTTCCGTGCAGGCGCAGATCATCAATCTGCTCCGCGACTTGCAGCAGCAGCGCGGCATCGCCTATCTCTTCATCGCGCACGACCTCGCGGTGGTCGAGCACATCAGCCACCGCGTGATGGTGATGTATCTCGGCAAAATCGTGGAAACGGCGGACGCCAAAACCTTGATTCGCGAACCGCAGCATCCCTACACGCAGGCGCTGATTTCCGCCGTGCCGGAAGTGGACCCGGAAACGAAGCGGCGGCGGATTGTCCTGCCGGGCGACGTGCCGTCGCCGATTCATCCGCCGTCCGGCTGTCCGTTCCATCCGCGTTGTCCGATTGCGCAGCTTCCCAAATGCAAGGACGAATTCCCGGAATCACGGGAAGTTCAAAAAAACCACCGGGCTTCCTGCCATTTTGCGGGAACAAAGATTGACGCGCCGCGTAACCCGCTTTCAGCCAAAGGCGTCTGATCACCGCGGTTCATTGGCGGGCAGGCGGGTTGGTGGGCGCCCCGCCGATTTCAAAGTCGTGCTGACCTTTGATGGCGCCGGCGGTGACGAACAGGCGGTAGGCGACATTGGTTTCAAGCGGTTGCGGCCGCTCGCCGGAGACGGCGGGTTTCATGCCGCGAATGCGCTGGCCATAGGCAAAAACGTTCACCGGCACGGAATTGGAGTCCGAAACGAGATGCCAGACGGGCGGCGCGCCATGATCGGTTTGCCATTCGGCGAGCGGGACGACCTTGACCTCGGTGAGTTTGTAATAGTCCTCCAGGCTGAAAACCAGCCGGCTGGCCGCCGGGCCGGACCGGGCGGGGCGGGCGGGGCGGCTGGTGTGTGAGATTTGAATCGTCTTTGGCCTGAACCAACTGGTAAAATAAACAACATAAACACCGGCGAGCACGAGCACGATGGCGATAAGAATGAAATTTTTTTTGTTCATAAACCAAGTGAACGCCAAGGGCGGTTCATCCGTCAAATCGCCGGTTCAGACGCGCGGAGGAAACGATTGGTTATGAAAATAACAGAACGGCGGCGGTTGGCCAGTGCGGAATCGGCCTTCACGCTGATTGAATTGCTGGTGGTCATCGCCATCATCGCGATCCTGGCCGCCATGCTCCTGCCGGTCCTGGCCCGCGCGAAAGAAACCGGCCGCCGCATTTCGTGCCTGAACAATCTCCGGCAGTTGGGCATCGCCGCCAAAATGTACGTGGACGACAATCAAGGCGTCTACCCGCCGCGTAGTGAAACCGACAGCTGGCCGGACCGCCTTTGCGACAACTACGGCAGAAACTTGAACATTCTACTTTGTCCGACCGACATCATCGTTCTTCCATCCGACCCGGCAACTGCCGGCTCGTCTTCATCGAATAATGTGCCGGATGCTTCGCCGCGCAGCTATTTGATCAACGGCTGGAACGATTATTTTGCGAACCGGTTTGGAACGACCGATTGGGGGACGCTTGAACCCCAAATTACAAGCTATGGCTCGGGCATAGGCGAACGCGCCATTGTTCATCCGAGCGACACGATTGTTCTCGGGGAAAAACGACATGACGCCGGCGATTTCTACATGGATTTATTGGAGAACGGCGGCAACGATTTTACCGGCATTGCCGAACAAGGACGACACGACAACAGTGGCACGACGAGCAACCAAGGCAATGGGGCGGGCGGTTCGGGCGGCTCAAATTACGTCATGGCCGACTTCAGCGCGCGCTTTATAAAATTCCCGCAATCAGTTGATCCGCTTAATCTCTGGGCAATCTCCGATCCCAATTGTGTGGCCTACGCCATCATTTACTGAGAACTTCAAAACTGGAGCATGTCTTTGACTCCGCTCGAAAGTTTTTTCAAGGACAATAGCCCCCTTGCAGTCTCGGTTTTGGGTATCCCCACACCCTTCCCCACATGGGGAGGGGTGCTGATTTGAAACCGTCCTTAGCTCACAAAGGTTTCGTCGCTTTTTCCGTTCGCATGACCCCCGACTTCGGTCGGTTTTGCCGCTCACGCGGCTGACGGGCTGCGCGCGGCCAAGAGGCCGTGCTCGCCCAAAACCTCCCTCGTCGCTGACGCGACAAACGGGTTCACCCACGGACGGGTTTAGACGGGTAAAGGACAGAGTCCTTGAACGAGTTTAACACGGGTTAAACGGGTTACCGCCGCAAGATGAGGCCAGAACGTCAGCGCCAGCTTGAATCAATCGGATTTGTTTGGAATCTGCGACCGAACCTTGCGGCTGCTAGATAAAATTTCCCATACCCCCTTCAGAGCTTTGCGTCTTGGCGTTAAAACCCGTTTGCATGGTTCGGGTGGTTCGCGATTCATCAATCCGCCGTGTCCTCTTTCAATCCATTTTTGTCCCATAGGCGGGGAATTTGAACTCTGATTGGCGCTGGTCAGAGACCGACTGCTCCAAGTCAAAGCCTGACCAGCGCTGGTCAGTGACGGATTGGGTTGGTCGGAGCCTGATTGGCAGCAGTCAGAGACGAATTGGGAGCAGTCCAAGCCTGACTGGGAGCAGTCGGTGACGGATTGGGGCCAGTCAAAGCCCGACTGGGAGCAGTTCGTGACGAATTGGGAGCAGTCGGAGGCCGATTGGCAGCAATCGGTGACGGATTGGGAGCAGTCGAAGCCTGACAAGCGCTGGTCGGTGACGGATTGGCGCTGGTCAGAGACCGACAAGGAGCAATCAGAGACGGACTTCGCCTTGTCAGAGACCAAGAACTGCCAAAAACCCTTGTTTTTGATGGTTTTCCAAAAAAACCGCTGCCTGTTGGCTAAATTTGACCAAGGAAGTCTGAACTTCTCTCCGGGAAGCTCAGTGCCATTTGAATTTCCACCGTAGCTGGCGGCGCTCTGCCGAGACGCCGCTACGTGGGAGACAATCGTTATTATTTGCCGCCGAGTTTTCTTTCCAATGCCGCGACGCGGCGGAGCAATTCGGGCAGATGTTGAATGGCGATCAACTGGCGTTTGGTGTTCCGGTCCGGTTGCGCGGGAATCCCCAGCCATTTCCCGCCGTCGGGAATGTCGTGCATCACCCCGGACTTGGCGGCGACGGTGACCTGGTTGCCAATCTTCAAATGCCCGGCGATGCCGACCTGCCCGGCGAGGATCACGTAATTGCCCAGCCTGGTGCTGCCGGAAATGCCGACCTGCGCGATGACAATGCAATGCTCGCCGATTTCCACGTTGTGCGCGATCTGGACGAGGTTGTCTATCTTCGTGCCCTTGCCGATGACCGTCGAGCCGAGCGCGCCGCGATCAATCGTCACGCCGGCGCCGATTTCCACGTCGTCGCCGATGACGACGTTGCCAATCTGCGGCACCTTGCGATGGATGCCGCCATCCTGCACATAACCGAAACCGTCGGAGCCAATCACCGTGCTGGCGTGGACGCGGACGCGCCGGCCGATTTCCGTGTGCGGATAAACCGTCACGTTCGGGAACAGGTTCACTTCCTCGCCGAGCCTGGAATCGTCGCCGACGAAATTGCCGCCCTGCAAAACCGACCGCGCGCCGATTTTCACGCGCTCGCCGACGGCGCAATGCGGTCCGATGTGCGCGGTCGGGTCAATTTGCGCGGACGCCGCGACGACCGCCGTGGGATGAATGCCGGCGGCGTAAGTGCGTTCCGGGAAAAACAGGGACATGGCCTTGGCGAAGGCGATGCGCGCATTCGGCACGCGGATTAAAATTTTGCGCTCGGATTTGAACCGTTCATCCGCGATGACGGCGGTGGCGGCGCTCTGTTCGGCGCGGGCGAAGTAATCCTCGTTTTCGGCGAACGTCAAATCGCCGATTTGGGCGGATTCGGCGGGCGCAAAGTTTTTCAGGACGGCGTTTTTGTCGCCAACCACTTCGCCATCAACGAGTTTTGCGATTTCTGCGGCGGTAAAAGGCATATTTTTGCTTTGAACGGTTGTCCGTTGACTTGGTTGCCAAGGCTCACTATAAAGACAGGCGCATCCAGTTCAACCCCAAGTTTTATGGCCAAAACATTGCGCGTCGGGCTGATCGGCTACCGCTTCATGGGCCGGGCGCATTCGAATGCCTGGCGGCAGGCGCCGCGATTTTTCCCGCTCAAGGCCAACGTCGAGCTGCACACCATTTGCGGACGCAACACCTCCGGGGTGCAGGCCGCGCGCGCCCAACTCGGCTGGCAGCACGCCACGACCGACTGGCGCGAAATCGTCGAGTCGCCGCTGATTGACATTGTGGACATCGTCACGCCGACGAATTTCCACGCGGAGATGGCGGTGGCCGCGGCGAAAAACGGGAAGCATGTTTTGTGCGAAAAGCCGCTCGCGCTGAACGTCAAACAGGCCGAGGCGATGTTCGCCGCCGCGCAAAAGGCGAAGGTCGTCCACATGGTCTGCCACAATTACCGGCGCATCCCGGCGATTGCGCTGGCGAAGCGGATGATTGGCGAGGGCGCGCTGGGGCGGATTTATCATTTTCACGCGCGCTACGCGCAGGACCGGCTGGCCGACCCGGAGTTCCCGCTCGACTGGCGGCTGCAAAAGGAGACCAGCGGCAGCGGGGTGCATGGCGACATCAATTCGCACATCATTGACCTCGGGCGTTATCTCGTCGGTGAATTCAAGGAGGTCTGCGGATTGCTGAACACGTTTGTGCCGGAGCGTCCGCTGGCGGATGCGCTGGCCCGGGGCGCGCGAAGAATGGGCAAGGTCACCGTGCCGGACTCCGCGCTGTTCATCGGGCGGATGGAAAACGGCGTGCTGGCGAATCTCGAAGCGACCCGCTACGCGTTGGGCCGCAAAAATCACATCGCCGTCGAAATCAACGGCAGCAAAGGCTCGATCTATTTTGATTTCGAGGACATGAACCGGCTGAAATTTTACAACGGCGACGACCCGAAGGACCGCCGCGGGTTTCGCGACATTCTCGTGACGGAGCGCGACGGCGTGCAACCTTACGTCGGCCACTGGTGGCCGCCGGGGCACGGCATCGGCTACGAACACACGTTCATTCACGTCGCCGCCGATTTTGTGAACGCCTGCGTCGAGGGCAAACCGGTGCAACCGACGTTCGAGGACGGTTTGAAAAACCAGCGCGTGCTGGCGGCCGTCGAGGAATCCTCCCAAAAAGGCAAGTGGGTGAAGGTGTAAAGTCCACCGGTGGTTTCGCCGGAAACGGCAGTCAAAATGGCAATTTACAGCGACATAAAGACGGGTAAAATTCAGAGATAGGAAAAGTGAAAAATTACACGGCTGAAATCAAACACGGCGATTGCCTAAATGTGCTGGAGGATTATCCAGACAACATATTTGATTTGATTGTCACTTCGCCGCCGTATGCCGATAAGCGAAAAAATATTTATGGGGGCGTTGCGCCTGAAAAATATGTGGACTGGTTTATGCCGCGCAGCAAACAATTTTTGCGCGTTTTGAAACCCACCGGCACGTTCGTTCTCAACATCAAAGAAAAAGCGGAAAACGGAGAGCGGCACACATTTGTTTTGGAATTGATCCTGGCGCTGCGAAAACAAGGCTGGCTCTGGACGGAAGAATTTATCTGGCACAAAAAGAACTGCTACCCTGGCAAGTGGCCCAATCGCTTTAGGGATGCGTGGGAGAGGTGCTTGCAGTTTAACAAGACACGCCACTTCAAAATGAATCAAGAGGCGGTCGCCTAAAGAATGAGTTACGAGCGCAAAATGCTTGAGCAGTTTGCAATGCCAACTCTGGCAGAAGTTGAGCAAGCTTTGCTCCGGGCGCTCCTTAAGCACGGCGGAGTCATAAAAGAATTTGGTTCCGGGCAAGAAATTGTTGAAGAGATTGCCAACGAGTTTGGCTTAAACGAACGCCAGCGTTCCGTTTTTTTAGAAACAATCTATCGCAAGGAAAACCGAGTTAAAAAATCGCTACTGTGGCACCGTCTGTTATTTCGAGCCGCAGACGCACTCGCCAGAAAAAATTTAGTTACACGTCCGACCCAAACACTGCGGCTCCAAAAAACGGGAGTGGCTGCTGACGGAGAAGGGCTTTGATGCCGCGCTCAAGCTCTGCAAAATTCCAATCGTCAGAAAGGAGTTTTTGCCAATAAAGTCTTTTGAAGTTCAAAAAATAGTTAAAAAGCTTACTGAATCCCCCAGAACTGAAAATTACGACCCGTTTGATAAAAATAAAAAGCTCATAAAAACGACCAGAGAATCAGCTTTGCGAACCAGAGGTTTTCGTCAGGCGGTCATTGAAGCATACAGTTGCCGATGCGCCGTCTGCGGATTTGAAAATCAATTCGCCCGATACTTTGTCATGGGAAGTGGAGGCCGCACATCTTGTTCCTCATCGGTGCAAGGGCCGGGACGATCTATTCAATGGGATCGCATTATGCCGGATTCATCATTGGGCATTTGATGTTGGCTGGTTCACTTTGCTGGACGATTACAAAATTCAAGCCTCGCCGCAGTTAAGCCATCTGCCAATGGATTTTGGGAAGGTCGAAGGGTATGATTTTTTACGAGCGTTCGCAAAAAAGAGCGAGGAAATGCGTTTGCCAAGCAGCCACGAAATTCGTCCCCATCAAAACGCGATTCGCTGGCATCGGCAGAACATTTTTCACCAACAAGCCAAACAGGAGAATTTATGAAAACACAAACTGGCGAGGAAATCGTATATGGAATAAACCTTGATGATATTCAGAAAGTATCCCTGCAAGTTCTCGAACGACCATTGACAGACGCGGAATTGCTTTGGTTAAGGATTCCGTTGGTGATTACATTGATTGGTTTCAAGCGGTTGAGAACGCAATTCAAAAACATATCCACGAATAATCTAGCAGCCAGATTAAAAAGATGATTCAGAATTTCTCACTGGCGAAACGCATCCTGCGGACAAACTCATCTGCCAGAAACATCGTCGCCGTGAACGGCTGTTGCTATGGGCAAGAGGGAGTCGAGGACAAGGGGGATTATGTTAAGAAGTGCGGGCAAAGTTTTTGGAGTTTTATTTCAGGCGACGACGGCCTTTACATCAGCATAATCGAACCGCTAGGACACCGGACAAAAGAGCAAAACGAGGCATTCCAGGCTGAATACAGTAAGGTTGTTAATCGCTTCACCGGCGAATTTATTAAAGAATTTTGCCAGCCAGACGGCGCAATCATTTGGGACAGGCTGGTTCGGTTCAATTCCGGCCAAACAAGATAATTTTAAATTAGGGCACTATCGCTCTTTGCTCATTCTTGCCTAAGCCTTGGATTTCGGCTACACTCGGTCTTTGATTAACTGAACCATGCCAGCAACCCCGCTCAACGAAATTGTTCCGGTCCTCCAGGTGGCCATCGGGCCGGTGATCCTCATTTCCGGCGTGGGACTGTTACTGCTGACGATGACCAACCGGCTCGGCCGCGCCATTGACCGCGCCCGGCAACTGAAGGCCGAACTCCGGAACGCACCGAGGCGGACCGCGACCAGGTCCTGGCGCAGGTCGCCATCATTTACCGGCGCGCGCGCATGATCCGCCTGGGCATCACGCTCGCCGCGCTCAGCGCGTTGCTGGCGGCAGCGCTCGTCATCGTGCTGTTCGTGACCGCGCTGCTGCACTTCGAACAGGCAATGCTCGTCTGCTTTATTTTCATCGCGTGCATGGTGTCGCTCTTCGCGTCGCTGGTCGCGTTCATCTGTGACATCAACCTCTCGCTGCACGCGCTCAAACTCGAACTGAAAGGCTGAATGCCGCGCGCGGCCGGTTCGTCCGCTCAAACCGTCCCGCCGGCGGCCGCCGCTTGAGCACCTCGCAGTTCCGCCGGGCGAGGTCGTGCATTTGCAGGATCAATCCGCGCAGCGTTTCGCCGAAGGGCGTGGCAAAATATTTGAGCACGCAGGCATTCGCGGCAAAATCCTTGCGCGACACCG
>CAWDKS010000006.1:0-60888 GCA_963802965.1 uncultured Verrucomicrobiae bacterium
AGCACCTGGCGCGGCTCGAACGCGGGCAGAAATGCGTTGACGGACTCCTGCGGCGGGACCGCGAGCGGCTCGAAGGCGTGGGTGAGGACGAAACCGTCCATGCAGACCATCACGGGGACCGAGAGCTCCTCGGCGACGCGGAACGCCTGCACGTGCAGGTCGACAGCCTCCTGGTTGTCGCCGGCGTACAGCTGGATCCAGCCGCAGTCGCGCATCGCCATCGCGTCGGAGTGGTCGTTCCAGATGTTGATCGGCTCGCCGATCGCACGGTTCGCGACGGTCATGACGATCGGCAGTCCGAGTCCTGACGCGTTGAACAGCGCCTCAGCCATGTACAGCAGCCCCTGGCTCGCGGTCGCGGTGTACGCGCGCACCCCGGCGGCGCTCGCGCCGATCGCGACAGACATCGCGGCGAACTCGGACTCCACGTTGACCACCTCGCAGCTTCCGAGCTCTCCGGCACCAGCGATCCGCGAGAGGCCTCGACGATGTGCGTCTGCGGCGTGATCGGATAGGCGCACACGACCTCGGGCCGGCACCGTGCCACCGCGCGAGCGACCGCCTGGGAGCCTTCCAGCTGTTCACGCATGGGCCGGGACCAGGCTGAACGCGGCGAGTGCCGCGGCGAAGTTGCCGGCGGCCGCTTCGCTTTCGAAGCGGGCGTCGATCGCGGCACGAAGGGAGTCGATGCTGACGATCCCCGTCAGCGCGGCGAGCGCGCCCAGCAGCGCTGCGTTGGGGATCGGGCGACCCAGGTGCTCGCGTGCCAGCTCGCCGGCCGGCACTGTCAGCAGCCGCTCCGGGCGGTGGCGCTGCTGCAGCTCCGCCAGCCCCAGTTCGTCGAGCGACCGAGCCGAGTTCAGGAGCACGTACCCGTCGGCGGCGAGCCCGCCGAAGACGTCGACGTGGTGGACGAGCGTCGGGTCCTGGATGATCACGGCGTCCGGCTCGGCGATCGGCTCGCGCAGGCGGATCGGGCGATGGTCAACGCGGCAGAACGCGATGACAGGAGCGCCCATCCGCTCGAGCCGAAGCTCGGGAACGCCTTGGCCTCGAGACCTTCGTTGAACGCGGCGACCGAGAGCAGCTCAGCGGCGGTCACGACGCCCTGTCCCCCCGGCCGTGAAAGCGGACCGCGAACACGCCGCTCAGCGCCTCACGGGCTCGCCCGCGGCGAGGCGATCGCCGCCTGGGCGGCGGCGACGCGCGCGATCGGAACGCGGAACGGCGAGCAGCTCACGTAGTCGAGCCCGGCATCGTGGAAGAAGCGGATCGAGGCGGGATCGCCGCCGTGCTCGCCGCAGACGCCCAGCTCGAGGTCCGGCCGCGCGGCGCGACCGCGCTCGACGGCGATCCGCACCAGCTCGCCGACGCCGGCCTCGTCGATCGTCGCGAACGGGGAGCCATCGAGGATCTTCTCGTCGACGTAGCGCGGGACGATCCGGCCCTCGATGTCGTCGCGGGAGAAGCCGATCGCGGCCTGGGTCAGATCGTTGGTGCCGAAGGAGAAGAAGTCGGCGTGGCGGGCGATGCGATCGGCGATCAGGCATGCCCGCGGCAGCTCGATCATCGTCCCGACGCGTGAAGTCCTCGCCGTAGGACGACCCCTCCTCGGCAGCGACCGCGATCGCACGATCGCGCACGAGCTCGAGCTCGCGCTCGTAGGCGACCAGCGGGATCATGATCTCGAGCTTCGGCGCGGCGCCGGTGCGCGCGCGGACCGCGCGCGCGGCGCGGGCGATCGCGCGCACCTGCATCTCGTAGATCTCGGGGTGGAGCAGCCCGAGCCGCACGCCGCGCGTGCCGAGCATCGGGTTGGTCTCCTCCAGTGAGCGCATCCGCTCGAGCTGCGTGCTCGAGCGCGGCCGCTCGCGCGCCTGCGACCTGCGCGCGCACGATCTCCTCGTGGAGCTCGAAGCGGTCGGAAGGAACTCGTGCAGCGGCGGGTCGAGCAGCCGGATCGTCACCGGCAGGCCCGCCATCTCCTCGAACAGGCCCTCGAAGTCGGCCTGCTGGAGCGGCAGCAGCTCCTCGAGCGCGGCGCGGCGAGCGCGCCTCGTCGTCGGCCATGATCATCGCCCGCATCTTCGGCTGGCGGTCCGGCGCCATGAACATGTGCTCGGTTCGGCACAGGCCGATGCCTGCGGCGCCGAAGCGGTGGGCGCGCACGGCATCCGCTGGGGTGTCGGCGTTGGCGCGCACGCCGAGCTCGCGGAGCTCGTCGCACCAGCGCAGCACCGTCTCGAAGCGCGCGTCGATCGCGGGCCTCCACGAGCGGCACGTCGTCAGTGGTGACCGCCCCCGTGGTCCCGTCGATCGCGATCCGGTCACCCTCGTGCAGCGCGCGTCCCCGACTCGCACCTCCCCGGCATGGAGGTCGATGTCGAGGTCGGCGGCGCCCGTCACGGCCGGCCGCCCATGCCGCGTGCCACGAGCGCGGCATGCGAGGCCTTGCCGCCCTCGGAGGTGAGGATCCCGGCCGCCGCGTGGAAGCCCGCGACGTCGTCGGCCTCGGTGAACGGCCGGACCAGGATCACGGCCTCGCCGTCCGCGGCCGCCGCGACGGCCTCCTCGGCGGTGAAGACGATCGCGCCCTTGGCGGCGCCGGGCGACGCGGCGAACCCCGCGCGCGAGGACGTCGTAGTGGGCCGCGGGGTCGAACGTGGGGTGCAGCAGCGCGTCGAGCGAGCCGGCGTCGATCGTCGCGATCGCCTCGGCGCGGTCAGCAGCTCCTCCTCGACGGCGTCGACCGCGAACCGCACCGCGGCCTGGGCCGGGCGCTTGGCGCTGCGCGTCTGGAGCATGTACAGGCGGCCCTCCTCGACCGTGAACTCGGTGTCCTGCATGTCCGTAGTGGCGCTCGAGCGTCCGCAGGATCTGCGGTCAGCTCGTCGGCCGCCTGCGGCATCCAGTCGCTTCAGCTCGCTGAGGTCGCGCGGTGTGCGCACGCCGGAGACGACGTCCTCGCCCTGCGCGCCGGGGAGGAAGTCCCGGAAGGCTCGGGCGCGCCCGTGAGCTCGTCGCGGCTGAAGGCCACGCCCGAGCCGGAGCTCTCGCCGAGGTTCCCGTAGACCATCTGCTGCACGTTGACCGCGGTTCCCCACTCGTCGGGGATGCCGTTGATCCGGCGGTACGGCACGGCGCGCTCGCCCATCCAGGAGTCGAACACGGCGCCGATCGCCTGCTCAGCTGCTCGCGCGGGGCGCTCGGGAAGTCGTAGAAGGCGCGAAGCGCGTCGTCAGCTCGCGCAGGGCGTCGGCGTCGAGCTCGGTGTCGAGCGTGACGCCGCGCTCGCGCTTGAGCGCGGCGATCTCCTCCTCGAAGCGCTCGCCGGGGACGCCGCGCACGACGTTGCCGAACATCTGCACGAGGCGCCGGTAGGAGTCCCAGGCGAAGCGCTCGTTCCCGGTTCGCGCGGCCAGGCCCTCGACGGACGTCGTCGCTCAGCCCGAGGTTCAGCACCGTGTCGAGCATGCCCGGCATCGACTCGCGCGCCCCCGAGCGCACGGATACCAGCAGCGGGTCCGCGGGATCGCCAAGGCGCTTGCCGGCGCGGCGCTCGAGGCGGGCGAGCGCCTCGTCGACCTGCGCGTCCAGCCCGTGCGGCAGCTCCGGCCGAGGCGCATGTACTCCACACAGGCGCTCGGTCGTGATCGTGAAGCCACCGGGCACTCGGTCGGCACCGAGCATGCGGGTCATCTCGGCGATGCCGGCGCCCTTGCCGCCGAGCAGCGTGCGCATCTCGCGCGATCCCTCGTCGAAGTCGTAGACCCATTTGCGCTGCTCTGTCTTCTCATGTGCGCGCATGGCGTGCTCCTCGCAGCCCCGTTCGATGTGGTTCCAATCTAGGCTCGTGGCCCGCCAACGCCATCCGCCGCGCGCCGATCGCGCCATGCGTAGTTGGCCGCAGCGGCGCTCGGGGATCGCCCGGACTCAGGCGGCGAGCAGGTCGCGCCGGCGGAACGCCGCGAGCGCGGCGCCGGCGCCGGCCACCCCGATCGCCAGCATCGCTGCGGCCGACCCGCTGCGGAACGGCTCCGACGGCACGAGCGCGACGTGCTCGAACGGGGAGAGATCCAGCAACCACTGCGGGGCGCCCAGCAGCGCGCCGAACAGCATCCACAGGAACGCGACGGCGATCAGGCCGTAGGCGAAGGCGGCGCCCGCGCGCGGGACGATCGCGTAGGCGAGCGCCCCGGCGCCGAGGAACAGGATCGCGACGGGCAGGCAGTTGGCCCCGGCCTCTAGCAGCCGCCCCAGCGATATCGGCACGCCCGACTGCGCCACTCCCGCCCACGCGAGCAGACCTGCGCCGAGCGCGAGCGCGGACGCGGCCAGCGCGGCGAGTGAGAGCCGTCCTGCGAGCCAGCGGTCACGGCCGACGGGCAGCGCGAGCAGCGTCTCAAGTCGTTCGTCGGCCTCCTCGCGCCGTGCCGCGGCGAGCGATCCGACACAGAACACGCTGATCGCGAGGGCGAACAGCAGGAAGCAGAACCCGAGGTAACCAGCCGGGGTCGCGGTGTCATCGCCATGAGCCGCAATCCCGGCATGTTCGGCAAGATTTTGACGTTCATGTTTGTCGGCATGGCCCTGGCCGAAGGCTGGGCGGTCATCGCGTGGCTCGTCGTCAGATAAGGTTATGAGCGAACTTGGCATTCAGTGGAAAATCCTGCTCGCCCAGACGATCAGCTTTTCCATCGTGTTTTTTGTCCTGTGGAGATTTGCCTACAGGCCCATCTTTTCCATGCTCGAAGCGCGGCGGCAGAAAATCGCCGAGGGCCTCGCCAATGCCGAGAAAATCAAGGCGGAACTCGCGCGCACCGAAGCCGAACGCAAGCGCATCCTGGCCCAGGCCGGCGACGTGGCCAACCAGATGATCGAAGAGGGACGGACCGCCGCCGCCCGCGTGCGCGAGGCGGAAACGCAAAAGGCCGTCGCCGCCGCCGAACAAATCGTGGCCAAGGCGCGGGAAGCCGCCGCTTACGACCACGCGCGGATGCTGGCGGAATTGAAAAGCGAAATCGGACGGCTCGTCGTGCAAACCACCGCCACCGTCACCGGCAAAGTCCTGACGCCGGACGACCAGCATCGGCTGGCGGAGGAGACGGCGAAACAACTGGCCGGGTAACAATTTGATGGGGAGGGATGCCGTGTCGGCGTCCCAAAATAAAAAGTCAGGGACGGCGGCACGCCGTCCCTCCCGAAGAAGAATGAAAATTTCCAAGCAGGCGCAGCGCAACGCCCGGGAGCTGTTTCGCAGTTGTCTGGTCAACGGTCTTTTGGACGAAGGCCGCGTGCGGCAGGCCGTCGCGCTGCTGCTGGCGCGAAAACCGCGCGGCGGCATCGAAATTTTGTCGCGCCTGCAGCGGCTGGTGAAGCTGGAACTGGAACGGCGTACCGCGCGCGTGGAAAGCGTGACGGCGCTGCCGCCCGATTTGCAGGTGAAGGTGACAGGACAATTGAAAAAAATTTACGGGGCGGGAATGAACGTTTCATTCATCCAGAATCCGTCATTGATCGGCGGTCTGCGGATTCAGGCGGGCAGCGACCTTTATGACGGCAGCGTGCGGGCGCGGTTGAACGCGCTGGCGCAACAATTTTAAACAAAACGGGACCGGATTGAGAATTTATGAGCGACTTGTTGCAGGAAATTGAGGCCCAGATCACCGGCGCAAAGCTGGCGACGGCGAGGCAGAACGTCGGCGTCGTGCGCGAAATCGGCGACGGCGTGGCCAAGATCGAGGGCCTGACGGACACGATGCTGAACGAGATGCTCGACTTTGGCCACGGCATCACCGGCCTGGCGTTGAACCTTGAGGAAACCGAGGTCGGCGCCATCATTCTGGGCGATTTTACAAAGATCAAGGAGGGCGACGAAGTCCGCACGACCGGCAAGCTGTTGCAGGTGCCCGTCGGTAGGGAATTGCTGGGTCGGGTCGTCAACGCGCTCGGCCAGCCGCTTGATGGCAAAGGCCCGGTCAAGTCGGCTGCGGAATATCCGGTGGAAAAGATCGCGCCCGGCATCATCAAGCGCCGTTCGGTCAGCCAGCCGGTCCAGACCGGCATCATGGCCATTGACGCGATGATTCCGATTGGCCGCGGCCAGCGCGAATTGATCATTGGCGACCGTTCGACCGGCAAGACGGCCATCGGCATTGACACCATCATCAACAACGCGCGGCTCAATCTTGCGGCGCAACAAGCCGGTGACAAGGATTACCGCCCGCTGTATTGCATTTACGTCGTCATTGGCCAGAAACAATCCGACGTGGCGCGCACCATCGCCGTGCTGGACGAGGCGCACGCGCTGCCTTTCACGATTGTCGTGGTGGCGGCGGCGTCCGATTCGGCCACGAACCAGTATCTCGCGCCGTTCGCCGGCGCGGCGATGGGCGAATGGTTCATGGACAACGGCATGGACGCGCTGATCATCTACGACGATTTGTCGAAGCACGCCGTCGCGTATCGCCAGGTTTCACTGGTGCTGAAGCGTCCGTCGGGCCGCGAGGCGTATCCGGGCGACGTGTTTTATCTTCACAGCCGCCTGCTCGAGCGCGCCGCACGCTTGAACGAAAAGAACGGCAACGGCTCGCTGACGGCGCTGCCCATCATCGAAACTCAGGCGGGCGACGTGTCGGCCTACATTCCGACGAATGTGATTTCGATCACCGACGGCCAGATTTACCTGGAAACGGATTTGTTTTACCAGGGCGTGCGTCCGGCGATTTCGGTGGGTTTGTCGGTGTCGCGTGTCGGTTCGGCGGCGCAGGTCAAGGCGATGAAACAGGTGGCCGGTCGCATCAAGGGCGATCTGGCGCAATTCCGCGAACTGGCGGCCTTCGCGCAGTTCGGCTCCGACCTCGACGCCAAAACACAGGCCCAGCTCGAACGCGGCAAACGCATCGTCGAATTGTTCAAGCAGATTCAATACAACCCGATGCCGGTGGAGGCGCAGGTGGCGGTGTTGTGGACGGCGCAAAACGGTTTCGTGGACGACGTGCCGGCGGACAAGATCAAGGATTTCCAGGCGAAGCTCACGGATTACCTGACCAGCCGGAAAACGGATTTGATGGCGCGCATCGCCAGGGAAAAAGCTTTGAATGACACGCTCGTCAACGATTTGAAGACGGCGGTGACGGAGTTCAAACAGGCGTATCATTAAAATTTCATGGTCAGTTACAAAATCAAAACAGCTCCGGTGCAGCGAATCGAAGACATGATTTATCTGATTCGCGGGCGTCGGGTCATGCTGGATTCGGATCTGGCGAAAATCTATGGTGTGGAACTGAAGCGGCTCAATGAACAAGTCCGGCGAAACACCGGACGCTTTCCCAAAGACTTTGCGTTTCAGCTTGAACGCCAGGAGTTTGCAAACTTGAAGTCGCAATTTGCGACTTCAAGTTTGCACGGAGGCAAGCGCAAATTACCGTTTGTTTTCACGGAACACGGCGCGTTGATGCTTGCCAGCGTATTGAACAGTCCGGTGGCGATTGATGCCAGCGTCCGGGTGGTGCGCGCCTTTGTGTGGTTGCGCGAGCAGTTGATCGCCAACACGGAACTCGCGCAGAAATTAAATGAGCTGGAGCGGCGTGTAACAGGCCATGACGAAGCAATTGCGGATTTATTCGAAGCAATCCGCCGGTTGATTGAGCCGCCGTTGCCGGAAAACCGGCGGCAAATCGGTTTTCTTCGAGAAACCGCGCCGCCGTATCGCATCCGGAGAAGCTGTCAAAAATAATTTGCCATGCCCACCACCCGCGACATACGCCGGCGCATCAAGTCGGTCAAGAACACCGCCCAAATCACTAGGGCGATGCAAATGGTGGCGGCGTCCAAAATGCGCAAGGCGCAACTAGCCGCGGTGGCCGGCCGGCCTTATGCCGATTTGATGAACCGGATTCTCGTCGAGGCGGCGCCGCGCATTGCCGCGTTCAACCATCCATTGATGGAAATGCGCCCGGTCAAAAGACGCGCGGTCATCCTCGTCAGCACCGACAAGGGTTTGTGCGGTGCGCTCAACGGCAATTTGTTCCGCGAGGCGGTGAAGTTTGACCGGGATTCCACGGTGTTCATCACTGCCGGACGCAAGGCGGCCCAGTTCATTGCGCGCACCAAGCGGCCGCTCGCCGCCGAGTTCACCTACAAGGACACGCCGCAATTCGGCGAGGCGCGGGCGGTTTCCAAATTCGCGCAGGAGCTGTTCGTCAAAGGCGGGGTGGATGCCGTGGACATTTTGTTCACGAAATTCATTTCCACGTTGAACCAGCGGCCGGAAACCGTGCCGTTCCTGCCGGTCGGAAAAATCCAGGCCGTCACCGCCGGTGCGTCCGGCCAGGCGCAGCCGGAGGAATTGCCGGCGCGCGGGGCGACGACGGATGTCTTCGAATTCGAGCCGGATGAGGCCACGGTGCTCGGCGAGTTGCTGCCGCACAGTCTGAATTTCAAAGTTTATCAAATCCTGCTGGAGGCGCGGGCGAGCGAATACAGCGCCAAGCTGGTGGCCATGAAAAACGCCACCGAAAACGCCATGCAACTCATCAAGGACCTGACGCTCGAATACAACAAATTGCGTCAGGCCAACATCACAAAGGAATTGCTGGAAATTGCCACCGCCCAGATGGCCGTGGCCTAGGCTTGAAATTTTAAACCAAAGAATTTTTAGAACATGAACAAAGGCAAAATCGTTCAAATCATCGGGCCGGTCGTGGACGTGGAGTTCCCCGGCGAACTTCCCGCCATTTACAACGCGCTGACGATGGAGTTCGAGGTGCCCGGCCAGGGACGCGCGAAGCGGACGCTCGAAGTGGAGCAACACCTCGGCGACAACTGGGTGCGTTGCGTGTGCATGGGCGCGACCGAGGGCATGAAGCGCGGCTACGAAGTGGTGGACAGCGGCGGGCCGATTTCCATGCCCGTTGGCGACATGGTGATGGGCCGAGTGCTTAATGTCGTCGGCGAACCGGTGGACGAACGCGGACCGGTCAAGGCGGAAAAGTTTTATCCGATTCATCGCGCCGCGCCGACGCTGGCCGAGCAATCCACCAGCCCGCAAATTTTGACGACCGGCATCAAGGTCATTGATCTGATTTGCCCGTTTTTGAAAGGCGGCAAGGTGGGCGCGTTCGGCGGCGCGGGCGTCGGCAAAACCGTGGTCATCATGGAATTGATCAACAACATCGCCAAGATGCACGGCGGCGTGTCCGTGTTCGCGGGCGTGGGCGAGCGCACGCGCGAGGGCAACGACCTCTACACCGAAATGTCCGAAGCGGGGGTCATCCGGCAGGACGATCTGGGCGCCTCGAAGATTGCGCTGGTTTACGGCCAGATGAACGAGCCGCCGGGCGCGCGTCTGCGCGTGGCGTTGTCCGGTCTCGCCATCACGGAATACTTCCGCGACGAGAAAAATCAGGACGTGCTGCTGTTCATTGACAACATTTTCCGCTTCTCGCAGGCGGGGTCGGAAGTGTCGGCGCTGCTGGGCCGCACGCCGAGCGCGGTTGGTTATCAGCCGACGCTCGCGGCCGAAATGGGCGATTTGCAGGAACGCATCACTTCGACGAAAAAAGGTTCCATCACGTCGTTCCAGGCCGTTTATGTGCCGGCCGACGACCTGACCGATCCCGCGCCGGCCACAACCTTCGCGCACCTGGACGCGACGATTGTGCTGGAACGGGCCATCGCCGAGTTGGGGATTTATCCCGCCGTGGATCCGCTTTCTTCGACTTCGCGCGCGCTCACGCCGGACGTCGTTGGACCGGAACATTACGAGGTTGCAAGGGGTGTGCAGCGCGTGCTGCAACGCTACAAGGATTTGCAGGACATCATCGCGATTCTGGGCATGGACGAGCTTTCGCCGGACGACAAGCTCACGGTTTATCGCGCGCGAAAAATCCAGCGCTTCCTCAGTCAGCCGTTCTCGGTGGCGGAGGTGTTCACCGGCCGTCAGGGCAAACAGGTGCCGGTCGCTGAAACCGTCCGTGGCTTCAAGGAAATTCTCGACGGCAAACACGACGACGTGCCGGAGCAGAATTTTTACATGAAAGGCGGAATTGAGGAGATCAAAGAAAGTTGACGCAGATGTTCACGTTTCACGTTTTACGTTTCAGCTTTGGCTGGCGTGCGTGTGAAACGTGATGCGTGAAACGTGAATTAAAAATGGCTGCGACTATCAAACTCGAAATCGTCACGCCGGAGGCGAAAGTCTTCTCGGACGACGTGGACATGGTCACGCTCACCGGCTCGGAAGGTGAGATGGGCATTCTGCCGCAGCACATGCCGCTGATGACGCAACTCGTCGCGGGCGAAATCGTCGTGAACAAGGGCAGGGAAACTTTTTTCCTCGCGGTGGGCGATGGCTTCGTGCAGGTCACCGGTGAACGCGTCTCCATTCTTACCGACATGGCCATCAGCGCCGAGAACATTGACGAGGCAAAGGTTGAGGAAGCCCGCCGGCGTGCTGAAGTCCGTCTGGCCGAAAAAGTCAGCGATGAGGAAGCCGCGCGGGTTCACGCCGCGCTCATTCACGCCACGACCCAACTCAAGGTCAAACGCCAGCGACGTAAATAAAATTACAAATCGCAACGGAATTTATGCATGGAATTTATGATTCGTAAGTATCTTTGGATAGGCTGGTTACATGGCTAAAACCCAATTTGACAGTTGTGTTAAATATTTGAAACAAACCAGAAATGTATTGACTTTGGACAGGTTTTGCTTGAAAGTTGGACACTGATTGAAAATAGTGGGGTAGGTTGTAAAAGTTGTTAATATGAATGTCTGCCTTCCGAGAAATTCCCATTGGCGGAAATATGCGGCTATTTTTTGTTTTTTGCCGGTCGTGGCTGTTTTGATGAAGCCGTGTCGGGCAGATCAACTCTCTCTTGCGCCGGTTATGCCATTGCAGGAAGTCGCTTGGATTGTCGGTCCAAAGCAGGCGAGCTTGGGGACGCTTGCGGATATCGGGGTGCCTCAAGGTTATCGTCTGACGGATGCAGCAGGGGCGCGGGTTCTTCTTGAGCGGATGAAAAATCCCGTTCCCGATGGTTTGATTGGCATCTTGGCTCCGGATTCCGGGAAATGGTGGGTTGTTTTGACGTTCACGGACGTTGGCTATGTAAGGAACGCGAATAAAGAACGCATAGACCCGGCGAAGGTTTTGAAGGCTGTGCGGAAGCAGAGCGAGGCGCAAAACAGCGAGCGCACAGAACAGGGGATGGCATCAGTCATCTCCGTGGATTGGGAACGGGCTCCGGTGTATGATGCAGGGAGATGCTCATTGGAATGGGCGCTCCGGGCGGAAATGCAATCGTCCAAAGTGCTCAATGACACGGTGCTTTTACTCGGCCGGCGGGGAGTCTTGGAACTCATCTCGGTGCAACCTTACGAAGCCGCATCCAGTTCGGTCCCTTTGCAGCAGTTGATAAGCAATGTCACGTTCAAAGCGGGACAGCGTTATGTTGATTATGAGGGCGGCGATAAAATCGCTGGCGTCAATCTGACGCAACTCATCGTTGATGACAAACATGCGGCTGGAAGCAGGAATTTGATGGCCAGTTCCAGGACTGGCGTTGTGGTTTGGATTTATTCGGGTTTGGCCGGCTGTGCCGTAATGGTTGGTGGAATGCTCCTTTACCAAAAGCGCCGGCAGCGGAGGGTGCGCAGCGCGGTTTATGCAAATGGAGGGCACGCAATCGCTGTAGCGCAGGCCGCGTCCGGAAACGGCCATGCCAACGGCCATGCCAATGGCAATGGTTCAAATTCAGCGATTGCACGGCCGGATGCTCAAAGGAGCCAGGGTGCGCCCGATAACAACCACAACCATGGAAAACTCCGCCGGAGAAAAGTCTTTGATTACTCCAAGTTCTATACGCACGTGGTGATGGAACTGTCTTCCAAGTCAAACGCAGTAGCGGGACCGATGCTCAATGGGAATGGGAATGGGAGATCAAACCTCCACACGATTGCCAACGGCCACACGCCGGGAACAAATAATAATAATGGCGCTGCAAAACAGACCATCGCGGATGCCACCATGGATCTGATTGCCAGCCAGAAAAACCTCATTGAAGAGCAAAGGCAGTTGATGCAGCAACAAACCATGCTCATTGAAGAAAGACGCAAACTTATTGAGGATCAAAACGCGCTTCTTAAGAGGCAGGCGGAAATGATCGAAAACCAATTTTCTCTGAAACTGGAGTGAACGCCATTTATCCATCAAAGCATTTGATAATGAGGATGTTACGAAAGAGCTAATTTTTCTATTGACTTTTTTGGAATAAAAGTCCAGAATGCCGGGGCAAATCAAGATCGGAACAAAATTGCGGGCCGTTTGAGAGCCGAATTGGAAGGTGAAAAAAATATTTTGTGGGGGCTTGCCGGCAGAGTTCCGACGGTTTTGAGACTTAAAGACGTAGACGTGGAAAAACTTATGAAAACTTTGCGAATGCTGGTTGTTTTCAGCATCGTTTCGTTGGGTGCGAACCTGCACTCCCACGCTGCGCCGCTGTATTTTACTTCAACAAACGGACTGGCAGATTTGAGCGGTTCTCCACTGGATGTAACCTATAATTCGTCCGGCGGCAGCTTTCAAGTGAACGGCGATCTGTCAGATTTTATAGACAGCTCGGGCAATGATACAGGAAGTTTTAGTGGTTATGGAGGTTACAGTATTTCTGCGACGATCAATAGTGGGGGCGTTTTGGCGTCTGGAGGCACAGTGTCTATCTCTGGCTCCCTTGGGCCGGATTATGTGTACAGCGGACCTTTGCTTACCGGCACTTTGGAAAGCGGGGCGAGCGGAACGGCATGGGGATATTACAACAACAACAGCATTGACCAGTTTACGTTTCTGTTTAATGTAACCGGTGGAGATGTCGCCAGCGACTTTGGCGGAATAGGAGCACTCTGTGGGGTTAGTTTGTTCGCAAACTTCGAGGGCACCCAAGCACATGGTGATACTCCTTTCACCGGAACTTGGGGCGGGAGTTTTAGCAACCTTGCAACCAGCGGTCAATATACTGGTCCAGGAAGCGGGCAGGGTTCCGCAGACATTTTCCCGGTTCCCGAGCCTTCTTCAATTTTGCTCACGTCGGTTGGTGTTGCCTTGTGCATGGCGGCACGTCGTCGGCTGAACGTTCCCCGGGCATAACCTGAAAACAAATTAGAATCCGTGGCGCCAGCCGGGGAAAATTGTGGCTGTAAAAGCCAAAAAATGTAAAACAGAAGCCAAGAAATCAGAACCTATGAAAACATGGATGCGGTTTGCAGTTGTGGTGGCGGCAAATGTTGCCGTCGTAACATCATCGTTTGCCAGCCTGTTAAATGTGGGTGTGACCTATCCGGATATCAATTATCTGAATAACAGCGTGTTTGCCTTGAGCTATACCCCCACCAACCAGCTTCTTTCGATTAACACGACACCAACAACACTGGTGTTGGCCCCGTTGCAAACACCCACCGTATTCACCGGCGTCAAAAGCCTCAAAATCAACATTGCTGTGGATAACACGGGCACGTTGGTGGGCAGTGCGCCTGGTGATGGCGGCCAAGATTTGGTTTTATCCGGAACGGTAACGGTGGGAACAAACACCTATTCCGGCGTGCTATTGACGGGACAAGTGTTCGGATTTGGTTGGTTGCCGGGGCTGTCGAGCCAATATGATTTCCGGTTCACGCCCAATGGCGGGCCGCTGGCCAGCCTGTTCTGTGGAAACATCAGCGTTACGATGGACAGTGAAGCTTCCACGTTCACGGGCGATTTCACAACCAATTTCAATGGCCGCACCAAGGGTATTTGTGGTTCGGAAGACACCACCCCGCCGACCATCGTTTGTCCCTCGAATATTACAGCCCAGTGCCATTATACCAACGGATTGGCCGGGGCATATGTCAGTTACCCCACGCCGGTGGTGACGGACAATTGCGACCCGAATCCGTCGGTGGTCTGCACCCCGCCTTCTGGCAGCTTCTTTGCCCTGCCGCCGCCGCCGGCCAACTCGACCAATTATGTGGTGACCTGCGTGGCCACGGATGCGTCCGGCAATACCAATGTCTGCAGTTTTATCATCACCGTCGAGGACACGATGCCGCCGCAGTTTGCGGATACGAACAACCCGGTGGTTCAGTGCGGGGCGGGGGGCGGTCAAATAATTTTGACCAACGATGCGGGCGAGTGTTATGCGACGTTCGCGTTCCCGATACCGACGGCGACGGATTGCTGCGGAGGCATTGACACGGTGAGCGTGAGCGCCGTTGACGAGAATGGAGCCAACATTGTTCTCACCAATCTGGGCAATGGCATGTTGCAAGGGGAATTCCCGGTGGACGTGACGGGAACGAATCTGATTACCGTCACAGCCAATGACGGACGGGGCAATTCGGCGCAATGTCAAACGCCCGTGCTGGTGCTGGATAAACAGCCGCCCACCCTGTTCTGCAGCGACCAGACCGTCACCTTCAAGCCGATCCTCACCAATGCCCTGAGTTGCATTCAGGCGAATTTTAACAACGTTTGCATTGTTTCCAACAACTACATCTGGTTCAGCAGTGTGATGCAAAATCCCTCGTGTTATAACAGGGGTTCGTTCACGGTGCATGTCTTCAACCAGACCATCCAGCTCGCGGTGGACAACACCAACGTCACTTTGAATGTGCCGGATGCGTATGTTACGTTCTCGAACGGCGTGGCCGCTACGACAACGACGTTCACAAACGGTCAATGGATCACGATCACGAAACCCGGTCTAAGCGGCAATACCTTCCTGTCCGGGCTGGCATGGCAGATTCCCTTCAGTTTGAACAACAACATAAACAATCGTAACGGCCGTTGCTGGGGCAAGGACTCGCCGAATCCGTGGGGCAGCCGGTGTCAGGTCAACTCGGCAACGTGGTGCGGCCGATTCGCGGTTGATACGCCCGGGGTCACGATTCAGTGGCAGTGGGGGGCGGTCGTGGAGACCACCCTGAATACCAATTGCAATGTGCTCGGGGTCAAACCGTGTGATGACAATCGCAGCAGTTGCTGGAAGAATTCGGATCCTGCCGGTGCGTGCGAGAACTTCAAATCACGCCTGACCGCTGGCGCCTGTGGCAATGGCACGTGCGGATGGGGTTTCAACCAGCAACCGGATTGCACCGGTATCTTGAGCGCTTGCGCACGCGCCAACCTTGGAGTGGGAGAAGTTTGCCTGGGCGCGGTCGAGTTTACGCCGCCACTGGCGGTGGACAACTGCGGCGGCTCGTTGACTGTGGTTTGCACGCCTCCGCCCGGCAGCATTCTGGGGCCGGGAGTGTACCCCGTGACGACCGTGGCGACCGACGCGAGCGGCAACACCAGCCAATGCACGTTCAACCTCACGGTGTTGGCGCCGTTGCAGGTGGTGTTTGACACGCCCTGCGATGACAATCTGGCTGACAATACTTCCGACCCCGACGTTGGTTTCAGCGATATGAATTGTCCAGACGATCCCAGCACGACGGAGCTCATTACGCCGTTCAAAGTGGGCAGTTTGGTCTGCCACGCGGTAAGATTATTGGATTGCAACGGCAACGACGTTACCTCACAGCAGGGGCCATATTGCACGGTGCATATTGACATCACGGAACGTCAGGGCACTTATTGCAGTTCCGTTTTGGTCAACGCTGAGCCGGCGAACTATAATTGCGTGGGCAGTCCGGGCGGAATCATGGTGCCGAACTGCAACGGCGAATTCCAATACAATTTGAATACGTGCGGCTACCCAGCTCACACGTTAAACAGTAATTTATTCTTCCGCTCCTGTGTGTGGGTTGAGTATAACAGCTCGCCGGGCGTGCCTGTGGGCATGGAAGATGTCATCTTGGAAAGCCAGTAATGCGACGGGCGTACTGGCGTTGACGAAGAATTGTCATGGCATGAAACCCGGCATACGCTGGGGCTTGGGACGGATCCTTGATGGCAGGGAACTGACCGCGGCAAGATGAGAGGGCGCAATTCGATCTGGCTGCTGCTGGCGGCCGCAACGGCGGTGACAGTGCTGCTGGTCTATTGGCAGCTTCACGGTCGGGCGGCTGCGCCTGCCCGGTCCGGTGAAGCCACCGGCGGGGCGAGCCATTCAAACCAGGCTGTCGAACGATCCCCAGGCGGCGAAATTCAATCCACCAACAGGGCATTTCTGGCGCGCCCGGATCAAGTGCTGGCAACGGTCAATGGCACGCCCATCATGCTCGTGGATTTGATGCCGCTCCCATCAACCAATTCAGAGGCGGAACAAAAAATCGACCCGGCGGTTTACAATTATTTTCTCCAGCGCGCCATCAACCGCGAACTGGTCTTGCAGGCCGCCAAGGCGCAAGGCGTCACCCTGAACCAGGCCCAGGAAGATCAACTGGCAAAATTGCGGGCGACGCGGGAACAGCCGTATCCGGGCATGGTCAGTCAACTGACGGTGAATGCTGCGGAGGTCGAGTTTGAGCTTCGGGATGCGCAGGTGTTTATGTTGCAAACTTCCCTCATGGCGCAGGCGGGCGCGAGGCCCAATGTTACTCCCGATCAAGTCGAACAATATTACCAGACTCACCTCGCCCAATTTGGCGAGTTGCCCGCTGATCCGCAGGCGCGGCAGCAAGCCTGGCAGGCGATTGATTTCCAGATTCGTGAACAACTGGCGGCGGGAACGCGGACCGGATACCAACAACAACTGGATGCCTATATGGCCCAACTCAAGGCCTCGGCAAATATTGTCGTAACACCTTTGATGGAATCTCCCATCGGCGTCCAGACGGGGTCATAGTAGTAAATCTGTGGCTGCCATCGGTGCAGTGGACACTTGGTGTTGAAAGGGCAGGGTGCTGAAACCATTCAGCCTTCCATCACGCTGATTTTGGCCGACTCGACGTTCACGCCATTCTTTCCTCCCATTTGATGGGGGACTTCACATCTTCGCACTTGCCATCCACGCCAAGATCAGCGGCGTCCGCCCCCAAAATTATGGAACGCAATTTGCTTTTATGCTCGCAGCCTTAAATGACAAAAACCGATAATATCAGTTGTTTTACGCATGTTCCCCTCGAACCGGCGCCGAACAGGTTAAATGTAGCCGGTCGAAAAGTACCGTTTGGCGGCGAGCGGTTTGACTGGAAATGGTTTGAGAAGTATGGTTTAAGTAGAGTAGTTGGCGAACCAAGTCGTAAGAATATGAGTCGTTGTGATGTTTCTCCGTTTCATGGGAGACATAGGCTTGTCTGGTCTTGGCTCGCAATCTTCGTTTTGTCTGTTCTGATTGTTGATGGGACCGCACGCGCCCAGATTTACACTTTGTCGTCGGGCAATTCATCGGCAGTTATTGACACTGCCAGCCAGGCGGGGATGGACGACTGGACGGTGGACGGACAAAATCAATTGAATCAGCAATGGTTTTGGTATCGGGTGGAGAACTGCGGCCAGGCGTCAATTGACACGCTGGGCGGGCCGGCAGTCACAGCGTATGGCACAAGCATCTTGGACACCACTTACACCGCCCCCAAATTCACGCTGGCGGTGGATTACACACTGACGGGCGGTGCGCCGGGAAGCGGGGCTTCTGATTTGACGGAGACGATTGTAATTCAAAACCTGACGGGATGCACGCTTCCGTTTTATTTCTTCCAGTATGCGGATTTTAATCTGGGCGGAACGCCGAACAAAGATTCCGGCAACCTGGACAGGACATCAAAGGGGTTCAACGAGGTTAATCAGACTGACGGTTCCTGCTCCATCGGGGAAAACGTTGATGGCGTGGTCAGCCATCCGGCGACCTACGGCGAAGTGGCCGGCGACAACTCGATATTGACCTCGCTCAATAATGGCCCCACGACCCTGAATGACAACATGTCGGCGTGCGGAAATGTCAAGTGGGCGCTTGAATGGGCTGCCAATATCGCACCTGACGGGACATACATCATCAGCAAGGATTTGAACATTTGTGGAGTAATCCCTGTGCCCGAGCCGCCCGCCTGGTCGTTGATCTCGCTGGGGCTGTTCGCAGGCGGCATGTGGATGTTCCGAACAAGCCGGGCAAGCCGGCGGGGAAAAATTGTCCGGCGGAGCTAGCTTTCGATTACGTTGATTTCCACCGGCTCGACGTTCACGCCGTTTTTCTCCAGCCATTTGATGGCGGCCTTCACCTCGTCGCGCGGGCCGTCGAGTTCGAGGCAGACGATGCCGATCTCATCCGTCACGCTGGCCTGCCGGATATTGGTGACGACCTTGAATTTGTGCCCGACTTCCCAGATAAACGGTTTCTTGATGAATTTGGGCGGATACATCAGCCACAATCTTTGCTGGGTGGGAGTCGTGGATTTGGTCGCCGTTGCCGGTTTTTTTGAAGTTTTAGCCATGATGCGGGAATTTACGATTTTTTTATTTACGATTTACGATTGCTTCGCGCTTCAACCTCCTGCGATAGCGGGGATGATGCTGATTTCGTCGCCGTCTTTGAGCGGCGTCTGTTTGTTTTTGAGGAAGCGGATGTCCTCCTCGTTCACATAGACGTTCACGAAGCGGCGCACCTCGCCTTTTTCGTCCACGAGCCGTTCCTGGATGCCGGGGAAGCGCGTCTGCAATTCGACGATCGCCTCGCCGATGGTGGCGGCGTTGATTTCGACCAACTCCTCGTTGTTGGTCAACTTGCGGAGCGGCGTTGGGATTCGGACTTTTTTTGGCATAATTCAATCCATGCTTGGTAGGGCCGACCTGCCGGTCGGCTAGCACACGCGGCAGCGCGTCCCTACCGTGTTACACATTCACTTTCTCTTCATTCGCGAGCAGCGCCTCGAATTCGCGCAGGCTCGGCTTGATTTCACGCGGCTTGCCGACGTGGCCGACGACAGCGTCAAGCGTCTTCAATCCGTTGCCCGTTACACAAAGGACCGCTGAATCATCGCGCGGAATTTTGCCGGAATCAATCAGTTTCCTGGCCACGCCCACGGTCACGCCGCCCGCGGTTTCGGCAAAAATGCCTTCCGTCTCGGCGAGCAGCTTTATCCCGTCGCGAATCTCGTCGTCGGTCACGTCCTCCGCCGCGCCGTTCGTGTCCCGCATCACCTTGAGCGCGTAAAAACCGTCCGCCGGCGTGCCGATCGCCAGCGATTTCGCAATCGTGTCCGGCTTCACCGGTTTGAAGAAATCGAGGCCCGCCTTTTGCGCGACGGAGATCGGCGAACAGCCGGTCGCCTGCGCGCCGTGAACGGCGTATTTCGTCTGCGGCACGAGGCCCAGCTTGATGAATTCCTGATAACCTTTCTGGATTTTCGTCAGCAACGAGCCGGACGCCACCGGCACGACGGTGTGCCGCGGCACGCGCCAGCCGTGTTGCTCGGCGATTTCATACGCCATGCTCTTGGAGCCTTCGGCGTAATACGGCCTCATGTTCACGTTTACAAACGCCCAGCCGAACTTGCCGGCAATCTCGGCGCAAAGCCGGTTCACCTCGTCGTAATGGCCCTTGATGCCGATGACGTGCGCGCCGTAAATCAACGAGTTGACGATTTTGCCCTGCTCCAAATCCGACGGAATGAACACATACGCCTTTAATCCGGCGCTTGCAGCCTGTGCGGCGACGGCGTTTGCGAGATTGCCGGTCGAGGCGCACGCGACGGTGTCGAAGCCGAGTTCGCGCGAACGGCTCAACGCCACGCTCACGACGCGGTCCTTGAAAGACAGGGTGGGGTAGTTCACCGTGTCGTTTTTGATCCACAATTCGCGGATGCCGAGTTTTTTCGCCAAGCGGTCGGCTTTCACGAGCGGCGTGAAGCCGACTTGCAAACCAACGGTCGGGTCGTTCGCCACCGGCAGCAATTCGCGGTAACGCCACATCGTCTTGGGACGCGACTGGATGGCCGCCTTGGTCAGCGACTTTTTGATGCGGTCGTAGTCATAGGCGACTTCGAGCGGGCCGAAGTCGAACTCGCAGACGTGATTGGCCGTGAGCGGATATTCGCGTCCGCACTCCCGGCACTTCAACGCCTTCATGAAACCGTGATGCTCACTCATAAATTTATATTTTTTCAACCATGGCAGCCGGCGTAAGCCGGCTCATTTTTCAATCAGAGCGAACTCACGTTCGCTGCCACGAACATTTCCGGGGCAGCAAAAAAGCCCCGGCTCATGGTTGAGAAGGGGCTGACAAATGCACGCACACTTCTCATTTTCCCCGAACGAACCGCGTTCAGGCTGGAATTGGCACCTGGTCGTCGAAGATCGCGCTTCAACCGGTTGCCGTGGCGTCATCGGGCCAGTCCCTCAACCACTCTGCATGAGACCGTTGTATCAACGGATGCGGATAAATTGATGTTAAATCTGTAAAATGTCAACAGGATTTTAACCGGTGGCGGGAACATTTTGGATTTCAGGCGTCATCAACCCGGCTTCTTCCTGGAAACTTTTTATAAGTTAGAATCGCATCCCTGGCTGAAATGTTTTCAGTATAGCCACCGTCCGATTTTCCCATCCGCATCCAGCGTGACGCCCTGGCGGCGATAGGCCCAGCACATGTAGCTGATGCTGACGAAATAGGACGCGGGCAGGCGGTTCGCGGCGCAAATCTTCACGCCCAGCAACGTCGTCTTGCCGCCGAAACCCATCGGGCCGATGCCCAGTTCGTTCGCCGTTTTCAAAATGTCCTGCTCCAGCGCATCGAGTTCGGGAACCGGATTGCGGTCGGGAATCAGCCGGAGGAACTGCGTCTTGCTCATCTCGTAGCCCGTCGCGCGGTCGCCGCCGATGCACACGCCGAGGATGCCCGGTCCACAGCCCTTGCCCTGCGCCTGCAACACCGCGTCGAGGATCGCCTTGCGGCAGCCGTCGAGGTCGCGGTTCGCGTTGAGCTTCTCGTTCGGCAACGAGTATTGCGCGCCGACGTTTTCGCAGCCGCCGCCCTTGAGCACCAGCCGCACGCTCACTTCCGGCGAGCGATGCTGATGAAAATGAAACGCCGGCGCGCCCGGCCCGACGTTCGTGCCGTCATTTTTCCCTGTGAGCGAATCCACGGAATTTTGCCGGAGATAACCTTTCTTCGTCGCCAGTTTCACGGCCTCCTTCGCCGTTTCCTCAAACGCAATCTGGTCGAACCCGACCGGGCAATCCACATAAAACAAAATGCTGCCGGTGTCCTGGCAAATCGGCTGCGACTTGCGTTTGGCCAGTTGGATGTTGCGGTCAATAATCTTCAGCGCGCTCTCGGCCAGCGTTCCTTTTTTCTCCTGTTCCAGCGATGTGAGGATGGATTGGTTCACGTCGTCGGGGATTTCCGCCGAGGTGCGCCGGATCAATTCCAGCAAGGAATTTTGCAATTCGCTCATAAAAATCTGCACCAGCGTAAGCGTTGCGACGGCGGGCGTCAATTTTGGCAATATGGGGAGTGACGGCGCGTTTGCCATCCCTGAAATATGGGTCGGCAGCGTGCCGGCCCTCCCAATTACCGTTGCGGGGCGTCAATCAAGTCAATCCGCCGCTGATGTCTCCCTCCTGCGAAGGGAGTTTCCAGCCACACACGGACAATTTCGAGCGCGGTTTCGAGATTGACCATTCGTTCGCCGATGGAAATGACATTGGCATTGTTGTGTCGCCGTCCCAGCCGGGCGGACTCCGCGTTCCAGCACAATGCGCAACGGACGCCTTTGACGCGGTTGGCGGTCATCGCTTCACCATTGCCGGAACCGCCCAGCACCACGCCGCGTTCAAATTCGCCGCGGGCGACGGCTTCCGCCACGGGCCGGATGAACAGCGGATAATCCACCGGCTCCTCTGAATGCGTGCCGAAGTCCGTGACGTCATGCCGCAAGCTTTGCAGCAGTTCCTTGATGGCTTCCTTGTATTGAAATCCGGCGTGGTCCGAGCCTATGGCAATTTTCACTGTAGTTGATGATTGAATGTTGATGGTTGATAGTCCAAAAATCCAAGGCACATGATGTCTCAACCATGAACCAACAACCAGCAACTATCAACTGAAGATGCGCGCCATGCTCCTCGAAGCGCCGCGGCAACCGTTGCGGGCGGCCGAGGTTCCCGCGCCGAAGCCCGACGCAACACAGGTTTTGGTGAAGGTCACCGCGTGCGCCATCTGCCGCACGGATTTGCACGTCATGGACGGCGAATTGCCGAATCCCAAACTGCCGCTCGTGCCCGGACACGAAATCGTCGGCACGATTGTTGAAAAGGGCGACCGCGTCGAACGCTTCAAAATCGGCGAACGCGTGGGCATTCCGTGGCTGGGCTGGACGTGCGGTGAATGTGAATTTTGCCGCGGCGGGCGAGAGAACCTTTGCGACCGCGCGCGTTTTACGGGCTACACGCTGGACGGCGGCTACGCGGAGTTTGCCGTGGCCGACGAACGATTTTGTTTTCCGATTCCCCAAAATTATTCCGATGCCGGGGCCGCTCCCCTGCTCTGCGCTGGGTTGATTGGGTATCGCTCACTGGTCAAGACCGGCTCCGCGAAACGCCTCGGCATCTACGGCTTTGGTGCGGCGGCGCACATCGTGGCCCAAATCGCGCGGCATCAAGGCCGCGGGGTTTACGCCTTCACACGGCGGGGCGATTTGGAAGCACAGGCATTTGCCAAATCGTTGGGGGCGGTTTGGGCGGGGGATTCCGAAACTGGGCCGCCTGAAAAATTGGACGCGGCAATTATCTTCGCGCCGGTTGGCAGCCTCGTTCCACTCGCACTCAAAGCCGTCGCCAAAGGCGGCACGGTCGTGTGCGGCGGCATTCACATGAGCGACATTCCGTCGTTTCCATACGACCTGCTCTGGCAGGAACGCACGCTTTGTTCCGTGGCCAATCTCACGCGACGCGACGGCGAGGAATTCTTCGCGCTCGCGCCGCGCGTGCCGGTGTGGACGACGGTGCAAACATTTCCGCTCGCCGAAGCCAATGAAGCGCTGATGCGTTTGCGAACCGGCAAACTTCAAGGCGCCGCCGTCCTCGTGCCACGGCTTGAAAACCGATGAAGAGCACCATCCACATCGCCGCGCCGCCGCCGAAACCGCTGATGGTTTTCGACGGTGATTGCAATTTCTGCGCGCTCTGGGTCCGCCGCTGGCGGCAAATGACCGGCGAAACCGTGGATTACCTGCCCGCCCAGGACCCGCGCATCGCCGCGCAGTTTCCAGAAATTCCCCGCGAACAATTCGACACGGCGGTCCAACTCATCGAACCCGACGGCTCGGTCTATTCCGGCGCGGAAGCCGTGTTCCGCACGCTGGCGCACAGTTCAAACCTCCAATGGCAATTCCGCACTTACAAAAATTCATCAGCTTTCGCAAACATCACAGAATGGGCCTACAGCTTGGTCGCCAAAAACCGGACGTTCTTCTCACTGCTGACGCGCTGGTTCTGGGGACGGCACGTCGAGCAGCCAGCTTGTCTGCTCACGAGATGGGTTTTCCTGCGCGCGCTGGGCGGCATTTACCTCATCGCTTTCGTTTCGTTGTGGACGCAAATCAGCGGTCTGATCGGCCACAACGGCATTTTGCCGGCCGATCGGTTCATGACGGCGGTTGGGCAGCAATGCGACCTGCGAGGCATCGGTTTGGACCGGTTTCGTCTGTTGCCGACGTTGTGCTGGCTCAATTCATCCGACGGGTTCCTCCATTTTCAATGCGCGGCGGGCGCGGCGCTGGCCGTCCTTTTGATGATCGGCCTGGCGCCTGTGCCCTGTCTCGCGTTGCTGTGGCTGCTGTATCTCTCGCTCGCAACGGTTGGACGCGATTTTCTCGGCTTTCAATGGGACAACCTGCTGCTCGAAGCCGGTTTTCTCGCCATCTTTTTCGCGCCCCTGCAACTGCTTGCCCGTCCTTCGCGAGAAGCGCCGCCGTCACGTGCAATCCTCTGGTTGCTGCGGCTTTTGTTGTTCAAGCTCATGTTCTCGTCCGGTTGCGTGAAGCTCCTCAGCGGCGACCCTAACTGGCGCAATCTTACCGCGCTGACGTTTCATTACCAAACCCAGCCCTTGCCAACGTGGATTGGCTGGTATGCCAGCCAACTGCCGCTGTGGTTCCAAAAGGTTTCCTGCGTCGCAATGTTCGGCATTGAACTCGGCGCGCCGTTCCTGATTTTCACGCCGCGCCGGTTGCGATTTTGCGGCGGCGCGGCCATCGCCTTCCTTCAGATTTTAATCCTGCTCACCGGCAACTACACGTTTTTCAACCTGCTGACGCTGACCCTGTGCCTGTTATTACTCGACGATTTTGTTCTGGTGAAATTGACGCCAGCCAAACTGCACAGATGTCTTGCCCTCAACCCTCATCTCTCAACCCTCAACCATCCCCGCCGCTGGCCTCGCGCCATCACCGTCCCCCTCGCCGTCGTCGTGATTGTCCTTTCACTCTTCCCAATGGCGCTGATGTTCGGTGTGCGACCCGGCCGGCTGTTTCCGGTGGCGGTCGTAGATGAATGGCTCGCGCCGTTTCGCAGTTTCAACGGCTACGGCCTCTTTGCCGTGATGACCACCGACCGCCGTGAAATTATCGTCGAAGGCAGCAACGACGGCGTGAAGTGGCTGCCCTACGAATTCAAATACAAGCCCGGCGACGTGGACCGGCGGCCGGCGTTCGTCGCCCCGCATCAGCCGCGTCTGGACTGGCAGATGTGGTTCGCCGCGCTGGGGAATTACCAGCAAAACCCGTGGTTCGTGAACTTCTGCGAGCGGCTGCTGCAAGGTTCGCCGGACGTCCTGGCCTTGCTCGACCAAAACCCATTTCCGAATCATCCGCCACGCTACATCCGGGCGGAATTTTACAATTACCATTTCACGAACTTCGCCGAACGCCGCGCCACAGGCCTTCGCTCCGCCACGGGTGCCGGAGCTAAATCCCTGCAGGCGGGCGCCTGGTGGAAGCGCGAATTGATCGGCGAATACTTGCCGCCAATTTCACTTCGTGAATAAGATGGCGCGCGACATCCATGAGCGAGACATCCAATCATCGTGCGCCCGGCTGGTTTAATCCCCTGCGTTTCGGGCTCCTGCTGGCACTGCTGATTTTCGCCGCGTTCCCACAAGTCCTGCTCGGACTCCAAACGTTCGTCGTGCGTGATTACGGGTTCTTCGTGTATCCCCTCGCTTGTTTCCAGCAGCAATGTTTTCAGCACGGGGAACTCCCATTGTGGAACCCCTACAACAACTGCGGCGTGCCGTTTCTCGCGCAATGGAACACCATGCCGCTCTACCCGCCGTCGCTGATTTATCTGCTGCTGCCGCTGACATGGTCGCTGGGGTTTTTCTGCCTGCTGCATTTATGGTTCGCCGGCTTCGGTATGTATTTTCTCGCGCGGCGTTGGACAGGAAACCATTTTGCGGCGGCCTTCGCCGGCGGGGCGTTTTCCTTCAACGGACTGACGCTCAATCTGCTCATGTGGCCGAGTCACATGGCGACACTCGCCTGGATGCCGTGGGTCGTCATCATCGTCGAACGGGCGTGGCGCGGCGGCGGACAGAAAGTCATCCTGGCCGCGCTGGTGGGCGCCATGCAAATGCTCGCCGGCGGACCGGAAATCATTTTGCTCACCTGGCTATTGCTGCTCGCGCTCTGGATTCAACAATTCATTGGCGGCGAAGCTCCACGCGGCCCGATGCTCTGGCGTTTTGCGCTGGTGGTGCTGCTGGTGATGGCGTTGGCGGCGGCGCAATTGCTGCCTTTCCTCGACCTCTCCGCCCATTCGCAACGCGGCGTCGGCTACGCGGACGCCCGCTGGTCCATGCCCGGCTGGGGCTGGGTCAATTTCCTCGTGCCGATGGCGTTTGGACGCGCGTGGACGGAGGGCGTTTTTTTCCAATACGGCCAATCATGGACATCATCCTATTATCCCGGCATCGGCACGTTATGGCTGGCGCTGCTCGCACTCTGGACGGCGCGGGAACGCCGTGTGCGGCTGCTGGGCGGAGCCGCGATTCTCGCGCTGATTTTTGCCTTTGGCGAAAACACCTTCGTCTATCCCGCCCTGCGCAAAATCATCCCGCAACTCAGCTTTGTGACTTATCCGGTCAAATACGTGACGCTCGTGGCGTTCCTCATCCCGTTGCTCGCGGCGTTTGCCCTCGCCCGCCTGGAAAGTTTACGAAGCGAGAAAAAAATGATTTTCAGAAAACGCCTGGTTTTTACCGGCGCAATTTTGTTCGCGCTCCTTGCGGGAATTCTTTTTTGGGCGTGGCGCTTCCCGTTTCCGACGGATGACATCCACGCGACGTTGCTCAACGGTCTGTCGCGCGCGTTCTTTCTGCTGGTGACCGGGTGGCTGCTGCTCCTCTTGACGCGGGAAGCCGGACCGGGATTGCGCCGCATCGCGCCACTGTTTTTGGTCGTGGTGGCGTGGCTCGACGTCTTCACGCACGAGCCGGCGCAAAACCCGACCGTGCCGCCGGGCGTCTATGAACTGAACCTGGCGCGCGCCGATCTGAAAATGGACCCGCAGCCCGAACTCGGCGGTTCACGCGCCATGATCACAACAAAGGCGTTCATGGACTTCATTCATTTCGCGCTGGGCGACCCGAAAAACAACTTTCTTGGAAAACGGCTTGGCTTTTGCGGCAACGCGAACTTGCTGGACGCCGTGCCGAAGGTGGACGGCTTCTTTTCGCTCACGCCGCGGGAAGGCGATGATTTGAATTCGCTGCTTTATGGCACGACGAATGAATTCCCGCGACTCGAGGATTTTATGGGCGTCTCGCAAATCACCGCGCCGGATGCGTTTTACCACTGGCAGGTGCGCCCGGCCTTTTTGCCGCTCGCGACCGCCGGCCAGAAACCGATCTTCCTCGGCGACGCGGACACATTACGCGCGTTGACGCTGCCGGATTTTGACGGAAGCAGGGTGGTTTTCCTGCCGCCGGAAGCCAGATCGTTTGTTACGGTCACGAATCAAACAGCCGCCCGCGTGCTCAAATCGCATTTTGGGATTCAAAGCGTGGACATTGAAGTTGAAGCCGGCGCGCCGTCGCTCGTCGTCGTGGCGCAGACCTGGTATCACAACTGGCGCGCGGAGGTGGACGGCAAACCGGCGCGTTTGCTGCGGGCGAACGATGCGTTTCAAGCAGTTGAAATTCCGGACGGGCGGCATCGCGTGCGGCTGACTTACCGGGACCGCGCATTTGAAACTGGCGCGGTTGTTTCGCTGCTGGCCTTGCTCGGGTGTCTCATTTGCGTGGCCACCTCTTCCCGACAGAAAGCGACACGCAACTGATTCGTGGTGAAAACCCGTAGCAGCGGATGTGGGTCTGCTCCAATTTGATTCAGAATGAGCCGGCTGACGCCGGCTGCCGCACCCACCTGGTTACGCTGCCACCGGCTGTTCGGATTCCTTGTGGAATTTCACGCCGACGATCTTGCTCACGCCGTGTTCCTGCATCGTCACGCCGTAAAGCACGTCGGCCATGCCGATGGTACGCTTGTTGTGCGTAATGATGACGAACTGTGAATGCGTGAGAAACTGCTGCAACAGCCGGACAAAGCGATTGATGTTGGCCTCGTCCAACGCCGCGTCCAATTCATCCAGCACGCAAAACGGACTCGGTTTGACCTGATAAATCGAAAACATCAAGGCCACCGCCACCATCGTTTGTTCACCACCGGACAGCAATGAAATGCTTTGCAACTGTTTGCCCGGCGGGCGCGCCACAATGTCAATGCCGCTCTCCAGCACGTCGTTTTCGTCCACGAGAACCAGGTCCGCCTTGCCGCCGCCGAAGACCTCGACGAACAGACTGCGGAAATTTCCGCGGATTTTCTCAAACGTTTCGACGAACATCTGCCGCGTCTGGACGTTGATGCGGTTGATGATTTCCAGCAATTGCGCCTTGGCCGAAACCAGGTCGTCGTGCTGCTTGGTGAGAAATTGATAACGCTGTTCGGTCTCCTCGTATTCCTCGATCGCCACCAGATTGACCGGCCCGATTTCGTCGAGCCGTTTCTGCAACGCCTCGACCTGCTGCGCCACGGCGTTCCAATCCGTGGCTGCGCCGCTCGCCGCCATTTCCTCCGGCGTGAGGGTATGCACCTTGGCCGGGCCTTCATCGGCAAACGTGATGGTGATGCACTCGCCGCGGATGTCGTCGAGGTTGACGTGATATTTCTGCTGGATCCGCTCGCGCAGGTTCTGGACCGACATGTTTTTCTGCGCCAGTTCCACGTCCAGCGCGCCGCGCTGGTCCTGCCATTCCGTCAGCCGGCCGCGCTGGGCGCGCAAATTTTCGTCGCGCGCCGCGATGCCGGCTTCCTGCGCCTGTTTTTGCGAAAGCAATTCCGCCGTTTGTGCGTTCAACTGCCCGCGCTCGTGCGACACCCGGTCAATCTGCCCGCGCGAACCCTGAATCTCGGTTTCCGCCTGTTCCTTGCGCGTGATGAACACCGAACACTCGCCGCGGCGTTGTTCAATGACCTGGGAAAGCTCGCGAATGCGCTGCTCCAAAGCCTGTTGCTGCTGGCGGAATGACGCCGAAAGCTGCTCCTCCGCCGCAAACGCGACCTTGCTTTCGGTCACCGCGGCATTCGCGGCGTCGCGCTGCTGCCGAAGATTTTCCAGCTCGGCCGTGAGCGCGGCGACCCTTTCCTGACCGGCGCGTTCACGGGCTTCAAGCTCGCTCAACTGCGTCGCCAGCGCCTTGCGTTTCTGCGAGCCTTCCTGTTCCTGCGCGGCGAGGCTCTGGATTTCGAAAACCACCGTTTCGATTTTCTGGTGCAGCAGCCGGTTGGAATTTTGCAGCGCATTGAATTCGCCTTCGCGTGTGGCGATGGCGACCTCCTGTTTGCGCAATTCCGTCTGCTCCTGTTGCAGGCTGGCCTGAAGTTCGGTCTGCTCGCTCAACAGCGCGCCGCGTTTGCGGCTCATCTCGGCGACGCGGGTCTGGACCTCCGTCAGTTCACCGTGCAGTTCGGAAATCTGGTTTTTCCGTCCAAGAATCGAAGCCGGCGCCTTGGGATTGCCGTTGCCGTTCAAGTAGCCGCCCGTGTAAACGCCGTGCCGGCTCAGCAAATCGCCGGTCAACGTGACGAAATCGCAGCCCGCGTGGCCGTTTTGAATCTGGGTCGTGGCCGTCGTCAGGTCGGAAGCGATGAAGGTGCGGCCCAACAGCGCCTTCAGAAGTTTTTCCACTGACGGTTCGGCCTGGATCACCGCCAGGGCATGAATGACCTGACCCTGCTGCAAGCCGTTTTGAATCACCTCGAGGCCGCTGCCCGGGGCCATGTCGCCTTCAAACGCAAGCTGCTTGGCGTCGTATTCCATGGCCAGGGCGGCGACGCTGGCGCGACCGACTTTGTTGGCGGTGAGGTCGGCGAGAATCTGCTGGGCGGATTCGGGCCGTTCGGTCAGGACGAGTTGCAGATGGTGGCCGAGCGCGTTTTCGATGGCCACGACATACGAATCCGGCACGCGAATGCGATCGGCGAGCGAGCCGATGACCTTGCGCGACTGGCGCAAGGCGGCCTGGGTGCCTGCGCTGAAGCCTTCGTGCGAGCCTTCAAGCTGCTCGAGCACTTTCAGGCGGGTGCGTTTCTCGGCCTGTGCCTGCAAAAACTGGTCCTGTTCGGCGGACGATGCCTGCAACTCCACCTGGAGTTCGCGCAAACGGTTCTGCCGTTGCTCCACCGAACCCCGCTTGGTCTGCGCGTTCAGCTTTTCAACCTCGACACTCGCGGTGAACTCCTGCAGGCGCGCCTCCAGCCGTGTGCGCTCCTCTTCGAGCTGGATTTTTTCCGCGGACAATTTTTCAAGCCGGACGACGTTGCCTTGTTTTTGCAGGTCTAGCGCGGTGATCTCGTTGCGGATGCGCGTCAAATCCTGCGCGGCGCCGAACGCGGCGGCCTGCCCTTCGCGCAACGACTCCTGCCGTTGTTTCAAATCTTCTTCAACCTTCGTCAACGCCTGTTGCCTGGTATGCAGCGTCAGGCGATGTTGCGCCAGCGCGGCCCCGGACCGGGACAATTTTTCCGTGACTGCCGCCGATTCCTCCTGTGCGGCGCGGCAGCGTTCGTCGGCCTGCGTGATCTCCGCGAGCGCCCTGGTGTTTTGCGACGCCAGTTCGCGGAGACGCTCCTCGTTGAACTGAATCCGGCCTTCGTGCCGGTCCATTTCGCCTTTCAATTCCAGTCCGCGCTGTTGTTGCGCGGCGATTTCGTGTTCCAGTTCTGAAAACCGGTCGCGCAGTTGCGCGATTTCGTTTTCAAGAAGCAGCACGCCGGCGGAACCCTGTTCGATTTCGGCCCGCAGTTTTTCGACGGCGGCCTGCTTTTCGGAAATCTCCGCCTGCAGCACGTCGAACCGGTGCCGCGCGAACTGCGTGTCGAGGTGTTGCAGTTCCGTTTGAATCTGTTTGTAGCGGCGCGCCTTGCCGGCCTGGCGCTGGAGCGACCCGATCTGGCGCTTCACTTCGCGGATGAGGTCCGCCACGCGCAAAAGATTTTGCTCCGTGTATTCCAGCTTGCGGAGCGATTCCTTTTTCTGGCTCTTGAATTTCGTGATGCCGGCGGCCTCCTCGAAAATTGTCCGGCGGTCCTCCGGTTTGCTGGAAAGGATTTGCGTGATGTGGCCCTGGGCCAGGATGCTGTAGCTCGTCCGCCCCACGCCGGTGCCCATGAACAACTGCTGGATGTCCTTGAGCCGGCAGGGCGTGCGGTTCAGAAAATATTCGCTGTTGCCGTCGCGGAAAATCCGGCGCGTGAGCGTGACCTCGTCGTAGGCGACCTCGACGCCCGCCGCGCGCAGGCTTTCCCCGCCCACGCCGCCGAGCGTGAGCGACACTTCGCCCATGCCCATCGGTTTGCGACCGTCCGTGCCGTTGAAAATCACGTCCGCCATTTCGCCGCCGCGCAACGCCTTGGCCGACTGCTCGCCGAGGACCCAGCGGATGGCATCGGAGACGTTGGATTTGCCGCAGCCGTTGGGGCCGACGATGGCGGTGACACCGGGTTGGAAGTTCAACGCGGTCTTGTCCGCGAATGACTTAAAGCCGAAAAGCGTCAAGTTTTTTAGATACATGTTCTTGAACTGGGCTTAAGCAACCAAAGTTGCCGGATTAAGTAAAGCAAAAAACCACAATATACAGCGTGGCCTTGCTGTTGCAGGCACAACTAATTGGTGAGGAACCATGATTTGCTTTGTGCCGACAACTGCTTACTCTAATCTCTCAAATCGTTGACATTTATACGCCCGCCGGAAGAATCCGTCAACAAATATTTTTCCGCGTAAAATGTCATTGGCAAGACCACCGGCATCCTGTTGACTGCTGCAACCGAAAGCCATGATTAAACTTTCGTTTCCCTTCACCGAAGAAAAAATCCGGGCGCTGAAAGTCGGCGACGAGGTTTTGATTTCCGGCGTCGTGTTCACCGGACGCGACGCGGTCCACAAATATCTTCACGATGGCGGACAATTGCCGCCGGGCGTGAATTTGCGTGACGGCATCCTGTATCATTGCGGCCCGGTGGTGATGAAGCAGGACGACGGCACTTGGAAGGCCACGGCCGCCGGCCCGACGACTTCCATCCGCGAGGAGCCGTATCAGGCGCAAATCATCCGCGATTTTGGCATCCGCGGCGTCATCGGCAAGGGCGGCATGGGCGACAAGACGCTGGCGGCGTGCAAGGAATACGGCTGTGTGTATTTGCACGCGGTCGGCGGCGCGGCGCAGGTGCTGGCCGACTGCATCAAGAAGGTGCGCAGCGTTCACATGATGGAAAAGTTCGGCGCGCCGGAGGCCATCTGGGAATTTGAGGTGGAAGACTTTCCTGCCGTCGTGACGATTGATGCGCATGGCAATTCGCTGCACAAGGAAGTGTTTGCGAAAAGCCAGGCGGAACTGGCGAAAAGGCTCTGACCATTTTCGATTTACGAGTCGTCTCCGAATCGCGGGTAGTGCCCAAATTTGGTGGCGGCGGTGCTGCCGCACCGCCGTGCGCCGCAGCAGCGGCACACCCACCAATTTCAAATTAGAGCACTGCCGAATCGCGCATGGAATCGTAAATCGTAAATCGCGTATCGTAAATTTGATAGGGCGTTACGGTTCGGTAAAAGCAGCTCGGATGGTTTGTGGCATTCAAATCAATGACCGTCGTTGCCCGGTTGAGCCACGGTCGCCCCTCTGGCCGGGATTGTGACGTCGCCGGTGCCATTGATGACATGCTTGATGCCGCCGTTGCGTTGTCTCCCCAGCCGGAGCGCCATCGGATGGTGTATCTTGACACCGGGAACGACCGGAGTTTCGATGGCGTTGTCGGCCACAACCGGCGCGCGATGAAA
Organism: uncultured Verrucomicrobiae bacterium; assembly: GCA_963802965.1. Taxonomy (GTDB): domain Bacteria; phylum Verrucomicrobiota; class Verrucomicrobiia; order Limisphaerales; family UBA11358; genus UBA11358. Next base: position 32,246 of record CAWDKS010000006.1, read on the forward strand.
CACGGAATAAACGCCCAAACCCCAGGCTTCATGGGTCGTAACCGCGTCCCCGACCTTGTATGAAGCGTATCCGTTGACGTCTCCATGCCGCCAGGCAGCCTGGCTCGGCGGATCGTATGGCAATTCGGATTGGTAGAAATAAACGCGACCGCCGTTGCCGTTCCACATCGTTTGATACCCCTGACAATGTTCAACGAACAAGCCGTAGAGGATGACGTTGTCCCCGTTCACGGTCAAACCGGTGATGTTTTTATTCGAGTTCCAGCCCACGCCCCGGCCGTGGTCCGCGCGCCAGAGCCAGAAATTGTCGCCCACGACGTCACGGCAATAGATGGTGACCATGCTGGTGGCGTTCCCGGCCGATGCGCCTCCCACCCTGCAGAAAATGTCGTAAAGAAACAGCGGGTCCGCGGTGTGGGACTTTGAACGGCCCGGCGCTCCGACCTGCAACAACGTGGTTGAGTTGTTTGTTCCCGCTTGAAACAGGATGCCTCCCACTTTCACGCCGTTGACATCCGAAATCACCAGGGCGGGGGTTCCCCGCTCCGGCACCAGGGTCGGGTATCCAAGCCCAAGCACCACCGTGTCCGGCCGGGATACCCGGAGGCTGCGTTCCAAATGATAAATGCCCGGGGTCAACAACAGGTTCTTCCCCCGTTTCAACGCCGCGTTGATGCTGGCGGCATTGTCCGTTTCCGGATGGGCCAGATAGAACCGGTCCAACGGCAGCGGCGTTCCGGGAGTTGTCCCGCTGGACCAGCTAATTCCCCGGCTGCCGTTGGTGTTGAGATCGGGAACCATGACAAAGTAGTGTCCATTGTCGTCAATAAACAGATGCGGTTTTTCCCGAATCAGCGGCGTTTGGTCTATTACCGTGTAAGGCGGCTTGGGCCAGATTCCGGCCGGCGGGTTGACCACGCCAACGAAAACCATGTTCCACGCTCCTCCTGTCCAACTGCCCCAGTCATCGCTTCTGGAAAGCCATTGCTGCTGGGTTCCCGAATTGACCTGGCCGTCAATTTTGCAATCCGCCATGAAGCCGCCGCTGGACCATCCGCCGTCCGATAAAGCCAGGTCGCCGTTCACGTGCACGCGGCGCAAGGCGGTGCCCTGCGACACCGCCCAGACGTTGGTATGCCAGTCCAGCGTCGGCGTCACCGAGAGATTTTCGACCGCGCGCCAGAAATTGCAGGTGGCATTCCCTTTCATCCAGCGCGCCTTGGACCGCACCGCGCCGGTGATGGCAACGTCGTCGGGTGATTTTCCCAGTCCCAGGACTTGCATGTAGAAACCCACCTGCACATCCAGGTTGTAATTGCCGGGTTTAAAGAGATACGCATAGCGGTTGGAACCAAACTGATTGCTTTCTTGTTTGCTGAACACGACGTCAATCCGGCTTTGAATGTTGGTCATGGACGGATCAAATATCAGAACGTCCGGGCCAAAATCCGGAACCGGGGCCTGAACCGGACTGGAGGCATCAGAAACCGTTCTCGAAAGGGAAACACTTCGGCTGGAAATGACCAGCGCGGTCACCAGCGCGACGAAAGACAGGGCGTTCATATTTTCGACTTTTGGGCCGGGTCGTTCCGCAGGTCGTAACAGCCCGTTGCCGGTTCTTTCCCTGCGGCGGCGGCTCGTTGAAAGGCGCGGATGTCGCTCGCGCCGCCGTTGCCGGAATTTGGGCATTGCACCGCGGGAATGTAGGCAACGCCGCGCTCGGGGTCAATCTGCGCGGTAGTGCCCTAATCTGGTGGCGGCGGTGCTGCGGCACCGCCGTGCGCCGCGGCAGCGGCGCAACCACCCATTTCAAATAAGGGCACTACCATCTGCGTTGCGCGCTCCAAGGTGCGACTTGACGGCTTGGAGCGGGTATCGGCGCAAAGCCTGTCACTTGCCTGCCGAGCCGAAGCTTCTGAGCGAAGGCGGGTCACCCGCCACGCGCCTTATTTTGCGCCTTGGTCAATCCACGCGCGCACCAGTCCGATTTGGTCGGGCGTGAGCGGCCCGATGTTCGCCTTGTTGTGCGGCGGCGGCATCCATAAATCCTTGTCACCGGTCACATGCGCGGCGCTTCGGACGAGCGGGCTTTTGGCGCTGTTACCCGGAATGATGACTTTGCCGTCCTTGCTGCCTTTGAGCGCGTTTTCCAAGGTATCGAGCTTCAGGTGAGCTTTCGGCTTGTCGCCGCTGTGACACTTCACACAGGATTTGTCGAGAACGGGTTTGATGTCGGTGGCATAGGTGACGCCCTGTTTTGTCGAGGGAGACGGCAATCTGCCCGCCGCGTCATCGGCGGAAGCAACGGCGGCCAGCCCAAACGTGGCGGCAAAAGCAACAATGGTGAGCTTGATCGGATTCATTATTTTAGTGTTATAGCTGGGTTGATTTCATTCACAACTTGAACTTAAGACACCTCAAACGCCGGAAAGTTTCAAGCAGAAAATGCCCTTGGAGCGCCGGCCTCTGGCCCGGCGGTTGTTGCGATGGTTTCAAAAATGCGCCGGATCGGAGATCGGCGTTCCGCCATTGCCATTGGAGCAGCGGGCAGTGCCGGATGCGCCCGCTTGCGAACGGCGGGTTCCTGGGTTAACCCTTGCGCGTGAACGGTGAACAATTTTCCGACGCCTGGCTGGTGGTGCTGGGACATGGCACGGAGCAAAACACCAATTCCGCCGCCCCGGTGTATCAGCACGCGGCGGAATTGCGCCGCCGGAAAATTTTCGCCGGCGTCCGCGAGGCGTTCTGGAAACAGGAGCCGCAAATTAAAAAAGTCCTGTCCGAAATTTCGGCGCCGCGCGTGTTCATCGCGCCCCTGTTCATCAGCGAAGGCTATTTCGGCGGCGAAGTCATCCCGCGCGAACTCGGTTTTTCCAAAAACTCAACTCTCAACCTTCAACCCTCAACGGTTTACTACTGCCGGCCCGTCGGCACCCACGACAGCATGACACGCGTGCTTTTGGCCCGCGCCCGGGAAATCGTCGAACAATTTCCGTTCCCGCGCGCGCCCAAGCCGCGGGACATCACGCTGTTCATTGCCGGCCACGGCACGGAGGAAAATGAAAATTCGCGGCGGGCCGTCGAGCGGCAGGCCGGGTTGATCCGCGCGCTGGACCTTTACGCTGGCGTTCATGCGGTTTACCTGGAAGAATCTCCCCGCATCGCCGATTGCTACGCGCTGGCGCAGACGAAAAATCTGGTGGTCGTTCCGTTTTTCATCAGCGACGGCTTGCACACACAGGAAGATATTCCCGTAATGCTGGGTGAAGCGCAACCGGCCGTCCGGCAACGGCTCGCCAATGGCCAGCCGCCTTGGCGCAATCCGACTGAAAAAAACGGCAGGCTCGTCTGGTATGCGCCCGCCGTCGGCAGTGAACCGCATATGGCCGATGTGATTTTGGAGCGCGTGCGTGAAGCCTGTAGGAGTCGAGGTGACGAGACTCAAACCAAGTAAAAGTCAGACCTCCTTGCGTCGTCTCCTACAAAGAAGTGAATTGATTTTATGAACAAACTGCGTTTTGGAATTTTAAGCACGGCCAACATCGGCCGCCAAAACTGGAAGGCCATTTTCAATTCCGGCAATGCCACCGTCACCGCCGTGGCCAGTCGTGACGCGGAGCGCAGCCGCGAATTCATCCGCAAATGCCAGCGTGAATTCCCGTTCGCCGCCGCACCGGCAGCGCTCGGCAGTTACGAGGAACTGCTCGCGTCGCCGGATGTTGACGCCGTGTATATCCCGGTCCCGACCGGACTACGGAAGGAATGGGTTTTGCGCGCGGCGGCGGCGGGCAAGCACGTCGTTTGTGAAAAGCCGTGCGGCGTCAGTTTCGCTGACGTTCAGGAAATGACGGACGCCTGTCGCAAGAACCGCGTGCAATTCATGGACGGCGTGATGTTCATGCACAACCCCCGTCTGCCGCGCATTCGCGAGGTGCTCGACGACGGCAGGAGCGTCGGCCCGGTGCGGCGGATTTCGTCAGCGTTTAGCTTCCTCGGCACCGGCGATTTTTCGCGCCGTGACATCCGCGTGGACGGGCGGCTTGAGCCGGCCGGCTGCCTGGGCGATCTGGGCTGGTATTGCATCCGCTTCACGCTTTGGGCGATGCAATGGCAACTGCCGCGCGAGGTCACCGGACGGATTCTCTCGCAATCCGGCCCCGCCGGCGAACGTGAGCCGCCGCCCGCTGAATTTTCCGGCGAGCTTTTTTTTGACGCCGGGGTTTCGGCGGGGTTTTACTGCTCGTTTCTCGCCGCCCTGCAACAATGGTTTTTTGTCAGCGGCGTGAACGGTTGGGTGCGGGCGCCCGATTTCGTCCATCCCTTCAACAGCCTTGAACCGGCCTTTGAGGTCAACCGGACGGTAATTCGCGTCCCGGCGGCTCCCGGCGCGCAAACGCCGGCGCCCGGTTCCGACCCGGCCGAGCTTGGCCATGCTACCGCGCAGAACACCGTCATGTTTCGCAATTTCGCCGACCAGGTTTTTTCCGGCAAGCTGAACGAAGACTGGCCGATGTGGGCACTGAAAACGCAGCAGGTGCAGGACGCCTGTTTTCAATCGGCGCGCCGAGGGCGGCCCGTTGAACCGTAGAACTGTTGAAGGGTTGGAGCGGTGTAACATTTCAGCGCTTTAACGCTTTAACGCTTCAACTCTTCAACGAATCCACTATTCTTGGCCCGTGCCATTTCGCAAAATCACAATCGTCGGCGTCGGCCTGCTTGGCGGTTCCATCGGGCTGGCCGTCAAACGCCGGAAGCTCGCGCACCAGGCCGCGGGTTTCGTCCGCCGTGCCGCCAGCCTGAAGGATTGTGAAAAGGCGGGCGCCGTGGATTTTGCCACGACCGATCTGCTGGCCGCCGTTTGGGATGCCGACCTCGTCATCCTGTGCGCGCCGCTCGGGCAAATGCGCCTGCTTGCCGCGCGGATGCTGCCGGCGCTGAAACCCGGCGCAATCGTCACCGATGTCGGCAGCGTCAAGGCCGGCGTCGTGCGCGAACTGGAATCGCTAATCGCCACTTCCGGCGCGCATTTTGTTGGCAGTCATCCGATGGCTGGCGCGGAAAAAACCGGCGTCAGCGCCGCGTGCGCGGACCTGTTCGAGAACGCCGTTTGCGTCGTGACGCCGACGAAAAAAACCAACCGGACGGCGCTGAAAAGGGTCGAACGATTTTGGAAGGCGCTCGGCTCGCGGGTGCTGGAATTGACGCCGGAGACGCACGACGCCCTTGTCAGCCGATCGAGCCATTTGCCGCACGTGGTGGCCGCCACACTGGCGAACCTGATTTTGAATCCGGCGCAACCGAAGTTACAAGCCGCGCTTTGCGCCAACGGCTTTCGCGACACCACTCGCATCGCGTCCGGCTCGCCCGAAATGTGGCGCGACATCGCCCTGGCCAACCGCAAAAATCTCGCGAAGTCGCTGGATGTCTTTGTCGCCGATTTGCAAAAATTCCAGCGCATGGTGAAAAAGGGCGATGCGCGGGCCATTGCAACATTTTTTGAGACGGCCAAACAACGCCGCGACGAATGGCGCGCCGGCTGCGCCTCGCCGTCACCGGAATGAATCAACCACGGATGAACACGGATAAACACGGATTTTTTTTAATGGTGGGGCGCGTCACTCCGTGCGCGCCGTCCGGTTATTACCTGAGTCTCGGCGGGCAGGGGACTGCCCGCCCTACCCATCCGTGTCTATCTGTGTCCATCCGTGGTTAAAATGGCTTTACCTGATCTCATCGAAATCGTGCCGCTGGACAAACCGGTGCGGAAGAAAATTAATGTGGCCGTACCAGGCTCAAAGAGCATCACAAACCGCGCATTGATTTTGGCGGCGCTTGCTGATGGTAAGACGACATTGTTCAGCGCGCTTTGGAGTGAGGATACGGAGATAATGTTCACGGCGTTGAAAGCACTTGGATTTGATATCAATCGGAAGAAGGGTTTTGACGGGGAAATTAGTAATCAAACAATCATCGTCAATGGGCTTGGCGGGAAAATTCCGAACGGCGGAACGGCGGAAAAGCCGTTGGAATTGTTTGTGGGCAACGCGGGCACGGCGGCGCGGTTTCTGGCGGCGTTCGTTTGTCTGGGCCACGGCGTGTATCGCTTGAGCGGTGTGCCGCGGATGCATGAACGTCCGCAGGCGGCATTGTTTCAGGCGTTGCGCGAGTTGGGTTATCGTGTCGAATCCGAAAAAGGGAATGACAAATTGCCGGCGTTAATTTATGGGAGGGAGGCCGTGTCGGCGTCCCAAAAAATTGGGGACGGCGGCACGCCGTCCCTCCCAAAGAAATGTCGAGTGAGCATCGAGGAAAGCTCGCAGTTCGCGTCGGCGCTGTTGCTGTGCGCAAAAACCGGCGGATGGGAAGTCAAGATTGTTGGCGAAAATGCTGAAGAATCGTCTTATGTGGCAATGACTTCAAAGTTGATTAGGAAATTCCAAGAAGCAAGAGGTACGCTCCGCATTGAACCTGATGCTACGAGTGGAAGTTATTTCTGGGCTGCTGGTTGGCTGTTTTCAATTCATGGAGATTTGTCTGATCGAGACAAATTTCCACAAATATCCGCTTCCGATCTCCTTGGATATTTTCGCGGGCTAAAAAAGTTTTCATCAATAAATGTGCTGCATTGGCCGAGTTCAGGTTGGCAGATTGACGAGAAATTCCCCTTTTTCTTGCCTCTGCCGCCCGTGTTGAAATTCAAGAATATTTCCCGCAACGGCGGCTTGGGTGACAGCATTATGACAGCGATTGTCGTCGCTTCTTTCGGCGAGCATCCGGTAAAATTCACTGATTTGGGTCGCCTGCGCGTCCAGGAAACCGAACGTGTTGTCGCATTACGCACCGAATTGACGAAATGCGGCGCAAAGGTCGTCGAAGAAGGCGACACGCTGACGGTTTACCCCTCAAAACTTCACGGCGCGGAGATTGAGACCTACAACGACCATCGCATGGCGATGTGTTTTGCAATTCTGGGATTGAAAGTGCCGGGCATTAAAATAAAAAATCCCGCGTGCGTGAAGAAGACGTTCCCAAATTTTTTCCAGAAACTTGCCGCGCCGCCGCCCAAAGGTCTCGGCGCGACGATTCTGGATGCGACGACGGGACGAAAACTGGCGGTTGAGGAATTGTTTGCGGAATGAAATCCTCCTCGTCGTCGTCCTCGTTCTCGTAATCGAGTTTGAACGTTTCGAGGACGAGGACGAAGAACGAGGACGATTAAGATTGGGATTAAGATTACGATTAAGATTTAATGAAACATACGATTATCATCGCCATTGACGGCACAAGCGCCAGCGGCAAGAGCACGAACGCCAAGCTCGTGGCCAAGGCGCTCGGCTACGTTTATGTGGACACCGGCTCGATGTATCGCACGCTGGCCTGGTATTGCCTGACGCACCGGATTGACGTGCATGATGCCAAGGCGGTGGCCGCCGCGTGCCGCAAATGGAAAACATCGCTGGTCTGCGTGGATGGCCGGGTGCGCCTGCTCGTGGAGGGTCATTATCCGGAAAAGGAAATCCGCACCGCCGAAACCAGCGCCGCCGTGCCGCACGTGGCCGCGGTGCCCAACGTGCGCAAGTGGATGGTCAGACGCCAGCGCGAATGCATGCAGTTCGGCAACCTGGTCATGGAGGGCCGCGACATCGGGACGAATGTTTTTCCCGAAACCGATTTCAAATTTTACCTCGATGCGAAACTGGAGGAACGCTCGCGCCGCCGCGCCGCCGATGGCGTCCAGGAAAATCTCGCTGCGCGCGACGAGCGCGACAGCCAGCGCGCCGTGGCGCCGTTGATGATTCCGCTGGGTGCGAAAATCATCAATAATTCAAACCTGACTTCCGAGCAGACGAGCGGGCTTATTCTTAAGGAAATCCGCAGCCGGTTGGCGCAGGGAAAATAAATCAGGCACTTTGCCAAAGGACTGATGCCTAAACCATAATGACGAAAGAAGCTCGAAGCACGAATAAGAGGTCTGACTGGCTGGTTGGTCATTGGACATTTGGGAATTCTTTGGTCATTCGGATTTAGGAATTAGTCATTTCGCATGAACATCAGCTACCGCCTCGGCTGGATTTTTTTACGGACAATCTACGCGGTTTGTTTCCGCTGGCGCGCCTTTAACGCCGGGCGCGTTCCCCAAACCGGCGCGGTCATTCTTGCCTCCAATCACGCGAGTTTCATTGACCCGCCCCTCGTCGGCTCGGCGCTTCATCGTCCGATCAATTATCTCGCGCGGGAAAGCCTGTTCCGGTTTCCGGGCATCGGCGCGCTGTTGCGTTCATGGAACTCCGTGCCGGTGGACCGCGACGGCGGCGGCGCGGCGGGATTGAGGGCGATTCTCGACCGGTTGCTGGCCGGCGGCGGAATCATTCTGTTTCCCGAAGGCACCCGGACACGCGACGGGCGGTTGCAGCCCGCGCGCTCCGGCATCGGCCTGGTGGTGGTCAAGTCCGACGCGCCGGTGGTGCCGGTGCGGGTGTTCGGAACGTTTGAAGCCTTCGGGCGAAATCGCAAATTCCCGCGACCGCACCGCATCGCGGTGAAATTTGGCGAACCGATGCGATTTGAAAAATTGCGGGCCGAGGCAAGGAATTGTTCCAAGGCGCGGCTCAAGGAAATTTACCAGGAAATCGCTGATGAAATCATGGCGGCGATAGCGAAACTGGAGCCGCGCGAGGATTAAAACGATTTGGGAGGGACGCCGTGTCGGCGTCCCAAATGTTTCTTGCAGAATCAGGGCCGGCGGCCCGTCCTCCGTAGCACTGCGGAGGGTGGACACGCCGTCCCTCCCGTGATTAAATCCCCAAATTCGACAGCGTGTTGCTGATGGTGTTGACGATGGCGACCAGTTGCGGATGGGATTTCTCGAAGCCATCGACGGACGAACGCAGTCCCCGGATGGAAAGTTCGCGCAATTGCGGGTTTTGTTCCGCGCGCGTGGCCTCGTGGGCCGACAACTGGGCGAAGCCGGCAATGCTCCGGGCCTGTTCATCGTGCGTCTTTTCCAAAACGCCGACCTCGGCCTTGAGCGTGCCCAGCAATTTGAGCAGTTCGCGTTTGCGGTCGTCGCTGATGGAATCCGCGCTGCGGATGCGCGCCTCAATTTCGCCAATCGTCTTTTCGTTCATGGTTTCCACCCAGACATTACCCATTCCCGCCGATTCGGCAAGCCAGTTGGAGTTCAAGCTTTGGCTTGTTTTGGCATGACAGGCTAAAGCCTGAACTCCAACCCTTCACCACCGCCCGACGCGCGGCAGGATGGGCTGGACGAGTTCCCAAATTCTTGAAAAGACAGCTTCGACCGGCCCCGTCCCGTCCACCACCCGGATGCGGTCGGGTTCAGCGGCGGCGACGGCCTGGTAACCTTTGGCGACACGCTCAAAAAAATTGCGGTCGCCTTCTTCCAGCCGGTCGCGGACGAAGGGGAGGGTGACCTGGCGCGAGCGCAGGCGTTCGGCGCTGACTTCCGGCGGCACGTGCAAAAACAGGGTCAGATCGGGCCGCGTGTCGCCGACGGCAAAATCAATCACGTTTTTGACCAAAGCCAGTTCCAACCCGCGTCCATGGCCCTGATACGCCGTGGTCGAATCGTAAAAGCGGTCGCACAGGACAATCTCACCGGCGGCGAGGGCGGGGCGGATGACTTCGCGGACGAGTTGCGCGCGGCTGGCATTCATCAACAGCAATTCGGCTTCCGGCGTCATTTCCACGAAGTTTTTGCTGTGCTTGAGGGTTTGGCGGATTTCCTCGCCGACTGGCGTGCCGCCCGGCTCGCGGAACACGCGCACGCGGTATCCCAGCCCGCGTATCTGGCCCGCGAGCAGTTCAACCTGCGTTGATTTGCCGCAGCCTTCCGTGCCTTCAAAGGTGATGAATGGAGCCTTCATGGTAAAATGGAAAACATTCAACGCTGAACATTCAACATCCAACATCCAATGACAGAAAAATTGGACGTTGAGCGTTCGATGTTGAATGTTGGATGTTTTTCAAATTTGTTTCAACTTCGGCCCTTTCGGCGTGTCTTCAATGACCCAGCCTTTGGCCTTCAACTCGTCGCGAATCGCGTCGGCGCGCTTGAAATCCTTCGCCCGGCGCGCGGCCTGTCGGGCTTCGAGCAACGCGACAATTTCCGGCGGCGCTTCAGTTTCCGCCGGCGCGCCGATGCCCAGCACGGAATCAATTTTGTCCCACGCGGCCAAAGCGGCAGCGGCTGTGGCCGAATTTAAGGAATTGTCCGCAAGCTGGCGATTGGTTTCGCGCACCCAGTCAAACACCGCGCCCCAGGCGGCGGAAATGTTCAAATCATCGTCCAATGCGGTGGTGAAGCGCACGACCAAATCGTATGGAGCGCCGGTCTCCGACCCGGCGAGTTGGAGTTCACGCTTTAGCGTGTGCCCGGAACAAGCTGAAGCTTGAACTCCAACGTCTCGTGCCGGGCCGGAGACTGGCGCTCCGCCCGCCAACTCGCGCAATTTGCCGAGACACTCGTCAATCCGCGCCAGCGCCGTGCGCGCGCCCTGCAGACCTTCGATAGTGAAGTTGAACGTTTCGCGATAGTGCGCCGTGAGCAGCAGATAACGGATTTCGCGGCCGCTGAAACCTTTGGCCAGCAAATCGCGCAGCGTGAAAAAGTTTCCGAGCGATTTGCTCATCTTCCTGCCTTCGACCAGCAGATGCGCGCCGTGCAGCCAGTGCCTGACGAACGGCTGGCCGGTCGCGCCTTCGCTTTGCGCGATTTCGTCCTCGTGATGCGGGAAAATCAAATCCTCGCCGCCCAGGTGCAAATCAAAACTCGCGCCGAGAATCTTCATGCTCATGGCGCTGCATTCGATGTGCCAGCCGGGCCGGCCTTCGCCCCACGGACTCGGCCAGAAAACGTCGCCGTCCTCCGGCGCGCGCGCCTTCCAGAGCGCGAAGTCGGCCACCGACTCCTTGGCATATTCGTCGCTCTTGACCCGTTCGCCGGGACGAAGTTCATCCGGATTCAATTTGACGAGCTGTCCGTAATGACAGCCGGTGGCCTGGTATTTTTCGATGCTGAAATAGACCGAACCATCGGCGGCCTGGTAGGCGACACCGCGCGCAATCAGTTTTTCAATGAGTGAAATGATTTCCGGAATGTGGTCCGTGGCGCGCGGTTTGTGATGCGGCTCAAGGCAGTTCAACGTCTTCAAGTCCTCGAAAAACGCGGCTTCGTATTGGCCGGTGAATTCGCGCAGGGAAGTTTTGGTTTCACGCACGCGCTTGATGATTTTGTCCTCCACATCCGTGATATTCATCACATGCGTGACTTGGAATTTTTTGAATTCGAGATAGCGGCGGACAAGGTCGCCGAAGACGAACGTGCGCCAGTTGCCGATGTGCGCAAAGTCATAGACCGTCGGCCCGCAGCAATACATGCCGATCCGGTCTTTGCGAGACGGCGCGAATTCCTGAACCGAGCGCGAGAGCGTGTTGAACAGTTTTAAAACCATGTTTGCGCGCCAAATTAAGCTGCGCCGCGCCAAAGCAAAAGCGGAAACTCGGTCTGGTCGTAATCCAAGTGCGTCTTGGACTGCCATCGGAACGCCGCATTTATGCGGCAGCGCAGGCGGTCGCAACGTCCTGCCGGATGAATCCGGCGTTCCTTTTATCGAATCACTCGTCTCGTTGGGGGCAGTCCTCCAAGATGGTTTCTCGTAATCTTAATCCTGCTCTAAATCGTAATCGTGGCGGAGATTATGATTGCGATGACGATTAAGACCAGGATTGTTATGTCGGCGGTTTGTCAACATCCGCCGGTTTCGGCTTCAACTTTCCGAACCGTTCCACAAACAGGAAAAACACGCCCGGCCCGAAGCAGAGCATCATCACTGAAATGCCGGTGGCGATCCCCCAAAACGTGCCGGCGGGCGCGCAACAATCGTCGCGGCGGCGGACGATGACATGGCTGGGCACGGCGATGAGGAGTTCAAGGATGCTGCCGCGCAGGAGCCAGCGCGTGAGGCGTTTGAGGAGCGCGTCGGGTTCGTCCGATTGGGTGGCGCGGCGAAAAACAACCGCCCAGATCAACCAAAAGACGAGAACGAGAACAAAGACGCTCAAAACGGACTGCCAACGGGAATCGGGCGCATTTCCGTCCGGGTTGTGATTCAGGGCGTTTGCGATATTGAGAAACAAGGTTGGCAGGTCAAAAACCTTGAAAGCGTCGTCTTTGATTATGGCGCAGAGCAGGGAAAAAACTCCGGCCAGAAAAAGATTTGCCAGAAAAAACGCAGTGACGATGACGGGAATTTGCAGCGGGCGTCGCGCGGGCAGCCGGCGTTCGGCGATATTGATGGGCAGCAACAGGAGCAGGGCTTGTCCGCCAACCATGATGGCGAGCCACAGCCAGTAGCCCCAATTCAAATAGATTTGCAGCGTTTCGTGCAGTCCATTATTGCCGTTGTTTTTCCCCCATTTGCCAAAAGCGATCAAAATGGCCGGCACAGTCAGCAGCAGCAGCGCGAGCGCATAAAGCAGAACGGTCAGGACGGCCCAGCGTTTCATGATGGCAGGGATTGAGTCAAAAAGGGAAACACCGCGCCAGCGAAATCGGCGCGAGATTTTTCTGAAATTTTACTTTCACGCCTTGCCAAAAATGATTTTCCACGCAAACTGTTAAAAACAAATATCACAATAATGCGACTGAAGGAAAGCACATGAGCAAAGAGGCCAAACTGGAATTGGACGGCAAGACATACCCGTTGCCAATCGTCGAGGGCAGCGAGGGCGAAAAGGCGGTGGACGTTTCGTCGCTGCGCGCGAACACCGGTTATATCACGCTCGACGAGGGCTACGGCAACACCGGCTCCTGCGTCAGCCAGATCACCTTCATAGACGGCGAAAAGGGGATTTTGCGTTATCGCGGCATCCCCATTGAAGAACTGGCGGAGAAATCCACGTTCGTCGAGACGGCGTATCTGGTGATTTACGGGGACCTGCCGAACCACGCGCAACTGCGGCGCTTTTCCGATTTGTTGACGGACAACCAGTTTCTCCACGAGGACATGAAGTTTCATTTCCAGGGTTTTCCCGTGGGCGCGCATCCGATGGCGATTCTCTCGGCCATGATCAACGCGGCGAGTTGTTTTGACGAGGGACTGATGCGCTGGCACTGGGGCAAGGCGAAGGAATTCGACATTTACGCGGCGCGGCTGATTTCGCAGGTGCGCACCATCGCGGCGTATTCGTATCGCAAATCACTCGGCCTGCCGCTGATTTATCCGAAGACGGCCTATAAATACACCGCCAACTTCCTGCACATGCTCTTCTCGATGCCGTATGAGGACTACGAGTTGAAGCCGGAGGTGGTGCGGGCGCTGGATTTGATTTTTCTGCTGCACGCCGACCACGAGCAAAACTGTTCCACCTCGACCGTCCGTATGGTGGCATCGTCCCAGGCCAATTTGTTCGCCAGTTGCGCCGCCGGCGTGTGCGCGCTGTGGGGACCGTTGCACGGCGGCGCGAACCAGGCAGTGCTCGAAATGCTCGAAGAGATTCACCAGACCGGTGACGACGGCTCAAAGTTCATTGCGGCGGCCAAGGACAAAAACAGCAGCAAGAAGCTCATGGGTTTCGGCCATCGGGTGTATAAAAATTATGACCCGCGCGCCAAGATCATAAAAAAAGCCTGCGACGACCTGTTCCGGGTCCTGCACATCAACGACCCGTTGCTCGACATCGCCAAACGGCTGGAAGAGGCGGCGTTGCGGGATTCCTATTTCGTGGAACGCAAATTGTATCCGAACGTGGATTTTTACAGCGGCATCATCATGCGGGCGATCGGCCTGCCGATGGAAATGTTTCCGGTGATTTTCGGAATCGGTCGCATGCCCGGCTGGATCGCAAATTACAAGGAAATCATGGAGGAGACGAAGAGCCGCATTTATCGTCCGCGCCAGATTTACACGGGCCGCACGCTCGGCCACTACGTTCCAATCGAAGAGCGGAAGTAGTTTCACCGTCGATAGTTACAAAGGTTGGGAGCAAGGCCGACCCGCTTGACGGGCATGGTTATTGCTTCATTTGGACGCATTAATTGATGAAAAAAATCCTGGTCATAGACGATGAGGAGTGGTTGCGCGAGATGATTCATCTGGCGTTGAAACAAAAGGGGTTTGCGGTGGTCGAGGCGGCCAATGGCGCCGAGGGCATTGAAATCGCGCGCAAGGAATTGCCCGATCTCATCCTCTGTGACGTCAACATGGAAAAGGTGGATGGTTATCTGACCCTGACCTCGCTCCGCAATGAAGCGCCCACCGCCGCCATCCCGTTCATTTTGATGACCGGCCTCGCCGACAATGTCGGGATGCGGCACGGCATGGAACTCGGCGCGGACGATTACCTGCCCAAACCGTTCACCACTGACGCGCTTTACGCCGCCGTGGACGCCCGCCTCAAAAAGGCGCAGACGGTGCGCGACGAGGCCGAACGCACGCTGGCCAGCCTGCGCGACAACATCAGCCTCATCCTGCCGCATGAAATGCGCACGCCGCTCAACGGCATTGTCTCCAACGCCGAACTCCTGGCCACCTCCTCCGCCACCCTCAAACCCGGCGAGATTGCCGAAATGGGCCAGGAAATTCACAAGTCCGGCCAGCGGCTCGAACGGCTGATTGAGAATTTTCTGATTTACGCGCAACTCGAACTGATTGCCGCCGACCCGAAAAATGTCAGCGCCCTGCGCATTGGGGAAACGGAGCACACCGCCGCCCTCATCCAGAAACTCGCCGCCGCCCAGGCCGCGCAGGCGGGGCGGCCGGACGATTTAAGCGTCGAAGCGGCCAACCTTTCCGTGCCGATGTCCGAGGAGTATTTCGGCAAGGTCGTCAGCGAGCTGGTGCAAAACGCCTTCAAGTTTTCCGCATCCGGCTCGCCGGTGCGCGTCGCGCTGGGCGAAGAGTTCAACAACCTCGTCCTTTCCGTCAGCGACCGGGGCTGCGGTTTTTCCACCGAGCAAATCAGGCGCATCGGCGCTTATGTGCAGTTCGACCGGAAGATGCAGGACCAGCAGGGATTGGGGCTGGGGCTGGTCATTGCCAAACGGCTGGTTGAATTGCACGGCGGCTCGCTCTTCATTGCCGGCGAAAAGGGCGCTGGCGCAATCGTCACCGCCAAACTGCCCAGGACGAGGCCGGCGGCTCCCGCTCAGAACAACAGGCGCGCATAAATAAAAATCAGCACGCGTTCGGCCAGCCCGGCCAGCAAAAACACCAGCGCAATGCCCGCGACCGGCGCGAAATCCACCCGACCGGCGCGCAACGGCACGCGGCGCAACGGCTGCAACAACGTCCGCGCCGTCGCGTTCACGTAATTCCAAAACGGATGCCTGCCGAGGTAAACGTAGCTGTTCAACAGATGCAGCGCCAGCAGCGCGCCGATGACATGTTTCCAGACGAGGTAACTGCCCAGGCCGATGAGCAGCGATTGCCCCATGCGATGCGCCATTGAAACCGGTCCGGGAATTATCCCGCACCACTCCAGCAACCAGCTCGCGAGCCACCACAACAGCGCCGTCGCCGTGAGCGGCAGAAATAATTTCATCCGCCGCGGCCAGCGGTCCACCGCGCCCAGTTGCATTCGCACCAGCCCGTGAACCGGCTCCGGCCCGCCCAGAATCGAGAGCAGCAACAGCCACAGATAAAACACCCCAAGCGTCAGCCCGAAACTGAAAACGGAAAACAAACACATCCGGCCAAATGAATTGCTGAGAAACGAGGGGGCGATGATGCCCAAGTCCAGCGTTCCCGCCCAGACCGGCCTGGACACCGGGCCAATCTGCCAGTAAAACCCCGCGCGCACCAACAACAGCCCGCCGATGGCCGCCAGCAGGTGCCAGTGCCGCAAACGCTGCGGCTCGACGCGCCGCAACGTCCCAATCAACGTCGCGGGCTTCCGTTTGCCGAGCGGATCGAATCGCAGCGCGCGCCAGTTGAGCCACAGCAGCAAACTCGCAAGGTTCAGGATGAAATTAATGACATCCATTTTCGTTGAAGTGTTGCAATGTTGAAGAGTCGAAGCGCAGAACCGTGTAACGCTTCAACGCTTTGACTCTTCAACGAATCACATCATTCTCAAAAGCGTGTCCGCAATTTCCGACGGGGTGGGGGCCACGCCGATGCCGGCGTCGTTGAACGCCGCGATTTTCGCCGCCGCCGTTCCTTTGCCACCGCTGATGATCGCGCCCGCGTGGCCCATGCGGCGTCCGGGCGGCGCGGTCGCGCCCGCAATGAAACCCGCCACGGGCTTTTTGCAGTTTTCTTTGATCCACCCGGCGGCTTCCTCCTCGGCCGAACCGCCGATTTCGCCGATGATGATGATGCCGCGCGTGTCCGGGTCGTCGTTGAATAGTTTGATGACGTCAAGATGCGACAGGCCGGGGACGGAATCGCCGCCAATGCCGATGCAGGTGGATTGCCCGGCGCCGCGGCAGGTCAATTGCCACACCGCCTCGTAAGTGAGCGTGCCGCTGCGCGAGACGACGCCGACGTGGCCTTGCTTGTGGATATAACCCGGCGCGATGCCGATGCGACAGCCGCCGTGCGAATCCCTGCCCGCGCCGGGCGTGACGATGCCGGGACAATTGGGGCCGATCAGCCGCGTCTTGCCGTTGCCGGCCATCGCGCGCTTCACGCGAATCATGTCGCGCGCCGGAATGCCCTCGGTGATGCACACCACTACTTCCAGCCCGGCATCCGCGCCTTCCAGAATGGCATCCGCCGCGAAGGCCGCCGGCACAAAAATCGCGGACGCCGTCGCGCCGGTCTGCTTTGCGGCTTCCGCCACGGTGTCGAAAACGGGGACTCTCTTTCCGCCGTGTTCAAACACCTGGCCGCCCTTGCCCGGCGTGACCCCGGCCACAATTTGCGTGCCGTAATCCATCGAGAGCTGCGCGTGTTTCGCGCCGAAACTGCCGGTGATGCCCTGGACGAGGACCTTCGTGTCGGGTTTGACGAGAATGGACATGGGGATTTTCGATCTTGGATTTGCGATTTACGATTTGAAATCAATCTTTGCGCCGTTCGTTCCTCTCTTTGATGGCGAGGAGGCGGCGCACGGCGTCCAAATCGCGCTCCCGTCCAACGGCTTTTTTCGCCGCAAGCAAAGCCTGGTCATTTTGAGCCATAAGCCTGACCTGCTTCCTGAATCTCCAACAGGAAATCAATAACCTGCTGATGTTCCGCCAGCCGTTGTTCCGGCGTCAGTTTGAGGGAATCCTCAATCAACGATATGTCAACGCCCGCCTCCATCGCCGCTCGCCACGCGGGGCCGGCCTCCGGCGGACAGACATACTTGCCGTTGATTTGCGCCAATGTTTCTTCGTCGAGCATCCAGGCCATTATTTCGCATTCCGCTTGTGAATGCAAATCGTGTTGCCGTCGGGTATTGTATCAACTTCGGTGGGGCGAGGCTACTGACGAGCCGGCCTTGGCCGTCAAAGCGCAGCGGCGACGGCTCACGGGGATGCTCGCCCCACCGAAATTGATACAATATCCTGCATATCGGGATTTTATTTAAGCGATCCCTTTACGGCGATTCCAATCTGTAAAAAACCCTGAAATTGCCTGGCGACACGACAAACGGATTTGGCGCATTGCTCAAATCAGACCAGTTTCCGCCCGCCGGGGAATTTGTCAGCGTTTGCAAATGGCAGACGATATTTGTCGGCCAGCTCAAAACGAAATCGCCATTGGGCGGTGGCGGCTGTGGCGTGCCGAGTGAATCCACCAGTAGCGTAAAGGTAATCTGGGGCAGTAGCGGTGGCGGCTGTGTCAGCGGCGGTAGCGCGTTGAATGAACTCAGCAGCAGGGTCAGGATTATCTGGGGCAGGTTGGGCCGTCGTTGGAGTATTGAAGGCCCGTTTGTGTATTGCTCCTGCGCATTGGATGGAGTCACGGTAATCACCAGCTCGTTTGTCAGTTCTAAAACGCGCACGTAATCCACCAGCATCTCCTGCGGAAAAGTGGTGCCCGCTTCGATGTTGCCAACGGAAGCGCTGTTCGTGGAAGGTTCGCCAACGTAACGGCCGCCAACGGCCACATTCATAATGATGTAGAATGGCTGGTTGAAAGGCGCCCCAACGCTTTGGGTTTCATAAACGTTGCCGTCCACCAACCACGAGATTGTCGTGGCGGTCCAATCCAACTCGTAAATGTGAAAATCGGCTGTCGAAGTCCCCTTGGGAAAATTGTAATGGCCCGTTCCTCTAATCGGTGGGCTGCTTGTTCCGTAGTTGATGGTTCCTTGCACGCTATCCGTATTCGTTCCTTTGTTTTCCACGACATCAATCTCTCCGCAAGCCGGCCAGCCGACCAGGTCAATATCCGACCCGAGCATCCAGAGAGCCGGCCACATTCCGACGCCCTTGGGCAGGGCGGCGCGCCATTGTATGCGGCCATACGTTGGCGTGTTGTAAAGGCCCTTGCTCGTCAAGCGGGCGGATGTGAAATAGTAGGCGCCTCCATCATCGGTTGTGGTTTGCTGCAACGCCACGATGTGCAGGCAGCCGCCGCTGACGTAGGCATTTTGGGAAGTGTTCGTATAATACTCCAGTTCGAGATTGCCCCACCCTTTGTTGTTGCCGACCTCAAACGCCCAGTTGTTCGTGTTGATGGAAGTGCCGTTGAACTCGTCGCTCCAGACGATGTTCCACTGGAGGTTCGCGTGCATTTCCCCGGCCAATAAAAGAACCATCAAGGCAACACAACCTCCGGCTGCTCTTGCCAGTGTTTTGGAAATCGCAGCCCGAACATTGTCGAGAATAACAGGATGTGAGACCTCTGCAAAACCGGAGCGCGGACAGCTTTGTCCGCGGGTTGATGCGGCGTGTGCGTTTGCGGACATGGCTGTCCGCGCTCCGCAATGAAGCTTATCACGGGTTTTGCAGAGGTCTCGATGTGTCATAAGCGCATGATGCCTGACGTTCCAAATCTGGACTCTCAATTTTCATAGCTCAACCCAAATTTTTCCATCAGCCCTCAACCGGGCGCAACTTGACATTGCCCCCCGACTCCCTCTCCCCGCCCGAGCGGGGAGAGGGGTGGCGTGAGGAGATGTGATCCGGTAAGATCCCCCAAACATTTTCCACAAATAGGGGCTCCAGCGCCGTGTTGGTCGGCCTCGTGGAGCAGGGGATTTGGCCGGGCATTCAGCGTAAGTCAGTTTGATCCGATGGTCGTCCGGCCGGCGCTTTGGCCGGGGTCGCTCCCGGCGGCGTCCACGCTCCATACTTCTCCTTGACCGCCTGGAGCCACCACAGGATTCCGGCGTCCTTCTGCACCGTGGTGACGTCCTTGTCAATTGCCTCGTCTTCGGCCAGCCCGCCGGCGGTCATGAAAGGCCCGCCCACGCCCTCGCCCGCCACGCATTGCAGCCAGGTCGAAGCCAGCATGTAGCCGGCGTTCTTTTCGATGGTGGCGTGCGTGTCCCGCAGTTGCGCCTCCTTCATTATCGGCGTGTAACGGCCGATACGAATAAAGTTATAGAACTTGCCCTGTTTGCTGAAGCTGCCCCAGTAGCTGCCGGGCTCGCCCACTTCGGGCACGCCTTCGGTCTGGATCCAGGGCCTGCGATTGTCTTTCGGGCTGAAGTGGATTAGCAAATCGGCATTCTCCGGCGGCTTGGCGGGAA
This sequence comes from uncultured Verrucomicrobiae bacterium, assembly GCA_963802965.1. Classification (GTDB taxonomy): domain Bacteria; phylum Verrucomicrobiota; class Verrucomicrobiia; order Limisphaerales; family UBA11358; genus UBA11358. The sequence goes on from CAWDKS010000006.1 coordinate 51,896, forward strand.
AGTTATAGGCCAGCATGATTGTGGGATCCACAGCGTGGCCGGCGTCAATCATCTTGCCATCGTCCCACTTCTTGTTCGCGTGAGCCATGCCTTCGTTGTCCACGTCCACAAACACGTTCTGATACCTGTTCTTGCTGAGCCACGCGACGGTATTGGCCACGGCCTTGTCGGCGTCCTCCTGCGTCCAGTTCTTCAAATCCTCGTTCGCCTTGGACGTGCTCCAGTAGAGGCACCCGACGAGCACGACCATGCCACGCTTATCCGCGGCTTCGATGATCTTTGCGAGCCGCGCGGCATAAACGGGGTCGAGGGAGGCGTCGGGCTTGTAGCCCTTGATGTCACCGAAACGCGAACCCATCAGGAAGACACTGACCGTGTTGATGCCGTAGTCCTTGAAGGCGTCGAGGTTTCCGAGCAATTGTTCCGTGGTTTCGTCGGAGATCAGGGCGTTGGAGACGCGGAGACCGATGACCTTGAAAACCGTGTCGTTGAGCAGGACCTGCTCGCCTTTGACGGCAAAACGGTACTGGCCCGCCTCAGCCGGGGTCACCATCGCCACGGCGCTGGACGCAATCAAGACCCAAGCGCCGGTTTTTGTGAGGTCTAAACCCTTGGCCAATAATCTCGCCAACAACCTGTTAAAAATCAAAAATACTGTCATCGCAACAATGTAAGTAACTGCCCGGCCGCAGTAAAGCTTGGACAACCAAAGGCAGTGCCTAATTTGAATTTGAGGTAGGGTCATCGCGCTGCGATGACCGCGCCGCGTAGAGCGGCGCAAAGGGAAGCAGCCCAAGTGGTTCCGCCCGCTGCACGCGGACGGGGACGCCGCAGCGCGGCATCCCTGCCACTCGCAAATTAAGACACTACCCAACCAAACAGCAACGGGTGTGGGCGTCATAAACCTGTGCCCGTCTGACGAAAAAGAAGGCATGAGTTGGGTTGGAGGTCGCGTCAGGCGACAACTCCTGTATATGAAAAACACACGCCACCATGCCCTGGCAACAACTACGGTTCCAAACTACGAAACGCAAGCCCGCATCCCGCAGCTCAAGCAGCTATCGGTATTTCAATCCGCTTTGAGCTTGATTGCCCAGTCATTGGTGTCTGCCGTTTCGAGGTTGCCGGGATACGGCGGCATGTGAATTATCCCGACGCTGTCCGACCGCAGTTTGCCGGCGCTTCCTGCCGGAGTCCATTCGCCGGTTCTTGGATTGAACCACTGGGCTTGGTATGCCGTGTTCGGTGGCATATCAATAATTTCCTGTCGCCCCGCCTTCGCTTCGCAGTAGAGAAACACCAGTTTTTTGTCGGGAGTGCGCATCATGTGCGCCCAGCCCTCGAGGCTTGAATCAGCCGAGCCAGGAGCCTTGCGTTTGGGGAGGCTGTCACTGGCAAGCTGCAGCTCCCGGTATTTCAACCCTTCAGATAAAATGAAATCCCTCAGAAATTGCGCCTGAAGCATAAAAGGATACTGCAATGTGTCCCAAGGAAAGGGATTGCCCTTGTCTTCAGGTTCGCCGACGGTATTTCCCCAGCGGCTGCCGGTTCCGACAATATGGCCGGCCAGGCCGCCGTTCAGCAATAGTCCATAGGCATGTGAGCGGGCAAGGTAGTTGTCACGGTAAGAATTGGCCGGAGGTATCTCGCCGCCGCAGGCGTTATTGCCGGCGGGAAAGTTAATGTAGTAAGGTTCGTTGCAAAAACAAGGCACCGGCGGATCAGCCGCAAACTCGGCAGCCAGGTTAAGCTCCATGCCATGGTCTTTGGGGCCGTTTCCGACGGAATAGGCCTGCAGCCACGGATATTTATCGGCAGAACCGAAGACGGTAAGTGTGGAGGCTGCTCCCATGGTTGTGGTGGGCTGACCGAATGGCATCGGACCGTATTTTTTGTCCCAGTAATTCATGGCTGCCAGCCACTCCGGGGCGGGGATGGAATCTCCGCTCCAATCGTAGTGAACCAGGCTGAAAATCATGTTACAGGTGCCATAACGGGCTTGAAGGTAATTTAAATACCTGGCGAAGGAGTCAGGCCATTTGTAATAGGCCTTCCAGGCTTGACCATGGTCGCGCCGGACCGATTCGAAATAAGGAACGAAGCCGTTGTCCCGAAGGTATTCCATCTTTTTGTCGAGATTCTTGAAATATGCCGGATTAATCCTGTCAAAGTCGGCGCAGACATCCGTCCTGCCACGGCTTGCCCCCGGAAAGAAAAATGGCCTGTTGCCGTTTTCGTCATGCATGTCCCGGCATGTTTTGGTGCCGCTCTCTTCTTTGCCTGCGCGCAGTATAACGCCGGCGTCATCCTTTACCACCAACGGATATCCGTCATCGTTCCAATTGGGATGGGCGGAAATGATGCCCACAGAGTTAAAACCGTTCTTCTTCAGCCATTGAATTCCGCCTTCAAAACTCCAGTTGGTTTCCGACGGCAAATAATTTGGCGCAACGTTTGCATTCTTGAACGGGTATCGGTAAGTAGATGAGGCCCACCACGTGTCAGCCAGCAGGTAAAAGGGTGTCCCATCAGCGTACTGCCAGGCCCGGCCGTTGGGCGTTGCCCGAATCGTGCCCCGGCGGTTTGGGTTTGCCTGTTTTTCTGCTTCGGTCCACTCAATCGCGGTAAAGGTTCCTGTTTTTCCGGTCAGACCCGTGTCCGTCAAGGCCTTCCCCGCTGGGTCGCTGGCCCCGGTCTTATACGTCCACTTGCCCGGCTCGGTGGCCATCATGCGGATCTTGAATGTGTTGTCGCCATCCCAGAAACCCCAGACCTTTTTGTTAAAATTCGGCCCTTTGAGCCGGGCCCATGCTTCCACATCCATGTAAGCATTGGTGTAGGACTGCTGGGACTTGAGAACGATTTCATAAGTTTCCCAGGTGTGTATCGTTGGCTGGGCTGAGCCTTTGGGTGCAGCAGAACAGTAGACGACCGCCGGGCAAAGGCTGACGCATGCCAGGCTGATAAGCAGACGCCAGGACAAGCGCTTGGTAAAAGACGAGCTATTGACCATAAGTGGCCGGACGCCCCAAAGCTGCCTGCCCCGGCGTGGCTCGGCAAGAGCAAAGACGGGAGACACGGCCATACGATGTTCCTCCGGAACGCCGTCCCGCCAAGCGGGACGGCAGGGATACTCAAGCACCGTAGGAGACGAGGTGACGAGTCTCTAATATATGAGAATTGATGAGCCTGCCGCGTTCAGAGCCTGTGTGAAAAACACCAATCTTCAGTAGGAGACGAGGTTACGAGTCTCAAACTTCTTCAGAAACCACCGATTTCCGGCAAGGAGCGAGCCTCCTCACGTCCACCCTCCGCAGTATTGCTACGGAGGACGGGTCGGCTCCTACAGTTTTTCACACAGGCTCTAAACGCAGCGTTCCGACTCCGCGGCGTTTGAAAATCGGGGGAACTTCCAAGATGCACCCGGCCATCCATCAACCCTCAACCGGGCGCAACTTGACATTGCCCACCGACTCCCTCTCCCCGCCCGAGCGGGGAGAGGGGTGGGGTGAGGGGATGTGATCCGGTAAGATCCCCCAAAATTTTACACAAATGGCTCCAGCGCGGGGTTGGGCATCATCCTCGATAAATCTGAAATGCTCATAAAAATATCCTGTCTTCACCGAGAGCATATACTTCTTGTAGCGAGGTGTATCGCGTATGTCAGGGGGAACAAGACTGTCATGCAACTCATCATAGCGGACTGGCAGAAAACTCACAACCACTGGCTGTGGATCGGTGGTCTCGGTCATAACACAAACTCGCTCGCCAGCGGCAAGTCTGCCAGAACCGCTGAAGGTGATGGGCGCTGTGAAAAGATACTGAATCTGCGCGTCGCAGCCGTCAATGACCTCCCAAATCTGGCCTTTACGAGGGAAAGGTGCTGATTTGTTCATGTGCGAGGTGGCCTAACGATCCAAAGCTGAGCCACGCCGACCGGCGGGTGGCTCCGCAAGCTCGATAATCCTTGTATAACCCAAACCATCCATAAACTCAAGGGGCAGTCGGCGTTGTCTCCAGCGCGGTGTTAGCACACCAACCGCCTCCGAGGCGGGGCAATGACACAAATAGCTGGAAATTCATAAGTCTTTGAATATCAACATTTCACGTTTCCAGCTATTTAAGAGCTTTCCACTCCCGCCTCTGCGGCGGAAACCCATGACCTAAGAAACATTTGAGCTTGGCACCAACGTCGCTCCCATGCAAGCTCGGCACCGAACCGGAAGGGAAGCTGTAGGCCGGCCTGCCACTGGTGTTCCATGCGAACCCGTTTAAGAGCTTGGCCCTGCGAACGCCGTCCCAGTCACTGGTGGCGCGTGGCGACCGTAAGGCGCGACGACGACCCCGATCATGAGACTGTTCATTGGACTTTTGACTTCGCAGCCCGCTCCGGTTCCACAACTCAAATCGTTTTCCGGCCGCGTGGAAATTTTTGCACAAGTCCATGTCGGCCTATTTGTGTTTTCATCACGTCTGACCCGCCCAAACCAATCATCTCAAATCCTCAATAAAATTGGCCTTCTCAATTCGGCCATGTTTCTCATGAGGCGTATGTCGCAAGAGTCGAGATAGAATCGGCAGCGAAACGAGCGCGAACAAGACAATCAGAATAAGTTGCAAATAGCCATTGTCCCAAGCCATCGAAGTGCTGGAACTGGAACTGCCTGGATGGGAATCTGGAAATGTGACCTCGTGGTCACCACTCTCCGTCACAAGCACCAACACCGCATCTCCCGGCCCGCCATAAAAATCAACGGTGTGAACGCCATTGGACGTGGATGTGGAAATACTGCCGCTGCCGGTAAATGGCAGGAGCATGAGAGCGAACTGCAACACGAAGCTGAATATCCAATATCCAACCGTGAGCCAAAGAAAAGCCAACGTAAATCTTAGCACTCGCTTCATACGCCTAACGATCCAAAGCTGAGCCACGGCCACGGCGAAACCACCAACGGCTCGGCGCAACCAATGAATAAACAAAATGCAAACAACCAATCATAAAACTGAAGGCGTAGTGGCCGTTAGATGCCATGATGGGTTGACGAGCGCGTGCAAAACGGGCACACGCATCGGTGTATGACTAAAACCAACCATCAATCCCATCATGACATGAACACCACACCACAAAACCCGCCGCAAGGCAATCCCTCATTGAAACCCATGCTCAAGCTCGGACTGGACGTGGACCTGCAACAGATCACCGTCACCGTCCAGAGCGACCAGCAACATCCCAAGCCCGCCATGAGCTTCAGCGTTGCCCGGCTGGTGGCTTGGGTGCGGGAAAAGGTTCAGGCCGGTCACACCGTCTGGACCGTCTATGAAAGCTGTGGCTTCGGTTACACCCTGCATTATGAACTGGTCAAAGCCGGCGCCCAGAGCCTGGTCATCAGTCCGGTGCGCCTGCATCCCCAACGCCGGCGCAAGAACGACCGGCTGGATTCCCGTCAGCTCTGCCTGCGTCTGTCTCGCTATCTCGACGGCCAAAAGGACGAACTGCCCGTCATCCGCGTGCCCACCGTCGCCGAACAACAACGCCGTGAACTGGGTCGGCAGCGGCAGTTCTGGAGCAAGCAGGTGCGGCAACTGGAAAACCACGGACGCGCCCTGCGGCTGGAACATGAACTGCAAACCCTGCCCTCGGGTTGGGCCGGGCCGCGCAAGTGGAAACGATTGCTGCCCGAACTGTCCGCGTTCCTGCGCCAGCACTTGGAACCGCTGCGCCAACAGATCGTCTCGGCCAAAGCCCGGTTGGCACACCTCCACCAGCAGATCGAAGCCTGGGTGACCGAAGCCAGGCTGCCCAAGGGACTGGGCCGGCTGACTCTGTCCTTGCTCGATGGGGAAGTGTGCGATTGGGGTCGCTTCCAGCATCGTAAAGCGCCGGGCAGCTACACCGGCTGTTGTCCCAGTGAACACAGCAGCGGCCCCAACCAGCGGCAGGGCAGCATTGACCGGCACGGCAACAAGCATGTGCGGGTGCTGCTGGTCGAAACCGTCTGGCGGCTGTTGCGTTATCAACCGTTGTGGCACGCCCGCCGCAAACTCATCGCCCGAATGACGGCAGGCACCGCCTTGCGCAAAAAGACCGTCGTGGCTTTGGCCCGGCAACTGGCCGTGGACCTCTGGCGCTGGCGCACCGGCCGGGCCAGTCTCGCCGAATTGGGCCTGCTCAACTATTAACCCTTAACCCACGACCTCTACACTTTGAACCGGGACCTGACAAAAGCGATTTGGCCGCAGGGTGGCACGCTGCCCGGCGCTGGAGTTGGACCGCTGCGGTGCGTCCGGCTGTTAGATGGGGCGCGTGCCCCCGGCGGCTTCCCGTTGAGAAATACATCTGGGGCGACCCCCTGTGGGTCTGCTCGAATAGGAGCTGGTGCGGGGGCATCTTCCCCGTGCACTCATTGTGAAGCCGGCCCTGCCAGGACCAATGCGTTTAAGTCAGGAACTCCCTTGCTCTCACACCACAAAAATACCGTCATCGTTTTATTCGGGCGCAACCGCTCGCGCGCCGGACTCACCTCCGCTCCGCTGCGGCTCGCCGGTCCACACGGATGAAAACTTAATACATTAACCTCACACCAACTTGACAACCCTCATAGGGGCTCCAGCGCGGTGTTAGGCCACGGCTTCATCTGCTCAAAATCCACTGACAATTTCGATATTGCCCCCAATCAATCATGGCAGCCTGAAAAAAGAATAGCGCGAACATAACCACCAAAAGCCAGCCGATAATCTTCGTAGAACGGTCTCGCGACCTAGCTAATCTGAACGAGCTACCAGCTCCAATAAATGGCGCGACAAGAAAAACGACTGCGATAATGAAGTCCTCGCTCACACTTGTCTCGGCGCGACCGCGAATAATCACATAGGCAATGCCGCCAACAGTCACGGCAAACATCAAAAAGCTGATGAGCACATCCTGCGCAGGAACGCCGTTGGTGGAATTAGTTGGCATAGTGGCCTAACGATCCAAAGCTGAGCCACGCCGACGTGCGTGACGTGGCCGGCACTGGAGGTATCCGATGAACGCCCTACTGCGAATCGGCAGGAACAGTCGGCGTTAGATGCCATGATGGGTTGACGAGCGCGTGCAAAACGGGCACACGCATCGGTGTATGACTAAAACCAACCATCAATCCCATCATGACATGAACACCACACCACAAAACCCGCCGCAAGGCAATCCCTCATTGAAACCCATGCTCAAGCTCGGACTGGACGTGGACCTGCAACAGATCACCGTCACCGTCCAGAGCGACCAGCAACATCCCAAGCCCGCCATGAGCTTCAGCGTTGCCCGGCTGGTGGCTTGGGTGCGGGAAAAGGTTCAGGCCGGTCACACCGTCTGGACCGTCTATGAAAGCTGTGGCTTCGGTTACACCCTGCATTATGAACTGGTCAAAGCCGGCGCCCAGAGCCTGGTCATCAGTCCGGTGCGCCTGCATCCCCAACGCCGGCGCAAGAACGACCGGCTGGATTCCCGTCAGCTCTGCCTGCGTCTGTCTCGCTATCTCGACGGCCAAAAGGACGAACTGCCCGTCATCCGCGTGCCCACCGTCGCCGAACAACAACGCCGTGAACTGGGTCGGCAGCGGCAGTTCTGGAGCAAGCAGGTGCGGCAACTGGAAAACCACGGACGCGCCCTGCGGCTGGAACATGAACTGCAAACCCTGCCCTCGGGTTGGGCCGGGCCGCGCAAGTGGAAACGATTGCTGCCCGAACTGTCCGCGTTCCTGCGCCAGCACTTGGAACCGCTGCGCCAACAGATCGTCTCGGCCAAAGCCCGGTTGGCACACCTCCACCAGCAGATCGAAGCCTGGGTGACCGAAGCCAGGCTGCCCAAGGGACTGGGCCGGCTGACTCTGTCCTTGCTCGATGGGGAAGTGTGCGATTGGAATCGCTTCCCGCATCGTAAAGCGCCGGGCAGCTACACCGGCTGTTGTCCCAGTGAACACAGCAGCGGCCCCAACCAGCGGCAGGGCAGCATTGACCGGCACGGCAACAAGCATGTGCGGGTGCTGCTGGTCGAAACCGTCTGGCGGCTGTTGCGTTATCAACCGTTGTGGCACGCCCGCCGCAAACTCATCGCCCGAATGACGGCAGGCACCGCCTTGCGCAAAAAGACCGTCGTGGCTTTGGCCCGGCAACTGGCCGTGGACCTCTGGCGCTGGCGCACCGGCCGGGCCAGTCTCGCCGAATTGGGCCTGCTCAACTATTAACCCTTAACCCACGACCTCTACACTTTGAACCGGGACCTGACAAAAGCGATTTGGCCGCAGGGTGGCACGCTGCCCGGCGCTGGAGTTGGACCACTGCGGTGCGTCCGGCTGTTAGATGGGGCGCGTGCCCCCGGCGGCTTCCCGTTGAGAAATACATCTGGGGCGACCCCCTGTGGGTCTGCTCGAATAGGAGCTGGTGCGGGGGCATCTTCCCCGTGCACTCATTGTGAAGCCGGCCCTGCCAGGACCAATGCGTTTAAGTCAGGAACTCCCTTGCTCTCACACCACAAAAATACCGTCATCGTTTTATTCGGGCTCAACCGCTCGCGCGCCGGACTCACCTCCGCTCCGCTGCGGCTCGCCGGTCCACACGGATGAAAACTTAATACATTAACCTCACACCAACTTGACAACCCTCATAGGGGCTCCAGCGCGGTGTTAGGCCACATGGTCATCGCTTATTGTGACTGGGCACGATAGAAACGCGTGGGATATAAGACGGCGGCATTTGTATCCGTCAGAATACCTTTTGCTACTATGCTTAGGCGATTGGTGCTGATATTGACCCAATTTGTGCTGGCTAGATTGGTTGAACCTTGAAAAATATAAGTGCCTGCCGGCGAGCCTGAGTATGAAATTAAGACGTTGGTCCCAACGATTGACGGTGTCCCCAATATCGCCGGATCCGATAGGCTAGCAGGTGACCGCACCGCCAGCATCGTGACTGACAAAGTAAAAACGAGCTTCTTCATAGTGTCATGGGTTGTGGCC
>CAWDKS010000007.1:0-596016 GCA_963802965.1 uncultured Verrucomicrobiae bacterium
GCCCGCCGTGGCGATGCCGATGCCGATGGCCGCGCCGCCAAAGGCGAGACCGATATGTATGTTGCCGGACAGGTTGCCGGCCGTTTCTGCTAGCATCATAACTTTTCTTTCTGTTGGTTTGGTTGTCGCTCCGGCATCCGCTGCCGGAACAAATGTTTAAAATCAGTGCCCGTGTTCCTCATCCACATGCGTGCAAAGCGTGCCGACGAACGCCACGACCAGCATCGCAAACACAAACGCCTGCACCACGCAGACAAATGTTTCGTAAATATACATGATCGGCGAAAGAACCAGGGCCAGCGGCAAATGATTGTGAAAAATCATGTCCAAAATGCTTTCGCCGGCAAAAATGTTGCCGTAAAGGCGCATCGCCAGCGCCACTGGCCGCGCGAAAGTAACCGAAAGCAATTCCATCGCGCCGATGAAAATGAACAAAAGCAAAAACAGGGGATACGCCCATTTGTTTGTGTCCATTTTCACGCCGAAAATGTGTTTGACCAGCCCCAAAACACCGTTGTAACGCACCGCCCAAAAAAGACTCATCACCAGAAAGATTCCCGCCATCGCCACCGTGAGGTTCGCATCGGTCGTCGGGGGGCGGAAAAACGGCTTCGCAACGTGCTCGATGGCAAACGGCAGCGAACTGTTTTTGTCCGGTGTTCCAAAACCGATGCTGCCGACGCCCGGAATCAAATCCACCAGATTCGACATGACGATGAAAATGAAAAACGTCGTCGCAAACGGAAAAACCCAGCGCGCGACCCGCGGATCCAAAATGTCACCGATCAAACCTTCCCACCCCTCGACGAGCGCCTCCATGACATTCTGCATACCCGACGGAACCTCCCTGATTTTTTTCCACGTGGTCACGCGAACGATCAACAAAATAACCGCCGCCACAATCCAGGTGCAAACCATTGAATTCGTCACCGGCAATCCGAGAACCGTGAACAGCACCTGCGCGGCCGGTGGAACGACTTCCACCGCCGCTTCTGCCGCAGCCGGCGCGGGTGCCGCGTTCGCCGGCGCGATGGCAGTTGGCGCCGATGGAATGGCGGGGGCCGGCGTCTGCGCCTTCAAACCCGCCGCCATTGCTGTCGCCAGCAAACCGCAGGCAAAAATGACTTTTATCAGCCGCATTGGATTCAAAAAAAACCGCTTCAGACGGCACAACTCCCGTCTATTCGACGTTGCGTCTGAAGCCGGGAAGTTTTGCCCATCGTGAAAAATTTCACAAGCCATTTTTTGGCTAAAATTCGCCAAAAATCACGCCATGTCCTTCACAACAACTTATTGTGCCCAATCCTGCCGCAATCTTTCCGGCGTTTTCCCCTGCCCGCGCAGTGCGCGCAAACTCAGGGCATCGTGCCGTTTGGCCAGTCGTCGGCCCTTTTCATCCAGCATCAATGCGCAGTGAAAAAAATCCGGCGGCGTCAATTGCAACGCGCGGTAAAGCAACAACTGCCGCGCCGTGCTCACCAGCAAATCCGCCCCGCGCACGACTTCGGTGATCTGCATCGCCCCGTCATCCACCACGCAGGCGAGTTGATACGCCGGAACATCGTCGTGCCGCCACACCACAAAGTCGCCAAAATCTTTTCCGGCGACGAACCTTTGCCCTCCAAAATTTCCATCGGTGAAGGAAACGGTCTCGCCATCAGGAACGCGGAATCGCCAATTCGCCGGACGTGACGGGTGACGGGTGGCGGGTGACGAGGCGGCGAGGGCGGCATTCACGTCACCCGACACCCGACACCCGACACTTTTTGGTCGGCAGGTTCCCGGGTAAATCACTTCGTCATCGCCGGCGTTCGGCGCGCTGGCGGCATCGCGGATGTCCTTGCGCGAACAGGTGCAGGGATAAATGAATCCGCCGGCCCGGAGTTTTTCCAGCGCGGCGCGGTAAAGGTGAAAACGTTCACTTTGATTGTAAGGGCCCAATCCCGACTTGTCGGGACAATCCGGTCCTTCCTGCCATTCAAAACCGAACCAGCGCAGGTCTTCAATCATTTGCGAAACGAATTCCAGTTTGAAACGCGTGGAGTCAATGTCTTCGTTCCGCAAAATCAACGTGCCGCCCTTTGCTCGCGCGCGTTCCTGCGCCGTCCAGAACGTCCGCGCATGGCCGAGATGCAACAGTCCCGTCGGCGATGGCGCCAGCCGGCCGCGATACGATTGATTTTTCGGCAAATTCACGGAACGGAATTAACAACAAAGCAACCAAGGAACAAAGATTTCTTCGTTGCTTCGTTCCTTGGTTGTTCAAAACGGCTCATTGCGATTCGCCGCCAGCCAGCCGGTCAAGCCCGGCAGCGGCACGGACAAAACCTTTTGGACCTTGGAAATGTCCAACGAGGTGTCCAGCGCGCGCGGCGGCCCGGGAAAATCCCTGGTTGAACCCGCTGTAATTTTTCCCGCCAGTTCCGGCCGGCGTTTGACGAGCAACTGGCCGATCTGCCAGCGCGAAAGTTTTTCCGCGCCCGCGACATGAAAAAGCCCGGCGCAACTTTTATTCGCCAATTCCCAGACCGCGCGTGCCGTTTCAACCGCCGGAATGGGACAGCGAAATTCGTCCGTGAACAGCGTCATCCCCTGCCCCGCCTGCAACGCCAGCCGCATCTGCTCGTTGAAGCTGCGGTTGCCCGCGCGCGAATCGCCGGCATTGAGCGACGTGCGCACGACCAGATGACGCGGATTTTTCAAAACGATTTCCTCGGCGGCAAGTTTGGTTTCGCCGTAAATGTGAAGCGGATGGGTCGCGCCGGTCTCAAGGTAATTCCCCTTGCGCCCGTCGAAAACCAAATCCGTGGAGAAAAAAATGAACTGAATCTCCGCCGCCAGTTCCGCGAGCAATTTTGTGACTTCAACGTTCACCCGCCGTGCGAGCGCCAGATTCGCCTGCGCCCCGGCGATGGTGCTGATGGCCGCGCAATGAATGATCAGTTGTGGCGAATCACTTTGGAACGCGCGGCGGACGGCATCGAAATCGGTAAGGTCAAGACAGTGAATTTTCCCCGAAGGAATTGGGGACGCCGACACGGCGTCCCTCCCAGCGTGAGGGAGGAACGGCATATTACCGTCCCTGACTATGCCAATAATGCGCCAGCTTGCAGCAAATCGCGGCGCAGTCTGGACAAGATAATTCCCAATCAGCCCGTTGGCGCCGGTGATCCAGGCGAGAGGTTTTGGAGCCGCGTTAGTCAATCAAGCGTTTGGTAAGGCCACCGTAGGCATCAATCCGGCGGTCGCGCAGGAACGGCCAGTGCGTGCGCGTCGTGTCCACGGCAGCAAGGTCAACCGGCACGATCAAAATTTCCTCTTTCTTTGTCGAGGCTTTGGCGAGGATTTCACCAGAAGTTCCAGCGACAAAACTTTGGCCCCAAAATTCAATGCCGTCACCTTTCACGCCGTCGAGGACTTCGTGCCCGATGCGGTTGACCACGGCGACGTAACAGCCGTTGGCCACGGCATGGCTGCGCTGGATGGTTTCCCATGAGTCGTGCTGGCGTTCACCGCATTTTTTCTTTTCGCCGGGATGCCAGCCGATGGCGGTCGGGTAAAAAAGGATTTGCGCGCCCTGCAACGCGGTCAGCCGCGCCGCCTCGGGATACCATTGGTCCCAGCAAATCAGCACGCCGATTTTGCCGTGGCAGGTCGGCCACGCCTTGAAGCCAAGGTCGCCGGGCGTGAAATAAAATTTTTCGTAGTAAAGCGGGTCGTCGGGAATGTGCATCTTGCGGTAGATGCCGAGCAGCGAACCGTCGGCGTCAATGACGGCGGCGGTGTTGTGATAAACCCCGGCGGCGCGTTTTTCAAAGAGCGACGCGATGACGACCACCCGGTGCTTTTTGGCGAGTTTGCAAAAAGCGTCGGTGCTGGGGCCGGGAATGTTTTCGGCGAGTTTGAAATTTTCGAAGTCTTCGCTCTGGCAAAAATACCGGGAGCGGAAGAGTTCCTGGGTGCAGATGATTTGCGCGCCACTTTGGGCCGCGCGTTCCACCAGGGCGAGGGTTTTCTTGAGGTTCGCGCCGGGATTCGGGGAGCAGGCGGTTTGGACAAGCCCAAGTTTCACGACCTGGGCGGCGGCGCGTTTCATGGAAGTCACTTTTTGGTGCGCCGTAGCCGGGCCGTATGTTCAAGGATCTGGGTGCTGCCACGGGAATTGAACGCCTTGGCGGCGGGCGGTTCGTTGTGCCCGAAGAGTTCGCGGATGAACTTGCCGAGCGTCTCGTTTGTCGGGCCGTAACCGCCGCGATAGATGTAGTATTCGAGGTCATACATCAATTCATCGGCCGTGGCATAGCGGCGGGACAGGTCGCGCGCGAGGCAATGATGCAAAAGGTCGTTGAGCGGGTCGTCAATGCGCGAGTCCAGGGCGCGGAAATCGGGGATCGGCTGGTTCAGGATGCGCTGGCGCGATTCCTCGGGCGTCTCACCCTTGAACAAATTCCGGCCAAGCAACAAATGCGCCAGCACGACGCCGGCGGAAAAAAGGTCGGAACGTTTGTCGGTCACTTGAAAATCCGCCTGTTCGGGACTCATGTAATCGGCCTTGCCCGCGACCACCTCGCCCTCCTGGTCGGTCAAAAAGCCGCGCGCCTTGGCGATGCCAAAATCAGTGAGCTTCACGTCGCCTTCAAAGGCGATCATGATGTTTTTGAAACTCACGTCGCGGTGAACGATGCCGAGCGGCCGGCCGTTCTTGTCGGTTTTGGCGTGCGCGTAGGCCAGCCCGCGCGCAATGCGGCTGGTGATGAACACGGCCAGTTCCTTCGGCAGCTTCCGGCGTTTGTCGGCCAGTTGCTGGCTGAACTGCTCCAGATTGGCGCCGCGGATCAATTCCATGCAGATGAAACAAACGCCGTTGTTTTCGCCCAGATGGTAGGTCTGGACAATGTTGGTGTGGATCAAATCGGCGACGAGCTTGGCCTCGCCGATGAAATTCTCGATGAACATCTTCTGGCTGGCGAAGCTGGGGCGGATGACCTTGATCGCGACGCGCTTGACGAAATCCCGCGCGCCGTGCTGTTCCGCCTCATAGACGATGCCCATGCCGCCCTCAAAAATTTTGCGGGCGATTTCGTAGCGGAACTCGTTTTGGATCGTGAAGAGCGCCACGCGAGGATGGTGTGAAATTGCCCCGCGAAGTCAAGTCCGGCGCTCGCCGGGCCAAAAGGGCGCCTGCGATTTTTTTGGTTTTTTTGCTTGCGCGCCGCGCGCAAAAACCCTTAATTCACGCCGAGTCACACGACTGTTTAACCAAAAGAACAAAACAAACAACACAACAGGAAGGACACCGATATTATGGCAAAAGCTATCTCGAAAGCCCAACTCGCCGCCGCGATTGCTGAAAAGGCTGAACTCTCCAAGAAGCAGGCGACGGAAATTCTCGACCACATCGCCCAGCTCGCCTACAAGCACGCGAAGGACACCTTCACGCTGCCGGGCATTGGCAAGCTCGTGCTCCGCAACCGCGCCGCGCGCCTCGGCCGCAATCCCAAGACCGGCGAAACCATCCAGATTCCGGCCAAACGCGTCGTCAAATTCCGCGTCGCCAAAGCCGCGAAAGAAGCCATCCTCGGCGGCTAGTTCATCACGCTTTACCCAAAGGCACTCCGGGAACCGGGGTGCCTTTTTTGTTTTCATCCGCGTCAATCCGCGTAATCTGCGGTTAAAACAAGCGTATCCATGAAACCCCGCGTCCGCTTCGCCCCGTCACCAACCGGCTTCCTGCACATCGGCGGCGCGCGCACCGCGCTCTTCAACTGGCTTTACGCCCGCCACACCGGCGGCGCGTTCATCCTCCGCATCGAAGACACCGACGCCGCGCGCAATTCGCAGGAGGCCGTGGACGTCATCCTCAACGGCCTGCGCTGGCTCGGCCTCGACTGGGACGAAGGACCGCTGACCGGCGACGCCACCGGCCCGTCCCACGGCGACCGTGGCCCGTATTTCCAAAGCCAGCGGAAGGAAACTTATCAGCGCCGCGTCGAGGCGCTGCTGTCGCACGGCCTTGCTTACGAACACGAAGGCGCGGTCAAATTCAAAATGACCCGCGAGCCGGTCACGATTCACGACCTCGTCGTCGGCGATGTTGTCCGCAAATTGACCGACCGCGAGGAGGCGGATCCTGATTTCGTGATTCAGCGCTCGGACGGCCAGCCGGTGTTTCATCTCGTGAACGTGATTGACGATCTGGAGATGGACATCACGCACGTCATTCGCGGCGAAGACCATTTGAGCAACACCTCCAAGCACATCGCGCTCTTCCGGGCGTTCGGGGTGAAGCCGCCGCACTACGCGCACATCCCGCTCATCCTGAACGGTGACGGCTCCAAGATGAGCAAACGCGACAAGGGCGCATCCCTCGCAACTTATCTCGACGAAGGTTTCCTGCCCGAAGCCGTGGTGAATTATCTGTGCCTGCTCGGCTGGTCGCCCAAGGATAACCGTGAAAAGCTGTCGCGCGACGAAGTCATCGAACGTTTCGACCTGCCGCAAATCCTGCGGCACAACGCGAAGTTCGATTTCGAGAAACTGCTCTGGCTTCAGGGCGAATACGCCCGCGAGCTCGGCGACGACCGGTTTTACGAACTGGCCGTCCACGCCTTCGCCAAAGCGGGCATCAACACGAATTCATTTCCCCTGCCCTACGTCAAGGCCGCGCTCGACACATGCAAAGGCAAGTTCAAGATGTTCAGCGAACTGCCCGGATACGCCGGATTTTATTTCACCGACAAGATTGAATACGACGCCGAGGCCGCGAAGAAGGATTTTGTTCCCGAAAACAAACCGCGCTTGGAAAAATTGCGCGACGCCTTTGCCGCCGCGCCGAAGTTCGACGCCGCAACGCTCGAAGCCACGCTAAAGGAAACCGCCAAGGCGCTGGGTGTGAAAGCCGGCGTGCTGGTGCATCCCTGCCGACTGGCGGTCACCGGCAAACCCGCTGGCCCGAGCCTGTATCACTTGCTCGAAGTGTTGGGGAAGGAAAAGGCGATGGCGAGGATTGAAAAAGCGTTGACGGTCTTTTGACTCATTGACATAAAACCAAAGCAGTAACCGAAATATCTGCCATGAACGATTCACCAACACCTATTGCGGGGGAACAGTCTTCTCCTCGACCAAAAGGACGTTTCACCAAATTGGCCGCCTTATTCAGTCTGCTCGCTCCATTTCTCTTGGTTTGTTCCTACATACTTTTATTCTTGTTTGTGGAAACCCACGGTCACACCCGGCTCGCAACGCTTGGGGTGATTGGGATACTCCCATTGTCGTTAATTTTATTGGGTCTCGCACTTGGAATCATTGCACTAGCACAAATCAAACGAAGAGAACAAAAGGGCATATTTGGAGTTGCTTTGGCCGGAGTCTGCCTTAACGGCTTATTGTGTGCGCTGCTTTTCGCCGCCCCATTTTTGGTGATGCTTCAGGTCGCCAAAATTCACCCACGCACGTCGCAAGACCGGTTGAATGCAGCAGACACTGCTTTAGACGCGGCACATGACCAACTGAACAGATTCTATGCGCTGGATAATGCGGCCAAGGAGAGTTTCATCGCCGGAAAGATCGAAGATGCCCGCAAGTATGCCACTGAATTGCTTCAACTCGCTCCGAAATACGCCGGCGATTGGAATTACGGCAACGCCATTCAAGACGGCAATCTGGTCCTCGGACGAATTGCGGTTAGTGAAGGGCGGATTGAGGACGCAAAGCAATTCTTACTCGCTGCCGGCAAAAGCAAGGGTTCTCCTCAAATGAATAGTTTTGGTCCGAACATGAGTTTGGCAAAAGATTTACTTGAGAAAGGAGAGCGAGATACGGTGCTCCAATATTTTGAACTTTGCCGCAAGTTCTGGACGATGGATTACGGCAAGCTTGATGATTGGAGTCAGGAAGTGAAAGCTGGCAAGATTCCAGATTTTGGTGCGAACTTGGTTTATTGAGACTGCTCACTGTCTTTTCGCCTCGCGCCCGCACCTTTCCATGGTGCTGCGCTGCCGCCTTCACCGGGACGAACCGGCGCACCATGCCACCGTCGCGAAGCGACCACCGGAAATTAGCCAGCTACGAAGTGGCTGGTCATGTGTCGCACGAAACCATGCGTCCTGAAAGGATACCGGATTCCAACGTCCCTTCAGGACGCTTTCATTTTGGAACCACCAACCCGGCACGGCGTGCCGGGCTAATTTCCATCGTCGCTCCGCGACAAAAGATCCGTGTTAATCCGTGAAATTCGTGTCTCTTCGAAACTTCAATGTCGCGCCCGAAAAACTTTCCGATAATCTCCCGCCTGTGCTCAACCCGTTCATCCATTGGATTGAAGCCAAAGGCCCTTATGCGCCGTGGCTGTTCCTGGCGCTGTTCGTCGTCGCGTCGCTCCTGATGCTCTGGCGGCTGGAAGTTTTGAGCGCCAAGGGCTTCGAAGGCACGGTGCTCGGCACGCTCGTCATGCCGTATTGCACCGGCATGGGCAACCTCATCTTCGCCTTCATCCTCGGCCGCAACGCCGGCTCCGGCGCGGACGTGATGGTCAACTCGCTCGTCAACAACGTCACCAACATGACGCTCGTGCTCGGCCTCCCGGCGATTATTTGGGGAATGAAGATTTCGCCGTCGCAAAAGAAAAAAAGCAAATCTGGCGGCAAGGCGCATGAATTGAACCGGCTTTCGTCGTTGCTGACGCTCACCGCCGTTTTGTTCTTCACGGGCGTGGTCTGGACGATGGGCCGCAAGGGGCGGATCGTTTTCAATGACGGCCTGGTTCTGGTCGGGTTGTTTTTGTTCTGGCAATGCTTTCACGTGTTCGACGTGCTCAAAAACAACGTGCGCCAGGGCAAATCCCTGAGCTGGACGCTGCCGTTCGACCTGGCGCTGCTCGCCATCGGCGCGTATGGGATTTACGTGAGCACCGGCTGGCTGGTGGCCTGGATTTCCAACATTCACACCGGCTTCATCAGCGTGAAATATCTCGGCTGGCTCAGCGGCTGGCTGATGGTGCTGCCGAACGCGATCCTGGCGTTTTATTATGGCTGGTGCAAACAGCCCGAAACAGTCTATGCCTCGCAAGTCGGCGATGCCCACGTGTCCATCCCGCTGTGCATCGGCATTTACGCGCTGTATCACACGATGGACTTGCCGCCGTCTTTTCACATCGGGATGTTCATCCTCCTCGGCGCGACGCTGGTGCATTTCTTCTTCATCGCCCTTTTTGGACGGCTGCCGCGTTTCATCGGCGCGGTGCTGGTCGCCGCCTACGGATATTTTCTCTGGAAAGGCCTGCTCGGATGAATAATGTGGCAGCGAACGTCAGTTCGCTCAAACTCCAGGCCTGTCGGAAATCGTTTTGAGCCGGCTCACGCCGGCTGCTACGGATCTAATTTTTCTTGAAGAGCTGCGTGTCGCCGGAGAGGATCACCGGGTGGGCGCGGACCTTGTCGGCCAGTTCCGCGAACGGCACCTGCGCCTCCAGCCAGCGCGGATTTTTCGTGATGGAGTCCATGGACTCGTGCGTGTTGTTGCAGATCAGATAGACGCCCGCACCCAAAACCAGGAACGACTCGAAGCCCGTGCCGATGCCGTGCCGCGCAAATTCAAAATCGCCGGCGCCATATTGTCCCGCGACCAGTTCCGCGCGCAACGCGCCCAGGTCCCGGGCAAAGTTTTTGAGAAAATCATCGTTGCGCGGGCCGATGTAAATCAGGATGCGCGCCTTGTTTTGCACCAGCGAGACAATCGCCCACTCGTCAAAAACAACGCCGCCGTAACACGCGTCCATCCGGCTCGCGCAGTTTTTAATCTCGCCCTTGATTTCGTCCAATGTCATGACGCGGCCCAAAAAAGCAGTTTTGCTGCCATGAAACAAGGCAATTCCAGCCTCCGTGCTTCAGGAGGCGCAACTTCGCACCACCGCCTAACTCGAACACAAACTTGGAAAGGAACGCCGCGTTCACGCGGCAGCATGGCGGAAAGGGAGCCTCTGCCGTCCCGCTTGGCGGGACGGCTTCCCATGTCGTTGGTATGAAATTGCCGCTTCGCCATCGTCAATTTTGAGAGTGCGCCGGCGTCCGCAAATTCATAGCGTTTCAAAAATGCAACCGCCAACATCGTCTCAAAACCGGCCCGCGCCCTTCTCCGGTGAAAAATTGACGGTCTGGGTTCATTGGCTGCTCACGGCGCTCGTGGCGGGGTGTTTCGCAGCTGCGTTCGTCATGCTTTGGACCTCCGCCAACCTGCCGGACAAACCGGAATGGCCGGAGGCGCTGCTGCTTTCGCTGGCAACGGCCAGCACGGTCGTCGCGCTGTTGCGGCGGCTGCCGATGCAGAATGTTTTGTGGGCGGCGCTGATCATCGCGGTCATTGGCGGCGCGGCGCACGCGCTCGGCGGGGTTACCGACATGCCCTTCGGCCCCTTTGTGTTCGGACCGGAGGCGGGACCGAAATTCTTCAAAACCCTGCCGTGGGCGGTGCCGCTGCTCTGGGTCTTTGCCATTTTGAATTCGCGCGGCGTCGCGCGGTTGATCATGCGACCGTGGCGAAAGACCAAGTCCTACGGCTTTTGGGTCATCGGGTTCACCGCAGCGTTGGTGATGTTGTTCGATTTCGCCCTCGATCCGTTCGCGTCGCGCGTGAACCATTACTGGTTTTGGACACCGACAAAATTTCCGGTCACCTGGCAGGGCGCGCCGTTGGTGAATTTCCCCGGTTGGGCGGCCGTGTCGCTGCTCATGCTGGCGTTCGTCACGCCCTTGTTGATCAACAAACGGCCGAAAGGGAAAAGTTCGGCGGATTACCATCCGCTCGGCCTCTGGCTGGGCGCGCTGGCGCTGTTTGCGGGCGCCGCGGCTTTGAAGGGGTTTTGGCCGGCGGCCGCGGTGGACGCCGGCATCGCCGTGGTCACGGCGGTTTTTGCGGTTCGCGGCGCCGGGTGGTGAAGGTCGTGTCTTCCAATTCCTTCCGCCGGGTGATTTTGAAACGCGCCACGCGCGGGCCGTCCGTTGCTTCGACGCGCAATTCGCACGCGCCCAGGGTCAGCGTGTCACCGGCCTTGGGAAAGCCGCCGAGCCGGCGCGTGATCCAGCCGCTCGCGGTCGCCGCGCCCTCCCCGCGCCCGATTTCGCCGGCGATTTTTTCCAATTCGTGCAACGGCAGCGCGCCGGACGCTTCCCAGACATTTTCATTCACGCGCGTCAGCTCCGGTTTTTCTTCGTCGAACTCGTCCTGAATCTGGCCGACAAGCTCTTCGAGCACGTTTTCGAGCGTCGCGATGCCGAGCGTGCCGCCGAATTCGTCCACGACGATGGCAACGTGCAGCTTCCGTTCGAGAAACAACTGGAGCAATTTTTCCAGCCGCCCGGTTTCCGGCACATAAACCAGCTTGTGCGCCGCCGGCAGCAAATCCGCCGCCGTGCGCGCCCGGTCCCGCAGCGCGTAGAGGTCCTTGATGTGAATCACGCCGCGCGTCCGGTCCAGATCGCCGCCCTCGCACAATGGAAAGCGCGAGTAGCGCGTCTCTTCCGCAATGGCGAGACAGTCCGCAAGGCTCGCATTGGTGTCGAAGGCGATGATTTCTTGGCGCGGACGCATGACTTCGCGCGCGACGCGCCGGCGCAAATCGAGCGCGTTCAACACGATGTTGCGTCCGAACGTCATCCCGCTTTGCGGGACCGAGGCGAGCGCGAGGCGCAATTCCTCCTCCGATTGCCCGCCGCTGATTTCCGCGTCGGGTTCGATTCCGATTTGCCGTAACAGCGCGCGCGCGGCGAGGTTCAGCAGCCGGTTGAACGGATAAAAGGCGAGGTAAAACCAGCGCAGCGGGCGCGCCGCCCACAATGCGACCGGCAACGGTTTTTGAATCGTCATCCATTTCGGCGCGAGTTCGCCCGCCGTGATGTGCAGAAACGTCAGCGCGCTGAAACCGACGGCGAAGGAAATGGAATGCTGCCACGCGCCGGATTCAACCCCCAGCGGAATGAGGAGCGGCGTCAAGCAGCGTCGTGAACA
Organism: uncultured Verrucomicrobiae bacterium; assembly: GCA_963802965.1. Lineage (GTDB taxonomy): Bacteria > Verrucomicrobiota > Verrucomicrobiia > Limisphaerales > UBA11358 > UBA11358. Next base: position 12,001 of record CAWDKS010000007.1, read on the forward strand.
CCGGCTGGCCAATCCAGCCCAGACCGAGGCTGGCCATCGTGATGCCGAGTTGCGTCGCGCTGAGATAGGAATTCAGGTTGCGGACGATGTGCAGCGCCATCTTCGCGCGGCGCTGGCCCCGGGCCACCAGCGCGTCCAATTGCGTTTCGCGGACGCGCACGAGCGCGAACTCGGCGGCGACGAAAAATCCGTTCATCAGCACGAGCACAAGCACCGCCACAATCTTGAGCGCAATTAAAATGGCAGCGTCCCAGTTCATGGAAATTGAATGACTAATGACGAAGCCCTAATGACTAAAGAATGAGCAAGTCCCAATGACGATACACAGCAAAAGCGCGCGAAATTGTTTCGGGATTTTGTCATTGGGAATTCGTTAGTCATTAGGATTTAGAAATTAGTAATTTTCATTTTACAGTTTCACCTCGCCGAACAGCACCTTCAAGATGTCTTCCAGGCTCACGATGCCGGTTTCGCCGCGGTCGCGCCCCAGCACAATCGCCAGCCGGTGACCGGCGCGTTGCATCAGGCGCAACGCGATTTCCAGCCGCATCCCCTCGTCCACAAAAAGCGCCGGGGCCATGCACGCCGACGCGGATTTTTCCAGGTCAAGGTCATCGCGGAACAACAACACGTCCAGCGCCAGCAAACCGGCGATGCGGCGCCGGCCGTCGCGCGTTTCCCAGACCGGCAGGCGCGAGAGTTTCTTTTCGCGCGCCAGCGCCAGCACGTCGCGAACCGGCGTTTGCGCCTCGACCGCCACCATCTGCGCCAGCGGCGTGGCAATCTGGCGGACGGTGAAATTTTGCAGGTCGAGCACGCGGTTGACCATGGCGCGCTCGTCGCTCGTGAGCGCCTGCGCGGATTCCTGCATGACGGCGCGCATCTCCTCGCGGTTGCCGAACAGCCGCCCGGTGAACGCGCGCCCGCCCGTCCAGCTCAACAAGGCCGTGGACGCCGCCTGGACCAGCCAGACGAGCGGGCGGAGCACAAAATGGAAGGCCCGGAACACGCTGGCGGCGGCGAGGCACAGTTGGTTGGGATGGGCGCGAAACAGCATTTTCGGCAGCAGATCAAACAGCGCGTAAAACAAAAACACCGCCGCCGCGAAAATGACGACGATCCAGGCGTGATGCCACGCCAGCCGCTCGTGCAATTTCGCGATGACCCAGCCGAGGACGAGAAAATTGGCCAGCGTGTTGCCAACCAGGATCGTCCAGAGAAAATTTTCGGGATTTTCGAGAAAACCATGGAGCAATTTTGCCGAGGGCCGCCCCGCGCGCGCCAGCCGCCGCACGCGCAACCGGCTCAACGCAAACACGCCCGCCTCCATGCCCGAAAGCAGGAACGACATCGCCAGACAGCCCGCCAAACCGAGCCAGTTGAGCATCCCGAGTGTTCATTTCATTTCACCTGTTGCACGAGCACTTCACGCACGCGCCGTTCGTCGGCCACGTGCGCCGTCAGCTTCAAGCCGCGAAACGCCGCCGACTGGCCGGCTTCGGGCACCACGCCCAGCAGATGCGCCAGCAGTCCGCCCATCGTTTCGACTTCGGGCACGTCGCCGAGCGGCGGGAATTCACGGCGGAAATCGTCCAGCCGCATCGTGCCGTTCACCCGCCAGCGGCCCGGCCCGAGCTTTTCCATGACAAAACCCTCCGGTCGAACCTCCGCGCGAATCTTGCCGACCAGTTCGCCCAAAATGTCCTCCATCGTGACCAGCCCGGCCGTGCCGCCAAATTCATCGAGCACGATGGCCAGGCCGCGTTGTTGTTTTTGCAGACTTTTGAAAAGCTGCAGCAGGTTCATCGTTTCCGGGACGAACGACGGAAACTCAATCGCGTCGGCCAGGTCAATTTGGGGGTCCAGCAACAGCGCGCGCGCATTCAAAATGCCGACGATGGTGTCCGGCGTTTCGTCGTAAATCGGCAGGCGGCGGTGTTTGAATTCGCGCGCGGCGGCGAGCATTTCTTCAACCGGGGCATCATCCGACATGCACGCCATGCCGGCGCGCGGACGCATCACTTCGCGCACCGTGCGCTGATCCAGGCTGATGATTTGCAGGATGATTTCCTTTTCCGCCCCGGCCAGAGTGCCCTGCTGGTAGGCCATTTCAAGCAGTTCCTGGTATTCCGCGTCGGTCAACGCCGCCGGCGGCACGAGGAATTTGGGCGCGGCCACCTTCAAAATGCCCTCGTTCAACTTTTGCGCCACGCGGCACAACGGCGTGGTGACGTTCACGAACAGCAACAGCGGCCAGCTCACGCGCAAGGCCCACCGTTCCGGCTGCCGCACCGCCAGCGTCTTGGGGAAGACCTCGCAACCGATGAGCACCAGCGCGAACAGGACGGCGCCGGTCGGCAGGAGGGGCCATTCGCCGCTGAACACCTTGCGCAACGCGACGGCGAGCATCGCGGCGTTGGCGAACGTGTTGCCGAGCACCATCGCCGCCAGCAAATCCTGCGGCTGGTCGAGGAGCCGGGCAATGATCCGGCCCGCGTGCGGATGGCGTTCGGCCAGTTGCCGCGCCTGCCATTTGCCCAGGGAAAGCAGCGCCGTTTCCGCCAGCGCGAAAAAGAAACTCGCGCCCGCGAAGATCAAAATCGCCGCCATTGCCGTCCCCATGCGCGCAGGATAATGGCAAATGGCACCGGGGAAAAGATCAAAGGGAGGAGCGTGAACAGCTTGTCCGCCTCGTTGGAGTTCAAGCTTTAGCTTGCTTGGTGCTGAAACACGCTGAAGCGTGAACTCCAACACTCAGACGACGGCCCGCACATCCGATCATCCCTCCAAAACCGCCGTCGCCGCCGCGTAATTTTGCGTGTGGCTCAAACTGACGAGCAACTGTTTCGCGCCGCGCGCCGCGAACAATTCCTGGCCCTTGCCGTGCAGCACCACGAACGGCTCGCCGGATTTCTTGCGGCGGATTTCCAGGTCCTGCCAGCCGAGCGCCGCGCCGAAGCCGGTGCCGAATGCCTTGGAGATGGCCTCCTTCGCCGCGAACCGCGCCGCGAGAAACGGCGCGGGATTTTTATGCGACAGGCAATACGCGATTTCGTCCGGCAGCAAAATCCGGTTCACGAACCGCTCGCCGAATTTTTCGAACGACGACGCAATCCGCGCGACTTCGATGATGTCAATGCCGATGCCCAGGATCATTTGCGATTTACGATTTACGATTTGCAATTGACGCGCAAGCAACCAATTTCAACCGCGTCTTGATGCGGAGGGACGAGCTCTGCGAGTCCCAAATCATTAAAGGCAATCAGGGACTCGTGTAACTCGTCCCTCCGAAATTAAACCATTCACCCGCGATAATTTTTCATCAACCGCAGCATGTCTTTGACGGCGGTTTCCAAGCCCGTCATCACCGCCCGGCTGACGATGCTGTGGCCGATGTTCAATTCCACCAAGTGCGGCACGCGATGCAGCAACGGTAGATTTTCGTAATTCAATCCGTGCCCGGCATTTACTTTCAAGCCAAGCGCGTGCGCCTGTTTCGCGCCGGAAATCAATCGCTGTAATTCATTTTCAAAGCCGGTAGCAGCCGACGTGAGTCGGCTCTGATCAATTTCCGTTTTTTTAGAATGAGCCAGCTCACGCTGGCTGCTACGGAAGAATTCCTCCGCAAACGCGCCGGTGTGCAGTTCGATGAACTGGCTGCCGACGCGCGCGCCGGCCTCGATCTGCCTTTCGTCCGGCGCGATGAACAAACTGACCTCGATGCCCGCGTCGTTCATTTTTTTGCGCGTTTCGGTCAGGGTTTTTTCCGCGCCGACCACGTCCAGTCCGCCTTCGGTCGTCACTTCCAGCCGCCGTTCGGGCACGATGCAGACGATGTCCGGCTTCAGTTTCAGCGCGATGCCGATGATTTCCGGCACGTTGGCCATTTCGAGATTCAGCCGTGTTTTGACAATTTCGCGCAATTTCCAGACGTCGCGGTCCTGGATGTGCCGGCGGTCCTCGCGCAGGTGGGCGGTGATGCCGTGCGCGCCCGCAGCCTCGCAAATCCGCGCCGCCGCGACGGGATCCGGCTCGCCGAAACCGCGTCCGCGATACCGCGCTTCGCGGAGGGTCGCAACGTGGTCAATGTTGACGCCGAGCTTGAGCATGGTCAATGCGGCAGCACCGGCGATGCCGGCGCGGGCCGGGCGGGCGCACCGGGCAGTTGTGGCGGCTGATGCTTCCGCCGGGGCGGCAGACGCAAATCGCAGCCGGGAAAATTCGCCGCTTCGAGCCAGTTCGCCAGCGCGACAAGTTCAATGGCCGTCAGCCCGTCCGGCGCTTCGCGGGTGAAGGTCAATTCATTCGGCGCGGTTTGCCTGACTTCGGTGACGGAATTGCCCGGCGTCGGCCCGATGTGATTGAGCCATTTGCCGGCGGCGGAATCTGCGTCGAGTTGTTTGTGCTGCGTCATCATAAGCATAAACTGGGTCAACTCCGGCAATTCGCTCAAACACCCGGCGGTAATCTCCCAATGATAATAAACCAGGTCCGGTGTGTTCAATTGCTGCAACAACGCCGGCGGCCACGCCCGCGAACGCGGCGTGTTCGGGAAAAATCCGCCAAACAAAAAGTCACCCGCCGGTTCATGCAATGCCTGCACAAACGGCGCGACGAACGGCAAGCCGTCCCAGGAAATCTGGCCGTTCGTCAGCTCCATCGTCATCGGAGTGGCAAAGGCATTTTGCGAATTGGTGGCGGGCAACGCGGACAGTTTTGCGTGGAGCCGCAGGAGCGCGGCGGTCGCCTCCGGCACCGGCGCGGCGGCAAAGGTTTGAAACGGGATTTGCGGCAGCGTCCAGATGAAAAACTGGTCCGGCGGCGGTTGAATCTCATACGGTTGCGCCCAGCTTTGCCGTTCCAGCCATGACCCGATGCCGCGCCCCGCCGTGAAACTCATCAACGGCTGGTGAATCGTATTCGTGGGGATCCGCCAGTTTTCCCGCGGCGGCAGCGGCTGCGACAAAATCAACCTCCCGTTCGCGCGTAAATTTCTGTCGCGCCCGACGACCTGCATCTGGATTTTCGGGAAATCGAAAAGCTGCAACTTCGGGAAAAGTTGCGCCAACCGCGGCCAGTTCAAATCGGCGGTCAGCCAGTTGGTGTCCGCAATGGGCAGTTTGGTGGGAACCGGCAGAATTTGTTCGCGCAACGACAATTTGTCCTGGCCGCAATCAATCACGACCCAATCGCCGGAGCGGCTGAATCGGAACAAGTTCGGCGGTTCGTTTTTTTGCAAGAGCCATTCACCAAGATTGTCTCCAATGACATCAAGGCCTGTCCAACTTTTCAAAATCGCCGCCAAATTTTTGTTCCAAAGCTGCGCGCGCTCTTCGCTCAAGCGAATCGCCAGCGCGTATTCGGGCGAGCCGTTCGTGGCGTCGCGCATTTCAAAGACCCATTCCGACTTCAGCAGATCGTCCAGCAGCGGACGCAATTGCACCACGCCATCGCCGGCGCCGGGCGGAATTTCAGATTTGAACCACGCAGCCGGCGCGCGCGAAAGCTTGTCCAATGTCTGGCTTTTGAGCGCCTGCGCCTCGGCGGAACAAAACAGATTGGTGAACGCGGCGGAATTGGTGTCGGCGGAAATTTGGTTCGCACCGGCAAAATGAATCCGCGCCATCAAATCGTGCGGCGGCGCGGTCTGGGCCGCCGCCGCCACCGCCACCATCGCACAAACCGAAATGGTCAAAAACCTGTTCATTGAGAGGCTTTTCTGTGCCAAATGCAGCGCCGCTTGGCAAACCCAATTGTAATTTTGATTGCCGGACGCGCCGAATCCGGCTTTCATCCGGCGTGCTTCAACTGCGCGCGTTTTGCAAATACTGGCTGCCGGTGCTGATTTGGATGGCGTTGATTTTTACGGCGTCCGCCGATGCTCATTCTTACGAACATTCCTCGCGTATTGTCGAACCGCTCCTGCGCTGGCTGTTTCCACAAATGCCACAAGCGCGGATCGAAGCCATTCATCACGTCATCCGCAAAGGCGCGCATCTGACCGAATACTTTGTGTTCGCCTTGTTGATTTGGCGCGCGGTCCGCCGGCCGGTGAAAAACGATCCGCGCCCGTGGGCCTGGCGCGAAGCCCGGCTCACACTGCTGGTGGTCATGCTCTACGCGGCCACCGATGAATTTCATCAACAATTTGTTCCCACCCGGACCTCGCTGGTTCCCGACGTGTTTATTGACACCGCCGGCGGCGCGGCGGCCCTGCTCGCGCTTTGGCTGATTGGCCGCTGGCGAAAACATTGGTAACCTCACACCATGAAACGTCCGCTCGTCGCCGTCGTTTCGTGCTACGTCATCGGTTTGCTGCTGGCCGCGTTTTTTCAGCCGCCGCTGGCCCCGCTTTTTGCCATTGCCTTCTTCGCCCTCGTCCTCGTTCTCGTCCTCAAAAAAATCAGGTCGTGGTTGATTTGGCCGCTGCTCGCGCTGGTTGGCTGGACGAACCTCGCCACCCGCACCGCCGTCCTTTCGCCAAACGACCTGCGCGCCCTGCTCGGCAACGACCCCGCCATCGTGACGGTGCGCGGCAATCTGGTCGAGACGCCCCACATCAAAATCGTCGGGCGCGACAACCAGGAAACCAATCGCACCGTCGCCCAGGTCCGGGTGACCGGTCTGCGGCGAAATGATAATTGGCAGCCGGCCGACGGCGAAATCGTCGTCACCACGCCCGGCGCGCTTCCCGGTGATTTTTTCGCCGGACAGCCCGTGGAAATCAGCGGCGTCATCGCGCGGCCGCCGCCGCCCCTGGCCGAGGGACTTTTCGACTACCGCGATTATCTGCAAACGCGCGGAATTTTTTACCAGCTCAAAACCGGCTCCACCAACGACTGGCAACTTGGCGCATCGTCATTGACCCGGCCGCCATTGACCGACCGGTTTTTGACCTGGTCGAGGCGCACGCTGGCGCTGGGTTTGCCGGTTGAAGACGAGCCGTTGCGCCTGCTTTGGGCGATGACGCTCGGCTGGCGCACCGCGTTCACCGGCGACATCAGCGAACCGTTTCTGCGCGCCGGCACGATGCATCTCTTCGCGATTGACGGGCTGCGCATCGCGCTGATTTCGGGGATGCTCGTCGCCCTGCTCCGCGTGTTGCAGGTCTCGCGCGCCTGGTGCGGCATCGTCGCGATCCCGGCCATCTGGTTTTACACCGCCGCGACCGGCTGGGAATCCTCCGCCATCCGCGCGTCGGTGATGATGACAGTCGTCCTTGGCGGCTGGGGGTTGAAACGGCCGGGCGACGTGATCAATTCCCTAGCCGCCGCCGCGTTCATCATTCTGCTCTGGGAACCGCGCCAGCTTTTTGAGGCGAGCTTCCAACTGTCGTTTTTCGTCGTGCTCGTCATCGGCTTGATGCTGCCGCCGCTCAATAAAATTTCCGACCGGCTCCTGCGGCACGACCCGCTGTTGCCCGACGACCTGCTGCCGCGCTGGCGGCGCGCGCTGAACCCGATGCTGCGGATGTCGTCGCGGTATTTTGCGCTTTCCCTGGCGGCCTGGGCGGGTTCGATCCCGTTGTCAGCGCTTTACTTCCATCTGTTCAGTCCGATTTCGCCGTTGGCGAACATTGTCGCCGTGCCGCTCGGCACGCTCGCGCTGATAAGCAACCTCGGCAGCCTCCTCTGCGGCAACTGGCTGCCGTGGGCCACCGGACTGTTCAATCACAGCGCGTGGTTTTTCATGGTGGCCATGACCGGGGTCAGTGAATTTTTCACGGAAATTCCCGGCGCATATTTCTATGTGCCCGAACCGTCGTGGCTCACCATTGGAATTTACTACGCCGTTCTGGTCGGCGTGTTGAGCGGCTGGCTGTTTGCGCCGGCGCGAAGAATCGGGAGCATGGCGGTTTTGATTCTGATTGCCGCGCTCTATTTTTGGCGTTGGGAACAGTCCCGGGTTGAAATCCAACTGACCGCGCTGCCGCTCAACGGCGGTCACGCCGTTTTCGTGGACGCCGCCGGACGAAAAAACGACTGGCTGGTGAATTGCGGGAACACGAACGCCGTGGAGTTCACGGTCAAACCGTTTTTGCGCGCCCAGGGCGTGAACAAAATCCCGAGGCTCGTTTTGACGGAAGGCGATTTGCAGAACATCGGCGGCGCGGAGTCGCTGGACGAACAGTTCGGCGTCGGCGAACTCATCACCGGGCCGGTCCTTTTCCGCTCCGGCGCTTACCGCAGCATCGTCGCGAAATTCGACCAACCACCGGGCCGGCATGGGGTCATTCAGCGCGGCGACCGCGCCGGCGGCTGGCAGGTTTTGCATCCGGGCGCCGGGGAAAGTTTCGCGCACATGGACGACGCGGCGCTGGTGCTGCTCGGAAATTTTTGCGGCACGCGCGTCTTGCTGCTGTCCGATCTGGGACGCAACGGGCAAAGCGCGTTGCTCGCGGGCACAAACGACCTGCGAGCTGACATGGTCATCGCCGGCCTGCCGGACGAAGGCGAACCGCTCTGCGACGCGCTGCTCGATGCGGTCCAGCCGAAAGTCATCGTCATTGTTGACTCGGAATTTCCGGCGACGCGGCGCGCGAGCCGGACATTGAACGAACGCATGGACCAGCGAAAAGTTCCGGTGATTTACACGCGCACAGCCGGCGCGGTGAAAATTGTGATGCGACCGGAGGGCTGGGAGTTGCGGACGATGGACGGGCAAAAATTAACCTCTCCGTAGCAGCGAACGTCAGTTCGCTCATTTTTTCCATCTGGAAAATCAGAGCCGACTCACGTCGGCTGCTACAATTTTTTCACAATGGCGACTGAAACGTGCCGCGCTTCCGGAACCGGATATTTCTTCACTTCGACAGTGACGCTTTGCGGCTTGAATTCGGTCAAGACCACGTCCGCAATGTCGGCGGCGAGTTTTTCGATGAGCTTCCAGCTCCGGCCCTCGCCGAATTTCAACAGCCGCTGGCTGACGGCAAAGTAATCAATCGTGCCGCGGATGTCGTCGCTCCCGGCTGTCGCCGAAAAATCGAAGTCCATCTCCACCGTCAGCAGCAAACGCTGTGGTTTGGCGCGTTCCGCTTCCGGCACGCCGATGCGGTAGAACACTTCGAGGTCAACGATGGAGATTTTCATCTGCGACCGGAGGGACGAGTTACACGAGTCCCTGATTTTCTTGGGACGGCGACACGCCGTCCCTCCCGGCGGGAATTTTTCATCACCGCATCGAGCAGGATCCGCGTCGGCGTGTTGAGCGGCATTTTGGCGGCGACGGCGGTTGTGACCCATCGGGACTCGCGCGCTTCATCGTTGAGTTTCACCCGCGGCCTGCCGGCGCAGCGGCAGGTGTAGTTCAGCAGGACAAAATGCGCGTCGCGGTAAAATTCCTTCGAATGAATGCAATCCTGCACCAGCACGAATCCGATGCGGGAAATTTTCAGTCCGGTTTCCTCCTTGATTTCGCGGCGGAGGGCGGCCTCGGAGGTTTCGCCCCATTTGATTTTGCCGCCGGGGATGCCCCAGAGATTCGACCATTTGTGCGTGCGAATCATCAGCACCTCGCCCGCGCCGTTGAAAATCAGCGCCCCGACGGTGGCCAGCGGCGGATGCGCGTCTTCAAACTTTCCCGGCGCCGGTTCGAGGCAGAGCTGGTTTTTCTCCAGCACACCGCGCAACTCGCCGAGGTGCTCGACGACCAGGTCCGGTTTCGCCGCGCGTAATTGTTCCAGCGTGTTGTAGCCGGTGAGCACGGCGCACGAGTGGACCCCGCCGTGCCGCGCGGTCTCGATGTCGTGCTGCATGTCGCCGATGAACAGCGTTTCCTCCGGCCGGAGCTGGTTTTCAGCGAGGATCTCGTGGATTTTTTTCCGCTTGTCCCAAATGTCCGTGTAAGGTTTGTCGAGAAAGGCGTCAAAGCCGGTGACGCGGCATTGCGCGGCGAAATGCTCGCTGTGAATGGTGCTCAACAGGAAGGTGCGGAGTTTTTTGGCGCGGCAGAATTCGAGGAACCCGCGGGCGTAGGGCAGTTCGCAGACCGAATCCTGCGCCAGCCGGAAGCTGGCATGGAACCATTCCTCGAGCTGCGGCATCGGCACGTGCGGCGTATGGCGGTCGTAGAAATTCGTGAACGGCAGGGAAAACTCCGCGCGAAATTCGTCGAGCGACATTTCGGGGCGGCCCGCCTGCGCGAGGACGAAATTCGACGCCTTCAAAACGGCGGGCAAATCGTCCACCAGCGTGCCCGACCAGTCGAAGATGACGTTGCGAATCACAGAGGGAGTTTAACAATGAAGGAACAAAGAAACAAAGCGAAACGAAATCCTGCCCGCAGTTGTGGAATGACTAATTCCTAAACCATAATGACGAAAGAAGCCCTAAGATCGAATGCGCGCACGAAAGCCGGTTTGGTGATTTGGTCATTTGAGTATTCTTTAGTCATTAGGGTTTTAGGGCTTATGGTTTTTATCGTGGGTTCGTCGTCCCCGTCTGCCCATTGATTTCCTTGAAACCTGACACTTGCCCCTTGAAACTCCGGCAATGCTCATCGCGTTCCACAAACCGTTTGGCGTCATTTCGCAATTCACCGGCGACGGCCCGGTGAACCGGACGCTCGCGGAATTTGGCTTTCCGAAAAACGTTTATGCCATCGGCCGGCTCGACGCGGATTCCGAGGGTCTGCTGCTTTTGAGCGATGAACCGGAATGGAACGAGCGCCTGCTGCACCCGCGCCACGCCCACGAACGCGAGTATTGGGCGCAGGTGGAACGCATCCCGACCCCGGAAGCAATGAAAAAGCTGGCTCGCGGTATTTCAATTAACGTTGGTGGGCGCGCCGCTGCCGCGGCGCGCGGCGGTGCGGCAGCACCGCCACCACCAGGTGCAAAACGCCATCAAACCCTGCCCTGTCGCGCGTGGATTTTAGAGCCGCAACCGGAAATTTCGGTCGTAGCAGCCGACGTAAGTCGGCTCCATAAGCCAAGTAGTCAGAGCGGACTCACGTCCGCTGCTACTGTCATTCAGATTCCCCCGCGCGTCCCGCCGATTCGTTTTCGCAAAAGCGTGCCGGATGGCTGGATTGGGCTGGAATTGATCGAGGGCAAAAACCGCCAGGTGCGGCGGATGACGGCCGCCATCGGGCATCCGACCTTGCGGTTGATCCGGGTGCGGATTGGAAATTTCCGGCTCGGCGATTTGCCGGCGGGGCAATGGCGAATTTTGACGGCGAAGGAATGTGAACTTGTTTTCAGCCGGGGCTGAAACCGCAATGCTTGGCACGTCAAGGCTCTTGTGCCAAGCTCTGTGCGTGGCTCAAATCAAATTCGGCACGGACGGCTGGCGCGCGGTCATCGCGGAAGATTTCACCTTCGCCAACGTCGCGCGCGTCGCACAGGCCACCGCCGACCATTGGAAGTCTGAAGTCCTAAGTCCTAAGTCCAAAGTCTTCGGATATGAATTGAAAGTGGTTGTCGGTTATGACCGCCGGTTTTTCTCCGACCGCTTCGCCCAAACCGCCGCCGGGGTTTTCGCCGGCAACGGTTTTCAAGTTATCCTCACGCCGGAACCGACGCCGACGCCGTCGGTTTCCTTCGCGGTCAAACACCTGGGCGCAGTCGGTGGCGTGATGATTACCGCCAGCCACAATCCGCCGATTTTCAACGGCTTCAAACTCAAATCGTATTACGGCGGCTCCAGCAGCCCCGACGAATGCCAGGCCGTCGAAAGTTTCCTGGACAAAAATCCGGTTCAACGCGCCCCTCACCCGGCTTTCAGCCACTCTCTCCCCGCCGAACGGGGAGAGGGACGGGGCGAGAGGACAATTTCCATTCACGACGTCCGTCCGGCGCATTACGCCGCGCTGAAAAAGCTCGTGGATTTTAAATTGATAGCGAAATCGAAACTGCGTTTCGCACACGACGCGTTGTTCGGCGTCGGCGCGGGTTGTTTCGAGCAATTGCTCGCCGGCACGACGTGCGAGGTCACCACGCTCAATGCGCGGCAAGACGTGCTGTTCGGCGGCATCAATCCCGAACCGATTGAAAAAAATTACGGTCCCAGCCGGAAATTTTTGCGCGCGCATCCCCATGACATCTGCCTCGTGACGGACGGCGACGCCGACCGCGTCGGCGGCATGGACGGCCACGGCAACGCCCTCACGACGCACCAGATCATCTGCCTGCTGCTGCATCATCTTGTTGTCAATCGGAGGGGCGAGTTACACGAGCCCCAAAACAATCCGGGCGGAGCAAATTCAGGGACTCGTATAACTCGCCCCTCCGAAATGAGAGTGGTCAAGGCGCTCACGACGACTTCGATGGTGGACAAAATGTGCGCCGCTTACGGCCTGTCCCTGGTCGAAACCGGCGTGGGCTTCAAATACATCTGTGCCGAGATGCTCAAGGGCGGCGTGCTGCTGGGCGCCGAGGAAAGCGGCGGCATCGGTTTCGCCGGCCACATCCCCGAACGCGACGGGATCGCCGCCGGCTTGATGCTGCTGGAATTGCTCGCCACGGAAAAAGTTTCCGTGAACCAATTGCTGGCGAGGCTGGAAAAACAATTCGGCCCGCACCGTTACGGCCGGATCGACACGCATTATCCGCTGGAGCAACGCGCATCGCTGATGGAATTTCTCCAAAAAAATCCGCCGGCGAAATTGTTGCGTTCGCCGCTGGCCGGCATGAAGACCTTTGACGGCGTAAAATTCATCGCGCAGGACACGTCCTGGCTCATGTTGCGCGGTTCGGGCACGGAACCCATCCTGCGGGTTTACGCGGAGGCGAAATCGGACGCGGACGTCCGGAAATTACTGCGGCTGGGCGTGGCGTTGACACGCCATTCCATGGCGGCACCGGCGGGTTGAATGTTCGCAAAACCGGCGTAACCTGCATTGAAATGCGGCGCGACCCCGACAAAAGCAAACCCGAAACCAGCGACCGCTGGATCGGGAAATTCCTCGCGCATCTGGCGACGGACCGCGGCGCGTCGGCTTACACGCAAAGGAATTATCGCGACGCGCTCAACGAATTTACCCGCTGGCATCCCGGAGAACAGCCATTACCGTCCGCCTTCGCGGAAAAAACCGCTTCGGCGCGACAAGCTGTCGCCTGGGAAAAATTGCAGCGCGATGATTTTCGCAGTTACCTGCGGTTTCTGGGCCGGAACAACCTGGGCCGCGCGGCGACGCAGCTCCGGTTTTCCGCGCTGCGGACGTTTTACAAATTCCTGATCCGGCACGGTGCGGTCGCGGCTTCGCCGGTCAAAAACCTCGCCCTGCCGAAACCGGCCCGGCGGCTGCCGAAATACCTGACGCGCCGGCAGATTCTGGATTTGCTCGCCGCCCCGACAAAATGGCTGGAGACGCAAAAGCCAGGGAAAGGTCCGGGCCGCCCGGTTTCCGCGGCGGTTTGTCTGCGCGACGTGGCGGTGCTGGAAACGATTTATTCCTGCGGCCTGCGCGTGAGCGAACTGTGCGGCCTGCGCGTTGAGGACGTTGACTGGAGCGAGCAGCTCGTGCGGGTGCGCGGCAAGGGCAAAAAGGAACGGCTCGTGCCGGTTGGCGAACCGGCGTTGCGGGCGATTCAAATTTATTGGCGCACCCTCAGGCAGCCGCCAACCGGGGCGTCACCGGTCTTTTTTGCGGACACGAAAAAGGCCGCGCCGCTACAGCCGGTCCAGCTTTCGCGGCGGCTGAAGCAATACCTGGTCATCGCCGGGCTGGATCCGGGCCTGACGCCGCACAAGCTGCGGCACAGTTACGCCACGCACCTGCTGGACGCGGGCGCGGATTTGCGGAGCGTGCAGGAGCTGCTCGGCCACGCGCATCTCATCACGACGCAGGTTTATACGCACGTGACGACCGAGCGATTGAAGAAGGCCTACGACGCGGCGCATCCGCGGGCATGAAGGCGTCAAGGTATGACGGTGCGATAAAACCGGCTCGGGGTATTTGCCGGCGGCTGGTCGGTGATCGTAATGTTGCCATTGAGATCGGCCGTGACGATGCCCAGCGTTTGCCACTGCGGCGAACCGAGTGACGGTGAATATTGCAGCCAGCAAATGGTCAGCGGCGCAGCACGAAATTGAAAGGTCAACTTTCCCGCTACCAAGGAGGTCAGATTCAACAAGGACAGCGCCTGTGGTGTGTAATGGAGAACACTGGATGGAGCGCTTTCGGCGCCTCCGGCATCATACGCGGTCAGATAAAAAAAGTAATTTGTAGAAGCGAGCAGGTTGAAAAGCGTAGTCGTATTGGTCATTCCCAAAACCTGGCGATTGGTCGTCGAGCCGGTCATACCGTAATACAGCACATAACCCGCAACCGAAGCGCCCTGGTTTTGGTTCCACCCCAATGTGCAGGGACTGGCGGTGAGGGCCGTCGCCCCTTCAAGGCGCATGAATCCGGAAAAAATCAGCACTACGCTCACCAGGAAAATCCTCACGCCTGGGAGAATTTTCAACCGAAGTGATGCGGGCAAAGAACAGGTACAACATTTCATGCCTCCTTGTTTTGCTTGGACCATGCCAGCAACCGGTCGAACCGGAAAAAACTTGGCCATCCTTTGCCATTTTTTTTGCATTGATTGCCATTTCACCGCGAAGGCATAATTCACAAGCGTTTCGCGCTCCAAAACCCGGCACAAAAGTCCGAACCAAGACAAAGAATTTCGAGAATCTTCCCGGACTTGCTTCGTTTGAAGCCGGAGCTGGCTTGCCGGAATTCAAGCGCCAATTTCGAGCAGCGCGGAACTGGTTGGAATGAAATCAAGGCTGGCCCGGCGCAATGCAGGAGCTGGCTTTCGAGCCGCGCCAGATTTTGCCGTTAAATTGCGGTTGCACACCGGCTGAAAAAAGTCAAAAATACCTGTTGACAGAAATTTGTCCGTTCAATAATTTGAGCGCCGTCGGTAGTCCGTAAAAAGTCAAAAAGCCTTGAGCTCCTTGGATTTTTCGAAAGAAAAGCGGGGGGAGATGGTTTTTTGTCGTTTTGCATTTCGGGTCGGATTGATGATAGATTTGCGCCCATGTAGCTCAGTTGGTAGAGCGCGTCCTTGGTAAGGACGAGGTCATCAGTTCAAACCTGATCATGGGCTCCAGTTTGTGAATTTGAACAACTAAAAACTAAACGCAGGAGATAACAATGGCCAAAGAACAATTTCAACGAACCAAGCCGCACGTCAACGTCGGCACCATCGGACACATTGACCACGGCAAATCCACTTTGACGGCCGCCATTGTCAAAGTGCAGTCGAAGAAGGGCCTGGCGACGCCCATTTCCTATGCCGACATCACCAAGGGCGGCACGGTGCGCGATGAAACCAAGACCGTGACCATCGCGGTTTCCCATGTGGAATATCAGAGCGACAAGCGCCATTACGCCCATATTGACTGTCCCGGCCATGCCGACTTCATCAAGAACATGATCACCGGGGCGGCCCAGATGGACGGCGCCATCCTGGTGGTGGATGCTTCGGAAGGCCCGATGCCGCAAACCAAGGAACACGTGCTGCTGGCCCGCCAGGTCGGTGTTCCGGCCATCGTGGTTTACCTGAACAAGGTTGACCTCGTGGACGACAAGGAATTGCTGGATCTGGTCGAAATGGAAGTCCGCGACCTGTTGACCAAATATGAGTTTCCGGGCGACAAGACGCCGATCATTCGCGGCAGCGCGAAAGGGGCGCTGGCGGGAGACAAGGCCGCCGAGGATTCCATTCAGAAGTTGATGGAAGCCATTGACGCGTTCATCCCGCTGCCGACGCGCGAAGTGGACAAGCCGTTCCTGATGTGCATCGAGGACGTGTTCAACATTGAAGGTCGCGGCACCGTCGTGACCGGCCGCGTGGAGCGCGGCGTGCTCAAGCGCATGGAAGACGTCGAAATCGTCGGCTTGAAGGACACGCGCAAGACCGTGGCGACGGACATCGAAATGTTCCGCAAGCTGCTCGACTCGGCGCAGTGCGGCGACAACGTCGGCGTGCTGTTGCGCGGCACCAAGAAGGAAGATGTCGAGCGCGGCATGGTGCTGGCCAAACCCGGCAGCATCACCCCGCATCTGAATTTCAAGGCGGAAGTTTACGTGCTGTCGAAGGAGGAAGGCGGCCGCCACACGCCGTTCTTCACCAATTATCGTCCGCAATTTTATTTCCGGACCACCGACGTCACCGGCACCGTCACTCTGAACAAAGGCGTCGAAATGGTCATGCCGGGCGACAATGTTTCGGTGGAAATAACGGTCATCGCGCCGGTGGCGATGGAAAAAGGCCAGCGTTTCGCGATTCGCGAAGGCGGCCGCACGATTGGCGCCGGACGCGTGACGGAAGTCATCGCGTAAGGCGGATTTCAAATGGGGAGCGCGGGGGATGAACCCCGCGGCTCCTTTTTTGTCGAAAGACAAACGAGATTGGGCGGATACGGCAGTAGCTCAATTGGTAGAGTAGCGGTCTCCAAAACCGTTGGTTGGGGGTTCAAGTCCCTCCTGCCGTGCCAGCCGGTGAGGAATGGGTGATTGGATTGCTGGATAATTGGATAAATGGATGGGTGGAATGGATGATGATCGTTCATCCAACAATCCATCAATCCACAAATCCAGTCTGTCATTGGAGAGGTGGCAGAGTGGTCTATCGCGGCGGTCTTGAAAACCGCTTTGGGTGAAAGCCCAACGGGGGTTCGAATCCCTCCCTCTCCGCCAGCCTTCGCTCGCAGCGAAGCAAGAGCGAGGCTGCCGCGCCGGAGTAAAACGAAGGCGGGCAAAGATGCAGGTGATGGAGTAGTCGCGGCGAGCTACGGCTCGGCAAGGCAGAGAGAAAAAAAGTTGTGAGTGTGTATTTGTGAGTAATTTGACAATTGCAATCTGGGCGGTGGTGATTGGATCGGTCTTTGCCTATTTATGGTGGCAGGGACAAATCCGGCGCTTTGCCGTTTATGTTCAGGAAACACGGGAGGAGCTGAAAAAATGCACGTGGCCGACGTGGGAGGAACTGAAAGGTTCAACCTTGCTCATCGCCATCACCATTGCCCTGATGGGCGTGTTCGTCCGGGTGTGTGATACGGTCATTGCTTTCATTCTCTTCAAACATTGAGCACCATGCGCAGCCAGTGGTTTGTCATCCATACGCTTTCCGGCCAGGAACAGAAGGTCAAGGACAGCATCGAGAAACGCGTCAAGACCGACGAGATGCAGGAATACGTCAAGGAAGTCCTCGTCCCGATGGAAAAGGTCGTCGAGGTGCGCAACCAGAAGAAGACCGTGTCCAGCCGCAAATTGTGGCCGGGCTACGTGTTCGTGGACATGGCATTGCTGGATGAAAACAACCGCATCATCGAAAAGCCGTGGTATTTCATCAAGGAAACGCAGGGCGTGATTGGCTTTGTCGGCGGTGAACCGCCCGTGCCGACGCCCACGGCGGAAGTCGAATCCATCAAGGCGCAGATTTCCGCCTCGGAAGAGACGGAAAAACCGAAGGTCAATTTTGAAGTCGGCGAGACCATCAAGATCAACAACGGGCCGTTCCTCAACTTCAGCGGCGTGATCGAGGAAATTGACCCCGAACGCGGCAAATTGAAGGTCACGGTCAACATTTTCGGACGCAACACGCCGGTGGAACTGGAGTATTGGCAGGTGGAGAAGGCATAGACACGTTGAAGCGTTGAACCGTTAAAGAGTTGAAGCGGTTCAACGGGCGGCCAGGGCCGCTTCAACACTTCAACTCTTTAACGCTTTAACGGACAAAAAAATGGCAAAGAAAATCACAGGACAAATCAAGCTGCAGATCCCGGCGGGCCAGGCGAACCCCGCGCCGCCGGTCGGCCCGGCGCTCGGCCAGCACGGCGTCAACATCATGGGCTTCTGCAAGGAATTCAACGCGGTCACCAAGGCCGACGCGGGACTCGTGATTCCCGTCGTCATCACCGTTTACCAGGACAAGTCGTTCACGTTCATCACCAAGTCGCCGCCGGCGTCCATCCTGTTGAAAAAAGCCGCGGGCATCACCGCCGGCTCCAAGGAGCCGAACAAGGAAAAGGTCGGCAAGGTCACCCGCAAACAGGTCCTGGACATCGTGAAGATGAAGTCAAAGGACTTGAATTCAAGCTCGGAGGAGGCCGCGTTCCGGGTCATCGCCGGCACGGCGCGCAGCATGGGAATTGAAGTCGTTGGTTGAAAATTAATTAACAACGAAGAAACAAAGGAACAAAGTTGTGAAAACAATGATTAACAGTTTGCTGCTGCTCGCACTCGCGGGATTTGTATTCACAGGTTGTGCGACGAGTCATTGCGGAAAATGTGAAATGGCGCAATGGGAATATAAAACTGTGAGGTTAAATCCTGGCGACCAAAATTTTGAGGCAGAATTAAACGAAGCCAGCAAGGGCGGATGGAAACTATTTACAATCGTGCCGCAAGAGGCGACCGGACTTGCGGGTTATTCACAATATATTTACGAACATCCGAAATATTAAAAACCAAATCGCGGGAGAATCTTTGATTCGCTTGCACCGCACCAAAACAGATGCCCAGTAAACGATACAGAAAAGCGCTCGAAGTGGTGGATGGCAAGAAGGCTTATCCGTTGAAGGAGGCCGTCGGCGTCCTCGCGAAGTTCCCGAAAGCCAAATTTAACGAAACCATTGACCTCGCGTTCCGGCTCGGGGTGGACCCGAAGCAAAGCGACCAGATGGTTCGCGGCACGGTTCCCCTGCCCCACGGCAGCGGCAAGACCGTGCGCGTGCTCGTGTTCGCCAAGAGCGGCGTGGGCGCCGACGCGGCCAAGGCCGCGGGCGCGGAATTCGTCGGCTTTGAAGACATGATTGCCAAATGCCAGGGCGGCTGGGCGGATTTCGACGTGGCGGTGGCGACGCCAGAAGCGATGGCCGAGGTGCGCAAGCTCGGCAAGGTGCTCGGCCCGCGCGGGCTGATGCCCAATCCGAAGACCGGCACCGTGACGGACGACACCGCCAAGGCCGTCAAGGAAGTCAAGGCCGGCCGCGTCGAGTTCAAGGTGGACAAGGCGGGCAACGTCCACGTGGGCGTCGGCAAGGTGTCGTTCCCGGCGGAGCAAATCGAGGAAAACGCGCGCGCGGTGATTGAAGCCGTGTTCAAGGCGCGTCCGAACAGTCTCAAGGGCACTTACGTCCACACCTGCACGCTTTCGGCGACGATGAGTCCGCCGGTGCGCCTGGACGTGCGCGAGTTCACGACCCATTAACCCAAAACCGATTTTGAATCATGCGAGCTGAAAAACAAATTTTGACGAAGGAATACGTTGCGCGGTTGAATGCCTCGCCGTTCTTCATCGTGGTGAATTATCAGGGCCTCAAGGTGGCTCATCTGACCGAACTCCGGAAACGGCTGCAAAAGGCGGGCGCGGAAATTCACGTGGTCAAGAACTCCATCTTCCGCATCGCGGCCAAAGAAGCCGGCATCGGCGAATTTACGGCCGAACTGGCCGGGCAACTCGCCGTGGTCACCGGCCAGAAGGACATTTCCGCCGCCGCCAAGACGGCCAAGAATTTCGGCGCGGAATTCGACAAATTGAAGGTGCAGTTCGGTTATTTGGACAATAAACGCCTGGAACAGGCGGCGATTCTGGCATTGGCCGACCTGCCGAGCCTGGACGTTTTGCGTGCGACGTTGCTGGGCCTGTTGAACGCGCCGGCGACAAAACTGGTCGTTTTATTCAACACGCCCGCGACGCAGCTCGCGCGCGTGATCAAGGCAAAGGCGGAGAAAAGTTGAACCATTTCCCGTCCGCCCTGAACGGCGGACGGGACAAACAAACAAGAACAACAACGTAAATCGTCGGTTCGCAAACGAACTTAAAAACGCCGGGGCGTGTCGTGCCGACTCCCGCAACACGGGAGCAGGCGGACCGCGGCGACGACGAGACGAAGGAAAGGCAACATGGCTGACATAGCAAACCTCGTGGAAGAATTGAGCAAGTTGACGGTTCTCGAAGCCGCCGACCTGGTGAAGAAACTGGAAGAAAAATGGGGCGTGACCGCCGCCGCGCCGGTGGCGATGGCTGCCGCCCCGGCTGCCGGCGCCGCCGCGCCTGCCGCCGTGAAGGACACGTTCGACGTGATTCTCGTGTCCGCCCCGGCGGACAAGAAAATTGCCACCATCAAGGCCGTGCGCGAAGTGAAGGCCGGACTCGGCCTGGCGGAAGCCAAGGCGCTGGTGGAAGGCGCGCCGAAGCCGGTGCTCGAAGGAGCGAACAAGGCGGATTCGGACGCCGCCAAGAAGAAGCTCGAAGAAGCGGGCGCCAAGGTGGAAGTCAAGTAATGGACGGATTCCAGGGCGGCTCCGGCAGTGGTCGGAGCCGCCCCACCGTCACCGGTTCTCAAAGTTACAATTTTGTTGCAAAGGAAACAGCAGGCAGTTTTCGGGGAGGCGGGCCGGCCGTTAACAACGGCCAGCCGGTCCCGTATCGTTGATTAAAACGCGCCGGTGAATTGCCGGCCAAACAGAAAGTCCAAATGCCATCGCGAGCCACAGAAAGAATCAATTTCGGCAAGATCAAGGAAATCGTCGTGCCGCCGAACATGATTGAATTGCAGACCAATTCCTACGAGGAATTTCTGCAAGCCGACGCCCACGGAAAACGCGACAAAAGCACCGGCCTTGAATCGGTCTTTCAAGAAGTGTTTCCCATCGAGAGTTACGATGGCAAATGCAAGCTTAAATACAAATCCTACGAAGTCGGCGCGCCGAAACTGGACTGGCTCGAATGCCTGCGCGAAGGCCTGACCTATGGTGCGCCGCTTTACGTCACCTTCCTGCTCGAGGAAGAAGCCAAGAGCGCCAAGGAGGAAAAAGTGTTCATGGGCGAACTGCCGCTGATGACGCCCCAGGGCACATTCGTCATCAATGGAGCGGAACGCGTCGTCGTTTCGCAACTGCACCGCTCGCCGGGCATCGCGTTCGAGGCCACGCAGCATCCCAACGGGAAAATGCTGCACAGCTTCCGCGTCATTCCCGACCGCGGCTCCTGGTATGAGGCGCAATTCGACACGAGCGATTTGCTTTACGTTTATCTGGACCGCAAGAAACGCCGCCGGAAATTTTTGACGACGACGTTCTTCCGCGCGTTGAGCTTTCTGGACGCCGAGGCGGAAGGCAAGGGCGCCGACAAGAAAAGAGACGGCACCAAAACCGGCACCGACGAGGAAATCCTCAGGCTCTTTTACGAAATTGAGGAACTCACGGTCAAGGAAGCCGAGAAACTGGATGACCTGTCCAGCCGCGTTTTGATTCAGGACGCCATGGACGAGGAGAAGGGTCTCGTCGTCGCGCGCGCCTTTGAGCCGCTGTCCAAGGCCGTGGTCAAGCAAATCGCCGAACTGGGCGTCGCCAAAATCAAGGTCGTGGACACGGCCGTGGACGAGGGCATCATGATCAAATGCCTGAAGAAAGACCCGGCCAAGAACGAAGAGGAGGCGCTCAAGGACATTTACCGGCGCCTGCGTCCGGGCGATCCGCCGACCGCCGCCAACGCGCGCGCGTTGCTCAAACGTCTGTTCTTTGATCCCAAACGTTACGACCTGGGCCGCGTCGGCCGTTACAAAATCAACCAGAAGCTCGGCCTCAAGGACAAGGAAGCCTCGCGCATCCTGACCAAGGAAGACCTGGTCGCCGCGACGAAATATCTGCTCCGCCTCAAAAAGGGCGATGGCAGCCTGGACGACATTGACCATCTCGGCAGCCGCCGCATCCGCACCGTCGGCGAATTGCTCGCCAACCAGTGCCGCGTCGGCCTCGCGCGCACCGAACGCCTCGTCAAGGAGCGCATGACGCTGTTCGACCAGAGCGTCGAGGCGATGACGCCGCAGAAACTCATCAATCCCAAGGCGCTTTCGGCGGTCATCCGCGATTTCTTTGGCCGGTCGCAACTCAGCCAGTTCATGGACCAGATCAATCCGCTGGCCGAGTTGACGCACAAACGCCGGCTCTCCGCCCTCGGGCCGGGCGGCTTGTCCCGCGACCGCGCGGGCTTCGAAGTCCGCGACGTGCATCCGTCGCATTACGGCCGCATTTGCCCGATTGAAACGCCGGAAGGCCCGAACATCGGTTTGATCGCGTCGCTGGCGACCTTTGCGCGCATCAACGAATTTGGGTTTCTCGAAACGCCGTATCGCAAGGTCGAGAACGGCAGGGTCACCGAGAAAATTGATTACCTGACCGCCGACCGCGAGGAACAATTCATCATCGCGCAGGCGAACTCGTTGATTGACGACAAGGGCAAATTTCTGACCGACCGCGTCGTCTGCCGCGCCCGGACCGACTTCATTGATGTCGAACCCGCGCGGGTGGATTACATGGACGTTTCGCCGAAACAACTGGTGTCCATCGCCGCGTCGCTGATTCCGTTTTTGGAACACGACGACGCCAACCGCGCGTTGATGGGTTCCAACATGCAACGGCAGGCCGTGCCGCTGCTCGTGACCGAGGCGCCGCTCGTGGCCACCGGCCTCGAAGACCGCGTGGCCCGCGATTCGCGCGCCGTGGTCGTCGCGGAGGAAAGCGGCAAGGTCGCCTCCGTCAACGGCGATCACGTCATCATCACCGAAGACGGCAAGCTGCCGGAGACGAAAAAGAAGATCAAACACGATCCGGAAAAGGGCGTCTGGGTCTATCCCATCCGCAAGTTCATGCGGTCCAACGCCGCAACGTGCATCAACCAGAAAATCCTGGTGGACAAGGGCGATCACGTAAAAAAAGGCCAGATCATCGCCGACGGCCCCTGCACCCGCGACGGTGAACTCGCGCTGGGCCGCAATGTGCTCGTCGCCTTCATGCCGTGGAACGGCTACAATTTCGAGGACGCCATCCTCATCGGCGAGAAAATCGTGAAGGAGGACATCTTCACGAGCATTCACATTGACGAATTCGAGGTCAGCGCGCGGGACACGAAACTCGGCCCCGAGGAAATCACGCGCGACATTCCGAACCTCGGCGACGAGGCGCTCAAGAACCTCAGTCCCGACGGCGTCATTCGCGTGGGCGCGGAAGTCCGGCCGGGCGACATCCTGGTCGGCAAAATCACACCGAAGTCCGAAACCGAACTCGCGCCGGAGGAACGGCTGCTCCGCGCCATTTTCGGCGAGAAGGCCGCCGACGTGAAGGACACCTCGCTCAAGGTCCCGTCCGGCACCTACGGCATCGTCATGGACGTGAAGGTCTCGGCCAAGAAGGAGGGCGAACACACCGGCAAATCATCCTCCACCGGCGAGGAAAAACGCCACTCGAAACAGATTGAAGAAGATCACAAGAAAAAGACCGATGAATTGCGCGACCAGCTCACCGAGGCGTTGAGCAACATCCTGCTCGGTGAAAAAATCCCGCTCGACGTGGTCAACAGCGAGACCGGCGAAATCATCATCCCGGCCAACCGCAAGATCACCAAGACGCTCCTGCGCAAGCTCGCGACGGTCTATGACCGCATCGAGATTGATCCGTCGCCCATCCGCAACAAAATCAACGAAATCATCGGCAGCTTCAAAAAGAAGTTCGACGATTTGCAGATGCAATACGACGAGGAAATGGAGCGCGCCGAGGCGGGCGAAGGCGTCGAGGCCGGCATCGTCAAGTCGGTGAAGGTCTATATCGCCTCGAAACGCAAATTGTCCGTCGGGGACAAGATGGCCGGACGCCATGGCAACAAGGGCGTCGTCGCGCGCATCGTGAAGGAAGAAGACATGCCGTTCCTCGCGGACGGAACGCCGGTGGACATCGTGTTGAATCCGCTGGGCGTGCCGTCGCGCATGAACGTCGGCCAGGTGCTCGAGACGCATCTCGGCTGGGCCGCCAAAATTCTCGGCCTGAAGCTCGCCACGCCGGTCTTCGACGGCATCAAGGAAAAGCAAATTCGCAGTTATCTCAAGGACGCGAAACTGCCGGAACACGGCAAGACGCATCTCTACGACGGCCGCAGCGGCGAACAATTCGACCAGGAAATCGTGGTCGGCTACATCTACATGATGAAGCTCGGCCATCTGGTCGCGGACAAGATTCACGCCCGCGCGGTCGGGCCGTATTCGCTCGTCACGCAGCAGCCGCTCGGCGGCAAGGCGCAATACGGCGGCCAGCGCTTCGGCGAAATGGAAGTCTGGGCGATGGAAGCCTACGGCGCCGCCTACACCTTGCAGGAATTGCTAACCGTCAAGTCCGACGACGTGCAGGGCCGCACGCGCATCTACGAAAGCATCGTCAAGGGCGACAACTCGCTCGAGGCGGGCATCCCCGAATCGTTCAACGTGCTGGTGAAGGAAATGCAGTCCCTCGGCCTCGACGTGAAGGTCGGTTATTCGAACCCGCTTGAACATCCAACCAACGGCGAACCCGCCGCGATCCTGACCGCCGTTTAACTGAAAGAATTTGCCTATGTCCAGCTCCAAAGAAAACGCCCGCGAATTGCTCGGCCTCGACAAGGTCAACCAGGTGGATTACGTCGCGATTTCCGTCGCGTCGCCGGAAGCCATCCGATCCTGGTCCAAGGGCGAGGTCAAAAATCCCGAAACCATCAATTACCGCACGTTCAAGCCGGAAAAGGGCGGCCTCTTCTGCGAACGCATTTTCGGCCCGGTCAAGGACTGGGAATGTTCCTGCGGCAAATACAAGCGCATCAAGCATCGCGGCATCGTCTGCGACCGTTGCGGCGTCGAGGTGACGCTCGCCCGCGTGCGCCGCGAACGCATGGGCCACATCGAACTGGCCGTACCCGTCCAGCACATCTGGTTTTTCAAGTGCATGCCCTCGCGCATCGGCCTGGCGCTGGACATGACGGCGCGGCATCTGGAGCGCGTGATTTATTACGAGGATTACCTCGTCATTGACCCCGGCAACACGGCGCTGAAGCAAAACCAGTTGCTCAACGAGCACGAATTTCGCGAGGCCCGCGAGACCTACGGCGCGGACGCGTTCGTCGCCAAGATGGGCGCGGAGGCCGTGCGCGAGGCGCTGTCGAAGGTGGACCTGGCCAAGCAGACCGAGCAATTGCAGCAGGCCATGACCGAAACCAAGAGCAAGCAAATCCGCAAGAAGCTCGCGAAACGGATCAAGCTGCTCCAGGGGCTCGCGCTCTCC
The DNA here is from genome assembly GCA_963802965.1 of uncultured Verrucomicrobiae bacterium. Lineage (GTDB taxonomy): Bacteria > Verrucomicrobiota > Verrucomicrobiia > Limisphaerales > UBA11358 > UBA11358. The sequence goes on from CAWDKS010000007.1 coordinate 37,027, forward strand.
AAGAGCCGTCCGGAATGGATGATTCTCACGGTGCTGCCGGTAATTCCGCCGGACCTGCGCCCGCTCGTGCCGCTCGAAGGCGGACGGTTTGCCACTTCCGATTTGAATGACCTCTATCGCCGCGTCATCAACCGGAACAACCGGCTCAAGACGCTGCTCCAGCTCAAGACGCCCGAAGTCATCATCCGCAACGAAAAACGCATGTTGCAGGAGGCGGTGGACGCGCTGTTCGACAACGGTCGCCACGGCCGCCCCGTCACCGGCGCGGGCAATCGCTCGCTCAAGTCGCTGTCCGACATGCTCAAGGGCAAAGGCGGACGCTTCCGCCAGAACCTGCTCGGCAAGCGCGTGGATTATTCGGGCCGCTCGGTTATTGTCATCGGCCCCGAACTCAAGCTGCACCAGTGCGGTCTGCCCAAGAAGATGGCGCTCGTGCTGTTCGAGCCGTTCATCATCCGCCGCCTGAAGGAACTCGGCTACGTTCACACCGTTCGCAGCGCGAAGAAAATGATCGAACGCCAGACGAAGGAAGTCTGGGACGTTCTGGAGGAGGTCACGAAGGGCCATCCGGTGCTGCTCAACCGCGCCCCCACCCTGCACCGTTTGTCCGTGCAGGCGTTCGAACCGCTGCTGATCGAGGGCGAGGCCATCCGCATTCATCCGCTCGTCTGCACCGCTTACAACGCCGACTTCGACGGCGACCAGATGGCCGTGCACGTGCCGCTGTCCGTCGAGGCGCAGATGGAAGCGCGCCTGTTGATGATGGCGCCGAACAACATCTTCAGCCCGTCGTCCGGCAAACCCATCATCACGCCGACGCAGGACATCACGCTTGGTTGCTATTATCTCACCGCCGAGCCGCGCACGCCCGCGCCTTCCGACTCGAACAAACTGCCGCTGTTCGGCTCGAAGGAGGAAGTGTTGTTCGCCTACGAAGACGGCGCGTTGAAGACGCATGACCGCATTCGTCTGGCAAATCCCGATTTCGGCAAAAAGGTCGTCTTCGGCGACGCCACCAAAAAGCTCATCGAGACGACCGTGGGCCGCGTCACTTTCAGCGAAATCTGGCCGCCCGAACTGGGTTTCCCCAACAAGCCGGTCAAGAAGTCTGAACTCGGCGATTTGATCTGGAAATGCTACAAGTTCGCCGGCCACGAAAAAACCGTGACCATGCTCGACAAGCTAAAGGAACTCGGCTTCCGCGAGGCGACCAAGTCCGGCTGCTCCATCGGCATTGACGACATGATCATCCCGAAGGAGAAGGACCAGGAAATTGACGCCGCGCAGAAGCAGATCAAGGAGGTCGAGAAGCAGTATCGCAAGGGTGTCATCACGCCGGGCGAACGCTACAACAAGATCGTGGACATCTGGACGCACTGCACCGACATGATTTCCAACGTCATGTTCAAGACGCTCGAGCAGAACCAGGGCAAGAAGGAATACAACCCGGTTTTTCTCATGGTGGATTCCGGCGCGCGCGGCAACCGCCAGCAGGTGCGCCAGCTCGCCGGTGTGCGCGGCCTCATGGCCAAACCCAGCGGCGACATCATCGAGAAACCGATTCTCGCGAATTTCCGCGAAGGCCTCACCGTGCTCGAATACTTCATCTCCACGCACGGCGCCCGCAAGGGCCTGGCTGACACCGCGCTCAAGACCGCCGACTCCGGTTACATGACCCGCAAGCTCGTGGACGTGGCGCAGGACGTCATCATCCAGGAGGCCGATTGCGGCACCGGCAACGGCATCTGGGTCTCGGCCGTGTATGAGGGCGAGGACGAGGTCGTCAAGCTCGGCGACCGCCTCGTGGGCCGGTTCGCCTGCGACGACATCGCCAATCCGACCAACCCGAAGGAAATGCTCATCCGCGCCAACGAGGAAATTGACGAGGACAAGGCCAAACGCATCGAAGCCGCGACCGTGGACCGCATGCGCATCCGCTCCGTGCTCACCTGCGAAAGCAAAAAGGGCGTTTGCATCCATTGCTATGGCCGCAACCTCGCCACCGGCGCCCCCGTCAAGCTCGGCGAGGCCGTAGGCATCATCGCCGCCCAATCCATCGGCGAGCCGGGCACGCAATTGACGATGCGGACGTTCCACATCGGCGGCACGGCGGCGCAGGTGTTCAAGATTCCGCAAATCAAGACCAAGCACGACGGCACCATTCATTACAACGAACTGCGCTGCGTGGAACTGGAGGACGGCAACAACATCGTGCTGAACAAGAACGGCTCGGTGGCCGTTCTCGGCGATGACGGCCGCGAGCTGGAAAATCACAACATCGTCATCGGCGCGGTCATTTCGTTCAAGCACGGCTCCAAAATCAAAAAAGGCGAGACCTTCGTCCAGTGGGACCCTTACAACGTGCCGATTCTTTCCGAAAAGGCCGGCAAGGTGAAGTTCCACGACATCATCGAAGGCGTGACGATGAAGCAGGAGACGGACGAAACCACCGGCCAGGAAGCCATGGTCGTCATCGAACACAAGGAGGATTTGCACCCGCAAATCACCATCAGCGACGACGCCGGCGAAGTCGTGGCCAATTATCCCATTCCGTCCGGCGCGCACGTCGTTGTGGGTGAAGGCGACAAAATCGTGCCCGGCACGCTGCTGGCCAAGACGCCCCGCAAACAGTCGAAGACCAAGGACATCACCGGCGGTCTGCCGCGCGTGGCCGAGTTATTCGAGGCGCGCCGGCCCAAGGACGCCGCGGAAATTTCCAAAATTGACGGCGTGGTGGACTTTGGCGCGAGCGTGCGCGGCAAACGCTGCATTCTCATAAAGGACACGCAGACGCAGGCGGAGGAGGAACACCTCATCCCCATCGGCAAGCACGTCATCGTCTTCAAGGGCGATTTCGTCAAAAAAGGCCAGCAATTGACCGAAGGCCCGATTGACCCGCACGAAATTCTCGACGTTTGCGGCCCGCAGGAATTACAGGAGCACCTCGTCAGCGAAGTGCAGGAGGTCTATCGCCTCCAGGGCGTCACCATCAACGACAAGCACATCGAAATCATCGTGCGCCAGATGCTCCGCAAGGTGCGCATCACCGAGCCGGGCGACACGCAGTTCCTTTGGGGCGAACAGATTGACAAGCTGGACTTCGAGGAAGAAAACGAGCGCGTCGAGAAGATGGGCGGCAAGCCGGCGGAAGCGTCGCCGGTGCTGCTCGGCATCACCAAGGCGTCGCTCGAAACCGACAGCTTCCTCAGCGCCGCGTCGTTTCAGGACACGACCCGCGTGCTCACCGAGGCCTCGACGCGGTCGCGCGTGGATTCGCTGCGCGGCTTCAAGGAAAACGTCATCATGGGCCACATCATTCCGGCGGGCACCGGATTCGACATGCACCGTCGGGCGCAACTCAGGCCGCTGGTCGAACTCGAAGACGTGCCGGAACCGGCCGAACCGCCCGCGGCGGCGGAAAACCCGCTGCTGGCATAACAACGCCGAACCGTTTCACCGGGGGCGTCTGATGAAAATCAGGCGCCCTTTTCATTTAACCGCAGATGTCACGACTTTCTTGAATCACCAATTTGATTTAGCTCGCCAACGGCCCTGGTTTGGGTCAACATGGTGCATGGCCAAGCCCAAAAAACAAAAACTGTCCCGCGCCGACGTTCACAAGCAAATTGACGCCTTTCGAGGCATCCTCAAACGCAATCCCGACGGCAAGCTGTCGGCGGAACAGTGGGTGGAAACCAAGCGCGCGGAAAATGGGGAACGTTGTGAGGTCAAATCAATAGCGGCGGTGCGAATTCCACGAACGGTCATGATTTGATTCCTGTCCGTTCATCGCCAAAATTGGACGAAATTGTTGTTGCCAGCGGGCGTTTATTTGCTATATTCCGCATTCCATTTTTTAAGACGAAATGCCGACAATCAACCAATTGGTCCGCCAGGGCCGGACCAAGGTAAAATACAAGTCCAAGTCGCCCGCCTTGGAAAACTCGCCGTTCCGACGCGGCGTGTGCATCCAGGTCATGACGCGCACGCCCAAAAAGCCGAACTCGGCGATGCGCAAGGTCGCCAAGGTCCGCCTGACGAACGGCTACGAGATCATCGCCTACATCCCCGACGAGGGCCATAATTTGCAGGAGCACTCGATTGTGATGGTGCGCGGCGGCCGCGTGAAAGATTTGCCCGGTGTGCGTTATCACATCGTTCGCGGACGGCTTGACGCCGCCGGCGTGGAAAAACGCCGGGTCAGCCGCTCGAAATACGGCGTGAAACGCCCGAAACCAGGTTCCAAGCCCGCGGCACCCGCCGCTGCAGCCGCTCCAGCCCCGGCTCCCGCCGCTTAAACGGTTCAACGCTTTAACGCTTTAACGAAATTATGTCCCGCAGACGACAAGCCACCCGACGGAAGATTGCCAAGGACGGAAAGTTCCAGAGCGCCCTGGTTTCGCGCCTCGTGAACACCGTGATGATTTGCGGCAAGAAAAGCACGGCGCAGCGGATTGTCTATGGCGCGTTCGACAGCATTTCGCAAAAAAATCCGGCGAGCAACCCGGTGGAAATCTTGCAGCGCGCGGTGGACAACGCCAAGCCGCGCATCGAGACCAAGGCGCGCCGCGTCGGCGGCGCCACGTATCAGGTGCCGCTGGAGGTGCCGTCCGACCGGCAGGCCTCGCTCGCCCTGCGCTGGATCGTGGATTTCGCGGACGCGCGCAAGGGCATGCCCATGCGCGACGCGCTCGCGGCGGAAATTTTGGAGGCGTATCAAGGACAGGGCAACGCCATCCGCAAGCGCGATGACGTCCACAAGATGGCGCAGGCGAACAAGGCCTTTGCCCATTTCCGCTGGTAAAACCCAGCCGCAAGAAGGCGCAAACGGCGCAAGGAACTTTCCATTTTGATAAATTCGCGTATTTTGTCCTTCTCCGTGGCAATTGAAATTTGAATGCAAGCAGTCATGGCAGAAAAAGAAAAATCAGTCAACTCGCCCAAGCGTGAATACACGCTGGAGCGCACGCGCAACATCGGCATCGCCGCGCACATTGACGCGGGCAAGACGACGACGACCGAGCGTATCCTGTTTTACACCGGCCTCATCCACAAGATTGGCGACGTGGACGACGGCAACACGGTGACCGACTGGATGGAGCAGGAGCGCGAGCGCGGCATCACCATCACTTCCGCCGCCGTCACCTGTTACTGGACGCAGAAACAGACCAAGCACGGCGAAAACGAATTATACAAGTCGTTCGCCGGCGTGCCGCATCGCATCAACATCATTGACACGCCCGGACACGTGGACTTCACCGCCGAGGTCGAACGCTCCATGCGCGTGCTCGACGGCGCGGTCGCGGTGTTCTGCGGCGTGGCCGGCGTGCAGCCGCAATCCGAAACCGTCTGGCGGCAGGCCACCAAATACAAGGTCCCACGCATCGCGTTCGTGAACAAGATGGACCGCACGGGCGCGAATTTCGAGCACGCACTCGACGACATGCGCAACAAGCTCAAGGCGTATGCGTATCCGATTTTCCTGCCCATCGGCGCGGAGGACCATTTTGAAGGCGTCATTGACGTGGTGAACCAGAAGGCCCTCGTCTGGGGGCCGGGCGACGTCGTCAATGAAGGCCTGAATTACGAAGTGAAGGAAATTCCCGCGGAACACAAGGAACGTGCCAAGGCCGCGCTCGCGGAATTGATTGACGCGGTTTCCAACAAGGACGAGGCGATTGCCGACCTCGTGCTGCATGAAAAGCCGGTGACGGCGCCGGAACTCAAGGCCGCCATCCGGCGGCTGACCTGCAAGATTGAACTGGTGCCCGTGCTGTGCGGTTCCGCCTTCAAGAAAAAAGGCGTGCAGCCGCTGGTGGACGCAGTGGTGGATTATTTGCCGGGGCCGCTCGACGTTCCGCCCGCCGAAGGCATCGAGCTGGGCACGGACAACAAGGTCGTCGTCGAGACCAGCGACAGCAACAAGTTTTGTTCGCTGGCGTTCAAGCTGTGGACGGACCCTTACGCGGGCAAGCTGGTGTTCTTCCGCGTTTATTCCGGCCAGCTCGCAAAGGGCGACATGATTTACAACCCGCGCACGCGCAAACGCGATCGCGTCAGCCGCCTGATGATCATTCAAGGCAGCGAACGCAAGGACATCCTCCAGGTCCACGCCGGCGACATCGCCGCGCTCGTCGGCCTCCGCAACATCACCACCGGTGACACGCTGTGCGACGAGGACTTCGACGTGACGCTCGAACCGCCGACGTTTCCCGAACCGGTCATCAGCATGGCCGTCGAGCCGAAGACGCGCGCCGACCGCGACAAGATGTCCGAAGGACTGCAGCGGCTGGCGGAGGAAGACCCGACGTTCCGCTGCTTCACGAACCCGGAGACCAGCCAGCTCATCATCGCGGGCATGGGCGAGTTGCACCTGGAAATCATTTGCGACCGGCTCAAGCGCGAGTTCAAGGTGGATGCCAATACCGGCGCGCCGCAAATTGCCTATCGTGAGACCATCACCAAACCGGCGGATGGCGAAGGCAAGTTCATCCGCCAGTCCGGCGGTCGCGGCCAATACGGCCACGCCTGTGTCCAGATTCAGCCGAATGAAAAGGGCAAGGGCATCGAGATTGAAAACAAAATCGTCGGTGGCGCAATTCCCAAAGAATACATCCCGGCGGTGATTGACGGCTGCGAGGAAGCCATCAAGGGCGGCGTTCTGGCCGGCTATCAGATGATTGATTTGAAGGTGCAGGTTACGGACGGCACGTTCCACGAGGTGGACTCGAATGAACTGGCGTTCAAGATGGCCGGCATCTTCGCGTTCAAGGACGCCGCCAGGAAAGCCGGCATGATTCTGCTCGAACCCATCATGAAGGTGGAAGTGACCACGCCCGACGAATACCAGGGCGATCTGCTCGGTGACATCAGCCGCCGGCGCGGCCATATCGTCAATATTGAAGCCAAACTGGGCCAGACGATACTGAACGCGACAGTGCCGCTGGCCGAAATGTTCGGTTACGCCACCGCGATCCGGTCGCTGTCGAAGGGGCGCGCGTCGTATTCGATGGAGCCGCTGACATTCGAGCAGGTGCCGACCAGCGTGCTCAACACGATTCTGGACGCCGCTTCCAAGAAGCCGGCGGCCAGGTCGTAAGAACCCAACCTCAATTTTGGTTGGAGTTCACGCTTCAGCGTGTCCCCTGCCCGCTCAAGCTGAAGCTTGAACTCCAACTTCCCGGTTATTTCGCTGCTAATAGTCCTGCGCGGCAATCGGTCCGCCATCCGAATCCGTGTTCATCCGTGGTTATAAAAAAGGCAGCGCTTCGGGTGGAGCGCTGCCAGTGGCGAACTAGGCCTGTGTAGCTTTTCCCTCCTTGGAATGCCAGGCGGATGAGAGCATGGACTGAATCCGTGTCGAACAAATGTCAACGCGGTGAAGTTGCGGTGACAAACCCATGATTGTAGGTGACGAGGTAACGAGTCCCCTTGTGAAATCGGAAATAAGGGAGACTCCTTACGTCGTCTCCTACTCAGACTACCGCGCCGAAATCTCCAGCATCCGCCCAATCGGCAGGCGCGCGCGCTTCAAAATTTCCGCCGGCAACTCGATGCGCGGCGCGAGTTTTTTCATGCAGTCGCGCACCTTTTCGAGTGTGTTCAGCTTCATGTATTTGCATTCGCTGCAACGGCAGTGGTCCGTCGGCATCCGCATCACGTCAAACACCGGCGCGCACAGAAATTCCTTGCCCGGACATTCCTTCCGCATCCGGTGGATGATGCCCGACTCCGTGACGATGACGAATTGCCTGGCGGGGCTGGTCTTGCACCAGGAAATCATTCTCTCCGTCGAACAAACCGCATCGGCCAGATCGCGCACCTCGCGCAGGCTTTCCGGATGGACCACCACTTTTGCATCCGGAAACTGCGCGCGCAGTTTCAGAACCTGATCGCGCCGGAACTCGACGTGCGCGTAACAATTGCCCTGCCACAACGTCATCGGGCGGCCGGTCTGCTCCATCACCCACGCACCGAGGTTTTCGTCCGGCACGAACAGCAGGTCCTTGTCCTTCGGGGCGGCCTCGACAATTTTCACCGCGTTGCCGCTGGTGCAAATCACGTCGGTCAGGGCCTTCACCGCGGCGCTGCAATTGATGTAGGCGATGGTCCAGAAATTCGGATTGGTCTTTTGGAGTGCGGACAGCTTGTCTGCTGGACAACTTTCTTCCAGCGAACAACCGGCGTCCTTGTCCGGCAGCACGACGATTTTGTCCGGGTTCAAAATCTTGGCCGTCTCGGCCATGAAATGAACGCCGCAGAAGACAATCACGTCCGCGCTTGTTTTCGCCGCCTGTTGCGACAGGCCGAGCGAATCGCCGACATAATCCGCCACGTCCTGGATTTCCGGCACCTGGTAATTGTGGGCGAGGATGACGGCATTGAGCTGCTTTTTGAGCGTGAAAATTTCCCGGGCCAGCGGCTCGAACCTGGCTTTCGTCATCGCGCCGCGCGGCTGGATTTCTGCGACATCAATCATGGTAAAAGGTTACCTGTGAGTCGCGAAATCGTCAAACCGCGAGGAAATAAACGCGGCCGGGCTTGAATTCGTCCGCCCGTTCCAATATTTCCAGGGCAAAGGGTTTCACATGAATCAACCGGTTCGACTTCGCACGCAGCACGACGACGGCAAACGGAAGGCCCTTGATTTTGTTTTGATCCGGCAGCCTTTTATCCATCGTCACGAAGAGGTCGAACCTGCCGGAATCCGCGATGAGGCGAAGCAGTCTGCCGTTGCTAACGCGGGCCCAGCCAGCCTGTGGAACGGTTTTGACAATGTGTCCCGGAAACTCGCGCGCCAAATCCTTCGGCAGACATTCGTCAAGCAGGATTCTCATTCAAGCGGTGGCCAGCATCCGTTCGCCGGCCTGTTCAAGAAAGGCGATGGCCTGCCGGCGTGAAACGGTGGGAAACTGTTCGAGAAATTCATCCAGCGTTTCACCGCCTTCGAGGTAATCCAGCAACGTGCGGGCGGGAACGCGCGTGCCGGCGAAGCATGGCGTGCCGCTCATGATCTCCGGATCAACCGCTACGACGGAGCTTTTCTTCATGCCGTTAATTAAACCTGTTTTTGAAACAATTACAATCCCCCACTTATCATCGCGCCGCGCGGCTGGATTTCAGCGACATCAATCATCTTACAAAGCTACCGCTGCCAGCCACCGGCGTCAATGAAGGCAAATCAGTGGTGATGTGCTGATTTGAATTTCAAACTTAAGACTGGAGCGCGAGTTGACCCAACTCAGAACGCGTCTGGCCGAAAATGAAGGATGAGCCGACTCACGTCGGCTGCTACGATGAAAAACGGCTGGTTGCTTCAAACCTTCAAATCCGCGAGCGCCGGGTCGTGGGCGTTGACGATCTTCCGCATTTTTGTCACGGCGGCCTTGAGGTTGTGGGCGCGGAACAAGCTGGTGCCGGCCACAAAGGTGTCCGCGCCGGCGCGCGCGCATTCGGCGGCGGTCTGGCAATTGATCCCGCCGTCCACGCTGATGCGAAACGGCAGTTTCTTTTCGCGACGCCACGCCTCGGCCTGCTGGACTTTGGGCAGCGTTTCGTGGATGAATTCCTGCCCGCCGAAGCCGGGATTGACGGTCATCACCAGCAGCAAATCAATCTTGTCGAGATGCGGCAGGATTTCGGTGATGGCCGTGGGCGGGTTGATGGCGAGGCCGGCTTTTTTGCCGAGCGATTTGATTTTCCACAACAGCGGCGTGACCTGCCCGCCCAGTTCGATGTGGACGATGATTTCGTCCGCGCCGGCTTCGGCAAACGGTTCCAGCAGAATCTCCGGCCGGGAGCACATGAGATGCACATCGAAGAACAGTTTGGACAGCGGGCGGACCGCCCGGACCACCCCGGGGCCGAAGGAGATGTTTGGCACGAAATGGCCGTCCATGATGTCCAGGTGCAGCCAGTCGGCGCCGGAACAACTGGCGCGTTCGACTTCCCTGCCCAAGCGGGTGAAGTTCGCGGCGAGCAGCGAAGGCGCAATAATCATGGCGCGAGCATAGCGGATGGAGACCGGCGGATGGAAGACGGAAAATGGCGGCCCTGGCGGCAAGCTTCAAATTTCCAGCTTCGCCAGCTAATGCCGCGCGAGGACGCTCGTCCCGCCGTTTTCGGTTCGTTTTCCGTCGAGGCAGCGGCGCACGGCGAGGATGAGGGTCTGCGGCTGGTAGGGTTTTTGCAAATAATTCAAATCCGGTTCGAGCCGGAAATCCTTGCCCACGATGTCGGCGCTGTAACCGCTGCTGAAAATTACCTTGAGGTCGGCGCGTTCGGCCCACAATTTTTCGGAGAGTTCGCGGCCATTCATGTTTTCAGGCATCACGAGGTCGGTGAGCAGGAGCGCGATGTCGTTTTTGCGTTCGCGCCAGATGTCAACGGCTTCCACGCCGGTGGCGGCCTGCAACACGTTGTAACCGTGTTTCTCAAGAACGCGGGCGACGAGTTCGCGGACGGCTTTTTCGTCCTCGACCAGCAGGATGGTTTCCGTGCCGCCGCGAATGGTGATTTGGGTCGTCGGTTTTTCCGCCTCGGGCTGGCGCTCGCCGATGTAGGGGACGTAAATGCGAAACGTGCTGCCCTTGCCGACGGCGCTTTCCACTTCAATCCAGCCCTGATGCTGTTTAACAATGCCATAGACGGTGGCCAGGCCGAGGCCGGTGCCCTTGCCGACTTCCTTCGTGGTGAAAAACGGCTCGAAGATGCGCGGGAGAAATTCGGGCGGAATGCCGTCGCCGGTGTCGGTTTTGCTGACGCAGACGAACCGGCCCGCGCGCGCTTCGGGATGCTGCTGCACGTGGGCTTCGTCCACATCCACGATGGCGATGCGCACCGCAAGCTGGCCGCCGCGCGGCATGGCGTCGCGCGCGTTGACGGCGAGATTGAGCAGGACCTGCTCCATCATGCCGACATCGGCCTCGACCGTCGCGGGCGACTGGCTGTAGTTCAGCCGCAGCGCCACGTCTTCCCCCAGCATCCGCCCCAGCATGTCGCTCATGTTGCCGATGATCTTGTTCATGTCCAAACGTTTGGGCTGGATGAGCTGGCGGCGGCTGAACGTGAGCAACTGCCGCGTCAGGCCGGCGGCGCGTTCGGCGGCCTGGCTGACTTGCTGGGCGGAGCGGGCCGCCGTTTCGTCGAGATCGGACGCCAGGAGCAGCGAGGCATGGCCATGAATGACGGTGAGGATATTGTTGAAATCATGCGCGACACCGCCGGCGAGCTGGCCGATGGCCTCCATCTTTTGCGACTGGCGCAGTTGCTCCTGCAAACGCCGTTGCGTCGTGACATCGCGAAACAAACTGAGCAACAGGAGCGGTTTACCGCGCAACTCGACGAGCGAATCGGCAATCTCAAAAATGATTTCGCGCCCGTTGTGGAGCTTGTAGCTGCGCTCCCGCTTGTGCTCCCCGGCATTCTGGCTGAAACGTTCGCCATATCGCGCCAGCAGTTTTTCCCGCTCCGCGGAATCGGCGTAAATCGTGATGAAGGGTTTGCCTTCCAATTCGCCCTGGCTCAAGCCGACCAGTTCGCAGAAGGCGTCGTTGACCGCAACGATGACGCCGTTCTCATTGGTCAAGCGCATTCCGTCGGCGGAGTTCACCCACACGGACCGGAACAGGGCCTCGGAGCTGCGCAAGGCGGCCTCCGCAGCGCGGCGTTCGGTGACATCGCGCACGTGCAGGAGCAAGGCGGGTTTGCCGGCGTATTCCACGCGGCTGGCGCGCACTTCCACCGGCACCGTGCGCCCGTCGGCGCTTTCACTTTCGCCTTCCACCCAAACCAATTCACCGCTGGCCAGTTTTTGAAAATCGCGCCGCGCTTCGTCGCGACGGGACGGAGGGATCAAATTGTTCATGGCGTTCCGGCCGATCAATTCCTCCCTTTTGACCCCGTGCAACGAGCAGGCGGCCACGTTCACGTCCAGCACGTTGCCATCCATGTCTTCCACAAAAATCGCGTCGGGCGAATTTTCAAACAAATCGCGGAACCGCCGCTGGCTTTCGCGAAGGTCCTGTTCGGCGCGGAGGCGTTCCAGCGCGCCGCCGCACTGGTCGGCGAGGGTCTGGAGCGTTTCCAAATCGTATTCCGTGTAGGTCCCGGGCAGGCGGTTTTGAATGAGCAGAATGCCGATGACCCGTTCGCCCTTGCGAATGGGGGCGACCATGGCGGAGGCGGAATAATCCTTCTCCTGGGCGGGCGACAATTTTTCCGCGCCTTTCTTCACGGCGCGCCGGATGAGGGCATTGGCGGTTTTGGGCTGGGGCGACGAGGGGATTTCGACGCGCCGTTTCTCGACCGTGGTGATGTTGAGCAGCGAGAAAACCTCGTCGCGCTCGGCGGAATATAAATCGAGGGCGAAGTCGTCCCATTTGAACAAGGCGTCGGCGGCCTCGCAAATAATCACCGCGGCCTCGGACGCCGTCGTGGTCGAACTAAGGCGGTGGCTGAGTTTGGAAAAAACCGCGTTGCGATGCTCCACGCGGCGGCGTTCGGTCACATCGGCGGCCAGCGCCAGGGCGGCCGAATGGCTGCGGAAGACGATCGGACTCCAGATGACCTCCACGTCCATGAGCAGGCCGTCCTTGCGACGATGCCGCCAGACGTGGCTGCGGTCGGCGGTGTTCAACGCAACGCCATTGGAGATGCCGTCCTTCTCCGGCGGCCGGATATCCGCGACCGTCATCGCCAGGAATTCGTCGCGAGAATAACCGTAGTGCCTGGCCGCCGCCTCATTGACTTCCAGGAACGCCCGGGTTTCCAGGTCAAAGACCCACATCGGGTTGGGATTGCCATGAAAGAGGAGGCGGTATTGTTTTTCACTGTCGCGCAATTCCTCCTCCGCGCGCCAGCGGTCGGTCACGTCGCGGGAATTGATCACGATGCCGGCCATTTCCGGGTCCTGCAGGCGGTTCCGGCCGACGCTTTCCATTTGCCGCCACTCGCCGTCCCGCTTTTTGTAGCGATACTGGACCTTGACCGTGCGTTCCGGATGATCCAGCGCCAGTTGAAATGCCTCCTGCACGCGCGGCAAATCCTCGGGATGCGCGTGGGCAAAGGCATTTTGCCCGCGCAATTCCTCCGGCGTCCAACCCAGGACGTGCTTGATGGAAGGGCTGACGTAGAGATAGTTTCCCTGCCGGCTTAAAATGGAAAGAATATCCAGTGAATTTTCCGTGAGCGCGCGGAAATACCTTTCGCGCCGGACCAGTTCGGTCTCCGCCTCGCGCCGCCTGGCGCGTTCCCCGGCTTCCTCCACGGCGCGGCGGATAGCCGATGTCAGCCGTTCCGGCTGTTGTTTGAGGATGTAATCCGTCGCGCCGGCCTTCAAACTTTCGATCGCCGCCTGCTCCCCGATTGTGCCGGAAATGAGAATGAACGGTGTGTTCCGGCATTTTTTCTTCACGATGGCGAGCGCATCCAGGCCGGTGAACGCCGGCAGATGAAAATCCGAAAGGATGACGTCAAACACTTCGGCGTCCAGGGCTGCCTCCAGGGCCTCGCGCGTCTTCACCTGTTTGACCTCCGCCTCCGGATTGTCCTGTTCAATCATGGAACGGACCAACTCGGCAAAATCCGGTTCGTCTTCAAGATGGAGGATGTGCAACCGCTTGTTCATCATTTTCCGCTGTCCCGCTTTGAAATCATCCGTCAAAACGCAGCACTCGCAATGCCAGTAATGCCCCAAAGTTGCCTGGCATTTCAGCCTAAAAGCCTTGAAACGAGCGGCTTTCATCGTTGACATTGGCGCGCATTTGATTATGGTGCCTCCCGTTAATCGAAACTGAATATGCCGAACACCACTTCTGCCGAACGCCGGATGCGCAACAGCCAGCGCAAGCACCTGCACAATCTCAGTGTCAAATCGCGCCTGCGCCGCCTGGAAAAGAACTACCGCGGGCTGCTGGTCTCGGGCAAGAAAGGCGAAGCCGCCAAATTGCTGCCGGGCGTCAACTCGGCCTTCGACAAGGCCGTCAAGTTCGGCGTGATGCACCGCTCCGCCGCCAGCCGCAAGAAATCCCGGCTGTCCGTCGCGCTCAACCGCGTCCCTGCCTGATTCGGACATTTCCCGCCTTTGGGTGGTGACTCATTTGAAGGTAGGGACATCGCGCTGCGATGTCCCTGCCCGCGTAGTAGCGGGCGGAACGAATCACCCTTGCGCCGCTGCACGCGGCGCGGACAGCGCAGCGCGCCATCCCTGCCTGATTCCGACATTTCCACGCCATTGACGAGAATTCCCATTTCCTGCTAAATAATTTCGTCATGCAGATGGGGACTTTGAGGGTATTCTGCGATGTGGTCGAATCCAGAAGCTTTTCCCGGGCGGCACAAAAAAACGCCCGCACCACGGCCAATGCCAGCCAGTTGTTCCAGGCCCTGGAGGACGAATTCGGCGTCTGCCTTGCCTTGCGCGACCCGCTGCTTTTCCAACTGACGACGGCGGGTGAAATCTGCCACACTCATTGCCTTGAAATTCTCCGGCTCCACCGGGAATTGGACCGGCAGATGCAACTGGCGCGGGAAACCTCCGCCAACGCCTTTGAACTGGCCGCCTGCTTCAGCTTCGGCCTCCATCAACTCCAGCCCGTTCTCCGGCAGTTCCGGCGGGCGTTCCCCCGGATTCAAGTCCATGTCCGCTACGAACACATTGACCGGGTGCATGAACTGGTGCTGGACAACAGGGTGGACCTTGGCCTCGTCGCCTATCCCAGGCGGCGGCCCGGCCTGGCTGTCGAGCGCGTCCGCGACGAGCCGCTGGCGTTGGTCTGCCATCCGCAACATCGCTTCGCCGCCCGCCCGGCGGTCCCGCTGGCGGCGCTACGGAACCAGCCGATTGTTGCCTGGCAGGAAATTCCCTGGACCACCTTTTTGAAAAGAGTCCCCGACAGCCAGCGACACCTGTTTGAACCGCGCCATCTGTTCAACGAAGTGGAAATGGTCAAGCAGGCGGTGGAAAGGGACATTGGCGTGGCGGTATTGCCAGCGGCAACCGTTGTGTCAGAGGTTGCCAACCGCCTGCTGGCGGCGGTGCCGTTCGAGGATGGGCGCCATGCCAAGCCGGTGGCCGTCATTTACCGGAAAGACCGGAAACTGACGCCCGCCATGACCAATTTCATCCAGTTCCTGAAACAGCCAGTTGAAATTCCTTCGCTCGCGGGAGCGGGAGAAGGTGGCGCAGCCGGATGAGGGTCGTCAGGGCGGATCAGCACTCAATTAACCTAAACAGCAGATTACGCAGGTTAGCGTGCCGAGTTCAATTCCATCACCGATGGGAGAACCATCAGGTTCAATGCTTGAAAATTGCCTTTGCTTTCCAGCGATGCCAGACGAAGCACAAACCACCCAGGGCAAACAAACCTAAAACACCCGGTTCGGGAATGGCGGTGGCGTCTATCGCAAATTGAGGGTAAATAGATGATATAGTTCCTCCCCAATTTAAACCATCGCTGGATTGAGGAATACCATAAAAATCCCCCCAGCCACCATTGGAGCTATGGGATGTGCTCTCATTCCATTCGTAAGCGCCATTGGCCACCGCAGTCCCGGCGGTGAGCACAATGAAATAAAACGTGTCTGGGGATAGCGTGATATTTGAGGCGGGGGTATAAGTGTAAATGCCAGCCGTTGCCGGGTCGGCGGAACCATTCAGAGTGCCGAGGCTGCTTCCGGGTTGAATGGCGTAGAGATTGTTGCAATCGAAAAGCATGACGGTGAAGTTATTGGGATTGCCGGAGGCGTCCGTCATTGCCAATTGAACGGAGTTTAGTTCATACCCGTCCGCATTTAATCCCGTTCCAAAATCCCCCGCCAGCCAGGAGTTGCTCCCGACGGCCCTGCTGCCGGCGGAGGTTCCCAAATTGGACACGTAAATCGTTCCCTGTGCTTGAAGAGTTTGCGGGGCAAACAGGCCGACCGCCAAAACAATGATGCCGCTGACAATACATTTTTTCATATAAGTTCCTTGTTTTATTTTAGCATGGATTAAAGAAATTGTCATTTAACAACGCCGCCAAAATAACCAAAGGCATCGTAGCCGGGCTCCTCACTTGCAAATCCATAAACTTGCACTTCAACCGGCTGCGAACTGCTTACGGTATGCGTGACGTCAGACACCTGGATTTGTGCGCCATAGTAACCGCTGCTGCCAATCGCCACGAAATTGGTCGCCGCCACCGGTGCGCCATCCACCAAGGTCGTTCCTATCGCCGTTTGGGGAACAATCAGGTTCAAATAGTTCGGGCCGAAAATATAATTAGAGGGGGGAACATAGACAGTATAAGAAGTCAAATAGTGGCCCGTGGGCAGCAGCAATATCTCGCAAGGATCCGCTCCGCTATTGCCATCAAATTCCGCTCCATTGGCAAATTGGGCGACTTGAATGGGCTGGCTGGCCTGAAAAACCGCCGGCCCCTCCAGAATGATGTCATAGAACTGTCCGGCATTGGTGATCGTAACCGTGACCACTTCATTGCTCGTCGTTACAAGCCAGGGGCCGCCGTTGGGGTTGCTGATCTCGTCCACACTCGTGACCACGGTGCCGCTGATGGTCACCACCGTGTTGCTGTTCGCAGCCAAAACACGATAGCTGTCCCCGTTCATCCGGACGGCAAATCCCATGGTCAGCACATTGGTGCCCCAGGACGAAACGGGCAGTTGCTCCTGTTCCAGCGGATTTTCAGATTGTGTGTTCGCATCGGGCACTAGAGCACCATCCGCACCCGCTAATACGGCAATGGGTTTATCCGAGGTGATCCACGTTCCGGTCACATCATTCGTATAATTGCTGCTGTTGATTTGATACGTCCATCCCGGTTGCAGCGTTTTGGTATAAGCGTTGGTGTGTCCGGCCAGATTCGCCGTTGCCGAAGGTGTGATGGTGACCGTGGTATTGCTGGCCGTCCCCACAATCGCAAATTGGGAGTAGAAGGAAATGGAGGCAGACGATGCCATGGGTGCACGGGCCATGACAAAGTAATTGGTCCCCAACAGCGGTGTCGGATAACCCGTAAAAGCCGTGGTTGCCGCAGGCCGATAGTCCAATCCATAGACCGACACCGGTTGACTGGCGGTGACATGGATGCCATTGGTTCCAATAATGTCATAATTGGTGATCATCGCCGTGTAGGGAATCGCGATATTGGTCACCATTCCCGGAGTTACCGAGAAGGTTTGGGTGAATGGGATTTGCGCGCACAAGGTTGTCGGCGGAGAATTGGTATCGCCTTCGTCGAGCCAATTGGTTGTGTTGAGGTTGAGATCCGGCGTATCATACAAAAGTTCTAAATTGTTGTCCGCACTGTCATAGCCAATCATATCCCATGCTTCGGAACCAAGATCTCCAATAAAAATAACCTGGTTTGTGCCTTTAACATAGATTGTTGTATTGTCCAAGAGTGCCTGCTCCTGCGCCGATTCATTCGTCAGCACGTAAATCCCCTTCAACGTGGCATCACCACAATTGGTAACAACCAATACGGGGCCATTGGCTGTAAATCCAGGAGTGGAAACAGTTCCGCTGGCAACCACGGGGCTGGAGATGTAAAGTGACAGATTATTCAAGTAAGCACCGCCACCATCGTATGCTCTGAAAAAGGCGAGCCAGAAGTCGGTGCCCGTGGAGTCGTTTCCGGTGATTTGGTAATGGTAACCAATGTCCACCGTCCCGGTGTCCGGGGTCTGGCTGTTCAGGATGGTATAATCCGCGAGGCCAGCATTAATCGCCGTCGTGCTGCCAGAATTGATGAGCGGGCTTCCGGCCGGCTGATAATAATTGCCCAGCGGCCCCGGCTGATAGGGAAAGGAAGGAGCGTTCACAATCAGGTCGCTGGTGTAAGTTGGCAGCATCCGGTTCTGACCATACAGATACGCATTGTATCCGCCAGTGTAAGTGTAGGACACGCTGTGGTCCAGAATCGTTGTATGGTCGAACAGGTTGTCTCTGACCACCGCCTGCCAGCTGCCAAAGGGCAGCAAATCCAGGGTCCCGCCGTAAAACAGATTGTTGCCCAATACCGTGGTATTCGCATCATCCGGATAAAGCGAGAGATAGACCCGCTCAAACAGGCAATTCGTCAAATTGATCGTCGGGCCCAGAAAAGTGGACAGCCCGCCGCCATGGAACTGGCAATCCCGCAGATTAATAGGATTGCATTGAGCAACAAGCAAATGCAGATCATGAATGGTCCCGATCAGGGACCAGTCCGTGAAGCGAATATCAAACTCCCCGCCGGCGCCGCCAAGGTAATCGGTAAGGGAAGCAAGCGTCGGCATCTGCCAGTCAGTGCCCGGCCCTTCCTGAACCGTGTTGTAGGTCACAATCCGGTTCAGGTTTACGGCTGTGCCGTCGCAAATTAATTGACCGCCGCTGCCAATGCTCAAGCCATAAGTATAATAACCGTCGCTGTCGGCGCCGAATATGCCAAGCACGGTTCCCGGACTGACGGTAACCGTCGCATTGGTCACGACCACGCCGCCAAAGACGTAATCCATCGGGTCGTAGTGATAACCCACGTCGGGGCCAGGAGATTCAGTATCGCGCGGCGCCTGCTGCGAAAGCGGCAGATTATCGGAAATCGTTGTATCGGAATAAACCATCGGCGGGTAGGTGGTCTTGGTGGCAAGGTCGGCAAGCAATTGCGGACTGATGTTGGTCGTGCCGGCGTCGTGATAAGGGCTGCCATTTGTCAGGTAATAGCCGCCACCTCCAACCGGTTGATAAACCGGACTGGTCGGAGATGGCACCCAGGCGGTGGCATTTGTCACTAAGACCCCGGAGTATGAGTATGAACCGATCCAGCTCCACGACGCCATTGCACCGCAGGTGATAAGGCAATTGTTCAGTACTACAACGGGCGACTCACCTGACGGCCACCAACCCTGGCTGTACGATTGCGCAAAGGTCCCATAACCGTCCGCAGTGACGTTTTCCGCAGTCAGCGCGTTATCGCCCACCCCGCTGAACTCCACCGCCCAGTCGTCCTGCGAACTGGAAAATAACACGTTCTCCAAGGTCACATAGCCGCACTGAATGGCAATATCCCCGTTCACAAACTGGCAGTCGGAAATGCCCAAACTCGAGTATTCCTCGCCGTCATATTGATTCAACGCCAGGTTGCTATAGCAGAAGCGCATGTCATTGAGCGACAGACTGAAAAGATCCACCGACAAAAAGGTGCCTACGTCGCCACAGACCGGCGTGCCGGTGCTGTTGGTGATCGTTTCCCCAACCGAGTTGTCGTTTATCGAGGTAAAGACCGCCGGCCGGTAGGGGCCGGTGTTGCAAGTGATGCCCCCGGTGTAGGCCACGTCGATTTCGCCGCTGGAATCCTCCTTGATAACCGTCCTGCCTTCAAACGTCAGGTTCCCGCTCGCACTGTATTCCCCGCTCACATAATACGTCGTGTCCCCCTGAAATGTGTAATTACCCAGGTTGGAATTGATCACCACATAATCCAACACCACGCTGCGTTTCGGGTTGGGGTCCGCCTTGGCCAGTTGCCTGAACATTCCCGATTTTTGATTTCCCGCCTTCGCTGTGGTTTGGCGCGGCGGGCTGGTTTCCGATTTTGAGAGTTGTGCCGGCGGCACCAGGCGTATGGCCGAGACCCTGTATAGCTGGGAGTTGGCGGATGGCGGATAGGAGATGGCTGCCGGAGAGTTGGCCGGCGCGGGCAAGGTTTGCAATTGAGCGCTGATTCGCCAATAAGGCACTTCCTCAACCAAAAACGTCCGCCCTTGCATTTTCACCCAACTCTTGTAAATGGGGAGGCTTCGGTTTCGACGCGGAGACGGCGCTGAATCACCAATCGAGAATGCCCTGCCTCGCATCATCTTCATCTGCCCAAACGCCAGGGTGGTGTCGCTCAACCCGTCTTGCGGCTTGAATGGCGAAGGGATTTGCACCGGGTTGTTGGCGCCAAAAAATTCGGTGAGCATCTGCAAACGCGTATTGGTCGAGTTGAGACCGAACAGTTCCGGCGGCGGCAATTGTTCCTGGATTAGAACATCCTGCTCCAACCCCGCCAGGGTGTAGGTGTAGCGCAGGCTCGCTGCGGCGCCCTCGAAGGCATTGGGATAAATCACCTGATTGGAGCCGAGTAATTCTCCCGCCGAGTTGGTCAACACGGCAATCATCACGGTGTTACTGCCGTCATCATAGCTCAGGGCGATGGGCCGGCTTTGCAATTTCAGGCCGTCCGGTGTGTCCAGTTCAATCACGCCCTGGGCAATGTCCCCGGGGAAATATGCCTGGTGCTGTCCGTTGGTCGCCGCTGCCGATGTGCCATCCGGCGATAGGTCTATTTCTTCCGTGCTCGCCACCCACTGACCGCCAACCAAGTGGTTCAGTCCCGTCGCCAATTCGGTGTATTTGTGAATGTTCGTCACAATATTGCCGCTGGGGGCCTGATTGTAAGTTTCCCGCTGCCACACCTGTGAATTGCCATCGCGCTGAACGATCGAATAAGGGGTGGATGGTGGCAAAGCGGTTTGCCCGACACCACCCTGAGTAATTGTGCCGACAACCTGCGCTGGCGTGCCCAAAACGGTTAAAACCAAACACGCAATGATGACACTTAAAGTTTTCATAGAAGAAGAAATCGTATGGAATACAGAAGCCAAAACACCAACCTTGACAGGGACAATCCTCACCCTCCGTTCTGAGAAACGCATCAGCCGTTGACGCCCAATAAACTCCACTTTCACTTTCATGCCAGCCTCTCCTGACACGCAGACCAAACCCAACTTTGAAACGACTCGCGTTCCAAAAATTAAGTGCTTTGTATTCAGAAAGCAAAACTAAGTCAGGAGCCTTCTGGAATTATTTTTATTTGTCACACTTTTTAACCTCCAACCGGATTGGACGCCCACCGCTTCAAAAGTTGCCCGCAATGGAAGTTGGGATCGTGTCCAATTTTTGTCCTTTGCCCTGTCTAAAACCGGTGGCAATCGGCCTCTGAAAAGATAATGTCCAACGCTCTTTGGGTAAATCCGTTGAACGACTTTATAATTTCAGCGACCGAAATTATCTTTTCGCGGCGGAAAAGGTAAAGTCAGCGGCTGACTTTATATTATCGGAGATCAAAGATATAATGTCAGCGGCACAAATGATAAAGTCAGAGACCGAAAAGATAATGTCGGGGACGGATATTGTAATATGAGAGGCCGACTTGGTAATTTCGGCGGCCAAATTGTCTTTTTGGCGACCGACTTGGCAAAGTCAGGGAACCAAAATGCCTTTTCAGCGACGGGAATCATCTTTTGAGACACGGACATTATCTTTTCAGCGCCCTTTTTGGCGGAAAAAACCCCATCGAAAACCGGGTCCAAAAGCCTTCCAAAAACATAACCCCCTGTCCCGCGCCCGGTTGCGTTGCAAAAGCTATTAACGTTTGCTGTAGCTGCCACTGCGTCAGCTACGTTTATTGTTAACACTCATGTTTCGGCGCACGAGTTGCGGCAGATGCTGGTGTTGTTAAACGGAGTCCAGCGCGAAGCTAAGTTGGCTTCCTCCAGATGGCCCGTTTCGTTAAAACATAAACATTGAAAGTTATGAATAATAAAAAAGTGAATAGGGTGAGTCTGGCATACAAAACCATGCCAGCGCCCATGGTGGCCGCCTTCATCGGGTGGGTCATCTCCTGCATGAACGGCAACACGGCGTTTCCCAATCCGCCGGTGCCACTGGCGCCGCCGGCGGCGCCCAACGCCGACCAGGATGCGGTCGTGGACATGACGGTCCGCATGAACTCGCTGCTAACGGCCATTGCCAATGCCGAGGGCGGCGGAACCGTGCTCACGGCGGCCAAGAACGCCGCCTTGCAGTTCGCGCTGGACGGTCTGGATGCCATTGCCTTCTATGTCCAGACGACGGCCCGTTATGACCTGCCGATGCTGCTCTCCTCCGGCTTTCAAGCCGCGAGCACCAATCGCGGCCAGTCGCAACTGGACACGCCGTCGGTCACGGGCATAGACAATGACATCTCCACGCAACTGAACGTGCATCTGTCCCCGATAACCAACGCCGTTGGTTACGAGATGCAGACCAGCACCGGCACGAGCGGGTGGCAGACGGCCAAGTTCTCGACGCAGGCGCGCACCATCACGCTGACCGGTCTGGCGACCGGCACGGTGGTGCAAGTGCGGGCGCGAGCGCTGGGCGGCAGCACCGGTCAAAGCGACTGGTCCGCCCCCAGCTCCTGTATCGTGGACTAAAGGTAGGGACATCGCGCTGCGATGTCCGGTCGGCGCAGCGCGCCGACCCTACCATTGGCCGACAGACTGACCAATCAAGCCGGAACGGAAAATCGTTCCGGCCTTTTTGTTCGTAGGAGACGACGTAAGGAGACTCTGACTAAACCCCGAATTTGAAATGAGTCTCGTCACCTCGACTCCTACGATTTGCATCAGGCAACCGTTCCGGCCTTTTTTGTTCTTCCACCTACCCCGGCCGTGAGAACCGTTTCGATTTCCACAACCCCATCTTCGCCAGCCGGAAGGCCAGCGCCGTGCCCAGGCACCCGAAGCCATACTTTAAGCTCCGGCGGAAATTGATGGAAGACGCCTCGGGGAAATACTTCGTCGGGCAGCTTACCTCGCCAATCGTGAACCCGTGCCAGAGAATCTGCGCGAGCATCTGGTTGTCGAAGACAAAGTCGTCGGAGTTTTCAGCCAGTTGGAGGGTCTCCAGGATTTCCCGTGAGAAGGCCCGGTAGCCGGTGTGGTATTCCGAAAGCTTTGCGCCGAGCAAAATATTTTCGGCGAGCGTGAGAAAGCGGTTCGACAGGTATTTCCAATACGGCATCCCGCCCCGCAGCGCGTAGCCGCCCAAAATGCGGCTGCCCAGCACGCAGGGATGCAGCCCGTTGGCGATGATTGAGGCCATCGCCGGAATCAGTTTGGGGGTGTATTGATAATCCGGGTGCAACATGATGACGATGTCCGCGCCCATTCCGAGCGCGAGGCGGTAACAGGTTTTTTGATTGCCGCCATAGCCCGTGTTTTCCTTGTGCAGGTAAATCTGCATCCCTTCGAGCGAGCGCGCCACGGCCACCGTTTCGTCATGGCTGCGGTCATCCACGAGAATGATTTCGTCCACGATGCCCTGCTCGCGCACCTCGTCATAGGTCTGGCGCAATGTTTGCGCCGCGTTATACGCCGGCATCACCACGACAATTTTTTTTCCGCGATACATTTCGGCTTCTGGATTTTCGCCCCGCATCCTGCCCGAAGCGGGCGGCGCGCGGAAACAAAAAATGCAAATGATGCGCCAAAAACCCGCTTGCCACGCCAGCCACGTTAACCTATCTTGCCCACCAGTGAACAAAAAGGTCGCAGCGTATAAAGTCATCGAAGGCGAGTGCGCCGGACCGGCGGTTTGTCCGTTGAGCCGGGTCAAGGCCGGCACCACCGTTTGCATCAAGGAACTGACCGCGCCGCCGGAAGTGCGCGACCGGCTGCGCGAGCTTGGCCTCGGCGAGGAGCAACGCGTGAAACTGTTGAGCAGCGAAACCAACGTCATCTGCCAGGTTTGCAACGCCCGCCTGGCTTTGAGCGAAAAGCTGGCCCGGGCGATTTTGGTCGAGCCGCTGCCCTCCCCCGCCGCCGTTTGAAATTTTTATGGTCGCCGCTCCCCAGCCGCTCAGTTCGGTTGCCGTGGGCACGACGGCGACGGTTGCCGAAATCAAACTCCCGCCCGAAAGCCGGCCGCGCCTGATGGAAATGGGCCTGCTCGTCGGCACCACGATTGAACTCGTCCGCTTCGCCCCGCTCGGCGACCCGGTTGAAATCAAGGTCCGCGGCTACAATCTCACGTTGCGCAAGCACGAGGCGGAGCAGATTCTCGTCAAGGTGGCGGGTGACAAGAAAGTGACGAGTGACAAGTGACGAGTGACGAGAATTCAGCGACAGCCCGCAAGACAAACATGGATTCGCCCGAGGTTAGTCCCAATCCCGCTTCCGGCGGCATCGAAAAGCCGGGGCTTGTTCCGTCACCACCCTTGCCCCGCCACCCGTCACCCGCCACCCGTCATCCTTATGTCATCCTGACGGGCAATCCTAACTCCGGCAAAACGACCCTGTTCAACGCGCTGACGGGTCTCCGCGCGAAGGTCGGCAATTACGCCGGCGTGACCGTCGAGCGCAAGGAAGGCAAGCTGCTCGGCGCGCCGGCCGGGATGAACGTCCGCGTTCTCGATTTGCCCGGCACGTATAGCTTAAGCCCAAATTCGCTTGACGAGCAGATTTCCCGCGACGTGCTGATGAATCGTCTGCCCGAACTGCCGCCGCCGGATTTGATTGTGGTTGTCGTGGACGGCTCGAACCTGCAACGCAACCTTTATTACACCACGCAGGTCATCGAGCTGGGCCATCCGGCCCTCATCGCGTTGAACATGGTGGACGTGGCGGAAAACAACGGTTATCGCATTGACGAAAAGAAGCTCTCCGCGGCGCTGGGCGTGCCGGTGATGCCGGTGGTCGCCAGCAGCGGCGCGGGCGTGCCGGAGTTGCGCGCGAAAATCGTCGAGCTGCTTCAGAGCAGCACCGAAATAAAACCGAAATTGTTCTGCCAGTTGCCCGGATTGTTCCGGATTGAAGCCACCGGGCTGGCCGAATTGCTGGCGGAAACCTTCAAGGAACGGCGGTTGCAGGCCACCGCGGAGGCGCTGCTGCTGCTCAGCAACGAAAAGGCGCTGGCATCGAGCAGGGAGCATTATCCGCAAAAAATTCAGGACGCCGTGGCGGCCGCGCGCAAGCGGCTGGAAGCGCACGGGATTGACTGGCGCGGCGCGCCGATTGAGTGGCGTTACGCGCGGGTGGCGGAAATCCAGCAGGCCGCCACCGCCGAATTCGCGCCGCCGGGCGAGACGTTGAGCGACAAAATGGACCGGGTGCTCACGCATAAAATCTGGGGCACGCTGATTTTCATCGGGCTGATGACGCTGATCTTCCAGAGTATTTTCACGTTTCGCCAAGATTCCGATGGACGCCCTGCAGGCCATCGTCAATGGGGCGGGCAACATGGCCGGGAAATTGATTCCGCCCGGCGATTTGAATGATTTGCTGGTCAATGGCGTCATTGCCGGCGTCGGCGCGGTGATTGTTTTCCTGCCGCAAATCCTGCTGCTGTTTCTGTTCATCGGTTTCCTGGAGGACACCGGTTACATGGCGCGCGCGGCGTTTTTGATGGACCGGCTGATGAGCAAGGTGGGGCTGCACGGCAAAAGTTTCATCCCGATGCTCAGTTCGTATGCGTGCGCGATTCCCGGCATCATGGCCACGCGCACGATTGAAACGCCGAAGGACCGGCTGGTGACCATCCTGGTCGCGCCGCTGATGAGCTGTTCGGCGCGGCTGCCGGTTTATACGCTGCTCATCGCGGCGTGCATTCCAGACCTCAAAATTTTCGGCTTCCTCAAACTGCAGGGGCTGACGATGCTGGCGATGTATCTGCTGGGCACGGTTGTGGCGCTGCTGATGGCGTGGCTGTTCAAAAAAACGCTCCTCCGGGGCGAAACGCCGATGCTCATCATGGAGCTGCCGCCTTACAAACGGCCGTTGCTGCGTGTCGTGGTGCGGCACATGTGGGACCGCTCCCGGCTTTTTTTGCGGCGCGCGGGCACGGTGATTCTGGGCGTAAACATCCTGCTTTGGTTCCTGGCGACGTATCCGAAAACGCACGCTGAAGCGCTAAAGCATTCAAGCGTTGAAGCGGCTTCACCCGCGAATGCTTCAACCCTTCAACCCTCCAACGGCTTGACGGAAAGCGAACTCGCGGGCGAACGATTGCGAAACAGTTTTGCCGGACGGATGGGTCGCGCGATTGAACCGGTCATAGCGCCTCTGGGGTTTGACTGGAAGATGGGCATCGGCATCATTTCATCGTTTGCGGCGCGCGAGGTTTTCGTGAGCACGATGTCCACGGTCTATAACGTCGGCAGCGGCGACGAGTCCGAATCGGGCAAGAAGGCGCTGGTGCAGACGTTGCGGGCGCAAACGCGGCCGGACGGCTCGCCGCTCTACACACCGTTGCTGGCCATCTCCTTGATGGTGTTTTACGTCTTCGCGTTGCAATGTGCCAGCACGGTGGCGGTGGTGCGGCGCGAGACGAACTCGTGGAAATGGCCGCTGTTCCAATGGCTGTACATGGGCGTGCTGGCATGGGTTCTGGCGTTCATCACCTGGCAAGGCGGACGCTGGCTGGGCTGGGGGTGAGGACGACTGATTAACATCCAACGCCCAACATCCAACATCGAACATCCAATCAAAGCCGGGGCCGGCTGGAACTGACATTGGGTGTTGGGCGTTGGATGTTGGTTGTTCGATGTTTTTCAATTAATTTTATACAAATTTCACCCAGGCGGTGTCTATGGAATGAAACCGTGAACGGCGACGAATCATCGGATTGGAGCGAAAAGCTCTACGAATCGAAGGCGGCGGAGTTGATTCTCTATGGCCGCGCCCTGGGTTTGAGCCACGCCGAGGCGGAGGACGTGTTGCAGGAAACCTTTGTGGCGCTGATGCAAAGGCCGCAACCGCCGCTGCAACTGGAGCATTACTGCGTGCGCAGTTTCCGGAACCGTGCGCTGAATTACCGCCGGTCGCTGTGGCGGCGGCTGACGCGCGAGCTGGAATCGCGCCGTTGGTTTGAAAAATCCGCCGGGGAAAATCCGGCGGAACGGGCGGCGATGCGTTGTCTGGCCGGACTGCCGGTGGAACAGCGCGAAGTGATTGTGCTGAAAATCTGGCACCGATGCACGTTCGAGGAGATTGCCCGGTTGCTGGAAACCCCGCCCAACACGATCGCAGGCCGATACCGCTACGGTTTGCAGAAAATAAAACTCCAACTCGAAGGAGCAGCTTATGAAAGAGATGAATTTGCCGGAGACTCAATTGCGTTCCTGGCAGCCGCGCCGCCCGTCGGCGGGGCTTAAGCGGCGCATTTTTTCCGCCCAGCCGGGCGAACCGGCGACCGCCGCCTGGCCGGGCTGGCTGGCGCCGGCAACCGCCTGCGCATTGCTCACCCTGCTGCTTTTCAATTCGGGCAACGGTCTTCCCGCCGGTTCCGGCAGCCATGGAACGATGATGGCCATGATTTTGAGCAACCAAAATTACGCGGCGTATGCGTCGGATGGCCCCCAAAACGTGCAGAATCGTCTGGCGAGCGTCACTTTTGATTGGACAAACAGCGGCATTTCCACTTCTAGTATGGGTTTCACGCCGTTCACCAAACCGAACGACTGATGCCAAACATGGAAAAACCAAAACCGACCAACGACAAAGGCAAAGCGGCCAAGCCGGCGTCCACCGGCAAATTGCCTCCGCCGGCGCCGGCGCCCGTGGCCCCGCTGTTCCGCAGGATTGACTGGATCATCATGGGCGTTGTCTTTGCGGTGATGTGGATCATTTATCTGCTGACGCTGGCCCCGGAGCTGACGCTGGAGGATTCGGGTGAATTATGCACCGGCTCGTTCTACGCCGGCATTCCGCACCCGCCGGGCTACCCGTTCTGGGCGATTTACAGCTGGTTTTGGACGGCCATCCTCCCGATGGGCAACGTGGCCTGGCGCGTGGAGGTGGGAGAATCGTTCGCCATGGCGATGGGTTGCGGCATGCTCGCCCTGATGGTTTCGCGCGGCAGCAGCATGCTCATCGAAGGCATTGACGAATTGCGGGACATCACCCGCAAATGGGAAGTCGCCATCTGCACCGTTTCCGGATTTGTCGCGGGCATGATGGTGGGGCTGGATGGTTTCGTATGGAGCGAGTCGGTGGCCATCAATCGCATTTCCCTCTTTGCCGTGCCGTGGTTGATCCTGGTGCTGCTCTGCCTGATGCGCTGGATGTATGCCCCGCATCAGAAACGTTATCTCTATCTCGCGATGTTCTTTTACGGCATCTGCGCCACCATTCACCAGACCCTGCTGCTCAGTGTCATGGGCGTTGAAGTCGCCATCGCCCTCGCCCAACCGCGCCTCGGCCGCGACCTGTTTCTCACCAACAGCATCGGTTATTTGATCGGGCTTTATGCGATGAGCAACCATTCCATCCCGGCGCTCAACAACATGACTTCAATCGAAAACGCCATTTTCCACGCGGTCGGCATCGGCTCGATCTTCGCCGGTGGCTGGTTGAGCCTCCAGACGAAGGGAATCTTTTCGGAGTGGAAGGCGGTCATCATCATGGGGCTGGTGTGGTTTCTCGGCGTCTCATTTTATCTCTACGAGCCAATCTCCGGCATGACCGTTCCCCCCATGCAATGGGGATATCCGCGCACCGTGGAAGGTTTTTTTCATGCGTTGAGCCGCGGCCAATACGATACCTCCCATGGAACGAACATCTTTCAGAACCCGGTCCGCTTTGCGAACCAGCTTTGGTATCTGGTCCAGGGTCTTTCCGAATCTTTTAGCTGGGTATTTATGTTCGTCGGCTTGCTGCCCTTTTTGTTCCTGTTCAAAATGCACAAGCGGGAGCGTTCCTGGATCATCGGCCTGACCGCCATCTATTTCTGTCTCGCCGTCCTCCTGGTCAACCTTCTGGACGTGGGCCTGGACCGCTCTTCCGCGGATCTCAACAAGGTGTTTTTTACCGCGTCACATGCGCTGTTCGCCATCATGATCGGTTATGGGCTGACGTTGATGGCCGCCTACATGGCCACGCATTATGCCAAATTCCGGTTTTGGGGAATGATTGGCGGGGCGGGCGCCATCATTCTGGCCTTGTATTGTCTTGCCGACGCGGCGGCCAAACTTTTCGTCGGTCCGGGCGGTGAAGCCACAGCCATCCTGTCACAACTGCCGCATCTGGTCGTCCGGACTTTTGCCCGGGATCAATACGGCCTCCCCATCATTGCCAATCTCATTCTGGTCGCGATGCCCATCATTTTCATCATCTCGTTGCTGGTTTACCGCCACCGCGGACCGGTCTTGATCCTGCTGGGCCTGTGTCTGGTCATGCCGGTCTATTCCGGCCTGTCCCACTGGTATAAGAGCGAACAGCGCAATCACTGGTTTGGCTACTGGTTCGGGCACGACATGTTCACGCCGCCGTTCGGCATTTATCCGGAGATGACGCGCAATACGATCCTGTTTGGCGGCACCGACCCGGGACGTTTCAATCCGACTTACATGATTTTCTGCGAGAGCTTCATCCCGCATCCGTGCCAGCCGAAGGAAGACCAAAAATTCGACCGCCGCGACGTTTATCTCATCACCCAAAACGCGCTTGCCGACGGCACGTATCTCGATTATCTCCGCTCGCAATATTTCCGCAGCGCGCAGCAGGACCCGCCGTTTTTCAGCCGGCTTTTTAGATACTGTGCAGCTGTGGCCGGCATCGGCACTTCAGGCAGTGTAATCATGGATGGCATTGACGAGGGCAAGGGAGACACGGGAAATGCGCTGATTGAGGGTGTCGCCAACCTGCTTAACAAAACCCTTGACAAGCCTTTCACCGCGCTGGGTGCGCACGTTGAAAAGCGCCGCCGGGCCGAGGGCGTTTATCCGCCCGCGGAAATCTACATCCCATCGCCGGAAGATTCGCAGCAATGTTTTGATGCGTATCGGGACGACTTTCAGCGCCGGGCCGCGCTCGGCCAGCTCCAGCCGGGTGAGGGCGTTCAAACCGCGGGCAATCAAATGGCCATCTCCGGCCAGGTTTCGGTGATGAAGATCAACGGCCTGCTCTGCCGGGTCATCTTTGACCACAATCCGACCAACGAATTTTTCGTCGAAGAAAGTTTTCCGCTGGACTGGATGTATCCCTACGAGACGCCGTTCGGCATCATCATGAAGGTCAACCGCGATCCGCTGCCGGAATTGTCCGATGACGTTTTCAAAAAGGACCACGCCTTTTGGAGCGAGTATTCCAACCGTCTGATTGGCAATTGGATCACCTACGACACCACCGTCCAGCAGATCGCGGACTTCGTGGACAAGGTTTATTTGCACGGCAATTTCAGCGGCTTCACGGGCGACCGAAAATTCATCCGTGACGACGACGGGCAAAAGGCCTTCTCCAAGTTGCGCAGTTCGCAGGCCGGCATGTATGCCTGGCGCCTGAGTTCCCAATGTCCGCCCGAATACCGGCAGAAGACGCCCGCGGCACAGGCGGCGCTGATTCGTGAAACCGATTTTGCCTTCAAACAGGCCTTTGCGTTCTGCCCTTACAGCCCGGAAGCCGTTTATCGCTACGTTAATTTCCTGCTTCAATCCAGTCCTGGCCGTGTGGATGACGCCCTGATTGTGGCAAAAACCTGCCTGAAGCTGGATCCCTACAATGGCGCGGCGATTGACCTCGTCAACAACCTCGAGAACATCAAAAAACAGAACGCCGAACGCAGCCAGCTTCAAGCGCAGCTGGAGCAAATGGAGGTCGAACAACAGAAAAACCCCGCGAATTTCCAAAATACCCTCGAACTGGCGCACTTCTATTTCCAAATCCAGCAAACCAACCGCGCGGTTGAAATCCTCCAGAACGCCACCGGGCTGTTCGACCAGGCCCTGACCAATCCGAACATCCGTTACCCGGACGTCGCCGCCATGGCCCAAATCGCCGGCCTGTTGGGCAACATTCCCAAACTCACGGTTGCGCTCCAAAAACTCGTCAGCCTCGCCCCCGACCAGCCAGAAGCGCATTACGACCTCGCGGCGCTGGACGCCATGCAGGGCAAAACCCCCGAAGCGCTGCAACAGTTGCAGGCATCGCTCGATTTGAGCGCCAGACAACTGGCGACCAATCCCGCCGCCAACGACATCCTTGCCAGAGCCCGCACCGATTCGCGCTTCGACCCGTTGCGAAACCTGCCCGCTTTCCAAAAACTCGTCCCGCCCGGTTAGAATTTGAAATTCCAAACCTGAAATCTCAAGTTGCCGGATACGTCCCGGTTGCCGACGCAGGGACAATCCGTTAACTTGGCGGTCCGGAAACATTTTTGCCGAAACCAGCACATGAAGAAAGCCGAGTCACACGCGCACAAATCTGAAAAGGCGGCTGAAGACCCAGCCGCCGCGACCGGACCGGCGGCGGCCAATCTTCCCGTCGCGGCGGAACTTTCGCCGGAGCAGCTCGAAGAACTCAAGGCCCGCGCGGCCAGGGCCGATGAACATTGGGACCGCCTCCTGCGCACCGCCGCCGATCTGGAAAATTTCAAGAAACGCGCCGCGCGCGAACGCACCGAGTCCGCGCATGCCGCCGCCGCCGCGTTGATTCAAAAAATACTGCCCGTCCTCGACCACTTTGAAATGGCGCAGACCGCCACCCAAACCGCGCAGGACGACAAGCTCGCCTCGCTGCAGGCCGGCGTCGCCATGATCCAGCAGCAGCTTAAAAACACCCTCGCGGACAGCGGACTGGAGGAGATTGACGCCAGCGGCAAACCTTTTGACCCAACGTGGCACGAAGCCGTTTCCCAGCAGGAAACCGCCGAGGTCCCCGAAGGCCACGTCGTCCAGCAGCTCCGCAAAGGCTACAAGCTCCGTGACCGCCTGTTGCGACCGGCCACGGTGATTGTCGCCAGGAGACCCGCCGGGAATCCAAAATGAAAGGGCCAATCGTTTGCAAACCGGCGGGCAACACGGCGGCGTTTTGCCTTTTGCACCTTGATTTTTAATTCAGATGTCCAAGCGCGATTATTATGAAGTCCTTGGCGTGAACCGCGACGCGGAAGCCGGCGAGATCAAGAAGGTTTACCGCAAACTCGCCGTGAAATATCACCCGGACAAAAATCCCGGCGACAAGGCCGCGGAGGAAAAATTCAAGGAACTCGGCGAAGCCTATGAGGTGTTGGACGACCCGCAGAAACGCGCCGCCTACGACCAGTTCGGCCATGCCGCGTTCGATCCGCGGTCGCGCGCCGGGCGCGGCGGCGGCTTTGGCGGCGGGTTTCACGATCCCTTTGAAATTTTCCGCGAAGTCTTCGGCGGCAGCGGCAGCATTTTTGAAAGCGTCTTCGGCGGCAGCCTGGACCCCTCACAGCCGCAACGCGGCGATGACCTGCGCTACGATTTGGAAATCACCCTCGAAGAGGCCGCGCTGGGGTGCGAAAAGGAAATTACCGTTTCGAAACCCGACCGCTGCGACGCCTGCAACGGTTCCGGCATGGAACCCGGCTCGAAAATGCGGACCTGCGCGACCTGCGGCGGACGCGGACAGGTCATCACCTCGCGCGGCATCTTCAGCATCGCGCAAACGTGTCCGCACTGCAAAGGCGCGGGGCGCATTTTGGAGAAACCGTGCAAAGCCTGCCATGGCGAGGGGCGGCGCGAGCACAGTTCAAAAATCAAACTCCGCATTCCGCCCGGGGTGGACGCCAGCTCGCGCCTGCGCTCGTCCGGCAACGGCGAGGCCGGTTTTCGCGGCGGGTCGCCGGGCGATTTGTATGTGGTGCTGCACATCAAAACACACGAGATTTTCCAGCGCGACGGCGACGATTTGCTGTGCGAAGTGCCGGTGAGCTTCGCCCAGGCCGCCCTCGGCTCGGAAATCGAGGTGCCGACGCTCGACGGCAGGGCCACGATTAAAATCCCCGCCGGCACGCAGTCGGGCGCGGCCTTCCGCGTCAAGGGCAAGGGCGTGAAAAATCTGCAAGGCTACGGCCACGGCGATTTGCACGCGCGCATCCAGGTCGAAGTGCCGGCGCACCTGACCCCGGCGCAGAAGGCGAAACTGCAGGAATTTGCCGACCTTTGTGATGAAAACGTCAACCCCATCAGCCAGAGCTTTTTTGAGAAGGCGAAAAAGTTTTTCAAATGAATTTCGCCGGGAGGGCCGGCGTGTCGCCGGCCCATTTTAAGATAATTTTGGGACGGCGGCACGCCGTCCCTCCCAAATAACAAATGCACCGCTTTTATCTGCCGCCCGAACGCTGCGCGGGAAACACGCTGCGGCTCGACGGGACGCGAGGCGCATCACGCGTTGCGCGTGCTGCGCGTCAAGCGCGGTGAACAAATCATGGTGCTGGACGGCGCCGGCAGTGAATTTCTGTGCGCCATCGGAAACGGCGCGCGCAATGTCGTCGAACTTTCCGTGTCGCTGAAAAATTTCACGCCGCCCCCGCCCTGCTCCATCACGCTGCTCCAGGCCGTCCCCCGGGGAAAAATCATCGAGTCCATCATCCAGAAAGCTGTCGAACTGGGCGCGCGCCGGATTGTGCCGCTGCTGACCGAACACGTTGTCACGCATCTCGACGACGGGAGCGCCGAACACAAGCGCGAGAAATGGCAGCAGGTCGCCGTTGAAGCCATCAAGCAGTGCGGCGCGGCCTGGCTGCCGAAAATTGAAGCGCCCACGACCATTGAACAATTTTTGGCGCGAAAGGAAAAATTTGATCTGGCGCTCGTCGGCTCGCTGCAAACCGAACGCCGCCATCCGCGCGAATGTTTCCGTGAATTTGAAGAAAAACAGGGACGTCCGCCGAAGACGGTTGGTGTCTGGATTGGACCGGAAGGCGATTTCACACCCGACGAACTGAAGGCGATCAAGGCCGGCGGCGCACTGCCAATTTCACTGGGCCGCCTGGTCCTGCGTGTCGAGACGGCGGCGATTTATTCCCTTTCGATCCTGAATTATGAGCTGGGTCGGTAGGACATGATCCCATCAAAACGCGGAAGCGAGGGGACGTTCAATGGTTTGTGGCACGGCAGGGGGCGTTGGTTTGATAAAGTCCTATCTCCGTCTGTAAGTCATTTGTCAACCCCGTGTTGGATTGAGCCACCGCCAATTTCAACGCCTGTTGGGCTGTCAATACCGCTTCGGGAAATCGTCCCGCTTCCGCATAGGCCGCCGCCAGCGTGCGAAGAATCAGCGGGTTTCCGGCCTGGGCAATCTGGTTGGCCTTCTCGGCCACCGCGACGGCCTCGCTCCCATTGCGAACCGACGGCTCCGGCGAGGTCGCCAGCGTCCAGGCCAGGTTGATTTGTGCATTCAACAATTGGGGCTGAAGTTCAATGGCCCTTCGATACTGAACAATTGCCTCATCCACCCGCCCGATCTGGGAGAGACATAAACCAAGATCATTGCAGGCCTCGGCGTAGTCCGGTTTGATTTCCAAAGCCCTTTGATTTTCAACAATGGCTTCATTCACCTGCCCTTGCAGGAGCAGAGCATAAGCAAGATTGTGATGGCTTTCTGCAATGTCCGGTTTGAGCTCCAGGGCTTTTTGAAAATGAGCTATCGCCTCGTCCGTCCGCCCTTGCTGGATCAGAGCATTACCAAGATTGTTATGGACCTTTGCGGCTGCTGCCGAATCCGGTTCGATTTCCAAGGCTTTTTGGTATTGAACAATAGCCTCACTCACCCGCCTTGTCCGGAGAAGACAATCAGCAAGGGCGTAACGGGCTTCGACGAGGTCCGGTTTGATTTCCGAAGCTCTTTGATATTCAATGATGGCTTCATTCACCCACCCTTTCTGGAAAAGACTGTCACCAAGATCGATACGGGCTTCAGCAAAGTCCGGTTTGGTTTCCAAAGCTCTTTGAAATTCAGCAATTGATTCATCCAACCGCCCTTTTTTGTAAAAGGTTCTGCCCAGGCCGTCGTGGGCACCCGCGGAATCAGGCTCAAGTGCCACAGTCTTTTGGAAATATTCAACCGCCTCGTCCAGCCGTCGTTGATTGAGAAGAACATTGCCGGCGAAGTAGTCGGCCGTCGCATGGGCTTCAACGCTGGCTAAAATGTTAAAGCCAACCGAATAGGCCAGCAGCAGGCACCAACCCCAGCGGGCGATACGTCGCCAGACCGGCGAACCCACCAGTGCACGTTCCAAACCAAGAATACCAATGACGGCCAGAAGCACCAGTGCGGGCAGAAAATCCAACTCATAACTGCTGCTGCCTGTGAAAAAAAGACAAAGGGTCAACGCACAAATCACAAAAAGAAACAAAACAGCCGCTACAAACCAGCGTAAGACGGAAACCTCCACCGCTGGCCTGCCTCTCCATGCCAGCGGTGCGGCCAAAGCCAGCCACACCAGCGGATTGTTGCCCAGTATCCCGCTGTAAGGTTCTCCCGTCCCAAAGTAACCCGATGGCAAAGGCGACAGCGGGACGGCCTGCAAAAAAGGGAAATGACCACTCCATCGCATTGGTTCTAAAAAGTAAAACCGAAAGTTGAACCAGAGGTAATGCAGACTGAATTGCTGGGCAGCGGTCTGCTGGGGGTTTGTCAACTGATAGTGCCAGCCAAATTCGAATGGGCTGTCGAAGCGCAGGGCATTGTAAAGCATCAGCCCCAACCCGATCAACATCACCGGACCGACCGCCGCCCCCAACAACACCCCAGCCCGCCGACGTGAACCTGGTTCAGTTGCCGCACGCCACGCGTGAGCCACCGGCATCAAAAGGATTATTGCCCCAAACAACAATGATGGTCGCGACCCTATCGCCAATCCATAAGCCAGACTGGCCAACAGCACCCACCAAACTTGCCGTTTCGGCTCATGCAATGCACACCAGATCGCCGCCAACGCCAGCATCGTAAACGCAAACCCACAACTTTTCGCAACTTCATAAACATCACAGCACGATAATTCTTCCAGTATGCCTGTGGCAAAACCCAGTGTGAGTATGCCGGCCGTGGCCACCCAAAGACTTACTTCCCGAAAGTAACGCCGCCAGACCGCACGGAACAGACCAGTAGCAACCAGGAAGCCCAACGCATAAAAAATCACGACCGCATTTTTTTGCAGGAGATAGTGGCCGGTCAGAGCCACATACGGCCAGAAAAGCACCAAAGCAGGCGTAACTCCAAAATACAGGTATAACTTCCCTTTGTAATAACTCGTCTCATATGATAGATAATGACTATCCCATACATATGTTGCATTGATGGCGGGGTCATACGGGTTGGCGAATTGGGCGAGCGCGGGCGGCGCTTCTCTTTTCAAGTTGAGTTGTCCGGCGCGAAAACCCTGCACCAAGAGGTTATAGTAGCTATCCTTTGCGTCTGGCCTTGCTAATTCAAGGAAACCCGATTCAGCGCTCCAGGCAAAAACCCCAATTACCAAGGCGCAAATCATGCCAAAGACGACGTGGCGCTTCCTTCGGATATCACCTTTGGGCGCACTCGTCCTTCCGGAACCTGATATTCCGCTCTTCATCCAGGTAAAAGATTATCAAATACGCCAGGTTCCTATAGCGGTAAAGCATAAACGCTAATTGCCAAACAAGCTTTTATGATGAGGCGAGCAGTCGAACCGGCCATGCTTATCTTGACTGTATCAAAACCCGGAAGGCGCGGCCCAGATGTTCCGGGTGCGTGAGGGTCTGAAATTGACGCGTTTGTTTCGCGCTCCATCCGTTTTCGCCGCCGCCTTCGTCAGACTTCGGCGAGACAAGGCGCTTCGACGCGACCAGTCCGCCAAAAGATTCATCCTTGGCGGCCTTTTCCAAAATTCGCGTCAGGAATTGCGCCTGTGTGGAAAATGTTTCCGTTGTCAAACCACACGCCTCGCCGGCGGATTGGATGGCGGAAAAATTGACGTGCGCCGTGAGGTCCTGTTCGCCGACGTTCGCCAGCAGGTCGTCCGAGCCGTGATGGCGAAAGTAAGCGCGGAGCGTGCCGCGCGTCCGGCTTGGAGAAAACAATTCGTCGTTGGTCAGACCGTAATCAATCGTCAGCAAGCGTCCGCGTTCCAAAACATTCGCCGCATCACGCCACCAGTTTTCGGCGGCGGGACAGGTTTCGATGGTGTAGCCGTCGGGAAGAACGGGTTCCATGCGTGAAGCGTGAAGCGTGAAGCGTGAAGCGTGAAGCGGTCCCGTCATCCGCGCCCAGACGAATTGTTCGCCGTCGAGCGCAACGCCCCACTCGAACCATGTTTTATTCCTGGCGTCCCAGCCGAAGCGGTGGACGGGCATGGCATCGAGGAGTTCGTTACTGAAGATAACG
Organism: uncultured Verrucomicrobiae bacterium; assembly: GCA_963802965.1. Taxonomy (GTDB): domain Bacteria; phylum Verrucomicrobiota; class Verrucomicrobiia; order Limisphaerales; family UBA11358; genus UBA11358. Next base: position 73,918 of record CAWDKS010000007.1, read on the forward strand.
CCGTTGAACCGTTGGACCGTTGAACCGTCGAATCGCGGGAACCAGCGGACGCGCGGCGCGAAAGCTTTCAGCGTCTCACCCTGCCACTCCCGCCGGCGCGCCGAGGGTTCGATGATGCCGTATTCGATTTGACCGAAGAGTTTCGGCCGCGCCGATTGCAGCCAGGACAGAATGTCCCTCGCCAGCGTCCCATCATGCGCGCCCGCCTCGACCAGGCAAAGTGACGAATGACGGGTGACGAATGACGAGAGAAGCTCCTCCAGCCAGGCCGCGAATTGAAACGCCAGGAGTTGCCCGAAGAGGTCGCCGGCGCTGACGCTGGTGAAAAAATCGCCGCGGCGGCCGGGGCTGTCTTTTTTCGTCTCGTAATATCCAGAATTAGGACAGTAAAGGGCTAGTTCCATGAAGCGCGCGAAGGGCAAAACGCCGCGTCCGGCGATTTCGCGGCGGATGATTTCGGCGGACGTGTTCATGGCTTGCAGTGTGGCGCGGGTCTAGCTAGTGTTCCGACAACGAAAAAGTTTTATGGCCAAGATAGATGCGTTTTTCAACCTGATGTTTGAACAGAAGGCGTCCGACCTGCACATGGCCTGCGGAAACCCGCCCATGCTGCGCATCAACGGCGAGCTTCAGCGCGTGGATTTCCCGCCGCTCGAAAACGACTCGCTCAAGGCGATGCTTTACGAAATCGCGCCGGACTACAAGATCAAACAATTCGAGGAAACGGGCGACGTGGATTTCGGCTACGAGATTCCGAACATCTCGCGCTTCCGCGTTAATTTTTACAACGAGAAGAACGGCGTCGGCGCGGCGTTCCGGCAAATCCCCAGCCGCGTGCTCTCGTTTGAGGATTTTGAAAAGCTCGACGTGCCCCTGCCCCCGGTGCTCAAAAAATTCACCATGCTCAATCGCGGGCTGATCGTGGTCACCGGCCCGACCGGCTCCGGCAAATCCACCACGCTGGCCGCCATGGTGGATTATGCGAACCGGAACCGCAAAGACCACATCATCACGCTCGAAGACCCGATTGAGTTCGTCCACGAAAGCAAAAGCTGCCTCATCAACCACCGCGAAGTCGGCGTCCATACCAAGTCCTTCGCCTCGGGATTGCGCGGCGCGTTGCGCGAGGACCCGGACATCATTCTCGTCGGCGAAATGCGCGACCTGGAAACCATCGAACTGGCCATCACGGCGGCGGCCACCGGCCACCTGGTCTTCGGCACGCTCCACACGCAGAGCGCCTCCAAAACGGTGGACCGCATCATTGACGTCTTTCCGGCCGACCAGCAGAACAAAATCCGCCAGACGCTCTCCGAGGCGTTGAAGGGCGTCGTGGCCCAGACGTTGTTCAAACGCAGGGACAAGAAAGGCCGCGTGGCCGCGTTTGAAATTCTGGTCTTCAACACCGCCGTCGCCAATCTCGTGCGCGAAGGCAAAACGCATCAAATCCCCGGCATGATCCAGGTCGGCAAGAAGACGGGCAACCAGCCGCTCGACGACCACATCATGGAGCACGTGCGGATGAAACGCATTTCCCCGGAAGACGCCTATGACAAGGCGCTGGACCGGAAAAAATTCCGCGCGCTGCTGGCGCATCCGCCGGAAGACGAAGATGCCACCTGATTATGCGACGACCCGAATTGGACCAGATTTTGACGGCGATGCTGGCGTCACAGCCGGAGGTTTCCGACGTTTTGTTCACCGTGGGCCGCCCGCCGCAGGTCGAGGCTTACGGTGAACTCAAGCCGGTGGCCCTCGATCCGCCGATTGACCAGCTCACGCCGTATCAAACCGAGACCGTCGCGCTGAACATCATCGGCGATAATCTCTGGCACGTTGAAGATTTGCTGCGCCATGGTTCGTGCGACGCCTCCTACGGGATTTTGGACCAGACCCGCTTCCGTGTCAATGTCTTCGCGCAGCGCGGAAACTATTCCATCGTCTGCCGCCAGCTCAATTCGATCATCCCGACGCTGGAAAAATTGAAGTTCCCGGACATTTTCAGGGAAATCCCGAAGGAAAAAACCGGTTTGATCCTCGTCACCGGCGCGACCGGCTCCGGCAAATCCACCACCTTGGCCGCCATTCTCAACGAAATCAACCGCACCAAGGCGGTCCACATTGTCACGCTGGAAGACCCGATTGAATACGTGCATACGCACGAACAGGCCACCTTCAACCAGCGCGAACTGGGCATTGATTTTGATTCCTACGTCAACGGCCTGCGCGCCGCATTGCGCCAGGCGCCAAAAGTGATTCTGGTCGGCGAGATGCGCGATCGCGAGACGGTGCGCATCGCCTTGAGCGCGGCGGAAACCGGCCATCTGGTGTTGAGCACGCTCCACACCATCAACGCGGGCGAAACCGTCAACCGCATTCTGGGCATGTTCGAACCGGAAGAGCAGGAACAAATCCGCGTCCGGCTGGCCGATTCGCTGCGCTGGGTGGTCAGCCAGCGGCTCGTGCCCAAAATCAACGGCGGGCGCCACGCCCTGCTCGAAATCATGGGCGCCAACCTGCGCACGCAGGAAACCATGCGCCTCGGCGAAAGCGAAGGCAAAACGTTTTACGAAATCATCGAGGCCAGCCATCCGTTCGGGTGGCGCACGTTCGATCATGCCTGCCTCGAAGCCTACGAGGAGGGTTTCATCACTGAGGAAACCGCCATGCTTTATTGCACCAAACGCAGCGTCGTTTCGCGCGGCCTGGACAACACCAAAAAGGGCCGCGGCGAAATCACCAGCACCGCCGGCTCGTTGCGGATGAAATCACCGCCCAGCGAAAGGCCGCCGGTCCTTAAACTCAAGTAATCCCATCACCATGAATGGCTCATTCGATTTCGTCAGCACCGCGGACAAGCCGGCCCTGATCGCCTTTTCCACTCCGGAATGGCTGGAGACCGCCAAAGGCGCCCTGGTCGAGCTGGGCTACAAGGTCCACACCGCCGCCACCCACAGCGATTTCCTCGTGCGCTTCGGCCAGGTCCGTTATCAGGTCGTCGTCCTCGAGGAACGGTTCGGCGCGAACAACATCGAGGAAAACCTCACGCTGAAGGCGCTGCAACAAATGCCCGTCGGCCAGCGCCGCCACGCCACCATCCTCCTGCTCGGTGATTCGTTTCAAACTTTTGTGCCGATGGAAGCCTTCAAACAAAGCGTCCACGCCGTCGTCAACAGCTCCGAGATGTTCCTGCTCCGGCAACTCGTCGAAAAGGCGGTCGCCGATAATGACATTTTTCTCCACAGCTACCGCGACGTCCAGAACCGGGTTTACGCCAGTGACGGCCGTTCGTGACCGTTGCGCTTTTGATGAACGTTTCCGCCGGTCAATTCCATGACCCGCCTCGATCAAGCGTTGGTTGAACGCGGCCTCTGCGCCAGCCGCGAAAAAGCCGGACGCGCCGTCCTCGCCGGCCTCGTCCGCGTCAACACCCGGTCCGCCCGCAAACCCAGCGACCCGGTCAAACCCGGTGACGCCCTCACGCTCGATGCCGGAGAAAAATACGTCAGCCGCGGCGGCCACAAGCTCGAACACGCGTTCAAGCATTTTCAACTCGACGTGGCCGGGCGGGTCGCGCTCGACCTCGGCGCGTCCACCGGCGGCTTCACCGATTGCCTGCTCCAGCATGGCGCCGCGAAAGTCTTTGCCGTGGACGTCGGCCGGGGACAGCTCGCCTGGAAGCTCCGCCAGGACCCGCGCGTGGTCGTGATGGAAAAAACCAACGCGCGTTCCTTGACCGCCGCCCAATTCCCCCCGCCGTTCGCGCCCGCGGACATGGCGGTGATTGATTGCTCGTTCATTTCGCTGCGCAAAATCCTGCCCGCCGCCGTTCCCTTGTTGAAACCGGACGGCAAAATCGTCGCGCTCATCAAACCTCAATTTGAGGCCGGCAAGGCCGAGGCCGACAAGGGCCGCGGCGTGATTCGCTACGCCGCCATCCATGAACGGGTGCTGGACGAACTGCGAAAATTTGTCGCCGGGCAGTCTGGCCTTTGCTGGCGCGATGTGGTTGAATCCCCCCTGCTCGGCCCCGCCGGTAACAAAGAATTTTTGGTGCTGATTGAAAAAAGCCGCTGACCAGATCAAACGCGTCGGCCTCATCGGTAACGCCGAGAAGCCCGACTGCGCCGGCATCCTGCGCAAGGCCGCGCGGCTCATCCAGCGCGCCGGTCGCAAGGTGCTTCACAACGCCGACACCGCCGCGCTGGCGCGCGAGGCGGATTTGCTGCTCGTCTTTGGCGGCGACGGCACCATGCTGCACGTCGCCCGCGAAATCGCCGGTTCCACCACCCCCATGCTCGGCATCAACATCGGCGGCCTCGGTTTCCTGACCGCCGTTCCCTCCGACGGACTGGCGCGCGCGCTGAATCACATCTGGAAAGGCGAATTTCAATACGAATCCCGCGTCCTGCTGGAGGCCGGCGGCACCGGCCACGGCCGGCCCATTCGCGAAAACGCGCTCAACGACATCGTCGTCAGCCGTGGCGTCGTTTCGCGGCTGATCGGCTTGGACGTGAGCGTCAATGGCGAATGGGTCACACGCTACCGCTGCGACGGCCTGATTGTCAGCTCGCCGACGGGTTCGACGGCGTATTCACTGGCGGCGGGCGGCGCGGTTATTTTTCCGACCGCCGACGTTTTTGCGCTGGTGCCAATTTGTCCGCACGCCATGTCGAATCGCCCGTTGATTTTGCCGCTGTCCTCGACCATCTGCATCAAGGCCATCAGCCCGGCGCCCGCGACCATCCTGAGCGCGGACGGCCAGTTGGTCGGCGAACTCGATGCCGGCGATGTCGTGACGATCCGCCGCAGCCGCCGGACCGTGCGGCTGATGCACCTGGCGGACAGCTCGTTTCTGGAAGCCTTGCGCCGCAAATTGCACTGGCGCGGAGCCTATTTGTAAAGATGAACGTTAAATCGTTACACCGTTTCATCGTTAAACCGTTAAACCGCCAGACGGGCGTTCGCCGCTTCAACGATTCAACCCTTCAACGATTCAACAAATAAACATGGTCCGCCTCAAAGACATTGCCCAAAAAATCGGCGTCTCCGTCATGACGGTTTCCAAGGCGCTGCGCGACGAACCCGACGTGTCGGCGGCGACGCGGTCGCGCATCAAGCTGCTGGCGCAACAAATGGGTTACGTTCCTGACTCGACCGCGCAGGGGTTGCGCTCGCGCACGACGAAGCTGTTCGGCGTCGCCATCCCGTCCATCACCAACCCGATTTTCGCGCGGGTGTTTTTTGCCCTCGAGGAGAAGGCGCACGAACTGGGCTACGACCTCCTGCTCGCCCACACGCAAAACCAGCCGGAACGCGAGGAATTTTGCGTCCGGAGGCTGCTGTCGCGCCGCGTGGACGGTTTGTTCATCTCGCCGGTTTATCGCATGGACCCGGAGGCGCGCATCTATCAGGAATTGCTCGCGCGCCAGACGCCGACCGTGCTGCTCGGCCCGCCCGCGCCGTTCTGCAAAACGTTCGTGAGCGTGGAAATCGAGGAATTGATTGCCAGTTACACCATCACGCAACATTTGTTGAAGCTCGGTCACAAACGCATCGCCTATCTCACCGGTCCGTCCGCCTCGCCGTGGTCGCAGGAACGCCTGGAAGGCTATCGCCGCGCGCTGCGCGAAGCCGGCCTGGACGCGGACGACCGGCTCATCTTCCAAGCTGGCAGCACGATTGAAGACGGCACGAAGGCCACGCTGCAAATGCTCAACGAATCGTGCAACGCCACCGCCGTCCAGGCGGTGAATGACATGGTCGCCGTCGGCTGCGCCGAAACCCTGCTCGCACAGGGTTTGCGGATACCGGAGGACGTTTCGGTCGCGGGCTTCGGCAATATCATGGTCGCCGAACATTTCCGGGTGCCGATGACGACGATCCGCCAGCCGAAATACCGGCTGGGCGTGGCCGCGGTGGACGCGATGATGCAACTGCTGAAAGGCCAGCGCCCGGAAATCAAACGTCTGACCGCCGAACTCATCGAGCGCAAAAGCACCGCCCCGCCGAAAGCCGCCGCGGATGCAAAGCCGGCGTAGCGGCTTTCGGCAGAAAGCCGGACTATGTTCTGGAATAATGCGGCGCTCTGCCGAGACGCCGCTACGAGCATCGGACGTCCGCGCTTCTCAAAAAACTCTGGACAAATTTTGCCGACAGGCGTATCCAGCGAACAGTCGGAAAAATCCGGGCTTCAACACGGCATGTTGTTGCGGTTGCCTCTCTTGGTTCTATGGCTGAAACGAAATATATTCTGATATTGGCAAATTCCGCCCGCACAAAGGATAAATACTGTGTGGCAGGGAAAATTGCGACGCGCCTCGACCACGACAAATTCGAGATCGAGCAACAGTGGATTCGTCTTACCGATCCGCGAAATCTTGAAGGGGCTGTCTCCTACGCGAGCACAATCTGTCCGGGGCACGGGCAAATCCACCCGCTGGACATAATAAAACTGGACCTGCGAGATTCGTGCAACAACCCCAATCACCCTGAAGATTGGTATTTTGAACCGTCCCGCCCTTGGGAATTCATCCGTCGAGAAGACAAAAGTTGCCTTCCGAAAATTGTGGACAACCCTGCCACGCTTTGGTTCGACGAGGGGCGCCCTGATTCGGTTCATGCCGGCTATGTCAGCCAAATGAAACCAAAACCATCCAGCATATGCCTCATTCAAGCGCCTGGGAATTTGGATTTCTGCTTTCAGAAAAAAGCGGTTCCTGATGATGGCAACCCGGGCCAGATGAAGCCCAAATATATTCGTGACCTTACATTCACCCACGCAGGCCGTTACCATGAATTTTCGGTCACCGATCCCGATTTCATGAAGCGCCATGACATTTGGAATCGAATGCAAACTGTCACGCAACTTATACGCTTGAATGAATCCGGGAACTGTTTTCTTTGCCTAAGCCTTGGCTTGGAATTTCGTGGCCGTCATTACAAGATTTGTGCGACAATCTTTGAGCCGTGATGCCCGAACTCTTTACCATAGGCCACTCGACGCACTCATGGGAAAAATTCCTTGAGTTGCTCCGACAGCACCGCATTGAGGCGGTGGCGGACGTGCGCTCTTCGCCCTACAGCCAATACAATCCGCAGTTCAACCAGGACTCGCTCCAACGCGCGTTACGCGACCAGGGCATCGCTTATGTGTTTCTTGGAGAGGAACTGGGAGCGCGAAGGTCGGAGCCGGACTGTTACGTGAACGGCCGGGTGGACTATTCGCTGATTGCGCGAACGCCAGCATTCATTCACGGGCTTGACCGCATCATCCAAGGTGCGGCGAAGAAGCGCATCGCCATGATGTGCGCTGAAAAGGACCCGCTGGATTGCCATCGCTGCATTTTGGTATCGCCGCCACTGCAAAAGCGAGGAATCAACGTTCAGCACATTCACGACGATGGCACGCTGGAAAGCCAGGAACAGGCCGAACGTCGCCTTGCGCAGAGGTTCGAGCTCACGGAACCCGAGTTGTTCCGCTCGCCCGACGAAATCGTTGCCGAGGCCTATCGCCTGCAAGGAGAAAAAATCGCGTATGAAGAGGATGCGCTGGCATTGCGGGAAGAGCCACGAAAGTATGGAGATTAAACTGTTCACCATCGGTTTTACGCAGAAGTCTGCCCGGGAATTCTTCACGGCGCTGAAAAACACGGGCGTGAAGCGGGTCGTTGATGTCCGGCTGAACAACAATTCGCAACTGGCCGGGTTTTCAAAAAAGGACGACCTCCCCTATTTTTTGAAGGAGATCGGTCAAATTGATTACGTGCACCTGCCGGAACTGGCGCCGACCCAGGACATCCTGGACGCATACAAAAAGCACAAAGGGGACTGGAAGGTTTACGAGGAACAATTTCTCGATTTGATGGCGCAGCGTGAAATCGAAAAGAAAATTAAACCGGAAATCCTTCAACAGGGATGTCTGCTCTGTAGCGAACACCTGCCGCATCATTGCCATCGCCGGCTTGTGGCTGAATATCTCAATGCAAAATGGGGCGGGATCGAAACCAAACATTTGACCTGAACACAATGGGGCGGCAGCCGCAAATCCGATGAAGCGGGAAGATTCTCTTTTTTGTTCAGTTCCGTTTTGGTTTAAGTAGATGTTCCACCTTTTTGAAGGTCAGCTTAAAGTTCATATTATATCTCTCGCGAGCCTTTGGGTTTTCGAGTGCGATGGCACGATTAACTTCTGCATTAGATACTCTACCAGGGAACACTTTTCGGAATTCAGCTCGTGCAGCTTTTGTTCTTTCTAACAAATCTCGAACGTCGTCCAAGTCTTTGTAACCGTACATACTGAATCTTCGTAATGTATCACGAAGAAGGCCTGGTGTTGCTGTTACAGCAACGGGAATTCCTGGAAACTCGATTTTTAAAAATTGAGTAAGTGAATCTATATTAAGTTCTGTCGGGGGCGGTTGGCTGCCTTTTGTTTCTTTTGCCAACTGTTCTTGATATTTTTCCCTCTCGTTTCGGATTTGATCGAATTGCGAATCTGCAGTTTCAAACAAACCTGCCAAAGAATTAAGCTTTCTCCTCAAGATGCTTGGGGCGTCTTTCTCATGCTTGTAAATCAGGTGATGGTCGATGATCGCCCATGCATCTTGAAGGACTGTACGGACTTGGATTTCGCAAACCGAGTTTTTCAAGTCGTCATAGCGCGCACCGGAAGATTTTTTGCCTAACAGGCTGCTGAAAAACTGGCAGAAAGTTTGAATACTGTCGAGGGAGAAAGGTCAGAGAAGGATGCGTGGAAAACCTCAAGCCCAACCGGAATTTCTGACGACGATCAATCTGAACCAGCGGGTGCCCGCCGACCATCCGCTGCGCGGGATCAAGACGCGCGTGGACCAAGTGTTGGGGAAGCTTTCGCCGTTGTTTGACGAGTTGTATGCCGGCGAAGGACGGCCTTCGATTCCGCCGGAGCAACTGTTCAAGAGTCGGATATTGATGGCGCTCTATTCGGTGCGCAGTGAGCGGCTGTTCTGCGAGCAACTGGCCTACAATCTCCTGTGGCTTTGGTTTCTGGACCGGGAACTGGATGAGGGGAGTTTCGACCCGACGGTGTTCACCCATAATTATGACCGGGTGCTCTCGGCGGATGCCGCGAAGCTGTTTTTTGCGGAGGTCTATGATCTGTCGCGGGCCGAAGGCTGGACCAGCGACCAACACTTTACGGCCGACGGCACGCTGATCGAAGCGTGGGCCAGCTTGAAGAGTTTTGTGCGCAAGGATGGGCAGGACCAAGCCAAAGTGGCCACGGCCAAAGACGATGACCCCGGCAATCCGACGATCAATTTTCACGGGGAGCCGCGGCGCAATGCGACGCACCGCAGCACGACCGATCCGGAAAGCGTGCTGTATCGGAAAGCCAATGGCCAGGCCAGCAAGCTGTGTTTTGGGACGCAGGTGTTGATGGAGAACCGACACGGACTGTGTGCGGCCATCACGGTGCATAATCCCATTGCCCAAGACGAGCCGACTGTGGCGTTGGCACAGGTGGATGAACATCGGGAACTGCACGCCGCCAGAATTACTACTCTCGGCGCGGACAAAGCGTATCACCAAAAGAAATTTGTGGCCGGCTGTCGCCAGCGGGAAGTCTCGCCGCACGCGGCGTGCAAAGAGGGAAGGGATGTTTCGGGGCTGGATGGACGGACGACCGGTGGTGCCGGTTACCGGATCAGCCAACGCCGGCGCAAACGGGTCGAAGAAATCTTTGGCTGGATAAAAACGGTGGGAGGATTGAGGCGCACCCGCTACCGCGGAGTGGAGCGGACGCAGGCGTGGGCCTATTTCGTGGCTGGGACCTATAATTTGCTGCGGATAACCAATCTGGGATTGGGTTTGCAGACCGGCTGAAGAGCGTGGTGGGTCAGTGGGCGGCTCAGATCGGATGAAAGCTCCGGTCAAAGCAGCCAAGCGGGGCAACCGCCGAGTAAAAAACCGCGCTTCGCAGTGACCAGTAACAGATTTAAACATGACCAAAAAACAGTTCAGGCAAAAATCACCCCGTTTTGCAGCAGCCTGCTAACTTGACTAAGTAGTGGAGTGCGCCATAGCCAAACTCCTCTGATTTTTTCTCTTGTAACTTATCCACCTTTTCCAGCACCTCAAATTCACTTTCAATAATTGTTTCAATGGCGGGACGATCCGCAAGGTAGAGGTAAACGCATCGAACACCGGCGAAGTCTGTGATTTCCTTGATAGGGTCTTTGTATGGTTTACGGGAAATTTTTTCTGCAAAACTCTTAAGCGTCTTTGCCCTGCCAGAAACGGCAGCTATCTCAATGCGCTTTTCGGACAACTTTTTCTTCAAGATATAAGCAACCTCACTGACAAGTTGGTCGTGCTCCGGCCTTAGGTCGAGAAATTTTCGTATTAATTCTGGGTTTTCGACCCAAACTTTGCTCAATTCTTCGCTATCTGTTCTGTCTGTATCTTTGCTCACGGGGCGTCCGTTTCAAAACGGTTTATGTACAATTTCCTTTCCAGCTTGCGAGAAATATTTGCCTTTGGCAAATGAATAAAGGTGCGGAAAAGCGACTGAATCGTTTTCGCGTGGTTGAACATCAAACCAGTTGCAGCGGCTCGAATTGGCGGCCGAGAATCGGCGCGCTCTTCGTCTTTAACCAGCTTTCCAATACTCCGGCATAGATGTTCCGGAAGTCCACGTTGTATTTGATGTCGCCTTCGAATAAATCCTGCGGCGCAAGGCTCGGATATGTCCCCAGCAACCCGGCCTTCACCTTGTTGCCCACAATGAACATCGGCGCGGCCGCGCCGTGGTCGGTGCCGCCGTTGGCGTTTTCCGTGACGCGCCGGCCAAATTCACTGAACGTCATCACCAACACGCGCTGCATATTGCCCTGCGCCTTCAAATCGTCCACAAACGCCTTCACCGAATCGCCCAACTCCGCCAGCAGGCGCTGTTGCGTGGGGATTTGATTGGTGTGCGTGTCGTAACCGCCCTGCGAGACGTAATAAATCCGCGTCGGCAAACCGCCGCCAATGAGCTTGGCGACCAGCTTGAGCGAATTGCCGAGCTGCGACGCCGGATACGTCGCCTGGTTCTGGACGCGCGCGGCGATGTTGCGCACTTCCTCGGAGCTGACCTGCGCGTCGAGCGCGGTGCGTTCGATGAAGTCCACCGCCTTCCCGCCCTGCATCGGCATCCCCGCCGCCAGCGCGCCGATGCTGCCGCCGGAGTTTTCATCCGGTGCAACGCCGGACATGTCCGCTTCATTCATTTTTTCGTAAGCCGCCTCGGTCAGGTCCGCGCCATCCGGGCCGCGCCGGCCATTGGCCATGAAGCGATAATTTTGCGGATTGTTGAAGCAAATGCCCGTGGGCGTCTTCGCGAAAAACGCCTCCGGCAACTGGTTGCCGATGGTCACGCCGACGGTCGGGTCGGCGCCGGCGCAGCAATTGTCAAAATAACGTCCGAGCCAGCCGTATTTCTCCACCTTGTCCGAATCGCTGGCGGTCTGCCAGATTTCCGTCGAGCGGAAGTGCGAACGGTTCGGGTTCGGATAACCGACGCCCTGCACCACGGCCAGGTTCCCGGCGTCAAACAGCGCCTTGAACCCGGTCATCGCGGCGTGCAGGCCAATCTCGCCGTTCAAATTCAAAATCTGCTGCGCGGTCAGCCCGAGTTTGGGGCGTGCCCGGTGGTAAAAATCATTTGCAAACGGCACGACGGTGTTGAGGCCGTCGTTGCCGCCGGCCATTTGCAGCACGACGAGGATGGTGGCGTCCTTGCCGGTGATGATTTGCGTGGCGGAATCCGCCGCCTCGCTGTGCAGCGCGGCGAAGGTGTCGGCGAGAAACGCCGGAACGGTCCACGACAGCGCGCTGCCGAGCACGGTGGTCCGCAGAAATTCGCGGCGGGTTTGGAGGGAGATTTCGTTTTTCATATCGTTTTTCTTTCGGTAGGGACGCGCTGCCGCGCGTCTGGCCGACCAGCAGGTCGGCCCCACCCTCTTTCATCACGTTTTCACCTTTTCACGCTTCACGCTTCACATTTCACGTTTTCACGTCACCTGATATTGCGGTGTGGCCATGACGAGCCGGATGGCGGCAAGGACATCCGCGTCGTCCAATTTCGTTTTGGAACCGAGAAAATCGCGCAGCGCCTTTTGCTGTTCATCCCGGAGTGTCGTTTGCAACAGCCTGTGTTCCAGTGATTTGACCAGCAAGTCCTGGCTGGCGCGTTCTTCGGGAGAAAGGATTTTTTCCACGGTCACGCCGGCGACGTGGATGCGTTGCGCCTGGCGTTCGATTTTGACGCCGCCCTGCCCGCCGGGCCGGCGCGCGAAATCGGAAGCCGCCAGCGGCGGGAACGTGCCTTGCACCAGCGTCGCCGCGTCGTTGTAACGGGCCAGCAGCGTGTTGGTGGTGATCCAGGTGATGCCGCCGTCCCAGCCCTTGACGTTCGGCGGCGCGAACAAATCCTGGCCCAGACTGCGCGTGATGCCCCAACTGATTTGCACCGGCGGCAGGTCGCATTCGAGCATCCGCGCGGTGCCGACGAGCCATTGCACCGGGCTTTTGACCTGGTTGCGAATGATTTCGTCGCCATAAAATTCCTCGCTGCGGAACAGGACGCGAAGGAGCGGCTTGAAGTTGTTGCCGTTCCCGCGGAAAACGGCGGCGAGCGCGTCGTTCAGACTGTCCGGCGGCGGCTGGCCGGCGAAATAATTCCAGAGCTTGGCCGTGATGAAGCGCGCGGCCTGCGGCTGCTCGACGATTTGCACCATCACGTCGTCGCCGTCGAGGCTGCCGGTTCGACCGAGAAACGTTTTGATGCCGTTGTCGTGGAAGGCCGGGCGGAAGATGAATTTTTCGTTCTGGCGATCCAGCGACCAGCCGGTCAGGGCACGGGCGGCCTCGGTAACGTCCTGCTCGGTATAATGGCCTTCGCCGAGCGAAAAAAGTTCCATGACCTCGCGCGCGAAATTTTCGTTCGGATGCTCCCGGCGGCTTTCGGCCTGATCCAGCCAGATCAACATCGCCGGGTCCTGGCCGGTCATGGTCAGCAATTCCAGCCAGTTGCCCGTGGCGAGCCGGCGGAACAGCTCGTTCTGCCGCCACATGTAATAGGCGTTGTGCACCTTTTCCACGCTGGTGGCAAAGTGGCCATGCCAAAACAGCACCATCTTCTCCTGAAACGGCCGCGGCCCCTTGGCCATGCGGTTCAGCCACCACCAGCGCAATTCCAACATGCGATCGGTTTGGAGCCGGTTTTGCTGCTGCTGGATTTGCCGGCGTTCCTCCGGCGTGGCTTTTTGGATGGTGTCCCGCAGGCTTTTCATTCCCTCCGGATCGGGGGTTGCCCAGACCGGGTCGGTCGTGGGATCGGGAATGTTCTCGTAGTCCAGCAACGACGAAACCGCCTTGTCCGGGCCGAGGTCGGCTAGTTTCTGGATTTCGGCCGGCGGCCCGCCGAATCCCGCCCGGTTCAACAAATGCGCCGCCGTCTCATAACTCCAGCGGTCGGCTGAAAGCGGCCTAAGCATACGTTCTGAAAGACGTTAGCCAGACTGAAAAGGTTTCACGGAGCGTGACGAGTGGCGAGTGACAGGTGACGTGAAAAGGACTGGGTTTGCGCACCTGTAGAACCCCGTCACTCGACACCCGACACCTGTCACTTCCCTAACCCGATCGCCGCCAGCAACGTGTGGCGCGCGCCCGCCGGCGACAGGTCGCTTCGAATCAGTTCAATCTCATTCGCCGTCCATTCGCCGAACAGACGGTCTTTGATGGCCGGTGCGTGCGCCGCCAGTTTCTCGATTTCAGGCCGTTTCAGAGATCTGACCCGGCCCAGCGTCACATGGCCGGCAAACTTTTCCGTCCCCGGCTCCTGTGTGAACGGCTGGACCGCCGCTTCAATCTTTTTTTGCAAATCCGCCAGACGCCCTTCGCCGTCGTTGACTCCGGCCCAAATGACGCGCGGTGACCGGGCATTCGGGAAAAAGCCGGTGCCCTGCGCGCGCAGATGCAGGGCCGGGCTGCCAAGGCAAACCGCGTTGACGGCTTCCCGCAAATCCGCCACGCGCCCGGCTGGAACATTGCCTAGAAACCGGAGCGTGAGATGGAACTGCTCCGGTTTCGTCCAGCGAACGGCGGCGGGCGATACGAGTTGCCGCATTTCCTGCTGAACGCCGGTGATTTCATTGCGAACCGTTTCCGGCATTGGAATCGCCAAAAACAGCCGGAGTTTTTCGGTTGAACTATCGTCTGCCATCGTTCTGCAATTTGTTGCCCGGACCGTTGGAGTTCAAGCTTTAGCTTGCATCGGGGGCGCAGGCTGAAGCTTAAATCACAATCGGAAAGGAACGCCGCGTTCACGCAGCAGTATGGTAGAAAGGGAGCCCCTGCCGGCTGAAGCCGGCGTTCCCGGCAAGGAACAAGCTGAAGCCTGAACTCCAGCTTCAACCCGTGCCGACGCCCCGTTTTTTATTCGACACTCAACCCTCAACTCTCAACACTCAACGCCATGAACTGGCCCGCCGATTATCACATGCACACGCCACTCTGCCGTCATGCAACCGGCGAGCCGGGCGAATACGCCGCCCGCGCCGTTGCCCTCGGCTTCACGGAAATCGGCTTCTCCGACCATGCGCCGATGCCGCAGGATGATTTCGACAACTGGCGGATGTTCGCCAGCCAGCTTGACGAATACGTCGCCAAGGTCCGCCGGGCGCAAAAGGATTTCCCGCAGCTCACCATCCGCCTCGCGCTGGAAGTGGATTATCTGCCCGGTTACGAAGACTGGATTCGCGGGCTGGCCGCGCGGCATCCGTGGGATTATTTCATCGGCTCGGTGCATTACGTCTCCGATTCCTGGGCCATTGATGATCCGCAGAAACTGTCCGAGTGGAATCACCGCGACGCCGACGAAGTCTGGGCCGTTTATTTTGAGCGGCTGACCCAGGCGGCGGAGACCGGCTTCTTTGAAATCATCGGCCATGCCGATTTGCCGAAGAAATTCGGCCACAGCCCGTCGCGCGACTCCGCGCCGCTCTACGAAACATTTCTGAAAGCGGCCAAAAGGAACCAATGCGCCATTGAACTCAACACCGCCGGTTTGCGGAAGGATTGTCGCGAGATTTATCCCAGCCGCAAAATCCTCCAGCTTGCGTTTCAAAAAGGCGTGCCCATCACGTTCGGTTCCGACGCCCACGCGCCGGGCGAGGTCGGGATGAATTTTGCCGAGGCCGTCCAGCTCGCGCGGGAAGCCGGTTACAAGGAATGCTGCCGGTTTGCCCGGCGAAAACGGGAATCGGTCGTGTTCTAACACTGGACTTTGGGGCGCAATTTGAAAAACTCTCCCCGCGTGAAACAATCAATCGTCACCCTGGACATGGAAGGCGTGTTGACGCCGGAAATCTGGATTGCCGTCGCGGAAAAGACCGGCATCCCGGAACTGCGCCGGACCACACGCGACGAGCCGGATTACGACAAGCTCATGCGCGGCCGGCTCGCCCTGCTCGACCAGCACGGCTTGAAGCTGTCCGACATTCAAAACGTCATCAGCGCGCTCCGTCCCCTGCCCGGCGCGAAGGAATTTCTGGATGAACTGCGTTCGCTGGTGCAGGTCGTCATTTTGTCCGACACGTTCGAGCAATTCGCCGCTCCCCTGCTCCGCCAGCTTGGCTGGCCGGTGCTGCTGTGCCACCGGCTCGTCGTGGAAAATGACCGCATCGTGAATTACCAGTTGCGCATCCGGGAACAAAAGCGCGAGGCCGTGTCCGCCTTCAAGCGGATGAATTATCACGTCATTTCCGCCGGCGATTCGTTCAACGACACCGCCATGCTCATCGAGGCGAATGTGGGTTTTCTTTTTCGCGCGCCGGACAACGTGAAAAAACAGTTCCCGCAGTTCAAGGCCGTCGAGACCTACCCGGATTTGATAAAGCTCATCAAAGGAGCGATGGCCTGATTGTTGGAGTTCAAGCTTTAGCTTGCATCACCCGTCGCTCACACGCCCGAAGAACAAGCTGATGCTTGAACTCCAACCTTATTTTCCCGCCGCCAGCCGACAAAAATCTTGTTCCCGCGCTGGCAACGTGTTAGCTCTCGCCGGTCATGCCGACCAATAAAGGTTCATTCAAAATTTTCTCGCTGGCCGGGATTGGTGTCTATGTGCATTGGTCGTGGTTTTTGGTGGCGGTTTATTCCATTCAGTTTCGCACGCACGAGTATTCCTCGATGATGTGGAACGTGCTGGAATATCTCTCGCTCTTCGCAATTGTCTTGACGCATGAATTCGGTCACCAACTGGCCTGCCGTCAAGTCGGCGGGAAAACTCACGACATCATCCTCTGGCCGCTCGGCGGCGTGGCCTACGTGTCCCCGCCGCAACGTCCGGGCGCGCAACTCTGGAGCATCGCCGCCGGCCCGCTGGTCAACGCAGTCCTGTTCCCGATTTTTGGGGGACTGGCTTTGCTGAGCGGACATCTGGGTTGGAACAACACCATGCCCGACTTGGACCAGTTTCTGAACAACATCTGGCTCATCAATCTCGTTTTGCTGATTTTCAACCTGCTCCCGATTTACCCGCTGGACGGCGGACAAATTCTGCGCTCGCTGCTCTGGTTTGTTTTTGGTCGCGCCAACAGCCTGCTGGCGGCGAGCATTATTGGTTTCATCGGCGTGTCGGTATTGATCGGCCTGGCGGTATTGGCGCATTCCATCTGGCTGGGCATCCTCTGTGCGTTCATCCTGTTGAATTGCTGGGGCGGCCTCAGGCAGGCGCGGGCGCTGGCACGCATCGCCAAAATGCCACGGCGCGACGGCTTCGCCTGTCCGGTGTGCAAAATCGCGCCGCCCGTCGGCGCCATCTGGCGGTGCGGCAAATGCGGCGGCCCGTTCGACACCTTCGCCACGTCGGGGGTCTGCCCCCATTGCGGAACGCAGTTCAGCGCGACGCAATGTCTGGACTGCGGCAGCACGCGCCCGATCGGTGAGTGGAGCGCGGAGTTCGGAATGCGGAGTGCGGACCACAAAATGACTGAGGACGAACCGGCCGTGTGATTTATGATTTTTGATTTACGATCTATGATTGAAGGCACTTGTTGCAAGCTTGCCGTCCAAATCATCAATCATAAATCGTAAATCGTCAATTCCCGTCAGTCTTCGGCCTTGAACGCCCGTGAAATCAAATCGCGCACCGCTTTCTTCGGTTCCTTGCCTTCGTAGAGCATCTGGTAAACCTCGTCAATAATCGGCGTCGGCACTTTTTTCCCGCGCGCCAGCCGATGCGCGGAACGCGCCGTGGGATAACCTTCGGCCAGTTTCGGATGCGACGCCTGGATCGCCGCCATCGTTTCGCCGCGCCCGAGGCGCTCGCCCAGATTGCGGTTGCGGCTCTGCTTCGAAAAACACGTCAGCATCAAATCGCCCAAACCACTCAGGCCGGCAAACGTTTCCGGTTGCGCGCCGCACGCCACGCCCATCCGGCGCATCTCGGCCAGCGCCCGCGTGACGAGGCCGGCCTTGGTGTTGTCGCCGTAGCCGAGGCCGTCGCTCACGCCCGCTGCGATGGCGATGATGTTTTTCAGCGCGCCGCCGTATTCGACTCCGAGAACGTCCGTGCTGCGGTAGATGCGGAATTCGGGGCGATGGAAAAGCCCCTGCACCGTGCGCGCCGTGCCGTCGCTTTCGCAGGCGCAAACCACCGCGGTCGGAATGCCGAGCGCCACTTCGCGCGCAAAACTGGGTCCGGAAAGCGCGGCCACGCGGCTGGCCGGGGCGTGTTCGCGCAAAATCCGGCTCATGGTTTCGCCCGTCTCAAATTCGATGCCCTTGGTCACGCTCACCAAAATCGCCGGATGCCCTTTCAATTTCACCGCCACCTGCCGGAAAGCCTGTGAGGGAATGGCCATGACGAGGCACTCGGCCCCGCCAACCGCTTTTCCAAAATCCGCCTCCACCCGCCAGTCTTTCGGCAAGGGCACGCCTGGCAGGTAACGTTCGCTGCGTCCGCACCGTAGTTCGGCCAGCGTTTCGGCGTCAATGTCCCACAGCGCCACGGCATTGCCGTTTTCGTGAAGGACCTTTGCCAGCGCGGTGCCCCACGCGCCCGCTCCGAGCACGGTAATTTTCATTCTGTCGCCCCCGGGGTTGCGGTTTTCTTGCCGAAACGCCGTTCCGTGCCGTTGAACAGCCGTTGAATGTTGCTCTTGTGTTTGGCAATGGCCAGCAAACCCAGCGCGGTCGTCACAATGCGCAAGGTCAGGCCGTTCGGCGTCAACCAAACCGCGGCAGGCAAAGCCACCGCGGCGGCGATGGACGCGATGGAAACGTATCGGCTCAGGGCAAACGCAATAATCCACGCACCCAGCGCGATGCCGACGGCCAGCGGCGCCAGCGCAAGAAAAACCCCGGCGCTCGTGGCAATGCCTTTGCCGCCCTTGAACTTGAGCCAGCAGGTGAAATTGTGGCCGAGCACGGCGGCGATGCCGGCGGTGATCCGGTAAAGTTCGGCGTCGGCGGTCTGAAGTTTCATCAAGGCGAGTGCGCCGGCACAAAGCCAGGCGCAGGCGGCGTAGCCTTTCAAGCCGTCCACGATCAGCACAATCACCCCGGCGGTTTTTCCGAGTGTGCGGAAGACATTGGTCGCCCCCATGTTGCCGCTGCCGACGGTGCGGATGTCAACGCCCCGGGCGCGCCCGGCCAGATAACCCGTCGGAATCGAGCCGAGCAGATACGCGGCCAGGGCGATGACGGCATAACTCAAAATTGGCACGGGGATATTAAACGGTTGAAAGCTGAAAGTTGAAAGTTGAAAGTTGCAGTCGTAGGACAGGCGTCGCGCCTGTCCTACGCCTTTGCGCGCTTGGCGTGCGGCGCTTTTACTGGCAGACTCCGCGCATGGCATCAAAGGTCAGAGTGGCAGTCCTCGGCACCGGTTCGCTCGGCAAGGAACACGCCCGCATCTATTCCGAACTGGCCGCCGCCGGCCTCGTGGAATTCGCCGGAATTTTTGACACGAACGCCGACACCGCCCGCAGAATCGCCGCCAAACACAACGCGCGCATTTTTAAGTCGGTCGCCGAAGCCGCCGCGAACGCCGACGCATTCAACATCGTCACCCCCACCGTCACCCATTTTGAACTGGCCAAAACCCTGCTCGCGCAGGGCAAACACGTGCTCGTCGAAAAACCGATGACCGACGACACCGCGCAGGCGGCGGAACTCATTCAACTCGCCCAACGGAAAAACTGCGTCCTGCAAGTCGGCCACGTCGAGCGGTTCAATCCCGTTTTCAATTATCTCGAATCCGTCGCCACCGAACCGCGCTTCATCGAGACGCACCGGCTTTCGCCCTACCCCGCCCGCTCGACCGACATCGGCGTCGTGCTCGACTTGATGATTCACGACCTCGACATCGTGCTCGCGTTCGTAAAATCGCCCGTGACAAGCGTGGACGCCGTGGGCATTCCGGTGTTGAGCAAGAGCGAGGACATCGCCAACGCCCGGCTCCGTTTCGCCAACGGCTGTGTCGCCAACCTCACCGCCAGCCGCGTCAGCCCGGAGCGGATGCGAAAGATTCGCGTGTTCAGCGGCCCGACGAATCCATGCTACATCTCGCTCGATTACCGCGCGCAGGAAGGGTTCATCTACCGCATCGCCCGCGAAGGCGAAAAGGAAAGTTCGAAGCTGAAGAAGATGCTGGTGGCGAAACTCGGCGTCGGCAAGGACTCGGCCATCGTCAGCGAATTCGCCGGAAAACGCATCGTGCGCGAGCCGGTGCCGATTGCGAAGGATGAGCCGCTCAAGCTCGAACTGCTGGATTTTGTGGACTGCGTCCGGGAAAAGCACACGCCCATTGTCAGCGGCGAATCCGCCAAACGCGCCTTGGACCTGGCCTTTGAAATCACACGGCAGGTGCAGTCGAGCAAATAAAAATTAAACGCAGAGGCGCGGAGACGCAGAGAAAAAATAAAAAAGTTATGATTGCAAACCCATTAAAAATTAGAGACCTCATTTCCGAACAATCAAGAGGTCGAATCAAAATTCCGGAAATTCAACGCGGATAAAATGCTTTTCTCTGCGTTCTCTGCATCTCTGCGTTAAAACAAACCCATGAACCCGAAATCGCTCATGCTCATCACCGGATTCTTTGTGGTAGAACCCGCGTCTCGCGGGTTCAATTCGGCGTCCCGCCGAATTGCGATGGCGCTCGCGGGAACAAAATTTACCACAGTCGCAACGTTGCGCCGCCCCGTGTTCGTGTTTTGGTCGCGACGCCCGAAACCACCCGCCGGAGGCGGGTGCTACACCACATCATTTGAACCGCCCTCCACATTCGCATGAACCCGAAATCGTTCATGCTCATCGCCGGCGAGGCGAGCGGGGACACCCTCGCGGCGGAACTGGCTTCCGCACTGCTTGCCGCGTCGAAGCGAAGCCAAGACGGGCGCGTCCCGCACTTCTTTGGCGCGGGCGGGCCGGAAATGGCTGCCGCCGGGGTCGAACTGGCATTTGACCTGACGCAGCACTCGGTCATCGGCGTTGCCGACGCGGCGAAAAATTATTTCAAGTTCCGGCGGTTGTTCAACCAACTGTTCGCACTCGCGATTGAACACCAGCCGGACGCCATCATCGGCGTGGATTTCGGCGGATTCAACCTGCGCTTCGGTCATGCCATCAAACAATACGTCCGCAACAATCCCTTTTTGAAATGGAACCCGAAAATCGTCCAGTTCGTTTCGCCGCAGGTCTGGGCGTCGCGTCCGGGCCGCGCGAACCGGCTGGCGGCGGATTACGACCTGGTCCTGAGCATTTTCCCGTTCGAGCAGGACTGGTATGCGCGGCGCGTGCCGAAGTTGCGCGTCGAATTTGTCGGACACCCGATGGTGGGGCGTTTTGTTTCGGAGGGACGAGTTACACGAGTCCCTGACACGGAAAAATTGGGGACTCGCATAGCTCGTCCCTCCGAAATGTTACTGTTGCCGGGCAGCCGCGTGGATGAATTGCGCCGGCATCTGCCGCCAATGCTCGGCGCGTTGAAGCTGATTCGGGAAAAATTGCCGGCGACAAATGCGAAAATGATTTTGCCGAATGAAGGCTTGAAAGAACTCGCGGACAAGCTGTCCGCGCCCCCGGCGAACCTTGAAATTCAAATCGGCAACCTGCCGCAGGCGCTGGCCGAAGCCGGCCTCGCCATCGCCTCGACGGGCACGGTGACGATGGAATGCGCGTTTTTCGGCGTGCCCGCGGTGACGCTCTACAAAACGTCGTGGCTCAACTGGGAAATCGCCAAACGCCTCGCCACCGTGAAATGGGCGACGATGCCGAACCTGCTTGCGGACGAGGAGGTTTATCCCGAATTCATCCAAAGCGCCGCCACGCCGGAGAACATCGCCGGGGCCGCGTTAAAACTTTTGCAGGACGAATCGCGCCGCGCGCACATCAAACAACGGCTGGCGGAGGTGGTTTCAACCCTGGGCGAACCCGGCGCCAGCGCGCGCGCCGCCACGGCCATTTTGGGTCTGTTCGCTTGAAAAGCCGTGGCAGCCGACGCCTGCCGAGTCGTAGCACTTGGTGCGAAGACTGGTGAGGAGGCTCTGACCCTATTTACGATTTTGGATTTACGATTTACGAAACCTTCCACAAATCACGAAACCGCGTAAATCGTATATCGCAAATCGTAAATTCGGTTTGAGTCTCGTTACCTCGACTCCTACACTGCCCGCATGGAATCGTTGCACGCCCCGTGGCGGATTGAATACATCCTCGCGCCCAAACCGCAGCTTGACGCGAGTCTGTTCACCCGCATCGCCCAATCGAGCGACGACGAGGCCAACCACGTCATCGCGCGCGACCGGACCTGTTTCGCCCTGCTCAACACCTATCCCTACAACGGCGGGCACCTGATGATCGTGCCTTACAAACAGGTCGCCGACTTGAACGACCTGACCGATGAGGAACTCGCCGATTTGTGGAAGCTCACGCGCCGCTGCGTCAACGCGCTGACGCAACTGATGAAGCCGGATGGATTCAACATCGGCATCAATCTCGGCAAGGTCGCCGGCGCGGGCATCGCGGAGCACCTGCACATCCACGTCGTGCCGCGGTGGAACGGGGACACGAATTTCATGCCGGTGCTGGCGAACACCCGGGTCCTGCCGCAGGCGCTGGCTGAAATCGCGGCAAAATTGCGGGCGGAACTGGCAAAATAATTTTTGATTGTGGCCACTGAAACCCTTCATTTTGAGAACGCGCGGGTGGCGCAGCAGCTTTTCAACAACGAGCCGCGCAACCTGCAATCGCTTGAAGCCGAACTCGGCGTCAAAGCCACCGCCCGCGAAGGCTGGATCAAGCTCGAAGGCCAGGCCGACGCCATTGAACGCGCCAAACACCTTTTCGTTTCGCTCGAAACGTTGTTGAAGGCCGGCACGCCCGTCCGCAATCGCGAGTTCACCCACGCGCTCAACGTGGTGAAGCACGATGGCGCCGAAACGCTCAAGGACCTGGTCAGCGATCGCATCCTGACGCACGACCGGAAGCCCGGCGTGACCGCCAAAACCGTCGGCCAGAAAAAATATCTCGATGCCATCCGCAAACACGACATCACCATCGGCGTCGGGCCGGCGGGCACGGGCAAGACGTATCTGGCGGTGGCGGTGGCGCTCGCCGCGCTGCGCGACGGCCGGGTGTCCCGGTTGATTCTCACCCGCCCCGCCGTGGAAGCCGGCGAGGCGCTCGGTTTTCTGCCGGGCGACCTTTACGAAAAAATCACGCCGTATCTCCGGCCGTTGCAGGACGCGCTGCACGACATGCTGCCCGCCGAGGAGATCGGGAAGCACACCGAGCGCGGCACGATAGAAATTGCGCCGCTGGCCTACATGCGCGGGCGCACGCTGAACAACGCCTTCGTCATCCTCGACGAGGCGCAGAACTCGACGACCGAGCAGATGTTGATGTTTCTCACCCGGCTCGGCCATGGCTCGAAAGCGGTCATCACCGGCGACGAAACGCAGATTGATCTGCCGCCGAACAAACATTCGGGCCTGCTCGAAGCGCACCGCGTTTTGAAAAACGTCGAGGGCATCGCGGTCGTCGAGTTCAGCCGGCGCGACGTCGTCCGGCATCCACTGGTGCAGCGCATCATCGCGGCCTACGAGGAACATCGCGCGCAAAAATGAGCGGCAAAACGTTGAAGCGTTCAGGCGTTGAAGCGTTCCGCTGGTCCGCCGCTTTAACGCTTCGACGCTTCAACACTTCAACGATTCTCATCACCAACCGCCAGCGGGCGCGGAAAATCAACCGGCGTTTGCTGAAACAGATCGCCGCCGCATTGCTCGCTGATTTGAAGATCGAAAAGGCGGACCTCGGCATCCATCTCGTCGCCGCCCCGGAAATGACACGGTTGAACGAAAAATTTCTCCGGCACAAGGGAGTGACGGATGTCATCACGTTTGATTACTGCGACAATACTGTAGGAGCCGACGTCAGGAGGCTCTTAAATCAAAAACCAGCACCTGAAAAACGACAAAGAGAGACTCCTTACGTCGTCTCCTACAAAAATATTCACGGCGAAATTTTCGTGTGCGTGGACGAAGCAGTTTTGCAGGCGCGGAAGTTTGGCACAAGCTGGCAGTCGGAAGTGGTACGCTACATCGTCCATGGCGTTTTGCATCTGCTCGGCTTCGATGATTCGAGCGCGAACGCCCGGCGCAAAATGAAGCTGCGAGGAAAACCGCCAGTTGCGCGCCATGGCCCACCGCTTTCCCTTGAGCAAACTCTGACGCGCCCCTAGAATTGCCGCATGGAACAGAAGAGCATTTTCGCCCGCTGGCGCTCCAGTTTTTTGACCGGCCTGGCGGTCACGTTGCCCGCGTTGCTCACGCTGGCGGCGCTCAAGTGGCTCATTGGCACCATCTCCGGCGTGACGGACCTGCTGTTGTTTTTTTTGCCCAAGACCCTGACACACGAGGGCCTGATTTATCCGCATGACGGCAAGGGTGAGATGCACGGGTATTGGAGCCTGGTGGCCTTGGCGCTCGCCGTGGTCCTGATTTCGGCCATCGGTGTGCTGGCGCGCTATTACATCGGCAAAAAGATCATTGAATGGACCGACCGCGTGTTGATGCGGGTGCCGCTGTTGAACAAATTTTACAGCGCCATCAAACAGGTCAACGATGCGTTTGCCGGCAACAAACATTCGTTCAAGACCGTCGTGCTCGTTGAGTTTCCGCGCGAGGGCATTTATTCCATCGGCTTTCTCACCAGTGAACAGCGCGACGAGGTGCAACAGAAAACCAGGGAAAAGGTCGTGTGCGTGTTTGTGCCCACGACGCCGAATCCCACGTCGGGCTTTTTGATTCTCGTGCCGGAGGAAAAGGTGACCAAGCTCGACATGTCCGTCGCCGACGGCATCAAATACATCGTCAGCCTGGGTTCCCTCTCGCCGGAATACACGCCGCCCGCAAAATTGCCCTCGTCCTCCTCCCCGTCCTCGTAGTCGAAAATGAGAAAGTCGAGGACGAGAACGAGAACGAGGAGGAATTGGAAATGATTGAAAGCGCCACCGGCATCATTCTGCGCACGCGACCGCTCACGGACACCAGCCTCATCGTCCACTGGCTCACGCCCAAATTCGGGCGGATGGCGACAGTGGCCAGGGGCGCGCGCCGGCTCAAGTCGCCGTTCCTTGGCAAGCTCGATTTGTTTTACCTCGCGGATTTTTCGTTCAGCCGCAGCCGCCGTTCCGATTTGCACCTTCTCCGCGAAGTGGGTCTGCGCGAAACGCATCGTGCGCTCCGCCAAAATCTGGCCGGCCTGCGCCAGGCCACCTACGCCGCCGCGTTCATCGAGCAGGCGACGGAGACCGAAACGCCGCTGCCCGCCGTATTCGAATTGATGCGAGGATTTCTGGACGGTCTGTGCCGGCAAAAAACCGTGCCGCAGGCGGTTTTCGCCTTTGAACTGAAGCTGCTGCACGAACTTGGCCTGAAGCCCGATTTGGGAAAGACCGGATTGACGGCGGGCGCAAAGCAGATTATCCGCGCGCTGGCGGCCCGCAATTGGCAGGCGTCCTGCTGCTTGAAGCCATCCAGCGGGCAAATCGAGGAATTGCGCGGGTTTTTGCACGGTTTTTTGATTTTCCATCTGGGCCGTTTGCCGCGAGGCCGGGCAGCGGCATTAGCAGATTGAATCTGCTTTTCGCACAAGCCGGTTTTTGGCATCGTCGGCCAGCCGTTTCGGAACCGAGCCATGATAAAAAAAATAGCGAGAAAGTTCTCCACGGTGAGGATGCAGTTGGTCGCCAGCGTGTTTATAGCCATCGCGCCGGCGCTGGTGCTGACGTATATCGTGAACCAATCGTGGTTCTGGCAGTTCGCGCCGGAATGGATGAAGGCGTATGCGCTGGACGTGCCGTGGGCCAGTTTCATGGTGGGGTTGCTGGCATTGGGCGCGGCCTGGTTCGGCGGCGAACATTTCATTCTGCGCCAAGTGCGCGCCCTGTCCAGTGCGGCCCAACGGCTGGCCAAGGGCGATTTGACCGCCCGCACCGGCCTGAAAGACCGGGAGAGCGAACTCGGCCAGCTGGCAAACGTTTTCGATCAGATGGCCGAGTCGCTGCAACAGCGCATCAAGGAGCGCGAAGCCGCCGAGCAGACCCTGCTCAACCGCGCGTTGCAACAAACGGCCGTCGCCGCGCTGGGACAGTTTGCGCTGACCAACAGCGACTTGATGGCCCTGTTGGAACACGCCGTCATTCTCGTGGCGCAAACTCTGGAAGTGGAATACTGCGCCGTCTTCGAATCGGTGACCGGCGGCCAGTTGCTCATGCGGGCTGGCGAAGGCTGGAAATCCGGCTGCGTCGGTTCGGCCACGGTGCCGGTGGATGATTACTCGCAGGCCGGTTTGACGCTCCGAACCGGCGACGCCATTGTGGTTGGCGATTTGTGGACCGAAACACGGTTCAAGGCTTCATCGTTGTTGATGGATCACGGCGTCGTGAGCGGAGCGACGATTCTTATTCCCACGCGCGAAAGACCGTTTGGCGTTTTCTGCGTGCATACTGTCAAGCATCGGGAATTCACCCCGGACGACGTGCAATTCCTTCTGGCCGTGGCCGGCGTCATCGGCATGGCGGTCGAGCGGCTGATATTGGGCGAACAGTTGCGCCAGTCGCAAAAAATGGAGTCCATCGGCCAGTTGGCAGCCGGCGTCGCGCACGACTTCAACAACATGCTCACCATCATCCAGGGCCATACCAGCGCTTTGCTGGCCAAGCCGGCGCTGGCGCCGGACATCCTTGATCCCATCCAAGCCGTGTATTTCGCCACCGAACGCGCCGCCGGGCTTACACGCCAACTGCTCATGTTCAGCCGCAAAAACGTCATGCAGGTCAGGCCGCTCGACCTGCGCGAAGTCGTTGGCAACATGAGCAAAATGCTGCAGCGCCTCTTCGGCGAACCCATCACCCTTGAATTTCAGCCGCCGGATGAATTGCCGTCCGTGCAGGGGGACACCGGCATGATCGAACAAGTCATCATGAACCTCGCCGTCAACGCCCGCGATGCCATGCCGAAAGGCGGCAAACTCACCATCGGCCTCGACGCGGTGGCGTTGGACGCCGCCCATGTCGAGCTTCAGCCCGAAGCGCGCCCGGGATATTTTGTGCGGTTGCGCGTGAGCGACACGGGCATGGGCATGGATTCCGCCACACGCGCCCGCATCTTCGAACCGTTCTTCACCACCAAGGACGTCGGCAAAGGCGCCGGCCTCGGCCTTGCCACCGTCTATGGCATCGTCAAACAACACGAGGGCTGGATCGAAGTGGAAAGCGAACCCGGCGAAGGCGCCGCCTTCGACGTGTTTTTCCCGGCCGCCATGCAGGCAATTCAAACCGTTGAGGAAAAGGCCGGCCCGGTTGAATCCGTGACCGGCGGCACCGAAACCATTTTCCTCGTCGAAGACGAACCGGTCCTGCGTGAAATGGCCCGCGACATCCTCGAAGGCTACGGCTATCGGATCCTGGAAGCCTCCTCCGGCAAGGAAGCGCTCGGCATGTGGAACCAGACCCGCGGCAAAATTGATTTGCTGCTCACCGACATGATCATGCCCGACGGCGTTTCCGGCGCGGAACTCGCCCAACGGCTGCTGGCCCGCCAGCCTCGTTTGAAAATCATTTTCACCAGCGGCTATACCGCCAACGAGGTCAACCCCGAGATGCTGGCAAAAACCCGCGCGCGTTTTCTCCAGAAACCCTACACGCACGACATGCTTGCCAAAATCGTCCGCGACACGCTGGATGGAAAGTCTCCCGTCAGCCAGCCGCCCCAGGCGGTCACGGCTTGACCATCGCCGCGACGCGCCCGACCGCCTCGGAAATTTTCACCGGCATCATCGCCCCGCCGCGCGGTTTGATTTCCACTTCGCCCTTCGCCAGTGATTTTTCGCCAAGCCCGAGCCGGATGGGGAAACCAACCAGGTCCGCGTCCTTGAATTTCACGCCGGGGCGTTCGTCGCGGTCGTCCAGAATCACTTCCACGCCGCGCGCCGTCAGTTCCGCGTAAAATTTTTCCGCCAGCTTCATCGCTTCGTGGTTTGCGTCAACGTTCAACGGCGTGATGCAAACCTGATATGGCGCGACGCTCAGCGGCCAGATGATGCCGTCCTTGTCGTTGCACTGCTCGATGACCGCCTGCAACGTGCGCGTGACGCCGATGCCGTAGCAACCCATCACGCACGGCTTGCGATTGCCCGCCTCGTCGAGGAATAACGCGCTGAATTTCTCGCTGTATTTCGTGCCGAGCTTGAAAACGTGGCCGACTTCAATCGCGCGCCGGATTTTCAACGGCTTGCCGCACTTGACGCAGGGTTCACCGGCGGTGACCGTCCGCAAATCAAACCATTGCGTCACCTTGATGTCGCGTTCGATGGAGACATTCCGGAGATGGAAACCGTCCTCGTTTGCGCCGGTGGTCATGCCGTTCGCGCCGCGCAGGCGTTCGTCGGCGAAAATTTGCGGAACGCCGGCCTCCGGCCCGGCGTGTTGCTGCGTTTCACCTTCAAGCCGTGCCGGAGGCCGGCGCTCCAAGGTGCTGGCGACCGCGCCTAAACTTCCCGGCTTTGCACCGAGCAGTTCAAAGATTTCATCTGTTGTCGCTGGCCTCGCGGCGACGGCACCGGTCTTCGCCAGGAATTTCGTCTCATTCAACTGGTCATCGCCGCGAATCAAAACAATGACCGGCTTGCTGTCGGCGATATAGACGAGCGTTTTGATTTGGCGATTGGCAGGGACTTTGTAAGGTTCCTTGCTCAAGGCCTCGATGGTGACAACGCCGGGCGTGGCGAATTTCTCAATGGCCGCGCCGATTTCACGCGCAGCAGTTTTCGGAATTCCGCTGGTGGCCTTCTCGATGTTCGCCGCGTAACCGCAACCCTCGCAATAAACCACCTCGTTCTCGCCGGTCTCCGCCGGCACCATGAATTCATGCGAAAATTTGCCGCCGATGACGCCGGTGTCAGCCTCCACGGGAAACGCTTTCAGCCCGCACCGCTCAAAAATGCGGGTGTAGGCGTCATACATTTTCTGGTAAGAAACCTGCGCCGCCTCGTCGCTCACGTCGAAGCTGTAGGCGTCCTTCATGATGAACTCGCGGGCGCGCATCAGCCCGAAGCGCGGACGGATTTCGTCCCGGAACTTCACGCTGATCTGGTAAAAGTTTTTCGGCAACTGCCGGTAGGAATTGATCTCGTTGGCGGCGGTGGTCGTGATGACCTCCTCGGCGGTCGCGCTCAAGACCCATTCGCGATTGGCGCTGTCCTTGACCTTAAACAGCACGTCGCGCGCGGTTTCATAACGGCCGCTTTGCTGCCAGATTTCCGGCGGCTGGAGCGCGGGCATGAGCATTTCGAGCGCGCCGGCGCGGTCCATCTCTTCGCGGACGATTTGCTCGACCTTGCGCAACGCGCGCAGGCCGAGCGGCAGAAAGGTATAGACGCCGCCGGCCAGCTTGCGGATGAGGCCGGCGCGCAACAGGAGTTTGTGCGACAGGATTTCCGCCTCGGCGGGAGGTTCGCGGAGGGTCGGAATCAATGCTTGGGACCACTTCATGTGGCGGGAAATTTAACAACAAAGCAACGAAGGAACGAAGATTTTTTTTGCGGCTTGTCGCGCCGAAGCTGGCGAAGGCGGAAGAGAGCCGCAAACTTCGCTTCAACAAGACGGCGGCTTCAATTGCGGCTTGCTCAACAAATCGCTCCGCTTAAAATCCAAACATGACCGTAAGGCAATTTTACGACTGGCAGACCGCGGGCGGCGGCGGCGATGTTTCGCTGCTCGTCGAAACGCTCGAACGCCGTGAAATCCCGTGGTGCATGATCGGCGGACTGGCGGTCAACCATTGGGCAAAGGAACCGATGGCGACGGCGGATGTGGACGTGGTCATCGCCGCCGGGCGAATCCCCGAAGCGGTCAAGGCGTTGCGCGCGGCCGGCTTTGCCGTAAAAAAATTTCAATGGTCCGTCAACCTCAAAGGCCGGTCGTCCGTGTCCGTGCAAATCAGCACGGAAGAAGTCTATCGCGAATTCCCTGCGCGCTCCGTGCCGGCGGACATTCACGGCATTCTCATGCGCGTGGCGAGTTTGCCGGACACGTTGCGCGGAAAAATTCTCGCCTGGCAGGATCCGGAACGCCGCGCCAGCAAACGCCAGAAAGACCTGCTGGACATCATGCGGCTCGTTGAAGCGCATCCCAAACTTCGCAAACTGCTGCCCGCCGACCTGGCGAAGAAAATCAAACAATGATTTTCCCGACGTTCCCGTGCCTCACGGCGAGCGAAAACGGTAGAAACGGCTGGAATAATTCGTCCACTGTGGATCGCTGAAATAGGAAGATCCGTTGGTGCCAATAAATTGGTTGAGCGCGTTGGTACAGAAGGCAACGAACGAAACAAAGTGGGAATAATCCTTCGTTCCCTTCGTTTGCTTCTGTTAAAGAGTCTTTCGCTCCGCTCTGCCGGGACGCCGCTACCATCTCACTTCACCACGTTCACCAGCGGCGCGAGGCCTTGAATCCGCACCTCCAGCTTGTCGCCGCTTTGAATCGGCCCGATGCCGCTGGGCGTGCCGGTCAGGATCACGTCGCCGGGCAGCAGCGTCAGGTTCGTGGAAATGAAACTCACCAGTTCGGCGGGTTTGAAAATAAGCTGGCCCGTGTTCGAGTTCTGGCGCAAATGGCCGTTCTGAAAAAGCTGGATGGTCAGTCCGTTCGGATCAATTTTCGTTTCCACCAGCGGACCGAGCGGCGTGAAGGTGTCAAACGATTTGCATCGCGCCCACTGGCTTTCGGAATTTTGAATCGTGCGATCACTGATGTCCTCGGCCGCGGTGTAACCGAAAATGTAGCGCGGCGCCTGCGCGGCCGTGACATTGCGGATTTTGCGTCCGATGACAATGGCCAGTTCGGCTTCGTAATCCGTGCGGTGGTCGCGAAACGGGATTTCAATTTTTCCGCCGTCGGGAATCAATGACGTGGTGGCCTTGAGCCAGAACAACGGCTCTTTGGGCAGCGGTTTGCCCGTTTCGCGCGCGTGATCGGCGTAATTCAGGCCGACGGCGATGATTTTGGACGGCACCACCGGCACCAGCGTCTTCACGCCCTTGCGCGGAGTCGGTTTGCGGTCGAAGGAGGGAGCGCCGAAGATGTCGCCGCGCAGCCGGAATAATTCGCCGTCCACGACTTTGGCATGGAAAATCTCGTCACCTTTTTGAAACCGGCCAATGGC
Source organism: uncultured Verrucomicrobiae bacterium (assembly GCA_963802965.1). Lineage (GTDB taxonomy): Bacteria > Verrucomicrobiota > Verrucomicrobiia > Limisphaerales > UBA11358 > UBA11358. Next base: position 104,676 of record CAWDKS010000007.1, read on the forward strand.
TGCCATAGAAATTTATGATTTACGATTTTGTCCAATCCGAAGCCGGCTCGCAAACCGTAAATGGAGGTTGGAGTTCAAGCTTTAGCTTGTTCGGACGAAGCAGGCTGAAGCCTGAACTCCAACAATTCGCCAGTATCCTAATTTGACGGAGCGCGGTTTGTCTCAAACCGCAGCGTGCCCGGACCCAAGGAGGCGGGCCAGGCATTTCAACGATTCCACACGCCACACCCGCTGCGAGTTGAGGACAACTCGCGCTCCGAATTTCGAATCACGCCCTTCTTGCCCGAATGCCCTTTTCGCGCTACATTGTCGGCGTGAAAGGGCTGACGAGGCAGGAACAACTGGTTCTCTGCATTGTTCTGGGTTTGTTGCTGACCGGTTGGGCGGTGAAAACGTATCGCGCCGCGCATCCGGCAACGGCAACGACTCAACCGGCCAAACCCTAAAATGCAAGAAGTCAATTTTGACGAAGTGGTGGAAATGGTGCTCGCGAAGGACCCGCGCTACACGCGCGAAGCCTACCTGTTCGTTCGCGAGGCGCTCGATTTCACCCAGAAACTCATCGGCAAGGAAACTCACGGCCAAATCCGCCACGTGAGCGGACAGGAACTGCTGGACGGCATCCGGCAATTTGCGCTCCAGCAATTCGGCCCGATGGTGGTGACGGTGCTCGAGGAATGGGGCGTGCGCAACTGCCGCGACTTTGGCGAAATTGTCTTCAACATGGTCGAAATCGGCCTGCTCGCCAAGACCGACCGGGACAGCCGCAACGATTTCCAGAACGGCTACGATTTCACCGACGCCTTCCGCAAACCGTTCTGGCCCGAAAGCAAACTCAAGGCCGAGAACAAGCCGGTGGCGGGTTGAAGGAACCGTTTTAGTGCGCGTGTAGGAGACGACGTGAGGAGTCTCTGACTGAAAATTTGGAACCAGGATTAAAATGAGTCTCGTAACCTCGTCTCCTACAAAGCGAGGGAAGGCGCGCAAGGAGTTGGCCGCCCTCTTTCATTGCCCAACCGCGCCGCTCGCGTAAACTGTGCGCGTGAAATCCAAAGGCGCGGTCCATCTCGTCGGGGCCGGGCCGGGCGACGCGGGCTTGCTCACGTTGCGCGGCGCGGAACTGCTCCGCCGCGCCGATGTCGTCCTCTATGACGCGCTCGTGAATCCCGATTTGCTCCGCCTCGCGCCGCCGTCCGCCGAACTCATCGCGCGCGGCAAAAACATGACGATGCCGCAGGAGGAAATCATCGCGCTGCTCATCGCCCGGGCGCGCGCCGGCAAATGCGTCGTGCGGCTCAAGGGCGGCGACCCTTACATCTTCGGCCGGGGTGGCGAGGAGGCCGAGGCGTTCGCGGCGGCGAAAATTCCGTTTGAAGTCGTGCCCGGCGTTTCGTCCGTCATCGCCGCGCCAAATTACGCGGGCATTCCCCTCACCCACCGCGAACATTGCTCCAGCTTCACCGTGTTCACCGGACACGAAAATCCCGCCGACGCGAAAACAGATTTGCGCTACGAGCAAATCGCCAAAATTCCCGGCACGAAGGTCGTGCTCATGGGCGCCGACCGTCTGGATGACTGGACCAGGTCGCTCATCGCGCACGGGATGCCGCCGGAAACGCCGGTAGCGATGGTCCGCTGGGGCACGATGGGAAGACAAAAATCGGTCGCCGGCACACTGGCGACGATTGCCGCGCTCGCCGCGAAGGAAAAAATCTCGCCGCCCGTGCTCACCATCATTGGTGGCGTCGTGAAGTTGCGCGGGAAATTGAACTGGTTCGAGCAACGGCCGTTGTTCGGACAACGCATCGTCGTCACGCGGCCCATTGGGAGGGACGCCGTGTCGGCGTCCCAAAATTTCAGGGACGGCAGCCCGCCATCCTTTCCCAAAAGGCTGGCCGAACTGGGCGCGGACGTTTTGGAAGTGCCGGTGATCAAGATCGCCGGGCCGGCGGACCGGAGCGTGATTGTGGACATGCTGCTGGAAATAAATTCCTACGACTGGCTGGTGTTCACGAGCGCGAACGGCGTGACGGCTTTTTTCGATTTGTTCTTCAAGCGGTTCCGGGACATGCGCGACCTCGGCGGCGCGCGCATTGCGGCGGTCGGCCCGGCCACAGCGGCGAAATTGCGCGAACTGCACCTGCAGGTGGATTTGACGCCCGGTGAGGCGCTCGGGCAAAAAATCGCGAAGGAGTTTGCGAAATTTGAGAGCGTCGAAAATTTGAAAATCTGCCTGCTGCGCGCCGAGACGGCAAACCCCGATTTGCCGCGCGCATTGGAAGAACTCGGCGCCATTGTGGACGACGTCGCCGTTTATCGCACGGTCGCCGAAACCGAAGACCCGGCCAACGCGGGCGCGGATTTGGTGGAACACGGGGCGGATTGGATTACGTTCACCAGCGGCTCGACGGTGGAACATTTCCACGCGCGGTTTGATTTGCCAAAGCTGGCGAAAAAGTTTCCGCATCTGAAACTCGCGTCCATCGGCCCGGAAACGAGCAAGGCCATCCGCGCGCTCGGATTGACGCCGGCGCTCGAAGCCAAAGAACACACGACGGACGGTTTGATTGCAGGCTTGTTGCGGGCTGAAAAATAGTCAGGCTGGCATGTTAGTCAAAATCAATCTCGCGCCGCTTGTGCCGGTTTCGATCTCAAGGCCACGGGCGCAGAATATCCGCACGCTCCCGCGAACGCAAAATGATTTCTTGCGGAAAAGTCGGAATTTTTAAGGTTTTGATGATATTTGCCCTCAAAATTTTGACAAAATCCCAGCTACACTTTGGCAATAAACATAATTTATTTCCAAAGTCCGTTTCATTCCTTGGAAGATGTCAGCTGGATCGGGGAACTTTCCCGACTTTCCTTCCCCGGTCTGTTTGGTTTCCTATCAATTTGCTCACGTTGCTTGGCTGACCTTGCGCCGCTGCCCATTGCGGGCAGCCGCACGGGGCTTCTGGGCGGCACGGTGGCGACGGTCGGTTTTCCCGACATCGGTTTGCAGGGGTTCGCGCCCAAGCTGGCCAAGGGGGAAATCGCGTCGCTGTCCGGCGCGGGGGATGACCCGCGGTATTTTCAAATCAGCGCGCCGGTGCAGCCGGGCAATTCGGGCGGGGCGCTGGTGGATGAGCGGGGCAACGTGATCGGCATCGTGTCGGCCAAGCTGGATGCGTCGGCGGCACTGGCGGCGAGCGGGGTCCCGCAAGGCGGGATGAATTACGCGGTCAAGAGCAGTCTGCTGTTGAGCTTCCTTGAATCGGTGCCGGATGTTTCGGCCAAGCTCAAAGCGCCGAACACAGCGGATGAAAAGTTTTCAGACGTGGTGAAGTCGGCGCAGAATGCCGCCGTCCTCGTTCTCGTTTATTGATGTAGCAGCGGACGTGAGTCCGCTCATTATTCCGGCGGGAGAAGTTAGAGCCGACTCACGTCGGCTGCTACGGTGGGAGGTGCGGCGGTGCTGGTGCTGGTGTATTGATTTGGAGTGCGGCGACATGTCGCCGCTTTCCTCGACGCGACATGTCGCGTCGGACCAAAGCGCGGACGTGTCCGCGCAGTCCAAAATCCGCGTTCATCCGCGTTCATCCGCGGTTAAATTCCAAGTTTCCTGAACCGGTTCTTCACTTCCTTGAAATGGAAATTCAGCGAGCAGAGTTTTTCCAGTTCGCCCGGCTTGAAATATTTCGCCACGGCGGGGGTGGCTTTCAGGACTTCAACAAAGTCAGCATCATCACGGCCGGCGTGCTTCACTTCCCATGTTTTCATGGCCGCGTCCTGGACCAGTTTGTAGGCGGCTTCGCGCGTCAGGCCCTTTTTGATGAGCACCAGCAACACCGTCTGCGAATTCCACATGCCCAGGCTCAAGCCGAGGTTGCGCTTCATGTTCTCCGGATAGACCGCCAGACCGTCCATCGTCCGCGTGAGCAGGCCGAACATGTAGTCGAGCAGCGTGCAGGAATCGGGGAAGATGATGCGCTCGACACTGCTGTGACTGATGTCGCGCTCGTGCCAGAGGGCGACGTTTTCGAGGACGGCCACGGCGTTGCCGCGGAGCACGCGCGCGAGGCCGGTGAGTCGTTCCCAGGTGATGGGATTGCGCTTGTGCGGCATGGCGCTGCTGCCCTTCTGGCCCCTGGTGAACGGTTCCTCGGCTTCGAGCACTTCCGTGCGCTGGAGATGGCGGAATTCAACCGCCCAGCGTTCGATGCTCGCGCCAACGAGCGCCAGCGTGGTCATGAATTCAGCGTGAATGTCGCGCTGGACAACCTGCGTGGCGATGGGCGCCGGACGGAGTCCCAGTTTTTTGCAGACGTAGGCTTCGACACGCGGCGAGAGATGCGCGCTGGTGCCGACCGCGCCGGAAAGTTTGCCAACGGCGGCGGTTACGCGGATGCGTTCGAGGCGTTCGAGCGCGCGGCCAAATTCATCGTGCATCAAGGCAAGCTTGAGGCCGAAGGTGGTCGGTTCGGCGTGGATGCCGTGGCTGCGGCCGATGCAGGGCGTGAATTTGTATTTGCGCGCCTGCGCCGCGATGGATTTCCGGAGCGCCTTCGCATCGGCAATGAAAATGTCCGCGCTTTGCGTCATCTGGACGGCGAACGCGGTGTCAATGATGTCGCTGCTGGTGAGACCAAAGTGAAACCAGCGGCGAGCCTTGTCCTTAATTTTTCCAGTGGCAGCCTCGGTGAAAGCAATCACGTCGTGATTGAGGGTTTTCTCCAATTCTTTTTGACGAGCAAGGAGCCGGGTTAAATCGGTAAACCACGGTTCGCAGCCTGCCCTGATTTTGGAAAAGTCTTTGGCGGAAACAACGCCTTCCCTCACCAAAGCTTCAAGGGCGAATAATTCAACTTCGAGCCAGAGGCTGATTCTGTTCTCGTCCGACCAGATGGACCGCATTGGGTTGCGGGAGTAGCGCGTAATCATGCAAACAGACTAGGAAGTTGAAAGCCGGGAGTCGAGACGCTTTCGTTCTACTCCAGCGCGCCGGGGAATTGAGGGGCATGTGTTGGATATCGTCGTAGGAGACGACGTGAGGAGTCTCTAACCTAAAACCAATCTTCAATCGCCGATGGCCTATTAGAATGAGCCTCCTCACGTCGGCTCCTACAATGAAAAATTACCGCTTCGCCATCCGCGCGCGGGCCTTCTCCAGAATTTTGCGCTCGCGTTCGGTCAGGCTTTGAATGCCGTGGGCGGAAATCTTCTCGAGAATGGGGTCCACTTCGCTTTTCACGAACTGGTCGGTGGACTGTTCCTCATCCGGTTTGCCGCCGGATGAGCGCCACGAGCCAGATTTGGCCGTGCGCACGTTCACAACTTCGCGCGGCGCCGTCCGGCGATTATGCAATTTCTCCTGCCACCACTGGCTTTGAATGAACAGGCGCACGTAAAAACCGCCGGTCAGGATGCCGCCGAGGTGCGCGGCATTGGCGATGCCGCTGTTGGGAAACAACATGCCGGCAAACGCCAGCACGAGGCTGGTCGCCAGCAGGGTCTTGCCCGTCATGGAAACGGGAATGAAGTAAATCAGCAGATGGAACCGCTCCTCCCAGTGGAGGATGGCAAAGGCCGCGACCAGGCCAGACGCACCCGCGGAAGCGCCCACCACCGGGGCATCAAAATAACCGGGCATCAACGCCGCGAACAGCATTTGCACCAGCCCGCCGATGATTCCGCTCGACAGATAAAGCGTCAAAAAATGGCGGCGGCCCAGCGCGTCTTCCACCGGCCGACCGAAGAAATAAATGGCCAGCGAATTGAAAATCAGGTGCATCCACCCGGCGTGCATGAATTGGAACGTCAGCAATTGCCAGATGAAACCGTGTTTCAGCCCCGCCAGGCTCAACGCAAAATAGGCGTTTTCAGTTTCGGCGGCGGACAACGAATTGGATGCCGCCAGTTCAATCAGGAAGACCACCGCGTTGATAATCAGCAAAGCCACGGTGAAAGACAGTGGCGGCAGCCGCGGCCGGTCACGGTAAACCGGCTGGCGCATATAATCGCGATCGTCAAGCATACCTGCAAACACTAGCCGCGCGGACGGCGAATTTCAACCGGCTTTCCGCCGCCACCAGAACATACGCTCGCGTCCAGCGCGGTTCGTGATACTCCGGCTGCCTCATGTAGTCGCGATCTTCGATCATGGCAGAATTCTAACGCGGTACAGGCAGTTATCAAACAACATCGCCGATAAACCGCGCAATCTCCGCCACCGTCTTCGCGGGCGGATTGCCCGTCAGAAACCCAAAAGCCTTATTTGACCACTGGTCCGGATTTCGCGGGCATGCTCCTGGCGAAGACAAATTGCAATCCGCGCGTATAACATTCCGCATTCACACCAGCATGGCCCGCATTGCTGACAGGCGCGTAAGAAAAATCCAAATTCTTCAGGTTTTTTTCGGCAAGTTTTTTTGCGAAAATCGACCATTCTGAAGAACCTTCCAAAGTGCCCCAGGCCAGATAGGCGCGTTTGTCATGTTTTAGCCCGTCTTGCGGGAATTTGTCTAAAATCGAATCCAATACATGGTTGTCCCAGCCAAGGGATGGGCTTGAGCCAATGTAGCCCTCAAACAAATCGGGCTGAGACAGCAACGTATAATAAACAAAAAGCGAGCTGGTCGAACCGCCGGTAACTGCTCGATGCTGATTGGCTTTATAGTGCGACTCAATGAACGGAATTAGATTCTTGCGCAGAAAATCCTGGAATTTATCAGCGTGACCAGTATTGGGGTGATTTTTAATTGTCGTGGGTGTTAAATCATTATCGCGCAGCGCGAACAAATTTCCATTGGTTGTTTTCCAGCTAATTCCCACCAAAAAAACATCAGGAATATCACCATCGTAATTAATTGCGCCGGCAATGGCGCGGATCAGAGGGAACTGCCATTGGGCATCGAGCACGTAAACCACTGGAAAAGTTTTGCCGGCGGGGGCGGAGGCGTAATTTCCGGGTAGAGACACCACGATATCGTAGGTGTTTCCGGTTTCCGGCGAGGCCAGCGAAAATGTTTCCGTGCCGTCCAACTGATAGGGCGTGGCGACTGGTTTCACGGCAACCGGGACTTCAGATGGCGCTGGCGAGGGAGCATTGTTTTTTTCAGTTTCGACAGTTGTTTGGCTGTGACCCAACAGCAGTATTCCTGTAAGTGCTGAACAGATAATTTTGGTTTTCATAACCGTTTGCAATAATTGTCTGATTAAACAAGTTTAATTTGCCACCCGCTTACCCGCGTAGCGTCAAGTAATTGAGGCCGCATGAAAAGCAAATTCTTATCAGTCAAAGCGGGAAACTAATCAGCAGCAGCAACTGTTCGCGAGTGGTCTGCACCTTATTCCTCCTTGTTGCCGTCTTCGTCCTCGATTCCTGCTGGAATTACGAGGATGAACCGGAGGAGGATTTGATTTGCCCATCCACCAATTCCACCACCCGCTCCGCGTGCGCGGCAACCCGGGCGTCGTGCGTGGCGATGACCAGCGTGGTTTGTTTCTGGGCGCGCAGGCTTTTCAACCGGCTTTCCGCCGCCACCAGAACATCCGCTCCCGCCCGACCCGGTTGGGATAGGAACGCGGAACCCACTCCGCCACCAAACCAAAGTGCGGCGAGAAACGATCCCACAGTTCCTCGCGCGTCACCGGAAATGGCGGGCCTTCGCCACCCTCGACAATCATGTAATTGACCGCCAGATATTGTCCCTCCGGACGGAGCCAGCGCAGCACCGCGCGGACATAATCGTTTCGTTCCTCAGGTTTGATTGCGCAGAAGAGCGTATGTTCAAAAATCCAGTCAAACAATTGCGGCGGGTCATCCCGCAGGAAATCGGCGCGCTGGAACCTCGCATTGAGTCCGGCGGCTTTGGTTTTCTCCACGGCGAGTCGAATCGCGCTGGGCGCAATGTCGAAACCAGACGCGGCAAAACCCGCCTTGGCGAACTCGCGCGCGTCATGGCCGGCGCCGCAACCGGGCACGCAGACCGTCCAGTGTGGCAGCGACGCCCCCATCGCCGTTGCTTGAATTTCCTGTCTTAACTTCAAGACTGAAGCCGGGGCGACGAGGGCGTCACCACCACCAGATTTGGGATTTGCCGCCAAAAAATCCACCAGCCCGGGCGACGGCGCGCCCTTTTCCCATGGCATGTCGCCGGATCGGTAGCGAGTTTCCCAGTCGTTCTGGCTCATGGTTCAAAAAGTAGGAGCCGAGGTGACGAGGCTCATATTTAGAGAAATTAGAGACTCCTCACGTCGTCTCCTACAAAGTCATATTGATCTGCCCATCCACCAACTCAATCACCCGGGGGGCGTTGGCCGCCACGTGGGCGTCGTGCGTGGCGATGATCAGCGTGGTTTGCTTATCGGCGCGCAGGTTTTTCAGCAATTCCAGGATTTCGCCGCCGGTGTGCGAATCAAGATTGCCGGTCGGTTCGTCGGCCAGCAGCAAATCCGGTTCGTTGACGAGCGCGCGGGCGATGGCGACGCGCTGCTGTTCGCCGCCGGAAAGTTCGAACGGCTTGTGCTCCATGCGCTCCGCCAGGCCGACCTGGGCGAGCAATTCGCTTCCGCGCGCCACGGCGCGGGCCGCGGGCACGCGGGCGACCCGCGCCGGAAGACAGACGTTTTCGAGCGCGGTCAGTTCCGGCAACAGATGATACGCCTGAAAAACGAAACCGACGCGGTGGTTGCGGAATTCAGTCAGTTTGCGTTCGGAGAACGTGGCCAGGTTTTGCCCGGCGAAACGGATTTCGCCCGCGTTCGGCGTGTCCAGCCCGCCGATCAAATGGAGCAAGGTGCTTTTGCCCGCGCCGGACGCGCCGCGCAACGCGAGGAATTCGCCGCGCGCCACGTCGAGGTTCACCCCGCGCAACACTTCGAGCGTGCGTTTGCCCATCGCGTAAGTCTTGGTGAGGGCGCGGGCGGAAAGGAGCGGATCGTTCATTGGAAACCTCTGGTGTGGAAAAGGCAAACATCGAACGCCGAACGTCGAACATCGAACATCGAATTGAAGACACAAAGAAAGCTCATTGGACGTTCGGCGTTCGATGTTCGATGTTCCATGTTCCCCAACTCATTCATAGCGCAGCGCCTCCACGGGTTTCAAAATTCCAGCCAAAATGGCAGGCAACACTCCGCCAACAAAGCAAATCACAATAAATGAAGTGCCGCAAATGATCGCAACGTCGTGCGGCATGATAATGGCAGGCAGCTTGCCGAAACCGTAGATGGATTCGGGAAACAATTGCCAGCCAGTTGTTCGGCGCATGAATTCGAGAAATTCATTGCGATAAGATACCGCGAGGACGCCCAGTCCCAAACCGGCGAGCACACCGAGCGCACCGATGATTGCACTCTGGCCCAAAAAAACCGCGGAAATCTGCAAGTTTTTGGCACCAAGTGCTTTCAGCATTCCAATCTCACGGGTTTTTCGGATTACAAATGTAATTTGCGCGCTCAAGATGCAAAGAGCGGCAACCGCGACAATACAGAGCAACAATATAAACATGACGTTTTTCTCGACGAGGAGCGCGCCGAGAATCGTGGCGTTTTCCTCCGTCCAGGTTGTGATGTTGTAGCCCGGGCCGAGCGCGGTTTCCAATTCGCGCTGCACTGCCGGCGCTTGATAGGGGTCCTGCAACATCACCATCAGCCCGTGGACGCTGTCGCCCAAGTTATAAAGGTCCTGGGCATTTTCGAGCGAAGCAACCACCACCGAGGAATCGTAATCAAAATAACCCACGTCAAAAATGCCGGTCACGGTGTATTCATCCGGCAGAATGGCCTCCTCATTCTTCGTGCCGCGCTGCTCCTTCATTTTCTTCAACTCCGCCGGCGAATAAATCGAAACGCGGTCGCCAACGAACAGGTTGTAGGTCTGGGCAAATTCGCTGCCAACCACCAGGCCGCGTCCGCTCAAATCGAATTTGCCGGAAACGATGCTTTGCGGCAGCACGGTCACGTCGGCTTCGTGGCCGGGATCAACGCCGCGCAGATACGGTGTGGCGAAGGCCGACTGCACGCCATTCGTCGGCTCCGTTTCGAGCAGCACCGGGCCGAGCACAAATGGCGCGACGCCGCGCACATTTTTGTTGGACGCCACCAGGTCCATCACTCGCTCGTAATTTTCCAGCGTCCGGCCGCGCGCGTAAATTTTCAGGTGCGCGTTGAAGCCGAGGATTTTCTCGCGCAGGTCGTGGTCGAACCCGCTCATCACGCTGATGACGATGATGAGCACCGCGACGCCGAGGGCGACGCCGACGACGGAGATGAGGGTAATGATGGAAACGAACGTCCGTTTGGGCCGCAAATAGCGCAGGGCCAGCATCAGTTCAAACGGCAGTCGCGACATGATGGGCAGAGGCTAAAGGCGCGCCGAGCGGGTGTCAATGAAACCGGTCTTCATCCGCTCGTAATCTTAATCGCGTCCCCCACAAAGGAGAGCAGGATTACGATTACGATTAAGATTAAGGATTGGTTAAAAACGGATTCCGCTTTTCCGATGGCGACGCCCGTTGCAGGAACAGCGGGCTGATGAACAAATAAATCCAGCCGAGGACAAAATGCGCGCCGAAGGCGGAACTCATCTGGATCAAATCCAGCATGCCAAGAGCGTAAAACACAATTGCCGCCGTCAGCAGCAACGCGCCGGGCATGAGCGCCGCGCCCGCCAGCCGCCAGCTTTGCCGGAAATTCAAATCGCGGTCGGCAAAAAAGCAAATCAGCCAGACCGGAAAAAAATAAACGGTCGCCAAAACCGCCCACGAAAGCATCAGCCCGACGATGACCACGCCGGTCGCAATGGCCAAAATGTCGGGTTTCCACGCGCCCCAAAGGGGTTCCAGATCGGTCCGGTTGAAAGCCATGATCCAACCCGACGGATAATTCCATTCGCGGTAGCCGAGCAGTGAAAAAACGCGGATGGATTCCCTGCCAAATTCAATTCTCACCTGCGCCGACGATTGGATTTGGCCGGCATGTTCCAGGTCAACGTCAAACGCGAGAAACCCGCCTTCGGCGAGCAGTTGCGGCAATTCGCCATGCCAGTTCAACCGGCTGTCGCGGATTTCGCCCTGCTCCGGCAACTGTTTGATGGCGGCCGTGATCGTCGGAAAACATCCGCTGGCCAAAAACCAATCCACCGCGATGGCGGTCAGCACCGCGATGATGAATTGCACCACCAGCAGGCGACCGGGGCGCGCATGGGCAAAAGCCGCCACCCCGCGCGGCGTGAGCGGTTCCCAGGCAAAAGCGGATTTAACCGATGCGTTCATCAGTTGCAGCTTATCCGAAGTTGTTGAAACGTGAAAGCGCCGAAGGAAATGCCCGTTTGCCCCCCTTTCGGAACGCTGCCTTCAGTAGGAGACGAGGTAACGAGTCTCAAACATCTTCAGGAACCACCGATTTCAGGCGAGAAGTGAGCCTCCTCACGTCGGCTCCTAGAGTTTTTCATACAGGCTTTGAATGCGGCGTTCCCGTTCTTCACGCGGACAGTTCTACGCACGCTCAGGCGCCGGGCGCAGTTTCAAGGGACGGCGGCGGTTTTTGCGATTGATCCGGCGGCGGGACGTGAACCACCGGAATGGGGTAGCGCAGTTTCATCACGTCGTCCACGAGCACCTCGACAAAATGGGTCCCGGCGGCCTTGAATTCAATCTGACCGAAGACCATCACGCTGGTGGTGTGCAGTGCCGCGTCGCGCAGTTCAAATTTCATCTCGCCCTTGCGGAGCACCGTGGTCTGGTCGGGCGCAATGAGCCGGATGCATTCCGTGAACCGGCCGATGCCCGCCGTCCAGCGGTTGAAAACGCAGAGCCGCGCGGCGACGATGGGCAGTTGCGGCACGCGGATGAGGCTGATGACGCCGATGATGATCAGATTTCCGTTGGCTTCCTGGCGGACCTCCTCGCACAACAGCGAGGACTGCAAATCCGGCAATATTCGAGTGGCTTCCATAAAGTTGCTGTCTTTTGTAGGAGTCGAGGTGACGAGACTCCATATTTTGTTTTTTTATTTGTGCATCCGTGACAATAGAGCCTCCTCACGTCGGCTCCTACGCGGCAAACATTTCCGCCGCGCGCACGGTGTTTTGCATCAGCATCGCAATCGTCATCGGCCCGACGCCGCCGGGGTTCGGCGTGATTTTCCCGGCCACCGGCTGGACATGCGCGAAATCCACGTCGCCGACGAGTTTGCCGTTCACCCGGTTGACGCCCACATCTATCACCGTTGCGCCGGGCTTGACCATGCCCGCCTTCACAAATTCGGCGACGCCCATCGCGGCAATCAAAATGTCCGCGCGCCGGCAGTGCGCTGGGATGTCGCGCGTGGCCGAATGACAAATCGTCACGGTCGCATTCGCGTGTTTGTTTTTCTGGCAAAGCATCGCGGCCATTGGTTTGCCGACGATGTTGCCCCGGCCCAAAACCACCACTTCCGCGCCGTCGGTTTTCACGTTCGCGCGCGCGAGCAACTCGCCAATGCCCGCCGGCGTGCAGGGCCGGAAACCCGTCGCGTCACCAAGCATCAATTTGCCGACGTTCACCGGATGAAAACCGTCCATGTCCTTTTCCGGCAGGACCGTGGAATAAACCGCGGATTCGCGAATTTGTTTCGGCAACGGCGCCTGCACCAAAATTCCGTGCAGACGCGCATCGGCGTTCAGCTTCTTCAGCAGCGCGAGCAGTTCGCTTTCGCTAGTTGCCTCCGGAAGAACGTGCATTTCCGAAAAAATGCCCAGTTCGGCGCACGCCTTTTCCTTACGCCCGACATAGACCTTGGACGCCGGGTCTTCCCCGACGCGCACAAACGCAAGTCCCGCCTGAACGCCGTGGGATTTCAATGCGGCGATGCGACCGGCCAGTTCGCGCTGGATTTGCGCCGCAATCGCGCGCCCGTCAATGAGATTGTCCGGCGGCATTACTCGACCACTAGAATGCGCTGGATGGTGAGGACGGGCGTGTCTTTCCAGCGCTGGGCGAGACCTTCCTCGCCGGTCACGATGATGTGCAGGCCGTTGTAGCGGCTCAAATCGAGGTTCGTTGTGGTCGCGTAGAGGTAATCAATGGGCACGTCCGTCTTCGGGTCATATAATTCATAAGCTGTCGGTTCAATGATGCTGGTGACATGGCGGACGAAACCTTCATGGGTCACGACGCGTGGCGGTGGCGGTGGCGGCGGAGGCGTTTGTTCAACCGGCGCGTTCGTGTCCGCCGAGACCGCAGGCGCGGCATTGGTTTCGGTCGCAGCCGCCGGCATAGCGTTGGTTTCAGCGGCGGCGGGAGCGTTGGTCGGTTCGGTGACGACGGGTTGCGCCTCGGCGACCGGCGTTGGCGTTGGCGCCGGGCCGGTCTCCATCGGTGGCGCGGTGTTGGCTGGCGCAGCCGCCTGCGTTTCCTGTTTCAAAAACAATGCGGCTACGAAAGCGTAGGCATTCGTCGTCGGTTCGATTTCCATCCATTTGCCTTTGTTTGAAATTTCGCTGACCGGTGTGCCCCGCTCAATCAAGCCGACCACGCTGTAATTTTCGCCCGGCCCGGCGCGCAAATTCAGCTTCTTCGGCAAAACTGTCATGTTCGTGGGGTCAATGTATTTGACGTTGACCCAGGCGTAGGCGTTTGTCGGGAAGACGATTTTGGCCCATTGCGCCGGTTCATCCGCCTTGTGTTTGCGCAAATTGATTTGTTCCAGCACCGTCACGACGTCGCCCGGGTGAAGGTGGGCGATGACTTCGCTCTTCAAGCTGGCCTGGCCGCGAATGTTGACGTTGTTGCCGCTGACTTCCGCCGGGCCGGGCACGAGTGCGACGGTCGGTTCGGTGAACATGGCCTCCTTCGCCGCGGAGAGCTTGCGTTTCTTGTGCGTGGCAGTTTTCTTTTTGACGGGCGCATTCGTCACCGCCGGCGCGGATTCGACGGCGGCCGGCGCGGGCGCGGTCATTGCCGGCGGCGGAGTTGCCGGAGGTGGTGTTGAGTCCGGCGCGTTCGTCTGCGCCAGCACGCTGGTTGTAATCGCTGCCACGAAAACCGACCAAATCTGCTTTTTCATAATTCAGCCAAGTAAAGTTCTAATTTCCGTCTCTGTCAATGTCCGCCAGCGGCCCGGTTTCAGTTCGCCCAGTTTGATTTTCCCGATTTGCGTCCGCTGCAACCGTTTCACGGTCAATCCCTGCGATTCGAACAGCCGCCGCACTTCGCGGTTCTTGCCCTCGCCCAATTCCAATTCCACCACGTTTCTGGCGCGGCTGCCCGAAATCAGCCGGGCCGTCTCCACCTTGAGCTTCTCGCCCGCGTGCCAGACGCCGCGCCGGAACCCCGCCAGCATCGCCGCGTCCACCCCGCCGGCGACCGTCGCCACGTATTTTTTGCGGACGCCGTAACGCGGATGCGTCAGGCGCAGGGCGAATTGTCCATCATTGGTCAGGAAAATCAACCCTTCCGTGTTGAAATCCAGACGGCCCACCGAATAAAGATTTTGCCATTCCCTGGGCAATAAATCGTAAATCGTCGGGCGGCCCGCTTCATCCTCGCGCGAACAAACGCAGCCGGCCGGCTTGTGCAACGCCAGCCACAGCTTGCGCCGGACGCGAACCGCCTTGCCGTCCACCGTCACTTCGTCGTGAATGGGATCAACCTTGGTGCCGAGCAGGCGAACCGGCTGGCCGTTGACGCTGACGCGCCCGTCCAGAATGATTTGCTCGCCCGCGCGGCGCGAAGCCACGCCCGCGTCCGCCAGAAATTTTTGCAAACGGATGTTCATCGCGTTGATGCGTTGAATGGTTGAATCGTTAAAACGGATTCAGCGTCCGTTCGGCTCAACGGTTCAACGGTTCAACGAATTACACCGCCGGTTTGGTTTTGCGGAGGCCGGTGATGCGGTCGCCGCTTTTCCACTGGCCGCGTTTCTTGAGCAATTCGACGCGCTCGAAGCGCTTGAGGACATTGCGCTTGCCGCCGAGGGTGGACGCCGCGCGCAGACTGCGATGCTGTGACATAAATTCGTTTTGGTTAAAATTTCAGCCGCCTGAACAAAAAGCGGACGTTTTGTATATCAGACTTGCGGCTGTTTGCAAATGTTTAATTTGGCTTGCTGCTCAATAAAAAACCAGCGTCAGCACCGCCGCCGGTTTGGAGTCCCGCCTTCAGGCGGCCCCGGCCCGGCTAAAGCCGGAACTCCAAACTTCAGTAAACCAAAACCAAAACAGCGGCATCCTGCGCCGACTTCACCACATCCTCAAACTTTTCATCCGCTGTGTTCGGTGCTTTGAGCTTGGCCGAAACATCCGGCACCGATTCAAGGAAGCTCAACAGCAAACTGCTCTTCACCGCATAGTTGACATTCTCCGGCATCGCCCCACTCGCGGCCAGTGCCGCCAACGCATCCAACTTGGCCGACACGACGCCGATGACGTTGCCGTGTTCATCAACCAGCGCGCCGCCCGAATTGCCCGGCTGCACCGGCACACTCATCTGGAAATAACGCGGGTCATCCTTGATGCCGGACAATGATGCAATTTCACCTTTGGCTAACTTGGGTGAGAAGCCTTGCAAGCTAGGGTCAGGGAAACCAACGGTTGCCACCGTGCCACCCAAATGCGCTGTGCGACTAGCAGCAATTGGGAGCGATGAAAATTTTCCCTCCGTTTTCAACAACGCCAAATCATTGGCCGCATCCACCGTCACCACTTTGGCGTCAAATGTTCCGACACTTGTGACCACACGAACTTTCGTAGCATTTTTGACCACATGATTGTTCGTAATCAAGTAACCGTCGCCCGTGATGAAAAAACCTGAACCTGTAGCATTCAAATCATTGCTCTCAGGCAACGAAGCAATGATGTTTTTGTTTGGTGTGTTTGGCATTCCAGCGGAAGCCAATATATCAAATGGCTTTTCTCCTTTTAAAACAGAATCAGGAATCTCATCACGACTACAAGGACGACCCGCATCATAATCGCGTATCGTTCGGTCGTCTCCGTTTTTGTTTATGTAGCTATAATTGCCAGTCAATCTGGCAGAAAAACTAATTGTATCCGTGTCTCCAATGGTGTTCGCCAGATTTTTCACATGGACCGCAAAATACGAATATGAGTCGGGGGTTATATCAAGAATTGCTCCATCGTCTAAAACCTGGATTACTTTGGCTTTCGGAAACATTGCCCAGCCGGATTGGGGCTTCCGCGTGTCATAAACAACTCCATCAATTTCGCGAAAACAACCAGCGGCAATCGCTCTTTCTAACTCTTGCGCGGTGTTTTGTGTTTCGGTGGCCTTCGCGGCCACTTGATTTATGTCCCACGATGCAAGAAAGTTTGTTGGAATTTTATCTACGCTCGCAGAAGTTCCTCCACCGGGAAAAACAATGATAATCCGACCACCTGCACTAACATAGACTTTATTTATGTTGGTATATTGGTTGCCATCGATTTCAACGCTGGTAATTCCGTCTCCAAATGCAGAGCATCCCACGATAACGGCCAAAGCCATTCCGAACAGGATTTTCATGCGAGTAATGTAGAAGTTAATGCCCCGTTCGTCCATCTCAAAATGATTTCAGGAAAAGAGTCCGTTGCCAATGCGGAATTCGGAGTGCGCCCAAGTCTGATTTCGGCGTGACAAGTCAGCCTGCGCCAGAAATTTCACCACTTCAATGCCTGCAACCGGCGCGCGACTTCCCCGGCATTGGCGCGGCTGTTGAAGGCGCTGATGCGGAAATAACCCTCACCCCGCGCCCCAAAACCGCTGCCGGGCGTGATGACCACGTTCGCCTCGCCAAGAATTTTGTCGAAGGCCTGCCAGCTTGTGCTGTTAGTGGCACGGGCGTCTCGCCCGTGTGTTTCTGATTCGGTTCGCACGGACGAGACGTCCATGCCACTTTTCGGCGCGCGCACCCAGATGTAGGGCGCGTTCACGCCGCCGAAAACTTTCAGTCCGGCCTCTTTCGCGCCTTCGCGCAACACTTTCGCGTTGCCGAGATAATGTTCGATGAGCGCACGCACCTGCGCCTTGCCTTCCAGCGAGTAAAGCGCCTCGGCGCCGCGTTGTACGATGTAACTCACACCGTTGAACTTGGTCGTCGTTCGCCGCAGCCAGAGCGGATGCAGCGGTTTGAACTCGCCGGATTTCGTCTGCGCGTTGAGCGTTTTTGGCACGACGGTGAACGCGCAACGCACGCCGGTGAACCCGCCGTTCTTCGAGAAGCTGCGGAACTCGATGGCGCACTCGCGCGCGCCGGGGATTTCGTAAATCGAATGCGGCAGGTTGGCATCGCTGATGTAAGCCTCGTAAGCCGCGTCGAATAAAATGACGGCTTTGTGTTCCAGCGCGTATTTCACCCACGCTTCGAGCTGCGGACGGTTCGCCGCCGCGCCGGTCGGGTTGTTCGGCGAGCAGAGGTAAATCACGTCCGCGTGCCGCTTCGGCGGTTCGGGAATGAACCCGTTGGACGGCTTGCACGGCAGATAGACAAGCTTCGAGTAAGTCCCGGCTTCGTCCGCCTCGCCCGTGTGGCCGGCCATGACGTTGGTGTCCACATAAACCGGATAAACGGGGTCGCTGATGGCGATTTTGTTTTTCGCGCCGAGGATGTCGAGGATGTTGCCGGTGTCGCATTTGGCGCCGTCGCTGACAAAAACTTCGTCGTCGGCCACGTCACAGCCGCAGTCGCGAAAATCGTTCTTCGCAATCGCGGCGCGCAGCCATTCGTAGCCCTGTTCCGGGCCGTAGCCCCGGAACGTTTCGCGCACGGCCAGTTCGTCCACGGCCCTGTGCATCGCGGCGATGGCGGCGGGCGGCAGCGGCTCGGTCACGTCGCCGATGCCGCAGCGGATGAGGCGTTGGGCGGCTTCGGGATTTGCCTCGCAAAAAACTTTTACGCGCCGGCTGATTTCGGGAAAGAGGTAGCCGGCCTTCAGCTTCAAAAAATTGTCGTTCAGGCGCGCCATGAGGTTAAGAATTCAGAATTTGGGCTTTAGAATAAAGCGTAAAATTTGAAGCGCGAGGCGGAAGGGCGGCGGCTGATGAGTTGGCCGAAAGCCATTTTATACTCGAAACCGCCGGATTGACGGGCTTTTCTTGCTCGCGAGGCAGTGTCATTTTGGGATTGCCAGCGCGGCAGCCAGCTTTTACAATGCACACGAAGCTCACGAGTTGGACCATATTGGGTTATGTTTTTTGGCGTTGATTATTATCCTGAACACTGGGTCTTCCCTTACGGCGGCACGGCCGACGATCCCGAGGGCGCCTGGGAGCGTGACGCGGAACTGATGGTCAAGGCCGGCTTCAACGTCGTCCGCATCGGCGATCTTTCCTGGGGCCTCTGCGAACCGAAGGAGGGCAAATACGACTTCGACTGGCTGCGCCGCGTGATGGACCTCATGGAGGAACATGGCATCAAAGTCGTGCTGGGCACACCGACCGCCGCCCCGCCCATCTGGCTCGCGCGCAAATATCCCGACATCCTGCCGCTGGATGAACGCGGGCTGGTCAAACACGAAGGCACGCGCCGCGCGGTCTGCTTCAACAACGACACTTTTTGGAACGCCTCCAAGCGCCTGGTCGAAAACATGGCCCGCGCGCTTGGCAGTCATCCCCAACTCCTCGCGTGGCAGATTGACAGCGGCATCGGCGGCCATCAAACCGAGTGGTCGTTCAACGAGGATTCGCGGCTGGAATGGCAGAACTGGCTCAAGTTGAAATACGAAACCGTCGAGCGCCTCAACGAACGGCTGGGACTGCGCTATCTGGGACAGATCGTTTCCTCCTTCGACCAGGTGCCCATGCCGCTGTATTCGCCCGGCAGGCATAATCCGGCGCTCCTGCTCGATTGGAACCGCTTTTGCAGCGACACCATCGTCGCCTTCGTCCGCATGCAGGCCGATGCGCTGCACGAATTTTGCCCCGACCATCCCGTCACCGTCAACCTTCGCGCGCTCCGGCGCAAATTTGACCATTTCGACATGGCGGACGCGGTGGACTTCGTGTCCGTGGAAAGCAACGCCGCCATCAAGGCCAAATCCTCCGAACTGGCCTGCGACATTGACATCGTGCGCTCGCTCAAAAAGCAAAACATCCGCACGCCGGAAGGCGACAGCGGTTTTTGGGTGATTGAACAAAAGGCCGGACAGGTCAACTGGCAGGACGTGAACCCGCTCGTGCGCCCCGGGGTCATCCGGCTGTTCACGTATCAGTTGATTTCGCGCGGCGCGAGTGGCGTGCTTTATTACCACTGGCGGCAGCCGCGCATCGGCAACGAGAAATTTTTCGGCGCCGTGTTGCCGCATCACATTGACGGCAACACGCGCGTTTACCAGGAAATCAGCCAGATCGGCGAGGAACTCAAGCTGCTCGCGCCGGCCATCAAGGACACGAAGGTTGCGCCCCAGGCCTGCATCCTTTACACCCACGACAACGACTGGGCGCTGCAACTATCCATGCAGCCGAACAAATTCTTCAACCTGCGCGAGCACATCCAGCTCTTTTACAACGCGCTGCACGACCGGAACATCCGCGTGGATTTCGCGCGCCCGACGGAGGATTTGTCGGCATACAAACTCGTGATCGCCCCGTCGCTGCACTTGCTGTCCGCCGGCGAGGCCGACCGGCTCAAACTTTACGTCCAGAACGGCGGCACGCTCGTCAGCACGTTCAACACCGGCCTCGTGAACCAATACAGCATCGCGCCCGATACCGGTTATCCCAATGACCTGACCGACCTGTTCGGGATGGAAGTGCTGGAATTCGATACCGTTCCGCCCGGCGAGGAAAACCATCTCACCTTCAAGGGCGCGTTCCAGACGAGTCATCTGCATCCCGCACGGCTCTGGTGCGACATCATCGAACCGAAGGGCTGCCAGATTCTGGCGGCTTATGCGAAGGATTTTTACGCCGGGCGTCCCGCCATCACCATGAACAACTTCGGCCTCGGCAAGGCGATTTACATCGGCACGATGAGTCACCAGCATTTCTACCACGACTTCATCATCTGGTTGCGCCAGATGTGCGGGCTGCAACCGTTGCTCAAGGTCCCCGAAAACGTCGAAGTCAGCATGCGCGAAAAGGAAGGCATGCGGGTTTATTTCCTGCTCAACCATCAAAATTCGCCCGTCCGCATCCAGTTTTACAAGCCGATGCACGACTACCTCACCGGCAACACCTTCTCCGGCAATTACGACCTTCCACCGCATGGCGTGCTTGTGCTCGACGAGCAGCCCGAAGTCAAAACATCTGGCGCTCCCGCCTGATTTTTTGTTGTCTTGTCCCCGGTGAATTTCGCCACCGCAATTCCTGCCGCGCTCGCGTTGTTGAGTCTTGCGCTCGCGCTCTGGCAATGGATCGCCGCGCGACGGTTTCCCTTGCACCGGCGCGTGGCCGACTTTTCATTTTCGCCCGCCATCACCCTGCTCAAGCCGCTCAAAGGCTGCGACGAAACCACCGCCGAATCCCTCCGAAGCTGGTTCCGGCAAAATTATACCGGACGGACGCAAATCCTCTTCGGCGTCGCCGGCGCGGATGACCCGGTTTGCCAGATCGTCCGTGAACTCATCGCGGAAAATCCGGGGCACGACGCGCAACTCGTGGTTTGTGACCGGCTGTCCGGCGCGAACGCCAAAATCGCCAAGCTCGTTCAGCTTGAAAAACTCGCCAAGCACGATTTGATTCTGGTCAGTGACGCCGACGTGCGCGTGCCGCCGGATTTTCTCGTCAACGTCGTCGCGCCGCTGCACGATCCGAAAGTTGGCCTGGTCAACTGTTTTTACCGGCTCGCCAATCCGGCCACGACCGCCATGCGGTGGGAAGCCGTTGCCATCAACGCTGATTTCTGGAGCCAGGTGTTGCAGGCCGCCAGCCTCAAGCCGCTCGACTTCGCGCTTGGCGCGGTGATGCTCAAGCGGCGCAAATTGCTCTCGGAAATCGGCGGGTTCGGCGCGCTGGCCGACTGTCTGGCGGATGATTATCAACTCGGCCAGCGCATTGCCAAAAAAGGCCAGCGCATCGCCCTTTGTCCGGTCGTCGTGGAATGCTGGGACATGCCGATGAATTGGAGCGAAGTCTGGAAACATCAACTTCGCTGGTCGCGCACCATCCGCGTCTGCCAGCCCCTACCCTACTTTTTCAGCATCTTGTCCAACGCCACGTTCTGGCCGCTGCTGTGGCTGGTCGTTTCACTGATTTCGCCGGCGACGCTGTGCGCCCCGCTGGCCGCCGCCGCCTGTTTATTGATCCGGATTTGTCTTGCCCAAAATCTTCAGCGCCGGTTCACGCCGGAACGCAGCCTGATCTCGCCGCCCTGGCTTGTGCCGGTGAAGGATTTGTTGCAAGTGGCGATCTGGTCCGGCGCGTTCACGGGCAGCACGGTTGAATGGCGCGGACGCCGGATGAAACTCCGTCGTGACGGGACTTTGGCTGGGGAAAGGTGAACCGCCCGGTTCCAACGTTGCCAAAGGCCGGGGCTTTGGTAAGGTGGTTTTGGATGGGCGCTTGGCGCAGTGGCTAGCGCGTCTCGTTTACACCGAGTAGGTCGTGGGTTCGAATCCCTCAGCGCCCACCAGTCTTCGCTCGAAGCGCAGCAAGAGCGAAGACTGCCGCGCCGTAGCACACAGCGCGCAGGCGGGCTGAAATGAAGATTTGCCAAAAGCGCTTCGAGCTACGACCCGGCAGGCCAGCCCATCACAACGAAAAGCGAAGGCTGCCACGCCGCCGGCAAACTCATCGGCTGGCGGCAGCGCATTTGCTGCTTGGCCGCGCCAGCCCGCTTGATATACTGGCTCCATCATGAATCCAAAATGTTCCCAGGTATTTGTTGTCAACGCAGTGCCAAAAGGAACGGCACTTTCCATCAGCGTCCGCGGGATTCCAGTCTGCCTGTTGCTGGGGATTTTGGCCGGCGGCGCCCGGCTTCAAGCCCAGGATTCGGACACCCAGGCCCGCGCGCTTGTCGGCCAGATGACTTTGCAGGAGAAAATTGAGGAGCTTCACGGCATTCAGGACGCCACGCATTTCCGGTATGTTCCGCCGGTTGACCGGTTGCACATTCCGGCTCTGCACGTAGCCAACGGTCCCTGCGGAGTGGGCCCGGCGGGCGACACGCCGCAGAAACCCGCGACGGCCTTGCCCGCGCCGATTTCATTGGCGGCGAGTTGGGATGTTGATTCGGCCCATCGCTACGGCGTCATCATCGGCCAGGAGGCAAAGGATCTGGACGAAGAACTGCTCGAAGGACCGGACGTGAACATTGCGCGCGTCCCGCAAAATGGCCGCACCTTTGAAGCCCTGGGCGAAGACCCGTATCTGGTGGCACAGATGGGCGTGAGCGAGATTCAAGGCATCCAAAGCCAGGGCGTGATTGCCAATGTCAAACATTACGCCGCCAACAACCAGGAGGCCGAACGTTTCACCATCAATGAAATCATCAGCGAGCGAGCGCTGCACGAGATTTATCTGCCCGCGTTCGAGGCGTCCGTCAAAGAAGGCCATGTCGCTTCACTGATGGGCGCTTACAACAAGGTCAACGGCGTTTACTGTTGTGAAAATGACGTTCTGCTTGACCAGATACTCAAGAAGGACTGGGGCTTCAACGGCTTTGTCACTTCGGATTTTGGCGCGGTTCACAGCACCGTTCCTTCGGCGCTGGCCGGACTGGATTTGGAGATGCCGAATGGAAGATACTTCGGCACCAACCTTGAGACGGCAGTCAAATCGGGCGAGCTGCCGATGTCCGTCATTGATGACAAGCTGGTCCGGCGCTTCCGAACCATGATGCAGTTCGGTCAGTTTGATCATCCGGCGACGACGCAATCCATCCCGGCTCAGGCGGACGGCCTGGAAGCGCGGCATCTGGCCGAAGACGGCATGGTCTTGCTCAAGAACACCGGTGAAGAACTGCCTCTCGACCCGGCGCACCTCCACAGCATTGCCGTCATCGGGCCTTTTGCGGCCAAGGCCGCGACCGGTGGCGGTGGCAGCTCTCACGTTGCTCCGCTATACACGGTCGCTCCCGTCGAAGGCATTCAGCAACGCGCCGGCCCCAAGGTCAAAGTTGAATTTGCGGTTGGCAGCGATGTCGCCCAGGCGGTTGCGCTGGCCAGGTCCTCCGACGTGGCGGTGGTCATGGTGGGAGACCGTGAAACCGAAGGCCGCGATCATCTGCTGACACTCGCCGGAAGTCAGGACCAATTGGTGGCAGCGATTGCGGCGGCGAACCCGCACACGGTGGTCGTGCTCAAGACCGGCACGGCCGTCCTCATGCCGTGGGTGAAGAACGTGTCCACGATTCTGGAGGCCTGGTATCCGGGCGAAGAAGATGGGAATGCCGTGGCGGCGGTTCTTTTCGGAGATGTCAACCCTTCCGGCCGGCTTCCGCTCACTTTCCCCGAACGCCTGACGGACCTCCCGGCCAACACGCCGGAACAGTATCCGGGCATTGATGGCGTGGCACATTATTCAGAGGACATATTCGTTGGTTACCGGCACTACGACGCCCAAGGCATCACACCGCTTTTCCCGTTTGGCTATGGCCTTTCTTACACAACCTTTGGCTGCAAAAAACTGGGCATTGCTCCCCAAAGCGTCTCGGCAAAGAACAATGCGGACCAGACGGTAACGGTTGATTTTGATGTCACCAACACCGGGAAGCGATCTGGCAAGGATGTGGTCGAACTTTATGTGGGGTTTCCTTCGGCTCCCGACGCCCCAGAACCGCCCCTGCAGTTGAAGGGCTTTGGGAAAGTGCCGCTGGAGCCGGGCCAGACCCGCCATGTCAGCTTGAAGCTCAACGCTCGCTCGCTCGCCCATTGGGATGCAACCATCCACGGTTGGAACATCACACCGGGAACGTATCGCATCGTGGTGGGCGCCTCATCGCGCGATGTCCGGTTGCAAGGCAAGCTGACGGTCACCCCGGATTAAAGCGCTTCGGTCCGGCAGGCCGGCAAGCCGCGATGAAATAATCGAATTAAATCTCGCCCGCGAATCCCTGCTGCCGCAAGGCCTCGAACAAAACCAGGGCCACGCAATTCGACAGGTTCAACGAACGCGATTTTTCGTTGAACATCGGAATCCGCAGCCAGCGCCCGCGGTGTTGCGCCAGCAATTGCCTCGGCAACCCGGCGGTCTCGCGTCCGAAAACCAGATAATCGTCCGCTGAAAATTTCGCGTCACTGTAAATTTTCGGCCCGCCGGATTCGACGAACCAGAGCTGCGCATTCGCCGGGAGCTTTTCCACAAACGCCTTCCAGTGCGGCCAGCGATGCCATTCGACCTGCTGCCAGTAATCCATGCCGGCGCGCTTGAGTTGCGCGTCGCCGAGCTTGAAGCCGAACGGCTCAATGAGGTGCAACACCGTTTTCGTGGCCGCGCACAACCGCGCCACGTTGCCCGTGTTCGGCGGAATTTCCGGTTCAACCAGGACGACATTCATTTGATGTTGTGCAGCACCCGCGTCTCGCGGGTTCAATTCGGCGTCCCGCCGAATTGCCACGGCGCGCTTTCAATTGCGGACTGGCAGACGAGCAAAGACAGCCTCCATTGGCAAACGGTTTCGGGCGCGACGCCCGAAACAACCCGCGAGACGCGGGTGCTACCCACAATTTTAGCGAATCGTCGTTCACTTCCACGCCTTGGTTTCTTTGCGCCTTTGCGTTGAATAAAAAACCTTCCACAGCACCAGCCCATGCGCCGGAGCGGTCATGCCGGCCACGCGCCGGTCCTTTTTCGCCAGCATCCGCTTGATTTCATCCGCCGGGAATTTGCCGAGGCCGGTTTGCACAATCGTCCCGACGATGCCACGGCACATTTTGTAGAGAAACCCGTCGCCTTCGATGATGAACGTCAGCAGCGGCCCGCTCTTTTTGACGTCGCAGCGCGTGAGTTTGCGCACGGTGGTTTCCATCTCGTAATTCCGGCTGGCGGCAAACGATTTGAAATCGCGCCGCCCGATGAACAGCGGCGCGGCGGCGCGCATGGCTTTCAAATTGAGCGGACGCGTCACCTGCCACGCGCTGTGCCGCAGCAGCGGATTCATCGCCGTGTGGTTCCAGACGAAATAACGATACTGTTTGCCCGCCGCATCGAACCGGGCGTGAAATTTTCCTGGCGCGCGTGAAGCCGAAAGCACGCGGACGTCTTCCGGCAGCCAGGCGTTGAGCGCCAGTGACAGTTTGCGCGCGGACATCTTGAATTCCGCGGCGGGAATTTCAAAATGCGCCACCATGCCGAGCGCGTGGACGCCAGTGTCCGTGCGGCTGGCGCTGTGGAGGCGCGGCCCGCTGGGAAACAACTTTGCCAGCGCCGCCTCGACGATTTGCTGCACGCCGGTGCCGGTCTTTTGCACCTGCCAGCCTTCGTAAGCTGTGCCGTCGTAGGCAATGACGAGTTTGAATTTGAGTAAATTCATATTTTCGGAGGGACGAGCTCTGCGAGTCCCACTTTTCGTCTTATTTGGTCAGGGGTTCGTATAACTCGCCCCTCCGAATGAAATCAAGCGCGACCGTCCAGATAACTCTGCAGCAAAATCGCCGCCGCCATCTTGTCCACTTTCTCTTTGCGTTGGTTGCGGCGGACGTTGGCCTGGATCAAAATCCGGTTCGCTTGCGCCGATGTCAGCCGTTCATCCCAGGTTTTAATGGGCACGGCGATGGCCGTTTTCAAGACCGCAATGAACGCCTGCACCTTTTGCGCCGCCGGGCCGTAGCTGCCGTCCATGTTGCGCGGCAGGCCGATGAGGATGAGGTCAACTTCCTTGGCGACGAGCAGCTTTTTCAGCCGTTCCAAAAAAGCCGCGAACGGCTCGGCGGGGATGTATTCCAGCGGCTGCGCGATGGTTTTGGTTTCATCGCTCACCGCGACGCCGATGCGTTTGCTTCCGTGATCGAGGGCGAGGATGCGCATTGCGCCCACAGGCTTGCAGAAAGCGCAGGAAATTTCAATGACACGGATTTCTTTTTCGTGTCTTTCGTGTGTTTCGTGGTTAGATTTTTCCCGCGATGATTCAATACCTCGATTTGCTGCGGCACGTCCTCGAACACGGCAGGTTCAAGGCCGACCGCACCGGCACCGGCACGCATTCCGTTTTTGGCGCGCAAATCCGCTGTCCGTTGCGCGAATCGTTTCCGCTGCTCACCACGAAGAAGGTCCACATCAGATCCATCATCCACGAATTGTTCTGGTTTTTGCGCGGCGACACCAACGTCAAATATCTCCACGACCACGGCGTGACCATCTGGGACGAGTGGGCGGACAAGGACGGCAGTCTTGGCCGCATCTATGGCGCGCAATGGACGGACTGGCGCACCGCCGACGGCCGCAGCCTCAACCAGATTGACGAAGTCATCGCGCAGATCAAAGGAAATCCCGACAGCCGGCGGCACATTGTCACCGCGTGGAATCCGGGTGAAATCGAAACGATGGCGTTGCCGCCGTGTCATTGCTTGTTCCAGTTTTACGTGAGCGACGGCGAGTTGAGCTGCCAGCTTTACCAGCGCAGCGCGGATATTTTCCTCGGCGTGCCCTTCAACATCACCAGCTACGCCCTGCTCACGCTGATGGTCGCGCAGGTCTGCAATTTGAAACCCGGCGAGTTTGTCCACACGTTCGGCGATTTGCATCTTTACGCGAACCACGTCGAGCAGGCCAAGCTGCAACTCTCACGCGAGCCGCGTCCGCTGCCGCGGATGAAATTGAATCCGGCGGTGAAAAACATCGGCGACTTCAAGTTCGAGGATTTTGAATTGATTGGCTACGATCCGCATCCGGCCATCAAGGCGCCGATTGCGGTGTGAAATTATTCAACCACGAATGGACACAAATGGACACGAAGAATTAAGGCGCGGATGGCGCGAATTTTCGCCAATGGATTCGTTCTCGCGCCAATTCATGAAATTCACGCCAGTTGGGCTTGTTTCGTGTGAATTTGTGTTCATTCGTGGTTTATTTTTCTCACGATGAAACACTTCAAGGCCATTGCCGCAATGTCGCTGAACCGCGTGATTGGCGCGGGCGGCAAACTCCCGTGGCACCTGCCGGAGGACTTCAAGTGGTTCAAAAAAATGACGATGGGCAACATCGTCGTGATGGGACGCAAGACCTTCGAGGGTCTCGGCCAGCCGTTGCCCAGCCGCAAAAACATGGTGCTCACGCGGCACCCGCAGCGGCTCATCAAAAGCCATCCGGAAATTTTCGGGCAATATCACGAATGGCGCGGCGGACGTTATCTCAAGCGCGCCTACCAGTTCCATTTCGCGAAGCTGGGGGAAAAACAGGAGACGGAAATCCTGATTTTCAACTCGCTGAACCGGTTGAACCCCGACGAGTTTCCCAACGACATTTTCATCTGTGGCGGCGCGGCGATTTATGCGCAGGCGTTGCCGCGCTGTTCCGATCTTTATCTCACGGTCCTGCAGCGCGAAGTGGAAGGCGACGCGTTCTTTCCGCCGTTTGAAAACCGGTTTGAACTGGTTGAGGCGGTCCGCGACACGCCGGAGTTCAAGATTTTGCACTACCGGCACCGGTCGTTGTCGAAATAAATCAAAATTGGGAGGGACGGCGTGTCGCCGTTCCCTAATTTGGGTCGCCGACACGGCGACCCTCCCGAAATAAAAAACAGGCGGGCCGTTTCCAGCCCGCCTGAGCGAATTCCAGTTTTGAGCTTCCGCGGCTTTATTCCGGTTTGGGCGCGTCCTGCTTCGCTTCGTCGGCGGCGTCGAAGGCGTGTTGCAACGCCACGAGGTCTTCACCTGGCTTGAGCGCGTCGAGGAGTTTCTGCTCTTCCTTGAGCTGCTCGTCGGTGTAGCTGGCGGCCTTGATGGACAGGCCGATGCGGCGCTCGCCCTTGTCAATTTTGACGACGCGCGCGGTGACTTCCTGTCCCACCTTGAGGACGTTTTTGATTTTGTCCACGCGTTCCTCGCTGATTTGCGAGATGTGCACCAGGCCGTCAATCTCGTGTTTCAACCCGACGAACGCGCCGAAGCTCGCGAGCTTGGTGACGTTGCCGGTGACGAGATCGCCGACCTTGTAGAACTGGTCAATGTTCTCCCACGGATCCTGCGCGAGCTGTTTCATGCCCAGCGCGATGCGCTGGTTCGGACGGTCCACTTCGAGCACGACGGCCTCGACTTCGTCGCCCTTCTTCAACACCTCGCTGGGATGATTGATCTTGCGCGTCCAGGAGATGTCGGACACGTGGATCATACCGTCAATGCCCTCCTCCAGTTCGACAAACGCGCCGTAGCTGGTGAGGTTGCGCACCTTGCCCTTGACGCGCGTGCCGGCGGGATATTTCTGATCGGCGTTGTCCCACGGATTGCTTTCGAGCTGGCGGATGCCGAGGGAAATTTTCTGTTCCTCGCGGTTGATGCCGAGCACGATCGCCTCAATTTCCTCGCCCTGCTTGAGGATGTCGCTGGGCTTGGCGACGCGCTTCGTCCACGACAATTCGGTGACGTGCACCAGGCCTTCGACGCCCGGTTCCAGTTGCACAAACGCGCCATACGGCACGAGGTTGACAATCTTGCCCTTGACGCGCGCGCCGACGGGATATTTCGATTCGATGCTGTCCCACGGGTTGGACATCTTCTGCTTGAGGCCGAGGCTGACGCGCTCCTTCTCCTTGTTCACGTCGAGCACCACCACGTCAATTTCCTGGCCGACCTTGAGCAATTCCGACGGATGCCCGATGCGGCCCCAGCTCATGTCGGTGATGTGCAGCAGGCCGTCAATGCCGTTGAGGTCAATGAACGCGCCGAAATCGGTGATGTTCTTGACCGTGCCCTTGCGGATGTCGCCCGGCACCATCTCGGCGAGCAAATGCGAGCGGCGCTCGCTGCGTTCCTGCTCGATGAGTTCGCGGCGTGACAGGACGATGTTCTGCCGTTCCTGGTTGATCTTGACGACCTTGAACTCGTAGCTGTTGCCGACGAATTGCGCGAGGTTCTTCGGCGTGACGACGTCAATCTGCGACGCGGGCAGAAACGCCTCGACGCCAACATTGACGACCAGGCCGCCCTTGACGACCGACTTGACCTTGCCGGTGATGCGGCCGCCTTCGTTGCAAATCGTGAGAATCTTGTCCCAGTTCTTCTTGAACTCGGCCTTCTCGTGCGACAGGACGACCATGCCGTCCTTGTCTTCAAGTTTTTCGATCAGAACATCAATTTCATCGCCGACCTTGAGCGTTTTGATGTCCTCAAATTCCATGCCGGAGATGACGCCCTCGCTTTTGTAACCGATGTCCACCAAAACCTCCTTGGGGCGGAGTTCGATGATCTTGCCTTTGACAATTTCGCCTGCGGCAAAGCGCATTGTGCTTTGCTTCATGGCATCTTCCATTGTGAGCATAACTTGACTGTGTTGAACTGCGGGAACTTGGGGACCCAAACGGCGGGGAACCGAAGCTCCATTGCCTAACTACCGGCGCTGCGAACGGCAACGGAGGTTGACTGTTAGGTTATTAGTTGACTGTTTTTTCTCAGCCTTAATGAACGTCCGCACACGCGGCGTTCAGGCAAGATAATCATAGGGGAAATTCGGAGAATGGCAAGCGCGAAATTGATTAAATCAAATACTACCTGGCGGATATGCCGTCGTATTGGACAATCAACCGTTGTCGCTCTACTTTCGTCTGCATGTTCGAACTCGTCGCGCCCTTCAAACCCGCCGGGGACCAGCCGCAAGCGATTGCGAAGCTGACCGACGGCATCCTGTCCGGCGCGAAACACCAGACGCTCCTCGGCGTCACCGGCTCCGGCAAAACCTTTGCCATCGCCAACGTCATCAAAAACGTGGACAAACCGACGCTCGTCATTTCGCACAACAAAACGCTGGCCGCCCAGCTTTACGCCGAGTTCAAAAGTTTTTTTCCCAATAACGCCGTCGAATACTTCGTCAGCTACTTCGATTATTACCAGCCGGAGGCCTACATCCCGCGCACCGACACGTTCATCGAGAAGGATTCGAGCCGGAACGAGGAAATCGAGCGGATGCGGCTTTCCACGATGAGCTCGCTCTTCGCGCGCCGTGACGTCGTCGTCGTGGCCAGCGTGTCGTGCATTTATGGCATCGGCAGCAAGGAGGATTACGAGGCGATGGTCATTCCCATCCGCGTCGGTGGCGAAATTTCGCGCGAACAATTCCTCACGCGCCTCGTGGATTTGCAATACGACCGGAACGACATCGCGTTCGAGCGCGGCGATTTCCGCGTGCGCGGCGACACGGTGGAAGTCCGGCCCGCCGGACGCGAAGACGGCCTGCGCGTGGAATTTTTCGGCGAGCAAATCGAGCGGCTCACGCGGTTTGAGCCGTTGACCGGGAACAAAACTGAATTGCTCGATGCCGTCACCATTTTTCCGGGAAAACAATTCGTCACGACCGGCGACAAGATGAAACGCGCCATCCTCGCCATCCGCGAGGAATTGCGCGAGCGCATCGTGCATTTTGAAAAACACGGCAAACTGCTCGAAGCCCAGCGCATCAAGCAGCGGACGGAATACGACCTTGAAATGATGGAGGAAATGGGCGTTTGCTCCGGCATCGAAAATTATTCGCGCCACATCGCCGGTCGCCCGCCCGGCTCGCGCCCGGCGACGGTGATTGATTTCTTCCCGAAGGATTACCTGCTGGTGATTGACGAATCGCACGCCACCGTGCCGCAAATCGGCGGCATGTTCGAGGGCGACCGCTCGCGCAAAACGGTCCTGGTCGAGCACGGTTTCCGGCTGCCCAGCGCGCTCGACAATCGCCCCCTGAATTTCAAGGAATTTCAGGCGATGCAAGGCCAGACAATTTATGCCAGCGCCACGCCGGCGCAGACGGGAACTGGAATGGTCGGCGCAAAGCGCCGGAGCGCCGGTCTCCGACCCGGCGAGTTTCAAGAACGAATCTCAACGCGCCGGGTCGGAGACCGGCGCTCCAGGCATCGTGGAATTGGTCGTGCGCCCGACCGGACTGATTGACCCGAAGGTCACGCTCAAGCCGCTCAAGGGACAGATTGACGATCTCATCGAGGAATGCCGCAAACGCGCCGACGCGAAGGAGCGCATACTCGTAACGACACTCACCAAGCGCACCGCCGAGGAATTGACTGATTACCTCCGCGGCATCGGCGTCAACGTCCAGTATCTCCACAGCGAGATTGACGCGATTGAGCGCGTCGAGATTTTGCGCTCGCTGCGGAAGGGCGAATTCGACGTGCTCGTCGGCATCAATCTGCTTCGCGAAGGTCTGGATTTGCCAGAGGTTTCACTGGTGGCGATTCTGGACGCCGACAAGGAGGGTTTTCTGCGCAGCGAGACCAGTTTGATTCAAACGGCGGGCCGCGCCGCGCGGCATCTCCACGGCGAGGTGATTCTCTACGCCGACGTGATGACCGACAGCATCAAAAAATTCCTGGCCGTCACTGAATACCGTCGCGAGCGGCAAATCGCATACAATCGCGAGCACAACATCACGCCGCGCAGCGTGAGCCGCGCCGTCGAGGACAGCCTGGCGACATACGAATCAACCTGCAAAGAAGCGGATGCCGTCTTGCGCGAAGGCGGCGGGGACATTGATTTGACCTCGACGATTCAGGAACTCGAAAGCGAAATGCTCAAAGCGGCGGAAGATTTAAAATTTGAAAAAGCCGCCCTGCTCCGCGACCAGATCAAGGAACTCAAACACATGATTGACGGCACGAAACCGGAATCGAAGCCGGTGAGTTATCGGAAATCAAAACGGGCGCGGAAATAAATTCAGTTCGCTTAAGTTAGCAGGCTGCTGCAAAACGGGGTGATTTTTGCCTGAACTGTTTTTTGGTCATGTTTAAATCTGTTACTGGTCACTGCGAAGCGCGGTTTTTTACTCGGCGGTTGCCCCGCTTGGCTGCTTTGACCGGAGCTTTCATCCGATCTGAGCCGCCCACTGACCCACCACGCTCTTCAGCCGGTCTGCAAACCCAATCCCAGATTGGTTATCCGCAGCAAATTATAGGTCCCAGCCACGAAATAGGCCCACGCCTGCGTCCGCTCCACTCCGCGGTAGCGGGTGCGCCTCAATCCTCCCACCGTTTTTATCCAGCCAAAGATTTCTTCGACCCGTTTGCGCCGGCGTTGGCTGATCCGGTAACCGGCACCACCGGTCGTCCGTCCATCCAGCCCCGAAACATCCCTTCCCTCTTTGCACGCCGCGTGCGGCGAGACTTCCCGCTGGCGACAGCCGGCCACAAATTTCTTTTGGTGATACGCTTTGTCCGCGCCGAGAGTAGTAATTCTGGCGGCGTGCAGTTCCCGATGTTCATCCACCTGTGCCAACGCCACAGTCGGCTCGTCTTGGGCAATGGGATTATGCACCGTGATGGCCGCACACAGTCCGTGTCGGTTCTCCATCAACACCTGCGTCCCAAAACACAGCTTGCTGGCCTGGCCATTGGCTTTCCGATACAGCACGCTTTCCGGATCGGTCGTGCTGCGGTGCGTCGCATTGCGCCGCGGCTCCCCGTGAAAATTGATCGTCGGATTGCCGGGGTCATCGTCTTTGGCCGTGGCCACTTTGGCTTGGTCCTGCCCATCCTTGCGCACAAAACTCTTCAAGCTGGCCCACGCTTCGATCAGCGTGCCGTCGGCCGTAAAGTGTTGGTCGCTGGTCCAGCCTTCGGCCCGCGACAGATCATAGACCTCCGCAAAAAACAGCTTCGCGGCATCCGCCGAGAGCACCCGGTCATAATTATGGGTGAACACCGTCGGGTCGAAACTCCCCTCATCCAGTTCCCGGTCCAGAAACCAAAGCCACAGGAGATTGTAGGCCAGTTGCTCGCAGAACAGCCGCTCACTGCGCACCGAATAGAGCGCCATCAATATCCGACTCTTGAACAGTTGCTCCGGCGGAATCGAAGGCCGTCCTTCGCCGGCATACAACTCGTCAAACAACGGCGAAAGCTTCCCCAACACTTGGTCCACGCGCGTCTTGATCCCGCGCAGCGGATGGTCGGCGGGCACCCGCTGGTTCAGATTGATCGTCGTCAGAAATTCCGGTTGGGCTTGAGGTTTTCCACGCATCCTTCTCTGACCTTTCTCCCTCGACAGTATTCAAACTTTCTGCCAGTTTTTCAGCAGCCTGTTAGGTAGCATTTTGCGATTTTGACTCTTTAATCTTCTCAAAATACGGGATGACTGTTTCTTGGATACACTTCATGCAATTTTTTACCAAGCTTGGAATTTTTGGAATTAATTTTTCAACCGTCATCTCACGTTGACTGCTCATCATATAACTCAAACCTTCAGTTACTGCTCGCTCTAACGTCTGAATTTCAGCGTCTCCTGGCTTGCCAAATTCTTGAAGCGTTCGCTCGAACGCGATGTCCATCGGATCATCCAAGACCCAAAAGCGATCTTCCATTCCGCCCGCTTCGTTGAAAGCCTGCATAATGCGAAATAAACAGCCATCATGACTGAGAACATTTTTCTCGTGTTCGGGATTGTATTTGTATTGCTCGGTTGGTGGTTCGCCGGCTGAAGACCAGCCATACATGATTCCGAATTTGTCTCGGTTGTCGAGCAGCCACATGAGAATAAAAAACGAAATCTGCGGAGTTCTCCAAACATACATTCGAGAACCGGGCCGAGGCCGGGGGATTTTTATTTCGATGAATTCTGGAAATGTTCGGGACATTTCCAAAGCGAATTGTTTTCTTAATTCTTTGCCGAGTGCGCTTCGCATATTCAGCGCCGTAGGCGCGACATCTTTGTAGAACCAAAACCGAACCGAATCAAGGTTCTTGCGAACGGCCACCAGCGGAGCGGCATATTCTGTTCGTTCCATCGTAGCAGCCGACGTGAGTCGGCTCTGATTTCAGAATGAGCGAACTCACGTTCGCTGCTACGGAATCGTTTCCGATGATTTCGCTCCTGACGGAGCTTTGGAATTTTTTAATTCCGGTTTCTACGAATATGCCAGCCCTGACGGGCTTCCGCGAAAATGCTACTTCGCCGGGTTCGCGCCTTTGACGTTCATGCGGATTGAATAAAGCGAGTGGCTGGCGGTGATGAAGAGCGTTTTTCGGTCTTTGCCGCCGAAGCAGACATTGGCCGACCATCTTTCCGGCACGTCAATGTGGCCAATCTGTTTTCCCGCCGGGTCGAAGATGGTCACGCCGTTCATTCCATCGGTCATGGTGGTGCCGCAAAGATAAAGATCGCCCTGCTCGTCAATCGTCATGCCGTCGGAGCCGATTTTGCAAAACAAGGTTTTGTTCGTGAGCGAGCCGTCGGGCTGGATATCGTAGCGCCACGTCTGCCGCGCGCCGATGTCGGCGACAAAAAGTGTTTTCCCGTCGGGCGTGCCGGTGATGCCATTGGGCTTGGTGAGGTCGTCCGTGACGCGCGCCAAACTTTTATGGTCGGGTGAAAGGTAAAAAACCTCCTGATTGGTGAGCGCCATGGTTTCGTGGTCCCACCACGTGCGCTTGTAAAACGGGTCGGTGATATACATGGCGCCATTGGGCGCGACCCAGACGTCGTTCGGACCGTTGAGGTATTTGCCGTCGTAATTGGTGATGAGGACGGTCACGGTCTTGTCCGGCGCGATGGACCAGAGCTGGTTGTGCTCATCACAGCAGGCAATGAGATTGCCCTTCGCGTCAAAATACATTCCGTTGGCGTAGCCGGACGGCTGCATGAACGTGGAAAGTTTTCCGTCCACGCTCCATTCCATGATGCGATTGTTCGGCTGGTCCACAAAAAACACATTGCCGGCCCGATCGCAGGTCGGGCCTTCGGTGAACGCAAAATCGCCGGCAAGTTTCTGGAGTTTCGCGCCGGGGGCGATGACGCTCTCTGCGCGAAGCAGCGGGGCCGCGGCCAGAGCCACGAGCAGCAACAAAGGGGATTTCATAAGCACGCGGCAGGTTGCAACGGCTGCGGCCGTTAATCCATCAAAAAAACGCTCCTTGTTTTCGCTTATGTCTTGGCGCATTTTGGATAACGCCGATTATTGGGCGCGACCATGCAACCCGGACCCAGGCGACTCCTGCGCTTTTTGGAAAGCTGGCTCATCAACACCCTTGCGGTGCTGGTGGCGGTGGCATTGTTGCACGGCCACGTCACCTACCAACGCTGGAGCGATTTGTTCATTGCCTCCCTGTTGCTCGGCATCCTCAACGCGTTCATCCGGCCGGTTTTGATGCTGCTGGCGCTGCCGCTGCTGATTTTTACGCTCGGCCTGTTCACGCTCGTCATCAACGCGTTGCTGCTTTACTTCGTCGGCAGCTTGCTCGCGCCGCACTTTCAGGTGGACAGCTTCGGCTTCGCTTTTCTCGGCGCGCTGATTATCAGCGTGGTTTCCGTGGCCCTGAACATCCTGACCGGCGCCGGAAACACGCGCCTCACCTTTCAGCGCCGCCAGCGTCCGCCGCCCAAAAAAACCGATGGTGACGATGGACCGGTGATTGACGTTTGATTTTCCGTAGTAGCCAAGGTAACGAGGCTCCATTTATTTCCACCTTATAAGTCAGAGCCTCCTTACGTCGGCTCCTACACTTTTTGATACGCCGCAAGCAAAGTTTTAATCCCCCGCGCGCGAAATTCTTTTTCAAAATCCGTCGGCAATTCTGCAAGTTCAACCGGCGTTTCAATTTCCTTAAAACTTTTGTCCGCGCTGAAAACTTCAGTCATCTGTTTGAAATAATCCCCGTCGTCCGTCCGTAGATAAACCACGCCATCCGGCTTGAGCGCGGCCCGGGCGATGTTTGGAAACCGTTCGTTGACGAGCCGGTTTTTGTGGTGTCGTTTCTTCGGCCACGGGTCGGGAAAATAAACGTGCAACGCGGACGCCGAGTGCGGCGGCAGCAGATATTCCAGAAAATACGACGATTCGATGCGCACGCCGCGCAGATTGGCCAGCCCGGCGCGGCGGCCCTTGCGGTCCAATTTGCGGAGGCGGCCCAGCAACCGTTCGACGCCGATAAAATTGCGCTCCGGATGCCGCTTCGCGTAATCCACGAGAAAGGACGCGTCGCCGCAGCCCAGTTCCACTTCCAGCGGCCGCGGTTTTCGGAAAAGCTCCGCCAGATCAAGCGGCTTGACGATGGAACGCAATTCCACAACCAGATCTTCCAGCGGGCTGGTTTGAGATTTCAAATCGGCAATCGGCAATCGAAAATCGTAATTTGAAAGATGGTCGGGGCGGTGAGATTCGAACTCGTTATGGCACATTTGACGAAACCATTGAAAACACAGTATCGCCAATGGAATCAATGGTATCAATGCGTTTTCGAGTTTTCGTTAAGATGCGGCAAAATGCAGCAAAATCCTTTTCGGGTGATAGATAAAGATAGACAGGTTTAGGCGTGATGTTCATTTGTTGGAAAGCATAGGCCGAACGGCACCCACCGGCAATCCGATTCCCGTCGCAAATCTATTCACGTGGACAGCGTATGTCCTCCCCGTCGCGTAACGTGTCGGCAGAGATAAATTGCAATTGGGAACTTTTGTTAACACAATTTATCATGTCTGACGCTGTGACTAATCCATTCAAAAATTCACTTGGAACGCCCCAAATGCGCCCATCGGTTGCCGCGTTCGTAGATATTTTGGGCTACGGCGATTATATTGACCGGGTTTTTAAGGACAAAGAGGAAGGCAAAAGTGAAAAGGAGCTGAATCGGTTGATAAATGCTTTGAATGAAGCGCAAAAATACATCAAAAACAAATCAGGGGATGCCGCGAGCCAGTATTATCGGATGATGCAGTCGGAGGATCAAAACTCCAATCGCAAACAAGATTTTCAAGTGCGTTCTTTCACCGACAACTTGATCATCGGCTATCCGATTCCAGAACATGGTGACGCTGTGTCTGTTTTATTAATGGTGATGGATTACATTGGATATTTTCAAATGGAGATGGCTGGCGAGGGGTATTTTATTCGGGGAGCAATTTCGATTGGGAATCTTTACATGGATGAAGACATCATCTTCGGTCCAGCGCTAATGGAGGCTTATCGAGCAGAACAAAAACTGGCGGTTTTTCCGCGAGTAATTTTGTGCGACACCGCAATGGAGCCGTTTCAAGGGGACTGGCAATGGGGAGAGAGAAAAGTGCCGGGTGTCCTTAAAGATTCAGATCAGAGAGTTTTCATAGATTACCTGGAAGAAACCGTAATGATTGCTTACCCGGATGCTGGCGCGTTTACGGAATTTCTTGAAAAACACAAAAGTGCTGTGGCTGCAAAACTCACAGAATTTTCGGACCAGCCATACATCAAAACAAAGTATGAATGGGCTGCAAATTATCACAACGCATTTTGTGAAAACTACCCGGAAGAATTTGACGACAGCCATAAAATTTCGCAAAAACTGTTAGCGACGCCACATCAGCCTTGGATACCCACCAGAGCTCGCCCAAGTGCGGATTGACCGGGATTTTTTCGAGCGCCAATGGTGGGGCGATGGATGAAAGGTGCGTGCGACAGAGTTTCCGTTTTTGTTTGCGCCCGAGTATCAATCGCATGAAACTTCCGGTTTCAAATGCGCTTACTCATCGGCCATGGAACCAGGAATTGAAAATGTCGAATCCCTTTTTTGAAAAGCCGATTCTCAATTCCCCGTATGAATGCCCGCAGCGGCATTGGGAACTGGACGCGCACGGGCAGCCGACGCAAAAAATCGTTGAGCGCCGCCGCCGGGCCGAGTTCATCACCCCCATTCCAAAGCCGCGCAAACGCAAAGCACCCGCCGACCAGCAGCAGATAATTTTCGATGAAGGCAAGGGACTTTCCACCAAGGAACAGCAGTATGATCCCACATCCATCATCAATCAGTTGCGCCAGCAGGTGGATCAATGGCGCAGCCTGCCCAATCCGAGCAATTGGCAGGTGACGCCCGAAACCGCCCGGCTGTTGCAGCATTGGCGGAGTCATAAATTTGCCGGCATCCGCCCGTTTTTCTGTCAGGTCGAGGCGGTGGAAACGGCCATTTGGCTGACCGAGGTTGCCCCGCACGCCGGCAAGTCCGGCCAGAGCATCCTCGACCACCTGAAAAACGCCAACCACGACGCCAACCCCGAACTCATGCGGCTCGCGTTGAAGCTGGCGACTGGCGCAGGCAAAACGACTGTCATGGCAATGCTCATCGCGTGGCAGACCATCAACGCGGTGCGTCGCCCGCAGAGCCAGAAATTTACCCGTGGTTTTCTCATCGTCGCCCCCGGCCTGACCATTAAGGAACGCTTGCGCGTTCTCCAGCCCAACGACCCCGACAGTTACTACGCCAGCCGCGAGCTTGTCCCCGCCGATATGCTGGACGATGTCTTTCGCGCCAAAATTCTCATCACCAATTTCCACGCCTTCAAACTGCGCGAGCGCATTGACCTGTCGAAAGGCGGGCGCTCGCTCCTGCAAGGTCGCGGCGAGGAATTGAATACGCTGGAAACCGAAGGCCAGATGCTTCAACGCGTGATGCCCGATTTAATGGGCTTGAAAAACATTCTGGTTCTAAACGACGAGGCGCATCATTGCTACCGTGAGAAACCCGGTGCCGAGGAAGAATTGGATGAATTGAAGGGCGAGGAAAAGAAGGAAGCGGAAAAAAATACCGAGGCGGCCCGTCTCTGGATTTCCGGGCTTGAAGCCGTGAATCGCAAACTTGGCGTTGCCCGCGTGATTGACCTGTCCGCCACGCCGTTTTTCTTGAGCGGTTCCGGCTATGTCGAAGGCACGCTTTTCCCGTGGACCATGAGCGATTTTTCGCTCATGGACGCCATCGAATGCGGCATCGTCAAACTTCCGCGCGTCCCCGTCGCCGACAACATCCCCGGCGAAGAAATGCCGATGTTCCGCAATCTGTGGGAACACATTGGGAAAAAAATGCCGAAGAAGGGGCGCGGTCAAGGCAACACGCTTGATCCGTTGAGCCTGCCGCCGCAACTTCAAACCGCCCTTGAAGCCCTCTACGGTCACTACGCAAAAACATTCGAGCTTTGGCAAAAATCCGGCATCCGCGTGCCACCGTGCTTCATCGTGGTTTGCCAGAACACC
The DNA here is from genome assembly GCA_963802965.1 of uncultured Verrucomicrobiae bacterium. GTDB lineage: Bacteria > Verrucomicrobiota > Verrucomicrobiia > Limisphaerales > UBA11358 > UBA11358. The sequence goes on from CAWDKS010000007.1 coordinate 143,651, forward strand.
GCCATTTCAAAACTGGTTTATGATTTCATTTCCGGGTTTCAGCGGCAGAACGACGACGGCACGACGACCCTTGAAAACGGTCGTCTCGCTTTGTTCCGAAATTTCGACGAACACAATCGCCCGCTCGCCCGGCCCAACACGTTGCTGATTGACAGCGAACAACTCGAATCCGGCGAGGCGCTGGATGATAATTTCCGCAGCATGGCGGGCGACGAGATTGAACGCTTCCGGCGCGAAGTTATGGAGCGCGGCGGCAAGCTCGCCAACGAACTTCAAAAGGGCAAGGAACTGGACGACGTGACGATCTTGCGCGAGGTGATGAATACCGTCGGCAAATACGGGCAGCTTGGCGGCTCGATTCGCTGCGTCGTCTCCGTCTCCATGCTCACCGAGGGCTGGGATGCCAACACCGTCACCCACGTTCTCGGCGTCCGCGCCTTCGGCACGCAGCTTTTGTGCGAGCAGGTCATTGGCCGCGCCTTGCGCCGCCAGTCCTACGATCTAAATGAATCGGGCTTGTTCAATGTCGAATATGCCGACGTTCTCGGTATTCCCTTCGATTTCACGGCCAAGCCCGTCATCGCGCCGCCACAGCCGCCGCGCGAAACCATCCAGGTCAAAGCCGTCCGACCCGACCGCGACGCGCTCGAAATTCAATTCCCCCGCGTCGTCGGCTACCGCGTTGAATTGCCAGAGGAACAGCTTAAAGCGCAGTTCAACGAGGATTCCGTGATGGAGTTGACGCCCGACTTGGTTGGCGCGACGGAAACCCAAAATTCCGGCATCATCGGCGAAAAGGCCGACCTCAATCTCGTTCACACCAGCAATGTCCGCACCACGCAGGTTGTTTATGAATTGACCTCGCATCTGGTGCTGACCAAATGGCGCGACCCCGGCGAAGACCCCAAACTCCATTTGTTCGGCCAGTTAAAGCGCATCACCCGCGAATGGCTCGACGAGTATCTCCATTGTAAAGGCAGCACCTTTCCCGCGCAGTTGAAATACAAAATGCTCGCCGATCTCGCGTGTGAAAAAATCACCGCCGGCATCGTGCGCCAATTTGTCGGCCAGCGCCCCATCGTCGCCGTGCTTGACCCCTACAATCCCACCGGCTCGACGCGGCACGTCAGTTTCAATACTTCCAAAACCGACCGCTGGGAAACCATCGGCCCGCCGCCCAAGTGTCATCTGAATTGGGTCATTCTCGACAGCGATTGGGAAGGCGAGTTTTGCCGCGTCGCCGAGCATCATCCAAAAGTCCGGGCGTATGTGAAAAACCACAATCTCGGTTTTGAAGTGCCATACCGCTTCGGTTCGGAAATGCGGATTTACCGGCCGGACTTCATCGTCCTGGTGGACGACGGCCACGGTGACGACGACCTGTTGCACTTGGTCGTCGAGATCAAAGGCTACCGGCGCGAGGATGCCAAGGAGAAAAAATCCACGATGGACACCTACTGGATTCCCGGCGTGAATCACACCGGGCAATATGGCCGCTGGGCCTTTGCCGAGTTCACCGAGGTTTATCAGATTGAATCTGATTTTGCGGCCAAGGTGGAAAGCGAGTTCGCGAAGATGATTGCCGCTGCCGCGGCTCCTGCCCAAACGACTAAGCCGGTGAAAGGGAAATCCGGATGAAGATAAATTCGTTTCCTCTGCGGCATATTTCCATTCGTGTCCCGTGGCATGATAACGGATGGAACGGCACGGTATGTTGTCAGCCGATGCACAATAGCGCGTGCTTGAAGCTGAAAAACATCAGCGATTCCAAGGATGAAGTGGCGGAGGAAAAGATCGCGGGCCAGTCCATCAACGGGATGCCGTGGCAGGAATTTCCGCCGTGCGTGAAGGAGCGGGCCACCTTCATGGCGTCGTTCGCCATTGACCGCTTCCACGAGCACCCCTATTCCAAGACGTCGCCTAAAACGCACGAACATTTCGCGCCCACCCAATTACATTATCCCGCCTTCGCCGCCGCCGCCTTGCCGTTCCGGTGGCTCATGCGCAAGGAACTGGAGGAAACGCTGACCAAACAGCATCCCTTGGGCGACTTTGATTTGAGCCGCGAGCCGGAATTGCCGTTCAAGACGAATTGGATTCAGGAAAAACAAAATCATCTTTGCACGCTCGGCACCTTTTGGAACTACGTCCGCGAAGAAGAATCGCTGGTGTTTTTCTATGCCAAACAGGTTCCATTTCTGGAGGACAACACGCGGCGGATTTTGGTCGGGGCCGGGCGGGTCAAAAAATTGGGTGGTCTTACCGAATACGCCTACCACGGTTCGTCCGCCGGTAAAATCCAGTCCATGATGTGGGAGTTGATGGTCACACATTCGATTCGTGCGGACGGCTCCGACGGATTTTTGCTGCCGTATCAGCAGTTGATCGCGGCGGCGGAAAAAAATCCCGACCTCGACTTGTCCGAATTTGCCGTCTTGGCCCCCAGCGAACGCTTCGAGGAATTTTCTTACGCCACCGAACACGTCACGGACGACACCGCCATCGCCGCGCTCGCCGCGTTGCAGGCCGGTCTTCGCAAAGCCGCTTCCGTTCTGCCTGATTTTGACCCGCGCCCGGCGGAAAAATGGATTGACCAGGAATCCGGCCGGCTTTGGCGTAAGCGCGGTCCGTTTCCCGGTCTCGGTGCGATATTGACCGCCTTCGGGGTGCATCTCGGTCACTTCGCCGCCCATACGATTCAGACCAAGGTCGGTGATGACGCCGACCCGTGGCCACTCGTGGATCAGATGTTCCAAAAGCCCGCCGCCGTTCTTCCGGCGGAATTGGTGGACAATGTGGATGCGACTTTGTGCAAAACGTGGCAGCGCCTTACCACCGAGCGCCGCGCCTATTTGCAACTGATCTCGCGCCTCAATCTCACCGACGAACAGGCCAATGTTCTTTATAGCGAGCTGTCGCGCGGGGATAGCGGACTCAAGTTGACCGACGTGCAGATTCTGGAGAATCCCTATCTCATTTACGAGGCGACCCGGCTCACCTTGTTCCCTGTGGCCGTCGCCGTCGTGGATCGTGGCGTGTTTCCCACGCCTGCTATTCGCGAAAAATTTCCCGTCCCCGAACCGTCTCGCGTCACCACCAATGTGGATGCCCGCCGCTTGCGGGCGCTCGTCGTTGCCGAGTTGGAGACCGCCGCCACCTCCGGCGATACCTTGCGCCCGCGTGACGCGATTATCATTACTTTGCGGGAGGGCACCGAGGAAGAAGCCGCCACACCGGTCACCGAGGATTTGATGGGCGTGGCGGAGGAAGAAACCTTCGACGGCGAAATTATCTGTGTGAAGATGGGCGATGGCAGGATTGCCTACCAACTCGACCGGTTCAAGCTGGTCGGGTTGAAGATCCGTCAGGTGGTGGATAAACGCACAGGTGACAAGGTTCCGCCGTTGGAAGTCAAAGCCGATTGGCGGCAGCGGCTCGATGATTTTCTCAAACCGATTCCCGATGATTCCGACCGCGAAACCGAGGAAAATGCCCGTCAGGAAAAATCCGCCGCGCTGGTCCAGCTCGCCAGCGCTAGATTTTCGGTTCTGATTGGTCCCGCCGGCACCGGCAAGACCACGTTGCTTTCCGTCCTGTGCGCTCATCCCGACGTTGCGGAGGGCAACATCCTGTTGCTCGCGCCCACTGGCAAGGCCCGTGTGCGGATGGAATCCATCGCTCGCAAAGCGGGCACGCAAAATTTTCAGGCTGCTACGCTTGCGCAATTTCTGTGGAAGTCCGGTCGGTATGAGGGCCGGACCGGTCGCTACCGGCTCCAGCCCGAGGCCGAACCCGACGGCGGGGCGCGCACCGTTATCGTGGACGAGGCGTCCATGCTCACCGAGGAAATGTTTGCGGCCTTGCTGGAAGGTTTGACCGGTGTTCATCGGTTGATTCTCGTCGGCGATACCGCCCAGCTACCACCCATCGGCGCGGGCCGTCCATTCGTGGATATTGTGCGCAAACTTCAGCCGGACGACATTGAATCCAAGTTTCCGCGCGTGGCTCCCGGCTATGTGGAGCTCACCATCCCGCGCCGGCAGGGCGCCGCCAGTCGGGACGACCTCCAGCTTGCGACGTGGTTTGCCGCGCGTGCCGGTGGCCCCGGCGACGACGAGATTTTTGACATCCTCACCGGACGTCGCACCAGTCCGCATCTTCGCCTCGTCGAGTGGAATACCGCCGCCGAACTGGATGCGTTGCTTCCCCAGGTGCTCACCGAGGAATTAAAAATCCCCGCCGGCGAAGACGAGGGCAAGGTCTTCGCGCAAACGCTCGGCGGCAGTGAGTATAATGGCATCGTTTATTTTCACGCCGGCAAACTCGGACCCACAGATACCCAGCTTCATGGTGCCGACCGTTGGCAGATTCTCTCGCCGACCCGGCAGAAGGCTTGGGGCGTGGATGAAATAAACCGGCTGTTGCATCAGCGTTTCCGGGCGCAAACGCTCACGCACGCGCGATTGCACGCCTTCAAACGCAAGATTCCCAAGCCGATGGGCGCGCAACAGATCGTCTATGGCGACAAGGTCATCAACAATCGCAACCAGCGCCCGAAAGACGACCGCATCTACGATCCCCATAATGTCGGCGTGAAGTATCTCGCCAATGGCGAGATTGGCCTGGTAACCGGCCATTTACGCTCGCAGGCACGAAATTGGGTGCCCAAAGACCTCGAAGTCGAATTTTCCACCCAGCCCGGCGTCAGTTATACGTTTTGGGGTTCAGACTTTGCCGAGGAAGCGGAAGTGAAGTTGGAACTCGCCTACGCCTTGACCGTCCACAAGGCGCAGGGCAGCGAGTTTGGCATCGTGTTTCTGGTGCTGCCGCGTGGCACGCGCCTGCTGAATCGCGAAATGCTTTACACGTCGCTCACGCGGCAGCGGGAAAAAGTCATCGTCCTGCATCAAGGCCCGGCGACCGAGTTGCAGAAATTGAGCCACTGGCAGTTTTCCAGCGCCGCGCAACGGCTCACCAATTTATTTGTCGCGCCAAAGCCGCGCCAGATCGGCGACAAGGGCGGACGGTTTCTGGAGGAACGCCTTATCCATCTCACCCTGCGCGGCGACTTGGTGCGTTCCAAGTCCGAATTGATTGTCGCGGATAATCTTCACCGCGAAGGTGTCCGCTACACCTACGAACGTCCGCTCACGCTCGACGGTGCCTTGAAATATCCCGACTTCACCATTGATGACGAGGATTCCGGCATCACCTATTATTGGGAACATTGCGGGATGCTGTCCGATGCCAAGTATCGTGAACGCTGGGCCGCCAAGCAGCAATGGTATCGCGACCACCAGATTCTTCCGTATCAGGAAGGCGGCGGAAAAAAAGGCACGCTCATCGTCACCGAAGACACCCGGCAGGGTGCAATCTCATCGCAGGAAATTTTGCGTATCATCCGCACAGTCCTTTTATCGCAAAGCTGAAAATATCATGGCCAAGAAACCATCCATCCCAAAATCCGTCGAAGCCCTCAAGCACGACGAGGCCAAGCGGAAAAACATCCCCACGGCGGAATTTCAATCCGTCGTGCAGAAGGCCGACCAGAACGCGGTGCGTATCGCCTACGAACGACGCAACCGCGACCTCGACCCGCAACTCGTTTGGCGCGGCAAGGATGAAAAAGATTGGAGCGACCTCGTTGTCCACGCGCCGCCGCTTTACATCCAGGAAAAAGTCCATCCCAAGGCACTCATTGATGATTTGCTCCGCCAGTCCAAGGAATCGCAGCACGCCGCCGGCCAGCTCACCGCCGATTTGTTCGCTGACTTTAACGGAATGCCCAAGGGCGCGGACAAGACAGAGTTTTATCAGCACGACCAGAACTGGTCGAATCGGATGATTCTTGGCGACAGCTTGCAGGTCATGGCGAGCCTGGCCGAGCGCGAGGGATTGCGCGGCAAGGTGCAATGCATCTATTTTGACCCGCCCTACGGCATCAAATTCAATAGCAACTTCCAGTGGTCAACCACCGACCGCGACGTGAAGGACGGTAAGGCCGACCACATCACCCGCGAACCAGAACAGGTGAAAGCGTTCCGCGACACTTGGCGCGATGGTATCCACAGCTACCTGACTTATCTTCGCGACCGCCTCACCGTCGCCCGCGATTTGCTCACCGATTCCGGCTCAATCTTTGTGCAGATTGGCGATGAAAATGTCCATCGCATCCGGGCGGTATTGGATGAAGTGTTTGGAGAAGACAACTGCATGGGTGAAATCTATGTCGCCAAGACCAGTGGTTTTGGAGATACGAAAACACTGGCTGCGGTCGGGGACTACTTGCTCTGGTATTCCAAAAACAAGGAGCTATGTAAATATCGGCAGCTTTACCAAGATAAAGGAGCCGGGTCTGCATTCGCGAAAGAGTATAAACAGAAGGAAAGTCCAGATGGTCATTTGCGAATGCCGCTGTCAAAAGATGAGATGGCCGGACTGATTGATTTGGCTCCTGGTTGGAAACGCTTTCGTCCAAGTGCCACCACAAGCCAAGGATCAAGTGAAGTTGGTGGCTTTTCATTTGAGTTCAACGGCAAGCAATACCATGCTCCCGAAGGACAACATTGGAAGACTTCTCCGCTGGGTTTGGCGCGCTTGAAAAGCGCTGGACGAATTTTGGCACGGGATAAATCTGTCTCGTATCTTCGTTATCTGGATGATTTCCGCGTTGTTCCAATTACGAATGTCTGGCTCGATTTAAGATGGGGTTTCGATGCCAGCGAAAAGCGTTATGTCGTGGAGACAAACCCCGGAATCGTTGCGCGTTGCCTTCTTATGGCGACCGACCCCGGCGACCTCGTGCTCGACCCGACTTGCGGATCTGGCACCACCGCCACCGTCGCCGAGCAATGGGGACGCCGCTGGATCACTATAGATACTTCGCGCGTCGCACTGGCACTCGCCCGCGCTCGCATCATGGGCGCACGCTATCCGTTTTACTTGCTCGCTGACTCTCGCGATGGCCAGATTAAAGAGGGCGAAGTCACCCGCACCGTGCCGAGTTCACAGCCCACACATGGTAACATCCGACTTGGTTTCGTCTATGAGCGCGTGCCGCACATCACGCTCAAATCCATCGCCAACAACGCGGAGATAGATGTCATTTGGGACAAGTGGAAGGCGCAGCTTGAACCATTGCGCGAATCGCTTAACGCCGCGCTAAAAAAATCATGGCCGGAATGGGAAATCCCCCGCGAGGCAGATGCCAAATGGACGGACGCCGCGAAAAAGGCGCACGCCGATTGGTGGAAAGCGCGAATTGACCGGCAGACGGAAATGGACAAGTCCATCGCCGCAAAAGCCGAGTTTGAATTTCTCTACGACAAACCTTACGACGACAAAAAGAAAGTCCGCGTCGCCGGGCCGTTCACCGTGGAAAGTCTGTCACCCCATCGCGTGCTGGGCGTGGATGAAAACGACGAGCTGATTGACCCGGTAAAGAAAACCGGCGACAACGACTCGCAGACGTTCGCGCAGATGATTCTGGAAAATCTGAAAACGTCCGGTGTCCAGCAGGCGCACAAGGAAGACCGCATCACCTTCACCGCGCTGACGGCATGGCCGGGCGACCTGATTTGCGCGGAAGGCCGCTACCTTGAAGGCGACAAGGAGAAACGCGCCGCCATTTTCATTGGCGCAGAGTTCGGCACAGTCCAGCGCGCCGACTTGGTTGAAGCCGCCAAAGAAGCCGGCGACGCGGATTTCGACGTGTTGATCGCGTGCGCGTTCAACTACGAGGCACACGCCACGGAGTTCAACAAACTTGGCCGCATCCCGGTTTTGAAAGCGCGCATGAATGCCGACTTGCACATGGCCGACGACTTGAAAAACACCGGCAAAGGCAATTTGTTCGTCATCTTCGGCGAGCCGGACATTGATTTACAGAACGAAAAAGACGGCCAGATTCGCGTGAAGGTCAACGGCGTGGACGTGTTCCACCCCAACACCGGCGAAGTCCACAGCGATAATGCCGACGGCATCGCGTGCTGGTTCATTGACACGGATTACAACGAGGAAAGTTTCTTCGTCCGCCACGCCTATTTTCTCGGCGCAAACGATCCATACAGCGCGTTGAAAACCACGCTCAAAGCCGAAATCAACGCCGACGCCTGGGCCACGTTGAACAGCGACACGTCGCGCCCGTTTCCGAAACCCAAATCCGGCCGCATCGCCGTGAAAGTCATCAATCACCTTGGCGACGAGGTAATGAAGGTGTTCAAGGTGTAAATTTATGGCTCACAGTCCAACAAAATTCCGATCAAGGCTGGACGCGCTTACCTCAAGCACCGCCAAGCGTTACAAGGCTAAAGGTCCAAAGTGTCCAATGATTCAAGAAACCGTTGAGACATTGAGTGAATATGTAGCTGCATTTAGTAGCGTGATGAAGCCTGGAGAACTGTTTTGGTTCCGTGGTCATGCCAGTTATGATTGGAAATTAAGTCCATCAGCCCTTCGCTATCCATCGGCAAACCACCGCGTGAAAGCACTCGGCTTGGTTGCCGAGTTCAAACGATTTGCGGAATTTAAGTTAGTAAAGCCGCCTCCGCTTGAGGATGAGTTCAAATGGTGGCAAGTGGCGCAACATTATGGTCTCCCGACACGCTTACTGGACTGGACACAAAGCGCCGCAGTTGCATTGTATTTTGCCTGCCAAGACGAGTCGAAAGACGGGCTCGTTTTAGTCTTGAATCCTGCTGACTTAAACTTAGCTGCTGCAAAAGAACGGCGCGTGTTCGACGCCAACCTAGATGCAGCTAAAATTCGTCCTTATCTTACACTTGGAGCGGAGGAAACCAGACGCGGCAAAAAAACTATAGCCATTCAGCCGACGTGGAACTCGGAACGAATTACCATCCAACAAGGGGCATTCACATTGCATGGGGCTAGAGATTTGAACTGACTTCGGCCCAAGCCTCATCATTGTGCTATCTTCCGATTTTATCTCACCATAAAAAGGGCTTGCTGGTAGAGTTGGAGCGCATGGGCATAGCCGAGATGACAATTTTTCCGGAACCTGAACATGTGGGCAGTTACCTAAAAAAACACCATAACCTGAATTAAAAATATGCCCGTTCCAAAATATATCCCATTTATAAGCGGCTCTGAAAGCGTGGCAATTTTTAACGAGTTCTATAGTGATGCACCGACGGTGCGCGTAACCTTGGACAAGTTGCCGAAATTTATCGCCGAGTTGCCAAAGGGCCAACATCTATGGATTGATACGGCATTTGAGGGTTTTCATCACCTTGCAGATGCACGGGACGACAAATGGATTGCGTTCATGAAAAAATTCGAGGGGTGGGGAAAGTTTAATGATCCAGCTTTTATCGAAAAGCCGGATAAAAAGATTGTGGAAAAATTTGTTGGCCAGTTGCTGGATGCCGCGATGGCATACAAGCCACGAAGGTTATCCATACCCCAATTTCCGATTTCAAAGACAGATTCGCGAGCAAAAATCAATCGTGTCCTTGCAGAAGCGTCAGGGAAATGGCGTGGCACAAAGGGATTTTCAGGTGCACTTATCCTTCCAGTCATTTTAACCCATCGCGATCAAATCTCACTCGCCGTTGAAAAAAACAAGCGAATTGACCATGTTAAAAAATGTTTGAGCAAAGTTGCCTTTGAGGGTGTTTGGGCTGTTGATTCAAGTTTGCAAGATCAACAAGGCACACAGAATTTTGAAAAAGAACGCTTTCCCGAAATCATCGCGCTGTTTGAAGCGCTCCGCCAAACGATCGGCGATGACAAACACTTAATCGCAGGACCACATTGGGGACTGCAAATTGTCTTGTGGGCTCGTGGGGTGATAAATGAGCCGGCCATTGGGTTGGGAAATAGTTACCAATATCACATTCTTGGTTCCAAATATTTTCCTCCAGGGAACGTGCGCCTTTGCCTGACCCCGTTACGCAGATGGGCTGTTTGGAGTAGTCAACTTCACGATTGGCTAAAGCGGACAATTCCTTCAGTGGCCCACAATCCCGTAGCGCATCAAGCATTCAGCGAGTTAAACAAGAATTGGCACGCCCTAGCGGACAAAAAACAAGCTCGCCGACAAGTGTCGCGTGCATACAAGGAATGGATTGATATGATTGCGGCACAACAGCCTCAAGGCCGGGCATTAGCTCTATTTCAAGATCTGTCCTCAGCCTACGTTTTGGGGAAAACCCTTACGGATTTGCCAAAAGATGAAGGGAGTGCACGCCGTCCGGAGCGGGTTGCACAGCAACTCATGCTGAATTGCCTGTAAATTGAGTTCGCCAAAAACGCTCAACACAGTGCATTTCAATCGCAGGGGAGGAGCGGTTGCCGACCTTGTTCGCGGAAAGCAATTTTTGAACCCCACGGATGCCTATGCCAAGCAACCCGACCCCCGCTACGACAAAATCGGCGCACTTTTTCCCATTGAGCACCCTTTCAGCAATGGTCGTCGGCAATCCAACGTAAGATTCCCAAGTTAGTTCCTTGTTTTTTCGCGCTTGGGTCAACGCATCGTCAATCCGATCCATCTTGAGTTCGACGGCAACCAACCGGTCATGCAACGGCATCCAGCCGTTCACCTTTTGAAAAGCACCTTTGCCGTTGACGCGAACGAAACGTTTCTTGGCCAGCACAGCCAACTCTGCCAATATTTCTTCTGCTGACATCAAACCGGCAAATTTTGCCAGAAGTGCATTCAACGTGACCGATTTCCGCTCCTCAACGTCGGGAAGGGAAAGAAGAAGGTCAATCCGAGAGATCGGGCCGACAGTCTCACGCTGTTTCAGACCAATACGTTTTTTTACCCGGTCTGAATCCAAAGACACACCGATCAAATCCGAAATTCCCCACGGAAGTGAAACCTCCTCCTTCACCGAAAAACCCTGTTTTCGGAGCCACGCAGCCGCAAATGGCGTCATTTCAGATTCTTGAAAAAATTTGGCCATTGTCTCGTTTATTTGTGTCAAGATAATTTCAATAAATCAAAAAACAAGCCCGTTATTCACATTTTTTAGGTTTCGGCCGGTCTACGCCCGCACCAGCCGCACCGAGCCGCTTTTGGCGCTGATTTGCGAACCATATTTCGCCAGCATCACTTGCGCGACTTGCGAAAGCACCGGACGCCGGTCGGTTTTGTCGTAACCGGTTTGAATGCCGGCAGCATTGTAATACTTCAAACCCTCACCCGCCGGCGCGACCGTCCGGTCGGCAATCAAAAGTTCTCGCGCCATTTCGCACGTCGCCTGGATGACGGCTTTCGGCACGGTGTCATATTGAACGTAGTCATACGGAATCGGCAGCAGCACCGAGATTGGCACATGCACGTTGTCCGGTTCGGGACACATGGCGCGAGGCCATTGTAGGTTTTGCCCGGCGGTCGTGCGCGTGCCGTTGAATTGAAATTCAGCGTCAATCAGCCGCGTCGCCATCACCAGCGCCACGGCTTTTTGATCATCCGTTGCCGCCGTCCATGCCGTCGCATACAGATGCCCATCGTGATAGGCGTTGGCATCGGCCACGGTCGCGTAACTGTTCGCGTCAACTTTGCCGGTTCCGTCCTCTTTGACGAGTGTCAGCGACATAATAATTACAGGCCGTCCGAATACACGGCGTTTGAGTAAGGCGGCACATCGTTCCCATCCCAATCGCAGATGCAGATGCGGAACCAGCCGGGGTCGCCGCTACAATCACGATTGCCAGCCCCCAAATCCCAACCATCGTAAGCCCGGCTGGGCCACGTCACGCCATCAGCAGACTTGTAAATGTTGATGCCAGAGTATGGGAGTCCAGGCTGCGAATCGTCGCTTGGCGGAACGAAGTTATACGTCCAGGTCAAATGACCATGCCCATCCGAAGATAGCACAATGGCCGGCGGCGCGATCACCGTTGCAGGCACAACATTTGTCCAACTCGACCATGTTGTCCCGACGAGATAACGGGCAGCACACCAACCAAAGTCCACAGTAACAGTAGCAGTCTTGGCATCTACATTGACGAACGCTGTGTCCGGGGCATCCGCTTCATACACCCATCGGTCAAAAGTTTTCACTTGAGGGTCAAAAGCATTGTCACTGGTGCAAAATTGCCAATCGTCCACCGCAATCGGGGCGACAGCCCGCCAGGTAGTATCGCCAGCCACTGTCCCCAACGAAACCAAGGACGGAGCGGGAAACGATTGCGCGGAACGACATTGCCGCGCCCGCCGCCGGTTCTGCAACCAGATTGCCAGCCAGCCGCGCCGGTTAAATTTGGGTTGCGGTATCACTCGATTTTTTTGGCGGAAGTTTTTTTGCCGGTTCAACCAATGGCACGGTCGTCACAGGTTGAACCGGCTCGGTTTTGATTGGAATCGGAGGAACGTCCACAACCACAAGCGGACGCCTCTGCCGCCGAATGATGGGAAACAATTTGTCCATGTTGGCAGCGGTTAAATGGCGTTTGCGCCAATGGCAACTTGTTTCCAATTCGTGCCGTCCGAAATGGCGAGGCAGGGCACCGAACCCGTGCCGCCAGCGGACAGGTAAATGATGCGGCGCGGATACTTCGCCGCCGTGATACCAGCGGCGACAGCCGCCGCCACGTTTGTAAAGGTGGGACATTGGATCTGTTCACCCGAACGAATCCGCTCGAAACTGCGAGGTAGAATTTTGCCCATAAATGTTCTTTCTCAAAATAGCGGCGTGCCGGCGCGAACCGGCACGCTATTGGTTTAGATGTTGTGAGTGACCGCCACGACGGGGACGTTTTTATTTTCCCAAACGCGCACCCAATTTGCGGCCGTCTCCAATTCCGCGTTCGTCGGGTTCGCGCCCGCAACGCTCGCGCTGGTGAACTTCACACCGCGAGGGTGCATGATGAAACGGCGACGGTTGACCAGAAACGTGTCGCTGTTCAGCGCGTCACGCGCCGTTTCGCAACCTTCCGTGCCATGACCACCTTCAACGGGCGCACCGTTCAGATCAGCGAAGCCCATGCCGAATGCGCCAGGACCGAACAGGTAGGACGTATAGACCAAGCCGTCAGTCGTGCCGGCACGGGAAGGACAACCATCGTCCACGATAACGCGCCGGCCTTGGAACGTGCGGATTTGCGCTTCACCCTGGCTGTCCGGGATGAAGTCAATCAGGTCGAGCTTGCGAAGCGCGGCTTCGACCGCCGAGTGCATCGCCACGGCAACCAGCCGGTCGCCACGGTCGCCAAGCTTTTGCGTTGCATCCACGAACGTTGCGCCGTTGAGCCGAGTGGCAGCAGTTTGCGCGGCTACAGCTTTCACTGTGAATCGCCAACAGGTTGCCCGCCATGCTCGCCGCTGCAAATACGCCCTTGAGGGACGAAATGAGCATGTATTGATTCTGGCGATTCCAGTAATCCGCGAGGAAGTTCGCCAGTGCCAGCGCCGGATCATCACCGGCAACCACGGTTGCCAGATGATTCCACGACCACGCATTGCCGTCATTGTGAATGCGGGCAATGTCCTGGTCAGCGACCAGTTTTGCCGGAACCAGCGGGGCCGAATCGCTCAACGGCTGGCGATTGCCGGTCAGGTCATTCCAATGCGGCATGTTGACTTGCGTGCCGCCATGCGCGGCGCGTTCGTCATAGTCCGGCGTTCGCACGACAATGCCGGATTGAAACAGGTCGGATTTCTCCGCCGTGCGTTGCAATACATACCCGGCAAATTGCGCCGGAACGATGATGTCTGCCAATTGTGTTTTAGCCATAAGTCAGAATTGTGCTTTTGACCCTACGCAGCCGCCTTCAAACGGGCGGCCAAGTTGCGGGTCGGATTTTTGAATTTTCATTTGCTCCGTGAGATTCCAGCTTTCCTTGCGGAAAGGATTCTTCACGGACCGGTTGCCAGCCCCACCGGAGCCGGAGCCGGCGGCACCGCCACCAGCGTTTGCCTCGAACAAGTGCGGTGCATCGGACACCAACGCATCCACCCATTCGGCCAAAGTCATCGGCGACACGCCATCCTTGCCCGTGCGGGCAGTCTGGCCGTCGCCGTCAAAAGCCTGGGGAACTCCGTTCACCAGCTTGAAAGTCATTCGCGCCCGCGCCGTAATGTCAGGAATTGCAGTCGGGCGCAGTCCGCGTTTCGTCGCTTCATTCACCACGGCTTGATCAATTTGAATCGCCGACAGGCGGCCATGCAGCGCATCACGTTCAGCGACCACAACGCCATGCTGTTTCTCCCAATCGGCGCGGGCGGCCTTGAGCCGGGCCTCAATCACCTTGTCCACTTCACCGGCTTTTAACTGTTGCGCCTCTTCCAGCTTGCGCTTGTCTTCGGCGAGCTGATGCACGGCGTCAGGATCAATGCCTTCAAAGCGTTTCAGTTGATTGGCAAGCGCGATGTTGTTGGCGCGAAATTCCTCGTGTTTGGATTTGTCCACGACACCATCGGCGTCAAGCAGCCAAGCGCCGTCGCGCTCGACATATAGGGATTGATGTTCAGCAGGAATTTCCTGCTTCGTTGCGTATTTGTATTTCAGGGCCATAAATCAGGTTATCGGTTGAGGTTTTGCAGTCGTCGCCGCCGACACCGGCGGTTTGACCGCGACCGGCGGCTTCGTTGGTTTCTCGCTGGCAAGGAGTTTGATTTCTTCGTCATTCGTGCGGCCAGGGGCGATGACTTCACCGGCGCGGAACAGGTCGAGCATCGTGGCCTGACTGATGGCCCCGGCCTGCCACGCGGCGACCAGCGCCGTGATTTCCTGAAACGACATTCCGGTGATGCTGAAATCCGTGTTCAGGCTGGCAAGGACAAGGTCTGGACCAATGGCGTCAGGAATCGGCTCGGTCGAGTTCCACCAATAAACCCAACGCAGCACTTGCGTCAGCGACGCGCTGACGCTCAAAGAAACGGTGTTCAAGATGCTGTTCTCGCCACTCTGGCGAAGTTCAATGGCAGCAGCCGTTTCACCAACACGCTTGCGGGATTCGAGCATCCGCGTGCCAAGCACGGCCATCAGTTGCTCGTCGCGATCCATCGCACGTTCAAAGGTCGACAGACCTTGACCGTGAAATTCCAGAAAGCCGGCCGTTGCGCCGGGCGTTTCGGCAACCCATGCCGTGCTGGAGCCAATGCGAAGGGATGAATTTTTATCGAAGCCGCTTACCCATGCCGTCGGCAGCGCGGTGAAGTGCATTCCATGCTGATAGTCAGCGGTGAGCCGGTAATGGTCGAGGTTGACGGCGATGATGTCAGCCAGGGGAATTTTATCCACTTCCGGCAAGGAGTGGCGCGGACCATGAAAGACAAATGGAATCAGCGGCAGCGGTTTGCCAAGTCGAAGCGGCGTCAGCGGTGTCCACCAACTTCCATTTCCGTTTGCCGCGCTTCGATACGCCACTCGCATTTTGGCCGTCCGCGAGGAATTGCCAGATTTCAACCTGGTAAGACCAATCAACTTTTGCGTTGTCAGCCGTGGTTTGCGGCGGGACAAGTTTCAGGACGCGCAGTTGCTGGATTTCTTCCGGCTCGAAAGGATCAGTTTCCGAAGCGGGCATAACACTGACTTCCTTGAGGACGACCAGCGTGAGGACGTTGCGCCCGTTGACCCGTTCCGTGTGCCAGTTGATGATGTCTTCAGCGGTGTAAGCGACAGCGTAGGCGCGTTGCTCGGCTTCCGCGTTCCAATCTACCAGCGTGCCAGCCCGACCGACGCCGATGATTTCCGTGACGAGCTTTTTCGAGAAGGCAGTCAGGCTGGTCCCCAACATGTCGGCATCTTCCACAAATTCGATGAGCGCATCGCCGACGCCGGTGCCGGCGTCCGGCAATTTGAAGGTTGGATCACGGCGGAAAATCAGTCCGACGAAGCCATCCGCCGTGCGGGCCGAAGCGTTGAAAAAGGATGCCCGGTTTTTGTAGGCGAGATATTCTTTGTCGTCCTGACAATCCAGACGCGGCAGATATTTTTCAGCAGCGGCTTTGACGGCATCCTCACCGGCAAAGACATCACGGGCGCGCAGCCAGGCTGGGAGGCTGGCATCGTAATCGGGATGTGTGGAGTTCACAGGCATCTAAGGCCTACTTATTCCACAACCGGCATTCCGTCAAACATTACTTGTTGTTATTCAATGACTTATGTTCGTTGTTGCACGCTGCTTCATTTTCCCGCCGGTTGTTTCCAGATGCCCAAGAAAACCGATGGAAATAATTTGAAGGATTCGCGCCTCCCTGCCCCCCAACCCCCAAATTTATTTAGGCAGGTTTGACACAATCTGCGTCATCAATGCGTGCGTTGTTCACTCGCGAACTGACGACGTAGGCAGTCAAATCTTCTTGTGAAGGACTGTTCAGCGCCGACAAGTGCAAGGTGTTTTGTGGGTCAGCGTCAATCCACCAATCGTAATGTTGAGGACTTACGATGAACGGCATCCGATGGTGAATGGGTCGCATGAAATCATTTGCCGCAGTGGTGATGATCACGAATGAATCCACGACGCGACTTTCCGGCGGTTCATCGTCAACATCATTCACCACCGTTTCACCCGGCGCGACTGGTTTGATTTGCCGATGCCACAATCCTGCAAAACAAAACGGCTTACGGCTTTTGAGCGTGATCCGCATCGGCTGTTTCACCGTGCCGGTTTGCTTCCATTCGTAAAATCCATCTGCGGGAACCAAACACCGTTGCGTCGCCAGCGCCTTTTTGAACGTCGGCTTTTGCGCCAGCGTTTCAGCCTGGGCATTGATGAGGGGAGACTTCGACCAACTCGGCTGAAAACCCCATTGCATGTCCTTTTGCACCAGCTTCCCTTTTTCAACCAGCAACACCGATACCCGCTGAGTCGGCGCGATGTTGTAACGTGGAACAAAAAAGAGGCGCACCATCACGCCGGCAAATCGTGACGCAAAATCCATTTCCCCCCGTGTGAATGTATAACGACCACACATCACCGGCACTGTGCTACACGGAAATGAATCGGGCAAGCCAACTCCATTTTACAGCCCCCCAACCCCCCAATTTTTTTTGATGCGGTTCAGGTAAATGAAATACGCAACCACCATGACGCTTCGTTCGCTCGCCGGCAGGCATCAGTCGTGCCAGCCTGCCGCAGGCGCAACACAGGCTGTCACGCCTGCTGCTGATCTGCCGTCGAGCTGCCACTTCGCTTCGGAAAAGGCAAAGTTAGTTGAAACGACTCCTTCGGGCTTCCACGGTTTTTGGCCCGCCGCAGCCTATGTGCAGCACTCGCGGCGGGCAGTGACGTAGTAGGTGCGTGCCATCATAAAAAGTGTATGGCACGCACCTACTACATCACAGCCCCGCCTGCGGTCGCGGGTTCTCACATTCGCTACACAGCGCACGAGGTTCGTTGCATCGTTGCGCTGTTCAGTCTCCGCTCGCAGTCGCGCGGGTTGCGTCGCTGGTTGCGGTTGCGCTGGTGGTTGCTCATCAGTTCGGAGCGCGTCATCCGGCACGTGCGCACTTGCACCTACCGGCAGTATTTCTCCAGCCAGCGCCGTCAGCAGCGCGCCGCCTGAACTAAGCTCCGCCAACTTGGCTTTTGGCCGGAATTTCGTTGGATGCTTTTACCATTTCATTGATCAAATTTTGAAAATCGTTCAAGCCGGGCGCTGGAATGATGATGGAGTTTCGTTTGCCACCAACTTCCTCGGAAATGCGCAGAAACCGTCCACGGGGATTTTCTTTCAAGGTCAGAACGAAAAATTTCCGTTCAATTTGAATCTCACCGGATTTAAGCGTGTCCTCCTGAACGAATGGACGCGGCGGCTGTGCCGCATAAGGCTGGTGATACGGTTGGCGTCCAAATGGCGAAGGCCGTTCGTTTGAAATCATACTTAAATTCTCTCAAATTATTTTCTGTTACACCATGCCAACTTATTAACATCAAACCGTTCTCGACACACGCAACCAGGTGAAGTCGTTCGTCATTCGCAATTTCAACGCGCCTTGGACCTCGTTCGTCCTCCAAAGACAAAGTTAGTTCGCTTTGCTCAACAGAAAATTTAGTTCGCGCTTTGTTCCCTGACCCACTACGCGCTCAACAATGACGAACCGCGCAACCAATCACGGTTTCCATTTGCGAACGTCACAGCCGCGTGCGCGGATGCCTGACGCTCATGCTGGCGGGGCTGCTAACGCAGCCCTACGCCAGCACCGGCACGCCATCTTTGGTTAGTCCTAACGTCACTCCCGGCGTGCCTTTCGCTACACCGCGCACGCGTCGAACGTCGCAGGTTATCGAATGTCTTTCGCGCATTCCAACCGTTCAGGTTGGCGAATGGTTTTAGGCGCGGTGTCAGGCATCGAAACCTCGTCGCTTCGCTCCTCGCTGGGGAAAAGCAAACAGCCCCGGCGTCACCGAGCCGACACTTGCGCTTGGTCGCGGCCAGGCGCAGGCGCCGAACCACTCCCGACGCGCCAAGCATCGGCACGGTTCCGCCCGCGCACGATGACTGACTCGCCAGCTTTGCACCCGCTCCACTCCGCTGCCGCGATCCGCAAACAGCGGCGGAGCGCTATCGCTGCGTTCCGACGGCCGCAAACTGGCGAGACAGTCAAAAAACGTCGTGCGCGCCCGAAAAAAAGGATTCCAGAGGCCGCGATGCTCCGCATATCGGCCAAGACCAGCAATAGCCCGCGATGCTTCGCACGGGCAAGACACCGCAATACGGCGCGAGGCTCCGCCTGTCGCCGAGGACAAGCAATATGGCCGCGAGGCTTCGCCCGGCCAAAGACATCAGCAATAACCGTGAGCACGGCCATTTTCCGACCGCTACACTACGCTGGCGCTCCGTTTCGCCGTTCGGAAAAGTGGCCGACCTCACTGGTAAAACCAGATTGGTCTGACACTTCGCCGTCACGCTGCGTGCGGGTCTGCCGAGCGCGCCCATGCACCCATCGCGTCGCAGCCCGCGCACTACGCTCTGCCGTCGAAGAGTCAGATTCGTTGGCTTCGCGCTGGCGCGACTACGCCGGGAACAACGCCAGCAGACCCGGCAAAGTGAACGCTGGCTTCGCGGCTCTGTTGGCATGAAGGAGTGCTTCCCGGACAGAACACAAGAGCAGTTATATTCAAAGCCGCCCCTTTTTGCCGTATCCCGCTGGCGCGTGACCCTCGGCAAACGGGTCCCCGCCGTCTCCCGCGAGACCCTCCGCGCCGACGGCCCGGTTCATTGAGATATAACTGCGTCTTGTGTCCCATCCGGCTGCTTCACTGTCACGCTGACTGCTATTCCGCACCTTCGCGCTCGTGCGGGCAGTCAGTGCGCCAGTTCGCAGGCATCCTTCACGCCAACGCCGCCGCTCTGCTTTGAATTGAAGTTTGGCCGGGTCTGCAACCCCGAAGTCCCCCGCCCACCCCGGATGCTCGCCCCCTCCATCCCCAGGGGGCTGCGCTAAAGGCAGGTGGCTTGCCAGTTTTCAGGTCCGGCTTTTTCTGCTCAGCGTTTCTCGCCGTCACCCTCACAAGGCCGCTCCAGCGGGGGTGTCTCGCGGCTCCTTCTGAAGACCACTTCCACGGACAAGCCCCGCCTGCACGGCCTGATTTTGTGAAGGGCGACGGACAGAAGACGCACAGCAGAGCAGAAAAAAAAAGACCATGAAAACAAATACAAAAAAATCAATCGGGCTCGGGAGCAGATCCGCACAGTTGAGCAGCAGCAAGACACCGGAAGCACCGGGCGCAGTTGCGCCAGTGGAGAAGAAAGACAATCGCCTGCCGATTGACACGGAAGCGCGGAAGAAAAACCGGACATTGCCCACCGCGAAAGTTTTGGAGCTTTTGAAAACCAGCAATTCGGGTTTGTTCAATCTCGCCGAGGTTGTCGGCAAGTGGGTTTGGGTGACGTTCCGCGAGACGCCCGCGCCGGAGTTGCGGCAGATGTTGGCGCAGCTTGGTTTCCATTGGAACCGTGAGCGTCAGGCATGGCAGCACCCTTGCGGAGCGTTTCGCTTGCGCGGTTTCCAAGACCCGCACGAGAAGTATTCGAGTTACTTCCCTGCCGACCAGAAAGCCGCCTGATTCACCACGGGCGCGGTTTATCCGCGCCCAATCTTTTCACACTATGACTGATTTACACAAAACCATCCGCCGCCGTTCCCGTGACCAGTTCGCGCACTATCGCAAGCGCATTGTCGTTTCACTTGAACCCGGAGACGTGATCGGGATGCGACTTGAGCGCACCCGCACCACCTACCGCGCACCGCTCGCCAGCGTGTTCCGCACATTGGCCGACTGGCACGCACGAGCCGAGGCCCGCGCCAAGCGGGAAGCCCGAAAACTTAAACGCTTGAATCACTGACACCATGAACACAAACGAATCACCATTTGGCCCCGTCATTTACAGTTACACGCGGGCGCAAGCCGTCGCTGACGGCGTGCAAGTCGAAGTCACCAAGACCGCGCAGGAAGCCGGAATCAAATTTCCGGTTTTCATCACCCGCACGGTTTTTGATGCTTACGTCGCCGTGCCGGAAGGCGTGACCGGGCAGGATGAAGCCGGACGCCTTTGGGATATTGTCTGGATGCTCCGTTTCGGAATCCTTCGCAGCCGCCCAGGTTGCGACCGCATCCCCGTTGCGCTCTATGTCCGCAACGACAACCAGCGTTCCCGCCTCATCAAATTGATTGCCACTTGTGGCGCACTGGACATTGACGACCCGCAACCCGCCATCACCGTGATGATGCCGGACGAGGATTGAACCCAACACACGCGCCCGCGCCACCGCGCCGGGCGTGAATTTTTTCGGCGAAACGCCCTTCGGTGGTCGTTTCGCGCATCCAGCAAGTTTTCTGGTGCTACGCGCACCAGACCGCGCCAAAGGGTGTCACCCTCTGGCCACAGCGTTTTTTGCGGCAATCGCTTTTTCCACCATTGCGAGCGATTCATCACTGATACCCAGTGGCAACCGAAAATAGACCATCAAAAGGACACAAGCACTGGTTACAGTGGATGTAAAACCATAAATGGCATCCGGTAAATAACCCTCCCCAAGTTCACGACTCACTAAAGCGCTCAACATACAATGCACATGCTTGCACCCGGAGAAGTATTCTTTGACGTATTCGGATTTCAAACGAGCTTCATTTGCGACCTGCCATATTTTCCACTTTTTTTCACCGACAACGCCATAACGATTCCGCAAGTCCGCCGAATAATCATCACAAACCCGGATGCAGTCATTCAAAGATGCCTGCCATTCGCCGTTGGATTGGTCCCGCCACTGGATTAACTTTTCCTTTTCTTCCAATAACTCCCCGACAACTTTTTCCGCTGCAAATCCTGGATTGGAGACCGCAGCAGCGAGCTTGAATAAACTTTCTAACGCGGGTCGTGCAAACAGGTAGATAGAACCGAGCCGTTTAGATTGGGCAAGTGCCATCATGTCTTCAGCAAGTTGATGAATATTCCTGCTATGACGAATCACGAAGGCCGTGCGAATATCCTTTTCATCAATTTCAGCGCAAATCTCGTCTGCCATGCCGATGGTCGTTGCGAGCATTTGAGTGGCTTTTTCAAAAACGGCGATTTGGTTTTCCATCGCGAAAGCGTAGCCAAACTTGCATTCCGTCGCAATTTGAAGCCACAACTTACAACCCGCGCAATTTCCGTTGCGTCACCGCCCGCGATTTCGTCGCCACCATGTAGCGCAGGACATCCGCCGCATCATCGCCGCCGATGCCGTCCTCGTCGCAATCCACCTTCAATACATCTTCGGGCCGGTTCGGATCATGTTGCAACGCCGGCAAAGTTTCCAGCAGGCGACCGCATCGCTTGTGAATGAAAAGTGTCGGCTTCACGCCGCCCTCGACATCACCGAACCGCTGCAAAATTTCCGCCCAGCCGTTCACACGGTCGGTGTTGGCGCACCGCAAGGTGATTCCAAGTTTCGCGTATTGCGCGGCAATCGTGGTGCCGTCGCTCTGGCGTGAAAACACATCCGCGCCGGCCACGAACCGTTTCAGATCCTCGACGGACATTTTCCGCTCGCCGATTTTATGCCGCGCCAGCATCGCCTTGACCGCCGCCGCGTGACGTTGCGGCAGCCAAAGCCGTTCCGCGTGTTCGTCCACGATGAAAATGTTTCCGTCGCCGTCGCGACAGCCGAGCAAGACGACGGTGTAATGCGCGAAACCATAATCCAGCGCGGCGAACCATTCCACCGCCCGCGAATCGTCGAAATCCTCGACGACATGAACCTCGCGGCGCAACGTCGTGAAAAACTGCCCGGCGGCAATGTCCCAATCGCCATCCAGCCACGCCCGTTTTTGCCAGCCGGTGAGATTTTCCAGCACGCGGACGTATTCGGGATTGTTCCAGCGGTTATCCGTTACCCGCGCCGGGATGAATCGCGTTTCCGTCTCGCGTTTTTCCTGAAATGGCACGATGAATTTCGCCCGATACCAATTGTGACCAACGCCGCCGGGATTCGTGGTCGAATAAATGCGCGGGCGGAAGTTCGATTTGCTCGTGCGGCAGCAGGTTGAAATGTCCTGGTATTTTCTCGCGGTGAGCGTGGTTGCTTCCTCGATGCCAATCACGTCGTATTCCAGGCCGAGGTAGGCATCAATGTCCTTTTCGTTCTGAAAATGACCGGCGATGATCCGCGACCCGTTGGCAAACGACAGAATCCCGCGAAACGCGGAAAATTCATGATTCAAACGCCCGAACAGCCGGCGGCGCAAATCCTCGAAATGCTCCAAGTTGGCCTTGCCGACCTTGCGAAGCAGCAGACATTTCAAACCCGGCACGCGCTGGCAATCATCCGCCCCCATTTGCGCCAGCAGCCAATGCGATTTCCCGCCGCCGCGAGCGCCGCCGTAGCCAATTGCCATCGGCCCGTCCGGTGCATCGCACCGTCGCGCCGCAGCGGACGCGGCCAGTTGCCGCTCCTGCAAAATCACGTCGGCAGCTGGCAAAGCGATCCATTTGCCCTTTCGGGCAACCGGCGCGGCGACCGGCCAGAAAATAGCGTTCCCAGGGCGTCATGCGGTCTTTTCCGGCAACACCGGCACGGTTTGCACGTCCACGATCCCCCCGGTGGGTGCAGGCTCCGCCTGCCCGTAGATTTTTTCCAGCGCCACCGTGACCTCGACGCGCAGCGTTTGCGGCTCATCCGCCGTTTCGCCGTTGGATTTGTCCAACCCCGTCGCCAGCCGGCCAAGTTTGCTGGCGATTTCCAGCATCCGGGCAATGTCCGCGAGGTTGGCATAGACCTTGTCCTTGTCCATGTAGGCATCCAGCCCGCGTTTCGCGGCGGCAATGGCGCGTTCGTGCATCGCCCATTCCGTTTCACGCAACTGCGTTTCGCGTTTCTCCCATTCCGCCGCCTTGCTACGCGCCACCGCCTCGACCGCTTCGCGCTCAATGATGGCAAGGTGTGCGCCATGCGCCGCCACCCGATCAGTCCAAGCAAATTTTGCCGACCACCGCCGGATAAGCTGTTCACTCTTTGCTAACTTCTTTGCCACCTCTGCCGTTGACCGTTGCGGCCCAAGATTCAAATACAAGCTGAAGGCGGCAAATGCCTTTGCGCTTTCGCGCGGCTGTTGTTCAAACGCATGACTCATAAACTCAATCCCAACGACCGACAGACACACTGACACACGCCCCTATTACATAGGGGCTGTGTGCGTGTCTCTGGTCTGATGCGAACGACAGACACAAACGCTGTTTTTGCCCGTTTTCGTCTCCGTGTAGGTGTCTCATTTGATCAGTGTGGTTTCGGGCTGTGGAAAGCGGGCAAGGGACTTTTTCGGATTCGTTCCCGGCCGCTTTTCAAACCATTCAAACAGCGAGCCGTCCTCAATCAATTCGGCAATCAATGGATTGAACTTGCCGAACGCGATGCCCGCGCCGTTGGCCTTGGAACGGAGCGCATCCTTGGCAATCGGCTTGTCCGTTGGCACATGCGGCAGGATGTCGGCTTTGGTGTATATCCGTTTGGTTTTCTTCGTTTCCGGCCTTTCCGACGGATCAGCTTCCCGCCAGCAAATCACGCCCGGCTCGTTTGCGTGCGCAATCAGCTTGGTAAAGGTTTTCGTTTCGCCGTCCGCTTCCATCCACCCCAGCCGTCCGCCGCGTTTGGCCGCCCGCAGTTCAAACACCGAATGCGAACCCAGGCTGCGCACGGCGAGAATTGCCCGCGCCCAATTCGCCCATTCAGCCGAACCGCCGCCGAGATAGGCGAAATCGCCACCGCTCCAGTCCGGCTTTTCCCGGCCTGCCGGCGGTTTGTTGGTGTGATGCACTACCACCACGCCGCACTTAAATTCCCGCAGCAATGGATTCAAATGGTTCCGCAGAAAGCCGCCGACATCCTTTTGAGAATTGGCTTCCCCGCCGAGATAAGACAGCGCCGGGTCAATCCACAATAGGTCAGGCTCGTGCTCGGTGAGCAGGGGACGCACGGTTTCCGTGAAAAACTGCCAGCCAGTCCGCACGTCCTCACGCGCCACGAAGATATTTGCCATCGCCATTTCCTTTTCGGCATCCGTCAGATTCAAACCCGCGATGACGCCATCGCGCATTTCGGCCAGGTCGCCATCGTCATTCTCCGCCTGAATAAGCAACGATTTCAGTGGGCGTGTCGGCACAATTCCAAACGATTCCCGCCCCAAAGCCCAAAGAATCATGTCCTGCATGGACAACGAGCTTTTGCCAATGCCGGTCGGGCCGACCAGCAGCAAGCCAGCCCCCCGGCACAAAAACCGATTTCGCAATAATTCGGAAGGGTCGTTTGGCGTGTGTGCAACCAGCTCATCCAGCCTTTTGGCGGCGGTTGCATCCAGCACCGGCGGCGAGTCCATCACAGCGGTAATGCCATTCTCATTCGCCCAATAACTTACCGCGTCCATAGGTGACTCATTCATGCGCCGGTTCCTTTCCCTCCATTTTCTGCGCGTAGCAGGCTGGCGGCATGGCTTGCTGAAAAATCGGCTGCCCGGTTGGTTGCGGATTCAAATACAGCAACCGCTGGCAGCGTTCGCCGCGCATCGCTTGCGGCAGCCGGGACAAGCGGACGGCGGACAAAGCGCCCCGGTCCGCGCCGAGCGTTATTAGAACCGGCTTGAGCGGCGCCATGAGCCGATCCCAATCGGCCTTGCTCGCCGCGTCCAACCGCACCAGCGCATGAATTGACCGCTTGCCCGACTCGCAAATGCACGCAATCCGCAGCGGCATTTGCACCAGGCACCGCAGCCAGTCATCGGCATCCGCCTCGTCGCTTTCCAGCACCGCATAGCGAAAAGCCAAAACCGCTTCTTCCGACCGCCGGGACAAATTCCCGTCGGAACGCGGATTCGGGAAGAAACCACCGCTGACCGGTTGCGGCAGAAACCAGACGCCATCATTGCCCGCCGGCAATTGCCGTTGCTGGATAAAATCGCTCCGGTCGGCTTCCCACATAAATTGCCCCTGGGATTTCATATCCGTGAAAATCAGAATTTTTTCGCCCGACCCGCGAGCGTAAAGGTGCCGCAGCACGCTGGCCGAATCCTGCCGGTCCACCATCACCGGCGACCGTTCGTAAAGCAGACGAACCACATCCTTGATTGCCGCGACATTGCGGGCGACCCGCTTGAGCACATCTTTTTGAAATTTTGGCTTCGGTGGCGGCGGCGGCATCGGTTTCGCGGAAATCGGACAGCCATTTTCGCCACCCAGTAAATGACCACGCGGCAACAGGTGAGCCGCGTTCATCGCCGACTTGATCTTGTGAATCAATTCGCCTTCGCTCCAGGGCGGCAGACACCGCTGATTGAACTCCCGCAGCAACACCAGCGCGTCGGCCTCACCGAGCGCGAACCCATGCACCAGCACCGCCGCGACGTAGAATGTCGCGTTGTGACCGCTTTGGCCGCTGATTGCCGGGAGGCACTTGGCAATATATCGGCGCGCCCGTTCTAAAGGGGATATTTTCATCCGTTGATCTCGGCGAAAGTGAGATTGCGGCGAAATTATCTCCGTCCGGCAGATTTGGCGTCGAGGGCGGCTTTACAGGCGACGGGATCAAAAAAAACTAAACGGCCAATTTTTGCAAAAGGCAGCCGCCTGGCTTTTTGCTGGTCTCGAATCCAGCGGAGGCTGGGACGGCTCGCTTCATCGAAAAGGATTTCGAGCAGTTTTTCTGCATCAACGTAGCGTGCCCCCATCGGGCTTTGTTTCTCGGTCTGCGATGTTAATTCACTCATGGTATCAACTGTGCAGAGTCAACTGGTTTAGTTGCGTTGCCCCGCACGTTGACAACATTAGGCCGACCTAAAAAAACTTCATGGGGTATAATAGACCGCGATTTATTCCACGGCGGAAGATTTTGGCGCGATGCTGCGGAAGGCTTGCTTGATTTGTTTTTTTATCAAACTCCTGATTTGTGCCCTTGCTTTGGGATCGTGCTTGAAAGCTGGACTTTTCCAGTGGCCGGAAAATTCTTTGTGGTTCTCAAAATCTTTCCCGTAAAGATGGATAAAGATCGGCTCGCCCAGCTTCCACCATTCCAAATAGTTTCGTCGGGATAACGGCTGAAGCGTCCACAGCTTTTTAACATCTTCATCGGTTAAACCCAATTTGCGAGCATCGCCGAACCCAGGCAAACAAGGCATGATCAGCGAACAAACCGGTTCGCCGCCGAATACTTCCCGCTCATCCAAGGCATCGCGGCGGTGAAATTCAACCGCACCCCAAAGCTTGCAGGCAATGCTGGTTGCGGTGTTTTCTAAAGTTGAGAATGACTTGCGACCATGCCGGGCGGTATTCAATGGCGCGGCATCACCCAAATTCAGGGCAACCATCAATTCCTTGTTCGTCCGCTGAACATCCGCGCCCCAGCCGGTCATGCTGGGCCAGAATAATTGATGCTTTGCAATCGGCCGATAGAGATCGGGCCGGGCCTCACATGCTGCCAGCAAATTTCTCACGGAAAACAGGGCCAAATAATAAAGTCTTTCGGCAGCATCCTGATTGTCCTTTTCTGAAATCTCGCCGGCAAACCATTTGAAGAACCGATCCATTGACGGAACGTATAATGCCGGGAAGGCAAATATGTTCAGATGTGGTTGTGAAGGGGAACGCGGGGTAAATCGCAGTCCGCGCACCAGCCAGCCGAGCGCATGGTCTTCGTCGGTCCATTCCTTAATGTTTTGCGGGAATGTGTGCCAGGGCGCGGTCTTGTTTTTTGACTTTGGCTTTTTCATCTTGAATCGTAATGGGTTTTCTTATGGCGTAAGTTTTGGCTGCAATGCTGTGGAAGCCTTGCCGGAGCTTTTTCTTGATGTCCCGCCGGATCAAAGCGCGGGCGTTTGGCTCGTCCTTGTATGCAGCGTTTTTCCAATAATGCGCAAAAGTTTTCCGATTTTCAAAATCTTCGCCCAAAGTCTTGATAAATAATTTCTCCCCAACTTTCCACCAATCGCGGTGGTTCTCTCTGGTGAGCGGCTGCAATGTCTGCGCCTCTGGCTGGAAAGCATCAAATCCGATTCGTGCGGGGCGAAGACTATTTTCGCCCCGGCGGAGAAAATCAATCTGATCCCAAAGCTCCCAAGCCATCCGTGTTTCAACCGTATTCACCGAGAATGTTTTTCCCGTCGTGTTAATTGAGGATTTTTCCCCAAGCCGGATTTCATCCATCAATTCCTTGCTCGATTTTGCAACATCGGGATGCCTGCTGATAAAACCAGGCCAAAGAAAATCTTCCGTCGCAATTGGCTGAAATTGTCTTGGAGTTTTATACGCGGCTTTGTTCAAAGCTGCCACCGCAATTTCCGCAACATAATGAAGTCGCTCCGCAGCATCTGGATTTTCAGCGGCACAATCCGCCAGACAATCAAAGTAAAGCTCCGTAAATGCTTTGCTCCAAAAAACATCCGGGATGCCAGAAAACTCACAGCCCGGCACCTTTTGTAAAACATCACAAGAACACCGGATAAATTTCATCACTGGTTCATCCTGGCGCTCCCACCACGTCCACGCTCGCTTCATGTGCTCGATGCCCTTGCGCTTAAATTCCTCCAATTCTTCGGCGGAAACTTTTTCGCCGGAATCGTTGCTGCTCGGTGATGGCTTTTTCATTTTAATTTTTTGCCGGCCTTTGGTTCCGGCTGAATGGCAAACCACTCCGTCGCCGCCGCCGGGCGCATCCGCTTCAAATAATTCGTGCGGATAACTTGCGGGCTGTTGCCCGCTTCGTCGGCCACGCGAGGCACGTCGCCTGATTCAGCCACGCGAGCGGAAATGTAAGTGTGCCGGAGCGCGTTATGTTTCCACTCCATCGCCTCGATTTCGTTCTCCGCGTCGCCGGTGTCAGCCGCCGTTTTCAAAAGCTGTTTCGTCGTATTCACCACGGAAACGACTTTCCCGCTTTTTTTCACCAGCGGTTTCAAAAAAGCTTTCAGGTTGTCTTTAAGCGGCACAATCCGGCGCGTGTCCGTTTTGGCGTTCTCCGCCTTGACCTCGATAAACCCTTCTTCCATGTCAATGTCCTGCCATTCCAGCCGCGCAATTTCGGCGTGTCGCAGGCCGGCGAATCCGCCAATGACAATCATGGGTAAAATCTTGTCATCGGCAGCGGCAATCAACCGCTGCATTTCGTCGGCGGTGTAGGTGGTAATTTGACCCAACTTGCGCGCCGTATATTTTTGGACGCCTTCCAGCCAGTCCGTGCCTTTTGCCAGATAGCCGCGCAGGACCAGCCAGCGGTTGAAGAATCCGATGACATCGCGGTGGTTCCGGCGTGTCCGCTCGGCCAATGCGAGCGCGGTCAAATGGTCCGCAATCAATTTCGGCGTAAGCGTATGGACTTCCTGATTGAAATTTTCCGCGAACCGATCCAGCACGTTTGCCAACTGTTTTCGGCGCAAGTCGGATTTTCCATCCGTCTCGGCCTGTTTCTTCATCTGCTCGACGGCAGCGGCCACTGTGACGCGGGGCAATTCCACGGCATTGCTTTTCAACCAGAAGCGGGTGACTTCCAGCGGAGTTGCCCGCCCCCCCAACATTCGGATGATTTCACAAATTTGCCCGACCAGCTCGTCTATCTCTTTATCTATCGTCGTCTCACCGTCCTTGCCCTTGATAAAGGCGCGGGCACGGATGATGGCGTGAGCATCGGCAGATTTGAGATTGAGGACTTCGGACTGGCCTTCAGTGATCTTGTCAACGGCGGCGTCAGCAGCTTTGCGGGCCTCAGCCATCGTTGAGCGCCACACCAATTTGCGCTGCCCATTTGCGCGGTAATCCAGCACAAAACGGGTGACGCCATTTTTGATTGTGGGGCGAATACGGACGGAGATTCCGTTTTTCTTGAACTCCTTAACGGCATTTGACGCTTCTGCTTTCATCTATCCACATGATAGACTATGGATAGATTTTCGTCAATACCTCATTTTTCATTTGAAAAATGGTCGGGGCGGTGAGATTCGAACTCACGACCTCTTGTACCCGAAACAAGCGCGCTACCAGGCTACGCTACGCCCCGACTCTGAAGCAGGGGAATTTGCCCGTCCCCGGCCCGAAAAGCAATGTCGTTTTTTGCCAAAGACCGCCGCGAAAGGACTGGCAGCCAATATAACAGCCAGGTTTATTTGGGCATCATGGCAATCAACAAACACCCATTCACCCGTTCCGGCAAGGCGGTGGTGTCCTTACTTGAAATTGGTGGGTGCGCCGCTGCTGCGGCGCACGGCGGTGCGGCAGCACCGCCGCCACCTAATTCGGACACTACTGGCAAGGCCAATCGCGAATTCGTGATCAACGCCATCGGCGCGACAGGGTTGTCCGAATCACCTTTACAAAAAACGGAAAGTCTTTAACAACATTTGGCGAGTGTTCCGCCTGAAAAACGTGGATTTTCTGTGCGACGAAAATTGTTATGCTGGAGACGCTATTATATCCCAAGGCCGTGGCCGTCATCGGCGCATCGCGGAAGCCCGGCAAGGTGGGTTACGCCGTGCTGTCCAATCTCGTGAACGGCGGGTTCAAAGGAACGATTGTTCCCGTCAACCCGGAGGCCGGGGAAATCCTCGGTCTCAAATGCTACCAGTCGCTCGCCGATTACCGGGGCCAGGTTAACCTCGGCGTCATCGCGGTGGGGGGCAAATACGTGAAGGACGCCCTCCAAAGCTTGATTAACGCCGGTGCCAAATCGGTCATCCTCATCACCGCCGGCTATCGTGAAATCGGCGCCGAGGGCGCCAGGGCCGAAGAGGAACTCGTCGCCATCTGCCGGCAGAGCGGCGTGCGGATGGTCGGGCCGAATTGCCTGGGCGTGCTCAACACCGATCACCAGATGAACGCCTCGTTCGGGCCATCCGCCCCGCCGCCCGGAAAAATTTCCATCATCTCGCAATCGGGCGCGTTGTGCGGGGCCATTCTCGACTGGGCGCTCGACCAGAAACTCGGCCTGAACAAGGTCATCAGCTTCGGCAACAAGGCCGACCTCAACGAAGTGGATTTCATCCAGGCGCTGGCGGAAGACAAGGGAACAAAGGTCATCGCGGGTTATCTGGAAAGCATCAAGGAAGGCAACAAGTTCCTGCGCATCGCGGAACAGGCCGCTTCCATCAAACCGGTCGTGATTCTGAAGGTCGGCATCACGCAGGCGGGCGCGAAGGCCGCGTCGTCGCACACCGGCAGTCTGGCGGGCGCGGACATCGCCTACGGCGCGGCGTTCAAGCGCGCCGGCGTCATCCGCGCTGAAAATTTTGAAGCGCTCTTTGATTATTCCATGGCGTTCGCCATGCAGCCGCTGCCCAACGGCGAGCGCGTGGCCATCATCACCAATGCCGGTGGTCCCGGCATCATGGCGGCGGACGCGGCCGAGTCGCTGGGTTTGAAAATGGTTTCACCGACGCCGGCAACCGACGCCAGGCTCCGCGCCTTCCTGCCGGCGTCGGCGGCCTTCGGCAATCCGATTGACGTGATTGGCGACGCCGATCCCGAGCGCTACGCGAAGGCATTTGAACTGCTTCAGGACGACGAAAAAATTGACGCGATCATCGTGGTGGTGACGCCGCAGAACATGACGCGTCCGCTGGAGCTGGCGGAGAAACTCGCCGTGGCCCACAAGGGTAAAAAGCCGGTGCTGGCGTCGTTCATGGGCGGCACGGAAGTCGCCGGCGCCAAGGAAAAACTGATGGCCGTGGGCATTCCGAATTATCCTTCGCCGGACCGCGCGGTGACGGCGCTACGGGCGATGTGCGATTACGCGGCCTGGAAACGCCGGCCGCCCCGCATCGTCACGCGTTTTCCGGTCAATCATCGGCGCGTGGACCGCATCCTCAACCTGCAGGCGCGCAGCGGCATGGCCCAGGTGGGCGAAGTCGAGGCGAAGGAAATTTTGCGCGCCTACGATTTCAACATCCTGGGCGGCCAACTGGCCCGGACCGGCGACGAAGCGGTGGAAATCGCCGACCACCTCGTCTATCCGGTCGTGCTGAAAATTTCCTCGCCGGACATCATCCACAAATCCGATTTCGGCGGCGTGCGCATCAACCTCGCCAACGCCGAGCAGGTGCGCGACGCGTTTGATCTGATGATGCTGCGCATCCAGAAACGCGCCCCCAACGCGCATTTGCGCGGCGCTTACGTCGAGAAAATGGGCCAGCGCGGACGCGAGGTGATTCTGGGCATGACGCGCGACCCGCAGTTCGGTCCGATGCTGATGTTCGGTCTCGGCGGCATTTTCGTCGAGGTGATGAAGGACGTGACCTTCCACCTTGCGCCCATCACGGCGGAGGAGGCGATGCAGATGTTGAAGGGCACGCGTTCCTACGCGCTGCTTCAGGGCGCTCGCGGCCAGGCGCCGGTTGATTTGGACGCCATCGCCGGCGCGTTGCAACGCATCAGCCAGCTCGCCACGGATTATCCGGAAATCCTCGAGCTGGACATCAATCCATTCATCGTCGGGCCGGTCGGCGTGCAGGCCTACGTGGCCGACGCCCGCATGACGCTTTCAACCAACATTCCCGCTTCTCATTGAAAAGACCTCCACAGGTAAAAATGAAACATCCAACAACCAACATTCAACATCGAACATCCCAGGTTCATCGTTTGGCTCCTTCATTGGATGTTGGACGTTCGATGTTGGATGTTGAATGTTCCCAAACCTTTTGACTGACATGAGCAAACCGATTACCTACGACCCGAACTGGCAGGAGAGTTGCAAGTCGCAACTGCTCACAGCGATGGAAGCGGTGAAAAAAATCCGGCCCGGGCAGCGCATCTTCATCGGCACCGGCACGGCCGAACCGCTCGAACTGGTGAGCGCGTTGAGCAAACGCGCCACCGAACTGCCGGACACGGAAATCGTCCACCTGCTCACCTTCGGCGACGCGCCCTACGCGCACCGGGAACTGGCGCAGTATTTCCGCGTGAACAGTTTTTTCATCGCCGAAAACGTGCGCGACATCATCCAGGAAGGTTTGGGCGATTACACGCCCATTCACCTGTCGGACATCCCGCGTCTGTTCGATTCCGGCCAGCTCCCGCTGGACGTGGCGCTCATTCATGTCACGCCGCCGGACCAATACGGCATGTGCAGCCTCGGCGTGTCGGTGGACATTGTCAAAAGCGCCACCGAAAACGCCTCGCTCGTCATCGCGCAGGTGAATCCCAGAATGCCGCGCACGCTGGGCGACTGCTTCATCCACGTAAATGACATTGACGTGCTGGTGCCGTCCGACGCGCCGATTCTGGAAGTGCCGGCGCCTGAAGTGACCGAGACGACCCGGCAGATTGCCGAATACATCGCGGCGCTCGTGGAGGACGGCTCGACCATCGAGTTCGGCATCGGCCGCATCCCGCAGGCGATGTTCGGCTTTTTGAAGGGCAAAAAAGACCTCGGCGTCCACACCGAAATGGTCACTGACAACATCATCGAGCTGATCGAGTGCGGCGCCATCACCGGCAACCGCAAGACGATTGACCACGGCAAGATCGTCGCCAGCTTCTGCCTCGGCACGAGGAAAATTTACGATTACGTGGACAACAACCCGTTGTTCTCCTTTCACCCGACCGAATATGTCAACGACCCTTCCATCATCCGCCAGCAACACAAGATGGTGGCGGTCAACACGGCGCTGGAAATTGACCTGACCGGCCAGGTCTGCGCCGACTCCATCGGCTCGAAGTTTTTCTCCGGCGTGGGCGGGCAGGTGGATTTCAACCGCGGCGCGGCGAAGTCGCGGGGCGGCAAGGCCATCATCGCGCTGCCTTCGACGGCCAAGGGCGGCGCCATTTCGCGCATTGTGACGCATTTGAGTCCCGGCGCCGGCGTTGTCACCACCCGCGCGGGCGTGCAGTATGTCGTGACCGAATTCGGCGCGGCCTATCTGCACGGCAAGAGCATCCAGGAACGCGCGCTGGCGCTCATCAGCATCGCGCACCCGAAATATCGCGCCGACCTGCTGCGCGAGGCCATCGCCGCGAAATATCTTTCCGCCGAGATGTCGGACAAGGAAGGCAAAATTCTCGTGG
This sequence comes from uncultured Verrucomicrobiae bacterium, assembly GCA_963802965.1. Taxonomy (GTDB): domain Bacteria; phylum Verrucomicrobiota; class Verrucomicrobiia; order Limisphaerales; family UBA11358; genus UBA11358. Next base: position 177,081 of record CAWDKS010000007.1, read on the forward strand.
GTCCAAAGGAACTGCGCACGACCTATTTGCTTAACGACGGCACGCAGCTCAATTTCCGCCCCATCCATCCGACCGACGAACCACGGATGCGCGACCTGTTCTACAAACTTTCCGAGGCCACGATTTATTACCGGTTCATGAGCCACCAGACACGGATCTCGCGGCATCAGATTCAGGACTTTGTCTATATTGACCATCGCAACGACGTGACCATCGTCGGCACGTTGCCGGAGGCTTACGGCGAGGAAATCATCGCCGTCGGCAGCTACTACCTCGACCCGAAAACGAACCTGGCGGAAGTGGCGTTCGTGGTGGGCGACGACTGGCAGAACCACGGCATCGGCACGTTCCAGTTGAAACATCTGATGCGCATCGCGCGGCGCAACGGCATCCGCGGCTTCACCGCCGAGGTGCTCACGGAAAACAAACCGATGCAGGCGGTCATCAACAAGTCCAATTGCAAGATTCGCAGCCAGCTCGCCGGCAACGTTTACAGCTACGAGATGGATTTCGAGTAATACCGGAGAATCGGCATATTGGTAGGGCGCGTCACTCCGTGCGCGCCGCAATCGTTGTGCGGACGAGCGGCGGGCAGGGGACTGCCCGCCCTACCGAGGTTTGTTCCGGTTGTCATTCAGAAATGGTATAAATCCGGTCCCGCCGCCAATTCGTCGTGCGACGCTCATGGAGCGCCGCTACAAAAATAATCTGTTCCTTTTCCCGTTTCGGCGGACATTAATGGGCAAATGCCGGAAATGGACGACATCGCGTTGTTGCGGGAATACGCCGAAACCGGCTCCGAAGCGGCTTTCGCGTCGTTGGTGGAGAAATATGTCAACCTCGTCTATTCCACCGCGCTGCGCAGCGTCGGCAACGCGCACGCCGCCGAGGAAATCACCCAGGCGGTCTTCATCATTCTGGCCAGGAAGGCGCGGAGTTTGGCCAGGCCAACGATGCGACGAGGCGTCGCAACCACCGTGCTTTCCGGCTGGTTGTATCAAACCGCGCGGTTGACAGCGGCGAATTTTCTGCGCGGCGAAATCCGCCGGCAAAAACGCGAACAGGAGGCGTATATGCAATCGCTTTTGAACGAACCGGAACCGGAAATCTGGCCGCAAATCGCGCCGTTGCTGGATGCCGCGATGGAGCGGCTTGGTGAGAAGGACCGCAACGCCATCGTGCTGCGGTATTTCGTGAACAAAAGTTTGGGCGACGTCGGCGTGGCTTTGGGTGCGAGCGAGGACGCGGCGAAGATGCGCGTGAGTCGCGCGCTGGAAAGGCTGCGGAAATTTTTCACTAAACGCGGTGTGACGCTTTCCGGCTTGGCAATCGCCGGGGCGGTTTCGGCAAACTCGGTGCAAGCCGCGCCGATTGGATTGGCAAAAACAATTTCCGTCGTTGCGCTGGCAAAGGGCGCGGCGGCAGGCGGTTCAAGCTTAACCCTCGTGAAAGGAGTGTTGAAAATCATGGCATGGACAAAAGTACAAACAGCAATCGTGGTGGGCGTGGGCGTGTTGCTGGCGGCGGGAACAACTTCGGTCGTTATCAAGGAGGTCGAATCTCCTTCCGTTGATGAATCGCTGTGGGAGATGAAACTCGAGAACTTGAAAAAGGCCCCTCCCGTTATAATCATCAGGCCGACACACTATTTCGACCATACTGCTATGACGGACCGCGAAAAGTGGATCGCTCACAACATGGACTTCAAGGGATTGCTCCAAGTTGCATATGCGTTCACCAATTCAGATGGATACCAAGTCTTCGGCCGGGAACGAATGATCCTACCACCCGACGCGCCACAGAGCAGATACGATCTCATGTTTACTTTGCCCAACCACCCCACAGAAAAACTGCAACAGGCCATCAGCCGGACGACCGGTTTTGAAGCCCGAAAAGAAATCCGGCAAACAGACGTTTTTCTATTGAACGTCAAAGATCCCGCACGGCTTGCACTTCATGTGAGTAAAAAGGGAACCAAAATGAATCACAAACAAGAAAACAATATGTGGGCCGCATTCGATCAACCAATTTCGGACACGACGCGATTTTTGGAAGGAGTTTTTCGCAAACCTGTTCTTGCGCCGCCCGATTTGTCCGGGCGTTATGACTTCACATTCCAATGGCAACACCCACAACAGAGGCAAGAGGCGTTAAAACAAGAGTTGGAAGAAGCTGGCCTCGAACTGGTGCCCACCAATATGCCCCTCGAAATGCTCGTGGTCGAAAAGGCGAAATAATTTGTTACCTTTTTCGCCCCAGTGTCCATATACCAGTGGAATGACGAATGACGACATGGCGCTGGTGCGGGAATACGCCCGGCGCAATTCCGAAGAAGCCTTTGCCACGCTGGTCTCGCGGCACGTCAACCTGGTTTATTCCGTGGCGATGCGGCAACTCCGCGATCCGCATCTGGCCGGGGAAGTCACGCAGGCCGTCTTCATCATTCTGGCGCGCAAGGCGAAATCCCTCGGCGACAAAACCGTCATCGCTGGCTGGCTTTGCCGCACGGCGCGATATGCGAGCGCGGATGCGTTGAAAATTCAACGCCGCCGGCAGTGGCGGGAACAGGAGGCGCACATGCATTCCGTTTTGAACGAACCCAGCCCGGTAGTCTGGACGCAAATCGCGCCGCTGCTGGACGACGCGCTGGGTCAACTTGGCGAAAAGGACCACAACGCCGTCGTACTGCGGTTCTTTGAAAACAAAAGCATGGGTGAAGTCGGCGCGGCACTCGGCGCGAGCGAAGACGCAGCGAAAATGCGGGTGAGCCGCGCATTGGAGAAGCTGCGGCAATTTTTCCTCAAGCGCGGCGTGGATTCGACGACGGCGGCCATTGCGGGGACGATTTCGGCCAATTCCATCCTGATTGCGCCTGCGGCGCTCGCAAAGTCTGCGACCGCCGTGGCGCTCGTGAACGGCGCAACGGCTTCGACCTCAACCCTAACCCTCATCAAAGGAGCATTGAAAATTATGGCATGGACAAAAATGAAAACAACGGCAGTCGCGGCAGCGGCGGTGATTTTGGCGGCGGGAACAACCACACCCATTATCATTCATCATTACCGGGCGAACGATTCAGTTTTTTCTTTGACGACCGAATTGACCGACAGCGACAACGCGAGTTATCAAAGGCAGGCGGGCGCGACTCCGGTGGAGGTGGCCAAGACATTTTTTAGCGCCTGCGGACAGGAAGATTGGACGGGGGCCGCCAAGTTTTGGCAATCCGATCCGCGCAACAAAAATTCCGTTGCCGCGTTCCCGGATTCTTTCAAGCAGCGCTATGGCGGCTTGGAAATCGTCAGCATCGGCAAACCGTTCAAAGCCAGGATCAGCATTGCCAAGTTGATTGCATTACAACCCAATCTTCGCAGCCAATTCAGGTCCACGAAAGGCGACTTTGAAGCTTCGAGTGTGTTTGTGCCTTACGAAATGCGATTGAAAGATGGCACGATCAGAAAATGGCAGTTGTCCATCCGCTGCGACAATCCAGAACATCAGTGGTTTTACGATGGCGGGATGTAACGACCGAAAAGGCAAAATAAATTGTCCCCTTTTGGTGTTTGGCGGACATATGGTATTGAAGATCATGGACAAAAATCATTGTCTGGCGCGTCGTTCCAACAGACGGCGTGAACCGCGGGCTATAAATTTTCATTTAGTTTGTAACGTTTTTCCGCGGGCGTTGTTAATATAATCGGGAAATCAATGAAACCGGACAGCCAATTCGTCGAACGTTGGAAGCCAAAAGTCGGGAGTAAAGCATTTTTGAACCCTCGACTTTCGTCCCGCAACTTTCATCCCGCCTTCACCTTGCTTGAACTGCTGGTGGTCATCGCCATCATTGGGATCCTGGCAGCCATGCTGCTGCCGGTCTTGTCCAGAGCCAAGGAAAGGGCGCAAGGCATCACCTGCCTGAACCAGGGCAAACAAATGATGACCGCCATGATCCTTTACACGAGCGAGAACAACGAATTTTTCCCGCCCAACCCCGACGGCGGCACTACCAATGCCGGCTACAATTGGTGCGCCGGCGCGGCGGGAATCGGTGGCGCGGACGAATTCAATCCTGACCTGATCAAAGACCCAACACGTTCGTTGTTGATAACGTATCTTGGCGGGAACTTTGCCTTGTTCCGATGCCCGTCGGACACACGCCAGGGCATGTATCAGGGAACCGACCCGTCGCTCACTGGCCAGATTGTCCCCGCCGCAAGAACTTTTTCGATGAACAATGCGGTGGGCACCATTGACCCCGGTTATGATGCCGACGGTCCGGGGCTGGACAGCCACAGCGGGGTTCCGAACCTGTCGGTCAACGGCCCGTGGTTGAACAACCAATACACTCATCGCCGGAACTCGCCGTGGCGCACCTTCGGCAAAGCCACCGACACCGGCGCTCCCGGACCCTCCATGCTCTGGGTGCTGGTGGATGAAGACGTCAAAAGCCTCAATGACGCGGCTTTGTGTTTTGGAATGGAGCAACCGGTATGGTATGACTCTCCCGGCACCGCTCACAACGGAGGTTGCAGCTTTGCCTTTGCAGACGGACATTCTGAAACCCACCGGTGGTTGAGCAGCAGTGAAAAGGGCAGCAACGGAGTTGCAATTGATAATTCAGCGGATTACCGGGACTGGCTATGGATGCGGGAACGGACTTCGGCGGACTGCACCGGCGCCATGCCGACCCCGCCGTCACCGTAAATGAAAATCATGCCGGTCGCGCATCCAGTCAGTCTTCAAGCGATTCGGCATCCTGATCATTCACCAAAGGAAAATTTTCATGCGGCAAAATCCCGTCGCGCCGGATTCACCTTGATCGAACTGCTCGTGGTCATTGCCATCATTGGCATCCTTGCCGTGATGCTGTTGCCCGTGTTGTCCTCGGCCAAAAGGAAGGCCCAACAAGTTCAGTGCCTGAACAACGTGCGGCAGTTGACCCTTGCCAGTTTCGCATATGCCACGGACAGCGGTTCTCACGCAGCCTACTATTATCCCATCGCTCCCTCCGCACTCTGGATCGGCATGGGCTATTATGGAAATCAAAAAGGGATTTTGATTTGTCCTTTGACCCATGAACCGCCGCCGGCTTGGGCTGGAGGCGGCACCGGCTCGGCGGACATCACCTGGGCCTGGGGCGATGGCACAAACATCTACATCGGCAGTTACGCTTTGAACGGCTGGCTTTATGACCAGCCAACGTACGGCGGGGCGGCACATCCAGAATTCATGATGAGCAAACAATCCATGATTCAAAAGACGTCGCAAACGCCTGTTTTTTGCGATGCGATGTGGGTGGATCTGTGGCCGCTGGAAACCGATCCACCCTCCAACGACCTTTATAATGGCACATTCATGGATACGGGAATGCCACGATGCACCATTATGCGGCACGCCGCCGGCGATCCTGCCGGTGCACCGCGCGCTTTTGATACCAGCCAGCGACTGCCCGGCGCCATAAACATCGGAATGGCCGACGGCCACGTGGAGTTGGTGAAACTCGAAAATCTCTGGCAATGTTACTGGCACTTGAATTGGCTTCCGCCTGCCACGCGACCGCAATAATTCTTGAAAGCCGGCTGATTTGAATTTCAATTCATTTCCGCTTTGCGTCCCTGGCCACTCGATGTGGCTTCGTCCTCCTGCTCGTCCTCGTCCCCGGTTTTTATGAATCGTTTCGAGGACGAGCCGTCTCCGTTGCACTCCGCCGCGCCAAGTGGCCGGCGATGTTTGAGGTTTCGCATTTTGCTTTTGCTCACTGCCCGGACTGTTTAATCTGCCCTAATGAAAATCGTTTTAGCCTATTCGGGCGGCCTCGACACCTCGGTGCTGCTTTCGTGGCTCAAAGAAACCTACGACGCCGAAATGATCGCCTTCTGCGCCAACATCGGGCAGGAGGAGGAATTGCGCGGCCTCGACGCCAAGGCGAAGAAAACCGGCGCGTCCAAAATCTACATCGGTGATTTGCAGGAGGAATTCGCGCGCGACTTCATCTACCCGATGATGCAGGCGGGCGCGATTTACGAAGGCCAGTATTTCCTCGGCACCAGCATCGCCCGGCCGCTCATCGCCAAGGGCATGATCGAGGTCGCCCGCCGCGAAAAGGCCGACGCCATCGCCCACGGCGCCACCGGCAAGGGCAACGACCAGGTGCGGTTTGAACTCACCGCCGCCTCGCTCGCGCCGGACCTGCGGGTCATCGCGCCGTGGCGGGATGCGCGGTATCGCAGCCAGTTTCCCGGGCGGCAGGAGATGATTGCGTATTGCCAAAGGAGAAAAATCCCCGTCCAGGCCAGCGCGAAGAAACCGTTCTCCAGCGACCGGAACCTGCTGCACATTTCCTACGAGGCGGGCATCCTCGAAGACCCGTGGCTGGACGCCAGTGACAAAAAGTATCGCGGCTCGTTCACCACGCTATCGGTGTTCCCTGAAGACGCGCCGAACAAGCCGGAATTCGTGACGCTCGACTTCAAGAAAGGCAATTGCGTGGCGGTGAACGGAAAGAAATTGAATCCGCTCGGCGTGATGAAGACGCTGAACAAGCTCGGCGGCAAACACGGTGTCGGGCGGGTTGACATGGTGGAGAACCGGTATGTGGGCATGAAATCACGGGGCGTGTATGAAACGCCCGGCGGCGCGATTTTGCACTTTGCGCACCGGCAGATGGAAAGCCTCACAATGGACCGGGAAGTCATGCATTTGCGGGACTCGTTGGTTCCGCGGTATGCGGAACTGGTGTATTACGGCTACTGGTTCGCGCCGGAACGGCTTGCGTTGCAGGCATTTGTGACCGAGAGCCAGAAGAACGTGACCGGCACCGTGCGGGTAAAACTTTACAAAGGCAACATCATGGTCGCCGGCCGCAAATCCCTGGTAAGCCTCTACAACCCGCACATTGCGACGATGGAAGCGGACTCCACGAAAGCGTACAACCAGGACGACGCCACCGGCTTCATCCGGCTGAATGCGTTGCGCCTGAAAGTCGCCGCGAAGGCTCAGAGGAAGAAATGAAATTCTTGTTTACGACGGCGGCTCACAAGTAGCGGAAAAGGTCGATGTTCAAAAAGAAACCAAAAGAAAGTGAACCGGCATCCAGCACGGTAACGAAAGCTGATGCCGCCGATACAGTCAAATATCCTAAGCCCAAAATTCTTGTTTTAGATCTCGAAGATGAAGTTACCGAACAACTGGCGAAGTCCGGTTGGAATGTGACGAAAGGAACTTTTGGACGACCTTACAAAGTTGGTAAAAGTAGCAACTACATGCCGGTGATCGTAAAGTTTTCCGCACCGAACTATACTGAGCAGGAGATCGTCATTGTTGATCTCGCTAGCTCCGCATTTGTTTCCACATATTCAAAAGGGGCTTTGGGCTCATCGCCCGGAATACGAATTGCCAAGCGTGATGCAATTAAAAGTCGAGCAGGGCGCAGCTGAACAGCGAGCACGAGCCGAGGTTGCGGAATTGGAAAAGAAGCTTCAGGCCGAGAGATCGGCAAACGGTTGGCTGCACGACCTCCTCACAGGCACGGATACCGAACTCGTCGAGGCAGTGAAGAAGGCTCTTGCTTTGCTTGGGTTTTCAAAAGTTGTCGATGTGGATGAAGAAAGAGACAAGGAAGGCAAGAGCCGTCGCGAAGATTTACAGATTCAAGATCAAAGCCCGACCCTGATTGTGGACGTGAAAGGTGTTGGTGGGTTTCCCAGCGACGACGAAGCCTTGCAGGCGGAGAAGCACGCCGCAATTCGGATGAGAGAATTGAAGCGGACAGACATCGTCGGCCTTTCGATTGTTAACCATCAACGTCACCTTCCCCCTCTAGATCGGGAAAACACCCTGCCGTTCCGCCGAGAACTAATTGATGCTGCGTTGGAACGAACGCTTGGATTGATGACGGCGTGGGATTTATATCGGATTGTCAGGAATTTTCAAAAGCTTGGTTGGCGTAGTGAAGACGTGAAGCCAGTTTTTTATCGCACAGGGCGCATTGAGGCTGTCCCGCAGCATTACGAGTATCTGGGCACGATAGCGAAAACGTGGACAGACAAGTTCGGGGTAATTATCGAGCATGGAGAATTACAAGTAGGCGACCGGGTAGTCGTTGAATTTCCAATTGAATTTGAAGAAGCGGCAGTCGAATCGATTCAGGTGAAAGATCAAAAAGTAGAGAAGGCAAAGGTTGGAGAACCGGCAGGGATTTTGTGGCCGGCTGGGAAGCCGAAGCTCCGCGAAGGGATGCGAGTATTTCGTGTTGCCGCACTTGCGGCCACGGGGAAAGCCTAAAACCAAATCATGCCCACCGACCTCATCCATCGCATCGGCATCGCCGCCCCGGCAGAAAAGATTTATCGCGCCATCACCACCGAGGAAGGCATCCGCGCGATTTGACTGCTCATCAGCGATTCACCCTCCGAAATTTATGTCTTCGCGTCTTTGCGGTTAAATCCAACGCCCCGATTACGTCAGCCCTTTTGTTCCGTTTCCACCCAGCGGATGGCGTGGCTGACGAGGTCGGTCGCCGTTTCTAATTTCAGCTTTCCCTTGATGTGCGCCCGGTGCACCTCGACGGTCTTCACGCTCAACCGCAGGCGCCGGGCGATGTCGCGCGTGCCCCTGCCCTGCCCAATCAATTGAAAAACCTCAAACTCGCGGTCGGTCAGGCGCTCGACGGGCGAAGCCGACGCCCCGGCGCGGCGGCCGGAAAAGTTCTCCAGAATGCGCGCGGACATTTTTTCACTCACATAAACCTGGCCGGCGAGCACATGATGGATGGCCTCTAAAAATTTCTTGCCGCCCTCCTGTTTCATGATGTAGCCGCGCCCGCCCGCCCGCAGCACGCGCTCGGCGTAGAGCAGTTCGTCGTGCATCGAGACAACCAGAATCGGCAGCCCCGGTTTCAACGTCTGAATGTCCTTGATGAGTTCCAGTCCGTTTTTGTCGGGCAGCGAAATGTCGAGCAGGATCAAATCGAATGGCTGCCGGGCGACGGCATCGAGCGCCTGGCTGGCGTTGTCCGCCTCGGCGCAGACCTCCAGGCCGGGTTCGTTGCCAATCAATTGCGCCAGTCCGGTGCGCATCATCGGATGATCGTCCACGATGAGCACGCACTTTGCGGGAATTTTAATTTTGGCGGGCATGGCTGGATATGTTTTGGGAGTGCGCGGACATGTCCGTGCTTTGAAAAGCGGCGACACGTCGCCGCACTCCAGGGTGATCGCCGCGCAACGTTGGTTTTTTGTCGCTCATTTTTTCAAGACGGAGTGGTTCGACGGTGGCGTTGAGTTGTACGGGGCCGAGCAGATGACGCTGGCGCCGCCGCCGGCATTCCGTTCGATGGCCAGGGTGCCGCCGATCATTCCCATGCGGGATTGCATGATGCGCAGACCCATGCCGGTGGATTTCGGGCTTTTCCTTGGAAACCCCCGGCCGTTGTCGTTCACCGCCAGATGGATGCGCCCGGGACCGGCCTTGAGATGAATGGAAATCCGCCGGGCCTTGCCGTGTTTGATGGCGTTGGACACGGCCTCCTGCGCCAGACGGAACAGGTGCGTGGCGATGGCGTGGTCATGGACCGAAACCCGCGGGTCGCCATCGAAACGGCATTTCACGTTGAACAATTTTTCCGTGTTCACCGCCAGTTCGTGGAGCGCGGAGGCGAGTCCTTCCGATTCCAGCGTGACCGGCGAAAGGCCGCGGGCCAGCGAACGGGTCTGGCCGATGGCGGCGCGCACGTTTTTGGCGATTTGCCCGGCGCGCTTCGCGGCGTCCCGGGACTGCGGCGTCAATTTTTGTTCCAGCACCTGGCTCATCAATTCGATGCCGGCCAGATGCTGGCAAAGGCCGTCGTGCAAATCGTGGCCGATGCGGCGCCGTTCGCGGTCGCTGATTTCGAGGATTTCCCTTTCCAGCCGTTTGCGTTCGGTGATGTCGCGCACGAAGCCGGTGAAAATCCGCCGGTCCGCCAGCCGCACTTCGCTCACGGAAAGGTCCATGGGAAAAATCGCGCCGTCTTTGCGCCGCCCGACCGTTTCGCGTCCGATGCCGATGATTTTCGCGTGGCCGGTGCGGCGGTAGTTGGCGAGGTAGGAATCGTGGGCTTCGTGATGCGGCGAAGGCATAAGGACGCTGACGTTTTTGCCGATGACTTCGCGTGCCCGGTAACCGAAGATTTTTTCCGCCGCCGGATTAAAGGACTCGATGGCACCGCGCTCGTCAATGGTGATGATGCCTTCGACCGCGGTTTCCAGAATTGCGCGCAGCCGCTCCGCGCTGTCGCGCAACGCGGCGGCGGCCCGCTGCTGCTGCGCCCGCGTTCGCGTGGCGTGCCTGGATTTGAACTTCTCAATCCAGGCGAGCAGCCCGGCCCGGGACATTTTTCGGTAGTCCTTCATTTCAAGAATAAAGGGAATATCGGGAAATCCCGCGCCGCTGCCAATCTCAAACGAGTGACGGGTGGCGGGTGGCGGGTGACCAGTGTAGCGCGCGCCCATCCTTTTTCGTTGTCCTTCGTCCGTCACGCTTCACGCGTCACGCTTCACCCATCACGTTTCCCATCAATGGGTGAGCAATTGGGCCCGGTAATCGGTGGGCGATTGGCCGAGGAGTTTCTTGAACACGCGGTTGAAGTGCGTCAGCGACTGAAAGCCGACCTCAAACGCGATTTCGCTCACGCGCAGGTTGGGGTTGAGCAGCAGGTTTTTCGATTTTTCGATGCGCACCCGCGCGACGTAATCGGTGAAATTGATGCCCGCGACCTTCTTGAACATTTTGCAAAAGTAAAACGTGCTCATGTTGACCGCCCTGGCCACCTGGTTCAGCGAAAGCTCCTCGGCCTGGTGCTCGTGGATGTATTCCCGGGCGCGTTTGATGACCGGCGGCTCGGCATTTTCCTGCTGGATGAAAACCTGGTTGCTCAATATGGCGAGGTGCTGGGCAAAAATGGCCAACAATTTGACGGCGGCTTCATGTTGTTTCTGGGAAACCACTTTGCCGGCAAAGTAGGCTTTGCGGAGGACCTCGCGGCTTGCATCCAATCCCCATTTTTCCGCCAGTTTCACCGTCCGCTCAAACTGGGCTTCGGTCGGCTTTTTCCGGAACAATTGTCCGGTCTGGAGAAAGCCAATCAAGCGGTCGCTCAACCGCACCGGCACGGCCGTGTCGTGAAGTCCGACGGCGCAGGCCACCGTCTGCGGTTCGGTCGTCGCCCGGGCGCAAAGCCGTTCCTGCACCTGCAAACACGCGGCGCAAGCGCGGCTTTTCTGCGACAACAACGCGCAGAACGGGTTTTCATTCCGCTTGCCGTGGTGCGGCAACTGCCAGGTTTCCACCGGTTGCAGCGCCACCGGCAACCCGGTCATGTCGCTGAAGGCGTGTTCGTATTCCCGGTAAACCCGGGAACCGACCAGCGCGTCCACCAGCGCGCGGTTGCCGTTTCCATTGCCATTGCCATTCGGGGCGGCCATGCTGTTCGACCGGACATGAACCGCGTCAGCGGGGTTGTCCGCATCAGACTTCGCATATATTGTTTGCATGGCAGCAAATTAAGGGAATTGCGCGATCGTTACAATTGGTACTCGACCTGATTGCAGCTTGGGACAAATGACTATGGATATAGGGGAATCCCCTATTTGGGGTGCCAGCGGCGGCGGGTGCCGCTGCGGAGCTGCGGGTGCTGGCAGGGACAGCGCGCGGAGACTGTCTCTTGAGCCGCCACCCAAGTGGTTGCGTTTTTGGCGGATTGGAATATCGTTGCCACGTTATGGAACCAACAATTGCGCAAAAATCTCCCTTTGTTCAAAAAATGGAACCCGGCACGTATTGGTGGTGCGCGTGCGGAAAATCAAAAGGCCAGCCGTTTTGCGACGGCTCGCACCAGGGCTCGGGTTTCGCGCCGAAAAAGGTCGAAATCACCGAGCCCCGGAACATCGCCTGGTGCGGCTGCAAGCACACGGAAGGCGCGCCGTTCTGTGACGGCAGCCACGGACTGTTGCCGTGAATTGAATCGTAATCGCAATCCGGTTCTTGATTCCAATCTGACGCGGCAAACGGATTGCGATCAAGATTGAGGGCAGGACCAGGATTGCAAATCACACCTCTTTCTTCCGGAAGAGCTGTTGCGGATCGGCCATGTTGAGCACGGAAAGGTCGAGTCCGCCGTCGGGATTGCGCTCGCGCGCGGTTTTGAGCCGGCGCGCGAGGCGTTTTACCGCGTTGGCGGCGTAGTATTTCACCACCCCCACCCCCACCTCGGCTTTGAAAATGACGACCAGCATGCAGTGTTCATCCACGTTCACGACGAACAGGCTGAATTTTTCGCCCTGCTGGTAAATGCTGTTGAAGTTCGATTCGTTGACGAGGCCGGCGATGGTCTGGTTGGCCATGAATGCGCCGGACGCGAGCGCGCCGATGGTGGTCAAATCAAACTGCACGGCATCGCCCTGATGCGTGATGAGGAAACCGCCCTTGTCAATAATCAGCGCCGTCGTCGCCTCGGTGTGGGCGATGAATTCGCGGAGCGTATCGTCCAACAGGCGAATATCGCGCTCGACGAGTTGGGGCAGGTTGGCCATGTCATGCGTATTGCGGAACGCTTTGGTTGATGAATTTTTGCAGCAGCATGCGGGTGATCATGTTCAATGATTCAAACACGCCTTCACATTTGTGCGCCGTGGCGGAGAACGACGGCACCTGCAGTTCGCGGTTGTTCAGCAGATACTCCATGTATTCCACCGGCGCGGCGTTCGGCAAATCGCGCTTGTTATACTGCAGCACGTAGGGAATGTCCGCGAAGTTGAGCTTGAGCGTGTTCAAATTATCCATGAGGTTCTGGAAACTCTCCACGTTCTCCGGCATTTTTTCATACTGTGAATCGGCGACGAACACGATGCCGTCCACGCCGCGCAGCACGAGTTGCCGCGTCGTGTTGTAAATCACCTGGCCGGGCACGGTGTAAAGCTGGAATTTCGTCTTGAAGCCCTTGATGGTCATTGCCTCAATAGGCAGGAAATCGAAGAACAGCGTGCGGTCGGAGCTGGTCGCCAGCGAGACGAGTTTGCCCTTGTTGCCCGCGGCGGTTTGGACGTGGTCGTGGACCTGGACGAGGTTGGTTGTCTTGCCGCCCATTGCCGGGCCGTAATAGACGACTTTAACCTGCAACTCCTTGGTAGCTTGGTTGATGATGGCCATAAAATGATTATTGGTTTTTGCGGTCGAGTTCGGAGGCCAGCGTGGCCAGTTGCGCCGTGGGCAACGCTTCGCCCGCGCGACCGAACGCGGCGAAATAGACCGAGTTCACGCGGTAAATTTTCCAGGGCACGTTGCCGACGGTGAAATTGACGTTGTTCAGCGCGCCCATGCGTAACTCGCGGGTGCTCTGGCCCAGTCGTTCAAAAATCTGCGGCAAAAACGCGGCGAGCGTGTCGGCGTTCAAATCCGCTGGCACCTGGCTGGCCACCTTCAAACCGTCCTGCAGCGCCACGAGCGCGCCCGCCACACCGGGCAGTGCCACGGCGCGGGCGACAACATCCTTCGGCATTGCCCGACGGCTGGTGAAATCGGTCGGGGGCGTTGCCAGACGCTTGAGTTCATCCTCCTCCACCTTCGGCGAGTCGCCATTGTCGTTCCAGATGTAAAAATTCGTGTCGGCCGGTCTGGTGTCCGCCGGCTTGGGCGCGCAATGGGCGGTTTCCGGCTTGGGCGCAGCCACCTCCGGCGGCAGCACACTGGTTTCCGGCTGCGCTTGCGGCTGCGGAAAACCAAAGAACAAATCCGGGATTTCCGGGGTGAGGGTGACTTTCCGCTGCAGTCTGGCCGTGTTTTTTTGCAGTCCGAAAAACAGCGGCGCGATGACCTTCAACGGCAATTCCAGTTCGATCCCGTCATGGATGGAAACTCCCGGCGGCGCGGGCCTGATCCAGGAACGCACGTAACGCCATGAGAATATCACGCGCCCGCGTTTCAACGCCGGCTCCACCAGATGCGCCGGCAGCGCAACCTGGGCGTTGGTCAAATTCGATTGCGCGATTTCCTGGCGCAGCGCCTCCGGCCACTCTTCCGAAAGCGCGGCCAGCGGCGCGGAAATGGTTGACTGCGCATGCCCCGGCGGAATCGCCGGGTGCGCGGCGGGCGTCATCGGCGGAACCGGGGCAACGGAATTGTCCCGGGTTGTGCCGTTGCGTGGAACCGTGCCGTTGGTGGTCGGCGCCGCCGGGGCGGTCGCCTGCAGCGGAGTGATGGCGCGGTAGGCAAACGCCGGGCGCGGCGAGAGCGGATGGGGCGGAACAACAGGCCACGCGACCGGCTTGTTAACCCGCGGGGCCGGCGCCGGCGCCGGCGCGGTGGCAGGTTTGAGCGGCGCGGTGGTGAAATCAATTCCCTGACCGCGGCCATCGAACGGTCCGGTGACGTTGTCGGCAACCTCGATTTTCTTCTGCGTGGAATGACGCGACAACAGGGCCGGATTGAGCCGCGCGAGAATTTCGTTCAACGGCAAGGTCACCGGCCGGGAGTCATTCTCGCCGCCGGAATTTGCAAAAAGGGAGGGCGCAGCCCGGCGCAATTCGCCGAAACTGATTTTTACCGAGCCATGCGCGAGTTGCGAAAGGACTTTTTCGATGGCGATGATCATCGTCGCGCCCGCCGGCGGCACCTGCATGACCTTGGCGCGCAAATCCATCGGCAACGCGGCGAGCACCGTCGGCAACGGCAGCTCCAACTCGTCCGTCTCGCTCTGGCATTCAGCCGGGGCTGACGGCGGAGCAAAAATCGGCTGCGGGTGCGCGGCCACAAGCGGGGGCCTCTCTGCTGGCGGCGTGGCCGTGATGGCTCGCGGCAATTCCACGGTATTCACTCCATTCTCATCGAAGCGGTGGAGCAGGCCCCGGAGCAGCCCGACAAATTTTGTTTTCATGATCTTTGGCATTACACGCATGTTCCGCTGCCTATCAATCCGATAGGTCTGCCGCGAATTTTAGCAGGAAGCGCGCCATGACCTTTTTTTGTTTCGATTCTGACGCGCGGTTTTCGATTTTGGATGAACGGGCGGAAGGATTTTTGGGAACGGGGCGGACAGATTGTCCCACCGTTGGACTCATTTGTCTGTTGTTTGTCCACAATGCGGCCTTGAATGGTTTTGCACCCGGCGGGAACGGCGATTGCTTCTGCCAGCCAATGAGGCTGCCGGCGCATTTTCGCACTTGTATTTGTGCAGCAACGGCGCTAGCGATTGTGGTCATCGGAATGGAGACAAGGCATAAAATCCTGGTTTTGGACGACGATACGGACTGGCTCAAATTGAGCAGCGAGATGCTGACGCATCTTCCCAGCAAGCCCGAAATCCGCACCGTCACGTCCGGCGCACGCGCCCTGGCGCTGATGGAAACCGAGCCGTTCCGGCTGTTGATTTGCGATTTGAAAATGCCGCGCATTGACGGACTGCAAGTGCTCGCCATCGTCCGCCGCCGCTTTCCCGAACTGCGCACGGTCGTCTTGAGCGCGCTGGAAGACGAGGAATTTCGCTCCCGCGCTTATGCGCTGGGGGTGGACTTGTTCTGGCTCAAAACCGAGATGCAGCGCAACCTGCAGATGTATCTGGACTGTCTCGAATCACTGTTGGGGCGCGAAATTGACGGCGGCTTCCGCGGCATCCAAAGCAAGAGCCTGATGGACATCATCCAGATGGAATGCCTTTCGCGCAGTTCCACCGTGCTGCGCCTCACCCGCGGCGCGCTCGTGGCAAAATTGTGGATTCAGGACGGTGAATTGATTGACGCCGAGGCCGAGGGGGCGCTGGGCGAGGCGGCACTCCGGAGAATTCTGGCGTGGAAATCCGGCACGTTTGAAAATCTGCCCGCCGAACCCAATCGCACCCACACCATCACCAAACCCGTCAACGCCCTGCTCCTCGAATCCGCGCAAGACATGGACGAAACGGCCAACCCCGTTGAACCCGAATCCGTCGAACAGGCCGCGCACCGCAAAAACATATGGAAACTGGCGCTGCTCACGCGCGAAAACGCGGAATTCGTCATCGCCGTTCCCGCTGAAGGCCGGGGCGAAGTCGAAGCTTTGGGCACACAATCCGTCCCGCGGCTCGCCCATTGGACCCGCCGCGCCCTGGAAATTGCCCGGCGGCTCGGTGAACAGGTTGAAGCCGGACCGCTGTCACACCTTGGCGGGAACAATCTGGAACGCCAGTTGCTCGTTTTACCCCGCGAGGATAAATCATTCCTTGTCGGCTGGCCGCCGAACGTTGAAGCCGGACCGTTGTTGGAAAAAAGCAAAAAACTGATCGCGTCATGGGATTCTTAAAAAGACTGTTCCGTTCTCGTTCCCGCGCAGCGGTCCAGCAGCTGCCGAGCGGCAGCATTGCCGTGGACCAGGAAGGCAACGTCGTCACCTCCACCGTTTCCTCCGCCTATTCAAAAGACCTGCTGCGCGCAATCGGGCGGGACGTGCTGGCGCTCTTCCGCGAGGCGCGCGAGGCCCAAATGCCGCTCGCCGAGGTCTCCATTACTTTTGTCAGCCTGCACATCACCGCCCGCGAGCTGCGCGGCGGCGCCATCATTTTCCTTTTCCCGCAAACCGCCCTGTCACCGTTGCCAACCTGATCACGCCTATGACCGCCAAAGAACTCACCCAACTGGTCACTCAAATTGAAACCCATATTGAGTGCTGGAAACAGTTCAACCACTTCGTCTCCGTCGCCCGCAATAAAAAATTCGGGCCGACGGAGGAGAACCATTTCCTCGAAATCAAAAGCATCATCGTGCAGGAACTGGAATTGATTTACGCCGCCGTCGAGGTCGCCTCGCCGACGCGTGACGAAGTCCACGCGCTCATCGGCAACACGCCATCGCTGCGTTACCTCAGCGAAATGAGCGAAGGCGCCCTGCGCGGCATCGAAACCCAGTGGCATAAAATCTACATCGGCTGGCATTCCATCCTCGGCCAGCTCAAGGTCAAGCAGCGCGCCGAGGAAAACAAGGCCTTTTGGGGGGCAAAAAAATAGCCGGCCCGCGCCGTTTCCTCCTTGCCAGCCGGCCGCGTTTCGAGTTTAACCACACGCGACGTCTGACAGGATCGCCGTTGCCATCCCGGGAGCTGGCGGAAAGATTCCGAGAACATGCTGAATTATCTTCAAATCCTGATTCTGGCGCTGATTCAAGGCGCATGCGAACTGCTGCCGGTCTCGAGTTCGGCGCATGTCATCCTGGCGGAAAAACTCATGAGGGTGAATCCGTCGAGCCCGGAAATGACGATGCTGCTGGTCATGTTGCATACCGGAACCATGTTTGCCGTGATCGTTTATTTCTGGCGTGGCTGGAAACGCGATTACTTTGCCTCCAGCGGACAGGTTCAATGGTTCGCGATCCAAATCATCATCGCGACCTTTTGCACGGGAATGGTTTACCTGGGATTGAAGGCTTTCATCGAAAAAATTTTCCTGCGCGGCGCGGCGCACGCGGAAGTTGAAGATTTGTTCAACAACCTGCCGCTGATTGCCGGGGCGCTCGCCGCGGTTGGTTTGTTGATTATTTATGCCGGAATGCGCGAGGAAAAATCACCGCGCCAGTCGGAAATCCAACTGCAGCACTCAATTTGGATTGGCCTCGTGCAGGGACTTTGCGTGCCTTTTCGGGGTTTTTCGCGCTCCGGCGCAACCATTTCCACCGGCCTGCTGCTCGGCCTGCCGAAGCGAAAACTGGAGGAATTCAGTTTCGCGCTCGCCGTCGTTTTGACGCCGCTCGCAATCGCGCAGGAAGCGCATCGGCTGGTCAAGGCACATTCCTTGAGCCGGGAATCCGCGCTGCATCTTTTAACACCGGGCCTCGCCGGGATGATTTTCAGTTTCGCCGCCGGCTTGCTCGCATTGAAATGGCTTTCCCGCTGGCTGGAAGGCGGACGCTGGAAATTTTTCGGCGGCTATTGCCTGGTCGCGGCGGCGGGCGTGCTGGTCGTCCATTTCACACTTCCCCGCTGAACACGTTGAGTTTGCCGCGCCAGGCCCGCCCTCGTGATCTTTCTCCTGATGCTGCGTTAAACATTTCGGAGGGGTTAGTTCCATGAGCCCCCGTCCGAAACCGATTGGGGACTCGCAGAGCTCGCCCCTCCGAGAAATTATGGCGCCGGCGCCGGAATGAAAATCTTCTTTCCGACAATCAGGTTCTTCGGGTCCAATCCCGAATTCGCCTTCAAAATCTGGTCCACCGTCACTTTGATGTTCTGCGCGCGGTACGCCTTCGCAATCGCCGACACCGTGTCTTTCTCCTGAATCGTGTAGTAATAACCCTTTTGCGGTCCGCCCGGGGTTGGGTTGTCCGTTGCCGTGGTCGTCGCAACGCTTGGCGGCGGCCGGTGGCTCGAAGCCGGACCGCCGCTGATTTTGCCGAGCTTCTCGATTTCCTTCAGAATCAGGTCATTGTCCGCCTGCTGTTTTTTGGCAAGTTCCTGGACCTGCCCGGCAAGTTTTTTCAAATCGTCCTGGCTCGCGCTGTCGTTGGCGGCGGGCTGGTTCAATTTGTCGCGCAGGTCGGCGATTTCCTTTTCCAGCGCCTGGATATGTTTCACCTGTTCGAGCTGTGCCGCCTGCAATTCCTGCACGTAACCTTCCACCTTGCTGATGCGCTCCGTCAACTCGGCGTCCTGCGCGCGCGCCGCCACCGTGGTAAAGGCCAGAATGAAAAGCCAAAGCGAAATTTTTTTCATGCCCGAATGAAAAGCCTCTTTGCCCCCCGCGTCAAGTTGAAGTGCGACGAGGAAGCGCCTTAATTTGGTGGCGGCGGTGCTGCCGCACCGCCGTGCCCCGCAGCAGCGCGCACCCACCAATTTCGAATTAGGACACTGCCTACGAGGACCGTCCGAAGAAGCGAAGGGAATTTGCACTTAACCGTTGTCCGGCGTTCTTTTTGAGACACGAATTGCGTTAAATCACATGAATCGAATTCGTGTTCATCCGTGTTCATCCGTGGTTGAACATCTTTCACGCCAGCTTCCCGTAACGCCGGATTTGCGGCCAGATCAACGCCACCGCGCCGACAACCAGCATCGTCCCCATCCCGCCGGACACGACGGAAATCACCGCGCCGGTGATGATGGTATGGCCCATCGTCGGCCCGAAGATTTGCGCCACGGTGCCGGATTCGAACCCGCCCAGTTCGTTCGACGTGGTGATGAACAGGTTGTTGACCGCGGAGACGCGTCCGCGCTTGTCGTCCGGCGTGAGCATCTGCACCAGCGTGTGCCGCACCACGACGCTGATGTTGTCCACCACCCCGCACGTGAACAGCATGAGCAGCGAGAACCAAAACCAGGTCGAAAATCCGAAGGCAATCGTGGCCAGGCCAAAGGCCGCGACCGCCCACAGCATGGCGCGCCCGGCCTTTTGCAGCGGCCGCCGGTGATTCAAAACGAAGGCGCAGAGCAAGGACCCCGTTGGCAGCGCCGCCTGCAAAAATCCAAGCCCGGCCGGACCGACGAACAAAATATCTTTGGCATAGACCGGTAGCAGCGCCGTCGCGCCGCCCAAAAACACCGCGAACATGTCGAGCGTGATTATTCCAAAAATGATTTTGCTCGCATAGACGAACTTGAAACCCGTCAGCAGCGCCCGGAGTGTCATGGGTTCCCTGACCCTGACGGCGTGTTGCCGTCGGATCATGCCGATGAGAACACAAAAGGCCAGCGACGCCAGCGCATTAATCACATAAACCGGGGCTGCGGGAGACGCCGAATGATGCCTGACCATCCAGGCGATGATCGCGCCCGCGGTCGCCGGGCCGACGATGCAGGAGAGTTGAAACGCGCCGGAGTTCCAGTTCACCGCACGCGGGAATTCCTTGCGTTCCACCAGTTGCGGCAGAAACGCCGCGTTGGCCGCCCAGGTGAACGTGCGGGCCGTGGCGCCGATGAAAAGACAAAGGTATATCCAGGGAACCGGCGCGCGGAGCGCGGAGATGACCGCCACGCCAAGGCTCGCAGCCGCGATGACCGCCGTCGTCAGCACCACGATCCGTTTGCGATTGTAATTGTCCGCGACGTGCCCCGCCGGCAGCGTGAACAAAAACATCGGGGCCATTTGCGTGAGGCCCACGAGGCCCAGCGCCATCGCGGAACGGGTGCGGTCGTAGATTTCCCAGCCCAGGGCCATGACAAACATTTGCTGGCCGAGCACGGCCACAAGACGGCCGATGAGATAAAGCGCGAAATCCCGATTCTTTAAAAGGGCATACGGATGATCACCGTCAGTTTTCACCGGCGGCGACGGCGGATTTTCAGGCGATTCGGCTTCGTGCATGGTGCGACGCGGGGAATTTAATGGAAAACCGGCGCGGGTCGAGTTTTCACGCGATTGAATTTCTTCATCAGCTTGACCTTGTTCTTGATCGTAATCGCCACCGGAACGGATTAAGATCAAGCTGGCGATCAGGATTCAAGATGAATGAACCGGATGAAAACCCGCGCCGTTACCACTGGCCGTGGCTGGTGCTGGCGGCGTTTTTGCTGGGCGTGGCGCTGGCGATTTTGTGGATGCGCTTTGAGGTCCGAAAAGTCGAGCAGGAACGCAACCTGAACACGCCATTGCCGGGCGGCACGGCGCGCTAAGGGCATCGCGGTTGAAGCTCAATCCCGCCCTGCGGAATTGCCGCCGGGAACACGCTGAAGCGTGAACGCCAAAAATGGCGCGTCAATTGGCTTCCAAAAAACGCCCGATCTTTTTGATGACATCAGGATTTTGGGCCGCGACATTGTTCGTTTCGCCCGGGTCGGTTTTGAGATTGTAAAGCTCCAGGGTGGCGCCGGCCTCGGGGCGCACCATTTTCCAATCGCCACTGCGCGCAGCCTGCGCCGATTCAGGCCCGCGAAGTTCCCAGTGGAAGAATTCGTGCCGGTTGGTTTGCGTCTGGCCGGACAAAACCGGCAGGGCGGAAATGCCGTCAATGTTTGTCGTTGTTTGGGTCAGCGCGATGCCCGCTGCCGTCGGCAAAAAATCCCAGGCCGCCCAGGTGAAATCACTGGCCTGTCCGGCGGGAATTTTTCCCGGCCAATGGACAATCATCGGCACGCGCAGTCCGCCTTCGTAAAGTTCGCCGCGCCCGCCGCGAAACGGCCCGGCGCCCTGGAAAAATTTCAGGTCCGCTCCCCCGCCCTGCTCCGGCCCGGTGTCGCTGGTGAAGAAAATCGCGACGTTGTTCGTCAAGCCGAGCTTTTGCAATTGCTCCTCCAACTGGCCGATGTAGCCGTCAAACCGCGCAATCAGGGCGGCCTGGTTTTTCTCCGGCTGCGGCCACGGTTCGCCGGAGTAAGGCGCGTCGGTGGGAACCGGCCCGCGTCCGGTGCCCGGGATGTTGTAGTTCAGCAGCAGGAAAAATGGCCGGTAGTGGTTGAACGGGTCGGGCTGGTTGTTTTTAACGAAATTTATGGCGGCTTTCGTCAGCAGGTCGGGAATGTATATGCCTTTGTCCGCGGTCGTGTTGGCATACAGCATCTCCCGGCCGATAAAATCCTCCATTTGATTGTTGGTCGGGTCAAGAAAGCTCTTGGGCGCGTAACGCCACATGTAATCGGCGTAATAATTTTTGGCGTCGTCCGGGTCGAAATAACCGGCGAACTCATCGAAACCCTTTTTCCACGGCGCGCCCCCGGTCGCATCGTTGCCCAAATTCCACTCGCCAATCAGCCCGGTGTGATAGCCGGATTGCTTGAGCACCTGCGCCACCGTGATGTCGTCCGCCGCCAGCGGCACATCCACGTCCGCGCGCTGTTTCACATGGCCGGAATCCCGGCCGAGCATGAGTGCCGCGCGCGCCGGCGAACTCGCGGCGTCACCCGCGTAATAACTCGTGAAACGGATGCCTTCCGCGGCAAGGCGGTCCAGGTTCGGCGTCTGGAATCTGGTCTGGCCGTAACAGCTCAAATCACCGTAACCGAGGCCGTCGGCAACAATCAAAATGATGCTGGGCCGGCGCGGCAGGGGCCGCGGCGGGTTGTTGGTGAAAACGAATTGCGCGCGGGCCGCCGTCAAAAAACCAAAGGCCGTGGCGGCAAGCAACGCGCCGGTGAACATCCGGCCAAAACAGTTGAAACAGTTTGATTTCATCGTGAAGTTGGATTCTGGAAAGATTGGCGTGTTCAATGCAATTCTTTTCCGCCAGTGGCTTGGGTGTGCCGCCCGGTTGGCGCAGCGGAATGAATCCCAAATGCGGGAAGGTTGTGCGACCGAAGCCGCGTGTGAAACCGCCGGGTCAGTCCGGCTTGCGATCGGATTGGGCCTCTTCGTTTTTGACACCCGGTCGCGGATAATCCAATCGGTATAAATGGAGTCGTATCGGCGATTGATAACAAGCCGTCGAACCCGGCTTGGTTAAAGCAAAAACGGTCATGGACGTCACTTCGGCATTGGTCAGGCTGCGCCCGTCGTGGGTGGCCAGCGCAACGAACGAGGCGTTGTCATTGACCAATGGCGACAGCAGGAACCCGCCGCAAGCCATGCCGGGAACCAGACGGAAGTAAAGTCGCCGGCCGTCCCGGAGGGACACCGCCAGCACCAAAGTTGGCGGCTTGTAGAGCGCGGTGATCAAAGATCCCAGCGGGGTTTTGTTTATTTCCAGTTCGGCCCAGACGGGGCCGTTGCTGGCGGTCGGCAGCGCCACCGGTTCGGCAAAACGAATGAGTGAATCTTTGAGCGGTGCCAGGTGATATTCCCTGGGTGTGGCGGATTTTTTCAAAAGCACAAAGTCTTTCGTCACGCCCTGGACGTCGTATCGGGTCAATATTTCCGGCCAGGAACGTCCGTCGTCGAGCGAAGGAAACCGCCCATCCAATGTTCGCAGGGTAAACAGCAGATTGTCGGCGGCGCGCCCGCTGCACAGATGGGCGGCGTTCATTTCGGCCAATGCCGGCGTGTAGGCGGAATAGCTTTGGAAAACGGGGCGCGGAGCATAACGCAGGCCGTGGGCGAAGACGACGACTTGATCCCAGGGATACACATCCACTCCTCCGTCCAATTCAGGCAGGGGATATTCATCACGGATTTCGGCAAGACGATTTTCACCGGCGGTCTTCAAGTCATTCGCGTTGTAAAATAACGTTGCCGGAGACAGGACGACGCGGGGATCGAGCGTTCCGGCAAAGCGCGCAAACAAACCTTTTCCTGGAACACAACGGCCGAACGACAACGTGGCATACGTCAAAATGATTATCCCCAGCAGCCAGCTCATCAATGCGGTTCTCCCGTTCCTGCTTCGCAGGAGCGGCCACGCCGCCGCCAGGCCCATTAATCCAACCAACAACACCGTGAGCACCGCCTCGGATTCGTGCTGGTCATGCCGGACAAAGCCATGCTTGAAGGTGAGGAAAAGGACAAGCCCCAGGCCGAGCAACGGCAATGTACCAAATCGGCGGTATCTCATAAACGCCGCCAGGGCGACCGGGGCGCACGCCACCGCCGCGGCCAGCCCAAAAACTCCCGCGTCCCAAAGTTCCGTTTCTCCACCGCCCATCATCGCCTCGGTGTAGCCGCCGGTAATCCGCCACGAATTGCACAGAAATGGCCAGAACGAACTCAAGCGTTGTCCGGCAGCCAGCCAGAAGGAAAGCACACTGAGGCCAAACACCACAACCATCCAGGGAAACCGGCGACGGCGCAACACGTCATCTGCTGCAATGACCAGCACAACCCCCGCCGCCATCAGCAACCCGGTGAACTTGGCCAGCCCCAGCCAGCCCAGCGACACCACCAGGAGAATTTTCACAAGCGAGGAGGCGGAATCGTCTGTGAAAAAGTGCAGAAACAACAAAATCAGGACCCAGGCATCCAGCCGGACATCAAAATCCTGATCCACCGGCAACCCCGTGACGCCGATGCATCCCATCATCCACAGCCACGCAACGGATTCAGGCTTCCAGAACCGGTGCGCCATCTGCCAGAGGCACCACCAAAAAACGAATGACAGCGTCACCCACGCCATCATGGAAATCATGAACGTCGGCGGAAAATATCCACCGCACAAAAATCCCCACGGACCAAAGGTAAAGACCAGGTCGCGCCCAAACTGCAGGTGTTGTGCAAAGGCGAGATGCAGGGTTTGCACCCAGGATTCGTCCAGGGTGAAAACCGGGCTATGGCCGGGAGGCGAACCAGGCACGAACCGCGAGAGGGAATAAGCCAGCGTGGTCAATCCGGCCAGCCAGCGGACCGGCAATTTCCAGCGGTCACTTGGGGCGGGAGGGTTCACGGGTTAGGCCGGCGCGCTTCGTTTTCCGAAATCATAATCCAGCGGAATCCTCGTCACAATCAGGAAGCTGGGTATCGTCGCCAGAATCACCCAGATAAAAAAATGCGGATAGCCGAGGCGTTGTTGCAGCCAGCCGCTCCACATCCCCGGCAACATCATGCCCAGCGCCATGAAACCGGTGCAAATCGCGTAGTGCGCCGTCGCGTGTTCGCCGCGCGCAATGTAAATCATGTAAAGCATGAACGCGGTGAAACCGAAGCCGTAGCCGAATTGCTCGACGGCGACACCGGCGCCAATCGCCGTCAGGCTTTCCGGCTGCGCATAGGAAAGCCAGACAAAGACCGCATCCGGCAGATGAATCGCCAGCAGCATCGGCCACAACCAGAATTTCAATCCCTGCCGTGATGCAACCCATCCGCCGAGAAGTGCGCCACCCATGAACGCGATCACTCCCACCGTGCCATAAATGACGCTGATGTCGTCAATGGCCAGACCCAGGCCGCCATTTTCCGGCGGCGCGTGCAGGAAAATCGGGATGATTTTCACCAGTTGCGCCTCGCCCAGCCGATACGACAGCAGAAATAGCAACATGGCGACGATTCCCGGCTTTTGAAAAAATGTCTCAAAGGTCTTCAAACATTCGGCGAAGAAATTCCCGGATGCGCCGGCTTCTTTTGGTTGATCAACCGTTGGCCGCGGCAAGACAAAATGATGATAAACGCCGAGACACAAAAATATTCCGGCCGCGAGCGCGAATGATATTGACCACGCGAACGCGGGATGCCCGGTGCGTTTTTCCAGCCTGCCCGCCAGGAACACCAGCGCGCCCTGCGCGAATATTTTGCCGGCATTGAAAAAAACGCTGCGAAAACCGATGAAGAACGATTGCTCGCGCTCCGTCGTCGCCAGCATGTAAAAGCCGTCCGCGGCGATATCGTGCGTCGCGGAATTGAACGCCAGCAGCCCGAAAAAGACGATGGTCCACCGGACAAAGTGCGGGGCGGAAATCATCAGTGCCACCCCGGCAAGCCCGATGCCGAGCAGTAATTGTATCGTCCAAATCCACAGCCGCCGCGTCTTAAGAATGTCCACCACCGGACTCCACAACGGTTTGATGACCCATGGCAGATAAAGCAGGCTGGTGAAAAACGCCGTGGCCTCGTTCGACACGCCGAGGCTGTTGTAAAGCATCACCGACACCGTCGCCACAAGCGCATTGGGCATCCCTTCGGCAAAGTAAACGGTGGGGACCCAAAGCCACGGGCTGCGGGAACTGGTTTTTGCGTCGGCCATCCGCCACGGAGTAAAACAGGCCCCGGCCGTTCACGCAAAAATTTTCGGGCTTGCGCTTTTCCCGTTCGCCGCGTTGAGTTGGCCCGTGACCGGCGCATTTCTGAACGCCATCGGCATCCTGCTCGGCGGGTTTTGGGGACTGGCTCTGCGCAAACTGCTGTCCCTCCGCACGCAGGTTTTCTTCCGCTCCGCCCTCGGCCTGTCCGTCATTTTCTTCGGATTGCGGCTGGTCTGGCTGGGCCTGGGTGGCACTTTTGTATCCGTCCTCTCACAAATTCTCATTGTCCTGCTCGCCGTCACGGCGGGTTTTTGGCTTGGCAGGCTGCTGCGCCTGCAAAAATGGTCGAACCGCCTTGGCCGGCACGCGGGCAATGTGATCGCCCTGGCACAAACCAGCACGCCGCGTAATGCCGGCGATGGCGTCGCCGCCTGCACCGTGCTGTTTTGCGCCGCGCCGCTCGGCTGGCTCGGCGCGGTGACGGACGGGTTGTCCGGTTACTTTTGGCTGCTGGCGGTGAAGGCCATCATGGACGCGCTGGCGACGGCCAGTTTCGTAAAAATCTTCCGCTGGCCGGCGGCGCTGTCAGCCTTTCCGGTTTGGGTCTTCCTGGGCGGAATCACGCTCGCGTGCCGGCTTTACGTTGTGCCGTTTTTGGATGCGCACAGCCTGCACGCGCATGGCCTGATTAATGCCGTCAATGCCGCCGCCGGTCTCGTCGCCTGCGCCGTGGCGCTGGTCATTTTTGAAGTCCGCAAGGTTGAACTCGCGAATTTTCTGCCCGGTCTCGCCCTGGCGCCGCTGCTCGCGTGGCTGTTCGGGTAAATTTTTGAAGTCCTGATTTGGTGGTAGGGACATTGCGCTGCGATGTCCTCGCCCGCGTAGCAGCGGGCGAAATGAATTGCGGCCACGCGCCACCCCTCACCCTTGCGCCGCTGGACGCGGCGCGGACGGTGCAGCGCGCGTCGTCCCTGCCTGATTATTAGGGCACTACCAAATTTCAAAACCGTTTGCGGAATGCGCTGGTTTGACGTAGGATGCGGCGTGTTTTTCAACACAAACAACCGGCGCAAAAGCAATCCGTCCCTGCACCAGAAACAAATGCGGTTCTTCACCGTGTTTTTCCTGGTCCTCGTTTTTGTGCTGTTTGGCGTGCTGCTGTGGCTGGTCAACCGGTCAGGCGACATCCCTCACTGAATCAAGCCGCGCTTGCGCAGCAGCGATGCCATCGCCCGGTCCATGAGCAAATCCGCCAGCGGCTTGGTGGTTTCGTCCAGCGTGGCCACCGCGGCCTGCAATTTTTTCAAGTCGCCGGAGCCGCCCGCGGAATCTTCCGTGTTCAGGGCGTCTTCCACCCCGCGCGCGGCGGCCTCAATTTTTTCGCGGTAACCGGCGTCAATTTCACCCGCGCAATCCGCGAGCGCCTTGCGCGTGGCGGCAAGCGTTTCGTCCGCGCGCAGCTTCGCCTCAATCCACCGGCGCGCGGCCAGGTCGGTGAAGGCGTGTTCCACGGATGCCTCGACCATCTGCTGCACCGCCGCGTCGTCCACGTCCACGGCGGACTTCATGGCCACCGTTTTTTCCCGGCCGGTCCGGGTGTCGCGCGCCAGCACGTGCAGGATGCCGTCGGCGTCAATTTCAAACTGCACACCCACGCGCGGCAGTCCCCGCGGCGCCGCCTCGAACTCAATCGTGAATCTGCCCAGGCTCCAGTTGTCCTTCGCGCGCTCGCGCTCGCCCTGCAAAACGTGGATGAGCATCGAACGCTGGCTGTCCACCGCGGTTGTGAACAGCTCGCCGGCCTTCACCGGAATCGTCGTGTTGCGCGGGATGAGCACGTTCATCAGGCCGCCGAACGTCTCGAGGCCGAGCGAGAGCGGGGTCACGTCGAGCAGCAAAACATTTTTGAAACCGCCGGACAAAATCTCGGCCTGGATCGCCGCGCCCAGCGCCACCGCTTCATCCGGATTCTGCGACGTGTTCAATTGCGGTTTCGTTGAAGCGTCCCGTCCCGCTTCAACGCCAAAACGCTTTAACTCTTTAGCGTCTGTAAAACAGCCGAAAAGTTCGCCCGCAAATTTGCGGACCAGCGGCATCCGCGTCTGGCCGCCGACGAGTATCACCTGGTCCAAATCCTTCGGCTCCATTTTTGCGTCCGCCAGCGCGCGCAGGCAATGCGGCCGCGTGCGGGCAATGATGTCGCGCGTCAGGTTTTCCAGTCCGGCGCGGGTGAGTTTGCAACTGAAACTGAAATCCGGCGTCAGAAACGGCAGGGTGATTTCGACCTCGGTTTCCGTTGAGAGCTTGATTTTCGCCTGCTCCGCTGCCTCGCGGATGCGTGAGAGTGCGGCTTGCCATTCATTGTAGGAGACGACGTGAGGAGTCTCTAACTTGGAGACAGAAGTGAGACTCGTCACCTCGTCTCCTACAAATAAAAAGTTTGGCCCGCCAGCCTCACGAACCTTCTCCACCAGAAATTCCACGATCCGCCGGTCCAGATCATCGCCGCCGAGGCGCGTGTTGCCGTTGGTCGCGAGCACCTGGAACACGCCCTCGTTCAACTCCAAAATCGAAAGGTCGAACGTGCCGCCGCCCAGGTCATACACGGCGATTTTTGATTTCTCCTTCAGCTTGTCCAGCCCGTAGGCAAGCGCGGCGGCGGTCGGCTCGTTGACGATGCGTTCGACGGTGAACCCGGCCAGCTCGCCCGCGCGCCGGGTCGCGTTGCGCTGCGCGTCGTTGAAATACGCCGGCACGGTGATGACCGCGCGCGTGACCGGTTCGCCGAAATAATTTTCCGCGTCCCGTTTTAATTTTCTCAAAATCGCGGCGGAGACTTCTTCCGGTGAAATGTTTTTCCCGTGGATTGGGATGGCGACTGCGCCGGCGTCGTCCGTTTTGAGCGGATACGTGATTTGTTTTTCCTCGTCGGAAATTTCCGCGCCGCGCCGGCCGATGAAGCGTTTGACCGAATAAACCGTTTCCGCCGGTTTGATGACGCGAACCCGGTTGGCTTCGTGGCCGACGAGCGGTTCCGTGTCCGCCGATGGAAAATGGACGACCGACGGCGTGAGTCGGCGGCCCGCGGTGTCGGCAATGACGAGCGGGATGCCCGAATCCACCGTGGCGACGAGTGAATTCGTGGTGCCCAAATCTATGCCGATGATTTTGCTCACGCGCGGCGCAGATTGAACCACGAATGGACGCGAATGAACACGAAGATTTGGAACGCGCCGGGCAGGTCTTAATCCTAATCTCCCATCAACCACAATTGGGATTCACTTCGTTGCTTCGTTACTTTGTTGTTCAATTCATCGGCCTGCCGCCGTATCTTCGCCGCATGAACTGCATCGTCACCGCCGGGCCGACCTACGAGCCGTTGGACGAGGTGCGCCGGCTCACGAACTTTTCCACCGGCCGGCTCGGCACGGAACTCGCCAATTTCCTGGCCGCGCGCGGGCACAAGGTGACCCTGCTCGCCGGCGAACAGACCACCTATTCCGGTGAACGGCGCGCGCAACGCGTTGAAATTTTCACCACCACCGCCGATTTGCGCGCCCGGCTCAAAACACTGGCGTCCCGGCGCGTGGACGCGATTTTCCACGCGGCGGCGGTCGGTGATTTTACCTTCGGCAAATTCTGGCTGCGCTCGCCGGCCGGCGAACTGGCGGAATTCAAATCCGCCAGAAAAATCCCGACGCGGGAGGGCCAATTGCTGGTCGAACTGGCGCCCACGCCAAAAATCCTGCCGGAATTGCGCGCGTGGTTTCCGCCGGCGCGCATCGTGGGCTGGAAATTCGAGGCGGACGGCGCGCGCGCCGACGCCCTCAACGCCGCCAAACAACAAATTGCCGAATGCCGCACCGACGCCTGCGTCATCAACGGCCCGGCTTATGGCGAAGGGTTTGGCGTGCTGTTGGGCAACCACAAGGCCGCGCATCTGGCGCACGCGCCGGCGTTGTTCGTGACGCTGGAAAAAATTGTCCGTCGCGATTTCCCGTCATGACCGCGGTTTCATGCCGCGGCGTCCCGGCGATTTCACACTTCGATGTTTTCCACGTGTCGCAGCGCATACCGCAGTGGCAGCCAGCCGGTCAAAATTGACAGCAGCAGGAACACGCCGGTGCCTTCCAGCGCCCAACTCGCCCGCGCGTGCAGGCCGCCGGCGCCGATTATCAGCAACGCGATGGACGCCAGAATGTAAACCGAACTCAACACGAGGCACAACGTGCCGCCAAAACCGCTGACGATTTTGGCCGGGTTCGCGTCCTTGAAATTCGGGTAAAGCACGCCCAGTCCGACGGCGAGGCCATTGAGCGCAAACGTCATGACACTGACGACCGCGCCGAAAAACGCCACCCGGTCCCACGACATCTTCAGCAAATGACACGACAGCATGATGAGGCCGGAGGTCACCACCAGTGACATCATGCTGGCGAGCCAGAATTTCGTTTTGACGACGCGCGCCAGGCCCATCGGCGCCAGGCCCACGATCCACAGCCGCCGGCCTTCGAGGGAAAATTGCGGGAACACAAACCGCGTCGTCACCGTGGCCAGGTTCAACGAGCACGCGAAGAGGTTCAGGAACGCCACCAGGTTCACCCAAAATTCGCCGTTCAATTGGTGCGTGAAGTTCCGCAGGTTGATGATGTAGGCGCCCAGCAGGCCGAACAGCATCACGGACTGGCCCCATTGCGTGGTGTCGCGCCAGAACATGCGCAGGTCCTTCACCGCCAGCGCGCGGCTGTCGCGCTCCAGCCAGAACAATTTGGCGAAAATCCTTTCAAGCAGGCCGGGGGAGCTTTGGTTTTCATGGCGGGCGCGAAGCCATTGCCGCCGGCTTCCGGCGCCCCCGCGGCTTTGCACCGCCGAGGCCGTGCCGTAAAACAAATCGCCCCAGCGCGTGAACGCGAGCCCGCCAAAAAACAGCGCGTGGCTCAACAGCACCAGCGCGAAAAAAGCCGCGCCGCGCAGGACGCCCTCCGCCCATTGCAACACCGAGGCCGACAGCCAGTAGCTCGGCAAAAACGGGAACATCGTGAACCGCGTCCTGGCGAGAAGCTGATCGAGCGCCTGCAACGTGCGCGCATCGAGCATTTCGTCCGTGACGGCTTGCGCCTTCCACCAAAACGCCGCCAGCGCCAGCAAAACGACGGCCGTCACCCCCGCCGTAATTTGAAAACTGCGCCGGTCCAAAAACCTTCCGATGGCAATGGCCAGGCCCGCGCCCAACACCCCCGGCAGCACGATGAACAGCCCGATGAGCAGGACGGTGAACGGATAGAAATGCCACGGAGCGTCGCGCACCAGGCCGAACGCCGCCAGCAACGGCGCGATCAAAAACAAAAACGCCCACGACGCCAGCAGCGTGGACTCGATGAACTTCCACCGGAAAATCGTCCGTGTCGAAACCGGCAGGGTCAGGTCAGAAATGCCGTTTCACGGTTGCGAAAAAGATTTGTGTAGCTGATGACGAGGTTGCTCAACAGCAGCAGCGCAAACAAAAAAGCGAACAGCACATACATCAGCCGCTCGGTCAGCAACATGCCCAGTCCCGGAAATTTTGCGATGAATTTCAACCCGTGATAAAACAGCCAGAACGACAAGGCGAGATACCCGCCGATGAACAGCGCGATGACACCCGTGAGCAGCCGCGACTGTTCGCGCACCGACAACAGCCGCCGCCAGCCCTGGAGTACGTTCACGCGCAGCAGCAGCCATAATGGAGCAAGGTTGGACTGAGTGAAATTTCCAGGCACAGGCGGAAGGTAATGTCGGACGGCCACACGCGCAATCCTTGCCACGCAGAACGTTTGGCTTTAGGTTGCGTTTAGGGCCGCCAATGAAAATGAACAAAATCAACCGGCGCAGGTTTATCCTTGCAACGTTGCTCGCGACCCCGTGCGCGATTGCTGCCGATGCAAGATGGCTTGAGCCGCAATGGGTCAAAGTCAGCCGGCTGCGTTTGGCCGACAAACCTGCTCATCGTTTTGTTCACTTCAGCGATTTGCACCACAAAGGAGACCGAGCGCATACAGAGTCTGTCGTAAAATTGATCAATTCGCTTTCACCGGATTTTGTCTGTTTCACCGGTGACGTCATGGAAGAAGGGAAATATCTGCCCGAAGCTTTGGAACTCCTTTCCAAGCGTCAAATCCCCGATGTATGGCGTTCCGGGTAATCACGATTATTGGAGCAAAGTGCCGTTTGACGGGATGATTAAATGCTTTGCTGCGACCGGTGGCGCCTGGCTGGTTGATGAACCGCAGGTGATTGCCGGCGGAAAAATCAACCTGATTGGCATGGCGCATATCGGCCCAAAACACCCGTTGCCTTCCGCTGTCCACGGAATGACAAACATTCTGCTGATGCACTATCCGGCATGGGCGAAGTTGTTTACCGACCAGAAATTTGACCTGCTGCTGGCCGGCCATTCGCATGGTGGACAGGTGCGCATCCCGTTTTATGGGCCGATAATGGTTCCCTTCGCGGTGGATGAATACGACCTCGGATTGTTTCAAACCAAAGCCGGTCCGCTTTATGTAAGCTCTGGTATTGGCTGGTATCCAATCCCTGTGCGATTCAATTGCCGGCCGGAAATCACGGCGATTGAAATTTGACTCACCTGCCATTTCCCGTTGAAGCCATCTCAATCGGTTTGTATCGTGCGGCCAATGTCGGTGCCGGAAACAAAGAACGGGCAGACTCCCAATACAGGTGGCGGCGGTGCTGCTGCGCCGCCGCGCGCCGCGGCAGCGGCGCGCCCACCGGAACAAGCTGCGGCGCTCCCCAAAATTTCTCCGCTCCAAAATACCGTCACGTCCCTCTGGGGCGTTGGCGCGGAACGCGCGGCGCAACTGGCGCGCCTCGACATTCATGCCATCGAGGATTTGCTGCTGCACCGGCCGCGGCGTTACGAAGACCGCCGGCATTTCCGCGCCATCGCCGACTTGTCCCGTGACGAGCCGGCCACCGCGCGCGGCACCATCGTCGCGCAGGGCCTCAAACGCTTTCGCAAAGGTTCGAAATCCGTTTTTGAATTCGTGCTCGACGACGGCACGGCGCGGCTGCATTGCCGCTGGTGGAACCTGCCGTTCATGGAAAAATATTTTGCGGTCGGCGATGAGGTTTTTGTCTTTGGCAAACTCGTCGAAACCAAACCGCGCACGATGGACCACCCCGAATCCGAAGTCATTGAAGGCGGCGAGGAGGGTTTCATCCACATCAACCGCATTGCGCCGGTTTATCCGCTCACCGAAGGCCTGCCGCAACGCTGGCTGCGCGGGTTCATCTGGCGGACGCTGGAAAAATTTGAAAACCAACTCGTAGGACAGGCGTCGTGCCTGTCTCCATCTTCAGATCAGAAAAACTTGAGACAGGCTGGAAGCCCGTCCTACGCCAGCGCCGTCCGCCTGATTCATTTCCCCGAAGAACTGACCGATGTGGAAATCGCGCGGCGGCGGCTGGCGCTGGACGAATTCATCGCCCTGCAAAGCGCGATGCAGCTTCGCCGGAAGAATTTCGAGGCCCGGTCACGCGCCCTGCCCTGCGGCGGCGACAACCGCCTGATGAAACCGTTTCTGGCGCAGCTCGGCTTCAAGCTCACTGGCGCGCAAACCAAGGTGCTCCGCGAAATCCGCGCGGACATGAGTAGCGCGCACCCGATGCGGCGGTTGCTGCAAGGCGACGTCGGTTCCGGCAAAACCGTGGTGGCGGCCTGCACGGCGTTGATGGCCCTGGAGAGCGGTTTCAATGCCGCGCTGATGGCGCCGACGGAAATCCTGGCGGAACAGCATTTCCGCAATTTTCAAAGGTGGTTCGAGCCGCTGGGCGTGAAAGTGGAAATCCAAACCGGGAGCCGGAAAACATTCAACATCCAACATCCAACATCCAACGCACAATTGACGGCCAAGACCCATCACGCTTCACGCTTCACGCCTCACGCTTCATTGTTCATCGGCACTCATGCGCTCATCGAATCCGGTTTCGCGCCCGAAAATCTTGGATTAGTCATCATTGACGAGCAGCACAAGTTCGGCGTGGCGCAGCGCGAGCAACTGGTGCGCAAGGGAAACTATCCCCATCTGCTGGTGATGACGGCGACGCCGATTCCGCGCACGCTCGGCCTGACGCTTTACGGCGACCTCGATGTTTCGGTGATTGACGAGATGCCCGCCGGGCGCGGCCGGGTGAAAACATTTGTCCGGACGGCGGATAAATTGCCGAAAGTCTGGGAATTCATCCGCGGGAAACTCGCCGCCGGCCGGCAGGCTTACGTCGTTTACCCGCGCGTGGAGGAACAGGACACGGTTAACGACATCAAGGCCGTGACGAAGGAATTGGAAAACGTGCGGCGCGCCCTCGCCCCGTTCCGCGTCGGCCTGCTGCACGGGCGGCTGAAAAGCCGGGAAAGGGACGATGTGATGACGGCCTTTCGCATGAACCAGATTCAGGCGCTGGTCGCCACGGCACTGATCGAGGTGGGGGTGGACGTGCCGAACGCGAGCATCATGCTCATCGAAAATGCCGAGCGGTTTGGCCTGGCGCAGTTGCACCAGTTGCGCGGACGCATCGGACGCCCGCCTTCACCGGGAAGCTTCGGCGCGGCAGGCCCGCCTTCGCCCGGCGCGCCAGGCGGCGCGCATGAAGCGCAGTGCATCCTGATTTCCAGCGCGAAAACCGGGGAGGCGCGGCAACGATTAAAAATCCTGGAGGAAACGACGGATGGATTCCGCATCGCCGAGACGGACCTGAAATTACGCGGGCCGGGCGAGCTGCTGGGCCGGCAGCAAAGCGGTCTGCCCCCGTTCCGCTTCGGCAATCTGGTGGACGACCTCGATTTGATCCGGCAGGCGCGGGAATGGGTACTGGCAAAC
Organism: uncultured Verrucomicrobiae bacterium; assembly: GCA_963802965.1. Taxonomy (GTDB): domain Bacteria; phylum Verrucomicrobiota; class Verrucomicrobiia; order Limisphaerales; family UBA11358; genus UBA11358. The sequence continues at coordinate 211,478 of CAWDKS010000007.1, forward strand.
AGCGGCGCATTTTGAACCAAACGCCCAAAAATTGTTCTTGATGTATGTGCAGTTAAACCATATTTTCTCGCTCCGTTGAATTAAATCATCCAAATATGAAAAAACTATTCCTCATCATGGCACTGTTCAGCCTCGTTGGCGCGGCACTATTGACCAGCTGTAAGAAGCAAGAGACAACACCTTCTACGCCGTCAACGCCGGCCACCAATGCCCCGGGTACACCCCCGACCGGTGGGCCATAGAACGCGGCCGGTCGTTTGCGGTTTTCTTCGGCGGAAGGGAACGTTGAGCCACGGGAGCGGCCAGCGCGCCTGAACCATTCCCGGCGTTTGGCTTTTTGGCAAACGCGGTTAAACTAACGGGATGAAAGCGCATCTATTGGCTTTGATCCCGGTAGCGGCTTTGTTGACCGGTTGCGGCGACAAGAATTCGGGTAAAACCCCGCCGTCCACCAATTCAACCGCCGGCTCCACCAACCGCATCGGCTTCGTCACGGCGCCGGTGGATTATCTGGGCGCGATGGTGCAGGCGCAGAAAAACGCGACCAAGACGATTGACGTGTCGTATCTCAACGAGGCGATTCAACAGTTCAACGTGCAGGAAGGGCATTATCCGAAAACGCTTCAGGAATTGACGCCGAATTACGTCGCCAAAATTCCCACCCCACCCTACGGTTACAAGCTGGACTACGACGCCAACAGCGGGACGGTGAAAGTGGTGCCACAATAATCGCGGGACTGCCCCCTTTATGGGAGGGACGCCGTGTCGGCGTCCCTGAGATTTGGGCTTTTCACCGCAGAATTGACGCTGCCGGTGTTCCAGCGCACACTCGCCGCATGGCAAAGAAATCAGAGGCCAAACGGGAGTCGGCATGTTGCCGACCCAAATATGGGGACGGCGGCACGCCATCCCCGACTGCGTCCGGGAATTACCGGACGTTATGGGGGAACTCATTTCTTTCGTGAAGGATGTCCCGAACGTCGCGCAGGACGTCCTTTTTTCTGCGCAGGAGGTCCGGAACTTCGTTCGGGAGTGATTGCGAATTTGGGATGAAATCGCAATAGGCAGGAGCAAGGGGGCGTGGTTAAGTCGGCATGTTGATTGTAGCGGCGGTCTGTGACCGCCGGCTCCGGCCGGGTGCAAATCCGTTTCCGATGACCGTCGCTCCCCAGAGCGGCGCTACAAAAAAACCAACCGCAACCCAAGGCACGACGATGGCCAGCTATGATTCACCGGGTCTGACTTATGACAGCGGAGTTTTATACGATGACCTCGTGCCACCACAACCCATCCGACGTATGGCTAAAATCAAAATCAAACTGAACCTTGATGCAAGATCCGACGCCGACCTGCTTACATTCGCGCAGACGCACGTGACGGCGATAACGGGCAATGCAAGCTTCACCACGCCGTTGCCGGCCGCCACCGCCTTCACAACCACGCTCACGGCGTATCAAACGGCGCTGGGCAATTTCAACACGGCGCAGGCCGCGGCCAAACAGGCCACGCAGGTAAAGGACACGGCGCGGCTGGTGCTGGAATCGGCGCTCTCGCAACGCGGCAATTATGTGGAACTGACGGCGGCCAGCGCGGCGGATCCCGTGGCGGTGATTGAAAGCGCCGGCTTTTCCGCGAGATCGGCGGCGTCCGCGTCGCAGGTGCCCGACACGGTGGGGAACCTGTCCATCACGGCGGGCGACAACGCGGGGGAACTGGATTTTCATTGGGACCCCGCCAGCGGCGCGTCCTCTTACGAGGTGCATGTGAGTCCCGACCCCGTCACGGCCACAAGCTGGGCGCCGCAAAAGGGTGTGACGAAATCCAAGGCGGCCGTTTCCAGCCTCACGAGCGGGACGAAGATGTGGGCGCGGGTGCGGGCCATTGGACCCGGAGGCACCGGCGCGTGGAGCGACATGGCCACGAAGATTGTCCCGTAAGTTATGCCCAGAACACCCCTGATCAAAGGCGTGGGCTGCGTTCAAGCGCAGCCCTTGCCAGAAATTACTTATGACCTTTGATCCTAACAAACCGGCGGACCATTCACCGATTGTGGCGGCGGAATTGCGAAATCAGTTTAACGCCTTGCAGGAGCAAATTACAGCGTTGCAGCAGCAAATAGTGCCTTTGGTTCTGACTGCCAACAACGCCACCATGTCCCTGGACTGGACTTACAACGGGCCGGCTTGCGATGGTTTCCACATTTTTGTGCATCAGCCAAATCAAGCGACCGGCGTATTCGACGACCGGGATCAAGTCGCAGGCACGCTGCGCACCTGGGCAACTGACTTTGATAATCCGGCGGACGCGGTCGGCTACAAGTTTTACATCGTGCCCGAAGATGGCGATGGGAACCCGCTCACGCCGCCGAGCAACACCGTCAACTTTGCCGCCGGTTGAAACTGGCTGGCCCGGGTTTTGAGTGTGCCGGGATTGGCCGTAAAGGCAAAGGGGGCAGTCCCGCATGTTGCGTTACTTCCCTTCTCAAAGCGAAAGGAATTTCAGCACCTGCACTTCTTTCTTGAAGACGAGTTCAATCATGTTTCCGTTGAAATGCACGTCGAGCGGCGCGCGGCCCTGTTGGTAATCCCACATGACTTCGCCGTTACCGGGATTTATCCGGCGGATTTTAATAAAGGACCCAGTGGGGGTTATCCCGGCGAGCGCCGCCATGCCCGAATCCGCGCTTGCGCCGGCATCATTGATGTAATAGGTGTAGATGAATTTCCCCGACAGATAGGAGATAAAACCGCCGGGCTTTGAACTCCACAATATCCTGCCGGTTTGGGGAGCAACCTTCAGAAAGACGGCGTCCGTTTTCTGGCTGATGTCAATCTCCCTGGAATACTTGATGTTTTCCGGGCTGGCGGTGGTGCTGTTCACATACATCATTCCCTTGTCATCGAAAAACAAACCCACGATGCCGACGGACGGCAAACGCCAGCGCACGTTGCCCGTGGCCAGATCAAACGCCGTCAGCACCGCCTGGTCAAAAACATAGAGCGAGTCGCCGCGTTCGACGCACGGACCCCCGCCATACGGCGTGTGTGCCGCGCTGAACGCATCTTCCCCGCCCAAAATGCCGCTCCCGGCCAGGACGCTGTAAGCGAGCGTGGCCTGCCACAGTTTCTTGTTCGTCTTGTCAAAAACGATGACGGTATTCCCGGCGGTCAGCACGTTGACGGTTTTCAACGGAAACAACGCCGGCGGCCCGATGACCTCGCCGGTCCAATCCGCAGTTTCGGCGGAATCGGGGCGGCGGATGGTGACTTGATAACGGCTATCATCCTCCTGCACCGTGTCGCCACCGCGGTTGCGTTGCATCTCATTGAGAATTTCGTTGGCGACATCGGCCGTCCGGGTGACGTTCAAATTGCCGCTATCGAGCACGGATTTTGCCGGCGGAGCTTTCATGGCAGAGCGCGTGATGATGTTTGTTTGCAGTATCCGCACGCCAAATTGCAGGCTGCCATTTTCGCCCGGTATGAGTGAATAGACGCCGGCAATCCAGGGGTTGTCATAAGATCGGAACGCGAGCGCGCCTTGCCGGGTTTGGGAACGCGCTTCATCATCGTTGGCCTCCCGCATGATTGCTTCCTGGTGCGCGCTGTTGGCCAGCAATGCGGGCAGGGCAATCTTTGCGGGCAACGGCAAACTTTGCGCCTGCTCGGCAACTTTCCCCGGGTCCAGCGGTTTCCCGGCGCCGGCTCCCGGCGAGAGCGGCAGGCCGGCGGACGGCGAACCGGCCGCGCCTCTGGCTGCAGCGGCAAACATTGTGGCGGGCGCATTGCGAGCCACGGCAACCGCGGACTTTCCCGACTGGCTGATTTCCTCGGTGCGCAACTCGCCGGTGGCCAGATTGACGTGCGTGATGAGTTGTTGCCCGGCTTCACTCTCGCCCATCATCAGCAGTTCGCCGCCTTGCGCGACCCAATTCCCGAAACCGTCCGCGAGCGGGATTTCCTGCAACACATTGCCGCTCTCCCAATCGTAGTGCGTCAGCTTGCCCGGCGCGCTGACCCAGACGTTCGAGCCATAAACCTGCAATTGCAATCCCGCTTCCATCCCCTGTTCAATGAATTGGGTCATGTCTTCGCCCGGTGACCCTTGTGCCAGGGCAAGCACCGCCTGCGCATTCGCACCCGCCCGGGCGACGGCGTCCTTGATCCGTTGCGGGTCAATCAACTGACGCGACCAGATTTCTTTTTTTGAACCGATGTCGTAGCGCGCCAGGGTGCCGCCATGCAGAAAAACAATCTGGGCCTTCCCGCAAAGCCGGGATTGGCCGGAACCGGCGGCTTCGGTGAAGCGAACGGAGAAGACCGGGTGCGGGACCGAACCAAACCACGCATACCAAAACCAAAAACCAAGCAACGCGACCACGACAGCGGCAACGGCGGTGAAAATTCCGCCGGCCTTCCGCCAGAACCGGGCTTCGACCGCCCATTTCTGGCTGTTATAGACGGGAACCTTGATTTTCTTCGCCTCGGCCCGGGCCTTGCACAGCGGCGAGCAGACAAAGCCGAAAAGCTCCATGCACTTCGGGCAAATCGGTTTTTGGCAGACGACGCAGCGTTCCACGCAAATTTCACCCGCATGCCTGAGGCAAAATTGCGGCTCGGCGGAGCCTGGCGCGGTTTCAGCGGTTGGACCGGCTGGCGCGGCCGCGTTCGCAACGCGCAGTCGCGGCATCGCGGCGGAAACCGGTTCGGCGGGCGGCGGGGCGACAGGCGTCCCCAGCCCGAGTTCCCGCCGGATCAGTCCGTTGACGAAACCGGAGGAATCCAGCCCGCAGTTTTGACAGACAAACCGCACGGGGTTCTCCGCCATTTCCGGCGTGACGTCGAAGGCATATTTCGCACCGCACGCGCACTGGATTTTCATGGAACGCCTAAGGTTTGGGATTCAATAGCACGACGCCTTGAGTGATGGCGAGCGAAAAGGGAACGCGCGGCGGGGTCATTTCCATGTGCCCGTCGCCGAAAAGAAAATTCCCGCCGTATTTGTGATGATTGTTGCCGGGCGGCTTGCCCGTGGCCGAAAAGGCGAAATCACCGGCATTCTTCGGCTGGGTGTTCACCTGCCGGTCGGACATCAACGCCTGTTGCGCGTCAATCAGGCGCGCGCCCATGTAATAGGCATAGCTGATTTTTCGTTTGCGGAACGACACTCCCTCGGGCAACGCGGAATCCCGGCCGCCCGGACAGATGAAAATGGACGTGTCCACCGTGTAACGCGGCACCAGCACATCCAACGCTTCCTCCGAAGTCCGCGCGTTGGTGTTCGCCGGCAGCATCCCGGGAAAATCGTTCGCGTAAATCTGCATTGCTAGGTAAATTTTTGAAAGATTCTGCTGGCAGGCCTTTTTTTCGGCGCGTTGCCGGTTGGCCGAACCGAAGCCCCACATCATCGTCGTGAGAATGAGCATCAGCGCGAAGGTGATGAGCAGCTCGACGAGCGAAAAGCCCGCCCGGGCCGGGCCGGGGACGCGGGGAATTTTGCGAAAACCGTTCGCCGGCCTGCGCTTGATTTGCCCAAACGCCTTCATGCTTGTCTTATAACCGAATCTTGCGCTCGTGGCAACGCAAAGCGTCCAACCCGGCGCGCCGGAGGGCCTGTGCGCGCCCGGTGAAAACATTTTTCGCTCGCCAAAACCATCCGGCGCAGGCAAAGAGTGCGGTTCGGTTTTTGATTTCATGAACGAACAAATCGTCATCCTCGATTTCGGGTCGCAATACACCCAGGTCATTGCTCGCCGGGTCCGCGAGTGTCACGTTTATTCCCAAATCCTCCGCCACGACACGCCGGCCGCAAAAATCGCCGCGCTCCGGCCGCGCGGCATCATCCTCTCCGGCGGGCCGTCGTCGGTCTATGCGCCGGACGCGCCGCTGCCGGACAAAAACATTTTCACGCTCGGCGTGCCGGTGCTCGGCATCTGCTACGGCGTGCAACTGCTCGCGCAATTCCTCGGCGGCCGGGTCGAGAAGGGCCAAAAACGCGAATACGGCAAGGGCGCGCTCACGGTCAAGGACGCGTCGTGCGCGCTCTTTCGCGGCCTGCCGCGGCAAATCCAGGTCTGGAACTCGCACGGCGACAAGCTCACGAAGCTGCCGCGCCATTTCAAGCCGGTCGCCGTCACGGAAAATTCCCCGTTCGCCGCCATCGAGAACCGGGCGCGGAAACTGTTCGGCCTGCAATTCCATCCCGAAGTCGTCCACACGCCGCGCGGCCGGGAAATCATCGCCAACTTCGTCCACAAAATTTGCGGTTGCGGCAGGGGCTGGACGATGCGCAATTACGCCGGGCAGGCCGTCGCCGAAATCCGCGGGCAGGTCGGCCGGGAACAGGTGATTCTCGGCCTGAGCGGCGGCGTGGATTCCAGCGTCGCGGCGGCGTTGTTGCACAAGGCCGTTGGCAGCCAGCTTACCTGCATTTTCGTGAACAACGGCCTGTTGCGGGCGCGCGAGGCGGAAACGGTCCAGGAGGTTTTCGGGAAACACTTTCGCATCAAATTAAAATACGTTGACGCCTCGAAACGGTTTCTCGCCAAACTGCGCGGCGTCGCTGATCCCGAACGGAAACGCAAAATCATCGGCGCGGAATTCATCCGCGTGTTCGACGACGCCGTGATCGAGCTGGCGGCGGAAAAGCGGCCCGCCTCCACTGCGTTACGGCGCGGTCGCGCCGAAGCCGCCGGCGAAGGTGGAAAAGCGGAAAGCGGAAAGCGGAAATACAAGTTCCTCGCGCAAGGCACGCTGTATCCCGACGTCATCGAATCCGTGCCCATCGCCGGCAATCCCGCCGCGCTCATCAAGAGCCACCACAACGTCGGCGGCCTGCCCAAGAAAATGAAGTTCGCGCTCGTCGAACCGCTGAAATGCCTGTTCAAGGACGAAGTCCGCCAGCTCGGACTCGAACTCGGCCTGCCGAAGGAAATTGTTTTCCGCCAGCCCTTCCCCGGCCCCGGCCTCGCCGTGCGCTGCCTCGGCGAAGTGACGCCCGCGAAATTGAAGGTGCTGCGCCGCGCCGACGCGATTGTGGTGGAGGAGATGAAGGCGTCGGGTCTTTATTACAAGACGTGGCAGACGTTCGCGGTGTTGCTGCCCGTGCGCAGCGTGGGCGTGCAGGGCGACGAGCGCACCTACGACTGGACGCTCGCCATCCGCGCCGTGGAATCGCAGGACGGCATGACGGCGGACTGGGTGAAGCTGCCCTACGACCTGCTGGAGAAAATTTCGCTGCGCATCACGAACGAAGTGCGCGGGCTGAACCGCGTCGTGCTGGACCTCACCAGCAAGCCGCCGGGGACGATTGAGTGGGAATGATTAAACCGGCTGCAACTCCCATTTGCGGGCGCGGGCAGCCAGCAACTCGACGACCTGCGGCCAGTCGTGAAGCGTTGCCGGATCAAAATCCGCCCCGTTTGGCCAGACCAGCGTGTGGACTTCGGGATCAATCCGCACCTGGTTGAACAATTCGAGTTCGCGCAACGGACCGTAAAGTTCACCCCGCAGCACGGGTTGGAAATCAATCGTTTGTTCCGTGCCGTCATCAAACCCCACCTGCAACGTATGGGGCGCAGCAATCTTGACGGAACACACTTTATAAATCGGATGCTTCATGCAGCCACTCTCACGATAAAGGTGCAATGGGTCGCGGCGTTTGTCCAGCTTGCAATCGCGCCCAGTCCTCCAGCAGTTCGAATTGATGCAATTCCGCCCACGCTTCAACCATGCGCTGCTGACGCCGGGGCAGGCCGCCTGAAATCAATTCGACGGGATCAATGCTACAGACGACAACATCATTCTGATAATAGGCGTGAAAATGCGGTGTGTGATGCTGGACACCAGCCTCCAAATACATCCGGATGATAATCCCGAAAAAGCGGCTCAATTCAGGCATGGCGAAAGTCTATCGTATCGGCCAGCCTCCTTCAAACACTACCTGCCCCACCGTGCCAGCAAGCCGCCGGGGACGATTGAAGGGGAGTAAAATTTATGATAGTGCCCTAATGTGGTGGCGGCGGTGCTACCGCACAGCCGTGCGCCGCGGCAGCGGCGCACCCACCGATTTCAAACCAGGACACTATACCAAATTTATCGCTGCGGAAGCCTGCGATAAATTGAAATTTCCGGCGGCGAGGAATTCGTGCGCTCCGCCAGTTGCCCGTCCCAGAAAAATTCCGACGGCCTGTCTGCAAACACGTCCACCGCGCCGACGAGCTGGTAAGTTTTCGCGTAACCGTCCCACCAATCCTGGATGGAATGGTCGGGCGGAGCGCCGGGATAGACGGCGGAAAGCCACGAGGAAGCGAGGTTCACAAAAATAACGCAACTGGGCCGGGCGGTTTCAATTTCGCTGATGAATTCCTTCCGCATTTGCGGCGCCAAGGGCTGCGGTTCCGTCAGCGGATACATGTAGATATAGCCGGACGCGGAATGCCGCCGGGCGAGGAAATAAATTTGCGGTTCGGAGCCGAGCACGGCGATCGTTTCACGGGGCGAGGTGTGCGCGGCCAGATACCGGGCGATTTCCGTTGATTCGGGGAAGGGATTCAAACCATAGAGGTTGCGGGAAATTTCGCGGGGCGCGAGCGTGAACCAGGTTTCAGAATTTCTGATCATCAAATCCCCCGCCACGACGCAAAAAAGAAACGCCGGCAGCCATCGCAGCGCCCGGATTTGCCGGAATGTTTTCAATTGATCCGCCACCGCCAGAATCAGCGTGGCGTTCAGCAGCGCGAGTCCCGGCATGGCCGGCAAAAAATAATGCCCGCTAAAATAAAATCCCGGACACGCCGCCGCCAGGCCCGCCAGAAACAGGCCCGCGCCGAACAAGGCGGCGCGCCGCCGTCCGGTCTGAAAAAACATCACGCCCAGTCCGGCCATGCCCAGCAGCCACACCCAAATTCCCGAATCGAAAATGGGCCCGAATCCCGCGATGAATTGCCGCGGAACCGTTGGCAAAGGAAAAATGGAGATATATTGGCGGGCATATTGGATGGTCCAAAAATAAAACCGATGCCACACGCCGGCCTTTGCCAGCGCGGCGGCGGTCAGCAACAGTGGCATGGCGAAACCGGCGATAAAAATCCCGACGCGCGAAATGGATGGCGCGAAGGAATTCTGTTTTTGCCCGGGCGTCCGCCATGCCAGCCAGCCGGCGGCGATGGGCAGAAAAAACACCGCGTGTTGTTTCATCAGGATGGCGGCGCCGAAGGCCAGTCCTGCGCTGGCCGGCCAGAGCAGCGACGGTCTTTTTTCCGCCTTCAACAGCGCGAGGGCGCCGGCGCAAACGAAAAGCGTGACGAAGTGCGTCGCGTGTCCGGCAAGACCGTAGGCCATCGGCTCGGCGGAAAGACCGGCAAAGAGCGCCGCCGCCATCAGGCCGCCGGCCGCGCCGAGCAATTGGCCGCCAATCAAAAAAACCAGGATCGCGGAGGCCGAAGTGACGAGCATGATTCCCAGATGAATTCCCGGCGACGTCTGGCCGAACATTTTCATGAGAAGGGCGTAGGCGAAATAAACGCCGGGGAACTTCATGTTATAGGCTAGTTGATAGGGCGGAATGCCTTGCAGGATGAGCTGGCCGGCGCAGGCGTATTCGCCTTCGTCGCGTTCCAAAGGCATTTCGCGGAGATGCGAGCGGACGGAGAAATTGAAAATGAGAATGAGCAGCAGCCCCAACGCGGTCAGACCATGCGCGCGCAGAAATTCGCTGAGGCGTTGGCGGCTCATGTGGCCGGCAGTGTAAATATTCCGGCTGAAAAGTCAGCCGCCGTTTTTCGTTGGATTGAAGGCCGCCCGGGTTTAAGCTCGACGCGCGGTCAAACTATTCAACCGATATCGGCTTATGGAAATCATCTTCAACTGCCCTAATTGCGAACAGGAACTGTCCGTGGACGGCGAGGGCGCCGGCTCGGAAATCAAATGCCCGACGTGCGGCGCGAAAATCACCATCCCGAACAAACCGCCCGAAGTGGCGCTGGCGCCCCCGCTGGCGTCCGGCGCGCAACCCGTCAATCCCATCGCCTCGTCCGCCGCCGCCAAAATCGAGATGCATCTCAAGGTGCCCGTGCGCGACAAGCCAAGCGAATCCCTGGTGAAAAAGGCGGCGCCTCAGGTGGTCGCCGCCAAGACCGCGGACAAAAAAATCCGCACCCGCACGATTCGCCACTCGACGTGCATTGAAGCCGGCCACGACAAGTTTGACGAACGGATCACCGGATTTTTGAACGAGGTCGGCGAGCCCAATATTGTCGGCGTTCACGTCGTCAACTACGAGCACGTTGACGCCAGCACGCAAAAGGTATTGCTGGATTATGGCGTGTTGGTGGTTTACCGGGGGTAAATCCGCTTGTGCGCCGCTTGACTTGCCGGGTAGAGGTCGTTACTGTCGCCGCATGAACCGCCGGTTTGTGTTTTGGATGCTGCTCGTCACGGGCGTGGCGTTGCTGCCATTCCGTTCGCCCGCGCCGCTGATTTATGTGCCGGGCGAGGGCTGGTATTACGAATCTTACGGCGAAAACGCGAAATGGCAGCGCAGCCGCGCCAAGGATCAGTTGGACGTGGCGGAACAGGCCTTCAAGACCGCCGATTACAGCATCTCCCTGCGGGCGGCGCATCGTGTCCTGCGCGTGTGGCCGCTGTCGGATTACGCGCCGCACGCCGAATTTCTCATCGGGCGCTGCCTCGAAGCCACCGGCAGGGACGAGGCGGCCTTCAACGCCTACCAGAACATCATTCAAAAATATCCCAAAAGCGCGGAATATGAGGAGGTGCTGTGGCGGCAATACGAAATTTCCAACCGCTTTCTCCATGGCGAATGGTTCAGGTTGTGGGGCTACCTCCCGCTTTACCGCTCGATGGACCAGACGGCAAAGATGTTTGACAAAATCGTGGGCAACGGCCCTTACAGCGACGTGGCCCCGCACGCGCAATTGCGCATCGGCGCCGCGCGGGAAAATCAGAAGGATTACGCCGAAGCGGTGAAGGCTTACGAAACCGCCGCCGACCGCTACCACGACCAGCCGGTGATCGCCGCCGACGCGCTTTACCGCGAAGGCATCGCGTATCAAAAACAGGCCGCCGCCGCCGAATACGACCAAAGCACCGCTGGCAAGGCCATCGCGGCTTACACCGATTTCATCACGCTTTTCCCCGACGACAAGCGCGTGCCGCGGGTGCAAAGGGCCATCGCCATGCTCAAGGCCGAGCAGGTGCGCGGCAATTTTGAAATCGCGCAATTTTACGAGAAAAGCAGGAAGTGGGCGGGCGCGGTGGTTTATTACAACGAAGTGCTGCAACTCGATCCGAATTCGCGCTTCGCCGCGCAGGCGCGCCAGCGGATCGAGCTGCTCAAACCGCGCCTCCAGGCTCCGGTGAGTTGAAATGCGCGCGCCCGGACTTCTTTTGACCGGCGCGCTGGCGGCGCTGCTGGCCGGTTGCGCCGGGTATCACCTCGGCCCGGTCAACCCCGACGCTCGTGCCGGAGGCGAACAATCCATTGAAGTCCTTCCTTTCAACAACCAGACGTTGCAGCCGCGGCTCGGCGATGCCGTGACCCAGGCGCTGCGCGAACGGCTCCAGACCGACGCCACTTACCACCTCGCCACGCATGGAGGCGGTGACATTGTCGTCACCGGTGTCATCACGCGTTACAATCGCGAAGGCATGAGTTATTTGAACACCGACGTTGCGACCGTGGAAAATTATCGTGTCGGCGTCACCGCGCACGTCACCGCGCGCGAACGCAGCACCGGCAAACTCCTGCTCGACAAGAACGTGAACGGCTATACGCTCGTCCAGGTCGGCGCGGACCTGGCCAGCGCCGAACGCCAGTCCCTGCCGCTGCTGGCGGAAGATCTGGCGCGCAACACCGTGGAATTGCTGACCGAAGGCGCGTGGTGAATTGTCTTGCTTCCGCCGTCACCAGCGCTCATTCTGCTTCGTCTGATTCACATAAACAACTAATCATCAACCTTATGAAAAATCATATCGTCAAACTTATCCTGGGTCTTTTCGCAACCGCCATCATTGCCGCGCCCACCCTTTCCCGCGCGCAGGATAATGGCACCAACCCTCCGGCGGCGCCCGGGCAAACCGAGCAGGCCAAACCCAAAAAGCACGAAGGCCTGGTCTTTCGCGGCACGGTCGGCGCCGTGGACACCACCGCCATGACGCTGACGGTCGGCAAGCGCACCTTCGACGTCACGTCCGAAACCAAAATCACCAAAAACGGCCAGCCCGCGATTTTGAGCGACATCGCCGTGGGCGACAAGGTCGGCGGCGCCTACAAGAAAACTGACGACGGCAAGCTCGTCGCCACGACGCTTCATGACGGCAAGAAACCAGTTGAGGAACCGAAGCCATGACCTGAAATCACAGGCGGCTTTCACGGCGGGCGGCGACGCCCGCCTTCTTTTTTATCCCCGCTTCCACCAACTGGTCAGGCTCTTGGGCTTGGCCTCCGGCGCCTGGGATTGTTGCACCAGCAACTCGCTGCGCGACGCCGTCAGGCTCATGATGAATTCATCGTAGCTGAGAAAACGGTCCGCCGGATTTTTCGCCAGCGCGCGCACCAGCGCGTCGCTGCTAGCCTGCGTGATTTCCGGCACCACGAGGTTCGGCGGCGTGAGTGCCTGCTGCACCTGGGCCACGACCACCTCCTCAACCGTCGCCGCGTCGAACGGCACGTGGCCGGTCATGGCGTGATACAGCGTCGCGCCGAGGCTGTACATGTCGGACAAAAAAGTTTCCGGCTCGCGCTTGATTTTTTCCGGCGCGACGTAATACGGCGTGCCCCAGGTGATGTCATCGCCCTCCTGTTCCGCGTCAGTCTTGCGCGCGAGGCCAAAGTCAATGAGCTTCGGCTCGTGATCGGCGTTGAACAGGATGTTGCCCGGCTTGATGTCACGATGGAGCAGATCGTATTTGAGCGCCATGTCGAGCGCGGAGGCGATTTTGATGCCGATGTCGAGCACGTCCAGTTCCGGCAGCGCGTGCAATTTTTCGATGCGCGCGTCCAGGCTGCCGCGGTCGGCGAGTTCCATGACGAGGTAACGCTGGTCCTCCACCTCGTCAAACGTGTAAATATGGACGATGTTCGTGTGATTGAGCCGGGCGCACGCGCGCGCTTCGCGGTAAAAACTTTCCAGCGCCTTCGGCTCCTGCGCCAGGTCCTTCTTCATCAATTTCACCGCCACCAGCCGCTCCAGCGTCGTGTCCCAGGCGCGATACACCGTGCCCATGCCGCCCGCCCCGATTTTGCTGCGCAATTCGAACTGCCGCAGTTGCATCGGCATCATGATGGCGTGCCCGCACTTCTTGCACGGTTCGGTGGCCAGCGGCGGAAGGTCGCCCGGAATGAACACCTTCGCGTCGCATCCCGGACACGTGACCATGCGTAATGGTGTGTCGCTCATGCTTGTCTCAATCTACCACCGTCCGCTCCGGCGACAAGCCTTGAGAAAGACTGTTTTTCCAATGGCAAAAAACTCGTTGACAAACGCGGCAAAATGGTGTTTCTTTCCGCCGGTAAAGCATGAAAACCACGTTTGCAAAAACACTGAAGCACGCGCCGGTCAATGGCTGCATGGCCATCGAACAGCGCGACTCCCGTCTTTTGGGCAGCGTGGGAACGAAATTGTAATACCGACCGACAAATTTCAGAAACCCGCGATTGCCCGTCAATCGCGGGTTTTCTGTTTGTTAAACCGAAACCAAAAAACGAAAGGCAAAAACATGAACAAAAATCAAAAAAGGGTGCCGACCGAGTTCGACCCCGAAACGCGCTTCGAGCTGCGGCCCACGCCACCAGCTCCCTTCCGCGCGCTTCAGGAAACCGAACTGGAACGGCTTAAAAACCGGCTGCTGGCGGCGCAATTGGCGCGCGCCACCGAACCGGAGTTGAACACTCCGTTGCGGCACGCGGCCAACGAGGCGGCGGCACTGGCATGGGTGACATTTTATCCCCTGCTCGTGTTCCCGGTGTTGTTTGAAGAAAAAACCCGGGCTGCTGTCCGCCAGGTCAGACGTCAGGCGCGCATCTTCGCGAACAGCCGTGAACTGATCGCCGTATGAATTCCTCGCGCCAGGACGAAACTTTGATGCAACCGCATCAACTTGAAGTGGGGACACAGGCGTGTGCGGGAGGCCGTTTGCACGGGCGAAAGAATTTTGACGCCCGCGCCAATGGCTTCTCGCCACGCCTTTTGGACTTTGTAGGAGTCGAGGTAACGAGATTCAAATAAAAACACTTGCCGGATAACAAAAAATGGTCTATGTAGAATCTGCATGAAGAATACATTGACCATCACCAAGGGGCAGGCACGGTTCCCCGCGTTGTGCCGGAGCAGTAAAACCTCCGCCATTACCCGGAACGGCGAAGTCGTCGCTTTCATCGTGCCGCGGAAGCGGATGGCCGACTTGCTGGAACAAATGGAGATTCTGTCCAACCCGGCGGCCATGAAAGCCATCAACAACGCCAAGGCCGGCAAAGGCAAATACTATCCCTTGAGCGTGCTCGATGAAGATTGAAGTCCTCGTCGAGGCGCAGCCGCTCGCCTTCGTCCGCCGCCAGTCGCCGGACGCGCGCAAGAAACTCCGCGCAGCCATCCACGACATTGAACGCGGTGCAGCCTTCCCTGAACCGCTGGAGGATGAACTGGAAGGATTTTACAAACTGCGCGTGGAAAACTGCCGTCTGATTCTCAAGCACGAATCCAGCGGCGCCGCCCCGCTTTTCAAAGTCGTCTTTGCCGAACGCCGCAGCGTCGTCTATGAATTGTTCCGCCAGATCATTGGATTGGAATAAAAAAGCCAGCGCCAACGGCATCTCGCCGCGTTTTTTTGTTTTTGGAAACTGCGGGACTGACCCAGTTATTCAAGAGTTTTAAGGAAAGCCACCGCTTTCTTGCAGAACTCTGGTTTTACCCAACGTGGAGCGCTTCTCTGAATGGCATTCAGGTCCGTGAATGTTCCAAAGTGACGCGACATTTTCGGGTCAAGGACAAACACAGGATGACCGCCTTTATCAGTTGCCTTCTCGTCGGCGCTGATCTTAACCGCTTTATTCAGCAACCGGCTGCCGTGTCCACCTTTAACCAAAATGAGATCGTCTCTAATATCGAGGTTCAGAACATGCCAGTTTCGTTTGAATTTAGCGATAACACCTTTGCTTTTCAAATTCGGATGAAATCCAGCATCTTCAACTACGAAGAAGCCGATGATGTAAAGTCCTGGTGCAGTCCGACAATCCCCCCAGCTCTCCAAGCCGGCGTAAAACACGAGCCAATCACCATGCGCCAATCTTTTCAAACTCTGCTTCGGTCTGGTGGGGTCGCCGTATGTGTAAGTTTTGAATTCTGGATCAAAGTGTAAAAATGCGTTCCGCATTCGTTCTTTGTGCGCCCCGGAAAAATACTCAATCATTTTTCGCCCGTGACGGCCAGACGTGTTGCCATAAGTTCGGCCTAGCCGGTCGCCGCGTTCAGAATTTATCGGAATAAATTCAAAGGTTCCATCAGCAAAAATCGGCCCTTGCATCCCGCCCGAACCACTGTCAATGCCGACACGAAGTAAAACTACCTGTTTAAGATCATTCATGGTGTTGAAATTGATTTAAGTCTGGAGAAGAATAATCCCATGTCGTAGCAATGCAGATAATCACGCGGAAGATTTTCAATTGAGATCAACGGCCTCGTCCACAGAAAACTCAAACTCGGCTGGCCAACCAGCAAAAAAGGGTGTTTTGCTGATTTCTGATAATTTATATCACTGTGCCACCTTTCATCTTCTCTGGTTTGCTGATGTTTGTGACCAGAAATTGGTTTGGCATAGGATTCAAAGTTGAAGGGACTTGCGTTTCGATTTAACGGCCGGAACAAATCGCCAAACTGGTCTTTCGATGCATATTTTGCCAGTTTGGTATTTTGAGGAAGTCCTGAATGGTGCCAGAGTTCAAGATGCGATTCGAATGCGGCAAAAACCCTCATCATATAAAATAAGTGGTGCCGCCCGATGTGGGCGCGACTTGTAAATCCAGCAATCCAAACACCAATCCATTTTTTTCTGTCACGCCGCGTCCGCATCTGATGTTTGCAGGTGCAAAGCGTAATGACCCCACCTTGAAAATTAGGAGCGCACCCGGTTTGACAAAAAAATCCATTCTCGGTTTTGACGCTGCTCAAGATATAAGCGTAAATCTCATCTGTCCCGTTGAGATGGTGGCCGAGTTTTCTCTTGAGTTGAGCCAAATTCAAATCTTTGTTTTTGGAAAGTGGCCCGGATTCCGGAAATGGCTGGCAATGCATATTGTTTTTGTTCCCGCAACTGTTCATAAGGTGATCGGCGAAGGCGTTAAATTCCAAACTGCCCCAATTCTTTTTCCGGCACTATTTGTTCCAGAATCTCATAAAGAAGTCAGTCCCAAGTATTTTCCAGCCTGTAGAATTCATTTTTCCTCAACGCGCTGAATTCTTGCGCCGAGTTTTCGCAGCTTCACATCCATCTGCTCGTAGCCGCGATCCAAATGGTAAATCCGGTTCACCTGTGTCGTGCCTTTTGCGGCCAGACCGGCAATCACCAGCGCCGCCGACGCGCGCAAATCGCTCGCCATCACCGGCGCGCCGCTCAACGGCCGGCCGCCCTTCACAATCGCGCTCGGCCCTTCGATTTCAATGTCCGCCCCGAGCCGCGCCAGTTCGCTTACGTGCATGAAGCGCGACTCAAAAATCCGCTCGGTAATGATGCTGATGCCCGGTGCCAGCGTAAGCAGCGACATCATCTGCGCCTGCATGTCCGTCGGGAAACCCGGATACGGCAGCGTGGTCGCGTCCACCGCCCGGAGCCGGCCGTGGCGGCGAACCACCAGATTCGTGCCGCGTGGTTCAACCGTCACACCCGTTTCATGCAATTTGTCAATCACCGCGCGCAGATGGTCGGCGCGCGCGCCTTTCAGCGTGACTTTGCCGTTTGTCGCTGCGGCGGCAATCGCGTAAGTCGCCGCTTCAATCCGGTCGGGAATGACTTCGTGCTCCGCGCCGCGCAATTTTTCAACGCCGGTGATGGTGATGGTTGGACTGCCCGCGCCGGAAATCTGCGCGCCCATCGCGTTCAAAAATTTGGCCAAATCCACCACCTCCGGCTCGCACGCCGCGCTTTCGATGACTGTCACGCCGTCGGCCAGCGCCGCCGCCATCATCACGTTGTCCGTGCCGAGCACGGTCGAACCGGCACGCCCGCCCAGAAACATGGTCGCGCCGTTCAATTTTTTTGCTGCGGCGTCAACGTAGCCACCTTCAATTCCAATTTTTGCGCCAAGCGCTGCAAAACCTTTCAGGTGGAGATTGATGGGCCGCGCGCCGATGACGCAGCCGCCCGGCAGCGACACGCGCGCCTTTTTCAACCGCGCCAGCAGCGGCCCGGTGATGCAAATCGAGCCGCGCATCTGGCGGACGAGGTCATAATCGGCGTAGCCGCGGATTTTTTGCGCCCGAACCGTCAGCGTCCCGTGCTCAAATTTCACCGTCGCGCCGAGCGATTCAAGAATCCGCGCCATGAACCGCGTGTCGCTCAAGTCCGGCACGCGGCGGATGACGCAGGTCTCGCCGGTAAGCAGGGTCGCCGCCATGATGGGCAGCGCGGCGTTTTTGCTGCCGCTGATGGTCACTTCACCGTGCAATGGCACGCCGCCTTTGATCAAAAAACTTTCCATGGTTCGTTAAAAAGTTAAAGCGTGAAGCGTTGAAGCGTGCGCGGATTGAACCGCTTCATCGTTTCACACTTTAACGCTTCAACGCGGCAATAAAAATTCTCGCGCGCTGACTGTAATCTTCCTTCACCGCTTCGACAATCCACTTTTCATTTTCAAAAATGTGCCGGAGCGCCTCCGCCTGGCCGTCGCCGAATTCCAGCATGACTTTTCCGTCCGGTTTCAGGAACGCCGCCGCCTGCGACGCAATCAAGCGATAAAAATCCAGGCCGTCCGCGCCGCCGTCCAATGCGCCGTGGGGATCAAAGTCGCGCACTTCCGGCTGGAGCGTCGCGATTTCCGCGGACGGAATGTAAGGCGGATTGCTGATGATGAGGTTGAATGCCATTCTTCGGAGGGACGAGTTACACGAGTCCCCAATTTCCGCCACGGCATTCGATTTAGGGACTCGTGTCACTCGTCCCTCCGACATCAATTCAAATCCGTCGCTTGGCAAAAATTCAATCCGTTCCGCGACGTTGTGGCGCGCGGCGTTTTCTTTTGCCAGCGCCATGGCTTCCGTCGAGATGTCCGTCGCCATGATTTTTGCCGTTGGACATTTCACGGCTAGCGCAATGGCGATGCAGCCGGTGCCGGTGCCAAAATCCAAAACGCGCCCCTCGCCCCTTCCCTCTCCCCGCCCGGCGGGGAGAGGGTGGCCGGAGGCCGGGTGAGGGGTTTGGGCAATCGTTGTCAGAAACTGCCATCCCAGTTCGGCAAGAAGTTCGGTTTCGGGACGCGGGACGAGCGCGTGGCGGTTCACGGCAATTTCCAATCCACAGAACGAAATCGTCCCGATGATGTGCTGGAGCGGCTCACGCTGGCCGCGGCGTTTCACCAATTCGCGCAGCGCATCCACTTCCGCCGGCGCGAGCGCGCGCTCGAAGTTCAGATACAAATTCATGCGGGGCAGCTTGAGCAGATGCGCGAGCAGCAGTTCGGATTGGAGGCGCGGCGATTCGACGCCTTTTTTTGCCAGAAAATCCGCGCTCTTCTGAATCGCTTCGAGAACCGTCACGCCACCAATCTAAATCCCCCACGCGGAGTTCAAAGCCTAAAGTGCCGCCGGTTTTCAAATGCGGCCCGGCGTGACATCGCCACAAAGGAACGCCGGCTTCAGCCGGCAGAGGTTCCCTGTTCGCCGTGCTGCCGCGTGAACGCGGCGTTCCTTTCCGAGGCCTTTGCCGGGGTTGGCGCTGGAGCGAAGGCACGCCCCTTCAATGCGTCCATCCGTTTGCGGCATTGCAAAGCTTGCCCGGCCGCCCTAGAATTTTTTCATTGGCTGACGCGCATGGCGGAATACAAAGTTCAATTCGAGGTCTTTGAAGGCCCGCTCGATCTGCTCCTTTATCTCATCAAGAAGGAGGAGGTGGACATTTACGAGGTCAACCTCACCAAGCTCGCCACGCAGTTCATCGAATACATTGACCTCATGCGCGAATTCGACCTCGAGGTGGCCGGCGAATTCCTCGTCATGGCCTCGACGCTCATGTATATCAAAAGCCGCGAACTGCTGCCCGCCGACCAGCAGGTCGCCGTCGAAGGCGAGGACGAAAGCGAAGACCCGCGCTGGGAACTCATCCGGCAACTGGTCGAATACAAAAAATTCAAGGACGCCGCCGCGCAATTGCAAACGCTCGAATCCCGCCAGGAAAACGTTTTCCCGCGCCTGCCCGGCAAACTGGAATTGGAAAGCACCGCGCCGCCGCCGAAACCGGACGTCTCGATCTTCGATCTGCTCAACGCCGTCAATTCCGTCCTCAAACGTTTCGGCCAGCGTGACAGCGGCAGCGCCATTTTCGAGGACAAGTGGACGGTCAGCGAAAAAATTGAATTCATCCTCAAAGTGATTGTCGAACGCGGCGGCGTGCGCTTCTCGGAATTGTTCGAGACTGCCGCGAGCCGGTCCGAAGTTGTCTGCACCTTTCTCGCCTTGCTCGAATTGATCCGCCTCAAACAGATTGTCTGCGCGCAAGGCGAGGAATTTGGCGAAATTGAAATCCGCCGCGCGGAAAACCCGGCGCAGACCGCGTCAGCCGCAAATCCAGATTCAACCAATCAATCAACCGGCGTTGCAAACGCAGGACAGACTTCCCAAATTGCCCAAGCCAATGTCGAGGGTGAGTAGCGGCTTCCCGGCCCCCGCGCATCAGCCACACACCTGGCGGCAAAGCACCTCGTAACACGGCACGATGACTCTCGGCGGAAGACCGTCGCGCGCCCGGCGCGGCATTTTCCGGTATTGACTTGCTGCCACAAATGGAATACTTTCGCCCCATGGAAACCGTCACCTTGAAAATGGACCGGAAGCACATTGCGTTGTTGAAAGAGCAGGCGAAGGCGCTGGGACGTTCGCGGGCGGCCATCGTGCGCGATTTGATTGACCGGCATCTCGCCAATAAAAAACGCCCGTCGCTGTATGAGCGGGCGAAGGACCTTTGCGGCAGCGTGCGCGGCTCGAAGGATTTGTCCACGCGGCCTTTGACGGGCTATGGCCGCGACTAAAATTCTTCTGGATTCAGGACCGCTGGTTGGTTTTGTGAGCGGGACCGACCAGCATCATCGCTGGGCGGCGCAGATTTGGCGCAGCCTTTACGAGCCGTTGTGGAGTTGCGAAGCGGTTTTGTCGGAAGCGGTTTTTCTTTTACAATCGGATGGAGTTTCCATTGACCCTTTGCTGGAACTTTTCGAGCGTGGGCTGGTAAAAATGGATTTTAATGTCTCGGCGCATCAGCCCGATGTATGGCAATTGCTCCGCAAATACCGCGACCGGCCCATGAGTCTGGCCGATGCGTGCCTTGTTCGCATGGCGGAATTGAATGACCATTGCCAGGTGTTCACGACGGACAGGGATTTTCTGGTTTACCGCCGCAAAGGACGAAGCGTCATTCCGTTGCTCGCGCCATTTTAATTCAAACGATCCGCTCACGGCGACGGGTGCGAACTATTTTCCCACCTCCCCTTCCCCTTCGCGCGGCGGAAATTCAAAGGTGACTTTGCCGGCGTCATCCATCACCAGATACGCCGGGAACGGCCGGCCGGCCTTGGAAATGAACTGGCCGAGCAAATCGGTCTTGCGCGCGGTCAACAGCTTTTGCGCCTGCGCCCGCTCAATGGGCTGCTGCAAAATTTCCCGGTTGATTTTGAATTTGCACGGCTTCCGGTCCGCCTGCGACTTCTCACACAGATAAGCCCCGTCGGCTTCGAACACCCTGCCGCCGCACTTGGGACATTTGCCCAGCGGTTCCCTGCCGGTGAAATCAATCTTCGGCTGCGGTTCATTCGGTTTGGCGTCCTTCGACCGCGACTTGCGTTCGCGCGGCAGAAATTCAAACGCGGTCCCGCCGGCCTTGAGCACCAGAAACGCTTCAAATTTACGGTTGTTTTTCTTCGAGACAAACCCCTTGAGTAAATCGGTCCTGCCCTCGGCGAGCAGCTTCGTGACCTGCGCCGGCTCGATGGTCTGCTGCAAAATGATCTTGCCGGTTCGGAACGTGCAGGTCTTGTCCGGGCCGGTCGCCTTCTCGCACAGGTAACTCATCCCGGCATCGAACACCCGCGCGCCGCACTTCGGACATTTGCCCAGCGGTTCTTTGCCGGTGAAATCAACCGGCGCAGCCGCTTCGCCGTCCTTTTGCTGCTCGTTGCCGAAATCAAATTCAATCTTGAACTCGGCGGTCAGCTTCAGCACGGCAGCGAATGGAAACCCCTTTTTGCTGCGGAACCCCTGCAACGGCCCGACCTGTTTTTCACTGATGAGCTTCTCGATCTCCTCCATCTCAAACATCCGGCTGCACAGCGTCTTCCAGATCGCGAAGTCGCATTTCACACATTGGAACTGCCGGTATTTCTCGTGGACCTCGCCGCCGCACTTCGGACAGGGCGTCCGGAGCACGCCAAAGTCGCCGGGAATCGTGTCCTGCTCGTATTTTTTGGCGCGCTCAACGATGTGCCGCGTCATGTCGGCAATCTCGGACATGAATTCGTCGCGGCTTTTCTGTCGGCGCTGGATCTGGCGCAGCTTGAATTCCCAGTCGCCGGTCAGTTCCGGCCGGGTCAATTCGGGGATGCCCAGGCCGTTGAGCAGTTCCATCAGCGAAAACGCCTTGGCCGTCGCCTGCAGCTCCCGGGCGTTGCGGTGAAGGTAATCCTCGTAAATCAGGCCTTCGATGATGGCCGCGCGCGTGGCCGGCGTGCCCAGCCCCTTCTCGCGCATCGCCTCGCGCAACTCGTCGTCCTCCACCAGCTTGCCCGCGCCTTCCATCGCGCTCAACAGCGTCGCCTCCGTGTAGCGCGGCGGCGGTTTGGTGGCGTTTTCCTTCACCTCGACGCCGCTGGTGCGGACCTTTTCATCCGGCTTCACCGGCACGAGGCTCGGAGTGTCGTCGGATTCCGCCTCCTTGCCATAAACCGCCAGCCAGCCGGGCTTGACGATGACCTTGCCGGTGCTCTTGAACGGTTCGCCCTCGACGCGCGTGACGCGGATCGTTTCCAAAAATTCCGCCGCCGGATAAAAAATGGCGAGGAACCGCTTCGTCACCAGGTCGTAAAGCTTTTGTTCCGGCTCGCTCAAGCCCCTGGGCATCAGCGTGGTCGGGATGATGGCGAAATGATCCGACACCTTGGCGTTGTTGAAGATGCGTTTGTTCGGATGCACCCAGTCATTCTTGAGGATCGTATCGGCAAACGCCGCATAACGCGTTTCGCCGAACATGTTCAGCGCGCTCTTGACGGTCCCGATGTAATCCTCCGGCAACGCGCGCGAATCCGTTCTCGGATACGTCAATACCTTGTGCCGTTCGTAAAGCGACTGCGCCAGGCCGAGCGTGTTCTTCGCGCTGAACCCAAACCGCGAGTTCGCGTCCCGCTGCAAACTCGTCAAATCATAGAGCAACGGCGACAGCGATGTGCTGGGCTTGCTTTCCTCGGTGACGATGCCCGGTTTGCCCAAACATTTGTCGCGAATGGCCTCGGCCTTGTCCTTTTCCCAGATGCGTTCGGGTTTGAGCTGATCATCGCCGTCCTTCGCATCACCCTTGGCAAACTTTTCGTCAAACCAGCGTCCGGGGTATTGGCCGGCGGCGGCATCGAACGTGCCGATGACCTCCCAAAAATCGCGCGAAACGAACTTTTTAATCTTCTGCTCGCGCTCGACCAGGATGGCCAGCGTCGGCGTCTGGACGCGGCCAACCGTCGTTTTGAAAAAGCCGCCCTGCTTGGAGTTGAACGCCGTCATCGCGCGCGTGCCGTTGATGCCGACCAGCCAGTCGGCCTCCGACCGGCTGTAGGCGGCGTCGGCCAGCGGCAGCATGTCCTTGTCTTCGCGCAGTTGTTCGAACCCTTCGCGGATGGCCGCCGGCGTCATGGATTGCAGCCAGAGGCGTTTGATGGGCTGTTTGGCCTTCGCGTGCCTGACGATGTTGCGGAAAATCAATTCGCCTTCGCGCCCGGCGTCGCAGGCGTTCACCAGCGCGTTCACGTCGGCGCGTTTGATGAGCTTTTTCAGGACCTTCAGCCGGTTCTCGGTTTTTTCAATCGGCTGCAGATCGAAATGCGGCGGGATGACCGGCAGGCATTTGAACGTCCATTTGCCGCGCGCGGCCTCGACGCCTTCCGGCGGCACGATGGTGAGCAGATGGCCGACCGCTGACGAGATGACATACTCGTCGTTCTCGAAGTAATCCTCGTGCCGCTGGAACTTTCCAATCGCCTTGGCGATGTCGCCGGCGACGGACGGTTTCTCGGCAATGATGAGGGTTTTGCTCATTTGCGTGCCGGGCTTTTACACCGGGCGCGGCAAACATGCGAAGAAAATCTTTTTTGTCAAATCACGATTCTCCCTCTCCGCGCTGGGGAGAGGGCCGGGGTGAGGTGCCTTTTGAACCACTGCTTGTCGCGCCGTAGCGATGAACGAAGGCGGAATGGACACGGATGGACACGGATTTTGGGTTTAATAAGGAAAACAGGAAATCAGGGAAAACCAGTTCCTTTTTTCCTGCCTTCCTCATTCAATAAACCAGCACCAGCACCGCCGCGTCTTGCGCCGACTGCACATCCGCAGAATTGACGCTGACGGTGTTCCGGCGCACACTCGCCGCATGGCAAAGAAATCAGAGGCCAAACGGGAGGGTCGGCATGTTGCCGACCCAAATATGGGGACGGCGGCACGCCATCCCTCCCCAAAACCCTCCTCCCTCCTCGACACCCGCGTCATTTACTGCGGCGACAATCTGGAACAACTCGCCAAGCTGCCCGACGCCTGCGTGGATTTGATTTACATTGACCCGCCTTTCAACTCCAACCGCAATTACGAGGTCTTTTGGGGCGAGACCAAGGAGAAGCGCGCCTTTGAAGACCGCCACGAATCCACCCGCGCCTACATTGACTACATGCGCCCGCGCTGCGTGCAACTCGCCCGCGTCCTCAAAAAGACCGGCAGCTTTTATTACCACTGCGACTGGCACGCCAGCCACTACGTCAAAGTCATGCTCGACCAGATTTTCGGGGAGAATATTTTGCGTTGGCAACGCAGAGCAATTGAAAAAGGGTTGGCAAAATGAATTACGAAAAATGTTTCTGCGCCCAGTGTGGACAAAGCATTGAATATCCGTCTGAAGGAATAGGACAAACCGTTCCGTGTCCGACGTGTGAAAAGCCTGTCACGTTGACGCCGGCAAATCCCCCAACACGTTCTGACCCAATTTTTCCTGCACCGGTTCAGGAGAATCCAAAGGAGCATAAGCCCGCTAGAACAAAATTATCCAATCTCACGGAAGAAACAATCAGAGCCAGAACGCAAAAAGGCGATACACCTCTGCATCGCGCCGCAAAAACGGGCAGAATTTCCGAAATCCCTAGACATCTGCTTACAACCGAATTGTTCATGGCAAGAAACAATTCATTTTCTAGGGAAACGCCGCTCCACCTCGCTGCGCAATATGGGCATCTTGATAAAGTTCCCAAAGAGTTTTTGACCAAAGAAACGCTTACGGCCTCGACCGAGTATGAGAGAAAAGAATCCAAGACGGGTCCAACGCCACCGCGAACCGAAACACCTTTGCATGTGGCTGCACGATATGGACACGCAGATCAAATTCCAAAAGAGTTCCTGACACCAGAGTTTTTAAGTATTGAAGCCTCTGGCTACAGGCTCACAGTGTTGCACCAACTGGCTTATGCCAACAAGCTGGATTTAGTTCCAGACATCTATGCCAATTCTGAAATGTGGAATTTGAGAAACAGTTCGGGCCAAACGCCGCGCGAGGTTGTTGAAACCAATCTCAAACAGGCAGCTTATGTTGCTGGGGTGCGAGCCGAACCCATGACGGAAAAACAAAAAGAAAAGTTGCACTTCTTTGGATTCGCTTTTGACGATAATTTCACAAAGGGACAAGCCAGCGATGCGCTTGATAAATGCGCCAGAGATTTTCCAGAAATGAATCAGGCTTACTACAATCGTCCTGCCACAGAAGAACAACTCGCATATTTACTACCAATCTTAAAGGCTGATGACGAGGAACAGGGCGATTACGCCGCTGATGGTAAGTGTTTAACTTATCAAGAAGCAAAAGATTTGATTCGGGATTACGAGGTGCGAGCGAGAGAGGAAGAAACGCTAAAGTATGTCACTTACTGGGAGTCCGAAGATGCCAGAATTGACGAAGCGTGGGCATGGATGGATGCCTTCCGTGAAGTAAAACGCGAACAGCTTGCTAAAGCATGGGCTGTTGTGAAATCTCGCATAGCAGATAAATCGCAGAAGCTGGATATGGACGAAGTTGAGGATACAATGGAAGAATTATTTCCAGACTTCAGAAAAACAGCGCGCGATAGCATCACATATAAATGCAAGGAGTGTGGCGGAATATTCAAGGCTCGGATTCCAAGTGTCGGTGCGAGAAGTCTTGCATCGCGCCTTCCCTCCATCAATGAAGCGGACAGAATCCAAGTCACAATCCAGTGTCCAAGTTGCGGACGAGATAAAACTGTAGGCAGCCTTAATGTTTGCAAATATACTTGCCCTCATTGTTCAAAAGAATGCTTGGTTGCAAAATCTCAAACTGGCCAACAGGTAAAATGCTTGGGTTGTTCCAAAGATTTTTTCGCTGCAACGTCAGAGCCGTCAATGGTTGAGCCGAGGATTCGACTGATGCAATACGTTGAACAACCCTTGGAGCAGACAAACGATGATGCCCCCACCGAGGAGCAACTTCAAAAAATCAAAGAAATGGAATTGAAGTTAGACCGAAAAGTTGGAATCACCGCATCTCAACTGGACGAACTTCTTAAACTTGGGGATCAGTCACCGCGCGCCGAAGACTTGGAGTTGTTCGCACAGCACGGCATCACATATTATGAAGGAGACGCATTTGCAATATACGCCGCGGCAGATTTAGTCAGATGTTTTGAAAAGATGTATGCGGAAAGCGGAGACTACACCAACATTTCAATGGCAAGCGCGGCTGCATCGGAAGATCCAGCCGTTAAAAAAGCAACGATAACACTCGACCAATTTGGGCAAGTGGTATTCACATGGCCGAAACGCAAATTGGATCAATGGTATCGCAAAGGAGCAGAATGCTAAACTTTTAAAAATTCAAATAGTAGGTTTGCGGAATTTTTTCGCCCAAATAAATGTCAGATATTTTAGATAATCGTGCTTTTACAGTTGGGGACAAACCATATTGTGCGTGGTATGGAAAAGGAACAACAGAAGCCTTTCTACGGGGCATTGATACCCAATACTTTCAATATCTGGCAGAAACACACGCGCAAAGTTTTGACGGTGAACATAAAGAAAAAGCCGTTATCGCACTGGTCACAGCTTATCATCATGGATTGGAAACCCTTTTCATGCTGCTTTTTGCCACGTTGCAAGCCCCTAATTGCATTGTAGGCTGGCTTTTGAAATGCGAATCAAATGGCCTTCAAAAATTTGTAAAAGGGGCTTCCGCTGGTGAATTGCCATTTATATGGAAATGGAAATTAGAAAAAGATTCATGGGAAGGAATTTCTGGACTTATCAACGGAATGGTTTTTAACGGGCGTGATGATTGTATCAAAATGCAGGAATGCTTTGCTCGTGTTTGGGAAAAATTAGCATCGGATTATACCGAGAAATATTTCAAGGACGAATATAACAGCTTCAAACACGGCTTCAGGGCTAGTATTGGGTCTGGACCGACGCTTTCATTTCATTCTCAAAACCAACCTAAGGAAAACCCATCTCTTGTGCTGTCCAGTGATTATGGAAGTTGGTTTAATGTTGTCAAGGAGTTGGAAGGTGTGAAGCAAGGATCACATTTAGATCATCATTTCGTGCTCGAACATTGTCATGTGAATTTGGAACCGCAAACTATTGCTTCGGCTCTGTGCATGATTTCAATGTCAATTAACAACATTGTGGCTTTTTTGCGAATTATTCATGACTTTCCACCAGAGCAGATTCAATGTATGCGGCCTGTAAATGAAGAAGCTTTCCAAACCTTTTTGAAATCTCCAGAAAAACTTGGATTGAAGTATGTCGCAATGGGTCTAAAAGTTAATACAAAAACAGTGTCGCTTACGAAGCAACAAATCATGGAGCAATTGACCAAGCTCAAAGAGAAAAACGCCATTCCTCAACCCGGACTTCCAACGGAGCCGGAAAATCATCCGCTATCCCCTTGAAAATCCGCGCGCCATGATTGGCATGCTGTCCAGCCCGAAAATGGATCTTCGGGTGCTTATTTGAGCATCAATCGGTTGTTCAGACGCAGTTGCTGGTATATTTTCTTCTGTTCAGCCTTCGGTTTCCCATTCATGGCCGCCAGCACGTCCAGCAGCAGCTTTTGCTGTTCCTGATAACTCTTTGAAAGTTCGCCCCGGCATTCAACCGGATTTGAATTGGTCGCGCAGGCGTCCCAATGCGCCCGGTACCAATCGGAAAGCTGGCCCAACTGGTCTGCCACTTCCTTTTCCATGGGCGTGCAGGCGTCCACTTCAATGGTTCCGCCCACGTTGCCCGACGGTACATTGCCGTTGGCTGACAGGATGGTTTTGCTGGTGCAACAACCGGCCAGAATCAGTGATGAGATTAAAATGAGTCCCGTTAGTGATTTTGTCATACGTGGTCCTGGTTTAACTGCTGAATCGGTCAGACAACATTATTATTACGCGCCAAGGCTGATCTTTCTTTCAAAGAAATCACGCCCATTTTTCACATTCGTGGTTAAATGCCTGTTTTTCAGGGTGTTCTGGCGATTTTTTTCTCCAAAACGGCCTTGTTTCCGGCCAAAATCGGCCATTTTCTGACTGACATTTTTGTTATGTTCGCCAGCACAAACCTTTTGCTCGTCAGCATAAGCCTTATGTTCGTCAGCACAGAAATTTTGTTGGTTGGCATGAGGCTTGTGATGATTAGCATGGACGTTTTGCTCACCAGCAAAGAAGGTGTGCTAGTCAGCGAAAATCGTGTGCTGACTAACACAGATACGTTGCTCATCAGCACAGGCTTCAGGTTACGCAACACGCTTTCGATTCCAGTCAACGCTCATCGCGTGACGATGAGCATTGGAATTATTTTGATTTAAGAAAACCAAAAACCGTGGATTGACGCTTTGGGAAAATTTGTTGAAATAAAAGCGCAAAATCAACTCAGGGCGCTTATGGCATTTTACGACACTCCTGGACTCACTTATGACAGCGGCGTGCTCTATGACGATGTCATAGCGCCCACAACCAAAGGGAAAAAAATGGCCAAAGTGAAGTTAAATCTAAGTCGTTTGTCGGATGGCGAAATCATTCAGAAATGCAGCGATATAAAAACCGCGTTGACGGGCAACGCGACCTTCGCAACCCCCACGCCAACATTGACGGCGTTCGGCACGCTCATCACCACGGCGCAGGCAAAATTGACGACATCAGACAATGCGCAAACGGCGTCGAAACAGGCAACCTCGGACAAGGACGCGGCGATTGCCGCGTTGTTGGCTGCGACCTCGCAGTTGGCAACTTACGTGGACCTAACGGCGGCTGGCGATGAATCCAAAATTATGAGCGCGGGAATGGACGTGCGCTCTCAACGTTCGCCTCAAGCGACACCAGATCAGGTTGCTAATGTGTCGGTGACGGCGGGTGATAGCGCGGGTGAGTTGGATTTGCAATGGGATCCGTCGCAAAGCGCGAAATCCTATGAGGTTCATGTCAGTCCCGACCCGGTTACCACTGCAAGCTGGAATAGCCAGCCTTCCGTTACGAAATCCAAGACGGTTGTCAACGGCATGGCCAGCGGCACACGAGTATGGACGCGAGTGCGTGCCGTGAACTCGGCTGGACAAGGCGCTTGGAGCAGCCCCATTTCCAAGATTGTTCCGTAAAGGAAAGTCCCAAGTCCCCCAAAAAGGCGGGGCTGCGCTAAAAACGCAGTCCCGCCAAAAAACTTATGGCTTTTGATCCTACGAAACCGGCAGACCACTCGCCCATCGTCGCGGCGGAATTGCGAAATCAATTCAATGCCTTGCAGGAGCAAATTACAGCGTTGCAGCAGCAAATAGCGCCTTTGGTTCTGACCGCCAACAATGCAACGATGTCTCTGGATTGGACTTACAACGGGCCGGCTTGCGATGGTTTCCACATTTTTGTGCATCAGCCAAATCAAGCGACCGGCGTATTCGACGACCGAGATCAAGTCGCAGGTACGCTGCGCACCTGGGCCACTGATTTTGACAGTCCCGCCGACGCGCTCGGTTACAAGTATTACATTGTGCCCGTAGATGGCGATGGGAACCCGCTGACGCCACCGAGCAACACCGTCGCCTTCGCCGCCGGATGAAACTGGTTGGCCCGGGTTTTGAGTGCGCCAGGATTGGCCATTGGTCCATTGCCATTACCCACCCACCGCTTGCATCCTGCCGCGAAAATGTTACCATTGCGTCGATGAAACTTGCGCTGGCGGTTTTGGTTTATGTGCTGATTGGCCTGGTCTTGAGCGGGGGCATCCTGCTGCTGCTCGCCGGCAAGCCGTGGCTCTTCATCATCGCCCTCCTTGCCTACGTCGTCGCCTTCGGCAAGATCGGGTGCATGACGCATTGAGCTGGCAGTCGGTAGTTAATAGTCAGTAGTCAGTAGTCAGTAGTTCGGAATTCGCAATTTCGCCATTTTCCAACTCACATCTGCCATCTCCCATCTCCGAACTCCCATCTGCTATTTTTGGGGCACGGGAAACTTTTGTTGCATGGCGGATTCGATCTGCCCCCAGCTCCAACCCGAGGCGATTTTGTTTCCCACCGCGACGCCCGTTGCGTTGGCCGTCGAAACCGAGGTGCCCTGGACCAGATAAGCCTGGTTGCCCCAATAAACCACGCTGTTGCCGGACAACGCCAGGGAGACGAAACTCCCGAAATCCGCATACGGCGCAATCTGGCCGTTCTGCAACGCCGTCACCGCAATGACGCCCGGCGTCGCCGCCGGATACGTCGGCGTGGACACCGGCTGATTGCCCGCCGCCGCAAAGAACACAATGCCGTCCTTTTCCGCAGATAAAATCACGCCGTCCAAAATCGAACTGTCACCCGCGCTGCCCAGGCTCATGTTCACCGCGGTCGCCCCATTATTGACCGCCGCCTGGATGCCCAGCGCCACGTCCCAACTGGTCGTGGATGCGTTCGGGCCGTAAACATCCACCGGCTGGATTTGCACCGGGCTGCCGCCGTGCTCCGCCGCCGCGATGGCCGCCAATATCGTGTAGGCCATCGCCGTGCCATGTGTGACGTCGCTGGTGTTCGCCGGCGCGTCACCGGCCACGGAAAGTTGTTTAAGCAGAAAATCGTTCAACGAGCCGTCGAGTGGTTGAACCGCGGTATCGAGCAAACCCACGATGACGCGCCCGGAATCGCCCGGCGGCTTGAGCTGGAGCGAAAGCGGCGGCACCGGCGCGTTCGCCAGCGACTGCGCCGGGGGCGGCGGGTCGAAGTAATAATTGTAGTCCACCCCGGCCACGTCGCTGTTGTTTTGAAGCTTGCCCAGCGCAACGTCGGTGGCGGCGGCGTCATCGAATTGCAAACGGTAAATGCCCAGCTTGTCCATCCGGCCAACCACCTTCGCGCCGAGCAATTTGGCCAGGGCGTCAATGTTCACACCCGGTTTGAGTTTCACGAGCAGTTCATTGGGAACGCGCCTGGCCGGCGACGGTGATGCGCGTACCGGTTGCGTGGCGTTTTCCATCCGGGTCGTAAAAACGTAGAGGCGCGTCGGCCCGTTGGTTTCCGGCACGAGGGCGAAATTCAATTTCCCCAACAACATCCGCAGCGCGTCACTGGACGGCAGGTCCTTGAATTTCGCGGACGCGTCGCGTGTCGCGCCCGGTTCGACATAAACGCGCCAGCCGGTTTCGCGCGCGATGGTTTCCAAGAGCGGCCGGAGCGCCACGCCGTGAACGTCGGCGTCCACGCGGCCAGCGGCCCTGTGCCAGACGAGCACATTGGTGTCCGCCGCGTTGGCCGCAATGGCAACGAAAGCGAGCCAAAGGCTGATAACCCAAAACAGGTTTTTATCCCACTGCAAACGCATGATTCAACTGACGTTTAGAAACGCCGGGCGGCCGGACGTTCAAGCGGACTTTTTCAACACCGCTTTCACCCACGCCTGATTGTCGAGATACCAACGGATGGTTTCGCGGATGCCGTCTTCAAATTTGTGCGCGGGTGTCCAGCCAAGTTCGCTTTTGATCTTCGCGGCGTCAATGGCGTAACGGCGGTCGTGGCCAGGGCGATCCTTCACAAATGTGATGAGCTGGCGCGAATGACCGCCGAGTTCCGGCGCGAACTGGTCAACGGTGTCGCAAATCAACTCGACGATGCGCAGGTTGGCCCATTCGTTGTGGCCGCCGATGTTGTAGGTCTCGCCGTCGCGCCCGCGCGTCAGCGCCAGCCAAAGCGCCTCCGCATGGTCGCGCACGTAAAGCCAGTCCCGCACATTCAGGCCGTCGCCATAGACCGGAACCGGTTTGCGCGCGAGAATGCTCTGGATGGCGACCGGGATGAGCTTTTCGGGAAATTGATACGGGCCGTAATTGTTCGAGCAATTCGTGATGACGGCCGGCAAACCGTAGGTGTGATGATAGGCGCGCACGAGCATGTCGCTGGCGGCCTTGCTGGCGGAATACGGCGAGTTCGGCGCGTAAGGCGTCTGTTCCGTAAAATATCCGGTCGGGCCGAGCGAGCCATAGACTTCATCGGTCGAGACGTGATGAAAGCGGACTGCTAACCGTGGACTGCCGACTGTGGACTCCGGACTCAACCACCGCGCACGGCAGGCCTCGAGCAAATTGAACGTGCCGACGACGTTCGTCTGAATGAAATCGCCCGGCCCGGTGATGGACCGGTCCACGTGTGATTCTGCCGCGAGGTGCATGACGTGGGTGATGGCGTGTTTCTCCACGACGCGCAGGACGCCGGCTTTTTCGCGCAAGTCCGCCCGCTCAAAGGCATATTTGGGGTGCCGGGAAACCTTTTCCAGATTTTCCGGATGCCCCGCATAAGTGAGGCAATCGAGGTTCACCAGCCGCGCCACCTCCGGCCGGTCAATGACGTGATGAATCACGTTCGAGCCGATGAAACCCGCGCCGCCGGTTATGAGTAGGTTCATTTTTTACAACAAAGCAACAAAGGAACTAAGCCAAAGCCTCTTCCGGTGAACGAGGCACGTTCAGAATCCGATGGATGCCATTTTTTATCAACACTTCATTGAAGTTGATCAGCAACCCCAGTCGAAATTTTTTTAATCGTAGATAAGTGACAACTTGCGCCGTGTGAACCGGCAACAGCGCGTCCACAGCTTTCAATTCAACCAATAACTTTTCTTCCACCACTACGTCGGCGCGATAGCCAATTTCAACCGGGATGCCTTTGTATTCCAGCGGAACAGGAAGCTGTCGCTGATACTTGACGCCACGTAAATCCAACTCCCGACTCAAACAGGCCTCGTGAGCATTCTCCAGCAAACCGGGCCCGAGTTCAATGTGAACCGCAAACGACGCATCCACTACAATTCTGGCCAGACTCTCCACATCTGCCGGAATCCGAACCTGTTTCCATTCAGGCAATTGTAATCCGTGACTTTGCAGCTTTGTTACTTTGTTGTGCATCATTCCGGTTTCCAATTCTTCAACGAATCTTCAATCGCTTCAATCACCGGGCGAATTTTCACACCGGTGGACAGCAGTTTGGAAACATCCAGCACACAATTCGAGCGGGGCGTTTTGGCGGCCACGCGGTAAAATTCCCCGTCATTCGCCCAAAACTCGAATGGCTTCGCCGGCTTGAGGATCTTTTGGACCAAAGCGACCACCTGCCGCGTCGTGACAAAACCCGGATTGGTCACGTTGTAAACGCCAAAGGGCGCGCGGCGCTCCCACAAATCAAGGCACGCCTTCGCAAAATCCGCGCGGTGCGAAATGGAGTTCACGTTGTCGTAAGCCTTCGCGTAACGCTGCAGCTTGCTGAGGTAGTTGCGCGCGCTGTCGAATTCGTCGAACGGAATCCGCAAACGCCAGAGGTAGCTTTGACCGATGCCGGCGATGGCTTCCTCGCCCAGCGCCTTGCTGCCGCTGTAAAAACTGCACGGCGGGTCACGAAATGAAAAATTCGGCGCGTCGGTTTCCGTGAAGCCGTGAATGGCCGACGGTGTTTTTTCGGCCAATTCGTGCAAACCCGGCTGCATGAGGTCTTTTTCGGCGCGTGTCCGGTTGTTCACCGTCACCTTGGCCCCGGTAAAAACACAGCCGGACGAGACGTGTCCCCATGGAATCCGCGCCGCCACGCAGGCATGGGCGATGGTTTGCGGCAACAAGGTGTTTCCGGCCAGGGTGTCGGCCCGGGCGATTTCGCAGGCGTCCACGTTCGGTTTGCCCGAGTAACCGGCGGCGTTGATGACAAACTCCGGCTTCTTTGATTTAAGAAAATTCAACAGCGCATCGAAGCGGGTGTAATCGGTTTCCTTGCGCGAGAGCGGTGTGAAAGACAACCTGCGCCGTTGGAGTTCGCGTGCGAACGCCTCGCCGACGTAACCCGATGCGCCGAGGAGAAGGATCATGTTATTTATGATGTACGATATACGATTTACGATTGGCGCATTCGTTTTGTCGCTGCGCGCATTTCCGCGATGCTGCGCGTAAATCGTCAATCGCAAATCGTAAATTCATTTGGGTCGCCGAATATCCGCCACGAGTTCCGTGAGGTAATCGCGGTATTCGCATTTCGGCATTTTGTTCGTGAGCTTCTCCAGCTCGCCGAGTTTCAAAAATCCGCGGCGATAAGCCGCCTCCTCCGGGCAGCCGATTTTGACGCCCGCGCGCCGTTCAATCGTCTGCACATAAGCCGAAGCCTCGTGCAAACTGCTGCTCGTGCCGGCGTCCAGCCACGTGACGCCCCGGTTGAGCCGTTGCACGCGCAACTGGCCGCGGCGCAGATACGCGACGTTCAAGTCCGTGATCTCCAACTCGCCGCGCGACGAGGGTTTCAACGATTTTGCGATGGCCACGACCTGGTTGTCGAAAATGTAAAGACCGGGCACGGCGTAATCGCTTTTCGGTTTCTTCGGTTTTTCCTCGATGGAAACCGCCCGGCCTTCGGCGTCGAACTCGACCACGCCGTAGCGTTCCGGGTCGTTGACGTGATAACCGAAAATCGTCGCCCCGTCTTTGAATTCCGTGAACGCCCGGTGAAACGAATCGCCGCCATAAAAAATGTTGTCGCCAAGCACCAGCGTGACGGCGTCCTTGCCGATGAACGAGTCTGCGACGAGAAAAGCCTGCGCGATGCCTTCGGGTTTGGGTTGCTCGCGGTATTCGATGGACAGGCCAAACCGGCTGCCGTCGCCGAGCAACAGGCGGAACCGCGGCAAGTCGTGCGGCGTGGAGATGAGGCAAATGTTGCGGATGCCGCCCTCAATGAGCGTCGTGAGCGGATAATACACCATCGGCTTGTCATAGACCGGCTGGAGCTGTTTGCTCGCGACGAGCGTGAGCGGATACAGCCGCGAACCGGCGCCCCCCGCGAGAATGATGCCTTTCATGGGCGGGAAGACTAAAAATTCCAGGCGGAAATGGAAAGCAGAAGTTCCAAAAACAAAAGGCCGCGCCCAAACGAGCGCGGCTTGAGAATTTTTGTCAACCTCAACTCGACAGCGCGCCGGCGGCGGCGGCGGTCTGGTTGAAAACCAGCTTGTCGTTCTCGGCCGTGACCAGGATGGGCTCGCCTTCGTGCAGGTTGCCCTTGAGAATTTCCTCGGCCAGCGGGTCTTCGAGGAAACGCTCCACGGACCGGCGCATCGGACGCGCGCCGTATTGCGGGTCGTAGCCCTTCTCGACGAGAAAATCCTTCGCCTTCGCGTCCAGTTCGAGCCGGAGATTTTTGCGCCGCAACCGCTCCAGGACCTTGTTGACCTCCAAATCCAGGATCTGGATGAGATCGGGCTTCGTGAACGAGCGGAACACAATCATGTCGTCGAGCCGGTTCAGGAATTCCGGCCGGAACGTCTTTTTGGCCTCGTCCAGAATCCGCTCGCGCATTTTTTCGTAGCTCGCCTCGTCGGTGATGGGCGAGAAACCGAGCGTGGACTGGCGCTTGATGATGTCCGAGCCGACGTTCGAGGTCATCAAAACGATGGTGTTGCGGAAATTCACCACGCGGCCCACGTTGTCTGTCAGCTTGCCCTCCTCGAGAATCTGCAACAGCATGTTCCACACGTCCGGATGCGCCTTCTCGACCTCGTCGAACAGCACGACGGAATACGGATTGCGGCGCACTTTTTCGGTGAGCTGTCCGCCTTCCTCATAACCAACATAGCCGGGCGGTGAGCCGATCAGCCGCGAGACGTTGAACTTTTCCATGTATTCGCTCATGTCGAGGTGAATGAGCGATTTCGCGTCGCCAAACATCTGCTCGGCGAGTGTTTTGGCCAGAAGCGTCTTGCCCACGCCCGTCGGGCCGAGCAGCAGAAACGTGCCGATGGGCCGGCGCGGGTCCTTCAAATCCGCGCGCGAGCGGCGGAGCGCCTTGCAAATCGCCGTCACGGCCTCGTGCTGGCCGATGACGACCTTTTCCATCTCGTCTTCGACCTTCAGCAGCCGCTGCATCTCGCCCTGCTCCATCCGCTGGAGCGGAATGCCGGTCCATTTGGAGACGACGTGTAAAATGTCTTCCTCGTCCACGACGATGCGCTTTTCCTCGCCCTTGGCGCGCCAGTCGCGCAACAGCGCCTCCAGCTTTTCCTTCGCCTGTTTTTCCTGGTCGCGCATCTTGGCCGCGCCCTCGAAATCCTGGTTCTTGATGGCTTTTTCCTTCTTGCCCTTGATTTCCTCGATCTCGGCTTCCATCGCCTTGACCTCGGGGGGGCGCGTCATCGTGCCGATGCGGGCGCGCGAACCGGCCTCGTCCATCACGTCAATCGCCTTGTCCGGCAAAAACCGGTCGGTGATGTAACGGTCGGAAAGCTTGACCGCGGCCTCGATGGCCTTCTCCGTGAACTCGGCCTTGTGGTGCTCCTCGTATTTGTGGCTCAACCCCTTCAAAATCTGGATGGCCTCGTCCGGCGAAGGCGCCTCCACCTTGACGGATTGGAAACGGCGTTCGAGCGCGGCGTCCTTCTCGATGTATTTGCGATATTCGTTGAGCGTGGTGGCGCCGACGCATTGCATCTCGCCGCGGCTGAGCGCGGGTTTGATGATGTTCGAGGCGTCCATCGTGCCTTCGGCGGAACCGGCGCCGACAATGGTATGCAGTTCGTCAATAAACAGGATGATGTTTTTGGAGCGGCGGATTTCGTCCATCACGGCCTTGATGCGTTCCTCGAACTGGCCGCGATATTTCGTGCCGGCGACCATGAGCGCGAGGTCGAGCGTGATGACGCGCTTGTCGCGGAGCAATTCCGGCACATTGCCCCGGGCAATTTCCTGCGCCAGTCCCTCGACGATGGCCGTCTTGCCAACGCCGGCTTCGCCGAGCAGCACGGGATTGTTCTTCGTGCGGCGGCACAAAATCTGGATCACCCGCTCAATCTCGTTCTTGCGGCCGATCACCGGGTCCAATTCGCCCTTGCGCGCCAGTTCCGTGAGATTGCGGCCAAACGCCTTGAGCGCGGGCGTCTTGATTTCGCCTTTTTTCTCGGCGAGTTTCTCGGCGGGTTCGCCCTGCTCTTCCTGGGCGGTGAAATTCGGGTCCAGCTCCCGCAAAACTTCCTGGCGCGTCTGCTCGATGTCCACGTCGAGCTCCCGCAGGATGCGCGCCGCCACGCCGTCGCCTTCGCGCAACAGCCCGAGCAGGATGTGTTCGGTGCCGATGTAAGTGTGATTCAGGTTCTTGGCCTCGCGCTTCGCCAGGTCGAGGACCTTCTTCACGCGCGGCGTGTAGGGAATGTTGCCGATCATCTTCTGGTCGGGACCGGTGCCGACGGCCTTTTCGACGGCCAGCCGGACGGTCTCCAGGTCCAGTCCCATTTTTTGGAGCACGTTGACGGCGACGCCCTGCCCCAGCTTGATGAGCCCGAGCAAAAGGTGTTCGGTGCCGATCACGTTGTGATTGAACCGGTCGGCTTCCTTGCGCGCCAGTGCCAGCACCTGCTGCGCGCGCGGCGTGAAATTGCTCATGCTCTCGTCGCTCATATTGCTGCCCGTAAAGTGCTATAGGTTGCCTGAATTGTCCAGTATTGTTCGGTGAAGAAAGCAGAATGGATGCCGGAAAAATCGGGACGACCGCGTAACCATCGCAAAATAAAGCGCGGGGCTACACGGCGGAGGGTTTGTCCGGCCGCGGCCCTTCGCCGCGCGATCTGGCCACCGGCCGGCTCACGCTTTTCAGCCGCTCCCGCAACATGTCCGCGCGGATTAAATCGCGTTCCTCGGCGGACAATTTGTCCGAAATCTGCTTCTGCAAATGCGCCGG
Organism: uncultured Verrucomicrobiae bacterium; assembly: GCA_963802965.1. Taxonomy (GTDB): domain Bacteria; phylum Verrucomicrobiota; class Verrucomicrobiia; order Limisphaerales; family UBA11358; genus UBA11358. Next base: position 249,145 of record CAWDKS010000007.1, read on the forward strand.
CTGCGTCGTCAGGAACAATTCGTCCACGAGCGACCGTTCCGCGCCCGGAAACAATTCCATGTCCACCCCCAGCCGCAGGAGCGACAGCAGGTTCATCGTTTCCTTCGACGAAATGCTGTGCGCGTTCGCCAGGATGCCGTAGGCGCGACCGATGTGGTTATAGACCATCTTCGGCTTTTTCTCCAAAAGCGTCTGGCGCGCGTTTTCCTCGTGCTCGATGATTTGGGACAAAACCTTTTCCAGCCTCTCGACAATCGTCGTTTCGTTTTCTCCCAGGGTCATCTGATTCGACACCTGGAAAACGTTGCCGAGCGCCTCGGTGCCTTCGCCGTAAAGTCCGCGCACGGCGAGACCGAGTTTGTTGACCGACTGGATGATGGGATTGATTTGCTCGGTCAAAACGAGGCCGGGCAGGTGCAGCATCGCGCTCACGCGAATGGCGGTGCCGAGGTTCGTCGGGCACGCCGTCAAATAACCCAGCTCGTTGTCGAAGGCGTAATCGAGTTTTTTCTCCAGCTCGGAATCCAGATGGTCAATCGCGTTCCACACCCGGCGCAGTTGCAGGCCGGGACGCAGCGACTGCATCCGCAAATGGTCTTCCTCGTTGATCATCACGCAGAAGGTTTCGTCGCGGCTGAAAATCAGTCCGCTGCCGGCGCTTTTGGCGGCGTGCTCGCGGCTGATGAGATGCCGCTCGACCAGCATCTGCTTGTCCAGCGCGCCCAGATTGTCCATCGCCTCGGAAAAGGAATCCTTCATTTCCGGCAGGCTTTCGATGGCGGGACGGATCAATTCCAGCACGCGCACGCGTTCCGGCTTTTTCGCCCAGCCGGGAAACACGGCGTCCCGCAAATTGCGCGCCAGCCGGACACGGCTGGACATGACGATGCGATCATGCGGGCCGTGGCGCCGCGCCATTTCGGCGGGCGGGGAAAGAAATGCGTGAATGTCCTTCATTTACTTTTGTAGGAGACGACGTGAGGAATCTCTATTTTTGTTAATTCGAGCCTCGTCACCTCGACTCCTGCTGAAAATTGACGTTTTCATTTCGCCGGTTTGGCGGTCGCCGCCGGATCGCCCATCGCCTTGATTTCATCTCGCAAGGCCGCCGCCTGTTCGAAATTTTCGTCCTTGACGGCCTTGGCCAGCTTGGTCTGCAATGTTTTCAGGCGATCGGACAAATCGCGCGACTGGCGCAACGCCTCCGGCGTCTTGCCGGCGTGCCGTGTGCCCTTGTGCATCGTCTTGAGCAGGCCGCCCAGGCCTTCCGCAAAAGTCTGATAGCATTCCGGACACCCAAGCCGGCCTGATTTTTTGAAATCCGCCTGGGTGAATCCGCAGCGCGGACATTTCAGCTCCATGCCGCCCGCCGCCTGTTCGATTTGCTGCGACGCGCCGAGGCCAAGCATCAAATCCAGGTCCGCCAGGCCAAAGCCGGTCGGGTCATTGATGCCTTTGGCTTTGGCGCAATCCTCGCACAAATCCATCTTCTGCATCTTGTCGCCCACGATCTGGGTCAGATGCACCGTCGCCGGCTTTTCTTTGCAAATGGAACAGAGCATTTTCGTTATATAGTTCAACGGTTTAACGGTGCAACGATTTCACGTCATTTGTATATCGGCTCGCCGGAGGCTTTCGTCAAGGCGTGGTAATCCGCCTCCAGCTTGCGCGTGATTGGCCCCGGCTTGCCCGCGCCGATGACGCGCCCGTCAATCTTCACCACCGGAATCAGCTCCGCGCCCGTGCCAGTCAGAAAACATTCGTCCGCGTTGAACAAATCGTAGCGCGTCAGGTTCGGCTCGGCCACCTTCAAGCCGGCTTCCGCCGCCAGTTCAATCACCGTCTGCCGCGTGATGCCATACAGCGCCCCCGCCGACAGCGGCGGCGTGAACAGCCCGCCGTTTTTCACGATGAACAGATTGTCGCCGCTGCATTCGGCCACGAAGCCCTCCGCGTTCAACATCACCGCCTCCTCGCAACCGCCGTTGTTCGCCTCGATCTTGGCGAGGATGTTGTTCAGATAATTCAGCGACTTGATGGCCGGATTCAGCGCGCTGTGCAAATTGCGCGTCGTCGGCACGGTGATGATGTCCAGACCGCGCTGGTAAAATTCCGGTGGATAAAGCTGGATTTTGTCGGCGATGATGATGACCGACGGGCGCTTGCAGGTCCGCGGGTTCAGACCCAGCGTGCCCACACCGCGCGTCACCACGAGCCGGACGTAGCCGTTCTGGATTTTGTTTTCCCGGCAGGCTCCGAGGACCGCGTCCATGATTTCCGCGTGCGACATCGGGATTTCGAGCAGGATGGCCTTCGCGGAACAAAACAGCCGGTCAATGTGTTCCTTGAGCTTGAACACGCGGCGGTGGTAGGCGCGGATGCCCTCGAAAACCCCGTCGCCGTAAAGCAGGCCGTGGTCGAAGACCGAAATCTTCGCGTCGCGTTCGTCGAGGTATTTTCCGTCAATGAAAACTTTCATGCGCAATTCACGGAGCCTAGGGCAAAAAACACCGCGAAGCAAACGGGAATTTGATTGTGTAGGAGACGACGTGAGGAGTCTCTGACCATCTTGAACCTTGAATTGCAGAATGCGTCTCGTTACCTCGTCTCCGACAATTTGTCGTGACAGGGCGTTGAAGGCGATTATATTGCTGCGCCTTTCGACGACCCTATGGTCTAGCGGTTAGGACACCACCCTTTCACGGTGGTAGCCCGGGTTCGATTCCCGGTAGGGTCGCCATCTCAATTATATCCAATAAAATCAATAATTTAAACACTTCGGCGAGGCTTGGAAGTGCTATGGCATAACGGTACAGCATAACGTACACATCCGTGTTGCAGGTATTATTTAGGTCTGCTTTTCTCTTGAATGGTTAGGCAAAGGTTATGCAAGAGTGCGGTATTCCGGCGACTGGGCACGTTATGACGGTTGCACAAGAGTTACACAAAAGTTGATGGATTGGCTGAAGGGGTGGGCGGAACTGATGCAAAGGTACGGTGATCCGGAAAATGGCGTTCAGGGATGGATTCCAAAGGGCCATGACCTTTGGCGCGGATCTGGGCTGGCGTGAGGCCCAGCGCCGGGGTTTGGGGACGGCGTGAGTCCCCAACAGCAATAGCTGCGCGGCTGAACCCCTCAAGGTTCAGCCGCGAAAAATATGGGGGGGCTACGGTTTGCGACCGGCGCAGACTTGGGGTTTGGCGTTCGGGTCGGATGTGTAGATGAGAACCTGACCGCAGGCGTGGCAGTTGTGCCAGTAACAGCCGGTGTCACGGTCTTTCTGGCTCCGGCAATACCAGCGGATGCCGCATTGGGCGTGTTCGTCTGGTGTCTTGTAGGCGCGGGCCTGAGCGGTGCGTCTCCGCCAATCATCGGCGCGTGCAACACGTTCGGCCTTGGCCTTCTCGCTGGCGATCTGGCGCAATACCTTTGCGGCTTCCTTTGCCTCGCGCTCGTGCCGTTCGGCGGCACGTTGCGCCTCGCATTTCGCGGCTTCGACGGCGACAGCCTCGGCTTCAAAAAACATCAGGTCTTGCGAGTTCATGGCGAGAAGTTGGCGCACGGTGGCGAGCCGTGCGCCGTGTGGTCAATCTTCGTCCGGCATCATGACAGTGATGGCGGGTTGCGGGTCGTCAATGTCGAGTGCGCCGCATGTGGCAATCAATTTGATGAGGCGGGAACGCTGATTGTCGTTGCGGACATACAAGGCGACTGGGATGCGGTCTGTGCCAGGAATACTGCGGATGATTCCGAATCGGAGCATCCAGACAATATCCCAAAGGCGTCCGGCTTCGTCCTGTCCGGTCACGCCCTCCGGCACGGTCACGAATGAATCGAAAACGGTGCGTGTCAGGAAAACCGGGAACTTGATTCCGGCTTCCTGCGCGGTCTTGGTCACGTCCACTTGCACGCCATCGGCTACGGCCTGCGCTCTGCTGTAACTGTAAATGACACCGCCGAAGTCCGAGCCGGACTGGCCACCGTTCTCGCGGTCTGCTGCTGTTGGTTGTTCTTTCATGGTGTGTTTTGGGAGTGGGGCACGCTGTCAACGTGCCCCGTGGTGAATCAGGCGGCGATTGCCTCGGCGGGCTGCGCCTTCGGAGTCCGGCGGATGCGCGCCGGGTAGTAGCTGGAGTATTTTTCGTGCGGGTCTTGCTGGCTGCTCAAGCGGAACTGGCCGCACGGGTGCTGCCATGCCTGACGCTCGCGATTCCAGTGAAATCCAAGCTGCGCCAATTGCTGCCGAATCTCTGCTGCTGGCGTGTCTTTGAACTGAACCCAAACCCACTTGCCGACAACCTCGGCGGCGCGATACACGTCCGGCAGACTGTTCAATAACAGGTTCAACACCTTCGGAGTCGGTAACGTCCGGTTCTTCTTCCGCGCTTCCGAATCAATCGGCAGGCGATTGTCTTTCTTCTCGGCCTGCGCTGGCGCAACTGCGCTCTGCGTTGCCGGTGTGTTTGTGCTGCTCAACTGTGCGGATTTGCTCCCGAGCCCGATTTGATTTTTTGTATTTGTTTTCATGGTCTTTTTTTTTCTGCTCTGCTGTGCGTCTTCTGTCCGTCGCCCTTCACTAAAAGCGGAGCCGCCAGCCCTCCCCCGTGGGAGTAGTCTTTAGAGGGCACCACGAGCGGGCGGGCTGGTCTTGCGGCGACGCAGTGAGGGCGATGGAGAGAAACGCTGAGCAGAAAAAGCCGGACCTGAAAACTTGGACGGCGCGTTGCTGTTCACGCGACGGCCAACCCGCGTTGTTTTTCAATTCGAGCGGAGCGAGCCAATTCACCTGGCTGCGTGAGAGGCGGAGCGGCGGGTTGGCATGAAGGATGCCTGCGAACTGGCGCGCTGATTGCCACGCGACGAGGGCAGTCGCGTGCCGGATGGGGAATCCGGGAAGCAATCAGCGTGACAGTGAAGCAGCGGGACGGCATACAACGGCACATTGTCTGACCTTAATTCCGCGCCGAAGGGTCCCGCTGGCGGGGAGCGTCGGCGCGAAAAGAATTAAGGTGGGAGGAACGACCGAACGGACAATGTGTGTTGTGTGCCAGCCCGGAAGCATTCCTTCATGCCAACCCGCCGCGAAGCCGATGGTGCATTTCTGACTCTCCGCTGGTGGAGCGAAACGGCAGGCTGTGTGGTGAAAGGGCAAAAGGGAAACCGCGACAGACGGCCGTGTAGCCCACCGGCGGAGTGTCAGACCAAATTGGATTTATGAGTGAGTCCGGCTGTTTCGCAAGCGCAGCCTGCGGAGCGCCGCGAAAGCTGCCGGTCTCACGATTTATTGCCATGTCTTTGGCCGGGCGAAGCCTCGCGGCCATATTGCTTGTCCTCGGCGACAGGCGGTGCCTCGCGCCGTATTGCTGATGTCTTTGGTCGGGCGAAGCCTCGCGACCATATTGCTACCTGGCCGATATGCGGAGCATCGCGGCCTCGGGCGCAACCGCTTCTGTGACGGTCTCGACTGTTTGCGGTCGTCGGAATGCAGCGGAGTGGAAATGTAGCCTGCGAAATTGAAACGGAGCGGAATGGAGCGGTCTGCAAAGCTGGCGAGTCCGGCAGCGGTTGCGGGCGGAACCGTGCCGATACTTGGTGCGAGGCACGAGCACAAGTGTCGGCTCGGTGACGCCAGGGTTTGCCCTACCTCACCCTGACCCTCTCCCTCCCATCCGATGGGCCGGAGAGGGAATAATCTTCGCGACGTGTCACGCTGATTAAAGCGGCGACGTGTCACCGCACTCCCAAAGCGAGGAGCGTTAGCGACGAGCAGTTCATGCCTGACACCGCGCTTAAAAACATCCGCCAACCAGAACGGTTGGAATGCGCGATTGACGTTCAAACATTTGAAGGCGTCCAACGCACGCGCGGTGTAGCGAAAGGGCCGCCGGGGATGACATCCATAAATCAGAGACGGCGGCCCGGTGCCCGGCGACAGTCGGCGTTAGCCGACTGGCCGGGCATGAGCGTCAGGCATTTCCGCGCGTGCGGCCATGACATGGGCAAATGGAAACCGTAAATGGTTGCGCGGTTGGCAGTGGTTGAGCACGCGAATGGAGTGCAGCGCGAACTGACGTTTCTTTTTGAGCGGAGCGAACCAGATTTGCCTGCCGTTTGCTTGGTTTAGGCGCTATTGTTCAAGCGTGGCTTTAACTACGCGCCCAAATCTAATTTCCTGGCACGAGATGCACCCAAAAAAGTCAGGCCAGAATGTATTGCCCGGTCTTCTTGGTGCCGACGCGTTTCACCAGCCCGGCCTTGATCAGGGGGCGCAGCAAATCCAAGGAACCTTGTTTGGAGACGCCGAGTGCTTCCCACAATTCACGCGGGGTCATGCCCCGGTTATCGCGCAATAAATGCAGCAATTGTTCCTGTTTCGGGCGCAAAACCAGTTTCTCTTGTCCCGGTTGGGCCGAAAGTTTCTGCACTCGTGTCCACACGCGTTCCAGGGTCAGCAACAAGCCTTCGGCACAATATTGCAACCAATGCGTCAAATCTTCGCCTTCGCGGCGCACGCTATCCAGCGCCTCGTAATAACGCGGGCGATTCTCCCAATAAAATTCATCCACGGAAAAAATGTGGTGGGTGTCGAAGCCGCGCCGGTAAAGCTCCCACAACGCCAGCGCCCGGCCCGTACGCCCGTTGCCGTCGGCGAACGGGTGAATGGCCTCGAAACGATAATGCACGATGGCAGAACTTAAAACCGGCGACAGCTTGGTCGCCTCTTTGTTCCACCACGCCAGCAACTCAAACATCAAGCCCGACACGTCTGCCGGCGGTGGCGGCACATAGCGCCCGACACGCACGGCCATGGTGCGGTAACGTCCTGCCGTGCCCTGATCCATCACGTCGCCGGCCATGATTTTGTGCAGGCGCAAAATCTCCTCATGCGAGATGGTTTTTTTAGCGGCGTTCTTTTCCACGAAACGCAGGCCGGCGAAATAATTCAGCACTTCGCGTTTGGCGCGGGCGGCAACGGCGGGAATTTCCCTGCCTTCCTCCACGGCGCGGACCTGTTCTAGCGTGAGGGGATTGCCCTCGATGGCGGTCGAGGAATGGGTGTTGCGCGAACGGGTGTCCTTCTGCAAAGCGGGAATCCAGCGCACCTGCACCGTGGCGGCCAGGATGCGCTCCCGCAACGCGGCGATCTGCTCCACACGGGCGAGCAGCGCCGGGGTAATGGTGAATTGCGGCTGATAATTCACGCGGGCAACCTGCCAGTAAGTCAAGTGTAAGTCACGTTTTTAGTCAAGTGACTGGAACGACGATTATCCTTGGACGGAGTACGGGTGGGAAAATGGGTTGTGATGTTGGTGCTTCGACGGTTGGAATGGAGGGCGTGAACACAAATTCTTCTGAAACGGAACGATTGGCGGACGCGGTGGTGGGAATCGCCGCGACGATGGCACAAATCATCAACGAAAAGTTGAAGGCGGCATCTGAAAAACCCGTCACCACGATGATCGAGCAGGAACCGATGACAAGGCCGGCCGAGTAGCGGAACGGACGCACATGGTTCATGAACTGCTGCCACATCTAGCGTTAGCGGTGGCAGCTAATGAGGAAACGCAAAACAGATTCAGAAAAGCAGTTCTGGTCAGGCTTTCGAAGATTGAATCAATGGTGCTGATGATCCAAGGCGTTCAGATTGCCGAAGCGCATATGCGGAAACCTCATTTGGACGAGGAGAAGATACGCGAGAATTGTGAATATACTGATGCGTTCATCTCCAAAAATAGCGAGGAACTTTGTGCGGCCATGGTGAAGTACATCTACGGAAAATCAAAGGAAGCGAATGCGCCGCATGATCGAAGGCGGAAGTGGTACGGCTGGGAGATTTGAGATTTAAGTCCAATGTGTCCGCCAGCACCAGCCTGGCTTACCTGATTCATTCCCAAGACAGGAAATTATCCGGGGAGGAAACGATGCCCAGCCTGCCGTCAATGGTTCCATCCACATCCTCGCACTTGGCAACGACAACGGTATTGCTCGAAGCGCCGATGCCGCATCGCCAGCAAGAATGAAAGCCAGCGCCGCTGGCTGGCAAAGCCTGCGAATCTCCACTACTGGCGCGGCCCTGTTCATGTGGAAAGGGTGCGCCAATGGCGCGCGGCGAATCCGAAATACTGGCAGCGGTGACCGCCGGTTGAATGCGTTACAAGACATGATAGGTGGATTGACCTGCGTGTGTTAATTGTTACGGCAAAGTTATGCGAGATGATCAACATCGTTTTTTTCTGATCCATGGACACCTGCCGGCGCGGGTCACTGCGGAACAAGCGGGCTGGCTGCTGAATTGCCTCCCACATAACATTCCTGTGCTGGTGGGAGCGCGGCTTTTGAAGCCATTGGGCAATCCGCCTGCCAACGGCTACAAGTATTTTGCCACGGAGGATATTCTTGAACTTTCCAAAGACAAGGCATGGCTGAGTAGGATGACAAACGCCATCCACCATCACTGGCGGGACAAGAATGGGCGCAAAAAGACCGGGCACTGTGAAATTAGGGAAAAGTTGGAACAAGGAAATGCGGCAACATCTGAACTGAGGTCAGTGGGCGAGTCTTAAACGCGATGTGGGCGGAAATTTTTCAAATTACCCCCAAAATCCAACCCTCGACCTTTGCAAGCGTCCGCTCGTGGGGCTCAAGCGGGGGATTTAGAAATCGCGGCAGTGAATCATCCAGGTCCGCCCGCCGCATCCAGGCGGCCACGGCATATGCGGCCTGTTGGTCTGAGTTGCGATCCTCAATCGGAAAACGTTTCATCCAGAGCGACGGATAGACCTCTGCCAAAACCGAGCGGCCCGCCGGAATATCCCAGCCATCAAATGGCCAGAAATGCACCCGGTCACCACACTTTTGCCGGATGAACCGCAACCACGGCAGACCCGCGTGAGTGGAGGTGGCGACTTGGCCCTTCACGTCGAATTGAAATACGGACCGGGCGGTGGCTGTCCATTGCTCTGTCAGACGCAACCATGTTGCATCACCTTGCCGTTTCGCGCCCGCTCCACAATTACCATCACGGACAAAGCAGACATAGTTGTGGTCCTCGTCCGTAGGCCAATGCTTTTGGAAATCGTCCAGAAACTTAGGCCAGTCCGGCGGCAAACGGTGTTTCTCGAAATACTTCAGCGGAAACGAAAAGGCATGGTCAATGCCCACGAGGGTTGGCTTTGGCCCGGACAACTGTGACACGAGCCATTCGGCAACACCTTTCCGGGTCCAATATTTGCGGGTGCCTGGCGGTGGCGGGATTTCTTGAGGCGGCGTCAGCCAATCAGTCGCATACACCCGCAACGCTTTCAAACTCGATGTGGGCGTTTCCGCACCTGAGTAATCGATGCCGATGTAACGTTCAAATATTGGCATGGCTCACAATTCTTCCATTGATGGCGCCGCCTAAGCTGACAAGGAGGTTCGCGTCGGCGTCGGCGGTGGCCATGACCATGGTGATGATGATGACTATGGTTGCTGGTTGAACTGTTTTTCGAATGTACCCACAACACCGAGGATTTCATCGAAAGTGGGCACCTCGCCAAAGAACATCGGTCCGAGCATTTGCTGGTAGTCCGCACGCCAGTTGGCAAGGTGGTGTTCCGGCGGAAGGAGCCGGAATGTGCCGGGGTGGTGTGTGCTGTAATCCACCCAGGTGTGCCGGAAAAAGATTTCGCGATGCTCCGCGACACGCTGGAAAAGAGCGGTATCGGTCAGGGCACGTCCGCCGACGCCGGCACGGAGGAGGCTCCACAGGTCGTAGTAGTGGCGGGCCATGCGCAGTTTCCTGGGTTTGTCGGCCGGCCGGAAGGTTTCCTCGTGCAACAGGCAGGCTTTTTCCCAAAAGGTGCGTTCCGCCGCAATGACGCGCGCAGCAAATCCGGCATCAGGCACAAGGGCGGGAAAGAGTTCCGCCACGTAGGGCTGAATGGTTTTTTGCACATGAGGCCAGTCGTCCGAGCGTGCGCCAAGCTCGATCTTCACCACGGGCCGGACGTAGCCGGCAGTTTCTGGCGGGAATGCGGACGGATAGTGGAACAGCAGGCATTGGCCGTCCGCCATGTCCGGATCCACCTCGAGTTTCCAGCCGGATTCCCCAAGCGCGGCTCGAATCCGTTTGGCCAGGGCGGGCTGCAGTTTCCCTTGGACCCATTGCCGGCTGGCTTCCATCAAGGCCTCCAGCCGCTCCCGGCGTTTCTTTTTGCTGGGTGCCTTCTCAGGAGCGGCGTCGCCGCCGAAGCCGAGAACTTCCTTGTCTACGACCAGATCAATATCCTCGGAGAATCGTTGGATAAGTCCCCAAGCCTTCGAAAGCGAGGTGCCACCTTTGAACGTGAGGTGGTCGCCGATGCCTGGCAGGGCGAAAAGTTCCCGCAGCGTCCAGCAAACCCAAAAGTCCTTTTCCACGCTGACGGCCTGAAGGTGCATTTGTGCGTCCACCTGCTGGCAGGCCAGCCGGCGTTCTTCGGGCGAAAGTCGGAGAAAGGCGTCCATGGTTCAGGATGTTGGCTCGCTGAGTTTCCGGAGGATGTCGGCAATCCACGCCGGAGCATACCGGAGGTCCTTTCGGATGACGGCGCGGTCGGCAGCGGTGATCTGTCGTTGCAACGTGGCGATGACTTTGTCATCGACCTGGCCTTGCCCGAGATGACGAAGCGCCTGAATGATGGTTCCGCTCTTGCGTCGCGCGGTCGCCATGTTGCGAGGTGTGGTGCGCTGGAGAATGATTTCGCGCTGGCCGAGTTTGACCCGGCGGGATGCTCCGTCGGTCAGGAAAACAATTTTCATCGGCACCTGATCGGAAAGGCCGAGGACGTTGGCGGCGTAGGCCCCGGCCGGCTGGAGGCGGATGGCATCCCGTCCGACCAACGCCCGGGCGATGGCATCGGCTGACGGCGCGACGGTGCCGAGTACCGGATGCTGCACCGGGTAATCGTAAAGGCCGCGAGCAAGCTGGCGAATGGTGCCGGACTTCTTGTGCCGTTTTAGGGCGGAAGCGATGGCGTCCCGGCTGCCAAGGTCATTAAAATGGTTTGGCGTGAACACCCAACCCCTGCTTTTGGCGAAAATACGCCTAAGTAGGCTTGAATCAATTGATTTAGCGTGTTTTCCCATACTATTTTTGACACAAAAAATAGATTAAATTTGTGTCAAAATAAAGTAATTAATTTTCTTTGGCGACAGCCTTCTCATAAGCAGTTCATGCACAATTGCTTTCAGTTTTAGAGAGCCTTCAAATCAGGTGCCGAAGGCCATTACTGCATCCCTGCCGCTGGTATGGTGGCCACAGGTTTTTGCTGGCCGTTAGATGCCATGATGGGTTGACGAGCGCGTGCAAAACGGGCACACGCATCGGTGTATGACTAAAACCAACCATCAATCCCATCATGACATGAACACCACACCACAAAATTCGCCGCAAGGCAATCCCCCATTGAAACCCGTGCTCAAGCTCGGACTGGACGTGGACCTGCAACAGATCACCGTCACCGTCCAGTGCGACCAGCAACATCCCAAGCCCGCCATGAGCTTCAGCGTTGCCCGGCTGGTGGCTTGGGTGCGGGAAAAGGTTCAGGCCGGTCACACCGTCTGGACCGTCTATGAAAGCTGTGGCTTCGGTTACACCCTGCATTATGAACTGGTCAAAGCCGGCGCCCAGAGCCTGGTCATCAGTCCGGTGCGCCTGCATCCCCAACGCCGGCGCAAGAACGACCGGCTGGATTCCCGTCAGCTCTGCCTGCGTCTGTCTCGCTATCTCGACGGCCAAAAGGACGAACTGCCCGTCATTCGCGTGCCCACCGTGGCTGAACAACAACGCCGTGAACTCGGTCGGCAGCGGCGGTTTTGGAGCAAGCAGGTGCGGCAACTGGAAAACCACGGACGCGCCCTGCGGCTGGAACATGAACTGCAAACCCTGCCCTCGGGTTGGGCCGGGCCGCGCAAGTGGAAACGATTGCTGCCCGAACTGTCCGCGTTCCTGCGCCAGCACTTGGAACCGCTGCGCCAACAGATCGTCTCGGCCAAAGCCCGGTTGGAACACCTCCACCAGCAGATCGAAGCCTGGGTGACCGAAGCCAGGCTGCCCAAGGGACTGGGCCGGCTCACCCTGTCCTTACTCGATGGGGAAGTGTGCGACTGGCAACGGTTCAAGCATCGCAAGGCGCCGGGCAGCTACACCGGCTGTTGTCCCAGTGAACACAGCAGCGGCCCCAACCAGCGGCAGGGCAGCATTGACCGGCACGGCAACAAGCATGTGCGGGTGCTGCTGGTCGAAACCGTCTGGCGGCTGTTGCGTTATCAACCCCTGTGGCATGCCCGACGCAAGCTCATCGCCCGAATGACGGCAGGCACCGCCTTACGCAAAAAGACCGTCGTGGCTTTGGCCCGGCAACTGGCCGTGGACCTCTGGCGCTGGCGCACCGGCCGGGCCAGTCTCGCCGAATTGGGCCTGCTCAACTATTAACCCTTAACCCACGACCTCTACACTTTGAACCGGGACCTGACAAAAGCGATTTGGCCGCAGGGTGGCACGCTGCCCGGCGCTGGAGTTGGACCGCTGCGGTGCGTCCGGCTGTTAGATGGGGCGCGTGCCCCCGGCGGCTTCCCGTTGAGAAATACATCTGGGGCGACCCCCTGTGGGTCTGCTCGAATAGGAGCTGGTGCGGGGGCATCTTCCCCGTGCACTCATTGTGAAGCCGGCCCTGCCAGGACCAATGCGTTTAAGTCAGGAACTCCCTTGCTCTCACACCACAAAAATACCGTCATCGTTTTATTCGGGCGCAACCGCTCGCGCGCCGGACTCACCTCCGCTCCGCTGCGGCTCGCCGGTCCACACGGATGAAAACTTAATACATTAACCTCACACCAACTTGACAACCCTCATAGGGGCTCCAGCGCGGTGTTAGGCATCACGGTCATCTAGTCCAGTTGCTATCTGACGAAATAAGCTTCCCGTTTCTGTAGGCCGCATCGGTCTCGCCGCGCTGAAAGCTCAAAACGTAGGACTGTGGTGTTTCTTGTTTGTAACTAAACGTCCAAAGACCATACTGCCCTTCCACTTTCTCATACAGAGTGCCACCATACATGGATTGCAGCCCCTCCAATGCCTTCGGATACTCCGAGCGCAAGTCGTCCAATGTCTTCGGATATTGATTATGACTCTTGTGGTATGCTTCGAGTGCCGCGAGAACGGGTTCCACGTATGGCTTGGCAACAATACGAGCTGTGGTCTTGGGCATGAATACATCGCAACCTGTCGCTAAAAGACAAGCTGCACACAAGAGAGAAAAGGCAATATATTTCATAGTGCTAGTGATGCCTAACGATCCAAAGCTGAGCCACGCCGACGGGCGAGTGGCTCCGCTGGCTCGATAATCGTTGTATAACTCAAACCGTCCATAAACTCAAGGGGCAGTCGGCGTTAGATGCCATGATGGGTTGACGAGCGCGTGCAAAACTGGCACACGCATCGGTGTATGACTAAAACCAACCATCAATCCCATCATGACATGAACACCACACCACAAAACCCGCCGCAAGGCAATCCCTCATTGAAACCCATGCTCAAGCTCGGACTGGACGTGGACCTGCAACAGATCACCGTCACCGTCCAGAGCGACCAGCAACATCCCAAGCCCGCCATGAGCTTCAGCGTTGCCCGGCTGGTGGCTTGGGTGCGGGAAAAGGTTCAGGCCGGTCACACCGTCTGGACCGTCTATGAAAGCTGTGGCTTCGGTTACACCCTGCATTACCAACTGGTGGAGGCCGGAGCCCGCAATCTGGTCATCAGTCCGGTGCGCCTGCATCCCCAACGCCGGCGCAAGAACGACCGGCTGGATTCCCGTCAGCTCTGCCTGCGTCTGTCTCGCTATCTCGACGGCCAAAAGGACGAACTGCCCGTCATCCGCGTGCCCACCGTCGCCGAACAACAACGCCGTGAACTGGGTCGGCAGCGGCAGTTCTGGAGCAAGCAGGTGCGGCAACTGGAAAACCACGGACGCGCCCTGCGGCTGGAACATGAACTGCAAACCCTGCCCTCGGGTTGGGCTGGGCCGCGCAAATGGAAACGGTTGCTGCCCGAACTGTCCGCGTTCCTGCGCCAGCACTTGGAACCGCTGCGCCAACAGATCGTCTCGGCCAAAGCCCGGTTGGAACACCTCCACCAGCAGATCGAAGCCTGGGTGACCGAAGCCAGGCTGCCCAAGGGACTGGGCCGGCTCACCCTGTCCTTACTCGATGGGGAAGTGTGCGATTGGGGTCGCTTCCAGCATCGTAAAGCGCCGGGCAGCTACACCGGCTGTTGTCCCAGTGAACACAGCAGCGGCCCCAACCAGCGGCAGGGCAGCATTGACCGGCACGGCAACAAGCATGTGCGGGTGCTGCTGGTCGAAACCGTCTGGCGGCTGTTGCGTTATCAACCGTTGTGGCACGCCCGCCGCAAACTCATCGCCCGAATGACGGCAGGCACCGCCTTGCGCAAAAAGACCGTCGTGGCTTTGGCCCGGCAACTGGCCGTGGACCTCTGGCGCTGGCGCACCGGCCGGGCCAGTCTCGCCGAATTGGGCCTGCTCAACTATTAACCCTTAACCCACGCGACCTCTACACTTTGAACCGGGACCTGACAAAAGCGATTTGGCCGCAGGGTGGCACGCTGCCCGGCGCTGGAGTTGGACCGCTGCGGTGCGTCCGGCTGTTAGATGGGGCGCGTGCCCCCGGCGGCTTCCCGTTGAGAAATACATCTGGGGCGACCCCCTGTGGGTCTGCTCGAATAGGAGCTGGTGCGGGGGCATCTTCCCCGTGCACTCATTGTGAAGCCGGCCCTGCCAGGACCAATGCGTTTAAGTCAGGAACTCCCTTGCTCTCACACCACAAAAATACCGTCATCGTTTTATTCGGGCTCAACCGCTCGCGCGCCGGACTCACCTCCGCTCCGCTGCGGCTCGCCGGTCCACACGGATGAAAACTTAATACATTAACCTCACACCAACTTGACAACCCTCATAGGGGCTCCAGCGCGGTGTTAGGCGACGACCAAATCATTGTGGCCCCCAAAAGTAAATGCCCGGCTTCCATTGGGTCTGTCTCTCGCCAGAAGAGACAAAATTAGTGTCGCCAATTTCCATGCCCCAAGCAGGCATAAAACCACTACCCCAAAATAACATGACGTGCCACTGGTCATAACTGCCATCCGGCAAATGGGGATGCACTACCAAAACTCTGGGAAAACGCCCCGATACCGGCACGCCTGATGGTGGCCTGTTTGTCACCGAACCGGGCATCATATCTATGTGATTCGATGAAGTGTATATCGCCACCAAATTCTGCGCCCACGCTCGTAACTCTTCTGGGTCTTGGTGGCTTTTGATGTGTGCCTTCGTGCGAACCATATCAAAGCTAAACCACAGAAACGGTGCGACGAAGTAGAGAAACGCCAACAAAATGCAACCGCCAATAATGAAAAGCGCTGTCCTCATTGGATGATTAGATGGCATAGTCGCCTAACGAAAAAAGCTAAGCCACCGCCGACTTGCGACGTGAACCGCGACAGCGGAACTGACCGCGCCAACGGCGGTTGGCTCCGGCGACTTGTTAGGCAGCATGGTAAAAGTCATACTGAAAGCTTCCTCAAAAGCCATCTGCTAACCAATGCGAGTAGCACTCCAATGGCGGCGAAGTATATCCCCAAAAGTGCAAAGCCAAGATAGAAACTACCCATGTCCGCATTTGGAAATAAAATGCTGTCAAGAAAACTCAAGGCAACCGCAACCGGATAAAAAAACAAGCTCTTGCCTACCGCCGGAACGGTAAAAACCATCAGGCAACCTATCAGTAGCCCGCTGACTCCGCCGATCAATGCTGTGTGCCAAGTCTTCATGCGCGAATGCTGCCTAACGAAAAAAGCTGAGCCACCGCCGACTTGCGACGTGAACCGCGACAGCGGAACTGACAGCGCCAACGGCGGTTGGCTCCGGCGACTTGTTAGGCCACAGATTCATATCTAGCTATCAAACTCTTACAAGCTCCAAAAGCTGCCTCTCTGAATTCCGCCTCGCAAGCCTGCGACTCATCATCCTTAACTTTCAATACGTCCGTATTCCAAAGTCGGCGAACATCGCCAAGCGGCAAATGGTCTGTCTGCGAATCAATGCCGATAAAAACCAAAATGTCGCTGTCATTCTCGGCGCGTGATGGAAAACGCAAACGAGTCAACTGACGCGCACCGGCGACGATACCGATGCTGCCGTCAAGAATGCCATGAGCCACACGAACCATCTCGCGTCGCTGCTCATCCACGGTCGAAATATCTGATGACGTGGTCATGTGGCCTAACGAAAAAAGCTGAGCCACCGCCGACTCGCGACGTGAACCGCGATAGCGGAACGGCAAGCGCCAACGGCGGTTGGCTCCGGCGACTTGTTAGGCAGCATGGGTCTAATCCTCAAACTCATAACGCAATGGTGAACCTTTGGATGCGAGCTTATATTTCGAGGTATAAACAACTCTCCACTCGCCGTTCCGTTCCAACACCCTCGAAAGAATCGTAATCTCTGGTGTCTCGGCATCTAACTCAAGTGTCTGGCCGTTTTGCGGACCACCAACTAGCACTGCTTTTAGTTTGTCTTTCATATCAAATAAAGGTCATGGCGGGCCGCTCGTAACTGGCCGACCAAACTGATCCATGCCAACTCCTGGCCCGTATGCGTTCTGCTGGACGCCGCCCTGAAAAATGGGCGACAACTGCTGACCGTCCTGCAAGTAGTATGTCTGCGGGCGACCATACTGGTCAGAGTTTACGCCCGGCCCGTAGGTATTCGGGGTGATAGTCAATGGATAATAAGTCTGCTGCTGCTGGTATCGCTGGGCAAGTGCTTGGTCGAAGGCTGCACATCCAGTGAACAGCGGCAGAATTGCCGCCATGCCGAGAATCAATGCGTGTGCTTTCATATTTGTGATGCGCGAATGCTGCCTAACGATCCAAAGCTGAGCCACGCCGACGGGCGAGCGGCTCCGCAAACTCGATAATCGTTGTATAACTCAAACCATCCATAAACTCAAGGGGCAGTCGGCGTTGGCTCCAGCGCGGTGTTAGGCGGCAGTCTTCTCGTCATCTTCGGAAACAAAACCAACGGCCTGTCAACGCTCCACCCGCGAAGCCTGCTGCCGAAAAAAGCGTGCTCAATCCGAACAACCATGCAAACCACGCCCCATCGGTGATACCGAAATAAATCCATATCGGCGTGGTGGCAAGCATGAGCAATGAAAGACAACCCGCCAGCACTCGAAAGACTGGTCGAGTCGGAACTTGTGAATGGTCTGATGTGTTCATATCGCCAAATGCTTTCTGCCGCCTAACGAAAAAAGCTGAGCCACCGCCGACTCGCGACGTGAACCGCGACAGCGGAACTGACAGCGCCAACGGCGGTTGGCTCCGGCGACTTGTTAGGCCACAGCTTCATGGTAAAAACTCATAAACAGTCTGCTGGTCATGTCCGAAAAGCCGCTGACTAAAAGCCAAGCCAATCTCTGCGGCGTGAGCTTCGGCGTTTCCGACATCCACGCGGAGAACTGGAAACTTCCCGTAGGTCGTATCAACAACCGAAAAACCCATATCGGTGGCGGTCTTACGGAAGCCGTCAGCGTGGCTGGTCTTTTGTGGCGTGGTCAATTCGTAGTCGAGGTAAAACGTCCCGTGCTCATGGACAAAGTAAAGCGCATCCTCGTCGCGTGTGCAAAAACCAAAAAATGCAGTCGGGTCACTATCTCGTAGCTTCAGCTTGGCAAGTCGCTGCGGAAGATCCGCAAGTGTGCCGCTCTCGGCGACGCGCGACCGAATAAACAGAAAACCGGCGACGACGACCGCGGCTAAAACAACAATGATGACGGTGAGCTTCATGTGGCCTAACGCTCCAAAGCTGAGCCACGGGTGCGGAAAAAGTGTAAAAACGCCCAAAGGTTCGCTAATATAAGATATGAAATCGAACCAAACTCAAACCGAGGGCGCAGCACACGTTGGCTCCAGCGCAGTGTTAGACCACATGGACGAAAATGGAAAAGATGGGACATGGCCTGAAGTTGTTGGCGGTCTCTTTTACCTTTTGGTTTTAATTTTTGGTCCAATCTACATTGTATATCGTCTCTTTCAAATATTTCGATAGTGTTCAAATACCTGATTATATGCCCCTGATATTGAACTTACCATTGTTCCAGCTTTCAAATTATCAACCTTAACTTCCTCATGTGTATGTTCATTACCAAAGACCAAAAAAGTGTTGGAAAAAGTTGCTCTCTCTGGCTCTTTAGCTCTTTTTTCCCATCCCTGCCAATCGGTGATTCCTTGAATCACTTGCTCTTGATGTTCTGGTAAAATGGGATAAGCATGAATAAGATTTACAGCAATCAAGATAATAAAAACAGTCTTGGCAACTATCGGAGAACGATAAAGTCCGACCAGAAATCCTTTGAAATTATTACTAATAATCGTCAATTTTCTTTCCGCCTCTTTAATAAAATCTGGGTCTTCATTAAAACTTACGTCTTCATCTTCATTCTTATACTTGTCTATATCCTCTTTATGACTCTCAAGTATTTCTCTTTGTAGGTCTGTCATTTTGTTTTTGATTTCTCATTGTTTTAGTTTTTGCGCGACGTATTCCTGCACACGTTTTTTCAAAGTCTCATCCTGAATACTATCTACAATTTTTTTCGCGCCAGCCATGTCACCGGCTTTTACCAAATCCGCGATTTGACTTGAAAGGTCTTCTGCTTTGGATTCGGTAGCTTTTGGATTAGACCCAATCTGTTCGGCTTGCAGGCTTGGGCTAACTCCATACTTTAAGAATATTATAGCCATTCGGTCTTTTGCAATTTCCATTGATGCATTGTCCTGCTTCGACTGCATTTGTTGTCTTAAATCATTAAGTCCACTTTCAATGCATTCATCAGTTAAACGCTCATACGAAATCCTTGAATCGTAATCATCGATGAAATCATTCACCTTCTCTTCAAGCTCATCATCCTTTCTAAATCCTGCATTTTTTAAATCAATAATAATGTCACCAATCTCTGATTTTACCGAATTTGCAAGCTGCTTCAACCGCTGTTCTTCACCTTCTCTCTCTTCTTTAGTGTTCTTTGAAGCAAAACCTGTAGGCTCTTCCGAAAGTCTATCTAATCGCACCTTAATCTTGTCAAAGTCATCGTTTATTATTTGGCTTCTCTTAGTTTCGGCTTGTTCTTTATCTGCTTCAATTTGTTGTTCTTTTTGTGCCTCAATCTGCCTTTGATTTTCCTCTTGTGCTTCCAACTGTTTTTGCGCTTCAGTTGTTCTTTGCTGCTCTAATTGTTTCTGCTCCTGAATCTTCTTAGCTATTTGGTCTTTTTGGTTTTTTATGAAGATTGCAAATCCGGCTACGATAAGAACGAATATCAAAGCCGAAATTAGCAGGAGTTTGGTTTTCATATTTTATGTGATGTAATGTGGCCTAACGATCCAAAGCTGAGCCACGCCGACGGGCGAGCGGCTCCGCAAACTCGATAATCGTTGTATAACCCAAACCATCCATAAACTCAAGGGGCAGTCGGCGTTGGCTCCAGCGCGGTGTTAGGCTCAATGTGCATTTGTTCTCATCCACTTAATATGCTCTGCGAGGCCATCCAGACCAGGAAAGAGACTCGCCCGGTGAATGCCATATTTGTAAAGTATCTTTTTCAGCTTATCTCTGAAGTCATGCTTAATGACGATGCGTTCAATTTGCGGAGACTTGAACGGCTCAAGCGGATTCGGGTGGATAGTGAATAGTCCGGTCTGGACGGTAATCCGAGTAGAAATATGCCGTGGTATAAATTTGTTAACTTCTTTTGCCATGAATGGGTTCCTGACTTTCGAGGTAACAATAAATCTGTTGTTCTCATACGCATATATGAGGCTGTCACCATCCGTTTCTCGCTCTACCGCGAAATATGCAGCAACTAACGGGTTTCGTGTCCAATCCAGCAGACGTGTGGGAAGCCCGTGATGTTGCGCCAGCGCAAGCCAGTCCCAATTGGTTTGTGGAACAAAAGTGAGATAGGGAACAGCCTGCTCTTGGAAAAGCCGAAAGATGGTCTGTTCTTGAGACGCGAGCTTTGTCGGATGTATCCCGCAGCGTCCCAACTTGGAAATCAATTCGTGAGAGGTGGAACGCACGCCGCGGTATATGAACGTGTGACCCTGATGTTTCGCAATAGCGCCATGCAATTGTTCAAATGACCTAATTTCGATGTCTCCCATAAATTTGACTTGAGCCTAACGATCCAAAGCTTAGCCACGCCGACGGGCGAGTGGCTCCGCAATCTCGATAATCGTTGTATAACTCAAACCGTCCATAAACTCAAGGGGCAGTCGGCGTTGGCTCCAGCGCGGTGTTAGGCATCATCGTTCGACTTTGGCCTTCTTGTAGATTTCCTAATCGCAACTCCTGCAAAGATAATAATCGCACCAGCACCAATGACCTTAAGTGCCTGTTCCCGCAGGATAGCCCGCGTCTCGTTTTGTATTGCTATATTGTTCGCTGTATTTTCATAGTCTAGGTTATCTGCCCAACCGGAGAGAATGGGCTTGTTTGATGTGTCAGGTAGCGATGGCGGCGGCAATGGCAGGTTGGAATGAAACTTTAAGCCGCCGATGCACGCAAGGATAATTCCAAACGCCAGTATAAAACCTGAAAGTTTATGAAAGTCCATGCTCCCCGATTGCTGAATCTGTTTCTGAACTTTGGGCAAAGCGGGAGGTGCGGCTAATGGCGGCGGGGTTTCCAAAGGCGGCTCTGATACAGCCGGCGTTGGTAGTGCCTGACATTTTACTCTGAACTCCCTTACCGCCTTTTCCGAAGCTTTGCAATAAATACAACTCCCGTCGTTGAATTTGTGTCCAAGATAATCGCTCATAATGGTGTATGGGTTGATGATGCCTAACAAATATTCGGCCAAAGCTGGGTTTGGCCTAAGCAGAGAAGGCCGTTTTGGCGGTTTGGTTTCATGTGCCTGCTGCCAAGCGGGTTGCGCAAAAACGACGGGCGTCCGGTTTGGCCTAAGCAGAGAGGGTGGTTTTGGGACTTGGCACGGGGCAGTTGTGAATGCTCCGCACTTGGAGCGGTGAGGCTTGCTCCAATAAAATTGGGCCACCGTCTTTTCACTTGATTGGAGTTTAGCCCGGTGGTTAACTCGTTTGCAAGCAATTTCAGATACTTTTTATGGGCAAACCGATTTCAGGGGCGATCGGCCGGTCGTCTGAAGCCGCGCAGGAGCGCGGCCCTGCCATTCCAACCGTGAATCAGAAATTCAAAGCAGCCCACCACCCGGGTTCTTTTATGGGCGGCCCGGTTCCATTTCCTAATTGTCCGCGGGAGCGGATTGTGCCCAATCCCAAATTGAAGTTTCTGGATCAATGCCGGGAGGTGATGCGGTTCAAGCAGTTGGCTCGGCGGTCGGAGGAGACTTACATCCAGTGGATTCGGCGGTTTATTTTGTTTCATCGCACAAAAAACCTCACCTCACCCCGGCCCTCTCCCCTCCTTTCAGGAGCGGAGAGGGAGACGGCTCGCGAGGACGCTTGTTCCGCCGTAAACGGCTGGATTTGGCGGCATCCGAAGGAGATGGGTGAGGTGGAGGTGCGGGCGTTTCTGACGGATTTGGCGGCGCGGCGGCAGGTGGTCGCGGCGACACAGAATCAGGCGTTGAACGCGTTGCTGTTTCTTTACCGGGAGGTGTTGGGCGGGGAAATGGATTGGGTGGATGGGTTTGAGCAGGCGCAGCGGTCGCGGCGGGTGCCGGTGGTGTTGAACCGGGAGGAGATGGGGGCGTTGTTGAAGCAGTTGACGGGGTTGCAGGGTTTGATCGGGGAGTTGTTGTATGGGACGGGGCTGCGATTGTTGGAGGGGCTGCGGTTGCGGGTGAAGGACGTGGATTTCGCGCGGAATCAAATCGTCGTGCGCGGAGGCAAGGGTGCCAAGGACCGCGTGACGATACTGCCGGAGTCGTTGCGAAAGGCCATGCAGGAACATTTGAAACGGGTGGAATTACTGCACAAACGGGATTTGGCCGAAGGCTTGGGAGCGGTGTCTTTGCCGGGGGCATTGAGAATCAAATACCCGAATGCGGAACGGCAATGGATTTGGCAATGGTTCTGGCCAGGCGCGACGACTTCGATTGATCCGGCAGACAGCCAGCGCAAACGGTATCATCTCCATGAAACGAGCATCCAGCGGGTAATACAGGCGGCGGTGAAACTCGCTGGCCTGACCAAAACGGCGACGTGCCACACCCTGCGTCATTCGTTCGCCACGCATCTTTTGGAAAATGGCTACGACATCCGCACGGTGCAAGCCCTGCTCGGCCACAAACACGTGACGACGACGCAAATTTACACGCACGTCATGCAGAAGCCGGGGTTGGGGGTCAAAGCCCGTTGGATGGGTGAGCGGAGACCGGAGATTGGAAACCTGAAACCGGAGAGCGGAGGCCGGAGTTCTGAGGCATTCGCACGGCCCATTTGTGTGTCAGGGTATCCCTTTGAATCAGCCGAATTGGACATTAACAGGCTGCTGAAAAACTGGCAGAAAGTTTGAATACTGTCGAGGGAGAAAGGTCAGAGAAGGATGCGTGGAAAACCTCAAGCCCAACCGGAATTTCTGACGACGATCAATCTGAACCAGCGGGTGCCCGCCGACCATCCGCTGCGCGGGATCAAGACGCGCGTGGACCAAGTGTTGGGGAAGCTTTCGCCGTTGTTTGACGAGTTGTATGCCGGCGAAGGACGGCCTTCGATTCCGCCGGAGCAACTGTTCAAGAGTCGGATATTGATGGCGCTCTATTCGGTGCGCAGTGAGCGGCTGTTCTGCGAGCAACTGGCCTACAATCTCCTGTGGCTTTGGTTTCTGGACCGGGAACTGGATGAGGGGAGTTTCGACCCGACGGTGTTCACCCATAATTATGACCGGGTGCTCTCGGCGGATGCCGCGAAGCTGTTTTTTGCGGAGGTCTATGATCTGTCGCGGGCCGAAGGCTGGACCAGCGACCAACACTTTACGGCCGACGGCACGCTGATCGAAGCGTGGGCCAGCTTGAAGAGTTTTGTGCGCAAGGATGGGCAGGACCAAGCCAAAGTGGCCACGGCCAAAGACGATGACCCCGGCAATCCGACGATCAATTTTCACGGGGAGCCGCGGCGCAATGCGACGCACCGCAGCACGACCGATCCGGAAAGCGTGCTGTATCGGAAAGCCAATGGCCAGGCCAGCAAGCTGTGTTTTGGGACGCAGGTGTTGATGGAGAACCGACACGGACTGTGTGCGGCCATCACGGTGCATAATCCCATTGCCCAAGACGAGCCGACTGTGGCGTTGGCACAGGTGGATGAACATCGGGAACTGCACGCCGCCAGAATTACTACTCTCGGCGCGGACAAAGCGTATCACCAAAAGAAATTTGTGGCCGGCTGTCGCCAGCGGGAAGTCTCGCCGCACGCGGCGTGCAAAGAGGGAAGGGATGTTTCGGGGCTGGATGGACGGACGACCGGTGGTGCCGGTTACCGGATCAGCCAACGCCGGCGCAAACGGGTCGAAGAAATCTTTGGCTGGATAAAAACGGTGGGAGGATTGAGGCGCACCCGCTACCGCGGAGTGGAGCGGACGCAGGCGTGGGCCTATTTCGTGGCTGGGACCTATAATTTGCTGCGGATAACCAATCTGGGATTGGGTTTGCAGACCGGCTGAAGAGCGTGGTGGGTCAGTGGGCGGCTCAGATCGGATGAAAGCTCCGGTCAAAGCAGCCAAGCGGGGCAACCGCCGAGTAAAAAACCGCGCTTCGCAGTGACCAGTAACAGATTTAAACATGACCAAAAAACAGTTCAGGCAAAAATCACCCCGTTTTGCAGCAGCCTGCTAGGTGTGAACGACGGCAAAGCGGCAGGGCAAACCATGGCGCAATTCCATTTTCACGTCATTCCCCGCCACGATGGCGATGTGCCTGATCCGCGCGGTGGCGTGCGGTGGGTCATTCCGACGAAGGCAAAATACTGGTGATTCCCAACCGGCTTAACCACCGCGCCGATTTTCCTCAAACAACTCAGCCGGCATCGGATGAACGAGTCGCCAGATCATTTGGATGGGGCGATCCGACTGGTGGCTGATGAGCTTATGCCTATAACCATCAGCAGTTATGACCATGTAACCAGTTTTGGGGACATGTGCCGCTTTGCTAAAAAACGCTCAATTTGCGTTAAATACATACTCCCGAGAATATTTTGGCTTGGACAGCCTTTGTCCAACCCTGCCTGCCAGAATGTCGCGCAAAGAAAGGTTCATTATGACAAACGCAACAAACGAACAGCTCGAACTTGGTTTCAACGGCATCAAACTGCTCATGAACGACGCGCCCCGTCAGGGCCGTGTCGCCCGCGCAACGTGGTGGTTTGCGCAGATGCGCGAGGTCGTCGAACGGGCGATGGACTGGAACGCCGCCGGCGAACCGCGCCCGGAGCAAATCTGGATTCCCGGCGCGACCCGCGAAGTGAAAGTTTAAAAAATCGGAGGGGCGAGTTACACGAGCCCCGAATTGATTTGGGACTCACGGAGTTCGTCCCTCCGAAAATTCAGGCCGGATAACCGGCGCGCACAAAATCGCGGATGACGGCGATTTCATCTTCGGTGATGGTATGCACCTTTACGAATTCGCGCCACTCGACGTTCAAACCGGCGGCCTTGAGCTGGCGAACCTGGCCTTGCACCATGGCAAAGGGAATGAGCGGATCCAGCGTCCCGTGCATGATGAGCAGCCGCTGTTGCATCGCCACGGGCGAAAGCTCCTTCACCAGTTTCTCCAAGTCGCACACCCAGCCGCTGATGCCGACGACGCCCGCCAGCCGGTGCGGATAACGCAAACCGATTTCGACGGCCATCAGGGAGCCCTGCGAAAACCCACCGAACGTGATTTGCTCCGACGAAAATCCCTTTGCGCGCAAGTCGTCGAGCAGTTCAAACAGCAATTGGCGGCTGCGCTGCACGCCGGGCTTGTAATTGTCCGGGTAATCAAACCACGAATGGCCGCCGAAGTAATCGTCCGGCGCGTTGACGAGGAGATAATTCAACCACGGGAGGGACATCGCCTCCGGCAGCCAGCGGTAGCCTTCGATGCTGTCGCCCAAACCGTGCAGCATCACCATCAACTGCCGTGAATTTTTATCGGCGGCGGGAATCAATTCGTGGTGCAACATGCGTTCATTCTAAATTCAGCCGGTGAAATTAACCACGAAATACACGGCGGAAAATGACGAATGACGAAGCCCTAATGACTAAAGAATGACAAAATCCGAATGACAAATTATACAATGCCGTATTCGAATTTTGGAATTCGCCATTGGGATTTCTTTCGTCATTCGGATTTAGGAATCAGTCATTTCCGTTGCATGTATTCGGCGGTTCAGTTGCTTGAGTTGGCTGCTTTCAATTTCTCTGCCATCGCATCCGCCCACTGGATCAATTCCTTGCGCTGGTCGTCGGTGAGGCGCGCTGCCGGGTGCATCAACGTGTATTTGGCCGGCGGCATTTCCTTGTAATCCAGTTTCTCGCTGATGTTTTCCCAGCGCCGCACCAGCGTGTCCGGGTGGTCATACGGCCAGTCGGAAAAGTTCATATGTTTGCGGCCGCCATTGACATCGCTCGCGATCAGCCATGAAACCGGCGCGACGCGGCTATACCACAGCCATTTCGTTTCGTAGGAATGACAATCGTAACACGCCGCGTGCAGCAGCGCGGCGATTTGCGGCGGCGGCGCGTTGGTGGCCGACACATCGTGCCCCGGCAGGATGGGCGGGTTGGTGCGCGCCGGATTGGTGAGCTGCAACAAGGCGAACACCACGACGAGCGCGCCAAAAATCCATTTCAGTTTTTTCTTCATTTCACAATTCGGACGCGCCAACAATGGTAAAAGTTCCCGCGCAAAGCAAACTCGAACCGCGTTGCATCGCAGCGGCGGTTGGCAGAGATTGTCTCAAAACAGTTCTCGTCGGAGGGGCGAGTTACACGAGCCCCATTTTCAGAGGCATTCCATGAGTCAGGGGCTTGTATAACCCGCCCCTCCGATACTTTTGAAACCGCCCCGCAGACCGCCGTATTTCTCCGGCAAATTGAAGAGTGCGGCTCTCTGCCGGGAAGCCGCTACGCCGGTTTTGCAGTGGACAAGAATTTCAGCCCAGCTTACAATGCTTTTCGTGAAGCAGAATAGGCCGCAAAAAAAGCAGTCTATTATCTGTTAGGCTTCCGACCATCACCAAAAATATGAAAACGAAACAGTTAGCGTACATTCTAATCAAGATTCTGGGGCTATCGGTTTTTATTCACGCCATCCCCGGCATCATTTCAGGCGCATACGATGCAGTGCGAATCGGCATGGCGATGCAGGCCGGAATGCATGAGGGAAATTATGGCGGACAGACAAATTATTGGGTTTATCCTTTCTCATCACTTGTCCTGGCAGCAATCGGGATTTATCTGATAGTCCAGAGCCGGCAAGTCATCGGGCTTTTATTCAAGAGCGATGATGAGTAATTCACGGAAGCCTCCTAAATAGCTTGAAACATGAGATGTTGATATTCAAGGAGTTGTGAATTTCCAGCTATTTGTGTCATTGCCACGCCTCGGAGGCGGTTGGTGTGCTAATATAAGGACAGGCTGCAAACGGGACAGCGTTTAATACCGGACCTTGTCCGGCTTATTTTTCCATTCCGAAAAAACTTTCAGCGCGTCCTTGCGCAACAGTTGCTTCATCGGAATTTTGCGGCGCGAAACCGGTCGCGCCACTTCGCGGTAAATCAAATCGTCATCAAAACCAACCGCCGCCGCGTCGCGCCGCGTGTTGGCGTAAAAGATTTTCCCGATTCGCGCCCAGTAAATCGCGGCCAGACACATCGGACACGGCTCGCAACTGGCGTAGAGTTCGCAATCGTCCAGCTGGAAGGTCTTGAGCCGGCGGCATGCCTCGCGGATGGCCATGATTTCCGCGTGCGCCGTGGGGTCATTCGTCGAGGTGACGCGGTTCCAGCCGCGCCCGACGATTTTGCCGCGCCGAACGACGACCGCGCCAAACGGCCCGCCGTCGTTGCGCCGAATTTTTTGCAGCGACAGCCGGATGGCCGCGCGCATGAATTTCCGGTCCACGAAAGGATTTAACCACGGATGGACACGGTCTGTAAACCCGATTCAGAACACTCATAAAATAGCAAAAAGCATTGTGAAATAAAGATAAATTCGTCACTACTCGCCAGAATTTTTCACTACTTTTCATCCCTTTCACTGACAGTTTCACTGACAGTCAGGCTGCAATCCGGTCGGCGGCGAAGTAACTGCCGTAACGCTTGCGCGGGTCGTAGTTCGCCCGCTCGTCGGCAATCGTGCCGCACGGATGCTGCCACGCTTGGCGGGTGTTGTTCCAATGAAAGCCAAGCTCTGACAAAACAGAAGTAACGGTGACGGGCTGCTTCCCGTCAAACTGAATCCAAACCCACTTGCCGACAACCTCGGCAATCTCAAAGAAGTTCGGCGTCTTGCTGCGGAGCAACGTCAGCAAGTTTTCCGTTTTCAAAGCGCGATTCGCGCGGCGCAATGCCAAGTCAATCTTCGGCAACTGCTTTGTGTTAAGCTGTTCGGGTCGGCTCTTGAGCCCCGATTTCTGATTTTGTGATTTAGTTTTCATGGTCTTTTTTTTGTGTTCTGCTGTTCGGTTTCGGTCTGTCGCCCTTCACTGAAAAAGGCCGCGAAGCAGGGCGGCCAGCGGGAGTAGTCTTTAGAGGGCACCGCGCCCGGCCCCCTGTGAAGCGGACTGGTGAGGGCGACAGAGCGAAACAAGCAGAAGGGAGCGCAGCGGAAAAAGACCTGAAAACGGCAAGGATTTTTTCAAACCATATCCGCGCAGCGGGCGAAACTGGCGTGGCTCATGGCATCTGCATGAGGCATGACGGGTGAGTATCCTCCCGCCTGTCTCCACAATTCAAGACGTGGAATGCAGCGGAATGAAAGCGCGAGCCAGCGGAGCGGATCGTTGGCGGCGC
The DNA here is from genome assembly GCA_963802965.1 of uncultured Verrucomicrobiae bacterium. Lineage (GTDB taxonomy): Bacteria > Verrucomicrobiota > Verrucomicrobiia > Limisphaerales > UBA11358 > UBA11358. Next base: position 277,221 of record CAWDKS010000007.1, read on the forward strand.
TGCAATGGAGCGGAGTGGAAACGGCAGGAATTGGCGGAGTCAGGCTCATTTCGGTGGTGGCAGTCTGCGACTTTGCCAGCGTAGGCAGCCGGAGCAGCAAAGGTCACAGTCTGACACCCGCTCTCTTGGGAGTTTGGTAGCCGGAAGCGGAGCGGCGGTGGACAAAAGCTCACAAGTGAGCATCGGCGGGTGAGCGGCGAGTCTCAAGAAATTCCGAGGCGTAGTCTTGCAAAGGGGAATTGCAATTTTTTGAGTCTCACGCGACGGGGAAATTCTGTTCGCTTTGGCATGGTCCGGGCGACTGATCCTGCACTATGAGCAATCAAAAACATGATAAATTATCAACCAAGACACTTGGGCAGATACCGGAGGGAACTCGAAGAACCCCCGACTCTATTTACCGCGAGTTTGAGAATTATTTCGTTTGGTTAGAGCAAATGATACAGGAGGTTGACCAGGCGCAAGCCAATAGATCCTCGAAATCTTCCAAGTCTGTGAAGCCATCCCCGGCCCCAAAAAAGGACGGGCCGGATATGGACAGGGAATAAGGGCGGGCCGTGAGGCCCGCCCAAGTGGGTTATTCGACTTTTTCAGAAGCAACCCGTAGGGTGATGCGTCCGTCTATGGGAGCGGATTCAAGCTGGATGTTGAAGCCGTTGCCGTCTTTGTGCGCCCAAGCACTGCCGATGCGCGTCCAGAATCCTTTGCCGCCTTCGCGGTTGCGGACATGATATGCAACGTGGGTCGGTGTTTTGGAAGCGGGTTGGTTGTTGTTGGAATCAGTCATTGGAAGTCTCCTTTTTTAAGTTTCGGGCTGCGCCAATCGCGGCCTGATGGCACAAAAAAGAAGTCCCTTTCAGCCGGGGCGAAGCGAACCGGGCAAATCTGAAAATTGGGGGCAACCTTCAGGGGGGAACCGATTTTCTGATTGCGCGGACGGGCGGGGACTTCAACGTGCCAATCAGAAAGGCCGCGTTGCTAGACCGATAATTTTATTTAAGGAGATCAAAAGAATGGTCAGCAAGACAAACTGACGGGTGATTAAGTTTCCCAATCGGCGTTTTTGAAACCGAGAGTGCGGGCGTTTTCCGTTACAGCGCGTTTGGTTAGGTCTTTGACACCGTCGGGGAAAGTCGCCTGAATCTCGACGCTGACTTTTACCTCCGCGTTGGGGTCGGCAACCAGAACGGCGATGATTTCCTCGGCGATTTGCACGAGGCGCATTTTCGCGGTGGCGGCGTTGACCGTGACGTTGCCATGAAATGATTGCGGCTTGGGGGAGCCGGTGCCTACCATGCCAGGAAGCCGTCCGGGCGTGCCAGTAGTTCCCTTGCCGGTTGGCGTGGCCGGGGGCAAATCGGGCGTGCTGCCGCCGATGGCTGGCTTGGCAGGCGGTGGCAAAATACTGGCGGCATAACGCGCGGCTGTCTGTGGGTCGATGAGCAATAGCGTGTCATCTAGTTGCACGTTAGCGTCGCCAAATTTGAATCCGTCAAACGTGCCTTCGTGTTCGCCGTAGGCGGTGCCGAAAAAGTCGCGGGTGCCCGCGCCCTTGACGATTGCCTGCTCCAGCACACCTCGATTTTTCAAGCGCGGCAAATAGAGATAGCGCAGCGTGTCTTCAAAAAAAGCCATCGCGGACACGGCGGGCTTGTTTTCTTTCCAATACAGTTCCTTGAGCCGGTCGCGTAGATGAATGGGCGACCAGGTGCCGATGACCAGTTCTTGATCCAGGCTGACGCGCTCAATTTCCGCGCCGAGCGCCGCGCCGCTTGTGTTCAGCGGGAAAAACTCGACGGTGGCCTGCGTGGCCGTGGACGATGCTTGCGATGGGCAGAGCAGCCAGCGATAACATTCGCGGGCCGCTTTCGGAACAACGTCATCGGCGGTTTTCAATTCCTTTTCGGCCTGTTTCTTTTGGACGAGGTCAATGTTCAATCGGCTGGCCTCGACATCATCCACGATGGATTTCCACGCCAGCGCCGTCCGCACACAATCAGTAACCCGCGCCAACGATGCCTGATCCGGCGCGAGAAAAATCAGCCGGTTGCCACGATAGCGCGGCTTAGTGCCGTTGCTTCGCGTGAACGTCAGCACTTCATCGAACGCCAGCCGCGTTTCCGACCGGCTGAAGAAATTCTCCGGCGGCAAACACACCAGCCGCAAGCCGGTGTCGTCGGGAACATCCGTGTGCGGCGTGAAAATGTGGACGCCTTCAAAGAATGACGCCCCGGCGGTCAGCTTCCGCAATGCCTCGGCGAGTTTTGGGCGGACATCGTGCGCGTCATTGAACCGGCGTTTGCGGTCTTCCATTTCACGGCGGAGATTGGCCCTCGTGTCGAACCAGAAGCGCGTCGTCTCTTGCGCCTTGTCTCCGGTGGTATTCAAGTAATGGAGCCGGTCGGCGAGCCGGTTGAGCGCGTCGGAATAGGTGGACGAAACCTGACCCGGTTGGAAGCAGCCTAACAGGACGCGGGCGCGCTCCTGGCCGCGTGTTCCGGCGGATTTGGTCGCCACTGCTGACGGCGCGGTGCCGAGAAAAATGGTGCGGGCGACGCGCCGGGCGGCTTGGATTGCCCCGAAACGGGGTTCTTTGGATTCTAGTTCGGTCGTCTCGGCGCGCTCGCCGTCAACGTCACCTTCAATGACGGCATCCCAGCCGTTTTGCAAATGGTAGGTGAGTTCGTTGCGCGTCTCCCCGTCGTATAGCGGAAGGCTGCCGGGCAAAATCATCAAATCCTGATTCTGGTCTTTCCAAAGGCGATAGATGACTTTCGCCATGAGTTTAAGCACGCCGCGAGTGCGCTGGAAACCGTCGAGCGTGGACCAATCTTCGTAGAGTCGGTCAAAAATTTCCGGGTGGATGGGATACGCCTGAACGAGCCGGTCAAAATAGCGCGCTTCCTGCGTTTCGGATGGTAGTTTGGAGCCTTCGGAAATGTAGGCGTCAGAAAAAGCGCGGCAAACCGCGTCGCGGTTTTTCAAATCACGGATGGGTTCAAACAACCGGCGGCGCACAATCTCAAACGCCTCTTCGGTGGCGACGGGCTTCCAAATTGCCTGAACTCGGCCAAAGGTTTTTTCCAAGGCGCGCAACGCGCTGACACCTTTTTGACCGCCAGCCTCAACATCGGACTCTGGCAGTGATGCGAGCAGCACGGCATTCGGGACGAGTTTCATCGCTTCTGTGAGCGCTTGGACGAAGGACAGATTGCTGTCGTAAGTGCCACCGCTAAGGACTTGACCGTTGGAAAATTGGCGTATGTAGGCGACCAATTCGTCCACCAGCACGACGCACGGGCGAATGATTTTCCAAGAGCGTGCGCAAAACATCTTTTCCGGGTGATGTGCCATTGGCATCGGCTTCTTTTAACAGCACGAAGGCTTCTTCGCCGCCAAGCTGCCAAGCGAGTTCACCCCAAAGTGTGTGAATGGTTTGTTTGCCGTGCTTCCACGGTTGGCCGGGGGCGTGGGCGTTGCCGTCTAACACGGCGACACGGGCTTTTGGCATGTCCATTAGTTTGGCCTGATCTAGCAGCGCGGGAATGCCGGGCAAATCCTTCAAGGCGCATTTGCGCGTGGCGAGGTGATAGACCGCCAGCATGGTGTGCGTCTTGCCGCCGCCGAAAGCGGTTTGCAATTGGATGACTGGATCGCCGCCCTGACTGTTTAAGCGGCGGGCAACGGACGTGAGCAGGAGACGCATTCCCTCTGTGATGAACGTGCGCTCAAAAAACGCCGCCGCGTCCTGATACTCCCGCGTGGCCTTGCCGGTGTGAACCGCCGTGATGTCAGCAGCGAATTCAGACTGTTGAAACGTGCCTTCCAAAACATCCGCGTGAGGCACAACGACTTCTCTCCAAGGTTTTAGACTCATAGCGTTTTTCCTTATTTCTCGAAATCGAATGATTCTTGGGCGGTGGGTTTGGGTGTCGTGGCGGCGGCAGATTCAATGCCAATCCAACTGGTGATGAGTTCGTTATAGGCGCGGGCATCTTCGGCCTGGCCAAGACGTTCACAAAGTGTGTAAAGGCGATAAGCCAACTGGCGCACGGCCTTGCCCGGTCGTTGGCTGAAAACGTGGACAGCTTCGGGAACAATACGCCGGTGGTCGGCAACTGCTGCAAGACTTTTTCCAGTGCCTTGCTGATGGTGAACTGCGCCCGTGAGCCGGTTTTCATCCGAAAATAAGTGATGGTGTGCGTCTGCCAGTCAACGTCCTCGGCGGTCATGGCGGCGGCGTCGCCTTGTGCTGCGCCCGTTTCCCAAAGCAATTCCAGAAACAGTTTCCACTCGGCCTTTTTCTCAATCGCCAAGACGCATTCCTGCTCGTCGTGGGTGATGCCGCGCCGGGACTTGGCCTCGTATTTCGGCCAAAGGTAGGGCGCGACAATCGGGATGGCGATCCAGCCCAAACTCAAGGCGAAGTTATGCAGCCGTTTCAGGAAATAGACAATGGACACTTTGCCGTCTTTGAAGATGGCAAAGAAATCGTCGGTGGTGGTTTCCAGCAATTTCTTGTGACGCAAGGCGTCAAAGCTGGATGATTTGAACACGGTAGCATAACGCTCGCGGCTGCTGTCCTTGCCGCGTGATTGCAACTGTTCCATGACGGTCTGCCATGTGCGTTCCACAAAGGCGGGGTCGCTGGCTGTCAGGTAGGCGCGGGCAAGGTGCAAGTTTAGCACCGGCTGGCGTTGTGCCTCGTTGCGTGCGTTTAACAGGCTCTTGGCCTCGGTTTCGTCTTTGGTGCGAAGGCTGGTCTGCTTGCCGGTCGCGGTGTCCTCGGCGTAGAACACGCCCCCGCGCCGGAACATTGTGTATTTCGTTTTCATAACTGGTTTGCTCGAATCGAGAAACCAGTCCCGTATCCACGGCGTTTGTGAACGCCAGTAGTGGCAAAGTTTCAGCGAGTTCTGACAAGTAGTGGCGAATAGTTCCATGACTCTGCCGCTTGACTGACAGTTTCGCTGACAGTGGCCGTCCATCCCGCGAGCAAACCTTGACAAATAAAGGGTTTTGTTAAACTCGCCACAGATGGACACGGATGAACACGGATTTTTAAGTTCTTCGATGTATTGATTGGAAACAGGCTGTGAAACCGGCCTTTCGGGTGCAGACACGTCATCATAAATGCAAGGATGACATCCGCCCTCACCCCGACCCTCCCCCAAGAGGGAGAATCATCTGCCGCTTCTTTGAAAATTGAAACGACCGGATTGGCCGGACGCCCATCGCAAAAATGGAGGCAATCGAAAGTTATTTCCTCTCCTGTCCGTCTTCGCTTCGCTTCGACGCAACCATTGAATTTGAACCGCGCCGTAGCGCAGCGCAGGCGGGTGGAGGAGAGAATAAAAGGCGAGGGCAAACCTAAACACTCATTCCACTGAAAACGTCGAGGAAACAACAAGCCGGACCTCTGCAAAACTACAATCCGTCGCAGCGCTGGTCGGAAGACCGCCGCAGTTTCCAATGAACCCATGGATGCGGCTCTCTGCCTGGGAGCCGCCACGCCACAGTGCCACGGCACTATAAACTTTACAGTTCGGGCGCAAATTCGCAGAGTATGCATGTGATTGAAAGTGGTCCAAGGGTTCAGCCCGCACAACCGTCTTCGGCTGCCCGGCTCCAAACTGGTCTGGCCGGGGATTTGGAAACCGCCATTCTGCGGGCGCAGGAAAATTTGCTCGGTTTGCAGCGTCCGGAAGGCTGCTGGGTGGGCGAATTGATGGTGGATTCCACGCTCGTGACCGACACGGTCGTATATCATCATTGGGCCGGCAAGGTGGACCCGGCATGGCAGCGCAAGGCGGTCAACCACGTCTTCTCGATGCAATTGCCCGATGGCGGCTGGAACATCTACCACGGCGGACCGTCGGAGGTGAATGCCACCATCAAGGCCTATCTCGCGCTCAAGCTCGCCGGTGTGCCGGAGACCAACCCGCGCATGTTGCGCGCCCGCGAAGTGGCGCTGCGGCTCGGCGGCGTGCCCCGGATGAACACCTTTTCCAAGCTGTACCTCGCGCTGATCGGCCTGTTCCCGTGGGAATTTGTCCCGACGATCCCATGCGAGGTGATGCTCATCGGCAAATGGTTTCACGTGAATTTCTGGGACATGAGCAACTGGTCGCGCGCCATGCTCGTGCCGCTGGCCATCATCAACCATTTCAAACCCACCCGCCCGGTGAACGTGGATTTGGACGAGCTTTACCCCGAAGGCTATCACGAACGCGACCTCGCCCTCGCGCCCGACCCGGACAATCTTTCCTGGCGGAACTTTTTTCTCTGGCTGGACCGCCTGCACAAATTCGCCGAGTGGTTCGCCGAACACAAAATCCATCCGTTCCGCAAACTCGCGCTCCGAAACGCCGAGCGCTGGATGCTCGAACGCTTCGAGGGTTCCGACGGCCTGGCCGCGATTTTTCCGGCCATCCTCAATTCGCTCATCGCCCTCAAGTCACTCGGATATCCCGACGACCATCCGGAAGTCGTCCGCGCCGAACGCGAACTCAAGAAGCTCGAACACGAGACGGAAAACGACGTGCGCATCGAGCCGTGCTGCTCGCCGGTCTGGGACACCGCCATCGTAGCGATTTGCCTGCACGAGTCCGGCATTTCAGAGGATCATCCCTCGCTCAAACGCGCCGCTGGATGGCTGATGGAGCGCGAGATCCGCTTTTACGGCGATTGGATCCACAAGAATGACGCCAAGGTCGAACCGAGCGGCTGGGTTTTTGAATACAACAACAAATGGAATCCCGACGTGGACGACACGGCGATGGTGTTGCTGGCGTTGCGGAAAATCCCGACGGACGATCCGAAAAAACGCGACGAATGTTTCGACCGCGGCCTGAAATGGATGATGACCTTTCAGTGCAAGGACGGCGGCTGGGCGTCGTTCGACAGGGATTGCACGAAAAACATTTTGGAAAAGGTGCCGTTCGCCGATCACAACGCCATGCTCGACCCCGAATGCGCCGACATCACCGCGCGCATCCTGGAATTGCTCGGCTATGAAGGCTGGAGCGAGAATCATCATCAGATCCGCGACGCCCTCGACTACATCCGCTCGCATCAGGAAGCGGACGGCTCATGGTATGGCCGCTGGGGCGTGAATTACATTTACGGCACCTGGCAGGTTCTGCGCGGATTGCGCGCGATGAACCTGGACATGAACCAGCCGTGGCTGCTCAAGGCGCGCGCCTGGCTGGAAAACGTCCAGCACGAGGACGGCGGCTGGGGCGAACGCTGCAACACCTACGATGACCCGGTTTTCAAGGGACAGGGCCCGAGCACCGCGTCCCAAACCGCTTGGGCCGTCATGGGTTTGTGCGCGTTCGACGACCCGGAAATTCCCGCGCTCAAACGCGGCATCGAGTATTTGATTCGCACACAAAATCCCGACGGTTCATGGACGGAAGCTGAAACGACCGGCACCGGTTTCCCGAAGGTCTTTTACCTGAAATACGACATGTATCGCAACGCCTGGCCGCTGCTGGCTTTCGCCACGTATCGAAATATTTTCGAACGCGCCGGCGCGCCGGAGAAAAGCGATGTGGACGGCCATCCGCATCCCGGCATGGAACATTCACCGCAAGTTGTGAAGAACGCCGGCCATGCTTGAGCATGTGTAATCGCTTACCGGGAGGACAAACCGCATGTCCCCTGCTCCAACAGCCATGCTGGTTGTTATTTCCGCCACGTTGGATGCTCCATCCCAAATGCAGGATGTTCCAACTGCCATTGGAAATGCTTCATCCGCCATTTCGGTTGTTCCATCCGCCACGCAGGATGCTTCATCTGCCATTCCAGATGCTCCATTCTGCATGTTGGATGGTCCGTCCTGCATGCTGGTTGTTCCATCTTGAATGCAGGATGCTCCATCTTGCACGCTGGTTGCTCCATCATGAATGCGGAATACTCCGTCCAGCATGGCAAAAATGGCATCCCCAATGCCAAAAACTTCAAAAAACACGGCTTTTGCCCCTGCCACGATGGCAAACGGTTAAAAAGGCGTGGATTGGGCCGCTTCCACCACGCCCATTCCAGCGCAGCAGGCGCGAAATGGCTGGTAGCAGCGGACGTGAGTCCGCTCATTATTCCAGCGAAGGAGAAGTTTGAGCCGACTCACGTCGGCTGCTACGGCATTCCGAATCCCGCAGGGGCAACGGGGCGCGTCCCGCATGGCGGAACAGACGGGAACTCTTTTCCGGTTTTCATTTTGGGATGGACGATTGGGGGGAGCGCGCGCGTCTCGCGTGCGGGTTCGGGCGTCGCGCCCGAACCATTCGTTAAACCATTCAGTTTGTGAGACGAGGGTTTTCGGCGCGACGCCGAAAACGGCAACCGGGACGGTCGCGTTCCCCATTACGGACGGGTCGCGCTCTCCGCAATTCGAAATTCGCAATTCGAAATTGTCAGGGCTTCTTTTCCGGTTTTCATTTTGGGTTGGACGATTGGGGGGAGCGCGCGCGTCCCGCGTGCGGGTTCGGGCGTCGCGCCCGAACCATTGGACGCACTATTTAGTTTTGGGAACGAGGTTTTCGGCGCGACGCCGAAAACGGCAACCGGGACGGTCGCGCTCCCCATTCCAAAATCGTGGCAGCCGATGTGAATCGGCTCATTATTTTGCGGGCGGTGTTTGGATGGAGCGAACTGACGTTCGCTGCTACGGCTCTCCGCAATTCGCAATTCGTAATTCGAAATGGTCAGGGCTTCTTTTCCGGTTTTCATTTTGGGATGGACGATTGGGGGGAGCGCGCGCGTCCCGCGTGCAGGTTCGGGCGTCGCGCCCGAACCATTGGACGCACTATTTAGTTTTGGGAACGAGGTTTTCGGCGCGACGCCGAAAACGGCAACCGGGACGGTCGCGCTCCCCATTACGGACGGGTTGCGCTCTCGCGCAATTCGCAATTCGAAATGGTCAGGGCTTCTTTTCCGGTTTTCATTTTGGGATGGACGCTTGGGGCAACTAACTATTTCCCATCAGTTTCTGAATTTGCCTCGACGACTGGTTTCGCTGACTTAAAAAAGCTGCTGTTGAGGTCATCAATGTTCAAGATGTATTCGCCGACTTCAACCGGAGCAAATTTTTCGTATTGCTTGAAAAGCTCCATTTTTCGGATTTCAGTCTTTTCTTGAAGTTCGAGGCACAAGCTAATGATGTGCGGCAACAGTGAACGATTCGCCTGAAGTTGACTACAGATCAAACTCTTATCCGTCGGACTGCGCACTACCAGGCGCACTTGATTAGCTTGTCCGACATCGAACCATTCAAACTTATTGGCATCAGAGTGAGCCAAGATTTTATCCCGGTGTTTCAATAAATCGCGATGCAACTCCAGATAGTCGGGCGGAATTATATCCTCACCAAGAGGGCAGCCCATCCCGTGAGATTTCTTGAATGGTTTGCCGTAAAGGACGTAGATCGCTGCCATCAATGGGTAAAATATCGGTTCATCTTCTGTGATATTTTTTCGGAGAACGTATTCAGCAGCGACTCGCGAATGCCCAAAAGACTGCCCTGCATAAAACATTTTCCAGAGCAGTTTCGCATCTTCAAATTCTTGTGGTTGCATTGCAGCAACCATATCACGCAAACGTGAAACTTGCCAGCCGAGCGAAAACAATTAAGCTGGCGGCATGAAAATGAAATGGTGCGTGGCGGGTTCTCTGATGTTCATTTTGTGTGCCGGAATTGAATTGCGCGCTCAACAGACAGATGGCCGATACAAAATATTGAGCACCACATCTGGGCAATACGCCGAAACCTACATGCTTGATAAACAAAGCGGTCGTGTCTGGATGATGCGAGGCCAAGTATCCCAAGCCCCTTTTCTTATTCCTTGCGTGTATCAATTTTTGAATGGCCACACGGCCTTATCCCCGTTGGACGAGGGCGCTCAAACCGAATCCACGAACGATAGGTTTTTAATTAAAAGCGCCACCAGTGGAGATTATGTTGAGACATACATACTGGACAAAAAAAACGGTCGTGTCTGGATGATGCGAGGTCAAGTATCCCAAGCCCCTGCCCTGATTCCCTGTGTTTATCAACTTTCAAGTAGCCGGACAGCTTTGTCTCCAATTGATGGGTCTGCTGCATCAATTCCGGCGTTGGAAAACTTTTCAATCACTTGCGTATCAAGTGGCAAATATGCTGAAACCTATGTAAACGACATTCAAAACGGAGGGGTTTGGATAATGCGAGGTCAAGTATCTCAAACCCCGTTTCTGATTCCTTGCGTTTATCAATTGGTGAATGGCACTACAGTTCAAGTTCCTATGGAAAGGCATACCGAAATAAGTTTGCTGTCTAAAAACGGTGATGAAACGACCTCGCCGTCAACAACCCCGACTGTAAACACCGCCACATCGGATAAAGAAATCGCTTTTTGGCAGCAACAACTGACGAATGTAAAAGAAGGCAAAGAGTGGCGCGCAATTCATGGATGGGATAAAGATGGCAACCCCATTCTTGGACCGCCGCAACCTCCCAGCGCTTCAGCAGAAGATACCATCAGGGGGATAATCGGAAATATCAAGAGTTCTCCCAGCGGTAAGCAATGATTCACGTCCAAGCCTAAAGGGGTCATTCCAAAGTATTGGCAAAAGGCCGCACCGGCACGGTGTTTCATCACGGACGATGGTTATTTGATTTCCAATTATCATGTGGTCAAGGATGCGGCGAAGGTTCGTTTGCTCACGGGCGCGGGTTTGATTGACGCCAAGGTGGTTCAGGTGGATGCGGCGAATGATCTGGCCTTGCTCAAAGCGGACGGGAAATTTTCTCCATTGCCCATTTCATCCAGCCGGTCGGCGCAATTGGGCGGCACGGTGGCGACGGTCGGTTTTCCCGACATCGGTTTGCAGGGGTTCGCGCCCAAGCTGGCCAAGGGGGAAATCGCGTCGCTGTCCGGCGCGGGGGATGACCCGCGGTATTTTCAAATCAGCGCGCCGGTGCAGCCGGGCAATTCGGGCGGGGCGCTGGTGGATGAGCGGGGCAACGTGATCGGCATCGTGTCGGCCAAGCTGGATGCGGGGGCGGCGCTGGCGGCGAGCGGGGCGTTGCCGGAGAATGTGAATTACGCGGTCAAGAGCAGTCTGCTGTTGAGCTTCCTGGAATCGGTGCCGGCTGTTTCAGCCAAGCTCAAAGCGCCAAACACGGCGGATGAGAAGTTTTAGGAGGTGGTGAAGTCGGCGCAGGATGCGGCGGTGCTGGTTCTCGTTTATTGAACAACAAAGGAACGAAGGAACAACGATTTGCCGGCTTTGTTGCTTTGTTACTTGGTTGTTAAACATAAATCGGCAGCGGTGCTGGTGCTGGTCTATTGAGCGCCGTTATGGAATACCTCAAAGTTGACAGGTTTGCCACTGGCGACCATGCTGGCAATGCCGATGCTTGAGCAAACCGTCCAGATTGTTTCCAACGAGCGCGATACGGAATAGACTCGTCACCAAACCGTGAGCACGCGAGCGCAGAATGAGAAGAAGTTTGGCCAGTGGGACGAGTTACCCGGCGGAGGGCGGCGTTACCGGCTCGACGTGCCGGGCAAGCTGGGCTGGTTGGCGCGTTACTTCAAGGACGTGGACGCGGGCGAAACCACGGTGCGTTTCTGGCAGGAAATTTACGATGACACGGGCAAGCTGGTCGAAACGCATGAGAAATTCCCGGTGGATAAAGGCCACCAGAAGGTGTAGAATTCAACCATGACGATCACGAAACAAACTGTCGCTGACAAAATCGCCGCGTATCTCCATCATGAAATCACGCTGGCGCAATTGGTGGACTGGTCGGAGCGCGCCCTCATGGACGGCGAGCTTGCCGAGCGCGATGCCAAGACGCTTTCGTCCGTCATCGCCCGCCTCGGGGTCGCCGACGTGCGCGCATTCGGTCTCGCGTGGGAAGATTGCGAGGAACTTCTCCGCAAACTCGGCTTTTCTCCGCGCGTGGAAGTGGTCGCGGCGTGATGCTCAGTTGAAATTCGTTTTTGGCTCGCCGGGGCTTTGCCTCACCACAACCGTTTGTTTATATCCATTCGCACACAAAGTTGACAGGTTTGCCGTTGGCGACCATGCTGGCAATGCCGATGCTTGAGCAAACCGTCCAGATTGTCTCCAACGAGCGCGATACCGACTCCTATTTCCGGCTCGTGCTGCGCGCGCCGCAAATCGCGCCATTGATCCAGCCCGGACAATTTTCCCACGTCCGCGTCCCGATAATGAAGGACGCCTTGCTGCGACGACCATTCAGCATTTTTCAGGTTGAAGGCGACACGTTTTCCATCCTTTACAAAACCATCGGTAAAGGCACCGATGCGCTCGCCCGGATGGGTCCTGGTGAAAAACTCAGCGTGATTGCGCCGCTCGGCCACGGGTTCACCGTGCCCAAGCGCGGAGGCGAGACTCCCCTGCTCATTGCGGGCGGTTACGGCATGGCGGCGATGTATCTGCTCGCGCAACGTTCGCCGCAACGCGGCATCGTCTTCGCCGGCGGCCGACGCCGCGTGGATATTTTGTGCGAGAAGGAATTTCGCGCGCTCGGCTGGGACGTGCGCGTGACGACCGAAGACGGCAGCCACGGCGAGAAGGGATTGGTCACACAACTGTTGCTGGTAGAATTGCGTAGGAGCCGACCCATCCTCCGTAGCAGTACTGCGGAGGGTGGAGGTAACGAGGCTCAAATTGAAAAAATGGAAAGCGGAAAGCGGAAAGCGGAAATTAGTCAGAGCCTCCTCACGTCGGCTGCTACCAATCAAAAGATAAAACTATTCGCCTGTGGCCCAACGGGAATGCTGAAGGCCGTCGGCAAAATCGCCGAGGAATTCAACTTGCCCGCGGAACTTTCGATGGACGAGCACATGTGCTGCGGCGTCGGCGTCTGCCTGACCTGCGTGATTCCGGTCAAGACGGGCGGCGGCTGGGAATACCAGCGCACCTGCACCGAAGGACCGGTGTTTGATTCGCGTCAGGTTGTTTGGGAAAAATCGTAACGGCGCCTCGGCAGAGCGTCGCTGTCAGGTCAGACACGCGGCGGATCCTCACCGCGCTCGGCGAACCACTGGCGGAGAAAAACCAGGTCGCCCGCGTCCTTTTCGCGGTGCGTCACAGCCTTCATCCGCCAAAGCAATCGCGGCGACGCAAAGGGGATCGGCACGCCGCCCAGTTCGCGCACGACGATATGCTTGGAAGCTTCGGCGTAATCAATGCCGCCCGCCGAACGCATCAAATCCACAAGAATTTCATCCCCGACGCGGATGACATTGTATTTTTGGAGTTCACCCGGCTGGAGTTCGCGCACGGCGTTGTCGGGCAGGGTGGAAAGCGCGGAAAAAACCTTCGCCTCATTTTCCAAATCCACAGCCACCATTAAATCCACGTCGGTCGTCATGCGAGGCAAACCGGCGGCGATGATGGCCAGGCCGCCAACCACGACGTATTTCGCGCCGCGCTGGTTCAACTCGCGGCAGAGCGCAATCAAATCGGCCTCGGCCGGCGGTCGGCTGATCAGGTTTTCGGCAGGCCGCTCTGCGCCAGCATTTTGGTCATCCATGCGTCCGCCTCCTCGTGGGTTTTGAAACGATAAACACCCTTCGGCCACCAGCGATGCTTGAAAGCCTTGTGCAACTGGCCCGCCGTCGCCTGCAACTGCATTCCCGCCTGCAGGCTGTCCGGCGTGCCGGTGCGCCGGCCGACAAAGCGGTCAATCTTTTCCTCGACGTTGACGAACGGTTGATTCACGGCGTTGCAAGCATAAGCCGCCCCGTCCGCCGGCGCAAGCCCGCCCGTTCTTCATTCATCATTCTGCCTTCATCATTTCAGCCGAGGCCCGGTGTTTGATGCGCGACAAATTCTATGGGGATGAACAGTGGAAGGCTTTATTGGCTTGTCAGCCGGAAAAATAAATTGCCCGTCGGTGAGGTGAGGTTCAAGTAATTCGTGCCGTTGGAAGTCGTCACGCCGCCGCTGGCCGACCAGCCATTTGCCAACGCGAGGTTCGCGTTCTGCTGCAAGCTCCAGCCGGATACATTCTGCCAATAAACCGTCACCGTGCTGCCGGAATGACTGATGAGCAACGGCGGCGCGCCGGGCGTTTGCAGGACGGAAATCAACGCCCAAAAGCCGCCGGTGAGTGAATAACTGCCGCCGGTCATTGGCCCGCCGGCATCGTGCTGGCCGATGGTGCCGCTGACGGAATAAACCCCACCGGTGCTCGTGCCCCCGCCGCCGGAAACTTTATACCAGTCAATTGTGTAGGATTGAGCACCGGCGCTCTGGCACAGGAGAAGCGTCAGCCAAAGTAGGACAGGCTTCCAGCCCGTCTCCAATTTCTTGAACAGAGATTTCCGCTCAAGCGGTTGATATGAAAAGTGAGACAGGCGCGACGCCCGTCCTACCTCGTTTCGCGCGTTCATTTTGCCTCCCCGGTTTTGGCGTTCATCAATTGTTCCAGCTTCTCAAGGCGCACCTTCAAGTCCGCGATTTCTCCGGCTTGCTCTTGAATCCTTGTTTCTTTCTCTTCAACCTTCTGGTTCAATCCCTGAATCGCCGCCAGTTCCACGCCGTCGAATTCCAGCGTGCTGATGCTTTTGTCATCGCGGCCCGGATAAAACGCCGCCTTGAAATCCTGGGCCATCGGACCGATGTTCGGCGCGCCTGAATCCTTTTCCCATTTGTAGTTCCACCGCTCGATCGGCAGTTGCGCCAGTTTGTCCAGGATGCCCTCGCCGTTCACCGGCGCGAAGTTTTTCTTGGCGTTGCGATCAGAAATGGCACCGAATTGAGTATGGTTTTTCATAATGTTTGCTTGGTTATAGTTTGATGTGTGTCAGGGCGCTCGGAAACGGTCGAATTGGTGAGATACAACGTCATGCCCGCATACATCGGGTTGTTGTAACTGGCCACCGGCGCCGGCGGCGGCGTTGGAAGCGTCACGCTGGCTTCGGTTGAAGAGTTTGCCGTTTCAGCCGCCGTGCTGATCCAGGTCGCCGCGGAAACGACATAATAATAAGTCGCCCCGTTGGTTGCCGTGGAATCCGTGTAGTTCGTTCCGGTCACTGTTCCGGCTGTGGAAATGACGGTGTAAGGTCCGCCGCTGACGTTTGAACGTTTGATATTGTAACTGGTTGCTCCCAACAAGGCATTCCATGTCAAAACAACCTGGTTATTTCCTGGCGCAGCGGTCAAACCGGCCGGTCCCGACGCCGATTGACGAACACTCTCCACAAAACTCAAATCGCCCGCCCCGGTGTAAAACCTGAAATCATCAATCCAGCCGGCAAAACAGCGGTCCCGGGCAAGGCGGTTGCCCAGAAACAAAGAAGCCGCGCTGCCCAGCGGAACCGTTTGCCCGGCGGCCGCCGTGGTGCTGTTCAACGTCGCCGGTGTCAAGTCGGTGCCTTCATAAAGCGTCACGTTCGTCTGGTCATACACCATCGCCACGAAAATCCAACTGTTCGTCGGCAGGTTGGAGCCGAACGACGCCGTGTTTGTACCCGCCGCGTTGACAAAAAAATACAAATCGGCGGCGTCCTGAAACTTCATCCCGATGCTGTTGGCCGTGTTGCAATCACTGTTGGTGCTGTTGCCCAAAATGAACATGCGCGGACCGATGGTCGCCGGCAAAACATACAACTGCTTCATCCACATCGTCACGACGAAGTTGCTGACGGTTCCGAAACCGAGATTGGAATTGGTAGCGGCGGCGAAATTACCGCTGGCGCCGGAAGGCACCTGGTTGGGGTTCGAGGAGAGATCCAACGCGCGGTTGGGATTGGTCAAACCCGCCACCCCGGAATTGGCGGCGCCGTGCAGGTTGGTGGTTCCGCCATTTTGATTGAGCATTTGCAGGGTGACATTCACGCCCACCCCGCTGGTGTCGCTGGGCGTGTTTGTGCCGGGCCCGGCGTCGTCAAACGGAAACCGCACTTTGAGCGTCGGGCCATACGGCACGTTGCCAACCACGACGGTCAATCCGGCGCTCGACATCAAGGCTCCCTTCGTTGCCTGGATTTGCAAATTAAAAACTCCGTTCGTGTTGAAGCTCGCCGTCGTCGTCAGCGCGGCCGTGTTTCCAAAGGTAATTGTGCCGGCTCCGCCGGTCTGGCTCCAGGCCGTCGTCATGGCCGGCGGGGAATCTGATTGATAATCAGTCGCCGTCGCGGACAATGACAGCACAACATTTGAGTTGGCCAGGTAAACCGTTGGCAACGGCGGATTGACGATGGCAACCGCGGGCGCAGATGTTGGCGCAATCCACGTCAGCGAATCAGTGACGTCAATTCCGCCCTTGATTCCAACGGCTTGAACGGAATTGCTTCCACCCAAAAGAACGACCGGCCAGGTAAAAATACAACCGGCATTATTCGTGACGCTGCCTTGCGAACTTCCGTTGAGATAGAGTTGAACCGAATCGCAGTTGGCATAAACCTTGGCGGTAATGACATTGGTCAGCCGGTTGGTAAAGGTGTGTCCGGTGATATAAACCATCGGATTGGTCGTCCAGTTGGCCTTGTAAAAATAGAAGGCATCCTTGCGCACCTGGCGGTCGTAAGTCACCAGCCCCTTGTCATTGCGGCCGGCGGCATCCCCTTCGTTGCGGCCATCCGCGGCAAAGTCGAACCCGTTCCAGACGAGTTTGCACCAGAGGAACGGGCGGGCCGCCATCATTTGCCAGTTGGTTTCGTGAACGATGTTCTGCCATTCCTCGGGATGGAAACCGGTGTTGACGCTGGCGTCGTTCATGGGATTTTCACTATGCTGGTAGATGCTGGCGCCCGCGCCATATTCACTCACGCCGACGCAGCGGGTGGGATAATTGGCGTGGATACCATCAGCCCAGGCGCCGATTCCGTTCAGCTGACTTGAATACCATCCATAATACTTGTTGAAGGCGATGAGCTGGGTGAAAAGGGTCGAAGGGTCGCCATCGCTGGTGTTGGCGGCGGCGGTGGAAGGCCGGGTTGGATCGTCCTGACCGACGAGCTGAACTTCCTGGTTGATGAGGTTGGTGGTGCTGAAGGTGCCGGAGCCCTGATCGCCCACGCTCAGTGTGATTTCATTATACACGCTCCAGCAGACCACGCTGGGATGGTTGTATCTCTGGCGAATGATCTCGCGCAGTTGCTGCAGGGTATTGCTGGTGAACGCCGCGGAAGTGGTGATGTAATCAATAATCGGGACTTCGCTCCAGACGCAAAGGCCATTTTGATCCGCCAGCTGGTAAGTATAGTCGTTGTGTTCGTAATGTGAAAGGCGGAGAAAAGTGGCGCCGATTTCCTTGAGAAACATGAAGTTCGTGTCGCGCTGCGCGTTGGTCAAGGCCCAGCCGCAATTCAGCCAGTCCTGGTGCATGTTCACGCCGTGCAAATCATAATGCCGGCCGTTGAGAAAAAACCCGTTGGTGGGGTCCACGCTGAAATAACGAAAGCCCAGCGGCTGCGCGACCAGGTCCACCACACCCGTGGCATTCCATTCTTCCACAAAAGCCTGATAGAGATACGGATCGCTCAGGCCGTTCCACAGGTGCGGATTGGCGATGACCGTGCTCGCCACCACATTGGACACCGACGAAGCCGGGAGTGTCACCACATTGGTCAGCGTCTTCACGATGTTGCTGGCCGCGTCGGTCACAACAGCGCGAATGGTCACGGTCTGCGCCGAGGCCGTGGAATTGGAGACCACGGTGGTGACCTGGAGATTGGCGGAGTTGGAACTGACACTGGTGGTCGTGAGATAAACGCCGGGGGAGCCGTAATCCAACGGCGAAATTTGCACCGGTTCCGTCACCAGCAAATGCACATCGCGATAGATGCCGCCCCACATCGTGAAATCCGCATCCAGCGGCGGGAGGTTGGCGTTGAAGGAATTATTGAGTTCGACGGCGATGACGTTGTCCGCGCCGACATTGACATAAGGGGTAACGTCAAAGACGAATGCCGCAAAACCACCCTGATGTTCGCCAAGTAAATTTCCGTTGATATAAACGGTGGCGTCCGAGAACGCGCCGTCGAATTTCAGGAAAAAGTGGCGTCCGGAATAGCTGTTGCCCACGGTGTAATGAGTTCGATACCAGCCGATGCCGCGGTAATAAGCGGTGCCGAGGCCGTCCTGTCCGTCGGCAATGTCCCAGGTGTGCGGCAGGTTCACGTTCGTCCAGGTCGAGTCGTCAAAATTTGCGGCCTCCGCACCGACTACATTCGTCTGAGTGAACTTCCAGCCCGAATCAATGATGAGGTCCGTCCGGTGACTGGCGGGAGGCGTGTAGCTCTGGGCATTCGACTGCATGATCGAACCCAAAATCTGCCACGCCTTGACACCCGAACTCGTCTGGATGCGAACCTTGGAGGCGGTCGGGTCATTCGGATCCACCAGCAATACGCCGTAGTTCGTCCCGTTCTTATTGATGCGCAGCGACGAAGTTGGCGCACCGGATTCAGCGGCGATTTTGATGATTGAGTTGCCATCGTAAACCCGCAGGCCGATGTCCACGCCGCTGCCGGCAATGGGCGCCTCATGCACCTGGTCGCCAAACGTGTCGAGCGGCAAGGAATAGTTGCCGACAGTCCGGATGTAGCGCAGATGGTTCGTGGCAAATGCTGCCTCATCGTCATTGCCGTTGATGCTGTATTTATAGGTTATTGGCACCGAATAACCTTGGGGAAAGGTCAGGGAAATGGAGTAAAGCCCGCTGCCCACCGGATTGTTGATCATCTGGAATGCCGCAGCCGAACCTGTGTCCCCCCAACTCCACCAGGGCATCCAGTCTCCATTCAAATAGACGCTGTCGTGGTTCGGGTCGAAAACATGCCCGTCCGACCCAACGGCATTGGTCATGCTGACTTGAAAAGTCACCACCGTGTCTGATGCGAGCACGTCCGCCGCGGTCCAATCGCTCCACAACACGTCCGGCAGGGTTTGGGCGCTGGCAGCCAGGGCAAATGACCGGTCTAAAGTATTGGCACTGAGCGGGGATTCCCAGCCCAGCCCGCTGTAACCTCCATTGACCGTGAACTTGTAATATTCGACGGTTCCCGCGTCGTCGAAAACATAGGTTGTTCCGGTGAAAAGGTTTGTGTTGGCTGCCACGGGGTTGTTTGTCAACTGAAAACCTCCCTGCCAGCCGTTGAATGAGCCCTTGCATTCGACCACATTGGTGGGGTTGAACCGGCCAGCCGCCGTCTGTATTCCCATGTCCAACTGAAACGTCACCGGCACGGCGTTGCCCTGGTTATTGAAATAAACTATCGGCAACACCTCGTTGTTGGTGAGTGTAAAGGAACGGTTATTGATTGACTCCCAGACGTCGTAGGTGGGGTCTCCCATATAATTGGTGTGGGTGATGATGAACTTGAATTCCTCGTAGGTGCCGGGATAGTTGCCGTCATTCGTGCAGGTTCCGATGTAGAGGTTGTTGCCGCTGTTCGTCAACTGGAACACCTCCGGCGTCCACTGTGGACTTTGGAAGGTGCCGGCGGCGCTGACGGTGTCATTGGTTGGGTTAAAATTTCCCGCCGTGACCTGGACGGCCAGGCTGACGCGGAAAGTGATGGAATTAGTCGTGGCTGAAGGTGATGACGGCTGGTCATTGAAATAAACCACTGGCACCATTTGCGCCCCGCTTTGCAGCGTGAAGGAACGGTTGCCCAAGCCTTGCAGTTCAAAGGTCGAATTTCTTGTGAACTTGTAGTATTCCACCGTTCCCACCGGGTCCGTAATGTCATACGTATTGGTTAGAATGTATTGATTCGCACTGGGGACCAGCAGCAAACCACCGGGCGAGCCATAACCGGACCAGTTATTGAACGTTCCGCGGACATCCACTTTATCCATGACCGGATCGAAACCGGCCACCCCGGACATGTCCACCGTGAAAGTAACCGGAGCGGCCAGCACTGCCACGGTGGCAAAGAGAAAGAATCCAGCAAACAGACCTTGGAATTTCATTTTCATAAGTTCCCTTTTAAAAAAGCTGATTTAATAAGGGCATAATATTGGAGTTATCCGTTGCATGGCGGTTTTGCGCTTACAAATCGGTTCGCAGCCAGATTTGCCCGGTCACCGGAGCGGGCGGGTCGCTGGTGCGGTTTTCGATGGTGAACGCGTTGTGGATATTTGTCGCGATGATGCCGCCGGAAAAGACATTGGTGCCGGTGAACTGGGAGCTGTCGCCCACAAAGGCAGTGGCGTTGACCGTCCCCGCCAGATAGGTGGCGGTGTGCGTGCCCGGCGTGCCGATGCGGATGACGCCGTTTTCGTCCCCGATCCCGGAGTTGCCGATGTAGATGTTGTTATCGCCATTCGTCAGATTGATCCCGCCAGCCTGCCCGATCCCGATGTTGTTGTGACCCGTGCTCTCCGCCAGCGCATAACCGCCGATCGCCGTGTTGAAATAACCATTCGTATTGGACTTCAGCGCGAACACGCCGACAGCAATGTTGTCGTCCCCAGTGACGTGCTCGAACAGCGCTTCGAATCCCAGGGCCACGTTGGCTTCGCCGTTGGTGTTGTAGTAGAGCGCGGCGTACCCGGCGGCGGTGTTATTGCCGCCGGTGGTGTTGTTCTGCAAGGCGCTGTCGCCATCGGCGGTGTTGTAATTGCCGCTGGTGTTGAGGTAGAGCGCATAAGCGCCAATGGCATTATTGTCGCTGCCGCTGGTGTTGTTTTGCAGCGCCTCCAAACCGTTAGCCGTGTTGTTGCCGCCGGTGGTGTTGGCGTTGAGCGCCCCGGAGCCGTCGGCGGTGTTGGCGGAGCCGGTGGTGTTGTTCTCCAGCGCCTGGAAGCCGTTGGCGGTGTTCTCGGAACCGCTGGTGTTCGAGTAAAGCGCCGTGAAGCCGTTGGCGGTGTTCTCGGAACCGTTGGTATTGGCGAGAAGCGCCTCATTGCCATAAGCCGTGTTATAGGAGCCGGTAGTGTTGTTGTTCAGCGCCCCATTGCCGTAGGCGGTGTTGGCGTTGCCGGTGGTGTTGTTGGCCAGCGCCCCATCGCCGCTGGCGGTGTTCTCGGCGCCGCTGGTGCTGGCATTGCCGGCCGGGCCGACGAAGAAATTGGCGGAGCCGCCGTTGGTGTTGCCCGGGCTCGTCAACTGGGAGGTGTTGAGACCGGTCAATCCGGACCCGTCGCCAACCAACGTGCCATTGAACGTGCCGCCGAGGGTCACCCCGCCCGCATTGTTCGTCACTACCGCGCCGGGCAACTGGGCCAGCGGGACCGTGCCGCTCAATTGCGCGACGGGCAGCGACCCGGTCAGGTTGCTGGCGGTGATGGCGTAGGGCGTGGGCGTCAACTGCTGGCGCGGCGCGAGCGTGCTGAACGTGCCGCCGCCGTTCGTCCGCACGGCGATCTCCAACCAGCGCGGTCCGCCGGGAAATTGATTCCCGAAATCCAGCGCGACGGTGAACAGGCCGTTGCTGACGGCGGTAGGCGAATTGGTGAGCGGCCCGGCAACGGGCACACCGCTGGCGTTGGCGGCAAACAACGAGAACGTCAGGTCGTAGCTGCCGCTGGCCGGGCCGTTGGCGTCATTCAACCGGCCTTGATAGGTGAACGCCGTGCCCTGGGCGAAGGCGGTTGATGGTTGATAGATGATAGTTGATAGCGCCAGCAAGGCGGCGGCAACTTTCAGTGCGAGTTTGGTTTTCATAATTTGTTTTTGTTTGGTTGATTCATTTGATCACTGGCTTAACCGGTAAAACATTTGAGCGCCGAAGATGGGATTGGTCACGGCGTTCTGCCCGTTGACAAGGGACGGTGCGGGAGTAACGGTGGGCCAGACCGCCGGTGGAATGAGGTTCGTTGTGGATTGCAAAGTGACCCCGGGGGCATAGGTCGGCCACGTCAAAACAACATTTGTGCCGGAACGCATGATGGCCAGTGGTGGCGGCGTCAACGAAATACTGAACACTGTGCCGTTGCCCCAATTGCCGCCATCTTCTGCCGTCCCGAACAGGGTGTTGCCCGATAAAACCAATCCGCCCAGCGGATACTGCCCGTCGCTATTGGTTCCGTTGCCCGAATAGCCAAGTGTACCAGAGGGCGCCGTAAAAACATGCAAAGTCGTAAAGCCGGTGCCATTGGTGTTGACGGCGAACACCGTGCCGTTGCCCGAATAGCCGCCATACAGTGCCGTCCCGAACAGGATGTTGCCCGATAAAATCAATCCGGCAGACGGGAGGGATCCGTCGCTGTTGGTTCCGGAGAGGGTTGCTGTGAAACTATGCAGGTTGGTAAACCCCGTGCCATCGGTGTTGACCTTGAACACCGTGCCATAGCCTGAACTGCCGCCATACGCCGCCGTGCCGAACAGGATGTTGCCCGATAAAATCAATCCGGCAGACGGACTGGCTCCATCGCTATTGGTTCCGTTTTCCTCATAGCCAAGTATACCAGAGGGCGCCGTAAAAACATGCAAAGTCGTATAGCCGGTGCCATCGGTGTTGAGGGCAAACACCGTGCCACTGCCATTGGTGCCGCCAGACGCTGCGGTGCCGAACAGGGTGTTGCCCGATAAAATCAATCCGGCCCTCGGAAACGCTCCGTCGCTGTTGATGTAAAACTCATGGTTACCGTCGTTATAGTATTGTCCTGCCGTGAAACTATGCAGGTTCGTAAACCCGGTGCCATCGGTGTTGACGGCGAACGCTGTGCCTTTGTCCGCACTGCCGCCATACGCCGCCGTGCCGAACAGGGTGTTGCCCGATAAAATCAATCCGGCAGACGGACTGGCTCCATCGCTGTTTGTCTGGGTATTGATGTCGAGCGCCGTGAAGCTATGCAGGTTTGTAAACCCCGAGCCATCGGTTTTGACGGCGAACACCGTGCCGTTGCCCGAACTGCCGCCAGACTGTGCCGTCCCGAACAGGGTGTTGCCCGATAAAACCAATCCGGCAGACGGACTGGCTCCGTCAGTGTTTATTGTCTGAGTATTGATGTCGAGCGCCGTGAAGCTATGCAGGTTTGTAAACCCCGAGCCATCGGTGTTGACCCTGAACACTGTGCCATTGAGCGAACTGCCGCCAGACGGTGCCGTCCCGAACAGGGTGTTGCCCGATAAAATCAACCCGGCAAGCGGATTAATTCCGTCGCTATTGGAATCATCAGGAGGAACAAGTGCCGTGAAACTGTAGAAGGTTGTAAAGCCTGTGCCATTGGTGTTGATCGAGAACAGAGCGCCATTTCCCCCACTGCCGCCTTGAGACGCCGTCCCATAGAGGGCGTTGGCCGACAAAATCAATCCGGCTTCCGGAAATCCTCCGTCGCTTCCCCCGCTGAACTCATACAAGGTTGTAAAGCCTGTGCCATCGGTGTTGATAGAGAACACCGTGCCACCATAAAAGCCGCCTTCAACCGTCGTCCCATAGAGGGTGTTGGCCGATAAAATCAACCCGCCATTCAGAAAAGCTCCTTCGTTAAAGTAGCCTGTGATACTATGCAGGTTTGTAAACCCCGAGCCATCGGTGTTGAGCTTGAACACTGTCCCCAAGCCCGAACTGCCGCCTTGAGACGCCGTCCCGAACAGGGTGTTGCCGGATAAAACCAATCCGGCACGCGGATTGGCGCCCTCGCTATTGGTGTAATTTTCAAGATCTTGGTCGATTTTTCCCGCACTGAAACGATGCAGGTTTGTAAACCCCGAGCCATCGGTGTTGACGGAGAACACCGTGCCATTGCCCGAACTGCCGCCTTCATACGTCGTCCCATAGAGGGCGTTGCCCGATAAAATCAATCCGGCTTCCGGGATAGCTCCGTCGCTGCCATTGGTGAAACTATGCAGGTTGGTAAACCCCGAGCCATCGGTGTTGAGCTTGAACACCGTGCCCCAGCCCGAACTGCCGCCATACGCCGCCGTTCCATAGAGGGTGTTGCCCGATAAAATCAATCCAGCAGACGGATAAACTCCGTCGCTGTTTGTCCGGGTATTGATGTCGGGTGCCGTGAAACTATGCAGGTTGGTAAACGCCGAGCCATCCGTGTTGAGGGCAAACACCGCGCCCCAGCCCGAACTGCCGCCTTCATACGTCGTCCCATAGAGGGTGTTGCCCGATAAAACCAATCCGCCATACGGACTGGCTCCGTCGCTGCCATTGGTGAAACTATGCAGGATTGTAAACCCCGTACCGTTGGTGTTGACCTTGAACACCGTGCCCCAGCCCGAACTGCCGCCTTGAGACGCCGTCCCATAGAAGGTGGTGCCGGATAAAATCAATCCGGCTTCCGGATAAGCTCCGTCGCTGTTGGTGGAAACAGCTCTGTTGACAGCGGCGAAACTATGCAGATTCGTGAAGGTCTGCGCCGTCACCCGGCCAGCCAGTATCAAGCCGAGACCAGCGACCAGAGCGGGGAGGAGGAATAGGTTTTTGATATTTGTTTTCATAGGTTGGTCTTTGGTTGGTTGGTTCTTTTGTTCAGGCTGTTTTCATCCCGCTGCTGCGCGCGGCAATTTCCAGCCAACGATCCGCGCTTGGGAACACACCTGCGCCGAAGTCCAAAATCACTGTGAACAGGCCGTTGGTCACGCCGGTGAGAGCATTAGTGAGCATGCCCCCGACTTGTCCCGGACCGCTGTTCACGGTGAAAAGCGAAAAAGCCAAATCATAATTGCCCGTGGCGGGATTGGCGCCGTCATTGAGCCGGCCTTGATAAGTGAAGGCCGTGCCTTGGGCGTGGCAGGTTGAGGGTTGATAGATGATGGTTGAGAGCGCCAGCAAGGCGGCAGCGAATTTGAGTGTGAGTTTGACTTTCATGGTCTTTGGATGGTTTGGTTGATGGTGTTAAGTTTTGCGTTGATTACTGTTTCAATCGGAAGAACAAATTGCCGGTCGGCGAGGTGAGGTTCAGATAATTCGTGCCGTTGGAAGTCGTCACACCGCCGCTGGCCGACCAGCCATTTGCCAACGCGAGGTTCGCGTTCTGCTGCAA
The DNA here is from genome assembly GCA_963802965.1 of uncultured Verrucomicrobiae bacterium. Lineage (GTDB taxonomy): Bacteria > Verrucomicrobiota > Verrucomicrobiia > Limisphaerales > UBA11358 > UBA11358. Next base: position 302,136 of record CAWDKS010000007.1, read on the forward strand.
GCTCCAGCCGGACACGTTCTGCCAATAAACCGTCACCGTGTTGCCGGAATGGCTGATGAGCAACGGCGGCGCGCCGGGTGTTTGCACGACGGAAATGAGCGCCCAAAACCCGCCGGTGAGCGAGTAATTGCCGCCGGTCAGCGGCCCGCCGGCATCGTGCTGGCCGATGGTGCCGCTGACGGAATAAACCCCGCCGGTGCTGGTGCCACCGCCGCCGGAAACTTTATACCAGTCAATCGAGTAGCTTTGCCCCCACGCTTGAAGGCTGAAGGCCAATGGCAGAAGAACGAAGCCAAGCAGTAGCGCAGGCAAGGTAGGGCGCGTCACTCCGTGCGCGCCGTTCGGACGTGTTGTGGGGTTCGGAAGTCCAGCCACATACGCGGCGGGCAGAGGACTGCCCGCCCTACCATCTGCCATCTTCCCTTTTCGCATTTTCATTTCGCCTCCCCGTTTTTGGCGTTCACCAACTGTTCCAGTTTTTCCAGACGCTGTTTCAACTCCGTTATCTCCGTTTCCTTCTGGTCAAGCTGGCTGCGCTGTTCATCCACCTTCTGATTCAATCCCTGAATCGCCGCCAATTCCACGCCGTCGAATTCCAGCGTGGTGATGCTTTTGTCATCGCGGCCCGGATAAAACGCCGCCTTGAAATCCTGGGCCATCGGACCGATGTTCGGCGCGCCGGAATCTTTTTCCCATTTGTAGTTCCACCGCTCGACCGGCACTTGCGCCAGTTTGTCCAGGATGCTCTCGCCGTTCACCGGCGCGAAGTTTTTCTTGGCGTTGCGATCCGAAAGCACGCTCCACGCAGTCGCGCCGGCGGCCAGTTGCGCGCCGCCCGAACCCGTGCCGCTGTAAAAGACAAAGCCGCCGCTCGCCCGCGCCACAAACTGGTTGGTGGCGGTGGAGGAAGTGGTTGTGCCGGTTCCATCGCTCCAAACAAACGCGCCGTTGTTGGTGGCCTGCGCGTTTCTTCCGGCGGCAAAGCTGTAAGAGCCGCCTGCTATGTTGCCAACACCGCCCGCAATCGTCGAGTAAACAGCGTTGGCCTGAATCAGGTTGTTGCTGCCGCCGCCAATCGTCGAGTCGTGAGCGCCGGTCTGAATCGTGTTGATCTCGCCGCCGCCTATCGTCGAGTCGCCAGCGTTGGTCTGAATCAGGTTGCCCCCGCCGCCGCCAATCGTCGAGCCGAAAGCGTTGGCCTGAATCGTGTTGGCGCCGCCGCCGGCTATCGTCGAGCTGGAAGCGTTGGTCTGAATCGTGTTGTTGCCGCCGCCAGCTATCGTCGAGTCCCAAGAGTCGGCCTGAATCTGGTTTTCAAAGCCGCCGCCAATCGTCGAGTTCCTAGAGTTCGAGTCAATAGAGCCGGCCTGAATCTGGTTGAAGACGCCGCCGCCAATCGTCGAGCACAAATTGTAGGCATTGATATAGTTCCCCTCGCCACCACCAATCGTCGAGAACTGAGCGTAGGGCTGGATACCGTTCGCATCGCCGCCACCAATCGTCGAGTAGTCAGCGTAGGGCTGGATACCGTTCCCATCGCCGCCGCCAATCGCCGAGTAGTCAGCGTAGATCTGGTTGCCAACGCCGCCGCCAATTACGGAGGCGTTGCCCCCGTTGACGTTTCCAAGGTAGTTAACCCCATCATAGCCGCCGCCGCCGATGAAGGAGCCAATGCCGTAGACTTGGTTTACAGCGCCGCCGCCAATCGTCGAGTAGTAAGCGCCATCCAGAATCTGGTTGTCGTAGCCGCCGCCAATCGTTGATTCGGAAACTGCGTCCTGAATCTGGTTGTCGTAGCCGCCGCCAATCGTCGAACCGGAAGCTCCGGGCAGAATCAGGTTGTTAGCGCCGCCGCCAATCGTTGATTCGGAGCCACTGGTAGAATTGGCCTCGCCGCCGCTAATCGTCGCGTCGCGAGCGTTGGCCTGAATCTGGTTGGCGTAGCCGCCGCCAATCACGCCAAAATTGGCCGCTATGCTGTTGGTGTAGGCAAACCCAAAATAATTTGTCGCACCGCCGCCGCCGATGAAAGCGCCGACGAAGCCGGAAGCCACGAAATTGACCGGCGACCCGCCAATGACATTGGGCGCGCCATTCGTGTTCGGCTCCAGCCGCAATGCCCGCTGGCCGTTGACCTTGAGTTCCAAAGGCTGATTGTCCGTCGTGCCCAGAAAGCTCGCGCCCGCCGTCGTGCCGGAATTGCCGCCGGTCTTCCAAAAACTCCCCGCGCCCAGTCCGCCGAGCGTCACGGCGTTGACATTGCTGATGCTCGCGCCGTTGCCGGAAAAGTTGCCGGTGAGGTTCACGCCGCCCGCGTTGTTCGTGACGACCGCGCCCGGCAATTGCGATAGCGCCAGCGTGCCGCTGACCTGGCCGGCGGGCAGGTTGCCCGTGAGGTTGCCGGCCGTGATGGCGTAGGGCGTGGCCGTCAACGCCTGCCGCGGACTCAAGGGCGTGTAGGGGCCGACGCCGTTGGTGCGCACGTCCAGCTTGAGCCAGCGGCCCGCGCCGGGGAACTGGTTGCCGAAATCCAGCGTGACGGTGAACAGCCCGTTGGTTACCGGCACGGCGGTCCCCATCAGCGTGCCGTCCACTTGGTTGCCCCCGCTCGCCGCGTCGTAGAGCGAGAACAGGATGTCGTAATTGCCGTTGGCAGGCGCGCCGCCGTCACCAAGCCGGCCTTGATAGGTGAAGGCCGTGCCTTGGGCGAAGACGGTTGAGGGTTGATAGATGATGGTTGATAGCGCCAGCAAGGCGGCAGCGAATTTGAGTGTGAGTTTGGTTTTCATAATGGTCACGGTTGGTTGCTGGTTGATTTCAGTTTTGGTTGAGATTTGAGTTTTCATGGTTTGGTGCGAAAAGATGGGAACATCGGGCCGCGCGTCATGCGGGCAAACAAAGTGAGCGGCGGTGTCAAAACGTGCCCACTGCTGGCGGGAAAGCAGTTTGCTTTCATTGCAATTTATTCTGATTCTCTGACTACCGCGCTAAACGCCAACACCCCTTCTCGAATTTTGAAAAGGTTATAGATACTATTAGAAATTTGTCAATCCCTTTCGCGTGCTTTCCGTGATCCCTTCGTGAGCGGGGCGGACAAGTTCGCGTCCCGCAGGCAGCGCCGCGTCCAAGCTGGCAAAATCTGCTCAAAATTGGCCCGGCTAATAGCGGGGCAAATTGTTCAAAGCAATGGCCTTGATCTTCAAGAAACCGCCCCTAATACCCGCGTTACAGCACAAAATGCAGCAATAACGTGCGGTTTAATTGGACAAATTCCACGCCGGTTTTCAATTGCTGGATTTGCGACCGGCAATTTTCTTTTTGAGAATTGAGTCACGCTGCTCGAACCGGTAGTTTTAGCCGAAATGAATTTGTCCATTCAAATTGGCAGGCTGAAGTTGCAAAATCCGGTGATGGTCGCGTCCGGCACGTTCGGTTACGGCGTCGAATACGCGCGACTCCTCGACCTGAACCAGCTCGGCGCCGTCGTGGTGAAAGGCATCCGGCTCGAACCGGTCCGCGGCAACCCGACGCCGCGCACGGTCGAGGTCGCCAGCGGCCTCATCAACGCCATCGGCTTGCAAGGACCGGGTGTGGATGTGTTCATCAAAAAATACTGGCCCTTCCTCAAGACCTTGAAAGTGCCGGCCATCATCAATGTCTGGGGCACCACGGTCGGGGAATACGCCGAAGTGGCAGAACGATTTGATGCGCTTGGCGGCGTCGGCGCGCTGGAACTCAACGTCTCGTGCCCGAACATCAAGAAAGGCGGCGCGCAATTCGGGACCGATCTGAAATTGCTCGCGCAGGTCGTGGCCGCCTGCCGGAAGGTGACGAAGCTGCCGCTCATCACCAAGATGAGTCCGAACGTCGTCAGCATCGCGCCGTTTGCCAAAGCCGCGGAGGACGCGGGCAGCGACGCGCTGGCCGTCACGAACAGTTATCCGGCCATGGCGATTGACATTGAGACGCGGAAGCCGAAGCTGGCGAACGTCACCGGCGGTCTGACCGGGCCGTGCATCAAGCCGATTGCCATCAAGCTGGTCTGGGAAGCGGCGCGGGCCGTGAAAATTCCCATCATCGGCATGGGCGGCATTCAGAACGCGGCGGACGCGATTGAATTCATGGTGGCCGGCGCAACGGCGGTGGCGGTGGGCACGGCGAATTTCTACGAACCGCAGACGGCCTTGCAGGTGATTGCCGGCATCGGTGATTTCATGAAAAAACACGGCCACAAGGGCGTGAAGGAAATCACCGGGAGCGTTCAGGCGGGCAAGTGATAAACTCACCAAAAAAAAGACATCTAATGAGATTTTGAACCCCTCACCCGTCCTGGCGGACACCCTCTCCCCGCCTGGCGGGGAGAGGGATGGGGCGAGGGGCATTTGGTTTGAATCCGAAAATCGTTGTGTAATGAAGATAATCTGCACAACTTAAACTTCATGTTCGAGCACCGTTCAAAACCGTTGTTGCCGCGCCGGCAGTTTTTCGCGCGTCTGGCGCGGAGCGCGGCTTTGGCACTGCTGATCGTTGTGGTCGCGCTCGGCATCGGCATGATTGGCTACCGCGCCTTTGAGCCGATGTCATGGGTGGACGCCTTCGTCAACGCGGCGATGATTTTGTCCGGCATGGGGCCGGTATCATCGTTGCAAACCGATGCGGGCAAAATCTTCGCCGGTTGCTACGCGCTGTTCAGCGGCCTGGCGTTTCTGACAAGTATCGGCATCTTTATTGCGCCAGCCTTCCACCGGTTCCTCCACAAGTTTCACGCGGAAGAATCAAAACGCGAGCAGGCAAAGGACAAAGACAGGGTCGCATCTTGAGGGCGTGTTGCCCTGAACGAAAGGCGTGATTTGCCAAGGAACGCCGGATTTATCCGGCAGGACGTGTCCGCCCCGCGCTGCCGTATGAATGCGGCGTTCAGAGCCTGTGTGAAAAACGGTAGGAGCCGACGTGCGGAGGCTCACTTCTCGCCGGAAATCGGTGGTTTCTGATGAAATTTGAGACTCGTTACCTCGTCTCCTACAGAAAACAGGTGTTTTTCACACAGGCTCTGAATGCGGCGTTCCGGCGGCAATGCCGGGACGCCCGAAACACAAAGGTTTTGGGTTGAGCTTCGCGCGCTCGCCGGTATTCTCCGTTCAACAAAATGCCATGAAATATCTGCCGTCGGATTCCCGTTACCAAACCATGCGCTACAATCGCTGCGGCCGCAGCGGTCTCAAGCTGCCCGCCATTTCGCTCGGGCTGTGGCATAACTTTGGCGGCGTTGACGTCTTTGCCAACGGCCGGACGATGGTGCGCCGCGCGTTCGACCTGGGCATCACGCATTTCGACCTGGCCAACAACTACGGGCCGCCGCCCGGTTCGGCTGAGGAAATTTTCGGGCGCATTCTCCACAGCGATTTGAAACCCCACCGCGACGAACTGATCATCTCCTCCAAGGCCGGTTATTTGATGTGGCCGGGGCCTTACGGCGAATGGGGTTCGCGCAAATATCTGGTCGCCAGCCTGGATCAGAGTTTGAAACGCATGAAACTGGATTACGTGGACATTTTTTATTCCCACCGGCCCGATCCCGACACGCCCCTGGAGGAAACGATGGGCGCGCTGGATTTCATCGTGCGCAGCGGGCGGGCGTTATACGCGGGCATTTCCAATTACCAGCCGGAGCCGGCCCGCCGGGCCGCGCAAATCCTTCGCGCGCTCGGCACGCCGTGCCTCATTCACCAGCCGTCCTACAGCATGTTCAACCGCTGGATTGAAGACGGCCTGCTGGAAACGCTCGCGCGGGAAGGCATCGGCTGCATTGCGTTCTCGCCGCTGGCGCAGGGATTGTTGACGGACAAATACCTTCACGGCATTCCCAAAGGCTCGCGCGCTTCCAAACCGCACGGTTTTTTGCGGCCGGAACACGTCACCCCCGACAAAATCGCCAGGGTAAAACGGCTGGACCAACTGGCCAAAGCGCGCGGCCAGACGCTCGCCCAAATGGCGCTGGCCTGGGTGCTGCGCCATCCGGGAATGACCTCCGCGCTGATTGGCGCCAGCCGCGTCGCGCAAATCGAGGACGCCGTCGGCGCCTTGAACAATCTGGCTCTCGATGCCGATGAACTTCGGGAAATCGAGACCATATTGAAAAGCTAAAACACACAGGCCGGAGTCCTGTCCCACTATTCTATTTTGCGCTTCGCGCCCGACACGTTATTCTGTCGCCGATGCGTTTTGCATTCACCAAATATCACGCGCTCGGCAATGACTACCTCGTCATTGATCCGAAGAACCTGCCGTCGCCATTGACGGCCACGCAGGTCAGGGGGATTTGCCATCGCCATTACGGCATCGGCTCGGACGGCATTTTGCTCGGTCCCCTGCCCTCCAAAAAGGCAAAGTTCGCACTCCGCATTTTCAATCCCGACGGCAGCGAAGCTGAAAAGAGCGGCAACGGCCTGCGGATTTTTTCGCGTTATTTGTGGGACCGGAAACTGGTCGGCAAGGATGAGTTCACCCTCGAAACGCCCGGCGGCCTCGTGCAGGCCACGGTCATGGACCGCGGCAAAACCGTGCGCGTGGAAATGGGCCGGGTCAGCTTCTGGAGCGACGAAATTCCCGTGGCCGGCCCGCGCCGCGAAGTCATCAACGAAGCGATTCACCTGCGCGGACAGCAATTCAACTTTTGCGCCGCGACGATTGGCAATCCGCATTGCGTGTTGCGGCTGCCGAAAATCAGCGCCGACCTGGCGAAACAACTCGGTCCGTTGCTGGAAACGCATCTGCGTTTTCCGAACCGCATCAACGTGCAACTCATGAAGGTGCTCGACCGGAAAAACATCCAGATAGAAATCTGGGAGCGCGGCGCGGGTTACACGCTGGCCAGCGGCAGCAGCAGCAGCGCGGCGGCGGCGGTGGCGCACCGGCTCGGCCTGTGCGACCGCGAGATTTTAGTCCACATGCCCGGCGGCGTCATCGCCATTGAAATCGGCGGCGATTTTGCGATTCGCATGACCGGCCCGGTCACGAAGGTTTCCGACGGCGTCATCGCGAAGGAAATGTTCGGCGCTTTCCCTGCTTAAGACACGCACGGCAACGGTCGTCAAGATTTACATTGTAATGCACTTGGGCTGCCGATACAACATTGCATAAGTGCGGGCCGGTGATACGGCAAAAATATAAACACTGGCTAATAGACATGCTAACGCTGACTAATGGAGCGAGGGTTGCAACTTTTTGCATGGTGTTGTGGACGCAGGTTCCGGGCAATGCTCATGCGGGGGAAATCGTTGGAATACCGGCCAACGACGCGACCCTGTCTGAATACGACGGCGTCCAGCTCGTCTCCAGGATTCATACCACCCGGGCGTTTGTTGACCATGAAAAGTGGGGGTTTTTCCAGTTGGGATTTTTGCCGATTGCTGTGGTTGAGGGCGTTCAGGTTCAAATCCTGTCCGCCAGTTGCCTCACCAACGCGCTCTCAGACTTGAACTTCTGGAATCCGTCTTCCGGCGGCTTGCGGCGGTTGGAACTCCGAAATATTGAAATCTCGCTCCTAGGTGAAAAGGAACCCCGGTTGCGCGCGGCGATAGCGCGGGTCAGCCGCCCCGGCTCTTTGGAACTGTCAAACGTGTCGGTTGCCCATGATGGCGGCGGGCCGGTTTCAATCCCGAAGGCCACCCTGCAAATTTCCGGTCCGGCCTCCGGCTGTCTGCGCTGGCATGACGGCGGCAAAGGCGGCGAACTTCTTGTTTTTAAACCCTTGGAAAACCAAATCATAAAAAAACCATGAAAACGCGCATCGTCAGTTTGATTGTTGGATTGCTTGGCTGGAATGTTCTGGCCCAGACGGCGGGTCAGGACGTGACGAATGGTCTCCAGTATCTGTGCAACACGAACCTGGTCGGCGCGAACACAAATTTCAACAACGCCCTGGCCCTGTCGCCCACCAACGAGGACGCCAACGCGCTGGTGGCGGTGACGCGCCTGCTGCTGCTGCCGACGCAGCCCGCCGGCAGCAATTTCCTGAACGGTCTTGGTTTTACCAACAGCGGGCGGAATGTCTATAACTGGACGTCAACGCTTCCCAAGGACACCAACGGCAACACGGTGTTCCCGACCGAGAACACCTCCGTGATGATTGCTTTTTACCGCACGAACATCATGGCCGCGCTCGGCGCCTCGCGGACCAACCTGGCGATGATCACGGATACGAATTTCAGCCTTTCGCTGACGGCCTGCGAAACGTCGTTGCAGGCGGTCACGGTTGACTACGGCGATGTCCTGCTCCTGCAGGCGCTCCTGCGCGCGGCGGAATTCGCGGGCTACACCTTGAACGCCCAGAACTTCGATGTCGTCCTCAGCCAGTTGCAAACCCTCGAGAAGACGAACGGATTGACCCTTCAAAACGTGCTTTCCCTCTACCCGAGCCTGCTCAACCAGAACAGCGCCAGTGACCTGGCGGCGTCCGAAGGGGCGCTCACCAACGCCATTGCCCTGTATCTGGCGGCGTCGGAATTCATCCGCAATGACCGGCAGCCGGGCTCAAACTACCTGTTTAACCTGTCCCCTGATGAAGCCAACAACGAGGCGCTGTTCCGCACCGAGCTGACCAACACCCTTCTGTCGCTTAACGCGCCAGTGCAGTTCTTCACGAATAACGCCCTCGAGATCTATGCTGGCGCTTACTTTGCCGGGGCCAAGTCGTTGCGCAGCCTGATGCCGCAATTCACCGGCGACGTTTATGTGAATGACACCCTGCCGGATTTCACCTTTGACGGAATTTTGGTGAATTTGCCGGCGTATAAGACGGAGGCCATTTTAAGAAAGGAATTTTATTCTTATGCCGGAATTTATGTCGGCGACGGCGGTTTGCAGGACAACAACCCATCCGGTCCCTTCGGCGGCAGTTTTGCCGTTTTCGTCGGCACGAACCAGCAGGCCACCCTCTTGGGCACCGACAATGGTAACGGAACCGGTGACGGCACGGATTTTGGCTTGTTTTTTCAATTCAGCGTGACCAAGGGGAACTGGCAGTTTAGCAGCGGCAGCATTTCCGGTTATGGTTCCATTGACAAGGACGGCTTCTTTAACGGCGAAATTGATGGTCTTACAAATGGTCAAGGGCAAATCGTATCTGTGTATCTTAATGCCACCAACCAGCCGGCGTTGGGACCCTTCCAGAATGCGGCGGGTTTTTATACCGGATCCTATTCCGGACCCTACTCTGGAACACTTCAGGGGGTTGTGGTGGCTGACGGCAGTGTCCTCTTCGACGCTTTCCAAAACGGACAGGTGCAAGATGGCGGTTCGGGCCAGATTGACCCCGCCAATAATCAATTCACCGGCACAACCGGAGGAGGTGGTGGAACGACGTTGGGGGGCACCTTTACACTTGCGACGCTTACCATCTCCGGCCATTTCACAAATTCACCGGCCAACGGTGGCGGCACCGGCACATTTACCTTGAGCAACCCGACAAGAATTCCCTTCGACGTGCCGCCGGTCATCACCACGAATCTGCCGGCGAACAAGATTGTCGCGCTGGGGGTGAATGCGGCGTTCTTCCTCTCCGCGACCGGCAGCCCGCCGATGTGCTACCAGTGGTTTTTCAACAGCAACGCCATCCCGTTTGCCACCACCAACACGCTGGTCGTCAGCAACAATCTCTGGACCAGCACGGGAACTTACTACGTTTCGGCTTCAGTCAACAATGCCGTCGGCGGAACCAACTCACAGCAGTGCGCGGTGACCGTCACCACGGAAACCACTTCGCCGACTCTCGCCATCACCAACATCACCTCCGGGATGCTGGTGAGCAACGCGGCGTTCACAGTGATGGGCACGGCCAGCGACAAAGTGGCGGTGACCAACGTGTATTGCTCGTTGAGCAATGCCATGGTCAACACCGGATTCGTGCCGGCGACGATGGTCAACAACTGGTCAAATTGGAGCGCGGCAGTGACGCTGGCGCCCGGCACCAACACCGTCCGCGCCTACGCGGTGAACACCGGCGGCATTCCTTCCACCACCAACAGCGCGACCATTGTCTATATTGTAAGCGCGGTTCTGACGGTGCAAACCAACGGCAGCGGAACCGTCAGCCCGAATTACAACGGGACGTTGTTGCAAATCGGGAAGAATTACTCGATGACGGCCACCGCCGGGAGCGGCTTTGCCTTCGTCAACTGGACGGGGAGCATCACGACCAACGGGGCGACTTTGCAGTTCACGATGGCATCGAACTTGACATTCACGGCGAACTTCGCGGATGTGACCAAGCCGGTGTTGGCCATCACCAACATCACAGCGGGACTGCAGGTCAGCAACGCGTTCTTCACGGTGATGGGGACGGCGACGGACAACGTGGCGGTGGCCGGCGTGTATTGCTCGTTGAGCAATGCCGTGATCAACACCGGATTCGCCTTGGCGACGACAGCGAACAATTGGGCGAACTGGAGCACGAACCTGACGCTGACGCCGGGCACCAACACCGTCCGCGCCTACGCGGTGGACACCAGCGGGAACATTTCCACGACCAACAGCGCGACCATTGTTTACATTTTGAGCGCACCGCTGACGGTCAGCACCAATGGCAATGGCACTATCAGCCCGAATTACAACGGGGCGCTGTTGCAAATCGGGAAGAACTATTCGATGACGGCCACCGCCGGGAGCGGCTTTGCCTTCGTCAACTGGACGGGGAGCATCACGACCAACGGGGCGACTTTGCAGTTCACGATGGCATCGAACTTGACATTCACGGCGAACTTTGCGGATGTGACCAAACCCGTGCTCAGCATTACCAACGTGACGGCGGGAATGAATGTCAGCAATGCCAACTTCATCGTCAAAGGATGGGCGACGGACAACGTGGCGGTGGCCAGCGTGTATTTCCAGTTGAATACTTCAGTTTGGTCGAACGCGACCAGTTTCAACGGGAGCAACTGGACGGCGGCGGTGACGCTGACGCCGGGCACCAACACGATTGCGGCCTACGCGGTGGACACCAGCGGCAACCTGTCCCTCACCAACACGCTGAACTTCTTTTATGTGGTGAACGCTACCCTGATGGTTAGCACCAATGGTCTCGGCTCCTTGAGCCCGAACGACAACGGCCTGCTCCTGCAAATCGGAAAGGGCTATTCCATCACCGCGACGGCGGGAACGGGCTTTGTCTTCACCAATTGGACGGGCGGGACCAACCTGCCGTTGAGCATCATCACCAATGGGACAACGGTGCAGTTCTTGATGGTGACGAACTTGATGTTGCAGGCGAACCTTGTGGAAGTGGCCAAACCGTCACTGACGATCACCGCGCCGACTGCCGGCCAGCAAATGACCAATGCCCTGGCAACCGTGGTGGGAACGGCCAGCGACAACTGGAAGGTTGCCGCCGTCTGGTACCAGTTGACCAACGGGATTCTGGCCGGCGGGACGTGGAGCCTGGCAAACACCACCAACAACTATACCAACTGGACCACCACCGTCACATTGGCGGTTGGCACCAACATGGTGAAGGCGTATGCGGTGAACCTGGGCGGGAACTTTTCAACGACCAACAGCGTGAGTTTCGTGTCGAGCAATGTCTTCAAGCTGTTGCTCGCCTTTACGACGGCGCAACCGCTGGCGACCAACGGCCTGAACTTTGCGCTGCAACTTTCGCCGGGGCTGAACGGCCACGTCCTGGTTTCAACGGACCTCGTGGACTGGGTGGCGCTGACCAATTTCACCGGCACCAACGCCACGATCAATTTCCGCGACGCGGCGGCGACGAATTTCAACAACCGCTTTTACCGGGCGGTGATACCGTAAAATACACTGCGCTATGTGGCGCAGGCTTGCCAGCCTGCGTGTGCCCGGCATCTTCCAGATGCCAGCGCCAGTGTAAGATCGTTTTTCATCGGCAAGCGGCGGAACCCGATTGATTATTCATTTGGTTGGATTTTGTAATTGTTACCCCGGAGCAGAAGGTTAAACTGTGACATCATTATGAAAAAACTAGCCATTGTTCTCGGTGTTCTGGTGGCGCTCGGCCTTTTGGTTTTGATTCTAATCGCGGCGGCGGGCGGCAGTTACAATCATCTCGTCAAGCTGTCGCAGGCGGTGGACAGCCAGTGGGCGCAGGTGCAGAACGTCTATCAACGCCGGGCCGACCTCATTCCCAATCTGGTCGCGACCGTTTCCGGCGCGGCCAACTTCGAGAAATCCACGCTGACGGAAATCACCGCGGCGCGGGCTTCGGTGGGTCAGGTGAAAATTGATCCCAACACCGCGCCGAGCGATCCAGCCAAGCTGGCGGCCTTCGACCAGGCCCAGGGCCAGCTTTCATCGGCCTTGTCCCGTCTGCTGGTGGTCGTGGAGCGCTATCCGGATTTGAAGGCGACGGAAAATTTCCGCGATTTGCAGGCGCAACTGGAAGGCACGGAAAATCGCATCAGCGTCGAGCGCCGGGATTTCAACGCGGCGGTCCAGGATTACGACACGGCCATCAAATCGTTCCCGGCGGTGTTCTATGCCGGCGCCTTCGGATTTCATGAGAAACCCTATTTCGCCGCCACCGCCGGAGCGGAGACGCCGCCCAAGGTCCAGTTCGATTTCAACAAAACGGCCCCGGCGGCAACCAACCCTTGAACCGTGCGCCGCTGCTGCGCCATCCTGGTTTTGGTCTTCGGCTTCCGTCTGTTTGCGGATGAAGTTATTCCGCCGCCGCCAGCGGCTTATTTCAACGACTACGCCGGAGTCGTCTCCGCCGGGACGGCGGCACAGTTGAACCAGACGCTGGAAAACTTCGAACGCCAAAGCTCCGAGCAAATTGTGGTGGCCGTTTTCCCGAAGATGCAGTCGGACTCGTCCATCGAAGATTACACCGTGCGCGTGGCGCGGTCGTGGCAGGTGGGGCAGAAGGACAAAAACAACGGGGCGGTGCTTTTTGTTTTCGTCCAGGACCATAAAATGTTTTTGCAGGTCGGCTACGGACTGGAAGGCGTCCTGCCCGATGCGCTTTGCAAGCGCATCATTGACGAGCAGATTGCACCGCGCTTCAAGGCCGGTGATTTCGACGGCGGCCTGACGGCAGGCGTGCAGTCAATTCTGGCGGCGACCAAGGGCGAATACAAGGGAACCGGAACAACCGTGGCAGACAGCCGGCCCCCACACGGATCAGGCAGTCCTTTTCTTGGTTTTGGATTTATCGTGTTCATTGTCATTATTATTTTTTTCGTGCGAGGTTCGGGAATGTTTTTTCCCTGGCTGCTGCTCTCCAGCAGCGGCTCAAGCCGTGGTTGGAGTGGAGGCGGTTTTTCAGGCGGAGGAGGCTTTGGCGGCGGTGGGTTTTCAGGTGGCGGCGGCGGCTTTGGGGGAGGCGGCGCGGGAGGAGGCTGGTAACTTATGCACCCGCGCAAATTTTCAAAACATCTGCAGCACGACAAGATTGTCGCGGCCATCCGTGATGCCGAGCACAAAACCAGCGGCGAAATCCGCGTCAGCATCAGCCCCAAACACATCGACGACCCCGTTGCCGCGGCCCAGATGGAGTTCATGCGCCTGGGAATGAACGAGTCTCGGGAGCGGAACGGCGTGCTGATTTTTGTGGCGCCGCGCTCGCATAAGTTTGCCGTCATCGGCGATGAAGCCGTTCATGCGAAGTGCGGGGACGAATTCTGGCGGAAGCTGGTGGACGCCATGTCCGGCTATTTTCGAAAATCCGAATTCACGCCGGGCATCATCCACGGCGTGCAAAAGGCCGGCGATTTGCTGGCGGAACATTTCCCGCGCAAGCATTGACTGGCTTTGGCTCTAAAAACAGGTTTGACCGTGTTCTAATTCGGTGGCGACGGCGCTGCGGCACCGTCGTGCGTCGCGGCAGCGACGCACCCACCAAATTTACTTGGGACATTACCAACAGATTTTGCGCGATTGACAGCGCGCGGTTTGGGATTTCAACTAAGGAACAAATGCCGACCGCTGAACATGCCATCCGACGGGAGACAGCGCATAAACTGGCGCGCCGCGCCCTGTTCAGTTTCATCGTGACGTTCGTCCTGTCGCGGATTTGTGTGTTCCTCATCATGTCGGATGAGATGCCGAATTTTTATTTCTTCCTGCACGGAACCCACGTTCATCACTTGAACTACGGCATTTTCCTGATGTCGGCGGTGTGCGGCTACAGCGTGTTCCGGCGGCCAACAGGCCGGGCGGCGGAAGTCACGGCGTTGCTGTATGGCGTGGCGATGGGCCTGACGTTCGATGAATTCGGGATGTGGCTGCATCTGGGCGGCAGTTACTGGCAACGGGCGAGCGTGGACGCGGTGATCGTGGTGACGGCCCTGTTTGGGCTGGTGGCGTTCGCGCGGTCGCTGGAGAAGTTTGAAGCACGCCATTTTCGGGCATTTATCATCTTGCTGGTGGTGCTGGCGGGGTTCGGAGTGGTTCTTTACACGGCGGGCAATCACCTGGGGAACGTCGTGGGCCCCGCGCTGCACGATCTGGAAGTTTCATCCTCGCCATAAATGTGCCGTCCAGTCGGCCCCGGAGCAGGAAATGTCTTGAAGCTGCCGTCGGATTGAGGAACCGGTTTCAGGCAGCTGTTGCCCACACCTCCGCTCATACCAGTTCCTCGCTCCGATTACCCCCTTAAAAACCGAGCCGCCCCCCCTTAAAGAGGGATGTATAAAAAGAATAAGATGCGAGAATGCGCTCTGTTACCCACCAGTTACAACCGTGAATTCACTCCGGCACGGTAAATAAAAAGACGTTTAACGAAAATGGAATAGCTATGAAAAAACTAGAACTTCGCATTCTTCTCACCCTTGCGGCCCTGGTCACCCTGGCAGGCGGCATGGCCTTGACGCCAACGGCGCACGCCAATACGCTCCTCTGGTCGGATGAATTCAACGGCACAAGCATTGATACGAATACCTGGATCATCTATAATCAGGCCGACGGATCCGCCAGCTGGTATTCGCCTACGAATATGTCGGAGGGCAACGGGGAATTAGACATAGCCAACGTGCAACAAACGAGTGGTTCAAGAGCTTGGGGCGGCGGAGGCATGGAGAGCAGAACAGAACTTCCTCAATACTGTTATTTGGAAGCCAGGGTCAAATTTTCCGTCGCCAACTCCTATGATTGGGGGACATGGTGGACGGTGGGCTGGACGAATAACGCCCTCGTATGGCCGCCGGAGATGGATATTTGCGAGTATCAGGGGCAGACCAACGCGAACCCGGGACAAACATATTGGTGGAATTGGGGTGGCAGCGGAAATACTGATGCCGGAAGAAGCACCGGAATTGATGAATCACAATGGCATACCTATGGTGTTTACTGGAACCCCAGCAATGCGCCGGTTTTTTATGTTGACGGGATTATGACGGAAGCTCCAGTGGGCCCTGATGAAGCCGACCAGGAGCCGGCAAAATTAAAATTTACCTCCTCCCCCAACAGCAACACTAGGTATAGCGGCTGTCTTTTGTCCACCATGGAAGCGGATTATGTGCGGGTATATGATTCTCCGCCTGCCCAGCCGGCGCCGACAAATCACCTGGCATTAAATCAGCCGGCCACCGCTTCTTCTTACAAAAATACCGGCGGTGTTCCCCAACGGGCGGTTGATAGCAGCCAGACTGTGACGCGCTGGGAGTCCAACTGGTCTGATCCACAATGGATTCGCGTGGATTTGAATGCCATTTGTTCCGTTAATCAAGTAACGCTCAACTGGCAGAATGCCGCGGGCCAAAACTATCTGATACAGGTTGCCACCAACTCCTGGGGTCCATGGACGACTTGCACCTCCATCACCGGCAATGCCACCACTGGCTGGATCACGCATACCTTTGCCGCACAGACCGGCCGTTACATCCGGCTTTATGGCACCGCCAGAACAACTGCCTACGGCTATTCCCTGTATGACATGCAGGTTTATGGGACCGTTGTAAATTCAAATCCGGGGCCTCCGCCGGCCCGGCCTGATATGGCATTAAATAAAACTGCGGTCGCTTCTTCCCTTGAGAGCGGCGGCCTGTATCCCGCGAACCTTGCTGTGGACGGCAATGATACCACACGCTGGAGTTCTGCCTTCAGCGATCCTCAATGGATTTACGTGGATTTGGGAGCCACCAATCCCGTTGATACCGTCAGCATCTTCTGGGAGTCTGCCGCGGCCAAAGCATATACAGTACAGCTCGCCAACAACACCAATGGCCCATGGACCGTTGTCTATACCACCACCAACAGCACGGCCGGCGTGAAGAATATTGAATTCCCTTCTCAAAGCGCACGTTATGTTGAAGTTAATGGCACCGCCAGAACCACTACCTACGGTTATTCCATCTTTACCTTGAATGTTTACGGAGGCGCCGCAACAAACAGTGGCGGGGGTAATCCCCCGCCCGTGCCCACGGGCTTGGCGGCCACGGCGGTCTCATCCAGCCAGATTAATTTGTCCTGGAACTCCAGTTCGGGCGCCACCAGTTACAATGTGAAACGTTCCACGACCAGCGGCGGGCCTTACACCACCATCGCCACCGGAGTCACGCCCACCAGTTACAGCGACACGGGTTTGTCCGCGGGCACGACCTACTACTATGTCGTCTCGGCGGTGAATGGCAATGGTGAAAGCGCCAACTCCACGCAGGCCAGCGCCATCACGGTTCCATCCGCCCCCACGGGTTTGACGGCCAGCACGGTTTCCTCCAGCCAGATCAACTTGTCCTGGAACGCCAGTTCGGGCGCGGCCAGTTACAACGTGAAAAGTGCCACGGTCAATGGTGGTCCCTATACCACCATTGCCAGCGGAGTCACGCCCACCAGTTACAGCAACACCGGTCTGACTCCGAATACGACCTACTATTATGTTGTTTCGGCGGTCAACTCGTCCGGTGAAAGCGCCAATTCGAGCCAGACCAACGCCACCACGTCGTCGGGGGGAGGAGGCACAGTGTTGTTGTCGCAAGGCCAGCCGGTGACCGCCAGCAGTTTTCAAGGCGGGAACGCGCCCACCAACGGCAACGACGGCAATTTCAGCACCCGCTGGGCCGCATCCAGCGGCACCTTCCCGCAATGGTGGCGGGTGGATTTGGGCTCCATCCACACTTTGCAGTCGGTGTCCAACTATTGGTACAACGCCAGTTCACGCAATTATCAATATCAAATCCAGGTCAGCAATGATGATACGAATTACACGACCGTTGTGAACAAGACGAACAACGTCACCGACGGGAACACGAGCGACACGTTCTCGGCCACGAACCGGTATGTCCGGATTTACGTGACCCACGCCAGCGCGGGCTATGCCTCGTTCTACGAGAGCCAGGTTTTTGGCCAATAACGAAGAACCTGCGGCAACGGAAGCCCGCGGATTCTGACGCCGGCACGGGCTGACGGGAAGGGGCTGATGAACAGGCGAAAGCCTGTTCATCAGTTCGGGCTTCACCAGCACGGTAAACAAAATGAGACGTTCAACTGAAATGAAATAAATATGAAAGATTTCACACTACGCAAACTTCTCTCCGCTGCGGCCCTGGTCGCTCTGGCGGGTGGCATGGCTCTGACACCAACGGCGCGCGCCAATACGCTCCTCTGGTCGGATGAATTCAACGGAACAAGCGTGGACACAAACAAATGGAATGTCTATGATAATGTATCAGACGGATCAAATTCCTGGTACCTAGCATCCAATCTTGTGGTCACTAATGGAGAATTGATAATCTCCAACAGACAAACAGAGGTCAATGGAAAACAGTGGAACGGTGGAGGAATGGAAGCCACAAATTATTATCCCCAATACAACTATATGGAAGCGAGGGTAAGAATTACCCCCGCCGATTGTTATATATGGGCAACATGGTGGTCTATTGGCTGGGATTTTAATTTGAACAAGAGCATATGGCCGCCGGAGTTTGACATTTGTGAATTCCAAGGGAACGCCGGCAAAAGTCCGGGGCAAGCTTATCATGATTCCCAATATGGTTATACGGAAAAGGACACCGGAGTGGACGAAAGCCAATGGCACACTTATGGAGTGTATTGGGAATCGAATCGTCCGCCCATGTTTTATGTTGATGGTGTGCTCTCATTCCAATCGGGTGGTAGCATAACAGTTGACCAGTGTGGCGCAAAGATGAAGCTGACCTCTTCTCCCAACAGCCAGGACCGTTACATTGGCGCCCCCATGGGAATCATGGAAGTGGATTATGTGCGGGTGTATGACACTCCACCCCCGCAGAACGTGCCTGCCGGGTTGTTGTCGTTTTTACAACCTGTCACGGCCAGCGATGAAACGGGCAGCACTCCATCTTACGCAGGCAATGATAACAATTTGACCTCTCGCTGGGGAGCGTCCACAGGCTCTTACCCGCAATGGTGGCGGGTGGATCTGGGCGCCAGCTATGCTTTAACCAACGTGACAATCTACTGGTATGACGCCAGTTCACGGTATTATCAGTATAAGATCGAGGTCAGCAGCGACGATTCGTCCTATACCACAGTTGTGGACAAGACGGGTAATACGACCAAAGCCAACACCTCGGACAACTTCAGTGCCACAGGCCGGTATGTGAGAATTACTGTGACCGGCGCATCCGGTGGCTACGCCTCGTTCTACGAGTGCGAAGTATTCGGCGTGGCGGGTGGTGGCGGCGGCAATCCCCCGCCCGTGCCCACGGGCTTGGCGGCCACGGCGGTCTCATCCAGCCAGATTAATTTGTCCTGGAACTCCAGTTCGGGCGCCACCAGTTACAATGTGAAACGTTCCACGACCAGCGGCGGGCCTTACACCACCATCGCCACCGGAGTCACGCCCACCAGTTACAGCGACACGGGTTTGTCCGCGGGCACGACCTATTACTATGTCGTCTCGGCGGTGAATGGCAATGGTGAAAGCGCCAACTCCACGCAGGCCAGCGCCATCACGGTTCCATCCGCCCCCACGGGTTTGACGGCCAGCACGGTTTCCTCCAGCCAGATCAACTTGTCCTGGAACGCCAGTTCGGGCGCGGCCAGTTACAACGTGAAAAGTGCCACGGTCAATGGTGGTCCCTATACCACCATTGCCAGCGGAGTCACGCCCACCAGTTACAGCAACACCGGTCTGACTCCGAATACGACCTACTATTATGTTGTTTCGGCGGTCAACTCGTCCGGTGAAAGCGCCAATTCGAGCCAGACCAACGCCACCACGTCGTCGGGGGGAGGAGGCACAGTGTTGTTGTCGCAAGGCCAGCCGGTGACCGCCAGCAGTTTTCAAGGCGGGAACGCGCCCACCAACGGCAACGACGGCAATTTCAGCACCCGCTGGGCCGCATCCAGCGGCACCTTCCCGCAATGGTGGCGGGTGGATTTGGGCTCCATCCACACTTTGCAGTCGGTGTCCAACTATTGGTACAGCAGCGCCACGCGCAATTATCAATATCAGATTCAAGTGAGCAATGACGATACGAATTATACAACCGTCGTGAACAAGACGAACAACGTCACCGACGGGAACACGAGCGACGCGTTTTCGGCCACGAACCGGTATGTCCGGATTTACGTGACCCACGCCAGCGCCGGCTATGCCTCGTTCTACGAGAGCCAGGTCTTTGGCCAATAACGAAGAACCTGCGGCAACGGAAGCCCGGGGATTCTGACGCCGTGGGGGTTGATGGGAAAGAACTGATGAACAGGTGAAAGCCTGTTTATCAGTCACTCCTTTTTGTATAAATGGAAACGAGCAGCAAATATCTGGTGTGTCTGATGACCGTTCTGGCGGGATTAAACGCCTGCGGCGGAACAATTATTCCGGCCAGCCCAGATCGTTACCATGTTATCGTGGAACGAAACGCCTTTGGCCTGCGGCCGCCCGCGCCGGCGCCGGCATCTTCGCAACCTGCCGTGGTGCCAAAGGAGGATTTGTTCCTCACGGGCCTGGCGGGATTTGCCTCCAGCCGTCGCGCCCTTTTCATGCTCTCGGAGCCGGGCGGGCCATCCTCCCGTTTTGCGCTGCGGGAAGGTGAGCAGAATGAGTGGCTGAAAGTGCGCGCCATCAACCTTGAGAACTCAACCGTCACGGCGCTTTTAAAAAAACCGGTGGTCCGGGCGCGTGGCGTGGGAACGGAAATAGTGTTCTCGTTTCAGGCTCACGGGGTGGCCATTCCAACGCTGTCTCCGGCGCCACCGCCTCCAGAGCAGCAACCGGTGGAACCGATGGAACCGAGCGAGTATGATGCATCGACGATGACAGCGGATTCCAACGGCTCGTCACCAGACCCGACCGATGAACAAGCCGCGCAACGAAAAAGTGAATTAAGCACTTCCGGCCCCCACAGCTTTCCGCAAAATTAACCGCTCAAGCCGCCCGTGAACGGGGCACAATCGGGCACTGCGGCGGAACGCCGCATTCATGCGGCAGCGACCCGCGTAATTTAACTTCCTGCCAGAACGATGCGACTGGACTTTTCGCAGTATCAAGGTGCACCACCCATGAACGGGTCCTGAGTATCGACACGCGTTTCAACCCGCCGGGAAATTTCCATTCGCAAATCGGCCGAACATGGCTAGATTTCGGGGATTATGCATTTGCCAAACCAAGAGGTAGGGACAGCGCGCTGCGCTGTCCGCGCCGCGTGCAGCGGCGCAACCGTTTGGACATCATTCCTTTTCTTCCGCCCGCTGGACGCGGGCGGGGACACCGCAGTGCGGCGTCCCTACCGCGGCGAACGGTTCGTTTCTCCGCGCCATGATTTATCAACGGCATAATTCCGTGAAAAAATACTGGCATGTCATCGGCATCGGGATTCAGAACAACCTGACGTATCGCGTCAATTACCTGACGCGGACGCTGTTCAGCTTCATCCCGCTGTTCGCCATGCTGTCGCTCTGGCGCACCATTTACGCCGGCAAGACGGCGGGCAGCGCCCTCGGCGGTTATACCCAGGCGCAGATGATTTTTTATTACCTGCTCGTCGCCGTCGTGGACGTGCTGACGGCGGTGAACGAGGACGACTGGCAGATAGCCGCCGACATCCGCGAAGGCAACATCAGCCAGTTCCTGCTCAAGCCGATTGATTATCTGTGGTATCGGCTGTGCCTGTTTTTTTCCGGGCGCATCGCGTTCATCTCCATGGCGTGTTTGCCGCTGGCCGTGTTCATCTTCTGCTTTCGCCAGTATTTCGTCGCGCCCGCCGGCGCGACGGCATTCATCGCGTTTCCCGTTGCGCTGTTGCTGACGGCGCTGCTGCAATTCTTCATTTCCTACACCATGGCGATGCTGGCGTTCTGGATGCTGGAAATCTCCACGTTCATTTTCATCCTGTTCGCGCTTGAATACGTGGCCAGCGGCCATTTGTTCCCGCTGGACCTGCTGCCGCCCGCGCTGGAACACGTGCTCTTCCTCACACCGTTTCCGTCCATGCTTTACACACCCATCGGCATTTACATGGGGAAGATTGTTGGCGCAGACCTGGTGCGCGGCGTATGCGTGCAACTGGGCTGGGTGGTGATTGGATATGCGCTGGCGCGGTTCACCTGGCGGCGCGGCATCAAAAAATACGCCGCGTTTGGAGGATGAACAAAAACAGCCGGAACGATGACTCGTTCCGGCTGGGAGGGATGCCGTGTCGGCGTCCCTGATTTTTGGGACAGCGAGGACGCCATCCCTACCTCATTACATGGCCATGTGCGAGACGGGATCGCTCCACTCGCTGTGGCCTTCGCTGCCACCCACGGCCCGCGCTTGAAACGTGTAGGTCGCGCCCGGAACGAGGCTGTCCACCACGATACTGCGTGCCTGGGTGGAATCCACGATTGGCAGCGTGGTCGTGGTGCCGTTATTGCCGGTGGTTCCGCGCACCTGATAGGCCCTGGCGTTGTCAACCGGTTGCAAACTCAACGCGAGTTTTGTGGCGCCGATATTCTCCACCAACAGGATGATCGGGACATCCAGCTTGCTCTGCGCCCGGTTCGTGCTGCTGACGGAGAAACCGGAGGTGAGCATCAGCGCCTTGTCCTGCGCCGTAACACTCTGAACATACGCGGCCAGGCTTCGCAATGCCTTCAGCAGGTCATTCCTTGCCGCATTCTTGGCGGCGGTCAGGGTCACGCCGCCATCCGCCGCCGCAGCGACGGCGTTGCGGAAGTTGGTTTGCAGCGTGCTCACAGCGGGTTGGGCATCAGCGGCCCCGGCGTTCGATTGGGCCGGTCCCGGCACGAGCGGAATCGGCGGGTTTGGAAATGCCGGGTTCCCATTCATGCTGGTGATGATGCTGGTGGTTAGTTCGTCCAGTTGCCCGTCAGGCAATGCGGCGAAGGAGAGGTTCACGCGATAGTTGTTCACATGGCACCTCCGCCCGTTTCGATTTGTTTTTTCACTTTATTTTTTTTCTTATTCGGCAGCCGGTCTGACCCCTTTGGCCCTACATACGAACTGCCGATGGCGGCGGCCTACTGCAACAGCCATGCCAGTATTAGAAATTAGTGTATTTTGATGCAAATAGTTGACAATATAAGTGTTGGTTTGCGTCTGGTCAGGCGCTTCGGTCATAATCGGAAGGGGTTTTGGAGTAAGAAAAACCCTTGAGTTAATTAGGTCGAAGGTTTTTGGGGTAAGAAAAGCCTCCGAGTTAATTAGGTCGAAGGTTTTTGGGGTAAGAAAAGCCTCCGAGTTAATTAGGTCGAAGGTTTTTGGGGTAAGAAAAGCCTCCGAGTTAGTTAAGTCGAAGGTTTTTGGAGTAAGAAAAACCCTTGAGTTAATTAGGTCGAAGGTTTTTGGGGTAAGAAAAGCCTCCGAGTTAGTTAAGTCGAAGGTTTTTGGAGTAAGAAAAACCTCTGAGTTAATTAGGTCGAAGGTTTTTGGGATAACAAAAATGGTTTTTGTCATAACCTCAGAGGTGGATGGTATTACAAAAATCAAAAGACTGCCCACATCCGGTTCAAAGCCGGCCAATAATCAGCAAGTTCGTTTCCCAAAGGAAGATGCGTTGGTTTTCCGGAATGTGTCTCCCCTGACCGGTGGACGGAAGTTGGCCGCAATGAAGCATTTGCCCAAAATGAGGCAGTTCCATGATCAGCCAGCCGTCAACATCAATCATGGCATAGCCCTGCAAAGCGGGACGAAGACGGATCATCCGATCACCTTGACGAAATCCATCAATTTCCCGCCGGTGTAGAAATTTATCCAATTGCCGTTCGGGTCCAAATAAGCCAGACACCGGTGGTCTTTGCATTGGACCCACACCAGAACCAGGCCAGATTGAACCAGCCCGCTGGCTTGGATATTCTTAAAATGAAATTGGACTCGTTTTCCCATTGGAATGGCGGCATGTTGGCACGTTTGCCACGTGAGGCGAAGCCTTTTATGCTGCCCTGTCCCGGTCATACCAGTGATAACAACCATCAATTGTTTTTTGGACAGGATGAGCTTCAGCCTTCCTTGCCGCGCTGGAATCAGACCCGAAACGGCTGCGGAAAGTGGCACGTTCGCTGGAAGGTTTTGGCGTGCGCCTGCAATACTCGGTTTTTGAATGTCCGCTGGATGATTTGCGGCTGGCAAAATTAAAGGCCGAGCTTCAGGACTTGCTCAATCACGACGAGGACCAGGTTTTGTTTGTGTCGCTGGGCGCGAGTTCCAAAGACGCGAGCTTGATTATTGAGGCAATGGGATTGCCGTATGAGATCCGGTCGCGTGTGACGATTATTTGATTTTCAGGCTTGCAACTTTTTCCGAAAGGCGTTGAATGAACCCCGGCCACTGGCCACCGACCATCAACCTTCCGCCATTGGGTTGACATGATTTTTGAAATCGCGAACGACTGCGCCTGATTGCGGCCGCGCGGCGCGAGCGCTGAAGTGCTGGCGCTCGCCCGCAAGGACGCTCGCATTAAGTAAACGATTGATAGCGAAGCTCTCACGCATGGACACCCTGCCGGCAAGACCATTTGGAAAGCCGCGAAGCCTTATCGCTCGCCAAAAGCAGCGAATCGCGGCGGGAAATAAGGCTGACGGCAGGGGTGAGCTTCAGTCGGCGCGACTTCAGGAATCGTGAGGCGGGCGTCGTTCGTGTTGGCCGCGCCCTGCGCCAAAATGCTTCAGTCGGCGCGACTTCAGGAATCGTGAGGCGGACGCAGCATCCATTCGAGGATGAGTTCGTGATTATGATGCTTCAGTCGGCGCGACTTCAGGAATCGTGAGGCGGAATTAGCGGCGGGTTGGCTTGTGCGGCTCGATTCAAATTCATTGGCCGGTCCGCTGCCCGCGACCGCCACACAAGCCAACCCGCCGCTAATCTGGCTCCACCCCCGTTCCGCCTTTCGTGTCCTTCGTGTTTTTCGTGGTTAAAATGCCTGCGAGCTTTTTCCCCGCACCGCAAGTCATTTCCCTCATCCGGCTGCACCACGTTGACTCGTTCGCGCCCGCGAGCGAAGGATTGCACGCAGAGGGAATGAACTGCGATGTCCAGCGCGGGTTTGAACCCGCCCGGGCCGTCCAGACTGGAAGCGGTCAGGAATCTTTCCTGCCGCAGGGCGGCGGGGTTTCGCGCAGCGTCATTTCTTTGGGCATGGAGGCTCCCGCCGTCTCGAACAGCAGGCGTTTGATATCCACCTTGGGAGCGCGTTTGGAAACGTGCAGCATTTCCACGCCCACGACGTTGTCCTGCGCATCATAATCCAGCACCACGCCGGGCGCGACTTGCTCGGAGTCCGCTATCTGCGCGTCGTTCAAACGCAGATACAGCGCATCAACTTCGGGATCAATCGTCAGTTTCATAATTTGCCTTTCATGCTGCGGTCAAAATGCACCGTGACAATCTTCAACGGTTTCGCCCGCGGATCGCACACGACAGCCCGGCCATGATTGGCCGGGCTGGATGCGCCAAAGGATGTTGAAATCAGCGGCCGACCCACAAGACGTCGAGGTTGCCGGGACCGCCGCGTCCGCCACCGTAGCGCCGCCGCTCGCCACCGGGCGCGTTCGTCTCCTGCGCCGGCGCCGGCGTGGCCGGGGCCGCTTGCGGCAGACGCTCGGTGCAGATCAAAACTATCCGGTTGTTTTTGGTGTCGAGCGACGAGGTTTTGCAGCCTGTCTTGGTTTGCACGGTCTGTTCCACCGCAAAGCTCGTGGGGCTGCTTTCCTTGATGATGGTCAGCGTGCCGTTACGCTGTGAACTCCACGCTTCCATCGTGGCGGGGTTGAATCCGCCGCCGTCCGTGCCGCCATCGAGGGGCAGCGTGGCCAGCACTTTGCCGTCGTCGGCATTCAACACGACGCAGACGTTGGGGTTCGCGCACATGGCGAACAGGATGTGGTTCTTCGCATCCAGACCGAGGCCGCCCGGTTCGCCGGCGCCGTCGCCGAGGTCATACTTGGTGGTGACTTTGAGCGTTTTGACATCCACGACGGCGATTTTCTTCTGGTCCTCGACATCCGCATATAATTTTCCATGCCCGTCGCTTTGGGCCTGCTCCATCGCGCCGCCGACGTCAATGGTGCCGACGACCGAGCCGTCCTTGGGATCAATCACCGTGATGCTGGGGGCCTGATGGCTGAAAATATAAACGCGGTCCGTCAACGGCTCCAGGAGGATGCCATCGGGCCGGCCTTGAACGTCAATGTCCTTGATCTTCTGCATTGTTTCGGTATCGAACATGCCGATTTTGCCGGCACTGCCGAAGCCATGATGCGTGGCGGTGTCAATGGCCACACCATGACCGCCGATGTTGGTGATGGCGCCGATGTATTTGTGGCTGTCCAGGTCAAACACGAAAGTATTTCCGCCGCGCGGCACATAAACGCGCCGACCGTCGTTGTCGGCATAGACATAATCAATGCCGCCGTTGCCCATGAGCTGGGTGGTGTCGAGGACCTTGTAGGGGGTGTCGGTTTGGGCGAGAACATTGCCGGCCAGCAGGCCGATTCCCGCCACGGTCAGGATGCGTGATAAAGGATTCATAAGTTAGATGTTGTGGTCAGCCCCATGTTGTCCCATTTCCCGCGTCGCTAATCAATGACCGTTTGAATTATGACAAAGAATTAATTTTCAACCGGCCGCAATGGCCAAGGGCGAACCGGTCATGCGTGCCATCGCCGCGTAACCGGCCTCCAGGCGTCACGCGGCGGACAATCCGCGGTTAAATAAATTCGACGCCTCACCCTGGTCAAATGCGGAAGGTCGAATGCAGAATGCTGATTGTGGAACGAATTCAACGCCTCATCCGCCCTGCGGCCACGTTGACTCGCTCACCCCGCTCGCTCGGCCCTCGCGGGCCTTTGCCTCCGGCAAATTCCTTTCACCGCTTCCCAAGCGGCTCAAGCCTCCCATCGGATGCGGAGAAGGACAGTCGAGGCGGAGAGGAAACCCGCGTCATCCGCGCATGGTCTGAACCCCGATTCGCCGTGCCATGATGGCCAGCGCCTTGGCCTTCTTTTCGCCGAATTTACGAACGGAAAATGTTCTCCGTCTGACCACGTGCGGTCGCGGACTCCAGTTGGCCTGCCAATAAACCCGCCGCTGTTGGCCAAGCTGCCGGTTGATGACCCGGCGCACGCCGATGATGCCGGATTTGCCTTTGCGCCGGAGCATTTCCGCCCACCGTTTCCGGGTCATCGGGCGGTATTTCTTCTCCAAATCCCGGAAATGTTTTTGCGCGGCACGGAACGCCCGCCGTTTGCCGCCGTATGACAAGTCCGCAAAAAATGCCGAATGGACGACTCCCTTTCGTTGCAGGCGCACAAAAAAGCCGTGATTGTGTTTCTCCCGCTGGTCAATGCGGGCGATGCCGCGACTTGGTCTGTTCTTGAAACGAATCATAAATCAGTGTCCTTTGCCGCCGGTTCTGTAGCGCATCTCCGGGCCTTGTGCCAAGACATTTTAGTTGTTCGCGTTTTTATTTCGACACCTCACCCTGTCCCTCTCCCCGATCGAGGCGGAGAGGGAATCCGTGTTCATCCGTGGTTGAAACTCGGCGGTAGGCGGATTATTGTCGCGCCGGATGAACTTGAAACGTTATCTCACGATTTACGCCGCGTTGTGGAAAACCTCCGTCACGCGCGAGATGTCGTTCAAGGGCAATTTCGTCCTCTGGATTCTCGTCGAACTGGCCTGGTTTGGATTGCAACTCGCTTTCGTGGGCGTGATTTTCAGCCAGACGACCACCGTCGGCACCTGGACGGTGTGGCAGGTGGTGCTGCTCACCGGCACGAGCAATTTCATCCAGGAAATTTACCAGGCGTTCTTTCTGGTGAACTGCACGAACCTCTCGGAACTCGTCCGCACGGGCCGGATGGATTTCCTGCTGCTGCTGCCGGTCAACACGCGGTTCATCGTCTCGACGCGGCAAGTGGACCTGCCGTCGTTTGCCAATGCCGCCTTTGCCGCCTGCGTGATGACGTTTGCGGCGCACAAGCTCGGCCTGCATCCGACGGCCATGCAACTGCTCGGCTTCGGCGCGCTGTGCGTCGCCGGATTGGTGGTGCATTATTCGCTGATGTTCATGCTCGCCTCGATCAGCTTCTGGACGGTGCGCGCGCAGGGAATTGTTTATGGCTACTACAACCTGTTCAACATCGCGCGGATGCCGGACGAGGCGTTTCGCGGCGTGTTCAAGGCCGTGTTCACCTTCGCCCTGCCGGTGCTGCTGGTGAGCAACGTGCCGGTGCGCGTGCTGGCGGACAAACTGACCTCGCCCATTGCTTTGGCGGCGCTGTTCGGACTGGGAATCGTCTGGGCGCTGATTTCGGAGTGGTTCTGGCGTTTCTCCATCCGCCGCTACACGAGCGCGAGCACGTGAATGTAGCAGCAGACGTGAGTCCGCTCGGATTATTCGTGATAATGGAGCCGACTTGCATCGGCTGCTACGAGTTGGCTCATTCCAAAACGGCATTGTTGAAATAAAAAGGGCGCGGGCAAACGCCCGCACCCCCACTTCCTTGGTTTTTGTTTGGGTGACTAAAACCAGTAGCGGAAGCCAATGCCGCCGGTGACTTCGCCACGAACGGCGGGCGTCAAATCAAGGGCCGGCCCGATTTCCGCGAAGATTTCCACCGGCGCCTTGTCGAACAGATACGACACACCCACCGGCGCACGGATGCCAAACTGGTCATCCTCTCCGCTGTTGCGAAATCTCAACAGCCCACCCGCGCCGAAATAGACCGGCATCGCGCCTTGCGACACCGGGATCAGGTCAAAGTTGTGCCACAGAATGTCGCTGTGCAAATACAAGTCCGTGTGTTCATGAGCGGACCAGCCGAACGCGCCGTCAATGGCCAGTTTGTCAGTGAACCAATATTTCGCCGACCCGCCGGTCGGTTCGCCGGCAATGAGGCCGGCGCCAAACTTGCCTGCCATGCCGCTCATGCTTTCCGTGGCGACAGCCGGGGTTGTGTTGGTGGTTAAGACGCCGGCATTGTCTGCGAGCGCGCAGACTCCGCACAACGTTGCCAGTGTGGCCGCGATCAATGTTTTTTTCATGGTCATTCTCTTTCAGTGCTTCGGCATTGGAGCAACGAACCGGCATCCGGTCACTGGTTGGTGGAAGCCGGATTGTTCGTATTGCCCGGATTGGCGGCTGCCGGAGTGTTGTTGTTGATCGAGTTGGTTGCATTGGATGTCGGTTGACC
This sequence comes from uncultured Verrucomicrobiae bacterium, assembly GCA_963802965.1. Classification (GTDB taxonomy): domain Bacteria; phylum Verrucomicrobiota; class Verrucomicrobiia; order Limisphaerales; family UBA11358; genus UBA11358. The sequence goes on from CAWDKS010000007.1 coordinate 330,714, forward strand.
GCCGGACGGATTCGCCGGGGCGGTTGATTCGTTTGCGGACTGACGCTCGCAGCCGGCCAGGGTCATCACCGACAAGGCAATCACGGCCAGGGATGGAATTTTGTTTTTCATGGTTTGTTGACGATGGCCGTCAATCTACGCGCCGCCATTGGATATGGCGCGAGACCGACCGGCGGGTTTGGGATTGAAGTTTTCATTAAGCTTTCAATCCGAAAATGAATTGTGAAATCGGGGGCAAACCGGACGCTGATGTTGGTCGTGGGGGTGGGAACGCCCGGTTCGCCGTTTGAATGCGCGCAACCCGTCGTGGGTTGATTTGTCCTCGCAGCATTCATTTATTTTCAGGGTTCGCAGCATTGTAAGACCTGCGACGGTTACCGGTTTCCAACCGGTTGGTCAGCCGGGTCCGGCCGTTCTGGGCGGGACATAGTGGAACTCCGAAGGCCGTCCCGCCACGCGGGCCAGCCGGACATCGTCCGGCTCGTCCAACAGGTCGTGAATGGTGTGGAAAAGTTTTGGCAGGTCGAGCGGCTTTTCGAGCAAGGCGCCGATGCCCGCCGCCATGGCGGTAAAACTCTGGTTGGGTCGGGCGGTGATGACGATGATCGGCAGCATCGGATTTTCCGACGCGAGCTGCTCGAAGGTCTCCCAGCCGTCCATGCCCGGCATGTTCAAATCGAGCAACACCAGATCAACCTCCGTCGCGCGGACAACTTGGACGGATTCGCTGCCATTGATCGCCAGCAGCACGGTATAACCCTCCCCGGTCAGCAGCAGGCCAAGCATTTTCCTGACGGCCGGATCGTCATCCACCAGCAGGATTTTCCTCTTCACCCGGAGCGCGGTCTGTGGCTGGATGTCGGGCATGGGCGATTTGAGCAAGGCATTCATAACACGCTTTTTCCATCAAGTTCGTCACGTTGTTTGTTCCACGGAGCATCCACCTTTCCGTTCTTTTGAGACTCCCGTGTCCGTTGACGGAACTTCAGCGCAAAACATGCCAACCTCCGAATCACAAGGAAACCGCGGATTTTTTCGCGGCCGGTTCCGGCGCAAAGTGTGCAAAATGAAGTGGGTCAATGCAAAATGCAGGAAACGGGTCAACGCCAATTGAAGATCGGGCTGATTTTTCATGTGCCGGTTCCGGCGCAAGGCGTGGGCGGGTCCCCACGGATGGTAATTTTCGTTTCAACGCTGCTCGTTTTCAGGCCAGCGCGCCGGCACAAAATTATTTTCGAGCTATTCGGAATGCGGTGTATAATGCGTCATTGGGGGTGGACTGGCTGGCGGAAGTTATATCATGAACCCGGGCATTAAATTGAGGCTCGCAATTTTCATCACGGCCATCGCCCTGCTGCTGCTGCTGATTGGGTGGACGGCCCACGTGTCCTGGGGGCGGATTGGCGAGTTGCATGAAAGACTCGCAGCCATGCAGTGGAAAAGCTTTGAAGCTTCCGACCACCTGCAGCAAACCATTCTGGGCATGAACAACCTTGTTCTGCGCTACGCGGCTTATCGCGATCCCGAGGATTGGACGAATTTTCTGGCGGCCAGCGAGGAGTTGAACCGCTGGATCAACACACAGCAACCCATCCTGTCGTTGGAAAAAGAACGTCCGATTCTTGACCAGATCCAGGCCGCCTACCGGGATTATCTGGCCGCGGCGATGGCCATCAATACCCGGATCTATTCCAGCCACCAGTCCATCACCCGCGTCGTGGAATTCACCGGCTTCGAAAAGCAGTCCAAACGGATTTTGGACCTCGGTTTTCAACTGGCGGCGACCCATCAGGCGTATCTTGATTCATTCCAGGCGCAAATCAGCCGGGCCATTGACGTTCTGCAGTTCACGTTGCTCGGATTGCTGGTTTTATTGCTGGCTGCCGGCGGCTGGCTGGCGGTGGTGGTTTATCGCGACATGATCGCGCCCCTGCAGGTGCAGTTGGTGGAAAGCCGGCTGCTGGTGGAACGGCAGGAAAAGCTGGCGTCACTCGGCATGCTGGCCGCCGGGGTCGCGCACGAAATCCGCAATCCCCTGACCGCCATCAAGGCCTGGCTCTACATGCAACAAAAACACCTGGTCCGGGGCACGCCCGAATATGAGGATGCCCTCCTCATCGGCGGCGAAATCAACCGGCTGGAACGGATTGTCAGGGACTTCCTGTTATTCGCCCGGCCGTCCGATCCGGAACTGGTCACCGTTCCGGCGGAACAACCCTTGCGCGAAGTGCAAACGCTGATGGAACCGGACCTCAAAAAATCCCGCATCGAACTCGCCCTCGATGGCGTCGCGTCCGCGCAGATACGCATTGATCCCGGACAAATCCGGCAGGTTTTGATCAACTTGATCCAAAACGCCGCCGACAGCATCGGCAAAAACGGGACCATCACACTGCGGGCGCGGCTCGACGAGAAACGGCTCTCCGACCGGCCCACCGACGTTGTCATCCTCGAAGTCAGCGACACCGGCCAGGGCATTCCGCCGGAGATTGGGAAGCGGCTGTTCGACCCGTTTTTCACGACGAAGGATTCGGGGACGGGTCTGGGCCTGCCGATTGCCGCGCGCATCGTCGAGAACCATCATGGCGCGCTTCAGTATCAAACCCAGGCCGGCCGCGGCACGACCTTTGGCATCATTCTTCCACGCGCTTAAGCCCGAAACCGCCGCGTCTTTTTATTCGTTGTGCGGAATCTGGATGGTGCTCCCGCCGATGAATTCACGGATCACCGCGTCGCCCGGAATGAGGTCGCCGGTCGAGAGCTGTTGTTCCGTAAATCCTTCCACCGAATCGAGCAGCGCCTTGACGCGGTCGTAGCGGATGCGCGCGTCGAGAAAACCCGCGTATGGCCCGAAATCCTCCGGCCTGGGCAGCAATGTGCCTTTGCCGGTGAAAAACGGCTTGAGTGCGGGCAAATCGAACGCGAACCCGCCGTTGACGACGTGATCGGCCAGACCCATCAGCGGGATGATGCTGAATAATTCGCCGTGGCGCACGTAATGCCAGTGCAAAATCGTCCCCAGCGGACTGTGATTACGATGGCGCGCGTCGCGCAGCATCCGCCGGATGAGCCGCACGTCCGCAAACTGCGCGAGCCGTTTTGTGTTCCCGCCAGCCGGGCCGCAGCCTCCGGGCGAAGTCTGGTCGCCCTCGTAAAGCATGTTCAGCGTTTCGAGGTAAAGCCGGAACTGCGCCGACGCGTCAATGCCCTCGGTGATGGGCGGATAAAATCCGTGCAGGCAATCCAGCAACAAAATCTGGTCCGGTTCCAGCCTGACCGGTTTCGTGCCGGTGCGACGCCCTTCCTTGAAACTGTAAATCGGTTTCTCAACCGTGTGCCCGTCGAGCAGCGCGCGGAGGTGCTCGTTCAACAACTGAATGTCGAGCGCCTCGGGCGCCTCGTAATTCCGGTCGTTGATCCAGTCCGTCGGATGTTCGATCAGCGACCAGAAATAATCGTCGAGGTTCAGCATCAAAAACCGCAGGCCCTGTTTTTTAAGCCGCTGCGTGAGCTTGACCGTCGTCGTCGTCTTGCCGGATGAGCTCGGCCCGCTCACCCACATCATCCGCAACCGATTGCCCGCGTTCAGGCGCGACACCACTTTTTGCGCGGCTTCGTCCAGTGACGCCTCATAAACCGCGAGCGACGCCTCAATCACTTCCTTGATGCGCCCGCCGCGGACCGCGTCGTTGAGGCCCGCCACGGTGTCCACGCCGTGTTGGCGGTTCCATTCGAGAACCCGCGCCATCCGCTCGCGTGGAAAACCGTTTCCGGAAAATTTTTCCGCCGTCAGCGCGCCCTCGCGCAGCCAGTGCCGCCCCCAGCGATAACATTCGTAGGCGTCGGCGGTGTTTTGGAAACCGTGGCTGCGCAACGCGTGCAGCACCTCGTCCTGAATCGCCTCAATCGTCGGCGGAAAATTGGAAATCAGGTGATGCGGGTCCGAATTGAGGCAGACAATCGCCGTGTCCGCCAGAAAAGCGGCGATGTCCTCGTCCGAACCGTGCGCGCCGAAGATCCTGTCGTTCACACCCGGCAGAAAATCGGCGTGAAAGCCGCCGATGGATTCCGCCGCGCGCAGCATCGCCTTGCAGATGCGGGCCGGATTGAACTTCACGAGCGCGCGGTTCCGTTTCTGGACTTTGACAATGAGGTTTTGGACGGGCATCAGCGCGAACTATAACGCAGCCGCGCGCAGGAACAATTCCTTTTCGATTGCGATGTTTTGTCGCGTTTGGCCATTGAAGCCAGCCTGTCTCCGGCAGGGTGTTTTGATTTTTACCGCTTGCGAGACTTGCGGCGAACGGCTTTTGGCCGGGACCCTTTCGGCGGCTCCTTGCCGCGGGCGGCGACTTGAATTGCCCGTTGCGCCCAGGCAACCAGTTCGGGCGCATTTTCCAGAACGTCGGGCGGCACTTCGTGATAACTCATCGTCAACACGCGCCCCTTCGATTCGTAAGCGAACGGTTCCATGCCGCGCGCCAGGTAGCCCGCCTGCGATGCCTCGTCCGTTTTGAAAAACAACCGGCCTTCGTCGAGAATGCAGAAAAAAACGCAGGAAGCCTATGAAATACGGGCATTTTAACGAGTGCCCTGTTTTCCTGTCAGTTTCCTGTCAGCAAGCCGCGCAACGTGAAAAATGAAAAAATACGTTCTTACACGTTGCCATGAACAAAAGAATTGAGATTAGACACAAAGGCGTTTCGGTCAACATCACGAAACACCAAGCGATTAAAAAAGGCGTCGAATACACGGAATACGTCGTGCGGGATTATTCGTCGGGCAGGCTGGTCAGGCATGTCCGGGCCAAGCTCGAAGAAGCCAAGGCCAAGGCCCGCGACGTGGCGGAGTCGCTGGCCACCGGTCATCAGACGGAGCGGATGATGATCGTAAACGACGACCTGCGCGCCGATGTCCGGCGGGCCATAAAGCTATTGGAACCGCTGGGCGTTGATTTGTATTCAGCCACCAAGCGGCTGGTGGACGCCGTGGCCGTTCTGGACGGCAAGCTGGACGACTTGATCGTGGCGGCCAGCTTCTGAAAACACAACGGCCCAAAGACGCCTCATACGCCCAAAAAGCTGGAAGTGGCGGTGGATGAATTCATGGCTCGCAAGGGCAAGGTGAGCGACGGTCGCAAGCGCGTCCTGTCCGAGCGGCTGATCGGGCTGGCTACGAAATACATTGACCGGAACACCAGCGAAGTTTCGCCGGTGGAGATTGAAGATTACTTGAATTCACAGCCGTGGGGAGATTTGGTTTGGAACGTGTCGCTGGGCGACTTCCGCATGTTCTTTCGGGATTGCGTCAAACGGGGTTTTTGCGCCACTGACCCGACAGCGGACATCAGGCGCAAGCGCGGCACATCCAAAAACCGCAACATCGGAACGTTTTCGCCTGCCATGGTCAAGCGGATGCTGTCGGCGATGCCATTTTCGAGCGGGCACGGTTACTTACACACGATACAAGGCACAGACCGCCAAGATTCATCTCCCACGGACTTTTCCGTTTGGCAAACCAGCAGCGAATCACGATGTTCGTGGTCGTTAAGTATGTGGAATAAGCAAGCTGAGAAGGTAGTGGTTGAAACCACCAGCCAGTTTTGGCATCGGGCATTGGGGATGGCTGGGTTGAGGTGGGCTGAAGGAAAATCCTTGCCCCGTTGGGGAGGCGGGGGCAGGTTTTGGGGCCATTAGGCCACGAGAAATGCTATGGGCGCAGAATTCTGGTCATACTTTGTGCCGTATCGGGAAGACATCCGGGCGGCACTCGAAGCGTTGCGTGAGCAGGAGTTTCGAGCCGGTCGCTTTCGTCAGCCGTCCCAGATTCAGCCCGGATTCTTTGGTCGCATGTTGGGTCGTCCGCCCTCCAAGCCAAAGCCGCCTACCAGTATTCAGGAGGCGATTCGGATTGCGGATACTGATGCCACTGGCACTCGTTCCATTCTGGATATGGAGCGGATTTCTGACACTCCGGCTTCTGGCACGTTGTCGCCTGTGTCGCACGATGAGTTGCGGCGGATATTCGGCACAGAGCAGCCAACGCACGAGATGGTTGAGCAGTCAGAGGGGTTGATTGAGAGGATTGACCGTGGCCAAGGGATTTATGTTATCACTTACCAGCAAGGAAAACCCGATGGGATTTACTTTGCCGGTTATTCGTATGATTGACGATGATGTGGCCTCCCATGAGGGTTCCGATGAAAAGCGTTAGGTATCATTGAGCGCCATGAAAATTATGACCATCATTTTATTGAGCTTCGGCGCACTGCTTGTGGCTTTGTGGCTGTTTTATGTCGCCAAGATGTTTTCCGCTGCCTACTTTTCTTTCCGGCGCATTCCGAAAAAAGGTCGTTGGCAGAGTTTGCTTTTTGGCTTGCGAGAGTTGCCGACTTTTCTTTTGTTCTCGGCATTTCAAGTCATCAATATTCTCGTTTTTTTAGTTGTTTGCTGTTGGTATGGAGTTCGCGGCAAGCCTATGCCGCCACCACCACAGATCGGACAGAAGCCATGAGCACTTTTACATATATTCTCGTCGTCGCAGGTTGTGCGCTCATTGCGTTGTGGCTCGTTCTCGCAGTTTGTAATGGTTTTGGCTTATTAGGTCAGAGAGGCAACGTCAATGCAGCCCGCGATACTGCGGCTAGGATGTTCGGCCAGACATCGAAGCCAATCAGTCGCGCACAGTGGGTTTTGGTTTCCATCACAGCAGTTCCTTTACTTTTGTTTGGAGCTGCGGTTGTGATCGTTCACTTTTTTTCCTCGCTTTTGGTTGTTGGCTGGTGTCGGCTCACTAACAGACCGATTCCGCAGCCACGGAGTTTACAGGATTTTGATGATGACGCTGCCGCCTGACCAGATGGTCGAGCCTGCGCCGATTGGCGTTTTACAGTTGTGTTTTCGCGGTTGACATCCTTGGCGCGGCGTGACTCAGATGTTGGTTGTTGATAGCGGCATCGTGCTTATGCGCTTCTTCCTCTTACTGATATTCTCCGCTGGCGTGGGACTCGCCGCGCGGGTCACTCCGTCTGAGTGGGCGGGGTTTTACGAGCTTGTGGTGCCCTTTGCCACCGTGCTAGTGATCATCGGAGGCTGGCGATGGGCGTCGTTGCTTCGCAAGCTTGCGCTGCTCACTTTAGCGCTCGTCGTCGGATGGTTTGCTGATTGGGGCTTACATGCGATTATCCATCGTCCCGACAGTGCATTTGCGATGCGTGCCAGTTTGATTTTATTCGGCATCCGGCTGGCCATCGGTATATGGCTGCTGATTCCTGCGCACTTTGGCTGCAAAGACAAACATTCCCCACGCGTGACCGCATTCGAGATGGACGCAATTGTAGGAATCAGCCGTGGATTCGGGATTGGCTGTGGAGTCGTTGCTGGGGTAGTGCTCTGCAAAGCGCACGGTGTGTTAGCCGTGGTTGGAGGAGCAGTTGGTGGTGTCATTGTGGGATTTTTTGTCGGCACCGTTTTCGGATACGCGAGCACCTTTGTCGGTGCTCTTGCTGGGATACTTGCTAAGATATATTGGGAGGTGCTGACCGGACGCCGCAAATTGCCGGACATCAGTAGCACAACCAAGGCTCACCGTCGGTTGATGTTCAGACTCCTCGCAATAATTTTCGTCGTGACTACGATATTATGGGCAGGCATCTACTTCGCAGGAACTAACGCACAGCGGTCGCGTGTGCTTGGGCTTGCCGGGTGGGCGTTCGGCACGATCTCCATCGGGCTGGTCATCCTGATAGTCAGGTATCGTCGCTGTCCAGCACGGAATGAGGATGGCATGCAGACAACACTGCAGAATGTGTTACAGGAGTTTTCCACCAATTTTGATTCTAAAATGGTACGACCTTTTCTTGAGCGGATTCAGCCGTTCATTGAGTCTGGTTTTGGCTCGGCTCAGATTGAACAGGTTTGTCAGGTTGTGGCGGCGCTACCTCACGACCAAGAGCGCATACTTGAGTTTCAGATTCGATACGCTGGCGAGGACGCCAAGTTTGAGGTTCACATTTTCATGGATGACATTGACGCGCCCGACATTTATTTCTTTGCATCAGCTCCATTGAGGGAGCAGATAGAGTCGGAGTTTCACCGTTTTGCTGAGGAGCGAGGGATTTGATTATTACCACGTGGCCTAAACAGATCGGTCGGTACAGCGCCGCTCGGACGCGTCAGTTCCACTTTCGCGTTGACATTACACATCCGGCGTGGTTAAGATACCGGTAGTCAGGTCAAAAAGTTGGCGCGACGCCCCCTTTGTCAGACCAAAGCGACCGGCACCGATGATGAGGTGACAGATGAAAACAGCGCTGCTTGAACACATTGAAGCGAAAATCGTCAATTATCTTCGTGACGCGAAAGCGCCCACCCATGCCAGCCAAATCGCCCTTCACGTTCAGGAAACCAGAGAAGACACGCTCCAAGCGATCCAAAAGCTGGTAACGAGCAGCACCATCAAGGGCAGACGGGATTTTACGCTTTTCACCACCACCGGTGAAACGGTTGCTTACACCTTGGCCAACGCGTCACCGGTGCCAACGCTGGTTGTGCCGCCGGTTGTGCCTTCGCGGCTGACACCGCATGTCCGGCGCGGCTAACTGCGAAGGCTTGAGTGGTTCGTCGAGAATCCCGAAGAAATGTTCACCCTGATGCAGCCCGTGGGCGCCGAACATCGCCCGCGCCCGAACCTCCGTCAAGGCGCCCAACTGGTCCAGCACAAACTCCTTGAACGATTCATCCGCCATGATGCAAATCATTTCCGCCGGTTGGCTCGTCGTCAATATCCAGCAGACGGGAGAAGTAAAAGCAACCGGCCGCAATGAGCGCTGAAACGACTGCGATGAGGGCTGCCTGTGTGCCCGGTTGTTTCAGGTCATTCCACCATTCGTCAATCAAAAGGCCCTGTTTGCCATAAAGCAGTCCCATCTGCCGCGTCTGGGCCTTGTTGTATCCTTGCATGGAAGGGTCGTCCGACACATCGGAGGAGCGCGTCCCAAACCAATAAACCACGCCCGCCCCGGCCAGGCCGAGCACCAGCACAATGACACCCACCATCCTGAGCCGCGTGCTCTTTTTGGACGATGAATCCGGACCGGATGTTTTCTCACTCACGACGCCAGCTTAGCAGAGGAAGGCGTGATGGACAAAATTGAAAAGCAGGGAGGCGCATCGGGAACCCGCCGCTCCGACCGTGGTTCGACGCGCCTCGCGGCGAAGGCTTCCGCGCTTGAATCCGCGTCAGCTTCCGTCAGTTGGCCCGCGACGCCGGGTGTTGGGCGCCGGAGATGCATCATCATGCAAACCGGATTCGATGAGCCGCACGGTGCGGTCGGACGACATCCGCATCACATCCGTGCTTTTTTGATAGTAAGTGCGGCCGCAGGAGCAAAGCCAGCGGGAGTCGGCAGCCAACACCGGTTTTTTTCCGCAGCGGCAAACCCAGCCCTTCAGCCGGGCCGGCACGCCGACCACCAATCCAAAGTCCGGCACATCGCGGGTCACCACCGCCCCAGCGCCAACCATCGCCCACCGCCCGATCGTCAGCCCCGGAAGGATGGCGCAGTTGGCGCCGAGCGAACATCCCTCCTTCAACCGGGTCCGGGGATAGGTCGCCGGGCGAAACCGGCTCCGGGGACGGGGGTCATTGGTAAAAGCCGCGTTGGGACCGATGAAGACATCATCCTCAACCACCAACCCATCCCAAAGCGAGACACCGCATTTGATCGTGACCCGGTCGCCAATGCACACGTCGCCTTCGATGAAGGTCCGGTCGCAGATGTTGCACTCACTGCCAATGACCGCTCCCGGCAATATGTGCACAAATGCCCATATCTTTGTGCCCGCGCCGATGGTGACATTGGGTTCAACGATGGCGCGCTTGTGCTGGAAATGACCGCCGGCGGCCTTCCCGTTCTTTCGGCCCTTCCGGTCTCGGCTTTTGTAAGACATCGCTGGGTTCATCTGCTGGTGACCGTTGATTGATTTGCCGATTGGAAAAAATCTTTTGCCCTCGGTTCACGACACGGAGACGAGCGCGATGGGAAAACAGAAAATCCCGGTTTTATTGTCGCTGGTTTCTTCATTTTGACTCAGGTAAGAAGTTTACACTAACTTACACTAACAATCCACAAAAGTTTTACTCTCCATTTATTGCCATTTGTAAAGGCAAGAAAAGCTAATCCGCTGAATGGAAAACGGGGGCGCTGCCTGCGAAAGAGCGGACGGGGGCGGAAATGTTGTGGGTTTGGCCATCCATGAATTGCAGCCGTCATGCGCCCTTTCCGCTTGAATTTGCCGGCCAAGCTGGTTTAGTGAATGGCGAAAGTTCAAAGCAAGCTGGCAACGGCCGACCGTTTCAACGCCGGCAACCGCATCATGAAAAAACAGGAAATCGCGGAGACATTGAGAAACGAAATCGGGGAACTGGAAGTTTTGATCAAAAAACTTCGCGCCCGCTGCGACCGGTTGAAGACGCTGGTGCTTGACTTGGAGGCGGAGATCACCGGCCAGGACCCCCGAAACCCAACCCCCGTTCCGGACAGCAAATTCAGAAAAATGATTGACAAGGTCTTCGGCGAGGAACCAAAGCGTAAGGCCTGACGCCGGCAACGCGCTCAACAGGTCGGGACAAATTCTTTGCAGAAGTCGTCAGGCACAGTTTTTGACTTAAGTTGACTGAGACCAGCCAATGCATCTGTTGATTTGGCTTGACCAGCCAAAACTTTGATAAACAACTGCCCGCTTTTTTGAAATTATGCCAGAACCCAGCCGGGTTGGATATCAGCGTCCAAGTCCGTGGCCGGCACTTGTTGAAGCAGTTTTCGTTCGGCCAGAATGCCGATCATCGCCGCGTTGTCGGTGCATAGATTTTTCTCCGCGAGACGCGGCGTAAAACCTTCGCGCTGGCACGCGGTTTCCAGGTCACGGCGCAAAGCGCGGTTGCACGTCACGCCGCCAGATGCCGTGATGCAACGCACGCCATTGCGTTTCGCCGCGCGGATGGTTTTGGTGACGAGCACCTCGACAATCGCCGCCTGGATGCTGGCGCACAAATCACGCACGCGTTGGGCGTCATCCAACAGCTTCGGGTTGTCGCGCAGAAAATAGCGCACGGAAGTTTTCAGACCGCTGAAACTGAAATCGTCGCTCGTGTCGTGCAGCAGCGGGCGCGGGAAATCAAATGCCTTGGGATTCCCCTGCTCCGCCAGCCGGTCCATCTCCGGTCCGGCGGGATACGCGAGGCCCATCAGCTTGCCGGTCTTGTCAAAACATTCGCCGGCGGCGTCGTCCACCGTCGAGCCGAGCACGCGATGTTTCAACTCCGATTCCACCCGCACGAGCAGCGTATGCCCGCCGCTGACGATGAGCGAGACATTGGGTTGAAAAGCGGTGAAGTCGGTGGCAAGTCCGGAACGCCGACCACCACCTCGGCAAGCGTCGAGTGATTCTGTCATCGAGCCGAGACGGTGCTCGGCGCTCCGTTCAGAAACAATCCACGGCGAATACAAATGCGCCTCGTGATGGTGAATGCCGATGAACGGTCTGCGCAAGGCAAAGGCGACGGCCTGCGCGGCCTTGAATCCGACGAGCAACGCAGTCGGCAAACCCGGCCCCTGTGTGGCGGCGACGGCATCGAGTTGTTCGGGTTGCACGCCGGCTTCGCTCAAGGCGGCTCGCGCGACGGGGAGCAGATTTTTCAAATGTTCGCGCGCGGCGAGTTCGGGCACGACGCCGCCGTATTCGGCGTGCAGCTGGACTTGCGAGGAAATGATGCTGGACAAAACCCTGCCGTCGCGCACGACGGCAGCGCTGGTTTCGTCGCAGGAGGTTTCAAGGGCCAGAATCGTCATTCGTTGGAGTTCAAGCTTTAGCTTGTTCGTTTAGCCTGGAAAACGCGGTCTAACCACGGATGAACACCGATGGACACGAATACCAGGCATGTGCACAAAGCCGTCGGCTCATCCGGAGGTGAGCACAAGGCAAAGCCCGAAATCCGTGTTTATCCGTGTGCATCCGTGGTTTCTAATTTTTGGCCGCAGTTGCTTCCGGTGTTTGCGCCGCGTTCAATGCATCGTAAAGCAGGATGCCCCGGAGCAAATCCTCGGCGCGAACGAGTTGTTGGTCCTGGACTTTCGCGAGCTGCGCGCGGTTGGTTTCATTGAGCGACTCGATTCCGCCGGGCGCGCGTTTGAATTGCAGCAGCGCCTCCTCCTCGTCGGTCATCGGCACGATGATGTCCGGCGTGATGCCGTGTTCGTGGATGACCCGGTGGCTGGGCGTGTAATACTTCGCCGTCGTGAGCTTGAGGGCCGAGCCGTCGTCGAAGGGAAAGATGCTCTGCACCGAGCCTTTGCCGAACGTTTTTTCGCCGAGGATGATGGCGCGATGCAAATCCTGCAAACAGCCGGTGACGATTTCCGACGCGCTGGCGCTGCTCAAGTTGACGAGCACCACGATCGGCATGCCGTGCAATTCATCGCCGTCGCCCCGCGCGAAAAATTTCTCGACCAGGGTGCGGCCCTCGGTGGAAACCACCAACTGGCCGCGCGGAAGAAATTTCTGGCAAACGTTCACCGCCTCGTCGAGCAGCCCGCCCGGGTTCCAGCGCAAATCGAGAATCAACGCCTTCATGCCCTGCGCCCGGAGCTTTCGCAACGCGGCTTCCAGTTCGTCGCCGGTGTTGTCGCCGAATTGCGTGATGCAGACGTAACCGATTTTGTCGTCGCCAAGCGGAAATTCCTCCTTGCCGTTGAGGTCCTCGACCATTTTCATCTGGATGACGTCGCGGATGAGCGTGAAATTCTTCACCAGGCCGGATGACGGGCGTTGAATGGTCACCGTCACCCGTGTGCCCGGCTTGCCGCGCAGTTTTTTCACCGCGTCCTCCAATGGCATTTTCACCGCGTCCTCGCCGTTGATTTTGATGATGCGGTCGCCGGCCAGGATGCCGGCACGGAACCCCGGCGTGTCTTCCATCGGCGTGACGATGGTCACATAGTTGCTGCGCACCGTGACGAAGAGGCCCAGTCCGCCGAACTGCCCTTCCGTGTCATCCTGCAAATCGTGATAGGCGGCGGGGTCCAGGAACTCGCTGTGCGGGTCGAGCGTCTCCACCATGCCCTTCACCGCCGCGTAGGTCAGGTCGCGATACGTCAGGTTCTGGCCGTCCACGTATTCCGTGCGCACTCTTTGGAGCACGTCGGAAAACAGTTCCAGGTTCGGATCAATGGCATCGTGCTTCTCCGCGGCGTGCGCGGAACCGAGGTAAATCCACGCGCCGACGAGAAAATTCACCGCCAGCACCGTAATCACCAGACCGTAAATCAAGCGACGTTTCATAAACACTGGCAGGTTATCACATAAACAGCCGGGCTTGAAGAAAAATGCTGTGTCTTAATCTTAATCCTGCTCCTAATCATGCTCCTACCCCCGGCCGATTAAGATTACGTTTATGAATTGAGATTAAGAAACTGCCGAAAAAACTCAAACCCGGTCCCGCAACAGCGACTCGATGAACGGCAGATCGCCGGGCACAGTGACCTTGGGATTGGGCGCCACCCGTGAAACGAGCCGGACCGGCTGGCCGATCAATTCGCACGCCGCCGTGTCGTCGGTGAACACCCGTTTGTGCCGGCGCGCCTCCGCCAATGCCCGGCGGATGACCTCGACGCGAAACGTCTGCGGTGTCTGCACCGACCACAGCCGCGAGCGGTCCAGCGTGCGCCGCACCAACCGGCCATCAGTGGATTCTTTGATCGTGTCCGTCACCGGCTGGGCGGCGACCGCCGCGCCCGTTTCTTCGGCCCGTTTGATGGTCGCGGCAATCAGTTCTTCGCTCACGCACGGGCGCGCCGCGTCGTGAATCGCCACGATTTCCGCCGTCGCCGACAACGCCGCCAAACCGTTCCAGACCGAGTCCTGCCGTTCCGCGCCGCCCACGACGATGCGGAACGGTTTTTGAAATTTGAATTTTGCCGCCAGATCCTCGAACACCGCCGGCATTCCCTTGCGCACGACCAGAACGATTTCGCCAATGCACTTCGCGTCGTTGAATCGCCGCCACGTGTGCGCAATGACGGGACGCCCGGCCACTTCGAGGAACAGTTTGTCCACCTTTGCTCCCATGCGGGAGCCTTTGCCGGCGGCAACCAGAATTGCGGCGTTCATCTTTTCAGTCTAAAGCCCGGAGTCCAAAGTCCAAAGCCAAAACCCTGAAGCTTTGGGGCTTGGACTAATTACTGGCCCGGAGTGAACGTCCGGGCCAATATGTTGAGCATAACAGGATTCCAACAAGCTTTAATTCATAATGCTCATCCCCTCCGCCATTCTGTTCCATGACGATACTACCGTTTAGGGGCGGCGCTCTTAAGCTTTCTTGGACATCTTTTATCTCGTGATCTCGGTGAAAATCGACAGTTTTGGGCCATTGACCGCATTCTAGATAATGTTCCCAGAACAAATCGAGATATTTTCGCTGTGAACTGGTCAATTCGCTGCGGAGCTTTTCCAAAGAAAGAGAATCCCGATTTGGTGGCAAAACTTTATCATTTAGCAACGGATCTTTTTCCGAGATTTCGTCTAACGATTTTGGTATATCAATTATTGCAGGATTTGTAGGCGGAGATGTCTTTGCGGTCTGTGCAGACGACCTATTGACCACTTGCGACAAGCTAACTTTTTTTTGATAATATGGCGGCGGTGGAGGAATTCCCGCGCCGGCAATTTTTACCGCTCTTGGCGGGAGCATGGTATTGCCACGATTCAACAGGCGGAGCAGTGAATCCAAACTGGCGATTAAACCCGAATCTTCCTTCGGACAACCAATCCAACAAAAGCGCAGCATCAATTCCTTCCAAATTGCTTCGTCCGGTTTTTGCCATGATTCCGCCTGTTGTTTGACAATTTCAACAAGTTCGGCTGTTGATGTTTCTTGTAAGTTCATTTTCTCACACCAACTTCTTCGCAATGTGTTCGTCGAGGATTTCCTGCACGGTCAGGGCGACGATGACTTTGTGGCTGCGCTTGAAAAACGATTCGATTTCACGCAAGGCGTCGTCGGAATAATCACTCATACGTCAATCCCGATGATTAAAACGGAGATGTCAATGTCGGACACCCCGCGATGTTGCAAGTCCCAGACAAACTGCTCGAAATAGGAAACACCGGTGGACATTTGATCGGCAAACCGTTTGATGGGCACAATCTCAATCCCGGCGTTGATGTGGCCAAGTTTGTGAAAGATCGTCATTTTGGCGCAGACGTTATAGACCATGAAAGCGTATTTGCCGAACTGCACCTCGACGCCGAGTTCTTCCTTTACAAAATCCATGTCACGAAATGCGCCTTTGGAAAGCGGCTTGGCCTTGTAACCGGGCTTATAAAATTCAATTCCTCATTGCCGGTGTTTTAATCATTGAGGAAAAAACGGCAACAACATCATCGTTTGGACTGGCATTGCGCCGTAAGTAGCTTGCTCGGCGTCGAGCAGGCATCGATTCATTAAATGTCTCAACCGTGACTGGGACTCCGCTGTTGACCTCAACAACGGTCCAAACAATTTTTTTTGGTGAATGTTTAGTAATCATAATTTTTGTTTGCCTGCGATACGATTAAACCAACCATAGATGTTCGCGTATTCCATGAATGTGCATAGCTCGCTAAGGCCACTTGTGCGGAAAGTTGGTCTGTTAATCTGTCGCACAAAGAGCGAGCGCCGCACATCATTCGAGACAATCGTGAATCGCGAAATGCCCTTGGGCGCGACCAAATGAACATCATTAAACCGTAACAATCCCGAATAAATCGGTGTCGAGTGTTCAACTTCAAAGAGAACCTTCAAGTCGCTTGATCCCGGATGAATCCAAACAACATCCACTTCCTGAAGAATACCCTTGATCGACTCAAAGCTGGCGGGAATATCGCGGCGGCATTTGAATGTATCCGTCAGTGACCAATCCAGAGTGACACGATCTTTTGGCGGAACCCAAATATCGAAACCCTTGCTCACGCCAACCGCACCGATGAGCGTTTGTATCTGGCTGTGTGAAAAGTCAGGGATGTTCTTCAGCCGGGCATCATCTATCAATCCGTCCAAGACTTGATAGCCGTAATAACTCTCACCATTAAATCGGCCGGCTTTGGGAATATAGATTTCAGTCTCATCTTTTTCGGGATAAACCATCACTTTGTATTGGCCATCTCGTGCGGGTGAACATGTCTGAAAGACCTCTTCGTATTCAGAAAAAGGAACAAAGAGTGGTTCTGATTGGCCGTCCCAAAGGAAACAGATAACTGCAGGCATTCCCTCCAATTGTTGCAGGTCTTCTTTGCGTAATCCAAAGAAAGCTTCATTCCGCTTATGAAGTTTTGAATAGCGCAAATAGAGTCGCATCGCGCCATCACCAAGTTCAAACAAAGACTGGCTCGCATCGAGTTTCCGAATCGAACCGTAGCGAGCTTTCAGTTCAGCAAGCAGTTTCGGTTTCTCAAGGTTCGGCATAAAACGAATCAATTATTAGCCAGACGACAACCGCGCTTCTCGCCTTTGAAGTGGAGCTTGCCGGGATATTTTGCCGGGACACGCACAGGGTCGAGGTGAAAAAGGTAATCGTCCGACTTGGTGAACCAAAGGAGGGTTTCGTAACGCCCGGAGAAACGCAGACTGCAATGAAGTCCGTGTTCAAAATGCCAGATTATCCGGTTGCGGAGTTTCAATCCTTCGCTCTTGAACAGATCGTAGTAATAAATGTCCAGTGGAAAGACCTCGCCGTCTTCGACGTAATTGCCAACCTGCCAGCAAAGACTGCCGTTGTGTTTTAACGCGCGTTTCAACTCGTGAACCAGCGGCTTTTGTTGAGCGAGATAATTTCGCAACGAGGAACGTTGCTCGTATTCTTTTCCCAAATTATAGGGCGGTGAAGTGATGATGAGGGAAAAGAAGTTCGTCGGCAGGCTTTTCGCACATTTCAAGGCATCGTCGCAGATCAAAACGAGCCGTTCATCGTCGGAAAACGTTTCCGCAACATGAATTCGTTCGTTGAAAAGATTGCTGACCATTTCTATGGTTAAGATGGCAGAAAATCGGCCGGTTGAAAATTATTTTCGCCAAAAGTTCGCATGACCTTGACGTAGTGGCTGGCGGCCACGGGGAAATTTAGAAGGATGAATGAAGAATGCAGAATCGGGAAGCGTGCCGGTTCATCATTCTGCCTTCTTCCTTCTGCATTTGCGCCATCAGTTCCAGATTGTCGCCGCAATAAATGACGCGGGTGTCGAGGAGGGAGGATGGACGACCCTCTCCCTTGATCCCTCTCCCATCCGATGGGCGAGGGAGAATTTTGGCGTGTAGCGTCCGGCCTGTGGCCGGATTTTTCATCGGCTCGCGCCGATTTTTCGAGCCGCAGGCTCGACGCTACAGTTTTTGCCGCGGGCTTTTCTGATTGGGGACTCGTGGAACTCGCCCCTCCGATTGTGCCGGAAGCCTTTTTTGCCATGCGGCGAGTGTGCGCCGGAAGTTTTGCCTCGTCAATTCCCCGTTGGACTCCAATCCAAAACCTTCAACTGGACCGCGCGCTTTTGGTTGAATTCGTTCACCTGCGGTGCAAACGCCATGTCAAATTTCCCGACGGGCAACGATTTGTCGCCGCCATTCCACCAAACCGCTTCCAACACCGCGCCGCCTGCAGCGCCGTAGCCGCCATGCGGCGAAGGCGTGTCCGTCACCCACATTTTCACGTGCTGCTTGCCTGCGCCGATGCGTTGGAGGGGACGCTGGTGGACCAGATTGCGCGCGCAAAATTGCACCGGCGGATTCCCCTGCCCCGTCGGCTTCAAGCGCGCCAGTTGGCCGAGCGATTCCAGGGTGATTTCGTCCAGCCCGACCTCCGCGTCGAGACGCAATGGCGGCTGCAAATCCTCCGGTTTCAACGCGCGGCGCGCGAGTTCGTTCAAGCGTTGCCGCAGCAGGTCAATTTTGTCCGGTTGAATGCTCAAGCCCGCCGCCATCGCGTGTCCGCCGTGGCGAACGAGCAAACCGTCGCAATCCCGCAACGCGGCGGCCAGATCGAAACCGGCGATGCTGCGGCCCGAACCGCGCCATTCGCCGCCCTCGCCGCCCAGGATGATGGTGGGGCGGTAAAATGCCTGCAACACCCGCGACGCCACGATGCCCACCACGCCAATGTGCCAGAGCAACTGGCCTTCCACGATGACGAAATCCGTCTGCGGATTGAATTTCGCCCGCACGGCGCCGATGACTTCCCCGGCGATGCCGCGCTCGATTTTTTGCCGTTCGCGGTTGCGCGCGTCGAGTTTTTGCGCCAGCGGCATGGCTTCGGCCAAATCGCGCGCGAGCAAAAGTTCCAGCGAATCCGCGGCGGTTTCGAGCCGGCCGGCGGCATTCAGGCGCGGCGCGAGTTGAAAGCCGGCTTCATAAGTGCCGATGGGCGCGGGTGATTCGGCGACTTTCTTCAAAGCGATCAGGCCCGGCCGTTGGGTTTGGTTCAATCGTTCCAGTCCGGTGGAAACGAGAATGCGATTTTCGCCGGTGAGCGGCACGAGATCGGCAATCGTGCCCAGCGCGACCAAATCGAGCAGCGGCCGCAAATCAAATTCGACCGCGCCAGGCAAACCAATTTCGCGTCCCCGCTTGATCAAGGCGTGCGCCAGCTTGAAAGCCAGGCCGGCCGAACACAGCTCGGTGGATGCATTTCGGAGTTCGGAATTCGGAATTCGGAGTTGGACCTGTGGATTGACGAGCGCAACCGCTTCGGGCGCCGGATGGGAAACCTGATGGTGGTCGAGCACGATGACTTCCACGCCGCGCACACGCAACCAGCGGATGGTTTCCACGGCGGTGGAACCGCAATCCACTGCGAGGAGCAATTTGGCCGGGCTTGTCGCGCCGGGAGTCCCGCCTGGCGGGACGGAGGCGGAAAATTTCCTGAGACAATTTTCAACGGCGTCCTGGCTCAGTCCGTAACCTTCGTCCATGCGATGGGGCAGGTAAAAATCCACCCGCCAGCCGAGCGGACGCAAAACTTCAAGCAGCAACGCGGTCGAGGTGACGCCATCCACGTCGTAATCGCCGAAGATGACGAGCGGTTCGCCTCGTTCGCGCGCGAGCAGCAGCCGGTCAACGGCGGCGGCCATGTCCGGCAACCGGAACGGGTCGGCGAGATTTTTCAGCCGCGGCTCGAGAAAATCCGCGATGGCGGAAGGCTCGCTGAAACCGCGATTGAGCAGGCATTGGGCGAGCAGTGGCGATATTTTGAGTTGCGACGCCAACTGGCCGGCCAGCAACGGTTGCGGCGGCGCGAGCGACCAGCGATATTTCATTTTGCGTTCGTTGAAGCGTTAAAGAGTTAAAGCGTTGAAGCGCTGCAAGGCAAATCTATTCCACGCTTCAACGCTTCAACGCTTCAACCTTTTCACGTCTTGCGGCGGTGACAGACAACGCGATGGAAATCAAAAAGATGCCGGCCACGGTCAGCAGCGAAACGCCCGTGGGAATTTCGAGCTGGAACCATTTCGGTTCAGACCCGTGCGGATCGAGCAGCATTTTCACGCCGACGAAGACCAGCACCACGGAAAGGCCGGTTTTCAAATGACGGAAATAATTGATGGCGCCGACGAGCACGAAATACAGCGAGCGCAGGCCCAGGATGGCAAAGACGTTGGACGTAAAAACGATGAAGGCATTGCGCGTGATGGAAAAGACCGCCGGGATGGAATCCAGCGCAAAAATCAGGTCGGTGATTTCCACCAACGCCAGCACGAGGAGCAGCGGCGCAGGCGCGAACCGGCCAATCCCGCCCGGCGAAGCCGTGTGATTCCGGCCATCGGCATTGGTTGCCGCGGGGAAAACCCGGCGCGCGAGCCGGATGGCAAAACTTTTTTCCGGCTGCGCCTTTTCATTGCCGGCCAGAAGCATCCGGCCGCCGGTGAAAACGAGAAAAACGCCGAGGACGTAAAGAATCCAATTGTAACTCTGGATGAGCGTCACGCCGAGCGCAATCATCGCGCCCCGCATGACGAGCGCGCCGAGAATGCCCCAAAAAAGCAGGCGATGCCGGGCTTCCTCCGGCACGCGAAAATACGCGAACAGGAGCGCGATTACAAAAATATTGTCCAGCGACAACGAAAATTCGATGACATAGCCGGTGACGAATTCAACGGCTTCCTCCCGCCCGCGCCAGTGCCCCAACGCCACGGCAAACAGGAGCGACAGCGCGATCCAAACCGCGCTCCACGCCAGCGCTTCCCTGAATTGGACGGCGCGCGCGCGGCGGTGAAACAGACCGAGGTCCAGCGCCAGAAAGAAAAGCACGCAGAGGGTGAAACCGATCCAGTGCCAGGGGGTGATTGCGATCGGGCTCATTTATGATTGATGATTTATGATTTGCGATTTGCCGGCGCTTCGGTTCGTCGCCGGGCAATCATCAATCATAAATCCCAAATCATAAATCATAAATTTTCTCAGGTCTTTGCCGGCGCGGCGCCCTGCATCGTCACCTGCGACGCGCCGATGTTCGGGCGCTCGCCCTTGTGCCACCACAACACGAACGCGCTGGAAATGAAGATGCTCGAATACGTGCCGGTGAGGATGCCAACGAGAAACGTGAAGGCAAAGTCGTTGATGACGCCGCCGCCCCAGATGAACAGGCAGAGCGTGGCAATCAGCACCGTCCCGCTGGTGATGATGGTGCGGCTCAACGTCTGGTTCAGCGCCTGGTTGATGACTTCGCGGAACGTGCCGCGCACGCCCAGTTTCAAATTCTCCCGGATACGGTCGAAGATGACGACCTTGTCATTGAGCGAAAAGCCGATGATGGTCAGCAAAGCGGCGACCACCGTGGCATTGAATTCACGCCCCGAAACAACATTGGCAATGCAATAGCAGCCGATGGCCAGAAGCACGTCGTGGATCACCCCGACAATCGCGCCGACCGCGAAGGAAAATTCATAACGGAACGCGACATAGACCAGAATGCCGAACATGGACAGCAGGCAGGCGGCGATGGCCGAGTTCCGGATGGCCTTGCCCACCGTCGCGCCGACTTCCTGCTGGCCGATGGACCTGAAGCTCGCCTGCGGAAACTGGCTGGCGAGCGTTTGCACCACCTTCCCCGCCGAACCGGCGGACGTGGTCACCCGCAGCGTTTCTGTGCCGCCACTGGCATCCTTTTGGTATTGAATTTGCGCGTCCTTTTCGCCGATGGTGGTAATGGCGGAACGGATTTGATCCACGCCGATTTTTTGGCTGAAACTGAAAATCGTGCTGTCACCGCCCAAAAAGTCCACGCCGAAAAGTTTGTCGCCACGGGCAAAACCGCCGTAACCGAGCGACAAAACGACAAACGCCCAGGTGATGATGGACAAGGGCGTCGCCGCCTTCATAAAATTGATCTTGGCGCTCCGGATGATGTGCAGCATCGGGAGCGATTTCAGCCAGTTGCGGTCCTGCAGCCAGTTGAATATCAGCCGCGTCACCACCAGCGCGGTGAACAGGCTCGCCGCCACGCCGATGGTGAGCGTGACACCGAAGCCCTTGATTTCGCCCGTGCCCATGAAAATCAGGATGATGGACGAAATGAGGGTCGTGACGTGCGAGTCAAAAATGGTGCCAAAGGCGCGGGCGTAGCCGGCGTCAATCGCGCCGCGCAGCGACTTGCCCTTGGCGAGCTCCTCGCGAATGCGCTCATAAATCAGCACGTTGGCGTCCACCGCCATGCCGACGGTGAGCACGCCGCCCGCAATGCCCGGCAACGTGAACGTCGCACCAATGGAACACATGACGCCGAGCAGGATGATGATGTTGGTGATGAGCGCGACATTCGCCGCCAGCCCGGCGACAAGGTAGTAAATCAGCATGAATGCGGACACGAACACAACGCCGTAAATGGACGCGTGGATGCCACTGCGGATCGAGTCCTTGCCAAGGGTCGGGTCAACATCATTGATAAAATCAATCTTCAACGGCGCTTTAAGCGGATTTTGCAGGACGTTCGCCAGTTCCTGCGCCTCTTCGAGGGTGAACGAGCCGGTAATTTCGCCGCTGCCGCCTTCTATCGGGCTTTGGATGTTCGGCGCGGAATACAGTTCGCCGTCCAAAACAATCGCCATCCGGTGGCCAACGTTATCCCGCGTCGTCTTGGCGAATTTCTTCGCGCCATCGTCGGTCAGCATGAATTCAATCTGCGGTTCGCCCAGGTTGCCGCGCACGACCATCGAGCTTTTAACGATGTCGCCATACAGGCCGTTCACCGGCTTTTTGTTCACGACGGCCTGCTCGGTTTTCGGCAACGCTCCGCCGGGTTGCGGCACGATGTGCTTGAGCAGGACGTAACCCGGTGGAATCGGTTCGTTGTTCTTGATGATTTCGTCGCTGTCGTCCCTCACCATCCGGAATTCGAGATACGCGGTCTTTTGAATTTGTGTCTTGGCGCTTTCCTTGTCGGACGGCGACAGGCCCGGCAACTGAATGAGGATTTTGTTGCCGCCGGCGGATTGGATGACCGGCTCGGCCACGCCAAAACGGTCAATGCGTTTGCGCAGCACTTCCACCGCCTGCGACAGCGCCGCGCTGGTCAAATCCGACCGCGACTGCACGTTGTTGGTGTCGGCGTAAAGCACGTTCGTGTCCATCTCGACGAGGAACGACGTGCCGCCCTGCAAATCGAGGCCGAGCTTGATCCGGCCCGACGCATCGCGCTGAAGCTGGTTCAGGATGAACGTGTTCGGGTAAAGCTGGTCCTTCGCGTTGACAAACGTGAAATACGGCTGGAGATCGTTCGTGGCGGCGGCCGCCTGCAGGCACGCGAACTCGGTGTTTGTCCCGGTCTTTTGCAGCAGTTCGGCGCGCGCCAGAATGTTCGTGAACGCCGCGTCCCTGTTTTCCGCGCGCCGCGAAAACTCCTGCACCAAATTGCGAGAGGTGGGCGGATAAACTTCGTAAAGCGCCCAGAGGATGATGCAGATGACGAGGATGAATCTCCCAAAATTGTTTCTTCTCATGGCCGGTTCAGGATGCGGAGGTGTCGCTGCTTTCGAGGATCTCCGTCACGGAGGATTTGGTGACTTCCATTTTGGCATCGGCGGAACGGAGCGAAACAGTCTTGTCCTTCACCGTGATGACGACGCCAATAATGCCGCTGGAAGTGACGACCTTGTCGCCGGACTTGAGGGTGGCGAGGAGCCGGGCCTGCTGCTTGGCGCGCTGCTGCTGCGGGCGGAACAGGAGAAAATACATCATCACCCCCATCAAAACCAGCAGCATGATGGGGCTGGCAAAGAGTGACTGCACACCGGTCGGTTGTGGCGGCTGTGCCGGCGCCGAAGCGGGCGCCTGCGCCAAAAAAACGTTCAAATCATTCAAATGCATAATTGAAAAGCGGTCGGGCACTTTAGGCAAATTAAAGGAATTGGCAAGTGTTATCGGTCGCGTTCATTGGCATTCTTCTTTTGGGCGGCTTCGGGGAAAATTAGCGGAGGCATCACCAGAATTTTTTCAAACCATTTAAGTAAAAGAACTAATGGCAGCCGCCCCACGCACGGAAAGGCCTGTTTACCATCCCTGCCTGCCACTATAATGAACTGATTATGAACGGGTTGAGAAGATGGGCGTTCGCCTGTTTGGGCATCTTAAATGCTTCATATCTAACGGTTAATGCTCAGGCGTCGTGGTTTGGTTTATGACTTTCCGTGGAAATAATAAGACGGTTGTTTTTGTGGCAATAGCTGTTCTGGCCGCCGCGGGATTCGTTCTCGATTGGTTGACGCCACTCGGCGTCGCCGACTGGATTTGGTATTTTATTCCCCTGCTGATGTCGGTTTACGTCGGCGGCCGGTTTTTTCCCTACGCGCTCGCCGCCATTTTCTCGGCGCTGACGCTGGCCGGGTTCTTTCTTTCGCCTCCGGGGATTGATCTTTATCTGGCATTCGTCAGCCGTCTCATGGGTGTTGGCGTGCAGTGGCTGATGGCTTTTCTCATTTCTCAACGCAAGGGTGTGGAGGACGAATTAGTCAAATCCCGCCAAATGCTCAAAGAGGGCAAAATGCGGTTTGAGTCGTTGTTTGAAGACGCCCCCGTGGGTTATCATGAGTTGAATGAGGCGGGACTTATCATAAGGGTCAATCGCACTGAGTTGGCCATGCTGGGATATGCCGCCGAAGAAATGATGGGGCATTCGGTTTGGGAGTTCGTGGCCGAACAGGAGACAGCCCGGAAAGCGGTCATGGTCAGGCTGGCGGGAAAAACACCCGCGACCGAGGTGGTGGAACGAAACTACCGGCGAAAGGATGGAACCTTGCTCCCGGTCCTGATCGAGAACCGGATGCTTCACGATGACGCCGGGCGCGTTACCGGCATCCGCTCCACGCTTCAGGACATCACCAAGCGCAAGGAGGTGGAGCGGCAATTGATGGAAACGTTCGACTTCAACCGGAAAATCGTCTCGGACGCTCCGGTGGGGATTATCGTCTTCAAGGCGTCCGGCCAGTGCGTGCTGGCGAACGAATCCGCCGCGCGGACACTCAAGGCCGCCGTGCCCCAGCTTTTGGCCCAGAATTTCCGGCAAATCGCGTCCTGGCGCGACTCGGGCATGCTCCAGGTCGCGGAAGAAGTCCTGACCACGGGAAAGCCGCGGCAATCCGAGCCTCACTTCGTCAGCACGTTTGGCCAGGAAGTCTGGCTCGTGTGCCACTTCAGCCCCTTCGTTCAGGACGGCGAATCCCACCTGCTGCTCATTTTCAACGACATCACCGAAAGGAAAAAAATGGAGGCCCAGCTCCTGCGTTCCCAACGCATGGAAAGCATCGGCACGATCGCAGGCGGCATCGCCCACGACCTCAACAACGTGCTGACCCCCCTCCTTCTTTCGGTCCAGCTATTGAAGGAAAAAAATTTGGACGCCGACGGCCAAAAAATGCTGAACAGCATGGAGGCCAACGTTCGTCGCGGCGCAAGCCTCGTCAAACAAGTGCTGGCTTTCGGACGCGGTGTCGCCGGCGAACGCATCACGGTCCACCCCAAACACATCGCCCACGAAATCAGGCAGATCGTCCGTGAAACCTTCCCCAAATCGGTCGGGTTTGAACTCCACTCTTGCGATGACCTCTGGAACATCATCGGCGACCCGACGCAGCTCCAGCAGGTCCTGTTGAATCTCTGTGTCAACGCGCGTGACGCCATGCCCAAGGGGGGGAAGCTGTCCGTTCACATGGAGAATGCCATCCTCGATGAAGTTTATGCCGGCCTGAATCCCGAAGCCAGGCCCGGTCCGTATGTGCTTCTAAAAGTGGTGGACACCGGCACGGGCATTCCAAAGGAAATTCAGGACAAAATTTTCGATCCCTTCTTTACCACCAAGGAACCCGGCAAGGGCACCGGGCTGGGTTTGTCCACGACTCTGGGCATAGTCAAGAGCCACGGCGGTTTCATCAACTATTACAGCGAGCCGGGCCGGGGCAGCATATTCAAGGTCTATCTCCCGGCCAACACCACGCAGGTTGCCGTGGAAAAGGCGGTCACGGGGGAAGCCCGGCTGCCGCGCGGCCACAACGAACTGGTGCTGGTCGTGGATGACGAGGAACCCATCCGCGAGCTTGCGCAGAAAGTGCTGGAACGGTTCGGCTACCGCGCCCTGCTCGCCGCCGATGGCGCCGAAGCGCTCTCCCTCTACCAGCCCCGCCGGAACGAAATAGACGTGGTCATCACCGACATGGTCATGCCGGTCATGGATGGTCCTGCGACCATTGCCGCGCTCAAAGCCGTTAATCCGGAAATCAAAATCGTCGGTTCCAGCGGTCTGGCTCTTGACGGTTACGAGGCCGCGGCAACCAGGGCGGGTGTCCGGTATTTCATTCCCAAGCCTTACACCACCGAAACCATGCTTCACACGCTGCATGAGGTTTTGGACGGGAAGAGGTAAATTTTCAGCCCCATCGCGCCGCAGCCGATGGCGCGCATTCCCAACCCGGGCATTGCAACGCTGTTAAAATTTCCTGTCAACCATCACGGGCAAATGATACACTTTGGGTGTGGAAAAAGTCGCCCGCAAATTCAGTTCCTTTGCCGAAGCCGGCAAGGCCGACCGGGAATTTTATCAATCACTCACGCCGGAACAGCGGTTGGATATTCTTGGAGAATTGATCTCGCGTGCGCATCCCGGTATTACCGAGCGGGGAATCGAACGAGTTTGCCGCGTTATTCCACTTCGGGAAGATTGATGTCAACGGAGCTTGGGATTTTAATGGAATCGTCCGGCTAAAAAGATTTCGCTCCTGACGGAGCTGATTTAATTTCCGCTCGACGCACCGGAAACTCAAAGATAAAGTCCAACGCAATTGAATTATGAAGACAGCCGATATTTCTGGTTACTGGACAGGTTCGATTAGTGGCACAAACCAAGGTGGATTCACACTTGATATCAAGCAAGTTGGCGAGAAGGTAACCGGTATCGGTAGATTTGCAGAACCCGCGCTCGGGCAATATGAATACGCGGTTACCATTGATCTAAATAAAGCAATTAGTTGATGGTTTCTCGAATCAGGCATTCACCATTTCCGGCTCGACCCACTTGTTGTGTTCCTTGATGAGGTCCACGAGGCGTTCCACAGCCTCGGCTTCGGGGATGTTGAACTTGATGGCCTGCTTGCCGACGTAAAGGTTGATCTTGCCCGGCGCCCCGCCCACGTAGCCAAAGTCCGCGTCCGCCATTTCGCCGGGGCCGTTCACAATGCAGCCCATGATGGCTATCTTCACGCCCTTGAGATGCTCCGTCCGCGCCTTGATGCGCGCCGTCACGGTCTGGAGATTGAACAGCGTCCGCCCGCACGACGGGCACGCGACATAATCGGTCTTGAAGCTGCGACAACCGGCGGCTTGGAGAATGTTATAAGCCAGCCGCAAGCTTTGCCCTCCACCCGCCTCGCCTCGAATTAAAATCGCATCACCGATGCCGTCCGCGAGCAATGAGCCAATGACGACCGACGCGCGGAGCAGGGCAATCTTCGGCTCCGGTTGGAGTTCAAGCTTTAGCTTGTCCGGACAGCCTGAAGGCTGAACTCCAACAAGCCAGTCCTTCAGCAAAATCGGATTGTTGCGGCCAAGCCGTTTGAGCTTCGCCGCGAGCAGACGGAAGGCAGTAATGGCCGGCAGCTTCACACTGTCCTTCACCGTGACAAGCTGGGTCTCGCAATTGATTTCAAAATCCTGCGTCGGGTCAATCTCGGCAACATTGAGGTCTTCGTAAATCGCCTCCGGCTTCACGTCGTCCTTGGGACGAATCTTCGGTGCAACCTTGTCCCAGGCGGCTTTGGTCACCACAACCCGGATGAGTTGTTCGCCGCCGCATTTGACGCCATCAGCGAGTTCGATTTCCGGCGTCTCGCGGCGCTCAAAATGAAAAGGATCGAAAGGAAAAGTTAAACCGTTAAAGCGTTGAAGCGTTGAAGCGTTGAAGCGTATTCCCGCTTCAACGTTTTCACGATTCAACGATTCAACGATTAAAAAAGGAACCTGCGCCAGCAAATCGCGGCAGACCTCTATCTCCCGCGGCGAATCTTCCGTGAGCGAAACGCGAATCGTATCGCCCAAGCCGTCGCACAGCAGCGAGCCGATGCCGATGGCGGACTTGATGCGGCCATCCTCGCCCTCGCCCGCCTCGGTCACGCCGAGGTGAATCGGATAATTCCAATCCGGTCCTTCCTGCTCCAGCCGCGCGACGAGCAGGCGATAGCATTCAATCATCACCTTGGGATTGGACGACTTCATCGAGAACTTGAAGTTGTGAAAGTCGTGCTGGCGGCAGATGCGGGCGAATTCCAGCGCGCTCTCGACCATGCCCAGCGGCGTGTCGCCGTAACGATTCATGATGCGGTCGGAAAGCGAGCCGTGATTTGTGCCGATGCGGAGGCAGCGTTTCAATCGCCCGGCTTCGAGCACGAGCGGCGCAAATTTTTCCTCGATGCGCTTCAATTCGGCGGCGTATTGCTCGTCCGTGTATTCCTTGGTCGCAAATTTCTTGGAATCGGCGTAATTGCCGGGATTCACGCGCACGACCTCGACCCATTTCACCGCCTCCATCGCCGCCTCGGGTTTGAAATGGATGTCGGCGACAATCGGCACGGGGCAGTTTTGCGCGCGCAATTCACGGACAATGTTTTGCAGATTCGCCGCATCCTTTACGGTCGGCGCGGTGATGCGGACGAGCTGACAACCGGCGGCGACGAGTTCAAGCGTCTGCCTGACGCACTCGGCGGTGTCCATCGTGTCGCAGGTGAGCATGGATTGCATCACGACCGGATGCCCGCCGCCGATGATGACCCCGCCGTTTTTCGGATCGCCGATGACGACCTCGCGCGTTTTCCGCCGCTGATAAAAATACGGTGATTCGCAGTAGCGCATGTGAAAATTCTTCATCTGTGGGGGGCAAAGACAAAGGGCACATCGTGATTGTCACGTGCGCTGCGCAACCAATCACCGGTGTCGAAAAACGCAATATAAACCATGAAGCTGATGATCAGAACTGCAAAGCCGGTCTGGATGCTGTTCAGGAACTTGGCGCTGACGGGCCGGCGGCGGACGACTTCGAGCAGCGACAGCAAAATATGTCCGCCGTCGAGCACGGGCAAAGGCAGGAGATTGATCAAGGCGAGGTTCACGTTGAGAATGACACTGAACCACAGCACGCGCCGCCAGCCGTCGTCGCTTTCAAAGAGGTTGCTGTAAACCCGGATGATCATCACCGCGCCACCGAGTTGTTGCACCCCGATTTCGCTCTTATGCGCAAAAAGCGCGTGAATCGTCCCGTAAATCTGGCCGACGCTGGCCTTGATTTGTTCCAAAGGACCGGGGTGAACCAGCATGAAATTGGTTTCTTCACCCCACACCAGAATGCCGAGCGACGGGTTGCTGTTGGCCGGCTGGACCGGTCTGACGGCGAGCAGCGTGCGGTCGAAGACTTGATTGTCATGGCGAATGCTCAACGCGAGCGGTTTCACCGGACCATTGCTCATCGCATCCTCGGCTGAAACGACGGCCATTGGGCTGTAAATTTTCTGGCCGTTCAAGGCGATGATTTCATCCCCGTTGGTCAAACCAGCCAGCGCCGCCGGGCTGTTGCTCGCCACTTCGTCAACGACGGCTTTCATCGCGGGTGCAATAAGAACCTGGCGCAACGCCTTGCGTTCATACCACTCGGTCGGGCGATGATACGGGGTCGCGTAAGCCATCTGCTCCTGGCCGCTCCGAAGGTATTTGATGGCGATGTTCGTGCCTTCGCTGGTGATGATGCGCCAATTTATGCTGTCCTGCAGCCCTTGGTGAAGCCCGCCTGAGGCCGTCGGGAAAAAATGGTTCACCGGATGGCCGTCAATTTGCAAAATCGTGTCGCCCGGCCGCAAACCCGCCTTCCACGCCGGCCCGGACGGATCCGCCCATCCAATGGTCGTCGTGTTGTCCGTCTCATTGCTCGGCCGGCCCACACCCCAAACGACAAACGCGAACGCGATGGCCAGCAAAAAGCTGAACAACGGTCCGGCGAACGCAACAATGATTTTGTCCAGCGCGGAAACGTTCGGCAGTTGTTCCACAGGCGTTTCGCTCTTGCCCTCAATGGCCTCCATCGTCGCCATTTGCGGCAGCGCGACGTAGCCGCCGGCCGGGACGCAGCCCAGCACGTATTCGACACCGCCGATTTTCCGTTTCCAAATCGGTTTGCCGAACCAGATGGCGAAGCGGTCAATTTTCAAGCCGCGCCATTTCGCAGCGAGAAAATGTCCCAGTTCATGGACGCCGATCAGGAGGTTGAAAAGCAGCAACACCTCCAGCACGACGAAAATATATCTCAAAACAGTCATCTTAAGGCGGAGTAACT
This sequence comes from uncultured Verrucomicrobiae bacterium, assembly GCA_963802965.1. GTDB lineage: Bacteria > Verrucomicrobiota > Verrucomicrobiia > Limisphaerales > UBA11358 > UBA11358. The sequence goes on from CAWDKS010000007.1 coordinate 360,592, forward strand.
ATACCAGCGGAAACATTTACCGCAATCACCGACTCGTTGGAATTCACGCTCACGCCTCGGCGAAGCCTCCGGCGCAGCCCGGGTCAGCGTGTTCCGCAAGCCCGACAAACTAAAGTTTGAACTCCAACGCCTCCGGGCGCAACGGGAGGGCGTGTTGCCCAAAGGCCCGGGGCGCGGACCGCTGAGTTGCTCTGTTGAAAACATCCGTGCAGCAGCCGGCTCGCCTAACGGCGGAGGGCATAACCGCCGTCGGCATAGAGTGTGGTCGGACGCGACACCGCTTGAGCTTGAGTCAACAAGGCCTCGGCTTGGGTGCGGTCATTGCTCGGTCCAAGGCTCACCACCATTCCTACCGGCAACAGACTCGTGCAGAGCACCACCACCGACACCTTCACCCATTGGTGGCACTGGCTTCCGCTCCGGTGGCGAAAGTATTCGCTGGCCGTGCTGCCGGCCAGTCCCGTGGCGTCCATGGCCGCCGCCGTGGGTGCCGGTTCTTGCTGAGCCGCCGCTTGCCCGATCCGGGCGATCAACTGCTGGGCAATGGCCACCACGTTGCTACGGGCGCTGAACTTCTGCAGCGTCGTGAAGTGGGGCAGTTTGTCGGTCAGTCCCAATCGCTCCCGCAATGTGGCGCTGACCGCCAACCATTCCAGAACCCCACGATACGTCGTCTTGAGATAAGCCCGCAAAACCAGGCAGGTCATCAGTTGCCGTTGCGTAAAGTCGTGCCGACTGCGGTTCGCACCGTAATCGGCCAGATGCGGCCGGCTCAAACCCATGGCCAGATCAATGACTTGCTCAATGACGGGAAGTTGGGCGCGATCACTCTTTGCCTGTTTCATACACTGTTGGACGCCCGCCCACGAAAAAGGTTTCTACAAACCAACCGCTGAGTCCGCGTGATCCATTTGCCAGGGTTTTGAAGGTCTTCAAAGATGTTCGCAATGCGCGGATCCCGCAATGCGGGACTGTCCGCGCTCCGGTTCGATTTGGGCAACACGCCCGGGACACTGCGACAGGCAAAGTTGCATCGTTTTGGAAGGAACGCCGGATTTATCCGGCAGGGCATTCCATCACGCGGGCCCGCTGCCGCATGAATGCTGCGTTCCGTTGCAATGTCCAGGTGCGCTCATCGCCTCCCGCCGCGCCCAGGCGTCCGCCTCCAAAATCTGCTCCAGCGTCGGATGCGCAACGACTTTGTGCGCGTCCATCACGCGCCGGACCGTTTCCGTGATTTGCGGGAAATTGATTTTGCGATTCACGAACGCTTCGACCGCCACTTCGTTCGCCGCGTTCAACACCGCCGGCAGCGTCCCGCCCGCCTCCCCTGCCCGGCGCGCCAGCGCCAGCGCCGGAAACCGCTCCTCGTCCGGCTCTTCAAACGTGAGGCTGCCGAGTTTCGCGAAATCGGTCTGCACGCGCTCGCTCGGCGCGCGGTCCGGATACGTCAGCGCGTATTGAATCGGCAGGCACATGTCCGGCGTCGAAAGCTGCGCCAGCATCGCGCCGTCCACGAACTCCACCAGCGAGTGGACGATGCTTTGCGGATGCACCAGCACGCCCACGCGTTCGATGCCGATGTCGAACAGCCAGCGCGCCTCAATCATTTCCAAACCCTTGTTGAACAGCGTCGCCGAATCAATCGTGATCTTCCGGCCCATGACCCACGACGGATGTTTCAGCGCGTGCTCGACCGTGATCTCGGTAAATTTTTCCTTCGGCCACTTTTGCGCGTCACGAAACGGCCCGCCGGAGGCCGTCAGCCAGAGTTTGCGGACGGAACCGGTAGGTTTGCCGTCGAGACATTGAAAAATCGCCGAGTGTTCGCTGTCCACCGCCAGCACGCGCACGCCGTGTTTGCGCGCCTCGCGCATCACGATTTCGCCGGCCATGACGAGAATTTCCTTCGAGGCGATGGCGATGTCCTTGCCCGCGCGAATGGCCGCCAGCGCCGGTTTCAGTCCCGCCGTGCCGACGATGGCGATGAGCACAATGTCCGCCCCCGGCAGCGTGGCCAGCTTGATCAAACCGTCCTCGCCGGAATAAACCCGCATGGCCGTTCCGCCGGCGCCTTCCAGTTCGCGGGCCTTTTCCGGGTCGTTGATGCAAATCGCTTCGGGCCGGTGCTTGCGCGCCTGATTGAGCAGCAATTCGGCGTTGTTGCCGGCGGCCAGACCGAGCAGCCGGATGCGGTCCGGCAAATCCTCCGCCACCTTGACGGTGCTGGTGCCGATGGAGCCGGTCGAACCGAGTAAAACCACGTTCTTCATTTATGATTTATGATCTACGATTTATGATTGGTCAGGAGTGCGCGAGTCTTGCCGTTAAAATCATCAATCATAAATCGTAAATCATAAATAATCACGGATGTGTTAAAATGTGCCGCAAATACAAATACATGATGGGCGCGTTAAACAAAAGACTGTCCAGCAAATCCAGAATGCCGCCGATGCCGGGAATCAACCGGCCCGAATCCTTCACGCCCGCCTCCCGTTTGAACAGCGATTCAATCAAATCGCCGATGACCGCCGTGATGCTCAAAACAATTCCGAGAATCACCGCATGAAGAAGATTCATTCCAATCATTTTCGCGCCGAAAAAATGCGCGAACGTCACGCTCGCTGCCGTCGAAACCAGAATCGCGCCGCCGAAACCCTCCCACGTTTTGCCGGGGCTGATGCGCGGAATCATCTTGTGCCGGCCAATGAGCGAGCCGACGGCATACGCGCCGGTGTCGCTGAACTTCGTCACCAGAATGAAATACAGCACGTAAAATTTCCCGCCGTCGCCGATGCCGGGGAAAAAATTGATTTTCTGGACGAAGTCCAGCAGCCACGGCACATACATCAGGCCGAACAACGTCGCGGAAATGGCCGCAATGCCGGCCGTGCTGCCGCGCGAAACAAATTGCCGCACGCACAAACCGAGCACGAACAGGATGATGAAACCCGTTTCAAAATCGTTCACCCGCGCCGGAGAACCCGACGTGCCGAGGTGGCCGGTCAGGTTCAAAAAAGTCCCCAGCATCAACAGCAGGCCGCCGCACAGCCCGCACCATTTGAAGCAGACCAGCCCGCGCTTCTCCGCCAGCCCGTAAAACTCCGCCAGCCCGGTCAGGCCCAGAAAAACCATGATGAGAATGAACACGCCGTTGGCAATCAGCGGGCTGGTCGAAAACAGCGCCGCGATGATGACCGTCCAGAGAACCGCCGAGGTGATCAACCGGCGGAGAAAAACGTTTGCCTTTGAAGGCATCTGGGCTGGCGCAGCCGCGTCGGACATTGGCCCAAAAATAACAAGCGCGGAACGAATTGCCAGCGGATATTGGCCCGCAGCCCTCAATTCGGCGTATCTGAACACACGCACCAAATCGAAACAACTCCCTTTCCCCGCCCGAGCGGGAAGAGGGTCGGGGCGAGGGGATTTGAACTGGAAAACAAAGAGTGCCCCTTCAAATCTCAAAATTCTCTGATGGGTATTGTATCAATTTGACTTTGAGGTAGGGTCATCGCGCTGCGATGACCGCGCCGCGTCCAGCGGCGCAAAAGGGAAGGAGCCCAAGTGGTTCCGCCCGCCGCACGCGGGCGGAGACACCGCCGCGCGGCATTCCTACCACCCGCAAGCTGACCCATACCCCCTGCCTGGGCAGTGGTATATTTTGGAACGCCGAGCACCGTCTCGGCTCGAAGGTGACTTCCAATTCAAACTTGCCGAGGCGGTGCTCGGCGCTCCGTTTCGGTAAACTATACCACCACCCCTGCCCGCTTGCATTTGACAACGGTTGCGGCAAGCTCACCGGGTTGAAAGCTCCGTCCGGTCAACTGTTTGCCCGCGGTCGTTACCTCCTGGCAGTCCTCGCCGGACTTTTGCTGACCGCGGCGTTTCCCAAAATCGGCGTCGCCGGGTTCGCCTGGATTGCGCCCGCCGTGATGCTGGCAGCGGCGCAGGGCGCACCCGGTCGTGACGCCTTCCGCCTTGGTTACGTCGCCGGCCTCGCGCACTTCCTCTCCTCGCTTTACTGGCTGCTGCTCATGCCCGTGACCGGCCTCCCGATTCTGGCCTGGCTCGCCCTCGGCGCCTATCTCGCCCTCTATCCCGCCGTCTGGCTTTGGCTGGTTTCAAGTTTCAGGTTTCAGATTTCAAGTTTCCCGCCCGACGCTTCACATTTCACGTTTCACGTTTCACCCCCATGGCTTCATCGCGCCCTCTGGTCGCTCCTCGGCGCCGCTGCCTGGGTCGCGCTCGAAATGGCGCGCGCGCGATTGCTCGGCGGCTTTCCGTGGGACTTTATCGGCGTTTCCCAGTTCAAAATGATCCCGCTCATCCAAATTGCGTCCGTCACCGGCGTTTATGGCGTTTCATTTTTGGTCGTCTGGCTTTCCCTCGCGTTGTATTCCGCCATGAACCTCATTCTGCGGCAGCCCAACACACGGCTCGTCTGGCAGGCCGAAATCATCCTGCCCCTCGTCGCCATCCTGATTCTGTTCATCTACGGTTTCGCGCGCATGAACGGCGAAAATCCGCCGGCAACCACCCTGCGCGTGACCCTCGTCCAGCCCAGCATCCCCCAAACCCTGATTTGGAACCCGGACGATGATGAAAAGCGATTTCAAGAACTCCTCGTCCAATCCCAGGCCGCGCTGGAAGAATCGGAAGGACGAGTTACACAAGTCCCTGATCCGGAAGGACGAGTTACACAAGTCCCAAACTTTGAAACCAATTCAGGGACTCGCATGGCTCGCCCCTCCGAAAAAACCGGCCTGCTCCTCTGGCCCGAATCCGCCGTGCCCGAAACCGACGATGCCACCTGCCGCGCCATCAGCCGGTTCGCGCAGTCGAATGCCGTCTGCATCATCCTCAACGGCGAGGACGCCGAATACCTTCCCGACACGACAAACTATTTTAACGCCGCCTACCTCGTCGGCCCGGATGGCCGCTGGCTGCAGGTTTATCACAAACGCAAACTCGTCATCTTCGGCGAATACGTCCCGCTCCTCCATTGGCTCCCCTTCGTCAAATACCTCACCCCCATCACCGGCGGCTGGACGCCCGGTGACAAACCGGCGACATTTGAATTGGAACGCCGAGCACCGCCTCGGCCCGATTTGATCACTGTTTCGCCAAATGCCGAGACGGTGCTCGGCGCTCCAGCCAGCATCAACACCTCGCCGCTCATCTGTTTTGAAGACATGTTCCCTGAACTTGCGCGCGACACGGCGAACGACGACACGGATTTCTTGGTGAACCTGACGAACGACGGCTGGTTCCGGCAAAGTGCCGAGCAATGGCAGCACATGGCCGGAGCCGTTTTTCGCGCCGTGGAAAACGGCCTGCCCCTCGTCCGCTGCGCCAACAACGGCATCACATGCTGGATTGATGCCAGTGGTCGCGTCCGGGAAATTCTCCGGGACAAATCCGGCAGCGTCTATGGCGTCGGCTCGCTGACCGTCGAAATTCCGGTTGGCGAACCGCGCGCGCCGACCTTTTACCATCGCCACGGCGATTGGTTCGGGTGGAGCTGCGTGATTCTGTCAGCGTTGCTTGCAGTCCGGCGAATCTTGGCCCGTGGAAAATAAAATCCTGAATGCTGGTGGGGCGCCCGCCCTCCGTCCCGGTAAAATCGGGACTACGGAGAGAACGGGCGGCTTGTTCCGTCGCAGCTCTCGCCCCGGTGAAGCCTCCGGCGCAGCCTGGGTCGGAGCGAAGGCGGATGGCCGCGGCTTCCGCCTTTGCTCTTGCCGAGCCACGCCGTGGCAGGCAGCTTTGGACCGTCAGGCATCACAGAACACAACTTATGAAAATCGCATTTCAGTTATTGGCGTTGGGTTTATTGCTGGCGGCTTGCAGCACCGTGCCGGGCGATGCGCGGATTCGCCAGAAACTCGTTGGCACCTGGAAGACCAGTCGAGGCACAACTGAAAACAGGCCGGATGGCAGCTATGTGCATAAGTTCACGATAAACGCCCCCCACCGGGGCACGAAAGATTTGACCGAAGAAGGAACCTGGCAGGTCAAAGATGGCTATATTTTTGTGACGGTTACAAACGAGCCGTGGCCGAACACAGACCATAGCGTGTTGCGCCTCAAGGTCATCAGCGTTGATGCCCATGCGCTGGTCTTGCGAGATGACGACAAACATATGACGAATGAGCTGGTGGCTCACAGGCAGTGATGCCTGCCATGAGGGTTCATCGGTCAAGCGTCAAGTAAAAGGTTTCATTTTTTTCTTAAAAGCGTTTTTGTTGTTTTTTCGGTCAGCGTTTCCGTCCGTGTCTGCGTTCCCCGGTTGGGGGAAGCTCCTCCGCCCATCCATGCGGCCAGCCCGAAACCGAAGTTGTGCCGGGCCAAAGACCGGCGCTCCGATCAACTTCAGTTTCCCGGTTTGATTTTCCTCCCGGTTGCGTTTTCATTCGCCGAATCCGGCGGTTGTGATATTCTCCGCGAAAAGAAAATTTGCGCATGGCGTTTTCATTCATTTTTCTCGGCAGCGGCACGTCGCAGGGCGTGCCGATCATCGGCAAGGAATATTCGCCGGAGTTTCTGGCCAATCCCAAAAACCATCGCACCCGGCCCTCCATCCATGTCGCCACGGAAAAAACCCGGCTGGTGGTGGACACCACGCCGGAATTCCGCATCCAAATGCTCCGGGAAAACATCCGCTGGCTCGATGCGGTGATTTTCACGCATGCGCACGCCGACCACATCATGGGCCTGGACGATTGCCGCCGTTTCTGCGACGTGCGCGAGGGCGCGCTGCCCATTTACGCAAACGAGGAAACGATGACGGCGCTCAGGCGCGTTTTTCTTTACGCCTTCGACGGGCGTCCGATTCACAAGGGTTATTTTCGGCCGGAACCGCACGTGATTGACGGGCCGTTCACGCTCGGCGATTTGGAAATCGTTCCCCTGCCCCTGCCGCACGGTTCGATGACGACGAATGGTTATCTTTTCGTGCAAAACGGCGAACGACGGCTCGCCTATCTGAGCGACTGCAAGGAAATTCCCGCCGATGTGCTTGAAAAGGTCCGGGGCGTCGAAATCGCGGTGCTCGACGCGCTCCGTCCCAAACCGCATCCGACGCACATGTGCCTTGACGAAGCGCTCACCGCGGCCCGGCGCATCGGCGCGCCGCGAACGTTCTTCACGCATCTCACGCATGATTACGACCACGACCGGGCGCAAGCGGAATTGCCATCCGGGGTGGCGCTGGCGTATGATGGCCTCAAGGTGACGGGCAATTAAAAGGAATTTTCCAACGCTCCGGCGGCTTGAAGGTCAAATGACCGACGCATGAAATATTTTTGGTCCCGATCCGCGCTTTTTATTTTCGCGCTCGCCCCGCTGCTGGTTCGCGCCGGGGGCGACGAGGTGGTCGTGATTTACAACTCGGCCGTGCCGGAGTCCAAGGCCGTCGCGGAACATTACGCCCGGATGCGGCAGGTCCCGGAAAGGCAGGTCTATGGCTTCGCATTGACCGCCAGCGAGGAGATATCGCGCGCTGAATTCCGCGATTCACTGCAAAAGCCGCTCGTGGAAAGACTGGAGGCGGACGGCCTGTGGAAATTCGGCCAGACCATTGTCACCGCCTCCAACGGTCTGAAGCACGTTGCGTCTCGGGTCGCCTCGTCCAAAATCCGTTACGCCGTCCTGTGTTATGGCGTGCCGCTGAAAATTGCGTCTGACCCCGATTTGCACGAGCCGGCCGCAGACGCCATCCGGCCGGAGTTCCGCCGCAATGAGGCGGCGGTGGATTCCGAACTGGCCTGGCTGCCGTTGAGCAAAAACGACGTGACGCTGTCCGGCCCGTTGCCGAATCCACTTTACGGCACGACCAACAAAACGATTCTGGACCCGACCCACGGCATCCTGCTCGTCGCGCGGCTCGACGGGCCGTCACCGGAAATTGCGCGCGGCCTGGTGGACAAGGCGCTGGAGGCGGAACGCGACGGATTTTGGGGGCGCGCCTATTTTGACACCCGCAGCATCAGCGATCCGGGCTACAAACTGGGCGACGAATGGATGTTGGCCGCGGCGCAAATCAGCCGTGAAATCGGCCTGGAAACAACGGTGGACAAAAACCCCGAGACCATACCCGCCGACTTTCCGATGAGCCAGATTGCCATTTATGCCGGCTGGTATGCGGAGAACGCCAACGGGCCGTTTGCCTTGCCCAAGGTTGAATTCATGCCCGGCGCGTTTGCGTATCATTTGCATTCCTACAGCGCGGCAACGTTGCGCAGCACGACGCAAAACTGGTGCGGCCCGTTGCTCGCCAAAGGCGCGACCTGCACGATGGGTTGTGTTTATGAACCGTATTTGTCCTGCACCCCGAATGTGGAGGCGTTTCTGGGACGATTCGCCAGCGGGTTCACGTTCGGCGAGGCGGCCTGGGCGGCACAACCGGCGTTGTCCTGGCAAACGACGGTCGTGGGTGACCCGCTCTATCGCCCGTTCGGCAAACCGCCCGCGGAATTGCATGCCGAACTCGCGCGCACCCACAACCCGCTCATCGAATGGTCCTTTCTGCGGCTCGTGGATTTGGACCTGTTCCGGGGCGTGCCCGTGGCGCAACTGGCGAGCTTTGTTGAAAATATTCCCGTCACCACCCACAGCGCCGTGCTCAGTGAAAAACTCGCCGACCTTTACGAACTGGAAGGCAAACCATCCTCGGCCATTGATACTTACGAACTCGCCCTTGACCGCCATCCGTCGCCGGAACAGCGCATTCGACTCCGGCTCACGCTCAGCGACAGGCTGGTCGCCGCCGGACGCGAAAGCGACGCGATCGACAATTACAAACTACTGCTCAAGGAATCGCCTGATTACCCCGGCAGACCGACCGTTGAGGCAAAAATGGCGGCGCTCGAACAAAAACTCTCCGGCACCAACGCTTCGGCCAATGCCAAACCGGCCAATTGAATCAAACCCGAATGCCGAAATCATCCTGCGGCCACCCTACGGTGACGAGGCGTCACCGCCACCCACGACTGGCAACTTCGGAGTTCGGGTCTGATCCACCGCCAATTTTTTCGTGTTTTTCGTGTATTTCGTGGTTAATTATTCCCATGGCGACGTTTTACGACACGCACGCGCACCTCGATTATCCCGATTACGAAAAGGATTTGCCCGAGGTCATCGCCCGCGCCCAGGCCGCCGGCGTCACCAAAATGATTTCCATCGGCACGAGCCTGAGCAGCAGCGAACGCGCCGTCCGCCTCGCCGAAAGATTTCCATCGGTTTATGCCGCCGTCGGCTGGCATCCGTCCGAGGCGATGAAAGCGCCATCCGACCTGCGCCCGGCCCTGCGTGAATTCGCCCGGCATCCCAAGGTCGTCGCCCTCGGCGAAACCGGCCTGGATTACCACCATTTGCCCTGTTCGCAAGGCGGCACCGCCGGGGACGACGAGCGTTACAAACAAAGGCAGGCGGACATTTTCCGGCAGCAACTCGAAGTCGCCGCCGAGTTCGGATTGAACTGCATCATCCACCAGCGCAATGCCTTTGACGAGACGCTGGCGCAACTCAAGCCGTTCGCCGCAAAAGTCCGCGGCGTTTTTCATTGTTTCGGCGAGAGCGCCGACCGGATGCGCCAGGTTTTGGACATCGGCTCGCTGGTCAGCTTCACCGGCATTGTCACGTTCAAGAACGGCCAGAACGTGCGCGACACCGTGGCCGCCACGCCGCTTGACCGGTTCATGCTGGAAACCGATTGCCCCTATCTCGCGCCCGTGCCGTATCGCGGCAAACGGTGCGAACCCGCCTATGTAAAGGAAATTTCCGGGGTCGTCGCGCAGGTCAAGGGTTGCCCGCCCGGTGAATTGAGCGCCGCGACGTGCAAGACTGCCGGGGAATTTTTCCCGAAGTTAACGGCGGGGAACTGACAAAAGCCGCTGAAAATCCCCCATATTTTCCCTTGCGTGTATGTCTAATGGATATACATTTCTTTGCACATGCTTGATCTGCGGGCAATCACCGGATTTGAGTGGGACGGCGGCAACCTGGAAAAGAGCCGGATCAAGCATCGGGTTTCAGCCCGGGAAGCCGAGGAGTTGTTTTTGAACGGACCGGAAGTTTTGGAAGACGCCAGGCACAGCGAACGCGAAAAGCGATGGGTGGCTTTCGGTCACACCGATGATGGCCGGTTGCTGGCGTGCGCGTTCACCGTGCGCGACACGCGGTTGCGTGTGATTTCGATCCGGCCAATGAGCCGGCGGGAAAGGAAATGGTATGCTGAAAAAATACGTCAAAGCAGCGCGGAAAACTGACTGGGCAGACGCCGATCTGTCGAAGGCACGGCGGGCGGTTTTCCCGAATCTAAAGCCGACGCGCGAGGCCATTTCCTTGCGCGTGCCCACCGTCACGCTCGACAAGGTCCGGCGGATGGCGAACCGCGCCGGGGTGCCCTACCAAAGCCTGATTAATGCCTGGCTCACCGAACGTGCCGACGAGGAACTGGCAAAGGCCGGCGATTAGGCCGCATCCGGCTCGCCATCGTTTTGCGTTTTTTGCATCTGTTCCGGAGAAATGAAACTCTTAAAGGGTCCGCAGCGGCCGTTAAGCTGGGGGAAATCTTTTCTCTTTGCCGGGCTGGCGGTGGTTTGCTTTCATCTCGCCTACACCCCGTTCCAACATCCGGCCTTTGGCTCGTTCATTTTCGGTTACGCCTTTTTCCTGGTGCAATTGGCAAACCAGAAAACAGTCCGGCGCGCGTTTTATTTTGGCCTGACCGTTGGATTTCTGTGTGTGGCGCCGCAGTTAAATTGTCTTTGGGAAATTTTCAGCGCCGCCGCGATTGTGCTTTGGCTGATTCTGGCATTTTGGATTGGATTGTTTGCGGCGATCGTCTGTGCCTGCATCCGGCGCTGGGGAAAAATCAAGGCGATGTGGCTGGTTCCGTTTATCTGGACGGGATTGGAGTATTTTCGCAGCGAACTTTATTACCTGAAATTTTCATGGCTGAACGTTGGGTATGCGTTGCCAGCGCAGTTAAGTGGTTTCGGACCGTATCACCTTGGAATGTATGGGGCTGGATTTTTCGTGTTTGGAATTTTGGCGATATATCACTTCAGACAGTTAATCTTTGCACGCCTGCTAAAAAAGCCTTCTTGGTTTGAGATTATTTTAATTCTTGTTCTGTTATGGATTCTCGCAGAACTATTTCTTCCCGCTCTTGCCGAAACGAAATCGCGTCGTCGCATCCCCATTTCAATCGTTGGCGTCCAAATGGAATTTCCCACCGAGAACGTCATTTACAAAATGCTGGATCATACTTTGGCAAAAAACACCAACGCGCCAGTTTTTGTCCTGAGCGAATACTCGCTCGACGGCCAGGTGCCGGATTCGCTGAAAAACTGGTGCCGCGAACATTCGCGTTACCTGATTGTAGGCGGCAAAGACCCGGCCGGTGCGGACAATTTTTACGACACTGCCTTCGTTGTCGGCACAAACGGCGAAATCGTTTTCAAACAGGCCAAGAGCGTTCCCATTCAATTTTTCAAGGACGGCCTTCCCGCGCGGAAACAGGAAATTTGGAATTCGCCGTGGGGCAAAATCGGCATCTGCATCTGCTACGACCTGAGTTATGCGCGCGTCACTGACCGGCTCGTGAAGGAAGGCGCGCAACTGCTCATCGTCCCGACGATGGACGTTGAAGAGTGGGGCCGGCACGAACACGAGCTTCACGCGCGCGTTGCGCCCGTGCGCGCGGCGGAATACGGCATCCCGATTTTTCGCCTCGCCAGTTCCGGCATCTCACAGGCAGTTGAGGGCGGAGGCCAGGTTGTCGCACAGACTTCCGTTCCCGGCGTGGGTGATGTCCTGTCCGCAAAACTCCGGTTGCCAATGCGGGGATCGCTTCCCTGGGACAGATTTCTCGCGCCGTTTTGTGTCCTGGTGGTTGTGGTAATTCTGATTTTATTCACGACCATTTCGCTTCGAGAAAATCATCCGAAGGCGCGAACCGATTCTCCAAAGTGACGTGGCAGCAGTCGGCAGACCGCCGCATTTATCAGTAAATTAAAGATGCAGCTCTCTGCCGAGGAGCCGCTACGCCTGTTCAGACGATTTGTTTTTTCAAACGGAGACAGGCTGGAGAGACTATCTCAAAACAATTTCTCGTCGGAGGGGTTACACGAGCCCCCATTTTCAGAGGCATTCGGTCAGTCAGGGGCTCGTATAACTCGCCCCTCCGATACTTTTGAGACAGGCTGGAAGCGTGTCCTGCGTTTTTCTTCAACATTCCCACCCTCAATTGCTGGCATCGAACTTGCGTCATCTGGCGCTGTAACTGACAGCGTAACAAGCGATAAACACGCGAACCATTCGCAGCAACCGTAAGACGGGAGGACGTAATTTATGAAAATCTGCACCTCGATGGCACTGGCCGCCCTGGCCATTTCGTTGACCTCCTGCGCGACCCCAAGGCCGCCGCAGGCCTTTCACAATACCGACAATTCCGCGGTGGTTATTGACTCTTTGGATGACAGGACCGGCCAGATGCTCGAACCAACAGCCTCGGCCAGGGAGCAAAACGATGCCATTCTGGCAGAAGCCGTGGGTCTGACCCAACACCAGACGGCCGTGGTGATTCTTGAGAATTACACCGAGCCGCAGATTGGCTGGCAATACCGTGACCGTGGCACGCCCTGGTTTCTCGGGTTGCGGAGTCTCGGATATCAACACATTGTCTTTCTTCGAGGCACAGGTGTCACCAACCCCGAAGGCTTGCTGACCCTCGTCGAATACTATTGATAAAGCCGGCGCACTTTGACAGCGCGTTTTCAATTTTCTTGTTTGTAGGAGCCGAGGCGACGAGGCTCAAATTTCTTCGGAAAACGGATCAATTTGGAGACTCCTCACGTCGTCTCCTACTCTACTTTATTATCGGGCGGCTTAATTCCCCTGGAACCTGGCAATCAAGGCGTTACCGCCTTTCTTCATTGAACAACCGGCTCCGGCTGACGGATAATCGCCGGAACGATGCCAGAGGAACTGCAATTGCGCATTCACGGCGACGCTTCGTTGCCAGTATTGATTTACCTGCCCGGTTTGCACGGCGATTGGACGCTCGTCGGCGGCTTCCGCCTTGCCCTCGGCGGCCGGGCGCGCTTCGTGGAGGTGACATATCCGCGCACATTGTCCTGGTCGCTGGATGATTACGCAGCGGCCATTGAAACCGCGCTGGAACAACAGGGCATCACCCGCGGCTGGTTGCTCGGTGAATCATTCGGGTCCCAGCCCTTGTGGGCATTGGTCGGGCGCGGAAAATTTGCAGCGCAAGGCGTGATTCTGGCGGGCGGCTTTGTGAAACATCCCATGCGCCGGGCGGTGCGGCTGGCGGAGAAACTGACGGGCAGGATTTCAAACACGTTCTTCGTCTGGATCATCTTCAGCTACGCGAAGATTGCGCGGTTCAGGTACCGCCGTTCGCCGGTGGTGCTGGCGGCGATTGACGAATTTGTTGCCCGACGGACGGAACTGGACCGTCGCGCGGCGCAGCATCGCCTGCATTTGATCACCGAAAACGACCCGCGCCCGATTGCGAGGGGAACCAAATTGCCGGTGTTTGGCTTGAGCGGCTGGCTCGATCCCATCGTGCCGTGGCCGTGGGTGCGGCGCTGGCTCAGGAAAAATTGTCCGTCCCTGCGCGATTACAAAGTCCTTCCGCGGGCGGACCACAATGTTCTGAGCACCGCGCCGCGCGAAGCGGCGGAGCAGGTTTTGAAATGGATAAACCAGCGACTGTAGCAGCCGACGTCAGTCGGCTCATTATTGACCTGGTTTGAGCGGACTAACGTCCGCTGCTACGAATGAATTGAAACGCTTTGCGGTTGCCGCCGGGCGATTACGTCTTATATTGCGCCCAACAAACATTATGACACGACAACAAGTTCTCGACCTTTACTTCCTCGATGCCCGGCACAAGCTGATTGAAGTCGCCGCCTTCCTCGACCGCGTCGAGCGCGCCAGCGGCAGGGACGATTTCCGGCTTAAATCCTTTCGCTCCGCCGTTGGCAAGCTGGGCGACAAGAAAAAGGACAAGGTAAAAAACGTTTTGCTCGCATTCAGCGACCCGACCCAGGAACCCATTCCCGCCGCGACAACCAAAGCCGCCTGCGGCGCATGGAGTGGTTGATGGTTCTTGGTTGATGGTTGATTGAACGCAAGCGATAATGGGCAGGCCATTAGACATCAATCATTAATCACCAAACAATTCGATGTTCAACTTTGAGAAGTTCGAAACGTGGGAGGAAGCGGTTAATTTCGCCAATTTGGTTTACGAACTGACCCGCAATTTCCCTGATCAAGAGAGGTTTGGCCTGACCAATCAAATGAGACGCGCGGCGGTCTCGATTTCGTCCAACGTCGCCGAAGGCAGTTCGCGAGTTTCCCGTCCGGATTTCGCTCGCTCTGTGGAAACAGCCACAGGCTCACTCTTTGAAGTGGTTTCACAATCGTTTATCGGGAGAAACCAAGGCTTTTTGAATGAAAAGCAATTCCAGCATTTGTACGCCGCCGCTGAAAAACAAGGAAAGATGTTGAGCGGTTTGCGGGCTTCACTGCTGGATAAGCGTTGAGGATGCCGCAGGCCATCAACCATCAACCACCGTGCGCTACATCGAGCCCCACGCCCACATGGTCAGCCGCGTCACGGACGATTACGAACGCATGGCGCTCGCCGGTTGCGCGGCGGTCTGCGAACCGGCGTTCTGGGCGGGCTTCGACCGCGGTTCCGCCGCCGGGTTTTACGATTATTTCCGCCAGCTTACCGAGCACGAGCCGAAGCGCGCGGCGAAGTTCGGCCTGAAACATTTCTGCTGGCTGTGCATCAACCCCAAGGAGGCCGAGGACGTGAAGCTGGCCGAAGAAGTGGTTGCGTTGATCCCGAAATTTCTCAACCGCCCGAACGTGCTGGGCATCGGTGAAATCGGGCTGAACAAAAACTCGCGGAACGAATTGAAGGTCCTGGAAATGCAGGTGGACCTCGCGGCCCGGCACAACCAGTTGATTCTGGTCCACACGCCGCACCTGGAGGACAAGCTGAAAGGCACGCGGCTGATTCTGGACGTGTTGAAGGCCGACAAACGCATCCGGCCGGAGCGGGTCATCATTGACCATGTGGAGGAGCACACAGTCGGGCTGGTCCTGGACGCGGGCCATTGGGCGGGCATGACGCTTTATCCCGAAACGAAATGCACGCCGGCGCGGGCGGTTGACATCCTGGAGACCTACGGCCACGAGCGCCTCTGGTTGAACAGCGCGTGCGACTGGGGCGTGAGCGATCCGCTGGCCGTGCCGAAAACCGCCCTGGAAATGAAAAAGCGCGGGCATCCGTCCGCCGCAATTGACAGGGTGATTTTCCAAAACCCGAAAAAATTCCTGGGCCAGTGCGCGAAGTTTCAGGTTCGTTGAAGCGTTGAAGCGTTGAAGCGAAAAAACCGGAGCCGTTTCAACTTTTTAACTCTTCAACGCTTCAACGAAAATTGATCAGAACGCCCAAATGGTTCCGGCGGAACTGACGGGCATGAACTGGCCGTTGCCGATGTATTGCAATTCCACCGCCGAAGCTTGACCGCCAATGATGTAGCCGGTTGTTCCCACTGTTGTCGTAGTCTGAGAAGATGCTTGGGAAACGTAAATTCCGCCGACCGTAGCGTTGTTGATCACCACTGCCACCTTGGTGCCGTCCGCCGAGGAAGCGATGGAACTCCAGCTTCTGGCGGGAGCATTGGTTTGTTGCGCCCAAGTGACGCCAAAATTACTTGACGTGTAAATGCCGCCGCCGTTTACCACCGCCACCAGTTTGCTTCCATCGGCGGACGAGGCAATGGAAGCCCAACTGACACTGGGTGCGCCGGTTTGCTGTATCCAATGCGCGCCGGCGTTGGTGGAAGTATAAATTCCCCCTCCACTATTTGCCGCCGCCAGCTTATTACCATCGGCGGACGAGGCAACGGAAACCCAGCTTGCCGAAGGAGCATCTGATGAACCGCCGGACACCGGGATTCCGCCACCGCTAATGGCCGCAGCCCATTTGCTGCCATCCGCCGAGCAAGCCACCGAAATCCAACTTGCGCTGCCAGCTATCGTTCCCCACGTTGCCCCTGCGGTGGTGGAACTATAAAGGGAGCCACCACTCACCGCTGCAAATAATATGCCGCCATTCGCCGAGGAAGCCACGGAAATCCAGTTCGCGGAACCGGAGCTGGTGCCGGTCCAACCCGAACTCGTGTTCGTGTAAACGACGCCACCGTAAACCGCCGCCACCAATTTGCTGCCATCGGCCGACGAGGCGATGGAACGGACTTGGGCAGCGGGCGCGCCACTGGAAGAATTCCATGTGGTTCCATAGTTGATTGAAGTGTAAATCCCGTTCACACCCGCCGCGGCTGCCAACCGGCTGCCGTCCGCTGATGAAGCGATGCAGTACCAGGTATTGGCGGATTGGGTCATCGTCCACGGTGAACTTGCAAAACTTAAGAAGTTGCCGATGATGGATTGTCCGGCATTCTGCGCGACCCGCCAGCCGCCCGCGCCCGCGCCGGAAATGCGGACGATGTCGCCGTTGGCGGGCGCAGCCGGCAACGTTACGGTCACGAGTTGTGAATTGGTCAGGAGATAGCCTGTGTCTGTCACCGCCTGGATGGCCGTCCCGTTCGTGGGAATCCAGCCAACCAGACCATTGCCAAAGAAACTGCCGACGAAACTGTTTCCCCGGTTGGTGAAGTTGTTGGGGCCGGTGAAATTATTGGTGCCGGTGAAAACGTTGGCGCCCGAGAAAAGATTGTTGCCGCTGAAATTATTGGAACCGATGAACGTCTGGTTGCTGTTCACAAACGCGGTGTTGGACGGCAATTGGTTGTCCGCCAGAACCCCGGTCAAATTCGCCACATTTACATTGGTCACACCGCCGCCGTTGCCGCTGAACGCGCCGTTGAAAGCTCCGCTGAAAGTTCCGCCGAAAATGTTCCCGTTGTTCGTCAGAGCCACTGTATTGGTGTAACCCGCAAACGCGCTCGCCGGCAGGGTGCCGGCCAACTGTATCGCCGGCAAACTGCCCGACACATTGCTGGCGGTGTTGGCGAAGATGGCATAGGGCACCGGCGTCAAATGTTGCCGCGGCACCAGCACGGTGAAGCCCGGCGGGCCGGGATTGGTCCGCACCCCGATGTCCAGCCAGCGGTCCGCGCCGGTGAAAACGCCGGAACCAAAATCGAGGCTCACCGCGAACAGCCCGTTGCTCACGGCGGTCGCGGAGTTCGTGAGCGGCCCGGCGATGACGATGCCGGGAATGTTGGTGGAATCGTAAATCGTAAATCGCAGATCATAATTTCCGCTGGCCGGATTGCCGCCGTCGTTGAGCCGGCCTTGATACATGAACGCCGTGCCCTGGGCGAGGACGGTTGAGGGTTGAAGGTTGAGAGTTGAGAGAAAAACCAGCGCGATCAACAAATCCCGGCAAGGGCGCGAGACATTCCCATAACGCCATGCAGCCGTCCAAGACAGCAGTGAAATAATACTTCGTTTCACAGGAGCGCTTATCATAGACCAACATCCACGGCAGTTCAATCCTGAAGTATCGGTAATTCGGGACCGGGATGGCTTATGGACAATTTCCAAAAGTTTCGGAGGGGCGCGCTCTGCAAGCCCCCATTTTAAGATCAGGGCGTCGTAGAACTCCGCCCTCCGAAAAATGGCCGGCGAGACACGTTGGCTTTTGGCTACGGATTGTGCAATCGGAAAAACAAATTTCCCGTGGGCGGCGTGAGGGTCACGCTGTTCGTGCCGTTGGCGGTGTTGATGGTGCCGCCGTAACCGGGCCAGCTCGATGCGTTCAGATTGTTATTGGTCAGGAGCGTGTAACTGCCCGTGTTCGGCCAGGAAACAACCACGCTGTTCGGCCCAACGAACGTGATGGTCAGGTTCGGCAGGCCGGGTGTTTGCACGGCGGCGATGATGCTCCAGAACCCGCCGGTGAGCGAATAACTGCCGCCGCTCATCGCGCCGCTGGCATCCGGCTGGCCGATGGTGCCGGTGACT
Source organism: uncultured Verrucomicrobiae bacterium (assembly GCA_963802965.1). Taxonomy (GTDB): domain Bacteria; phylum Verrucomicrobiota; class Verrucomicrobiia; order Limisphaerales; family UBA11358; genus UBA11358. Next base: position 378,634 of record CAWDKS010000007.1, read on the forward strand.
TGATAGGTCGCGCCGGTGCTGGTGCCGCCGCCGCCGGCGATTTTATACCAGTCAATCGCGTATTGCTGCGCTCGGAGGACTGCTGCTCCGAGCACAATGAAGAAGACCACAAATACGAATTTTATCTTCACGCTCACCTATAGGCTAATTTTTAACCGGTTGCTTGCAAGATTCTTTTTGCCGATTGCTTCACCGCTTCGGCCAGCTCGCGCGGCTTCAAAACTTTCGCGTCGCCGCCCCAGCTCAAAATCCAGCGCTCGATTTCGACCAGGCCCGACAGCTTCATCCGCAATTCCACTCCCCCGCCCTTCAGCTCGCGCAGTTGCTGCGATTCGTGCCATTTCTTTTCGCGGATGTAATCGGCGGCATGGGCGTTGAAGCGAATCACCACTTCGTATTCGCCTTCGCCGGAATGGACACCGAAGCTGTCCCGCAATCGTTTTTCCAGCGAAAACTTTTGCGGGCGCTCAAATGTTTTTCCGGTCGGCTGAACGGACTGGATTCGCGCGGGCACGAAGGTGCGGACGTCCTTGCGCGCGTGGTCGTGGGCGAACAGGAACCACTCGCCGTTGATGTTCGCCAGATGATACGGGTCAACGAGGCGTTTCTCCGGCTGCCGCTGGCCGGGCTTGCGATAGGTCAGTTCGAGTTGTTTGCGTTGGGAAACGGCCCTGGCCAGCGCGTCGAAAATTTCCAGATTGAGAATCGGCTCGGCGCGGGTGCGAAAGGAAATGGTCTGCTCCATTTCGGCGAGGTTCAGTGAAATCGTGTCGGGCAGTGATTGCTCCATTTTCCGGATGGCGCTCAAGAGCGGCTTCTCGAAATTCGTGCCGCGATATTGCTGGAGCGCCTTTTCCGCCACGAGGAGCGCGAACAGTTCGCCCTCGGTGATCTGGATGTTCGGGAAGGCGCTGACTTCCTCGGTGTAATGATAGCCGTTCCGGCGCGGGTCGAACTCAATCGGCAGGCCCAGCCGGTCGCGCATGAATTCGATGTCGCGATGAATCGTCTTGGTGGCGACCTCGATTTCGGCGGCGAGCGTGGAGGCGTTCGGGAATTTGCCGGAGGAAACGGCCTGATGGATGCGCAACATCCGCTCCAGCGGCGGACGCGAATGGAGCAATTTGTCTTTCACCGGTCGTTAAAGCGTTACAGAGTTGAAGCGTTGAAGCAGCTCGCAAGCTTCCGGCAGGAAACGCTTTAACCCTTCAACGGTTCAACGGCATCACGCCCCTTTTTCCAGCTTTGCCAGCAATTCGTCGTTGGTCTTGTGTTTCTTAAGCGCGGCGGTGAGCGTTTCCATCGCTTCGATGGGATTCAGGTCCACCATCGTGCGGCGCAATTTGCGGATGGCTTCAATCTGTTTCGGGGGATAAAGCTTTTCCTCCTTGCGCGTGCCGCTCTTGGGAATGTCAATCGCGGGATACAGGCGGCGGTCGGACAGTTTGCGGTCCAGGATCAGCTCCATGTTGCCCGTGCCCTTGAACTCCTGGAAAATCAGTTCGTCCATGCGCGAACCGGTGTCCACCAGCGCCGTCGCCAGGATCGTCAGCGAACCGCCGTTCTCGATCTTGCGCGCCGAGGCAAACATCTTGCGCGGAATTTCCAGCGCGCGCGCGTCCACGCCGCCGGTCATCGTGCGGCCGCTGCCGCCGTGAACGCTGTTGTAGGCGCGGGCGATGCGCGTGAGCGAATCCATCAGCACGAAAACGTCCTTGCCGCTTTCCACGATGCGCCGGCAACGCTCAATCATGAAGCGCGAAAGCCGGACGTGCGTCTCCAAATCCTGGTCGTTGGACGACGCGACGACCTCGGCCTTGACCGAGCGATGGAAGTCGGTCACTTCCTCCGGCCGCTCGTCAATCAGCAGGACGAGCGCGTGGACTTCGGGATGGTTCGTGGTGATGGCATTGCAGATTTGTTTGAGGATGGTGGTCTTGCCGCTGCGCGGCGGGGACACAATCAGGCCGCGTGTGCCCTTGCCGATGGGCGTGACGAGGTCAATGACGCGCGTCTCGATCAAATCGGGACTGGTTTCGAGCTTGAACTTTTCAATGGGATCAATCGTGGTGAGATTTTCGAAGCGGACGGCCTTGGTGTATTCGTCGAACGGCATGTCGTTGACCTTTTCGACCGACTTGAGTTGCGGGCTGGTGCCGCGGTGCGGCGGCTGGGTCGGCCCGTAAACCAGACTGCCCTCGCGCAGGAAACTGCGCCGGATGGTGTCGGGCGTGACAAAAATGTCCGTCGGCTTTGGATGAAAATGGTTCTGCATGGTGCGCAGAAACCCAAAGCCCTTTTCCGAAATCTCCAGATAACCGGAGCCGTAGTCCGATGATTTCTCACCGTTGTCTTTTACGCTAGTCATACAATGTGTTTGTGACGAAGGCCAAAACGTATTCCGAAAGCCGGTATTGAACTTTGAATTGGAGAAGCGACTGCGGCGGCCAATGCCAACCGCAGCCCTCAAACCTTCGACTTCCCATTATTTACGGGCAAACCGCCCGCAATGCAACAAGTTTCTTTAACAAATTGGAGTAGCGGCGGGGGCCAATTTCCCGTCGCCCCAATCTCCTGCAATCCAACGACTTCATCCTCCCACCGCCGCGCGCGCCTCGGCGGCCAGCGGCGTGCTCAAATAACGTTCGCCGGTGGACGGCGCAATGGTAACGATGAGCTTGCCCTTGTTTTCCGGGCGTTTGGCGACCTCAATCGCGGCCACGACATTTGCGCCGGATGAAATGCCGCACAAAATTCCCTCTTCCTTGGCCAGCCGCCGCGCCATGGCAAAAGCGTCGTCGTTGGAAACCTGGACACATTCCGTGATCAACGGCTGGCCGTTCGCATCCTTCAAATGCAGATTTTGCGGAACGAAGCCCGCGCCCGTGCCTTGAATTTTGTGCGGACCCGGCTTGACCGGCTGTCCGGCCAGCGTCTGCGAAATCACCGGCGAATCCTTCGGCTCGACGGCGATGGCCTGAAACGACGGCTTCTTCGGCTTGATGACCTCCACGCAGCCGGTGATGGTGCCGCCCGTGCCGACGGCGGCGACCAAGATGTCAATTTTCCCATCCGTATCTTCCCACAATTCCACGGCCGTCGTCTGCTTGTGAATTTCCACGTTGGCCGGGTTGTTGAACTGTTGCGGAATCCACGAGTTTGGCGTTTCCTTGGCCAGTTGTTCGGCCTTGGCAATCGCGCCTTTCATGCCTTCCGCGCCGGGCGTCAAAACCAGCTTCGCACCCAGCATCGCGAGCAGCGTGCGGCGTTCCACCGACATTGTTTCGGGCATCGTGAGAATGAGCTGGTAACCCTTGGCCGCCGCGACAAACGCCAGCGCGATGCCGGTGTTGCCGCTGGTCGGCTCGATGATGACGGTGTTTTTCTTGAGGATGCCGCGCTTCTCGGCGTCCTCAATCATGGACATGCCGATGCGGTCCTTGACGCTGCTGAGCGGGTTGAAAAATTCACATTTGAGGAGAATCGTGGCGTGGAGGCCGGCGGTGACCTTGTTCAATTTGACCAGCGGCGTGTGCCCGACGGTTTCGACGATGTTGTTGTAGATGCGTCCCATAACAATCCTTTCCAAACTCGTTTATTGATTTTGTAAGCCAAGATTGTGACGAGTTTGCGGCGAGTGCAAGCGGAAATTTTGTTGAACCGGGAAAACATTCAACGCCCAACATTCAACATCGAACATCCAATGGATGGGCTTCGGTGGTGTCTCTGTAAATTGGATGTTGAGCGTTGGATGTTGAATGTTCGGTGTTTCCCTGTCGCAAAAAACAATAAGTCCCCGCCCGACCTTTCGGTCGAGCAGGGACAAATGGGGGATGGGAGTTCGCCAATCTCTCTTTCCCGGGCTGGCATTGGGCGCCACCCTCGCGGGGGCTGCCAGCTTCCCGACGCCATTCTCCACGGCAAGCGGAGTCATCGGCCTCGTAGCAGGGCCGTCCAGTGCCTTTCGGCCACTGGATTTCGAGTGAGGCTTTTCAGCTCGCTTGGGCTGATGGTTGCGCCACCGGCTTGCGAACCAGGCAAAGACACGCCTATGACTTTTTTTCTTCGCGTCTTCACCGCTTAGCTCCGGGTCAGCCGCCGCTTTTGACGGCGCGTTCGCCCGGGGCCACGGGTCTCGCCTCTTCACTCTCAGGTTGCTGTTTGCTCACAGTCCAGCGGTGTCGTTTTTAACATCGCCGGCGCTCGGAAGTTTTTCACGGGATTTGCCTGATCCGCGTGTCCTTCCCGGCGCGTGCTCTCATTTTGTCCGCCTTTCGACGGCTTTGACAGGCGGATCCGGCTTTCGCCTCACCGCCAGAGTTGCCCGCACCGTGCTGATGCACAGTCGCAACCGGATACCCTCTGGGTAACTGCGATTCGCCCAGGCTCGAAACCGGCCTGGACTACTTGACTCGGTTCGGAGCAGTTTCTTATCGCTCCTGGCCGCCAAGTCCCTCATTCGCATTTGGCATGTGCGAACATGCCAGAGGAACTGGTGAATTCTGCCTCCGCCTTCGCGCCTTTCGGCACGGTTTTAGAGGAGCCCGGTCAACCAGCCTGACCCGGCTTTTCCCCAGTTGCCTGGGATTATCCTGGAAACGAACAGCTTCAACCTGTTGATTGCCACTGCCCGCTTCGTTCTTTCAATGAACTGCGGACATCATAACACAGCGTCCCGATTTGCCTACGATTTGATGTCCACAGCTTATTCACCGAAACGCGCCTGTGGAAAACGGGTGAACAAGACAAAACCGCCAATGAAATCAATGCTTTCAGCGTTTCGTGCGGGTGAATTATTCACCGCTTTTTCAAAGTGAAATGGGCGAGGTGAACAAGTTTCGTTTGTGGCTTTTCGGGAAAATCCCGCCCGCCGGAAAATTTTCGCGGACGCGGGCTTCTCGCACAAATGAGACCTCAGCAAAACCCGTTTATCGGGCGTTCGGAGCGCCGAGCACCGTCTCGGCTTGCAGGGAAAATCCCTCGCATCGCGCCGAGACGGTGCTCGGCGCTACAGTTTTGCAGAGGTTTCAAATAATGGATTGTCATGCGAACATTTCCTGTCGCAATATTCAGCCTCCTCACGTTGTTCATTTCTGGCGCGGTCGAAACAACCAACAACCTGCCGAACGATGCAAGGTTTTCCGCCGGTGGATGTGCCCTCCATTTTCGCCCTGCCGAAAAGACGCTCAACCACGGATGGACACGGATGAACACGGACAGAAAAGACTCTGGCGAACCAAACGAGTTCGCTAATCAATGAAGCATTCACGGTTCCCTAAAGACACCGTTTTGCCCTGTCTTCATCCGTGTGTATCCGTGTCCATCCGTGGTTTAACTGAATTGTTCCGGTTAAGCCGCCTTCGGCGCGGCGGCTTTTTTGGCCTTGGCCGCGATTCTTTTGCGTTTGAGGTAGCTCTTCCGGCGTTTTCGATTTTCAACTTTGTTGGATTGTCGTCCCATAATTCTTTACATTATCCACGGGTTGCGGTTTTGTGGAGCGCACTATGAAAGTTTGCGCGCGAGGTTTCAACCTTATTCTGACGCTGGCGGCGGCGCTGGCGCTGCTTTGCGGCTGCCAAACCCACAAGCAAAAAGAACCGGTCGCCGCGTTGCGCGTCCACATCCAGGTCAATCCCGATTCCCTCGGCACCAGCCAGACCGTTTCCGTGCTGCGCTCCGACCCGGTGCTGGTCACCATCGCGCACGACCCCATTTTGACGGAGGCCGACATCGTGGCCGCCAGAGTCATGGACACCCCCGGCGGCTTCGCCATTGAAATCCAATTTGACGAAAATGGCGCGTGGCTGCTGGAGCAATATTCCGCCGCCAATCCCGGCGGACATTTCGCCATCTTCGGTCAATGGGGCGAAAAACTCATCAACGGCCGCTGGCTCGCCGCGCCGCTCATCACGAAGCGCATCGGCAACGGCGTGCTGGCGTTCACGCCCGACGCCTCGCGCGAGGAAGCCGGCCAGCTCGTGCTGGGCCTCAACCGCGCCGCCGCGCAGAATCACAAAGGCGCGCTCAAATGATTTTTTCCGCCGTCCGGCAGCATCTTGATCCGGTGGCGGCGGTGCTGCGGCGCCGCCGTGCGCCGCGGCAGCGGCGCATCCACCAGATTCAAGCTGGAATCCTGCCAGCCATTTCCCTTGCCATTCTTTTTGCGGCGTTGTTTTTCTGCGCGAATCTTTTCGCGCAGCAGCCCGTCCTCCGTAGCAATACTGCGGAGGGTGGACCGTTCCAATTTCCCACGGCCAACCATGCCTTGTATGAACCCGGCGCCGAACTCAAATTCTTCGCGCCCACCGCACCGGACCGGCCGTGGACGACCGGTTCATTTGGCTGCGTTCGCAGCGACGGCTGGCAGATGCACGAGGGCGTTGACATTCGCAGCCTGCAACGCGACCGGCGCGGCGAGCCGGCCGATCAGGTCATGGCCGCCGCCGACGGCACGGTGGTTTATTTCAACACGCGGCCGTCGCTGTCAAATTACGGCAATTACCTCGTCGTCCGCCACGTCGTCGAAGGCCTGGAAATTTATTCGCTCTACGCCCATTTGAGCGCGGTCCGGCCCGGGCTGAAAATCGGCGACCCGGTCAGGGCCGGCGAAGTGATCGCCACGATGGGCCGCACCTCGAACGCCGGAACCATCCCCCAATGGCGCGCGCACGTTCATTTTGAGCTGAACGTGCTCGTGAACGACAATTTTGCGGCCTGGTTCAAAAGGAATTCCACCGGCGAACGCAACGATCACGGGGAATGGAACGGCCAGAACCTGAACGGCCTCGACCCGCGCGAAATCCTGCTCGGCGAGCACAATCCCAAGGGTGATTTCAGCCTGTTGAATTTCATCCGGGGCCAGACGGAACTTTGCCGGGTGCTCGTGCGCGCGACGAGCTTTCCGTATTTGAAACGTTACCCGATGCTCATTTTGAAGAATCCGGTGGCCGAAAAGGAAGGCGTGGCCGGCTACGAAATCGCGCTGAATTACAACGGCGTGGCCTTCGCCCTGATGCCGCGCGCGGAATCGGAAATCAAGGGGAAGGCCAGGTTTCAGTTGCTCTCCGTCAACGATGGGGAGGAAGCGGCCCATCACTGCCGCAAACTGGTCGTGCAACGAGGCGGACGCTGGCAACTGGCGAACAGCGGCCTGCGCGAACTGGAATTGCTGACGTATTGATTTGAAACTGTTTGACTGGCGGAAGAACTGTTTTAAGTTAAACTTGTTCATGCCATTAACGGAACAATTCTCGATGAAGAATTTCCATACCTCGCAGGAGCAGCGCCAGGAAGGTGTTTCCCGGCTGGCTGCCTTCACGCTGGCCGGACCACCCGTGCTTTCCAAAACCAAACCCTTCGTCCGGTTCACCTGCCACTTCGTGGTGATGATTGTCCTGCTGATTTCGGGGAAGGTTCAGGCACAGAGCATCCGGTTTCCGTGGAGCGGTTACAGTCACGATCCACAGCATGACGCCGCTGCGCCGGTCGCGTCCGAGCCGCTGAATCGCATCGTGTGGCAGACGTCGGTGGATTTGAGCGTGCCCACCAACAACACCGGCGAACTATTCATCCACTACGGCTCGCCTTTGATCACACGTTCCAACACCGTCATTGTGCCGGTGAAGACGGGTGCGTCGGGCGGATTTGAAGTTGAGGCACTGGTAGGCGCGACGGGCGAGACAAACTGGGTACAGACCACGGATTATATTTTGCCGCCTCACGGTTGGGTCCCGAGCTTTTCACCCACGCTGACACCAAAGAACCGGCTCTATTTTCCCGGTGGCGGCGGGACGGTGTATTTTTGCGACACGCCGGACACGACCAATGCTTCTCCGGTCATCGGACAAATAGCGTTTTACGGGCTGGCCAATTACCTCGCCAATACGAACGCCTACCTGAACAATGTGTTTATTGACACGCCCATCACCGCGGACCGGTATGGGAACATTTTCTTCGGATTTCAATTCACCGGCTCCACGCCGCTGAATCTCCAAAGCGGCCTCGCCCGCATTGATTACAACGGAACCGGCACCTGGGTTGCCGCCACCAATGCCGCCGGCGACACCACCATCAGCAAAGTGGTCATGAACTGCGCCCCGGCGTTGAGCAACGATCACAAAACGCTGTATGTCGCCGTTAACAACGGCAGTTACGGTTACGGTTATCTCGTCGCTGTGGATAGCCGGACACTCGCGCCCCTTGCCAGGGTTCGCCTCAAAGATGTAAAGAATCCCGCTAATGACTCCATTGTGCCGGACGACGGGACGGCCTCACCCACCGTCGGCCCCGATGGTGACGTTTATTTTGGTGTGTTGGAGAATCCGTGGTATTCAAATAATGATCGCGGCTGGCTGCTGCATTTCAACGGCACGCTCACCCAAACCAAGATACCGGGCGCGTTCGGTTGGGACGATACTGCATCCGTCGTGTCTGTTTCACTCGTCTCTTCCTACCACGGCAGTTCGCCATATTTGCTGATGACCAAGTATAATAATTACGCCAGCTACGGTAGCGGCAATGGGGTCAATAAAATTGCCATTCTCGACCCGCAGACCAGCATGACGGACCCCATCTCCGGAGCCACCGTGATGAATGAAGTCCTCACCATTGCCGGACCTACACCGGATTCCAGCTTCACCAATACCTATCCCAATGCCGTGCACGAGTGGTGCATCAATTCCGCCGCCGTTGACCCGTTCACCAAATCCGTGCTGGCTAACAACGAGGACGGCAGGCTCTACCGCTGGGATTTGACCTCCAACACGCTCTCGGAAACGAACGTGCTGACCGCGGGCGTCGGCGAGGCTTACACGCCCACCATCGTCGGCGTCAATGGATTCGTTTATGCGATCAACAACGCCATTTTGTTTGCCATTGGCCGCTGACAAACGCCCGCCATGCGCTTGAAACCATTCATGCTTCTGTCCGGTCTGGCGTTGCTGCTGGCGGCTTCGGCACAGGCGGACATGGAGTTCGACCTGACGCCAGCCGCGCAATCGGACGTCGGGAGCAATGAAGTCGTCTTCACGGGCACGCTGATCAACACGAGCCTGACCGACGATCTGTTTCTCAACAACATCCAGTTCGATTTTATTGATGAGGCGGACGATTGCCTCGGGGCGGACACGAATGCGTTCTTCGCGAACGTGCCCGGCATTTTGCTGCCCGGTGAAACATACAGCGACGTCGTGTTTGGAATCACCATCGCCCCGGCAACTCCACCCGGCCAGTATTTTGGCGCCGTCACCATCCAGGGCGGCACAAACATTTTTGCCGTCACCAATCTGGCCAGCCCGCTATTCGAGGTTTCCCTGCCGCCGGCGGCGATGGGCATCACGCTCTCCGGCGCCAACCTTGTCCTTTCCTGGCCGTCGCCTCCGGGAAGTTTTGCGTTGCTACAAAATGCCAATTTGACCACGACAAATTGGACGACGATAACGAACATGCCGGCTTTCGCAAACGGGCAGAATCAAGTGATCCTTTCGCCAACCAACAGCAGCGAGTTCTACCGGCTGGAATATCCCTGATGAAAATGCGCAGAACAACGGACGCTGCTTGGTTTTCCGCCTCCCGCCGTTTAAGTTGCCCGCGTGCCGACTGACATCAAATCCCTGACCCGCGAGGAGCTGGAAGCGCAGTTCGCCGCCTGGAAACAGCCCAGGTATCGCGTGGCGCAATTGCTCGAATGGCTTTACGCCCGCCGTGTCACCGCCTGGGACGCGATGTTGAATCTGCCGAAACCGCTGCGTGAAAAACTGAAGGAATCCTTTTCGCTGCGCACACCCGAACTGGTCCGCAAGCAGGGCGCGCACGATACCACGCAAAAATTCCTCTGGCGGCTCCACGACCACTCACTCATTGAAAGCGTTTTGATTCCCGCCAACCCGGCGCTTTACGGTGACGCCAGTGATCGCCACACCCTTTGCGTTTCCACCCAGGTCGGCTGCGCCTATGGCTGCAAATTCTGCGCCAGCGGCCTCGACGGCTGGAAACGCAACCTCACGCCGGATGAAATCGTCGAGCAGGTCCTCGCGGTGGAAAGAATCGTGACGAGTGACGAGTGTCGAGTGACGAGGGCGGCTGTCGCGCCACCCGTCACCCGTCACCCGTCACGCGTCGTGGACAATTTGGTTGTGATGGGCATGGGCGAGCCGCTGGCGAATTACGACAACCTGCTCACCGCGCTGCGGATTCTGAACGCGCCGTGGGGCGGCGGCATCGGCGCGCGCAAAATCACCATTTCCACCAGCGGCCTCGCGCCGCAAATCCGCAGGCTGGCAGCCGAACCGTTGCAATTTCGCCTCGCCATCTCGTTGCACGGCGCGACCGACGCGGTGCGCAACAAAATCATGCCGGTGAACCGGAAGTTCCCACTCAAGGAACTGGTTGCAGCGTGCGAATATTACCAGGCGCAAAAGGGCCGGATGCTCACGTTCGAATATATTCTGATGGCCGGCGTGAATGACTCGGTCGAACAGGCCAGACCGCTCGCGGCGCTGGCCAAAAAACTTTTTGCAAAGGTGAATTTGATTCCTTACAACCAGGTCGAAGGTCTGCCGTGGGAACGCCCGGCGGAAGCCGTCTGCGAAGCGTTTCTCGCCGCGCTGGAAAAACAAAAAGTCACCGCCACGCTCCGGCGCGAAAAAGGCGGCGACATAGACGCCGCCTGCGGCCAGTTGCGGCTGAAAACAGAGCGTGAATTTGTAAAGGCGGTCTGATATATTTCCGGTGTGAAACGGAATTCAAAAGTTTTGCCGCCATTGCCCCAACGCGCCGCGAAAATGCTGGCGCGGCTGAAGCACGTTCGGGGAATGAGCGACGACGAAAAATCCGTTCACGCGCTCGGTCTGGCCGCAACTCCCGAAGAACGATGGCAACTCAACGAAAACTTCATCCGGTCGCTCGGCTATTGGAAGCCCTTGAAGCAGAAAAAATCCGCTACATGCTGATTGGCATGTCGGCCGCGATCGTGCAGGGAGTCATGGAAACGACCCTGGATGTTGATCTCTGGATTGATCTGCCGTCCCGGCAATATATGCGCGTCCAAAACATCGCGCATTCCGTTGGCTGCACCCCGGCCCGAAACACGGTGGTTTACACGCCGGATGGGACGCCGGTTAATTTTATTTTTGAGGTCGGCGGCCTCGGCTCCTTCAAGGCGGAATCAAAGCACGCAAGGAAAATGGCTTTTCGCGGAAAACGAATTTTGGTTTTGAAGTTGGAAAGAATTTTGAAAAGCAAGGAGACGGTCCGGCGCGACAAGGATTTGTCCCACATAATCCACATTCGTGAATTGCTCCGGTGCCGTCGCGCCTTAAAATCGAAAGCCAGGAAATAAATGATCGCTTTGCTTGATTACGGCTCCGGCAACCTGCGCAGCGCCCACAAGGCGTTGCTCAAGGCCGGCGCGGACGTGCGCATCGTGCAAACGCCGGACCAGATCGGTGACGCCCGCGCGATGGTGCTGCCCGGCGTCGGCGCGTTCGACGATTGCATCAACGCCCTGCGCAAACAGGAACTGCTCGAAGCGGCGCGCGCGTTCATCAAATCCGGCAAACCGTTCCTCGGCATCTGCGTCGGCTACCAGGCGTTGTTCGAGAGGAGCGAGGAATTCAATTCCTGCGCCGCCGGGTTGGGTATTTTCAAAGGCAGCGTCATCCGGTTTTCGGAAAAGCACGGGCTTAAAATTCCGCAAATCGGCTGGAACCAGCTTGAAATTGTGAAGCCGGACTGCCCGTTGTTCCGCGGTGTGGCGAATGGCAGCTACGTTTATTTCGTCCACAGCTTTTATCCGCAACCCGTGGACGCTGGCATCGTGGCCACACAGACGGAATACGGTGACAAATTTGCGTCAGCCGTCTGGCGCGACAATGTTTACGCCACGCAATTTCACCCGGAAAAAAGCCAGAAAGTCGGCCTGCAACTGCTGAAGAACTTTGTGGAACTGGCGGGAGATTGACGTGATATATGCCCCACCAACCGGGGCATGTTCATGAGCAGCAGGAAGCCTGGCGAATTCAATTACCGGGTCCGCCGTGACGGGTAACCCTCAATCTCCATGAGAATCTTTGTGACTGTGGTGGCGCGGGCCGCAAGCTCATCCATCATGGAAGTGGGCGGGCCGGGTTCGACCGTGACGGAGGATTTTTCGGTGAGCAGCGGTTGTTTTGAAAAAAACAGCGCCGCCGGCAACGCGTGCATTGTTGAACCAATGGTCTGATGGACAATCGGATTCATAACCGTGGTGTTGCTTATATCGAAAGTTTGGAATCCGTGTCAACACTAATCCTTGAATTGATAAAACCGCCCACCAGCTTTGTAATTTGATTCTGTCAGAGTGATGAGGCTCAGTCTAAAGAGTTAGAGACTCCTTACGTCGTCACCTACTTTTTTGTTATCTGAAAATTACCCGGACAATTTCCTTGCCGGCGAAAATCCAAATCACCGCCGCCAGCGCGATGTAAGGTCCGTAAGGCATCCGCGAAGACCACCGGCGACGACGCAGCGCGATGAGCGTGACGCCCACCACCGCGCCAATCATCGAGCTGAGCATCAGCGAAAATATCACGCCCTGCCAGCCGATGAACGCGCCAATCGCCCCCATGAATTTCACATCGCCCAGCCCCATCGCCTCGCGCGGCAGGACGATTTCCGCGCTCACCGCCTCCATGCAGGCCACCGTTGCCGGGTCAATTTTCTCTCCGCCGATTTCCAGCGCCGACGGCGACAGCCGCACCAGCGCATCCGCGTAGCAGCGATCCACCAGTTCCAGCGTGCGCGCCCGCAACACAATCACGTCCGACTTGCGGTAAAACAATTCGTCGAAGGGAATTTCCCGGTCCGGCAGATGCACCGCCGTTTCGGTGAAAACGATTTTTGCGTCCAGCGGCAACTTTACCCGTTGCCGGCCAAACAATAATTTTCCGATCCGCAAAATCGCGTAAATCACCCCCGCACCCACCGCCACGCCAATCAAACTTTGCAGAATGCCCCAGCCGAGCGTGCGCTCGCCCTGCAACGACGGCAGGAAAAATGACGCGGCCAAACCCGCCACAACGCCGCCCAGCGTGATTTCGTCCGGGATGATGAAATGCTCGAAATCAATGAACGTCGCCACAATCAGTCCCGCGATAAAAACCGAATAAACCAGGGCCAGCGCCGCCGATTTTTCACCGAGCGCCAGCCAGCAACTTAGAAACGCGATGCCGGTCAGCAGTTCGACGATGAAGTAGCGCGGCGAGATGGGCGCGCCGCAGTTTTTGCAGCGTCCGCGCAACGCCAGCCACGTGACCAGCGGGATGTTCAGATACCAGGGGATGGAATATTTGCAGTGCGGGCAATGCGATTTCGGCGTGACGATGCTCATGCCGAGCGGCAGCCGGTGAATGCACACGTTCAGAAAACTGCCGACGATGCTGCCCAGCACGAAGAAAACCAGCGACCAGAAATGGAACGGCACAGCGACCCAGTTTTTGGTGTCGAAAATCGCGTTAATGCCCATAAACGTTGCTCCTGAACCCATTCGGTGGAATTTGCGGACGAATGACTAATGACGAAGCCCTAATGACTAGAGAATGACGAAGTTTGAAAGACAAAATGGGCTTAGTCGAGCTTTGGGATTTTTGGGAATTGGACATTGGGAATTCTTTTGTCATTCGGATTTAGTCATTCGTCATTTCCCATAGATGCTTTGTTGAAGCGCGCGGCGCATCACGTCAATCGGCGCGGGTTTGCCCGTCCAGATTTCAAACGCTTTCGCGCCTTGATGCAGCAACATGCCGAGGCCGTTTGACGTTTTGCAGCCCGCCGCTTTTGCCGCAGCCAGCAGCTTCGTCTCCGCCGGCTTGTAAATCATGTCATAAACCGCGCGGGCCTGGCGCAGCGAAAATTGTTTTTCATCCAGCGGCGACGGGTCACTTTCCTTCAAGCCAATCGGCGTGGCATTCAACAGCAAATCCACTTCGCCCTTGGGAAAACCGACCGTCACCTTCACCCGCGGATGACGTTTGCGGATTTCCTCCGCCACGGCTTCGGCCTTGGCGGTCACGAAATCCACCAGAAACAATTCGGCCACGTTTTCCACCGCCAGCCTCAAGGCCGCCACCTGCCCCGCCCCGCCCGTCCCGAGCAGCAGCACTTTCAGGCCCGCCAGTTTCAGGCCGAGGTCCTCGCGCAACGAACGGGCGATGCCATCGGAATCCGTGTTGAAGCCCTGCGTCCGGATTTCACCGGAAACTGGTTCGGAAAAGTGGTGCAACGGCTGCCATTGCCCGCCGGCGTCCCGCGCCTCGAACCGGACGGTATTCACCGCGCCCCAAGTTTTTGACGATTCATCCAGCTCATCCACAATTTGCATCGCGAGCAGCTTGTGCGGCACGGTCAGGTTCAGGCCGGAAAATTGCATGGCCCTGGCGCCGGCGATGGCGGCGCGCAGATGATCGGGATGAACTTCAAACGCGAGGTAACGCCAGTTCAGGCCGAGCGCAGCGAACGCGGCGTTATGCATCGCGGGCGACGCGGAATGGCGGATGGGAAAGCCATAGACGGCGCAACAGCGCGTCGCGGCGTTGATGGCGGATGAAATTGGTTCGGACATGCGGAACTTATACGCAGCCACGGCGCGAGTTCAAAGCGCAAAGTCCGCCAAAGCGCACATCCGGGCACCGCTCCATATTTCTCCTCTCCTCCCCAAAGGAGGAGAAGAGTTGGGCCACTCTGCGGATGGGCGCACGCCAAAGGGCGTAATTTGCAGGGAACTTTGAATTTATTCGTTAATGGTGATGGTGTCACCCGGTTCGAGCGGCACATCGGCGCCAATCAGCAGCATTTTTGGAGCGAGGATTGCGTTTTCGCCTTGGCGCGTGATGATGATTTCCTTCGGGTCATGCTGGCCGAGATATTTCGCCGTGGCGATGGCCTGCGCGAGCGTCAAGCCTTCCACCCACGGCACGTCGGGATTTTGCACGGGACCGATGACCGTGACGCCGGGCGCCTGCGCCTGCTGCTGCTGCTGCCGCAGTGCGGCGTTTTGTCCGGCGAGATAAGCCGCCTGCGTCTGGGCCTGGGCCTTCGATTTCGAGACACAACCGCAAAACAGGACGGCACTCGAAAGAAAAATCGCCGATGCAACGATCCAAACAATTGGCAGTGTTCTCATTCGGTGGTGGCGGTGCTGCCGCACTGCCGTGCGCCGCGGCAGCGGCGCACCTACCAACATCAAATCAGGACACCACAAAAATATTTTCCGCCACCCGTCCATCTTAATGCGGTTTCTTGAGGATTTTCCCAAAGTCACCTTCCGTCGGCTCAATTTCAATCCGCTGGCCCTCGTTCGCGACCGGCGTTGATGACGGAAGCCTGCCTTTCTTTTCCATTTTCGGCGCGGTGGCGATGGGCGGCAAGGGCGCGGCGGGATCGGCTTCCGCCGGTTCGCTGTCCGGCGGCTCCGCGCTCTGGCCGGGGACAAAGAAATTGGACCGGCCATCGAGCCACTTGGCATATCGCTGGAAAGTCCACATGCCGCTGTCCGCGCCGGTTTCGATGGCGGTCACGATTTTGAAAAAGTCGCGGTTGCGGATGAAACTTTTCACCGCGTGGGTCGGCACAAGAATCTCGCATTCGGGCAGGCGGATGTTCAAATCCTGCCGGAACCGGAGCCGTTGCGAAATGACCGCGACGAGGCAATCGGCCAGTTGCGCGCAGACGGCGCCCTGAATTTCCGCGGGAAAGGCCGAGGCCACGCGCTGCAACGCCTCGGCGCAGGTCGAGGAATGGACCGTTGCCAGAACGAGGTGGCCGGTCTCCGACGCGCTCAACGTCAGGCGCATCGTTTCCGGGTCGCGCATCTCGCCCACCATCAACACGTCCGGGTCTTCCCGCAGCGCATCGTGCAGGGCCTGCTCGAAACTCGGCGTGTCCCGCCCCACTTCGCGTTGCCGGATGTAGGCGCGGCGCGGGCGGAACGAAAACTCAATCGGACTTTCCACCGTCACGATGTGGCGGGTCTCGGTCAGGTTGATTTCCTGAATCAAGGCCGCGAGGGTCGAGGATTTGCCGCAGCCGGTCGGCCCGCTCACCAGAATCAAGCCGTGCGTGTTTTTTACCAGTTTCTTGAGGTCGGGATGCAGGTTGAGCTTTTCGATCGTGGCCTGAAAGGAGCTGAGCAGGCGGATGGCCAGCCCGACGCCGCGCGCGGTGTGCAGCACGTTGATCCGGCAGCGGACGCCGCGAATCGTCTTGGACAAATCAAACGAACGCCGCTCCAGAAAAACCGGCCATTGCGTTTCGCCGATAAGTTCCCGCGCCAGCTCCGTTAATAGTTTGGGCGCGATGGGTTCGCCCAGCACCCGCAGGGCGCCGCGCACGCGGACCGCCGCCGGCATCCCACCTTCCAGATGCAGATCGCTGGCGCCGCTGCCGGCCGCCGATTCAATCAATGTTTCCAGTTCCATTTGACCCACTTTAATGAACAATCCAACCGGTGGAAAGTTGTTTGGTTGAAGTAAAATTAGTTCTCCGTAACAAACCGAGCTTGGGTTAATTTTGTGGAACCCCTCACCCGGCCTGCGGCCACCCTCTCCCCGCCCGAGCGGGGAGAGGGACGGGGCGAGGGGCGTTTAGTTTTGATCCACTGGCGTTGCAGATGACCGTCAGATTGCCGTAACGGATTTTTTCCATGCCGCGACCGCCGTTTTGATTTCCGCCGCGCAATTCGCGCGCGGTTTCGCAAAACGCGGCGTGAACCACGGGAACATTCCAATCAAATCGTGCGTCACCAAAATCTGCCCGTCGCAACCATCGCCGCTGCCAATGCCGATGGTCGGGATGGGAACACGCGCCGTGACTTCCGTGGCGACCGGCGGCGTCACCAGTTCGAGCACAATCGCAAAGGCGCCGGCTTCCGCCAGCGCCTTTGCATCGGCCAGCAAGGCCTGATGCTCGACTTCGGTTTTGCCCTTGATGTGATAGCCGCCCTCCTTCAACACGCTTTGCGGCAACATGCCGAGATGCCCGCAAAAGGGAATTCCGGCGGAAACAATCGCTTGGACCTGTGGCAGGATTTTTTGTCCGCCCTCGGCCTTTACAAATTCCGCCCCGGCGGCGACGAGTCGTTTGGCATTTTTCACCGCCGCCGCAACGGTTCCGTAGCTGCGATACGGCAGGTCCGCGCCAAGCAACGCGCGCGGGCGCGCACGGGCGGCGGCGCGGACGTGATGCTCCATCTCGGCCATCGTCACGTGCGTCGTGTCCGGGTAACCGAGCACAACCATCCCCAGCGAATCGCCGACGAGAATCAGCGGAACACCCGCCTCGTCGAGCAGCTTCGTCATCGGAAAATCGTAGGCGGTGAGCGCGGCGATTTTCTCGCTACGCGCTTTCATGGCACGAATGGCGTCAACAGTGATTTTGGGAGGATTCATTTTAACCACCAATAAACACTAATGCACACGAGCCAGCAGGCATTAGTGTTTGTTCATGTTCATTCGTGGTTCACTTGAAACTTTTCAGCAATTCCTCCGGGTTCGTCGTCGCCGTGCCGATTTTGCCGACGACGATGCCCGCCGCGTGATTCGATAAAATCGCGGCTTCGAGCGGCGACGCCCCCGCCGCAATCGCCAGCGTGAACGTCGCGATGACCGTGTCGCCCGCGCCGGAAACGTCGAACACTTCCTGGGCGACGGTTGGAATGTGAAACGGCTTTTGTCCGCGCTGGCAAAGCAACATGCCTTGCTCGCCGAGCGTGATCAAAAGCACCGCCGGACGCAGTTCGTTGAGCAGCCGCTCCGCGACGAGCATGAGATTCTTGTCCGCCAGCGGATTCGGATGGCGCGTTTCATCGGGCAGATTTGCCAGTTCGAACGCCTCCTTGCGATTCGGCGTGATGAGTGAAAGCCCGGACAAATTCAGGTTATGCACCGGCTTGGGGTCGAAACTGAGCCAGATGCCCCGCGCGCGGCAAAGCGTTTTGATTTCGTTGAGCAACCGCTGGGTCACAACGCCTTTGCCGTAATCGCCGACGATGACGGCGGCGGTGCGCGGAAGTTTTGCCTTGAGTCCGGCGAGCAGGCGGCCGGTCAGCTCCGCGTCCAGGCCGTCGCGGGTTTCTCGGTCAATGCGCACGACCTGCTGCTTATGCGCCACGATGCGGGTTTTGACGCTGGTGTGCCGCGCGGGATTTGTCACCAATCCGCCGCAGCCGATTTTCTGTTCAACCAGAAGTTTTTCCAGCCGGTGCGCGGCATCGTCGTGGCCAACCGCGCCGAAGATTTCCACCGGCACGTTCAACACGGTCAGATTGCGCGCGACGTTGGCCGCGCCGCCGGGCATGAAGCTTTCGCGCTCGAAATCCACGACCGGCACCGGTGCTTCCGGGGAGATGCGCGCGACGCTGCCCCAGATGAATTGATCCAGCATCACGTCGCCGACGACGAGCACGCGGGTTTTCGTCGCGGCATTCAGGATTTGCCGCGCACGCGAGACGGATAAAATTTTTGCGCTCATTTTTTATTGAGGCTGTTGATTAATTTGGCCCCATGAATTTACAATAATTTCCGGCAAGTTTTTTTCAGTAACAATCTTGCCACTGACAGAAACAGTTGGTTCAGCCCGGAAGATTAACTCTTTCAACGCTTTTATGGGTGGGTTGTTGGTTCCCAACCAGACAGCGGCAAATTGTGCATGCTTGATATCACCATCCAAATACAAATAAACATTGGTGGTTTGGCTGCTCACAAATATTTCTGATATTGTTCCGCCCACAATTGCATTTTCTCCGATATGCTTTTTGGCCGCGCTCGCTTGAATTTTCACAGGCTCATTTTGAACAGTTACCTCTTCTAAATAATTCGCATGGATTTTCAAAACGGCGAAACAAGTCAGCGTCAAAATAAACGCAAAAATTAAAAAGTCTTTTTTCATAAATTAATCCAAAAATGCCGTCAACGGACTCGTTGCGCTGGCGGTTTCCCGCGCTGCCGCCAATCCGGTTTCGTAAGCGGCGCGTCCGGCTTCAGCCGCCATCTTGAACGCGACCGCCATCCGGTTTGGGTCGCTCGAAACGGCGACGGCGGTGTTGACGAGCACGGCGTCGGCGCCCATTTCCATCGCCTCCGCCGCGTGGCTCGGCGCGCCCAGCCCGGCGTCCACGACCACCGGCACGGTGGCTTGTTCGATGATGATGCGGATTTGGTCGCGCGTTTGCACGCCGCGATTTGAGCCGATGGGCGAACCGAGCGGCATCACGGTGGCGACACCGATGTCCTGCAATCGCTTCGCCAAAACCGGGTCGGCATTGATGTAAGGCAAAACGGTGAAACCGTCCTTCACCAAAATTTCCGCCGCGCGAAATGTCTCAATCGGGTCGGGCAATAAAAAGCGCGGGTCGGGATGGATTTCGAGCTTCACCCATTTCGGCAGGCCGGCGGCGGCGGCGAGGCGCGCGAGGCGGACGGCCTCCTCGGCATTCATCGCGCCGCTGGTGTTGGGCAGCAGCAGATATTTTTTCGGGTCAATGAATTCGAGAATGTTGGCGAACGGATCGCGCTGGCCGCTCAAATCGGCGCGGCGGAGGGCGACGGTGACCATTTCCGCGCCGCTGGCGGCGAGCGCGTCGCGCATGGCTTCCGGCGAGGAAAATTTTCCGGTGCCCATGATGAGCCGGGAACGGAATGTGAGCCCGGCAATGACCAGCGGTTGAGACGACAAAGACATCGCCATCAATGTAGAAAATTACGCCGATTTGTCGAGGCGCGATGCGGGTTGGTAGTGGTATGTTTTGGAAAAACCTTTGTCTGACGCTCAAACTATTACAGCTTCCTTGGTTTGGATTCGTCCTTTTTTACTGCCCTTGATTTTACTTCTGGCCCCCTGCCAGCTAATTAATCATGCCAACAATTTCTTCCAAGCTCCAAATGTGGTCGGTGATTCCCGCTTCCATCGCTGGTGTCACACGCAAGGTTTGATGAACGCGGGCAAAATTGTAGTGCATATAATGCAGGGCAACCGCTGCTTCGTGGTTTTCGATTTTCTTTGAAAAGGCGTTCGTCAGTCGCGTGAAGCGGCGCATCTGCATCCGCATTGTCAGGTTTTGCCGTTCCGTATGGCTGGTGGAAACATGCCGGAAATCAGGATTACCCAAGCTCCGGAAAGATTGACGCCAGCCTGAAGATGTCTCCTCCTGGTCCACCCCGGTGTAATTCAGCGCGAATTTCCTGAAGCCGTCCAATTGGGTGTGCGAGTGCTCTTTGGTTGAGTTCTGCTGTAACAGTTTTAAGATCGGGTATTTTCATGGTTGGCCAGCTTCCAATTCATGGGTTGGGAATAGCCCGTTGGCGGGAAATTGGCAAGCGTGGTTTGGGTCAGTGAAAATTATTCGTGGCCCCGCGCTGGCGCAACAAATTGGCGAAATCTCTAAAATTGCTGGCCGGATAATCCAATGGCGTTGAGCCATTATTGTCCTTGGCGTTGACGTCCGCATTGCTGGCTACCAGCAATTCAACCATGTTCTTGTTGCGCTTCCCCAACTCCGTCTCCGGCCTGTAGCGACTGTCAGTTGCTTGTGCCAATACCCTGTGCAACGGCGTCTCGCCCTGGTTGTCCTTGGCATTGATATCAGCGCCGTTGGCCAGCAGCAGTTCCGCCACGTCCTTGTGCCCACCCGCCGCCGCTCCATGCAACGGCGTCTCGCCCCGATTGTCCTTGGCGTTGACATCCGCTTTGTTGGCCAGCAGCAATTCCACGATTTCCTTGTGGCCCATCGTCGCTGCCGGGTGTAAAGCCGTCACACCTTGATTGTCTCTGGCGTTGACATCGGCGTTGCTGGCCAGCAGTAATTCAGCAACGTCCTTATAGCCATCCTCCGCCCCGAAATCTGCAGGCGTTGCAACGTGGTTGGTCTTTGCATTGAAGTCGGCTCGCACTTGCACCATGAGTTTGGGGTCAAACAGCGCCGCAAGGTGCAAAGGTGTCTCACCCTGATTATCCGTTGCATGGACATCGGCCTTGTTGGCCAGCAGCAATTCTGCAACACCCTTGTGACCTCCAATCGCTGCTTCGTCCAAAGGCGTCCAACCAATGTCCGTCTTGGCATTGACATCGGCTTTGTTGGCCAGCAGCAATTCCACCACGTCTTTGTGACCCAGACGTGCCGCAGTATGCAAAGGCGTCTGGCCGTATTTGTCCCTGGCATTGACATCGGCCTTGTTGGCCAGCAAAAATTCCACCATATCATTGTTGCCGTTATGCGCCGCGAAATGCAAAGGCGTCACACCATTGGTGTCTTTGCTGGAAATTAAATCAGGATGGGCTTTGAGCAGCGCCTTGACCTTTGCCAGGTCACCATTCCGGGCCGCGTCATGAATCGCGTCATTCTTGCTGCAACCGGCAACGCCGATCAACACCAACGCAACCAGGAAGACTGTGGCAAGGTGGAGAATCCGGTTCATGGGTTATGTCTCACAGTATAGACACCGGCACTGTCTGTTTTTGTATATTCCGTGTGGGAAAGGCGAATGAACGAGCTTCCGATTCATGGCTTGGGGATAGCCCCTTTGCGGGAAGCTGGCAAGCGCGGTTTCGCTGCTGGTTTTTTTACGCGAATTACGCGAATTTTCGCCAATTGAATTCGTGCCAATTCGTGAAATTCGCGTCAAAGATTTTTCTATCCGCGCCCATCTGCGTCATCCGCGGTTAAAACAATTCACGGTTTGACGGTGACGTTGTCGAAGAGCGTCGAATTCAATGCCGAGTTGTTGTGCGCCGAAAGCGCCAGCCCGACGTGAATGGTTTTTTTCATCGGGAGCGTCACGCTGTCCACGCGCTGCCAGTTGGTGCCATCGGTTGAGACATAACCGGCAAAAGTATCGCCCGCGCGGGACAGTTTCACCCAGAAAGGAAGGCTGGTGGCCGGGCCGTCGGTATTGCGGCTGGCATTGTCCGCCGTTGGACGCCATTGGAAAGCCGAGCCGCCGGCGGTGACGGTCATCAGCGCGTGCCGCGAGCCGGGCGCAAGCGATTCACGGAACATCACGCCCGCCTTGGCCCACGGATCGGTGAACTGCATCGAGACAACGCGCGCGGTGATTTCCCCGTCGCCGGTCAGCGTCGTGCAGGCGTAATGGAACGCGTCGGCGCTTTCCCAGATGTCGTTGCCGGACGCAATCAAGTTGAACTCGCCGTTCAGAAAACCGGCATCGCCCGCCTGCCCGGTTTTGCCGATGTCCTTGTGTTCCCAGCCCGGCGGCAGCGCAGCCCTGGCGGACAACGGCAGCGAATCAATCCATTTCTCGAGGACGGACACCGCGTTGCGGTCAACGACATTTTTGGCCAGCGGCGGCATCTGCATATTGCCGGCCACACTGATGCGCCGGAACAGAACGGATTTGCCGGTGTCGCGGGGCACGATGATTTTCGCGCCGGAAATGCCGAGCGGATTTTCGACGGGGCCGGCGATGAGGTTTTGCCTTCCCAACGGCGTGTCAATGCGCGCGTCAAAAAACGCCTCGGCGCCGCCGGGCCGATGGCACTGCGAGCAATTGGCGTCGAGATAGGAACGCACGCGCCATTCCAGCGACGCGCTGACGTCGGTAACGGCGACGAGCCGTGTGAAGTGCGGAATCTCGCGCTCATCGAGCTTCGTGCCGAAGAGGCCGATGTGGTTCCAAGCGCGCAGTTGATTGTCGGTGACGCCGTCCGGATATTTGAAATTGCCGTTGAGCTGGCGCGTTTTGACGCCAAGCACGCCGCCGGACGCGGGCGTGTGGCAGGTCAGACAATCCTGCCGTCCGGGGTAAAACCACCGCTGAATCCTCATGCCGGTGGCGGTCTTGACGGGAATGTCTTCGTTCGTTCCGGCGGTCACCAAATCGGCGTCACTGCCGTCGGCGCGCCATTTGTAACTCGCGCCATAGACCGTGCCGTCCGTGTCGCGGACGAGCAGGCGCGTTTCGAGCCGGTGAAGAGTTTTCGGGTTCGTGTCGTCCACGGGCAGTTCAAAGGTTTTCACGAACACGGTGCCGGCGGGGAACGTCCATTCGCCGTTGGGCGCGAAGCCGATGACGGTGTTCGCCGGCAAGCGCCATCCAGCGCGATTTGACCGCGCCGTCCGACCACAACGGCGAATTGACCGTGTAAGGAATCAAGCCAGCCGCCGACACGCGGCCGGCCAAATCTTGAAACGCGCCGGTCTGCGACAGCAATTTCGGGAGCGGTTTGGCCGGCGGTGGCGGGCCGCCGCGCACGAGTTTGTAGATGCGTCCGCCAATGCTGCTCATCTGGCACAGGTAAATTTCGCCGTTGGCGTCCACGCCGAACGACGAAAGCCCGGTGTAATCCGAACCGGAATTCGGGCCGCTGCCTTTGGGCATGACGCACAGAACGTTCTTTTTGACCGGCGTGGTCGTTTCATCCAATGCCCAAATCGTGCGATAAACATTGTCACCAAAAATGTATCTGCCTCCGAGGTCGGTCGCGAATTCCCGGCCGCGATAAACGTAGCCGCCGATGATCGCGCGCCCGTCGCTGTGGGGATAATCCAGAACCGGCCCGCGGCTGATGCCGAGATAAGACGCCGGCATCTGGCCGAGCGTCCCTTCGCAGTAGTTCCATTGGAAATTCAGGCCGGATTCGCCCGGTTCGATGACATCAATTTCCTCGCGCGCACTTTCGCCGACATCGCCGATGAAAATTCTTCCGGTCGCCGCATCGTAAGTCATGCGATGCGGGCTGCGCAGGCCGAGGCAGAAAAATTCCTCCAGGACGTTGGACTGGCCGACGAACGGGTTGTCGTTCGGAATATAATAATTCGCCGTCCTGGCGTTGACCGGCTGGCGCGGGATCGGGTGGCTGATGTTACCGCCGCGGCAATCCACGTCCAGGCGAAACACCCCGGAGAACAGGCTGCGATTGATGATTTGATTGTTGTCGCCGACGGAATTGTCGCCGATGGTCAGGTAAAGAAATCCGTTTGTGGGGTGGAAAAACATGCCGCCGCCGTGATGCCAGACGGTCTGATCGGTCTGGTCAATGAAAGCCGTTTCGGAACCGGGAATGGCCACGCCGTTCGCGTCCAGCGTGAAGCGCGAGAGCCGGTCGTGGTAGGTGTCGGGCAGAATCGGATTCGGGCGGGTGAAGGGATCGCCGACGACCGTGCCGGGCTTGACCCAGGTGTAATAAACGAAAACGAAACCGTTCGTCGCGAAGCCCGGATGAAACGCGACGCCGAGCAATCCGGAATCGTCCCAGCCCTGGCATTGGCGGCTGATATCGAGGACGAGTTTTTTTTGCGCCGCGCCGGGAGAATTTTGAAACGTCCACATGCGGCCTTCGCGCTCCCAGACGCACAGTTCGTCCGTGCCGGGGACAAACGCGAGGCCGACGGTGTTGGTGAAGACCAGGTTCGTGAACGCGACCACCGCCGACCAGTTGCCCGAGATGCCCGGCGCGGTCCCGGGCATCGCGCCGTTCAGAAAAGCGCCGATGGGCGGGCGCCCGGCGAGACCGTAGGGTTTGGCGCTGGCGGAAAAAACGAGGCAACCCAAAAACACGAAGGCAAAAAGGATTCTGCCACTCGCGCGAAGGTTGAAAAACATCCTCTTCACGAATCGAAACACGCACAAGATTCTCCGCCCGGCGCGCGCCGTCAATTTTTTAGTGTGAATTTGAGCCGGGCGAATCTAGCTTGGACGCATGTTCCGTCCGTGCATTGACCTGCATGAAGGCAAAGTGAAGCAAATCGTCGGCGGCACGCTCGGCGAGGCCGGCCAGCCGCGCACGAATTTTGTCTCGAAGAAACCCGCCGCGTGGTTTGCCGAACTTTACCGGCGCGACGGGCTGGCCGGCGGCCACGTCATCATGCTCGGTCCGGGCAATGAACCGGAAGCGCGCGCGGCGCTCGCGGCCTTTCCCGGCGGATTGCAAATCGGCGGCGGCATCAACTCTGAAAACGCGCGCGGCTGGCTCGATGCCGGCGCGTCGCACGTCATCGTCACCAGCTGGGTGTTTCGCGAAGGCCGCGTGGATTGGGAACGACTGGGCGAACTGGTCAGGATCGTGGGCCAGCAACGGCTGGTGCTGGACTTGAGCTGTCGCCGGCGCGGGGAAAGTTATTTCGTCGTCACCGACCGCTGGCAGAAATTCACGGAACTGGCCATTTCGCAGGACACGCTCCAACAGCTCGCCGGAAGCTGCGCCGAATTTTTGGTTCACGCCGTGGACGTGGAAGGTTTGTGCCGTGGTATTGACCGTGAACTGGTTGGAAGGCTCGGTGACTGGACGACCCTGCCGGCGACTTACGCGGGCGGCGCGAATTCACTGTCGGATTTGGAGGAAGTCACGCGGCTGGGCCGGGGCAGGATTGACCTGACCATCGGTTCGGCGCTGGACATTTTCGGCGGCAGCGGCGTGAAATATGAAGACTGCGTAAAGTTTAATCGTAGCGGCGTCCCGGCAGAGCGCCGCAAATAAAAATAGCGGCTTTCTTCCGAAAGCCGCTACATGAGATTTGATATCAATCAGGACTTGATCACGTCAATCTTGGTCGGCGTCATCATTTCCTTGCCGCCCTTTTCCTTGACGGTGCCGGTAACGGTGACCTTTTCCGAACCGCCGCTGCAAATCGGGTCGTGCGCGGCCTTGCTCACGTCATTTTGTTTCAGGTAATAGTTGACGGTCTTGCCGTCCTTTTCCACCTGGACGACGTTCTGGCACGTTTTGGTTTCGTGCAGAGTGCATTTCCCACAGACCATCGTGCCGGTGATGGTCACTTCCTTGCTCGCGCTGTCGGCAGCCAGCACGCGCGTGGTTAGTCCCGCCAGTAAAACCCCGGCGGCCAGAGTTGAGATGAATTTTTTCATAGATTTTTTCGATTACAGGTTTACGGTGTTTAAGACATCACATTTAACGGTTTTGTTCAAGCAAATTAATTGGCCGTTTTTGGCAGGGCGAACAACTCGGCGATGACGATTTGAAATTCGGGTATCAATTTTTCCGTCAGCAGCTCGCTGCCGGCCAGGATGCCCTTCAACGCCAGGCCCCACTCCGTGCTGTGGTAAATTTCCACGTTGTCGTAGCGCGGATCCACCACCCACAACCGCGGCACGCGGATTTTCTCGTAGAGCTCCTTTTTGACGACCGTGTCGGCGCGGTGGTCGTCGCGGCTGATGATTTCCACGGCCAGCCAGAGTTTGCCGGTGGCCACCGTCACCAGCGCCAGGTCGGGGCAAATCGCCGTCGAGCGGGAAACCTGGACTTTGGCGCGCGGCGCCAGCAGTTGGGTTCCGGGCAGGTTCGCCACGCTCGCCGTCATCAGGGCGTGCAGCCGGTCGCAGATCGTTTCGTGGCGCTCGCCCGGCGCGGAACGCGGCAACGACGCCCCCTCGAGAATTTCTTCATACGACCGGCTCATGGGCATCAGCAAAGCAGCCATTGGCGCGGACGGCAAGCGGTGTTTTTCATCAAAACAAGGCTTGCAAACCGGCGCGCGCATGACTAGATTCACGGCTCTTTTGAAAAATTTATGGCAGTAAAAATTCGCATGAAGCGCGTCGGAGCCAAGAATGCCCCGTTTTTCCGCATTGTGGTGGCCGACAGCCGCAGTCCGCGCGACGGCCGGTTCATCGAGGAAATCGGCTCGTATCAACCGTTAAAACGGGGTGACAATTTCACCCTCAAACTTGACCGCGCCAAATACTGGCTCAGCAAGGGCGCGCAGCCGAGTGACACCGTCGCCAGCTTCATCAAAAAAGCCGGCAAGGCGGCCGTGGCGGCTTGAATTCAATTATTGGCGCGATGCAGGAGTTTCTGGAATATGTCGTCAAAGGACTGGTGCAGCACCCGGACGCCGTGAAGGTGACGCCGGTGGAGCGCGCGGGCATGACGGTTTATGAACTCCGCCTGGACCAGTCGGATGTGGGCAAAATCATCGGGCGTCAGGGCATGACCATCAACGCCATCCGTTCGTTGTTGCTGGCCGGCAGCGCCAGGAAGGGTTTGCGCTGCGCGGTGGAAATTGTCGAGGAGAGCCGGTAGTCAGTAGTCAGTGGTCGGCAGCAGCGCGCGAATTGTTCTGCCACGGACTACCAACTACAGACTGCGGACGAATGAAGATTGACGTGCTCACTTTGTTCCCGGCGATGTTCGCCGGGCCGCTAGACGAAAGCATCGTCAAACGGGCGCGCGAGGCCGGTCTGTTGGACCTGAAAATCCACAACCTGCGCGACTGGACGCACGACCGGCACAAGACCGTGGACGACCGTCCGTTCGGCGGCGGACCGGGAATGCTGTTGAAGCCCGAACCGCTCTTTGAAGCGATTGAAAGTCTGAAGCGCGAAACGACGCGCGTGATTTTGTTGTCGCCCGCCGGGCGGCCTTTCAATCAGGCCATCGCGCGCGAACTGGCGGAACAGCGGGATTTGCTGCTCGTCACCGGCCATTACGAGGGTTTTGACGAGCGCGTGCGGGAGGCGCTGGCGGACGATGAATTGTCCATCGGCGATTACGTGCTGACGAACGGCGCGCTGCCCGTGATGGTGGTGATTGACGCGGTGGCGCGGCTGCTGCCCGGGGCGCTGGGCGACGACGCAAGTTCGCGCGACGAATCGTTCAGCCATCCTGAATTTGCGGGGCTGGAATATCCGCAATACACGCGGCCGGCGGAATTTCGCGGGATGAAGGTCCCGGACGTTTTGGTTTCCGGCAACCACGCTGAAATTGAAAAGTGGCGGCGCGAACAGGCGAAAGCGCGGACAAAAAAACGACGGCCGGATTTGATGTAGCGGTCTGTGACCGCCGGAAAAATGCGACGCTCATGGAGCGCCGCTACAAAATTTATGAACCAGGCATTGCAGGAAAAAATTGAATCAGAGCAGTATCGCAAAGATAAAACCGATTTTGCGGTGGGTGACAGCGTGCGGGTGCATACCAAGGTCGTCGAAGGCGACAAGGAACGCATCCAGATTTTCGCGGGCGTCGTCATCGGCAAGCGCGGACACGGTCTGAACGAGACCTTCACCGTCCGCCGCATCAGCTACGGCGAGGGCGTCGAGCGCGTGTTTCCGCTGCACTCGCCGCGCGTGGACAAGATTGAGGTCGAGCGCAAAGGCGAAGTCCGCCGCGCCAAACTCACCTACCTGCGCAAGCGCCTCGGCAAGGGCGCGACCCTCGTGCGCGAGAAGGAAGAAAAGGCCGTCGCCGAACCGGCGGCAGCGAAGTAACCCGGAAGTTCTTCATAAAAGCGGGGCCGACAAGCCTCGCTTTTTTGTTTGGGTGGTACAGTCATCACCGGCAGGAAAACGGCGGGCGCGGGTTGCCGCCCAGAGCACGAATTACCGAGATGCCCCGGTCATGAATCTCGGATGAAAGCCGGTTGAGGTCTTTCTCGGCGGCGCGCTCCAGGAAAACCCGATACATGGTCAGTTGCGGCGGCGTCCGGTCAGATAGTCTTCGAGCAGGCGATAGTGGAGCGGTTTCTGGCGGGCGCGCTTCAACCAAGCGACGTCTTCCGCGTCTTCCGCGCGTTCCAGCAGCTCCTCGTAATCCCTGATCGGAAGAATTACGGAAACAGGCTTGCCTTTGCGGGTCACAATCTCGGGCTCAAGCACAGTTGTCTTCATGGAAGGTAATCTGTCAAGCGGATGGGCTTTCTGCAAACCGGTATTCTTTCGTCCCAGATGCAATCTCCTGCCCGCTTACCACAATACCAGTTGCTCACAGAATCAGGACCATGTCGGCCCGAATTCGAAACAGTCACCGCTAATACACCACTTTGTTCAGCGGATATTCGATGATGCCTTCCGCGCCGGCGGCCTTGAGTTGCGGGATCAATTCGCGCACGACGTGCTCGTCAATGATCGTCTCCACCGCCACCCAGCCTTTCAGGCTCAGGCTGGAAATCGTGGGGTTCCGCAGCGCGGGCAGGTTTTTCAGCAGCTTCGCCAGGTCCTTTTCGGCGATGTTCATCTTCAAACCGACCTTGGCCTCCGCCTCCAGCGCGCCCTTGAGCAGCAGCGCCAGCGTCTCCATCTTCCGGCGCTTCCACGGGTCTTTCCACGCCTGATGATTGGCGATGAGCCGCGGCGTCGAAGTCAGCAGCGTGTCCACGATGCGCAGCTTGTTCGCGCGCAGCGATGAACCGGTCTCGGTCAGTTCCACAATCGCGTCCACCAGTTCGTGCGCCTTGACCTCGGTGGCGCCCCACGAAAATTCCACCTCCGCCTTCACGCCATGCCGGCGAAGGTATTTCCGGGTGAGGTTGACGACCTCGGTGGCGATGCGTTTGCCCCGCAAATCCTTCACTGATTTGATGGGCGAATTTTCCGGCACGGCCAGCACCCACCGCGCCGCCTGCCGCGTCGTCTTGCTGAAAAGAAATTCGGCGACCTCATGCACGTTGGAGCCGTTCTCGACAATCCAGTCGTGACCCGTGATGCCGGCGTCGAGATAGCCGTGCTCGACGTAGCGGCTGATTTCCTGCGAACGGATCAGACGGATTTCCAGCTCGGGGTCGTCCACGTAGGGCACGTAGGAACGGCTGCTGATGGTAATGTTGTAGCCCGCCTTGGCCATCTTCTGGATGGTGGCTTCCTGCAAACTGCCCTTCGGCAGGCCGAATTTTAATTTTTTGCTCATGGTTGTTTAACCGCGGATTACGCGGATAGCGCAGATAATTTTTACTTCAATCCGCGGCATCTGTGCAATCCGCGGTCAAATTCCGGCTTTGCGCGCGGACGCGAATACTTCTTCGCCGCATCTTTCACTCGCGTGACGGGGCTAATCTGCCAAATCCGGCGCAGAAGCGCCACCTTCTTCTTTTCCGCTTTCATTGCAACCACAAAAACTTTTGACACGGATTACACTGATTTTCGCAGACTGATTTAGTGAGTGTTAAAACGAGACCTCTGCAAAACCGGAGCGCGGACAGCTTTGTCCGCGAGTTGATGCGGCGTGTGCGCTTGCGGACATGGCTGTCCGCGCTCCGCCATGACGCTTATCACGGGTTTTGCAGAGGTCTGAATCCGTGTCTTCATTTCACACTTTCGATCAGCCATTCGCCATTCACCTTTTTGAGCGAGAACGTGTAATGTCCGGTCACCGCGTCGCCCGCATACCATCGGCCGATGGCGTCAACGGATTCGTCCGCGTTAGGCTCACCTACGTCCACGCTCATAATCATCGCGGGCTGGTGCGTGTCCTTGTCCACCGGCGTCCGGCCCGGTCGCAACCCGGCGCGGTAGGCGGCCTTGATGGGCGGAACGTGATTCGGAAATGTCCGCCTGATTGTCTCCACTTCCGCGTCATCGGCTTGCAGAAAAATCGCCGAATACTCGCCGGCATCCCAGAAATGCCGTTGCAACAACCAACCATAAACCGCCAGTTCCACCTTCAGTAAATCGTCCCTTTCCAGTTTTGGTGTCGGCGGCAGGGCGGCGGGCGCGGTTGCGTTCGCCGGTTCTGGCGGACGCTCGTCGCTGAACCGGATCGTTTCCTTGTCCGAAAAACAACCGGACAATGAACACACGTACAAAGCCGCGAAGATTATTTTCGTTTTCGATTTCATGTCCGTTCGTCCTCGTCCTCCTCCTCGTCCTCGTGGTCGAAAACAAATTCGAGGACGAGAACGAGGACGATTACGATTTCCAAATCACCTTGCGTCCGGCCACGGAAATCTCCCCGCGCGCAATCGCCGCCACGCATTTGGGATAAAGCTCATGTTCCGCCGTGTGAATCCGCTGAATCAAACTATCAGGCGTGTCGTGGTCGAGCACCGGCACGGTTTGCTGGCCGATGATGGCCCCGGAATCCACGCCCGCGTCCACGAAATGCACCGTGCAACCCGTCACCTTCACGCCATGATCGAGCGCCTGCTTCCACGCTTCCAGCCCGGGAAACGACGGCAACAGCGACGGATGGATGTTCACGATGCGCCCCTCGAACGCGCGCAGAAATTCGCCCTTGAGCACGCGCATGAAACCCGCGAGCACAATCAAATCCACTTTTGCTTCCTGCAATGCGCCGACAAATGCCCGCTCCGCTTCCTCGTCCAGTTTGGTGCGGAATTTCCCCGGCGGGATGAATTGCGCCGGAATCTTCCGGTCGCGCGCGTGCGCCAAAATTCCCGCGCTCTCGACATCGCTCAAAACCAGCGCGACTTCCGCCGGAATTTTTCCCGCCTCCACGGCATCGGCCATGGCGGCAAAGTTCGAGCCTTGGCCGGAACCGAGAACGCCCAAGCGGAATGGATTGTTCATCGCGTTTTGAATAACAGAGCGAACGCCCAAAACAAAGTTGAAAGAATGTGGCAGTCCCGCAAGGCGGGATGAGTCCGCTCAAATTTTCGCGAATCGAAAAGCGGGAAAAATGAGCCGACTCACGTCGGCTGCTACGGCATTGGATCAGAAACGATTCCCATGAACAAAATGGATTGGGTCTCGCTGTCTTCAATCACGAAAAAGAAAGGCCGGTCCACAATCATCTCAAAAGGCTTCACCGGCTCGATGATTCCCATTGCGGCGACTCCCACCGTCGTCACCGCCGCCGCTTCCGTTCCTTCCTCATTCACGTCCACAAAACTTTTCTGCTTCACCTTGCTGATATAAAGCGGTTCGCCGGCCATCGCGGAAAAATCGGCTATGCCCGCCGTAAACGCCTGCCGCATTCCCAAAACCTTGAGCGGATCGTTCAGCTCCACGTCGTAATTCAATTTGAACCGCGGCAGCGCGAGTGTGCCTTCGCGGTCTTCAAAGTGTGACAAGATTTTGTCCCGCCAGGTTCCGCTGTTCAAGCCGGCCAGAAGTTTTGCCGGGCTGGAATTGGCATCGGGCAGGAAAAGATACATCTGTAAACGTCCACCGGCGTAAGGCAATCGCACCGCTTGATAGCCGTCACCCGCCTGATAACTGAAAGTCCCGTGTTGCCACATCATGGGTGCCTGCTTCTCGCCGCCGCCAGACAGGTGAAATGTGTGAGGCTTTGTTTCCCGCTTGTCGAACGGGCGGTCCCATTTGCCCTTGAAATAAATGGCGTTGGCCAGAATCACCCGCGTAAGCGGTGGAAACGGAAACTGCACGACATCCTTTATCTTCCCACGCGTCTTTTTCTCCGCCCAACGATTGATGGTGTCGACCGACTTCGGATCGCCAAAATCCACGCCGGCCAGTTCGGCCAGGAAATAATTTTTGTTTTCGGCAACAAAGGCCGGCTTCAACCGGATGCCGTTTTGATACCAGATGCCGTTGGCAAGGTTCAAAGTGACGTCCGGCAACGAAGTCAGCGATTGATTCAAATTCCGGCATGCTTCGTTGAGCGAACCAGCCGGGAGGCTGGTAGTTTTCAAGACGTGCTGCATTTCCGTCCCGGTTGCGCCGGACGCGCCGTTGCCGGCCATTTGCAGGACGGTCGAAACGCTGAACGGCGAGATGAAGATGTTGGCCTCCGGCTGTGCCTTGACGATTTGTTTCAGCAAATCGAAGGCAAAACCCGTGTTGGCCGTGACCAGGGTTGCCTGATCCGTCGTCAAATCGGCCCGCGCCGCCAGACTCGCCGAACAGAGCAAAAGGCCGGTCCACACTTTGTGACGATTGAATTGAGGGATACGCGCAAAGTTCATGACTCGTTGATTTGCGTCAGGTTGCTCCTGTCCGGCTGCGACCGTCAAACCGAAATTCCGCCGATTTTTTAACGTCATCGCGTGGACGACCGGCAAGAAATCACATCACATTTTCTGCGTGCTTTTGTCCGTCAAATGGTTTTCATTTGGGGGCATGACCATTTGGATACTGGCTCTGGTGTTGCTGGCGTCATTGGCCGCGCTCGGTTACCGGCAGGGAGCGATCCGTGTGGGGGTTTCATTTGCCGGCATTGTCTTTGCCGGATTGCTGGCCGCGCCGCTGGGAGAACTTTTCAAGCCGTTGATGCCGCGCGTGGGCATTCACAATCCGGCATTGATCTGGATGCTGGGGCCGCTCGAAGCGTTCGTATTGATGATGGTTTTGTTCAAAATCGCGGGCGGCGTCGCGCATCACAAGGCGGAGATGCATTACAAATACCGGGCCGATGATTTGAAGTTCGCGTTGTGGGAGCGGCTGAATCACCGGCTGGGCCTCTGCCTCGGCGTGCTGAACGGCGCGGCTTATTTCGTGCTGATCTGCTTTGCCCTTTTCAATTTCAGTTACGGCACGGTGCAAATCGCCTCGTCCGACGCCCAAACGTGGACGATCCGGCTGATCAACCGGCTCGGACGCGATTTGGAAAGCACCGGCATGAACAAGGCCGCCCGCGCCGTCGGCACGCTGCCGGAAAGCTATTACCAAACGGCCGACCTGGCCGGCTTGCTCTGCCAAAACCCCCAACTGGGCGATCGTCTGGCGCATTACCCGGCATTCCTCTCATTGCTGGAGCGCGACGACCTCAAACAACTCGCGCAGGACAGCACCTTCACCAGCGCGTTTCAAGGGGGCGCGCCGGTGGGACAATTGTTTAACGACTCACAGGTCAAAGCCATCCTGCAAAACAGCGATTTGATCGGGACCGTTTGGGAAATCTTGCAGACGAACATGGATGACCTCATGGTTTATCTCAAAACCGGCCAGTCGCCCAAGTATGATTCGGAAAAAATTCTGGGCTACTGGGACTTTAACACCGTCACCACCGCCGCCTTGGTGCCCGTCACCCGGCCAAAGATTTCGCCCGCCCAAATGATGTTTGTGCGCCTTTGGATGACCAATTACACGCAAACCACACTCGTCGTGGCGTCCGATCATCAGGCATTCCTGCACAATCTCCCGCGCTTGAAATCATCAGCGGCGGGCGAAACGGTGACGCTGCACTTGTGGCCCGTCATCGTTTATGGGCTGCGCAGCGGTTTGTTGCCGGACACGCAAACCCCAACCCTGGCGGGCAAATGGGAAAATGCCGGCGGCGATTACGACTTGTCCTTCACGACCAGTGGCAAATCCGACTCCCTGAAAGTCCAAATCCAGGACGACCGGCTGACCATGACGACCTCTGACGGAGATACGTTGGTCTTTGAACGCGGGGAGTAGGTTCGGGCAATCATTGCCTTCTTTTGATGCGGCGGCACTTTAATCACCGGACGCGTCATTGGACCTCCAATCCTCCCGTTTTTTGCACTGCAGCGCCCAAAAATCGGCGTGGTAAATGCTGCCCATCGGCCATGGGCGTATCACATATTGCAGTCATTGCGGCCATCAGCCTCTCGGGGTTGGTGCCATCCAGTTGCACGAAGATTTTTTCCGCAAAGGAAGCGAAGAAGCACGCCCCAAACACCCGGCCGGTGGCGGCGAATTCAAGCCAGACGATTCCCTCGGCCTCAAACACCAGAGACCTTGGCGAGCTGGAACTGACCAATCGTTACGAAACCTGCGTCAATCTTGGCGCGGGCCGGAGCTGCACCATCACGCCAAAACTTCTCGACCGCGACAGCCTTCAACTCACGATGGCGCTCCAATCCAAACAAGCCAACGGTAAAACCGCGGGTTTTATTGTCACCCAGGTGGTCACCCGCCCCGGCAAGCCTTTCGAAGTGGCGATCGGTGACATGGACATCACCATCACGCCGGAAATTGTGCAGGAATGAAGTTGCGCGGGCGTTAAATTCGCCGCCGCGTTGAGTCTCCTCATCTCGCGGTCAATACACCAAAACCAGCCGCATTAAATTCACGATGCCCACCAAAAGAACGGGCACAATCACACTGCCCCAGACGTCGAGTTGGATGATTCGCGCCTTGTTGACCGGCCTTATTGTGGCGATGGTGCGATAAAGTTCGCTGCGATTTACATTGACCGTAACTATACTCATAATAACACCCCTTGAGCATAGCCAGTGCCAAAGTCAGAACCAATTGAAATCAGGCTACTTACGGAAAATGGTCGGGGCGGTGAGATTTGAACTCACGACCTCTTGCACCCCAAGCAAGCGCGCATACCAAACTACGCTACGCCCCGAACCATCGCGCGAATCTTAGCCTGTCCGCCGCCGGTTTCAATCACGAAAACGTTACAAATGAAGCGTAATGGGGACTTCCACCGGAGCGCCGGCCTCCGGCACGGCGACCTTTAATTCCAACTTTAACGCCGGGTCGGAGACCGGCGTTCCAACCGATGCCCGTCTCACCGTATGTCTCGCGGTTGAATGATTTTTGGACGCATGGGCGGCGGCAATGGAATTTTTGGCGGTTGCGCGGACGCTTGCGCCGCAACCGGCGGACGCGGCCAATTTTTTTCAGCGAACTGTGCCACCTGCCCTGCGATCTGTTGCACCGATTCAGCGACCGGCGCAACGCTGCGCATGGTTTCAGCCGCGCCGGCTTCGAATTGCCCAGACTCTTTCGTCAGCCAGTCCCCGGCCTTCGTCGCAAATTCGCCAATCTTGGTCTCGGGAAATTTCATCTCGCCGATGTTGAAATTGCCGAGCGCCTGCATCGCCTGGCCGATGGGGCCTGCCGGTTCGCGCAACTGGCTGCCCGCCATTTCCAAAGTCTGGTAACCGTTCACAATCCAGTCCAGTTTGCCACTTTCTATGTCCAGCAACAATCCATGCACCGATATTTTGGGGCCGATGAGCGGGCTGCGACGGACGATGTCGCACGCCTTGATGATGTTTTGCCGTTCACTGCTGAACATGCCGAAGAACTCGTTGATGTTGTCCGGCAACAGATGCCGCTCAACGCCGATCTCCTTCAGCTTGTCGAGCAACACCGTCGTGGTCGTCTTGCAAATCTGGCAATCCGTGTGGCCGATGATGGCGATTTCCCTGCCGCCCTTGACCGCGCAGGCCAGCGCCAGCGACCGCATGGTGCTGCTCATTGGCGCGGTGATAATGTTGCCCGCGTTCCGCAGCCAGATGAACTGCTCCGCCGGCAACGCCAGCGCGTTTGGGAAAAACGCGTTCAGGCGCGGGTCAATGCACGTCAGCGCAATGACCGGCAGCTCGTCCGCGAAGTCCGCCGGATGCAGACCGGCCGTCGTGTCACCCGCCACCGCCCGGTGGTTCGCGTCAATGATGGCTTCAAACAGATGCATGATTATTTTCTATTCCTCAAGATGAGGTAAAAAATCCCGTAAACAATCAACAATGAAGCAGCCACCATGATGAGGAGCGTTCCCGTGCCAAAGGGATGTTTATCAACAAGTGAATTTACTGAATTATTTGCATTCATTTTTGGCACGTCTTAAAGTGACGTTTTCCCGGCCACCGCCTGGTGGTTCGCGTCAATGATGGCTTCGAAGAGGCGCATAAACTTCGGCAAATCAGAACAACTGGTGAACGTCTTTCGCCCAACGCACAGTGACTTTATATGTGCCGTAATCCGACTCGGGCCGAGCAGCCCTGCCTTCAATCTTAAAGGCTGCTTCGCCATGGGGCAGTATTGTTACACCACGATATTCATCTGCATTCACAGTTATTGCATCAAACTGTCTGCCGAATTTGTCCAAAAACTGCGCCTCTACACCAACATCTTTCCAGGCAATATCACTGTGATTTGTAAGCGTACCGACAACGGTAACATATACATTCACATTGCTATCACAACCAGAAGTGGAAATCCGCTGGCTGAATTGTGAATTCACAACTGTAATTTCGTTACGATATGTCGCGAATTCTTCCTTTGGGCCGAACATCCTATCCCAGAAAATCCCAAAGCAGCTTAAAAAAGCGAAGCATACGATTATCCAAAGTGTTGCCGCAACCTGCGGATTGTATATCGACAACTTCTTTTGCCAGTACCGGCAATGTGGACAAACTTTAGCTGCTGATTTAATCGTTTCAGCGCAATGCGGACAGACTTTCGTTTGTTCATTTTCGACCATAGCTGTTTTCAAGCCGATTTTTTCCACGGCTGCAATGGCGGCGGGTCAAAGGCGGGCGCGGGAGGCGGCGCTTTCGGCATCAGGAACCAGAGCGCGAGATAAACGACCACCCCGGCAAACGCGGTGAAGATGGTCGCCAGCACCCAGACCAAGCGAAACCGGAACAGCGACCAGCCCAGATGTTCCGCCAGCCCGCCGCAAACCCCGGCAATCATCCGATTATTTTGCGAACGGCAGACTTTCATAATCGTCATCCAATTATTTCACCGATCTCTGCTCGCGGACCGAAAGCGCCAGAGGACTGGCGCACTCCAAGACGCTTCGCGCGATTGGCGAGTCACCGGCAAACGCTTCGCGTCTTGGACTGCGGTGGCCCTCCACCGCTTTTCCGTCCGCGATGCCACAATCGCTGCTTGAACGGCAGAGTTTCATTTTGATTTAATTTGTCGGAGGGGCGAGTTACACGAGCCCCCATTTTCACAACCATTCAATCGGTCATGGACTCGTAGAACTCGTCCCTCCGAATTTAGGGACGGCGACACGCCGTCCCTCCCAATTATTTATTTCTCTTTGTCATCACCTTTCGCCATCGCCTTTTTGAGCGCGGGAACCTGCTCCAGCAATTTCTCAAACTTCACGCCGGTCAGGGCTTCCAGCACGGGCGGCAACTGGCTGATGATGGTGGTCACGTCGCCGGTCAGCTTGCTCGCGCCGCCGCCGGGACCGTTGCCGCTGTTGATGATGACCATCTTCTCGGTCTTCGCCAGCGGCTCGCTGATTTTGCCCGCGATTTCCGGCATCACGCGCACAATCATTTCGATGACCGCCGCCTCGTTGTATTGCTTGAAGCTCTCGGCCTTCACGCGCATCGCCTCGGCCGTCGCCTTGCCTTGCGCCTCGATGACAGTGGCCTGGGCCAGACCGCGCGCCTTGTTCGCCTCGGCCTCGGCGATGCCGGTGGCCTTGGCCACGTCGGCGCTCGCAAAACCGGTCGCCTTGGTCGCGGATGCCGCGCCCGCCGCCTCGGTTTCGAGTTGGAACTTCTTGGCGTTGGCCAGCGTCTCGACCTTGTAACGTTCCGCGTCGGCGGGTTTCTGAACGGTGGCTTCGAGTTCGCGCTGTTTGCGCAGGATTTCCTGCTGTTGCAGTTCGATCTGCTTCTGCTTCTCGATGATGCTGACCTGCACTTCCTCGGCCTTCACGAGCTGGCCGGTCTTGAATTTCTGCAAATCGTAGGCGAGATCGGCCTGCGCCTTCTGCTGGTTCACCGTGGCCTGATATTGCGCCACATTGGATTGATAATCGCGTTGCGCCTCGGCAATCTTGGTATCGGCGGCAAATTGCGCTTCCTGCCCGGCCTGCTTCGCCTGCGCGGAACGGATCTGCGAATCGCGGTCGGCTTCGGCCTGGGCGATGATGGCGTCGCGTTTGACCTGGGCGATGCGCGGTTTGCCGAGAGCGTCCAGATAGCCCTGGCCGTCGCGGATGTCGCGAATGGTGAAGCTGACAATGCCGAGGCCCATGTTGCCCATGTCGCCGGCGGCCACTTCCTGGACCTTTTGGGCGAAGGCATCGCGGTTCTGGTATATTTCCTCGACCGTCATCGTGCCGAGAATCGCGCGCAAATGGCCTTCGAGCGTCTGCGTGGCGATATTTTTGATGTCGTCAACCCCTTTGCTGAGGAACTGCTCGGCAGCAGTGCGGATGGAGACATCGTCGCCCTTGACCTTGATTTGCGCCACGCCGTCCACCTTCACCGGCACGCCTTTGCTGGTATAGACTTCCGGCGTCTGCACATCAATGGTCAACAGTTCCAGCGACAGGATGTCCACCTTCTCGAAGATCGGCCAGACGAACGTGCCGCCGCCCTTGACGATGCGGAAGCCGACCTTCGTGCCGTCCTGCTCACGGTGCTTGATGCCGGACACGACCAGCACCTGGTTCGGACCGACCTTGGTGTAACGGCTGAACACCATGTAAAGCAGCAGAAACACCACGATGACGATGACGACCGCGGCGATGATGACGATGCCGCCCTGAGCGAAGTTCAGTTCGGCCAGCAAAGGAGTGAGGTTCATACTTGGTTGATAGTTGATGGTTGAGGGTTGAGTGTAAAAATTATTTGGCTGCTGTGACGTAAAACTGGGTTCCGACGATGCGGGTGATTTTGACCGTCCGGCCATTGGCCACCGCCGCGTTGTTTTCCGCGCGGGCCGGCGCCGAATAGCGTGTTCCGCCCACGACGTAGGCGATTTCGCCGACGCCATTTCCCGGGATGGGAGTGATGACATTGGCTTCCGCGCCAATCAGGTTGGCAACATGGGATTCGCTGGAACTTTGTGTATGGCGAAAGACCGACCGCAAAAATACCAGCAACACGCCCGCCACCGCCAGGCCGCCGAGCAGTGAAAGCGGCGCGCTGATGGCCGCGTTGCTCGTTTTGGGAAACTGCGTGAAAATGAGGCCGAACCCGCCGAAGGCCGTCACGAATGAAGCCATGATGGTCGGGCTGAAAATGGAAATGCCCGGAGCATCGCTGGCGTCTGCACCCGCCTCGACGTGTCCGCCGCTGCCCGCCACATGGCCGTCATGCCCGAAGAAGTGCCCAAACATCACGCTGGTCAGAGTGAATAGCAGCCCAACCACCAGACAGATTCCGTAGATAATCATAAGCCCTCGCTGAGTTGTTGTGGGAGCGAGTAGAATCCCAACCCGCTTCCAACGCAAGCAGGAAAGGTGAATCTGTTTTTGCCGGGTTGCTTCATACTGCACGCTTATCAAACACCAGACCGGCCAAAGCCGCATCTATAATTTGAACTGGAGATTGTAAGCGTTGAACCGTTGAACCGTTAAACCGTTAAACCGTGATGCAGCCGTCCGCTTCAACGATTCAACAATTCAACGATTCAACGATTTTCATCCCTTCCCGCTTGCCAATCGGCCTCGGCTTTTTCATTGTCTGGCCATGCAATCCTACGAACTGCTCCGCGAGGTTTTCGACAAAAAAGCGCCCAAACAGGTCGCCGCCGACCTCGGCCTGTCGCTTTCGATGGTCTATAAATGGGCCGAACCGCCGAACCACGCCTCCGGCCTTCGCCCGGAAGCTTCCGCCGACGCCAAGGCTATGGCGGACAGGACGGCCCGGCGGGCCGGCAGCGGCACCGGCAACCCGCTCGACCGCATCGAAGCGCTGCTCCAAAGCACCGGCGACCACCGGCTCGTCCAATGGATATGCCAGCGCGCCGGCGGGTTCTTCATTCAAAATCCCGAAAACGTTCCGCACCCGCATTACTTGATTCCGGCCACCAACCAGATTGTGCAGGAATTTGCCGACCTGCTGCACGTCATCGCCACCGCCACCGCCGACGACGCAATCACGCAGCCGGAATCCAAGGAAATCCGCGCGCGTTGGGAGGAATTGAAGGCAGTGACGGAAGGTTTCGTGGCCTGTTGCGAGGAAGGAAATTTTGCCCACATCCGCAACCACGCCGCCAAACATGCGAAGTTGGATTAAATCCTTCTCGTCCTCCTGCTCGTCCTCGTCCTCGGTTTTTTATTTCGAGGACGACAACGAGTCCGCTTTTATTCCCGCTTGGATGCAGTTTTCCGCGCCTTGGCGATGATCTTTTCGAGGTCAACTTCCAGAACCGCCGTGATGCGGAGCAAGGTGTCCAGCGTGGGATTTTGGACTTCCTGCTCGACGTAGCTGACGGTTTGCCGCGACACGCCCGCTTTTTGGGCCAGCACATTCAGGGAAAAGCCGCGCTTTTCGCGTTCCTCTTTTAGTAGGCAAGCGACTTGAGAACTGATAGCGTCGTTTAGTTTTGCAACTGGCACAGGAAAGCAATACCGAAAAAGACACTTGACGCTGGATGCCAGAATACTTACATGAAAGAATCGCATTCAGACCCGCCTTGCGTTTTCTGGCGAGCCAAAAGAAAGAAAAAGCTGTGAAACGGAAAATGCTTCAAATTTTAGTGGCAGCGTTACTCGGCTTGGGCGCGAGCGTGCGAGCGGATTTGAATGACGGCTTGATTGCCTATTATCCATTCAACGGGAACGCGAACGATGCAAGCGGAAATGGAAACAATGGAACCGTTTATAACGCAACCCTTACAATGAATCGTTTTGGAACTGCAAATACTGCATACGATTTCAATGGAAACAGCAGCTACATAGATATTCCGAAAAATTCAGTTCTTAATAATTTGACGACGAATTTTACGTTGTCAGCGTGGATATATCAACGCAACGCTCAACCCAATGGCTACCGCATCATTGATAAATGCACAGCAGGAACGCCGAACGGGTGGACGTTTGATACTTGTGACAATAATACCGGCCGCAAGGTTCGCATACAGGGTGCCGCAAATAATGGACTCAATGTTGTCGGGAACACAGAATACTCTCTGATGACTTGGCATCATGTTGTTACCACGGTCTCTGGACCTACCGGCAAAGTATATTTGGATGGCAATCTTGATGGCACCGGCGATGTTGGAAATATTCCCGCAAACGCGCTCGATATTTTCATCGGTCGTGCTCATCCAAACAACGGGTCTGGGGTTGTCGAATGGTTCAATGGAATAATAGATGACGTTCGCATTTACAATCGCGCTTTGTCTGATTCGGAAGTTCAACAGCTTTATTCGCTACCTGATACTGGACCTATAACATTTGTCCAAACCAATCGCACGCCCACGACCAACGAAATCGGCCAGCCCACCATTCCCACGAGCAATTATTTGAAAGTGTTCACCAACGGAACTTTTCACAGCGGCATTGCCTTGGACCGGAATAAAATGACTGTGGTGTTGACGCATGGCTTTAATGGCAGTCCAAGCGATTGGGCGTCATACACGGCGCAAATCATCCAACAACGGATTGGCGTCAACACGGTGAACATCGTGGCATGGGATTGGACATCGGATGCGCAAGGGCAACTGTCAGATTTGGGTAGAATCGCCGCCAAAACACCGCGCGAAGGAAACGCGCTGGGAACCAATCTAGTCGCTGCGCTGGGGGCAAATTATTCCAAGCGGATTCATTTTATCGGCCATAGTCTTGGAACGCTGGTTAATGCCGCCGCCGCAAACTATGTTCATACCAACAGGTTTTCCTGGGCAAATACGCAAATGACGTTGTGCGATGAGGCGGAAGTTGCCTGGACATTTACCTCGGTAGGCTGGCAAATGGCGACAACTCTTCCAGAAATCATCCAACAAGGAGTTTCGACTCTCGAAACATTTGATGGCAACTTTTCCACTCCCCAGCCGGGCTGGGCCAACCCGCTGCCGAATCAGTATGCTTGGGCGGACAATTATGTGAGCGCCTTTGGCCTGCTTCATTCAGGTGCCGCCAATGTGATTTTGACCTACACTTATCCGGACAGTTTGCCGGATGTCAGCACGGTGGTTCAAGAGTTCTATAATTTTCACGACTATGCCCACTTTTTTTACGAGGAC
The DNA here is from genome assembly GCA_963802965.1 of uncultured Verrucomicrobiae bacterium. Lineage (GTDB taxonomy): Bacteria > Verrucomicrobiota > Verrucomicrobiia > Limisphaerales > UBA11358 > UBA11358. Next base: position 420,921 of record CAWDKS010000007.1, read on the forward strand.
ACCATTGAACCCGGCCTCTTTAACACCGGTGGCGCAATCAATGCCACTTACGCGGGATTCGTCTGCTCGTTTGAGGGCGGCGGCTATGCCGGCAGGCCGGCGACCAATACATATTTTTATCAAGACCCAAGCGGCACGGAGTTAAACCTGACGCAAAAAGACCTTGCGTTTGCAACGAATTTTCTCAACGCCAGATTTAAGATCTATCAGTTAATCGGAGTATCGTCGCTGGCATCACAAGGGGAAAATGGCGTGTTCGGTGCGGTGGCCCAGGCGGTTGGACAGGTTAATGGCCAGATCGAAAGCACGGGGCAAAATCTGGAAAATATGGTTTTGAACTTTTTCACCAGTGTTTCAGGCGGTTCGCTGGTTCAAAATTCCGGCGCGCATCCGCTGGGCGGGCCGGTGCCGAATGGATCGGGTTCGGGCAACACGCCCGCGTATGCGTGGGTGCCGTTGAATGTGCCGCCGAACGCGCTTTCGATGTCGTTTGATTTCATGCTGCAAGGCAACGGTAACAACGACAGTTTTCAAGTGGCGTTGAATGGCACCAATGTCATGTCGTTGGAAACGAGCCTTATTCAAACCAATGTCACGCTGAACAGCGGCATGATTGACGTGTCGCAGTACGCCGGTCAGCAAGTGACGCTTTTCATGGGCATTGTCGGAGGCACTTCCACGAATGCGGCGCTCACGGTGAGCAACTTCCAATTTTACGTCGCGTTGCCGCCGTCGTTGCAAATCCAAATGGCGGGAACAAATGTTGTGCTGACCTGGCCGCTCTGGGCAGCAAACTACTCGCTGGAAACAACTTCCACGCTGGGGATGATAAATTCGTGGATTGTCGTTACGAATGCGCCTTCGATTGTGAATTTCCAATGCACGGTCACGAATCAAATTTCCGGTGGCAGCCGCTTTTATCGTTTGGCAATCATCGTGCCACCGACTTTGCAAGCGCAGGTTTCCGGGAGCAGCTTTGTCCTTTCATGGCCCGTTTCAGCACAGACTTATAGTCTGCAAACCACAACCAATCTGGCGGATGCAAACTCATGGATGTCTGTTACCAACACGCCCGCAATCGTGAATCTTCAATGCTTGGTTACGAATCAGATTTCCAGCGGCAGCCGTTTTTATCGGTTGAAGAAATAGCATTGGGCAAGATGCCCACGCTAACGGAGACGATTTTATTCCGCCGTTTTTTTCTTCGTAAACGTGTGCGTCGCGTGGCCGTAAAACACTTCGGCGCATTCCATCAGCGTCTCCGACAGCGTCGGATGCGGATGCACCGTGAGCGCGATGTCCTCGGCGGTCGCGCCCATCTCCAGCGCCAGCACCGCCTCGGCAATCAGTTCGCCCGCGCCCGCGCCACAAATGCCCACGCCCAGCACCCGTTCGCTTTCGGGATCAATCAGCATCTTCGTCAGGCCGTCCGTGCGGTCGAACGACAGCGCCCGGCCCGACGCCGACCACGGGAATTTCGCCACTGCGTATTTCACGCCGCGTTCCTTCGCCTCGGCTTCGGTCAAACCGCACCATGCCAGCTCCGGATCGGTGAAAACCACCGCCGGAATAACGACGTGCTCAAACACGCTGTCCTCGCCGTTGATGACCTCGACGGCAATGCGCGCCTCCTTGTGCGCCTTGTGCGCCAGCAATATGCCGCCCGCAATGTCGCCGATGGCGTAAATGTGAGGGTCATTGGTTTGTTGATGCTCGTTGACCTTCACGAACCCTTTGTCATCGAGTTCCACCTTCGTATTTTCGAGACCGAGGTCGGCGCTGTTCGGCGCCCGGCCCACGGCCACGAGCACGCGATCGTAAAGTTCGGACACCTTCTGGCCGTTGTGTTCCATCTCAACCTTGATTTGTTTGCCGGCGGTGGCCATTTTCACGACCTTCGCCTTGAGCCGGATTTCCTTGAACATCTTCTTCGCGTTCGCCACAACGGGCCGCGCGAGGTCGGGGTCGGCGCCGGCGAGGACGTTGTCGAGCGCCTCGACGACCGTGATTTTGCTGCCGAGCGCGGCATAGACGGTACCGAGTTCCATGCCGATATAGCCGCCGCCGACCACCAGCAGGTTTTCCGGGATGTCGGCGATTTCGAGCGCCTCGGTCGAGGTCATGATGCGCGGGTTGCCGAGGTCGAACACCTTGGGCATCGCGGCGATGGAGCCGACAGCGAGAATGGCCTGCTCGAACTGGATGAACTGCTGCCCCTGCTCCGTTTCGACGCGCAGCGTTTGTGAACCTTCAAAATAACCCCGTCCTTGAATCACCTGCACGCCGCGCATCTTGGCGAGCGCGCTGACACCGCCGCCGAGTTTTTCCAAAATGGATTCCTTCCACGCGCGGAGCTTCGACAAATCCACCGCCGGCGGCGCGAACGTGATGCCGCGATGTTCGGAATCCTTGGCCACGGTGATCTGGTGCGTCGCGTAAAGCAGCGCCTTCGATGGAATGCAGCCGCGATTCAGGCAAACGCCGCCGAGCCGCTTCTCGCGCTCGACGAGGATGACTTTTTTGCCGAGGTCGGCGGCATAAAACGCCGCCGCGTATCCGCCCGGGCCCGCGCCGACCACGACGATTTGGGTTTTAATGGGGTCCATAGGAAACATTTTAGCAGAATACTTCCGCCCTCACCCCGGCCCAACTCATTCCCTCACCTGCCTTCGGCACCCTCTCCCGTCCGACGGGCGAGGGATTAAGGAGAGGGAGAATTATCCACCGCCCTTTGGGAATATGAAAACCACTGGTAAACGAACGTACCGTGAAACGAATGTCGGAAAGACGGTGACTGCAACCACGACAAACACATTGCCAAATACCACCGCTTGATTCCCCCTCTCCCCGGGGGAGAGGGCCGGGGTGAGGGCGAGCGTGACCCTTTGTCTCAATGTGCCTCACAGTTTGACATCTTTCTCTTTAAAATCCTGCAACGCGGCCACAAGGTCCACGATGAACCGCGCCGCTTCGCCGCCGTCAATCACCCGATGATCGTAGGACAAGCCCAGCGGCGTCATCATGCGCACCACGACCTTGCCGTCGCGAACGACCGGTTTGAGCGCGCCACGGCCCAGACCGAGGATGGCCACCTGCGGCTTGTTCACGATGGGCGTGAAATGCGCGCCGCCGATGGCGCCCTGATTCGAAATGGTGAACGTGCCGCCTTTGAGTTCTTCGGCAGTCACTTTCCGGTCCCGCGCCTTTTGCGCGAGCTGTTCCAGCTCCTTCACCAGCTCGAGCATGGACTTTTTGTCCACGTCGCGAATGACCGGCACAATCAAGCCCTGCTCCGTGTCCACCGCGATGCCAATGTGGAAATACTCCTTAAGGACAATCTCATTGGCCGCCTCGTCGAGGCTGGAGTTGAAAATGGGATGTTTCTTCAGCGTCTCCACCAACGCCTTGAGCACGAATGGCGTGAGCGTGAGCTTCGCGCGTTTCTTTTCGTAAGCCGCGGCGAACTTCTTGCGCAGGGCGTTTAGTTGGGTGAAGTCGGCTTCGTCAAATTGAGTGACGCGCGGAATCGTGTTCCAGCTTTCCGACAGCCGGCGCGCAATGACCTCGCGCAACGGCGTCACCGGCTTTTTTGTCACCGGTCCCCATTGCGAAAAGTCAATCTGCTCGGCGGCGGGTTTCGCGGGCGCGGCGGCGGGCCTGGGTTTGTCCGCCGCCTTTTGCAAACGCGAAATGTAAGTGCGAATATCGCCGATGCCGATGCGCCCGCCGGGCTCGCTGCCGCGAACCCGGTTTAAGTCAATGCCCAAGTCGCGCGCGAGCTTGCGCAGGGACGGCGACGCAACGGGCGCAGCCACGCGCTCAACCGTGGGGACATGTTCGTCCTCCTCCTCGTCCTTTGCCGGGGCGAAGCGCTGCGAAGACTGGTCGTCCTCGTCCTCGATGGCAGTTGGCAGGCGAGGCGCCTGCGCTGCCTTTGCAGCGGGCGCGGTGGCGGACGTCGGCTCTCCGCCGCTCAATGAGAGCAGGCGCTGGCCGACGCTGATTTTGTCACCGGGCTTGATGTAAATTTTGGCGACGACGCCGGCGGCCGTGGACGGAATCGAGGCCACGGCCTTCTCGTTTTCCAATTCCAGAATGGCCTGGTCCTTGGCGACCGTGTCGCCTTCTTTCACGAAGACGTTGACCACGACGCCCGAATCCGCGCCTTCACCCAGCCTGGGAAGTTTCACATCCATAAATCAACGAGCGGACAACTTGCCGTAAAAAACCCCCGCTTTCCAGAAATAATTTTTCCTCTTTTCCTCATTCTTGTTTATGGATGTGGCAGTCCCGCGATGCGGGATGAGTCCGCTCATTCTGATCCGGCGAAATCAGAGCCGGCTCACGTCGGCTGCCACGGTGGAAGGCGGCGGCGCTGGTGCCGGCGTATCAATCCTCCGCGAACAGATATTCCAGATCCGTGGTGGTGAGGCTGCGGGCAAAACCTTCCTCGCCGAGCACGTCGGCAATCGTCTGCGCCTTGCTCTGCTGCAATTCCCAGATTTTCTCCTCGACGGTGCCGGGCGCGATGAGCCGGTAGGCGTTCACGGTCTGCGTCTGGCCGATGCGATGCGAGCGGTCAATGGCCTGCGCCTCCACCGCCGGGTTCCACCACGGGTCGTAAAGCACGACGTAGCTGGCGTTCGTCAGATTCAAACCCGTGCCCGCGGCGCGCAGGCTCAACAAAAACACGCCGGGCTGCGTGTCGCTCTGGAACGCGCTGACGACCTGCTGCCGGTCCTTGGTCTGGCCGGTGAGGATGTGCGTGGTGATTTGCCGTTCGCGGCATTCCTTTTCGAGCAGGTTCAACATCTGCACGAACTGGCTGAAAACCAGGACCTTCTGGCCTTCCGCAATCAACGGGTCGAGCAATTCGAAGAGCGTCTCGGTCTTGCCCGAAGCGGTGTCGCTGCCCACGAGCCGCGGGTGGCAGCAGACCTGGCGCAACCGTGTGAGCGCGGCCAGCACGTGCATCTTGCTCTTGTTGAGCCCCTGCTCCTTGACGGCGTTCATGATCTGGTCGCGGCTGCGGCGCAGTTCGGCCAGGTAAAGCTTCCGCTGTTCGTCGCCGAGCGGACAATCGCGCCGTTGTTCGATGCGGTCGGGCAAATCCTTCGCCACGTGTTTTTTCAAGCGGCGCAGCAGCAACGGGCGCAACCGGGCCGAAAGCCGTTTGCGCGCGATGCGCTGGACGGACTCGGTTTTCACGCCGCGCGCCGGCGGCTCCACCGGCGCGGTTTCGTCGGCGGCCTGCGCGCGCGGCTCATAAGTTTCGGCAAAATGCTCCTGATTGCCGAGGTAACCCGGCTGGACGAAATCCACGATGCTCCACAAATCCAGCAGCCGGTTTTCGAGCGGCGTGCCGGTGAGCGCGAGGCGATGCTCGGACTTGAGCTGCTTGACCGATTGCGTGACCTGCGCGCCGGGATTTTTGATGAATTGCGCCTCGTCCAGAATCGCCGCGCGGAACGCGAATTTTTGCAACTCTTCCAGATCGCGCCGCAGCAGCGCATAATTCGTCACAATCAAATCGTGCTGCGGGATTTGTTTGCGTAAATTGTGCCGCGCCGCGCCGCTTTCGAGCACGAGCACTTTCAAACCCGGCGTGAACCGCTCCGCCTCGCGCCGCCAGTTGTGCAGCACGGACGCCGGACAGATGACCAGCGACGGCTTGGGATTTTTCACGTGGCGCTCCTTGAGCCATGCCAGCCACGCCAGCGCCTGCAGCGTTTTGCCGAGGCCCATGTCGTCGGCGAGAATGCCGCCAAGTTTGATTTGCGTGAGATGGCAGAGAAAATCGAACCCGTCCTTTTGATACGGCCGCAACTCGGCCTGCAGGCCCTTGGGCAGGTCCACTACCGGAACACCTTTGAAATCGCGGACGCGCTCGCGCAATGCCCTGGCCTCCGGCGTGTCGGCGAACCGCGTCAACTCGCTTTCGTCCAGATGCGCGACGTGTTCCAGGCCGACCTTTTGCGGCACGGCGATGAGGCCGTCCACGCCCATCTCGGCCATCGCCTCGTGCGCGCCCTGCACGGCGGTGGTGTCCAGTTCCACCCAGCCGGAATTTGGCAGCTTGACGAAGCGGCTGGTGGCGGCGGCGAGCCGTTCGAGATCGGCCTTGGAAAGTTTGAGCCCTTCGGCCTCCCATTCGGCGGACACGGCCAGCCAGTCAATGCCGCTGCCCTTGACGATGAGCCGCGGCTTGAGCTGGCGCGGTTGCAGGAACAGGCGGTGAAACGCCGGGTTGCCGAGAAATTCCGCCCCGTTCGGGCGCCCGGCCCATGCGCCGGCCAGCGCGCCGAGAAAATTTTCGTTCGCGTCACCGACCCACAATCCGGGTTCCTGCATGAACCAATCCAGTTTTTGCAGCCATTGCGCCGCCGGTTCGAGGCTTGGGTCGTCGAGTATTTCCGGTTTGGTGGCACAGGCATCTTGCCTGTGAGTTTCCGGTTTGTTCTTGTCGGAACGCACGGGCGGGACGCCCGTGCCACTATTTTTTTCGTCCCGCACCCATTCGTGGCCGTTCCACAACCAGACGCTTTGGTCGCGCCGGCTGCGGGCGAGCAGCCGCAACCGGACGGTATCGTCGAGCAGCTCAAAAACGAACTGCGGCCGAGCCGGATGCGCCACGCACAGCCGTTCCCAGTCCACGCCGTGGTTCGTCTGCGTTTTGCGCAGGTGCAACAGCAGGCGGTGACTGAGCCGGTGCACGGGCACCGACGGCATCCGGGCCAGATATTTCAGCACCTTCGGCGGCGGCGCGTTGCGCACCAGGTAAAACGTGTTGTCGAGGAGCGCGAGCGGCGACTGGCGGTTGAAAAATTTCGCATCGGCGATGGAATGATTTTTGCCGTCCGGCAATTCGATCTGGTGCGTGAACGAAAGTTCCTTGTCGCCGTTGTCGAGATGCGGTGTGAGCACGGCGATCTGTCCCTGAAACCGGAGCGGCCGGCCGTCGCATTCGAGGCGGGGCGTGTGGCCCCAGCGCGTGAGCCATTGCAGCAATTCGGCGTCGGACAAAACCAGCGTGTCCGTGCCGTCGGCGTGGTGCCCGTCCTCCGTAGCAGAGTCACTGCGGAGGGTGGAGCGGTAGGTGTCGGCGATCCATTGGATGAACTCCCAGTCGGCGGGCGGGAAAAGTTCCTGCTCGTGCGTGGCGCGGACGACCAGGTCAATCAGGTCACGCAGCGGACGCGCCTTTTCGCCGGTGCGCGGGCGCAACAGGAGAAATTGCACGGCGAGGCGGTAACGCGACGGCTCCTCCGCGTCCGGTTGCGAACGGCAGACGACGCGGAGCGTGGCGCGCGGCGTTTCGAGGAGCGGCAGGGCGGGCGGTGCCAGCCAGTTCTCGAGTTCCTTGACGAGGTTTAGTTCCTGCTCGGCCTCCTCGGCCCGGGCAAAGCGGTCGGGGCTGGCGTGCATCTGCAATTCCGGCGGCACGGAACGTTTGGCGCGGAGAAAGAGAAACGCGAGTTCCTCCAGGCGCGCCCGGCCCTGCGTATTCAGCAGGCGCGGCCACCAGTTCGTGTCCGGGAAATCGCGGCGCGAGAGTGACAGTTTTTCGAAATAATCCTCCAGCAACAGCCACGCGCGCTGCGAATCCGGGCAGGCCGCGAAACTTTTCAAAATGTCCTCGCGCCCGCCGACGGTCTCCTTGGAGTCGGAGAGTTCGCGGCGCAGGTCGGCAAACGCGCCGTAGGTTTGCGACAGCACCTTGTCATGCGCGTCGTATTTCGTCGTGCCCGCCCGCGAGCCGTTCCCGTTTCTGATTGAAGCTTTAGGCATTAAAACAACTATGGTCTATCATCTCGTCAGAACTGGCGGCTTTGGTCAATCAGAAATCGAAAATAATTATGCACAGCCGGCGACCCGCGATTGACGCCAGCGCGATTTCCGGTATAATCCGTCCCTTTATGAACCGAAATCCGCACGTGGCCGTGGTCGGCGCGACGGGCGCCGTCGGCATCGAAATGGTCAAAACGCTGGAAAAACGCAATTTTCCGGCGGGCAAACTGACCCTGCTCGCTTCCGCGCGCTCGGTTGGCAGGAAATTGAAATTTCGCGGCGCCGACATCGCGGTCAAGGAACTGACCAGGGATTCGTTCAACGGCATTGACATCGCGCTGTTTAGCGCGGGCGGCGGCATCTCGAAGGAGTTTGCGCCCATCGCCGCCAAGGCCGGCTGCGTGGTCGTGGACAACTCCAGCGCGTTTCGCATGGACGACGCGGTCCCGCTGGTCGTTCCCGAAATCAACGCCTCCGACGTAAAGCTGCACAAGGGCATCATTGCCAATCCGAACTGCACCACGGCCATCGCGCTCATGGCGTTGTATCCGTTGCACAAGGCTTTCGGCTGCAAACGCATTTTTGCCTCGAGCTACCAGGCTGTTTCCGGCGCGGGCGCAAAGGCCATGGAAGAATTGAAACGGCAGGTGGGCGAAATCGTCGCCGGCAAGCCGGTGACGAAACAGGCTTTCCCGCATCAAATCGCCTTCAACGTGTTACCGCAGGTGGACGTGTTTTTGCCGAACGGCTACACGAAGGAGGAAATGAAGATGGAAAACGAGGGCCGCAAAATCATGCATCACCCGGCGTTCCGCGCGAGCGTCACCTGCGTGCGCGTGCCGGTTTATCGTTCGCATTCCATCGCCGTGAGCGCGGAATTTGACAGGCCGGTGAGCGTGGACGCCGCGCGCGCGGTTTTGAAGAAAGCGCCCGGCCTCGACCTCGTGGACGAGCCGGAGAGCAAAAAATATCCGATGCCATTGTTCACCTCGGAGAAAGACAACTGCGAAGTGGGCCGCATCCGCAAGGATTGCGCGCTGGACAACGGGTTGTGTTTCTGGGTGAGCGGCGATCAACTGCTCCGGGGTGCCGCGCTCAACGCGGTGCTGATTGCGGAAGAGTTGCTGAAATAATCTGCGGTAGCACCCGCGTCCCGCGGGTGGTTTCGGACGTCGCGCCCGAAACGCGCAGGTTGGGGAAGCATCTTCTCTTGCGGCGCGCTCTGCGGTTTCGCCTCGCCCGCCGTTCGCAATTCGGGGGACGCCAAATTGAACCCGCGAGACGCGGGTGCCACATCATCTTTATCACGGCGTTTTGAGCCGGTAGAAACCGCTGCCGTTGGTTGGCGACAAAGCTACTTCATTTTGCAAGTTGGTGAGATTGAGCGCGGGCGGGTTCGTCACGTTAGACCAACTGGACAAATCAGGGCTTTGCTGCAACACAAAATTCGTCGAAGGGACAAGCCAGGAAACTGTGAGATTGCCGCCTGATGGCGTGAGGTTCAACTGTGGCGGAGAAGTGGTTTGCGATGTGTAAATTCCACCGCCGTTGATAATACCTGCGTCACCGAAACTTCCGACCGCCAATTTGCCGCCATCCGCCGACGAAGCGACGCACCTGTAAACCTGGGCAGGCAAATTGTTCGACGTCCAAGTAGCTCCGAAATCGGTTGAGGTATAAACCGGGCCGGAGTCATAGAGTGAACCCCCAATTGCCACCGCTACTATTTTGTTTCCATCGGCAGACATGGCAACGTAGACCCATTCGTTACTTGGCGCGCTGGTTAACGTCCAACTGTCGCCTGAATTCGTCGAGGTATAAATCGGGCACGGGCTGCCGACGCCTCCAGTAAATCCCACCACCCATTTGTTGCCGTCTGCCGATGAAGCAACAATTTGCGAAGGACTGATGAGACCAAAAGGCCCAAGAGACGTTCTGGTTTGCGTCCAAGTTGTCCCCGAATTCGTTGAATAATAAATTCGAATTCCAACAACGACCAATTTGGTTCCGTCTGCTGACGAAGCAACGGAGACCCACGATGGATGAACGTCTGCATTCGTTTGTTGTATCCAAGTCGTTCCGGAATCGGTTGATGTGTAAATTACCGCAGGGTCATTGCCATTGACGCCTACAGGAGCCACGGCCGCCAGTTTTGTCCCATCCGCCGATGAAGCAACGGAACCCCAGTATTCATTTGGTGCATTGGCTAATGTCCAGTTCGTCCCCAAATTTGTTGAGACGCAAATCGGCCCGTTATAGGACACCGCCGTCAATTTGCTGCCATCGGCTGATGAGGCGACGGAATTCCAACCGTAGTTGGTGGGCGCACTGGTTTGCGCCCATGTGGCTCCTGAATTGGTGGAAATAGATATCTGACCGTGATATCCTTGACTGACCGCTGCCAATCGAACCCCGTCCGCCGAAGAAGCGATGGAAATCCAGGCATTACTCAGCGCGATGGTCTGCGTCCACGTTTGGGCAAATGCAGGATCAATGATAAGTAAAAGTCCACAAACTGCGACCAAGGTTGGCAGTAGAATTTTCATTATTTTGCCCTGCTTATTGAAGCATTTGACATGCCTTTGACAAGTCGCTTTGCTTGTGCCTCGCCGGTTTGCCTGGGTGCAATCGCTGACAGATTTGATCCTTGGCCGCGCTCAACGCGGTGCTGATTGCGGAAGAGCTGCTGAAATAATCTGCGGTAGCACCCGCGTCCCGCGGGTGGTTTCGGGCGTCGCGCCCGAAACGCGCAGGTTGGGGAAGCATCCTCTCTTGCGGCGCGCTCTGCGGTTTCACCTCGCCCGCCGTTCGCAATTCGGCGGGACGCCGAATTGAACCCGCGAGACGCGGGTGCTACATCATCTTTATCACGGCGTTTTGAGCCGGTAGAAGCCGCTGCTGTTGGTTGGCGACAAAGTCATTTCATTCTGCAAATTCGCAAGACTCAGCGTTGGCGCATTCGTCAAGTCCGCCCATGAAGTCAGATTGGAGCTTTGCTGCAACGCAAATTTTGTCGAAGGGACAATCCAAGAAGCAGTGAGATTGCTGCCCGATGGCATGAGGTTTAACTGTGGCGCCGGTGTGTTGGCGCGCTCAACGCATGCAAATCGCGGAAGAGTTGCTGACCTGAACGGATTCCGCTACGGTTTCCGGCAAAGCGATTGGCCAGCACCATGAATCCGGCCCCGGAAACCAAGCCAGACCCGTCGGCAAAAGACCCGCTCCAGAATGATTCGCCGTCGTGGACGGAATGTTTCACTGCCGGTCGCGTGGCGGGCCTGATTGCGCTCTTTCTTTTTGCCCTTTATCCGGGGGTCATTTTGGGCACGCACAGTTTCTTTTTCCGCGATTACGGGCTTTTCACTTATCCCGTCGCGTATTACGCGCACGAAAGTTTCTGGCGCGGGGAAGCGCCGCTTTGGAATCCGCTGAACAATTGCGGCGTGCCGTTTCTGGCGCAATGGAACACATCGGTCTGCTATCCGCTGTCGCTGATCTACCTGTTGTTTCCGTTGCCGTGGTCGCTGAATTATTTTTGTCTCGGCCATCTGGTGCTTGCGGGGGTGGGCATGTATTTGCTGGCGTATCGCTGGACCCAAAACCGGCTGGCCGCGGGCATCGCCAGCATGGTCTTCGCCTTGAACGGGCTGATGCTCAACAGCCTCATGTGGACGAGCAATCTCGCCGCGTTAAGCTGGCAGCCGTTTGTCATCCTTTGGGTCGAGCAAGCCTGGCGGTTGGGCGGACGCCGCCGCCTGGCAATCGCCGCGCTGGCCGGCGCGATGCAGATGCTGTCGGGCGCGCCGGAAATCATTGTCTTCACCTGGACCATGCTGGGAATGCTCTGGCTCGGTCAGGGGTGGCGGAAAATACATCCATTTGGACCTGCATTTCGAAGGGCCGTCATCGTGGTGACATTGATTGCGGGACTTTCAGCGGTTCAACTCCTTCCCTTTTTTGATTTATTGAAACATTCGGAACGCGACTCGTCGTTCACCGTTGCGGATGCCTGTCCGATGCCGCTTTGGGGATGGGCAAATTTTGCCGTGCCGGTTTTTCATTGTCTGCGAACGGTTTTCGGAACCTGCCTGCAGGCAAATCAACCCTGGACTTCCTCATACTATCTTGGCATCGGAACGCTGGCGCTGGCCGCGGCGGCGGTTTGGCGACTGCGTCGGCAACCGGGAATTTGCGGGCTTGCCGGTGTGACGTTTGCGGGACTTGTGTTGGCACTGGGCAACGACGGTTGCGTTTATGCCTGGCTGAAGCACATCGCGCCCTGGATGGGTTTTGCGCGTTATCCAATCAAATTTGTCTCGATACCGGTGTTCACGATCCCGTTGCTTGCGGCTTACGGCTTTGACAGCTTTCAAAACACAACGCCGGACAATCTAAAACGAAATGAGCGTGCCCTGTTCTTTCCGGCAGTCTCCCTGTTGCTGGTGGTCATCATTACCCTGGCAGCGGCCCGATGGTTGCTCGCTCCGGGATACGACTGGCGGCTGGCATGGTGCGACGGGGCTTTTCGGGCGCTTTTCCTGGTTGCCACAGTCGGGGTCATCGTTGCTCTGATCCGAATCCGCTTGGCACGATTGCGAAGCGTTATCGGGCTTGCGCTCCTGGCGCTGATCGGTTTCGATCTTGTCACATCCGGGTTGCGCGCGAATCCGACGGTGGTCACAAAGGTCTTCGGCCCGCTCGAATTGAACATGTCCTCCCGGCCAAAATACGGGGAGTCGCGCGCGATGTTGAGCCAGCAGGTCTCGTCCTATCTCCCCTTTGCCTCGACGGGCAATCCGCTTTATTACTATGTGGGCCTTCGCGGCGCGCTTTTTGAAAATTGCAACATCCCCGAGCACGTTCCGAAAGTGGATGGCTTCTGCTCGCTCCATCTCAAGGAAGAATGGGACATTGCCGGAATTTTTTACGGCTGGCGCGACCCTGGAGTTTCCACCAACACCCCGCCACCCGCGCCGCTGCTGGATTTTCTCGGCGTCTCCCAGATTACCGCGCCCAACAGCATCTTTGCCTGGCAGGAGCGCAAGACCTTCCTGCCGCTGGCAACCGCCGGGCAACGGCCGGTTTTCGCCGGCGACCTGGAAACACTGGAAGCATTGGCCTCCGCCGGCTTTGATCCGCGCCACACAGTTTACCTTCCGTTGTCGGCGCGGGGCGAAGTGACCGTGACCAATGCTTCCGAGGCAAAAATCATCTCCCAACAATTCGCCGCGCAACAGGCGCAACTCGTCGTCGAAGCTCCCGCCCCGGCCTTGGTCGTCGTGGCGCAGGCGTTTTACCACGACTGGCGCGCATTCGTGGACGGCAAACCGGTTCCCATTCTGCTCGCCAATCACGCCTTTCAGGCGCTGCAAGTCCCCGCCGGACGGCACAACATCACCCTGCGCTATGAGGATGGGGCGTTCCGCACCGGCGCGGCGGTTTCAATTTTAACGCTGCTTGGCTGTCTGGCCGGCCTGTTCACAAAACCAAGGCGCGAAGCGGCGCAAATTGCGGAGGAGTTGGTGAAATGATTCCAACGCAAAGGCGCAAAGGCGCGAAGTGGTTTGTGTGGTAGCACCCGCGTCCCGCGGGTTGTTTCAGGCGTCGCGCCCGAAACCGTTTCCACACGCAGGTTGCCGCCTTTCTACTGAGCAACTGTAATCACACGCCCACGCGCAATTCGGCGGGACGCCGAATTGAACCCGCGAGACGCGGGTGCTACATCATCTTTGTCACGGCGTCTTGAGCCGGTGGAAGCCGCTGCGGCTGATTGGGGACGGCGGCCCGTCCTCTCCATCCTCCGTAGCAGGCCTACTGCGGAGGACGGGCGTGGCACTGCGGAGGGTGGACACGCCGTCCCTCCCGGTTTTCATTTCACGGCTTGGCGGGGTTCTTGGTGTAGGCGACAAGGGTTTTGATTTTCGCCTCGGCGGCGGCGTCGCGCACCTTCACAATCTTTCCCCACGGCGCCTTTTCGTCGGCGCTGATGGCCAGCACGAGGTTTGGATTCATTGATGCCTGCAAAATCAACTGGCTGCGCAACTGCTCGAAGGTCACCGGCATCTTTTCCTTTTCCAGATAATAAACCCCATTCGTATCTATGCTCACCACAAACGGCGGGGTTTCGTTCGCGCCGGTCTTTTTGGCCTGTGACGATTCGGGCAATTGCAGTTTCAACGCCGCCTGCTGCTTGAACGTCGTCGTCACCAGCAAAAAAATCACCAGCACGATCAGCACGTCAATCAGCGCGACGATGATGACGGCGGGCGTGGTGCGGCGTTTGCGGACGAGGAAGCGCATGGTTAATCGGGAAAACATTTAACATCCAACATCCAACATCGAACAACCAATAAGATTACATTCGCCCATTCATTGGATGTTGGGTGTTGGATGTTCGTTGTTGGATGTTTAGTCATTTCTTCTCCGCGTATTGCCGCCGGATGAAGTCGTCGCAGAGCGCCTCCATCTCGACGGCGAACACCTCGACTTTTTTGCTGAAATAACTCCAGAAAATCAGTGATGGGATGCAAATGAGCAGGCCGATGAGTGTGGCCCTCAGAATCAACGCGATGCCGTGGGCCAGTTTGGCCGCGTCGTTGAGCCCGGACTGGCCGATGTCGCTGAACACCGTCATCATGCCGATGATGGTGCCGACCAGACCGAGCAGCGGGGCGATGCCGACGATGATTTCCAGCACGACGAGGCCGCGTTCGAGCCGGACGATTTCGTGGCGGGCGGCGGTTTGCAGCGCTTCCACGTTGTCGTCCTTCGGCCAGTCGAGATGGTCCGCGGCCAGCAGCAGCAGGCGTCCGAGCGGCGACGGTTTTTGTTCGCAGACGCGGCAGAGCGTTTTCACGTCGTCGCGCGATTTGCAGGCGGCGAGCGAGGCGGTGATTTCCGACGGCGCGACTTTTTGCCAGCGCAACGTCCAGGCGCGCTCCACGATGAACGCCAGCCCCACCACCGAGGTCAGTCCCAGCAAAATGTAAACGAGTGTGTCCATAAAATTTTTCAACGACCGCGAACGGCTCAGTAATAATAAAAGGTGAAGGTGATTTCCCGATAATTCTGGCCGACCATCCGGCGCATGTCGCCCGGCCAGGGCGCGAACGGGGCGGATTCCTCGATGGCGTCCCGGCAAACGAGCGAGAGCAGTTCGCCGACGGTGTTTTCCGGGATTTCCATGCCGGTCACCGTGCCGTCGTAGTTCAAGCGGAACCGCAACGTCACCTTGCCGGTGCGATCCATCGCAAAGTTGTGCTGGTCCAGCAAGTCATACCAGCGCTGGCTGACGGCCTCGACAATCGCCGCGTCATACGCGCCGAACGCCGTGGCCTTCACGTCCAGCGACGGCACGAGCGCCTGGCGATGCACGCCGCCTGCCTGCCGCATCTGCACGCCGGGCAGACGGTTCGCCTGCTGCGCGCGCGCCTGATTGAGCGTGCGCGGACGCGGCTGCGTCTGCTCCTGCGGTTGCGAGTCCTGCGGCCGGCCCAGGGTCAAATCGCCCGCGTTCATCGCCAGTTGCATCTGTTGTTCCGGCTGCTGGTTGTTCGCCGGCTGCGCGGGAGGCGCCGGTTGAAGTTTGTTGAAATTCGGGCGCGGCACGTCCTCCGTCTTCGGCACATCGGCCTGTTTCCCGTTCAATTTGGGCGTGCCGGTGCCCTGGTCCGCGTCCGGGTTCGCCGCGCGCGAATTTTTATCGGAATAATACTTCGCGTCTTTGGGCGCTTCGGTTGATGGCTGCTCAACCGTCGCAAATTCCAGCGGCGGCTCGTAATTTACAACCGGGACCGCTTCAATTTTCTGGGTCAAATGATGCAGCCACGTTGGCCAGTGCCAGGTCTGCCACCAGCCGAAATCCTTTCCGGCTTCGTAACCACCCCACGACAACAAATGCGCCGCCAGCGACAGGGCGAGCGCCAGCGCCAGCCGCCGGCTTTCCAGGCCGCTCAATCGCAGCGAATTCAGTTGTGTTCCGGCCACGGTCATGCCGATAAAGTCTGCCGCAGGAACAGGCAGTGAGCAACTTCTTTGCCGTTGCCGAAAGACCACACGCCCGTCACCGGAGTCTGGCGGAGGGGTTCCAGAAGGAATAAATCTCGTCGGCACGCCGCAGATACCGCGTCACAAGCAGGGCGTGGTCGCGTTTGACCGCGGCGCGGAATTTGCCAAGCCGGCGGGCTTCGGACTTTTCCTTGCGCATGAACTTGTCCAGCGCCGCCAGCAGGGTCTCGCAGTCCTGGATGTCCCCCATCAACCTTTGATGGCCGTGCAGTTGGCCGGGCAAACCGGCGGGCAGGCGGGACAGCAACGGTCGCGCCTGCTCGACCATGTAGCGGAATTTCTTGAAGGCGATGCGCGTGCGATGAATGGCCTGCGGCTGCGCCGGGGCGATGCGGCGCCGCCTCGCCACCACGTTCGCAAACGCTCGGTCCACGCCCTTCAACAAGCGGACCCATGCGTGGTGACGCCCTTCCACCGGCTTCACGGCGGCGCGCAACTCTTTGCGAACGGCGTCCACCCGGCTCTTCAACGGCTTCAGCCTCGTGCGCCGGAGTTTCCGTTCCAGTAGCCGGCCGAGACGCTTTTCCCGGCGAAGGAGTTCCTTTTTGAAACCCTTCGCATCCGGAAACCGGCCCAGCCGCCGCTCCACGTCGCACAACATCACCTGCGCATCGCGCAACCGGCCGGAGATTTTGAACGGCGGTTTGAAGAGCCGTGAAGCCCGGTCCGCCGCATCGCCGGCCAGCAACGGAGCAAACAAGTCCACGAGCGCCAGCAGCCGCCGCGTTTCCAGGCGCAACTGGTGAACGGTCGTCCTGGACAATTTTTCCTGGCACCGTTTGAACGCCCGCCGGTAGGAACGCCACGCCGATTTGAAGGTCCGTTCCATCCGCAAAGCCAGCCGGCCTTCGTCGGCCAGCGTTTTTGTGTTCAGCGGCTCCCGGTTCATTGCCTTGAGCGGGCGTTAAATCGGGCGGCAGGCGCCGGCATCAATGTTGGGTTCACCGGGCAGGATTTTATCCCGATAGCCTCGGGAACAAAAGCGTGAAAACGGGCCACTGTCCGTCACGGGCGTAACTTCGCACCAACGCCATGGAACGCCGGCTTCAGCCGGCAGAGGCTCCCTTTCTGTCATGCTCCCGCGTAAACGCAGCGTTCCTTTCCGAGGTCTTTGTCCGGGTTGTGGTGGTGTGAAGTTGCGCCCGCCCGCCGCCGCGCGCAATTGGAATACCATCGAAACCGTCTGCAAAATTCCGGCACAATAAATCCGTCAAATCTCCGCCGCGGACACGGAATAGACCGGCGGCAGGTTGTCGGCCAGCATCCCCCATGAATCGCCCTCATCGCGCGAGGCGAAAATTTTTCCCGTGCGCGGGTCAAAAACCGCATGGTTGACTTCCCGGCCCATGACGAACGGTCCGCGCAACTGCCAGCGTTTGCGGTCGCCGCTGGTGAACAGAAACAATCCTTTCTTCGTGCCCGCCAGAAGCAGAATCTTTTTCATCGGGCGATGTCGCATTTGGCTGCCATCAGGAATCAATGAAAGAAACCTCCGCGGATGAGCGGCAACCGGCCTCACCCCTCCAGCTTCGCCTGGAGCGTGACCTTCGCGTTCAACAAACGCGAAACCGGGCAGCCGGCCTTGGCTCCGTCCGCGATGGCGACGAACTTTGCCTCATCCATGCCCGGAATTTTCGCCGTCAGGTCCAGATGCGATTCCGTGACCGTCCAGCCCGCGTCCGTCTTGTCCAGCGTGACCGTGGCCGTGGCGTGGATGGATTCGGGGGTGAAGCCGGCCTTGCCGAGTTCCGCCGAGAACGCCATCGCGAAACAACCCGCGTGGGCGGCGGCGATGAGTTCCTCGGGATTCGTGCCGACGCCGCTCTCGAAGCGCGTGCCGAACGAGTATTGCGTCTGCGCGAGCACGCCGCTTTCGGTGGAGATGCTGCCCCTGCCATCCTTCAACCCGCCGCGCCAGATGGCCGATGCCTTGCGTTTCATAAATGTCCTTTCAATGGTCGGGTGAAATTCGTTCCGACGCCGGAGAAACTAACGTTGATTTGTGATAATCGCAAGTGGCGCAGCGGCAAACATCCGTCTGTGCCATCCCGCTGGAATTCACGGACGACGCAACGCGTGCCGGCGACAAATCGAAAAGTCCGCAAACGGTCCCGCGCGCGGCAGGCGGAGGCAGGGCAACCGTCAGGATCCCGGAATGATCTCGATCCCGTTGATCTCGGGATTATCCGCCCCGGGCGTGAACGTAATGTCCAGCTTGCCGTCGGTGACTTCCACGTTGACGGTTTCGATGTAGGCGCGCCGCGCGCCGCCGGCTTTGGCATAGACATCAAAATCGTCGAATTCGTGTCCGCCCACATTGAAGGAAAAAACGCGCTGCCCCGGACCGGCGATGCCCTCATAAGTCTCGGCAAAATGAAGTTTCACGGTGTATTTGCCGTTGGGAAGTTTTTGGGAAAACAAAGTCATGCCGTAATGTTCGGTGCGGTAAATCGCCGGGTCTTTTGTGTTGGTGATTGGCACATTGTCCCCCCGGTCCACGGTCTCTCCATCCGCAAAGCCCTGATCGGGAAGCCAGAGGTTGCCTTCGGAATCGGTGTATGCGGCGGCGGCCCCGGCATCAATGCGGATGGCCTTAGGCACAGACGGAGCTTCGGCCGTCATGGCGGGCGCCGGCGCCGGCGCGGCCGCAGTGGTCATCTTGCCGCCGGACGTTTCTTTGCCCGACTGGCAGCCGGCCAGCAGAACAGCGGCCAGCATTGAAATGAACGGCACACACGACCGCAGCATCAAACGATTTGCATTTTGCATATATTCCTCATGTTGCTTTGGGATTTAAAGTTCCCAGTTTGGGTGACGCCAGGATGCTGCGACGGGAAGCGCGCAACGACAAGTAAAAAAGGGTGTCCCAATGTCGCCCGGTTGGAAGCTGAAGCTGGGCCATGACTGTGTCCGCAGAACCAGCCGCAGCGGGTCGGGCGAGGCGATGTTGAAGCGGCTGTTCTTAAGTGGACCCGCTTCGATGCTTGTAGATCGTCACCGCCCGATTCGTGAACACCACGTCCGCCTCGCCGCCATCGAAAGTAGGGGACGAGGCAACGAGTCTCAATTGAAAAGTCGGAAAAAGTTTGGTCCGCAAATGGCCGCCACTGGACCGGAAGGGTTGAAGAATCGGAGGTCGTCGTTTTGTTGGTTTGGAAATTTCAACCGTTCAGCCGCCAGCCATCGCGCCGACGATGAGGAACGGTTCCACGCCGCTCACAACTTCTCCGGGCAACGGCGTCTCCGGCGGTTCGAGCGACAAATCTTCCTTGCACGCAAAAAACCGGACGAATGGCCGCCGCTTCATCGTGTCGTGGTCGCGAATTGTCCCGCACAACGCCGGGTAACGCGCTTCGAGCGCGTCAATCACGGCACGAATCGTGACCGGCGCGGCAACTTCAAGTTGCACCTCGCCGTCCACGCGCGCGAGATTGCGCAGATGAAATGGCAGCACGACGCGGATCATTTCAGCGTTTGCACCTCGACGGAATAAACCGCCGGCAGGTCGCGGACGATGGCGCTCCACGAATTGCCGCCGTTGGCCGAGCAATAAACCTGTCCGCCCGTCGTGCCGAAATAAACGCCGCATTTGTCGAGCGAATCCACCGCCATCGCATCGCGCAGCACATTGACGTAGCAATCCTTTTGCGGCAGCCCTTTCGTAAGCGCCTCCCATTCGTTGCCACCGGTCTTGCTGCGATAGACGCGCAATTTTCCTTCCGGCGGATAATGCAGCGAATCGCTTGTGATGGGCACGACGTAAATCGTCTCCGGCTCGTTGAAATTAACGTCAATCGGGAAACCAAAATCTGTCGGCAGATTCCCGCTGACTTCCGTCCATTTCTCCCCCGCGTTGTCCGTGCGCAACACGTCCCAGTGCTTTTGCATGAACAACACGTCCGGCTTCGACGGATGCAGCGCGATGCGATGAACGCAATGCCCGACTTCCGCGTCCGCGTCGGGCAATTCGTAAAGCGATTTCAGCCCGCGCGTAATCGGCTCCCACGTTTTCCCGCCGTCATCGGTGCGGAAACATCCGCCCGCAGAAATCGCGACGTAAATCCGTTTTTTATTTTTCGGATCGAGCAGAATTGTGTGAACGGCCATGCCGCCCGCGCCGGGCTGCCAGAGATTTCCTTTTGCTTTGCGCAAACCCGGAAGCTCCTTCCACGTTTTGCCGCCGTCCGTGGTTTTGAAAATCGCCGCGTCCTCCACACCCGCGTAGGCTGTGTCCGGGTCGGTGAGAGACGGCTCAATGTGCCAGACGCGCTTGAATTCCCACGGATGCTGCGAGCCGTCATACCATTTGTGCGTGCCGACCTCGCCCGCATAAACGAACTTGTTGCTTTCGCCCTTGGGCATGCCTTCCGGGCTTTTCAATTCATCAGGGCTGCTGCCGGGCGTGTTCCAGGTTTTGCCGCCATCATCCGAGCGCTGGATGATCTGCCCGAACCAGCCGCTCGTCTGCGACGCGTAAATGCGGTTCGGGTCGGCAGGCGAGCCTTTGACGTGGTAAATCTCCCAGCCCGCGAAATGCGGGCCGCTGACTTTCCATTTCTGCCGCTTGCCATCCGCTGCCAAGATGAACGCGCCTTTTTTCGTGCCGACGAGAACTCGGACTTTGCTCATGGTTTCTCCTTTCTCGTTTGTTTGAATCCAATTTTTATCTGTTCCGACGATTCGTCAAGCCGGTTTTCCGGCCAATGAGTCACAGCAACCGCAGGACATCCCGTGCGTGATTGAGATCGCGAAGAAATTCGGGCTGGAATTCCTGCCGCCGCCTGACGCGTGAGTGATGTGGCTTTGTGTCCAACTAAAAGATTAGGGCACGCCTGCCAAGACAATGAAAGCATGTGTTTGTTGACATGGTTACAGGAACAATCAACCCAGATTCGATTAATGGTCGAAGGACAATCAGAATTTCCAACTCGTCATGAAAAGCACTTCTAGCTTCGTCTAAATCAGCCTGCTCGAATCTTCCGACGGATGTAAATAGCCCATTATTCATTATCACTCGGTCGCTGTAGAATGCTGCAAACTGAGCAAGTTCTTTTGCCCTGTTTAACCGACATTCGATGTTAGCACACGGCCACATCCCACCGCTTAAAGAGAGAGAAGCCGTATGTGAAAAAATTGAGCCCGCATTTGAGATCGAAGATGCAGGCGACAATTCTGCAGATTGAACAGCGGCATCAACAAGCCATGATCTTTTTGCGCGCGCAATCTGTTCGGTGTTGATGACAGTCTCTTTGATAAAGCCAGCATTTTCCAACAACTCGAACAAAATGTGGGGCATAGCTTTGTTGGTTATAAAGATTTACTTTTTTTTAGCATCGCTTCCACCTTCGCCTTCACCGCGTCATCCATCTTGATAAGCGGTGGCCCGGCGCGTTTGAAACCTTCACCGGGAATTTTCTTCGTCGCGTCAATGCCGCAAGCTGGTTGAGGGTTCATGGTTGAGAGTTGGGTGTCACTTTTTCTTCCGGCGAATCAAGCTTTCCGGCAGGGTCGTGAGCTCCGCGCCGGAATCCGTCCGCCAGACCACGCGTCCGTCCGGCAGCACCCGGAGAATTTTCCCGCCCATCGAGCCGCGCAACGTTCTGACCCGGTCGCCGGGTTTGAACTCCGCCAGTTCGGCAAGGGTGATGAGTCCCGTTTCCATGGATTTGCGATCCAGCACACCGGCGACGTAATGCGCGGCCAACGACGCGGCTTCGCGCCGCCGGGCCAATGGGAATTCGATAAACACCGCGTCCATAATGCGGCGGGCAATTTCACCGAACGTATTGCCGTTGAAGAAAAGAAACGGAGCGGCGCGGTGACACTGGAACAGGAAGTCCAACGCTTCGCCCAGCGTCAGCGTTTGCGGGCAGAGCGTTTCCCAGCGTTTTTGGACTTGCGCATGAGCTTCCGAGTTATGGCCAAACTGAGCTTTTCCTCGTTCGCACGATCCTTGATTGAAGCTGGTGACAAACTGCCAGTCCCAGTTCCTGATAAAAGCGGCTCGGCCTTGTAGCGGTGATTGTTCGCCAGAACGCTTTCCATCACCATCTCCGGCGTCACCTTTTCGACCAGATCGAATCTCAGCTTCATCTGCCATAATTTAATCCCCATTCATGCCTTCGCGCAAGTGATGTTATTAATTGCGTCAAGGCTTGAACAGCGCGTCAATTTTCTTCCGCACGGTCTCATCCATTTTTATCAGAGGAGGCCACGGCCTTTTGAAACCCTCACCCGCGAGCTTGCGTGTGGCATCAATTCCCAGCTTTGTTCCGATTGCCACCTCTGAGGTTGCGTGGTCCAACACGTCTGCTGGCCCTTTTGTAAAAATGGAATCGCGCTGCGGGTCGGTGTTGGCCGTGAGATGGAACAGCACTTCGCTGGTGTTGTGGACGTTCACGCCAGCGTCCACCACCACGATGTATTTCGTGAACATCATCTGGCCCATGCCCCACAGGCCGTGCATGATTTTGTAGGCCTGCATCGGGTAGGTCTTCTTGATGCTGACGAAGACGAGGTTGTGAAACACGCCTTCCGCCGGCAGCGCGATGTCCACGATCTCGGGGAAGTTCATCTTGAAGATCGGCAGGAACAATTTCACGCTCGCGCCGCCAATGTAAAAATCCTCCATCGGCGGCATGCCGACAATCGTCGCCGGATACACCGCGTCCTTGCGATGCGTGATGGCGGTGATGTGAAACACCGGATACGGCTCGGGCAACGTGTAATAGCCCGTGTGATCGCCGAACGGCCCTTCGTCGCGCAACGGTTCCTTCGGGTCCACGTAGCCTTCGATGACGAAATCAGCGTTGGCGGGAACTTCGAGGTCGTTGGTCTCGCATTTGACGAGGGCGATGGATTTTTTGCGGAGATAACCGGCGAGGAGAAATTCATCCAAGCCGTCGGGCAATGGCGCGGTGGCGGCGAAGGTGAACACCGGATCGCCGCCGATAAAGATTGAAACGGGCATGCGCGTGCCGCTTTCGTAATAACGGCGTCCGTGCCGGGCACCGACCTTTTGCAATTGCCAGTGCATGCCCGTGGTGCGGTCGTCATAAATCTGGATGCGATACATGCCCACGTTGCGTTCGCTGGTGTCGGGGTCCTTCGTCACCACACAGGGCAAAGTTATGAATCTGCCTCCGTCCAAGGGCCAGCATTTCTGGATGGGCAAATTGAGAAGCGTTGAAGCGTCGAAGCGTTGAAGCGTCGAACCGTTGTCGGGTGCGGCAGTTTCCGCTTTAACGCTTAAACGCTTTAACACTTCAACGTCAGGAGCACTCGGCCACGGCTCAACGCGCGTCGGCGGCGCATCGAATCTTTGAATAACGTCTTTGCACGCGCCGGTCTTGACGGTCTTCGGTTTCGCGTGGCGCAAATCAAGGGCCTGGCCGAGCAGTTTGATGGCTTCGCGAAAGCTCGTGGGCGGCTTGGCCTTCATCAGCGCGCCAAGTTCGGCGGCGACTTCGTCCACGGAATTTGCGCCCATGCTCATGGCCATGCGCTTGTGCGAGCCGAGCGTGTTGATGGCCACGGGGAAGGGCGAGACGACGCCGTTGACGGTTGGTTTTTCGAACAGCAGCGCCTTGCCGCCATTCGGCGATTTCATTTCGCGGTCGGCGAGTTCGGTGATTTCGAGTTCGGTGGCGACGGGCTGGGCAATGCGTTTGAGTTCGCCCGCCCGGTCGAGCGCGGCGACGAAATCGCGGAAGGAATCAAAAGCCATACGCCCGCGAAACTAACTGAAAACTCCACGGCGAGCAATGCGGGGAAAATCATTCGCGACCCACCACCGTTTTCAAAGTGCAGAAACCAGCTCCGCAAATTCACGCGGTGTGACAATGCCCACGCCCTCAAAATTTTCCAAAGCCAGCAGGTCTTTGTCGCCCGTGACCAGATAAGCGCAGTTCGCCTTGACTGCCGCCGCCAAAATATAATCGTCATCAGGATCGCGGCAGACTTTGGGCGGCAAACCTTTGACCGTGACGGACGTGGTTTGTCGGCGCACAAAGGTCGCCAGCAGATGCGCGTGGCGCGGATGGAAGCCGAATTTGAGCCGCAACTTTCCCTCGATTTCGCCAAGGATGTCAGGTGAAGCGAACACTTGCGAAACGCCCCGGGCTTGCCGCCAAATCCGGCGGCACTGGCCGTCGGCTGTCAGGATGGCGAGCCAGACGTTACTGTCGAGCAGGACGCGCACGCGGGAGATTGAGGGTTTCTTTTTCGGTCAGGCGGATTTTGCGCGGCAGCCGGTCGAACGCGGCTAGCAGCCGGTCCAGTTCGCCCGTCTCGGAAAAAAGATACTCGTAAAGCCGCGCGGCCTCCCGGTTGGGAAGCTGCCGGATTTGCTCAATCATGTCAGTTGCGACCATGCGGTGAATATATTCCTTTCCCCGCCGCGCGCAACCGCGAATCCACCCGGTCGAGGGCGTTGACAAAATCGCGGAAGGAATCAAAAGCCATACGCACGCGAAACTAACTGAAAACCCCACGGCGGGCAATGCGCGGAAAATCAGGAGCGCGGACAGCTTGTCCGCGAGTTGAGGTCGCTGAAATGAACACGCGGACAAGCTGTCCGCGCTCCGAACTGCCACGGACTTTTATTTCGGCAGCAAATCGGCGACCAGGGCGCGTTCTTCCTTCAATTCGTTCACGGTCGCGTCAATTTTCGCGCGGCTGAAGTCATTGACCGGCACGCCTTGAACGATTTCGAGCTTTTGGCCGCTGCTGCGGATGGGGAACGAACTGACAAGACCCTTCTCGATGCCATAACTGCCGTCGGAGCAGACACAGACGCTGTGCCAGTCACCCGAGGGCGTCGGCTCGATAATGGAACGGACGCTGTCCACGACCGCGTTCGCGGCGCTGGCGGCGCTGGATGAACCGCGCGCCTTGATGATGGCCGCACCGCGTTGCTGCACGGTGGAAATGAACTCGCCTTTGAGCCAGGCTTCGTCGGTAATAACACCGGTGGCGGGCTTGCCATTGATTTTGGCATTGTGAAAATCGGGATATTGCGTGGCGGAATGGTTGCCCCAGATGGCGACGTTGCTGACGGCGGTCACGTCCACGCCGGCCTTTTTCGCGAGCTGCGCCTTGGCGCGGTTTTCATCGAGGCGTGTCATGGCAAAGAACCGGTCGCGCGGCACGTCCGGCGCGTTGTGCATGGCGATGAGGCAGTTGGTGTTGCACGGATTGCCGACGACGTGGATGCGCACGTCGCGCGCGGCGTTTTTTTGTATCGCCCTGCCCTGCCCGATGAAAATTTTCCCATTGATGCCGAGCAAATCCTTGCGCTCCATGCCGGCCTTGCGCGGCACGCTGCCGACGAGCAGCGCCCAGTTCACGCCGCGAAACCCTTCATCCAAATTCGCCGTGGGCACGATGCCTTTGAGCAGTGGGAAGGCGCAGTCGTCGAGTTCCATCACCACGCCGCCGAGCGCGGGCAAGGCGGGTTCGATTTCGAGCAAATGCAAAATGACGGGCTGGTCCGATCCGAACATCGCGCCGGAGGCGATGCGGAACAGGAGTGAGTAGCCGATCTGGCCGGCCGCGCCGGTAACGGCCACGCGAATGGGTGTCTGGCTCATAATTAAATGGGGGGCGATTATATGCCGCCATCATCGCCGCGCAAGCGCGGAACATGTGCACACTGCCCCCGTTTTTCTCCCTCTCCTACCCAAAGGAGGAGAGGGCCGGGGTGAGGAGCCCATTGTTTTCAGGATCAAACCCCCTCGCCCCAGCCCTCTCCCCGCTCGGGCGGGGAGAGGGAGTCGGTGGCAATGCAAAGTTCTGCTCTTTTCAGCTCGTGGGCTCCTCCGTCACGTCAAACCGCTCGAACAGTTTGCCGAGCAACATCACGCCAAGGCCCGCTTCCACCGCCAGAATAATGGTTGCCAACAGCGACGCAAAGGGCACGGCGGCAGCCGGGCCGAACGCGAAATTCAGGAGGAAAAAGACGCCAGCAAACGCGGCGGCGGCGGGCAGGAGCGCCAGCAGCAGAACGAGCAGTTGGCCCAACGCAAAAACCAGCCGCTGGCCGGTGGCTTCGATGCCGCGCGGACTGTCCTTGCCGGTTTGGAACCACGACGGGAACAGTAGCACGGCGGCGTTCGGAATCAGCAACAGGAGCAAATCCAGCACCGGCAGCAGAACCGCCGCGCCGACGGCAATGGCCAGGAACAGGGCTTCCCGTTTGACGGGCAGAAAAAAAATCAGCCCGGCGCCAATCAGCAACAGCAGCCATTGGAACACGGCCAGCACGGCCACCGGCGCGAGGACTTCGCCCATGGCAATCTGCCAGCCGCGCAGCGGAAAAGTTTTCAGGATGTCCGCCAGCGGCAGGTCGTTCCGAAAATCCAGCCGCAGCAATTGTGGTCCCAGCAGCAGCGAATAGCCCAGGGCAATGGCAATCAAGAATGGCACGATAATGGCAAGTCCCTGGCTTTGCGCTTTCCCGGCAAACATCAGGCCGAAAACAGCCACGACGATGATGATGGAAATCCAGAGGCGGACGGAAAAGACCTGGCCGACGCCGATGAGATTCTTCCAGAACAACGCCGTGGCGGACGGCCCGGTGGCGGCCAGCTTGAACCACGGACGTTTGGCCTTTTGATTTTTCTTCGCGCCCCGCCAATTGCCGGCGCGCACGGCGGCGATGCGCGCGGCCAGTTTCTGCGAAGCTTCCACCGAGGCCTCCTCGAAGGCCACGTCGGAATAAATGACCCACAGATAGTGGATTAAAAAAAGCAGCAGCGCCGGAGCCAGCACGCCAAAAAACGCCGGGGCGTCGGGCGCGAGAAATGGCCGCACCATCAGCCGGAACGGATAAAGCAGATACAGCGCCGGGCCGGCGGTCAAAACCCGCTGCGCATAATCCAGCATCGTGTTGAGATTGGCGGTGTCGGCGGGACCCGGCGCCGGCAGCGTTCGTTTTGCCCAAATCCAGACGGCTGCGGCCATCGCCACCGCCAGCCCGAAGACCAGCAGCCGCCGGAGCCAGTTGGAAATGCCGCGGTCCAGCAGCAGCGTCCGGGCAAACGAGGAGCCGAGGAAATGAAGATTAAGCGTCGAGAGAATCAGCCACCAGCCGGCTGCGTGAATCCAGGCATTGCCGCCGTATGACCGGGAAAACAGCGTGAACAAAAGCGTGGTGAACAAAATTCCCAACTGCGACCGCAGGAGTTTGAAGTGAATCAGCGTGCGCCGGGTCACGGGCGCGGGAAACAGAAACGCCACTTCGGCCTCGGTAAACGTCAGCGCGGCGCGTTCATGCGGAATTATCCACGCCAGCAGCACGATGACGAAGAGCGCGAGCGCGCCAAACAATTCAAAAAACCGCAGATGCTCCGGTGAAACGGCCAGGTTCACCGCCTGCCGCCCGCCGAACCCGCGAAAAAGGTAGCGGAAGAAATAAAAGTAGAAATAAAGTCCGCCGACGACGGCGCCAATCAGGTATTTGGGCTGCTTGAGCCGCTTGAACCGGCTGACCAGCCGGTTGCGGAACGTGTGGTATTGCAGGTAAAACAGCGCGGCAATCATCGTGCGTTTTAATGCGGCAGCAGCGGCGGAACGGTTGGCGCGCTTACGCCGGTTTCACTCGTGGCGCGGAAGAAAATTTCCTCGAGACTGGCGTCGCCGGGCTGTTCGGAAAATTTCCGCGTCACCTCATCGAGCGTGCCATCGGCGATCTTCCGCCCGTTCTTCAAAATCAGGAGGCGCGAGCAGATTTCCTCGACCAGATGCAACAGGTGCGAGCTGATGATGATGGCCGCGCCGTCGCGCGCCCGTTTCAGGATGGAATCCTTCATCCGGCGGATGCCGAGCGGATCCAGGCCGGTCAGCGGTTCGTCAAAGTAAATCACCTTCGGCGAGTGCAGGAGGCCGCAGGCGATGGCGAGCTTTTGTTTCATGCCGCGCGACAGTTCGCCGGGCAGCGCGTCCCGCTTGTTTGCAATTTCCAGCTCCTCCAGCAACTCACGGCCGATGCGTTCGTAATCGGGCACCTGATAAATCCGCGCGACGAAATTCAAATGCTGCCAGACCGTGAGGTAATCGAACAGGCGCGGTTCGTCGGTGAAAAAGGCGAGTTGTTGCTTGGCGGCAATCGCGTCGCGGACGATGTCGTGGCCGCCGACGCGCACAACGCCGCGCGTGGGCGGGATGATGCCGGACAGGCAGCGCAACGTGGTGGTCTTGCCCGCGCCGTTCGGGCCGACCAGGCCCATGACTTCGCCGGGCTGGACGGTAAACGAAAGCTCGTTCACGGCGACAAACTCGCCGTAAAGTTTGGTGAGACCTTCAGCCTGAATCATGGGTTGCTGTCGGGTTGCCGATGATTGTTCCGGGTGTTCAACCCTACCAGCCAGACAACCCGGGCGTAAAGCTTGCAAATGCGTTAGCGGTGATACAATTACGGTAATTCAAGGAAGCTGGGAGGGATGCCGTGTGGCGTCCCTGAAATTTGAGATTTGGACTGCGCGGACACGTCCGCGCTTTCAAAAGCGGCGACGTGTCGCCGCACTCCATCGCGCCGCCGTCCGTAGCAGCGAACGTCAGTTCGCTCCAACTAAAAATCCTCCAACCAGAAGAATGAGCCTCCTCACGTCGGCTGCTACATCAATAAACACCGATTTGAAATGAGTCTCGTCACCTCGACTCCTACGATTCGCATTGGGCAACTGTTCCGGCCCTTTGCGCCCGGATTTTTCAACCCGGAACATTTTTACAAATAATTCTCTTGGCAGATTTTGGTTTGGGGCGTAGAAATGAATCGTTCTTTGAAATGGATGGACGTTGTTCGTCCGTCATCGCAGTCAAATGTCAGGGAACCCGGTGGAAATCCGGGACGGTTGCGCCACTGTAACGGCTACAAATTCCCAAGGGCCACTAAAGTGGTTGATTGTTGAAGGTTGAGAGTTGATAGGCAGGCAAACGCTTTCCATCAACCGCCAATTCCAAACCATCAATCGCTTCGGGAAGGCGGGAAGGCGGTTTGAGGCCGAAGTCAGGATACCAGTTTGGCTGTGCTCGTCTGGGTAGTTGATAGTTGAAGGTTGATGGTTGATAGCGGGAAGTTTCAGTGATTTTCCCATCAACCCTCAACCAAAGACCATCAACCGACCTAACTTCTCCGTCAAAGAGAAGGATGAGGCCAGCCTGTCGAACGATTTTCGGCAGGGTTCGTTGGATGCCTTCATTCTCCGTTTTGCGGAATTGAAGGCGTTTTTGTTTGGATCGTTGATTCGTTGAAGCGTTGAAGCGTCAAAACGGCGAAAAGCCGCGCGCTCAATTCCGCTTCAACGCTTCAACGGATCACGTTTCATTTCCGCGCTGGTCTCTCAACCAAAACCGTTCCGCAATTTTTTTGCGGAACATAATTGAAAGATCAGCACATGAAAAAAATCCTGTCCGGCGTGTTCGCCGGCCTGCTCGTCCTGCCCGCGCTGCTTTGCGCCTCGGACACCAATGATATTATTTCCAGCGGAAGCTCCGGCACCAATCAAATCACCGCGCTGCCGGAAATGACCATCACCGCCACGCGCATCTCCACCTCGCCGGAAAACACGTCGAGTTCATCAACGGTCATCACCAGCGATGAGATTGCCCGCAGCCAGCAGTCCTTCGTCGCCGATTTGTTGCGCGGCGAACCCGGCGTGGATGTCGCCACCACCGGACAGCCGGGATCGCAGACCCAGGTTTTCCTGCGCGGCGCAAGCCCCGATGGCACGCTCGTGCTGGTGGACGGCATTCCCGTCAACAACGCCTTCAACAACGGTTTCGACTTCAGCACGCTCCCGGTGAACAACATCGAGCGCATTGAAATCCTGCGCGGCCCGCAAAGCACGCTTTACGGTTCCGAAGCGATGGGCGGCGTCATCAACATCGTCACAAAAAACGGCGGCGGCCCGCCCACCGGCTCGGTTCAGACCGAATACGGCTCGTTCAACAGCCTGCTCACGCGCGGATCACTCGCGGCGAGCGAGGGCAAGTTTTCGTTTTCCGCCGACGGAAGTTTCCATTCCACAGACAACGACCGGATCAACAGCGCTTACCAGGGCATCAACTTTTCCGGCCACATGGGCTATCAATTCAATGACTGGCTCAAAGCCAGCCTGCTGGCCACCTATCTGAAATCCAAGGATGGTTCGCCGAACGATGTCTTCACCGACGATCCGAACGACAGTCTGAAAAACGAAAATTATCTCGTCGGTTTGACGCTCGAAGCAGATCCGTTTGACTGGTGGAATTCGAAAATCACCGTTTCACATTCCCATGAGCGCGGCATCTTCGACGAACCTCCACCGAATCCGCCTTATTTTTTTCCATTTTATTCCTCGCGCACCGTCGCCGAGAGGAATCGGGTGGATTTTCAGAATATTTTCACGCTCAACGAGCAGAACAAAATTCTGGTCGGCGGAACTTTTGAAAACGATTCGGCCAACTATCAAGACACCACTCCGAGCGCTCTCGAGCGGACGATTGACACGGAGTCGGCTTATGTCCAATACGATTTCATGCCGGTCAAACGTGTGACCCTCACCGCCGGCGGGCGCGTGGACGATTCGAGCGCCTTCGGCACGCATGCGACCTATCAATTTGGCGGGCGGTTTACCGCGCCCGGGACGGAAACCATTTTCCGCGCCAATGTCGGCACCGGTTTCCGCGCGCCGAGCATTTCCGATCTTTATTATCCCGGATTCAGCAATCCAAACCTCAAGCCGGAGGAGAGCTTTGGCTGGGATGCCGGCTTCGAGCAGCCGTTGCTGGATGGAAAATTTCATGTCGGCTCGACATTTTTCCACAACGACTTTGACAACCTGATCCAATTTTCAGGCGTTACGTTTGCACCGGAAAACATCGGCCGGGCGCGGACGTTGGGACTGGAAAACTTTGTGAGCTGGACGCCAGCGACAAATTTCACCGTCCGCGCCGCCTACACCTGGCTCGACACGAAAGACCTCGACGCCGGCGGGCCATTGGTTCGCCGTCCGCGAAACAGCGGCAGCCTGGATTTGGACTGGAAAATTTGCCCGCGACTCGAGGCCACCGCCCATGCGCTGTTCACCGGCAGCCGGACGGACAATAATTACGACGACCCCACCCAGCCTCCGGTTGTCACCCTGTCAGAATACACAAAAGTGGACTTGGGATTGAACTACCGCGTCTCCAAAAACTTTTCCGTCTATGGCCGCGTCGAAAACCTGCTCGACGAGCATTATCAGGAAGCCTACGGATTCCCGGCGCTGGGCCGGTTCTTCGCGGCGGGCGTGATCGCCCGATTCTAGCCGGCTGAAACTGGAATTGAAAAATCCGGGCAAAATGAATCCCGCCGCTGCACAAGGGTCAATGGCTCTGCGCGGCTGGTTTGTCCGGGCGCGGGACTTTTCCACCGCTCCGGCGCCGGTTTTCATTTGAAGACATTTTTCGATTGCCAAACCGAGGAAGCTGGGGAAATTTTGTTCTGTTCGTTCAACCACAAAAGCAAGGATTGTTATGGCCAAAATGCAAAAACGAAACCTCGCGATGCCCGAAGAAACGCGCGCCTTCGACAAGGGCAAACTCGAACTCGTCACGCTGGGCGGGGTCACCTTCGGACGCGCCACCCTGCAACCCGGATGGAAATGGTCAACGTGCATCAAACCGCTGGTGAAAACCAAAAGCTGCGAAGCGCCGCATCTGCAATATCACGTCTCCGGGCGGATTCGCGTGCTGATGGACGACGGCAGCGAGGACGAATTCGGGCCGGGCGAAGTGTCGTTGCTCCCGCCGGGACACGATGCGTGGGTGGTGGGCAACGAACCGGTGGTCGTCATTGACATCACCGGCATGGGCGAATACGCCAAGCCGCACGCCCACTAGATTTTTGGCGGTGACTTGATTTGCGGTGGTAGAGATGCCGCGCTGGCGGCGTCCCCGCCCACGTGCAGCGGGCGGAACAACTTGGGCCGCTTCCCTTTGCGCCGCTGAACGCGGCGCGGTCATCGCAGCGCGATGACCCTACCCCAGAATCAAATTGAGCCACCGCTAAATTTTTGCCTCGGGAAACCGCTCGCGAATCCGGCGGCGCAGACGTTCCTCGTCGGCCGGCTGATAGCGGCGGCGGGTGATGAGCCGTTGCAGCGCGTCGAGCAATTCCAGCCAGTCTTCCAGCGGCGGTTCCGGCACGCGCTGCCATTGGTCAAAACGCTTTTCGCGCTGGAAGAAAAGCCAGTCGCGGCTCACGCGTCGCGCATAGACCTGCAGCTTCACGCCGTCGTCGGTCACCCGTTTCCAACTGATTTCAGCCTTCGGCATGAGTTAAACCACGAATGAACACGAATGAACACGAATGAACACGAAACAGGAACAGGACAGACGCGAATTTCGCCAATTGCCGCGAATCAAGAAACATTGGGGTAAATTCACGCAATTTGTGTCTCGCGCTTTCGTGTTTATTTGTGTCCATTTGTGTCTATTCGTGGTTAGGGAAAATCCACGCCGGCCACGGCCATGGCGGCAATGCCCTCTTCGCGGCCGATGAAACCCATTTGTTCGTTGGTCGTGGCCTTGACGCCGACGTGCCGGAAATTGATGTCCAATGCCTCCGCGATATTGAGTTTCATCTGATGGATGTGCGGATAAATTTTCGGCTCCTGCGCAATGACCGTCGCGTCCACGTTCACGATTTTGCCCTGGCGCAGCGCCACCCGCCGCGCGGCCTCCTGCAAAAAGACCTTGCTCCGCGCGTTTTTCCAGCGCGGGTCGGTGTTCGGGAAAAAGTGGCCGATGTCCTCCTCGCCGAGCGCGCCGAGGAGCGCGTCGCAAATCGCGTGCAGGAGCGCGTCGGCGTCCGAATGGCCGTCGAGGCCTTTCGGGTGCGGAATCTCGACGCCGCCGAGGATGAGTTTGCGTCCCGCGACCAGCGCGTGAACGTCGTAACCGATGCCAACGTGAACCATGCCGGAACTATAAAATTTTTTCGTGCGCTAAAAAAGGAAATTTCCGACAACATTTCATCCACAGATGAAACACGGATTAAACAGGGAAGAGCGCGGTGAATGGTTCTCCTTCTCCCGGGGGAGAAGGCCGGGATGAGGGCGGATGTTCTACAGACTGAAATTTGTTTTGACGCCCGCCCTCACCTGTTTCCTCTCCCCCGAGGCGAGGACATATACTCGATCGCCACTTGAAAAATTTGTCTTGTAACGAAAAAACCCGCGGGCCTGCCGACCAAGATTATTTCTCTCCCTTCGGCAGCGTGAAGAAAAACGTCGCGCCCTTGCCCGGTTCGCTTTTCACCCAGACCTTGCCGCCGTGGCTTTGCACGATGTGCTTGACGATGGACAAACCCAGGCCGGTGCCGCCCTGCTCGCGCGAACGCGCCTTGTCCACGCGATAAAACCGCTCGAACACGCGGTCCAATGCTTCCGGCGGAATGCCCGGGCCGTCGTCCTGCACGAAAACCTCAATCTTCCCGTCCTCCGTTTTTCCCGCTGCCGACGGTCACCGTGCCCTGCGTGCGGCCATATTTGATGGCGTTGTCCACGAGATTGGCGAGCACCTGCTCGAGCCGGCCCGCGTCCGCCGTGGCGGTGAGTTCGGGCGATTGGTTGACGAGCGTGATGCTCTTGTTGTCCGCCGGCGGTTTCAAGTCCCCAAAGACTTTTTCGACCAGCGGACGCAATTCCACCGGCTGCAGGCTCAATTTGACCCGCCCGGCCTCCAGCGCGGAAATCGTGAGCAAATCCTGGATGAGCAAGTCCAGCCGCTGCGCGTTGCGTTCGATGATTTTGAGAAAACGCTCGGCGATTTCGGGATTGCCGCGCGCGCCGTCGAGCAGCGTTTCCACGTAGCCCTTGATGAGCGAGAGCGGCGTGCGCAGTTCGTGGCTGACGTTGGCGACGAATTCCTCGCGCGTGCGTTCGAGCTGCTTGAGCCGCGTCAAATCGTGAAAGACCAGGATCGTCCCCTCGCGTTCACCGGCGGAATTGGAGATGGCGGCGGCGTTGACCTGCAGCCAGCGCTCGCTCAAGTCCGGCAGCTTCAATTCGTAATCAAACACCTGCCCCTCGCCTTCCACGCGCTCCACCAATTCGGCGAGTTCATGCACGCGCAGGGCTTCCATGATGGTCTTGCCGCGCAATTCGGTCTTGAGGCCAAAAAGATTTTTGAACGCGCGGTTGGCGAGATAAATCCGGCGGTTGCGGTCCAGCAGCAGCAGCCCTTCCAGCATGCTGTTGAACAAGACCTGCTGCTGCGCCTTGGCGTCGGTCGTCGTCTGCCGCTGTTGCCGCTGAAAATCCTCCATCTCGGTCTGCACCTGCCGTTGCTGGCCGAGAAATTTCCGCCGCCACCAGAAATGGACCGCCACCGTGGCGGCGATGGCAATGATGGTCAGGACGGGCCACATGCAAGAAAAATCCGAAATTCAAATGGGGAAAACATCGAACATCCAACACTGAACATCCAACGTCCAATGACGGCCGGGCTGGGTCCGTTGGATGTTGGACGTTGGATGTTCGATGTTCGATGTTCCCAACTTTCGTTCATTCGACGAACCGATACCCGACGCCGCGGACGGTGTCCAGATGCTTCGCCGCCGGGCCGAGCTTCTCGCGGAGGCGGCGCATGTGCGTGTCCACCGTGCGCGTGTCAATCAGGCTGTCGTATTCCCACACGTCGCGGAGCAGATGATCCCGCGATTGCACGCGCCCGGCGCGTTGCGCGAGCACGGTGAGCAGCTTGAACTCGGTGGCCGTCAAATCAACGGTCCTGGCCTTCCAACTGGCAATATGGCGCGGCACGTCAATCAGCAGATCGCCAAAGCGCAATTGTTCGCGCGGTTTTTCCTCGGTCTGGCCGCGGGCAAGGATTTTTTTGATGCGCAGCAGCAGTTCGCGCGGGCTGAACGGCTTGGTCAGATAATCGTCCGCGCCAAGTTCCAGCCCGAGCACGCGGTCAATTTCGGCGGCCTTCGCGGTGAGCATGATGATGGGCACGCGCGCGGTGGCCGGGTCCAGCCGCAACACCTTGCACGCCTCGAACCCGTCCATCTCCGGCAGCATCACGTCGAGAATGATCAAATCGGGCGGCTGGGCGTGGGCCTTTTTCAACGCCTCCGCGCCGTCCACGGCCGTGAGGACGGCGTAACCCGCCTGTTTCAGGTTGAACTCGACCAGTTCCACCGCCTCGGGTTCGTCATCCACCACTAAAATTCGTGGCTTCACTCCCGTCTGCATACCACGCGCCCAATCGTCACACAATTTTAAATCCGTGACAACCATGTGACAATTCGGTGACAAAACCGCCTTTTCCTGACCTTAATCGCCATTTTCCCTATAATCTTAATCCCCGCCTTTCCGCCAACGGCGACAATTCAATTTACGATTTACGATTTACGATTTACGATTTACGCATTGCTCATTGATTGGTTCGTCAATCGTAAATCATAAATCACATGCCACTTCCGGTCATCAGCCTTGCCAAGATGCGCGAATGGGAACACGCCACCTGGGCCGCTGGCCAGACCGAGGCCGGGGTCATCCGGCGCGTCGGCGAAAAAATCGCTGAACGCGCGTTGCAACTCACGCGCGCCGGCGACGCCATTTTGATTCTGGCCGGCAAGGGCCACAACGGTGATGACGCCCGCGCCGCGCGCCAGCATTTGCGCGACCGGCGGGTGGAAATTCTTGATGTGACCGATCCGGAAGCGGCGCTGGCTGAATTTCAGCGCAGGTCAAGTGTCGCGCCTGTCTCTGGCTCTTCCGTTTCAAAGGGAGACAGGCCGGAAGTGTGTCCTGCTTTGCTCATTGACGGCTTGTTCGGCATCGGCCTGGACCGTCCGCTCGACGATGGCTGGAAACAATTCATCGCCGCCGTCAACCAATCAAAAATTCCCATTCTGGCCGTGGACGTGCCGTCCGGCCTGAACGCGGATACCGGCGAAGCGCAGGGCGCGGCCATTGAGGCCGCCGTCACCTTGACCGTCGGCGCGCCCAAAACCGGTTTGCTCGCGCAGAACGCCTGGCCGTTTGTCGGCCGGCTTGAAGTGGCGGCCGATGTCGGTCTGGTTCCTTGTCCGTGCAAAGGTGATTTGAACTGGACGTTGCCGGAGGATTTTGCCGGGTTCCCGCCCCGCCGCGCGGTCGCGGCCCACAAAGGTTCGTTCGGGCATCTGGCGGTGGTCGCGGGCAGTTTTGGATTTCATGGCGCGGCGGTTCTGGCCGCGCGCGGGGCGCAACGCGCACAACCCGGTCTCGTCACGTTGTTCACGCAGGAGGAGGTTTATCACCCGATTGCCTCGCAATTGCAGGCGGTCATGGTGAATTTGTGGAAACCGGAAATAAAATTATTCGACGCCGCCAGCGCGATTTTGATCGGCCCCGGCCTGGCCGCGCCGAATCTGCCGGACAACCTGAAAACCTTCACGCGGCGGCTGTGGCGTGATGCGGAATTGCCGGTCATCGTGGACGCGAGCGCGCTGGACTGGCTCGCGCCGCACAGTCTGGCCGGGGAGCGGATCCGCGTCATCACGCCGCATCCGGGCGAGGTGGCGCGTTTGCTCAACGTGACGGCGCAGCAGGTGCAGGCGGACCGCTCGCAGGCCGTGCGCGAACTCTCGCGGCGCTTCGGCAATTGCTGGGTGGCGCTCAAGGGACATCAAACGCTCATTGGCAGGAATGAAGGCGGACTTTTTGTGAACCCTTCCGGCAATCCGCATTTGGCGCAGGGCGGCAGCGGCGACGTGCTCGCCGGTTACATCGCCGGTTTGCTGGCCCAACCGGCGTTGCAAACTGACATTGGACGGACGGTGCGTTACGCCGTCTGGCAGCACGGCGTAGCGGCGGACACCTTGCAAACGACGCGCGCGAATTGGGTCGTGGAAGACCTGCCGGGCGCACTCGGCAACCTCGCGCCATAAAACATCAAACTTTTCCGGTATAACGCCAGATGGCCCAAACGTGGCATCTGGCTTTCTCGCAATCCGGATGACGCCGGCGCAGCGTGTCGCGAATCTCGCAGGCCCGCTTCCGCAACCGGATCAACCCCGATTCCTCGGAAAGCTCCGAGACCCGGTATAGCCCCGGAAAACGGCTGCTGCTGAGCAGCGCGCTCGCTTGAAACTGCTTGTCCACGACATCAAAGCCCGCAAACTCGAAATCGGGGTCCGAGAAACCGCTGACATCCTCCGCCGAAGGTTCGCGCATGACCGCCACCACCACCGAAGGACGATGACCCGCCACGCGCCGCAGGACAAAGCCGAGGTCGGTGAAAAAATCGAGCATGAAGTCCTCTTTCGCGACAAACTCCCAATCGTCACCGGACTCGACATGGACGACCGCCGGACAAAGCAGGCTGTCCAAGGTGACCACCCGTTTCAGGTCGGTGCGCCCCAGCCAGCGGGTGTAACCAATCCACCGCTCGCCGTTGCTGGGGTCAAATCGTTCAATCGCCGTATAATACATGGTCAAAAATCACGGGGCACCGGAAGACGCCGGCCAAACGCAGATTAAATCATGACCGCCCTGCGCCCAAGCTGATGGCAACAACCAATCATAAATCAGCAACCAAACCAATCGAAAACTGACTGGTCAGCCGGCGCGTTTAATTTGCTTTCGCGGCGCGCGGGCATTTGCTAGAAAAGTCCCGTGCGCAAAATCCTGGGAATCGTTTTTGGATTCTGGCTGGGTGGGCTGTTGCTGGCCACGGGCGCGGACTCGCTGCAACTGACCGACGGCACGTCGGTGGCCGGTGACGTCGTCAAGTATGACGACAACGGCGTCCTGATCCGCACGCCGGAGGACGCTTACACCAGCGTGACGTGGACGAGGTTTTCGCAGGACGCGCTCAAGCAACTGGGGCAAAACCCGAAAATCAAACCGTTCGTCAATCCGTTCATCATCCCGCCGGCGGCGCGGCATCCGATGGAGGAAATCAAAATCCAGGAGGTGTCGCGGCTGGAGATACCACCCAAAGCCTCATTGTTGGCCGCGCTGTTTTCATCGTCGGTCGGATTGGTGGTGATGTTCCTGATTTACGAGGCGAATCTTTATGCGGCGATGGAGATTGCCATTTTTCGCGCGCGGCCCATTGGCGTGGTAATGGGGGCGGCGGCGGTGCTGCCGGTTTTGGGACCGATCATTTTTTTGTCCATGCCGACACAAGGTGCGGCGGGGACGGAACCGGTCGCGGAGACCGAAGCGGAAACGGCGGCCGGGCCGGGCGCCACGCCGGCGCCGACCCTGGTGCAACCGCCGGGTGGCATTCACATTGCCTCGTCATCGTGGCAGCAGGCGCCGCCCGCCGACAAGCCCGCGCCGCAGATTTACCGGCGCGGACAGTTCATGTTCAACCGCCGGTTTTTTGAGACGAAGTTTCCCGCTTTTTTCAGCCTCGTCCGGCGCGAAGGGGACAAGGACATGGTATTGCTCGTAAAAACGCCGCGCGGGCAGTATGAGGTCCAGCGCATCACGCGGATTGCAGCCAACGACATGCATTTTGAGGTCGCGCAGGGCGCGGCGCGGCAGGAAGTGATGGTGCCGTTCGGGGAAATCCAGGAGATTCATCTCAAACACAAGGACACGTGACCCGCAACGCCACGCCACCATTCGCCTGCCACTTATGAAATACCGGACAATTCTCATGTTTGGCGCGCCCGGTTCGGGCAAGGGCACGCAGGGAAAAATCCTCGGCACCATCCCGAATTTCTTCCACTGCGCCTGCGGCGACGTGTTCCGCAGCCTGCGTCCGGACAGCCCGCTCGGCAAAACCTTCATCGCCTACTCCAGCCGCGGCCACCTGGTGCCCGACGCGCCGACGGTCGAGCTGTGGCGCCGGTTCATTGACGCCAGCACGAAGACGGGGCGGTTTCATCCCACCGGGGACACGCTGGTGCTCGACGGCATCCCGCGCAACGTGGCGCAAGCGGAGATGTTGAGCGACGCGCTCGACGTGATCGCCGTCTTTTACCTCACCTGCGCCGACCGGAACAATCTCGTGACGCGCCTGCAACGCCGCGCCATCAAGGAAAACCGCCTCGACGACGCGAACCTCGATGTCATCCGCGACCGGCTGAAAATTTACGAGGAGGAAACCAAGCCCGTGCTCAATTTTTACGGCAGAAAAGCCGTTCATCGCATCAATGCCGATGAAACGCCGGCCAGGACGTTTTTGGACATCCTCAAACACATCGTCAAACTTTGACCGTGCAAAAAGTTGTAGCAGCGGACGTGAGTCCGCTCCATTCTTCCGAAAGATGAGCCGACTCACGTCGGCTGCTACGATGAAAGAGTTGAGAATCGTTTTCATGGGCACGGCGGATTTGTCCCGCGCCAGTCTGGAAAAACTGGCGCGTTCGCAAGGTTTTCAGGTTGCCGCCGTGGTCACGCAACCCGATCGGCCCAAAGGCCGCGAACTCAAGGAACAGCCGTCGCCGGTCAAAACGCACGCGCAGCAACTCGGTTTGCCCGTGCTCCAGCCGCCGCGCGTCCGTGACGAAAAATTCATCGCCGATCTCCGCGCCTTGCTGCCCGACCTCATCGTGGTGGCCGCCTACGGACAGATTTTGCCCCAGAGCGTTCTGGACCTGCCGCGCCACGGCTGCCTGAACGTCCACACCTCGCTGCTGCCCAAGTATCGCGGCGCCGCGCCGATTCAATGGGCGCTGGCCAATGGCGACGCCGAAACCGGTGTCACCATCATGAAAATGGACGCGGGTTTGGACACCGGCGACATCGTCGCGCAACGGCGGACGGCGATCCAGGCGGCGGACGACTCCGCCACGCTGCACGACCGGCTGGCGCGGCTCGGCGCGGAACTGCTGGTGCAAACCATTCCTGATTACGTCGCCGGAAAAATTCAACCCAGGCCGCAGCCCGCCGAGGGCGTGAGCCACGCGCCCAAAATCAAAAAGGAAGACGGGCGCATTGACTGGAACCTGCCGGCGAAGACGATTTGGAACCGGCTGCGCGCCTTCACGCCGTGGCCCGGCGCGTTCACGTTTTTGCGGAGCGCCGGTCTCCGACCCGGCGCGTTGGAACCTTGTATTGCGGAACGAGCCGGGTCGGAGACCGGCGCTCCAAAACCATACTTGCTGAAAATCTGGAGGGCGGAAGTAATCGAAGAACCCGGTGCAGGTGGCAAGGTTTTATCGGCGGACAAAACCGGAATCGTTGTCGCCTGCGCCAAGGACGCGCTGCGGATTCTGGAATTGCAACTCGAAGGCGGACGGCGCATGAGCGCGGCGGAATTTCTGGCCGGGCATCCGCTGAAGGCGGGCGAGAAATTTGCAGCAGTCCCGCAAGGCGGGATGAGTCCGCTCTAATTGAAAATGGAGCCGGCTCACGCCCGCTGCTGCTTCGCATCCCGCAACCCCGCCGCATACGCTTTAAACGCGCGGCGCATTTCATCACGGACTTGGCGGAAGGTGGCAAGAATTTCCTCCTCGCTGCCGGTCGCCCTGGCCGGATCAAGGAACGGCCAGTGATGGCGGTTCATCTGGCCGGGGAAAATCGGGCAGGCCTGGTCCAAATTGCCGCAGACGGTGATGACGGTGCGGACCGGCTGGTCCAGAAATTCCTTCAGGTGTTTCGAGCGATGACCGGAAATGTCAACGCCCACCTCGGCCATCACCTTGATGGCGAGCGGATGAACGAACCCGGTGGGTTTTGAGCCGGCGCTCTGGACGTTCACGAGTTCGCCCGCCGCCGCCCGCAGAAAGCCCTCGGCGATATGGCTGCGGCAGGAGTTGCCGGTGCAAAGGATAAGAACGGTGGGTTTCATTTTTGTAGGAGAAGACGTGAGGAGTCTCAAATTTTTATGTCTAATGCGTTTGATTTTTAATTAGAGACTCGTCACCTCGTCTCCTACTTTGATTTTCATCTGATACCACCCGCGCGACTGGTTGCAGACGTGGCAGACGGACAGCATCACCGGCACCTCGACGAGCACACCGACGACGGTGGCCAGCGCCGCGCCGGAGCCGGGGCCGAACAGCGTGATGGCCACGGCGACGGCCAGTTCAAAAAAGTTGCTCGCGCCGATGAGCGCGCCGGGCGAGGCGACATTGTGCGGCACCTTGAACCGGCGCATCAGCAGGTAGGCCAGCGATGAATTGAAATAGACCTGAATGACAATCGGGACGGCGATCAGGAGCACGGCGAACCAGCGCGTCGTGAGGTTTTCCGCCTGGAACGCGAAGATGAGCACGAGTGTCAGCAGCAGCGCAAAAATGGTCACGGGATGGAATTTCGGCAGAAACTTTTGCTCGAACCAATCTTTGCCATGCGATTTCAAAAGCGCGGTGCGCGTGAACCAGCCCGCCGCCAGCGGAATGACGATGAACACGACGACCGACGTGATGAGTACTTTCGACGGCACGACGACATTGGCCACGCCGCACAAAAACATCACGATGGGGGCAAACGCGAACAGCATGATGAGGTCGTTCACCGCCACCTGCACGAGCGTATAGACCGGGTCGCCGTTGGTGAGATACGACCAGACAAACACCATGGCGGTGCAGGGCGCGGCGGCGAGGATGATGAGGCCCGCCGTGTAATTTTTCGCCGTCTCCGGCTCAATCCACGGGGCGAAGAGATGTTGCATGAACAGCCACGCCAGCAGTGCCATGCTGAACGGCTTGACCAGCCAGTTGACGAACAGCGTCACCGCGAGGCCTTTCGGTTTGCGCGCGATGCCGCCAAGGGCGGTGAAATCCACCTTGAGCATCATCGGATAAATCATCAGCCAGATGAGCACGGCGATGGGGACGTTCACCTGCGAGCCTTGGCCGAATTGAAGCTGGCTCAACCGGGCGGTGAAAGCGGGCGCGAGCCTGCCCAGCGCGACGCCGGCGACCATGCAAAGAAAAACCCAGACGGTCAGGTAGCGTTCAAAAAACGCGAGGCGTTTGGGCGAGTCTGGATTTTCTTTACTCACGATTCGCAGCATTCGTTTCCACAGCATTCGCCCTTCGGCTTGAACGCCTGAACTTCGAGGCTGGTGACATAGTCCGCCGGTTTCGTGCCGGCGGGCAGCAGTTCGATGAGCTTTTTGTAGAGCGGGTCTTCCCAATCCGTCAACGCCTCGACATAACCGGGTTTGGATTTAAGAACCACGTCCGTGAGTCCGGCTTCCGTGGCCATGCGGCCGGTTTCCGAAACCGGCACCGCGCCGGCCACGCAGCCAATCTTTGCTTCCACCAGTTTGAGCACTTCCGGCGGCAACGGCTTGACCAGCGCCATGTCGGACACGGCCACGCGCCCGCCGGGTTTCAGCACGCGCGCCATTTCGCGCCAGACCTGTGCCTTGTCGGGGGAGAGGTTGATGACACAGTTGGAAATGATGACATTCACGGAACGGTCGGCAACGGGCAGATGTTCGATTTCGCCAAGGCGGAATTCGACATTGTCCAGGCCGGTTTCCTCCCGGTAATGCGCGACATTGCGGCGCGCCTTGCCGAGCATTTCCGGCGTCATGTCCACGCCGATGGCACGGCCGGCGGCGCCAACCTTGCGTCCGGCGATGAACACGTCGAAGCCGCCGCCGCTGCCGAGGTCGAGCACGACTTCGCCGGATTTCAACGCGGCGAGCGCGGCGGGATTGCCGCAGGAAAGCCCCATGTTCGCGCCGTCGGGCAGCGCCTTGAGTTCCTCGACGGTGTAGCCGAGTTCGCGCGCAAGTTTTTCGGCCTCCTGCGGCGTGGAACCGCAGCACGAAACGCCCGGACTGCAACAGCCGGCGGAGTTTTCCTGTGCAATCCTGGAGTAGCCTTCGCGCACGCGCTTGCGCACGGAATCATTTTGTTCTTCAGTCAGGATGGTGTTCATAAATTCAGTTCAACATTTTTGCCGCCGGCAGATTACGGCCAGGCCGGTCTTCAAGATCTGTTTTAACTTTTTCGCGTCGTTGGCCGCTTCATCCGTTTTGGCGAGGGATTTGTGAACCCAGTCCAGCGCCTCGCGCACAGTAACAGGCGCGGTCTTGTTCGGCAGGCGGTAATAGACCCAGCGTTCGGTTTTGCGCGGGAAGATCAGGCCGGCGTGGTGCAGGATGGACAGGTGTTTGGAGATCGTGGACGGGGCGAGGCCGAACAATTCGGTGATCTGACAGACGCACATTTCGCCGCGCCGGAGCGCGAGCAGGACCCGCACCCGGTTCGGGTCGGACAACGCCTTGGTGATGGCCATGAATCCACGCATTTATTGTCATTTCGCCAAATGACGAAATAATCATCGCACCATTGGATTGGACGGTCAAGGAGTTTTTTTGAAGCGGCGCCGGCGCCATCAGGAGCCGGCGGCGGGGGTGCCCTGCGCTTTTGCGCCGGAGTGGCGGATGTCCTGGGCCTCGCAGAGGTATACGACCTCTTCCGCGATATTTTTGGCGTGGTCGGCGATGCGCTCGAGGCTTTTGGTGGCGACCATCCAGTTCAGGCAGCGGCCAATCGTGTCGGGATTGGCCACCATGTGTTGCGCCAGGGCTTCGTGAATCTGTTTGTTGAGCGCGTCCACCTCCTTGTCGCGCGGGATGATGGCGCGGGCGGCGGCGGAATCCCAGCTCACAAACGCGTCGAGCGCGGCCTTGACCATGTCGAGCGCGAGGGCGGCCATGCGGGGCAAATCCAGGGTGATTTTCACGGGCGCTTCCCGGCCCAAATCGCGCGCGCGCTTGGCGATTTTCGACGCCTCGTCGCCGATGCGTTCGAGGTTTTGGGAAATTTTCATCGCCACGGTCACGAGGCGCAGGTTGGAGGCCAGCGGCGCCTTGGTGAGCAGTTGAATGACCAGGTCGTCAATCTCCACCTCGAACTGGTCAATGACACGGTCGTTTTCCTTCACCCGCAAGGCGAGGTCGGTATCGCGCTGGACGAGCGCCTGCACGGCCTGGTTCACGGCGGTCTCGGCGTGGCTGGCCATCAACAGCAGCTTTTGTTTCAAGCCGTCCAGCTCCATCTCGAAGTGAGTTTCCATATTTCTTAATCCCCAACCTTCAACTTAATCTCATCCTGCCACCGCCACGACGAATTGCAAACGGGATTATGACTGCGGGCAAAACCATGATTTTAAGATTCAGACCATGATTTTAGCCGAACCGTCCGGTCACATAATCTTCCGTGCGCTTTTGCGACGGGGTGGTGAAAATCTTCGCCGTCGGGCCGAACTCGACCAGTTCACCGAGGTAGAAAAACGCCGTGTAATCGGACATGCGCGCCGCCTGCTGCATGTTGTGCGTCACAATCACAATCGTGTAATCCCTTTTCAATTCCAAAATGAGATCCTCGATTTTCGCCGTCGCCAGCGGATCGAGCGCGGACGCCGGTTCGTCCATGAGGAGCACCTCCGGTTGCACGGCGAGCGCGCGGGCGATGCACAGGCGCTGCTG
This sequence comes from uncultured Verrucomicrobiae bacterium, assembly GCA_963802965.1. Taxonomy (GTDB): domain Bacteria; phylum Verrucomicrobiota; class Verrucomicrobiia; order Limisphaerales; family UBA11358; genus UBA11358. Next base: position 465,141 of record CAWDKS010000007.1, read on the forward strand.
CTGGCCGCCGGACAAACTGATGGCGGGCGCGTGCAGGCGGTCCTTGACCTCGTCCCACAACGCGGCCATGCGGAGCGACTGTTCGGTGCGCCCGGCGAGCAGCTTGCGATTGCGGACGCCGTTCAAGCGCAGGCCGACCGTGACGTTGTCCACGATGGACATGGTTGGGAACGGATTCGATTTTTGAAAGACCATGCCGATGCGGCGGCGGACCGTGACCGATTCGACGTTGCGCGCGTAAATGTCCTCGCCGAACAGCCGGATTTCACCCTGCACGCGCGCCTCGGGAGTCAGTTCATGCATCCGGTTGATCGCGCGCAGAAAGGTGGATTTGCCGCAACCGCTCGGCCCGATGATGGCGGTGACGGCGCGGGCGGCGATGTCGAGCGACGTGTTCTTGAGCGCCAGATTGCTGCCGAAAGACACCGAGAGATGGCGCACGGTCAAAGCCGGGGCGCCCGCGGATTTCTGCTCCGGCGCGGCGGCTGTCTGGTTGATGGTCTCAGGCATGGTAATTTCCATTTCAAATGCGCTGGCGGAAACGGTCGCGGGTGAGGAAACGCACGCCGATGTTGATGGACAACACGAGCACGAGCAGCACGAACGCGCCCGCCCAGGCCTGCCGGTGCCAGTCGTCATAGGGTGATATGGCGTAGGCAAATATTTGCAGCGGCATGGCGGAGATGGGGTCGGTCAATTTGTGGTTCCAAAACTGGTTGCCAAAGGCGGTGAACAGCAACGGCGCGGTCTCGCCCGCCACGCGCGCGAGCGCGAGCAGGACGCCGGTGACGATGCCCTTGAGCGCGGTGCGCATGACGATTTGCACGATGGCGCGCCACTGCGCGATGCCCAGCGCGAGCGCGGCTTCGCGGTAGCCGCCGGGCACCAGTTGCAAAACTTCCTCCGTCGTCCGCATCACGAGCGGAATCATCATCATCCCCAGCACCACGCCGCCCGCCAGCGCGGAAAACCCCTTCATCGGCACGACGAGCAGCGCATACACCACGATGCCCCAGGTGATGGACGGCACGCCATTCAACACGTCGGCGGCGAAACGAATCCACCAGTTCAACCGCGACGACCCGTATTCGGAGAGGAACACGCCGCCCAGCACGCCGATGGGCACGCCGAACACCGCGGCCTGCGCGAGCAAAATGAACGTGCCGACAATGGCATTGGCCATGCCGCCGCCGACTTCACCGACGGGTTTGGGCAATTGGGTGAAGAACGTCAGGTTGATGGAACTGAAACCTTGAGTGATGAGATGATAAAACACCAGCACCAGCGGCGTAATGACCAGAATCGCGCACGCGAACGTCAGCGTCTGAACGACCGCGTTCTTGAAATTGCGCCAGCGATGGTTGGGAGCGGTCATCGGATTGACGATTGACGATTGATGATTGACGATTTGACCCGGACAGGGCGGGAGCCATGCCGCTTTGATCCAATCGCAAATCGTAAATCGTAAATCAAAAATGGCATGTCAGTTTTGGGGTTTGACCGCCGGGCCGGCGAACGTTTTCAACAGCAGTTGCGCGAAGATGTTGACCACCACGGTCACGCCGAGCAGCACGAGGCCGATTTCAAACAGCGCGCTCAAATACGTGTCGGTCGTGGCTTCGGTGAATTCGTTGGCGATGACGCTGGCCAGCGTGTAGCCGGGCGCGAACAATGACGAGACGATTTGCGGCGTGTTGCCGATGACCATGGTCACGGCCATGGTCTCGCCCAGGGCGCGGCCCAGCCCCAAAATCACCGCGCCGAACAGGCCCTTTTTCGCGTAGCTCAACACGGCGATGCGGGTGACTTCCCAGCGCGTGGCACCGAGCGCGTAGGCGGCCTCGCGCTGCAAACCGGGGACGGAGCGGAGGATTTCACGCGAGACGGACGTGATGATGGGAATGATCATGATGGCGACGATGATGCCGCCGGCCAGGATGCTGAAGCCATAAATCGGGCCTTTAAAAAAAGGCAGGAAACCGAGCGTGTTCTGCAGCCAGGGAAACAGATGGTTGCGCAGCCAAGGGACCATGACAAAAATTCCCCAGAGACCGAGAATGACGCTGGGCACGGCGGCGAGCAGTTCGATGAATATGATCAATGGCTGGCGCACCCATAACGGCGCGAGTTCGGTGAGATAAATGGCGGTGGCGATGCTGATGGGCACAGCGATGATGAGCGCGATGAGCGATGAGACGAGGGTGCCAAAGATGAACGGCAACGCGCCGAATTCTTCATTGACCGGGTCCCAGTTGCCTGTCACCAAAAACCGCCAGCCGAATTTTTGCAGCGCGAGCTTCGAGCCGGTTGCCAGTTCAAAGCCGATGAGCACGATGAGCACGAAAATAACCAGCGCCATGAACAGCGTCAGCCATTTGAAGGCGTGGTCGCCAAAGTGGGAGGCGGCGAATTTTTTCGCCGCCGCGGCTGGTTGATTTGGCGCGGAGTCGTTCACTTTCTTTTCTCCACATCTTTTCCATCCAGAAGGCAGGGCCGACTGCCGCCCGGCTTGGATGCGCGGCAGCACGTCCCTGCCATTTGCTTGAAAATCAAAAGGACGAAGAGCGGGAGGAACTACGCTCTTCGTCCCGGCTCACACCCATAAACTACCGGGCAGCGGAGCGAAGTCAGTATTTAATTGTGCCGATCAAATCCTGGACGCGCTGTTGAACGCTTTCCGGCAACGGCGCGTAGTCGAGCGATGACGCAATGCCTTCGCCTGTGGTCATGGCCCAATTCAAAAACTCGACCATTTTTTTGCCCTTGGCGGCGTCCTTTTGCTGTTGATAAACCAGCAGCCAGGTCGTGCCGGCAATCGGATACGCCTTGTCGCCCGGCGGATTCACCATCGAGAACCGGAAATCATCGGGGATTTTCGCCGTGGCCAGCGCCGCGGTGATTGAATCAAGCGCAGGCGTGATGAAATTGCCCGCCGCGTTCTTGACGTCCGCGTATGGCATCTTGTTTTGCTCGGCGTAGATCAATTCAACATAGCCGACCGCTCCCGGCAATTGCTTCACCTGGCCGGCGACGCCTTCATTGCCTTTGGCACCCATGCCGATGCCGGCCGGCCATTTCACGGACGTGCCTTTGCCAACCGTATCTGCCCATACCGGGCTGATGCTGCTCAGGTAATCAGTGAAAATGAAGGTTGTGCCGCTACCGTCGGAACGATGCACCACCACCACCGGCAAACCCGGCAAATCCACACCCGGATTGAGCGCCGCGATCCTGGGATCGTTCCACTTGGTGATGTTGCCCATAAAAATGTTCACGATGGCATCGCTGTCCAATTTAAGCTTCGGATTGCCCGGCAGGTTGTAAGTGATGACATCCGCGCCGGCGACGGTGGGAATATGCAGGATTTTCCCCGGCGCCTTGGCGAGATTGTCATCGCTCATCGGGCCGTCAGAAGCGCCAAAGTCCACGGTCCGGGCGATGATTTGCTTTTGACCGCCGCCGGAGCCGATGGATTGATAGTTAAAGCGGACCGACGGGTCCACCTTCGCATATTCGTCGAACCATTTCGAGTAGATCGGATAAGGGAAGGTCGCGCCCGCGCCGTTGATGAGCAGTTGCGCCTGCGCGCCGGTTGGCGCCCGAGCAAGACCACGCCGCCCACGACCGCGAGATGACGTCTGGCGTTGGCAATGGCCAGAACCAAGGCCGCCAAGCCACCAATGCCGAGGATGGGAAGAATCGAGTTTTTTCATATTCCAGTGAGGTTGTTTGATTTTCCAAAAAATGGTTGGTTGCGTTTCGGTTACAATTTTAGAATTTCCACATCAGGTCGGCCATGAGGTGAATCATGCTGTTTTGGGGTTGCCCGGGCACGTTGCTGTTGGGTGGAAATGACACGTTTGAAACATTCAATGCCGGATTGATCAGGTCGTTGATGTAGCAAGTCACTGAGAACATCAGCGCGTCGGTGATCGAGTAGTCGAACCGGATCAGGTGACCTTTGATGTTCGTGCCGCCATAAACACCGAGGGGGATGGGCCCGCCCGAAAAGGTGGATGAAAGAGTCGGAGCGCCATTAACCTGATTGGAGTAAAAGACGCCATTGTCGTCGTCCACCATTTGATCATACCAGGCGTCCGCCTCCAGATATTGGTAACGGTAGGAAATGTCCCAGGCGCCTTTCTTGCCGGCTTTGCCGAACGTGACGCCGCCCCAGTAACCTTCGTTGTTGCCCGGCGCGCCGGGATTTTCCATGAATTCGGTGGCCAGCTTGACGGGGAACTTGCCCTGGTAGAGCGGGAAGCGGTCCAGCGTGTAAGTAACGCTGAAATCGCCGATGACCGGGTTGTAGTTGAATGCCGGGCCATAAGTGGAGACGCCCTGGCCGGTGAGCGCGTTAACCAGATTGCGGGTGTTACCCAGATTGACGACGGGCACACTGTCAACGGTCAGCATACCGGCATTGACGATGTCAAACGCGGCGATGCCGAGCGCGGTTGCCAGCCTGGGCGTCCACTGGGCATTCCAGAGCAACTGGGCGCCATACATGAAGGGGTCCTGGGTTGACAATTTTTGTTCATCCAACACAAACGCCGCGCCGTTGAACGCCAGCGATTGTTGGTCGTTGATTTGATAACTTGCCTGCAACGCGGCGCCTTCCGGCGTCAAATCGGGGTCGAACACCATCGGCGAAAGCGCGAACGGATTGTCCATCTTGCCGAAGGTGGCCGCGACCATCCACGTGCCATCGTTGATGGGCATCCACTTGCCGTAGGCGGCGTCAATGTAAATGAACTTCTTGCTGAAATTGTCCTGGAACGTGGAAGTGTTCCCATTCGGGTTGCCGCCATATCCCGATCCCGGCGCCGGGTCGCCCGAAGCCACCCGAAAACCGACCTGCAAATTGTCCGTCATGTTCACCGCCAACCCCACCCGCAGCCGGTAACGCAGACGGATACGATCGGGAAAGCCGGGATTGTCCCCCGTTTCATCATCAAACCGTCCGCGAAAATCGCCGCTCAACCTGTAACCCGTCACCCAATCCGGCATGCCGGTTATTTTGCCGAACGCCTTGTCAAAACTGTTGGTGAAACCGCTGTTGAAATCCTGCCGGCTCTCCTCGCGCAATTCCTTCGCCTCCTCCGCCGTAAGAATGCCCTTCTGCTCCAGTTTGTTGATGAGCGCGTCGGACGATTGCGCGCAGGCGACGGGGGCCAGCGACATCAACGCCGCAGCGCCGGCAAACAGCGCCGCACGCGTGGTTTTGCGCGTCCTGGTTTTTTTCACGGATCTGGATTCAACCATCGCGGCGCAGCATGGCCGCGCACTGTGACAGGCGCGTGGCGGGATTGTTACGTTTTCGCGACAAACGCCACCCGTTTGTAACATTCTGAAATCCGGAACGAATCGGGCGCACCGGCTCCGTCTTCGTTGCCGCGCCCGTCCTTCCACGGCGAAATTTCCCAAAAAAAACTTGTTGCGCGGGGCCGTTTAATGGTTATACTGCGCGTCCGCTTTTAAAAATTGAAGCGGCAAATGTAATTAAACCATTGACAGACAATTGTTCTTTGTATGGCCGCCCAACGCATCCGCATCCGCCTCAAGGCCTATGACCATCGCGTCATAGACCAGTCCGCCCGCGAAATCGCCGACACCGTCAAACGCACCGGCGCGCGTGTCGCCGGACCCATCCCGCTGCCGACCCGCATCGAGCGCTTCACCGTGCAACGCTCGCCGCACGCGGACAAGAAATCGCAGGAAACCTTTGAGCAACGCACGCACAAACGGCTCATTGACATCATCGAGCCGACCGCCAAGACCGTGGACGAATTGAAGAAGCTCAATCTGCCCGCCGGCGTGGACATCACCATCAAAATCTAAAACGCTTTAACGATTTTATGCCCCTCGGACTTTTAGGAAAAAAACTCGGCAGCACGCGCGTGTATAACGCGGGCGGCGTGTTGATTCCCGTGACCGTCGTTCTCGCCGGACCCAACCGCGTCCTCCAGGTGAAAACGCAGGCGGGCAAGGACGGTTACAATGCCGTTCAACTCGGCTTCGACGACCAGAAGGAGCAGCGCGTGACGAAACCGTTGCTCGGTCACATCAAGAAACACAACGGCGCGGCGGTCAAACGCATCCGGGAATTCCGCAACTTCTCGAAGGAAGTGAAACCGGGCGATATTGTCGGCCCGGCGCTGTTCGCCCCCGGCGATTTTGTGGATGCTATCGGCATCACAAAGGGCCGCGGCTTTGAAGGCGTCGTGAAGCGCCACGGTTTCGCCGGCGGTCTGGCGTCGCACGGGCAAAAAGGCTGGTATCGCCGCGTCGGCGCGATTGGCCAGCGCCTGTTTCCCGGCACGGTCATGCGCGGCCAGAAAATGCCCGGCCACATGGGGCAGGTCCAACGCACGACCCAGAACCTGGAAGTGATTCAAGTGCGCGAGGCGGACAATTTGTTGCTCATCAAAGGCGCGATTCCCGGCTCGGAGGGCGATTATATCGTCATCCGCGAATCAAAGAAGCGGCCCAAGGGCTGGAAACCGCCGGTGAGCGTCGCGCCGATGAAACGGAAGTCCGGCGCCGAGGCCAAAAGAGCCGAACCCAAGCCCGCGGAGGCCAAAAAATAAACAGGTAGGGACGACCTGCCGGTCGTCCTCGGCCACGCAGCAACGTGGCCCTGCCGATAAATGCCATGAAAATTGCCATTAAAGATATCGAAGGGAAAAGCCAGGGCGAACTCGAAGTGAAGTTCCCGCTGGTTGAAGGCGGGAAAGGCACCCAGGCCGTGCATGACGTCGTCGCGGCGTATCAGGCCGCGCAACGCAGCGGCACCGCCTGCACCAAAAACGTCGGCGAAGTCGCCGGCACGAACAAAAAGCCGTGGCGGCAGAAAGGCACCGGCCGCGCCCGAGCCGGCTCGTTTCAATCGCCGTTGTGGCGCGGGGGTGGTGTGGTCTTCGGCCCGAGGCCGCGCGATTTCGGCAAAAAAGTCTCCAAAAAAACCCGCGCGCTGGCGTTGCGCAAGGCGTTGAGCGAGCGGCTCAAGGCCGGCGACGTGGTCGTCGTGGACACCTTGAAGCTCGCTTCGCCCAGGACGAAGGAATTTGCCGGTCTGATGTCCGCGTTGGATTTGAAAGGCTCCACGCTGATTGTCTCGGCCGGCGCGGACAAAAATCTCACGCTCGCGTCGCGCAACCTCCCGGACGTGGCGCTGACGACCAGTGATTCGCTGAACACTTATGACGTGTTGCGCCCGGACAAATTGTTGTTCACGAAGGACGCCTTTGAAAAAGTGGGGCAGCATCTGGCAAAAGACTGACGAACCATGAACACTTTTGAAGTCATCAAAACCGTCCGGCTCACCGAAAAAGGCACGCGCCAGGCCGAAAAACTCAACCAATACACGGTCGTGGCGGACCGCCGCGCGAACAAGGCGGAAATCCGGCAGGCGGTGCAGGAACTGTTCAAGGTCAAGGTCGTCAAGGTGAACACGCTGAACGTCCGCGGCAAATTCCGCCGCCAGCGCACGCAACAGGCCGGCCAGGCGCCGAGCTGGAAAAAGGCCATTGTCACTTTGAAAGACGGTGACAAGATTGTTTTGACGTAGCCGGGATTGGCAAAAGGAACGGCGCGAACACGGATTGAATATCACGCCTTTTTTTCCGGCGAAGCCCCGGTTGGACCGCCAGCGGCCCGGAAACGGCCTGATTTTCAATCATTTCCGCGCCGAACTTGCAAATTGCCGCCGGTTTGATTTCCTTGTGGGCGGCATGTGGCAACGGAGTTGTTTGATTCTCATCATCGGGACGGCATTGGCCGGCCGGGCTTGGGCCGGGCCGGAGGCGGCCGAGGTGAACCTGGACTATGTCGCCAAGCGCGCCCTGGAGCGCGCGCATCACCCCTTCCATTCGCCGCGCGCCGAACTGCCCAGGGTGCTGTGGCAGGACAATCTCGATTACGACAAATACCGGGAAATCCGCTTCCGCCGGGAGAAGGCGCTTTGGTCGGAGGAAAATCTGCCGTTCCGCATCGAATTCTTTCATCCGGGTTATCTTTATCAGGAACCGGTGCATGTAAATGAATTCACCGCCACGCATGTGCAGCCCATCCGGTTCGTGCAGGATTTTTTTGATTACGGCAATCTGCACATCCAGAATCAGATCCCCGCCAACACGGGTTACGCCGGCTTCCGCGTCCTGTATCCGCTGAACCGGACGAATCAACTGGACGAACTGGGCGCGTTTCTTGGCGCGAGCTATTTCCGGCTGTTGGGCAAAGGCCAGGGTTACGGCCCTTCCGCGCGCGGGCTGGCGCTGGATTGCGGCGAACCGGATCGCCCGGAGGAATTTCCCATCTTCACCGACTGGTGGCTCGGCAAACCGCAAAAGGACGACAAGGAATTGACCTTGTTCGCCATCCTCGACAGCGTGCGATGCACGGGCGCGTATGAATTCCACGTCTTCCCCGGCGAAACGACGGCGGTGGACGTGACCGCGGTGCTCTTCTTCCGGGAAACCAACACGGTGCGGGCGGCGAATCCGGCGGGCCAGCCGGCCAAAACCGTCGGCCTGGCCCCGCTGACGAGCATGTTCTGGCTCGGAAAAAACTCCGAGCGCAAGTTCGACGATTACCGCCCGGAGGTCCACGACAGCGACGGGTTGCTGATGCGCATGAACGGCGGCGAAATCCTCTGGCGTCCGCTCGACAATCCGCCGGTGATGCGCCATCAAATCTTCCACGCGCCGGACATCCGCGGCTTCGGGTTGCTCCAGCGCGAGCGCTCGTTCGCGGCCTACCAGGATACTTTCAACCTCGATCAACTCCTGCCGAGCATGTGGGTCGAGCCGCACGGCAATTGGGGCGACGGCGATTTGCACCTCGTCGAATTGAGCGCGGCTTACGAAGGCCTGGACAACATCGTCGCGTTTTGGGATCCGAAGGACAAGCCCGCGCCGCTGCAACCCTATCGCTTCAGTTACGCGCTTCGCTGGCAAACCGGCGGGGCGGACCTGAAGCTTTCGGAAAACCGGGTCGTGGCCACGCGCGTCGGCCTCGATCCGCAGTTTCCAAACGCCCGCCAGTTTGTCATTGACTTTGCCGGGCCAAAACTGGATGCCGTGCCGGAAAATGAGCCGCCGCTGGCCATCGCCAATTGCAGCACCAACGCCGCGATCATGGACAATTTCGTCATCCGCAACCCGTTTCTCAACGCCTGGCGCGTCATCCTGAAAATGCAGCCCCGGCCCGGCAACCACGACCCGGTGGACCTCCGATGCACGCTGCAAAAAGGGACCAACATTCTGAGCGAGACATGGACGTATCAATGGAATCCGCCGTGACCGGCGCGGCCGGCCGGCTGGCCGGCCGCCCGTTGGAAGAGTGGAACGCCGCTTACGTGAAGGTGGAAAATTATTTCCACGCGCTGCGCGTGCGCAACAAGGCGCTGCTCGGCCAGCTCGTCCTCCGCGTGCTCGAACGCGCCATGCGCCGCGCGCCCGCCGAACCGGACCGCTCCGCCACCCAGCTCGCCGCCGAGGAAATGGACCGGCTGGTGATTGAATGGTTCGCCGCCGTGCTTCAGGAATCGCCCGCCAACGCCGATCAAATGCTGACGACCCGCGGACGCCTGGCATTGCTGCTCGCCGACATGCCCGGCCGGTGGCAGGAACAATTCCTGCGCCCCGGCCCGTGGCCGCAGGAATTCGTCGGCGCCATGCGCGAAACCTACTTCCGCGCCGGACCGGATTTTCAACTCTCAAAAATGGCGCCGCGTTCGCTCGATCTCGGCCCGATTACGACCCTGACCAACCTGGGCCGGCTGCCTTATTTCAGGATGACGCTGGCCTGGACATTGTTTGCGCTGCTGCTCATCGGGGTTTTTTGGCTCACCCACGGAGGGTTCGGGCAGATGAACAGCCGCCTGTCGTCGTTGATTGACTGGTTCGCCCAACTTTATCGCTGACATGGCTGACGCCCCGACCATTTCTACAGCGTCAGCATCGCGTCTCCACCGCGGCTGGCGGCTGTTCATTTTTTATTCATCCGCCGTCCTGCTGACGGGGCTGGTCTCCATGCTGTTTGCGGATTTGCTCTGGCGCACCGGCTGGTCCGCTTCCCGCACGGTGTTGCTGGTTTTGTTCGTGATTCTGTTTTTGTTCGCCGCCATCGGTTGCATGCACGGAATCTATGGGTTCGTGTTGCGGACGTTTGGCACAAGGCAGCGCATCACGCGGCTGGCGGATTATCGCGCCCAAAGCCTCGCCGGCACCAGCACGGCAATTGTCTTCCCCGTCTGCAACGAAAACACGGTCCGCGTTTATGAGGGGCTGCGCGCCACCTATGAATCGCTGGAAAGGACCGGCGAACTCGAACGGTTCGACTTCTTCATCCTCAGCGACTCGACGGACCCGGACAAATGGGTCGAGGAGGAACGGCGCTGGTGTGATCTGGTCCGCGAACTCGACGCGCTCGGCCGCATTTACTATCGCCGCCGCCTGAACAACGAGGGCGGCAAAAGCGCAAACGTGCGCGACTTCCTGAACGCCTGGGGCCGCCGTTACCGCTACTTCATGGTGTGCGACGCCGACAGCGTCATGCGCGGGGAGACGATTGTGGATTTGGTGAAATTGATGGAGGCGCATCCGGGCGTCGGGCTGATTCAAACGGTGCCCGCGCTGGTGAACGCCGAATCGCTCTTCGGCCGCATCCAGCAGTTCGCCAACCGCCTTTACGCGCCCGTGTTCATCGCCGGATTGAATTTTTGGGCGCTCGATTTGGGAAATTACTGGGGACACAACGCCCTCATCCGCACCGAGCCGTTCATGCAGTTTTGCGATCTGCCGCAACTGCCCGGACGCCGCCCGTTCGGCGGCCAGATTCTCAGCCACGATTTTGTCGAAGCGGCCCTGTTGTCGCGGGAAAACTGGGGGATCTGGTTCGCCTACGACCTAGAGGGCAGCTACGAGGAAGGCCCGCAGGGAATCATCGAAAATGCGCGGCGCGAACGCCGCTGGTGCCAGGGCAATCTACAGCACGGCATGGTGCTTTTTGCGAAGGGCCTGCGCGGTGTGAGCCGGTTGCATTTGATCCTGGGCATCTGCGGTTACCTGGCCGGGCCACTGTGGCTCCTGTTCTTGATCACCTTCAACTGGATTCACTGGTATCAAAAAAATTCCGGCCTGTCGAACATCACCCTGCCGGCGTTCAATCCTTATCTCGCCAATTGGAGCGGCACGGCGCACGCCCTGCTCGTCTTCGTGATTTGCATGGTCGTCATCATGCTGCCGAAGGCGCTCGCGCTCATTGATCTTTCGTTTGACTGGGAACGCCGGCGCGCGTTCGGCGGCCTGGCGCGCACCACGCTGGGTGTCGTCGGCGAAACCCTTTTCTCCACGTTGCACGCGCCGCTCCTGATGCTCTGGCACACGCGCTTCGTCATCACCAACCTGCTCGGCGTCAGCGTCGGCTGGGGGCCGCAAAAACGCGCGGCGGACGGCACGGCGTGGACCTCCGCCGCCCGGCGGCACGGGTGGCACACGCTGGTGGGACTGGTTTGGGGCGTGTTCATGTGGCAGTTGGACCGGACGTTGTTCTGGTGGTTCACGCCCGTGCTCGCGGGCATGGTGTTTTCCATTCCGTTGAGCGTGTTCACCAGCCGGCGCAGTCTGGGCGCGCGGGCGCGCAAAATGGATTTGTTCCTGACACCGGAAGAAACCGCGCCGCCGCTGGAGCTGGTCGCCCTGCGCGCGCGCCTGAAAGTGCATGAAATCACCGAGGACACCACGCCGCTCCGTCCGCACGCGGGCCTGGCCGAAGCCGTGCTCGACCCCTACGTTAATGCCATCCACGTTTCACTCCTGCGCGAGAAGCAGCTCAACCCGGTTTATGCCGAACAACTCGCCAAACTTGGCGTCGGCAGCGGGGAAGTCCGCGCGTTGGGCGGGAAATTGCTGGCCCAGGGCCCGGACAAACTGACCGCCGCGGAACGGCTCATCATCCTGGCAGACGCGCACGCGCTGGTGTGGCTGCACCAGCAGGCGTGGTTGCGGCCTGACGAATCACTCGCGCCGTGGTGGAAAGCCATGATTCGCGAATTCAGTTCGCGGGAGAATTGAGATTCGCCGGCGCGCCCGGCGCCTGCAATTTCGCCTCGATTTTGGGGTCGCCGGGGGCGAGCCGCAACACCTCCTGATAACACTTCACTGCCTCGTCCATCCGGCCCAGCCGGACGAGGGTGGCGCCGAGGTTGACGCAAATCTGCGGGTTGTCGGGCGTTTTGGGCGCGGTTTTGTCCGGCTCCATAACTTTGCTAATCCCAGAGCCAAATGATTCCCGGCGCAAAGCGAAAGCTCGAAATGACCTCCAGCCTTCCTTCAGCTTTCAACCATCTTGCTTGCAAATGTTCGTATCCGTCCTACGATTCCCGCCAATCTGCATGGCTATGGCAGTCTCCAAACGCATTCCCACCGGCGGCGGACCGGGCTTAAGCCAGACTCCGTTTGCCGCCCTGTCCAGCGAAGGCCTCCCGACCGCACCCGAAAATCTTCCGCTGGATTCCGCGCCGCCATCGAAACCGGCGAGGAAAAATCGCGGGCGCGTGGACATCCTCCGGGTCAAGGCCGGGCGCGGCGGCAAGACGGTGACGGTGGCGAAAAACTTTGCCGGCATCGGCCTGCCGGAAAAGGAGCAACTGGCCCGGGCGATGCAGCGCGCCTGCGGCGCCGGCGGCACGGTGAAAAACGGCCAGATCGAGATTCAGGGCGACCAACGCGCGGAGGTCGCGCGCATCCTGACCGAAGCCGGCTTTCAGCCTGTGTTCGCGGGCGGCTGATGTTTTGCCCGAACTCACCGCCTGAAGAGCGGGAAACAGGGATCCGGAAATCTGAACAGAAGGCAACGAAGGGAACAAAGGGGGATTTCAGACTTTGTTTTCTTCGTTTTCTTCCGTGGCAGAATTGTTCGTCTTTTGCGGCAAACGGGATCCGTGTCATCCGCGTCATCCGTGGTTGAAAAGCGCGGCAAGGGAGCGCAAGTTCTTGGCCGGACAAATCATTTTGTTTTTTTTGATGTAATCTGGCAGGCTGTGACCGCGTCTGTTGATAATGACGAACAAATTTTACGAACAGATGAAGCTGCTGCTTAAAATCGTTGTTTTACTGTGTGCGTTCGCCGGCTCGGCCCTGTCTCTGCGCGCACAAATGGCGGTTCCGCCTCCGATGCCCGCCTATCAACCGCTTTCCGGCGACCAGCTCGACCAGTTGCTGGGGCCGATTGCGCTTTATCCCGACCCGTTGATTGCCCAAATCCTGCCGGCGTCCACCTTGCCCACACAAATCGTGCTGGCCGACCGTTTTGTCAGCGGCGGCGGCGACCCCGGCCAGATTGACCAGCAGCCGTGGGACCCCAGCGTCCAGGCCCTGGCCCGATACCCTAATGTTTTGAAATGGATGGATGACAACTTGAATTGGACGACCGAACTGGGACAGGCTTTTCTCAATCAACAGCCGGACGTGATGGATTCCATCCAACGGCTGCGCACTTCGGCTTACAATCTTAGCAACCTGCAATCCACGCCGCAGCAACAGGTGATCAATGACGGCGGCGACATTGAAATTATTCCCGCCGATCCCGATGTAATTTATGTGCCGGTCTATCAGCCGGACCAGGTTTATTATCAAACTGGGTATGGCGGGCCTTTTATCACCTTCGGCATCGGCTTCCCAGTTGGACTGTGGCTGGATTGCGATTTTGACTGGGGGCACCACAATATCGTTGTCTGGAATCGCGACCATCCGCGTCCGGTCAACTGGTGGCACGAGCCGGAGCGTCAGCGCGTCGCGGCCCACACGACGGTCTGGCGTCCCGCCAATCGTCAGGGCGCAATCGTGGCGAACCGCGGCGACCGGGGCTATGTCATTCCCGTTCACCAGCCCGTGATTGCCACGGTGGAGCGGTCCATGTCCGATTCCGTGGCGCCGCGACGGACACCGGCCCCGGCCGCCCGGCCAGAAGCGACGGCAACCCGGCCTTCGATGCCCATCGCCCGGCCCGCGCCGGCTCCAGTTGAACATGCTCAACCCGTCAGCCGGCCGGAATCAACCGGCGCGTTCATCGGCATCCAGAGTTCGCACGACACAAAAACCTATAGCAACCGCGGCCAGCAAAGCATCCAGACGACCACCCATTCTGCGCCGGTTTCTCATTCTGCGCCGGTTTCTCATTCTGCGCCGGTTTCTCATTCTGCGCCGGTTTCTCATTCTGCGCCGGTTTCTCATTCTGCGCCGGTTTCTCATTCTGCGCCGGTTTCGCGACCGGCACTGGTTTCGCGGCCGGCGACACCCTCCGGCAGTGGCGGTGGCGGCGGTCACAGTTCAAACACCCAGCAAAAGCATTGAACCTTTCAACCGAATGATTTCCACACAAACATTGCCGCTGCTGAAACCCGATACCCTATCATGCTTGCGCCGGATTGGGTCGCTCGCGTCCGGCGCCGGCCTGACGCTCCTGGCGCTGACGCTGCCGGTGTGCGCATCGGCTGCGGATGAACAGACCTTCGCTTCGCCGCAGGAAGCCGTCAACGCGCTGGTGGCGGCGGCCACAAATCATGACACCAATGCGCTGCACGCGATTTTTGGGCCGGCAGGACACGATTTGATTTCGCCCGATGTGGTCCAGGCCACGGAGGAATACAAAATGTTCGTCGAACACCTGACGGAAAAGGCGCAGTTGATCAACAACTCGGAGTCCAACGTCACGCTGGAAGTTGGCGCGGACGGCTGGCCGTTTCCCATTCCGCTGGTGAAACAGGACGGGCAATGGTTCTTCGATACCGCCGCCGGCAGGGAAGAGATTCTCGCCCGCCGCGTCGGCAGGGACGAAATGGGCGCGATCAACGTCTGCAACGCGTACGTGGAGGCGCAACGCGAATATGCCGGTGAGGATCGCATGGGGGACGGAGTGCTCGCCTACGCGCAGTTCCTGCGCAGCACGCCCGGCACGCATGATGGGCTTTTCTGGCCGGCGAAACCGGGCGAGGATTTGAGCCCGTTGGGACCGCTTGTCGCGCAGGCGCGCGTGGAAGGTTATCAGCGCACCGCCAAAATGCTGAACGACGAGCAGGCGCCGTATCACGGCTATTATTTCAAAACCCTGACCCGCCAGGGAAAACACGCGCCGGGCGGCAAGTATAATTACCTCATCAACGGCCGCATGATTGCCGGATTTGCGCTGGTCGCCTGGCCGGCCGAATGGGGCAACACGGGTGTGATGACCTTCATAGTCAATCAACAAGGCAAGGTCTGTCAAAAGAACCTCGGACCCAAGACCGCGAAAATCGCCAAGGGCATGACCGCTTATGACCCGGACGCCACCTGGACTCCGGCGAAGTAAAACCTGCAACGGACGACACACCGGGTGAGGGAGGCGAAGTCGAGGAAGGTGATCCGTCGTGAAAGTGTTTTCGTTATTTGGCACGTCACCAGAAAGTAACGGGATTCTTTTCAAACCGGCTCGGCAACCAAATCGTAATCCGTGTGCCCGACGATTTTGACGCGGGCAAATTCACCGACGGGTAACTTGCCGCGCACGTAAACCCGTCCGTCAATGTCCGGCGCATCGGCCTCGCCACGAGCGGCAAAAAAGTGACGAGTGACAGGTGACGAGTGACAAGATTCGCCATCGCGCAACAAACCATGCTCCCACGAGCTAACGTTGGCCTGGCGGAGCTGTTCTTCGTTTGCCTTGCCTTCGACGAGGACTTTCAGCGTGCGGCCAACGAAGGATTCGGAGACCTGCCGGGCGATTTTGTGCTGTTCGGCCATCGCCAGCTTCCGGCGTCGCTGTTTCACCTTGTCGGGAATTTGGCCGGTCATCGCCCCGGCGCGCGTGCCGTCTTCCTTGGAATACGCGAACACGCCGAGCCGCTCGAATTTCGTCTCACGGATGAAATCGAGCAGCGTGTTGAAGCACACCGCAGTTTCGCCCGGAAAGCCGACGATGAAGGTCGTCCGCAAGGCAATGCCCGGCACGCCGGCCCGGATTTTCCGGATGAGATCCACGATGTATTGCCGCGAGGTTTCGCGCCGCATCCGTTCGAGCATGTTTTCATGGATGTGCTGGAGCGGGATGTCCACGTAGCGCGCCACCTTCGGACAGGCGGCAATGGTTCGGATGAGTTCGTCCGTCCAGTGCGCCGGATGGGTGTAAAGCAGGCGGATCCAGAAATCGCCGGCGAGCGAGTTCAACTCGCGCAGCAGCGTGCAAATGGTCGTGGAATTTGCCGGCAGTGATTTCATCGCGGCGGAGAATTTTTCCGGCGACGAAATTGCGCGCGAGGGTCGTAGTGGCACGGGCGTCCCGCCCGTGTGATTCGGCAAAGGCTGCGTTATTTGAAAACCGGAACTGACGGGCGGGACGCCCGTGCCACTATGCGCCGGGCGCAAATCGAGGCCGTAGTAAGTCGAGTCCTGCGAAATCAAATTGATTTCCTTCACGCCGTCGGCAATCAGCGCCTTCGCCTCGGCCACGATGTCCGCCTGCTGCCGGCTGCGGTGCGAACCGCGCATCCGGGGAATGATGCAAAAGCTGCACGGGTGATTGCAGCCCTCGGCGATTTTGACGTAGGCGAAATGGCGCGGCGTCAGGCGGAATCGTGGCGTGCCGAAATCAGGGATGTAGGTCGGACGCGGGGTGACATCCAGAATTGCCGATTGCTCCCGCATTGCGGGACCGATTGCCGATTGGGGAGCAACAACGGTCTTGGTTTTGCCGAATTTTCCCGTGCCACGAATGGATTCGGATTTTTCGGGTTCGGAGACAGTGCGTGACGTTTCCAACTCAGCCAAACGCCCGGTGATTTTTCCCTTCGATGTTGAATGTTTTCCAACCTTTTCCGCCCGCCTGGCGACGGCTTGCCGCACGATATCCGAAACTTGCGCGATCTGGTCAATGCCCATGAACGCGTCCACTTCGGGCAGCAATCCGGGCAGTTCGTCGCGGAACCGCTGCGGCAGGCAACCGGAAACGATGAGGCTTTGACCGCGATTTTTCACCGCGCGCACCTCGGCGGATTCGAGGATGGCGTCCACGCTCTCCTCCTGCGCGGCGTCAATGAACGAGCAGGTATTGACGATGACGGCGTCGGCCTGCGCGGCGTCGTTGGTGATTTCCACGCCATCCTTGAGCAGCGCGCCGAGCATGATTTCGGCATCCACCAGATTTTTGGCGCAGCCAAGCGAAATGAGGCCGACGCGCAATGGGCCTTCGCCTCGCGGCTTCGTCCCCACAAGCGGGCGGTCATTGGAATTTTTTTTTGTCACCGGCGGGCAAAACTACGCGAGGCGGTGGGTGGAAGCAATCTCGCGAATGAATGTAATGTGCGCCGGGGCGCATCCGGGCATTGCCCCCGGAACGCCGCATTTATGCGGCAGCGTGGGACGGATGCAACGTCCTGCCGGATGAATCCGGCGTTCCGGTGGCGCGTCCTGGGCCACGACACGCGCGTCGCAGTCCTGATTATTTTCCAGCGGAATTGGTCGCGGGCGTGTTCGTCGGCGCAGGCGCAGCCGGAACAGGCGCGTTGGTCGAAAGGGCCGCGGCCGGCGGCGCATTCGTTTCCGACGACATTCCGAGTTGCGTTCGCAGGACTGCGCGGGCGGCGTAAGGGAGACCCTGTTGCGGGTCGAGCAGTTCGTTCAGCACGGCGTGGTTCAACTCATCGTAAGGCGGCAAAGGAATGCGGACGTTGCCGTTGAAAGCAGCGGTCTTTGCGGCATACTGGTCATAAATTTTTTTGGCGAGATTTCTGTAACCCCCGTAGCGGTCATCCTGGCCGATGGCCAGCGCGACATAGGCCCGGGCGAGCAGTCCCTGGACGTCCGAGGTCGTGCGCTCCTGCGACGTGTCGCCAATGTCCCCCTGCACGCGCGCGACGGCGTATTCGTCGAGCGTGACATTTCGCGGAAATGAATTGGTGTCGCGGTCGAGGAGGGTGACGTTGGGAAATTCCCCGCCCAGGTAACGATACCATTTTGCCGCCTCGGCCACGCGATTGTGGTCGTAAAGAAAATAAACCGCGTCGGCCAAGAAATACCGGCGCGCTCTTTGAATGGCGTTCCTTTGGCCTTCGTCAGACTCCTCGGCAGTACTCTTTTTGGTAGGAATCATTCACCTTGGGGATGAGGTCGAGATTGGGGCCAAGCGCATAGCCGCCGCCGAAAGGGTCGGCAATGTAGCGCCCGTGGCGAAACGCCTGTTGCATGGATTGGTAAATGACGCGGCGCAATTGAGGCAGATCGTTCGTTTTCGCATTGCCGGGATTTTCCTTCGCTTTTTCCAGGCCGAGTGAGGCCCAGTAAATCGCGTGCGCCTCCGGCAGACGCCAGTCGAGCGGGCCCCGTTCCGCGTCCACCTTTTGGGCGAACACCGGATCCATCCGGTATTTTTCGCGGAGCACGAGGGCGTTGTTTGTTTCCCCGCCGGTTTGTGGATGGACGAGGGCGGCGAAATTTGTGCCGTCCGGCCCGAAGAACGGCGCCATTTCCCGCGCCCATTCCTGTTTGTAATATATATTCGCGTCGTCCAGGTTTTGCCCCATCTTGAACTGGAAGAACCAGGCCAGATTTTGGTAGATCGACACGGCGTCCGGGTTGTAACGCAACGCCCGGTCGCGCAGCAGTTCAATGCCCTGCTCCACCCAGCGCCAGCGATCCGAAGGGTCCTTGAACTTCACCGAAATGTTGAACGCCATGTTCCAGGCTTCAAAAATCCAGACCTGCTCGAAATGCGGCTCCAAATCCGTGATCCAATCCGCCAGTTGCGCCGCCTCGAAATATTTGTCGTCCAACTGCAAATCATTCGAACGGATCCAGAGATAATTGGAAATCAATCCCCGGAAACCGCCGAGCGCGACGGTCGTGAACGCCAGCACCGGAGGCGCGTTCTCCAACACGGACGCGTGCGTCAGCCCAAGCTTGTCGCGGTCGCGGTTCAGGGATTTTTGCACCTGGCCGGAGCCGGCGAGCAGCGCCACCGCGAGCAGCAGCAAAATGATTTTTTTGAAACGACTGTTCATTTGCCAGGAGTGGAATATAAGAAACCGCGACGCGCCGACCGGCTGTAGTCAGCCGCCCCGCGCCATCTTCCATCTTCCATCTTCGCTTTCACTGGTTTCCCTGGGCGGTCGCCAGTTCACGCCGGTTGAACAACCCGATCCCGATGACGCCGGCAATTCCGCCGAGCAACAAAACGATTTGCCCGAAGGCCGTGCCCAGTTCCGTCCACGAAATGCTTCGCCCGCCGCTCAAGGAATCAATCGGCGAAAAATTCTTGGCCAGATTGACGACCACCAGAATGCCCTTGAACAGCGGGATCAACACCGCGTCCGCGATGGAATGTCCCATCACACCCGTTTCCCCGTTGCCGCTCACGACCGTGCCGGCCCCCACCGCTTCGGCCAGCGTGCCGCTGGAAAGCCCGATCACCAGGACCGCCATGGAAAAAAACGCCGCCACCGGAAACGACAGGAAACTGGCCGCGGCCAGGCCCAATGCCGCCACGAAGGCCATCCAGCAGAAAATGATTCCCAGTCCGCGCACGAAATTCAGGGCGAAGCCGCCTTCGGGATACAACACCTCCATCCCGTCTTCGAGCGGGAACAACAGCGACGTGCCGTTCGGGTTCACAAAGATGATCGTCAACACGCCCTTGCTGTCGAAAAGATTGGGCGGAATTTGAAATTCATGAAACGTGTCCGGCGCGAGGCGCATCGGTTCGAGCCGCCTCGTATTCGCGGTGTCGGGATCGCCCACCTGCCACAGGGCGAGGAAGGTGCCGGACGCGCTTTGGCTGCGCCGCATGGAACTTCACGCGCAATTGCAGCGGCCGGTCACGCAGGGAGTTTTTGGCGAAACCGAGATCAATCCGCCACGCGCGCGAATAGGCCGGCGGCACGAGTTGATACTCGGCCATGGCCTGCTGCGCGGATTTGTCTGCGCACCTCCGCCAAATCCACCGAATGATTCAATTCCGGGTTGGTTTTCAACCGCTCCTGCAATATCCGCTCCGTTTCGGCGTCAATCACCGCCTCGTAACTTTGCGGTTTCGCCGAACCGCGCGCGACGAGCACCTGTTCGCGCAAAACTTTCTGTTCCGCCGCCGGCAACCGGGCCGCGCGCCAGGACAACATCCCGTAAACACAGGCGCCCGACAGCGCCAGCAAGGCCGCGTTCAGCGACATGATGCCGAGCCATTTGCCCAGCCAGATTTGCCAGCGGGCGATGGGTTTGGTCGCCACCACCTGCATCTGGCATTCCTCGATGTCGCGCGCCAGTGTGCCACACGAAAGCCAGAGCGTGGACAAACCCAGCAGGCCGGTGATCACCGTCAGCGTGTAAGTCAGCAAAATCTGCGTGAACCCGCGCGCCGTGCCGTCGTCCTTGACCATCAGCGGCAGGCCGATCACCGACGCAAGCAGCAGCACCGCGATGACCAGGAACAGCCGGAACCGAAACGCGGCCTTCCAGGTCAACCAGGCGATGGCGACAATCTTTTGCATTGAGAAATTGAATCCGCTAATTGCGCGAATGGTCGCTAATTTGTTGGGACTGAAAAACTTCGCGTTTATTCGCGTAATTCGCGGATGAAATCATTTTTTGTTTCCCAGCAGTGACGATAATTTTTCGTCCGCCTTCGTCAAATCCGCCGGTTTTTGCTCCGGCGCGGCCGCTGGTTTTGCCGGGGCCGGCGGGGCGGCCTTCGTCAACGCCGCCAGTTTATTGGCATCCACGGCCGGCGGGGCCGCTGGCGGCGCCGGTTTTTGTCCGGCGGCGGGTTGGGCGGCCGGCGGCAAGGCCAGACGCTCAAGAATTTTTTCCGCTGGCGGCCTGTCTTCGGCCCCGGCGCGCAGGTAGGCCGCCACGCGGGCACCGGATTGCGCGCCGCTCGTTTCCGCCGCCGCCGCGCGCGCTTTTTGCACCACGTCGAGAAAATAGCTTTCGAGATTTTGCGTCGGATTGTCCACGCGCACCTTGTCGGCGGCCACGTCGCGGCGAATCACGTCGAGCACGCGGGCCAGCGTTTCGCGCGGCAGCACCGGCGTCGTGATGCGCAGCGTGTCCGGCTCCGCCAGCAATTCCTTCAGCGTGCCCATCGCCTGGATTTTGCCGCCGTAATAAATCACCACCCGGTCGCAAACATCTTCGACGTCGGCCAGCAGGTGGCTGCTCAAAATCACCGTCTTGCCGCGGCGCGACAGCGCCAGAATCAGGTCCTTCATTTCGCGGCAGCCGATGGGATCGAGGCCGGAAGTCGGTTCGTCGAGAATGACGAGGTCGGGATCGTTGATGAGCGCCTGTGCCAGCCCGATGCGGCGCTGCATGCCCTTGGAAAATTCGCCCACGGCGCGCGTCTGAACCTGGCTCAACCCGACCATTTCGAGCAATTGCCCGGCGCGATTGTCGCGTTCGCCCCGGGACAAATGAAACAGGCTGCCAAAAAAGTCGAGCGTCTCGCGCGAGTTGAGGTAACGGTAGAGATACGATTCCTCCGGCAGATAGCCAATGCGCGACTTGGTCTGCACGTGCCGAGGCGAATGGCCGAAGACCTCGATATGGCCTTTCGTCGGATGCAACAAGCCGAGCAGCAGTTTGACGGTGGTGGACTTGCCGGAGCCGTTCGGACCGAGCAGCCCAAAGACCTCGCCGCGCCGCACGTCAAAATCCACGTTGTCCACCGCGCGCGCCTTGGGCCGGTTCCAAAAATCCTTGAACACCTTCGTGAGGCCGCGGACAGAAACCACCACCTCTTCGGATTTACGATTTCCGATTTCCGATTGCGGATTTGGTTCGGTGACGGGCATAAATTATTTAATCGAAGTCTTGCGCTCATTCGTTTCGTATTCTGCAAGCTTTCGGAAAAGTTCGTCGTTTTCTGAAAATACTTTATCAACGGCTTTCTCGAATTCTTCGTCCATTGGAATATAGCGCGTCGCAGCTTGACGGCGAATGGCTTCGGCTTCGTATTCTTTAATCAAAACAAAAATCTTTTCAATTTCTGCCGGCTCAAGCGACTGAATCAATTTAATGACATCTACGGCTTTCACTTTTTGTCCGAGTAATTCTTGGTCATTGAGCCATACATAAATGCGGCAATCAGCGCAACTACAGCAACCGGAAGCAAGCCAATGCCATCTCTACCACTTCGCCACAAAACTAAACTCATTGCAAGCGCCGCTAGACCAACCAGTCCCCAAATGACGGCGATTTTATTATAGTAATTTTTATAAACACCTTTGGCTTTTTTACCGCGCTGAATCATTTCATTTACCGCTCGAACTTCCGTTTCACATTTTCCTTTGCAAGCAACTCCATTTCCCACATCCGAAACGCAATCCATGCAAAGTCCTTTGCTGCAATTTTTACAAATCGCAACAGCATCAACTTGCGGATGGTAAAAGCACTTCATTGAAAATTTTCACGCCAGCTTCGGCGTGAGCTGGCCGGTTGCCCGGCGTGGCGGCTCTTCCGCTTCGGGATGGAAATGCTCCAGTTCCTCGCCTTTGCGCACGAGGCGCGCACTGTTGAAAATCACAATCAGCGAGCCGACGTTGTGCAAAATGGCCGCCGGAATCGGACCGATGTAGCCGAGCGACGTCACCGTCATGCCGACAATGATGAACAGTCCGCCGAACAAAAAATTCTGGTTGATGACCATGCGCGTGCTGCGCGAGAGCTTCACCAAAAACGGCAGCCGTTGCAGGTCGTTGTTCATGAGCGCGATGGTCGCGCTGTGGATGGCCACTTCGCTGCCCGCCGCGCCCATTGCGATGCCGATATCGCCCGCCGCCAGCGCCGGCGCGTCGTTCACGCCGTCGCCCACCACCGCCACGCGATAACCCTTCGCCTTCATGCCGCGCACGAACTCGACCTTGTTCTGCGGCAGACAATCGCCCTTGGCCTCTTCGCAACCGATTTCCGCCGCGACCCGGGTGACCACCAACTGGCGGTCGCCCGAAATCATCGCGATGCGCCGCACGCCGGCCGCCTTGAGTTCGGCCAGCGACGCCTTCGCCTCGGCGCGCGTCTGGTCCTGCAAACCGACCCAACCGATGCACCGGCCGCCGCGTGCGACAAAAATCAGGCTCCAGCCTTCGGTTTCGTCGAGGTCCACCGACTTCTCAAAGCCGTGGTCCACGCCGTTGTCCTTGAGCCATTGCGCGCGGCCAACCAAAACCTTCGCCCCGTCCACGTCGGCCTTCACTCCGCGGCCGGCGGCCTCCGAAAAATCCTTTGGTTCCGCCAGGGGCACACCGGCTTCACCGGCCAGTTGCGCGAGCGCCCTGGCCGTCGGGTGATTGCTGTATTTTTCCGCCGAGGCGGCGACGCGCAACAATTCGGCGGGTTTGGTTTCGCCGAGAGGCATGAGGCGGCTGACGGCGAGCTGGCCGGTGGTGAGGGTGCCGGTCTTGTCAAAAATGAACGCGTTGATCCGGGCGGCGGCTTCGATATCAGCGACATTCTTGATCAAAATGCCGAGGCGCGCGGCGGCGGACAGCGCGGCCACCATTGCCGTTGGCGTCGCGAGGATGAACGCGCATGGACAGGACACCACAAAAACGGCGATGACGCGGTTCAAATCGTGGGTGAACGCCCAGACCAGCGCGCCGATGACCAGCACGAGCGGCGTGTAAAAGCCCATGTATTGGTCCACGATTTTCATGATGGGCAGCTTGGTCTTCTCCGCCGCCAGAATCAGCTCGCGCACGCGGCCCAGCGTCGTGTCCTCACCGGCGCGGCTGACTTTGATTTCGAGAACGCCGGTCAGGTTTTGCGTTCCGGCAAAAACCTCGTCGCCGACTTTTTTGTCCGCCGGCAACGATTCGCCGGTGATGGTCGCCTGATTGAACGAACCCTGGCCGCTCAGGATGACGCCGTCCGCCGCGACGTTGTCGCCGGGGCGGATGCGGATGACATCACCGACCGCCAGTTCGCCCGCGGTGACTTCCTCTTCAACTTCCGAAGTGGCACGGGCATCCTGCCCGTCAGTTTCCTTTGGCATTGACGAACTCACAGGCGAGACGCCTGTGCCACTGCGCTTGATGCGCCGCGCCTTGGTCGGCGTGAGTTTGATAAGCGATTCGATGGAATTGCGCGCGCCCTCGGCGGTGCGGGTTTCGATGATTTCGCCGGTAAGCATGAAGAAGGCGACGACGCCGGCGGCCTTGTAATTGCCGGAGGCGAACGCCGCGAGCACGGCGATGGCGACGAGTTCGTTGATGCTCAGGCGGCCAATGCGCAAATCCTTGACGGCCGTGACCACGATGGGATAGATGAGAATCATCGCGCCGATCATGGCGCTGGCGCTGGCCACTGTCGTGCCCTGGTTAAACAGCCAGTCCACGATGAAGGCGTTCAGCACGAGGACGATGCCGGCGACCGCCTGCCAGAGATGCACGACGGAATGCTCGTGGTCGTGGCCGCAGCCGCATTCCGGCCCATGCTCATGTTCATGCCGGCTCAAAAGTGACGTGACCTGCATACAAATTTTTGGATTTCGATTTACGATTTACGATTTTACGGATTCTGCGCCGCGGTTTTCGGCTGCGGCGGCTCGCGGTTCAACATTAATCTAAGTTCGCGCGGTTTGCCATCAACGCGCTCGGACAGATAGATTTTGTCCTGCACATTCGTAAGCACCTGGCCCATGACCGGCACGAGGGTTTGCTGGGCAAACAGGCTGGGATTGCCTTCGTATTTTGGCAGCAAATCGCTGAAGCGCTTGGCCTCGGCGGAGAGCGATTCGACGTAGCGGTTGCGCGCGGCCTCGGCGACGGCGATGATGGTCGCGGCCTGCGCGCCGGCGCTGTTGGTCTTCTGGTTCTCGTAACTCACGGCATCCTGCAGGGCCTTGATGCGGTTTTCGCGGGCGGTGGTGACCAGCGCAAAAATGTCCCGCAACTGGCGCGGCGGGATGCTCTCGACCTCGCAGTTGTCAATGCCGATGCCGAGCCGCTCCTGGTCAACCAGATCGTTGACGCGCTCGAGTACGGCGTCGCGAAAGTCGTTTACGTGCAGCAGCAGGATGTCGTCCACGTTGAAATGCGCCGCGGTGTAGATCAGGGCGTTGTTCAGCGCGTTCTGCACCGCGTTGGAAACCCCCGCCAGGCCATACGTGAGGTTTGTGCCGGAGGAAAATCCGAACACGGCGCGGATCGGGTCGTCAATGTGATAGTAAAGCACCGCGCGGGTGTGGATGATGTTGCGGTCGGCGGTGATGGCATAACCGTCCACCGCCGGATTGAGCGACAGGCCGGCGGACAGTTCCTCGCCGCTCAATTCCTGTTCCGGCGTGGTGAAATACCAGCCGACGCTGGAGCCGACCTTTTGGATTTCCGTGATGGGAATCTTCACCACCTCGTCAATCGGATACGGAAACGACCAGTGCAGGCCCGGGCCGAGCAGGACGTTTTTCCCCTCGCCGACCGGCCGGCCGAGGCGCAGAATCACCGCCTTTTCCTGCGGACCGATCTGGAAGAAACCGGAACCGAAAAACGCCAGCACCATCAGCAGCATCGCGACTTTGACAATCGCAAAACTGCTGCGCAACGCCTCGGCCAGCGCCTGCGAGCCAGTGTCGTCCGCCGTCACCGGCGGCACGGGATGCCCGTGGTCGTGATGTTCGTGGTCGTCACTCATTGTTGCGGCGGCGAATTGGTCGGCAGGTGGCTGAACAAGTCAAACGGCGGCGTGCGTTCGTCGAAAATCAAGGTGGATTTCTGGTTGAGCGACTGTTGGAGCGCGTCAATGCGCAGGAGGAAATTCGCCAGTTCGGGATTTTGCTGGAAGACGGGCAGCATTTTGGCGGCCTCGGCCTCGCCCTGGCCGCGGATGCGCGTGGCGCCGGCGTCGGCGTCGGCAATCGTCTCGGCGGCCTGCCGGTCGGCGGCGGCCTTGATTTTTTGCGCCTGGGCTTCGCCTTCGTATTGCTCCTTGTTGATGAGCACCTGCCGCTCATTTTTCATCCGGTCGAACACCGTTTGCGTGACGCTCTCCGGCAGGCCGAACCTTTTGAGGCCGAGAAATTCCAGCTGGATGCCGCAATCATTCGTTCGCAGATCGTCTTGCACGGCCAGCTCGATTTCATTTTCGATGGCGTCGAATTTCAGCGCCTTCGGGTCCGCATTCACGAAATCGGACAGCGGATGTTTGCCGACCACGGCAATGTTGGCGCTGCGCAACATGCTTTCCAGCATGGTCTGGGCGGCCGGCACCGAGCCGTCGCGAAAGTGGTTGAGGAATGCCGGCGCGTCGGTGATCTGCCAGCCAACATAGACGCTCGTGATCAAATTGTTTTGGTCCGCCGTGAGCGTTTCGTTGAACTTGTCCTCGAAATTCTGGATGCGTCCGTCAAAGGTATAAACCCTCTGGATCGGCCACGGCCACTTGAAATACGCGCCGGGCCTGTCATAGGGCTGCGTTGACGGTTTGCCGAAGGTCGTGACGACGGCGACCTCGGACTGGCGCACCTGAAATACAAACAGCAGCAGGGTGAAAATCACGACCAGCACTGCGCCGACGACAAGGGTTAAAATGTTTCTATTCATGGCAATTATTCGTTGGGCACGTTCACGTTCAAAAGATCCGCGCGGATTTTATCCTCCAGATCAAAAATCAAGACGTCCTGGGTGTTGGTGACGAGCAGAATGTATTTGCGCGCGTTGGCGGTCGCGGCGGCGAACGCCTGGAAATAAGCGCGCTGCCGATAGACCGAGGGCGCGGCCTCAAACGCCGGAATCTGGTTGGTGAAGAGCGCCGCCCGCGCCAGGGCCGAGACTTCGAGCTGTTGCCGCACCGCGTCCGCCACGTTGGTGGCGGTGAACGCGCGCGCGTCCGCCAGGGCGTTGGTGCGGATGGCGTCGGCCCGCGCGCCCAGGATTTTGGCGAGCTTCGTCTGCTCCGCGCCGACGACCCGTTCATAATCGCTGGCAACGGCCACCGGCGGATGGATGTCCTGCAAGCCGACAAAGACGATTTTCGCGCCGAGCCGGTGCTCGCTCGCATCGGCCTGGATCCGGTCGCGCAACGCTTCCGCCGCCTCCAGGCGCAGGTGCGTCAGGAGGTCGTTCACGTCCGCGCCGGCGAGGTAACGCACCACTTCGCGCGTCGCGAGGTCCTGCAGCAGGTTCGCGGGGCCGGCGTTCTGGTAGGCCCATTCGAGCACATTCGTGATTTCAAACAGCACCGGGATGCTGACGTTGATGAGGCTCACCGGCGGCGCCTTGAAGGTGTCGTTGGTGTCGAAGTTTTCGTTTTGGACCGTGACCGGAGTGCGGTTGCCAACGAGGAAATTGGTCTCGCTGGTGTGGCCGATGCTCCACAAAATCGTCCTGGCGCTCTCGCTCTGGGCGTCCGGAGTGAAGCCGACGTCGAACGTCTGGATTTGCTGCGTGCGGTAGCGGTAGATTTTGTCCGCCGGCCACGGCCATTTCCAATGCGCGCCCGGGCCCAGTTCCGCCACCGGCCGGCCGAAATGCTCCCGCACGTCCCGTTCACCCGCGTCCACGAAGACCACACAGGTGGAGAACAGCAGCACCGCCAGTTGCGCCAGCAGCAGGACGGGCAGATTTCTTTGGAGCAACTGGAAAAACCACGTCTCCGAAACCTTGAAACCAAATTGATAGTCCAGCGCCTGCGCCGCCGTCGTGAACAGACTTTCCGGCTGCGCGAGCAGGCCGACGAGCCGGCTGTCGTAGATGGGCCGCGCGACCCTGCCCTTCAAGCGGGGCCGGTAAATCTCCAGCAGCAGTGTCACGAGCATTTCCGCCGCCATCAACCCGAGCAACACACACAATGCCCGCGCAATCAAGATATCCGCCTTCGCAAATCCCGCCTCGACTCCGGCGATGCCGAGCGCCGTGATGAAGCAAGCATACGCGCCCGCCAGCAGAAAGTTGGCGCCCGGCCGCAACAGCCGGTGGTTTTCCAGCCGCACGATGGTCACGGAAAATCGCCCCAGCAAAAACAGCAGCAGCGCAAAAATGCCGAAGAGCGACAGCGACGCCATCGCGCGGTCGGGCGCGACGGCGTTGGTGGTTTTGGCCACCCAGCGCCAGAGCAGCCACGCGCCGCCGGCTTCGAGCAGAAACAGCAGCACGGCAAAGCCGGGCACGAAAAATTTCTCGAACTGCTCGCGGGCGCGACGCGCCGGGAAAACCTCCGCGTCGCTGGATTTAAACAACGTGGAATCACCCCGGGCGCGGGCGAGTTCCTCGACCTCCAGTTTTTCCAACTGCTCGTTTTCCACCAGCCGCATCTGGAACCAGCTCGCGAATGCCACCAGCGCGCCAAGTCCGAGGAAAATCGAGCACCCCTGCCCGGCCAGCGAATTCACATAACAAGTGAGGACGAACGCGGTGATGAAAATCATCACCGCCGCGACCAGATTCACCAGCCCGTTTTTTTGAACGTTACGTTCCATTTATTTTTCGTTGAAGCGCTGAAGCGTTGAAGGGTTGAAGCGTAATCCGCTTCAACGCTTTAACCCTTCAACCTTTTTCAACTCAATTCCCGTTCCTCAAACAGCGCCGTCCCGACGGCGAGCGCCGCGCCCGCGTAAGCGACCGCATAGGCAAACGCCTTGCCCACATAAGCCCAGGGGAGCGTGCTTTTGCCCATGCTCAAGGCGTCCGCGAGCCAGAAAAGCTGCCAGTTTGGAATGGCCGTGTAAAGCACCGACGCCCACCATTCGCCGGTTTCGGCGCGCCGGCCAAGCAGATAATCCGACATCAGCCCGATCAAAAAAAACGCGGAGCAGACCGCCAGAGTGGGAATCGTGTCCAACCGCGTCGAACACGCCAGCGCCAGCGCCGCCAGAATCCACAGCGCGAACAGCACCAAAATTCCCGCCGGCACCAGCCGCCAGTCCACCTGCGCCTGCAGGCCAACGGTCTGCAACTGCCGGGTGAATTGAAAAATGACAAACGCCGCCAGCGTCACCAGCACCAGCAGCGCCAGCACCGCGTCGCTGACGAACGGCCGCCGCAGAAAAAAATTGCTGAAGCCCGCCAGCGCGTAGGCCAGCGCGACCGCGGCCCCAAAAATGCCCAGCGCCGGCAAATCTGTCTTGCCGTAGGCGTCGAACGACATCCAGCTCGCCAGCAGCACGCCGATGAGGTTCACATACGTCAGCACCGTCAGCGCCGCCGCCAGCCCGGCGTATTTCGCCAGCAAAAATTGCGCGCGCCCGACGGGCTTGGACAGCACGGCCAGCGCCGTGCCGGTGCGGATTTCCCGCGCCAGCGACGACGACGCGCTCAACACCGCGCCGAACAGCCCCGCCAGCAGCATCACCGCCAGCGCGCTGTTTTCCACCAGCTTTGGCTCGTCGCCGAATGCGAAGTAATACGGCACCGCCAGGAAAATTTCAAAAAGCACCGACGCCGTCATCAGCAGCAAAAACACCGGCTGCCGGATTAATTCCATGAAGGCATTCGCGGCGATGGTCAAAAACTGTCGCATGGTCAATAGCCGCCTAGCTTACGAATCCAAGGGGAAAATGCCAGCGGTTAATCCGTCCAGAGCGCAAATCATAATGGGGTTTTCAGGGGAATTGAGCGTTTGACGGGCGATTTTGTTCAAAATGAAACACACTGCACGGCTCGGACAAGGCTGTTTCGCCACGCGCCGCAAAGTCCGGCCACCTGCCGGTTGAATACGCAAGGGCCGGTGAGGCGAGTATTTTTTCATGTTACTTAAAGTTACCAAAGATTACCTGACGTTACCTGAATTTGAATTTTTTGACCGGGAAATACCGCTTTGAGACACGAATTTTCACGAATTTTCAGAGTCAATAAAAACATAAGGCTCGCCCTCACCCCGGCCCTCTCCCCCTGGAGAGGGGGAAACGCTGAAACGCTGAAATTATTAACCACGGATGGACACGGATTAACACGGATAAAAAATGGAGCGAGGAATAAACTGCAAAGCAGAAAACAGAAATTGGGAAAACAGAAATATGAGGTGAACCGCGAAATACACGAAACACGCGAAAATCGAGGACGAGGACGAGAACGAGGACGAGGAGGAGCGGGAATGGCTCGACGGAGTCTCGCCTCACCCACACCTGATTCATTAAAAGCCGGAGAGTTTTCTTTCATAAATTCTGTTGGCGGGGGTGGCGACCAGATAGCGCAGGGCGTCGGCGGCATCATCACCGCCGAGGCCTTCCTCGTTGGGGTTGGTTTTGAGGATGTCGGCGGGCTGGTCGGGGTCGTGCTGCAAGTAGGGGAGAGTATTGAGGAGGCGGGTGCAACGTTTATGAATGAAGAGGGTGGGTTTGATGCCGTCGTTGGGAACGCCGAGGCGCTGTTGGACAGCGGCCCAGCCATCGACGCGGTGGGAGCAGGCGGCGCGCGGGGTGACCCCGAGGCCGGAAAAATGGGAGGCAATGGTGGAGCCGTTGGATTCGCGGCTGAAGAGGTCGGCGCCGGCGACGAAGCGTGCGAGGAAACGGCGGTAGAAGACGTGGCCGGGCGGATAGATCACAGGCATGGGAGAACGCCCGTCAGAGGCGAAAGGTTTCCGGCCGTCGGGCGAGATTTTATGGCGCTGGAGCATGGCTTTGATGGCGTCGAGGTGCTGCCGGGGAATCCAGTTCCGTTCCGCGTGCTCATCCACAATGTAGAGGTTGTCCTCATGATCGAGGCAGGCGAGGAGGACGACGGTGTAGTGGGTGTAGCCATAGTCCATGCCGATGAACCATTCGACGCCGAGATGATCATCGAAATTTTCGAGGACATGGTCTTTGTGGCTGAAGTTGCGGAAGAACAGGCCGGAGGCGATGTCGAAGTCGCCGTCAAGCCAGGCTTTCCTTTGCCAGCCGGTGCAATTGGCGAGAATGGATTTGTATTCGGGGTTGTTGAACCGGTTGTCATCCACGCGGGCGGGGATGAAGCGGGTGGCGGATTCGGCGCGGCGCTGATTGGGGAGGATGAAGGTATTGCGATACCACTCATGGCCGACGCCGCCGGGGTTGGTAGTGGAATAGAGGCGCGGACGCCAGGCGGGCTTGGAGGTGCGCAGGACGGTGAGGATGTCGTGATATTTGCGGTCGGTGAGAGTGGTGGCCTCCTCGATGCCGATGACGTCGTATTCGAGGCCGAGGTAGGCATCAATGTCCTTCTCGTGGTGGAAATGGCCCGCAATGATGCGGGAGCCGTTATCGAAAGTGAGGATGCCGCGCGAGGCACTGAAGGAATGTTTGAGGCCGGCGAATACGCGCTGGCGAAGGTCCTCGAAGCTTTCGAGGTTGGACTTGCCGACCTTGCGGAGGAGGAGGCATTTCAAGCCCGGGAGGCGCTGGCAATCGTCGGCCCCCATCTGGGCGAGGAGCCAGTGGGATTTGCCACCGCCCCGTGCGCCACCATAACCGATGGCGGTGGGTCCATCCGGCTGGTCGCAGAGGCGAGCGGCGGCGCTGGCGGCGAGCTGCCGGGGCTGGAGGAGGATGCCGGCGCGGATGAAATATTCCATCTGGTCGAGCGGGCAGCCGGCGGCGAGGCCGGCGGCGGCATATTGACGGGGATCGAACGGTCCAGTCATACTTTTACCTTTCTTTCTTTTTTGGTTTTCAGTGGTTTACAACCGCCGGCCCCGAGGACGGCGGTGACGGAGGGGACGAGGACGAGGACGAGGAGGAAGAAATGAGTGGCTGGCCGTAGAGACGTTTGACGGCGTTGAGGAACTGCTGTTGGACGGGCGACAGGTCGGGGTCCGGGGAGGCCGGCAACTCGGCGCCGGCGAGAGCCAGCCGGCCGACGACGGAGGAAATTTTCAAGGCGCGGGAGACCTGGGCGAGGTTCATTTTGCGGAGGTCTTCCTCGCCGAAGGATTCGAGGAAGCAACGGGCGGCGGCGATGAGTTTCTGGGCGGCATCCCATTCCTGTTCCCGGAAGCGCTGGAGGCGATCCGCCCAATCGGCAGCGAGCCGGCTGTGGAGTGCGGCCTGGTCGCGGGCCGAAGAGCGGAGGAGGCCGGCGTTAAAAGACTGGAGGCGTTCGGCCCAGGCATATTTGCAGGACCAATTTTTGACGGTGGGCAGGCCTTCGGCGAGGCGGTCGGCGACGGCCTGAAGGGAGCGGCCGTGGCCGAGATTAAAGAAAGCCATGAACGCGCCGAAGGCGCGCGGGGTCTCGCCGGGCGCGGGCTGAAAACAGGGCGAAGCAACGGCATCGGCGACGGCCGACGGCGAGGCCGGAGGCGGGGCGGACGAGTCAGGAAGCGGGGCGTCTGTCATATTTGTATTTTTCTTTTAGATACATTTATGACAAAATGGTTGCGCCGTCAACAAAAAAGTGTATTATTTTTTTGGATACAGTTTTTGGCGGATGACGAATGACGGATGGAAGATGGAAGGACGTCGAACATTGAGCAGGGAGCAGAGGGCGGCGTGTAGAAAAAACGAAAGATCGAACCGACAACATTATTATACGATATGAAAACGAAACCCTACCATCCGATCCGGGCGCTGCGAACGATACTGGGGCAGACGCAGACGGAGTTTGCGGCGATGATCGGCGCCTCGAAAGACACGGTGGTGAGCTGGGAAAACGGGCGGAATCCGCTATCGCCGACGCTGGCGCGGCGGATTGCGCTGGTGACGGGGGTGGCTGAGCGAAGCCTGATGAAAAGCAGCGGTCCGCTGCTAGCCGGATACGCCGTGCCCAAACATTCCTTCTCCCTGGAAGACTTTCAAGGACACCGGAAGACTTTCTGGGGGCAGACGCCGGAGGAGAATGTGCGGCGGCGGATACGGCCATGTGCGGACACGCTGGAACTGCTCTTCGTGGCGGCGGCGAGGGCGGGCGCGGGCGAAGGCTGCAGCCGGCTGCCGGGGTTGATGGATTCCTTCATCCAATGGTGCCATCAGGCGCGAGAGGATTTTGAACTGGGGGCGGAGATTGACGCCGAGCTGGCGAAGCGCGAGGAGCCGTTGAGATTAAACAAAAGTTTCGGGCAGTGGCGGGAGATGGCGAAGACGGACCCGACGATGGCGCGGCTTTTCCGATTCAAGGATAATCCGAAGAAAGGCGATCAGGAGATGTTGGAACTGGAAACGGAGAAAGTGCCGGTGTGGATGCCCGGCCAGAGCATGGGGGCGCGGACGCGCCGGGGAACGGCAGTGGGGGGATGGGTGAAGGCTGAAGGTTGAGGGTTGAGTGAGGAAACAGTGTCAATAGTAATGTAACCCGTAGGCAGAATGTTCAGGCGCTGCAGTTCCGCCAGGAAGAACGCATCGTTCTTGTCGTCGGCATGTTTGAGTCAGTTGATTCAAAACTGTCGTCCAGACCGATGATGGACCCGAAGAGGAAAAACGGGGACGGCAACGTTTTGCTTGTTGACACCACGCCCTAATGGGTGACCCCTTTACGTAACTGAGAAGCCGTTCCAGCGTTTGGTTTCCATTGGCAGCACAGTTGCTATGGTTGGCTAGCAGGCTGCTGCAAAACGGGGTGATTTTTGCCTGAACTGTTTTTTGGTCATGTTTAAATCTGTTACTGGTCACTGCGAAGCGCGGTTTTTTACTCGGCGGTTGCCCCGCTTGGCTGCTTTGACCGGAGCTTTCATCCGATCTGAGCCGCCCACTGACCCACCACGCTCTTCAGCCGGTCTGCAAACCCAATCCCAGATTGGTTATCCGCAGCAAATTATAGGTCCCAGCCACGAAATAGGCCCACGCCTGCGTCCGCTCCACTCCGCGGTAGCGGGTGCGCCTCAATCCTCCCACCGTTTTTATCCAGCCAAAGATTTCTTCGACCCGTTTGCGCCGGCGTTGGCTGATCCGGTAACCGGCACCACCGGTCGTCCGTCCATCCAGCCCCGAAACATCCCTTCCCTCTTTGCACGCCGCGTGCGGCGAGACTTCCCGCTGGCGACAGCCGGCCACAAATTTCTTTTGGTGATACGCTTTGTCCGCGCCGAGAGTAGTAATTCTGGCGGCGTGCAGTTCCCGATGTTCATCCACCTGTGCCAACGCCACAGTCGGCTCGTCTTGGGCAATGGGATTATGCACCGTGATGGCCGCACACAGTCCGTGTCGGTTCTCCATCAACACCTGCGTCCCAAAACACAGCTTGCTGGCCTGGCCATTGGCTTTCCGATACAGCACGCTTTCCGGATCGGTCGTGCTGCGGTGCGTCGCATTGCGCCGCGGCTCCCCGTGAAAATTGATCGTCGGATTGCCGGGGTCATCGTCTTTGGCCGTGGCCACTTTGGCTTGGTCCTGCCCATCCTTGCGCACAAAACTCTTCAAGCTGGCCCACGCTTCGATCAGCGTGCCGTCGGCCGTAAAGTGTTGGTCGCTGGTCCAGCCTTCGGCCCGCGACAGATCATAGACCTCCGCAAAAAACAGCTTCGCGGCATCCGCCGAGAGCACCCGGTCATAATTATGGGTGAACACCGTCGGGTCGAAACTCCCCTCATCCAGTTCCCGGTCCAGAAACCAAAGCCACAGGAGATTGTAGGCCAGTTGCTCGCAGAACAGCCGCTCACTGCGCACCGAATAGAGCGCCATCAATATCCGACTCTTGAACAGTTGCTCCGGCGGAATCGAAGGCCGTCCTTCGCCGGCATACAACTCGTCAAACAACGGCGAAAGCTTCCCCAACACTTGGTCCACGCGCGTCTTGATCCCGCGCAGCGGATGGTCGGCGGGCACCCGCTGGTTCAGATTGATCGTCGTCAGAAATTCCGGTTGGGCTTGAGGTTTTCCACGCATCCTTCTCTGACCTTTCTCCCTCGACAGTATTCAAACTTTCTGCCAGTTTTTCAGCAGCCTGCTAGGCAATTATCCATACAGTCTTGCATGGTTTCCAAACCCAATAGGTCAATCCAATTTACAGGGTCGTTGGCGACAAACCCATATAAGTTGATTCCTCCTTGTTCTTCCAGCGGGTCCCTATTTGGCCACATTACCCTAAAGAGTATCACGTTTATCGCCATTTACTATTGCTGAAGCGTATGAATCTTCTCAATGATATCTGAGCGAGCAAACTTGTCTTTTCTTCGAGCGGTAGGGCGCTTCCCGCACAGGACGTGATCCACCGTCGCGCGGAGCGCTATGGTGGACACAGCGGCGTGACCCTGGCCGAACCCACGAAGCACAGCCTCACTTGCGCGCGATTCGTAATTTACTTTTGATCCCGCATTGCGGGAGAACCAATTTCATCAGCGTCAGCGGTCGTTGCCTGTGCTGCCGGTGGTGGCGGCTCGGCGCGAGGGCCGGGAGAGACACCAAACTTTATTCGTCCCGTCTCTCCCGGACAGCGTGATCCCGCAGTCGCGGGAACGCCACGGGCAGACTGATTTTGTCTTTGGGGCGAAGCTGGGGCGTGATGGCGTGGCGGCTGGCCTTTGCTTTCGCAGCCGGCATGACGACACGCTCCAACGTAGGGGGAAGTTGCAGCACGGCGGTTTTGTCACTGCCCTTTCACTTCTCCGATGGATTCAACCGCTCAATACCCTTGCGAAGTTCGCGCACCCGGCGACCGGCTTCCGATTTGCCATAAAACTTAATGACATAATCGCATTTCTCCAAGCCTGCGCTTCGATTGACATTACCGAGCGCAAATAGTGCCCCCCAAGGAGCTGTATCATAGTCTTGACCCGGTAAAGTAGTTATCCAATCATCAATAACATGATTTAACCGTGTTTCTAGATCCTTGTTATTCCGCAAGCCGCAAGCGCGAACAAACGATGCTAGATGGGACAACATAACATTCCTGTAAAGAGTATTTTCGGATCGGTCGGCTCCGATTGCTAAAAGTCCCATGCCGACAGCGGCACGGTTTTCCGATGATTCGGATGCGAATTCCTTAAGAGTCGTCTTGAATGATTCGATGTCTTTGCACTTGGAGCGTAACTGCTGAATAAACTCCCGTCCGATACGTTTCTCGTCCTCATTCATAACAATGACGCCTCAGTACAAAAATCAGGGAATTGGAATTAAGTTACGCGGTGGAAAGAGAACCCGTGACCCTTCGCTACAAATCCAATAGGTTAAAACGCCAACCGTCGCCAAGGTACAAGCCTGCCTTGGAGTCGGTGGTGGAATGGGCCATCGCGGTGCTGGTGCCGGACACGTCGACGGACTCGGCGGTGGAGGAGGATCATAACACCCCGCCGCCGACATCTCCGCATCGAGCCCGATAAGTATTCCTTGCTCTTCAGCCCATCCATCTTCGTTACCAAACGATAGGTCAAATGCTGCTATCTGCAGATGAAGATTAAATTGTGCTTGAAGCGCCTGGCATACAGGGTTGTTCATATCAAGCCCGAATGAATCAAACAACTTAACAGGATTATTGGCCACAAACTCGTAAAGGTCTGGTCCTTCCGTCCGTTCAGCAATGCCAGCAAGAAGACGCCCCATTCTATAGGCATTGTGTCGGCGAAGCGTTTCAAACCCTGGCTCTCCCAACGGGTCTCGATTTGGCCACCGTTGTAAATTGACGAAGTAAGGCCGATAGAGATAGAGGCTTATGTCCGCCTTGTCATAATACTCCATTGATGAGAAACGATAGGTATTAGCTGGTGCCAACCAGCCGCTCATGGAGAGAATGTCTCCAAACGGGCCACAAAGATATTTCGCGCCGAACGACTGATTCGTGTAAATCAGCGCGGTGATATTTCCGTTACCATCCGCGTGATAGAAAGCAGTCGCAAATGAAATGCCGCCAATCAATAGCCCATTGTCTGTCCGCGCCAGCAATCCGCCAATTCCACCAGCGCCTTGCAGTGCCCCGCTCAAATCGTTGCCACGGGTATAAGTAACCAACGGCAGATTATTAACATCGCGTTCTTGAATCACGATATTGCCATCCCAGATATAATGCACCTCATTCGTCTGAACCCAACTTCCTGTCCATGTGAATTCTTTTCGAATTCTTCGACGCATTTTCCCATCGTAAGTGAACTCCGTTTTCCATGCGTTGGTCACCGTGATCCGGATGAGTTCGTTTTCATCGTCATAGTCCAGAACCAGACTGCCATTGGTGAGCATGTTACCATTGAGGTCATATGCAAAGTTATTCGTTGTTGGCAGATTCACCGTCTCAGCGTTGGTTGACCACCGGCCATAGACATCATGCGCTATCGCCGTAAACGTATTGTTGCCATTGGCAATGGTAAATCCGCCCAAGGCAAACGTGCTATCGGCGTAAAGGTTGGCGGTGGAATTGTTCACCGTCACATTCGTCGCCGGACTCGTAGTTGTGCCCGCCACCGTCAGTGTGCCGGCGTTGGTAATGATGGTCAGTTCATTCAGATTGTTCACGTTGAAGGTTTGAACCAGGGTATTATTCGTCCGGTAATTCAGATTCCCGGCAGCATCGTAAGCGTAGCCATACTGCTCTTGCAGCCGGTTCGTCGTCCCGCCCGCTTCCTTGCCGATGGCCGAAACGAGTTCACCTTCATTGTCATAGGTGTAGTTGCGATAATCCCCGGCAGTGTTTGTTTCCGCAATTCGCTGTGAAGCCAGATTGTAGGCATAACTTTCGGAATCCAGATTTGTGCCGCCACTGTTTTTCAAAATGGTGCTCAACAAGCGCGCGTTGCCGTCAAACGTGTTGGTGATGTAGGCGCCGTTCGGGAGCAAAATCTTTTGAATTAGGGCGCTCGCAGAGCTCGCCC
Source organism: uncultured Verrucomicrobiae bacterium (assembly GCA_963802965.1). GTDB lineage: Bacteria > Verrucomicrobiota > Verrucomicrobiia > Limisphaerales > UBA11358 > UBA11358. Next base: position 502,784 of record CAWDKS010000007.1, read on the forward strand.
CTCCGAGGGTGTAATTGAACGTGCCCGCCGGTGAAGTGATGCTGGTCAGGCGGCGCGCACTGTCGTAACCGTAGCTTTGCGTCCACGCATCCGCATTGGGCGCTTGCACGCTTAAGCCCGTCCGCAAACGATTGTTGTAAGTGTAACCCACGGTGTCATTGGGCCACAGGCCGCCTTCGCTCAAAAGCTGGCCGACAGCGTCGTAAGCGTAAGCCGTCGTCCCCACGCCGTCAACCATGTTGGTCAGACGATTCAAGGCGTCGTAAAGCAGATAAAAGGCAATTGTTCAGTACTACTATGGGCACCTCACCTGACGGCCACCAACCCTGGCTGTACGATTGCGCAAAGGTCCCATAACCGTCCACAGTGACGTTTTCCGCAGTCAGCGCGTTATCGCCCACCCCGCTGAACTCCACCGCCCAGTCGTCCTGCGAACTGGAAAATAACACGTTCTCCAAGGTCACATAGCCGCACTGAATGGCAATATCCCCGTTCACAAACTGGCAGTCGGAAATGCCCAAACTCGAGTATTCCTCGCCGTCATATTGATTCAACGCCAGGTTGCTATAGCAGAAGCGCATGTCATTGAGCGACAGACTGAAAAGATCCACCGACAAAAAGGTGCCTACGTCGCCACAGCTCGGCGTGCCCGTACTGTTGGTGATCGTTTCCCCAACCGAGTTGTCATTTATCGAGGTAAAGACCGCCGGCCGGTAGGGGCCGGTGTTGCAAGTGATGCCCCCGGTGTAGGCCATGTCGATTTCGCCGTTGCCATCCAGCTTGATGACTGTCCCGCCCTGAAACGTCAGCGTCCCGCTCGCACTGTATTCCCCGCTCACATAATACGTTGTGTCCTCGAGAAACGTGTAACTACCCAGGTTGGAATTGATCACCACATAATCCAGCACCACGCCGCGTTTCAGGGTGGGGTCCGCCTTGGCCAGTCGCCTGAATATTCCCGATTTTTGATTTCCCGCCTTCGCAGTGCTTTGGCGCGACGGACTGGTTTCCGATTTTGAGAGTTGTGCCGGCGGCAGCAGGCGTATGGCCGAGACCTTGTATAGACAGGAGTTGGCGGATGGCAGATAGGAGGTGGCTGCCGGGGAGTTGGCCGGCGCGGGCAAGGTTTGCAATTGAGCGCTGATTCGCCAATAAGGCACTTCCTCAACCAAAAACGTCCGCCCTTGCATTTTCACCCAACTCTTGTAAATGGGGAGGCTTCGGTTTCGACGCGGAGACGGCGCTGAATCACCAATCGAGAACGCCCTGCCCCGCATCATCTTCATCTGCCCAAACGTCAAGAAGGTGTCGCTCAACCCGTCCTGCGGCTTGATCGGCGAAGGGGTCTGCACCGGGTTGTTGGTGCCAAAAAATTCGGTCAGCATCTGCAAACGCGTGTTGGTGGAGTCCAGACCGAACGATTCCGGCGGCGGCAATTGTTCCTGGATGAGAACATCCTGCTCCAACCCCGCCAGGGTGTAGGTGTAGCGCAGGCTCGCCGTGGCGCCCTCGAAGGCATTGGGATAAATCACCTGATTGGTGCCGAGCAATTCTCCCGCTGAGTTGGTCAGCACAGCAATCATCACGGTGTTGCTACCGTCGTCATAGCTCAGGGCGATGGGCCGGCTTTGTAGTTTCAAGCCGTCTGGCGTGTCCAGTTCAATCACGCCCTGGGCAATGTCTCCGGGGAAATAAGCCTGATGTTGTCCGTTGGTCGCCGCTGCCGAATTGCCGTCCGGCGACAGGTCTATCTCTTCGGTGCTCGCCACCCATTGGCCATCAACCAAGTGGTTCAGTCCCGTCGCCAGTTCGGTGTATTTGTGAACGTTCGTCACAATATTGCCGTTGGGGGCTTTATCATAAGTTTCCCGCTGCCACACCCGGGAATTGCCATCGCGTTGCGTGATCGAATAAGGGGTGGGATCGGGCAGAGCTGGCGCAGGCCCGCTGTTGGCGGGTTGTTGCCCGCGAAGCAGGCTGGCGGCGCTCAAGCAAAATAACACGACGAGAAGGCGAACAGAAGTTTTCATAGGGATTGAACAAAGTTGGGAATAGAGGCTGGAATCCCGGTCTCTCGACCAGTCTGCCTTCGCCCCGAAAAGCATGAGTTGCCAGGCTTTCATCACATTCGATACCCGTTGAACGCCACCACGAACTGCGATGTTATCCTTAAACAACAAGGGTAACCCTCCCCTAAAAAAGTCTTCGCAAGTTTCCTTCTGAGAATACTGCCATCAGACTAATGGCAATCTTTTATCGTCTAATACTGATAATGGCAAGAACTACTTATTCACAATTGGGTGACAATTGTGGAACGACGGCTTAAGCCGGCAGAGGCTCCCATTCTGCCATGCTGCCGCGTGAACGCGGCGTTCCTTTTTTAGGCCTTTGGCCGGGATGGTGGTGGTGCGAAGTTGCGCCCGGAGAAATGACGGCCACATCATTGAATGGAAAGTCAACCGGCCCTTTGCGTTCAAACGAAATCGCGATTCAAGCCATCACCCGCGCGATGGCATTCCACCAAACGTCGTGCAATTCAGTCACCGGCGCGCTCCATTCGCCGGAGGCAGCCTTGATGACCAGCTTGTCGCCGCCGACCTGGCCGATTTGAAGCGCCGGAACCCCCATCAGCTTCGCGCGCTCGACCACTTTCACCGCGTCGAGCGGCTGGCAGGTGACGACCACGCGCGATTGCGTTTCGCCAAAGAGCAAGGCGTCAGTCCGGACATTTGGGAGGGATGGCGTGCCGCCGTCCCTGATATTTGGGTCGGCGACACGCCGACCCTCCCAGGCAGATAAATCCACCGTCGCACCGATCAAGCGCGGCGTCTCGCGCGCGACAAGCTGGCTGATGCAGCTTTCCGCGAGGCAGACCGCCAGGCCGCCTTCGCTGCAATCGTGCGCGCTTTTCACCAGGCCGCTCTGGATGAGTCCGAGCAGTGTGGTATGCAATGTTTTCGCGGTTTCCAAATCACAACGCGGCGGCATGCCGGTTTTTTTGCCGTGAATGACTTGCAGGTAAGCCGAACCGCCGAGACCGAGCAACGGATCATTCGCATCCACCGCGTCACCGAGCAAAATAATCGCGTCGCCGTCGTCCTTGAACCATTGCGTCGTGACATGCTCCGGCTTTTCAATCAGGCCGACCACCACCACCGTCGGCGTGGGGTCAATCGGGCCGTTTGGACTTTGGTTGTAGAGCGAACAATTGCCGCCGGTGACGGGCGCGTTGAACGCCCGGCAAGCGTCGGCCAGGCCGCGCACGGATTCTTTGATCTGCCAGAACAGGTCCGGCTTGAGCGGACTGGGCATGTTGAGGTTGTCGGTCGTGCCGAGCGGCACCGCGCCGGAACAGGCCAGATTGCGGCAGGCCTCGGCCATCACAATCTTCGCGCCTTCGTATGGATCGAGATAGACGTAGGTCCCGTTGCCGTCCACCGACAGCGCAATGAGTTTTTCGGGGAGCGCACGCGTCTCGCGCGCGGCGTCGGGCGTCGCGCCGGATGCTTCGTTGGACTGACTCAAATTTGTTGAACGAGAACCCGGCGCGACGCCGGGTTCCGCAGGCGGGACGCCCGCGCTCCCCAAATCAGGAAGACTGTCGGCCTTGATGCGCAGCACCGCCGCGTCGCTGCCGGGACAGACCACCGACCCGTCGCGCACCATGTGGTCGTATTGCCGGTAAACCCAGTTCTTCGACGCAACCGTCGGCCACGCCAGCAATTTTAGCAGATCGGAGACGGGAGATGGCGAATCGGGAATTCCATCCAACCGGAACGCGCGGATTTCCTTCAAATACTCCGGTTCGCGTGACTCGCGCTGATACACCGGCGATTCATCGGCGATTTTCTTCGCCGGAATGTCGGCGACAATTTTCCCGCCATGACGCACAACCATGCGGCCGGTGTCCGTCACCACGCCGATTTCCGACCACGGCAAATCCCATTTGTCGAAAATCTTCTTCACTTCCTCTTCGCGGCCTTTGTGGACGATGATGAGCATCCGCTCCTGCGATTCGCTCAACATGATTTCGTAGCTGCTCATGTTCGGCGCGCGTTGCGGCACCTTGTCCAATTCAATTTCAATGCCCGTGCCGGCGCGCGCGGCCGTTTCGCAAGTCGAGCAGGTCAATCCCGCCGCGCCCATGTCCTGAATCCCGGCGACCGCGCCGGTGGCGAGCAATTCGAGGCACGCTTCGCAAACGAGTTTTTCCATGAACGGATCGCCGACCTGCACCGCGCCGCGCTGTTGCTCGGCGGATTCCTCGGTCAAATCCTGCGACGCAAACGCCGCGCCCGCCAGGCCGTCGCGGCCCGTCGCCGGACCGACATAAAACACCGGGTTGCCGACGCCCTTGGCCGCGCCGCGCGCGATTTGATCGTGCCGCAGCACGCCGAGGCAGAAGGCGTTCACAAGCGGGTTGCCCTCGTAACTTTTGTCGAAATAAACCTCGCCGGCGATGGTGGGGATGCCGAAGCAATTGCCGTAATGCGCGATGCCAGCGACGACGCCGGCGAACAAACGGCGGTTGTTTGCGATTTGCGATTTGCGATTTGCGATTTCAGAGTCAGCGCCTTCGGCGAAAGATGGCTCGCCCTCACCCCGGCCCTCTCCCCCGGGGAGAGGGAGATTGGTTGCGGACGCCACTGGTGAAAGCGCGCGGTCTTGCCCGTTGCTGCCGCCAACTTCTCCCTCTCCTGGGGGAGAGGGCCGGGGTGAGGGCGGACCATCCTCCACAATTGATCCGAACCTTAAAGAATTTACCGAGCAAATCGGCCGCGCGCCCATCGTGAAAATGTCGCGCACGATGCCGCCCACGCCCGTGGCCGCGCCCTGAAACGGTTCGACCGCGCTCGGATGATTGTGCGACTCGATCTTGAACGCGATGGCGAGGCCGTCGCCGATGTCAATGATGCCGGCATTTTCCTCGCCCGCGCCGACGAGGATTTTTTTTGATTTGGTGGGAAAGGTTTTCAGCAACGGGCGTGTGTTTTTGTAGCTGCAATGCTCGCTCCACATCACCGAAAAGATGCCCAACTCGGTGTAACTCGGCTTGCGGCCGAGGAGACGCTCGATGTTGGCATACTCCTCCGGCGTGAGGTTGTGTTTGGCAACCAGTTCAGGGGTGATGGCGGGTTCGGTCATTTGAAAATCAAATTGAATCAGGTGAAAGGCGTGCTGCGCCTTGTGAAATCAAAAATGAAGCTAAATCGTTGTGTCCGCTTTCAATGGCTATCTGTAAAGCTGTTTTCCCGTTTGGGAGAACACGATTTACTTCGATCCCCTGCGACAACAATTGCTTCACAAGGTCAATTTTATTCCAACGACAAGCTTTGACGAGCAATTCCCGCGAGTCAGGCACTGGTTGATATAAGCCAACGCTAAACGGGTCGTCCGCCGGATAAACTTCCACCAACGCGTTGACTCTGTATGCGATTTTGTAATCAAGAGTATGGCAAATGAATCGCTTGCGAAGGAGCCGGCCTTTGCGCAACACAATCCCATTTCTCATTTTGAAGACAGCAGCGGACGGTAATTGTTCGAGTAGCTTGGTGGACTTATCGGTATCGAAATGCTTCAGCGCTCTTTCCAAATCGTGATCTACGCAACTTGAGTAAGTTGGATTTCGCAGATGGCCTCTTAAAACTTCCGCAAGTTCGGTTGGAAAAACTCCACCATCAACAAATGGAATAGCAAGTTTTTGGAAATTCTCCTTCCATTCAGAACCATGAGAGGAAACAGTATTTCGATATTCATTCCAAGTATCCAAGTGGGCGATCTCATGAAGCAGTGTTATGAGAAAGCGGAAGGGATTTAGATTATGATTGATTGTAATTTTGTGAAATCCATACCGGCGCGGATTGCTGTAATCTCCAAATTTGGACGTGCGTGCTCTGGTGACAACTAACTGAACGTTCCGCTGAATAATCTGCTCCGCCACTGACTCCACAGTTTGAGGAGGAATATATTTTGTCAGAATCGCAGTAAGACCATCGGCGTTGAATTTAGGTTTGGAGAATTCTGGCGGTGCTGGATTCGGTGCGGTGTTGAAACATCTCGCGATATAGCGATGGAAATATTTCCCTTTTGAAGGAGATGTGAGCAATTCTCTGTAAACGCCGACAGGAACATCGTAATACCGATAAGTTCCGTAACGAAGAGCAAGTTCCAGAACTCTTTCTGAAGAATCGTATCCTACCGATAAAACGAGCGAAGACGAAACTGGTGTGTGACTCATCATGCCACCTTGGCTGTAGATTTATTTCCTAGCGCGGCGAAGATGCTTTCAAAAATCCATTTGCCGTCGTCGCTGCCGGGCGCCATTTGAAATTGGGTTATGACCGCCACTTTAATTCAAGCTTTCCATGCCGAGCAGGTGGCAGATTTCCACGCCATCGTCCAATTGCTCCCAGTAAATCGCGTAGCCGCCGGGTTCGAGCGACCAGTTGGCGCGCTGTTTGGGCGTGGCCCTGGCGAGCCATTTCAGCCACGGAATTTTTTTATAGGGCACGCTCAATTCGCGCCCGTCGGACAGTTCAATGCGCAGGCGGTCGCCCGCGAAACTCACGTCGCGCGCCCGCACCACTTCCACTGTTTTATCGAGCAAAGTATTCATTCCAGTTCTCAAGCAACCGGGCCTGATTTTCCCGTGTCAGCTTCAAAATATAGTTCAACTGCGCCCGGTTGTAACCATGATTATATTCGACCGAAACCGGCCGCAACCAGATTTTGGCAACCATCTCGCCATCAATGACGTGGACGTGCGGCGGTTCGCCCGCGTCCGACGAGTAAAACCTGAATTTGTATCGCTCAATCCTGATTGTCGGCATAATCACGCCGCCTTCGCCGCCGTTTTCTTTTCCAGCGCGGCAAAGATGCTTTCAAAAATCCATTTGCCGTCGTCGCTGCCCAGCAGCGATTCGCTGGCGCGTTCGGGATGCGGCATCAGGCCGGCGACGTTGCGGCGTTCGTTGCAGATGCCGGCAATGTTCAGCACCGCGCCGTTGGGATTCGCGGTGTCGGTCAGGTTTCCACTCGCGTCGCAGTATTGCCAGAGGATTTGGTTGCCTATTTTGAGCCGGGCGAGCGTCTCCTCGTCGGCGTAATAGCAGCCTTCGCCGTGGGCAATGGGAATTTTCAGCAATTTGTCGTCGGGAATTTTGTTAGTGAACGGCGAATCCGTCGTGGCGGTTTTCAGGAAAATGTGTTCGCAATGGAACTGCAGGTCGCGGTTGCGGATGAGCGCGCCGGGCAGCAGGCCGGCCTCGGTGAGCACTTGAAAGCCGTTGCAGATGCCGAGGACGAGGCCGCCGTGGTCGGCGAATTGCTTCACGGCCTGCATCACCGGGCTGAACCGCGCGATGGCGCCGCAACGCAGATAATCGCCATAGCTGAAACCGCCCGGCACGATGACGGCGTCGGCGTCGCCGAGGGAATTTTCCTTGTGCCAGACATAACGCGCCGAGCGGCCAAACACATCGCGAAGGGCGTGGATGGCATCCTGGTCGCAGTTGGACGCCGGGAATTGGACGACGGCGAAATTCATTTTGATTTACGATTTACGATTTACGATATACGCGCGAACCGGCGGATGGCTCGTCAATCGTAAATCGTATATCGTAAATGTCTTGGTTCATTCAATCTCCAGTTTGTAATCTTCAATGATGGGGTTGCTCAAAAACTTGCGCGCCGCGTCGTTCAACGCCTTTTGCGCGGCGGCTTGGTCCGCGCCGGGCGCCAGATCAATTTCGATGTATTTCCCGACATGAACGGCGGTGACGCCCTGGTAGCCCATTTGTTCGAGGGCGTTCTGGACGGTTTTGCCCTGCGGATCGAGCACGGCCTTCTTGGGGGTGATGACAATTTTCGCTTTCATTCGCGCGTGGTGGAATGTTGTCGAAAAATCCGCCGTCGGGCGAGCAATTTTTGATTCTCGCGCTATGGCGTTGAATTTATCCGCCGCTTGCGCCATTGTTTGGGCCATGGTTGACACTAAACATCCCGACGTGGCGCTGGCCGGTCACATCGGCGCGGAACGCAAGCCGCTGGAACCCTGCACCATCGTCATCTTTGGCGCGAGCGGCGATCTCACGTCGCGCAAGCTGATTCCCGCGTTTTATCATCTTTACAAGGACAAGCTGATGCCGCCGGTTTTCCGCATCGTGGGCTTTGCGCGGCGTGAAAAAACCGACGACTCGTGGCGGACGGAACTGCGCACGGCGCTTGACCAATTTTCGCGCACCCAACCCGTGGGCGATGCGGTCTGGCGGAAGTTTGCGCAAAACCTGTCTTATTGCCAGGGCGACATCACCGACGCGGCCGCCTACCACAAGCTGGAAGAAATGCTGACTTCGTTTGGCAGCGCGCCGTTGCGCGAGAACGTGTTGTTTTACCTGGCCACCCTGCCCAGCCAGTTTGGAGCGGTCATCGAAAACGTGCATCGGGCCGGCCTGCTGCACAAGGAAGGCGCGGGCTGGCAACGCATCGTCGTCGAAAAACCGTTCGGGCACGACCTCGCCTCCGCGCACGCGCTGAACGCCGAACTGACGCGCTTCGCCCACGAACAACAGGTCTGCCGCATTGACCATTACCTCGGCAAGGAAACGGTGCAGAACATTTTGATGTTCCGCTTTTCCAATTCGATTTTTGAGCGCCTTTGGAACCGCAACCTGATTGACCACGTGCAGATCACCGTGAGCGAAAAATTCGGCGTCGGCCAGCGCGGCGGCTATTACGAGGAGGCTGGCGCGCTCCGCGACATGGTGCAAAACCACATGCTCCAGGTCCTCGCGCTCATCGCGATGGAACCGCCCGTGTCGCTTGAATCCGAATCCATCCGCGATGAAAAGGTGAAACTGCTCAAATCCATCCGCGCGCTGGGTCCCGGCGACGTGGCGCGACAGGTGGTGCGCGGCCAATACTTCGCCGGGACGGCGGAGGGGAAACCGGTGCTGGGCTACCGGCAGGAAGCCAAGGTGAAGCCCGATTCCAACGTGGAAACCTACGTCGCGCTGAAACTGTTCATTGACAACTGGCGCTGGTCCGGCGTCCCGTTTTATCTGCGCACGGGTAAATACCTGCCCGAAAGCACGAGCGAAGTGCGGGTCCAATTCCGCCCCACGCCGCACGTGCTGTTCGCCGCGCAGTTGGAGCAGAAGCTCGACCCCAACGCCATCGCGCTGCGGCTCCAGCCGAACGAGGGCATTTATCTCCGCTTCAACGGCAAGGTGCCGGGCATGAGCCTCGGCGTGCGGCCGGTGCGGATGAATTTCAGTTACGACGCGGAGTTTGGCGCCTACACGCCCGAAGCCTATGAACGGCTGCTGCTGGAGGCCATCGCCGGCGACGCCACGCTGTTCATCCGCCGCGACGAGGTGGAAACCGCGTGGCAGATCGTGGATTCCATCCGCGCCGGCTGGAAGGACAAGCCGCTGACGAACCGCGAATTTTACGCCGCCGGCACGTGGGGGCCGGTCGCGTCGGACGATTTGCTCGCCCAAAGCGGCCACGCCTGGCATGAGCCTTTGCCGGCACCATGAAACAGCAGTTGGGAGGGACGGCGTGTCGCCGTCCCCATATTTCTTCGCAAATATGATTGTTCGGAAGTTTGGGTCGGCGGCACGCCGACCCTCCCATGATTGATTTATATGCCCGATTATGCGCCATTCTCTGAACCCGGACGAAAACATCCGGCGCGCGGCGTTTTAATTTCGTCCCAACAACCGACCATTGTTTTTCTCACCGTTTGCACCAAGGACCGTCAACCGTGGCTTACACAACCAAGTGTCCACGACGCGCTGCGCAAAATCTGGTTTCAGACGGATACCTGGCTTGTAGGCAATTATTTGCTCATGCCGGATCACATCCACTTGTTTTGCGCACCGCGGGATTTGAACGTCACCTTGCAACGTTGGGTTTCATATTGGAAACGCGAATTTAGCTGCCTCCATTTGCCTGACACCGGTGAATGGCAGCGGGATTTCTGGGACACCCGTCTGCGCCGTAGTGAAAACTACACGGAAAAGTGGAATTACGTCTGTGAGAATCCGCTGCGCGCGGGATTGGTGAAACAGCCTGACGAATGGCCGTTTCAAGGACGAATGAATGTTTTGCCTTGGTAAATTAGGGACGGCGACACGCCGTCCCTCCCAACTAAATGAAAAATATTGAACTGATTTCCTTCGCCACCGCCGACGAACTGGCCCGCACCGTCGCCGGCCAATGGCTGGACGAAATCGCAGCGGCCCATCGCGCCGGCAAACCGTATTGCGTCGCGCTGTCCGGCGGGCACATCGCGCAGAATTTTTTCGCTTCGGTCGTGGAACTGGCAAAGGCACGAAAAAATGGGGACGGCGACGCGCCGTCCCTCCCAAACCACGTGCATTTTTTCTGGGCGGACGAACGTTGTGTTCCGCCGGACGACAGAGAAAGCAACTTTCGCCTGGCGAACGAGCTTTTATTCGTGCCGTTGAAAATTTCCGAAAGCCAGATCCATCGCATTCGCGGCGAATTGCCGCCGGAGGCTGCCGCCGTCCATGCGGCATCGGAAATTTCAAAAATCGTGCCGCTGAGCAAAAACGGCCAGCCGGTCCTGGATTTGATTTTCCTCGGCATGGGCGAGGACGGCCATGTTGCATCGCTGTTTCCAAGCGAAGATGAAGCCACCCGTTCTGATAATGCGGTTTATCGCGCCGTGAAAAATTCGCCGAAACCGCCGCCGAATCGCGTCACCCTTGGCTACGCCGCCATCGTGGCGGCGCGGCAGGTTTGGGTGCTGGCGTCCGGCGCGGGCAAAAAGGCGGCCTTGGGCGCATCGCTGGATGCCAACGGCCGCACACCTTTGGCACGAGTGACCAAATTTAGGACACAGACGAGAATTTTTTCGGATTTATTGACGATTTGAAGCGCAAAAAAAAATAAAAAATTGTTTGAACAATTTGCATTTTCACTCCGTCTATGTCATCGTAGCAAATGAAGGATTTCGCTGTTCGTTTAGGGTTGGCATAGAGGTTTTGCTTGTGGCGCGGCTCGAACAGCGACCCCCAAGTTGGTCGCGCCACCCTTCTGAGCGCCCGGGTGAGGGCGTATAAACCTCGTCACTGCGGGGGCCGGACGCAAGTCCGGCCTTTCGCATTTATACGATTCGCATTGAATTGAAGAAACATCCCGTTTAAGCTCTTCGACGCATGAAACATCAGCTCGATTTCGAGAAACCGATCATCGAACTGCAGACCAAACTGGACGAACTGCGCGAACATCCGGAAAAACATTCGCTGGACGTCAATTTTGAGGAGGAAATCCAGCTCATCGAAAAGAAGCTGGAGGAAACCCGCCGCCAGATTTTTTCCAATCTCACCGCCTGGGAACGGGTGCAATTGGCGCGGCATCCGAAACGTCCCTACACGCTGGACTATCTGCGGACGACGTTTGCGGACTTTCAGGAACTGCACGGCGACCGGCTCTTCGCCGAAGACCGCGCGATGGTCGGCGGCTTTGCCCGGCTCGGCGAACACCGGGTCGTCGTCATCGGCACGCAGAAAGGCCGCGACACGAAGGAAAACATCCTGCGCAATTTTGGCTGCGCGCAGCCGGAAGGCTATCGCAAGGCGCTCCGCCTGATGCGGCTCGCGAATAAATTTTCGCTGCCCATCATCACTTTGATTGACATTTCCGGCGCGTATCCGGGCATTGGCTCGGAGGAACGCCACGTTGCCGAGGCCATCGCCGTCAATCTCCGCGAAATGATATTGTTCGAAGTGCCCATCATCGCGGCCGTCATCGGCGAAGGCGGTTCCGGCGGCGCGCTGGGCATCGGCGTCGGTGACCGTGTGTTGATCCTGGAAAACGCGTATTATTCCGTCATTCCTCCCGAAGGCTGCGCGGCGATTTTATGGAAGGACCGCGCGGCCAGCGCCAAAGCCGCCGAAGCCCTGCGCATCACCGCCAGGGATTTGTTCGAATTCAAACTCGTGGACGAAATTGTGCCTGAACCGCTCGGCGGCGCGCACAACGATCCGGCCGCGACCGGTGAAACCTTGAAAACACATCTGCTCAAACACCTCAACGAACTCCTCACGCTGCCGGTCGCCGAGCGGTTGAAAAAGCGTTACGAAAAATACCGGGCGCACGGGCATTTCCTCGAAAAAACCCCGGCCCTGGCGGAGAATGCCGGACCGGCCGCAAACGGCGCAGCCACCGCCACGGCTGCTCCAGCGGCGTAAGACACCGTGCTTTATCCGCTCACCTTCCATCCGATTTTCAAGGAGCGCGTTTGGGGCGGGCGCAATCTCGAACGGCTTTATAAAAAAAATCTGCCGCCGCGCGCGCCCATCGGCGAATCCTGGGAAATCAGCGACCGTCCGGGCGACGCGAGCGTTGCCGCCAACGGCCCGCTTGCCGGGAAGAATTTGCATTGGTTGATGGTAAACCACGCGCGCGAACTGCTCGGCGACGCGAAACCCGCCATGGGAAACCGCTTTCCGCTGCTGTGCAAAATTCTCGACACGCGGGAAAGGCTTTCGCTGCAGGTCCATCCGCCGGCGGACAAGGCCGCCAGGCTTGGTGGCGAGCCGAAGACCGAAATGTGGTTCATCGCCGATGCCGCACCGGACGCGGAACTGTTCGTCGGCTTGAAGCGCGGTGTCACCCGCCCGGAATTTGAGGGAAAAATCCGGACCGGCAAGGTGGCGGATTGTTTGCATCGGATTCCCGTGTGCGCGGGCGACGCGATGTTTCTGCCCGGCGGCCGCGTCCATGCCATCGGCGCGGGGCTGGTGATTTTTGAAATCCAGCAAAACTCGGACACAACCTACCGTGTGTTCGACTGGAACCGCGTGGGGCTGGACGGCAGGCCGCGCGAACTGCACGTCGCGGAATCGCTGGCCAGCATTGATTTCAACGACTTCGAGCCGGCGCTGATCCAAGGCAAATTTGCCGGCAAGGAAATCAAAACGCGGCCGCTTGTGAAAGACCCGTTGTTCAACGTCGAAGTGGTGGAAATGAAAACGGGCGCGAGATTGGAATTGAAACCGCGCAAACTGCAAATCATCGCGGTCGTGAGCGGCCGGCTCGAAATCAAGAGCGGTTCAACCTCGGTGAATCTGGCCACCGGACAATTTTGCCTGATTCCAGCGTGCCTGGAGCAGACGGAAATTTCGGCGAAATCCGGCGCGTTGTTTTTGCGCGTCGAGGCCAATTAGGCAGGGTCAGCGCGCTGCGCTGACCGGACGCCGCAGCGCGGCGTCCTTACCAATCAATTCCATGCCGGGTTTTCCGGCATTTGGGAGAGCAGTCGGTTCCGCCAGCCGCCCTTGCGTTTGAGGATTTTTTGCCAGAGCTGCTCGGCGGGCGTGTCGAAAACCAGTTCGAGCGACGCGGGAAACATCAGCCACGCCTTGCGTTTGATTTCATCTTCAAGCTGTCCGGACGTCCAGCCGGCATAACCGGCGAAGAGTTTGACTTTTTTCTGGGTCGAAAAGGATTCGCCGACATCCACCAAATCATCGAGCGAATGGCCGAGCGCCAGGTTCGGCAGCACGTCGGCGTCGGGGATGAAATTGTCCGTGTGCAAAAAACTCAGCGCGGTCGGCTGGACCGGGCCGCCGAGATACAGCGGCGATTCCCGAAGCGTGTCGGGCAAATCGGCGACAATCATCTCGCCGACTTTTTTGCCGAGCGAACGGTTGAGCACGAGACCGAACGCGCCCTCGGGATCGTGCTGGCAGATCAGCACAACCGTGCGCTGAAAAAACGAGCCGCCCAGTTGCCCACTGTCCAGCAGCAACTGGCCTTTGAGGAATTTTCCCGGTGCGTTCACCAGTATAATTTGCACCACCTTTGCCCGGCTGGCAAAAAGAAAACCGGCCGGGCGCAATGGACGCAAGGAAAGACGGTCGTCTTCTCTATTTTCACCGGGTGACAGGGCGTGAATCCGGACTCTTCGGGTGCAGCCACGACATCACGGATGCAAGGATGACATCCGCCCTCACCCCGGCCCTCTCCCCCAGGAGAGGGAGAATCGTTCACCGCCCTTTTAAAAATTTACATGACCGGATTGGCCGAACGCTTATCCGCAAAACCGGAAACAGTCGAAAGCGATTTCCTCTCCTGGGGGAGAGGATAAAAGGTGAGGGCGGGCGTAAACACTCATTCCACTGAAAACGGCGAGGAAGCCGTTTCAGCATCACCGGAGAGTCCATGCCGACGGTCGAAGGAAGCCCCTGCCCTGCCATTCCGGCACCGGGAACTTCAATTCGGCGGCAGGAAAAGTTCCTGTTCCTTCCCGGTAGCAAGGTTCTGAGTGCGGACCGACTTTTCCCGGATCTCCAGGCAACGAATCATCACGTTGGTGTTCCCCAATGGCACCTTTTCCAAGTCATCGGCAAGAAAGGAACGGCCATTGATGATGGCCACCGGCCGGTTGCCCCACATGATTCCATTCAGTTTGAGGGTGGCCGGGACGGGCGCGGGTTTGGACGCGGGCTTCATGGCGTTGAAAACCGCCGGGCTGGCGGCAACCGCATTTGCCGGAGGCATCCTGACGTCCCGGAGTTCATCCACGTGCCCCGCTTCCAATTGCGGGGCCACGCCGTATTTCATCCAATCGAGGACCTCGTCGAACCCGTAACGTTGTTCGGCTTCGATGAACAAATCAATCTGGCCGCGCGTATAATGATTTTGCAGAACCCGCCTTTTTTCCAGCTCTTCGTTTTGTGAATCCATCAACAAGTAACCGACCATTTCACAAAATCCCTCCTCGGCGTCGCGTGCCAGCCGCGCGTGACGCTCTTTGGGCACATTTTCGCCCACCCAGGCATGGGAATATTCGTGGGCGCAAGTCTCTTTCAACTGGGCCAGCGGCATCCCGGTCAGCAGATTCATTTTGTATCGGGTCCGGTTGTTGACCGTCACCGGGCGGATGCAACCCAGCAGGTCGGGGCTTTCAGAACTGTTGCCTTCCGCGCCAAACATGGAAGCCACATCTACGCGATCAATGACCGTGACATCCACATTCGTCGGGAACGACGTAAACCGGGAAAACAGCCGGTCGAGGTCGTCCTTGACCTGACTGCAAGTTTGTTCGATGTCGTCCGCCTTCAACACCACCGTTTTGGCGTCGCGGGCGCATAGGTACCGCCCGTCCGGCAACTCGATGCCACCGTCCTTGACGGGCAAACCGCAGATGGAACACCGGGGCAGTTTTATGCAATCGGAACAGACCAGCACCTGTTCGCCGGTGACCTTGTCGGTCATGATGTAAACCGGGCCTTGGATTTCCTTGCCGCAAATCGCGCAGATATTATCCGCCAGCGCCGCCAGGGGCGTGCCGAAACAAAAACATGCCAGCAAAAAAACGATCCAAAGATTTCCAGCGCGGTGTTGCATGGTTTGACTTTTTCTCCAAAAAAAACCGGACGGCGACAACAAGCACTGTTTCGTCACCGACTGCATCCAACAAGCACCTGCTGCGCCAAGAATCAGCCGAGGGATTTGACCTTTTTCACGATGGCCGCGGCGTCAATGCCGAAATGCGCGAGTAATTCCTCGGGTTTGCCGGAACGCGGCAACGCCATCACCGCGAGCTTGTGGACTTTGATGCCGGCGGAACTAAGTTCGCCCGCCACCGCGTCGCCCAAACCGCCCTCGGCGTAATGGTCTTCAACGGTGACCACGGTGTTGTTCGTCTTGGCCGCCGCGCCGCGAATGATGTCCTTGCCCAGCGGTTTGATGCTGTAAGCGTCAATCACCGTGACCCCGATGCCCTCGTTCTTGAGCGCATCGGCGGCCTTAAGCGCCTCAAACAAGGTGACGCCGGCGGCGACGACGGTGGCCTTGTCGCCCGCGTTCTGGCGCAGCACCTTGGCGCCGCCGATCGGAAAGGCTTCGTCGTTTTTGTAAATCACCGGCGTTTTGGGGCGCGACGTGCGCAAATAACAAACGCCCTTGGCCAATGCCATTTGTTCGACAAGCTTTTCCGCGCTGACCGCGTCGGCCGGATACAACACCGTGCTGCCAGCAATCGCGCGCATCATCGCCAGGTCTTCCAACCCCATCTGCGACGGACCGTCCTCGCCAATGCTGATGCCGACATGCGAGCCGGCAAGTTTCAGGTTCGCCTGCGAAATGCCCGCGACGCGGATTTGATCGTAGGCGCGCGTGAAGAAACACGCGAACGTGGACGCAAACGGCACCTTGCCGCGCGCGCCGAAGCCCACGGCCACGCCGACCATGTTTTGCTCGGCAATAAAACACTCGATGAACCGCTCGGGAAATTTCTTCAGGAATTTTTCCGAGTAGGTGGAATTCTTCGTGTCGCCGTCCAGCGCGACGACGCGCTGGTCCGCCTCGCCGATGCGGGCGAGCGCATTGCCAAAGGCCTCGCGCGTGGCGACCGAATCGCCGGGCTTGTAGCTGACCGGCGGGTAGCCGGCGGGCGCGGCGTTGTTCGGCGCCGGCAATTGATTCGGCGCGGGAATGGCCACGCCGATGCCGGATTTTGCGCTGGGCTGAAGTTCGGCGATGGCCTTGACGGCTTCCTCCTTGTTCAACGGTTTGCCATGCCAGCCTTCCCGGTCCTGCAAAAATGAAACGCCCGCGCCCTTGTAAGTTTTGGCGATGATGACCAGCGGCTTGTCGTCCAGACCAACGCCGCTCAACACTTCCGCGATTTCTTCGAGGTCGTGGCCGTCAATGGATTCAACGCGCCAGCCGAAGGCGTCAAACCGTTTGGCATAAACCCCGATGTCGTGGCCGAACGCGGTCGCCTGGCTCTGGCCGAGGCGGTTGGCGTCCACGATGGCAATCAGATTGTTGAGCTTGTAAATGCCGGCGAACGACGCGGCTTCCCACACGGAGCCTTCGGCGAGTTCGCCGTCGCCGAGCAGGACGTAGGTATTGTAATCGAGCTTGTCGAGGCGCGCGGCCAGCGCCATGCCGGCCCCGACGCTCAGGCCCTGGCCGAGCGAGCCGGTGGCCACGTCCACGAACGGCAGGCGCGGCGTCGGATGACCTTCCAGGTCGCTGCCGTATTTGCGGAGCGTCAACAAATCCTCTGTGGGAAACAAACCGGTTTCCGCCCACGCGGCGTAAAGGATCGGCGCGGCATGCCCTTTGGAAAGAATGAAACGGTCGTTGTTGTAATAGTGCGGATTTTTCGCGTTGTAACGCATGTGCCCGAAAAACAGCGCCGCCATCACGTCCGCCGCCGACAGGCACGAAGTCGGATGGCCGCTGCCCGCGGCGGTGGTGGCGTTAATCGAATGAATGCGCAACTGGTTCGCAATGCCCTTCAACAATTCAATGTCAGTATCAATCATGGAACGCGGAAACTACGCGAGCCGCCGGCCAAAGCCAAGAATGAAAATCGCTGAATAGATGCGCCACCAAGGATTACTTGGCCGGCACCAAAGGTATTACGCAGTGAACGGGATGCCGGTCGCGCAATTTCCGGAGAAAGCGGGTGCGGGCGGATGGCAGGGCGGCGTGTTGGATGGCCGCACCTCAATGCTCATGTCAGACCCGATGTCCCGAAGATGGCGCCGGGCGCGCGTCGTGGGCATAGCCGCACAACCGGAGCAACCGGGCCTCGATTGGTTCAGCCAGCAGCGCCTGCATGGTGTTCAGCAGTCCGGTCGCGTCGAGCGGTTTTTCCATCAGCACGCCGACACCCGCGGCCACGGCCATGTCGTGTTGATTGGCCTGCCCGGTGATGATGATGATGGGGAGCACGGGGACCTTGTTGGTAATGCGCTCGAAGGCGTCCCATCCGTTCCTGACCGGCAGGCCGATGTCCAGCAGCAGCAAATCAACGCGCCCGCCTTCAAATTGTTCGACGGCTTCCCGGCCATCCGCCGCCAGGGCGACTTCGTAACCCGCATCCGCCAGAACCTTGCGCAATGATTCCCGCACGCTGGCGTCGTCATCCACCACCAAAACTTTTTCGTTCATAAGATGCGGGTTTGTTGCGATTCAACCCGCGAACGGCCACCATGCCGTTCACGAACGCGGGATGGCGGCGGGCAGGATTTTCACCGGGTCGCCGGTCGGGCAGTCATGACCCAGGCGTCACTTCCATCTTCGGTCCCGTCCTGGCGGCACCGGCAAATTTCCAGGGCTTCCTTGCAGACCAGCCAGTCTGCCAGGGAAGCCGGCAAACCGGAATGATTGGGGCGCGCGGGTCCGCCACCGGAAATGCGTTTGACCGCGACTGGCTGCAATGAAACCCGCGGAAAATCCGGGCTACCGCCATTAAACCGGCCGGGTTTCACCGCCGTGGCCGGAGACATGGGGAAAAACACGGCGCCGCAGGAACCGGAAGCCATTTGCGTTTTCATCAGTTTGAAAAGTTTGAGGTTGTCATCGGTTTGGCCTATGCTTTGGCCCTGCCCTTGCAGAAGGGGACTAGCGGTTGCTGTGCCAGCAGGGGCGTGAGGCGATTTTCATGCAAAACCAATGAATTTATGCCGCCGCCCACACGCGAATGAAACAGATGGATGAACCATTTCAAGCCAACGGTGCTCTGCCGCGAGCCAACGCGAGCGGCCCGGCGGTGAAGCTGCGGCTGGCCGGGCTGGTGCTGACCGTATTGGTCGGCTCAATCCTGGTGATCTGGGTGAGCCGCACGACTTGGGAACGGGTGGGCCGCCTGCAACACGAGTTCGCCGGGCTGAATCCGGACAGTTTTTACCTGGGCGTTCGTTTGAAGGGCGACATCCAGCGGTTGAACGACACCCTGCTCCGCTACCGTCTGCATGGCGAACCCGCCTACTACGACCAGTTCCTTGGCAACGCGCGGGAACTGACCCAATGGTTCGAAGCCAACCGGACCAACGCCGTCACGCCCATGGAACGCCAGTTTTTTGAGCAGATCGGAGGCGCTTACTACGACTATCTGACCGAAAGCACGAATTTGCTGAATGCCAGCAACGGCATGCTTCAAACCAAAGTGGGCGCGTTTCCCACCAGCTACGAAAAAGTGCAGGGGCAGTCCAAGCATCTGCTGGACTTGTGTGACGCATTCATCTACGGTCAGCGCCTGGCATTCAATGATTTTCTCGAAGACTCGAACAACACGCTGGCCACCTTTCAGCGGCTGCTCAAACTTTCGGTGGCGCTGCTGCTGGCGCTGACCGCCGCGTTAACCGTGTTGGTTTATCGCGGCATGATTGCGCCGCTGCGTTATCAATTGACCGAAAGCCAGGCCATCATCGCGCGTCAGGAGAAGCTCGCCTCGCTGGGCGTGCTGGCGGCGGGCGTGGCCCATGAAATCCGCAATCCGCTTACGGCCATTAATTTCCGCCTCTACAGCCTGAGAAAGTCGCTGCCCGGCGGCGGCGCGGACAACGAAGACGCCCTTGTGATTGCCAGCGAAATCAGCCGCCTGGAGCGGATCGTCAGGGATTTCCTTCAGTTTGCCCGGCCTTCCGAGCCGGAACTGGTTGCCGTCCCGCCGCAACGGATTTTGCAGGAAGTCCATGACCTGCTGCAGCCGCAGTTGGAAAAGGCCGCGATCGAGTTGAAGCTGGAGCCGTCCGAGACCGCCTGGGTGCGCGCGGACACGCACCAAATCAAGGAGGTCTTGATCAACCTCGTGCAGAACTCGGCGGACAGCATCGGGCGCAACGGAATAATCACCTTGCGCGTCCGCGACGAAGCCGGTTCCACGATCCTGGAAGTCGCCGACACCGGAAAGGGCATTCCGGCCGAGGTGCAAAAGCGCCTGTTTGATCCCTTCTTCACCACCAAGGAAGGCGGAACGGGGCTGGGCCTTCCCATCGCGGCGCGCATCGTCGAGAAGCACGGTGGTGAACTCCGTTACCAAACCCAACTCAATCGCGGCACCACCTTCGCCATCGTCCTGCCGCAGGCCAACGAACATGAACCCAAAAATTCTGCTGATTGAAGATGACGCCAGCACGGCCGCCGCCTTGAAAAAGGTGCTGTGCGCGGAAGGCTACGAAGTGGAAACCGCCGGTCGCGGTGACACCGGCCTGGAACTGGCGCGTCAAAACGAGTATAACGTCGTCATCTCGGACCTGCGCCTGCCCGGGTTGGGCGGGCTGGACCTGGTCGCCCAGCTCCACGCCGCAAAACCAAAACAGCCGATCATCCTGATGACCGCGCACGGCACCACCGAGACGGCCATCGAAGCCACCAAGCGGGGGGCGTGCGATTATCTGCTCAAACCGTTTGAAGCGGATGAACTGCTGGACCTGGTCGCCTCCGCCGTCAACAGCAGCCGGCTCATGTCCGAACCGGTGGAGATGGGCGAGGCGCGAACGGACCAGTCGGCCATCATTGGCAAAAGCCGGGCCATGCAGGCCATCTACAAAGAAATCGGACGGGTTGCGGCCACGCCCACCACGGTCCTGATTCGCGGCGCCACCGGGACCGGCAAGGAGCTGATTGCCCGCGCAATTTATCAGCACAGCCTGCGCGCCGACAAACCATTCATCGCCGTCAATTGCGCCGCCATCCCGGACACGTTGCTGGAAAGCGAACTGTTCGGCCATGAACGCGGTGCGTTCACCGGCGCACAGGCCCGGCGCGTCGGACGTTTTGAGCAGGCCCACGAAGGAACCGTCTTTCTGGACGAGATTGGCGACTTGAACGCGAACACCCAGGGCAAGCTGTTGCGCGTGCTCCAGGAACGCTGCATCCAGCGGCTCGGCAGCGAAGTCAGCATTCCGGTGGACGTGAGGGTGCTGGCCGCGACCCATCGGGATTTGGAGACCGCCATCAAGGAAAAGGAATTTCGCGAGGATTTGTTCTATCGCCTGAGTGTCGTCACCATCGCGCTGCCGCCGTTGAACGAGCGCACGGAAGACATTCCGGAACTGGCGAAATACTTTATCCATCGCTATGGCAAAGAGCTTGGCCTCGACTCTCCCTCCGTCCAGGCCGAGGCCATTTCATTTCTGCAAAACCAGCCGTGGCCGGGCAACGTGCGCGAACTGGAAAACGTCATCCGCCAGGCGTTGCTGTCGGCGCGGCCATTTGGCATCAGCCTGGAACACGTCCAGCAGGTGCTGGCCAAAACCCGGAAACCCGTGGCCGTCTCCCAGCAAACCCACGCCGTTTACATTGCCGAACTGCTCAACCGCGCGCAAAGCGGCGACATCCACAACGCCTACTCGCGCCTGATCGCGGATCTGGAACCGGAATTGTTCAAGCAGGCCATTCAGTTGGCGCAAGGCAACCAATCCAAAGCCGCCCGCTGGCTGGGCATCGGCCGGATGCGGCTGCGGGAAAAGCTCATTCAGTTTGGATTGTCCGTCGGGCGTGACGAGCAGGAGAAATAGTTCCGCGCACGGCGTGCTGGTGGTCAATCGGATTGGCCATGATGCAACTTCATCCAGCAGGGAGAGCGCGCAGGCCGGGAAATGAAAGCCGATGGCGGGTCCGGGTTGGCGTGATTTCCGCATCAGCCCGTATGACGCCGCCACAAGTGGCACAACGGGCTATGGCGGCGGCAGCGCGTGACCGGGGATTGAGCAGGTCGGCAGCGAGCCAATGGCATTAATCGTGTAAGTGCCGCCGCTGGGACACACCGGAAAGACATTGCCCTTCAAATAAGGCAGCAAATCCAGCGTGGTCGGAACGGCTTCATCGGTCTTGTTGTTTTCCAGCGCCCACTGCTGCTTGGCCGCGTCAATCTGCCGGAGGTTGTTGATGCAGGCGTTCCGCTGGGCCGCTTCGGTTTGGGCCTGTTGTTGTGCCTGTTGTTGTGCCGCCAGCGCTGCGGCGCGCTGGGCTTGTTGGGCCGCGACCACGTCCTCCTGCCACGCCTGCAACTGTTCCTGCTGCTGTTGCGCAACGCGGTGCACGCCGCTCAACTGTTGGGCCAACTGCTGGTTCGTCTGGACCAACCGCCGGTTCGTTTCCGTCAGCTCGCGGACTTCGTTGCGCAGGCGGAGCAGGTCCTGGTTTTCACTGCGCAGGCGGGCGATTTCGGCCTTTTGCGTCCCGGCATCGGGAG
This sequence comes from uncultured Verrucomicrobiae bacterium, assembly GCA_963802965.1. GTDB lineage: Bacteria > Verrucomicrobiota > Verrucomicrobiia > Limisphaerales > UBA11358 > UBA11358. Next base: position 524,760 of record CAWDKS010000007.1, read on the forward strand.
TTTTGTCTTGATCCAATTCGGCGCGCAACTGCTGGACCTGTAGTTTCGCGTCACGCGCCTCGGCCTGGGCCGCGCTTTTCTGCTGGTTGGCCGAGAAAAGGAGCAACTCGCTGATCGCCAGCGCCACAATGCACAGCCAGAAAACCCAGCGCTTTAATGTCATGGTCAGGCTTCTTTTCGCCCTTTCCGTCGCCGCCGTCAAATACCAAATTCCAGCCGCCGGTTGGAAAACTTGATGTTTAGTTGTCGCAGCGGTCTGTGACCGCCGGAAACGGCACTTGCAGGGCACGAAGCATGGTGAAGCGTTGACAACCATCGGGCTTCCACAACAATAGCCGCCGGTGTATGCGGTTATTAGCAGCCTGTTCAAAACCCCTTCATTTTGTAGCAGCCGGCGTCAGCCGGCTCAAATTTCCTTGGCAAATTTCAAAATCAGAGCCGACTCACGTCGGCTGCTACTTGTTTCACGGTCATTTGCCCCGCCCTTTCTTCTGGTCAGTCTGGCTGGCCGTGCTCGTGCTTGCCTGCGGCTGCCGGACGACGACCCAAAGCCTGTTCACGGCTTCCGGTCCCGGTTGGCATGTGCAACAAGGCCAGGCACTCTGGCGGCCTGAACGCGGATTGCCGGAATTCGGCGGCGACCTCGTGTTGGCCGGCGACGCGGACGGCCGCTCGCTCATCCAGTTCGACAAAACGCCGTTGTCGCTGGTATTCGTCCAGACCACTCCCGACCGCTGGTTGATCCGGTTTCCGCAACGGCAGATGGGTTTCGCCGGTCACGGGCCGGGGCCGACCCGTTTTGCCTGGCTTTATCTGCCCGCAGCCCTGGCTGGGGAACGGCTTCTCCTGCCCTTGCACTTTGAGCGCAAAGCGGACGGCGGCTGGCGGCTGGAAAACTCCCGCACGGGCGAAACCCTGGAAGGCTTTCTGTCGCCATGAAACCCGGAGCGCGAAGGGATGAACTCACTGAACCGTTGAGCGGGGCGACATGCCGCCGTTTTAACGCTTTAACACTTCAACGCTTCAACGCAAAAAAGTGAGCGCCTTTTTGAAACGCTGGTGGTGGGCGTTGCTCGCGGTGGCGGTCTGCCTCGGCGTGTGGCGGCTGCGCTTCGACGTGGACATCCTCGACCTGTTGCCGCCGGACGAGCCGACGGTCCAGGGCCTGAAACTTTACCAGCAGCATTTTGCGAATGCCCGCGAGTTGATCATCACCCTGCGCGCGCCGGAAGCCGAACAGGCGGAGCGTCTGGCAGGCGCGCTGGCGGACAGTCTGCGGCAGCAGACCAACCTGGTCGCGGAGGCAACCTGGCAGCCGCCGTGGATGGAACACCCGGAGCAACTGGGCGAACTGCTCGGCTGGTTGTGGTTCAACCAACCGCCGGAATCGTTTGGCGCGCTGACCAACCGTCTCGCTCCCGGCCAGCTCAAGTCCGCGCTGGAACAGACCAAGGAAGCGCTCGCCACTTCCATGTCGCCGATGGACCTGGCCCGGCGCGAGTTCGATCCGTTCGATTTGTTGTCGATGCCGGCGCTGACCAATCTTGCCAGCTTCTCCAGCGGTCAGGGCCAGCAGATGTTCGCCTCGCCCGACGGAAAATTCCGCCTGTTGTATGTTGAATCCGCCGTGGACCTGGGAAGTTACCGTTCGTGCGAGAGCTGGTTGAAGGCGATTCATGCGGTCGTGGATGGATTGCGGACTCCGCAAACGAAGGAAGACTGGAACGGCGTCGTGGTGCGTTACACCGGGCGTCCGGTTTTTGTCGGGGAAATCGCCACGAGCATGCAACGCGACATGAGCCATTCGGTGGGCGCGACCTCCATCATCATCGCCCTGCTGTTCTGGCTGACGCACCGGCGCTGGCGGCCGATGTTGTGGCTGCTGGCGTTGCTGATGCTGATTTTGGGCGCGACGCTGGCGCTGGGCGGACTGGTGTTGGGAACCATCAACGTGGTGAGCCTGGGTTTTGCCGCCGTGCTGCTGGGATTGGCCGTGGATTACGCCGTGGTGCATTATCAGGAAGCCCTCGCGCATCCGCAAATGACGGTGCCGGAAATTCGCCGCGCGATTGCGCCAAGCATTTTGTGGGCGGCCATCACCACGATGAGCGCATTTCTGGTGCTGAACCTGGGCGGATTGCCCGGCCTGGGGCAACTGGGCACGCTGGTGGCCATCGGTATCGGCGTGGCTGCGCTGGTGATGGTGATGATTTATCTGCCGCCGCTGTTTCCCGACCGCCGGCAACCGCGTCCGGACCAGCCGCCGTTCCGTTGGTGGGATTATTTCGTCGCGCCGCCGGAGCCGGAACGCCGGGCACCGATCCGGCCTGTTCCACTCACACCCCCAGATCGAGCCGAGACGGTGCCCGGCGCTCCGGTCGCGGCGGCGGGAAAATTTCGCTGCCGCGTCCCGTTGCTGCTGACCGGTTTGATTCTGCTCGGTTCTTGCGCAGTGTTGTGCTTTCGCCAGCCGGGATTGGACCGGACCGGAAACGCCCTGCAACCGCAGCACGGCGAGGCACAGACAACGCTGGACGAAATCACGTCCGAACTGGGACTGCCGCCGCAGCCGCTCTGGGTCATTATTTCCGGCAAGGATGAAGCTGAAGTTTATCAGCGCCTCACCAGAGCCGAGGAATTGTTGGATGGCGCGGTTTCAAATCACGTCCTTGGCCGCTATCTGCTGCCGGGCGCGCTTTGGCCGCGGGTTGAATTTCAAGCAGCCAATCGGACAACGGCGACCGTTTTGGGAAAGCAGGGTCCAATGCTGCAAGACGCCGCGCTCGGTGAAGGTTTCAACACCAATGCGCTGGTTCTGACGGAGGAACTGGTTCGGACGTGGGCGCGCGCCGGTGACAGCACAACTGTAATCTGGCCGACCAATCACGTGAGCCAATGGCTGTTGAAACGGTTCGTTACACGAACGTCGCGAGATAGTGGCACGGGCGTCCCGCCCGTGAGTCTCGAAAACCAATCGTTGAAACACACGGGCGAGACGCCCGTGCCACTACACCAATTCCTCGTGATGGGCCTGGTTTATCCCGCAACCAACCGGGTCGAGGCAGCGGCGCTGGCCAGCTTGTCCTCGCAGTTGTCCAGGAACGGCGCGTTGCTATCCGGCTGGGATTTGCTCGGGAGCGCGACCTTGAAACGGGTGCAGGCGAGAATGTGGCAGGTGGTGACGCCGATGGTTGTGCTGGTGCTGCTTTCACTCTGGTTCGCTTTTCGCCGCGCAACGGAAATCCTGCTCGGCGTGGCGGTGTTGTGCCTGAGCGGGCTGTGCCTGCTGGCAATCATGGCTGTGGGTGGCTGGACGTGGAACCTGATGAATCTGATGGCGCTGCCGCTGATGCTCGGCACGGGTGTGGATTACACGCTTTTCATTCAACTGGCGTTGCGCCGGCATGGCGGCGATCTCGGCGCGGTCCGGCGCTCCGTCGGGCGGGCGCTGATGTTGTGCGGCGGCACCGCGATAGCTGGGTTCGGTTCGTTGGGATTTTCCAGCAATCCGGGCATGGCCAGCCTGGGCAAGATTTGCGCGGTCGGCATTGGCGCGAACATGCTCATCTCCGTGTTTTTACTTCCCGCCTGGTGGGTGTTATTGAGTCCACGGTCCAAAGTCCACAGTCCGAAGTCTGAAAACAACGAGAAGGAATCCGTCAACCCTCAACCCCGTAAAGGGGCGTGGCCCCCACGGGGCTTTACGCCCTCAACCCTCAACCCGTCCGCCTTCTACCGCGCCGGCTTGTGGCGGCTCGGACTGGTCGTTGTGCGAATCCTGCCAACGCGGTTGGTGAAAGGATTCGCCGTGTTCGTGGCAGAGATTTATTGGCGGTTTCAACGGCAACGCTGCGAAATTGTGGTGCAAAATTTTCTGCCCGTCTTTGCCGGCGACCGGGCGGCTGCCGAAAAAGCCGCGCATCGGCTCCACCGGAAATTCGCATCGAAGATGGTGGATTTATGGCGCGTCGAGAGCGGCGTGCCGGTGCAAAACTGGCTGACCAATCCGGGTGAACTGGACATCATCCGCGCCGCCCGGCAACGCGGACAAGGCACGCTCTACATCACGCTGCACCTCGGCAACTGGGAGCATGGCGGCCTGCTGCTGACGCAACTCGGCATCCGGCTGACGATTCTCACGCAGGCCGAACCCGACGACGGCCTGACCGACCTGCGCATCGAGTCGCGGCGGCGTTGCGGGGTCGAGACCCTCGTCATCGGCCAGGACAATTTCGCTTTTGTGGAGGTCATCAAACAACTTCAGGCCGGGGCGGACCTGGCGATATCGCTGGACCGGCCGCCGGAACGGGGCGGCGTTCGGATTGAATTTTTCGGCCATCCGTTTGAGGCGTCGCTGGCCGCGGCGGAACTGGCGCGGGCATCGGGCTGCGCGTTGATTGGGGTGACGATTGTCCGGCGTCCGAACGGCTATGCCGTGAAAGTGCTCCCGGAGTTCGCTTATGACCGCAAGTCGCTGGGCAATCGCGAGGCCCGACGGGAATTGACGCAGCAAATCCTGCGTGCATTCGAGCCGGAAATTCGCAAGGATATGGATCAATGGTATCAATTTACTCCCATTTGGGGATCGTTGAAGCGTTGAAGTGTGATGCGTTGAAGCGGAGATTTGGGAGTGCGGCGAGACGTAGCCGCTTTCAAAGGGCAGACATGTTCGCGTACTCCAAACGCTTCAACGCTTCAACGCTTCAACGCTTCACGATTTTCTGCTTGTGGCTCTTGCCGCTGTGGGGCGCGTCCGTCTGCCGCGCGCAAAACAACGACGCGCAAATCGCCAGATGGTTCGAGGTGCAGACCAATCTTCAAAGCTGGTCCGCCGATTTCACCCAGACGCGCTTGCTCAAGGTGTTGTCCCAGCCATTGGTGTCCACCGGCAAAGTCTGGGTCACACCGGGCGAATTCCGCTGGGAATTGGGCCAGCCGGTGCAGACCATCGTGCTCCGCCAGCCAGACCAGTTGCTCATCGTCTATCCACGGCTCAAGCGGGCGGAAAAATATCCGCTCGACGGCGTCCCGTCCGGTCCGTTGAAGGACGCGCTGGCCCTGCTGGACGCCAGCCTGCCCCGCGACCGGGCGGCCATGGAAAAAAACTTTCGCCTGCTGTCGGCGACGGAAACGAACTCGGTCTTGCAAATGACACTCCAGCCCCGGAGCGATTCCGCCCGCAAATTCATCGGCGAAATTTTAATCGGTTTTCACACCAACGATTTTTCCATCGCTGCCACCGAGATGAAATTTGCCGATGGCTCCAGCCTGCGGAACGATTTCACCAACGTCGTGTTGAACCAGCCGGTTGACCCCGGGCTATTCGAGATGAAATTGCCACCGGATTATAGCGTCGTTGAACCGTTGAACCGTTGAAGCGCAAAACCGGTGTGCGCCGTGCTGCTTCAACACTTCAACGCTTCAACGCTTTAACAAAAATTTATGAGCGCGTCGCCTGAAATTCTGCAACTGGCCATGAAATCGCTGCCTCACGGGCCGGAATTCAGGTTCGTAGACCGGATGGTGAGCCTGACGCCGGGCAAGGAAGGCGTGGGCGAATATAGTGTTCGCGGCGACGAATTTTATTTGCGCGGCCATCTGCCGGGCGAACCGATTCTCCCCGGCGTGCTGTTGGTGGAAGCCGGCGCGCAGGTGGCCGGCATGGTGGCGCAGGAAGACCCGGCCAACCCAAAATGGCCACAACTGAAACTGACCGCGCTGCGTGGCGTCAAGATCTTTGGCTCGGCCCGGCCCGGCGACACCCTGCGCATCGAGGCCGTCATCACCGGCTGTCTGGGTTCCTTGATTCAAGCCCAAGTCTCCGCCTTTGTCGCGAACATCAAGGTGCTGTCCGCGGAACTCACCTTGAGCGGCAACGGCCCGACAGAAAAGCAATGATGGCGCCGACCGAGCAATCCATCCGCTCTTTCCGATTCGAGCGGGACACGTTTGCGTTCCCGCACGAACTGGTGTGGCAATATCATTTCGATCCGGTGACCGGGGCGATGACCACCTTCCGCTCCAACCCGCCACCCGCTTATTATCATCGCTGCTTCGTGATGGTGCGCTCGACTCGCCAATTTTTTTATCACGCCCGCTTTGCGCCGGCTCTGCCGCCGGCGGGACCGGAAGTTTACCGGCGGATGATCCGCGAAGTCGTTGCCCGCAATCCGCGCCGGGCGTGCGCGGAATCAGAACGGGTTGTAATTCCCGGCTACGATGGCCTGCGTTCGTTCAGCCGGGCGCATGAACCGCTGCTCAAGGCGGAATTGGGAGGCCCGTGGCAATCCTATTTCCTGCGGAGCCACTGGCGCATGATTTTTCGGGTATCCGGAAGGTTCCAGGAAAAGATGGCGGAAAAATTGAAACGCTCGCTGCGACAGCGTGGTGTGTCCCTCGTGCATCTGTTTCGTTTTCCGCGCATCACCATCAACCACGGAATCGTGTTGTATGGATTGACGGAGTCGGGGCAAAGCATGGAATTCGAGGCATACGACCCGAATATTCCGGCTCATCCGGTCAAACTGATTTATGACCGGGAGCGGAAAAAATTTAGTTTCCCCCGAAGCTGCTACTGGGGTGGAGGAACGTTGAGCGTGATGGAAATCTTTTGCGACTGGCCGTATTGATTTTCGATTTAAGATTTACGATTTACGAGTCCAATCGCCATTCAAGCGCGCGCGTAAATTGTATATCGCAAATCGTAAATTCTCAGCCCCGCCGGCGGCGCGGGCGCCAGAAGCTGATGCCAAAAAACAGCGTGCCGCAGCAATTGACGCCCATGGCGTAACCGATGTTGTAGGGCCGCCCGGAATTGTTGGGCGCGTAAATCGGCAGGTTGTTTCCCATCAACAAACCCGGCAACGCGGCGGGCATCATCATGCCGTGCAGTATGCCCATGTGAAAGCCAGCGACGTGGTCGGGCTTGTAACATCGTGAGGAGGCCCAGCCCTGGGCAAAACCAAGCCCCACGCCCAGCAGCGTCAAGGCCACGATTTTAATCGTTATTTCCTTCGCCTTGGACATGGGAACTGGAATTTCAATTTGTTTTGGGACGGATGCCGCCATGCCTCACAGGATGTTCCGACGCCATGACGCCGGGCAAGCACATAATGCCAGTAGCCGGGCGCAACTTGAGATTATCGTCAAGGAACGCCGGCTTCAGCCGGCAGAGGCTTCCGTTCCGCCATGCTGCCGCGTGAAGAGCCTGTGTGAAAAACTGTAGGGGCCGACCCGTCCTCCGTAGCAATACTGCGGAGGGTGGACGTGAGGAGGCTCACTCCTTGCCGGGAATCGGTGGTTTCTGAAGAAGTTTGAGACTCGTTACCTCGTCTCCTACTGAAGATTGGTGTTTTTCACACAGGCTCTGAACGCGGCGTTCCTTTCCGAGACCTTTGGCCGGGGTGGCAGTGGTGTGAAGTTGCGCTCCCGGCGCTGCTTTCAAGCTTCCATGCTTGACGACATTTTGAGCCGGGTCATAATCGTAGAAATGAGTATTGACCTTGATCACTGCTTCGTTGCTTGCGCGAAGGCCAGGTGCGGATGCCCACCGGCTTTTTCGCCGGCAATTCCTGTTGCCGCAGTCGCAAGCGTCCGCCACTTCGTCATAGACCCAACCCAGCAATGACATCAGAGAAGGACCCCAAGACCATCGCCGCGCAGCTCTGCCAGTTCGCGCGGACCAATTTCGTCGCCGAAGGAACGGCTTTTGACGAGAACAGCCCGCTGGCCCAGGCCGGCATTGATTCCTTTGCGCTGGTCGAACTGCTGCTCTATTGCGAACGCGTCATCGGCGTCCGGGTGCCGGACTCGCATCTGACGGGCAATAATTTGACCTCGATGGCCACGCTCGCCAGTTGCATCGCCGAGCTGGCCCGCAACCACCATTCCTCAACCTGAGCGCCGGACCGGCTGTGCCTATGCCTGACCTGCCCCGTCAGATCCGATTGGCCGCGGGAGATTACTTCATGCACGGCCAGGATGGCAGGATGCGGCGCGCCGGCCTGCCGGGCAACGTCTGTTGCGCGGTCATCCGGCTGGGACCCGGCCTGGACATGGAACGGCTGCGCCAGCGCATCGCCACTTCGCCCATTCTCGACTGGCTGGCGCGCGCGCGCATTGTCCGTCCGTTTCCGCTGCTTCCTCCGCTCTGGCGCATAACGGCAAAACCCAGAACCGTTCTTTTTGAGCACAACGATCACAATGGCGGCGCGGACACGCCGTGGTCGCTGCCGCCAGTGGTGGCGGAGCGCGAGTTGCACGCCGCGCGGGGACCGGGGCTGGCGTTTGACGTGGTGCGCCACGCGGATGGGACCAGCCATCTTTATCTTTCCTGGAACCACACCTTTCTGGATGCGCGCGGTCTGGATTTATTGTTGAACCATCTGAACGCGAACGGCGCGACGAACGGAGCGCCCGCCATTAAGGACTTGATCAGCCCCGGGCAAAAGGGATGGGATTTGTCCGGCTGGTGGCCTAACGTGAAAATGGCGCGCGGCTCGGTGAAGTGGCTCCATGAATCCGGCGATGAACCGCTCTTCAGCCTCGTGCCGCCCGGCCCGCGTGCCCGTTTGTGCCGCAACCATCGCCGCCTTGTTCCTTTCACCGAACAGGAAACGGCCCGCATAGACGCACGTTGCCAGCAACTTGTCGGCGGCTTCCGGCGCAGTCATTTCTATCTGGCGGCTTCGGTCCGGGCCTTGCACACCGTCGCGGTCCAACGCGGCAACAAGGATGGCGCGTATTTGATCCCCGTGCCCCATGACACGCGCCGGCGCGGCGCGAACGGCCCCGTTTTTTCCAACCACCTCTCCATTCTTTTCTATCGCATCGAGCCGCATCTGGCCGGGCGGCTCGGCGACATCCTCGGCGAATTGAGCCGGCAGATGACGAACCAAATTCGCGACCGCTTCCCGGAATCCTGCATGGCGGCACTGGACATGTTCAAGCCGTTGCCATTGGGATATTATGCGCATCATCTGGGAAAACCGACCCGCGGCAAGATTGCCACCTTTTGTTTTTCGGATTCGGGCGAAGCCTGCGCCGGGAAGACGGAATTGTGGGGCGCCCGGATTCTGGATGTCGCGCATCTGGTGCCGAGCTGGCGGCCTCCGGGATTGACGGTGATTTTTTTGAGGTTTGGCAACCGGCTCTCCGCGTTGCTGTCGTGGGTGGACGACTGTGTGAGCCCGGCCGAAGTGGACGAACTGGAACGGGACATGCGCAAGGCTTTGCTGGAGGAGGAGTTGTCATGAAGGTGCTCCTGGTGGCAACGAACCGCGAGCGCTCGCCCTATCCCGTGGCGCCGTTGGGGGTGCTGTGCGTCGCCGCCGCCGCCCGCGCTGCCGGCCATGAGGTGACGTTTTTGGATTTGGGAACGGCGCGGATGCCGCAACGGGCGCTGCGAAGGGTGCTGGCGGCGGACAAATTTCAGGCCGTGGCCTTCGGCATCCGCAATCTCGACAACTGCTGGTCGTTTGCGCCGCATTTGTATTTCGACGAAGTGCGGGAACTGGTGGAAACGGCGCGACATCATTTCGAAGGACCATTGATTCTGGGTGGCAGCGGCTTTTCGGTGTCGCCGCAAGGCTGGATGCGGCGGTTGCAGCCCGACTGCGGAGTGGTCGGCGAGGGCGAGCGAGCGTTCCCGGAAGTGCTGGCGCGATTGGAAACCGGACGTTCACTGGAGGGGATTGAAGGCGTCATCACCAACACCCGGGACGCCGGCCTTGTCATTGCACCGGCACGGGCAATCGAGCCGCTCGGCCAGTTGCCGATGGCCGCCCATGAATTTTGCCGTTACCAGCCTTACCTCCGGCGCGGCGGATTTGTCGGTGTTCAAACCAAACGGGGATGTCCGTTCAAATGCGCCTATTGCATCTACCCCAAATTGGAGGGGCGCCGCTATCGGCTCCGTCCGCCGGAAGTGGTGGCGGAAGAGATTGAAGCCGTGGCCGCCCGGTCGAAGCTGCGCCATTTCTTTTTCGTGGACAGTGTCTTCAACGATCCCCGGAGCCACGCGCTGGCAATTTGCCACGAACTCCATCGGCGGCGTTCACCGGCCCGATGGTCGGCCTTTTGCAACCCGACGGGTTTCGACGCCGAACTTGCGCACGCGATGAAGGAAGGCGGTTGCGACGGGGTGGAGTTCGGACTGGACGTGGCGTCGGACAAGATGCTGGCCGTGTTGGACAAACCGTTTGGACAGGCGGAAACCCGGATTGCCCTGCAAGCGGCGCATGATGCCGGCCTGCCGGTTGCCATCTACCTGCTGTTCGGCGGTCCCGGCGAAACCTGGGCGGATGTCGAGGACACACAAAAATTTTTGAACAGTTGCGCGGAAGCAAACGCCGTGTTTGCCACCATTGGCATCCGTGTCTATGAAGGCACGCCGCTGGCCCAGACCGCCGTGCGGGAAGGCCAGGTAAAGCCCGACCAGGACCTCTTCGAGCCGGCTTATTACCTTTCGCCCGGGCTGGCTGAAGACACCGAAAACAAACTGGATCGCATCGCGCGGCGGCGCGTGGAATGGACCTCGCCGACCGACTGGCGCAAGGCAGTCTGCCGTTGGGGACAGAAAATAACGGTCCTATTGAACGTGCGGCCCCAATGGAAACATCTCCGCAGCTACGGTGAGCACATGAGACGGAGAGAACCGTGAGCAACGCCCTTTCAATTGGTTCCACCACCATTTCCTGCGACGTGCTGGTCATCGGCGGCGGCGCGGCGGGCGTGGCGGCGGCGGCGGCGGCCGGGCGCGCGGGCGCGCGGGTGGTATTATTGGAGCGATACGGTTTTCTGGGCGGGTTGGCCACCACCGCACAGGTCGGCACCATCTGCGGATTGTATCTGCGGGACAAGACCGGCGCGGAAGCCACGCTGGTCGCCGGTGGTTTTCCCCAAGAATTTGCCTCGCGGTTGCAACAAACTACCGGCACGAAACCCCTGCGGGTGGACAGCGGCCTCTGGGTCTTGCCGTATCCCCCACCCGCCTTCGCCCGCGTGGCTGACGCGATGGTGAGCGAATCTGGAAACATCATCGTGGTGCTGCACGCCACGGTGTCGGAAGCGCAAGCCGAAGGCTCCCGCCTGAACCAGGTTCGCGCCCTGGCCTGGAACGAGCCGTTGCTTCTTCATCCGAACACGGTGGTGGATTGCACCGGCGAGGCGACCGCCGCCGCATTGGCCGGCGCCAGCGCGGAAAACGGCGGCGCAGACCAGGCGCCCGCGCTGGTTTTTGTCCTGGAAAATGTTGATCCCAGTCTGGCCGAACGCGGTTTGCTTGAAGTGCGACGCGAATTGCACCGGGCCGTTCAGGACGGAACTTTGCCCGCGCTCTGTGAACGGCTGTCGCTCGTTCCCGGCACCGGCTCCAACGGTCGCCTTGCTCTCAAACTGACTCTGCTGCCCGCAAACCCCGACCGCGCACTCTGGCAACAGGTCACGGATTGGGAACGCGAGGCCCGCGCATTACTCGATCCTCTGCAAAAAATCCTGGTTGAAAACGTCGCCTCCTGCCGCAACGCGCGCCTTGATTCCGTTGCTCCGCAACTCGGCGTCCGCTCGGGCCGCCGCATTCTGGGGCGCGCCCGGCTGGCGGATGAGGATGTCTTGGGCACGCGAAAATCTCCTCTGGGCATTGCCCGTGGTTGCTGGCCGATGGAACGTTGGACGGACAGCCCCAGACCGGAAATGACCTGTTTCACCGAGCGCGACTTCTATGACATTCCTCTCGATTGTCTGCGTCCCGTCGAACTGGACAACGTGTTCGTGGCCGGACGCTGTCTCTCCGCAATGACGGGAGCGATGACTTCGGCCCGGGTCATCGGCACGGCGCTGGCGACCGGCTGGGCGGCCGGAACTGCTGCCGCCTTCCAAGCTTCGGGCCGGTCGCTCGATGCTGCGGTGGCCGCGATCAGAAAGTCGTAGCGGCTTTCGGCAGAAAGCCGCATTTTTCTTTTCTTACAGGTTGCGGCGCTTTGCCGAGACGCCGCTACGTCTGTTTACCAGAGGTTCGAATCAATGAAGGCTGGCGGACCCGGACTGAATTGACCAAACTGAAAAGCGAAATAAGTTTTTAGCCGATGAATGTTTTTGAAACGCTATCCCGTTCCGCCCGGCAATGGCCCGACCGCGTTGCCATCGTTGATGCCGGTGGTTCGCTGGATTACCAGTCTCTCTGGCGCGAAGTCGAAGCGCTGCGGGTCCAGCTTGACCGGCTGGGCGTGCGCGAGGGACAGGGCGTCGGCGTGCGGGCGCGCAACGGACGCGCCTTCGTCATCGGCGCGCTGGCGGCGCTCGGATGCGGCGCGGTCATCATGCCCATCCATCACCAGATGAAGCCGGCCGAATTGGCGGACATGCTGGCGCGCGCGCCCTTGTGCGTCATTCTTGACGATGGCAGCAACCCGGCCCAAGCCGGCAAAACCATCACTCTGGAAAATCCGGGCGGCAACGGCCTGCGTTTCACGCGGCTGGACGGCCCGCAACCGCCGCTCGCGCCGGGAATCAAGGACGCCGCGTTCGTCCGGTTCACTTCGGGCACAACCGGCGCGGCCAAGGGCGTGGTTCTGACGCATCGTGACGTGCTGGAACGCACCAAGGCCGCCAATTCCGGGTTGGGCCTGACTTGCGAGGACAAAATCCTCTGGGTGCTGCCGATGGCCTATCACTTTTATGTGTCCATCATCCTTTACCTGGAGGCCGGGGCCACGGTCGTGGTCAACGCGGATTATCTGGCCGAAAACATCCTGGACGCGGCTGCGAAGCATCAGGCCACGTTCCTTTACGTGACCCCGATGCACGTGCGCATGTTGACCAGCGAAAGCTCGGGACGCGCATTACCGCCGTCGCTTCAGCGGGTGATGTCCGTTTCGAGCCGCCTTGAGCCGCAGATGGCGCGGGATTTTTTCGCGAGGTATCACGTCCCGGTGTCCCAGGGCTTTGGCATCATCGAAGTCGGATTGCCCATCATGAACATCAAGGAAGCCGCCGAACATCCCGAAGCCATCGGCCGGCCGGTGGCCGGGTTCGAAGCGATGATTGTGGACGAAACGATGAAGTCATTGTCGGAGGGTGAAACGGGCCAGCTTGCGCTGCGCGGTCCCGGCATGTTTTCCGGCTATCTGAATCCGCCACGGTCACGGGAAGAAGTGTTGCGCGACGGCTGGTTTCTGACGGGCGATCTGGCGCATCGCGACAACGGCGGACGCATCGTGCTGGACGGGCGGACTTCCTCCGTGATCCAGGTGGCCGGGCACAAGGTTTTTCCGGAGGAAATTGCCGGCGTGCTGGACCAGCATCCGGCGGTGCTGCGCTCGCGGGTGTTTGCCCGTCCGCATCCGCAAATGGGCGAAGCGGTCTGTGCCGAGGTGCAATTGCGCAACGGCAGTTCCGAAACCACAGGCGAAGACATTTTAGCGTTCTGCCGCCGCCAGCTTTCAAGCCACAAGGTGCCGACTTCGCTCGAATTCGTTGCTGAAATCAGTTTGACTGCCAGCGGGAAAGTCCGTCACGGCGCAGGATTATCCCAGCCAAATCCAAACCGGGCATAAGAGCGCGTCGAATAATCGTAGCAGCCGACGTGAGTCGGCTCAAACTTCTCCGGCTGAAATAATGAGCGGACTCACGTCCGCTGCTACATCAATAAACGACGACGAGGACCGCTGCATCCTGCGCCGACTTCACCACGTTTGAAAATTTCTCATCCACCGTGTTCGGCGTTTTGAGTTTGGGCGAAATCGCCGGCACCAATTCAAGGAAGCCCAGCAGAAAACTGCTCTTGACTGCGTAGTTCATCCCGCATTGCGGGACCCCGCTCATCCCAAAATGAACTCAGGAAAAGAGTCCGTTGCCCATGCGGAATTCGGAATGCGGAGTGGAGAGTGCGGTTTTTACAGAATGAGACTCCTCACGTCGTCTCCTACCCGAAAAGATTTTAGGCCGCCGCTAATTCGACACGTGCCAGGGCCGCTTCAAAGGCGCGGAGCAGCTTTTCCTTTTGCCGGACGACGGCGTCCGCCGGAGCCAGCTTCTTTTCCAAAGCCAGGCCGGATTGCGGCTCGGTGAGACGCAGGATGCGCCCGCCGCCGGCCAGCTTGATGAGGTCGAACTGGATTTTATAGCGGTCAACCATAAGTTTATTTTCCGCGAAATCCGTGGAATTGCAACAGGAGATTGAGATTTGCCGGCGCGGCGTTTCCCCAGCGTTCATGGGCGTTGCGCGCGGCCTGCTCAAAATCCGCCTCATTAAAATCAATCACGCCGGCAGGCGGATTGGCAATGGCGACGGAAGCGGCTTCGAGAATCTCGTGATACAGCGTGATGGACAATTCTTCCTCGCTCAAACCGGCGCGGATCAATAATCGAAATTCGCGGGCGATGGCGCGCGTCCAATGGCATCCACGATTGGAGCATCGGTCAATTCAATGTCTTTGATCAGGAACCCGCCATGAAGCCGGAGGTTTTTGAATTGGTTGATGTCAATCACAGCGAAAATCAAACGCCACTCCGCCCCGGTCGTCCACCCGAAAATGATTTCACTAAACCGCGACGCTTTGTTTCGCGCGGTTTTCGAGAAAATCCTTCCGCCATTGCGCGCGCGAAATTTTTCCGTCCCCGTTGGTCCCGAGTGATTCCACAAACCACCACTCGCGCGGCACCTGCCAGCTCGGAAGTTTCTGGAGCAAAAATTGTTTCAGCTCGTCCTTGGTGCCGCGCTGGTCCGCCGTGACACACGCCACAATCTGGTCAATCCGGTCCGCGTTCCCGCTCGGCACGCCGAAGACCAGGCACTCGGCGACGGCTTCATGCTCCCGCAACGCCTGTTCGATGGTCGCCGGGGACACCTTCCGCCCGGCCACGTTGATGTGGTCGCCGGTGCGACCGCGCAGATAAACCGTTCCATTCTTTAGCTCGGCGAGATCGCAGGTCTGAAACACGCCGCCACCGAGGGTTTCCTCCGGCTCCGGCCAATAGGTTTCGCCCACCGCCCGGCTCCGCACCACAAGAACGCCGTTCGGGTTGAGCGCCACTTTTACATTCTTGATTGGCCGGCCCACGGAGGTTTCGTCCGTTCGCGGAGTTGCCGTCGCGTCGTAGGCGATGCCGCCGCATTCGGCGGAGCCGTAAAAGTTGTGAATTTTTACGCCGTGTTCCTCGAAGACTGCGCGCTCCAAGGTCAATGGCAGCGGCGCGCCCGCCGAGATGGCCAGGCGGACGTTGCGCAGGATTACGCCGGCTTTGTGCCAGGCGTGCCACAACGCCGGCACGCCGGCCACGGTCAGGTCCCAATGGGCCTTGGCCGCGCCGCGCAAAATTTCCGGCAACGGCGCGGGCGCCAGAAAAAGCGGAATGCCGTGGAGCAGAAGCGGCAGCACCAGATTCGAAAATCCGTAGGAATAGGACATGGAAATCACGCCGAGATTGGGCCAGTCCGGGCGCAAGCCCATCGTGGTCACGATGTTTTCGGCATCGGCGGCCAGTTGTCCCTCGGTGAAGGCGACCGGGCGCGGCACACCCGTGGTAGCCGGCGTGGTCTTGAGATGACAGCAGGGCTTGGGCGGAGGGGAAACGGAGAGTGGCGGGTGATGCGATTCGATGAGGCAAATGACCGTGCGCTGGCGCCAGGCCCGCAATATGGTAAAGATGAACTCGGGTGAATGGCCGTTGGGGAAAACGATCGCGGGCTCACCCGGCAAGGGAGTTTCGGCTTCGCGATCCATTTGTGCAAACGTCCAACTCCGCCCGGAAGCCAGATCGCGCAAAGCGACCTCATTACGCCTGTCCTGAACCACCCGCTGCCAGCATTCGTAAAGCATCCGGCCTTTTTTTAAGCGAACTTCCGTTTCGGTTGCAAGCTTGAACTTGCCTATTCCATTTGGGACAGCAGACCCGTTGCGGCCCGCGCGCCCTTTTCCAACGGGATGCTGACGGCCTTCATCAGTTTGACGGGGTTGCCTTTGCACAAATAAATTTGCCATTGCCGCGTATCTCGGTTTTAGCGGATCGCCAGCGCCGCGGGATTGGTTTTCCAGGAGGCGGGGTGTGACATGATTTGCAGCATGCCGTGTCCAAACCGCGAGGTGATGTCCAGCCCCGAAGCCATCAGGGCGACTTCGCGGTCGAAGAAACGGTGAAGCGATGTGGTGATCCTGCCGGGGAACATCCGCTCGAAGGCCATGCCGGTGTGATACATGGCAAAGATGCGCCCATCGTAAAAATACTGGATGAGCACCATCCAGGCCTTGAGGAGCTTGCGCATCTCGCGCGAATAGGCCGGCAGATCGTCCAGAAGTTCGGTGAGCAATTCCGCGGAATGCAGCGCCAGATACACGCCCGGCGAAAGCATCGGATCCACGAAGCCAAATGCGTCGCCCGTCATCACCCAGCCCGGCCCGTGGCCGCGTTCGGCGACCAGTTGGTAGTTGGTATAAGTGGCGATCTCCGTGAGGCGGCGGCGGTGTTTGCCGGCGGCGGCCAGCAATGGGTCGCGGTCAATCGCGGCCTCGAGCCGTTCCCCGGGGGTCGTGCCGAGTTGCGCGGCGGCGTCCTTGTTCATCACCACGCCGACGGAAAGGCGGTCGCGCAACGGGATGCGCCAGCACCAGCCGGCGGCCAGTTGACCGATGATGACCTGACCCGCAGGCTGGCAGGCGTCGAATCCTTCGTAATGCGCGAAGTAGGCCACGTCCTTGCGCGGGCCGACTTCCGCGGGAATTTCCAGGGTGCGCGCAAAGAAACGGCTGCGCCCGGTCGAATCAACGAGCAAATCCGGCTGCCGCCCACGAAGCCACGGAGCCTGTGCGAGCGTCTCCCCGGCCAGCCGCAATCCGTCGGCGTCCACCCGCTCGACCTTCGCCTGTGCGCGCACACGCTTCACGCCCAGCTCATCGGCACGTTCGTCGAACAACCGGTCGAACGCGGGGCGCGGTGCGTTATAGGCGTAGGTCGGCCCGCCGTAATGGGCCAGCGATTGAAAACAAAACTCCGCCCGGTCACTCACGCCAAAGGTGAAGGTGACGCCCGGCTTGTGCTGGCAAATCGCCGCCGCGCGCTCCTCCAGGCCCAGTTTCCGCAGCACGGGCACGACTGCCGGAATAAGCGACTCGCCGACGATCAAATCGGGCCGGCGGCCATCGTCGAACAGGGTCACGTCCACGCCCTTCAGCGCCAGGAGCGAGGCGAGCGTCGCGCCCGCCGGGCCGCTGCCGATGATGCCCACCGTTCGGATTGAACTGCTCATGCGTCGAAAATCGTTTTTGGCTTCGCCGGAAAAAAGATTGGTCATCGGGGCCGCTTATGCAAGTTATTATATTCAGCCGGCCAACCTGCCAGCCGGGTCAAGTCCAAAGCGGCGGGCGCGGCGTTCGATTGGTAGTGTCCTGATTTGGTGGCGGCGGTGCTGCCGCACCGCCGTGCACCGCAGCAGCGGCGCACCCACCAATTTCAAATCAGGACACTACCGTTCGATTTCAACGCTTGACTCGATTTCACGGCGAAATAGACTCAAGGCAATGGACGTCGAACAGGAGCGATCTTTCATCACCCGTCCGGCACAACAAAAGAGATATTTGAAACGTTATGAAAAAAAAACCGTTCTCCCTGCTGTTCGTGGCTGCCATCTTGAGCGCAGCGCCGGTTTGCATCAACGCGCAGACATTATACCCGGTTGTTGTAAATGGTCGCTGGGGATTTACCGACAAATCCGGCCAGACCGTCATCAATCCGCAGTTTGACAAGGCCGGAGGATTTGCGACAGGCCTGGCCCCAGTGCGCATGGGCCGGTGGGGCTATGTGGACGCTTCCGGAAAGACGCAAATCAATCCACAGTTCGACAAGGCCGACATTTTCAGCGAAGGACTGGCGGCGGTGAAGCTCAGCGGCGGTCCAGGTCCCTACGCTCCCTATCCCTATTACTACGACCCCAGACCGTACGGTCCCGGTGGCGGCGGTCGCTTCGGCTACATAGACACAAACGGCAAATACATCATCAATCCGCAGTTTGAAGATGCCGGAATGTTCAGCGGGGGTCTTGCGCCGGTCAAGATGGGCCGGTGGGGTTTTGTTGATAAGACCGGAAAAACTGTCATCAACCCCCAATTTGACAAGGCGCTGCCGTTTTCCGAAGGGCTCGCGGCAGTCAAGTCAGGCAAACAATGGGGATTCGTTGCCAAGAGTGGAAAATTGGCCATCAATCCGCAGTTCGACGACGCGGGGTCCTTTGTGAAAAACATGGCGCCAGTGCGGCAAGGGAAACATTGGGGATTCATTGACCCGACCGGAAAATTTGTGATCAATCCCCAGTTTGACGGCGCTGCTGAGTTTTCAGGCGGTCTGGCGCCGGTGAAGCAAGGGAAACACTGGGGCTTTATTGACACCACCGGAAAATTCGTGATTGACCCCCAGTACGACGACGCGGACCCGTTTGTTAACGGCCTGGCGAGTGTCAAGGCCGGTGGCCGATTCGGTTACGTGGACACCACAGGCAAGTACATCTGGAATCCGAGCAAGTGAGCCGGCGCGGATGGCCAGCCTGCTTTCCTGGCAAGCCAGTTAATAAAGTAGGAGACGACGTGAGGAGTCTCTAACTTAATACGTGTTTCCGAAGAAATTTGAGCCTCGTTACCTCGGCTTCTACAAAAATAGAAATCGTAAACGGGCTGCTAACGAAGCATTTCCGTTTGGGTCTCTGTAGGCAGGGATGCGTGGAAGGCTGAACCCGCCGAATCGCGCAATGCCGGGAGCCGGCCGAAATTCCGCCACCATTTCCACCAGCGTAACGTGTCGGCCACCGGATGAATGTGACTGCTGCGCCTGCTGCGAATGACACGGACCGGAACGAACTCCACCCGCCGCCCCGCTGCGAGGAAGGCCATCAATGTTTCGGATTCAACCTCGAAACGTTCCGTCTGGAGAGGTAGGACCGCCCAGGTTCTCAGATGAATGAGCCGCAAACCGCATTGGGTGTCGGGCAGATGTCTGCCGGCCAGCCGCGACAGCTTGCGGCTCATCCACCGGTTCACCTGCCGCCGCAGCCACGGAATTTTTCGCGCCTCATTCATGCGGTTGCCAATCACCAGCGATGCCCTGGTTTGTTCGGCACACCGCAACATCGCCGGCAAATCCTCCGGCGCGTGCTGGCCGTCGCCGTCGAGGGTCAAGGCCCATTCAAAACCTTGCTTCAGTGCCAGCGACAAACCGGTCCTGAGCGCGGCGCCTTTGCCGAGATTTCGCTGGTGACTGACCACCACCGCGCCTGCCCCGCTGGCCAGATTCGAGCTGTCATCGGTTGAGCCGTCGTCCACGACTATCACCGAGGGAAGGTATTGGCTCACAGTTGCGACCAGAGGCGCGATTGTCCCCGCCTCGTTGAAACAGGGGATGACCGCCGCGCATGTCTGATTCGCAAACATCAGCGGAGCTTGAGCTGAATGTCTCCGGGAATCGAGGCGAAATTGTGCACACCCAACAAATTGCCGGCGGATTTCCGGTAGTGGCATAGTTTGCATAAACGGAACGCCGAGCACCGCCTCGGCAAGTTTGGATTGAAAGTCACTTTCGAGCCGAGACGGTGCTCGGCGTTCCAAATTATCCCACTAGCGGATTTTCCGTTGCCTGCCGCTGTCACGGGATTATACTTTGGCTCCGAATTCAACGATGCGAGTTATGCTGTAAGCGCAAGACCCGACCATGTCATCACCCGCCTGCACCCTGACCTAGCTAAACCACCGTCATTCAACCATCATGCTTTTCCCGACAACGTCTCCGCCTCAAGCGCCTTCCCGGGTGGTCATCACCGGCGCTGGAATCATTACGGCGCTCGGCTTGGGCTGGAAACCCAACGCGGAAGGTTTTCGAACGGGCCGCACGGCGTTCCGTCCCGTGTCGCTGTTCGATGTGAGCCGTCAGCGGGCGAAGAGTGCGGCTGAAGTTGATTTGCCGGCGGCTCCGCCATCGTCCAAACTCAATGCAAGACAAGTTGCCCGGCTCGACCGAGCCGCTTCCTTGCTGCTGCTGGCAACGTGTGAAGCGTGGCAGCAATCCGGCTGGGAACCCACGGAGAATCTGCCGCTGGTTTTGGGCACGACCGCGGGCGGCATGTCGCTCGGTGAGGCCTATTTTCGACAGGCGGTGCAAAGGCCGCGCAGCCATCGCCTTCAACCCACCCGCGCCGTCCACTATCAGCCGCAGGTCCAGGCGCGAATGATTCTGGACGCGCTCGGCTCCAACGGGCCAATCACGATCGTCTCGAATGCCTGCGCTTCCGGCGGCAATGCCATCGGCCATGCCTGGGAGTTGATTCGTTACGGCGGAGCCGAATGCGTTCTGGCCGGCGGTTATGACGCGCTCAGCGAACTTGTGTTTTCGGGTTTCGACGCTTTGCAGGCGCTCTCGACGACCATCTGCCGTCCATTCGACGCCCGGCGCGATGGTCTGGCGCTGGGCGAAGGCGCGGCCGTTGTCGCCCTTGAAACGCTTGAAAGTGCGCGCCGGCGTGGCGCAACCATTTTGGGAGAGCTTATCGGCTACGGCACGGCCATTGATCAACACCATCTCACCCAGCCGCACCCGCATGGTGATACAACGCTGACGGTCATGAAACAGGCCTGTGCGACTGCGGGCGTCACACCCGATGACATTGATTACCTCAACGCTCACGGCACGGGCACGGTGCTCAATGACAGCTCGGAAGCACTCGCCATCAGCGAATGGGCCGGCCGCCGCGCCGCGACCCTGCCGGTCAGTTCCACCAAGGCCAGCATCGGGCATCTCCTCGGAGGCGCGGGCGCGGTCGAGGCGGTGATTTGCCTGATGACGCTGCGCGAACAATGGCTGCCGCCAGAGATTTTGTTTGAAACCCCCGACCCGGCCTGCAAATTCCCCATTGTGCATAAAACCCAGGACGCGCGCGTGAATGTCGCGCTGTCCAACTCGTTCGGTTTTGGCGGCGTCAATGCGACCTTGATTTTGCGGAGGTGGACACCCGTCCTCCGTAGCAACACTGCGGAGGGTGGATGAGCCGGATTTTTATAGCAGGAATGGGCGCAGTCTCGCCCGCCGGCTGGAATGTGGCGGCTTTGCGTGAGGCGTTGAACAAGGGCGAACCCCTGCCCGCTCAATCCATGGCGCGACCCGGTTGGGAGAAACCACTCCGGGCGCGGCTGGTGCCGAATCCGGCCGTGCGGCCCGAATTTCTTGCGCACCCGCGTCTCCGGCGCACAAGTCCGATCACACATTACGTTGTCTCGGCTGCACTCGAAGCCATGGCCCAATTGCGTGCGAACCTTGGTCTGAAATACCGCCTCGGTCTCGTGGTCTGCCTTCAATCCGGCTGCGTGAATTATTCCTGCCGTTTTTTTGATGAGATGCTGAAGGACCCGGCGACCGCCAGTCCGCTCCTGTTTCCCGAAACGGTCTATGCCGCCCCGGCCAGTCATGTCGCCGCGGTCCTGGACAATGTTTCGCTGGCCGGCACTCTGGTGGGCGATCCGGCCGCCTATCTGCAAGGGGTGTCCCTCGGCGCACAATGGCTGGAAGAGAATCGCGTGGATGTGTGCCTCGTTATTGGCGCTGAAGAAACCAACTGGATTCTTGCGGACGCGCTCTGGCATCTCGAACGTTCAGCCATTCTCACCGCTGGTGCCGGGGCCTTGTGTCTTTGCCGCGAGCCGAAGTTGTCTGCCGGCGTCGAACTGGCCGCCATTACTGACGCGCAAACTTACTCTGCGTGGCTAAACCGGATGCAAGCTGCGCAAGCCATGCGCGCTCAACTGGCGGGGAACTCTGCGCATGAATCGGAGCGCCAGACTCCGGCACGGCACGGTTCAGATGGCAACAACCCTCAACACGCCGGACCGGAGGCCGGCGCTCCAATTGTGCGGCTAATGCCTTTGGAGCATGATTCCAAAATCGCCGCAGTTCGTGGCGAACTGCTCTGCGACGGCCTTGGGAACAGCCCGCGCGCGGATGCCCCGGAACTTGCCGCGTGGCGTGATTGGACCGGCCCGCGCATCAGCCCCAAGCGCATCCTGGGCGAAGGACTGATGGCCGCCGCCGCCTGGCAATGCGTGGCGGCGTGTGATGCGGTGGCCGGCGGACAATTCGCAGCGGCCAACGTCAGCCTGGTTGGCTCCAATCAGCAGGCGATTGGAGCGCGATTTACATTTGATTTGTCCACCGGCAAGTCACCGGGCAACATCCGGTTATGAGCTTGCGGGTCATTCTGATTACAGGCGCCAACGGCGGTTTGGGCCATGCCATCGCCCGCGCCTTCCTCGAGGAATCGCCCGCCAACGTCGTCTGGCTCGGAGTCCGTTCCGGGCGCGAACACGCCGACAAACTCGCGCAGGAAAATCCCGACCGCTGTTTCTGCATCGCTTTGGACGTCACCGCCCCCGAATCGTGGAAGCAGGCGGTCAAAGAAATTTTGGCGCGACACAGCCGCCTCGACGTGCTGGTCAACAATGCGGGCAGTCACGAAGATGCCTTGCTCGCCACCATGCCGCCGGATTCATGGAAGCGCGTTCTGGCGACAAACCTTGACGGCGTTTTTCACGGCTGCCAGGCGGTGCTGCCTGCGATGATCAGCCAGCGCGCCGGACGGATTGTGAATCTGTCATCCTTGAGCGCGCTCCTGGCCCCGGCCGGGCAGGCCAATTACGCCGCAGCCAAGGCGGGAGTGGTCGCGCTGACCCAATCGCTGGCCAAGGAAGTGGCGCGCATCGGCATTACCGTGAATGCCGTCTGTCCCGGCTTCGTGGAAACCGAGGCGTTGGCCCTTCTGGCCGGAGAGGAACGAAAGGCCGCGCAGATGAGAATCCCCATGCGCCGATTTGGCCGGCCCGAAGAAGTGGCGGCGACAGTTCGATTTCTGGCGAGCGCCGAAGCCAGCTACATAACCGGCTCCGCCCTCAAAGTTGACGGCGGGATTTTATGAGAGGCAATTTCGATGGCTGCTGAGGTAATGCAAGTCGGAGAAAAACTTCGTGCCGAGCCGACCATGCCCGAACCCGCCGCAGCCGCGCCGGGAAAGGGAAAAGTCATCATCATCGGCGCCGGCATTGCCGGTCTTTCCTGCGGCTGTTACCTGCAAATGAACGGCATCCAGACCGAGATTCTGGAGGCGAGCCTGCTCCCGGGCGGATTATGCACGGCCTGGCACCGCGGACCGTATGTCTTCGACGGCTGCCTGCGCTGGCTCATCGGCACCCAGCCGCCCTCGGCCTTCCACCAAATCTGGCAGGAACTCGGGGCCATCGCCGGGCGGAAAGTCCTCGCCAACGACGAAATTCTCCGGGTCGAAGACGCCAATGGCAACTCCCTCACCGTTCCCGCCGACCTGGACAAACTCGCGCGCGAGTTCAAACGCATCGCGCCCGAGGACAGCGCCCTGATTGACAAGCTGGTGCGGGCGGCGCGCCGTTGCGCCCCGCTGGAACCGCCTCTCGAAAAACCGGTGGAATTGATGACGCACCGCGAAAAAATGCGGACCGGCCTTCGTTATCTGCCGATGCTGCCCGTCATCTTGCAATGGAAAAACCTGCCCATCACCAGCTACCTTGCCCGCTACAAAAACGATCTCCTGCGCGAAGCGCTGAAGGCCATCGCCAGCAACGAGCACATGTCGGCCTTGGTGCTCGTGATGGTGCTGGCGTTCCGGACCCGCAGCAATTGCGGCTTCGTCGCCGGCGGCTCCTGGGATTTTGCGATGGCGATTGCGGACCGCTACGCGCGTCTGGGTGGAACCGTGCGGTATAGAGCCAGAGCGACCTCGGTCATCGTCGAGAACAACCGCGCCACCGGCGTGCGCTGCGACGACGGGACGGTCGTCCCCGCCTCAACCGTCGTTTCCTGCGCGGACGGGCACACGACGATTTTCAAAATGCTGGATGGCCGGTTTGTGGACAAAAAGATCCGTTACCTTTACGAGAATTGCCGGACGTTCCCGGCCATCATCCAGGTTTCATTGGGAATAAAAAAAATCTTCCCGGATGCGCCGCACACGCTCAATCTGCCCCTGCCCCAGCCGCTGCGCGTGGACGATGAAACGCGGCACGACCGTTTAGAGGTCGAGACGTTTGGTCCCGATTCGGCGCTCTGCCCGGAAGGCACCAGCGTCATGACGGTCAGGTTGCCGACGAGCTACGAGTTCTGGACCAATTTGAAGAAGAGCGATCCGCAGCGTTACCGGGCCGAGAAAAAACGGGTCGTTCAGGAAATCATCGCCATTCTCGACAAACGCTTTCCGGGACTCGCCCAGCATCTGGATCGGTCGGACATTGCGACACCGGCCACGTTTGTGCGCTACACCGGCAACTGGCAGGGCAGTTACGAGGGCTGGCTGCCGACGCCGCGCATTCTGGGCCGGCGCATCCCCTACACGCTGCCGGGCCTTGGGGATTTTTACATGGCCGGCCACTGGGTGGTGGCGGGCGGCGGCCTGCCATCCGCCGCGCTTTCAGGCCGGTATGTGGCGCAGATGATTTGCGCCCGCACCGGAAAGGTCTTTGCGGCCACCGAACCGTAGCGGCGCGTCGGCAGACCGCCGGTTTAACCGCGAAAAACGAAGTTGAGAGAGGGAGCGCACGCGCCTCGCGTGCTGTTTTCCGCGCCCTCGCGGAAAACTTCGAGCGCACAAACAAGTTGCGAACGTTCCGGCCAGCAAAGCGCGCCACAGGGCTGGACGCGAGGCGCGTCCAGCCACACCCGGGGCGGGTGTGCTCCCAAACCCCGTTTTGCCTTGTCTTCATTCGTGTCTATTCGTGCCCATCTGTGGCGGGTCTAATAAAGCCCTTTGTTTATCGGGATTTGCTTGCAGGATGGACGGCCACTGTCAGCGAAACTGTCAGTAAAGCGGAGAGTCACGGAACTATTCGCCACTACTTGTCAGAACTCGCTGAAACTTTGCCAATGCTTTTGTCACTCAGGCTGGCGCATACTACGCATCCTTTCGGTTTGACGTTCCATGTCCATCGGCGTATCAACCCTAAATATGCGCTCTTTCTTTAGCCGGGTCTGCCACTCCTCAAGTTTTGGGCGCGCCGCCGTCACGCTAGTCGTGCTGGCTTGGAGCAACCTTGCCTACTGCGGCGAGATTCATAATGCAATTGCGGATGACGACTTGGAAAAGGTCAAGATATTGCTCAAAAAAAATTCTGATTTGATTTTCAGCAAAGACACCAATGGCTATACACCTTTGATCCTGGCGGTGGCTTATGATTACAAGGATGTGGTGGAGTTGCTGCTGGCCAAAGGAGCGAATGTCAATGCCAAGGGCCGGCCTGACAACAATTGGACGCCATTGCATGAGGCAGCATTTGATGGTAACAAAGACGTGGCGGAATTGTTGCTGGCCGACAAAGCAGATGTCAATGCCAAGGACGGCCAAGGGCATACGCCTTTATACTACGCGACAACCAATGGCTACGATGACGTAGCAGAACTGCTCCGCCAACACGGCGGCCAAGGCCCGGCACCCCCGTTGCCTGACACACCGATCAATGACGCAGCACGCGATGGCGACTTGGAAAAAGTTAAGGCGTTGCTAAAAGACAATCCTGATCTGGTTTTCAGCACAAATGACAGTGACTTTACACCCTTGCATTTGGCGGCAGGTCAGGGCCATAAGGATATCGTGGAATTGTTGTTGGCCAGCAAGGCTAATGTCGATGCCAGAGACAAAATTATCGGCGAGACGCCTTTGCATGCGGCTGCGTATGGGGATTACAAAGACGTAGCAGAATTGTTGCTGGCCAACAAAGCCGATATCAATGCAAGGAACAAAGACGGTGAGACGCCTTTGTACACGGCGGCGTTCATGGGATGCAAAGACGTTGCTGAATTGCTGCTGGCCGACAAAGCCGATGCCAATGCGAAGAACAACTACGGTAGGACACCTTTGGACACAACGGCAGACAGGGACCATGTGGATGTTGCGAAAGTGCTGCTGGACCACGGCGCTGACGTCAATATCAAGGATAACAACGGTGACACGCCTTTGCACTTCGCAGCGGGAAAAGGCAACAAGGACATGGTGAAATTACTGCTGGACAACAAGGCGGACGTCAATGCCAAGGACAACGATGGCGGGACACCTTTGGACGCAGCAGTGTTTTCCGGCTACAAGGATGTAATGGAATTGCTATTAGTCAACAAGGCTATCGTCAACCTTAATGACGCAGTCGCAGATGGCGACATGAGAAAGGTTAAGGCACTCCTCAAAGACAATCCTAATTTGATTTTCAGTAAAGATAACGAAGGCGAGACCCCTTTGCATCTAGCGGTGCTGATGCTCCAGAAGGACGTGGCGAAATTGCTTCTGGCCAAAGGCGCGGATGTCAACGCCAAGAATATACACGGAGAAACACCATTGTTGCTGGCGACAGAGTCAGAGTATTTGGTAATTGGGATGGCAAGGAAACTGGAAGCCAAGAAACTGAAAGATCCAACGAAGGAGGATTGGGAGCAATTCCATAATCTCCAGAATGATCTGGTGGAATTGCTGCTCGCCAGTAGAGCCGATGTTAATGCCAAGGACGAAGACGGCAATATGCCTTTGCACTTGGCGGCATCTGAAGAAAATGAGGATTTGGCGCGATTGCTTTTGTCCTACAAAGCCGATGTTAATGCCAAGAACAAGTCCGGCGAAACGCCGTTGAAGTTGGCGGAGGATGCTGGCCTCAAAGACACGGCGGAATTACTACGCCAGCACGGCGGTCACGAATAAATAGGCGGAACGGGGACTGTCAGTGAAATTGCCAGTGCAATGGATGAAAAGTAGTGAACAATACTGGCGAGCAATGACGAATTCACCTTTATTTTACAATGCTTTTTGTTATTTTATCAGTGTTCTGAATCTGGTTTACAGACCGTGTCCATCCGTGGTTAAATTTAATGGTTCCGGCTTAATACGCCGCCGGACGACCGTGACTGTCGGTGTGAAAGTTAAATTCAAAGAGGCTGGTGCTTTTGTTCCGGTCACGAATCCATCCCGTAATCCGATATTCGGCTTGCGGCTTCAGAATCAAATCGGGCGGGAGGGCATAGACCCTTTCGCAAGGGGCCTGGTCTGGAAACGAAATGGGATGATTGAAGCTCAGGCGCCGTCCGAGCGCAACAGCCGGCCGGGCGGCTTGGCGGGGGTTCTGCGTGTTTGAGAAAGGTGTGACTTTCTCGATCGTTGTCTCAACCGGGGCATTGAGATCCAAGCGGGCAAATTGCGGCGACCAAACCCGCAGGAAGACGTCATCGCCCGGCAGCAGTTTGTAATCCACGTCAAACGGCTCATGCGCAATCCGCGTCAGGGCTTGTTCGTTTTTGGTGACGAACTCGGCGCCATTTTCCATCGTGCGAAAATCACGCAGTCCCGGAAAATCATCGAACAGGCCGGCAACCCGGTCGCTGGAAGTGTCCCGGGTGGGAGCAAAATTGCCCAACACAATCCCGTCCGAGTTCAGGTCGTCCAGTCCGCCGTGAGTGCTGCCGAAGGTTGACAGGTCGCTGCCCTCTTTCATCAGCCAGCCGCAATGAACGTAATCATTGTCCAAACTGATGAGGATGGTGGCGGGGTTGAGGGTGACCCGCGTGAGGCCGCGGACAATCCGTTCGAGCGCCAGCGGATAGCGATTGGTCATGGTCGCCGCCGTCCAGGCATCGGCCGTGGCAAAGCCGCCGGCGTCGAACTGGTTCTTTCGCGTGAGCGCCTCGACCACCGGACGGTAATTGAGCGGGTCGCCCTTCTCCATTGAATAGCGGTAGGCGTTCTTTGCGGCATTCCACTCGATTACGGCCCGCTCGCCTTTGGAATTCATGACCATGAAACGATTGGTCTGGTCCGTCACCGGGGCCGTCAACACGTCCACGCCTTTCAACTGTGAAAGAAGTTGCACGAGTGTTTCGGTTTCAACCGGCGCATTGTGGATTTCCACCCACGATTCGATCCCGGTCGTGGGCAGGACAACGTCCTTGGGATTCTCAATGGATTCCGCAATCCGGTAGCCGGCCTTTTTTAGAAAGGCCCCCACCGGGACGCGTTTGACGGAACCGGCGTGATTGTGACCATGATCCGAGAGAATCAGGATTTGTAGATCACGCCCCTCCTGCGCCTGATAACGGGCGCGCATCTCCTGAAGCTGCCTGTCAAGCTGGCAAAGCAGGGCAAGGATGTCGCGGTCCAGATGCTGGGCATCGTCCGTCGCGCGAATATAGACGTAGTAGCTGCCATCGCTGTCCGTGGCGTTCCAAAAGCCCTTGATCATTTCATGCACCTCGAGTTCAAACGTGTGAACCGGATAAACGTAACCCATGGTGCGGGGCAAATTATACTCCAACTCCCAGTTCATCTGCGCTTCGTGCTCCATGGTTGAGGTGATGCCGTTGATGACGATTTGCGAATTAGCCGCCGCGCTGAAATAAGTGCGCTGGTAGCCGGGCAGCGGGCGGTCGCCGAAAATATCGGTCCATGCGACGTCGCTCGTGGACGGAAACGTCGAGATCAAACGGCTGACCGGGAAGTATCCTTCATTGAGAGTGAAAGCCTGACGATGCAACCGCGTTCCCCAGATGTTCGTGCAGGTGACTCCTGCCTGCAGGGCTTGCATGTCACGGTAAGCAACACCATCCAGGCCCAGAACCAGTCGTTTGGGGAGCGCCATGCCATTGAAAGGGAGGGCTGGGAAGGCCAAAAAAACAAGCAAGAGTGTCCGGCTTGCGTTTCCACCTGGACGAACCGATTTACCGGAGCTCGGGCCAAAAAACATGAGGCCAATTTTTAGCGAATCCGACCGGGAGTGTCTAAGACGAAATGATTATTTGACGGGAAGCGGGCGCATCTCAATTTTTGAGCAGGCGTTCTGTTCCGAAGGAACAATCGGAAATAGCCCGGCATTTCAATGCCGGGATAAATCCATAAAAATCCAAGTCCCGCAGGGACGGCTGAACAGAAACGCCGTTTTCAGCCGTCCCTGCGGGACTGATGGCGATACCGTGTCAGACCCCGGCGTTCAAACGCCGGGCTATTTTCAGAATGTCCCTGCGGGACATAGCTTTTTTGGTTGTCCCGAGGCGTGATGGGGCTTGAACCGGTCAATGGCGCCATTTAGACTTATGCCGATGGTGAACGCATTCAACCCAAACACGCACGGATTTGGCGCGCCATGAAACCAAGAGACCTATTCAAGGACATCTTCGGTCTGGCCGTCCGGCTCCTGGGACTGGTTTTTCTCTATTTCGGTTTGAGCGCCGTGCCACCGCTGCTGGACTTCGGCGCGATTGAGACGGTTGGCCGGGGCGACCTCCTGAACACTATTTTGCCCATCGTATTCAACCTGGCCGTTGCCTGGTGGCTGATGGGCGGCGGACTGCTGATACGCCGGGCTTACCCGGAGGCGTCGAAAATTTCGGATAATTCACACTCGCAGGTGGAACGGGGAGCGCCGGGGCTCAAGTCCATCCCGCCCCGGGCTTCGGCGGACATGGAAACAGCCGAAAAAAAACTCGCGTCCCTGGTGGGAAAGCCGAAAGACGGCCAGGCCGCCTGACACTGACCGGAACCAACGGCAAAACTTAAAACCAGACCACTGCCGGATTGCTTCCCGGCTTGCGCTGAAACCAACTCTACCGTAAAATCCTTTTCTCAGAATGAATGTTGGATTTTGCAATGGATAATTCAGCCGCGCTCAAACAGGACATCAAACGATTGATGGTGGAGAACCTCATGCTCCAAATCAGTCCGGAAGAAATCAGCGACGACCAGCCATTGTTTGGCCCCGGTGGTCTGGGTCTGGATTCGGTGGACGCCCTACAATTGGTGGTGGCCATTGACAAGACGTATGGACTCAAGATTGCCGATCCCGAGGCCGCGCGTCAGATTCTTCAAAGCGTCAACACCATGACGGCAGCCGTCGCCCAACATCAGAACTCGCTGACGGGCAAACCGTAAACGGGCCGAAACAATTGGGATTTGGTCTTCGATGTTTTTTCAGTGGATGACAGGGCGTGAAACCGAACCCTTGGGTGCAGCCACGACATCAGTGATGCGAGGATGACCTCCGCCCTCACCCCGACCCTCTCCCCCAGGAGAGGGAGAATCGTTCACCGCTCCTTTGAAAATTGATACGGCTGGATTGGCCGGACGCTCATCCGCAAAACCTGAAACAATCGAAAGCCATTTCCTCTCCTGGGGAAGAGGATAAAAGGTGAGGGCGGGCGTAATCACTCATTCCACTGAAATCGTCGGGGAACCGGGGTTTAGCCTTGCTTTGCCGCCCGCCGGTTTGTATCTGCCAGCGTTATGAATCCGGTTGCCATCGAGGGCCATCTGACGCTGGTTTTGATCCAGTGGATGATCATCATCGCCGCCGCCTATATTTTTGGCCGGCTCGGCAAACGCTTTTTGCACCAGCCGCTGGCCGTCGGCGAAATCGCGGCGGGAATTTTGCTGGGGCCATCCGCGCTCGGTGCCATCTGGCCGTCCATCGCTCGTTTCCTGGGCGATGCCATCACCAAACTTTTCAATTTGTCTCCCGGTTTCACCCTGCCGGCGGAGTTGTTTCCGGAGGAAACGCAAACGTCGCTGCAATTGCTCGGCAAGCTGGGCCTGATTTTTTTGCTGTTCCAGGTCGGCATGGAATTTGATTACAGCCACCTGCGTTCGCGATCGAAAACGGTTACGGTCGTTTCAATTTTCGGAATGGTCACGCCGTTTCTTTGCGGACTCGCCATCGGACCATGGCTGCATCAGGCATTCGCGCCGGACACGCCGCGTCCCGGCTTTCAACTTTTCCTGTGCGTCGCGCTCTCGATTTCCGCGCTGCCGATCATGGGACGGATTCTTCTGGAAATGAACCTCGAACGCACCGTCATCGGCGCGGTGGCCGTCAGCACGGCGGCCATTGACGACGTGGTCGGCTGGGTGCTGCTCGGCGTCGCCACCGCGCTCGTGATGACGGATTTCAAGGTCTCGCATCTGCTCTGGCAGATTGCGTTCATCGTGGGATTTTATCTGCTGCTGCAAAAGGCCATCGGTCCGGCGTTGCGAAAATTGGCGCGCAAACACGTTCACGACGCGCACGAAAAGGGAATGCCGGACTCATTTCTCGCGCTGCTGCTGGTCGCGCTGTTCGCCAGTTGCCTCGTCACGCATTATCTCGGCATCTTCGTCATCTTCGGCGCGTTTTTGTTCGGGACGTGCCTGCATCAGGAAACTGGCATCGTGAAGGCGTGGCGCGACCGTTTTTCCGGCGTGGTGCTGGTGGCCTTCGTGCCGGTTTTTTTCACCAACACCGGCCTGAACACGAGAATCGGTTCGCTGGAAACGCCGGAGGCCTGGATGGCGTGTGGACTGGTTCTGGCCGCCGCCGTGATTGGAAAACTGGGGGGGTGTTATTTGGGCGCGCGGCTGACCGGCCAGCCGCCGCAGGAAGCGGCCTGCATCGCGTCGTTGATGAACACCCGCGCGCTCATGGCGCTCATCGCCATCAACGTCGGCCTCGAACTCAAGCTGCTCACGCCTCCGCTGTTCACCATGCTCGTCATCATGGCGCTGGCGACGACGGCCATGTGCGGGCCGCTGCTGCGCTGGTGGTTGCCGGAGGATTTGAAGGCGCTGCTCCCGCGGTAATTTTCCGTTCCGCTGCGGCGCTGGTTTTCCGGCGACGATGTAAGGCGTCCCGGAGAAGTGGTACGCGAGGAGAGGGTCGAACTCTCAACCTTCGGCTCCGGAGGCCGACGCTCTATCCAATTGAGCTACTCGCGCGTGTGCGACACCAGATTACCGGCAAGCGCGTCTTTGCTCAACTGGAATCAAATAAAAAGGGACGGCGCAAGGCCGTCCCAGTGTCACTGTATGCACCCCACAAATTATTGTTGCGGTGGATTCGCCGGCGCGGCGTTGGTGCCGCCGGCATTGGGGCCGCCCGGAGGCGGGCCGTTGCGGCGGCCACGTTGGGTCATCTGCTGCCACTTGCCGAACTGCTCGGGTGTCAGCACGGCTTTCATCTGGTCGGACGTGTTCTGGCGGATGGCCTGCATCCTGGTCCGGCGAACTTCCGGCGAAATCGTGCTGTCCGCGCGCAAATCGCCGATCTTCTGGCGTTGCCCGTCGAGGATGGGCTTGACCTTCGCCTTTTGATCATCGGTCAGGCTCAGCGCCGTGGCCAACTGGTCAAGGTTCGGGCCGCCCCTCATGCCGCGAGGTCCGCCGGGCGGAGCGCCTGCGGGCGGGGTGGCGGAGGGTGCGTTGGTGGCATTCTGCGCCCGGAGCGCAAGGTCCCATGCCAGCAGGTTGCCGGCGACCAGCGCGATGATGATCAATGGTTTCGTGATTTTCATAAATTTTGCTTCGGTCGTTGTTTCAAACGCCACCGCCCCAAAGTGAAACGGCGGCTTGTTCCATCAGACGCGCCGGGTGCCAAAAGGTTACAACCCGCGCAACACTTTCGCTGCCGCCGTGACCGTCCGGTCAATGTCCGTCAACGTGTGCGCGGTGGAAATAAAACCGGCCTCGAATTGCGATGGCGCAAGGTAAATGCCTTGATTCAACATTCCGTGGAAAAACTTTTTGAACCGGTCGCGGTCGCTTTTCATCGCATCGGCCAGATTATGCACGGGCTTGCTTGTGAAATACACGCAAAACATTGAGCCGCAGCGGTTGAACGTAACGGGCACGCCAGCGGACTTCGCGGCGGACTTCAGTCCGGTTTCAAGCTGCGCGCCAAGTTGGTCAAGCTGTGTGTAGGCGTTTTTGGATTTAAGATTCGCACGTCCGCCCTCACCCTGACCCTCTCCCCCAGGAGAGGGAACAGCTTTCGAATCTCGCCCAGACTTTGCCCGTCGTGCAACATGCTTTCCACCCGACGACAATTCTCCCTCTCCCGTCGGACGGGAGAGGGCCGGGGTGAGGGTTTCTCCAAGTTCTTCCAGCGCCGCGACGCCTGCCGCCATCGCCACCGGATTGCCGCTCAACGTTCCGGCCTGATAAACCGGTCCGAGTGGAGCGAGCAAATTCATGATGTCCGCCCGTCCACCAAACGCACCCACCGGCAGACCGCCGCCGATGATTTTCCCGAGGCACGTCAAATCCGGCGTGACGCCGAAGCGTTCCTGCGCGCCGCCGCGCGCCACACGGAAACCCGTCATCACTTCGTCAAAAATCAGCAACGCGCCGCCGGCCTTCGTAATTTTGCGGAGAAACTCCAGATAGCCCGGCTTGGGCAGATAAACCCCGGCGTTGCCCGGCACCGGCTCGACGATGATGCCGGCGATTTGCTTCCGGTTCGCGGCGAACGCGGCCTTCACCGCGTCAACGTCGTTGAACGGTAGAACGATGGTGTGTTGCGTGAACGCCGCCGGCACACCCGCGCTGTCCGGATGGCCGAACGTGAGCGCGCCGGACCCGGCCTTCACGAGCAGCGAATCCGAGTGGCCGTGATAGCAGCCGTCGAATTTGATGATTTTGTCGCGCCGGGTGAATCCGCGCGCGAGGCGGATGGCGGACATGCACGCTTCCGTCCCGGAATTGCACATGCGGACCTTCTGCACGCCCGGCACGAGCGAACAAATCAACTTCGCCATCGTCACTTCAAACGGATTGGGGATGCCGAAGCTGGTGCCGTGTTCGGCGGCGGCCTTGACGGCGGAAATGATTTTCGGATGCGCGTGGCCGAGAATTGCCGGCCCCCAGGTGCAGACGTAATCAACGTATTCGTTGCCGTCCACGTCCCAGACCCGCGCGCCTTTGGCACGGTTGACGAAGAACGGCTGGCCGCCGACGGCGCGGAACGCGCGCACGGGCGAATTGACGCCGCCGGGGATGTATTTCAACGCCTCGGCGAAAAGCGTTTCGGATTTGGCGTGAGCAATCATGGATTCAGATTAACAACCAAGAAACAAAGAAACAAAGAAGAATACATTTTAACCACGGATGAACACGGATTTCAGGATCAACTGCAAAAGAACACAAAGACCGCAAAAGAAAAATTCTCTGTGTTCTTTGCGTTCTTTCGTGGCAATCAAATCAATAAACCAGCACCAGCACCGCCGCTGTTGATTGGCCACAAAAAAGCGCAAAAGATGCAAAATAAAAACCTCTTCGCCTTATGCGCCTTTTTGCGGCTATCTGAGATCTTCATTGAATCGCGTCCGATTTTGAACGGTTGTGTTTCTCACAAAGAAGTTGAATGTTGCGGGCAGTGTTGCTGCCGCCTTTTGAAACCGGGATGATGTGGTCGTATTCCAAATTTTCACGGCTGCCGCAGCCGGGCCATGCACATTTACCTTGGTCCCTTCGCCAAACTTCCCGGCGGACTTCTGTTGGAATTGTATGGCGGTGGTTACTTTTGTTGGTTTCTAGCGTTTTATCGAATGAAGCCAGCATCTTCAAAGCCTCTTCCACAGCGTCCAGAGTAATTGTTCCATTTCTTTTAACCTGTGCAAAATACCGGACGTTGCGTATACGCCTTAATATGTCGACCGGTGTACCGTCTGCCGAGCGCGCGACACGGTCAGCCGCGTCTTCCTCTATTTCAAATTTAAAGAGTTTTGTCAAAGGTGCTGGCGTCAAACTCAATTCCCTTGTCACAATACTGGCATCGGCAGGTGACATAATTGGCCGACGGCTGGGCGTCTGATTGGTTCATGTTTTCACCTTCGAGCAGTGAAGACATTCAAACGCCAAATGCCTCAATCGTCCATCTCAAAATGAATTCAGGAAAAGAGCCGCTACAAGTGCGGAATTCGGAATGTGGAGTGCGGAGTGGTTGAACAACAAAGCAACGAAGGAACAAAGTTATCCGGCTTTGTTGCTTGGTTCCTTGGTTGTTCAATAAACTTCAAGCCGAAATGAGCGGACACACGTCCGCTGCCACAAGCGCCCCGTTCCAAAGCGCCAGAGGGCTGGCGCACTCCAAGACGCTTCGCGTTCGCCGGGCCGCTCCGCATTTCCGCCAGGTCTTAGACTGCGGTGGCCCTCCACCGCTTTTCCCCGGCTCCATCACACAATCCGTGTCCATCCGTGTCCATCCGTGGTTAAAAGTTCAAACGCTTGCCCCAATCGTCCGCCCAAAATTATCCCGGTGCGGATGCCCGGCGCGGCGGGCATTTTTCCGAGTTGTGCTTTTGGTGTAATTGCAACTAATCTTCAGCATGAACGCCAAATTCCAGACCCGCCGTGAATTCATCAAAACCTCCGCCCTGGCCGCCGCGAGCGTGTCGTTCGCCGGCGCCCTGGCTTCGCGCGTCCGCGCCGCCGAGCCGGACCGGAAAATCGGCTTCGCCCTTGCCGGACTTGGCAACTTGAGCACCCGCCAGATTGCGCCCGCGTTGCAAAAGACGAAGTATTGCCAGCTCACCGGCATCGTCACCGGCCATCCCGCCAAGGCCGAAAAGTGGAAGGCGCAATACAACATTCCCGACAAAAACATTTACAACTACGACAACATGGAAAAAATGGCGGACAATCCGGACATTGACG
The DNA here is from genome assembly GCA_963802965.1 of uncultured Verrucomicrobiae bacterium. GTDB lineage: Bacteria > Verrucomicrobiota > Verrucomicrobiia > Limisphaerales > UBA11358 > UBA11358. The sequence continues at coordinate 560,227 of CAWDKS010000007.1, forward strand.
TGGTGTATGTCGTCACGCCAAACGGGCTTCACGCCGAACACGGCATCAAGGCGGCAAAAGCGGGCAAGCACGTGCTCTGTGAAAAGCCGATGGAGGTGTCGGTTGAAAAATGCCGGCAGTTGATTGACGCCTGCAAACAGGCCGGCCGCCAGCTCGCCATCGGTTACCGGCTGCATTTTGAACCGAACAACCTGGAATGCGCCCGCCTCGCGCGCGAAAAAACCTTCGGCGATTTGAGAATGATTGAAGCCAGCTTCGGCATTGCCATCGGCGACCCGGCTCAATGGCGGCTCCAAAGCGCTCTGGCCGGCGGCGGACCGCTCATGGATGTCGGCATTTACGCGTTGCAAGCGACCCGTTACTTGAGCGGCGAGGAACCCGTTCTCGTTTCGGCGATTGAAACCAGGACCGATCCGGTGAAATTCAAGGAAGTCGAGGAATCCATCGCCTGGCAGATGAAATTTCCCAGTGGCGTCATGGCGCATTGCAGCAGCACGTATAAATTCGCCGGCCTCGACCGTTTCACGGCTTATGCCCAAAACGGCTGGTTCGAATTGCATCCGGCTTACAATTACACCGGCATTCGCGGCCAGCGCAGCGACGGCCAATCTATCCAATTTCCTTCCCTTGACCAGTTCGCAGCCGAAATGGACGACTTCGCGCAATGCATCATGAACAACCAGCCGACCCGGGTGCCGGGCGAGGAGGGCCTGCGCGACGTGAAAATCATGATGGCCATTTACGAAGCGGCCCGCACCGGCAAAACGGTGAGCCTGACGTAATCGCCACGGTTAATTCTGAAAAAACGTCTCCGGCAACGATCCTTTTTCGGTGCGAATGACCGTGCCGGTCCCGATGTTGTGCCGCGCGAACCAGCCGTCCTTGGTTTCCAAAACGTATTGGATGTTGTCGCTCGCGGCGACAACCGAGTTGGTGTCGTTCTTTTCAAGGTGGTGAATCTCCCCGATGACGCCGTCGGGGCCGATGTAGGCGGCGGAAATTGATTCGGGACAATTTTTCATCCAGAACGATGCGCGCTGCGGCACCGGCAGAACGAACAGCATCGCGTCGGTTTCCTGGATGTTCGTGCGGAACATCATGCCGGTCTGTTCCTCCGGTTCGGTGGTCGCCAGTTCGGCGTCCAGGGTTTCCGCGCCGAGATAAATTTTCATCGTCGGCAACCTGGGTTGGGCGTGGGTGGGCAGTGAATTGTCACCCGCCGGCGGCGGAGTGGAGGCATCCCTGGATTTTTTGCATCCGGCCAACAGCGTTGCGGTCAAAAACAACGCAATGATTCCTGTCCGTTTCACGCGGCAAGGATGCGAAAAGCGGCGGCGATTTTCAATCAAACGTTGAAGGGCAAGCGCTCGGTTCAATGCCCGGAGCCGGCGCCGTGACCGGCGAAACGGATTTCCCGCTCGCGGGAACGCTCAGGCTGGTTGCGTTGACAGGGCCGGAGCCGGCGCGGGAACGGCATCGGCCGGGGCGGGAACACGCCCGGGTTTGCCTTCAGGCGTGGCATCCAGGCATTTCCGGACTGTCTGGGCCAATTGGATCGGCAGATAGGGTTTGCCGAGAAAAGTGGTGGTGTTGGAGCCGGAATCACTTTCCATCAATTCGGAACTGTAACCGCTGGTGTAGATGACTTTGAGTCCGGGCTTTTGTTTTCTTAATTTCGCCGCCAGGTCGTTGCCCGTCATGCCGCCGGGCATGATCATGTCGGTCAGGAGCAAATCAACCCGGCCCTGGTGCTCGTCCCAGACCCGCAGGGCTTCGACCCCGGATGAAGCGGCCAAAACGCGGTAGTGGTAGCCCTGGAGAACGTGCCGCACCAACTCCAGCAGGCCGGTTTCGTCCTCGACAATCAGAATGGTTTCTTCGCCTCCCTGCACCGACGCGGGTTCAACGACTGGCGCGGTGGGCGTCTTGCGGGTTTCGCCGGCCGCCGGCAGATAGACCTTGAAGGTGCTGCCGGCGGCCATCTCACTTTGGACTTCAATCCAGCCGTGGTGTTGTTTGACCATGCCGTAGATGGTGGCCAGACCAAGCCCCGTTCCCTTGCCCACCTCCTTGGTGGTAAAAAATGGTTCGAACAGCCGCTGCAACACCTTGTGGTCCATGCCGCAGCCGGTGTCGGTAACCGTCAAACAAACGAACCAGCCCGGCCGGGCTTCGGGAAGCTGCCGCGCATGGGCGGCCCCGATTTCAACGGCGGAAGTCACGATGAGAAGTTTGCCGCCGTGGGGCATGGCGTCGCGCGAGTTGACCGCCAGGTTCATGACAATCTGCTCGATCATGCCGGTGTCCGCTTCGATATGCGGCAGGTTGGGCTGGTAGCAGGTCTCCAGCGCGATGTCCTCGCCAAGCATTTGCGGGAGCATTTCCTCCAAATTCTGCAGCACCGTGTTCAAATCGAGAACTTTCGAGCGGAAGATTTGTTTGCGGCTGAACGTGAGCAACTGCCGGACGAAACTGGCCGCGCGCTCCGACGCGGCGGAAATTTGCTTCAAGGACCTGAATGCGTCCGCGCCCGGCGGCGTGACGTTGAGCAACAGTCCCGCGTGCCCCTGGATGACGGTCAAAATGTTGTTGATGTCATGCGCCACGCCGGCGGCCAACTGCCCCACCGACTCCATTTTTTGCGATTGCCGCAACTGGGCCTCCAGCATCAACCGTTCGGTGATGTCTTCGACCGTGACGACCATGCCGTCAATCTTGCCGGCCGCGTCAAACAGGGGCGTGGCGTTGGTGGAGAGCAAAGTGTGCCGGCCATCGGGGCGATCCATCGAATAGCGAACGTCCTGCGCCGCCGGTCCGGAATCGAGGACTTGTTTCAAGAGCGAGGGTTGTTCCGCCAGAGGATTGCCTTCCAAGTCGGTCGGGCGCCAATCCAGAACACTGCCGGTTCTTCGGGCGATTGCCTCCCTGGTCAGGCCAAGCACCTTCTCGGCCTGATGATTGGCAAAAGTGATTTTTCCCGCCTGATCGGTGACGACAATGCCGACGGGGCTGGTTTCCATGATGCGGCTGATGAGATCGCGGTCACGGCGAAGACGTTCCTCGGCGCGCTGGCCTTCGATGGCATAGCGGATGGCGCGTTCCAGTTTGTCGGCTTCCAACTGGCCTTTGATCAGGTAATCGGCGGCCCCGGCTTTCATGGCTTCCAGATCAATTTCATGATCGCCCTGGCCGGTGAGAAGAATCATCGGCGGCCGGCCGCTAAACGACTGCGATTCGCGCAACAACTCAAGTCCGGTCCGCTCGCCCAGGCGGTAATCCAGCAGACAGATGTCGTGTTCGCGGCGCTGGAGTGCCACGAGCGCGGCATCATAATTGTCAATCCAGTCAAGCTGATAGGGCGGATTCCCGATTTGAGAAACAAGATCGCGCGTGATGATATAGTCATCCTCATCATCATCCACCAACAGCACTCTGACGGCGGGGGCAGACATAATTAACGGGATTACACCCCGTCCTGTGGAAGTCTCACAACTTCAAACCAGTATTGGCCAAGGACCTTGATTAATTCCACCAGTGATTTGAACGTCACGGGCTTGGTGACGTAGGAATTCACTCCGAGATCATAGCTGCGCAGGATGTCCTCTTCGGCCTTTGAGGTGGTGAGGACGACGATGGGAATCCGGCGCAGGGTGGGGTCCGCCTTGATTTCCTTGAGCGCCTCGCGCCCGTCTTTGCGCGGCATGTTCAAGTCGAGCAATATCAGGCCCGGCAATGGCTCGCCGTCCAAATTGCTGTAACGACCGCGCCGGTGCAGGTAGTCCATCAGTTCCTCGCCGTCCTCCACACAGTGGAGTTCATTGGCCAGGCGGTTTTCCGCAAAAGCATCGTTCGTCAACCGCCGGTCGTCCGGGTCGTCGTCCGCCAGGAGAATTGTGATCATCTTACCTTCCTTTTTCATGGTTTCCTCATTCGTTATGTTCACTGTTGTTCGCTTCTTTGGGATGGCTCACCGGCAGGGTCACGATAAATGTGGCTCCCGAACCCGGTTTGCTCCTGGCGGTGATGTCACCACGGTGAAACACCGCAATTTTCCGGGCTATGGCCAGCCCCATGCCCGTGCCTTCGTATTCGTTCCGGCTGTGCAACCGCTGAAAAACATTGAAGATTCGATCCAGATATTTTTCGTCGAACCCGATGCCGTTGTCGCTGACCGTCAAGCGGCAAAGTTCTTCCACCGGCGCGTCGGGACTGGCTTGCGGCGCGCGACCGGAGATAATTTGCGCTTCAACCTTCACCACCGGCGATGCCTCGGGACGACGGAACTTGAGCGCGTTCCCAATCAGATTTTGCAATAATTGACGCATTTGCAGCGGTTCCGCGTCAATGACCGGCAGCGTTTCCACTTCCACGCGCCCCTTGACCAGTTCGATTCGTCCCTCCAAATCGCTTACAACGTCGCTGGCCACCTTCGCCAAATCCACCGGTTCGAACGGTTTTGCCTTGGTCGTGACGCGCGAAAAAGTCAGCAGCTCGTTGATCAGGTTTTGCATGCGCGAGGCCGCCTTTTGCATCCGCTCGAGACAATCACCCGCTTCCGCGTCCAGTTTCGCGCCGCACTTTTCCTTGAGCCGTTCGCCGAAAACCATGATTTTGCGCAGCGGCTCCTGCAAATCGTGCGAGGCCACATAGGCAAAATCCTGCAACTCGCGGTTGCTGCGCTCAAGCTGGGTCGTAAATTGGCGCAATTTTTCTTCGCTGGACCGCAGGGCGCTCTCGCTTTTTTTCAAGTCAGTGATGTCAGTGTTGATGCCGAAGAGCCGCCAGCGGTTTTCCGCCAGCTTGCGGATGGTCACGAATTCCTGCATCCAGTGCTCGATCCCGTGCCTGTCGGTGCAGCGAAACTCGTTGCGATAAAACGGCGCGTCGTGGAAGAATGCGGATCGAGCAACCCTGTCCATCTGATTGAAGTCATCCGGGTGGCGGCTCTCACTCCAGACCAGTTGGTATTGCTTGTCCGGTGGCACGTCGAGCGGAAACACCTCCTGCGCCGCTTCCACGTTCACGACGGGAAAATTCCATTGGAACAGCCTGGGTTCATTCATTACCCGCTCCCGCCATCCTTCGGGAGCCACCACTTCTCCGAAATTCAGGATGCAACGTGTTCTCCGCATGACTTCACGCAGCCGCTCCTCGCTTTGGCGCAGGGCCTCCTGCGCCAGTTTCATCTCATGGATGTCACGGGTGACTCCGACCGTTCCCAAAATTTCGCCCTGGTCGTCGCGCCAGATGACCTTGCTGGCGACCGTCCAGCGTTTCCGTCCCGATTTGTCACCGGGAGGGACCTTGTATTGTTCCTGATTAATGACGGACCTGCCCGTTTTGATGATCTTCTGCTCGTCCGCAAAATACTGCGCCGCCAGTTCCCGTGGGAAAAAATCGAAATCGCTCTTGCCCCTTAATTCCTCCGGCGACTTGGCGCCGAGATCTCGCGCATGAGCCGGATTGTTCAACACGAACCGCCCCTGACTGTCCTTGGCGTAAATGTGATCCGGCAGATTGTCAATGATGGTGCGCAACAGGTCCCGCTCCCGCGCCAGCCGCACGTTTTCCCGCGCCAGTTGCTCGTTCAGGCTCGCCGCATCCGAGGGGGCTTCGGGAAACTTTCTTGGACGCCCAGCCTGCGGAAGCGGCGCGGCTTCGGTCAACGACATTTCATGATCATCAATCGTTTTCATACCCAAAATCTGACTCTCGGAAGCAACTGGGTCATTAGCTCAGGAGCAAGTTGAATGCCTTGTCGGGAAAAGTTTGTTGTGCCGGTGTTGGCCGCACGAATCCGGTTGCTTGCCATTAAATGAGACACGGTCTCCGGGAAATGATACAATTGATACCATTCCCGTTTCAGGAGGCGCTGGCGGGCAAAAGCCGGCCATGAAAATGCCTGGCATCACAGCCGGCCCTGGGAAAACACGGGCTTTTCAATCACCGCCCGCAAATGATGCGGACAAGCGCGCTTGCGCGCAACACTGCGCGCCGGTAGTGTTCAAACGGCTGCGCCCGTAGCTCAGATGGATAGAGCATCTGCCTTCTAAGCAGGTGGTCGCGCGTTCGACTCGCGCCGGGCGCGCCACTTTCCATTTACGATTCGCGATTTTCGATTTACGATTCCTTCCGCCATGCTGAAACTGGAAAATCTCGCAGAACTCTTGGAAAAAAATCGCGCCGCCGCGTCCGCGCGCGTGAAGGAATTTTCCATCGGCGGGAGAAAATTCAAATTCAACTCGCAGCCCGCCGTCATGGGCGTCGTCAATCTTTCGCCGGATTCATGGTATCGCGAAAGCGTTTGTCTGACAGTGGAAGCGGCGGTTCAACGCGGAAACATTTTGACGGCGCAGGGCGCGGACATCATTGACATCGGCGCGGAATCCACGCTCGCGTACGCCGCGCGGGCAAACGCCGCCGCGCAAAATTCCAGGCTGCTGCCGGTCATCAGAAAATTGCGCGCTCGAAAAGTTATCGTTTCGGTCGAAACCTATTCACCAAAAATCACGCGCGCGTCACTCGAAGCCGGAGCGAACATTTTGAATCTCACCGGAACGGCGGCCTCAGGGGAAATCTTCAAGATGGTGGCCGCGCACGATGCCGCCGTGATTATTTGTTTCGTGCAGGGCGACAACGTCCGCGAAGTGGGCGATTTTGATCTCCGGGGCGACCCGATTGAAACGATGCGCGGGTATTTTTCGCGACAGATTGAAATCGCGCAACGCAAGGGCGTTGAAAAAATCTTCCTGGACCCCGGCCTCGGCTTTTACTACCGCAACCTGCAGGACAGCACCGTTCGCGTGCGGCACCAGATGAACATCTTCCTGAACTCGTTCCGGCTGCGGACGCTCGGCTTTCCCATCTGCCACGCCCTGCCCCACGCCTTTGAATTTTTCCGCGACGAAGTCCGCTGCGCCGAGCCGTTCTTTGCCGTGCTGGCCGCGCTGGGCAAAACCGACCTGTTCCGCACCCACGAAGTCCCGCGCATCAAGGCTGTGCTGGACACGATGAAAACTTTTTAAATCGGAGGGACGAGTTATACGAGTCCCAAAATAAAACCCAAAAATTAGGGACTCGTGGAACTCGTCCCTCCGGCTTTTTGACAAAGAAAAACGCCTTCTTCCTCGGAATTGGTTATCCACCGCCGGCAAACCTCCAGACCGTGGCGGGCAAGAACCCTGCGAACCCGTTCCGGCGTGTAGCGATACGAAAAGAAAAGCTGGATGGTTTCGCCGGCGCGAAAATCAAACCGTTTATCTTCCACTTCAACCCGCCGCGCCCGCGTGAAACGAAACCCGGCGACGATCCGTTTCAATCCAACTTCCTCCCCCATAGGAGACAACGTAAGGAGTCTCTGTCTTGGCTTCACCGAAATTAACGGTGAAGTTAGAGCCTCCTCACGTCGGCTCCTACAAGTTTCAATGTTGAAGCGCAACTGGCCGTCTCTGCGCTCGACACCGAGATCAAGCAGGAACGTCATCAGCCAGTCGCGCGTGAGCGGATTGTCGTATTGCGGCAAAACCTTTTTCACCCCGGCGGCGTAATCTTTGCCCGGCGCCAGGTTCGCGCTGAACAGCAGAAAATCCCCTGGCCGAACCAGCGCCGCCAGCTTCGGCAAGATCTGCTCCGGCTCAAAATTCGGAATCATGCCGAAGAACGTCAAAATGCGCGCATCGTTTTGGGAGGGACGGCGTGTCGCCGTCCCAAAATCGTTTGGGTCGCCGACACGGCAACCCTCCCAAATTGAAGGCAAATCATCCGCCGTCGTCAAGTCACAGACGAACGGGAAACAATTTTTCTCCGGCACGACTGCCAGCGCAGTCTGGCGGGCGGTCAAAACCATCGCTGCGCTGACATCGCACGGTGTGTAGAAAACCGCCTTGCCGCGGGCTTTCAGCAATTTCAGCAGGCGGGTATCCTTTTGTCCGCCGCCGCAGCCAAGGCCGATGAAGTGGACGCTCCGCGTTTTGATTTGTTCGGCGGCAGCCTTGAAACTTTTTTCATACGCCGCCCGGCAATCCGCGTCATTCCGCGTTGGCGAATACGCCTGGTGCAGTACCAGCCATTTTTGGGTTTGCTTGACGCTGTCGTAATGAAACTTGTGGTTCACCCGCCGCGCGCGCAGCGATGCCAGCAAATCGCGCCGGACGTTTTCCGGAAACTGGCTTTCGTGAATTGTGATGCTGGCGGTGGTGGACATTTAGAGCCTCCTCACGTCGGCTGCTACGGTTTGGTTTGCGGGAAAATCTGGTAGAGCAGCAGATAAACCACCACGCCCGTCACGGAAACATACATCCACAACGGCCACGTCCAGCGCGCGATTTTTTTGTGCAGCTCGAAACGCTGCAGCCGCGCGCGGTTCAACGTCACCAAAATCAACGGCACAATGACCATAGCCAGCACGGTATGCGTGAGCAGAATGGCCAGATAAATCGGGCGGAACCACGCCGGATTCAAAAACCGCGTCGGCCCTTGATGCAAAAACACCGCGAGGTAGCCGTGATACGTGAGGTAACAGGCCAGAAAGAAAATCGAAGTTACAAACGCGGCAATCATGCAGTTGCGGTGCGCGGTTTTGTTTTTGCGGCGGATGAAAATAAATCCGGCGGTCAGGAAAATCGCGCTCAAGCCGTTGAGAGAGGCGTTGACGGCGGGCAGATCGTGAACGGTCATGGGAGCGCCGGCCTCCGGCCCGGCTCGATGCCAATGACCATCTCCAAAGCGCCGGGTCGGACCAGCCTGCGCTTGGAAGCTTCGGCGCGGCAGGGACCGGCGCTCCAACATGGCTCATGGGCGCACATCGCAGTCATCGCTCGCGTTCGAGTTGGCGCACAGTGGCGACAATGCGCGGTTGGACATTGGTCCATTCGATGCCCTCGCCTCCGGTTTCAAAGATGCCGCGCAAGCGCGCGTGTTTGTCCACGGCGACAAATATCGTGGTATGAATGAACAAATCGGCCGCATTTGTCTGGTCTTCGGGTTTCACCGGAACCGCGCTTAATTTCAAGCTGCCGCCCGCCAGGCCGGCGATTTCCACCTTGGTGCCGGTCAAAAATTTCCAGCGGTTGAAATCCGCGCCGAAGCGTTCGCCGTATTTTTTCATGATGGCTGGCTTGTCGTAATCGGGATCGGTGGTGAGGGTCACCAGTTTCGCCCGGCTCGCCGGCGGCAGCGCGTCCTCCAGCGATTTCATGTAGCCGGTGATGATGGGGCACGGCCCGGCGCAGCGGGTGAAGATGATGTCGGCGACCCAGACATGATTCGTCAAATCGGCGAGCGTGGTGACCTGACCGTCCTGATTGGTGAGCGTGAAGTCGGCAACGCGGCCGATCACGGGCAAGGGGTGGCGGTGCGTGGTGCTCAGTTCTGACAGCGACAGCACATACACGACACACAGCAGGGCAAGAAACAGCACGATGCCGATCCAAAGCGTCCGCGGGAGCCGTTGAAATATTTCGTCCATGCCGGCGCAATTTGGTCATGCGCACGCCGGCACGTCAAATTTATTCAAAGCTGGCGGCTGTGGCGCTCTTGGATTTGAGCCACTGGTCGAAATCCGCCTGGCTTTCCACAGTCAGAAAGCCGCCCGTCATGGCCGAATGACCGTTGCCGCAAAGTTGCGCGCAGTTGACCTGATAGCGTCCGATTTTCACGGGCGTGAACCAGCACGGAATCCGCAACCCCGGAATCGCGTCCTGACAGGTCCGCATGGCCACAATTTTGAACGAATGGATCACGTCCTTGGAACTGACATACACAATGACCGGCTTGCCGACCGGGACGTGGATATCGTTGAGCGTCTGGATGTCGTCCTTGCCGTTCGGGTCGGACGGGTCAACGCCAAAAACGTTTGTGTCGCTGATGAATTTCATGTCCTGCCTTCCGAAAACGCCGTCGGGGCCGGCGTAGCGGATGTTCCAGTTGAATTGCTGCGCCATGACATAAATGACGGTTGAGTCTTTCGCGTCCGGGAAATGGTCCACGGCCCTGGCCCAGACCGGGATGGCCACGCCAATCAGGAGGACGGCCTCGGCCACAACGACGCCCAGTTCAATGTAGTTGGACGCATGATTTTTGACGCCGTGGTAATTGGCCTTGGGATGGCGCGAGGCGCGGAAACGCCAGACGGCGTAACCGAAGTAAACCAGCCAGCCGATGAACAGCGCCAGCATGAGCCAGTGGACATAGACAATCAGGGCGTCAACCGACTCGCCGTTTTTCGAGGCCAGCTCGGGCATCCCGAGAATATGATTCGCAAACCACTCGGTCATACGCCGGGGGGATTTTTCGGGGCCGGGTCGTTGTTGTTTTGCGCCCTCTCACCCCGGACGGCGTGGACAAAGAACAGCGCAATGCACGTCAGCACGGTCAGGATGACACCGAGCAGGGTGAAGATGCCCCAGTTCATGCCGCTGGCCAGAGGCGAATCGGATTTGCCGTAGCACGCCGCGCAGGCAAACAGATGGGAAGGCGCGAGCGCGGCGAGCGCCGCACCCACAACCAGGGTTTTACGAAGTGTTTTCATAGGTAGCTGATTTTTTTCAGTTTCTTCAAAAAATAAATCCCGTAAATAATGACCAGAATCCCCGCGGCGATGCCGAGCGCGCCGAAGAGCGGCCGGCCAGTGGCAAAACCCCATGTCGCGCAGCCAAACGACAGCGTCGTCAGCAGCGTCACGAAAATAAGATGGAAGGTTTTCAGCGACATATCAATGGGTCGTGCCCGCCGGAAAATCGTGCATGGCATAGACCGTCAGCCACATCAGGGCCGCGGCGAAAAACACGGTGAACCCAAGCACGGTGTAAATCATTTTCTTTTCCGAAATCAGGTGCATGAGAAAGCCGGCCACAACAAAAGCGTTGCAGCAGGCAACGGCCAGAATCAGCCCCACTTTCACCGCCCAACTGAAGTGCTCCTGCGGCAGATACGACGCCCAGATCATCAACGACACGGCGCACAGGACCGCGATGAAAACATAAAGGCACCGGCGCAGGTAGCGGTTGAAATCAACTGGATGCGATTCGCTCATAAAGCTTCAGGTCAAATATAGGACCGGATACAAAAATATCCAGACCAGATCCACGAAATGCCAGAACAGGCCGGAGACTTCGACGCGGTTGGTGAACTGTTCCGGGCTGGTCTTCCACAGCCGCCGGCCCGGTCCCCAAAGGTAGCCGATGACGATGCTGCCGCCGATGATGTGCAGCGCGTGCAGGCCGGTGAGCGTGAAGTAAAGCGCCAGATACGTGTTGTGCCACGGACCGTAATTTTCCATGGACTTGATTTGCGAGCGCGGGATTTTGATTTCGTCGCGCGGGATGCTCTTCTGCGCCCGCAAATCGTAAAGCTCGCTCTCGTTGTTCACGTAACGGCCCTCAATCGTCACCGAGTCCGCGTCGCTCGCAATCCTGTGCCCGTCAGCGATGCGCCCGTCGGTAAGCTTGATTTCGTAATGAATCCATTTGTCGTGATACTCGTAACCTTTGATGCCGAGGAAGGACAGCGCCAGCAGCAGCGTGCAGGCGTGGAAAAACTTGAATTTGCCGAACTCGCGGACTTTGCATGCGGCCCACGCGAGCAGCGTTGTGATGGCCGAGAGCGCGAGGATGATGGTGTTGGCGGTGCCAAGGCGGACGTCGAGCCAGCCGTGCGGCCATTGGTCGGCGCCGACGCGCAGCAGCACGTAGCCGGAAAACAGGCCGCCGAAGAGCATGACTTCGGACGCGAGAAACAGCCAGATGCCCATCTTGGCGTTGTAAACGCCCGTGTCCGGCCGGGGCTGAATGGCATAGGGAATTTCCATGTTCAAAAAAGCGAAAAACGGAAAGCGGAAAGCGGAATTAAACTTTGAATGACTAATGGCAAAACCATAATGACTAAACAATGACGAAGCTCGAATGACGAATGCCAGAAGGAGCGTCGAAGCTCCGTTCGGTATTCGTCATTTGTCATTTGAGATTCTTTAGTCATTCGGATTTAGGAATTAGTCATTTAGCAATTGCGCTCACCGGCATGGGCGCGGGCGTTGAAATCTCCGGTTCGTTTTGCGGCGTGAAATCCGTGGCGCGGCCGGGCAGGCTGTATTCGTAAGGACCGCGGAAAATGTGCGGCGTTTCGGCAAAATTGCCGTGCGGCGGCGGCGTGGGCGTCTGCCATTCGAGCGTGGTCGAGTGCCACGGATTGTCGCCAACCTTCTCGCCGTGCTTGATGCTCCAGAACAAATTGAGGATGAACGGAATTTGCGCGATGCCCAGCGCCACCGCCGCCCAGAGTATCCACGTGTGCAGTTCCATGATGGAACCGGGCAGCGTGTCAACCGCGCCTGGCACGCGCGCGGCGGAATAATTCGCGCCGCCATCGGCCATGCGCCGCAGCATTCCTTTTATCCCTTGTGCGAACATCGGCATGAAAACGAGGTTCATGAAGGCGAACGAACACCAGAAATGCACCCGGCCCCAAAACTCGTTCATCTTCCGCCCGGTCATTTTCGGAAACCAATAATATATTCCGGCGAACAGCGCAAAAATCGTCCCCGGCGCGACGACGTAGTGGAAGTGCGCGATGACGTAATAGGTGTCGTGAAGATAGACGTCGCTGGCGTTGAAACCCAGCGGCAGGCCGGTCAGGCCGCCGATGCCGAACATCGGCAGAAACGCCAGCGCGAACAGCATCGGCGTGTTGAACCGGATCGAGCCGCCCCACAGCGAAATGAACAGGCACGTCAGAATGATGACCGACGGGATGGACACCGCCATGGTCGTCGTCTGAAAGAACGCGGAAATTTTCGTGCCCATGCCGGTCAGATACATGTGATGCGCCCAGACGATGAACGACAGGAAGCCGATGGCGAGAACCGAATACACCATCGATTTATAACCCCAAATCGGCTTGCGCGTGTTGTTGGCGATGATTTCACAGACGATGCCCATCGCCGGCAGGATCAAGACGTAAACTTCCGGATGGCCAAGGAACCAGAACAAATGCTGCCACAACAACGGGCTGCCGCCGCCGCTGACGTTCGCCAGCTTGCCGCCGATGGCCAGTCCCGTCGGCAGGAAGAAACTGGTGTGCGCCAGGTTGTCCATCAACTGCATGATGCCCGCGGCCTCCAGCGGCGGGAACGCGAGCAGCAGCAGAAACGCCGTCACGAATTGCGCCCAGACGAAAAACGGCAGCCGCATCCACGTCATGCCCGGCGCGCGCAATTGGATGATGGTGGCGATGAAATTCACCGCGCCGAGCAGCGATGACGAGATGAGCAGCACCATGCCGATGATCCAGAACGCCTGTCCGTGCGTCGGGATCGTCGTGGCCAGCGGCGAATACGAGGTCCAGCCCGCCTGCGCCGCGCCGCCCGGGATGAAGAAACTCACCAGCATGACGACGCCGCCAAGAAAATATGCCTGATAGCTTGCCATGTTCACCCGGGGAAACGCCATGTCCGGCGCGCCAATCATCAACGGCACGACGTAGTTGCCGAACGCGGCGAACGCCAGCGGCACAATCGCCAGAAAGACCATGATCGTTCCGTGCATCGCGCCAAAGGAATTGTAGAGATCGGGGGAAATCGCGCCGTTGCCAGCCATCGCCGGTCCCAGAACTTTTTCCAGCAGCGGGCCGATGAACGGCACCGGCGCGCCCGGATGCGCAATCTGCCAGCGCATCAGCAGCATCAGGAAAAATCCGAACAGCATGAAGCACAGCGCCGTGAATCCGTATTGAATGCCGATGATTTTGTGGTCGCTCGAAAAAACATAGCCGCGCCAGAAGCCGGGGTCGTGATGAGCGTGCACCTGTTCGTCGTGGCCATGATGCTCCTCGTGGGCGCGGAACGGCGGAAATTGTTCAACGGTCGTGTCCATTTGTTAAATCGTAATGCGTCGAAGCGTTGAAGCGGAGCGCGCGTTGAGCACGCTTCAACGCCTCACGCTTTAACGCTTCAACGTTTGTCATTTTCATTTCACCTTGTCCCAAACCATCAAGGCCAGCAGCAACGGCAGATAAAGGATGGACGCCAGAAACAACAGGCGCGCGCGCGCAAGCGTGAGTTGCCGCGAAAACTGGAGCGCGCACCACAGATACCCCGCGCCCAACACCAGCGCGCCCGCGAGATAAACCGGCCCCGCAAGCTTGAAAACAAACGGCGACAGACTGACCGCCAGCAGGGCGAGCGTGTGGCTCACGGATTGTTCTCCCGTGCGGCGGCCGGCCGGTTCGACGACCGACAGCATTTTGAAACCGGCGCGCGCGTATTCGTCCCGGTAAATCCATGCGATGGCCATGAAATGGGGAATTTGCCAGAACGCCACAATCGCGAACAATGACCAGCCTTCACCGCTCAATTCACCGCGCGCCGCCGTCCAACCCATCAACGCCGGCAACGCGCCGGGCACCGCGCCGATGTTCGTGTTCAGCCACGTCACGCGCTTCAGCGGCGTGTAGATGAACAAATAGCTGACCAGCGTGACCGCGCCGATGACGCTCGTGAGCGGGTTCACCGCCAGCGCGAGATAAATCAGCCCTGCCGTCGCGCACACGCCGCCGAAAAGCATCACGGTCGCGGGCTGCAACCGGCCCGACGGCAGCGGACGATCCTGCGTGCGGCGCATCTTCGCGTCGTATTCGCGCTCCAGCAACTGGTTCAACGCGGCCGCGCCGGAGGCGACCAGCGCCGTCGCGGCCAGCAAGTGCAACATCAACACGAAATTCATCGGGCCGCGCCAGCCGAGATAAAACCCGGCGAGCGTCGTCAGCAGCACCAGCGTGGTCAGCCGCGCCTTGACCAGATCGGCAAAGACCGCCGTCCGGCTTTTTTCCGCGACCGGGGCCGTGCTTAAAATTCCCGCCGGGATTTCTTTCATTTCATTTGTTTGCCGCCAGGGCCGGATGCGCGCCAAACGCGCCGGAAATTGGAGTGCCGGGCACTGCCTCGGCGTTTTTCGGGCCGTCACCCATTCGTGCCGGGGCGGTGCCCGGCGCTCCAACCCCCCTCAATACCGGGTGGGCAAAGGCAATCAGGCACCACAACGCGCCGGTCGCGAACGAAAGCGCGCCGACCAGCACGTGCGCCGTCGCCACGTCGGCGGCCTTGTTCGTCCAGATCGTCGCCGCGCCGAGCGCAATCTGCCCCACAATCAGCGCCAGCCAGAAAATCGAAATGCGCCGGTCAATCGGAACGCCGGCCTCCGGTCCGGCGTGTTTCTGGCCTTCAGCATTCGCCCGCGCTGGGCCGGAGGCCGGCGCTCCAATGTTCCACGCCAGCCACGCGCACGCGGCGACGCCGATGAAAATGGCCAACGCCACAATGCGATGCGCCATTTGCAAAATGATTTGAAAGGCCGTGATTGGGTTTGCGGAAATGACCTCGATGCGGTCGGCGTTGTAGCGCGCCACGGCGGCGGCGCTCGTGTCCGGCCAGATTTTCCCGTAGGCGGCCGGGAAATCGGGAATCGCCAGGCCGGCGTGCTGGTGCCGCATCGTCGCGCCAAGAATCAATTGGACAAAAATTAAAATGGTTGTGAACAGGACGAATCCGCGCAACGGAGCGCCGGCCTCCGGCACGGCGTGTTTGCCCGCCGAATTTTCTTCGCGCGGTGCCGGAGGCCGGCGCTCCAATACTTGCCACCAACGGCTGGTGAACAGCGCCAGCGCGCAAATCAAAACGAAGAACAATTGCGCCAGGACGCCGTGAAAAATGCCGAGCGAATCCCTGTGCAGCGTCACGCGCAATCCGCCGAGCACGCCTTGCGCGACGACGAGCAGAAACCCGAGGACGCCGAGCCATTGCATCCATTTCCGGGGGTCCTTGAGCCAGATCCAGACGGCGAGAATCGTCGTCAGAAGACCCGCGCCGGAGGCCAGCAACCGGTGTGTGTGCTCAAAGAATGCCCCGCCTTTCCAGAATTTAATCGGCAGCGCAAACATGTTGTAGCCGTAGCTCGTCGGCCAGTCGGGCACGGACATGCCGGCCTCGTGGCTGGTGACCAGGCCGCCGATGCCGAGCAGAAAAAAGGTGATGATGGCGGTCAGCACCGCGAACCGGTGCAGCCACGGGTCATTGGTTGTTTGTGCGCTGGCGTCCACTTTCGGAAAACAAAGCCCTGGCACGCGTGCCGGGCGCCCCGCCTCAAAATGGTCACTTCACGGCAAAGGTAAAATTCACGGTCACATCCTTGTCGGCCACCTCCACATCCTGCGTCTGCGGACCCAGCTTGCGGTGGTTGGCCTCGACGGTGTATTTGCCGGGCGGCACGTTTTTGATGACGAACTTGCCATCCTTGTCGCTGACGGCAAAATAGGGGCTGTCAATCACGCTCACCCACGCGAACATCCACGGATGGACGTCGCATTTGAACCGCAGGAACATCTCCGGCTTCGGGAACGTGTAGGTCAGGTCCGCGCCGCCGGGCATCTGCACGTCGTTGTGCTCCTCATTGCCGGCCGCGGCCGGCGTGCAATGGACGTTGTGGACGCAGGTATCGGAATTTTTGACGATGAGCTTCTGTCCGGTTTGGATCGCCAGGATTTGGGGCGAATAGACGCAGCCTTTCTGGTCGAGCACGGCGGGCGGCGCGCTCGCGCCGGTGGATTTGCCGTCCATGCCCTTCAGCGAAACAACCACGTCGGCAAATTCGCCCTTGGGCCCGACGACGTAAAAATGCGTCGTGGGCAATTTGCCCGGAGCATACATCGCGGCACAGTCTGGACTGGCCTCGGTCATTTTGGGGCCGATATCCGCTTCCGGCGGCGGCGTGCCCTTGAGGGTGATGTTGCCAATGATGTCCGCCGCGCGCGCGGCCGGCGCGACGGCCAGCATCGCGCTCAACAAAAGGACCGGAGAGAATTTCATGCCTTTCATATTTTTTGAAAATTCAAAATTGCGGATGCAGTTTATCATCCGCGCTAATCAGCGGCAAGCCCGTTGTGAAAAATTTCACAAGCGCTCATCGTCTTCCCCGTTTGTTTGACGGCGGCTAATCGCCGGCGTTCAAATCAGCCCACTTGCGCATATCTTTCTGCGTCGGGGAAAAGCCTCTGGAATCACCGGCAGCAAGGAAAGAGTTTAAAAATATCGGCCTTTGGTGAGATTTCACAAAACTACTTCGAGCAAGCGATAAATTCAATCAGAACAACAAATTCGCATACGCGACCCCGATGGACACAACAAGGAGGACTGCCCCAAATGTGAACGAAATCCAGCTACCACGCCGTTTATGATTTCACCTTCCGTTCCAGCATTCCCTCACGACTTTCGCGTGATCCGGAAAATGGTGATGCCCGCAAAAAGTCCGGCCTGGCCGAGCAAGATTCCGAGCCAGCCCCAATGAAGGTAGAAGAGGGTCACGAGGGAAATCACCAGGGACAAGCCGCACCATAACAGGCGTGATTCGTTCTCGAATTCCGCAGCGCGGTAAAAGAAAGCCGCGAACGCGGCGATCAGCAAAATGGCAAAATAAGGCATCGCTGGAAGTTCACCCTGCGCTTTCGCGGTTCAGGTTTTTCATCACCCGCGCCATCGCCAGCGCGGCCTGCGCGGCCTCCGCCCCGCGATTGTGTTTGGGATTCAGGCAGCGCACACGCGCCTGCGCCTCGTTTTCCAGAAGCAGCACCTCGTGAATGACCGGGATTTCATGGGCGAGCTGGATTTCCATGAGCGCGCGGCTCACGGCCTCGCCGATGTGCGCGGCGTGGACCGTTTCGCCGCGCAGGATCACGCCCAGACAAATAATTGCTGAGAGTTGAGGGTTGAGAGTTGAGAGTCGGGCGGCACGGGCGAGGCGTTTGGCTACCACGGGGATTTCAAACGCACCCGGCACACGGACAATTTGGATACTTGAAACGTCGGCGCGCCACAACTCCGTCTTGGCCGCGCGCAGCATCGAGTCCACGTAACGCGCGTTGTAGCGCGACGCGACAATGGCAAACGAGCCGCTGCGCATTTGCGTTTCCTTTGGTTGATTTCTGCGAAGCATCGCGGGGCATTAAACCACGAACCCGTCCTCCGTGGCAATACTGCGGGAGAACGGGTGCTGTATCAATTTCGGTGGGGCGAGGCTACTGACAAGCCGGCTCGCGGGGACGCTCGCCCCACCAAAACTCAAATTGATGCAATACCGGAGAATGGCAACCACCCTCATGCATCCGGGCGTCGCCGCGCCCGACTTTTTTCGTGTCCGCGACTGTCCCGTCGCCAATCTTCACCGCCCTGTTGCCGTTTCCACTGACAGTGGTGGTCCCAGCATCCTTGAACTGCTTCACTCAAAGACGCTTTTTGCCGGAGCGGGGCCGGATGGCTCCGGCGGCTGGGCGCGGAGAACCTTTACCTCTTCGGGTGTCACCTCAAGGCCGGAGTTGCCGAATGAATTGTAAACGAAGGTCAGGACATTCGCGACATCCTGGTCGGTGAGCGGGAACAACGGCATGCTGTTGTTGAATTTCTGCCCGTTCACCACCACTTCGCCTTGCCGGCCAAAGATGACAATTTTTACGGCCCGGTTTTTGTCGGCATTTAAATAATCCGAGCCTGCCAAAGGTGGAAACATTTTCGGGAGTCCCATGCCCGTGGGCTGGTGGCACGCCGCGCAAATGGAAGTGAACAGCCGCCGGCCAAGTTCAATCCGCTCGGCTTTCGATTTGGCGGCGCCGGGCGGCGGGGGCACACCGCGAAGACCGCCGTCGTCCACCCACTTCCGGATTGTCAACCGTTCCTCGTCGGTGAGCGCCAGTGATTCAGGGCTGTTGGCAACCGGCATGGCCTCCTTGTAATATGTTCCTTTCCAACTGTCCCAGATCCGCCTTTTGATCTCCCAACGATCGGCGTAGGCGGTTTTATAATCCAGCCAGTCGTAAACAAACCGGGACTGCTGGTTGTGGCAGCGGGAGCAATTCCCCATGAAGATCGGCTGGATGTCGCGGAGGTAGGTGGGCGCTTGATTTGTCGCTTCGCCCTGACGCGCCGGATTTTCTTCGGGTGTTGTGGAGGATGTGTTTTGTGGCGAAGCCCCGGCAATTACCAGGCACCCGAGCGCCGCCGTCATCCACGGCCAGATCAAACGAATCCGCCGCGGCTTGTCGGGAATTGGAAATGTATGCATACCTGCTCTTGGTTTGTTTAATCAATCACAACTGTCATCGCGGGTCCTAAAATCCGTAGGAAAGCTGCAGAATGAGCTGGTCAACCTGGGAAGGATCGTTGCTGTGGAGAAACTCATAGTCACCCTCGAAGAGCAGTGTGTTCGTGATATAGTAAATGAAACCTGCGGTATATCGCTGGGTTTTGTTTCCAAACCCGTCATGCAGGGAATCGTAGCGGCCCACGAGCTCCAGTGTTGTTGATTACCGGCAACTCCAGATTTAATCCCGCCAGCTTGTAGCTGGCCTGCGCATACCACCCTTGCTGATGGATGAGACCCATGTCGTCGCTTCCATAGCGGCTCAAGATATATTCGCCCTTCGCCTCAAAGTTGGCCCCCAAGTGCAGGGCCGCATCGAACACACCCGCCGACCAGAGATGGGTTCCCGCGTTGTCCCATTCACCCGATTGGCCGGAGATTCCCAGTTCCAGATCGTAATGAGGCTTGAATGGCATGAAGACACCCAGGCGCGCGCCCCCGGAGGGCTGGCCGTGCAGATTCGCCACCACGCCATCGGATCTAAAACCCACGTTCCCACCCGCGATATCAAGCTGACTGGCGGTTCCGGTCCCGTCCGCCGAACCCGGCCCGTCCACTCCATACACCGCATAGTTGAGGAATTTGCCGGCGTCCCCCAGCGGAACCGCCCCGCGCAACTCCGCTCCGATGCCGGTGCCGGGAATCAGACCGACCGCCAGCGGACTGTCCGGAAGCTTGTTCAACCAGCCCGCGCTCCGTTCGCTGTAGGTCCCGAGCGGCAGCAACAGATTTCCGGCGCACAACGTCATGTAATCGTTCATCACATAATCCAACTGCGCAAAACTCAAATTGACCGTGGTCGTATAGCCCGGGCTGTTGCTGATCGGAATCGGGTTGCCGGCATTGTCAAGCGCGGGATTGCCGGCGGAGTCTGTAAGCGTCCCTGGTGTCCCGCCATTGTTCTGGAGAATGAAATCAAAGCCGGCTTCAAACAAAATATTGTCCCCGCCGCGATACAGAAAAATGGGCGCAAAATCAGCCAGCATAAATGTCCCGTGCTGGCCCGCCGCCTTGTCGTATTGAAACTCCGCGTCACCCAGAATCTGGAAGTTGTGGTTGACGGTGGCCTCGTCAATGGGCTGCCGGGGAAGCGGTTGCGCCTGCGCCGCCTCGATGCTTTCCTGTTCCGCGTTCGTGGCGATTTGTTGGGTTTCGGCCAGCTTCTCCTGAAGCTGCTGGATTTGTTGCATGTCTTTCTCATGCGTCTGCTCCCGGATGACGTTCGTCTGCTGCAAACTCTGGACCTGCTCGCTCAATTTCTGCACCGTCTCCTTCAAGGCGTTGAAGTCAGCATCGCTCACCTCTGCCGTCGCCCGCGGCGGAAGCGCCATCCACAGGACGCAGCCCGCGGCCACCAGTCCAAACATCCCGCGGCGTGTTTTCATTGTCTTTTTCATTCGTGATTCAAGGGGTTGACGGGACGCTCAACGGCCGCTGTTTTCCTGGAGGAATTGCAGGATCAGCTTTGACTGCTCCACGGGAACGTTCGCGCGCACCTGCATGTGGAGCATGATGGTTTTCCATTGCGCCGCCGTCCGCTCGGTGGGGTATCGCTCGGGATGGCACCGGTTGCAATGCATCGAGTAAAGTTCCGCCCCGGTGAGCTGCCTCTTCACCACAACCTTCTTTGTCTCCGGAGCCGCCGGTTGGGCTTTCGGCGCCACGGAATTGGTGGTTGATGGCGCGGAATCCGTTTTCGACGGCGGCTGGGCCTGAACCGGCGTCAGGCCGGAGCCGAACAGGCACGCGCCGACCAGCGCCGCCGCGCTCCACAAAATCAGCTTTTGTCTCTTCATAAGATTCGAGTGCGTTGTTGTTCCGTTTGCGCGGCAAATAATCCTTCCCCGCCCAAAAACGCACAACACATTTATTGGCATTTTTATGGCATTTTTGGAATTACGCAATCTTTCTTTAATACTGACCATAAACAGGTTATATTAACAGGCGCGTTAAAGTATCAGAGCAGCAAGGCTAAAAATCGAACCCGGCGAGGGCTCACCCGGCACGGCGGGACATGTAATTTGGAACCGCAGGCTATTTCTTGGAACTGTCCGCCGGATTCCATTTGCCGTCGTAAGTGGCGACCACGACGATGTCATCGCCCATGGCAACGTGCTGTCCTTCCGCCGCGGATGGTGGAGTCTTGAGGGAAGCCTGTTCCGGCGACGCGGGTTTGGGAGCGGGCGCGGAGGCCGACGGAGGCGGCTGGGGCGCGGGCGGTTTGGTGATCAAGACGGTTTCTTCATCGCTGGCGCGCGCGGCTTCCATCAACAGGTTTTCCCAGCCGATTTGCACCGTGCGCCGGGGCGGTGCCTGGAACGGGTTCACCTGAAATTCGCCGCCTTTGAGGGACAACAGCCGGTAAACCGCCTGCTCGCCGGTCAGCGTTCCCACCGTGGCATGAATGATGGCCCCGGCCTCGATGTAAATCTGGCCGCGCATCTGCGGGTTGCGGATGTCAAGGATTGAAGAGCGGCGTCCGATGCATTCCATCTGGATAACTTCCTGCAGGCCGACCTGCCGCAGCGCGCCGCTGAAGCCCTCGCGGTGCGCCCACGACACCAGATCGTTCAGCAGGTTGAAAACCATCTTGATGCCGGCGGCGGAAACCGGCTTCTCGATGAACAGTTCGGCGCCGCTTGAAAGGCAAGCCGCGCGGTTGCTTTCCGTGGCGTGGCCGGTCATCACGGCCAGCTTGATGCCGGGATAACGCCGGACGATGATGCCGAGCAACTGAATGCCGTCCACCATCGGGATCCCGATGTCCAGCACGACGAGGTCCATCGGCGCTTCCTGCAAAATGGCCAGCGCCCGGTCCGCGGTCGTGGCGGAATAAATTTCCCATGTCTGGTTGGACAGGACGGAACACAACTCGCCGAACGTCTCCAGCAAGGCCATGCTGTCGTCCACGAACAGCACGTGATATTTTTTGGCCGATTCGCCGCCGACGGCCGGCGGGCCGGCCGGTCTGGCAGCCGCAGCCGGCAAAGATTGGGGCGATGGCGGCGCGGTCGCCGATGCGGATTTGGGCGATACCCCCGCAACGAGCATCTTGGTGACAGATGATGCGCCCGGTGAGTCCGCTGAAGCTTCAAAACGCAATTCCACCTCGCCCACACGCAACGTCTCACCGGTTTTCACGATGCCCTCGGTGATTTTCTTGCCACCGGCAAACGTGCCGTTGGTGGAAAGCAGGTCGCGGACGACCAGTTCGTCGCCCTTCAACCGCACCTCGCAATGCCGGGCGGAAACCGACGACTCGACAATCTGGAACGTGTTGGTGTCCGCGCGCCCGATTGTCACCCAGCTCCCGCCCAATTCGTGCGACAGCGCGGGCAGTCCCTTGGTGATGACGACAAGCTTGGCCATGCTTTGTTAAAGTATTTTGAGTCTGTAGCAACTACCGTGCTTGGGCAAATTAAATAAAGGTCAGCAATTGGGAGGGTCGCCGTACGAGCCGTTGGTGCGAGCCGTTTTGGTATTGAGGAATTTCGGGATGTTTCTAAATCGAACTAGCGGTTAAAATCAGCAACCAACTTTTCCCACTTTGGCATGTCCTCAAGCGGAGCTAAAACTTCAATTTTGTTGGTCGCGACAAACGCAACTGACCAACAAGTTTGTATGGAAAACGTATTAGTCGCATAGTAATTGAACGGTTTATTCGTCCCACCCCAAAGAGGCCTGGTAAATTCAAATTGTTGCTTATGGAGGTAGCCTAATTCTACCAAGGCATCCTCATGCCGCTGTATTGCATCTGACATGGTAGCGCTGTTGATTCTGAAAAGGTTGAATTTGAGTTGCTGAAGCAAAGTTGGTGTTGGCCCTTGGTAAGTCACATACCAGTTGTTCCGCGCTGCCGCCCACAATCTGTTTTTGTGATACGCGACGAGAATGTCTCGCCGAAAGCAGCAAGTCATGACAATGACAATCAGCGTCCCAATTGCAACCAACAAAAGTGTTCTTGCCTTTCGAGTCAAAGAAGTTTCGGTCTTCACCTGTTCACAATAAATGCCCCATCTTCGTCCGCTTCGTTTTCAAATACCGTTCGTTGTGGGGATTGGGTTTCACGCGAATCGGCACCTGCTCGACAATTTTCAGTCCGTATCCCTCCAGCCCGACGACTTTTTTTGGATTGTTCGTCAGCAGCCGGATGGTTTTCAGCCCGAGGTCAACGAGGATTTGCGCCCCAAGCCCGTATTCGCGCAAATCCATGTCGTAACCCAGTTTCTGGTTGGCCTCGACGGTGTCGTAGCCCTGCTCCTGCAATTTGTAGGCCTTGATTTTCGCCGGCAGGCCGATGCCCCTGCCCTCCTGCCGCATATAGACAATCACGCCGCGACCGGCCCCGGCAATCTGCCGCATGGCCTGATGCAGTTGCGACCCGCAATCGCAGCGGCGCGAGCCGAACACGTCGCCGGTCAGGCATTCGCTGTGGACGCGCACGAGAACTTTGTCGTGTCCGGCCACGTCGCCGTGGACGAGCGCCAGATGATGCTGCCCGTCCGGGCGCGAGTGATACAACACCAGATCAAAATCGCCGTAATCCGTCGGCAGCTTCACGGTCTCGACGCGTTCGACCAGTTTTTCGCGCGTGCGCCGGTATTCAATCAAGTCGGCGATGGTGCCGATTTTCAGGCGATGTTTCCGGGCGAATTTTCTCAATTCCGGCAGACGCGCCATCGAGCCGTCATCGTTCATGATTTCGCAAAGCACGCCGATGGGGCGCCGCCCGGCGAGTTGCGCGAGGTCAACCGCCGCCTCAGTGTGGCCGGCGCGTTGCAGCACGCCGCCGGGCCGCGCGCGCAACGGAAAAACATGGCCGGGTTGCGCCAAATCCTCCGGCACGGCGGTCGGCGACGCCATGATTTGAATGGTTTTGGCGCGGTCGGCGGCGCTGATGCCGGTGGTGATGCCGCGCGCGGCGTCCACGCTCACCTGGAAATCGGTGCGGAAACTCTCGCGGTTCTGATGCACCATGCGGTCAATGCCGAGTTGTTGCAGCCGTCCGGCGGTCGCCGGCACGCAAATCAGCCCGCGCCCGAACCGGGCCATGAAATTGACGGCGGCGGGCGTGACGTGCTGGCTGGCCATGATGAGGTCGCCCTCGTTTTCTCGGTCTTCATCATCCACAACGATGACCATTTTTCCCCGGCGGATGTCCGCAATGACGGATTCGATGCTGTCGAAAGTTTTTTTCATCGGCGAAAACAGCGTAATCGTCCAACGCCCAAATACCAGCCGATTTAACCCACTTTTTTTGCTGGTCACGGCGCATTATCGGGTTAACATCGCCGCATTCATTGATTCAAATGCCGAAGGCGGGGGGGATTGGCTTTGATATGCCAGCGAACGATTCGACGAAAAAAACCGGCGGCGTGAAAGGTTCCAGTCCGTGGGACGCCACGCCGGTTTCGGAACAGAGCATGCGGCGGCTCGACCGGCTGGCCAGCCTCGGATTGCTTTCGGCGGGCATGGCGCACGAAATCAAAAACAGCCTGGTCGCCGTCAACACCTTCGTTGGCCGGCTGCTGGAAAGCGGCGGAGACCGGGAGTTTTCAGAAACCGTCCGGCGCGAGTTGCGGCGGATTGACACACTGGTGAACCAGATGCTGCGGTTTGCCGCGCCGGGCAAAAATGAATTTGCCACCGTCCACGTGCATGAATTGCTGGACCATTCACTGCGGCTCGTCGAACACCAGATCAAGGGCAAATTCATTTCGCTCGACCGCCGTTACGCCGCCGCGCCGGACACCGTGAGCGGCGACGAATACCAGTTGCAGCAGGCGTTCATGAATCTGCTGTTCAACGCCATCGAAGCCCTGGGGATGAACGGCACGCTGACGGTGAGCACGGAAATCGCCGGGGAAAAACCGGGCGAACGGCGCCTGCGCATTCACATCCAGGACACCGGCATGGGCATTCCGCCGGAAAATCTGGCGCGCCTGTTCGAGCCGTTTTTCACCACCAAGAAAAGCGGGACGGGTTTGGGGCTGGCCATCTGCCAGCGCATCGTCCACGAACACGACGGCAACATCACCGCGCAAAGCGAGGTCAAAAAAGGCGCGACGTTCAGCATCTCGCTGCCGGCGTTGCCGCGGGCATAACTTCACTCCCCGACAAGGCTATACGGGTTGACGGCGTCGTCGCCGAGGTGCGTCCTGGGCCTGGCCTTGAGCGAGAAGCTGAAGGCGATGGTGAAATCCTCCGGACCGGTGCCGTTGTCCACCACGCGGAAAGTCAGGGCGCCCGTCCAACTCCGGAAATCGCGGTAGAGGGTGTAAAACTGCTGCTGCAAGCGGCCGCTCTGCGCGTCGAAATCGTCGGTGGCGCGAAAACCCCAGTTGTCGTTCAGACGGTAAAAATAGGTGCTGGTGATGTAATTGTCGCCGCCGGCCCCGTTGCCGAGAAAACCGCCGCGCACATACCAGTGGCCGAGGCCCCAGCTCCACCGCTCATTCGGCGTGAAGGTGAGTTGATGGAACGCGAGATTCAAGTGGCCGTCGTTGATGTCGTAGCGCACCTGCGAATCCAGCGTGAGCCACGAGCGCGGACGGAACGCGAGCGCGGAATAAAGGTCGTTGAACGTTTTTTGCGGGCCGAGCGTGGTCAAACCGTTTTGCAGCGCGTTGGTGCTGGTGTCGGGCCGGAGCCGCCAGTCCAGCATGACGTTCCAGTCCAGCAAAGTGTCGAGTTGCCCGTCGCGCTTGGTTTGCAGCGTGTTGCGCAGGCCGAAACGGATGACGTTCTGGCTGTCAATCGAATCAATGTCGTTGTAATCGGGAAATTGAATCGGAAGAATCTCCAGGCCGGGCAGCTCGGAATCGAATTGGGGCAGTTGCGACGGCGGCGTGCTCGGGTCGGGAACGAAAACGTAACTCACCGACGGCTCGATGATGTGGCGCAGGCCGTCAATGGCGAACCATGAATTGGTCGCGCCCGCCCACAAGCGCGAGGCTTTGAAGGAAGTATCAATGCCGGTGTTGAAGACTTTGCGGAAGGTTTCGTCGTTCATGCCGCCGGGACCGGTTTCCGGGCTGTAATACGTGAAACGCCCGCCGACGCGCGGCGTGACGTTCAGCCAGTTGAAAAATTTCCACGGCAGCAGCAACTGGTGATACGTGTCGGCGCGCGCGGCGGAATAGTCGGGCAGCGTGCCGTTGGCTTTGGTGAACAACGCTTCATTTGCTGCGGCGAACACCCGCCGATAGTAACCCGCCGAACTTTCGCTCTCGTAATAGATGGGCGTGCCGAACACCTGCTGGCGGAAACCGGTGAGCTTCACGTCGGGCAGCCGCTCGACCTGGTCGAAGAAATTGTTGATGCGCGGCGTGGTTTCGGCGTCCAGGCTCCAGTTTTCCCAGTATTTATTGACCTCGGTGAATGTGTTCGGCTGCGGGTTTGCGCCATAATCGCCCTCAAAAAAGTCGTGCAGCACCAGTGGATCGCTTTGGTAATTGACGAGCGCCTTCACGTTCAAATTGGTGAACGGGGTCGCCTGCCAGGTGAAATAAAAACGCTGCCGGTTTTCGGGAATTGTCCCCAGATTGGCGAAGCTGTTTGTGCTGATGCTTCTGCTGGAATCATTGTCGTGGAGGTAATAATACTTGAACGCGAAGTCGCCCCAGCGGCCCAGTTGCAAATTCAAATCCGGCCCCGCCCCCACGCCGCGGCGTTCGCGGTAGTCCAGATGGATTTTGCCGTCCACGTGGTCGCCCAGAAACCAGGTGTAATTGTTCAGCAGATACGCCCCGTAGGCGCTGCGGTAGCCGGGGACAAAATTAAAGTTGTTCGCGCGCGGGCCGAGGTTGCGTTTGTAATATGGAAAATAAAACACCGGCACGCCATCCACGAACAAAATCGCGTTCCACATCTCGACGTATTTGCCGGGGACGATTTTTGTGCGGCTCGCGCGCACGCGTGTTGCCGGGTCGCTCACGTCATCGGTCGTGACAAACACGTGGCGCGCGTTGTAGGTGCGATTGGTAATGTCGCCCTCCAATTCACGCCCGGCTGCGAACACGGGCGGTCTGCCGGTGCGGAATTCCTCGCTCTGCATCTGGTGCGTCTTGAAATTGTAGCGGATGTGCTCGCCGACCCAGATTTGGTCGCCCGACTCGATGCGCACGTGGCCGTCAGCCTCGGCCTCACCTGTCTGCTGGTTCAACGCCACGCTGTCCGCCGAGAGCGTCGCGTTGCCGTATTTCACGTAGATGCCGTTGGTGCCGTGCGCCAGGCCCGACGCCAGGTCGTATTCAAAGCCGCCTTCCGGCAAACCGGGAATGATTCGATTGAGCGCCTGGATTTCCCACGACTCTTCCTGTTGCGCCAAAGAAACGAAGGGAAAAACCGCGACAAAAAAAATCAGCGGGGCGATGGCGGGCAATTTTCTCATTCGGCGCGGCCAATAGAACAGAATGAACCGCGACTGCCAAGCGGATTTGAAGGTTACGATATTCCGGCAGATTCGCAAGTTGCTGGACTTTTCCCGTAGCAGCCGACGTGAGGAGGCTCATTATAATTCGGAAAAGTCAGAGCCTCCTTACGTCGGCTGCTACAGTCTCACCGGAATTTTTTTCTTCGCCAAAAACCGCTTCACGTCGCCGACAGTGTAGGTGCCGAAATGGAAAATGCTCGCGGCGAGGACGGCGTCCGCCTTGCCTTCGAGCAGCACCTCAGCCATGTGCTCCAGGCTGCCCGCGCCGCCACTCGCCACCACCGGCACGCCCACCGCTTCGCTGATGCGCCGTGTAATGACCAGATCAAAACCCGCCTTGGTGCCGTCGGCGTCAATGCTGTTCAACACAATTTCACCCGAGCCGAACGACACGGCGCGTTTGGCCCATTCGACGGCGTCCAGCCCGGTCGGCTTGCGCGCGCCGTGCGAAAAAACTTCCCATTTGTCCGGCGCAATCTTTTTCGCGTCAATGGAGACGACGATGCACTGGCTGCCGAATTTTTCGGCGCCGGCGCGAATCAGGTCCGGATTCGCCAGCGCCGAGGAGTTGATGCTGATCTTGTCCGCGCCGGCGCGCAGCATCGTGAACATGTCCTCGACGGACTTGATGCCGCCGCCGACGGTGAGCGGCATGAAACATTGGTCGGCGGCGCGTTGAATCACATCCACCATCGTCGCCCGGCCATGCGCGGTGGCGGTGATGTCGAAGAAGACCATTTCGTCCGCGCCCTGCTCGTTGTAGCGGAGCGCGAGCGCGACAGGGTCGCCGACGTTGCGGAGTTCGCCCGCCTCGGCTTTGCCGAACCGGACGCCGCGCGTGACGTGGCCGTCGTGAACGTCGAGGCACGGAATGACTCGTTTGGCGATCATTGCGTTTATTAAGCCACAGTTGCGGCTCAAGGCAAAATGATTCCGCGCGTTGAAATTTTCAATTTGGCGGCGGCGCGGCTGCACCCTCGTGCGCCGCGGCAGCGACGCACCCGAATTAAAATACTGTCATGATTGAAATTGATTTACTTCGGCGGGTGCTGAAATATATTAGGCGGCCACGTGCCGACGTGGCGGAATTGGCAGACGCGCTAGACTCAAAATCTGGTATCCGTGAGGATGTGTGGGTTCGACCCCCTCCGTCGGCACCATCTAATCAAGCTACGGGCGAGGTTGGAATAAATTTGTCCTGTTTTCAGGCAATTCTTCTGGAATTTCACCCCGCCCCGGGCGCAATCCACCCCTCAATTACCGCAATGTGTCCCCAATCCGTTTCGTTTCGGCCCGTTTCTGTTAGTTATGTTAGTTGTTAAAATTTGAGCGAATCTGGCGGTTTGCCACATGTCTGCGCAATGTCAGCCCAGAAGTGAACGGGTAAATTATGCAGTCGTTTATGCAGTTATCGGAGGCGGAAACCTTATGCCTCAACGGGAACAGTTGAATGTAAATACGTCGGAAACCTTGTAGCCATGAAAAAATTAGCTTCCTCACTATCATCCACGCTGGCAGCCGGACTTTTTTTGGCCACGGCCAGTTCCGCCTTCGCAACCGTCAGCCTGACCGGCGCGTCCGGTGGCGGCAACCTCTCGGCTGACACCGCCTCCAATGCCCCTGCGCCGGCGTGGACGACGCTGGGCGCGATGACCATCACCGAGGGCGCAAGCAACGATTTCACAAACGGCAGCGCGGTGACATTGGTCCTCCGGGTCCCCGCGGGTTTTCAGTTCAATACTGCGGTTACTCCCGACATCAGTTTTACTGCGAGCAAGAACATCACCAGCGCGTCTGTTGCCATGACGGATTCGTCGAATATCACGGTTACACTCACCGTTTCCGGCACGGCCGTCGCCGGCGATTCGCTCACCATCGGCAGCACCACTGGAATTCAAGTGCGCCCAACGGCAGGCACACCCCTCGCCACGGGCAGGCATATTTATCGTCCCAGCACCGGCGGCGGGACCGCCGGCATCAACGGCATCACGACCTCCGCCGACGGCTCGACTGGAAGTAATTTCGGCACGCTGACGGAAGTTGTCGGAGCAACCGCCGCAGTCCGCGTCGAAACGGCGGCCAACGGCGGCGGCACGGTGGTGGGCGCGCAGAACGTCACGGCGGGCAGTTCGATCACCAACTACGCCATCAGCCGCGACGCCTTCAACAACTTTGTCGCCAACGTCGCCGCCGATGCCTGGTCCCTGCCGATACAGACCGGGGGTGTGGTTGCCGGAGATCTGGTCCCCGCCGGCGACAGCAAGAGCGCCGTCTTCACCGCCCACCTGATGGGCACCGCCACCGTGCGTTCCACCTCGGGCGCCCTGACCCCCACCGATTCGGGCACCCTGACCGTCGTCGGCGGACCGCCCAGCAAGCTGGCCCTCATCACCGCGCCCCAGTCCCTGACCGCCGGCGTCAGCTCCAGCGCCGTCACCGTCCAGATCCAGGATGCCGGCGGCAATCCCACCAACGCCACCGCCGCACGGATCATCACCCTGACCTCCACCTCGGGCGGCGGCATATTCCGCAACCTGGCCGACACGGCGACCATCACGAGCATCACCAACGCCATCGGCCAAAACTCCACCAATTTCCTTTACAAGGACACCGTCGCGGGCACTCCGACCATCACGGCGGCCACCACCTCGCCCACCACCCTCACCTCGGCGACCCAGGTCGAGACGGTCAACGTCGCCAACGCCGCGATGGTGCGCGTTGAGACGGCAGCCAACGGCACCGGCGCCATTGTCGCGGCCCAGAACATCATCGCCGGCAACTCCATCACCGTCTATGCCGTCACCCGCGATGCCTTCAGTAACTTTGTCGCCAACGTCGCCGCCGATTCCTGGTCATTGACCGGCGTTACGGGCGGGGTGCTCGGCAGCGACCTGGTCCCGGCCGGTGATAGCAAGAGCGCCACCTTCACCGGTCACATCGTGGGCACCGCCAAGGTTCACGCCCCTTCCGCCGCCCTGACCACCACCGACTCGGGCATCCTGACCGTCCTGCCCGGTCCGGTCACCCAACTGACCTTCACAACGCAACCGGCCAATGCGACGGCCGGCGCCGTGTTCGCCACCCAGCCGGTGGTCAACTCCCAAGACCAGTTCGGCAACAACTCGACCAATGGCCTGCCCGCCAACGCCAACATCACCGTCAGCCTGACCGCCGGCACCGGCCCGTTGCAGGGCACCACCATCACCAATATCGGCCTCTCAGGTGGCAAGGGCACCGGCGCTTTCACCAACCTGCGCATTGACACGGCGGGCAACGACAAGCAATTGACCGCCACCTCCACCAACGGCCTGACCAGCGAAACCAGCTCCGTCTTCACCGTCAGTCCGGGCGCCGCCAGCAAGCTGGTCATCGCCACCCAGCCTTCGGCCAGCGCCACCGCCGGACAGATCTTTGCCCAGCAGCCGGTCATTCAGATTCAGGATGCCTTCAATAATTTGCGCAGCGCCGACACCTTGACCGTGACCGCCACGCGCAGTGCCGGCACCGGAACGTTGCAGGGCACCACCGGTCTGGCCGCGGTGGCCGGCGTCGCCACCTACACCGACCTCTCGCATCTGGTCGCCACCAACATCACCATCGCATTTACCAGCAGCGCCTTGACCTCCGTCACTTCCAGTGTCGTTACCGTCAGTCCGGCGGCGGCGTCCGTGGTCCGCGTCGAAACGGCGGCCAACGGCGGCGGCACGGTGGTGGGCGCGCAGAACGTCACGGCGGGCAGTTCGATCACCAACTACGCCATCAGCCGCGACGCCTTCAACAACTTTGTCGCCAACGTCGCCGCCGATGCCTGGTCCCTGCCGATACAGACCGGGGGTGTGGTTGCCGGAGATCTGGTCCCCGCCGGCGACAGCAAGAGCGCCGTCTTCACCGCCCACCTGATGGGCACCGCCACCGTGCGTTCCACCTCGGGCGCCCTGACCCCCACCGATTCGGGCACCCTGACCGTCGTCGGCGGACCGCCCAGCAAGCTGGCCCTCATCACCGCGCCCCAGTCCCTGACCGCCGGCGTCAGCTCCAGCGCCGTCACCGTCCAGATCCAGGATGCCGGCGGCAATCCCACCAACGCCACCGCCGCACGGATCATCACCCTGAGCTCCACCTCGGGCGGCGGCATATTCCGCAACCTGGCCGACACGGCGACCATCACGAGCATCACCAACGCCATCGGCCAAAACTCCACCAATTTCCTTTACAAGGACACCGTCGCGGGCACTCCGACCATCACGGCGGCCACCACCTCGCCCACCACCCTCACCTCGGCGACCCAGGTCGAGACGGTCAACGTCGCCAACGCCGCGATGGTGCGCGTTGAGACGGCAGCCAACGGCACCGGCGCCATTGTCGCGGCCCAGAACATCATCGCCGGCAACTCCATCACCGTCTATGCCGTCACCCGCGATGCCTTCAGTAACTTTGTCGCCAACGTCGCCGCCGATTCCTGGTCATTGACCGGCGTTACGGGCGGGGTGCTCGGCAGCGACCTGGTCCCGGCCGGTGATAGCAAGAGCGCCACCTTCACCGGTCACATCGTGGGCACCGCCAAGGTTCACGCCCCTTCCGCCGCCCTGACCACCACCGACTCGGGCATCCTGACCGTCCTGCCCGGTCCGGTCACCCAACTGACCTTCACAACGCAACCGGCCAATGCGACGGCCGGCGCCGTGTTCGCCACCCAGCCGGTGGTCAACTCCCAAGACCAGTTCGGCAACAACTCGACCAATGGCCTGCCCGCCAACGCCAACATCACCGTCAGCCTGACCGCCGGCACCGGCCCGTTGCAGGGCACCACCATCACCAATATCGGCCTCTCAGGTGGCAAGGGCACCGGCGCTTTCACCAACCTGCGCATTGACACGGCGGGCAACGACAAGCAATTGACCGCCACCTCCACCAACGGCCTGACCAGCGAAACCAGCTCCGTCTTCACCGTCAGTCCGGGCGCCGCCAGCAAGCTGGTCATCGCCACCCAGCCTTCGGCCAGCGCCACCGCCGGACAGATCTTTGCCCAGCAGCCGGTCATTCAGATTCAGGATGCCTTCAATAATTTGCGCAGCGCCGACACCTTGACCGTGACCGCCACGCGCAGTGCCGGCACCGGAACGTTGCAGGGCACCACCGGTCTGGCCGCGGTGGCCGGCGTCGCCACCTACACCGACCTCTCGCATCTGGTCGCCACCAACATCACCATCGCATTTACCAGCAGCGCCTTGACCTCCGTCACTTCCAGTGTCGTTACCGTCAGTCCGGCGGCGGCGTCCGTGGTCCGCGTCGAAACGGCGGCCAACGGCGGCGGCACGGTGGTGGGCGCGCAGAACGTCACGGCGGGCAGTTCGATCACCAACTACGCCATCAGCCGCGACGCCTTCAACAACTTTGTCGCCAACGTCGCCGCCGATGCCTGGTCCCTGCCGATACAGACCGGGGGTGTGGTTGCCGGAGATCTGGTCCCCGCCGGCGACAGCAAGAGCGCCGTCTTCACCGCCCACCTGATGGGCACCGCCACCGTGCGTTCCACCTCGGGCGCCCTGACCCCCACCGATTCGGGCACCCTGACCGTCGTCGGCGGACCGCCCAGCAAGCTGGCCCTCATCACCGCGCCCCAGTCCCTGACCGCCGGCGTCAGCTCCAGCGCCGTCACCGTCCAGATCCAGGATGCCGGCGGCAATCCCACCAACGCCACCGCCGCACGGATCATCACCCTGAACTCCACCTCGGGCGGCGGCATATTCCGCAACCTGGCCGACACGGCGACCATCACGAGCATCACCAACGCCATCGGCCAAAACTCCACCAATTTCCTTTACAAGGACACCGTCGCGGGCACTCCGACCATCACGGCGGCCACCACCTCGCCCACCACCCTCACCTCGGCGACCCAGGTCGAGACGGTCAACGTCGCCAACGCCGCGATGGTGCGCGTTGAGACGGCAGCCAACGGCACCGGCGCCATTGTCGCGGCCCAGAACATCATCGCCGGCAACTCCATCACCGTCTATGCCGTCACCCGCGATGCCTTCAGTAACTTTGTCGCCAACGTCGCCGCCGATTCCTGGTCATTGACCGGCGTTACGGGCGGGGTGCTCGGCAGCGACCTGGTCCCGGCCGGTGATAGCAAGAGCGCCACCTTCACCGGTCACATCGTGGGCACCGCCAAGGTTCACGCCCCTTCCGCCGCCCTGACCACCACCGACTCGGGCATCCTGACCGTCCTGCCCGGTCCGGTCACCCAACTGACCTTCACAACGCAACCGGCCAATGCGACGGCCGGCGCCGTGTTCGCCACCCAGCCGGTGGTCAACTCCCAAGACCAGTTCGGCAACAACTCGACCAATGGCCTGCCCGCCAACGCCAACATCACCGTCAGCCTGACCGCCGGCACCGGCCCGTTGCAGGGCACCACCATCACCAATATCGGCCTCTCAGGTGGCAAGGGCACCGGCGCTTTCACCAACCTGCGCATTGACACGGCGGGCAACGACAAGCAATTGACCGCCACCTCCACCAACGGCCTGACCAGCGAAACCAGCTCCGTCTTCACCGTCAGTCCGGGCGCCGCCAGCAAGCTGGTCATCGCCACCCAGCCTTCGGCCAGCGCCACCGCCGGACAGATCTTTGCCCAGCAGCCGGTCATTCAGATTCAGGATGCCTTCAATAATTTGCGCAGCGCCGACACCTTGACCGTGACCGCCACGCGCAGTGCCGGCACCGGAACGTTGCAGGGCACCACCGGTCTGGCCGCGGTGGCCGGCGTCGCCACCTACACCGACCTCTCGCATCTGGTCGCCACCAACATCACCATCGCATTTACCAGCAGCGCCTTGACCTCCGTCACTTCCAGTGTCGTTACCGTCAGTCCGGCGGCGGCGTCCGTGGTCCGCGTCGAAACGGCGGCCAACGGCGGCGGCACGGTGGTGGGCGCGCAGAACGTCACGGCGGGCAGTTCGATCACCAACTACGCCATCAGCCGCGACGCCTTCAACAACTTTGTCGCCAACGTCGCCGCCGATGCCTGGTCCCTGCCGATACAGACCGGGGGTGTGGTTGCCGGAGATCTGGTCCCCGCCGGCGACAGCAAGAGCGCCGTCTTCACCGCCCACCTGATGGGCACCGCCACCGTGCGTTCCACCTCGGGCGCCCTGACCCCCACCGATTCGGGCACCCTGACCGTCGTCGGCGGACCGCCCAGCAAGCTGGCCCTCATCACCGCGCCCCAGTCCCTGACCGCCGGCGTCAGCTCCAGCGCCGTCACCGTCCAGATCCAGGATGCCGGCGGCAATCCCACCAACGCCACCGCCGCACGGATCATCACCCTGAACTCCACCTCGGGCGGCGGCATATTCCGCAACCTGGCCGACACGGCGACCATCACGAGCATCACCAACGCCATCGGCCAAAACTCCACCAATTTCCTTTACAAGGACACCGTCGCGGGCACTCCGACCATCACGGCGGCCACCACCTCGCCCACCACCCTCACCTCGGCGACCCAGGTCGAGACGGTCAACGTCGCCAACGCCGCGATGGTGCGCGTTGAGACGGCAGCCAACGGCACCGGCGCCATTGTCGCGGCCCAGAACATCATCGCCGGCAACTCCATCACCGTCTATGCCGTCACCCGCGATGCCTTCAGTAACTTTGTCGCCAACGTCGCCGCCGATTCCTGGTCATTGACCGGCGTTACGGGCGGGGTGCTCGGCAGCGACCTGGTCCCGGCCGGTGATAGCAAGAGCGCCACCTTCACCGGTCACATCGTGGGCACCGCCAAGGTTCACGCCCCTTCCGCCGCCCTGACCACCACCGACTCGGGCATCCTGACCGTCCTGCCCGGTCCGGTCACCCAACTGACCTTCACAACGCAACCGGCCAATGCGACGGCCGGGGCCGTGTTCGCCACCCAGCCGGTGGTCAACTCCCAAGACCAGTTCGGCAACAACTCGACCAATGGCCTGCCCGCCAACGCCAACATCACCGTCAGCCTGACCGCCGGCACCGGCCCGTTGCAGGGCACCACCATCACCAATATCGGCCTCTCAGGTGGCAAGGGCACCGGCGCTTTCACCAACCTGCGCATTGACACGGCGGGCAACGACAAGCAATTGACCGCCACCTCCACCAACGGCCTGACCAGCGAAACCAGCTCCGTCTTCACCGTCAGTCCGG
>CAWDKS010000008.1:0-234662 GCA_963802965.1 uncultured Verrucomicrobiae bacterium
CAACCTTCAGCTATCATCCTTAAAAACTCAAGTAGGTGTAGGCCTTCAGCCCGCGCTCGTAATCATCCAGCAGGCGCATGGCCTCGGATGGCTTCATGCGGTCGGATTTGATGGCCTCATCCATTTGTGCCTTCATCTGCCGCTTCAGTTCATTTTCGTCGTATTGTACGGCCGCGAGCGACTGGATGATGGTGTTGCCCTCGATGATTTCCTCGATGTAATAGCCGGTCGGTTCGTCGGGTTCGAGAAACACGTGAACCTCGTTGACGCGGCCGAACAAGTTGTGCAGGTCGCCCATGATGTCCTGATAGGCGCCCATCAGGAAAAAGCCGAGGTAATACGGTTCCGGCAAACCGTTGCCGTTGGTGTTGAGCTTGTGCAGCGGCAGCGTGTCGCGCACGTCGCGCAGGTCAATGAACTTGCTGACCTGGCCGTCGGAATCGCAGGTGATGTCCACGAGCGTGCCTTCGCGCGTGGGCCGCTCGTTGAGACGGGCAATCGGCATGATGGGAAACAACTGGTCGAGCGCCCAGTGGTCAAGCAGTGATTGGAAGACGGAAAAGTTGCAAAGGTATTGATCGCTGAGGCTGTCTTCGAGCTTGCGGATTTCCTCCGGCACGTAGGCGTGGCCCTTGTAATGTTCGACCACGGCGCGGCTGATCTGCCAGTAAAGGTCCTCGATCTTCGCCTTGTCGGGCAAATCCAGCACGCCGAGCGTGAACATGTGCTGTGCGTCCTCGCGGCGTTCGAGCGCGTCGTGATAGGCCTCCAGCTTGTTGAGCTTGGCGAGATGTTTGAGGATGTCGAGCAACTCATTGACGAGCGGATGCTCCTTGTCGCCGAATTTCAAAAATTCGCCGGGCCGGATTTTTTCAATCGCGCCGAACACCTCGACAATCAGCACGCTGTGGTGCGCGACAATGGCGCGTCCGCTTTCGCTGATGATGTCCGGGTGCGGGACGTGTTCGGCGTTGCACACGTCGGCGATGTAATAGACCACGTCGTTGGTGTATTCCTGCAGCGTGTAGTTCGTCGAGCTGTCAAACGCCGAGCGGCTGCCGTCGTAATCCACGCCCAGCCCGCCGCCGACGTCGAGGTAGGAGATGGGGAAACCCATTTTGTGCAGCTTGGCGTAAAGGCGCGCGGCCTCCTGCACCGCTTTTTTGACCGTGAGAATGTCCGGCACCTGCGAGCCAACGTGGAAGTGCAGCAACTTGAAACAGTGGCCGAGGTTGTCCGCCTTCAACATCTCCGTCGCCTCCAGCAGCTCGGCCGTGCTCAGGCCGAACTTTGCGTTTTCGCCGCCGCTGCTGGCCCAGCGGCCCGCGCCCCGGCTCACCAGCCGCGCGCGGATGCCGAGCAGCGGCTCGACGTTGAGCTGTTTGGAAATCGCAATGATCTGCCGCAACTCCTCCAGTTTCTCAACGACCAGGACGACCGTTTTGCCCAGTTTGATGCCGAGCATGGCCATCTTGATGAACTCCGCGTCCTTGTAACCATTGCAAACAATCAGGCAGCCGATTTGATTTTGCAGCGCCAGGCTGGCGAGCAGTTCCGCCTTGCTGCCGACTTCGAGGCCGAAGTCGAACGGCTTGCCCGCGTCGAGAATTTCCTCCACGACCTCGCGGAGCTGGTTCACCTTGATTGGGAACACGCCGCGATAACGGCCCCGGTAGCCGTATTCCGCGATGGCGCCGCGAAAGGACTGGTTCAGCGCCTCGACCCTGTGGCGCAAAATGTCCTGAAACCGGATGAGCACCGGAAATTTAAGCCCCCGGCCTTTCGCCTCCTCGATGACGTCCGTGATGTCCACCGCCACACCCGCGTCCTGCAGCGGTTTGGCAACGACGTGGCCCTCGTCGTTGATGTCAAAGTACTTCGCGCCCCAGCGTTGGATGTTGTAAAGGGTGCGCGCGGCTTCAATGTCCCATGGCCGCGCCGCCCCGGTTGAATTGCTCATCTCATGTGTCGAATCGAGCGAACTATAAAACGCCGCGCAGGGAAATCAACAGGCAGAATGAAAAATCTTCGTGACGCGCAAAACGCCTTCAGCGAATTCCCGCCGCCGGTTTGCCGGACAACTCCTTGATTTCATCCGCGAGCCTTTCCGCCTCTTGCTGCAACTCGCCGCTTTCCTGTTCCAGCAACTTGGTCCGCTCCGCCGCCAGTTCATCCAACACGCCGGGTCTTTGCTCGGCAATGCCGCACAACTCGTATTCCGCGCTTTCCTTCAACTGCTCCAGCGATTCGATGACGGCGATGATTTCAAGTTGCAACGATTCGTGCAGCCGCCGCAACTCTGCCAGTTCCACCTCGTCGCTGAAATCCAATCCCGTCCAGCCCTGTCGCAGGATGAAGCCCGCCGGGTCTTCGGCGATTTCGCGCAGCGTCTGGATGTCGCCCGCCTCCTTCGCGCGGTTGATGGCGGCGGTCAGCTTTTCGTAGGTCGCCAGCTTGTCCGGCTCGTTCGCGAAACGGTCGGGATGATACAACTTCACCAGCTTGCGCCAGAGGCCATTCAATTCCGCCTCCTCGGCCGCCGTCAATGCCTTCTTCTCCGCCACCGCCGCCGCCGTTTCCTCGTAATCCTTGTCCAACTGCACCCTGGCCTTCGCAAAATTCTCCTCGGCCTGTTTCGCTTCCTCCTCGCCGCCGCGCACCAGCGAATCCAGATATTTCTTACGGTAATCCAAAATCAATCGCAGTCGGTCGCGTTTCTGGTAATGCTCGCGCAACCGCCGGAACAACGCCGCCTGCATCGCGTCCACGCGCGATTTCTCCCTGGCATAATCCACTTCCAATTCCGCCAGCCGCGCCCGCGCGCCCGACACAAGCTGCCGCAACTCCTCCAACTCCGGATTGATGTAAATCACCAGCCCGAAAACCGGAGTTGTGCGTGGCAGCGACGCCCCCGTCGCCACAACTTCGGTTTTCGGGTTGAAAGAAACTTTATGCCGCCTGCCATCAATTCCCGCCGTGGCAAACACCGTGGCATCCATCGGCAACTCTTTTTCCAATTGCCGCAAATACCAGCGCCCCATTTTCGCGTTGCGTGCATTGGCTGAACCCGCCAGCCAATCCAGCCAGCGGCGCAACTCCGCGTCCTTGCGCGCCTCCTGAATCAGCCGCCCCTTGTGTTTGCCGAATGCGATGCGCGATGGATACCATTCCTCCGCCGCGAACTCCGCCAGCTTTTCCCACGAATCCAGCCCGCGATGCCCGGCGATGGGACGCAGCACATTGGCAAACAAATCCGCTACCGTCTGCATGTCGCCCAGTGCCGTGTGCGCGCCGCGCTCCGGCAGCCGATAATACTGCCGCAACGTTTGCAATTTGCAGTTGCCCGCCGGCACCGGGTCCAGCAGCCGTTGCGCGAGCCGCAACGCGCAAAAACCGCGCCCGCCAATTGGCGCGATGCGCAGCCGCCGCCATTCCGGTTGCAGAACCTCGTCCAAATCATATTCCAGATTGTAGGACACCAGCGACAAATTGCCCGCGTAGGCGGCGAACTCCCGATAAACCTGCTGCGCCGGTTCGCCATCGCGCTCCAGAATCTCGCGCGTGTAGCCGTGGACGCGCGAAGCCTCGGCGGGAATCTCCTGATTTTGATTGAGCAACTTGCGGAACGGCTCGCCCTCCGCCGCCCAGCCGCGCATCCGCTGCGCCGCCAGCTCAACCACGAAAATCGGCGCCGCCAAGCCGGTGGTTTCGGTGTCCAGGAGAATCCAAGGTTCACTTTTCATTGTTCCGTCGTGCGGGTATTTGAAGTGCGACTTCCACAGCTTTCCGATACGTCTCAATGTCAACTGGCTTTTCTAGAAACGAGACGTTAAGGCCCGGCCCCCAGCCATGTCTCACATCCTCTTCATAAAAGCCAAGCGCAACAGATACAACCATTATCGGGTACTTGACTTTTCTCTCTGCCAACCGCTTCAGCATCTCTATGCCCGAAATTCCAACGTGCCTAATATCCGTTATAAAAAGATCGGGGTCTGTTCGCAACAACTCCTGCCATGCTGCATCGGAATCCTCAAAATCCAAGATTGTTTGCCCTTCATACATACCCTTGAGCACCGCCAGATGCCACCGCCTGGGGCCCTCTTCATCATCCAAAACAACGATCCTCGGCGGGTGTGTTCTGTGGGGCTGAGGCGTGGTCTCCACCGATTTTTCCATTTTAGCGCGCGGAATTTTCAGTGCGGTTTCCACTGCTTTCACAATGCTTTCGATGTCGCAGGGAACGTGTAGAAATGAAATTTTAAGTCCCCGCCTGGCAAGCTCCCGCACCCACTCTGGTTCTGTTGGCTCCCAAGCGGAATGCAAGATTACAGGATATGTGACACGCCCAGCGAGCAACCGTTGGCATAATTCGTCACCACCCATACCGGGCATTCTATCATCCGTGATTAGCAGGTCAGGGTCTCTTTGAACCAGTTCCTCTAAAGCTGCAGCACAGTTATCAAACAACAACATCGTGACATCTTTGAACCAATGTCGAATGACGTGTTCGAAAGACCGCAAAGGACCTTCTTCATCATTCACCATGACGATTCTGAGTGGGCGTGCTTTTTGAGACGGCTCCTTCTTGACCAACGCGAGCGTGTCAGCAACCATGCCGGACAAAACGCGCTTCGCTCCCGGTTCCGCCTTTTCAATTTCACTTGGCGGTCTTGGTACCAGGGCAAATTTAATATCTTCGTCCATCTAAAAAGGAATATCTTCCGGTTCTGGCGGAGATTCGTTGTCGGGACTTGTGTCGCCGGTTTCCATCCCTTCAGGTGAATACAAATTCAATATGCTTTGCCCCATCTCCAGCAAGTGGTCGTATGTGAGAATTTTAATGTTCACCAAACTCGAATTTAAGATTCGGAGCGAGTCTCGCATGGCCTCGTTCCAGTTATGTGATCGCCCCATGATGATTGTGACCGTGGGACGTAAAACTGGAATCTTTGCTAATTGTACAAGCTGCAAACGATGGTCTTCCATCACTTGGATGTATCGCATCGCCTGTGCGAGGGCTTTGCTAAAGTCAGCAGATGGATAGTAATTGTTATGGCTGGCATCGCGCAACAAGAGCGGAGTCGTAAGAGTTGATTTCTTCAGTTCAACCAAGTCAGCAAAACCATCTACGCTCAAATAAATCAGGTCAGCCCTGGATTCGAGACCGATTGTCCGCTTTGGGATGCGGGCGATGTATCGTTTTCCAAAAATCCACGTATGCTCATCAAACCATTTTTGCAGCACTGGTTCGCTGGTATCCGCATTGACGAGTCTCCCAAGGGTTTGGAGGCTCTCTTCCATTTTGACGTAACGGACCGCACTTTCAAGCTTCTCAACAATTTGCGGGTTGACGATTTTCGCCAACTTTTTGATGTTCTCGTCATCTAATGAGGCGACCAACTGTTTGATTGAGGTGATATCCCGCTCTGTCAGTTTGCGAAGGGTTTCTGAATCTCCGCCGCGCAAGACAACTACATCATCCCCCGGCGTTACGTTCTGAAGGAGAGTCTGCGCTTTGACGGCGGCTGCAAGCTTTCCTATGTCATCTTCGCCCAGATTGATTTTTTGATCCGGCTCGTTAGGAAAATTGGGATCCGTGGGTTTCTTTTTGTATTGCTCGATTCGCAAGCTGACGTGTTTACGATCCGGCTCTGAACTCGGAACGACCCAGAAAACCGCATCAATCCGCATCCGATCCGTCCGGTGAATCGCGAATTCCTGGCGAAGGCGATCACCGCCGCCGCCGATTTGCGGCTGAAGGATATCTGTCATAATTCGCGCCAAGTTAAATTCATAGGTTCGTTTTGGAATTCATGTTCGCAAATTCCGCCGCCGCCGCAAGGATTCCTTCCTGGCCAAACCCAAAGGCGCGTGGTGGGAAACTGGCCTTCGCCCGTCTGCCACGCAGTTGATTATTTCTTTCCGTATTTCACCAGCTTGTCGTGGAGCACCAGCGGACCGGCGACGGATTCAAGCCCTTCCAATGTCACGGCGGGAATTTTAGCCGGGCCAAGAATGGATTTGGCGTCCAAAATCTCAATCCCCACCAGCTTCTCCCCCTCGCCAATGTTTAACGCCACTTCTTCGGACAGGCGCACGGTGCGGCACTCGTGTCGCCCTTCCCGCAGCCGGATGTAAAGCGCGTCAATCTCTGGATCGTAACTGATTTTCATGGCCGGTCTCTTTCAAAAATAGAACGTATAAACGGTAATGACAACTATTTCGCTGGCCTTTTCGACCATGACCGGCGCAACCTGCTTGATGGCATACGGTTTGCCCTGCCATTTGCGCCCGAAGGTAAAATTATACCGGCACAGATCCCGCCCGTGTTTGGCCGGTTCGCGCGCTCCCTTGCGAACGGCTTCAGCCACTTCAGCGGCGGTTACGCCGCGTTCCTGCGCCTGTTCTTTGGCATGTCTGGAAAACCGGATGGGTTTCATTGCATTCCGATGTCGCGACGCATCTTTGCAAATTCCACCGCCGCCGCAAGGATTCCTTCGTGGCTTTGATTTTGCCACGCCCGGGCAAAAGTTCAACACGCCCCTTTACAGGTTCGCGCGCGGGGACTAAAGTCGTTTCATGGCTGCTGATTACGATACAACCGAATTTGTGGACACCGATTTTCAAACCCAGAAATCGCCTTACGGAAACCCCGCGCCTGTCGGCGACCCGCTCCGCGCGCCCACGCGCGAGGAAGTGGACCGCAAGGTTGTCGAGGCGCAGCAAAAGCTCGCCGAACTCAAACGCGCGCAGGAGGGCTTGGAACGCGAACGCGCCGCGCTCGAGGAATTGCGCCGCCGCCAGAATGAATTCCAAACCGGCCGGCAGGAAATGGT
The DNA here is from genome assembly GCA_963802965.1 of uncultured Verrucomicrobiae bacterium. Lineage (GTDB taxonomy): Bacteria > Verrucomicrobiota > Verrucomicrobiia > Limisphaerales > UBA11358 > UBA11358. The sequence goes on from CAWDKS010000008.1 coordinate 6,837, forward strand.
CCACAGCCTCACGCGCGGCCTCGGCCTGCTCGAAGAGGCCGAGTTCAACGCCCGCCGCGACGCCGAGCAAATGGTCAAAACCGTCGCCGATTTCCGCGACGCGCTCGACAAGCTCCAGGCCATCCACGACGAAAGCTGGAGCAAGGAGAATTTCAGCATCGAACTCACACGCGCGCTGACCACCATCGAAAACTCGCGCATGGAATGGAACGCCGCGCGGCTCAAGTTTCCCATCCTGTCGGGCGAAACCCCGGCAAACGCGGAAGCTGAAAACGCGCCGCCGCCCGCCGCATCACCCTTCGCCAGCATGAATTTGGGCGAGCTTTGCAAGGTCGGTTTCGGGCTGACGTGGCCGCTGGCGCTCATCGCGTTGCTCGCGCTCGGTCTGATGATGGCCGTTTTGTTGCGCCACTGAAAGTTGAAGCCGTATGGCGTTTGCAAAGAAAAAGGCGAAAACGGTTGACCCGATTTCCGACCGCGCACGCACCCTGAACACCCAGATCGCCGCGCTCGAAACCGAAATCAAAAGGCTCGATACGCAGCTTCAGCACACTCCCGGGCCGCGCCTGCGTTCCACCGCCATTCCGCACGGCGCGACCATTAACCGCATGCATGAGTCGCCGCCGCCTCCGCCCGCGCAGGAGCCGGTCTTTGAGGAGGTCAAACCGGTTCCGGCGAACGACGAGACCGCCGCGCCCGACCAGTTCAACGACCTCGGCGTGCGCAAATACGATTTGCCCGCGCTCATCCAGCGCCTGCGCCGGCGTTTCAGCCGGCCGGTGGCTTCCAATCCGCGGCTCGTGACCTATCTGGCCGCCGGCGGCGTGCACGGCCTGCGCCCGTTGCGGTACGAAAAGCGCGTGGCGCGGAACCGTTTCATCGTGTTCGCCGGCGGCCTATTCCTGCTGCTGCTCGGCATCATCCTCATCTATCTGCACAACCACTGACCGAATACGCCCGTGAATAATCAATTGTTCCAACTGTCCATCCGCACGCCGGATGGCCAATTCATCGCGCGTTATTCCGCCAAAGGATTGGCTGAACTGAAATTCCCACGGGTAGGGTCGGCGCGCTGCGCCGACCGGACATCGCAGCGCGATGTCCCTACCAACAAAATCCCCGCCCAAATTCTCCGCTGGCATCGCGCAACGGCGGCCGGACTGAAAAGTTCCCTGGCCGGACGCAAACCGAAAAACCTGCCGCCGCTGGATTTGGAAGGAACAGAATTTCAAAAAAGCGTCTGGAACGCGCTACGGAAGATTTCCACCGGTCGGACGAAAAGCTACGGCGAAATCGCGCGGGCGGTTGGCAAGCCAAAAGCTGTTCGCGCCGTCGGTGGCGCGTGCGGCGCGAATCCGATTCCGGTTCTCGTGCCCTGCCACCGTGTGCTGGCTGCGCAAGGAAAAATCGGCGGGTTTGGCGGCGGATTGGATTGGAAACGCAACCTGCTCGCACGCGAAGGCATTTCGTTTCGGTAGGGCGCGTCACTCCGTGCGCGCCGTTAGCAGTTATGATAGAATTATTTTCTTCCGACAAAGCTATGGGGTACCGCCTTTTGGTTGGCGTCTTCATGTGTTTAATGCTGCCATTTGCGAGCCTTTTCCTATCCGCCAGAGTGCGAAACAAACTCGGAACGCGTGGGGTCATTGCAGGATTGATTCTACTATTAGTCGTTATTCCAGTCGTGCTGGCGATCACCGCACCTGTATGGCTTGAGTCGCCCTATATTCGTTTCACGCATAAAAACCAAAAGTATTATGCCGAGATTTCCAGGGCCTCTGATTTGCTGCTACAGCAACACACGACTTTCTACAAACATTCGGAGCCACTTTCGCAACAGCATCCCAAAACTGATTTTCATTGGATAGATACAAACGACGTTGTCTGGGATATGATTGCCCTTTCAGGGCAAGATCCGACGCTTCCCAAGACCATCCGCCGACTACATCCATACCAAATCCTTATTGCACCCAATCATGTTAGTATCTGGATCGGTGTCAGACCTGACTACACGATAAATTGGGACCAAGATGAGACGAAAACCAACTCTTGGACTCTGACGTGCGGCGGTGAAGGAGTGGGGGAAAGCCTTTATGTCGAAACGAGGTAACAAAGCCACGACGACTGGCTGCTAATTTTCCTTTCTTTGTCTTTGCCAACGTTCACCCTGCCGTCAAGCGGATGATTTCACGCAATGATGTTTGAGGTTTGAAATTTACGAACCGTTCCAGTTTTTTCACCAGCGGCTTGCGTCGCCGCATGTCATCAAATCCGGGCGAATACGCCTCGTCGTAAGGAATCAGTTTAATCTTCGATTTTGAGCCGAGCGTTTTGACCACCAATCGCGCGAGTTCGAGGATGCTGATTTCCTCCGTGCCGCCGATGTTGAAAATTTCGCCGAGAACACTTTGGCATGAGAGAGCTGGCGTCCCGCCGGCGTTTTGAGTTCGCAGGCGGGACGCCTGCGCTACTTTTTGCAAACGCACCAACGCTTCCACCGCGTCATTCACCAGACAAAAACATCGCGTCTGCCTGCCGTTGCCAAAGACTTTCAGCGGTTCATTCTTTTTCGCTGCCGCGATGAAGCGGGGCAGCACCATGCCGTAACGCCCGGTCTGGCGCGGGCCGACGGTGTTGAACAGCCGCGCGATGGTGACTGGCAGGTTTTTTTCGCGCGCGTAGGCCAGCGCGAGAAATTCGTCGGTGAGTTTCGAGCACGCGTAGCTCCAGCGCGATTGCCCCGGCGGGCCGATGAGCAAATCGTCGTCCTCGCCGAACGCCGGCTTTGCGTTCTTGCCATAGACTTCCGAGGTCGAGGTCAGCAGGAGCGGCGTGCGGTTCGCGGCGGCGGCGCGCAGCAAAATCTGCGTTTCGTAAAAACTCGCCTCCAAAACGTGCAGCGCGGATTTGACGACGAGTTCAACGCCAACGGTCGCGGCCAGATGAAAAATAAATTCCGCGTTCGCCGCCAGTTTTGGCAATTCGGCGCACGTGGAAATTTTGGATTCAATCACGCGCAGCCGCGGATGGTTTCTTACCGTGCGCAGATTTTCCAACCGGCCGGTTGAAAAATCGTCAATGACGACGACACGATTGCCGTTGGCCAGCAGTTGCTCGACCAGGTGCGAGCCGATGAAGCCGGCTCCTCCTGTGACAAGGATATGTTTCATTCGCTGGACGGGTGAAACATCCAATTGATCGTAGCGGCGTCCCGGCAGAGCGCCGCTAATTTCAAAAAATTCGAGAATGCGGCTCTCTGCCGAGAAGCCGCTACGCCATCTCCGAATTTCGATTCGCCGATGTAACGGTTCGTTTTCATTTGAGCGCGGCAGCGATCGCCTCCGCCAGTTTCTGCCGGTAGTCCGCGCTTTCAATCCGCTTTGCCTCCGCCGGATTCGAGAGGTAGCCGTTTTCAACCAAAACCGCCGGACAATTTTGGCCGCGCAGCACTTCGATGTAGCGCACGTGGCGCACGCCGCGGTCTTCCATTCCCGTCGCGCGCAGCAACGCGGTTTGCAGCTTTACCGCGAGTTGCAGATTTTGCGCGTCAAAATCGTTGCTCGACAATTTTTCCCGCCACAAATCGGCGTAACCGCGCGTGCCGGTCGAGGGCATTCCGGTCGGAGTGAAACAATAAGTTTCCAGGCCGGCAATGTTCTCGTCCCGGTCGGGCGTCGCATTGAAATGCAGGCTGATGAACAAATCCGCGCGATGCGCCGTGGCGAAAACGGGGCGGTTGGAATTGGCCACGTAGCTGTCGTTCGTGCGCGTGAGAAACACCGTCCAGCCGTTTGTTTCGAGCAGCGGCTTGAGGCGTAGCGCCGTGTCGAGCGTGAATTCCTTCTCGAACCGGCCGTCGAGCACGCTGTGCGTGCCGGTATTGCTGCCGCCGTGGCCGGGATCAATCACGATGACGCGGTTGGTGCCGAACATCAACGGCGGGTCGCACAAAAGCGGTTCAAGATTTCTCCGCAAATCGAGTTCGTGCAGAAAAATCTGATTGTCAATGAGCTGCGGTTCAAAGCCCAGGTTGATTTCGATGCCGTTCCAGGTCGCTTCGCGGCTGCCGATTTCCAAAACCATCGCGCCGTTTGTCGAACCGATGGCATACGCGGCCACCGGCAGGCCGGACAGCAAATGCGGCGCGCCGATTTTGTGTTCGACGGCCCAGCGGCTGAGCGAAGTCCACGTTAACACCGGCGCGGGACGAGCGGCGTTCGCCGGGTGAACGACCGGCGGCAGGGATGTTTTGACGACCGGTGTGCTGGGACGAGGCGGTTGCGGCATTTGCGGCTTTTGAACTTCATTGGTCGCGGGCCAGTTGGGCGGCAGCGGTTCGTTGGGGGCGCTGCGCGGCGTGGTCGCGCAGCCCGCCAAAAAAAACGCCGCGATGAAAATGAGGCCAGCCGGTTTTAACACGCGGCCATTGTGCGGCAGGCAAAACCGGACTCAAGCTGTTTCGAGTTCAATCCTCCTCGTCGTCGTCCTCGTTCTCGTAATCGAACTGTGGAATTCGAGGACGAGGACGAGGACGAGAACGAGGACGAGGACGAGAACGAGGACGAGGACGAGCGGGATGGGTTGCTCGTTTGAAACGGCTCGGTCATAATCCGGCCAGTGAAGATCTTGGTTGCCATCACCGGAGCCAGCGGCGCGCTTTATGCGCAACGCCTGCTCGATAATCTCGACCCGCGCCGGCATGAATTGAATGTCGTGATAAGCCATTACGCGCAGCAGGTCATTGCCGGGGAATTGCCCGGTGGCCTGCGCCTGCCCGCCGGGGTCAGGACGCACAACCTCAAGAGCATGAACGCGCCGTTTGCCAGCGGGTCGAATCCGCCCGACGCCATGGTCGTCATCCCCTGCACCATGGGCACGATGGGCCGCATCGCGCACGGTTACAGCGAGGACGTGCTGCTCCGCGCCGCCGACGTGGTGTTGAAGGAACGGAAAAAATTGGTTTTGGTCCCCCGCGAAACACCGTTAAGCCTCGTTCACGTCAAAAACATGGAACTGTTGCTGCAGGCTGGGGCGACGATTCTGCCGGCGAACCCGGGGTTTTACTCGAACCCGAAAACCGTCCAGGACGTGGTGGACACCGTGGTGGCGCGCGTGCTGGATCATCTGGGCCTGCCGCAAAAGCTCGTGCCGCGCTGGTCGGAAGAAAAAGAATGAAGACTTAACGCGGAGGCGCAGAGAACGCAGAGTTGAAATGAAAAATCTTTGCGTTTCTTTCTCTACGCTCTCTGCGCCTCTGCGATGAAGAAAATTCACCGATGATTCAGATATTACAAAAATGGGGCGGGTTCGTCCGCTTCTCGCACACGGTCTTCGCGCTGCCGTTTGCGCTGGCGGCGATGATGGTGGCGGCGCGCGATAACCGTGGCTGGCCGGGCTGGAAAATTTTCGGACTGATTCTCGCGGCGATGGTTTGCGCGCGAACGTGCGCGATGGCGTTCAATCGCATCGTTGACCGCAAATTCGACGCGCTGAATCCGCGCACGGCCAGGCGCCACTTGCCCGCCGGACAAATTTCACTGACGAGCGCAATCGCGCTTTGCCTGTTGAGTGGCGTGGGATTGGTCGTTACCAGCCATTTTCTGAATCCACTGTGCTTTTATTTGTCGCCCGTCGCATTGGTGGTGGTTTGTTTTTATTCGTTCACGAAACGGTTCACGGATTGCACCCACGTTTTTCTCGGAATTTCACTGGCGCTCGCGCCGGTCGGCGCGTGGCTGGCGGTGAAAGGCGCGGATGTTTCCGTTCTGGAAATTTTGCAGATGACCGCGCTCGCGCTGGCCGTGGTTCTGTGGCTGGTCGGTTTCGACATCATTTACGCGCTGCAGGATTACGAGTTCGACAAGGCGCACGGGCTGCGCTCGCTCGTCGTGGCATGGGGACCGAAGAACGCGCTGGCGGCCGCGTTTCTGGCGCACATGATGATGTGCGGATTGCTGGTGCTGTTCGGACTGCTCTGTGGATTTCGCATCGCCTATTTCCTCGGCTGGTTTGTCATCGTCGGCTGCCTCGTGCTGGAGCATTGGATTGCCCGCCGCCGCAGCTTGAACTGGATCAATCTCGCCTTTTTCCGCCTGAACGCGCTCGTCAGCGCCGTTTTTCTGATCGTCACCGCCGCCGAAGTGATTTTTCAAGGCGGATTCAAGCTGCGCTGACCGCAAACGCGAATTTGCCAAACGCGCAATTTCTGCTAATCCTGTCGCGTGAATTTTTTTATTCAACGCAGCGAATTGCGCGACCTCTACGACAAGGTCGCCGCCGGGGAGCGCATTTCCGAGGCCGACGCGCTGCGGCTGTTTGAATCCAAAGACCTGAACGCCGTCGGCGCCATCGCGGATTTTGCGCACCAGAAAAAAACCGGCAACAACCGCGCCAGCTACATTATCAACCGCTACGTCAACTACTCGAACTACTGCATCCTGTCGTGCCAGTTCTGCTCCTTTGCGCGCAAGAAACGCGACGCCGACGGCTTCCAATTCACGGTTGACGAAATTGTGCAAAAGGCGCGCGAGGCGTTGAAGCTCGGCATTACCGAATTGCACATCGTCGGCGGACTGCATCCGTCGCTGCCGTTCAGCTATTACACGGACATGCTCAAGGCGCTGCGCGCTTTGAATAATGAAATGGTAGGGTCGTCGCGCTGCAACGACCGGACGGCGCAGCGCGCCGTCCCTACCCAGCGCCTGCAATTGAAATGCTTCACCGCCATAGAAATTTTGCACCTCGCCTGGCTCGCCAAAAAATCCGTCGAGCAGACGTTGATTGAATTGAAAGATGCCGGACTGGATTCGCTCACCGGCGGTGGCGCGGAGATTTTCCGCAAGGAAGTCCGTTCGGCCATCGCCAAAGGCAAGGAATCCGCCGAGGAATATCTGGACGTGCATCGCACCTGGCATCGCATGGGCGGGCGCAGCACCTGCACGATGCTTTACGGCCACGTCGAATCACTGGCCGACCGCGTGGCCCATCTGCGGCAATTGCGCACGCTGCAGGACGAGACGCACGGTTTCACCGGCTTTGTGCCGCTGCCGTATCAGCCGGAGGACAACGACATTCCTGTGGAGAATCCACCGACCGGCTTCGATTCGCTCCGCACCATCGCCGTCAGCCGCATCTACCTGGACAACTTCGACCACGTCACCGCGTATTGGGTCGGCCTCGGCCTGAAGCTGGCGCAGGTGGCGTTGAGCTACGGCGCGGACGATCTGCATGGCACCATCATCGAAGAACACATCTTCCACATGGCCGGCGCGACCTCACCGCAGTTGCAGACGGAAGCGGACATGATCAAGGCCATCCGTGAAGCCGGACGCACGCCGATCCAACGCAACACCTTCTACGAGCCGATAAAAATTCTGGAAAACGCGCCAGAGCCCGAAGCGACGGAAAATTCAGTGCGTTCCAAGGTGCTGGAGGATAATCTGGCGACGGCATGACGCAGGACGTTTCGAAACCATACATCGGCCCGGCGCATTCTTTCCGCGCCGCGCCGGTCCGTTATCTAGCGATGTCCCTGCTTTTGATATTGCTGCTGACCGGCTGCTCAACCGTGACAACGTATAAATCGAACATGGCTGCCGGACCAGCGAAGCCGCTTGGCTATCCCGTTCTCGTCTATACGGAGGACATGACGGTTCCCCGGCCGTGCGAGGTGATCGGGACGGTTTCCATCGGCGACAGCTACTTCACCATGATTGGTGGATCGGTCGAAAGCGAGATGGCAAAGGTGATGCGAACCGCCCGGGAAAAGGGCGCCGACGCCGTGCAGATGAAGTCGGTCGAAAAACCGGGTTTTTCAGATGCGAATTATCACCTGGTGGCCGACCTGCTCCGCTACACGGATATTTGGGAGACCATTGCCATTCCGGAGCAGGAGTTCGCCAATTATCTCGACACAAACCGGCGGAACCTCGACCCGATTGAAGGGGTCTGGAACGGGAACGGACAGATTCCGCACCGCATCGGCATCATGAGAGATAATTCAAAGCCGGGCCGGGATTTCATCGGCGTTATTCTTAACACGGAAAATCCGACGTGGCACAAAGGCTACAAAAAAATTGACATCCATCGCGGCCCCCAACCCGGAACCTACCTTTTCGACTACTACCTCGACGATTTCAGCAAACGGGAAACCACCATTATTTTGGGCGCGGGAATGACATTCACGCTGGCCATCCCGACATCTGATGAAAAAACCGACCTCATCACCTATTCCAAGAACAGGTAATTCACGTAAATCCTTTGGACCATTCACCGACTGAAATGCCCGCCGCCGAAGTTCCAAAATTCCGCATCGGCTCGGTGCAATATCTCAACGCCGTGCCGCTCACGCGCGGCATCGAGGACCAGGTCATTTTCGCCACGCCCGCCGAACTCGCCGAAATGCTCCGGCGCGATGAACTCGACGCCGCGCTCGTCAGCACAGCGGAGGTTTTGCTCACCGACCGCTATGACATTCTCGACGGCGTTGCCATCGCGTCGCTGGGCGAGGTTTACAGCGTGCTGCTGGCTCATCGCCGGCCTCTCGCGGAGTTAAAGGAGATTTTCTGTCATACCGCGTCGCTGTCGGGCTTGAATCTTTTGAAGGTTCTGCTGGCGGAACGCGGGTTGAAGCCGGAATTCAAGCCGCTGCCCGACCCGCAAACGGCGGCGGAACACGACGCGGTGCTGCTCATCGGCGATCCGGCGATTGATTTCCAACGCTCCCGTCCGCCTTCGCGCGATTCCGGCGCGACAAGCACTCCGCACGAAATTTTCGATCTTGGCACGGCATGGTACGAACTGACCCATCTGCCGTTTGTGTTTGCCGTCTGGGCATTGCGACGCGGCATCGAGAACAAGGAACTGCGCCGCGAACTGCTGGAAGCCAGACAATTCGGCCTCGAAACGCTGGATTACCTCATCGAAACCCGCGCGGAATACGACGAGAATTTCCGCCGGGATTACCTCGGCTGGCACGTGCATTACCACCTGGCCTCGGACGAAAAGCGCGGCATTGCGAAATTCGCAGAACTGCTCCAGAAACACGGGCTGGGGCCGGTGTTTGAACCAAAATATGTTTCGTAAAATGGGAGGGTCGCCGTGTCGGCGACCCAAATTTTGTTTTGGGATGGCGACACGCCGTCCCTCCCGTTAATTTTCCTTTTCCAATCGCGCCAGTGTTTCCGGGTCGCGCACGTCCGCCCAGCGGCCTTGAATCTCCAGCCCGGCCAGCTTTTGTCCGGCAGCGACCATCGCGCTGATGGCGTCGGTCAATTCGTATTCGCCGCGCGGCGACTTTTGCAGCCGCGCCGTGAAACCGAACAGCGCCGGGCGGAAAATATAAATACCCGCGTTATACCAGACCGGCATGTTGGGCTTGAGCCAGCCGTCACGGCGCAATTCTTCCAACTGCTCCGGCGCCGGTTTTTCCACAAGCCGTTTCAGACAAAATTGTTCGTCGAAAAAATTCACGCCGCCCTTCGCCACGTCCTCGCCGCGCGTGACGGTGATGACGCCCGCGAAATCGCCTTCGCCGAAACGCCGGAGCATTTGCGGATAGGTTGCGGGTGGAACGAGAATGTCGCCGTAAGTCAGCAGAAACGGCGAGTCGCCGACGAACTCCTTCGCCACTTCCGGCGCCTTGCCCGTGCCGTCCTGGACGATTTGTCGTCCGAACGCGATGCTTGCATCGAATTTTTTGCCGTTACCAAAATGGTTTTCGACAATCTCGGCGCGCCAGCCAGTGACGATGAAAATGTCGCGGATGCCAGCCGCCAGAATTCCGGCAACGATGTGCTCGAGGATGGGTTTGCCCTGGACGCGGAGCATGGGCTTCGGCAACTCATTGGTGAGTTCCCGCATGCGCGTGCCCTTGCCGGCAGCCAGAATCACAGCCTTCACGAGCGAAATTTAACCACGGATGGACACGGATGAACACGGATTTTTGAGGCCAGGAAGTTTAAATCTGCACAATCCGCGGTTAAAACTTCGTCAGCTTCTCCAATTCCCGGACGCGGCGGTCAATGTGAGCGCGCTTGATTTTGGTGGTTCGGGTCAGGCCAAAACCTTCACAGCAGAACGAGGCCACGACACTGCCGTAAATCATCGCGCGGCGGAGGTTCGCCTCCACCGGGCCCCGCGCCGTCGCCAGATGCCCCATCAAACCGCCGGCAAACGAATCGCCCGCGCCGGTCGGGTCCACGAGCTTTTTCAGGGGATAGGCCGGCGCGACAAACATGCCGTTTGGCGACGACAAAATCGCGCCGTGTTCGCCCTTCTTGATGATGACATGGCGCGGGCCGAGCTTGTGAAGCCTGGGCAGCGCGGCAATGACATTGTCTTCCTTCGTCAACTGGTGCGCTTCGCTGTCGTTGAGGATGAACAGGTCCACGCGCTTGAGCAGGCGCAGCAAATCCGGCAGCGCGATGTTCAGCCACAAATCCATCGTGTCGGCGGCGACAAAGCGCGGACGCGCCATCTGGTCGAGCACGTGGTGTTGGAGCGCGGGCGCGATGTTCGCCAGCAGAACGAACGACACGCGCCGGTGGGATTCCGGCAGCGTGGGCGTGAAAGTCTCGAACACACCGAGTTCGGTTTCGAGCGTGCGACGGCGGTTCATGTTCACCTCGTATTCGCCCGACCAGTGGAAGGTTTTGCCGGGGCAAATTTGCAGGCCTTCAAGGTCAATTTTATGCCGCCGGTAGAGCTGGAGATATTTCTTCGGAAAATCGTCACCGACGACCCCGATCAATTTGACCGGGCTAAAAAAGCTTGCGGCCACGGCGGCGTGGCTGGCCGACCCGCCCAGCAGGCGCGGATTTTCCGCGTTCGGAGTTTTGATGGAATCCAACGCGGTGGAGCCGACAATTAAAACGCTCATGTTAATAATTTTTGAAGCGAAATCTAAGGACGGAATCGAATAGCTAACATTGTGACTTGTGTGTCACCATCGGGAAGATTTTTTATATCTTGCAACACAAGGGCATCAGCCTCTTTTGAAATAGCAACAGCGGCCAGTTGTTTGCCCGCCATTCCACTGCTTACGGTTGTGCCTAGAACATCGTAAGGTTTTTCTGGAGAATCAAAATAGCACGAAATACCGTTGATTATCTGCTTGGGAGATCCTGTTTTAATCGGCCAATCTTGTTGTTTTGCAGTATAAGGTGTGAAATCTATTTTAACAGGGAAGTTTGCCTGCTTGGTAATTTCATCGGCCGTTTCAAATTTGATGGCAGCATATCTGGCGGTGGTGGCATAGACAGGGACACTTACGGAAGTGCCAAAGGCCGATGCAAAATATGGGTTGCCGGAGGCATAGGCATTTCCAGTTGTTAGGTTTCCGCGATAAGAAGTATTGGCATCAATAAAAATAAGCGCGTCGGCACCTTTAGACTTGGCGATGCGGGCTGCATCGAAACGATCGCGCGTATTAAGTTCGCCAATTATCTTATACTCTTTACTGGGCGCGCTGGAATAAATTGGAATAGCAAGCCCTTCAGTTTCGACTGCGGCGTAGATTCCAGTTCTGCCAACTAAAGGTTGTTCCATTGGTGCGAAAACCGTGCGAGGGTTGTAAGCGCAGCCAGCCAATAAGGCAGTTGAAAATGCAAAAATGATAATTTTCATACGAACTTGTTTTGGATTTTCAGTTTTAGTAGCCGCCTTTGCCCTTTTGGATCAATTCGATTTCGTAGCCTTCCGGCGCGTCAACGAACGCGAAGACCGTGCCGGTGGAAGTGGTCGTCGGGCCGTCGGAATATTTCAGGCCGTGTTTTGCCAGATTCCGGCCGAACTCCTCAAGGCTGTCCACCTCGAAAGCCAGATGCGTGAGGTCGGGCTGCACCTGCACCGGGCCGCCAGCCGGAAAACTGCAGATTTCAATCTCTTCGTCGCTGGCGGGCGCCTTGAGAAAAACGAGTTCGGAGCCGCGCGGCGATTTGTGCCGCTTGATTTCCTGAAGGCCCAGCACGTCGCGGTAAAACTTGAGGGTGCGTTCCAGATCGTTCACGCGGTAGCGCGTGTGCAGCAGCTTGTTGACCTTGCTCATGTGCGAAGTTTTAACAAGTCCAATGTCCAAAGTGCAATGTCCAAAGTGCGCCGCATTGTTTGACTTTGGACTTTAGACTTTGGATTTTAGAGTTTAGAATTTGATTTATGGGCAAACGCCGTGAAGCGCGCGAACGCGCCGTGCAATTTTTGTTTCAGCACGATTTGAATCCGCCGGAGGATTTGGACCGGGCGCTCAATGAATTTTGGGACACACAACGCGCGGCGGCCATCGCCGAGGAAAAAGGCCCGGCGACGTGGGGCCAGCCCCACGAACTGCCGCCGCCCACCGCCGGGGAGGCCGAGACGCGGTTGTTTGCCGACCCGCTCATCCGCGGCGTGGTCGAGCACCGCGAGGAAATTGACACGCGCATCCGGGGACACGCGAAAAACTGGGAGTTCCATCGCATCGCCACGGTGGACCGCAACATCATGCGGCTGGCGATTTACGAAATGCTGTTCCGCGAGGACATCCCGCCCATCGTCAGCATCAACGAGGCGGTGGATATTGCCAAAAAGTTTTCCACGCAGGACAGCGGCAAGTTCGTCAATGGCATCCTGGACAAGGTGAAGGGCGAATTGTTGCGCCCTGCCAGAATTGTGAAATGAAATTCGCCGATCTCCATCTGCACACGAATTTTTCCGACGGCACGTTTTCGCCGGAGGAGCTGGCCGGACACGCCCAGCGGCTCGGCTTCGCGGCGCTCGCGTTGACAGACCATGATTCGGTCGAAGGCTGCGCGCGCATGGCGGCGGTTTGCGGCGCGGCGGGCATTGAATTTATCACCGGCACGGAACTCACCGCCGAGCACAACGACACCGAACTTCATCTGCTCGGCTATTTCGTGGACACGCAAAATGAAAAATTCCTCGTGGATATCGCCCGGTTCCAGGGCGTCCGGCAGGACCGCATCCGCGAGATGGTGGCGCGCCTCAACAAATTGAACGTGCCATTGGAGGTGGAAACCGTTTTTGCGCTGGCCAATTGCAAATCACCCGGACGCCCGCACGTCGCGCGCGCCCTCGTGCAGGCCGGGCTTTGCAAATCGCTCGACGAGGCGTTCGAGCGTTTTCTCAAAAAAAACCGTCCGGCGTGGGTGCCCAAGGCCAAGATGTCCGCGCTCGAAGGTGTCGAGTTGATTCATCAGGCCGGCGGGCTGGCGGTGATGGCGCACCCCGGCTTGAACCGCACGGACGATGTCATCCCCGTGCTCGTGGACGCCGGGCTGGACGGCATCGAATGTTTTCACACGAAACACTCGACGGCGACGTCCGCGCGCTATCTGGAAATCGCCGGCAAATTTCATCTGCTCGTGACGGGCGGCTCCGACTGCCACGGCTTCAGCAAGGGCAAACCGCTCATCGGCACCGTCAAGCTGCCTTATGAACACGTGGAAAAATTGAAGCAGAAACACGATGAAGCGTTGAAGAGTTTAAGCGTTAGACCGTGAACGCCGCTTCAACGCTTGAACCCTTCAACGCTTTAACGCGATGAATTTGTTCCAAAAATTCAAAGCCGGCCTGCAAAAAACCCACAGCCAGCTGGCCCGCGAAATTAAGCGCATCGTCACGCGCTCGCCGAAGCTGGACGCGGCATCGCTGGAAGAACTTGAAGCCGCGCTCATTGCCGCCGACCTCGGCCCAACCGTGACGGCGCAGATCGTCGCCGCTGTCAAACAAGCCTACGAATCGCAGGGAACGACCGGCCACGACGTGTTCGCCATCGCGCGTGCTGAAGTCGAAAAGAATCTTTTGACGGACACGCCCGGCTTGATCAAGGCCGCGCATGGGCCGACCGTGGTTTCCGTCGTTGGCGTCAACGGCACGGGCAAGACCACCACGGCCGCCAAGCTCGCGCACCTGATTCAATCGCAGAAGAAAACCGCCTTGCTGGCCGCGTGCGACACGTTTCGCGCGGCGGCGATTGAGCAGATCAAATTGTGGGGACAACGATTGAAGGTCGAAGTCATTGCCGGCGCTTACGGCGCGGACGCGGCGTCCGTGGCGCACGACGCCGTCACCGCCGCGCAAGCGCGCAAGGCGGATTACCTCTTCATTGACACGGCGGGCCGCCTGCACACGAAGCACAACTTGATGCAGGAATTGCAGAAGCTCCATCGCGTCATCGGCAAGCAGCTCGCTGGCGCGCCGCACGAGGTGCTGCTGGTGCTCGACGCGACGACCGGCATGAACGCGCTGAACCAGGCGCGCGAATTCCACAAGGCCGTGCCGCTCACCGGCCTGGTGGTGACCAAGCTCGACGGCACGAGCAAAGGCGGCATGGTGGTGGCGATCCAGCAGGAACTCGGCCTGCCCATCAAATTCATCGGCCTCGGCGAGCAGCCGGACGATTTGCAGCCCTTCGATGCCAAACAGTTCGCGGAGGCATTGTTTGCGGATGAAGGATTCGCGGGCAAGCGCGATTGAGGCTTGTCCAAGGCAGTTCTGACCTATAGAAAATGCCCCAGCGCATGAATCCATTCACCCGCCGCGTTTTATTTTTTCTTTTCTTTTTGTCCGGGTTTTGCGGACTCGTCTATCAAGTGGTCTGGACCCGGATGGCGTTCGCTTCGTTCGGGATCATCACCCCGGTGCTTTCCATCGTCCTCTCGGTGTTCATGCTGGGCCTGTCCGCAGGGGCCTGGGCCGGCGGACGATTCATCGTTCCATTGACCCGGAAAACCGGACTCTCGGCGGTCATCTTTTACGGGTCGGTGGAACTGGTGATCGGGCTGGGTGCCTTTGCGGTCCAGAAATTGTTTGCCTTGGGCGAACACTTGTTGCTGGGCACCGGCGAAACCAATTCCTTCGCCTACCTTTCACTATCGGCGCTGGTGCTGGCCGCCTCGATTCTGCCCTGGTGTCTTTGCATGGGGACGACCTTTCCTTTGATGATGGCTTTCATCCGGGAGCGGGATTCCCGGAACACGGACAGTTTCAGTTTTCTTTATCTGGCCAATGTGCTCGGGGCGATGACCGGGACGTTCATGACAGCCATTGCCTGGATCGAGGTCATGGGGTTCCACCACACGCTCTGGCTGGCGGCGGCGGGCAACTTCACCATCGCGTTCATCAGCTTCTGCCTGGGCTGGGAACAGCGGTTCGCCGCCATTCCCGCGGAAGCAACGGACCACGCCGAATCCTCCGCCGGTTCGTCCGCTCTCCCGGCCCGCCGGAACGGGATGACCCGTATGATCCTGTTCTCGACGGGTTTTGTGGCGATGGCGACGGAGGTGGTCTGGACCCGGGCCTTCACGCCGGTCTTGAAAACGCAGGTTTATTCCTTTGCCCTGATCGTTTTCACTTATCTGGGGGCCACTTTCTTCGGTTCGTTGATGTATCGCCGAAACCTTCGGCAGCGGCGTTTGTTTTCAACGGTGGAATTGATTGCTGGTCTGACGGTGGCGGCATTTTTGCCCGTGCTGTTCAACGATCCCCGGCTGGTAACGGCTCACTGGGCCGGGTGGGCTTACCCCCGCAGCGTGTTCATTCTGCTGGCCAGCATTTGTCCGTTCTGTGCCGTGCTGGGATATTTGACGCCGGGTTTGATTGACGGATACGCCACCGGTCATCCGGCAAGCGCCGGTGCGGCCTATGCCATCAATGTCCTCGGCTGCATCCTGGGACCGCTTTTCGCCTGTTATATTCTGCTGCCCCATTTGAGCGAGCGCCACGCCTTGATTTTGCTCAACCTGCCGTTCGTGGTTTTTTTCATCCTGCTCGGCGGCCACCAATCCCGGCGGCGGCGCCTCGGCTGGGGACTGGCCATCGGCATCGTGCTGGCCTGCTCGCTGTTTGTCTCGGAAGACTTTGAAAACATGCTGTTCCGCAGCCAGAAACACACTGCGGTCCGGCGCGACTACGCTGCTTCGGTGATTTCCTTCGGCGAAAACCGGGACAAACATCTTCTGGTCGATGGCGTTGGCATGACGGGGCTGACTCCCATCACCAAGTTCATCGTCCACTTGCCACTGGCTTTTCACATGGGCCGGCCCCAGTCGGCTCTGGTCATTTGTTTCGGCATGGGCACGACTTATCGTTCGGCTTTGAGCTGGAACATTGAAACGACGACCGTGGAATTGGTGCCCAGTGTGACCAAGGCGTTCGGGTTCTATCACGCGGACGCGGACCGTTTCCTCACCAATCCTCTGGGTCACATCATCATCGACGATGGCCGGCGCTACCTGAAACGGACTTCGAAAAAGTTCGACGTCATCACGGTGGACCCGCCGCCGCCGGTTGAAGCGGCAGGTTCCAGCCTCCTTTTTTCCAGGGAATTCTATGCCATCGCCCGGCAACACTTGAACCCCGGCGGTGTTCTTCAGATGTGGTTTCCCGGCGGGGAACTCCTCACCGAACAAGCCGTCATCCGGTCCATCCACGAGTCGTTTCCCCATGTTCGCTGTTTTCGTTCCGTGGAAGGATGGGGAATCCACTTGCTGGCTTCCTCGGAACCCATCGAACGACTCGACGCGAATCAGCTCGCGGCGCGGATGCCCGAAAGCGCGAAGCAGGACCTTTTGGAATGGAACGACTCCCAGGATGCCCCGGCTTATATCGGGCGGGTTATTAACAATGAAGTTTCTGTCCCCGAGCTCCTCAACCCCGACCCTGAAGTCGAAGTCACCGACGACCAGCCCTACAATGAATATTTTCTGCTGCGAGTTCTGCTGCGTTGATCTTCCCAACTCCCCTGGCAATTTTGATCCAGGCGAATGCCTTCCGGTTGGGAAACCTCAATTCCAGGGGCACACTCCCCTGAAGCGTTTTTCGGTGATGCAGATTTGTGATGTTCAAAATCCGTGCCCCTCCGTCCCGTATTGCGGGATCCGTGGTTGATTTTCATTCCGGCTCGCAACCCTTTCCGTTTGAGCCTGTTCCCGTCAACGGCTACGCTGCGCACGATGTCTGACGCCCAATTCATGCGCCTCGCCCTCCGGCTCGCCCGGCGCGGCTACGGCGCGACTTCGCCGAATCCGATGGTCGGCGCGGTGCTGGTGAAGGGCGGAAAAATCATCGGACGCGGCTGGCATCGGCGCGCGGGCTTGCCACACGCGGAAATCGAGGCGCTCCGCAACGCGCAGAAGCGCGGCCACAATCCGCGCGGCGCGTCGCTTTACGTGACGCTCGAACCGTGTTCCACGCACGGTCGCACGCCGCCTTGCACGGACGCCATCATCGCCGCCGGCATCAAACGCGTGGTTGTCGGCGCGGTTGACCCGAATCCGGAACATTCGGGGCGTGCTTTCAAAATTTTGAAACGCGCGGGAATTGAAATGGTAGGGTCATCGCGTCCACCCTCCGCAGTACTGCTACGGAGGACGCGCTGCGATGACCGGACGGCGCAGCGCGCCGTCCCCACCCGGCTTGCCGACGAATGCGCCCGGCTCAATGAGGCCTTTAACCACTGGATTGTTTATCGCACGCCGTTCGTCATGGTCAAAGCGGCGATGACGCTGGATGGCAAAATTGCCACGGCCAGCGGCGAATCGAAATGGATCACCGGTGAAAAGGCGCGCACTTGCGCGATGAAACTACGCCAGGGCAGCGATGCGGTCCTCGTGGGCATCAACACAATTTTGGCGGATGATCCGTCGCTGACTGTGCGGAGCGTAACGCCGAGCACCGTCTCGGCTCGAAACGAAGCCATGCCGCAACACGCCGAGGCGGTGCTTGGCGCTCCGGGATTGCGCCGGATCGTTCTGGATTCGCTGGCGCGAACGCCGTTGAAGGCGAAAATGGTGAGCGACAAATTCGCCAGTCTGACCACCATCGTTGTAAGCAAACGCGCGCCCCAAAACCGTGTCACGGCGCTGGCGAAACGCGCGCGTGTCATCGTCGCCCCTCTGGCCAAATCGGCAACCGGCAACCGGCAACCGGCAATTGACCTGCGCTGGCTGTTGAAAAAGCTGGGTGGGGAAAACGTCACGAGCCTGCTGGTCGAAGGCGGCGGCGAGGTCAACGCGTCGTTCCTGCTCGGCGGCCTCGCGCAGCGCGCGGCGTTTTTTTACGCGCCGAAAATTCTGGGCGGACGGGATGCGCGGAAGGCCGTGGCCGGCGACGGCGCGAAATTCCTGGCAGAAGCGCTCCCGCTTCAGGACGTGGAATGGAAACAACTCGGCCAGGATTTATTGCTGATGGCGCGGGTGGAGTAAACACGGCTCGACGGAGTCTCGCCCCACCGTTAAGGTGGTGAGAATGTTCACGGGCATTGTTGAAGAAGCTGGCATCGTCGAGCGCATCAAACCGGCGGCGAAATCCATTGAGCTGACCGTCCGCGCCAACGTGACGGGCCGCGGTCTGAAACCCGGAGGCAGCCTCGCGGTGAACGGCTGTTGCCTCACCGCCGTAAAAGTTTCCACGCGCGGCAGATTCAAACGGGTTCAATTTGATTTGCTCCAGGAAACGTGGCGGCGCACCAACCTGCAATTCGCGAAAGCCGGTTCGCTTGTGAACCTGGAGCGGCCGTTGCGGGCGGACGGCGAGTTCGGCGGTCATTTTGTGACCGGCCACATTGACGGCATCGGCAAAATCATCCGCTGGGAACGCGCCGCCCGGGACCACGTGCTCGACATCGCCGCGCCGGCGGAGGTGATGCGTTACGTCATTTTCAAAGGCTCGGTGGCCGTGGACGGCATCAGCCTGACGGTCGCGGGCGTGGGCAAAAAAAGTTTTCGCATCTGGATCATTCCGCACACTTACGAAATCACGGCGTTGCGCGAGCGCAAAGTCGGCGACGCGGTGAACCTCGAAGCCGACCTGCTTGGCAAATACGCGGAGAAATTTATCGCGGCGCGTGGCGGGCGTTGAAGTTTGGTGCGCATAGCAGGACTTGAACCTGCACGGGTTGCCCCACTACCACCTCAAAGTAGCGTGTCTGCCAATTCCACCATATGCGCATCCGGCTCAATAATGAAGCAGGCAGGAGCACGGCACGCAAGGCGATTTTGAATCGGGAAACGGCCGTTCCAATTTTCAATCAAAAATATGCTGCCAGCCGCGCCATTGGGAGGGTTGCGCGGAATGGAAACTCTTGCTGCGCAAAGGGCCGAGGTCAAGTTGCATGAGCAGGCCGACGCTGTTCGCGCCGCGCCCGTGCGAGCGGATGGCGTCAATGCCGTAGGCGTAATTCAGCATGATTTTCCAGCGGTCGGACTGCGAGTGATATAAAATGCCGCCGCCCACGCCGTTGAGCCAGTTGCCGGGTTGCGATTCGCCGGGCAGATAATCCACAAACGCGCTGGCCGCGTTCACGTCAATGTTCCAGCGTTTTTTTTGGTCGAGCGGCAAAAGGTAATTGGCGTTGAAGAGCACAAACTGGCGCGCGCTGATTTCCTGATAAAAATAGCCGGGCAGCGACAGCGGGAATTCCGCGATGAGCGGCAGAAATCCGCCGAGCCGGTACGCGCTGAAACGGTCGGCGTCCACGCTCGTGCCGGCCGTCAGGCGGACGTAAAAACTTTGCTGGCTTTTGGGCAGCGTGTACGCCAGCGCCGCTTCCGCCCAAAACAGATGCGATTGCTCCTTGAGTTCGCGGTCGCCGCCAAAACCATACGCGCCGGAATCGCTGCGCAGATGGCCTTCATACCAGACGGACAGTTCCATGGCCAGCGGCGGAAACAGGGTCGGTTCGACGCCGCCCCAGCGCAGGCCGGTGCGCACGCTGAAGTCGCCGTGGTCGCCGGGCAGCGTGAAATTGGTCGCGGTGTTGTCGTCACGGTTGTAAACGGAATAATGCGCCGTGCCGCGCAAAACAAAGTTCAGCGGGATTTCATCGCCGGGATTGAACAGATGATAAATGCTCGCAGAAATTTCCCCGCCGTTGCCGTCAAACGATTCGTTTTGCAAATATGCGCCGCCGCGAATCTCGTTGTAGCCGTCCGCAAAACCTCCGCCGGCCACGCCGATGGCAAAATCCGTGTTGGGTCCCAGTCCGCCAACGAAGCCCAGCTCCGAATCGAGATAAACCGGCGCGAGCGCGAGCCGCAAGGTGAGGTTCGTTCGCAGAAAATCCGGCTGGTTGTGATAGTAAAACGCGTAGCCGGCCAGCGGGGCGCGGCCTTCGAATGCGGCGTTGTAGCCAACCTGAATCAGATCGCGCTTGACGGGATCAATTTGCGCGGAAGCAAAGGCGGGGGCGAACAACGTCAGCCACAACAGCACGCGCCCGAATCTTTTCATCGCCGCTTTTCGTAACGTAAACCGGCCCGGGCGGCAAGCGGATTTGGGCAATCGCGCTGGACATGGCGGAGGCTTTGCGGCTTAATGTTCGGGCAAAATGCCGCCACTGAATCCTGAATTGTTGGCCAAAGCAAAAGGTTTGGGTTTTTCCGACCGGCAGATCGCCCATTTGACCGGCGCCACCGAGGATGAAATCCGCGCGCGGCGGAAAAAGCTCGGCCTCGTGCCCAGCTACCGGCTGGTGGACACCTGCGCCGCCGAGTTCGAGGCTTACACGCCGTATTATTATTCGACCTACGACCGCGGTGACGACGAGGTCAGACAGTCGCCAAAGAAGAAGGTGATGATTCTCGGCGGCGGGCCGAACCGCATCGGGCAGGGAATTGAATTCGACTACTGCTGTGTGCACGCCGCCTTTGCGCTCAAGGAAGACGGCTTCGAGACCATCATGGTCAATTCCAACCCGGAAACCGTCTCCACCGACTACGACACGAGCGACCAGCTTTTCTTCGAGCCGCTCACGCTCGAAGACGTGCTGCACATTTACGAGCGCGAGCAATGCTGGGGCGCCATCGCGCAATTCGGCGGCCAGACGCCGCTCAACCTCGCGCTCGGCCTCCAGAAAAACGGCGTCAACATCATCGGCACCTCGCCGCAGGGCATCGAAACCGCCGAGGACCGCAAGCTCTTCGCCGCGATGCTGGACAAGCTCGAGATTCCGCAGCCGCCCAACGGCATGGCCACCAACGAAGCCGAGGCGCTCAAGGCCGCCAAAAAACTCGGCTACCCGATTTTGGTCCGTCCGTCCTTTGTGCTGGGCGGCCGCGCGATGCAAATTGTTTATTCCGACGCCGAGCTGCAGCATTACATGCGCTTTGCGGTCGAGGCCTCGCCGAAACGCCCGGTGCTCGTGGACAAATTTTTGGAGGACGCCACGGAAGTGGACGTGGACTGCATCGCGGATGTCGGACAGTTCAAAGAGCCGGACGAGGGAACCATTGTCATCGGCGGGATGCTGGAGCACATCGAGTTTGCCGGTGTCCACTCCGGCGATGCCGCGATGGTGCTGCCGCCGCATGCGCTGGCCAAAAAGGTCATCGAAACAATCCGCGATTACACGCACGCCATGGCGCGGGAATTAAAAGTCATCGGCCTGATGAACGTGCAATACGCGGTAAAAGGTGACACGGTCTATTGCCTCGAAGTCAATCCGCGCGCGTCGCGCACCGTGCCGTTCGTATCCAAGGCCATCGGTGTGCCGCTGGCAAAGCTGGCGGCGAAAGTCATGGCCGGCAGGACGCTCAAGGAACTGGGTTTCACGAAGGAAATCCGGCGGAAGTATTGGGCGGTGAAGGAGTCGGTTTTCCCGTTCAACCGTTTTCACGGGCAGGACATTTTGCTCTCGCCGGAAATGCGCTCGACCGGCGAGGTCATGGGCCTGGACGCCGACCTCGGCATCGCCTACGCGAAATCGCAAATCGCCGCCGGCGCGTCCCTGCCGTTGAGCGGAAAGATTTTCATCAGCGTGAGCGACGCGCACAAAAAACAGGTTGCGGCGGTGGCCAGACAATTTGTCGAACTGGGCTTTGAACTGGTCGCCACCGGCGGCACGGCGGGCGTGTTGGAAAAGGCCGGGCTGAAAGTTCAGCGCATTTTCAAGCTGGCCGAGGGGCGGCCCAACGCGATTGACCTGCTCAAGAACAAGGAAATCCAGTTCGTCATCAACACGCCGAGCGGCGCCACGCCGCGCGCCGACGAAATCAAAATCCGCACCACTGCCGTCTATACCGGCACACCGATCATGACGACGCTGAGCGGCGCCAAGGCCGCCGTACTCGGCATCGCCGCGCTCAAGAAATCAGGCTACAGCGTGAAGACGTTGCAGGAGTATCATTAGCGCGTTTCAATTTCGCCACGGCGATGTCCGCCTGCCGCGTCGGTTCGGGGATGCGATGGCGCGTGCAGCAGGCCAGAACCAGTTTGATGGCTGACGCCAAATCCACGCGCTGCCCGACGCTCACAAACACCGGGCGGATTCCTTTTTGCGTCCGCAGCACGGCGCCGATTTGTTCATCCCCATCCTTGAGCGCCGTCGTTGCGCCGGCATTTGATGCCAGTTTTCCGAATGTCCCAATCAACCTGCTTTTGGCGACGCCGACCCCGGGTTTGTCCAATTGAATCGCCAGATGCGATGCGATGCCGCAGCGGCGCGGGTGCGCGAAGCCTTGCCCGTCGAAAAGAATCGCGCCGAATTCGTGTCGTAACGCGCGAATCGCCTGCATCACCGCCGGGCCTTCACGAAAGCTGAGAAAGCCGGGAACGTAGGGGAATTCCGCCGGCCGGGTGGCGTGCGCGACCTCGATGATGCGATGCGTTTCGCGGTCGTAAACAACAGCGGCGGCGAAGACGGTTTGTTTGTCGTTGGAAAACGCGCAATCGGCCCCGGCGACGAATCGCGGCAGCGGTTTCAGCGGTGCGAAAATCATCCGCTCGCACAGATGCGATTGTTCGGCCTTCCATTTGGCGATGAGCGCGGACCAATCGGGATCGAATTTGCCGCGTAGCGTCATAGACCCGCTTCCTTTGGCGGCGCGCGCAACACGCGATAGGTGTGCGTCCAGGGATCAATCCGGCAGGCGGCGCGGTAATCACAATATTCGCAGGGTGTTTCGCTGCCTTTGCGATACGGGTCCACTTTCGCCACGCCGGAAAAAATCGCGCGGCCCATGTCGCGCAATTGCCTCTCAACGCGGTCGAGCAATTTTTCAAATTCCACTCGTGGCAACGCCTCGGCCGAACCTTTGCGCAACGAGCCGTCCTTGTTCCGCTGATAGCTGAATTGATCCGCCGCTCCAATGCGGTCCAGTTTCGGCAACACGCTGGCGTCGAACCGTCCCGTGTGGCGGTAGGCGCGTTTGCGCGCGGCGCCGGCATCCTCCAGCGCCTCGGCCCGCGTGCTGCCGCTTTCGTATTGGCCGCGCAGGTTCACGTAAAAAACACCCGCCGGAACCAGACGCGCCACGCCGAGCGCGTCGCGCGGGTTCGCCCAATGCCGGAGCACATTCAAATATGCCAGCAACTGCAACTGCACACCATGCTCCAACAATATCGCATCAAGCTTTTTGCCGCTGGATTTGTAGTCCATCACCAACGCCAGCGCGGTATCGCTGCCCGGCTCACGCCACAAATCCACGCGGTCAATCCGCCCGTGCAGCTCGACCCGGTGGCCATCGCCCCAATCCAATTCCCACGCCGGCGCGCGGGCGCCGTCACCACCGAAATCCAGTTCCGCCGCCGCCGGGTCAAATTCGTTCTGCTCCCGCAGCCACGTCACCACAACCTCGATGAAATCCTGCAGCGACTCGGTCATCGCGCGCGCCTCGAACTGCGACTGCGCCGTGTCGCGCAGCAATCCGCCGCGGAAATTTCCCGTCAATTCAACCGCGATGGCGCGAATTCGTTCCCGCGCTTCGGGCGGCGTCAAATCGCGCCAACGCGCGCCTTCGGCGGCCAGGCGTTCATGGAAAACTTTCAGCACGTCGTGCTGGAAACTGCCCCGTTCCCGCGCGTCGAGTTCAAAAATCTTCCGTTCCCCGGCCCGCAAACCGCTGCGGACAAAAAACCGGAACGGGCATTGGGCAAATTCCTCGAGCCGGCTCACCGACGTCTGCAGCGCCGGGCCGAAAAGTTTTTCCGCCAGTGCCGGCGACAAATTTTCCGCCGGGTCCGGCTCACGCAAACACCGCAAGCTTTCGGCGAGCGATTTCAAGGAAGGCAGTTCGAGCAATTCGGACCAGCCAACATTTGTAGGAGACGACGTAAGGAGTCGCTTTTTTGATTTGAGCCTCGTTACCTCGGCTCCTACGGAATTTTGAATTTCGACCAGCGGCGCGGCAATTTCGGCGGGATGCACCACTTCAGCCATGCCAATTTCGCCGCCGAATTCCTCGATTTCCAGTTTGGGAAACAACCGTCGCAAATGTGAAATGAACGGCGATGGATTCAGCGTTTTGCCGCCGGCATCGTGGCGGGCGAAGGTCACGGCCAGTCGTTCGCTGGCGCGGGTGCAGGCGATGTAACCGTAGTAACGTTCGCGCGCCAGCCGTTCCCGCAAATCCGGGCCGAGCGTGACGCCGCCTTGCTCCAATTCATCGCGGTCGGCGTCCGTCAAAATGGACGGCGCGGCGGGCGCGGCGGGAAAGACGGATTCGTTCACGCCGAGCACGAGCACAAATTTCAAGTTCGGGTTGCGGGCGCGGTCAATGGCGCCGACCAGCACTTCATCAAGCACGGGCGGAATCACGCCGACGGTCAGGCTGGCCAAGCCCGCCTCCAAAACCGGCAGCCAGTCGCGCAAGGGCAGCGCTTCGCGAGGGAACGCGAGCGCCACGTTGTCCAGCCACACATTCATTTGCTCCCAAACGGTCTGGTGGATTGACGATTGACGATTGACGATTGACGATTGTTCCCGGCCGGCCAGGCTCCAACGTTCCAGGGTTTTTTCCACGTCAAGTTCGTCCCAGAATTCGCGAAGTGCGTCGGCAAGCTCTCCGCCGGCCGGCTGGTTTTTGTGCTGCGCGAGTCGCGCGGCGAAATCCCCAAACGGCGGAAGAATTTCTCGGCGCAGCCGTTCCAGCGAATGGTCATCGGTTGGCAGCGGCGCGCGCCATTTTGTGCCGCGCCAGCCAAATTCCAGCGCGGCATTTTCGAGCCGGTCAATTTCGTTTTCGTCAACGCCGGAAAACCCGGCCTTGAGCGCGGCAAACCAGTCGTCATGCGGCCAGTCGAAGGCGACCGTCCGAAGCGCGCTGCGGGTGAGTTCGGCCAGCGGGTGATGCGCGACGGATTCACGGCGGTCCAGGAAAAACGGGACACCATAACGACGAAACACGCGCGCCAGCGGTTGGTGATAACTATCGAGGTTCCGCACGAGCACGGCGCAGTCGCGGAACCGGTTGCGGCGGTTTTTGTCACGGACAAATTTCAGAATTTCGCGCGCGGCGAAAGTCGCTTCGGCTTCGGGATTCGTGCAGGCGCTCAAGGAGATGGCAGATGGGAGTTGGGAATTGGAGGCTGGCTTCGCCCAGTTTTCTTCGAGTTGTGCGAGGTCGGAATTTTTGGCAAAGCGCCTTTTGAACGAATCACGTTTAAGAATTTCGATTTTGCCGTCCGGCAGATTTTCAATCCGCCGACGGCATTGCTGAAAGGTTTTTCCGACCGGCGACCAGATGGAGGGCCACGAAGTTTCCGCTTCAGGCTCGTTTTCGAGGCAGAACGCGAGCGTCGCTCGCTCGCAATGCGGCAAAATGGCGGCGAGCAAGTCCAATTCCTGCGGCGTCATTTCCGCGAAACCGTCGAGCCACAGGCCGTCAAAGTTGAGGGTTGAGGGTTGAGGGTTGAGGGTTGCTCGACGCAGCGCGGCGGTGGCAAAACCGAGCAGGCGGTTCGCATCCTGCAATCGGTGTCGGGCGAGCCAGCTTGCGTAAACTTCGTCCAGCAGCGCGAGGTCGTGAAGTTTGTCCTGCAGTTCGCGGCGTCCCGCCAGGCGGGAGGCGAGCGCGCGGAGTCTGGCGGGTGTGAACTGGTGTTGTTGCAGTTCGCCGAGCAACCGGCTGAGTTCCCGGGAGAACCCCGGCCGGCGCGCGCTTCGGCGGAACAGCTTCAATTCCTTCTCGTGCAGCAGCAACAGGGCGCGCAAGACCATCACGCGGCCTTCTTCGGTGAGCAGTTGCGGCGGCGCGACGTTCAATTTTTCAAGGACAAATTGCGCCAGCCGCTCGAACGAAAAAATATGGAGCCGCGTATAACCATCGAACCCCGCCGCTGCGGGATCGGCAAGCAACTGCCGTTCGAGCTGGAACGTGGCCTGTTTGGGCGCGAGCAAAATCAGCGGCGGACCCTCCGCGCCTTCCCGCAAGGCGGCGCGGATTTCGGCCAGGCAGCGGAACGTTTTGCCGCTGCCGGCGGGCCCGAGAAGAAAGCGCGCTGGCACAAGGGATTTTTTGTCCAAAATCGCGCGGTCGCAACGCAATTTATCCAAAAAATGGCAAAGGCCGTGCGGTGGGCGGCTGTATTTTTTATTTCCTTTTGAGCGGGTTGGACTATGATTGCCCGCTGTTGAAAAAATCCGGATTCGATTCAACAACAAACAACATGGAAAGCTTATGCCACTGACACACACCCGGGAATTGTTTGCGAAGGCGTTGAAGGGCAAATACGCCCTCGGCGCGTTCAACGTCAACAACATGGAGCTGCTTCAGGCCATCGTCGAGGCGTGCGAGGAGGAAAAGGCGCCGGTGATGCTCCAGATTTCCAAGGGCGCGCGCCAATACGCCAACCCCGTCTATCTCAAGAAGCTCATCGAGGCGGCCGTCAGCCTGTCCACCATCCCGATTGCGGTGCATTTGGACCACGGCGACACGTTCGAACTGTGCAAGGACTGCATTGACGAGGGGTTCACCAGCGTGATGATTGACGCCAGCCACGAGCCGTTCGAGAAAAACGTCGAAATCACCAAAAAGGTCGTGGAATACGCGCACAAGCACAATTGCGTGGTGGAATCCGAACTCGGCCATCTCGTCGGCGCGCAATTTGACGAAGGCGAGGAAGGCGGCGCGCATTCCGCCAGCGGCCATTACACCGTGCCGGAAGACGTGGTCAAATTCGTCAAGGAATCCGGCTGCGATTCACTGGCCGTGGCCATTGGCAATTCGCACGGCGCCTACAAGTTCAAGGGCGAGCAGCACCTCGATCTGGAACGTCTCAAGCTCATCAAAAAGGCGCTCATGGATGCCGGAATGGGCGACTATCCACTGGTGCTGCACGGAGCGTCGAGCGTGCCGAAGGAACTGGCCGAGGAAATCAACAAATACGGCGGCAAGCTGGGTACCGACACCGCCGGCGTGCCGGAGGCGGACATCGAGGTCGCGCGCCGCACCGGCTGCACCAAGGTGAACATTGACACCGATCTACGCCTCGCGATGACGGCAGCCATTCGCCAGGCGATGTTTGAGAATCCAAAGGAATTTGATCCGCGCAAATATCTCGGCCCGGCCCGCAACAAGGTGAAAGACCTCGTCCGGCATAAAATCAAAGACGTGCTCTGCTGCGCCGGTCACGCGTTTGATTAGTCACGGATCAAAAGATTGGAGAAAAGTTGGTTTGGCCGGGCCGCAGCCCGCTGGCACGATGTTGAACCAGCCCGCCTGCGCGCTCGACGCTTTAGCGCGGCAGCCTTTTCGCCCTCGCTTCGCCGCTGTAAAAATTGAGCTGGCCTGCCGAGCCGTAGCTCGGAGCGCTTGTGATTGGAAAATTGTTTTGCCGTCCGCCTTTACTTCGTTTCGGCGCGACAGCCTTCGCTCTCCGCTGCGTTCCGAGCGAAGGCTGGTGGTAGGTGATGGATTCGAACCATCGAAGGCATAGCCAGCAGATTTACAGTCTGCCCCCGTTGGCCACTTGGGTAACCTACCAATGTGTGGCCGGATATTAAGCCACGCCGCCGCGCGCTTGTCAATTCGCCCGCGCTTGTTAGTTTGATGCGGTGTTCGATTCGTTAAGCGGCAAGCTCCAGAACGCCTTCCGGAACCTGCGCGGGCTTGGAAAAATTTCCGAGGCCAACGTCGCCGATTCCCTGCGCGAAGTCCGCATGGCATTGCTGGAGGCCGACGTGAATTTCAAGGTTGCACGCGACTTCATCGAGCGCGTCAAAACCAAATCGCTCGGCGCCGAAGTCGTCGCCAGCGTCCAGCCCGGCCAGCAAATCATCAAAATCATCCATGACGAACTCGTGGACCTGCTCGGCTCGCAAAACGCCGGGCTGAATTTGAACGGCAATCCGACCTGCATCCTGATGGTCGGCCTGCATGGCTCCGGCAAGACGACTTCCAGCGGCAAGCTCGCGCGGCTGCTCCAAAAGCAGGGACGCCAGCCGTTGCTCGTCGCGGCGGACGTTTACCGTCCGGCAGCCATGGACCAATTGGAAACGCTCGGAAAGCAGCTTGAATTGCCGGTGTTCGTCAAACACGGCGAAACGGATGTTTCGAAAATTGCGCGTGAGGCGCTCGATTTCGCGAAAACAAACAACCGCAACGTCTTGATTTTTGACACCGCCGGCCGGTTGCAGATTGACGAACCTCTCGTGCAGGAGCTCGTGCGCCTGCAAGACCTCGTGAAGCCGCAGGAAATCCTGCTCGTGCTGGATGCCGCCACCGGACAGGAAGCCGTGAACGTCGCCACGCATTTTGATCAGGCGCTGCAAATCACCGGCTCCATCCTGACCAAGCTCGACGGCGACGCGCGCGGCGGCGCGGCATTGAGCCTGAAGGCCGTCACCGGCAAGCCCATCAAGTTTGCCGGCATGGGTGAAAAGCTGGACGAGTTCGAGCCGTTTCATCCCGAGCGCATGGCGTCGCGGATTCTCGGCATGGGCGATGTTGTCAGTCTTGTCGAGAAGGCCGCCGAGGCCGTGGATTTGGAGGATGCAAAGCGCATGGAAGAAAAAATGCGCAAGGGCCAGTTCACGCTGGAGGATTTTCTCGGGCAACTGCGCCAGATGAAAAAGCTCGGCTCGCTCGAAAGCGTCGTCGGGATGCTGCCGGGGGGCGCGGAGATGTTGAAGCAGCAGGGCGATTTGTCGAAGCAGGAAAAGGAATTCCACCGGATGGAAGCGATGATTTGCGGCATGACGCCGCAGGAACGCAAAAGCCCGCAAATCCTGAACGCCAAACGCCGCATTCGCATCGCCAAGGGCAGCGGCGTGAGCGTGACGGAATTGAACACCATGCTCAACAAGTTCGGCCAGATGCAGCAGATGATGAAGAAAATGGGCAAGTTTACTAAGATGATGGCCAAGATGGGCGGCGGCTTGCCGGGGATGTTGCGGAGGTGAAATTTGTTCCGGGTTTGCCGTGCAACCGAACAGAAAATGGACGTGAACAAAATCAAGTCCGCGCTGGCTGACATCACGGCCGAGCGGGACCCGACGCTCAAAAGCGCCAAGCTCGCCTCGCTGTGTAGCGCGTTGTGGGCGGCGCGCGGCGTGGAACTCGTCGTGGTCGGCGGTTCGGCGATTGAGATATTGACGGAAGGCGCGTATGCCTCCGGCGACCTCGATATGTGCCACATCACGAAGGCGACCTTGCCGATTGTTGAGCGGAAAGCAATCATGGGCTTGCTTGGCGCCAAAGGCGGTCCGCGCAACTGGCAGGTGGCTGGCATGTATCTGGATTTGCTCGGCCCTGCGGAAAGCTTCGCGCACACGCCGTTCCGCCGCATCGAAGCGCCTTACGGAAGTTTTCTGGTGATGAAGCCGGAAGATTTGCTGGTCGAGCGCGTCTTGATGACGTTTTATCCTGGCGAAAGTCAAACGGCGCATGACTGTGCGAAAAAATTTATCTCGGTCATTCTCACAGGCGGCGTTGCTGTGAATTGGAATGAGGTGCGCAGACTTGCGAATCTGCCGGAATATCGTAACCTTCCACAGTGCGTGAAACTGGTGCAAGAAGTCGCCGATGAACTCAAAATCAAAAGTCCCCTGCATCCCGATTGAAGGCTCGATCAGTTGGGAAGACTGGTTGAAAGGCCGGCGGTTTCGTCGTAAAATGGGCAATCGGGTCGCGCCGGAAATCATCCGGCGCAAGCGCAGTTCCAGCGACCGGCGGCTGAAAAAACTCTTCAACGGCGAACGCGGCCTGCCCTTCACGCCCACAGAAAAACTTTGAAGAAGACAGGTCAGTTCCAGAAAATGATGGCCCGCATGGGCGGTGGCCTGCCGGGAATGTTGCGGAGATAAAATCGGTGAATCGACCTCTCAACGATTTCACTTTTGCTCAAAATAATGTCACTCATCGCCGATAGACTCATTTCCGACAACGGTGTGAAATATGCGTCATGCGTAAGCGTGACTCCATCCTTTGCTCGTTCGGGCAAAGCGTAGCAAAGCATCGGCGAGCCCAAGGTCTTTCCCAAGAAGTCCTCGCAGAAAAAGCTGACCTCGACCGCACTTACCTCAGCGACATTGAGCGCGGCGTCCGCAATCCCGGGATCAAAAATGTTATTCTGATCGCCAAAGCTTTGGGCATCACGCCCGCCGATTTGTTGAAGGGAGTCGGCGGATGAACCAAATCCGGACCATGCGGTTAAAAATCGCCGCCCTCTTTGAATTCGAGGGAAAAACTCCGCTCGCGAATGCAAACGATGTTGTTTCCATCACGCCGCTTGTTTTGAAGCAGTTCGGTTTTCTTCCGCAACCCGTGATGGTGACAGTCGAAGGCGATGAGGTTGTAATTCAATGTCCCGAAGAAACAGCGGCTGCCCAAACTGAAGCCGCCCGGCTCGCCGAACGCGCCGGAAAACGCGCAGCCGAGGGCAACTATGAAAAAGCCATCGGCATTCTCAAGCGTGTTTTGCAATTGCAACCTTCGCTGCATAAGGCACGCCGCGACCTAGCAATGGCTTATGTCGAGACCGGCGACGTTGACAACGCGACGAATCATCTGATTGAGGTTCTCCGGCTTGATCCGGGCGATGCGTGGAGTTGGGTCGTGCTGGCCAATCTTTACATCCGGGAAAAGTCAGACAAAGAAACCGGAGAAAAGTTTCTGCGCAAAGCACTTGAAATCGCGCCGAATGACGCATGGGCGTTAAACAGCCTGGCATCCGTGACTTTTGAACACGGCAAGACCGATGAAGCCATTTCACTTTTCGAGCAGGCGATTAAATCCAATTCTGAATTTGCAAATGCATACTACGGCGAAGCCATCGCCTACGCAAAAATAGGGCAGCCGGACAAATCACTCACCGCACTCGAAAGACTTTTTGCCCACGCAAAAATGCAAGATGCGCGGTCGAAAACGGTTTACGACGGCGCCCGGCAGCTCTTCGGCAAACTGCAGGTTGACCTTGCCCAGCGCAACGAATCGGAAACTTTCAAGCTCGTCCAGAATTACAAAGCCGAGATGGAAATCCTGTCTGGCTATCCGATCCGAATTCAGGAGGAGAATTTCGAAAGCAAAATCGGCGCGACAATTCTGATGGCCTGGAAGCACAGGCGCGATTTCCATTTGGTGAAGATTAGAGCGGATTACCCCCCCCCCATTAGTCAATCACTTAGAGAGCCACGAACTCACCCATCTCAAGCTGGAATCCGAGGCTCGCAAGGTTGGTAAAAATCTTTTCTTTGCCACCACCGCCAAGACGCGAGACACGGCCATTCGTGCGGTTGCCGGAGACATCCGCAAGTGGGAAAAGGCCGGGCGCTCCGAAGAACAAATCACCAAGATCACCTTGATGCTGGTCGGCGGGCTTTGTGAGTTTCTGTTTAATTGTCCGCTCGACATGCTGATTGAGCGGCATCTGCGCGACACATTCAAACCACTCCAACCCGCGCAGTTCCTCTCCGTGCAGCTCATGGCAAACGAAGCGTGGCAGACGAATAGCAACCCGGAGATCCGCCGGTTGACGCCGCGAAAGATTTTTCAGGCGAGTCTCACCTTGAACGGAGCTTACGGTTTGTTCTTGGATGATCTCTTTCACAGTGCATCGACCTTTGCGGCGCAGTATCGAAGCTCGGACACTTTCGGTTTATCACAGCGGCTTTACAAACATTGGCAGGAGCGCGCCAAGAATCTTGGGCCTGGCGACGAGTATGGTTTGGTTGATGAATTTGCCGACATGACCGGTCTGCGTGACTGGTATGAATGGCGGCCTGACCCCGGCCATCACGAGGCGACCGCCGAACCGCTCAAACAAGGCATAACCAATCCGGCGCTGCTCAAAGTAAAACAGCCGGCGGCGGTTTTTTATTTCCTAGACGCTTTCAAGCGATTTGATGCTATGACGCCGGAGCAGGTGCGCGACGTCGCGTTTGAAATCGCGCTGCTGGGCCGGGACGGACTTGACTACGCCGCGCCTGACGAGAAATACGAACTCCGCGCGCTGCCCGACCGGAAATTCTCCGGCTTGCACCTCATGTGCCTCATGTATGCGGGCTTTAAGCGCGTCGCACCGGAACACGACCCTGGGATGGATTTAATCGACCCTTTTTTAACTGCGCTGCAATTACACCAAGCACAAGGAGGCAAGTGATGAGACTCTACGCTGGTTCGAGTGAGGAATTTATTTCCGATTCGGTTAATAACCGGATTGCGGACAAGCTAAAAACTGCTTTCTTTGGAGAATTCCGTTATAACCCTTCGCCAGGTGAAGTAAATTCTTGGCGAAATTCGCTTCGCGCTTTGTCACAGGTTTTCCAATATGGGGAATTCAGGGGGCACGGTGTGTTGCTGGAATATGAGCTTCCCCTCACGTCAAAACGGTTGGATTGTTTGATTACTGGTCGAGACAATTTGCTCAACGATCAAGCGGCAATTATCGAATTGAAGCAGTGGGAGAAGTGCGAAGAAGGCGACGCCGAACGAATTGTCACATTTGTTGGAGGCAACAATCGCGATGTTCTTCACCCCTCGGTTCAAGTTGGCCAATACCGCCGCTATCTCGCCGATTATCAGCCCGCGTTTTATGAAGGCGAATCTCCCATCGGCCTGCGGGCCTGTTCATACTTGCATAATTACACACCGGAAGACGGCGACGCCTTGTTCGCTCTACAATACGCGCCATATATCAAGGAGTGTCCACTGTTCACCGGCGACGATGTCGCAGAGCTGACAGGCTATTTGCGTGAGTTCTTGGTCAAAGGCGATGACCAACACGCGCTCCGCCGGATACTCGAAGGTAAATTCCGTCCAAGCAAAAAACTCCTTGACCATGTCGGGAAGGTTTTGGACGGCAAACCTGAATATGTATTGCTTGATGAGCAGTTGGTTGCATTTGAGCGGGTGATCGCAACCGTGCGCGAAGGAATTAAACAGCGGCAGAAAGCGGCAATTATTATTCGGGGCGGTCCGGGCACGGGAAAGTCCGTCATCGCACTCAATCTTTTATCCGCACTCGCTCGTGAGGGGGTAAGCGCTCAATACGTTACAGGCTCAAAAGCATTCACAGAAACCTTGAGGAAAATTGTTGGCGATAGAGCCGATACGCAAGTCAACTATTTTAACAGTTATATGCAGTCGGATTTTAATGAGCATGATGTTCTGTTGTGCGATGAAGCTCATCGAATCCGGGAAACCAGCAACAATCGTTTTACCAGAGCGGCGCATCGTTCAAACCGTTCACAAATTGAGGAACTTTTCCATGCGGGTAAGGTGCTTGTCTTCTTCATCGATGACCGTCAGGTCGTTCGTCCTGGGGAGATTGGTTCAGCAACAGTCATCACAGATTCGGCGAAAGTTCAAGGGGTAAGGCTCTTCGACTACAAACTAGAGGCGCAATTCCGATGTGCTGGGTCGGCTGGCTTTGTGAACTGGATTGAAAACACCCTTGAAATCGAGCGGACGGCAAATGTGTTGTGGAATGTGAATGATAAATTCGAATTCGGGATTGTCGATTCACCGCAAGCATTGGATAAAATCGTCCGCAGCAAACTCGAAGCGGGAAACTCGGCTCGCCTGATGGCAGGTTTTTGTTGGGACTGGTCTGACCCGTTGCAGGACGGCAATTTGGTTGATGATGTCGTCGTCGGTGATTTTAAGCGCCCTTGGAATGCGAAGCCCGGCGCTGGTCGCGTAAAACGAGGAATACCCAAGGCGACACTGTGGGCTCACGACGCACGTGGAGTGGAACAGGTCGGCTGCGTATACACGGCACAAGGTTTTGAGTTCGACTACGCCGGTGTCATTTTTGGGCCAGATTTGGTTTACCGTCCGGGAAAAGGTTGGATTGGTCAGCATGAGAATTCGTTTGATACAGTGGTCAAACGGTCAAAAGAAAATTTTTTAGAACTTGTGAAGAACACCTATCGGGTTCTTTTTTCCCGCGCAATGAAAGGTTGCTACGTTTATTTCGTCGACAAGGAAACGGAAAACTTCTTTCGAAGCCGTATCGAGGGCGGCGCAATTGTGGATGAAGTCGAAACTACAAAAGAATTGGTTCCGCCTCTACCTTTCCGCATTTTGGAAGAACACGAGTTGGAACGTTTTGTAAACGCCGTTCCCATCTTCGATTTACAAATCGCGGCAGGGTCTTTCAGCGAAGAGCAGTGGATCGACGAATGTAAGTGGGCTCAGTTGCCTGATCCGTTTGTAGCAAAGAAGGGGTTTTTCTTAGCGAAAGTCGTGGGCGAATCGATGAACAAGAGAATTCCAAATGGATCGTGGTGCATGTTTAAAGCATCACCGGAAGGCAGTCGGCAGGGCAAAGTTGTTTTGGTGCAGCATCGCAAGATTCAAGATCCAGACAGCGGGCAGTTTACCATAAAGATTTACGACAGTAAGAAAATCGCCCTTGAGGATTCTTGGAGGCACGAACGTATCATTTTAAGGCCCGATTCGCACGAAAGTGGTTTTAAAGAGATCGTCCTGCATCGAGATGACGCTGCTGAATTGAAGGTGATTGGCGAATTTGTAGCTGTTGTGGGCTAAATGGTGATCAATGCCTGTATACGACATTGATGCTGCTAAGCCGCCCGCCCTTGCCAACCAAACTCCTCGCGCCCCTTCAGGGCGCATATTTTTGTGGGACGATTTCCGTAGCGCCTTCAGCGCATTTCAGTTTGCGCCAATTCGTGCAATTCGTGTCAAAATCTTCAACTTGGCAGCGGCCCGCCGGCATTGATTTTGTGTTTCAAGCAGTAAGCGCCGTTGTCCACGTATTTCTCCGCCCACCATTTCAGTCCGGCGCGTTCTTTCTTGGATAATTTGCGGACGACTTTTGCCGGCGCGCCGAGCACGAGCGAGCCTGGCGGGATTTTTGTTCCCTGCGTCACCAGCGCCTTCGCGCCGATGAGCGATTGTTTGCCGATGACCGCGCCGTCCAAAATCACCGCGCCCATGCCGACCAACACTTCGTCGCCGACTTTGCAGGCGTGAACTATCGCGCCGTGGCCGACGGTGACCCAGTTGCCGACGATGCACGGAAAATCGTCGGCGAGGTGCAGCACGGCGTTGTCCTGGATGTTGGTGTGATGGCCGACGACGATGCGGTTGATGTCGCCGCGCAGCACCGCGCCATACCACACGCTGGAATACGCGCCGAGCGTCACGTCGCCGAGGACGACTGCGGTTCGGGCGAGATAGACACCCCGGCCGAGCCGCGGCTGTCTGCGCAGGAACGTGTCGAGTTGTTTCACCGTATTTTTCACGCGGGAAATTTAATCCCGCAAGGCGGGAATGTCGCGGATTGATTTTCAAAGTTCAAATGCGGACGGCGACACGCCGTCCCTCCCAAAATGAAAACGGCGTTTTGCATTTCATTCGGTGCACGCAAGGATTAAAATGCGGTTGTCGTATGACGAAACCGGTTTTACCACGTCCCGCCGCGCCGCGCCGGCGGCTGCCGCGTTCCTTCAAGGATTTGACGCCGTCGAAGCATTTCAATCCGCGCACGTTTTTTCAGGAACTCATCTGGAAGGCCCTGCTGACCCGGCGCACCGGTCAGCAGCGCCGCCCGATTTTCCCCAAATTGTCACACGGCCAGGTCGCCGTCACCTGGATCGGTCATGCCTCGTTTTTAATCCAGTTCACGGACCTGAACGTCTTGATTGATCCGAACTTTGCGAACTGGCTGTTCCTCCTGAAGCGCATCAAGCGGTCCGGCTTGAAAATCCGGGACCTGCCGCGGATTGATCTGGTGCTGCTCACGCACGCGCATTTCGATCATTTTCACAAGCCGACGCTGCGCCGCCTGCCGCGCCCGAAAATCGGCGTGATGCCGTGGGGCGTCGGCGATCTGGCCCAAAACCTCGGCTTCGCGCGGGTGATCGAGCTGGAATGGTGGGAAAGTTTTTCGCAAGCGGACTGGCAGGTCACGTTCACGCCGAGCCAGCATTGGGGCGCGCGCACGTTGCACGATCACCATCGCGGTTACGGCGGGTTCGTTTTGGAGCATCAAGGCCGGAGAATTTATCACGCGGGCGACAGCGCCTATTTTGAGGGCTTCAAGGAAATCGGGAACAAGATTTCCCCGGAAATCGCGCTGCTGCCCATCGGCGCGTATCACCCGGAATCGTTCCGCCGCGTCCACATGGGCCCGGACGAGGCGGTGCGGGCGTTCCGGGATTTGCGGGCGCGGTGGCTGGTGCCGATGCATTACGGGACCTTCAAATTGTCGTTCGAGGAAATGGACGAGCCGCCGCGCTGGCTCCGCGAAATTGCCGCGAAGGAAAATCTCACGCAAAAAGTCCGGATGCTTGACGAAGGCGTGCCAATGGTGTTTTGATCTTAAAAATTGCGCCGCGCCAACATGACCGACGACCACGGCAATCACCGCGCCACACTCCTTGACCCGCTCCGGCGTTATGTTCCGCTGGCGGTGTGGGTGATTGTCATCTTGGTCATCCTGGCCATCCCCTTGAAAATCATCAGCTATGGTTATTTGCCGGGCGATGATGCCTTGCGGCACGCAGCCAAGGCGGTGAGCGGCAAGCCGTGGTCGGAAATCCTCGTCCTCAACCACGCCTACCAGATTGACCATGAGTTCGGCTGGAACCTGCTGCTGGAGAAAATCCATCATTGGGAAAACTGGGATGCTGAAAAGCTGGTGGTTTTTTCCGTGGTGGCGCTTTTCGTTCTGACGGGCTGGTCGGTGCTGCCCTGGCTGAAACGGCCGGAGGCATGGCTGATTACGCTGACGGCGGCGATGATTGTTTCGGACATCCCCCAACGGTTCATGCTGGGGCGGCCTTATCTGGTGAGCATTTCGGTTTTGATGACGTTGTTTCTGTTGTGGCAAAGGCACGGCGCATCACCGCCGAAATGGTGGATGGCAGGTCTGATGACGGGCTTGTTTGCCATTGCAACCTTTGTGCATGGAGTCTGGTATCTGTGGGCGCTGCCGATTGCGGCGTTTTTCTTCGCCGGACAATTTCGCTGGGGACTGATGCTGGGGGTGAGCTGGGCCATTGGCGTTTTGGTGGGTGCGGCGCTCACCGGACATCCGGTGGCCTACCCCACGCAAGCCTTGAAACTGGCGCTGCTCGCCGTCGGGATGCACGCCACCGTCCGCACGATGGCAACGGAACTGCAACCGGACACGGGTGACGCGCTGGCGCTGATCATTCTGGGCGGCCTGTTGATTTTACGCCAAC
Source organism: uncultured Verrucomicrobiae bacterium (assembly GCA_963802965.1). GTDB lineage: Bacteria > Verrucomicrobiota > Verrucomicrobiia > Limisphaerales > UBA11358 > UBA11358. Next base: position 44,203 of record CAWDKS010000008.1, read on the forward strand.
TGGCCAGGCTAAACGCGCGGCCGTTGACCGCCACGCCGGCGTTCTGGCTGCTCTGTTTCAGTTGGCCCCTCGGCTTCAAAGTCGGGCGCTTTTGGGACGATTGGGGCTGGCCGGCGCTGATGGTTTTGATGACGTGCGATTTGCAGGCGCTTTTGCAGGCGCGTTTCGCGGTGGATTCGTTCAAGCGATTGGGGCTGACTTGCGGCCTGGCCCTGGCGGCTTATCTGTGTTTGACCAGCGACCTCAACAGCCGCTGGTCGGCAACGCTGGTGAATCAATATCTGACGACGGCGGAACATCCCGAACTCAACGGCTGGATGCCGGACAAAGGCGGCATTTTTTACTCGGCGGACATGACGCTGTTTTATCAGACCTTTTTCAAAAATCCGAACGGCGACTGGCGTTACCTGCTCGGCTTTGAACCGACATGGATGCCGAAGGAGGATTTCGAGGTTTATCACAAGGTATTGTGGAATTACGGCGACGCCAAAGCCTACTCACCGTGGGTGCAGAAAATGCGGCCGGAAGACCGCTTGGTGATTCGCGCCGGACGCGCCAGTCCGCCCAACATTCCGCAACTCGAATGGGACTACGGCGTCAGCGGTATCTGGGTCGGACGGCTGCCGCGCACCAACGCCCCCGCGCCAGGAGCGCCGCCGGCCATTCCGGCGACGGCGCCGCGCGACGGTTCAGCGAAGTGACAATTCGTCGAATTTTCGCGCGAGCACAAAATCCTTTTTCGTCAATCCGCCCGCGTCATGCGTCGTGAGCGTGAGCGTCACCTTGTTCCAGCGGATGTCAATGTCCGGATGATGCCAGGCTTGCTCGGCGAGTTTGGCGACGGCGTCCACGAATTTTATCGCGGCGGGAAAATCCTTGAATTGAAACGTCCGCGCAATTGTCGCGTCCTGTTTTTTCCAGTCCGGCGCGCCGGCGAGCGCGGTCTTGATTTGAGCGGCGGTGAATTTTTTCATGGTCAAAACCATTCCTTGCGGCCGTCCACGTATACCCGCACGAATTCCTCGTCCGGCTTGCACAGGTAAATAATGCCTTCGATGAGGCCGATGAGGTGCATGATGGGCGAAAGGGTGAAACAGGAAAGCACGGTGACCAGCAGCATGATCAAACCGGCGCCGGTGTAACCGAGGATGAATTTATGGATGCCAAGCGAACCCAGCAGTATCCCGAAAATGCCCGCCGCGATTTTTTGCGACGCCCGCGCGGCCACGGCGCCGGACGCCGGCAGGATTGGCGGCGGAGCGGCATTCAACCCGGCGGCGAATTCGGGCAGGGAACCCAGCGGTTTCCAATCCTGGGCGCCTTCCGTCTGAACCAGGGTTTGGGCGTGAACGCGGTTCTCGGTGAACCAGCGCCGGATTTGCTCCGCGTTCACTGGCCCGTATCGCCGGCCATCGGTTCCGATGATTTTATACATGCGACCTTCTCCAGAGTTTTGTCATGCCGCCGGACGAATCCAGGTTCAAGCCTTCGGCGGGACGGAACCGCCGGTGGAATCAATTTGTCCGGAAGCTTCCGCCGGGGCACTCCGGCGGGCTTCAATAAACAGGCTGATGCTCGTCACCAAAGCCCAAAACCAGGATGCGACAAATACAATCCCGCCGGTTACGCCAATCCAGCCGACCGGATGTGGCTGCGCGTCGCCGCCGATCTGGTCATAATACTGAATCATCACTTTGAAAAACCACACGACGACCATGATGAAACCCGCCACGGCCAGGGCCAGTTGTCCACTGCCCGCGATCCAGCGCCCGGCCATCAGCGAGCCGAGACCGGGTGTGGCCAGTTGATTCACCAACGCGGCGTTCCGGGCGCTGACGATGTCAACCGGTTTGCGACCCGGCTGAGGAAAAGATGGTTTCATACGCATACATCAATGCCCCCAAGCCGATGGGCATGGTGAACAACAAGCCGACGCAGCACAGTAACACGCCAACGACGTTGAGCAAGCTCACCAAAACAAACAATCCAAAAACCAACCACCAATGTTTGTTGACCATTTTCCAACTCGTCTTCATCGCCTGCCAAAATTCCATTTGCTTGTCCATGATGAGCGGCAGGGTGAAGGACCAGCTTATCTGCAAATATACCGTCGGAATCAGGCATATCAATAAAACCGGCAGGATAACCGGAAGCTGGTTCTCAAAGACCTGGGTGATCATTTGGGGGTCCGGGGCCGCGCCATGCGCGGCCGCAGCCGCACGCACAATCCCAATGACCAGCACAATGAGGAAAGGAATCATGCATAAACCCGTCAGCAATCCGCGCACGAGATAACCGAGAAAAAGCTGCAGGAAAGCCTTGCGAAACCCGGCAAATACATCGCCAACCTCCGCCGGTTGGCCGCGGATCGCCTGGATAAACATGTAAAAAACGCCGCCCATCAACGGTCCGGTAATGAACAGATTCGCAATCGAGAACAGCGGGCCGATAATGGGAATCGAGCCCAAACCCGCAATGGCGCCTACGATCAGGAAGTAAATCAAAACGCCGGCGAAGAGCAGCCCGAAATTATTTTTCAACAATGTCCATCCGCGGCCGATGCAACCGCCAATGTCGAGATCGTAATCACGTTCCAGCAGGTTGGCGGATGAGACCGATGCCGGTGGTGGCAGTGTTTCTGGAGCTGCGGCCGCGAGCGCGGCCGCGAATTCCGGGAACCCCCCGAGCGGACGAAATTCCACATCGTCTTCCACCTTTGCCAACGTCTGCGCGTTGAGCCGGCCCTCGGCAATCCATCGGCGCATGTCTTCCGCCGAAACCATGCTGTATTCCTTTTGGTCGCCGCCGATGATTTTATACATGACTGCCATTTTGAGTTACACGGGAATTGGGTTGTTTCCGGTTCATGGATCCCAACGAAGTGTGTTGATCTGTGATTCGCGCAATTGCCGGACGCTGCCGTCCGCAAAGGCAACCACGAACAATCGGTCGTGACGCGGTTTGCCAATCATCAGTTCCGGGCCGCCATTCGCGTTCCAGCCGCCGTCCGACTCAAAAATCATCACGGTGTCCGGGGCGATTTTGCTTCCGTCCATGCCGCCCAATTTGGCGTTGAAGGCATAATCGCAGCGGCTGCTGGAATTCGCGGCGGCACATTTGAAGGCTTTTCCCGATCCAACGTTGACTTTGATGGCGTCGCACCAGTTTGCAGCGGGCGGTAATTGTCCGTTGTGATCACCGGAATAAATTTTTACGGCTACCGCAAGTTGCGTTTCGTTGTTCACGCAATTAATGGCCTCGGCTTTTTGCTTCGCCGCCGCCAATGCCGGAAGCAGCATGGCGGCGAAAATCGGAATCATGATCACAAAGATTGAGGACACGATCACCCCGGCCAGCGCGAAGCCATTGACTCCCAGCGCGCTCCGGTTCTGTTTGGCCTTTACCAGGGCAATGATTCCAAAAACCAATCCAAACAACGCCGTGAAGCCGCAGGTGAACAGTCCCAAAATCCCCAGCACCAGCGAGGTAATGGCCAGGCCGTTGGTGTTTGCAGGCAGGGGCGGCGCGGCGGACGGCAAAGACGGTGGCGTGCCGGAGACGGCGGACCTGGTGGCGAGCGCGGCGGCGAATTCGGGAAAAGCCGAGAGCGGACGCCATTCCGCATCGCTCTCCGCCTTTGCCTGGGATTGCGGGTTCAGCCGGCCATCCAAAATCCATTGGCGCAACTGTTCCTCCGTTACCGGGCCATATTCTTTTTGATCGCCCCCGATGAGGATGTAGGTCGCCATAATTTTGTCCCGCGTTTGCCGACTTCTAGTCCATCGCGCGAATTGACGCAAGCCGTTTCGCTCACGTGTTCCGCACAAACAATTTTCCCGGCAATTGCCTGACCACCCGTTTCATTTCCAAACCCAGCAACGCCACGCTCGCCGCCGAACTCGGCAGGCCGCTGCGCCGGATCACCTCGTCAATGGAGGATTCCTCGTGGTTCAGCGCGTCATAGACTTTCCGCTCGTTTTCGCCCAGTTCAAGCGCGGGCAGCACGCCGGTTTCGCCCGGTGACGGCGGACGATTGCTGGCCGGGAACAGATATTCGAACTCGCTCAAAATGTCCTCCGCGCCTTCGCACAGCTTCGCGCCTTTTTTGATCAAATCGTGGCAGCCCTTGCTGCGCGGTGAATCAATCCGGCCCGGCACGGCAAAAACCTGCCGGCCGTATTCCGTCGCAAAATTCGACGTGATGAGCGCGCCGCTGTGCAGGTCGGCCTCGACCACCACCGTGCCCAGGGTCATGCCGGCAATGATGCGGTTGCGGATGGCAAAGGATTGTTTGTCGCCGTTGCGGTTGAAGGGGAATTGCGTGATGACCGCGCCGTTCTCCGCGATGCGCGTGAACAAATCCCGGTTCTCCGGCGGGAACACCAGGTTGATGCCCGTGCCCAGCACGCACACCGTCCGTCCTTTCGCCGCCAGCGCGCCCTGGTGCGCCGCCGTGTCAATGCCGCGCGCGCCGCCGCTCACGACCGTCACGCCGACGTAGGCCAGTTGATACGCCAGCTTGCGCGCGGTCTCGAGGCCGTAATGCGTCGTCATCCGCGAGCCGACCATCGCCACGGCGCTTTTGTCCTTCGCAGTCAGGGCGCCTTTGACGTAAAGCACCAGCGGCGGGTCGTATATTTGCCGGAGCGATTCGGGATAATCGCCATCAGATTGGATCAAAACGTGGCAGCCGAACTCCTGAATGCGCCTAAGTTCACTCGCAAGGTCAATGGCCTTTTCCCATCCGACAATCGCGTCGGCGGTTTCCTCGCCGATATTGCGGACGCGGAGCAGTTCGTGTCGGGATGCCTGAAGAATCCTGGGCGCGTCGCCGAAATGTTCGAGCAACAGCCGCGCGCGCACCGGCCCGACGTGCTCGACCAAGTTCAAAACAATGAGCGCTTCTTTCGGTTCCACGCAGCTTCAATAACTTTTTATGATTTGTACCGCAAGCAAAAGCTGTGCGCACCGTTGCAATTCTCAAATTTTCTGCTACTGATGGCGTGTGCCTGATCCCAGCTTGCTGCTGCTCATTCCGGCTTACAACGAGGCCCGCCGCATCGAACCGGTGCTGCGCGATTACGCGGAATTTTTCAGGCTGAATTATTCCGGCGAATTCCAAATCGTCGTCGTGCTCAACGGTTGCACGGACAACACGCTCGGCGTGGTGCGTCGCGTCGCGGCGGAATTTTCCGCCGTTCACACGCTCGAATTTCGCGAGGCCATCGGCAAGGGCGGCGCGCTCATCGAAGGCCTCAAGCTCGCAACACATGCGGATTTGATCGGCTACACCGACGCCGACGGGGCAACGCCGCCGCGCGCCTTTCTCGAATTGGTCCGGCACGTCGGCGAGGCCGATTGCGTCATCGGCTCGCGCTGGATTCGTGGCGCGGTCATTCATCAGTCACAGGCCGGCCACCGGCAATTTGCCAGCCGCGCGTTCCATTTGATTGTGCAAGTGTTCTTTTGGTTGAACATCCACGACACGCAGTGCGGCGCGAAGGTGCTGAAACGCGAGGTCGTCGAAAAAATCCATCCCTACCTGCGCATCGCCGACATGGCGTTCGACATCAATCTGCTGGTGGCCATCAAACGCGCGGGCTTTCGCATCCTCGAAGTGCCGACCGAATGGACGGACCAGGCCGGTTCCAAAGTCATGTTGTTTCACTCCTCGCTGGCCATGTTCCTTTCCGTGGTGCGGTTGTGGTTGATCTACTGGCCATTCGTTTACAAATTAATGCGCCCGCTGCGCCCGTTGGAAGGCTGGGTTTACAAAAAACTGCGCGCGCCGCCGCCGTTGCCCGGACCGGACTTGAGAGATGGGAGATAGCAGATCGAAGTTGAGGTGGCTTGGTTGAAGTGAAAACCATCATTTCTCCCCATCTCCAAACTGCTGTCTCCGATCTCCGGTTTTGCCCCACGTGAACCACGCACAGGCGCCCAGCAGCAACAGGTTGAAAACGCCGAGGGTTTTCAGCACCGTTATCAGGCTGTCGTGAAATTGAGTCAGCGCGACGCCGTAAGCCGCGGCGAGCAGCAACAGCACCGGCACGATGCGGAATTGCGACCGCGCCAGCAGGTTGTTGACCAGTGCGTAGGCCAGGGACAGCGGCACCATCGCCCACGCATACCACGGCAAAACCGCCGCCGCGACGGAAACATAGTCTTTCGAGTAAGCCAGTTTGATGACCCACGGTCCCAGCACCGTCAACCCCAGCGCGCCGCCCGCCGCCAGAACGGCCGTGCCGAGCAGCACGACGCCCAGCAGGCTGCTTTTTTCCGAGCGCGCGACGCTGTGAACAATTTTTGGAAACATCACCGTGGCCAGCGGCACCACCAGCCACAGAAGTCCGCGCGACAACGTCCCGGCGCTCACGTAAAACGCCGCATCATCGCCGGAAAAACAGGCCTTCACGAACATGGTGTCGGCGGTGAAAAAAAATTGAACCGCGCCGAACCCCAGCATCAGCGGGCCGATTTGCGCCAGCAGGCTGCGCCAGTCGAACGGTTGCGCGCGCCTCAGCCACAGTGACCGCGTCTGCCAGATGCTGATGCCGACCGCGATGACCAGCCCCAGGCAAACACCCACCATCATTCCCGCCGCGTAACCGCCGAGCAACAGCACAATAACCGACGCCAGGCCCAGCCGTCCGACGGCGTTGAAAATGTTCGACCAGCCCAGCCAGAAAAAATTCTGTTGCCCCTGCAACACGCCCCAGAACAGCGGCAGCCAGAACGAAAGCAACACCACCAGCAGCGTAATCCACAAGCCGGCCGGGTTCGTCAGTTTCCAGGCTGCGAGAATTTCCGCCTGCCAGATCCACGCGCCGATGGCCAGCAGGAGACACAGTCCAAGCGTTCCCAGCCATGCCAGCCGGATCATGCCTGCCAGTTCGCGCTCCCGGTTCGTGGCCAGTGCTTTGGCGGTTTGCTGGGCAAACACCATCTGCAACGGCAGGTTCGGCACGAACATCGCCACCGCCAGCAGCACGCCGAACACGCCGTATTCCCCCGCCGGGATTTTTTTATTCAATAAATGAACAGCATACATCAGCAGGCCGCCGCCCACGTTCGCAATCATGAGCCAGCCGCTCTGCCGGAAAAAGGCGGCGTGATGCGAAGCGGAACCTGCCGGGGTCGTCTCGGTTATGGCTGCGGACATGGGGGTAGGACAATAAAAGAACCAGACGGTTCAAGGAAGCGATTTCAGAAAGTTCAAAAGCAGGTTTTTGCCGCGCTCCAGCGACGCCAGTGAAATCCATTCGTCCGCCGTGTGCGCCTGCGCGATGTCGCCGGGGCCGAAGACCACGCTCGGAATGCCGGCGCCGGACAGCACCGCCGCGTCGCAAAAATAATCCACGCCCGCCGGCTTCGACTGGCCCACGGTCCGCAAAAATTGCCGGACGAGCGGCAGCTTCGGGTTCGTTTCCAGTGGCAGCGCCGGCGCCAGCTTCGTGCTGGAAATTTTCGCGGACAAATTTTTCGAGTTCAGGAACGCGGCAATTTCGCGGCGAACACCGGTTTCCGTTTCGCCCGGCAGCGTCCGGCGGTCAATTGTGATGGCGCAACGGTCGGGCACGATGTTCGGTTGCGCGCCACCACAAATGGCGCCAACGTTTACCGTCGCCGTGCCGAGCAGCGGATGTTTTTGTTTCCGCAACCGCGCGGCGTAATCCGTTTCGAGGGCAACCACGATGCGCGCCATTTCATGGACGGCATTCTGGCCGAGTTGTGGCGCCGCGCCGTGCGCCGCCTTGCCGCGCGTTTCGAGTTGCAGCCACAAACTGCCCTTGTGCGCGGTGACCACCTGCAACCGGGTCGGCTCGCCGACGATGGCCAAATCAGCTTTGAATCCGCTCGCGGCCAGCGCGCGCGAACCCGCCTGCGCATTTTCCTCGTCAATCAAGCCGGCGAAAACAATTTCGGTTTCGTTCGGACGCGATTTGGCGTTCGCCAGTTCGCAAAGGGCGGTGAGCATGGCGGCGACGGAACCTTTCGTATCGCACGCGCCGCGCCCGTGCAAGCGGCCGTTTTTCCAGCGCGGGACGAATTGCGATTCGCCCGCGCCGATGGTGTCCAGGTGCGGCGCGAGCAAAATGGTCCGGCGGATTTTGTTTCGCGGCAGCAACCGCGCGATGAGGTTGGAACGACCGGGAAGGACTTTCTGAAATTCCACTTCGAGTCCGGCTTTGGCAGCAACCGATGCCAGGAAATCCGCAACGTGCTTTTCACCATAATGCGATTGACGAAGGCGGGCCTGTCGCGCCGAAGCTCCATCGGATGGAGCAAAGGCGGGATTCACGCTGGGGAGCGCGATGAGTTCGGCCAGAAGTTTTCCCGTGCGCGTCATGGCCGCAGAATGACACGAGCTTGAAATCTTTGAAAGTCAATTGGACAGCGGCATATTCGGCATTGCCTGACGATGTCGCTCCTGACGGAGCTTGATTCATGGGCTTCGCCAAACTACAAAGATGCCAGCCCGACGGGCTTTAAACATCACAAACCGATATGAAAAATTTGATTCCCGTTTTTCTGGCTTTAAGTTGCGCCACGACCGTGCGCGCGGACATCCACACCAAAACCGTTGAATACACGCAGGGCGGCGTCACGCTCGAAGGATTTGTCGCCTACGACGACGCCATCCCGGGCAAACGCCCCGGCGTGCTCGTCGTGCATCAATGGATGGGGCTGACCGATTACGAAAAGCACCGCGCGGAGATGCTCGCCCAACTCGGTTACGTCGCGTTTTGCGCGGACATTTACGGCAAGGGCGTCCGCCCGCAGAACACGGCGGAAGCCGGCGCGCAGGCGGGCAAATACAAAAGCGACCGCCAGCTTCTGCGCGTCCGCGTCAATGCCGGTCTGGACGCGCTGCGGCAGCAGCCGCTCGTGGACCCCAAACGCATCGCCGCCATTGGCTATTGTTTCGGCGGCACGACGGTGCTGGAACTGGCGCGCAGCGGCGCGGACGTCGCCGGCGTCGTGAGTTTTCACGGCGGATTGGATGCGCCGGACCCGACGGACGGCAAAAACATCAAATGCAAGGTGCTGGTCTGCCATGGCGCGGACGATCCCTTTTCATCGCCCCAAGACATCGCCGCCTTTGAAAACGAAATGCGCCAGGGCGGCGTGGATTGGCAGCTCATCAAATACGGCGGCGCGGTCCATTCCTTCACCCAGCCCATGGCGGGCAATGACAATTCCAAAGCGGCGGCCTACAACGAAAAGGCGGACCAGCGTTCGTGGGCGGCCATGAAACAATTCTTCGCCGAAATTTTTAAATAACTAAATCGGAGGGGCGAGTTACACGAGCCCCTAAACCACAAACCATTTGGAATGGGACTCGTGTAATTCGCCCCTCCGAAAATTAAAATGCGCATCACCGGCGGCAAAGCGGCGCGGCGGATTCTGAAAGTCCCCAAAGGACTCGACGTTCGTCCGACGCCCGACCTTGTCAAACAGGCGGTCTTCAACAGCCTTGGCGCGCGGGTTGTCGGCGCGCGGGTGCTGGAATTGTTCGCCGGTTCCGGCGCGTTGAGCCTGGATGGCCTGAGCCGCGGCGCAGCCTCGGCGCTGTGCGTTGAAAAATCACACCGGCACGCCGGATTTATCCGGAGCAACGCGGAAACGGCCGGCTACGGGGAAATGCTCGACGTTCGCACGCAGGACGTGTTTCCGGCGATGCACCAGCTTGTCGAAAGCGGCCGGCAGTTTGACTTGATTTTTGCCGACCCGCCCTACGGCGAAAAGAACATCGGCCACCGCTCCATTTCATTCGCGCAGCAACTGCTCGACGAGGCGAGCCTGCCGAAGCTGCTTGCGCCGGGCGGACGATTCATCCTCGGCCATGCCCGACGCGACACGCTGGAAATCGTCGCGCCTTGGCGCGAAGTGAAGGCGCTCAAGCACGGCGACAGCATGATGCGTTTTTTGGAAATTGCAGCAGCGGACGTCAGTCTGCTCTGACTGATTTTTTTAGCCGACTTACGCCGGCTGCTACGAAGATTCTTCCACCGCTTCCCGGATCATCTTCCTGAACTTCTCAAGACCCTGATCAAATGCGGCGGAGATGGGCAGCAACGAAACCTTTTTTATCTTCTTTTTGAACTGGTTCAGGTTCTTTTCGGCGACCGCTTCATCCATTTTGTTCGCGACGACGAGGCGCGGTTTTTCCAGCAACGCCTGGTCATAAAGCTTCAGTTCGCTCAATAACTGCTGGTAATCATCCCACGGCGCGCGGCCATCCGTGCCGGCCATGTCGAGCAGCAGGACGAGGATTTTGCAGCGTTCGATGTGGCGCAGGAACGCGTGGCCGAGCCCGACGTTTTGGTGCGCGCCTTCGATCAATCCCGGCACGTCGCAAACCGTGAGCCGGTGGAAGTCGGCATATTCCAAAATGCCGATTTGCGGATGCAACGTGGTGAACGGATACGGCGCGATTTTCGGGCGCGCCTTGGAAATGGCCGTGAGCAGCGTGGACTTACCCGCGTTGGGATAGCCGACCAGGCCGACCTCGGCCATGATGCGCAGTTCGAAAAGATAATCGCCTTCCCCGCCCGGCTCGCCCGGCTGCGCGAAACGCGGCGTCTGGCGGGCGGCGGTGGCGAAATTGCGGTTGCCCAGACCGCCGCGCCCGCCCTTGCACAGCACGAATTGTTGTCCGTTTTCGGTGAGGTCGGCGACCAGTTCGCCTTTTCCCGGTTCGCCGGTGGAAAATTCCCCCGTGTCTTCCCGGCTCAAATCAATTTCCTGCGCCAGCGCGCCGCCCGCGCTGCGAATCAACGGCCGTCTGCCGGTGCTGGTTTTGAAAACCGGTTTCTCGTCCTCGTCCTCGTCCTCGTCCTTCATTCTTTTCGTTTCGATGGGCGGCGTGGTATCCGCGAGCCGCCACACGAGCGTGCCGCAGGGGACTTTGACGATGAGGTCTTTTCCGGCGTGGCCGTCCATGCCCTTGCCGAGGCCGGGCTGTCCGTCCGGCGCGATGAGGCGCGGCTGATAATACTGGGCGATGAGATTGTTGAGGTCGTGGTCGGCCTGCAAAATCACGCTGCCGCCCCGACCGCCATTGCCGCCGCTCGGTCCGCCCTTGGGCACGAACGCCTCGCGATGGAACGCGACGCAGCCTTTGCCGCCGTGCCCCGCCCGCGCGTAAATTTTGATCTCGTCAATGAACATCTGTTCAACGTGGGAGCCGACGTGAGGAGGCTCACTTTAAAATTCTCGAATTGAAACCGAATTTAGTCAGAGCCTCGTTACCTCGGCTCCTACCAACAACAAAAAAGGCGAGGCGCCTGGCCTCGCCCGGAAATTCAATGGCGCGCCTAATTTTTCGCGGCGGGTTCAGCCACGACGTTTACGCGGGTGCTGTTCTTATCAAACTTCACCTTGCCGTCCGCGAGCGCGAAGAGCGTCCAATCGCGGCCCGTGCCTACGTTCTGGCCGGCGATAAATTTTGTGCCGCGCTGCCGGACGATGATGCTGCCGGAGGTGACAAATTCACCGCCAAACGCCTTCACGCCGAGCCGTTTGCTGGCGCTGTCGCGACCGTTGCGGACGCTGCCTTGACCTTTCTTGTGTGCCATATAAAAAGTTGAGGGTTGAAAGTTGAGGGTTGAGGGCGTCTTTGGAACTACGCTTTTATCTCTTTGATCTTCACCACTGTCAATTCCTGACGGTGGCCGATGCTTTTGTGATAACCTTCGCGGCGGCGCATCTTGAACGTGAGCTTTTTCTCGCCGCGCTTGTGCCCGACCACGTCGGCCACCACGCTCGCGCCGCTCACCGTGGGCGAGCCGACCGAGACCTTGCCGTCGCGGTTGACCAGCAACACGCGGTCAAACGTGACCGGCTTGCCGGCCTCGACGGTCAAGCGCTCGATTTCCAACGTGTCGCCCGCAGCCACACGATACTGTTTGCTTCCGGTTTCCAACACGGCGTACATAAAATATTTCCCGCAAAAGGGGTCTGATAAAACCAGAAAGGCGCCGGGCTGTCAATGTTGGATTTCAGGAAAAATGGGTGCCGGTGAGAGCTTGAATTTGCTTGCACCGGTTGGTGCGCCGGCTATAATGCCCGCGTCTGTGAGATAACTTGTCATTTCAAGACATGGCAAATCTTCAGGTGAACCTGGTTCAGTGATGATTTGAAACCCGATGGTCGGGGACAGTCTGGAAAACGGTTAGTCTGGAACAGCAAATCATCAAATATGAGCACGAAATTGTTTGTGGGAAATCTTTCCTTCAACACGACGGAGAACGACCTGCAGGAGGCGTTTGCGGCGCACGGGACGGTGGTGGAAGCCAACCTGATGATGGACCGGACGAGCGGGCGCTCGCGCGGGTTTGCCTTCGTTACTATGTCCACGCCGGAGGAGGCGCAAAAGGCGATTGAAGCGATGAACGGGGCGACGCTGGGTGACCGCGCGCTGACGGTGAACATTGCGCGTCCGAAAGAGGAGCGTCCGCGCGGTGACCGCGGCCCGCGCCGCGACTTCGGTGGCGGCGGCGGTGGTGGCGGCGGCGGACGCCGGGATCGTTACTAATCTTTGCCGCAGACGGCTTTGGCCGGGGCGACGTTCGGCAACGAGCGTCGCCCTGTGGTCTTTGTGGGTAGTCTGACCGCTGCGGTTGGGGACAAGCGCAATCTTGGAATCATCTCCCGCGCCGCTTGGTTGCACCGGAGCAACCGGTCGCGTCGCATTGACGCGGAGGAGAGGCGGAATGACCCCGCTGGAAACCGACACTAACCTTCGTCGCGTTTCACCAAAATGGAAATCTGTCCATTTTCATCCCCCTGAATCACCAGCGGTTTCCCGAAAATGACGATGAACGTGGAATCCAATCCCACCGTAAGCTGTTGGTAGGACGGCGGGGTTGTTCCATTTGGCCCCTGGGCAGCGCCCGTCATGTAAGGCACGGTGCGGCCGATAAACAATTTGAGCCGGCCCTTTTCCGGACTCAGCAAGGTGAGGCAGCCGGAGAGTTTAAGCGTGGTGGGAATGTCCGGGCCGTTAATCTTCATCGTGCTGTGTTCGAGCGCGTCGAGATTGAAGGAGCCTTCGGCGGTCATCATCTGCACGAACCTGCTGCCCAGCTTGGTATCCTTCCATTGCACGCTGATGACATAATTGGCCGGGTCGTTCGTGCTCGTTGCCGGTGGCGTTGCCATTGATGGGGCGCTGGCCGACGGGGGCGCGAACGTCGGCTGGGCCTGGCACACGACGGCCCAAAGTGTGGCTGCGATAAGAAAAGGAAGGGCTTTCATGGCGGAGCAACCTTCCAGTCGCCGGCAAAATCGTCAAGCAGAAATAATTCCAAATTCCGCCGGATGGTTTGGCCGGTTGTGACCGGCCTTATTTCTCTTTTGGCGGACGGTTGGTTTGGGATGGGGCGGCCGGCGGTTAGCAGAGCCCGGCCTTGATGAAGGGCGCGAGTTCGGCGCCGTAACCCTCCGCCGCCATTTTTTCCACCGGAACAAATCGCAGGGACGCCGAGTTGATGCAATAACGCAAATGCGCCGGCCCCGGGCCATCGTCGAACACGTGGCCGAGATGCGAATCCGCCAGCGCCGAACGCACCTCCGTGCGCTCCATGAAATAGGAATGGTCCGCCTGCTCCTTGAGGCTTGAATCCGCCAAGGGTTTCGAAAAACTCGGCCAGCCGCAACCCGAATCGAATTTGTCCAGCGAACTGAACAACGGCTCGCCCGACACCACGTCCACATAAATGCCCGGTTTTTCGTTGTTCCAAAACGCATTGTGAAAGGCCGGTTCCGTGGCCGACTCCTGCGTGACCGCGAATTGTTCCGCGGTCAATTGCTTTTTCAACCGCGCCGCATCCGGTTTCTTGAAATCCTTCATATCCTTGAGGTTGACTGGTTGATTGGTTGAAATGTCATCCGGCTGCCCGCCGCCCGCGACGCGCATCAGCCCCACGCCCGCCACCAGCGCCAGTGCGGCGGCCAGCCCGCTGATACCGCGCAAATCCGTTCTTTTCATGTTCCATCTTTCTCCGCCAGAAATTCCTGCCGCGCCCCGCCCGTCCCGATTTTCCGCGAGGCAAGGCGCCAACCGCTCTTATGCCGATAATTAATCGTCTTCATCAATTGCCGCAACATAAAACCTCCCGCCTCTTCTGTCAAAGCACCGCCCAAATCGCCGCGGTTCGACGCGTGGCCGGTGAAACCAGGGTCCGCCGCCAGACGCCGTTTTACAATTTTTTTGAAGCCGTCATGGCGCGATAAGTCACCGGCACCTGCCAGTCGGCGTAATTTGGACTGAACGTCTTCATGGCGCTGATGATTTGCTGGCGGAAAGTCGTTTCAATCAAATTGCCCTGTCCCGGCCAGATTTTGAAGTGGACGCGGACAAAATCCCAACCGCCGCCCGGCGCCGTTTCCAGCGGGCCAACCTCAGGCTCGCTCAAAATGATTGCGCCGAACTGCATCCACATTCCGCGGGCGACGTTCCCGATGGCTTGGACGGCCTTGTCCCGGTCCGCGCCCGCCGGAAGCTGGATGTCGGCATACGCATAAACGCCGCCGTGCGGAAACCGGCTCACGTTGGCGATGGTCCGGTTGGGGATGAACACCACCTGATTGTAAAAATTGCGGAGCGTGGTGAAGCGCAGGCCAATTTCCTCCACGCGCCCGACGACGACGACGGTGCCGGCAATCTCCACCATGTCACCCGCGTCCATCGCGTCCGAAAAAATCAGCGTCAGGCTGATGACCACGTCCTGCACCAGCCCCTGCGAGCCGAAGCTGATGGCCAGCGCGACGATGGAGGCGGTGGCCAGATAATGCTTCAGGTTCACGCCCAATTCCTGCAGCACCAGTCCCATCGCCAAAAAATAGATGACGAACATCACGCTGTTGCCGGCGAGTTGGATGAGCGTGATAAACTTCGGCTGCTGCGTGACGAAGCCGAGCGGACTTTCCTGCGCGTGGCTTTTGTTGATGATCCATTCGCTGATGCTCCGGATGGCCTTGACCGTCAGATGCACCAGGACGGCCAGAACCACGATGAGCAGCAGCCGCATTCCGGTGGACGACTCATGGCCGGAGGCATAATGATATATGCGCCCCATCACCGTTGCGGCGCCTTGGTTGGTCGGGTCCATTAAAATTCCTTTGGTAAATCTTTGGCAAATTATAGGCACTCGAGCCGCGTTGCGTCTGACCGGGCGCGCGATGCCCCCGGTCGGGGAACGATTAAACACCATTTCAGAAACTTCGCAAGATTGCGCGTGCCGCGGCGGGTTGCGGGAGGCATCGTCCGGCCGGGGTTCGCCTTAAAGCCCGAGTGCTCTGGCCGCCTCGACCATGCTTTTACAAGTGACCGTCCGCGGATGATGCCGGTAATGAAAGCGCGTGAGGATGTTCATCCCAATGTCCTGGCCCGGTTCCAGAATGACCCGCACCACCAAATCCACGCCCGCTTGACCGATCAAATCCATCATCCGGCCAAGTTCCGGCGCGCAATCCAGCCCCATGGATTCCATCCGGCTGAAATCCGCCAGCAAGCGAAAGCCCGGCGACAACTCCCCCAATTGCGCCGTCAGGTCTTCCCGGCCGCCCTGTAACTCCTCCAGCCGCACCGGCCCGATGTAACTGATATGCAGCAACTGCTTCGACTTGTTCGAGGTGACCAGCAACATGCCCATCACCCTACTTTGCCTCGAAGGAGAATTCGAGCGAATAAGCCGGCGGTCGCGCCGCCGGATTGGTTGGATCTCCCGCCGGGATGCCCGAAATGGGAGGCGGAAATTCCGGCAGTTGCCCGGCGCGGATGGGATTCAGGCGGTCGCCGGAAGCTGCTTCTTCACGCGGGGTTGCACATCCGGCACCGCCGGCCCGCGCGCCTGTTTGAAATGCACCGGCGCGCGCAACAGCAGCGTGCCCAGGAACAAATCCGCCAGCGGCAGCACCACGTTGAAATTCCTTTTCATGTAACGATGATGCAGCAGGTGATGGCCGTTGAGCCGGAAGAAAATCCCCGACCGTTCCACCTGCCGTTTCTTCGGCAGATGCATGCACCAGTGCATGTATTCATAGGCCGCGTAGTAGCTTGCGCACGCCAGCAGCGCGCCGCAGGGGAAACCCCAACTGACCACGAAAAACGCGGCCAGGACGAACGGCGATATCCCCACCGCCACCAGCACCGGCCCGTTCCACCATGCCATCGGGATCGTTTTGGCGTCCTTGGCGTCAATCAAATGATACGTCTCGTCCGCGCGAAAGACGCGATGATGCACCAGCGCGTGGCTCTCGAAGGGATAACGGAACCTCCACAGCGGCCGGTGCATCACAAACCGGTGCAGCGTCCACTCGAAGAACGAGGCATAGACCGTGGCGACGACGAAACCGATGGCCATCCAGAAAATAAAACCTGAAAACAGAGTCATGAACACCCAAGTATGACAGAAAACCCGGGCTAAGGAAGATAATTCGTGTTTTTAATTCAACGCGCCCGGTCGCGGCGAAATCCGGCCCGTCGCATCGAAGCGCGGCGAATACGGACGACGCGCAATTGTATTTACGGTAAACGCCGCGGCGCATATGGTTTTCCGACACCGGATGACGGTGTCCACATCATGGCTTTTCTCGAAACCGCCGTGAAGTCCGCGCCATCCGGCGCGAAGTGGACGCGCTTGGCCGGTATTTCAACAAACAAAAAGTAAAACTTGAAAAACGCAGAATGAAAAACAAATTCCTCCTTCTCACGTTTCTGCTCGCCGCATTCGCGGGCGGTTCGCCGGCTGTTTCAGCGGCAGATTCAACCAACCCGATTGAAGGCTACAAGGACACGCCCATGCTTCCAGGCGGCAAGTGGCACGTGCATGACCCGGACCGCCCCCAACCGCTGGTGGTCACGCCCGGCACGTTCAGCACCCAGGCAAATCCTGGCCAGCCGCCGTCGGACGCCATTGTGCTGTTCAATGGCGGCGACCTCTCCCAGTGGCGCGACAGCAGCGGCAAACCGGCGCAATGGAAGGTGGAAAACGGCGAGATGACCGTCGGCAAAGGCTATCTTTACACGAAACAGGAATTCGGCGACATACAATTGCACGTTGAATTCGCGGAGCCGACACCGCCGGTCGGCAACGGCCAGGGGCGCGGCAACAGCGGCGTTTTTCTGATGGGCAAATTCGAGTTGCAAGTGGTGGACAGCTACCAAAGCCCGACCTATCCGGACGGCCAGATGGCGGCTCTCTACGGACAGCATCCGCCGCTCGTCAACGCCTGTTTGCCGCCGGGTCAATGGCAGGTCTATGACATCATTTTCAACGCGCCACGCTTCGGCAAGGACAACCAGTTGCTTTCACCGGCCTACATAACCGTTTTCCACAACGGCGTCGTGGTTCAAAACCACCAGGCCTATTTGGGACCGACCCGCCATCGCAGCCGGCTGCCTTACACGCCGCTGTCGGTTGGCCCGGTCGCTCTGCAGGATCATCAATGCCCGGTCCGTTATCGCAACATCTGGGTCCGCCCGCTTCAGACCCCGGACGACCCCTGACGGAGACGGGCGTCCGGCGCGAAATCACCGGACCTTTTCAATTGGCGTTGGAACCGCGCCAATCCATTTTCAATTGGACAATCATATATCAACATATCAAGATACGTTGATATATTTTATTTGCTTCCTGAAATCGAAGGGTTATTTTACACGCATAATTGCCAATATTGAATTGAACCGTGTGAACACAAAACCGAACAGGGCCGCCGAATTGGAGCGTTTGCTGCGCGAGCGCATCGTGATCCTTGATGGCGCGATGGGCACGATGATTCAGCAGCGCAAGCTGACGGAGGCCGATTTCCGCGGCGCGCGGTTTGCGGATTGGCGCGGCAAGGACCTCAAAGGCAACAACGACCTGTTGAACATCACCAGGCCCGAAGTCATCGAAGACGTTCACCGCCAATACCTAGAAGCCGGCGCGGACATCATCGAGACGAACACGTTTAATTCGCAGGCCATTTCACTGGCCGATTACGGCCTGGAATCGCTGGCCTATGAACTGTCCAAGGCCGGCGCGGAATGCGCCCGGCGCGCGGCGGACCAGGCGGAACAGGCGCAGCCGGGCCGCGTCTGTTTTGTGGCTGGCGCCATCGGGCCGACGACAAAAACCTCATCCATTTCGACCGACGTGAACAATCCGGCGGCGCGCGGCTGCACCTACGATGAACTGGTCGCGGCCTATTCGGAACAGATTCGCGGGTTGCTGGATGGCGGCGCGGATTTGCTGCTGGTGGAAACGATTTTTGACACGCTGAACGCGAAGGCCGCCTTCTTCGCGATCCAGAAAATTTTTGAGGAGCGCGGGATTATAGCCCTTGAACGTAGGGCGGGCAGTCCTCTGCCCGCCGTGGAACGGCGCGCACGGAGTGACGCGCCCCACCAAAAGCGAGTTCCCATTCTCGCTTCGGTCACGTTCATCCAGGCGGGCAGCAATCGCGGGGTGACCGGCCAGACTGTCGAGGCGTTTTGGAATTCCATTTCGCACGTGCCGCTGTTGAGCGTCGGCATGAATTGCGCGCTCGGACCCCGGGAACTGCGTCCGCTCATCGAGGAACTTTCTGGCATCGCGCCAGTTTACGTCAGCGCGTATCCGAACGCCGGCCTGCCGAATCCGCTGTTGCCGACGGGTTTTCCGGAAACACCAGAAACCCTCGCGCCACAGCTTCGCGAGTGGGCGCAAAACGGCTGGCTCAACATCGTCGGCGGCTGCTGCGGCACCACGCCGGCGCACATCCGGGCGATTGCCGGGGCGGTCCGGGGAATTCCGCCGCGCAAAGTGCCGGCGGTTGAACCGTATCTGCGTTTGAGCGGACTCGACGCGCTGACGGTCCGTCCGAATTCCAATTTTCTGAACATTGGCGAGCGCACGAACGTGGCCGGTTCGCCGAAATTCGCGCAGCTCATCAAGGCCGGCGATTACGAAGCCGCGCTCGCCGTCGCGCGCCAGCAGGTCGAAAACGGCGCGCAGCTCATTGACGTTTGCATGGACGAAGGGATGATTGACGGCGTCCCCGCGATGACGCGCTTCCTCAACCTCATCGCGTCCGAACCGGACATCTGCAAGGTGCCGGTGATGGTGGACTCGTCGAAATGGGAGGTCATCGAAGCCGGCCTGAAGTGTCTTCAGGGTAAGGGCATCGTGAATTCGATTTCGCTGAAGGAAGGCGAGGAGAAATTTCTCAAGCAGGCGAAACTGGTCCGCCATTACGGCGCGGCCGTGGTCGTGATGGCCTTTGATGAACGCGGCCAGGCCGATTCGTTCGAGCGCAGGATCGCGGTCTGCCAACGCGCCTATGATTTGCTCGTGCAAAAGGTCGGTTTTCCGCCGCAGGACATCATTTTCGATCCGAACGTGCTGACCGTCGGAACGGGCATGGAGGAACACGCGAACTACGCCGTGGATTTCATCCGCGCGACCCGGTGGATCAAGGAAAACCTGCCGCACGCGAAAGTCAGCGGCGGCATCAGCAACATTTCCTTTTCGTTCCGGGGCAACAACGCCGTGCGCGAGGCGATGCACAGCGCATTTCTCTACCACGCCATCCAGGCCGGCCTCGACATGGGCATCGTCAACGCCGGGATGCTGGCCGTCTACGAGGAAGTGCCGAAAGACCTGCTCGAATTGGTCGAGGACGTGCTGCTGAACCGCCGTCCCGACGCCACCGAGCGCCTCATCAAATTTGCCGAATCGGTGAAACAAAAAGGCAAGGCCGAGATCGTCGAAGACGAATGGCGCAAAGGCACGGTGGAGCAGCGCCTTTCGCACGCGCTCGTGAAGGGCATCGTGGATTTCATTGACCAGGACATCGAGGAAGCGCGCCAAAAATACGGCAGGCCGCTCCTCGTCATCGAAGGCCCGCTCATGGCCGGCATGAATGTCGTCGGCGATTTGTTCGGTTCCGGCAAGATGTTTTTGCCGCAGGTGGTCAAGTCCGCCCGGGTGATGAAAAAAGCCGTGGCGTATCTGTTGCCGTTCATGGAGGCGGAAAAGAAGGCCGCCGGCGGCGTTCACAAAAACGCCGGGAAAATCCTCATGGCCACCGTGAAGGGCGACGTGCATGACATCGGCAAAAACATCGTCGGCGTCGTGCTCGGCTGCAACAACTACGAGATCATTGACCTCGGCGTGATGGTGCCTTGCGAAAAAATTCTCCAGACCGCCCGCGAACAGAACGTGGACATCATCGGTCTGAGCGGCCTCATCACGCCGTCGCTCGACGAAATGGCACACGTCGCCCGCGAGCTGGAACGGGAAGGCTTGAGGCTGCCGCTGCTGATTGGCGGCGCGACGACGAGCAAGGCCCACACCGCGGTGAAGATCGCGCCCGGTTACGGCCAGCCGGTGGTCCACGTGCTCGACGCCTCGCGCGCCGTGCCCGTCGTCAGCAATCTGATCAGCGCGGAACACAAGCCGAAGTTCACCGCGCAAATCCGGGAGGAATACGACCGCGTCCGCGCCCAGCACACCCGCCAGACGACGAAACTGATTTCGATCGCAGAGGCCCGCGCCAACGCGCCCAGGCTGAAATTCGATGACCTGCCCCAGCCGGAGTTCACCGGCATTCGCGCGCTGTCGTCCGAAGTCACCACACTCAACACGCAGCACTCCGCGCGCATCACCCTTGCGGAACTGGTGCCGTTCATTGACTGGTCGCCGTTCTTCCACACTTGGGAATTGCGCGGCCGTTATCCCGCGATTCTGAAACACGAGAAGCACGGCGAGGAAGCCCGCAAATTGTTCGCCGACGCGCAGACGTTGCTGGAACAAATCGTCTCCAGGAAGCTGCTCAAACCGCGCGCTGTTTACGGCCTGTTCCCGGCCAACCGGGCTGGCGACGACGTGGAGCTTTACACGGACGAATCGCGCGCGAAGGTTTTGCCCACGTTCCATTTCCTCCGCCAGCAGATTGTAAAGGACGATGGCACGCCAAACTGGTGTCTGGCGGACTTCATTGCTCCGCGGGAGGGCCGGCATGTTGCCGACCCAAATATCAGGGACGGCGTCACGCCGTCCCTCCCAGACCATATCGGCGCGTTCGCCGTCACGACGGGCCACGGGCTGGATGAAGTGGTCAAAAAGTTCAAGGCCGACCACGACGATTACAACGCCATCATGGCCGAGGCGCTGGCCGACCGGCTGGCCGAGGCGTTCGCGGAATATTTGCACAAGCGTGTCCGCGAAGAATGGGGGTTTGGCAAGGCGGAGAAATTCACAACCGAAGACCTCCTTGAAGAGAAATATCGCGGCATCCGTCCGGCGGCGGGTTATCCCGCGTGCCCGGACCACACTGAAAAGCAAATTCTCTGGAACCTTCTCGACGTGGAAAAAAACACGGGCATCAAACTGACGGAAAGCTTCGCCATGTGGCCGGGCAGCAGCGTAAGCGGGCTTTACTTCGCCCACCCGGACTCAAAATACTTCGCCGTCGGCAAACTTGGCCGCGACCAGCTTCTGAATTACCACGCGCGCAAAGGAATGACCTTGCCCGAGGCGGAAAGATGGCTTGGGCCGTATTTGAATTACGACCCGGTCAAAACCCCCTAAAATTGGTCGCGGAGCGACCTTGGAAATCAGCCGGGGACAACGTCCCCGGAAAACGCCGAGCAACGGAATCTGTCCTGGAAGGGACGGCGGAAGCGCTCGAAAACAAGGCTGTTTCCAGCGTCCTTCCAGGACGCGGGACTATATCGGACGTCTTCCCCGGCACGTTGTGCCGGGCTAATTTCCCGTGTCGCTCCGCGATTATTGCCAGCTTGCCCATCGGGGCGCCCCGGTCCAAAACTCTCTAATGCCAATAAAATCAGGAATTACTTAATCTGAGATGTTAATATTAACTAATTCAAATGCGAATCCAAAAATTGTCAAGCTTTGGCCAAAACACGGTTGGTCGTTTGGTCGTCCTCCGGCCATCTTTTGGTTTGAAGGGCGCGGAAACGGCGCCGGCAACAATCAACCAACACAGGAAAAACGATGAAAAAGATATTCGTACTCGCAGCCATGTTTGGCTTCGCCGCCGCGCTAAACGTCTCGGCTGCGGACGCCAAGGCAAACTGGGATTCGCTCTGCGCCAAGTGCCACGGCGCGGACGGTAAAGGCCAGACCAAGATCGGCGCGAAGCTGGGCGTCAAGGATTTCACGGACGCCAAGGTTCAGGCGGCCATCAAGGATGAAGACGCCATCAAGACCATCACGGAAGGAAAGAAAGATCAGGATGGTAAGACCTTGATGAAGGCGTTCGTCACCGGGGCGGACACCCCCCTGTCGGATGACGAAGTCAAGGCTCTGGTCGCCTATGTCCGTGGTTTGAAGACGTAGCAGGATTTGCAGACGGGGTTGCCGGCCCGGCCATTTGAAAAGGCAGTCCGGCTTCCTCTGAAACGCCAAACCAAAGCCCGACATGTTGCGCCCCTTCAAATTACCACCGCAAATTCTGCGGTTGGTTTTGCTGACGCTGGCCATCGTCGGGTTCTACCTGGTCGCACGGGCTTTCCTGACCCCGCCGTCCTTTGGTCAATACGGCTGGTATCGCGGCGATGCGCTGGCGGAGATTGCGTCGCGGCCGCCTGTATTTGCGGGCAAGAAGGCGTGCGATGAATGTCACTCCGACATCCTGCACAAGCTGGCGGCGGATGCGCACAAGACGCTTTCCTGCGAGGCTTGCCACGGCGTGAGCCGGGAGCATACCGACAACCCGGACATCCCGCCGGACAAGGCCACCGGCAGCCATTGCATCCGGTGCCACGAAGCCAATCCGGCCCGCCCGGCCTGGCTCAAGCAAATCGTCGTCAAGGATCATTACGGGCCCAAATGCACCGATTGCCACATGCCACATCAACCCACCAAAACACCGCCATGAAGACTAAATTGAGCCGGCGCAGTTCATTGTTGAAAATGGGCGGGGCCATCGCAGGGTTGCTCACTCTTTCCATCGCGCGCACGGCCAAAGCGGTGGTGCAAAAGGTGTTTGTTTCCACGACAGCGCCCAACGGCTACGACCCGACCCGGCATAAATGGCTGATCTGCATTGACGACAACAAGTGCATCGGCTGCGGGCTGTGCGCGGAAGCGTGCAAAAAGGAAAACGGCGTTCCGGAAGGCCCCTACTACCGCACCTGGATTGAACGTTACATCATCCCCAAGCCGAAACCGGGTTCGGATCAAACCCGGGGCGAGGCGATCGTGGATTCTCCCGACGGCGGAATGCACGGTTTTCCCGAACCGACCCTGCCGAAGGACCAGATTGAGCACGCGTTCTTTGTTCCGAAGCTGTGCAACCTGTGCGAGAATCCGCCGTGCGTCCAGGTCTGTCCGGTCGGCGCGACGTTTCGCGCGCCGGACGGCGCGGTGCTGATTGACCCGAAATATTGCATCGGCTGCGCCTTTTGTGTTCAGGCCTGTCCTTACGGCTCCCGGTTCCTGAACCCGGTCACCCACACGGCCGAGAAATGCACGCTTTGTTATCATCGCATCACGCGCGGACTGAAGCCGGCCTGTGTCGAGATTTGCCCGGCGGAGGCGCGCATTTTTGGCGATTTGAAAAATATGCATGCCGATGACCCACTCCAGAAATTTTACGAAAAAAACCGGGTGCAGGTGCTCAAGCCGCACCTGGGCACCGAACCCCGCGTTCTCTACGCCGGCCTGGACAAGGAGGTAAGGTAATATGATTGGCGAGGTGACCAATATCGTCGTGGAGGCGCTGCCGCAGTTTGAGGGGTATGTGTATCCCAATGAAGCCAGCTTTCACCCGGTCTGGAGCACGTTGATTGTCATTTATCCCTACATCACCGGACTGGTGGCGGGCGCCTTCATCATGGCCTCGCTGGTGCGGGTGTTCAAAGTCAAGGCGCTGGAACCGGTGTATCGGCTCTCGATGTTGACGGCGCTGGCGTTTTTGCTTTGCGCCACCCTGCCGCTGCTGTGTCATCTGGGGCATCCCGAGCGGTGCTACGAAATCATGATGACCCCGCACATGACTTCGCCCATGGCGATTTTCGGCTTTGTCTATGCCTGGTATTTGATGGCGGTCCTGCTGCTGGAACTGTGGTTTGATTTCCGCCAGGACTTCGTGAAATGGTCAAAAGTCACCTCCGGCTTTCAGGGAATCCTCTATCGGGCGTTGACCCTGGGTGTGACCGATGTGTCGGAGCAAAGTGTGCGGCTGGACATGAAGATGGAGTGGATCCTTTCAATTGTCGGAATTCCATCCGCCTTTTTGTTGCACGGCTATGTCGGTTTCATTTTCGGTTCGATCAAGGCCAATCCCTGGTGGGGCAACGTGCTGATGCCGATCATGTTTATTCTGTCAGCCATCGTGTCGGGCATCGCGCTGTGCGTGTTCAACTACATCGTTCTGACCTGGATTCGCCGCAAGACCGTGGACATGCGCTGCCTGGACACCATGGCGATGTTTCTCTTCTACGCGCTGGTGGTGGATGCGGTCGTTGAAGGGTTGGACGTGCTCCATCGCGGCTATGCGGCGGAGGAAGGGTTCGCCGTGTTGCAGACCATGATCCGCGAGAAACTCTTTTACACGCTGAACATCGGACAGGTTGGCATCGGCACGCTGCTGCCGTTGCTGATGCTGGGATCGCTCCAGCTTTTGCGCCGGCGCGTGCCGGATGCGGCCCGGCGGACCATGATTTTCTTCAGTGGAGCGGCGATCCTGATCGGCGTGCTGATGATGCGTTGGAACGTCGTCATGGGCGGCCAGTTTTTCTCCAAGAGCCTGCGCGGCGTGATGAGTTACAAAATGGAGTTTGCCGGACAGGAAGGCTGGCTCATCAGCGCCGTCATCATGTGCCTGCCGTTCATCATTCTGACGGTGCTGGTGAAACTGTTTTTGTCCGAGCGCCTGCCAACCAGCGAACCTGTCCCGCAAAACAGTTCCACACCGTAGGCCCGGCGGAAAAGGTCTGCTTTGGCAACGCCGGTCAAATAAAACAAATTCAACCCGTGCGCGCGGCTTTTCCCGGATCGCGGGGAAAGCCGCTTTTCTGTTTTCCGATTTCAAGAATCTATTTGCGAAAAATCCTCTGCGTCTTGCGATGCCGGTCGAACGGCATGGGTTGCGCCGCGCGAAGTCATCCTCTCGTCGTGGCTTGTCGGTGGCGGATGGGAACTGGAATCAGGTATTGCGCTTGAAGCCGGTGCGTATTACTTTTTCGCCATGACAACGATTTCCATGAAACTGCCGGAGCGGTTGCTGGCGCGGCTGGAAAAAGCCAGTCGCGCGCGCCGCGCCACCAAATCCGCGCTGGTGCGGGAATGTTTGGAAAAACAACTGCCCGGTGAAACGCCGCCGGTGCAATTGCCGGAACTCCCGCCCGGCGAATCGTTTTACGACCATGCGCTGCCGACCCTCAAGAAGGCGTGGAAGCGCAACGGCAGGCTTCCTCGCGACCTCGCCACCAATCCGAAATACATGAAAGGTTTCGGTGAGTAATGGCGGCAGTTTTAATTGATGCCGGCCCGTTGACCGCACTCCTCAATCCGAACGACCAATGGCATCCCTGGGCGCGGCAGATGATGCGGCTGCTTCCCCCGCCGTTTTTCACCAGCGAGCCGGTGTTGACCGAGACTTCTTACCTGCTGCGACGCGACGGCTGCGATGCGGATGATCTTTTCTCGCTTGTCGAAGAAGACGTCATTAAAGTTGGCATCCGCTTTGATGAGCAACGGGCTTCCCTGCGCTCTCTTATGCGCCGTTACCGCGACGTGCCCATGTCCCTCGCGGACGCGACACTCGTGCGTTTGAGCGAAATGCACGGCGACTGCCGGGTCTTCACCCTCGACGCGGATTTCCGCATTTATCGCCGCCACGCCAACAAGGTCATTCCCGTGCTGATGCCGGAGGAGTGAAACGATGAAGCCGACCAACTTCGATAAATTTCTGGCGGAGCAAATGAAAGCTCCCGCCTCCGCAACGCGCTTCAAAAATGTCTGTGTAAGTGTCCGTTCGTCAGTGATTTCGAGCGAAATCAATCCATTGGAACGCGCTTGAATGAAGAACGGGATTCCGCAAGAATCCCGGCATTCCCGACACTGGGTAATGACCGGAATTGGCCGGTTAACCAAACAGAAACAAGCTTATGAAAAAACTACTCGTTCTTGGCATCGCGGCAATGACCGTTGCCGCACTGTCCGCCCGCGCGGATGACGCGAAAACCATCTACGGCAACAGTTGCGCCAAGTGCCACGGCGCCGATGGCAAAGGTGACACCAAAATTGGCCAGAAACTTGGCGTCAAGGACTTCACGGATGCCAAAGTCCAGGCAGACATGAAGGACGATGCCGCATTCAAGGCAATCAAAGAGGGGATGAAGGACGCGGATGGCAAGACCCTGATGAAGCCGGCTGATGGCCTGTCCGACGACGACATCAAAGGACTGGTCGCGTATGTGCGGTCGTTTAAGAAGTAAGCGGTCCCGGCAGCCATTGCCGGGTGAATGACCCGGCCGTGAAGCGCGGCGGCGGGGTCGGTTGCTTCCAAAAGAGCCGAAATGAATCCGGCACGCCGGGCGGAAAATGCCCGAGCAACCGGGAGCGGGGTTGTCTGCCCCCGGGAAAACCGGCAAACGCAGAGCCGGGCAAATTCCGACGATGGCAATTTAGTAGTGCCCTAATTTGAAATTGGTGGGTGCGCCGCTGCGGCGGCGCACGGCGGTGCGGCAGCACTGCCGCCACCAAATTGAAGCACTACCGCAATTTTGATTGATTTGACTGATATATGAACACTGAATACACGGGAAAGCCGCCTCACCGGCCGTCCCTGCTGCAAAACTGGATGAGTTTGGCCGGGCTGGTCATCTTGATCGGTGGCCTGTTCTCCCTTTTCCTGCTGTTCATGCTGGATATCGTCGGGCACTTTTCCAACCCTTACATCAGCATCCTGACCTGGATGGTGGCGCCGGCGTTTCTCGTTTTCGGGTTCATTTTGACCTTGATCGGTGTGCTGCGCACGCAACACAAGCGCGTGGGAGGCGCCTCCATGGTTGCAGCGGTGCAAATTGATCTTTCCCGCCCGCGCGACCGGCGCATCCTGGTCACCTTCATCGTCGGCAGCCTCCTGTTCATCATGCTTTCCGCCGTGGGGAGTTACAACGCGTTTGAATTCACGGAGTCGGTCCAGTTTTGCGGCCAAACCTGTCATGGCGTCATGAAACCGGAATTGACGACCCACGACCACGGGCCGCACGCCCGCGTGGCCTGCGTGGCCTGCCATGTCGGGCCGGGGGTGAATTGGTTTGTCCGTTCAAAACTTTCCGGCTCCTATCAGGTCTATTCCGTCCTGTTCAACAAATATCCCCGGCCCATCCCCACGCCCATCGAGAACCTGCGCCCCGCCCGGGAAACCTGCGAGCAATGCCACTGGCCGCAGGAATTTTCCGGCAACCTGGACCGCACGTTCAATTATTTTCAGGGCGACGCCTCCAACACGCCGTATGCCATCCGGCTCTCGATCAAAATCGGCGGCGGCGACCCCTCCCGCGGCCCGGTCGGCGGCATCCACTGGCACATGGTCGTGGGTAACGAGGTGGAATACATCGCCACCGACGCCGCCCGGCAGAAGATTCCCTGGGTGCGCATCACCGACCAGCAGGGCGTCGTCACGGTTTATCGCACGCCGAAATTCACCAATGACGTCTCCAAAATGGAAATCCGCAGGATGGACTGCATGGACTGCCACAATCGTCCTTCCCACCGCTACGTGCCGCCGGACCGCGCGGTGAATCTGGCGATGGAAGCCGGCCAGATTGACCGCACCATCCCGTGGATCAAGACCAACGCCGTCTATGTGCTCACCCGCAAATACAAGACTGACGACGAGGCGCGCGACGGCATCGCCACCCTGCTGGCGGCGAGTTATCCCGATGACCCGCGCATCCGCGGCGTGATTCCGGTGGTGCAAGGGATTTACAAAAACAATTTCTTCCCGCAGATGAAGGCCGACTGGAGCGTTTATCCCGACAATGTCGGGCACATGCTCTGGCCCGGCTGTTTCCGCTGCCACGACGGCCAGCACAAGACCGGGGACGGCAAGCGGACCATCAAGGCCAACGACTGCAACGCCTGCCACACCATCCTCGCGCAGGGCAGCGGCGCGGAACTGGAACAATTGACGCCGGGGGGCCAGCCCTTCAAACATCCGGGCGGAGATTACGACCTTTCCTGCTCCGATTGCCACACGGGCGGGCTGTAGGTTGTTACTTCCCGGAAGAGACCGTCCGCTTTTTTATTACCGATGGGTGCAATCCATTGCACCTGCCGCGCCCGGCCCACGCAGATATTTTGAATATAGGCAATATAGAGACACTATCTGGACAATTTATGGAAATTAGTTTTCAAAACCGTGCCCATGTGCGAGATTGAGGGGGTATGGCAAAGGCAGGGCTTAATCCGGCATTGAAGGGACTGCGGGGGAAAGTGGGCGATCTGGTGTTCCGGCAGTTATACGGGAAGACGGTGGTCAGCCGTGCCCCGGATTTTTCCCGGCGCAAATTAAGCGTGGCGCAACGGGCGCATTGCCGGCGGTTCGGGACAGCCGCGCAACAGGCCCGGCTCGCGTTGAAGGATCCCCGGCGCCGCGCCGGCTATGCCGCCAAGGCGAAGCGGCAAAACCGCCCATTGATCGCCGTGGCCATCAGCGATTGTTACCAGTAACCAACCGCGGATAATACGGGGTTCACCCCGGTGTGCCGGTACAAACCTCACCCGCCGGCTAAACGATCACTGCAACTCGGATTTTAACCACGGATGAACACCGATTAACACGGATTCAAACCAGTGCCTGTTGAATCCGCCGCACGACTTTGTTCGGCCCGGCCTTTAGCCTTTGGCCTTTCTTGCCGCGCCGAAATCTAATGAAGGCGGGAGCCTTCAGCCTTGCCAAATCGCATTCCCAAATCCGAATCACGCGCCAGCCGCCCCGCCGCAAAGTGCGGTTCACAAGCCGGTCACGGGTTTTGTTGCCCGCCAATTTCTTTTTCCAGAAGGCATAATTGTTCCTCGGCTTGGTTGCGTGCCTGGGGCAGCCATGCCAGAAACAGCCGTCCACAAAGATTGCCGTGCGCGATTTGAGGAAAACAAAATCCGGTTTCACGCGAAAGGTAGGGCGCGTCACTTCCGCCGTCGCCTGGCTATGGCGGGACAGGCCGTGCGCGCCGCGTTTTGAGGTAGGGACATCGCGCTGCGATGTCCGCGACGCGTGCAGCGTCGCAACCGTTCCAGGCTTGTTCCGGCCCTGCACGGGCCGGTGACGCCGCAGCGCGGCATCCCTACCACGGATTTCGACATGTCGTCGCCAGCCTTTGATGCCGTGTCGCTTTAACAATTTTGCCAGCGCCAGTTCCGTGTCCTTGTTCCCGCGCCCGCGAATCCGTGACATGACTTCGGAACGTTTCCGTTTTGAAAAGACATCAGCCATTCAGCCGGTTGAGGGTTGAGGGTTGAAGGTTGAGAGCCTCAGGCGCGACTTGCTGCGCCTCGGAAACATTGCCTCCTTTACGTCCGACGCAGAAGAGGTTACTTTATGTCCGTTATGATCGTTCCACTCTCGAAAGTGCAGTTTCGTCGGGATGAAGACGGCGTGTGGATTGCCAAGTCCGCCCTGCTGCCCGGCTGCCACGCGCACGGGCGCGACCGGGGTGAAGCTGCGCTTAGATTCCAACAGGCTGCCAAGGCACATCTGGAAGCATTGCTCGAAACCGGACGTCCCATTCCCGCCGCCTTCCGCGACAAATTCGTCCTCGCCGCCTGACCTGTGGGCAAATATCCCTCTTGGAACTGCCGTCAGCTTGACCGTCGTCTGCGTGAGATTGGCTGCGAACTCCTTCGCACCACCGGGAGCCACCGGCGTTATCCAGTCCTACATCGACATCTATCTGGTCAAGTGGTAAAAACTTTGTCGCGTGGCTAATGCAGTTTTTACAACGAAAGTAAATCCGGTCTACGATGATCTGCCGGAGATTCGTTACCACTTTCCTTCGACATATCTTAATCAGGCCAAACAAGCAGTGGGGAATTTGATTGTATATTATGAACCACGGCGTGAAAGCTCGGATCTATCTGGCCGGGCGGGCCGCCAGTGCTATTTTGCAACTGCACGGGTCGTGAAAATCGAGCCGGACCGGGGAAGGCGCGATCATTACTATGCATACCTGACAGATTACCTCGAATTTACAAAACCTGTC
This sequence comes from uncultured Verrucomicrobiae bacterium, assembly GCA_963802965.1. GTDB lineage: Bacteria > Verrucomicrobiota > Verrucomicrobiia > Limisphaerales > UBA11358 > UBA11358. Next base: position 74,414 of record CAWDKS010000008.1, read on the forward strand.
CCTTTCAAGGCAGGAAACAACTATCCTGAAGCTGGGCTGCGGAAGGCGGATGGGTCGACAAACAAAGGACGCTTTGGCCGGTCAATACGGATAATTTCGCCCCAGGAATTTCAAGCGATTTGCCGACTTGGATTTGCAGATGCGGCAAAACCTCCCGAAAAGGAGCAACCCGTTGAAGCGTTCGCGGAAGAACCGTTGGAATATGGAGGTCCTAGACAGATGCAAATTATGGAGAGACCTTTCCGGGACAGAGTGTTTACTCGTGTGATTCAAGAAGCATATGATAATACCTGTGCAATGACCGGCCTCAAACTCATCAACGGTGGAGGGCGTTGTGAGATTGAAGCTGCCCATATCAAGCCGGTGGCCGATGACGGTCCAGATTCACCGCGTAACGGTATCGCACTGTCGCGTACCATCCATTGGATGTTTGACAAACACTTCCTTTCAATTTCGGACTCAGGTAATATCTTAGTTGCCAAGAAATATGTTCCGGACCCGATTCGCCGTCTGTTAAATCAAGATGGTCAGGTTAAGTTTCCATCTTCCTCGGCATGGCAGCCGCATAAGGTCTTTTTGCATTACCATCAAAACCTTTTTAAAGGCGACTGATTTGTTTTAGAAGCATTCCATTCAGGCCGGCAAGTCGAGGTGGTGACAAATTCGTCGGAGCAAACGGGCTTCATTTTTAAGAACCAGTTCATGTTGCCAAATCCTCAATATAGCCCACCCACGTTGTCGGAGCGTGCGGTTCACAATTCGGTCACGGTTCTTGTTGCGGGCGAGTTTCTTCCGCCAAAACGCTCTGTTGGTTGCTGGCTGTGTCGCGTGTCGAGGGCAACCATGCCAAAAGCAGCCATCCACAAAAATTGCAAGTTTGATTTTTGGAAAAACGAAATCGGGTTTGCCAAAGACCGATTGGTGACGCCTCCAGCCTGTAAGTTTGTGTCGTCGCAGGACGTTCAAAAGCGCAAGTTCGGTCCGTTCGTTTCCATGGCCACGCACGCGTGCCATGATGGCGGAACGTTTTGGTTTGGAGAAAACATCAGCCATTTATGACGGAAGAACCCCTGTAAAAACTGGGGTCGGAAGAGTGGTATAGTTTGGCACAAGCTGTTGCCACATTTTAACGACTGCTTCAGCGAGAAGGCCAACGTCTCCGCGAGCGTCATGTCGTCGGTACCCGGATGTACTCAGACGGAGGCGTTCCAAAACGGCATCCAGACCGTGCCGCCTAGATGATTGCCAGACCTGTTTTGAAAGATTAATCGAATCGACATATCCGATCGAACGAGTCGGAAGTTTACTTTTCGAGCACGCTGCACGTATGAAAGGCATATCGAAACGGTGTCCGTTATGAGCAAGAAGGATATTGTTACCGACAAAATGGGAGAAATCAGCGAGCGCAAAGGATGCCGGCGGCGCATTACAAACATGTCGATCGGAGATGCCGGTGTAAGAAGTAATAAATGATGGGATTCGACAGCCTGGATTTACGAAGGTGGAGAACGCTTCAGTGTGTGAGATCGCTCCGGATTTCACGCGAACCGCTGCAATCTGAATTATGTCATTCGCGGTCGGCGAAAGTCCTGTCGTTTCAAGATCGAAGATCACCAAATCCATACACTACTACGCTCCCGGCCTCGCCTTTTTGTGGGTGACCGCCTCTTTCTGACCGCAGATTCCGACAAAATCACATCTAGGGCATCGATGTTTGCCTTCTGCGTTCGCCTTCGGCCCCACGTTGAATTTGCGGTCCCGGATTTCGGCGGCAGTCTTCGCAACACGACTTTGCGCAGCCTCAAGGTGAGATTTGTCCAACGGCACGCGAAGTTCTCGTTTCTCATCCTGCTTTGCGTCCAGGTATCGAACCAACCCGGCTTCCGGTTCGTATTCCAATTCCTTCTTGGCGGCGAGCGCATAAATCGCCACCTGCAGCTTCATTTCCTCCTCATCCAGCTTCATGTGCTTATCGGACTCCGGATCGCCTGACTTAAAATCAACGAGTGTCACCCGAGGAGGATCATCGCGCCGTACAATATCAATTGCGCCTGAAACTAGCGCACCCCCGTCCTTGTCCGGATACTCGACTAGCGTTTCAAATGATTTTTCTGGCTCGAATGTCAAATCCTTCAATTCTCCGGCGAAGCGTTCGACATAATCTGCAACGACTTGGATTCCTTTTTTCCACATGTTTTTTGCCGGGTCACCAGTCGTGTAGCGCAAATAAAAAAGTCCGCGGTCGATCTGCTTTTGAATTTCCGCTTCAAGTATTTTCCGGTCGTTAGCCAACTCAGCCCAGCGCTGTGGGGCGGAATGAATCGCCCGCATCAAATTATGGATGCCGCGTCCGTAACCGAAAGCCTGGTCAATTGTCGGCGCGAAGCCCATGACTTTTCTGAGATAAAAATCGTGAGGGCAAGCCAGATAGTAACGGAGATCAGAAAACGAAGTAGCGAGCTGCACGTTTCGCATGTGTTCCTTGGGCGCGTATTTGAGTTCGCGTAACAGAGCCGCGGAATCATTTGTGACGCGACCACCGGACTCCCCAATTATTTGAGAAAGCCCTGGTATAGCTGGAGTCGTTCTGGTCTTTTTTACGCCTTGAATGAATCGCGAAACCTTGTTGCCCGAATAACTGACAAAGAGAAACCGTTCTGCGCGCGTAAGAGCAACGTACATCAAGCGGCGCTCTCCATCGTGGTTCTCCGTTCGTTTACCCGAATCTCACCCCCCGATTGAACTTGGCGAGGCCGAAGCGGAATGGTGCAAAAAGGCCGAACTACTTACAGAAGTTGGTACTTCGGATGAAACGAAGGCGTTCGCCGTCTCCGCCGCCCGCTACTACGCGTATTTGCGCTGCCGCCGATTTCTGGATTTTAGCACGTCACAGGGAGAGTTCATCCGCCGCCTGGAGGCCGACAAAGAAAAGCGGAAGGAATTGCAGAAATCAAATATTCATCTCGTTGTTGACGAAGTACAAGATATCAACCCGATTCAAATGCAACTCATCCGTCTTTTAACCGATGAATCAGGCAAGCTCACATCCGTCGGCGACCATCGGCAGTCAATTTACGGCTTTCGCGGCGCCAAGGTGGAGTTGATCGCCGAACTGTGGGAAGAATTCAAAAAGGACAAGGACGCCGAAGTTGTTGATTTGCAGGAAAACTTCCGCTCCACGGGACGGGTCATTGATGTTGCGAACAAATGGGCGGAAACAATTGGAACGGTCGGGGCGATGGAAACGCTCGGGATGAAACATGGAAACAAACATCGGACGGATCACCACCCTTCGCATGTCGCGTTGATAGGTTTCGACGAACGCGTTGATGAAGCACGGTGGATTTCAGAAGCCATTCGCGAAATCGTCCCGACCGAGGCGCAAGGAGCGCTGCACGATAAGCGCGACGGTAAATATCGCGGCCTAACTCTTTCTGATGTCGCCATTTTGGTTCGTTCATCCACGGACGTTCGGACATATATGCGAGTTCTGGAGGAAGCAGGCATCCCCTCAATTGTCCGGGCAGGCCCGGACCTTTTTTCACAGCCTGAAGTTCTGTTTTTCATCGGCGCAATTGGCATCACTGCAGGCGTTGACGAATTTTGGGGCTCAAGCATTGGCAATAAAAGTCTACCAAAACGAATCGAAGCTGTTCTCGAATGTGCGCCCGCGCCAGAAACTGTTCTTCGCGCAGCGGCCAGACAACTGCGAAAATCCCAACTGTCAGTGAGTCGCGAGGTGGAAGATAGAACAGTTCTGGCCGCCTCGATGATTCGCGATCGAATCGGCGGTAAATCATTCCACCAAAGCCAAACCAAGATTTTGAGAACGGAAGGCCTGCGAGATTTTCTTGAACGGAAACCGGAACTGCGCCGGCTTTTTCCGCAGCAACTTTTTCATTGGTTGCTTTCGGAAGCGGAAGTGGAAAACTGGGACACGTGCGAAGGTCGCGGGCAGGCGGCAATGTTTCATCTTGGCGCTTTGAGTGGACTCATCACCGGAATCGAGACGCCCGGCTGGACAAATACGAAGTCCTACAAGTGGCAAGTCATCGGTCTTTGCCAGTATGGCGCAGAAGATGGCCGCGTGAAGGAGCAGCCGCTCATGGTGCAACCGGAGGCCGTCACCATCAGCACAATCCATGCGGTCAAGGGACTAGAGTTTCCGGCAGTGTTTCTGGCCGACGTGAAAGCATTACGATTTCCTAGCAGCATGGCCACTCGTGGAGTAAATCTTCCCCTTGGACTAAAGATTTCGAAAGAAATCAATATAGATGGCCTTTCCGATAATGAGAAACGATTGTGTTCTTGAAGTTGATCGTAGGCTTGTGTGAACTGCTCAAAGGTCTCCCCCTGGCCAGCATCGGAACCGTTATTGTGTTTCGGCAATGCGGCACGCAAAGCATTCAACGCCAGCAGCCCATTGAATCCTCGGAGTATCAACGCCGCCCGCGCGCCCTCGTCCAAAATGTCGTAGTTGTGATAATCGTCGGGCCAAAACTCCCTGATCTTGGCTAGACAGTAACCGTGGATCGTGCCGATATACATCCCACCGAGAGAAACATCTTCTCCTGCTGGAGTAACTTTACCGATCCAAGAGCGGATACGGAATTTCATTTCCTCCGCGGCACGTTCGGTGAACGTAAAGGCCACAATTTGGTCCTTTTCCACCTTCTCGACACCGACCCACCAAGCAATCCTGCGCGCCATTACTTCGGTTTTGCCAGATCCAGCGCCCGCAACCACTAATACGCGGCGTTTTGATGACTGAATAGCCAGTTTTTGATTCTTCGTCAGGTTATCATCAAGCAGTATTTCTTGAATCCTCGGCATACAGTCCTTTCGATTAACCCACGAATTTCCGAATCTGCCTAGCTTGTCTTCGGATGAACTCCGGCGGCAGCGCATTGCCTATCATTTGTGCGGTGGGAAACTTTCCGCGTGCGAGTGAGAAGAAATAATTTGGCGGAAAAGTCTGGAGTAGCGCTGCCTCGCGGAGCGTGATGGTGCGATTTTTTGTCGGATGTAAGAATCGGCCCTTTGACGGATTTACACAACCGCCCGTTATCGTCGGTGAAACGTCATCCCATGACATACGACCATAAACGTCTTTGAATCCGTCACATCTTCGGTGACAATCGAGCTGGTGCCTCGCACCCATATCAAGCCGACTGCCGCCGTTCTTTGGGATGCGCTGGATGAGTTGCTTCACTTTCTTACTCCGCGACTCCGGCAGATTGTGCAGCGGGTCGCGTCGCGAAAAACGCTTGGTCAGTTTGGCAAACGTTTCACGCACGGTTCGGACACGGCGAGCAGCAGTTCCGAAGGGGATTTCCGCGCCTTGACCCGCCAGGAGAATGAAACGGCGTCGGCGTTGTGGTACGCCATAGTGCCGGGCGTCTTTGACCGCAGCATTTACCGTGTAGCCAAGCTGCTTCAATGCAGCCTTAAATTTTGGCAAACGGGCGTTGTCCGCCAAACCTGGCACATTCTCCATCATAACTGCTTTGGGACGAAGGCCTCGAATCAGACGGAGAAAATCGAAAACCAAGTCGTTTTGCTCGTCCCGCACACGGCGTGCGCCGTTAAGTCGTCGCATAGCGCTGAACCCCTGACACGGCGGACAGCCAGCCAAGAGGTCGAGGTCTCCGCGATTGAAGCCAAGTGCCTTTAGAATTTGGGGCGTTGTGAGTTTACGGATGTCTTGCCGCCAAAGATAAACCTCGGAATGATTTACGCTGTAGGTGTCCGCTGCCAGCGAATCAATTTCCACTGCACCAACAACTTTAAATCCAGCGCGCTTGAGACCCAACGTCAGGCCGCCACAACCCGAAAACAAATCTATGGCTCTTGGTTTCTTCTTCACACGTCCACTCTTTTGCAGAGTTCCGAGATGGAAATCTTGAGAGCCTTGGCAATACGGGCAACGTTTTTGATGCCGGGGTTACGTTTTCCGCATTCGATGCCGCTGATGTAGGTCTGGTCGAGGTCGGACTTTTCGGCGAGCAATTCCTGTGAAAAATCCAATTTTTCACGACGCCGACGAACGTTTCGCCCTAGAGCCATCAAAACAGGATGTCGTTTTGGCATGACTCATAGTCTATAGGCGCGTCCAAAAATAATTATGGACTATCAGTAATAATCGGCGGGCAAGCAAAGAGGCTTATGGAGTATCAGTCAGGTTGTTTCTGCACGCGGTTTTTTGCCCAAAGCATCGAGCCGTTGATACCGTTTTTCTTCCAGTTCCTTTTCCTCGCGGTTTAAATCCGCCATCCATTCGGCGAACGGCTTGTCGCCGGGCTCGCGTTTGAACACGCCGCGAAACGAATGAATGAGCTTCCGCATTTCTTCCGTCTTCATCTGATTCCGACGCGACGAGTCCGGCGACAGTTTCTTCTTCCGGCGAGGCATGGCGCGATATTGCACCCGTCAAGAACGGGAGACCAGAGGATTTTGGACATGCCATTTTGCGCGCCCGGCGTCTGTGGACTATCGGCTACAATCTGAGCGAAGCGAAGACCAGCCTTCGCTCAGAGGCTTCGGCACGGCAGGTGGAAGATCGAGGATGGCGGATGGCCGCGCAGCAGCACGGCCCTACCACGCACAGAAGAAAATTTGCGGTCATCCATCCTTCGTTTAGAAACTATGGAGGACAGGTCGGCGTCATCTGCGGGGGAATGGCGGTCGAGGCTTCAGGGCTTTTCGGCAACGACTTTTCCGTTACGCCACAAGTAAATCGGCGTGCCGTGGAGGCGGGCGGTCTTGCGCGCCACCAAAGCGGCGCGGCGCAACGCGCGTCCGGCGCCGGTCAGAGAACTTTTGTATTTAACGCTTCTCGTCTTCATCTTTGGACTGCAATAGTCGCGGACTGTCCCCGGATGTGATTCTGCCCCCGGTGACCGGAGTTTCAAGGCGGAAACATCGAACATCGAACGCTCAACATCCAACATCCAATGAAGGCGGCCGACTCAAACCGTTCCCGCGGGCTTCGCAACGCGGTAGCTGCGCCACAGTTTGACCGGCAGCAGGCCGAGGAGGATGAGGATGACCTGGCTGCCGATGAAGAGGCTCAACCATTGGAATGCCGCGTCGGTGAATCCGTAGCTGTGCAGGCCGATGCCGAGCATGTTCACGCCGAACCAGGAGAAGCTGGTGACAATGTTGCCGAACACGGCCAGGTTCATCAGGCCGCGCTCGCGCACGAGGCCGCCCCAGCGCGCGTGCAGGATGGTCGCGTTCCACAACACGATGAGCAGCGCGCCGTTTTCCTTCGGGTCCCAGCCCCAGAACCGGCCCCACGACTGGTCGGCCCAGATGCCGCCAAGCACCGTGCCGACAAAGCTGAACAGCGTCGCGAAACAAACAATGCCATAAACCATCCGCGCCAGTGATTTGGCGGTTTCCGCCGAAAGCGTGGTGGTGAACACGCCGCGCAGGATGTAAATGATGGCCAGAAACCCCGCCACAAAGGTCGAGGCGTAGCCGAGCGTGACGGTCACGACGTGGGTGGCCAGCCAGAAATTGGTGTCGAGCACGGCGCGCATCATTTCCATGGTGTCGCCGCCGAGCGCCAGGTTGTGCGCGATGATCAGTGTGACGAAACCGACAAACGCCGCGACGACGCAGCCGATGCCGTCGCGGTAAATTTTCTCGAGCACCATTCCAAGGATGACCGCCGCCCAGCCGATGAAAATGGCCGAGGAATAAAGGTTGGTCACCGGCGGCCGGCCTTCGAGATACATCCGGAACACGAGGCCGAACGTGTGAATGAGCCACGCGAGAAAGATGAGATAAAACGCCGAACGCCGGAGCCAGTCCGAGGCATTGAATGCCGGCGCTTTGCGGGTGGCGGTGGCGCCACCGCCACCGAACCACGACAGGAATGCGAGCACCAGGGCGAGCACGTAGATGACCATGGCCTTGTAGAACGGCTCCATCGTGCTGAAGAAACATTCCTCGTTCGCCTTGCGCACCTGCGGCGCGAAACGCTCGGCCAGCCACGCGTGGTATTGACCCACCAGGCGGTTGAAATCGTCCGGCAGCCCGGAACGATAGGCGGTCACCATTTCGGCATAAAATGTTGTCGCCGGGTTGAATTCGCCGGTGCGCGCGGTCTGCATGAGGTTGGTGCCGATGTTCTGCCAGTCGTCGCGCGGCAGGGCGGGGTCCATGGGCGGAATGGTCAGCGGCAGGGCGAAGCTGGCGACGGTGTTGTAATTGCCCATGAAACCCAGCAGGGTGTTGAAGGCGTCCTGGTCGAATTTTTTGCCGGCGTCACGGGCGTCCACGGCGGCAATGCCCGGCGCGATGCTCTTCTGGTAGGCATCCAGTTCCGCCGCAAAATCGTCCGAAGCCGGCGGTTTGAGGCTGACTTCGAGCCGCTGATACAGGTCCATGGCCTCGTAGAGCTTCATCAACTGCGACTCGAAGACGGTGCGTTTGGAAGGATCAACCGGCCCGATGCGGCTGACCTGTTTTTCAATCTCGTCCATCTGCGGACGGATCTGGTTGAAGGAATAATATTTCTGGTTGTCGGGCAGCTTGAGCAGCTCGGTGACCTCGTTGTTGTCAATGCGGAAGACTTTCCGGTCGTCGGACGCCTCGGGTTTCATCATCGCTTCGAGCAGCCAGTCCATGGCGGACATCTCCCTGCTTTTGCCATTTTCCTCGGTGAGGACGGTTTGTCTGGCGCGGATTTGGAGCAGGGAATTGCGGGCGACGGAATCGAACGGCTGGAAGCGGCCGTTCATGAGGACGGGCAGTTTGCCAAAAGCGCGGGTGTTGAAGCCGGTTTCCGGCGGCTGACGCAGGCCGGACAGCGCCCAGCCCGCCATCACCACAACCAGAATGAGGGGAATCCACTTTTTCATAATTTCGTTCGGTCTGTAGCAGTCCCGCCGAGCGGGATCAGTCCGCTCCATTCTGGTGAAGTGTGAGCCGACTCACGTCGGCTGCTACGATGAAACAGTCCCCGGTTCAATCGCAAACCGCAAATCGCAAATCGTAAATTCATCGAAGCCTCCGTTTCAAGAAGGGGAACAGGTGACTGAGAAACTGGATGAGCAGGCCCAACGCCACCAGCACGCACGCAAAGTAGGGCGTCAGCCAGCTCGGATTATGCACCACCTGCAGCACGCTGCCGTGGTCGTCGGGGTCGAAGCTCGCCTGATAAAATGTTTCACCGGCGTAGCGCAACGGGTTGTTCATGAAAATCCGCACCTCGCGGTCCTCGCCGTTTTCCAGGTTTTGCAGCCGGACCCGGCTGGAGAAATTCTTGGGGATGTCGGTGCCCGGATATTTGTCATGCCGGAACTCGATGAGGTGGAGGCTGAACGGCAGGTAATAACGTTCCTGGCGCAACAACAATTGATAGGAACGGCCGTTGTAGGTGAACGATTGCGGTTGGTCCAGCCACGCGGACACGAGGAACGTGCCCAGCGAACCCTGCGGAGTGACGATCTCAACGATGGCCGACGGCATGTCGAGCCGGTTCATCTCGGTTTCGCGCGGTTCTTCGCGCCACCAGATGCCGGCGCCGAGGCCGGCGGTGGTTTTGACCGGCTCATAACCCGGCTGGGATTGCTGCACAAGCGATGAATTGGCGTAAAAGGTCTTCGCGCGCACGGTGAACGGCATCTCCGGGTCGCTCACTTCACCCCGGCGCACCAGCACTGAACAGGGGATGGCGACGACCTTGTCCGAGTCCGGGTCGGTGGTGTCCATGACCGCCAGTTCATCGGCGCGCTCGGCCTCGGAGTAATTTTTTGTTTCGCCGATGCGCAGGTGCAGGGCGCTTTCCCGAGACAGGAAATCCGTGAGCATCTGACCGAGCAGCAACAGCACGACGCCGAGGTGGATCAGCATGATGCCGATTTTTCTTTTACCGGGCTGATAATAGCGGAAGTGCGCGACGAACAGGTTGATGAGCAGGATGGTCCCGATGAAGTAACCGCCGGGAAAGATGGGGATGTGGAAGCTGGAACCGGCCGGCGTCCAATAGACAAAAAAGCTGCGGAAAAATTCGTTCTGGGCCTTGAAAAGGCCGAGATGCACCTGGGCGATGGTGCCCCAGAACACAATCACGCAACCGAACACCAGGCACGTGACGGTGAGCTTGAGCGAGGAAAAAAGTCGGTACAGGTTTGTGAGCATTTCAGCTTGGATTTTCTCCCTCTCCTCCCCAAAGAGGAGAGGGGCGGGGTGAGGAGGCCGATTATTTCAGGATTAAAATCCCCTCTCCCCGGCCCTCTCCCCGCCTGGGCGGAGCGAGGGAGTTTGTGGTGCTGTCAGATTGCGTTCATTCTCCTGTGTGCTTTGCGGTTTCGACTATTCATTTCGATTTCAGTATTTCACGCCTTGGACGAATTGAGTGAACGCGGCCTTCTGGCTTTCGACCACCTTCGCGTCGCCCATCAGCTTGTAAAACCAGGTCTGGCTGGATTGCGGGACCACGACGCCAACGAGCCGGGTCGGCTGGCCGGTCCGGACATCCGTGCCGCTTAGATCCACGAGCGATGCCGTGCCGCCCGCCACGTCAACTGCCGTCACCAGTTTGTTCACGTCGTTGTCGGACAACGGGGCCAGGCCAAGCTGGCCGCGCCAGCGGTTGACGTTGCTGGTCAAACCGCCGCCTTCGCCGGCGGAACTGCTGACGTTGACGGCCGCCGTCGCGCCGCCTTCACCGGTGAGCATGAATTTGGCGACCAGAAATTGTCCGCCGGAAACCTCCTGCCAGCCGGTCGGCGCCTGCCAGTTCGGCTTGCCTTCGTTGGAAACCGGGGCGGTGGCCGGAGACGCCCCCACGCCCATGTCACTGGCCGACAGGTTTGACGGCGGCAAGGGCGTCGGCTCCGGCGCGGCGGCGAAATTCAACGATTTGAGGAAGGCGACAAAAGCCGGCTTTTGCTGTTCAACCAACGCGGCGTCACCGGTCATTTTGAAAAACCATGCCATGTCGTCACGATGCTGGATCACACCCAGAATGCGTTGCGCGTCGCCGGCGATGTCGTAGAGCTGCGCCGGCTGGCCGGCGGCTTCGACATCTTCCGCGGATTTTTTCAATTCATCCGGCGACACGGGTGACAATCCAACCTGGCCGCGCCAGCGGTTGACGTTGGCGTCGTCATTCCCGGCCAGGCCGGGCAGGGGAATGACACTGATGTCGGCCGATTTGCCGTCCGCGCCGGTCACCTTGAATGACGCCACGCGCATTTGACTGGGCGGGACCTCGGTCCAGCCGTCCGGTGTTTTCCAAGTCAACTGCGGCAGGGCGACTGCGGATGCCGCGGGCAACGCGGCCGCAGGTGCGGACGAGATGTCCGGATGTCCCGGCGGCAACGACGGGTTGGGCGAATCGGTGGGCAAAGCGGGCGCGGCTTGTTGTTGTGGCTGGTCCTGGTCCTTGGCCACGCGATAGACCTTCACTTCGTCGCGATGGCAGCCGGCCACGAGCAACAGCAACGGCGTCAAAACCGCCGGCAACCAGACACGTTTGGGAAAGCGGCGACGGGGGACGGACCCGCATTTTTCGATTGGATGACTTTTCACGGTAAGAAATTAGGTTAAGGATTGGTGAGAATTCAAGTTTATTCTGGCCGGACGGGGGCGCATCTTGACACTGCCCCGACTCCCTCTCCCCGCCAGAGCGGGGAGGGGGCTGGGGCGAGGGGATTTGATCTGGAAAAAACAACGAGCCTCCTCACCCCGGCCCTCTCCTCGTTTGGCGAGGAGAGGGAGAAAAGCCGGGTAGTGCGCGCATGCGCCGCGGGTCGCCGCGGGCGGAAGGGTTTGGGTCAAGGTTGCGAGATTCAAACAATGCCCTCATGCCGGTTAAAAACGGTATTGCAGGCTGGAGAAGATGACGTGGGCGTCGTAATTGAAGTTGCCGCCGGACGCCGCATCTTCATAATGGGTGAAGGCGTATTTCAGGTTGAGGCGCAGATTTTTGGTGATGCGGCGGGAGAGCGTCGCGGTGATGCTGTGCTCCTCGGTGTCGGTCCCGAGCGGCAGGCCGCCAACGATGTTGTTCTGGCCGTCGGCGGCGCGATAATAAAAATAACCCAGGTTCAAATCGGTCCTGTCATCCAGCACAAAATCGGAGTTGAAGTTGAGCGTCCAGTAGTTGTTTTGCGAGTTGAGGATGGCCTGGGTGTAATCGGAGGCCGGCGTTTTCGTCTCGCTGATGACGTAATTGAATCCCACCTGCAAACCGAGCCAGCTCAGTGGCGTCCAGCTCGCGTTCTGGCCGATGATGTGGGTGTGCATCCGCGAGGAATCCACCTCGCTCAAGCCGGAGGCGGGGTCGGGCCGCGTGCTGATGGTGGAGAGCTGATATTCGTAGCGGCTGACGAGCGTGACCTTGTTCCACGGGCGCAGCGTGAGGCGGAGGTTGCCATCCCACGTTTGAAATCCCTGATAGACGAGGAAGCCGGGATAAACTTCCCCGCCGCTGAAATTGTTTGTCGTGCTGTCCTCGGTGAAATTGTAATTGTAGCGGTTGATTTTGTAATAGCCGCCGAAGTCAATGCTCGTCCGGGCGGCCGGATACCAGCGGGCGCTGGCGGAATATTTTTGGAAGAGGCGCGAGTCATCGGTCGCGAATTCCACCGGCGCGGGTCCGAAACCGGAAACCTGGGTCAGCCCTCCGTGTTCGTTCAAATTCCCCCGGCCTTCGGTCCATTGGCCGCCGAGATTAAAAACCCAATTGGTTACACCGATGTAACGCAAGTCCAGGCGTTCGCTGACATCGAGCGAATCACGTCCGCTGTTGTCGGTGAACGGTTCTTGCTCGCCGGTGTCCAGCGTGCCCATGCCGGCGGAATTGGCGTTCCAATCCTCCTTTTGTATCCGAAGCGAGGGTGTGACGGTCAAATTTTTGGTGAGCAGCGACATCAAGTTGACATTGGCGACATACTGGTGTTCGTGGGCGCTGCCATTGAGATTGTAGTAGCCGTAGTTGAGGGCCGGATAAGCCGGCGAATAAACCACGTCAAAATCATCCCCGTAAATCCGGCTGCCGGTGAAAGTGTCGTCCAGGTTGGCAAACATGAAACCGGCGGACAGGAACAGGTTTTTCTTGAGCCAGCTTTCGGCAAAGGCGTGGGTGCTCAACATGTCATAGGCGGTGCCCTGCTGGTCAGTGGCTTTTTCTTGGGCGGGTTCTCCTGGAAAGAAGGTGAGCAGGTGGGCGTCGTTCATTGTCCCCGTTTCATAGCTCACTCCCGCCCCGTAATTCACCGTTTTGTAATGATGGGTCAGATCCAATTGGAATGTGTCGGACTTTTCGTCAATGTCGAAAATGCCCGGATATGCACGATAGAGGCTTCCACTGTTGGGATCATGGACCGGTCCCCAGAGAGTCGAACTTTTCTCGCCGTCGCGGTAGCTGTGGCTGTATTTGAAGGTGATTTGCGGCAAATCCGGTTTGGCCAGCCCCATTTCGAAGGTAATCCGGCCGCGGTCCAGCGCCAGCGCATCGCCCGGCAGCGAATACGATTGCTGCGCGTCGGGCAGGTATCCTCCGGCGCCGGAATCCCAGGTGCGGAAATTCTCGAAATTGAAACGGACAAAACCAAGGTCATCGCGAACCAGGCCAAGCCCGACGCTGTAATCGTGATCATCAAAAATGGAATGTCCGTCCAGCGTGAAGGTGGTCTTTTTGGCCACCTGATCTTCGTAGTGCAGGTCGGTGATGCCGCCGAAGACGCCGGTATTGAGGCGCTCGCGTTGTTCCGCCCCGTTCGCGTAACCGTGGGTCAACAATGCGCCGGTGGAAAGCTCGATCCAGTTGCTGTAGGTGTTGGTGCCGCCCTCATACGATTGTGCCGGCGTGACCGCATCGCCCGCCTGCGCCTGCGCGCCCAGGACGAGGAGCGACGCCCCGACGACATACCGGCCGAGACCGGTCTTTCGCGGCGCGGCGCGAAGCGGTTTGGATTTCCGGGATTTTGTTTTCATCGGGTTCCGTGGCGTTGGCTAAAATCTCAGGGACGGACTCACGCGCGAACCGTGGACTGCCTCATGACAACCGGCGCTCCAGCAGGCGCCCTGGCTCAATTTCGAGGTGTGGTCCACCCCGCCGATTAGAATTTGGCCTGGCTGGCTTTGCTGGAAATGGCATTTCAAACACAGGTTCGCGTTGCGTTCGGTGAGCAGTTTGGGGTTGACGCTGCCGTGCGGGGAATGGCAGGTGGTGCAACCTTCGCGCAAGGCTTCGTGCTCAAAGACAAAGGGGCCTTGCTGGGAAGGATGACATTGGACGCAGTTTTCCTCCTGCGAAAGCAACTGGGTGCTGCCCCCGGCAAAAGCAATGCCCTTGTGCGGGGGATGGCATAGGATGCAGGACATCCGTCCTTCAGGCACGGGATGGTGGCTGGGAAGATTGAACTGGCCGCGCACGTCCAGATGACATTGATAGCAAGTGTTCTCGACCGCGCGCGCTGGTTCGAGCGGGAAACGCCCGCTCAATGCTTCCGGTTGCGGCCGGCCGGCGGTGAAACTGTAGGGGGGTTTGACGTCGCCGCCCGAGTCCTCGTGCAAACTGCAGGGGCCGTGGCAGGATTCACAGCCGGCGTTGAGCCCGTTTTTGCCCAGGGCGATGAGCCGGGCGTGGTCGGCGGTCTTGAAGCTGCGGCAGATATCTTCGTGGCATTGTTCACAATCCGCGGAACCGACATATTTCGCGCCCGGCACGTCCGGGAGCACCACCGCCTGATGGCTGAGCGTGCTGCAGGAAATCGCCGCCAGCAGCAAAACGGCCGCGCCGGCGGCTAGCGCCAGATTGCGACCACGGCGGCCACGCGGCAACAGCTGTTTAATGAATAAAAACTGTTTCATGCGGATTGTTTTTTGTCGTTCATTTCTCGCCTATTGGCAAAATGCGCTGTAACCGTTGCCTGCTGTTCATGGGTATAATTCCTGGTAGATCATGTTTTCAGCCGCAGTCAGCAGGTTGAGGGCAAAAATCCAGTTGTGGGCGCCGAGGCTGCCGTCATTGACCACGAGGTATAAATTGAACCGGGCCTTCTTGATGTTGTCCGGGATCAAGTTTTGGCCGGCGGCGTCCGGCCCGCTGAAATTTACCTGGTCCATCTGGATCCAACCGGTCGCGTACCCCAACGAGTTGGTTTGCAGGATCAATCCCCCGGGCGTCGTGTATTCCCAGGCCACCACACCGTTGGTCTGCAATGCCGCCCCCTTGGCCGCGGCCCAGTCATTCAACAGGACCATCACCGTGGTCACCTCATTGGAAATGCCCGGTCCCGAGGATCCGGGGTCATCGAGATGACAGTTCAAACACACGTCGTGGGAACCGATCTCGAACGTGTGGCTGTGGGCGATGACCGGCGGGGCGTCGGGTTGCATGTGGCAGGACACACATTGATTGGTCAGGTAAAACGTGCCGGAAAACGAGTTTTGAGCGGAACCGGGGAGACCTGCATGCGTGCCGGGATTGAAGGTGGCCGGGCTGTCCGTCACGCCGTTCCACAATTGACCGACTGAGCCGAGCAGGAAATTGTATTGCAGTGAATGGTGCGGCGCGCGGGAAGTGTCCGTCCACGCGGCCCCGCGTTCGTTGTGGCACTGGGCGCAGAGATTGATGTTGGTGTTCGCGTTGTATTTGTTCGTGAACACGTCCGAGGTGGCGAGGGAAAAATAGTTGGTCGAAAAGACGGGGTTGCGAAGCTGTGCCGGGTTGGCATTGGTCTGGTGCGGATCGTGGCAAACAGCGCAGGTAATGGCGACGTCCAGGTCATTCGTGAGCGCGAGGGGATTCTGTCCGTCGATCAGCGCATCCCGGACGGAGCCGGAATGGCAGCGGCCGCAACTGCTGATGTTGTTGGCGGACGAACTCATGGCCGACAGCGCGTCCGGCACCACGGCGGCATGATCGCTGGACGACCATTCCTCAAACGTCGGCGCATTGGTGTAGCTGGTGTGGCTTGCGCTATGGCAGCCGCCGCAGACGGTGGCAGCGAGTTCCACGCGCGGGACCGCCGTGGGGTCATCGGTGGCGGCCGCGTGATTGGCCGCCGGACCGTGGCAGTTTTCGCACTGCACGCCGGCCAGATTGGTGGTGTAGGAAAACACTCCGTTCTGGTTGGTGAAGCTGAACCCGGTCGGCAAACCATAGCCGACGGTGTGGCATGGCAGACACGAACTATTGGTCTGGCCACCGGCGGCCATGAATGCCGCGCTGCTGAAGGCGCTGGCGTGGGGCGTGTTCGTCACATACTGGCAGATGCTCAAATGACACGTCAGGCAGACCTTCAAGCCGGCATATTTTGGCGCCGGGCCGGAGACGCGGAAGAAGGCATTGCTGTAAAGCGTCGTGATGACGGCGTTGCGGACGAGATTGGTGGCCTTGCCCAGCGCCACCCACGGGGCGGTCAGGCTGTTGCTTTTCTGATAGAGCTGATAATAACCGGAGGGCCCGTCCCAGGTGACCTGCACGCCGTTGGTCAACCGTTCAATACCGCCCATGACCGGCAATCCTGGCATCCCTCCGGGCTGGGTGGCGCCCAGGTGTTGGACCGGTTGCGCCATCAGGGACGATGCAGTGAAAAGAATGCCCGCCGTCAGAATCAACCATGGCATCTGATTGGACGACGAAGCCCTGGCGCGGTTCGTCATATCGCGGTTGGGCCGTCTCCCATTCTTTGCCGGGCAGCGCGGCGCGCGTCGAACCATTGGATGCATGTTGGCAACGCCAGAACAAAGAACAACAAATGGAACTTTGTTCAACATATTCTTCGCTCGAAGGATACTCCCGCCCGGCGCGCGAACTAACCCTCAATTGCTTCATACTCGTCAAATATTGCCCAATCTGGCCGGTAGTGTCACCATCGGACACCGCCCGTCTGTCCGCCCCGGAATTTTCTAAAATTGACAGGCTGGAGAAATGCCCGAAGAATGTGGCAAAAAGGACAGCGCTGAATGAAACCATCCTCCACCAACGTATCCGGAGACCCCGGACCAGGCGTCCGGGCGTCCGGGCGCAGCACAGCAGTTCTGCTGCTGGTCGTTTTCCTGTTGGGAGTCATCCTGGCCGGCGTCTGGTTCAAATACGGCAAGCCCAAAGCGGGTTCCTTTTGGCCGGGACGGAGCGGCCCCGAACTTTCCGACAACACTTGGGAGCAGTTGCGTCATTTGAATTCGCCCGTGGAGATCCGGTTCTATTCGGTGCTCCCGCCGGGCAGCGCCCCGGAACCGCTTCAGGATTTTTCCGGGCGGGTGGAGCATTTGCTGTCCAAATTTCAAGACGCCAATCAGAGCCAGATTCATGTGACCCGGAACATCTCGACATCGGGAGCCAACGCGGACGCTGCCGCCGGTGACGGCATCCGTCCTTTCAACCTGGACAAGGGCGACGCTTGTTTTTTGGGTATTACCGTCGTCAGCGGGGAGCGAAAGGAATCGCTGGCGCAGATCCAGCCCGAATGGGAACCGGCACTGCCGTTTGACCTGGCCCGCGCCATTCTCCAGGTGGCCGCCGCGCCGTCATCGTCCGCCGTCAAGGCCAGCCCACCGGTCTCCCCCGAAACCACCAATGAAATCCTGCGCCTGATTCCCAATGTCAATGGCACGTCGTTGGAAGACGGAATCGGAATTTTACGCCAGGCCGCCGTGGACAAATTCAGCGAAGCCGGCGCCGAGATGCAGAAGCAGATTCAGGTCGCGCAACAACAAGTCGCCGATGCGCAAAACGGCCGGTCCGAGGCGGAACAACAGGTCGCGATGAAACACCTCCAGCAGGTCCAGTTGGACCAGGCGGAAAAAGTCAAGGCCATCGCCACGCAGTTGCAGGCCCAGATTTCCGCATTCGAGCAGATGAAGGCTGCGCCTCCCGCCACGAAATAATTTCCTGCCTTCCGGCACGGAACTTCGCTCGGATCGTTGAGAATCTCCCGCCTTTATCGGCAAACAAAAAACCCCTTCCCGTTGCCGGGAAGGGGTGCGTTCAAATGATTTTACCCGATTACGGCGTATGCACCACGCGGAAGAACATTTGCGCATTGTTCCGCGTCGGGGTTACGTAACTGATGGAACCGCCCGTGCCGGGGATGTTGGTGCTGATGTTCTGCCAACTGCCGGTGAGGGCGGAGATGCCCTGAATCTGGTAGCTGGTGCCGATCTGCGTGTTGAAGGCGATTTCCGCCGCCGTGTAGATGGCTATGGTGTTGGCGGCGCCGTTGACGATGTTGTTGCCGTTGAAAAAGACCACGCCGCTGCCCGCCGCCACCGGCGTCGAACGCGGGTCAAGACCCAGGGCATACATCATCCAGTTCGGAAAGCCAGCGGCGTTGTTGATGGCGTCGGGACCGGCAGCCGGATTCGTGACAAAATTTGAGCCGAAGTAATGGATCTCCCACGCATCCGGCAGGCCGCCGGTGGTGGAAATACCCGTCAGATCGGCGATGGAAGCCTTGAGCAGGCCGATCGCGAACTTCGCGTTATGAACACCCAAGCTGGCGTCATAGTAGACAAAGTCCCAGTTGTAATAAGCGTTCAAGAACCTGGTTGGCATGTTGGTATAATTCGCCATATTTCTGTCGGAAGCCTTGACCAAGCCATCCGCGACGTAGTTGGAGGGATTTGCCTGATAGACTCTTGGGGGCATGAGCATGGACAATTGGTTGAGCAGGATCTGGACCTGGGTCTGGATGCCCTGGCTGTAGCCGTAACCGACATAATCGGGGGCCGGTATATCAAAATTGGTGACGGCTGCCGTGGCACTGGGTACAGACATAGGTCACCGGAATCTTGACGCCCAGGTTGTTGGTGTAACTCATCTTGGTGGTATGGCCGCCGGCCAGGCTGAAAGCCGGAGTGTTCGTGGTCGGCTGCATGTGGCAACCGACGCAGGTGTCGGGGACCACATTGGCGTGCGGAGCGCTGGGAATCACCTGCCCGTAGGTCACGGCGTTCACGCCCTCAAGCATGTCAGCCTGCGGACTGTCATGCGTGCCAAAGCTGACGCCGCCAGCCCAGTTGGGCTGATTCAAAGGATATTTCGCCAACATGTTGGTGGCGGAACCGTTGCGGTTGTTATGGCATTCCATGCAGAAACCACCGCTGCCGGCATTCGTGACCACTGTGCCATCGGAGAGCGTAACATTATAGCCCATGCGTAATTCGTGCGGGTTGGAAGCATCATGCGGGTTGTGGCAAGCCTGACAGGTGATCGCTTCGTAGGTCGTGTTGGGGGCGGTGGTTAAAATATTGGTGGAATACGCATTCGCAGAAATAACATTGGTGGGATACAAATTCTGCGCGCTCATACCGCCAGCCGTGGCCCAACCAACGAAGCCAGGCGCCGTATGGCAACGGACGCAGGCGGCACCAGTCTGTCTGGCGGAAGAAGCATGGACTGAATTGTTCCATTCCGCGCTTTGGTATTCGGCGGTCAGGCTGTCATGGCATTGCGAGCAGACACCCGCGCTGTAGCTGACAGAGATAAAATTGGTATTCCCTACTATGCCATTCGCAACCGGATGCTGACTGCCGGGGCCGTGACAATTCTCGCATTGGATGTTGGCCAGGTTCTGCAATGCCGCCGGCATTGCGGCCCAGTTGCTGGGGTTGTTGGTCAGCACGGCCGGGAAAGTCCAGCCGTACAACGTCGCGAGGTCGTCAAAGCCGCCGTTGACGGCGAACGAGTTGGTATCATAGCCGAGAGTATGGCACTGAATGCAATTCTTGCTGTAGTGGCTGTTGACCAGGCCATCAATGGCCCGGGTGAAGAACGAGGCATGGGGCGTATTCGTGTAAGTGGGGTAAACGCTGGGCGCATTCAGGACGCCGCCACTATGGCAGGCCTCGCAAGTTTGCAAGCCATAATAAGTGGATGCCGTGATGGTGTTGGTGATGTTCACCATGGTCGGAGAGATATTCGTCCCGTTGACGGTGCCTGTCGTCATTATCGTGGCCACAACGGTGTATTGTCCGACGACATCCGGGCGGAAAAAGGTACGGCCAGTCGGGCCCGCCAGTTGCAGGTACGGTGTGGGGACAGCATTATTGGCTCCACCCGTGACCCGATCCCCCGTCTTGAAGAGCGGCACGTTGGTGCCCAACGGACTGGCGAGCAACACCGCCTTCGAACCCAACGGGATGTTGCTGGTGGGCATCGCCCAGTTAACGCCAAGGATGTTCGAAGATGGAATGGAAGCGCTCACCATGGCGTCCAGATAAACCGGTTCGCCCAGGGCGACGGTGCTGATGCCGGCGGAGAACTGGGCATTGCTCAGCGAATACCCATAAGTTGATGAGATTTCGCCTGGTGTGAGGGGACGTTGGGTAACCTGGCCATTCAACGCGATTGACGCCGCGTTAACGGTGGCCACGGATCCGACAAACGCCAATGTCGCCGCCGCAAGGCCGGCAGACATCTTCGATAGGGAATGGTGTGTTTTCATAAGTTGGTGATTTTGTCTGGATTTACGATTGTCGGTGTAATCTTTTGTTTTTGTTCGCAATTGTGGTTTCGTTCAAATCGCGGCCTCGCACAGGATCCAGCCCGGCACCAATTCCACCGTCGAGGTCGGCCGGTTGACGGGTGGCGGATTCAATTTCAGCATCAACGCCCCCGCGCGCCGCGCGACGATGTCGTTGCACTTGGAAAGTTCCTGTTCCCGCATCCGGGAATTCTCGCGGACAATCGCTTCCAGGTGGTCAATGTTGTAGAGATAAACGTTTTCCAGTTCCTCCACGTCCGGGGCAATGTCCCGCGGCACGGCGATGTCCACCAAGACCAGCGGCCGGTTCGACCGGGCCGCCAGAACGCCGGCGATCTCGTGCTTGTGAAGAACGGTCGTGGGGCTGCCCGTGGAACTCACCACAATGTCCGCCGCGGCCAGCGCCTGCAGGCGCTCGTCAAATGGCAGGGCGCGTCCGCCGAGTTCCGCGGCCAGCGCCTGGGCGCGTTCGAGGGAGCGGTTGGCCACCAGCACCGAGCGGGCGCCGCGTTTGGCCAGATGACGGACACAGGCCTCGCCCATCTTGCCCGCCCCCAGGATCATCACCGTCTTGTCCGACAAATCGCCGGCAAAAATTTTTTCCGCCAGTTCCACCGCCACGCTGCCCACGGAGGTGGTGCCGCGTCCGATGCCCGTGTGCGTGCGGACTTCCTTGGCCACCTGCAGCGCGGTCTGAAACCACCGGTTCAACGTCCGGCCAGTCAACCCGGCCTGCTGCGCCGCCTGATAGGCGTTCTTGACCTGACCGGTGATTTCCGTTTCACCGATCACCATGGAATCCAGGCCGCTGGCGACCGAGAACAAATGTTCCACCGCGGCCGCGCCTTCCTTGACGTAAACATAAGGCGTCACATCCAAGCCCGGACAAAGCTGTTGGAAAATGCGAAACACCTTGCCCTGGACCCACGAGGAGGTGGCGCCATAGACCTCGACGCGATTGCAGGTGGAAAGCAGCACGACTTCATCCAGACCGGCGCCGAGCTTGAGCCGGCAACCGTGGCACGGCAAACGTGAAGGTCGTACCGCCAGCCGTTCGCGCACCTCCACCGGCGCGGTTTTGTAACTCAAACCTGCGACAAACACCTTCATGCCCCCGCCCTCCCCGCGGTTTCGGCCCCGCTGCAGACCGGCGCGATGGAAATGAACCATCGGAGGCGCAGCTCGCGCCTCCCGCCGATGCCGCCAGACCGGTCAGGGCACCATTGAAGCCCGCATTCTTGATTCACGGGGTAACTCTAGGCCGCAGGACAGAAGTTGCTGCCCATCCCTTGGCAACCGCTTTGCATATATTGTCATTAGCATAACATATTCATATTACGTCCACGTTTACAAATAAGCTTATATTAATTTATGATTTAGCCGGCTTGAGCCGTGGAAAAAGTGTTTGTCCCCTGCGGTGGGATTGCCCACGCTGTTGCCAGATCCGTGTGAACGACAATCCCACACCGTCCCTGGCGCCCGGCTGCCGGCCCGCAATCAAGCGGGTCTTGCTCGAAGCCGTGTTCGTGGCGGTCATCGGCGCGCTGTTCGCGCTTGCCGCCAACCAGATTTCACCGCGGGGCCTGGCGCTCACGCGGAACTATTTCCCGGAAGGGACCGGCAGGCTCGTGTCGGCCGCCCCGCCCGCCGCCCTGCCGAACAATGCCAACGGCACCAATTCCATGCCGGTTGACCCCACTCAATTGCTCGCCGCGGAATTGAAGGAAAAAGGTCTGCAACTGGTTGATGGCAGCGAGGCGGCGCGGCTCTTTCACGACCCGCGCTGCCGGCGGAACATCGTGGTGTTTATTGATGCCCGGAACGAAGAACGCTACCAGGCAGGGCACATTCCCGGCGCTTACGAATTCGACCCCTACCTTCCGGAAGAATATTTTACCGCCGTGTTACCGGTCTGCAAGGCGGCCGAACAAATCGTTGTTTACTGCCACGGCGGCGATTGCGATGACAGCGAGACCGCCGCCCTTTTGCTGCGGAACGTCGGGATTGCGAACCAGAAGCTCTTTGTCTATGCCGGCGGAATCACGGAATGGACCACCAACGGCCTGCCGGTCGAGATGGGCGGGCGGAACAGCGGGACGCTGCGAAACACCAGCAAATGAATATCGGCCAACCTAACCGGAATCGCATCGCTTTGAACCTGTCCACCGTGCTGGTGCGCTGGTTGTTGGGCGCGGTTTTTCTTTACACCGGCTTGAGCAAGGCGCTGCATCCCGTGGATTTTCTGAAGCTGGTGCGGCAATACGACCTCGTGCAGAGCTTCTGGCTTTTGAATTCGATTGCGGCGGCCCTGCCCTGGTTTGAAATCTTTTGCGGATTGCTGCTGCTGGTCGGGGTCGCGGTGCGCGGGACGGCTTTGACGCTGATGTTGATGCTGGTGCCGTTCACGGCGCTGGTGTTCCATCGCGCCCTGGCCATTCAGTCGGCGCTGGCCATCCCGTTCTGCATGGTGAAGTTCGATTGCGGTTGCGACACCGGTGAAGTCTTCATCTGCCACAAGCTGCTGGAAAATTTTCTCCTGATCCTGTTGTCGGGCTGGCTGCTGGCGGGACGTGGCCGGCAATTCAGCCTGCGCTTCGATTTGATAAACCCTTTGCCAGGTCGTAGTTCGCAGTGCTGATCCCTGGCACACGAAGCCCGCCTTCGCTTTCAGCTCCGGCGCGGCAGTCTTCGTTCTCCGCTGGCGCTGCGAACGAAAACTGGCGGGAGCGGCGGGGCTCGAACCCGTAACCTCTGCCGTGACAGGGCAGCGCTCTAACCAATTGAGCTACGCCCCCGCAATGGGGCTTGTGAAACTAAAAGATGCACCGGGGAGCGTCAAGGAGCTTTGCGGAAAAACAAATTCGGGCAGCAGACGCCAAGGAGGTGGGGGTGGGGAACCCCGCTGAAGAAACGTACTGCCACCCGAATGCCTTATTGTTGCTTTTTTTGGGCCTTTTGTCAATAAGTTATCGTGCAGCTTTACATGCATTTGGCTTTGCATCTCTTGGCTTTACGACGGCAAGTTTTTTCGTAATGTGCGCCTGTGGCCGCCCTCGAATCCATCGCCCTGCTTCAAAAACTCAGTCCCGACGAGTTGCAGGCGCTGCGTGCCATCACCCGGGAACGGCACTTCGCCGCCGGCACCGCGATTTTTTCCTTCGCGCTGCCGTTGGCGAAGTGAAGCGTGAAACGAAAGCTCCCGTTTCGTTGAGCGCGTGCTTTACAAATCACGCTTCACGTTTCACGCTTTACTCCGCATGAATCGCATCCGTTTGCTGCCCGAACAGGTCGCCAATCAAATCGCCGCCGGCGAGGTGATTGAGCGCCCCGCGAGCGTCGTGAAGGAACTCGTTGAGAACGCCCTGGACGCCGGCGCGAGCAAGGTTTCCGCCGAAATCCAGGCCGGCGGACGCAGCCTCATCCGCGTGACCGATGACGGCACCGGCATGAGCCGCGACGACGCGCTGCTTTGTCTCGAACGCCACGCGACGAGCAAGATTCAAAATGCCGGGGATCTGGCGGCCATTGCCACGATGGGTTTTCGCGGCGAGGCGCTGCCGAGCATCGCCAGCGTCAGCCGCTTCACGCTGACCACGCGCGAACGCGACGGCGGTTCGCCCGAAGGCACGCAAATCGTCGTCAACGGCGGAAAAATTGCCGAAGTCAAGGCCGCTGGCAGCGCGCCCGGCACGAGCGTCGAGGTGCGGCAGCTTTTTTTCAACCTGCCCGCGCGCCGGAAATTTCTGCGCGCCGAGGAGACGGAGGCCGCGCACATCCAGCATTATCTCACGCTCGCCGCGCTGGCGTTTCCCGAAGTCGCGGTCACGTTTCAAAAGGACGGGCGCGTCGTCTGGCAATTGCCGGCGCAAAAATCCGGCGCGGCCGTTTCGAGCCGCCTCGAGGCGTTGCGCGAGCGCCTCCGCGCCCTGCTCGGCGACGAAAAACTCCTGCCCGTGAACTTCTCGGCCGCCCTCGACGACTCCGTCCAGCCGGCGGAAGCCGATATCTTCGAGACCGCGTCGCCGGAAAACTCCGCGCTCCGAACTCCCGCCTCCGCCTTCGGCTCCGGCGCGGCAAGCCGCATTTCAGGCCGCGTCGAAGTGGAACGAAGACGGGCAAACTCCGAGCTCCGAATCTGGGGTTTCATCGGCGCGCCGGGCGTGTCGCGCGCGACGCGCGAGAGCCAGCACTTGTTTGTCAACCGGCGCCCGGTGGAAAACCGCGGGCTTAATTACGCCCTGCTCGAAGGTTACCACACGTCGCTGATGAAGGGCCGTTATCCGGTCTGCTGCCTGTTCCTGGAAATTGATCCGGCGGCGGTGGACGTGAACGTCCATCCGGCCAAGCGCGAGGTGAAATTTCACCGCGAATCTGAAATCCGCAAATTCGTGGCGCAGGCCGTCCGGGAATCATTGCTGGCGTTCCATTCAACGGAGTCCAAAGTTTCAGGCCCCAGGTCCAAAGTCGAAACCGTCAGACAAACGGAACTCAAGCCGGCGCCGGCCTTGCCGAATTTTCCGGAATTACTGAAACCTGCGGCAACGATCGAATCGCCGAAGCCGTCGGTTCAACCAAAGCCTTTGAAGACCGGTTTTGCTCCGTCAAAACCAGCGACATCCGAACCGCATACTCCATCTTCCACCCTCCATCCTCCGTCCCCGCCGGAGCCCGGCCCCCCATCGGCCGTCCCCCAACTCCCGTCTTCCAGCGGCCTGCCGCTGTTGAGCGTCCCCCTGCGCCTCGTGGGCGTCATCGGCAAACTTTACGTCGTGCTGGAATCCGACCGCGGGCTGGTCCTGCTCGACCAGCACGCCGCGCACGAGCGGATTTTGTTCGAGCAAATGTTGAACCGGATTGAGCAGAGCGGTTCCGCGCCGTCGCAAAAGCTGCTGTTGCCGGAGACCATCGAGCTGCCGGCACGGGACGCGAATTTTTTGCGCGAGCAGCTGCCCGCGCTCACGCGGCTCGGCGTCGGGTTGAGCGAATTCGGCGAGCGGACGTTTTTGCTGGACACCCTGCCGCCGTTCGTCAAGGCCGCCGACCCGCGCCGTTTCGTGCTCGATCTCGTGGATGAGTTGAAGGCGGCCGGGCGCGAGGTGAATCTGGCGCGGCTGGGCGAGCACACGATTGCCAAGACCGTCTGCCGTCACGCCGTGAAGGCCAACGACCCGCTTGGCGGCCGGGAGCTGGAAAAGCTGGTCGAAGATTTGCGCCGCTGTGCGATGCCTTACACCTGTCCGCACGGCCGGCCGACGTTGATTGAAATGAACTACCGGGAACTGGAGAAAAAATTCGGAAGGACGCAGTAAGGTCGGAACGCCCATGCACGTCACGCTTTGCTAGCTGGGTTTTGTGGCAAAACAGCTTTTGCCGTGGGAAGATTGAGCGGTTTTCCCCATCCGACCGGGATCAAACGACCGCCGGAACGAATTGCGCATCAAGTATTAGCCGGGCGCTTGACAGCTTCCAATTCCCAGACCAAATGATGCACACCGCCTTTCAGAAGCCGCCGATGCCAGTCTCTGAACCATTGCCGGAATCGTGGCGGGCGCGGCGTCGTTTGAACGTTTGACAGGGCGGTGAATTTGACCATTTTGGCCCGAAATTCCCCGATGAATCCATAATCCCGCGCCGCCGGATTTTGGCCGCAAAAATACATATGCGAGTGCTTCGTGATGATATTGACATGCGTTGGATCCACAAATGCGGAGGTTGTGGGAAAAGCCGGCGTTACCGCCAGAAAAATCCCCCCGGGCGCAAGTACCCGCCAAACTTCGCTCATCAGATTGACAAACGGATAAAAAACCCGGCCGGAACTTTCGCGATACAATTGTCGCGGGATATGCTCCAAAAAATCGAAAGCGGAAACAGAGGCAAAGGAATTGTCCGGAAAGGGGATTGTTTCCACCGCGACATTCCGCTCCACGATGGTGCAACCGGCCACTGCTGGGGCAACATCCGACCTGACGTCAATGCCGAACAGGTTTTGCCTTCGGAACGGGTTGCGCGGCCTCAATCCACAACCCAAATCCAGATGGTTGTCCGGTGAATTCTGCATTTTTCACTGACGATAAGTCACCGCTTTCAATCAAGGCAATTACAAAACCCCTTGTCCGAATGAGAGTAATGCGTTCAAACTTGTCACCGTTGTTCAGATACATAGACTGCCATGCCAGACACAACATGGATGTAACCATTGCTATCAGGGTTTTTGATCAGTTGGACGACATGCGGCGATGCTCGGGGAGCCTTTGCACAACCGGCCGCCCACATGGTCACGGGCAGATGCATCCATTAATGGCAATGCCGTCCGCGGACAAGGCATGAACATCAGCGGCTTCACTTTTTTGCGCAATGGCCAGAAGCTCGGGTATCCGTTTGTCGCGTCCATCCGCTCCATCCTGCCGATTGTGGACGAATTCGTCGTCGCGCTCGGACCGTGCGAGGACGACACGGAAAAAATGCTGCGTGAAATCGGCGATCCGAAAATCCGCATCCTTTCGACCCAATGGAATGAACACATCCGGCCGGATTACAGCGTCAGAGGCTTTGTTTATGGCCAACAGAAATCCATCGCCCTTTTCAACTGCACCGGCGACTGGGCGTTTTATCTGGAAGCCGACGAGGTGGTTCACGAAAACGACCTGCCGAAAATCCGCGCGGCGATGGAAAAACATCTGAACGACGAACGCGTTGAGGCGTTGGCGTTCGATTACCTGCATTTCTACGGCAACGCCAATACCTGTGTCTGGTCGCCGGGCTGGTATCGTTCCGAAGTCCGTATCATCCGCAATACGATTCCGGCTTGGTCGTCCGAAGCGCTGTTTTTCAACGTGGTTGCCAGCCACAAAAAATCGCGCTATCCGCACGCCGCGCACACGGGCGCGACGATTTATCATTACGGCTGGGTGCGGAACGAGGAGCAAATGAACCTCAAAACCGCCGCCGTGCAAAAGTATTGGCAGAACCGGGTTTCCACCGCCGCGGATTACACACAAATTGACCCCGCCACGCTGAATTTGTTCACCGGTACGCATCCCAGGGTGGTGTGGGGTTGGCTGCCGAAGGCCGACGGAATCTTCCGGGCCGATCCGAACCACAAATTGAGCGCGCGCGAAAAAAAACACCGCCTGATGCTGAAGCTGGAGAAGTGGCTCGGCGTAAAGTTCAACAAAAAACATTACCGGCTTGTTCGCTGAAAGCCCGCCCGGACGCCTCAATGACAGCGGCGGTTTCAATCACCGCAACGGGTTTGCCCGGCGGCGGTGTGACCGCCCAATCCAGATGACCAAAGGGATGCGTCCGGCCCAGCGCGTTCGAACCCATGATCATCACCACGCGTTTGCCCAGGGCCACCGCCAGGTGCAACAGGCCCGTGTCACACCCGGCGACCAACGTGGAAAGCTTTATCATGCCCGCTGTGACGAGCAGCGGCGCGCCGGCGGAAACGGGAAATCCCGCGGCTCGCGCCGGTTCGAGCGCCGCGCGGTCGGACGGCCCGCCGCCGAACACGACCTGCCAGCCGCGTGCCCGCCAAAACTGCGCCAGTGCCAGAAATTTCCCCAATGGCCAGTTTTTCTGCGGCGAACTCGTGAGCGGCTGGATGAACAAGGTCCGTCTGGTGGCATCGAGATTACACGTGGCGAAAACAGTTTGCGCCTCGTCGAGCGCATCGGCAGGCAGGACAAACGCGTTGCGCGTTTCGCTGATGCGCAGACCGCACTGTTGAAGCAGGGAAAGATTCCAATCCGCCGCGTGGATTTTGTCATTCCGACGGACCCTGCAGGTGTAAAGCCAGCCGCGCGACCGGTTATAGACGCATCCCCAGCGCGCGGGCGCACCGCTCCACCACGATAACAGCTCCGTCTCGCCGTAGCCTTGAAAATCAATGACGTGGGAGAATCCCGGCGCGCGCAGCCGGCGCAGCAATTCAAACGTGCTGCCGCAAATGGTCTTCGGGTTTTTCGAGAAATAAACCGCACGGTCGAGCGGAATGACGGCGTCAATTTCTGAAAAGCCGCGCAGGAGCGGCGCATTTTCCCGCGAGACAAGAAAATGCAGCCGCGCCTGGGGAAAATTTTTGTGGACGGCGTGGACGGCCGGCAATGTGAACAAGACATCGCCGATGGATTTGAGCCGGATGAGCAGGATGTTTTCGGGCGGGTTCATGCCGGATTCGTCACGCCGGTGCCGAATGCATTCAGCAAAGCGAGACGGTAGGCAGCGCGGGAATAACGCCGGGCATAAGCGCCGGACGCGGCGGAAAATTTGGCGATCTCATCCGATGACCACCGGCTGGCCTTTTGAATGCACTCACGCAGCGCTTCGACATCGCCGGCAGGAAACAGCAATCCCAACCCTTGTTCGCGGGTAAGCCGGCCCAGCAACTGTTCGTCGGACGCGATGACCGGCTTGCCGGCGGCCATGGCCTGTGACAGCACAGCGCTGGTCCCAAAATGATTCATATAAGGCAGCAAGACGACATCACTGGCGGCAAAACAGGCCCTTTCTTCCTCTGCGGAAACGTAACGGTTGATGAGGCGCGCCTGATTCCGGCGGGCAAGTTCCTCCAGACCTCGCGCGGTTTCACCGGTCGGATTCTGCTGCCCGGCGCACAGCAGGAACCCCGGGAAATCCGCGGGCAATCCGGCCATGGCGCTCACGGCCAGATGCAGTCCCTTGCGCCGGTAGCCACCGCCATAGAACAGAAAAATCCGCTTGTCCTCCGGCACCTGCAATTGCCGGCGGGCCGCAGGCATATCGCCGCCAAAGCCGGTCAGACACGGGGTTGGCAGAAAAAAAATCGGCGCCGTGGGAAACAAGGCCTGCAAATCGCGCGCTAGATATTCATCCACGAACAAAAGTTGCCGCAGCCACCTTTGCCGCAGCAATCGGCGGAATCCGATTTGCTTGAACCAGCGGTTCGGCGACCACCACGGAGCGATGAAAAAGCGCGGACGATGGTAGATGCCGCCCATTCGTCCCCGCAGTTCCGCCGGCGGAAGGATGCCGAAGGTTGCGCGCCGCCAAACAACCGATGCGATTTCATCCAGCGCGCATAAAAATACGTGGTCGGCGCCGCTTTGACGCAGGCAAGCCATGACCGAGCCGGCTTTGCCGTCACCGTGGCGGCGGCCGCGATCGTCATAAGCCGGAAGCAGTTTTACGTGAGACAACAGACCTGACAGGTGGTCTTCAATTTTGCCTTTCGTCTCCGGCCGGAGGTCCACAGCCAGGGACAGGCGGACGTTCACCGAAAGCAGATCTTCCGTGATAAACCGCAGCCAGCCGAGGTGATGTCCCTCGGTGCGCGGCTCGTAGAGCAGAAGATGCCCACGGCGACCAGTGGAAGTTTGGATCATTGGGGGACGGACTTCTGCATCTGCGCTTCGCGCACCCGGGCGTAGCGCAAAAAGGTGTAAAATGCCGTCATCCAGGCAATGGCATAGCCTTGCCAGCCGTCCAGAAAACCAAGCTTCAAAAAATAAGCCCGGACGAAACGCCACCAGGGTCGAATGGCCAGATCAATCATACTGACGCCCCTCCCTCGTTTTTCATATTCCTGCACGAAGTGGTCGGCGCTCGAGAGCGTCTTCCGGGTCTGATGCGCCAGCGATTCCATGCTGTAATGCAGCAAGTCATTCCGCAGCCGGCCGACCTGGCCTTCGACCAGCAACGTTTCATGCAATTGCGTATTGCTCCAACTTCCATGCCCGCGCCGCCAGAGCCGCACCTTGCGGTCGGGATACCAGTCGCCGTGCCGGATCCACCGCCCGCAGTAAAACGTGCAACGCGGAAAGCTGAACGCCGTGCAATCCGCGGTTTTTTCCAAAGCGAAAACCCGGCTGATTTCATCGCGCAATTCCGGCGACACGACTTCATCGGCATCTAGTCCCAGCAACCACGGCTGGGTGGCCTTATCCACCGCTGAATTTTTCTGCGGCCCATAACCTTTCCACGGTTCGCGAAACACTTTCGCCCCGAACGATTCGGCAATCTTGTCGGTGCCGTCGTCCACGTCTTGGTTGAGAACAACGATGATTTCGCTGGTCCAGCCCGCGACGCTGTCGAGTGCGCGGCGGATGCGATGCGCCTCGTTGCCGGCAATCATGCAAACGGAAATCGGCAGCGGTTGAATTTTGGTCATCAGTCGCTCAATGGTTGTTTTTCAGATTGCTGATGATAATCTCGGCGGGGTTTATGTCCAGAAATGATAGTTCCACTGCGGAAAATCGCCCACGTTTTTCGTTCATCATTGTTTCGTATAACACATTGCCTTTGACGCGAGCCGCCGTTGCTTCGATTGCAAAATACACATCGCAATTTCGGCATGAAGTCATTTTAGTGGACAATCATTCAACCGACGGCAGCGTGGCGGCGTTGCGGCGGGAATTCGCGGATTTGAAACTTATTGCGCTGGAGGAAAATCGCGGTTTTGCCACCGCCAACAACGCCGGCGCAAAAGTTGCCGAAGGCGACTGGCTCATCTTGATGAACTCTGACGCGGAATTGCTCGCCAGCACGATGCCGGCGGTTGACGATTTGCTCCGGCGGCACCCGCGGTTGGACGTGTTGGGTGGACAATTATTGAATCCCGACGGCTCACGGCAAACGTCGGTGCTTTCGAATTATCACCGGGTTCGCGATGAACTGCGGGAGCTGGTCGAAGTTTCCGGGATTGTCGGCGCGTTCATGGTCGTGCGCCGTGAGCTGTGGCAAAAATTGAACGGCATGGACGAAGGGTTATTTTTCTACGGCGAAGACGCGGATTTTTGCGATCGCGCCATTAATACGGGCGCAGTGCTGCGATGGAGCCCGCGTTTCCGCGTTGTGCATCACCGCAGCAGTAGCAGCAGAAAAGTCAACCTCCGCGCGACGGTGGAATCTTGGGAAGGCCACTACTATTTATGGCGCAAAAAAATGTCGGAACAGGAATATCGTTCCAACCTCCGGCGATGCGGCTTCCGTTTCTTTTTCCGGGTCGTCTGGTATTTTTCGCTCTCGCTGTTGACACTTTTTTTGCTTCGGGCATTTACCGGCCGGTTGGGCACAAATTTTTACCTGCTGAAATGGCATTTGCGCGGGTGTCCCGCCGGTTGGGGACTTAGACCCGTGGAACATAAACGATTTTGAAATTTTTGCAGGCAACGGCCATCGTTTTGGAACACGTAAACAATCTCGTCGCGCAATTCCGGCGACACGACTTCGTCGGCATCCAGTCCCAGCAGCCACGGCTGGGTGACCTTTGGGAAGGCACAATTCCGATCCGCAGCATGGCCCTTCCACAGTTTGCAGAAAACTTTCGCACAGCAGGACACGGCGATTCTTCCCGTGCCGTCGGTCACTTTGTCGTCGGTGACGACGATTTCGCTGCTCCAGCCGGTAACGCTTTCGAGGGCGCGGCGGATGCGCTACGCCTCGTTGTCGGCGATGATACAGACGGATATCGGCAGTCGTTGTCCGGTCGCCATGTTGTCAGGCACGCGGTTTCAGTAATAATGCCATTTCCCGCCAATCCTCTTTTCGTGCAAGGAATAACCGTAACACAATCGTTCAGTCGTCCTCCACCATTTGGCGTTCACTGCGGTTTTCAACTGCGCCCATTTTCGCTTGGGCCAGGTTTGGCCGGTCTTTTTTCGGTAGTAAGCCCGGTCGCCCAGCATCACGTTTGGCTGGTTGCGGCTGGCAGCGATGCTTTTTTGCGTCACCGAGCCGAAGTGATGGAGAAAGGCTCGACCGGTTATCGCCATGCGGAAACCGGCCCGGCGAACGCGCCGGAAAAACTCATCGTCTTCGTAGCCGCCCAGTTTGGGGTCGTCATCAAAATATCCAATGGCATCAAAAACCCGCCCATGAACCATGAAACAAACGGCAAAGGCGATGTCTCGACGGCAGGCTGGAGACATGACCTGGACAAACTCTTTGGCGTGGGACAGGAAATCGTAATCCAACTCAAGTTCGCACATCGCGGGGCTGACGATCTCGAAGGCTCCTTCCGTGGCGAACCGGACGAGTTCTTGCATGGTGTTCGGCGCAATCAGCACGTCGTTATTCAAGACGACCGTCCAGGGGGACGCCGCAGTTTTGGCTCCTTGATTCCAAGCGTAACCGCAACCGCGATTCATCGAATTGTGAATGGCGCGGATTTCCGGCCGTCCGGCCAGAAATTCAGCGGTTCCGTCCGTCGAAGCGTTGTTCACGATCACAATTTGCGAATCCCGAATACCGTCGCAGTTGAGACTTTCCACGCAGTTGACGGTATAGGACAACTGGTTGAAAACTGGAATGACGACGCGAATGTCTGCGGTCAAAGGTTCCATGCTGGTGAGGGCATAATCACTCGGCTCGCCCGTTGCAATTGTCAATATCCATAGGTTTAATTGAAAGGCAAAAGTTGTTTCCGTGTCTTTTTCCCGTTTTTTTTGCCTGCGCCCAGCTGGTTGGCTTTCGCAGGCTGGATTCAACCAAACGCACCCGTCAGTGAATAGCACAAACTCAAACAGCACGTAAATAAGGCCGTGGTCCTCCCTCACTTCCTGCCGCCAACCCGCTACCCCTGTTGCAGAGCGAAGATTTTACGGTATCCCGGTTAGATCGGGGATGCCAAACCTTTCGCGTTCGACTCGGGTTTCGCGGTCGCGGATGAGAAACAGCGGTTTGTTGCCGTAGAAAGACGCCCACACCGAAAAACTGCTCACCGGCCCCAGGACATAATCGCATTTGGCCAACGCGCACATATCACCCACGGCCGAGCCGGCGCCAATGCCCACCCGCAACCCCGGGAATTCCTGCTCGCTCCGGTGTTCGTCACTGCACACAAAAAAAGCCACCCGGTGGCCCGGAAACTGTTCCGCCAATTCCCGCATCCAGGCGGCATATTGCGCGACCGGGTAGAAATATGCCCCCTCCCTGAAAGTGCGATAGTCGCCCCGACGGATATGGACACCGATGACCACGTCGGCCTGTTGTCGCAGCCGCTTGATCGCCTCACGGCTGGCCTGTTCAATCTCTGCAATTGGCCGGAAATAGGATTTTATTTTCTCCGCGTGCCGCTCCACGAGGCCGGGCGCTCGAAAGGCCCAACCATTCACCAGGACAATCCTTGCATCGCGGATTTTGGATTGAACCTCCGGACCGTCGAGCGCGGTGATTTTCTCCGTCGGGCACTGGCGCAAGGTGAAGATTCTTTTGCCGAAAATCGGATGACGCTCATTCAGCAAACCAGCCACGCGAGCCGCATGAAAGAAGATCCGCGTGCCGCGAATGGCGCCGCCGACGCCGGGAACGATGTCCAGCCAGCTTCTTCGCGTTGCGGGGGGATACTGGCAGTAGATGTCGTTTCGCGTCGCCTCGAAAAATCGGGCATAGGAATGGAACGTGGGATTGGCCACGCGATGACCCTGCTCCTCCGCCAGGGCGATGAAATTGGCGAACAGGATGATGCGATTCGCCATGCGGCCGCACCGGCCCGAGATGACGAACAGCTTGCCCTTCCCCGGTCGCCCCGGCATCGGGCGTTGGTCGTCTTTCGCCAGGCGGGGTTCCTCCCCGGAAACGGGCTGGTTCGCGGTTCTCATCGTGGATTGGCTTGGCTGCTCCAAGAGCGAACCAATAAATGGCCCACTGATTTGTGTAAAGGCCAATTGCTTTGGGAGCGTGTCTGAAAATGTAGCGGCGGCCATCTTGGCTGCCAGTTCCCGCAGAAAAATTCTCGCTTTCTTTCGCCGGCTGCCAACAATACCGGCGTCGAATGATAAAGTTCCTGCTCAAAGTCTGGGGTCTGGCCAAACCCTATCGCACGCGGCTCTTTCTCGGTGTCGTCACGGGCATCTTGACCGGTTTGGTATCGGGGCCGCTTCTGATTGGGACGATCATGTTCGTCTATAGCGCCGTTTTCCCGTCGCCGGATCAGGCGGGCGCGGTGCAGTTGCCCATGCACAAACTGCCCGCGTTCGTGCAGGATTGGTTTCGCGTCGCGCGCACCGCGCTGGAAAGTGGCGTGCAAACGCATCCGTGGGTGGTGACGGCGTTGGTCGCGGCCATTCCGCTCATCATGTTTTTGCGTGGGTTCTTCGGCTACCTGAACTTCTATTTCCTGCAATGGGTGGCCAGCCGCGCCATCGCCGACCTGCGCGTCCGGCTGTTCGGGCATTTGCTGGATTTGTCGGCCGATTTCCACGGCGAAAACGCCTCCGGCCAGCTCATCTCCCGCGTGATCAACGACACCGGCGCGTTGCAAAACGTTTTGACCGGCGCGACTTCGGTGATCGTCCGCGACCCCGTTTCGCTGATCAGCACGCTGGCTTTTTTGTTGTGGGAGCAACCGCGGCTGACGCTAATCACGATGGTCGCGCTGCCGGCAGGCATGATTCCCATTGTCATCTTCAATCGGAAAATCCGGCGCTCCAGCCGCGAGCTCCAGAAGCAGTTCGCCGAACTGACCCAAACCATGACCGAAGCCTTTACCGGCCATCGTATCGTCAAGGCGTACAACCTCGAAGGCATCGTCACGGCGGAGTTTCAAAACATCGCCCGCCGGTTCGTCAGCCATTACATGCGCATCGTGCGCGCCACCGGCATTCCCGGACCGCTCATTGAATTCTTCGGCTCCTGCGGTGTGGCGCTGCTGCTGACGTATCTGATTTGCCGGCCGCAAGGCCATCCCAACCCGGCCGATTTTCTGCAATTGGTCGGCGGCATTTTCGTGATGTATCAGCCGATGAAAAATTTGATCGCGTTGCAAAATCAACTCGTGCAAGCCCGCGCCGCCAGTGAACGCGTTTTTGAGATCCTCACCACAAAAAACTCCGTACCCGAACCGGCTGCGCCCAAGATGCTCCGCGCCGACAAGGCTGACATCGTTTTTGAGAATGTTGCTTTCGATTACGGCGAAAAACCGGTGCTGCGCGACATTGACCTGCGGATTCATTCCGGCCAGATCATTGCGGTCGTCGGCTCCAGCGGTGCCGGCAAAACCACGCTGGCCAGCCTCCTGCTGCGGTTCTACGACCCGACCCGCGGCGCCATCCGCATCGGCGGCGTGGACATCCGCGAAGTCGCCACGCGCGACCTCCGCAACCAAATCGCCGTCGTCACCCAGGAAACCATTTTGTTCAACGACACCATCCGCCGGAACATCGAGCTGGGCCGCCCCGGCGCAACGAACGAAGAAATCGTCACCGCCGCCCGCCATGCCCATGCTTATGACTTCATCATGGAGAAAACACAGGGCTTCGACACGGTTATTGGCGAAAAAGGCGTGATGCTTTCCGGCGGCCAGCGTCAGCGCCTCGCCATCGCCCGCGCCGTTTTGAAAAATGCGCCCATTCTGGTCCTCGACGAAGCCACCAGCGCGCTGGATACGGAATCCGAACGCGCGGTGCAGGCCGCGCTGGACGAATTGATGAGGGGCCGCACGACGCTGTGCATCGCGCACCGGCTGTCCACCATTTTCCGCGCGGACCTGATTGTCGTGCTCGACCAGGGCCGCATTGTCGAGACTGGCCGGCACGCGGAGCTGGTCAAGCGCGGCGGCGTTTATCAAAAACTTTACGAGCTCCAGTTCCAGTCGTGAGTAGTGGCACAGGCGTCTCGCCTGTGTGTTGAATTTCATGTTATGTGACAAAAATGGTGGCATCGAACAGGCAAGATGCCTGTGCCACTTATGAAAATCCTCGCCATTCAGTTTAAATATTTCGGCGACACCGTGCTGATGACCCCGGCGTTGCGGGCGCTCCGCGGGCATTTTCCGCAATGCGAATTGCATGTGCTCGTGCCGGAGGAAGTTGCCCCGCTCCTCCGGCATCTGCCGTGGTTGAACCGTGTGTGGCCGATGCCGCGCCGGCGCGACCGCATGAGCCTGGCTCAAACCTGGCCGGTCATCCGCGCGTTGCGCCGCGAACGTTTTGACCGCTCGGTGGATTTTGGCGGCAACGACCGCGGCGCGATTTCGAGCCTTTTCATCGGGGCGCATCTGCGGCTGGGGCCGGACGACCGCGGTGGTTTTCTGGGACGGCGCATTTGTTACCATCAGCGCGTGCCGGCTGCGCCAGCCACACAACACGAATCCGCGCGTCTGGCGCACCTGCTTTCCGGCTGGGGCATCGTGCCATCTTCACTTGAACCCGAAATCTGCGCCGATCCGGCCCTGAACGCCTTCGCGGAAAAGTTGCTGCCGGCGGGCACGGTCGTTTGCCACATTGCTTCCAGCCAGCCGAAAAAGGAGTGGCCCGTCGCCCACTGGGCGGCGTTTTATCAGTTGGCCGCCAACGCCGGCCGCCGGCTGGCCTTCACCACCGCCAGGGGCGCCCGCGAACAATCGCTGATGGTTGAATTGAAGAAGGTTGCCCCGTCTGCGCCGATTTTGCCCGTCATCACCGATCTGGCCCTGTTCCTCGCGGTGTTGAAACGGGCGGAGTGCTTCATTTCCGGCGACACCGGGCCGTTGCATTTTGCCGCCGCCCTGGGTGTGCCGACGATTGCGCTGTTCGGTCCCAGCGCCCCTGCGCAATGGGCGCCGCTCGGCAAACACCACCAGGCTTTGACCGGCAGCCCATGCAATTGCGGTGGCGATACACAGGTCTGTTACAGCGCAAACCATTGCCTGGTGGCACTTGCACCCGGCCAGGTGTTTGCCGCGCTGCGAAATTTTTTGAAGCCGGGGTAAAGCCAGCCGCCACTGTGCGCGTTTGCGACTGTTCAAAGTCGTGCGAGTGGGCTACTTTCTCCGGCGACATGGCTGACCCGATTCCCTATCTTGATCTGCCGGCGCAATTGCGCGGCATCCGCAAGGATCTTGACGCCGCCATCGCGCGCACCCTTGACAACTGCTCGTTCATCCTTGGAGCCGACGTGGCGCAATTTGAAAAAGACTTTGCCCGATTTGCCGGCGCGGACCACTGCGCCGGCTTCAACAGCGGCACCTCGGCGCTGCATGTCGCCATGCTGTTGCTCGGCGTCGGCCCCGGCGACGGGGTCATCACCACGC
Source organism: uncultured Verrucomicrobiae bacterium (assembly GCA_963802965.1). Lineage (GTDB taxonomy): Bacteria > Verrucomicrobiota > Verrucomicrobiia > Limisphaerales > UBA11358 > UBA11358. Next base: position 111,857 of record CAWDKS010000008.1, read on the forward strand.
CGTTCACGTTTGTGGCGACGAGTTGGGCGATTTCCTATGTCGGCGCCAGGCCGGTTTATGTGGACATTGACGACGCCACGTTCAATCTCGACCCCAAGCTCATCGAACGCGCCATCACGCCGCGCACCAAAGCCGTCATGCCCGTGCATCTCTACGGCCATCCATTTGACGTGGACGCGATTTTGGCCATCTGCCGCAAACACAAGTTGCCGCTCGTCGAAGACGCGGCCCAGGCACACGGCGCAAAATACAAGGGCAAAGCCGTCGGCACGTTTGGCCAAATTTCCTGCTTCAGCTTTTATCCCGGCAAAAATCTCGGCGCCTGCGGTGAAGGCGGCGCGCTCCTGACCAACAATTCTGTTTTTGACCGGCGCGCCCGCAGTTTGCGCGAACACGGCTCCACCATGCGCTATTACCACGACGAAGTCGGATACAATTACCGCATGGAAGGCATTCAAGGCGCGACGCTCGGCGTGAAGCTGAAACACCTGGCGAAATGGACGAAAGAACGCCGTTGCGTCGCGCATCGCTACCACGAACTTCTGGCCGGCACGCCGCTGCAGTTGCCGACCGAAGCGGATTACGCGCAGAGCGCGTGGCATCTTTATGTCGTGCGCCATCCGCGCCGCGATGATTTGAAAAAGCATCTCGAAGCCAATGGCGTTGGCTGCGCGCTGCATTATCCGCTGCCGTTGCACTTGCAGAAGTGTTATGCGAATCTCGGCCACAAGCCCGGCGATTTTCCCGTCGCCGAAAAGGCCGCGCGCGAATGCTTGAGCCTGCCGATTTATCCCGAATTGACCGACAAACAAATCCAGCGCGTGGCGGATGTGATCAAGGATTTCTTCAAAAAGAATAAATGAGCAAGCCAAGGCACCGAACGGCAATGTCCTGATTTGAGTTTGGAGTTCCGCGTTTACGCGGTCTTCTGGTCGCCTGAAGGCGGAACTACAAACGATTCGCATCGCGAGTTTTTTTGCTGTCCAATTGCTTGGAATTCTGCCAAAAATGTCCCTTTCCCGGCTCGTCCCGGAAGATCAGAAATTTATGAAAGCTACAAAAGCCAAAGACACCGCCACCAGCCGCTGGCTCTCGTTCCGGCCGGAAATCAAGGTCCTCGACTGCACCATCCGCGACGGCGGCCTCATGAACAATCACCACTTCGACGACAAGATTGTGAAGGTGGTGTACGACACCTGTGTCGCCGCGGGCATTGATTACATGGAGCTGGGTTACAAAGCCTCGCGCAAAGGTATCAAGGCCGGCGAACACGGCTGCTGGAAATACTGCCTCGAAGACGACCTGCGCCGCATCGTCGGCGACAACCCGACCGGCCTGAAGCTCACCGTCATGGCCGACGCCGAGCGTTGCGATTACCACGAAGACATCCTGCCAAAGAAGGACAGCGTCCTGGACATGATCCGCGTGGCGACTTACATCAGCCAGATTCCGACCGCGCTCGACATGGTCAAGGACGCGCATGACAAGGGCTACGAAACGACCGTCAATCTCATGGCCGTTTCCACCGTGCCGGAAAGCGAGCTGGACGAGGGGCTGGAAATGCTGGCTGCGTCCGAGGCGGAGGCGATTTACGTTGTGGACAGTTTCGGCGCGCTTTACAGCGAGCGGATTCACGAGCTGGTGAAGAAATACCAGCATCATTGCAAGGCGTCCGGCAAGGAAGTGGGCGTGCACATGCACAACAACATGCAACTCGCCTACGCCAACACCATCGAAGGCATCATCGAAGGCGCCAACTTTCTCGACGCCACGATGGCCGGTTTGGGCCGCGGGGCGGGCAATTGCCAGATGGAACTGCTCCTCGCCTTCCTGCACAACCCGAAATACAAAATCCGCCCCGTGCTCGATTGCGTGCAAAACCACATCGAGCCGATGCGCGCCAAACTGTTGTGGGGTTACGACCTGCCGTATTTGCTCACCGGCATGTTGAACCAGCATCCGCGCACCGCCATCAAGTTCAAGGAAGCCGAACTGAAGGGCGAGAAGGGCGACATCCTCAAGTTCCACGACTCCGTCACGGATCAGGAGTGAAACAATTTCCACACCGGCTTGCATTTACCCGCAAAACGGCTTGGTTGAACAAACCCGGAGGCCACATTGCCACGAACCGCCTCGCAATTCCGTGATGGGACACGAGTTTCACGAAACAACGCGAAATGGATGCGCCTGATTTGAATTCATGAAAATTAGTGTAATTCGTGTCAGCTTCCGCTATTTTTCGCGCCATGTTCGAAACGGTTAAAACGGAAATTACGACGGCATCGGAGAAACTTGCGCACCTGCGGAGGTTTCTTTGACGTGCCCGCCGCGCAGCAGCGCCTCGGCGAACTCAATTCGCTCATGGCCGCCGACCATTTCTGGGACAACCGCGAAAAGGCGCAGACGCTGATTGACGAGGCCAATTCCCTCCGCAACAAAATCGAGCCGCTGCTCCAGGCGGAAAAACACCTGGACGATTTCCGCGTGATGCTCGAACTCGGCGAGGCCGAACCCGCCGACGCGCAGCCGAAGGTCCAGCAGGAACTGGAGCGCGACGTCGCGAAATTTTTCAAGGACCTCGACGCGCTGGAACTGAAGGTTTTTCTCAGCGGCCCGCACGACCGGAAGAATTGCATCCTGGGCATCAACGCCGGCGCCGGCGGCACCGAGGCGCAGGACTGGGCGGAAATGCTGTCGCGCATGTATCAGCGCTGGGCCGAATCGCGCGGCTGGGAGGTCGAAGTCACCGACGCGCTGCCCGGCGAAGGCGCGGGCCTCAAGAGCGTCACGATGCTGCTTCAGGGTGAAAACGCCTACGGCTTCGCCAAGGCCGAACGCGGCGTCCACCGGCTCGTGCGCATCTCGCCATTCGACTCGAACAAGCGGCGTCACACCAGCTTTGCCAGCGTGGATGTGATTGCGGAAATTGAAGAAAATGATTCCGATCTCGTCATCCCGCCGAATGAGTTTCAAATTGACACATTTCGTTCCGGTGGCAAGGGCGGCCAGAACGTGAACAAGGTCGAGACCGCCGTCCGCATCACTCACATCCCTACCGGCCTTGTCGTCGCGTCGCAAACCCAGCGGTCGCAGCACCAAAACCGCGCCACGGCGATGAAACTGTTGCTCTCGCGGATTTACGCGCAGCGGCAGGACGCGGCGAAGGCGGAGATGGAACGGTTTTACGGCGAGAAGGGCAGCATTTCGTGGGGCAACCAGATTCGCAGCTACGTGTTCCAGCCGTATCGCATGGTGAAGGATTTGCGCACCGGCATCGAAACGAGCAATGTGCAGGCCGTGATGGACGGCGATTTGGATCAATTCGTGAACGGCTGGCTCCGCGCCGGCTGCCCGACGAAACGTATGCAGGGTGTGAAAGATGACGAGGAATAAATTTGGGAGGGACGGCGTGCCGCCGTCCCTGTTATAAAGGAAAAATGGGACGGCAACATGCCGTCCCTCCCAGCATGGCAAATATTCTCGACAAAATTGTTGAGCAGAAGAAACGCGAAGTCGCGAAGCTGCCCGCGCGGCTCATCGCCGCTGGCGATTTGCGCGACGCGCTGCTCGAACGCGGTGAACAACGCGATTTTCTGGCGGCGCTTCGTCGCGCCAGATCTGGTAGGAGCCGAGGTGACGAGGCTCAAACAAAAAAGAACATTCAATTAGAGCCTCCTCACGTCGGCTCCCACAATTTAATTGCGTTGATTGCCGAGGTCAAAAAAGCGTCGCCATCGGCGGGCGTGATTTGCAAGGACTTCGACCCGGTCCGCATTGCGAAAGCTTACGAAGCGGCGGGTGCAAGCTGCCTGTCGGTCCTGACCGATGGAAAATTCTTTCAAGGTTCGCTCGATCATCTCCGGCAAATCCGCGCCGCGGTGGAATTGCCGTTGTTGCGCAAGGACTTCATCATTGACGAGCGGCAGATCCTCGAAGCCATCGAATGGGGCGCGGACGCCATCCTGCTCATCGTCGCCATCTTGAGCGACGGCCAGTTGAGAAAATTCCATTCGCTGGCCACCGAAGCCGGATTGTCCGTGCTGGTTGAAGTCCACGATGAAGCGGAATTGGAACGCGCGCGGAAAATTGGCGCAACCCTCATCGGCGTCAACAACCGCGATTTGAAGACGTTCAAAGTTGACCTGGCCACGACGGAAAAACTGGCGGCGAAGCTTTTTCCGTCACCCGCCACTCGTCACTCGTCACTCCTTGTGGCCGAGAGCGGCATCCTCACGCGCGCGGATGCGGAGCGGTTGAAGCAATGCGGCGCCAACGCCATTTTGGTCGGCGAATCCTTGCTGCGCGGTGGTGATATTCAATCTAAAATCCGCGAACTGATCGGGTAGCACCCGCCTCCGGCGGGTTCAATTCGGCGTCCCGCCGAATTACCACGGCAAGCGGAGAATTACCGACAACCGGGCAAGTGCCGGCAAATTGTGTCAGCCGTCCGTTTCGGGCGTGACGCCCGAAACGACCCGCGGGACGCGGGTGCTACCACAAAAACACGCACGACTTTGCGCCAGTTGCTTCGCCAGCCGGATGGCGGCAATCATGCTCGAGGGATTGGCGGTTCCTTTTCCGGCAATGTCGTAGGCCGTGCCGTGATCCGGCGAGGTGCGGATGAACGGCAGACCCAGCGTCCAGTTCACGCCGGTGTCAAACGCGACGGCTTTCAGCGGCGCGAGTCCCTGGTCATGATACATCGCCACGACCGCGTCAAAATCGCCGCACAAGGCGTAATGAAAAACCGTGTCGCCGCTCAACGGGCCGACGACATCCAGTCCCCGTTTTTTCGCGGCCAGAACCGCTGGCGCGATGGTTTTGATTTCCTCGTCGCCGAATTCGCCGCCTTCGCCCGCGTGCGGATTCAAACCGCAAACGGCGACACGCGCGCGGGGCAATTGCAAGTCGCGGCAGGCTTGCGCGGCCAGTTCGATCGCCAGCGCGATTTTTTCCGCCGTCAGTTTTTCTGGGATTGATTTGATGGAAATGTGGATGGTGGCCAGGGCGACGCGGAGCCAGCGGTCCTTGTCATCATGGCCGAGCAGCATCATCGCCGTTCGTTTGGTGCCGGCGAGTCCGGACAGAAATTCCGTCTGGCCGATGAATATGTATCCGGCGCGGATGATGGCTTCCTTGTTGACGGGCGCGGTGACAAGCGCGTCCAGTTCGCGCCGGAGACAGCGTTCCGCGCCGTCCCGCAAAGACGTGACGGCGGCGTTCGCGGCCGCGGGCGAACCCGCGGGCTGATTTTCCGGCAACGGTTCGACCAATGGATTTGTGACGAAGAACCGGCCGGAGTCGCCATGGCCGGAGAATTTTTTCAGCGGCAGATTCAAGCCCAGTTTCCGGTTGAGCCGTTCCGTCCCGCCCCAATCGCCGATGAGCAGATATTTCGTGTTGTCTTCCGGCGCCCCGGCGGCGATGGCCTTAAGGGTGACTTCGGGGCCGATGCCGGTCACGTCACCGAGCGAGATGCCGATCCAGTTTTTCATGCGGCAGGTGAAACGTGAGACGTGAAACGTGAATTCACGCCTCATGTTTTACGTCTCAGAAATAGCGGATGAACGTTTTTTTCTTCATCGAGTCAATCCACTGTTTTTGGATCCGGGCCTGTTCCTGGGTGCGGAGGGTTTTCTCAATGTCATCGCGGATTTCGCCGAGTGGCCGGACATGGGCGGGGCGAGTTTGTTCGACGAGCATGAGGTAGCAGGCTTCCGGCGTTTCGACCACGTCGCTGACCTGGCCGGGCTTGAGCGTGAAGGCGACCTCGGCGAGTTCCTTGCGGAGCACGGAGCGCTCGACCCAGCCCCAGTCGCCGCCCTGCTTTTGTTGCGAACCTTGGGAATAAACGGAGGCCATCTCCTGAAAACTCGCGCCGCCCTTGATTTGGGACAGGATTTCGCGGGCCAGAGCTGGAGCGTTGGTGTCGTCACCGGAGGTTTTGTTGAGCACGATCATGCGTAGTTTGATTTCGTCCTCAACCTTGAAATCGTCCTGGTGGGCCAGGTAGTAGGTTTCCACCTTGTAGGGCGAGATGACGATTTCGCGCGAAACGTTTTGGTTGCGCAACGCCGACTCGATGTATTGGTCGCGGATGTCCTCGCGGAATTGTTCGAACGTCATGCCCTGCGCCTGCAATGATTTCATCGCCGTGACGCGGTCGCCGAACTGCTCGCGGATCCGGTCCTGCACCAGTTCGTCCACAACGCTGTCCGGCAGCTTGGTGTATTTGGCCTCGAATTCGTGCAGGATCAACTGGCGCTCCACCAATATCTCCAGGCTGTTGTCGAGCGCCTCGGCGAGTCTTTGTTGAAAGACCTCCGGCTGTTCGGCGTATTGCCGGCGCAAGGCCTCCATCGCCGGCGCGGTGAAGTCCTCGACCTGCGCGTAGGTGATGACCGTGTTGTTCACAATGGCCTTGACGCCGTCGGCCAGTTCCGCGCGCGCGGGCAGGCCCAGGCACATTGCCGCCGCGCAAATTGGGATCAATCGGGACCAATTCATCGAATTCAATGCGAATACTAGCAACTGGCCCCGGCGGGTCAAGCGCCGCCACCGCATCAAAACGGCCGCGCGCGGTTGAACAAATACATGATCAACGCCATGAGCGCGGAGAAAACCAGGCACGCCACGATTGACCATTTCAAAAACCGCTTTTGCTTGCGGCGCGCCGCCGGACCACCCTGGCCGGGCAGCAGGTAATAACGTTCGCGCTCTTTATTGCCATTGAAAAAAAACATACGCTTCCGACTACGCCGGTTTTTTAGCATACCATCCGCCGTCACACAAGTCCGTTGCTTGCGGTGGCGGGACTTGCCCCTTATCGTTCCGGCGTGAAGCTCGAAGACCATCCTGGCGACATCATCCGGAAGGCCCGCGCGATGGGCGGCGTTTCGACGGCCGCCGCGGCCGCGGCCGCGGGAATTTCCGAAGCCGAACTTTCCGCGCTCGAAGAAGGCGGACAGACCGGCAAACGACCCGACCTGGCCGCGCTCGCCCGGCTGACCGGCTTGCATCCGGCCAGACTCGAAGGCATTGCCAATGGCTGGCTGCCGGCGGAAAAGGATTTGAGCGGGTGGCGCGAATTGCGCGTGTTCACCACCGCCGGCGACGGCATGACCGTGAATTGCTATCTGGTCTGGGAGGAAGTCACGCGCGACGCGGCGCTCTTCGACACCGGCTTCGACGCGAAACCAGTTCTGGATTGCATCGCCGAAAACCAGCTCCAGCTCCGGCACGTTTTCATCACGCACTCGCACTATGATCACGTCGAGGCGCTGCCAAAAATCCGCGAAGCCTTTCCGAAAGCGCGGTTGCACAGCGGTTCCAAAAACGCGCCGGTGGACCAGCGCAACAAGCCAAGCGAAATCGTCCATCTCGGCGGGCTGCGCATCACGCATCGCGAGACGCCCGGCCACGCGGAGGACGGCGTGACCTACATCGTTGGCAACTGGCAGGACGACGCGCCGCACGTGGCCATCGTGGGCGACGCGATTTTTGCCGGGTCCATCGGGCGCGGCAACCCGTCGTGGGATTTGGCGCGGCAAAAAGTGCGCGAACAGATTTTATCGCTGCCGCCGGAGACGTTGATTTGCCCCGGCCACGGCCCGCTGACGACGGTGGCGGAGGAAAAGGAACACAACCCGTTCTTTTGATTTGCAGATGATTCGATTGGAAAAGTAAGAATTGGACAGGCCATGTAACCATCGGGACAGATTTCGCGACCTTCGGCATGCAATTCAAATCGAAGCGCAATTTTTCCCCGGTCACACCCCCGGATTTGCTGGTTGATGTGGAAGTGAGAATCTCCTCACGAGTGGCACAAGCAATGCGTATTGTAAAAATTCCGGGCGCAAGCCTATGATGCATGAGATTCACACTGGAGATTGGCAGCACGGACAAACACCTCGTCGAATTCAACTTCAACCAGCTCTACGGCACCCTGGTCATCCGCCTGGACGACCGGCCGATATTCCAATCCCGGCGCGTTTTCAACGAACCGGTCCGCGAGGTTTACCACTTCGTGATTGATGGCGCGGAGAAATCGGATGTACGGATTGAGAAACGGCGCAAACCGCTGTTTGGCCATCACAACACGATTTTTGTGAACGAACGCCTGACCCGGGTGGTGGACGGGTATTTTTGACCGGTTTCCCTCAAAAGAAACCATTACTTGGTTGATTTGCGATTTGACCCCATTCGTTCGGGTTGTTAGTCTTTCCCTCCGTTCCAACGGAAATTATGCGACATACCATTTCAGTTTTGGTGGAGAACAAGTTCGGCGTGCTCACGCGCGTGGCGGGCCTGTTCAGCGGACGCGGCTACAACATTGACACGCTCAACGTCGGCCCGACCCAGGACCCGGCGACTTCGCGCATGACCATCGTCACCCACGGCGACGAGGCCACGCTGGAGCAAATCGTCAAGCAGCTCAACAAGCTGCCCAACGTCATCAAGGTGCAGGATTTCCGCGAGGGCGAATACGTGGACCGCGAGCTGGTGCTCGTCAAGGTGGCGGTGGATTCCAAATCGCGCGCCGAGGTGATGCAGATCACGGACATTTTCCGCGCCAAAATCGTGGACGTGCAGCCCAGGAGCCTCGCCATCGAAATCACCGGCGCCGAAAGCAAGGTGGAAAAATTTGTTGAACTGATGAATTCATTTGGCGTGTCCGAAATCACGCGCACAGGCAAGGTCGCCCTGCCCCGCAAGTAATCACGCTGACTCTTTTTCCGGCTTCATGGTAGGGCCGGCGCTGCCGCGCGGCCTCGGACGACCAGCAGGTCGTCCCTACCAACCAAAATAGCTCGCTATCTGATTACGTTTGCATTTGACGGATGAGCGTTGATGTTTAGAATTAAAAGCTCGTTTGAACGAGTTAAAGACATTGAAACACACTGACGAGAAAGATTGAGTTATGGCAACGATTGATTTTGGCGGAACAAAGGAAAAAGTCATCACGCGGAAGGAATTCCCGATGGCCCGGGCGCGCAAGGTGCTCAAAAACGAGACCATCGCCATCATCGGCTACGGCGTGCAAGGCCCGGCGCAGGGACTGAACCTGCGCGACAACGGCTTCAAAGTCATCGTCGGCCAGGCCAAATCGTTCAAGCGCGACTGGGACCGCGCCGTGAAGGACGGCTGGAAGCCCGGCAAGACGCTGTTCGACATCGAGGAAGCCGTGCAAAAGGGCACCATCATCCAGATGCTCGTTTCCGACGCCGCCCAGCGCGCCATCTGGCCGATGGTGAAGAAAAATCTCAAGCCCGGCGCCGCGCTGTATTTCTCGCACGGCTTTTCCATCGCCTACAAGAAACAGACCGGCGTCATCCCGCCGAAGAACGTGGACGTGATCATGGTCGCGCCGAAGGGTTCCGGCCTGAACGTGCGCCGCAATTTTCTCACCGGCGCGGGCATCAATTCCAGCTTCGCCGTCGAGCAGGACGCCACCGGCCACGCGGAAGAGCGTTGCCTGGCCGTCGGCATCGGCATCGGCTCGGGTTACCTGTTCCCGACCACGTTCCAGCATGAGGTGTTCAGCGACCTCACCGGCGAACGCGGCGTGTTGATGGGCGCCCTGGCCGGCATCATGGAGGCGCAATACGACGTGCTCCGCGCCCACGGCCATTCGCCGAGCGAAGCGTTCAACGAAACCGTCGAGGAACTGACGCAGAGCCTCATCCGGCTCGTGGATGAAAACGGCATGGACTGGATGTATTCCAATTGTTCCGCCACCGCCCAGCGCGGCGCGCTGGATTGGAAACCCAAGTTCAAGGCGGCCACCCTGCCGGTGTTCAAGAAACTTTATCAGCGCGTCAAATCGGGCAAGGAATGCGCCCGCGTGCTTTCCGCCTGCGGCGCGCGCAACTACCAGGCGCAGTTGGCGAAGGAGTTGGGCCAGATCCACAATTCCGAAATGTGGCGCGCCGGCGCAGCTTCCCGCGAGTTGCGTCCAAAGCAATCGGCCAAGCTAATCGCCAAAGGCACCAAGGGCGTTTCGCGGACGCACGGCAAATTAAAGTCCGCGCAAAGAATTAAAAGCCGCTGGAGCAATCCGGCGGCTTTTGTTCGTTTCAATTTCGGAGGGGCGAGTTCCATAAGCCCCAAATTTCTCGCGCTTTTCAGTCAGGGACTCGCAGAGCTCGTCCCTCCGAAATAATTCAACCGCCCAGCGAACCCGGATTCCCCACGTCGCCCTTGTTGAAATCCACATATTCCTCCGTCAAATCGGCGGCGTAAATTACTGCGCCGGCTTTGCCGAGGTTCAGGCGGATGTGCAAATCAAATTCCTTCGGCGCCACAGCGATACAAAGCTGTTTGAACGTCGCCTGGGTCGGCTGGCCGCGCTTGAGGCTCCAGAGAATTTTTTTACCGCCAGCTACGCTGTAGCCGATGTCCACCTTTTCTTCGACAATTTTTGCCGGTGAATAGCCGAGCGCGTCAATGATGCGGCCCCAGTTCGGGTCGCCGCCGTGCCAACTCGTTTTCACGAGCGGACTGTTCGCCACCGCCCGCGCCGCGGCATCGGCATCGGCAACAGATTTCGCACCGTTCACGCGCACCGTCACGACGCGATGAACCCCTTCGCCGTCGCGCACGATCATTTTCGCCAGCTCCAGGCAGACGTGATTCAAAGCCGTTTGAAAAACTCCAAGGTCTTGTAGGAGCCGACGTGAGGAGGCTCTAACTTTTTTTGAAGAAGTGAGACTCGTTACCTCGTCTCCTACCATTGGCGGGTTTCCCGCCAGCCCGTTCGCCAGGACCAGCACCGTGTCGTTCGTGCTCATGTCGCCGTCCACGGTAATGCGATTGAAACTCTGCGCGACGGCTTCCTGCAAAGCGGCCTGCAAAGTTTTTGCCTCAATCGCCGCATCGGTGGTGATGAAACACAAGCATGGTTGCGTGAAGCGTTGAAGCGTTGAAGCGTTGAAGCGGCAGCGCCGCCGGTCGTGCGCCGGTGGCGGACATTCCCGGCTGAATCATGCCCGCGCCCTTGCAAATGCCGCCGATGCGGACGGTTTTGCCGCCCAGCTTGAATTCGATGCTGATTTGTTTGGGCCGCGTGTCGCTCGTCATGATGGCTTCGACGGCGTGGGCTGCGTGACGCGATGAATTTCCAAGCACCTTTGCCGCCTCCAAAATTCCACGTTTGACGTTTCCCATCGGCAGGGTGACGCCGATGCGCCCGGTCGAGCCGACCAGGACATGTTCCGCGGGAATTTTTGGGAGGGACAGCGTGCCGCTGTCCCTGATTTTTGGGACGGCAACATGCCGTCCCTCCCGGGAAATTGCCTTGGCGGCAATTTCTGTCATTTCGCGCGCGTCCTGCAATCCTTGTTTGCCGGTGCAGGCGTTGGCATTGCCGGAATTAACGACGATGGCCTGTGCGATTCCCTTTTTCACGCGTTCGACGCAAACCTTCACCGGTGCGGCACAGACCTGATTGGTCGTGAACATGCCGGCGACGGTTGCGGGCACTTCGGAAACAATCAGCGCGAGGTCGCGCTTCCGGCCCTTGTCCGAGCCTTTGCCCGTGCCGAGCCGTTTGATGTCGCAAAAAACGCCGCTGGCCAGAAAACCTTTTGGCGCGACGATGGAACCGGGAATTTCTTTGAACAATTTCATTTTCAGAAATTGATTGAACCACGAAACACACGCAATGACACGAAAATCAGACACAGATTCCATGGATTTTCGCCGATTGAATCCCTGTTAATCCGTGAAATTCGTGTCAAAAGGTTTTTTGTGTGGTTCGTATATTTCGTGATTAGATTTTTACTGCGTCAATTTCCAGCCGCACCATGCGGACGTGGACGCGCCCATCCGCGTCCGGTGGATGTTTGACGAGGTAGCGGTCCGTGACGGCAGCGATGAAATCCCCGCGCAAATTTTCCGGCACGCGCTGGACGTAGGGCAGCCACGTCGTGCGCAACCAGGCTGTAAAGCCCTGGCGCCCGTCGTAGCTGGCATCTTTCGGCGACAGCCGCACACCCAGTGATTTGAACCCAAACCGCGGCAGCCATTTTTCATAGCTGTCCGGGCTGTGGAAAAAATACGGCTTTTCCAGCTTCCGGAAAAATTCGCGCCAGCGTTTGAGCCGCATCTCCGGGCGCAACGCAACGAACACGTCGTGCGCGTTGCCCCTGCCGCCGCATGAAACCACCAGCCGTCCGCCGGAACGCAGGCACGCCGCCGCGCCGCGCAAAAACGCCCGGTGATCGTCCACCCAATGCAGGGCGGAATTTGAAAAAATAATATCGAAAGGCATGAACTTGACTCCCTCGCCCCGCCTGAACGGGGAGAGGGTTGCCCGTCCTCCGTAGCAGTACTGCGGAGGGTGGAGGGCGAGGGGTTTTGAATTTGAAGCAATCGGCCTCCTCACCCCGGCCCTCTCCTCCTTTTGGGGAGGAGAGGGAGAAGACAAGGCGGCAAGACTGATTTCCCGCGCATCGCAGATTTTAAACTCCAGATTCGGATGTTTGCGTGAGGGAAAAGTCTTCCGAGCGAACGCAATCATTTGCGGCGAGGCGTCAACGCCCACCACGGAACCGCGCGGCACGGCCTGGGCGATTTCGGCGCTGACCTTGCCATCACCGCAGCCGACATCTAGGACGTGCTCATCGCCGCGCAGATGGAGCTGCGCGATAAGTTCGCGCGCCCAGGCTTGCTGCACGCTGGAATTCGCGGCGTAATCAGAGGCATTCCACCTGGCTGCCCTTTTCTTTGTGGGAGACGAGGTCACGAGACTCATTTCAAATGCAGAAGGCGAAATGAAGAATGATGAAGCTGTTCCGGGACCGCTTCACTTCAAAGAGCTGTTTCTTCATTCAGCATTCTTCCTTCATCCTTCAGTTTGAGCCTCCTTACGTCGGCTGCTACGGCCGATTTACATCAACCCCGCCGTCTCCGGCCAGCCACACAAAATATTCATGCTTTGCACGGCCTGGCCGCTCGCGCCTTTCACGAGATTGTCCTCGGCGCTCATGACGATAAGCCGGCCCGTCCGCGGATCGAGCCGCCACGCGATTTCGATGACGTTCGTGCCGTTGACATTTTTCGTGTCAGGCAGATTTTTGCCGTCGAGCAGGCGGACGAACGGTTCATTGCCATAAGCTTTCTGGTAGCACGCAAAGATTTTCCCGCCCAGTGATTCCATTTCCGCCGCGTTGGAAAAGTGTTTCCCGGGCGCGAGATAGAGCGTGGTTAAAATGCCGCGATTCACCGGAATCAGATGCGGTGTGAACTGGATGGTGACGGGTTCTTTCGCCGCCAGCGAAAGCTGTTCCTCAATTTCCGACAAATGCCGGTGCTTGGGCACGCCGTAAGGCCGGACACTTTCGTTGCATTCGCAAAAAAGATGGTCCGCCTCGGCCTTGCGGCCCGCGCCGCTCACCCCGCTCAACGAATCGGCGATGATGCCGACCGGTTTGATCAACCCCGCCTTCAGCAGCGGCACCACCGGCAGCAAAATGCTGGTCGGGTAACAGCCGGGTGACGCGACGAGCAATGCCTTTTTGATTTCAGCACGATAAATTTCCGGCAAACCATAGACGGATTTTTTCAACAAATCCGGCGCGGGATGGTCGTGCGCGTAAAATTCCCGGTAGATGTCCGCGCTCTTGAGCCGGAAATCCGCGCTGAGGTCAATCACGAGGCAGCCGGCGTCCAGCAGCGGCGCGGCGTATTCGGCGGCGACGCCGTGCGGCAACGCCAGAAACACCACGTCCGCCTGCTTCGCCAGCAGTCCGGCCTTTGGCTCGGTGAAGCGCAGGGTTTTTGACTGGTGATGGCTGGCAAATTTCGGAAAGACCTGCGCGAGCGTCTGCCCGGCATTCTGGCGCGAGGTCACGGCCGCCAGCTCCGCGTGGGGATGGTTCAACAACAACCGGACGAGTTCCTCGCCGGAGTAACCGGATGCGCCGATGATGGCGATTTTCTTTGTTTTCATTTTTCAAATCTTACCGGGAGGGTCGCCGTGTCGGCGACCCAAATTTTCTTTCGGGGACGGCGGCACGCCATCCCTCCCAAAACAAAAAAGCCCCGCCGGTTTTGCCAGCGGGGCCTGGAAATTTTCACGCGATCAACGTTTCGAGTATTGGAACCGCTTGCGCGCGCCCGGCTGGCCGTATTTCTTGCGCTCTTTCATGCGCGAATCGCGCGTGAGCAGGCCCTCGGCCTTGAGCGCGCCACGCAACGTGGCGTCCGCCCGGATCAACGCCCGGGCAATCCCATGCCGCACCGCGCCGGCCTGCCCGTTCGGGCCACCGCCGGTGACATTGATGCGCACATCGAATTTTTCCGTGTTGCCGGTGACGGTCAACGGTTGCGACACCGTCGAGCGCAGGGTTTCGAGCGGAAAATAATTTTCAAACGCCCGGCCGTTCACGATGATTTTGCCGTTGCCGGACGCGAGCCGGACGCGGGCGACGGCGGTCTTGCGCCGTCCGGTGCCGAGAAATTCGATTTTGGTTTCCGCTGCCATCTGTCAGTTGAGGGTTGAAGGTTGGTGGTCGGGGAAAAATCAGGCCGCCGCCTTGAGCGGTTCCGGCTTTTGCGCGGCGTGCGGATGTTTCGGACCTTTGAACACCTTCAGCTTGGTCAACAACTGGTCGCCCAGCCGGTTCTTCGGAATCATGCCCTTCACGGCGTGCATGACGAGTTTTTCAGGATGCTGCGCGCGCACTTGTTCAACGGTCCGGTATTTCTCGCCGCCTTTCCAGCCGGAATAGGTCATGAACTCCTTGGCCGTTTCCTTCTTGCCGGTGAGCCGGACCTTTTCGGCGTTGACGACGACGACAAAGTCGCCGGCGTCGAGGTGGGGCGTGAAGACGGGCTTGTTTTTGCCGCGCAAGATGTCGGCAACCTGCACGGCCAGCCGTCCAAGCACGGCGCCGTCGGCGTCAATCACGTGCCATTTCCGCTGGTCCAAATTCACTTTGGGCAAATGCGTTTTCATTCAAACCGAAAAAAGGACGCAAAATTTACCAGACCCGCAAACGAAGTCAACAGGGCATTTTGGCCGTTCCCAAGCCTTGGGATGGCAATGGCGGACGGAGGTTGTGTCCTGATTCGGCGGCGGCAGCCGTGCCAGCGCGTGACAATTTCAACAATTCTGTTATCCTGTTTGCCAACGCATGAAAAAGAGCAAACACGGCAATGTGAAGATTGAAGTCACCAGGGACGGCCCCTATCTCGTAAGCGGAGACCTGCCTCTGAGCGAGCAGTGGATTGTCACCAATGCCGAAGGGGATTCACTGGATTACCGGGAAGGAAAAAAGTATCCGGCACAGGCGCAATATTCGCTTTGCCGCTGCGGCCAGTCGGCCAACAAACCCTTCTGCGACGGCACGCACGCGAAGGCCCGGTTTGACGGCACGGAGACCGCCAGCCATCAGCCTTACCTCGAGCAGGCCGGAACCATTGAAGGCCCCACGATGCGGCTCACCGACCAGGAAAACCTGTGCGCGTTCGCCCGTTTCTGCGATCCGAAAGGCAGGGTTTGGAACCTGGTCAGGCAAACGGACAACCCCGAAGCCCGGGAACTGGTCAAACACGAGGCGGGCCATTGCCCCGCCGGACGGCTCGTAGCCTGGGATCGGAAGACCGGCAAACCCATCGAGCCGGAGTTTGAGCCGTCGCTCGGACTGATTGAAGACACCGGGAAGCAGGTCAGCGGCCCGATTTGGGTGCGCGGGGGCATTCCGGTCGTTTCCGCCGACGGGAAGACCTATGAGATTCGGAACCGGATGACCTTGTGCCGCTGCGGCCGGTCGGACAACAAGCCGTTCTGCAACGGGTCGCACGCAGCCTGAACCTGAAGCAGCCACGAATCTTAAAAGACCCACAGAAGCAAACGAAGGAGACGAACGGTGCGGGTGGTTTCCAGCCTTTGTTGCCTTCGTATTCTTCTGTGGAAACGATCTGCGCTGTGCCTTTGCCTCTCGACGCGCAGCGTCAGACCCGGGCGGAAACAAAATGACTTTCCGTCCACTTCCGTGCGAGAGTCCCCAGCGTGTCCGGTTGCAGTGTTTTCTCCAGCATCGGGAATACGTTCTTTTCCTCGCGCCGGAAATGTTCGCGCGTGGCCGCCAGCGCCTTTTTGAGCAGGCGCTGCGCCTCCGCCGCATCGGCCGTGCGGTGGATGCGCTTGAACTGGTCGTCAATTTCGTGATGATCCTGATACAGGCGGTCCAGCGCCCCCCGGTCGGCGAGGGCGTGGTCCAGGGCCGGATAGGCCAGATTCGTTTCCGTTTCGGCATGGTCGCGCAACAAACCCTCCACCACGGACGCCAGCAATTTTACTTCCGGCGCGGATATGGAACCGGCCAGGACCCGCTCGATTTGATCAAACACTTCGCAGAAAACCGCGTGTTCCATGATGAGAACTTTGGTGATGGATTCCATGTCTCTAAGAATGGCACATCCGGGCGCGGTGTTCAAGTTTGGGCCGGTGAATTTTCCCGCCGGTGTCCGGCAAAATCCGTCCACGGCAGACACCTTGGCGTCTGACCGGAAGGTCTGGCCGCGTGCCCAACCTCTCGCCTGTTTGACAACGGCATGGGATTATTCGATTATTTGCGGGGAGGATTGCCGCGCCTGCGGCTGGACACGCCGTTGGGCGGATCCGGGTTTATTCCATTTGGACACCGGCAAGCAAACTGCTTTTACCGAAGCGAGTGAGATGAGCACCGACACGACGATTCAAAATCTCAAAGAGGCCGAGATCAGATACCGTGGAATGTTCGAGAATGCCGTTGAAGGCATTTATCAGAGCACGCCCGACGGTCGTTATCTGGTGGTCAATGCCGCCCTGGCCAGGATGTATGGCTATGAGCATCCCGGTGAATTATTGAATCAGGTGTCCGACATCCAAAACCAGATTTATGTGGATTCCACCCTCCGGGAACAGTTCAAGCGGCAAATTGAACTGACGGGTCTTGTCCACGGGCTGGAATATCAGGTGCGGCGGCGCGATGGCAGCATCATCTGGATTTCGGAAAGCGCGCGCGCCGTCCGGGACGCCGCCGGCGCGGTTCATCACTACGAGGGATTCATTGACGATATCACCAGCCGCAAGGAAGCCGAAGCGGAACAGGCCAAACTCGAAAAGCAAATGCTGCACTCTCAAAAAATGGATGCCATCGGCACCCTCGCCAGCGGCATGGCCCACGATTTCAACAACATCCTCTGCGCCATCCTCGGCTACACGGACCTGGCCTTGGTGGATCCGCAAATCAAAGGCAAGACCCGCGACAACCTGCAAATCGTCCACAAATCCGCCTGTCGCGCACGTGACCTCATCAGCCGGATTCTCACCTTCAGCCGGCGGGCCGACGCCGAGCGTCATCCGCTCAAACTGGGCGCCATTCTCGCGGAAGGCGTGAAAACCCTCAACGCCACCATGCCTTCGTCCATCGCCATCCATGTGGACATCCGAACCGATGAGGACGTGGTGGTGGCGGATGCCACGGAAATGCATCAGGTCATCATGAATCTCGGCACCAACGCCGGACACGCCATGAAATCGAAAGGCGGACGGCTGGATTACGGATTGGAGATCCTCGACCTCGAACCCGGCCCGGCGGCCGCCCTGTCCATCCCCGCCGGCCGGTATGTCCACCTGATTGTCAGCGACACCGGCCGGGGCATGAGCCCTGAAGTCGTAGAAAAAATTTTCGAACCTTTCTTCACCACCAAAGGCCCTGGCAAGGGCACGGGTTTGGGCCTGACCCTGGTCCAAAAAATTGTCAGCCGCAGCCGCGGACACATCAAGGTGAGCAGCCAGGAAGGCCAGGGCACCACCTTCCACCTTTATTTCCCCCAATCCCATGAACCGCCGGCCCCGGCCCCGGCGGATAAAAACCAGCTCCTGCGCGGACACCGCGAACAAATCCTCGTGGTGGACGATGAAATCCACATCCTCGACATGATGCAGCAACACCTGCGCAAAATGGGCTACCGCGTCACCACCCGGGCCGACAGCCTGGAAGCCATGAACACGTTCCGCGCCGACCCGGACCATTTCGATCTGGTCATCACCGACCACACCATGCCGGGTTTGCAGGGCGCCGACCTCGCCGAGGAATTGGGCGCCATCCGCCCCGATTTGCCCGTCATCCTGATGACCGGTCTCAATCCGCCGCCGGACCTGGTGGCCTCCCGACATGCACCCTTGCGTCGGGTTTTCCAAAAACCCATCAATTTTGTCGAGCTGTCCCATTGCCTGCGCAAATTCCTCGGCCACCCGGATGGTCATTGACCGCCAGGACACCAGGCCGCGGAGAAACATAAATCACGGCAGACGCGACTGTTTATCCGCGAATTGCGCCAATTATCGCTAATTTCGGAGCGCGGACAGCTTGTCCGCGTTTATCTTTCAACTCGCGGGCTCGCAGCCCGCGCTCCTGCGGCAATCGCCGTTCGCCACGCCCGGCGTGAATGAGCAATCCCAAGTCGCGCAATTAGCGTTGTATTCGGGTGTAACGGAATCGTAACAAATCCATTCTTGTCCAATCGGTTTCACCTTTGCGAAGTTTCCGGCGATGAGTGGGCGCGAATTTCATTTGGTTGCGCTGCTCGCCGTATGAAACACTATTTATCCCTGGCCCTTGCATTGGCATGCATCTCGTTGGTCATAGCTCTTGTCGAGATGAAACGGGGTGATGATGCGCAGCAGGAAAATGATGCCGGCGCGATTGCTGATTATTCAAACCGGTTGGACACGGCGCAAATCCAAATCGCCTTTTGCAAGGGAACGATGCTCACCTTGTCCAACCGCCTCGATGAAAGCCGGTCCGCGTCATTGACGTTTTCAAACCAACTGACGGATGCCGAATCCGCCATTGCTCTCGGCACGGAACAAATCACCAACCTGAACCGGCAGGTCGCGGAGGTGAAATCGGAAAATCAAACCTTGGACCAACGCGACATGGATTTGACCAACCAGGTGGCCGGCCTCACGAGGCAAATCGCCCTGACCGGGACCAATCTGGCTCAGGCAAACAAAGACTATGCGCTCCTGGAAAATCGGTTGCGCCGGGACGTGGCCGAGCGGGTGGTGGCGGACCGACGATTTAACAATCTTACGGAACTGCGGGGTCAAGAATGGTATTTGGAGCAGAACCCGACCGCGGCGATTTCCGCCGAGAGCATCTATGCGGGCCTGGACGTGGAGGTCAAATCGAACACGTTCCATGTCATTGCCCCGAACTGATTGGCTCCCCTGCCTCCGTCACAAAGTGGTTGATGGTTGAGCCGTCTTCGCTGCGCTTCGTCGCGCCAAGGAGTTGAGGGTCACGGCAATCGCCATTCGCTCGATGTGACTTTAACGGTAGGGCAGAGCTGCCGCTCTGCTGGGAATGGCGGCGCAGCGGAGACTGTCTCAAAACTGTAGCAGCGGACGTGAGTCCGCTCTAATCTTAAACGAAATTCCAAGAACAGTGAGCCGACTCACGTCGGCTGCTACCAAAAAATGGCGTATGGAGACAATCTCAACGGCACCGTCCTGCCACAACCCACTTTACCACAATCACCATTCGCCACGACCAATGTGCAGCCATAATCCCGCATCGCGCAGCACCTGCAATTGCCGGCGGATTTCAGCGGATGTTCTCCTTGAAAATCAACAGCAGCCGTCGGCACGCGGGGATGTCCTTCGCCAGCAATTCCCCGTTCAGCGGTGTGTTCAAAAACTCGCTGTAACCGGGCAGGCGCCGCAGCTCCGGCGAGTCCAAATCCCGGAAGGCCATGGCCGAATTGGGAAAATTCCGCTCCTTAATCGGCCCCTGGATCAGGCGGATGAGATTATCATGACGTGGGTCGTGGCTTATTTTTTCAAAAAGCTCGATGAGCGCCGCCTTCTTGCCCTCCAGCGCCTGTATGAACGCGCCGCTCTGGTAGAGCAGCAAACCCGTGATGCCTGCCCGGGTATTCCTCCGGACGCTGCCCTTGAGCAATTCCATCAACTCGGCCTTGCCGAGAGGCTCCGTGGCCGTGCTCGTATAAACAATCTGGTATAACGACTCCATAACCCGTCAGACTTAGCTTCGTCCCTGTCTCTAATAAGGCAAATGAAATCTTCTGACAACTTTTTAGCGTAAAGCCCCGGAGGAAAAACGATGATAACACCGCGCGCGACGCGCAGCAACCGACCAACAGAAGCCAACAAAGGAAACGAAGAAGCGAAGGTGGTCCCGGCCTTTGTTCCCTTGGTTTCCTTCTGCAAAACCAAATCACGGCAGACGCGACTGTTCATCCGCGAATTACGCCAAATATCGCGAATTTCGGAGCGCGGACAGCTTGTCCGCGTTTTGCTTCAACTCGCGGGTTGGTCCACCCTCCACCGTAACGCTACGGCGGACGGGCAGCCCGCGCTCCCACGGCAGACGTCCGAGGCCGGGCCTTGTCGCGCCAGCCTATGGGTTTCTCGTGCGGAATCCGCCCAGGAAATAGACGACAAGGCATATCAACAGTAGCAGGCCAAGCCCGCTGCCGCCGATGACGGGACCACCAAAGTAAAACCCGCCGCCGCCGAACAAGAGAAGCAGAACCACCATGAGTAATAATATATTCATGCCGGCAAGATAACACGCCGCTGCCTGGTTGCCATGGGGTCTTTCCCCCAGAGGCGGAAGCAAAAATCATTTCACGCCGATGACCGCCCCGCAGAAATCATTCCGGCCCCGGCCCTGAATCATCATCACCTCACCCACAGAAGAATCAGCAAATCGATGGCAAAGAAAATCACGATGATGATTTCCAGCCATAACATCCGTTGCTCGTTCAGTTCGGCGTGGACGACGCTGTAAAGCTTGTCGAGCTGGGCGAGGCGTTGCTCGACGCTGGCACGCCATTGGTCGAGATAAAAACGGTCGCGCGCGCCGAGATAAACGCGGGCGAGATGCCAGTCGCCAAAAAATTTCGTGATGTGCGTGACCTCGTCGGTGAGTTTCGCCACGTCCACGCGGAACCGGCGCAAATGGCGCAACACCTTGTTCGCCCGGCCGAACAAGGGCACGTGCTGCCGTTCCACGTCCTCATAAGCCCGGTCGAGATAAGTGTCGAGCCGGCGATCCATCACGCGGAATTCCTCCAGTTGCAGGTTCGCCAGTTCCAGGGCATACAACACATCGTCCACGTAGCCTGTCAAATCCACCACCAACGCCGCGTCCCAGTCAATCACCACCAGGTCCGTGTTTTCGAACGAGCGCTGGATGCGCAGCACCTCGGTCACCTGCGCCTCGCTCAACTGCTCCGCCGCCGTCTCCGTGAGCAGCCCCGCCACCGCGCGCCGTTGACCCTCGAGCCAGCGGTTCACATCCTTCACCACCGCCAGATCGGTCAGGCAAAACACCGTGTAAGCCTCCGGCGGCGGCGGAAACTCCGTGCGCGCCACCAGCAAATCCCGGAGACTCTCGCAGACATCCGCGCAAAGCTTCACCGCCACCGCATCCAGCGTCTCACCGGTTTCCAGCTTCGGATTGTGAAACGGCATCAGGTCCGCCAGCGCGTCGGTGTCAAACGCCGCCCGCATCATCACCGTCACCACCCCCACGTCGTAAACGCGAATCAGCAGGCGCACGGGTGCGCCGTGCAACCGGCCGGGTAACGGATGCGGCTCGATGGCCAGCGGCTTGTAAAGCGGCATGTCCTTCGGCAACGTCCGGTCCATCCGGATTTCGAACGGGAACGGTTTTTCCGACAGGATTTCCTGCACGCGCGACGTGATGATTTCGTTGGCCACATCAAACGCGTAAAGATAGACGACTTCACCTTTCATCCGCTTAAAGCTACTCTCCGAAGACGAATTGTCGAGACCACCGGTCAATTCAAGCGAACTACGCGGAAGGAAAATCAAGGCAGCCGCCAGAAGCCGCAAAGCGGTTGAGGGTTGAGAGTTGAGCGTCACGACAATCGCCATTCGCCGCGCTCAAAAGCATAAACATCGGCGGTCGTGAATTCGTTTGTAGCAGCCGACCCGTCCTCCGTAGCAGTACTGCGGAGGGTGGACGTGAGTCGGCTCTGACTTTTAAGAATGAGCGAACTCACGTTCGCAGCTACGGTCGCGCTCCCCAGCACGATATTCAACACATCCAGCGTCCAGCCGCGCCGGCTGCCGGGGACGAGAACGATTACCCGAAACGGACAATTTTTGGTGTGTTTTTGGCAAAAAGTCAGTGGCGTCCGCATCCTTTCATGAAACATTCAAGGTAGAAGCAGTCTTTGTCTGGGGATACAACCGTATCGCTTGACCGTGGCTGCCGGCCTATGGGGAAGCCCAAGGCAAAAATTAATTGATATTTCAATATGATACCATGGAGTGAGCAGTTTGCAACGGGTTCCAGCGAGCTTGACCACCAACACCGGATGTTGATCAACAACATCAATCATCTGGAAGGAATGCTGGCCGTCTCCAATCCGACCCGGGAGGAATGTGAATTTGTGATCCAACTGGTGGATTTTCTGGACAGTTACGCCAACACGCATTTCGAGCTTGAGGAGCAATGCATGCAGCGTCACCGGTGTCCGGCCCATGAAGAAAACAAACTGGGTCACGAACAGTTCCGGGCCTTTTTCCAAACCTTCAAGAAGCGCTACAAGGCGGAAGGCTTCCGCCGGGAAGTCATTTTGAGCCTGCATCAAACGGCCAGCCGTTGGATTGAGGAGCACATTCTAAGGGTGGATACCCAACTCAGGCCATGCATCAAACCTTGACTTCAAAGCAGCGCGAAGACGGAGGGCGCCGGATGATTTGCGACGGTCACAGACCGCCGCTACAACGTTCAGAACCCGCCTTCCCCAAAAATCAAAAGGAGCCGGATTCTTCCCCTTGTTTATGAAAACCATTGCGCCCGCCGAACTCCAAAAATTACTGGTCGTTCAACCCAACCTGCCCGTGCTGGATGTCCGCACGCCGGCGGAATACGCCGAGGCGCATGTGCCGCAAGCCCGCAACGAACCGCTTGACAAACTTCAGTCCAAGGCGCTCTACGCGGCGGGCGGCCTGCCCAAGGATGGTCCCGTTTACATTCTCTGCCGTTCGGGCGGACGCGCCACCAAGGCGGCGGAACTGTTCGCACGGGAAGGATTCGATCAAGCCGTGGTTGTGGAAGGCGGCACGCAGGCGTGGTGCGTTGCCGGCCTGCCCGTGAGCCGCGGCAGCGTCAAAGTCATCAGCCTCGAACGACAGGTGCGGATTGCCGCCGGTTCAATCGTGCTGATTGGAATCCTGCTCGCATGGCTCATCCATCCGGGCTTCGTTGGAATCTCGGCGTTTGTCGGGGTTGGGCTGGTTTTTGCCGGCATCACGGATTGGTGCGGCATGGGAATGTTGCTGGCAAAGATGCCGTGGAATCAATCCGCCGGTTGTGCCACGGCTTGCAAACCGACGTGACTTGAAATTTCACGGCAGACGCCAGAGGCCGCAAAGCGATTGAGGGTTGAAGGTTGAAGGTTGAGGGTCACGGCGATCGCCATTCGCCGCGCTCAAGAGCATAAACCTCGGCGGTGGTGAATTCTCCAGTAGGAGCCGACGTGAGGAGGCTCAGACTTTCCGGCTGGCCAGGAGGTTTTTCAGATGGAGTCTCGTTACCTCGTCTCCTACTTTCCACAAGCCGTCGCACCGCCTTCAGCACGTCCAACGTCCAGCCGCACTTTCTCCCTTGAATTCAATCCCGCACGCCCTACGCTTCCGTCGTGAAGTTCACCCACTATTTCCTGGCCATGCGGCAACGACCAGACCGCGCCGTGATCCAGATGGAGTGGATTCAACGGGTGATTGAACATCCCGAAAAAGAAGTTGTGCAACAGGACGGTCGCATCCGTCGCTGGGTGCGCATCAACGAGATGGACGGACGCGCGCTTCGTGTTATATTGCTGCCCGACGGCGAGACCGTTCACAACGCGTTTTTCGACCGGACATTTAAGCCATGAAAATACGCTATTTTCAAGACACCGACACGTTGCACATCGAGTTCAAGCCCGCCGAGGTCGCCGAGACCCGCGACTTGGACGAGAACACGCTTTTGGATGTGGACAAGGCCGGGCGTATTCTGGGCATCACCGTCGAGCACGCCAGCCAGCGCACGGATGTCCCCCGCTTTTCCTACGAGCAAGTCATCACCTGAACGCCGTCTTCACGGCAATCGCCATTCGCCGCGGGTGAAGGCGTAAGCGTCGGCGGTTGTGAAAGTATCGGAGGCGCGAGTTATACGAGTCCCTGACTTGCCGGAGATGTTTAGGTCTCTCGGAGCTCGACCCTCCGAAACGAGATGATGCCGCCGTTGGACAGGAAATACGGCGGGTCGGCAAAGATGGCGTCGAACCGGCCCTCGGGATATTTGGCGGCGATGGCGGCGAGCAATTCGAGGCAGTTGCCGCAATAAAGGCGGAGGAACGGGTTGTCGGAGGAGAAAATTAAACTGGGAGGGACAGCGTGTCGCTGTCCCTGACTATCGGATTTGATTTGGGACGGCGACACGCCGTCCCTCCCAACGGAGATTTCGCCATCTTCGCGGAGGGTGAAGTGCGACGGGGCGAGGGGATGGGCGTGGGGGATGTCGTTGGTAGGGCCGAGTTGCTGCTCGGCCTGGCTGCGCGGCAGCGCAGCCCTACCTTTTGGTTTCGGCGGTGGTTTCCGGTAGAACGGGCGGCGTTTGACTGGTTTGGACTTTTTCGACACGCCCAGATCAATTGATCACAAGTGCCGATCAGATCAAGCGTTTTTAACCACGGCCGGGTGAAGATTTTTCACTCAACTCTCAACTCTCAACCATCAACCCACAAAAAGCGACACGCCCAGATCAATTGATCAGAAAGGCGATCCAGATCAAGAGCAAACCGGATTAAACAACAAAGAAACAAAGGAACAAAGTTCTTCTGGTTTTTTTCCTTGGTTGCTTCGTTGCTTGGTTGTTCAACTATCCGCGTTACCGGCGGTTTAGGGCGCTTGTTCGAGCAGCCGGGCAATTTCGTCCGGATGCGAGCGCTCGACGGTATGTTCGCTTTCGAGGATGTGAGTGGTCCAGCCGCGCGCCTTGGCGCGCTGATAAAACCGGTAAAAATAGGCCTGCTCCGGCGTTTGGCCCTTGCCCACCAGCAGGATGAAGGTGGCGGGCAATTTTTGGGCGGCGGCCTGGTTGGTCAGGGTGATGGGTTCCAGGCTGGTTTGGACCGACTGGGGAACGTCATGGGGCGGCGGGGTATTTCCCCCAACCCAGGTCGGAACGATAAACCCGTTTATGACCGGCGGGTCGTTGGTTTTGTGCGTGCGAATCATTTCCGCGCTTTCGCCGTTTACGGGCAGCAAGGCGTCAATGTAAACCAGACGCTTGATGCGGTCGGGCACGCGGTCGGCCACGCCGGTGATGATCATTCCGCCGTAGCTGTGGCCGACGAGGACGACGTTGTGCAAATTTTCCCAGAGGATGACGTTGACGACATCCTGAATGTGCGTGTCGAGGTCAATGTTGGTGCTGGCGAGGTGGTAATGTTCGCCGAGGCCGGCGAGTGTGGGGCGATAGACTTCGTTGCCGTCGGCGGTGAGCAACTGGCCGACGTGTTTCCAGTCCCAGCCGCCGCCCCACGAGCCATGCACGATGACGTAGGTGTTTTTGGGGCCGGTGGCGGCGTGCGGCGGCGCGGATGGAGGGTTGGTCTTGCACCCGGCGAATGCGGCGAGGCAGGCAAAGGCCAAGGCCAGAGGGATGAATTGTTTCGTGCTCATTTTGCCGTGGAAAGGCGCGGGGATGCTGACGGGAGCATTGCCGCCGTTCAAGAAAATTTCATCAACCACGGATGGACACGGATTTTTTGCCGCAAAAAGGCGCCCGTCCTCCGTAGCAAGGCTACTGCGGAGGGTGGACAGAAGGCACAAGACATTTTAACAACAAAGAAACAAAGGAACAAAGTTCTTCTGGTTTTCTTCCTTGGTTGCTTCGTTGCTTGGTTGTTCAACTATCCGCGCTCATTCCGCCTTCACTTCGCTACGGCGCGACAGGCTGCGGTTGATTATGCCGGGCGCTCCGGTCAGTGATGCCCGCCGTGGAAGCCGCCACCACCATGAAACCCGCCACCGCCACTATGCCAGCCGCCACCGCCATGCCAGCCGCCGCGATAGCCGCCGTAATAACCGCCGTAACCGAAGGAAAACGACAGCGCCGGATATGGCCAGCCGTAGTAGCCGTAGTAAGGATAGTAATATGGCTGGTAATAATAGGCGTCGTAGTTATACGTCTGCGTATCGGGCATGACATAGACGGTTTGAGGCGGGGCCGTCTGGACATAAGAAACCGAAGGTGGCTCGCTCGCGGTCGCCGTCTGGCTGCTGCTGGCGTCCGAACTGTTCGGCTGCGGCGCGGTTTGGGCGGTTGCCGCCACCCGGCTGTGCTGGCCGAGCATGGTGTTGATGACGCGGTCGGACACGCCCTGCTGCTTCAAGTAAAGAATCTGGTTCGCGTCCAGGCCGTAGGCATTGCCGGAATTCTGGACGTAATTGACAATGACGTCCTCGCCGACGTTGGCGCGCGCGAGTTGCACGACTTGCGCCACGCCATACGACAATTGCGGGGCGGGCTGGCTCGCGGCTGCCGGTTGAGCGGCGGGCGTGGGGGTTGCGGTGGTGGAAGTGGTAGATTCCTGGGCCACGGCTTTCGCCGCCAAAAGAGTCACTGCCGCGACGGCTGTGAGGGTCAGGACCAGGCTTTGAAGGCTTTGCGTTTTCATAAAATTGTCACCTAAAGGTTCAACACCGCACAATCGCGCCGGTTCCGCGGGCTGTCAACTGCGAAGAAGTGGTGTGCTAAATTCGAATTTCGGAGCGCGAGTTGTCCCAACTCGCAGCAGGTGTGGCGTAAAGAATCATTGGAAAGCATGGGCATATTCTTTTGCGTTCGGCCACGCTGCGGTTTGAGACAAACCGCGCTCCTGTCGTCTCCCACGCCGGTTTCAAGCTTTGCGCGATCCGGATTCTTTCCGCCGGAATTCACGTTCGCGTTTTTTGATTTCATCGCCCAACAATTCCTCCGCCGACCAGCCCCGGGCCTGGACGGATGCCGCGAGTTCAAAAAGCTGTTCCGCCACGGCGGTCTTGCGCGCTTTCTTTTGGTAGGGACGCGCTGCCGCGCGTCCGGCTGCGCGGCAGCGCAGCCCTACCACGGAATCCAACAAACCTGCTTTCCGCGCCTTCTTCACCAGTTTTTCGGCGCGCAGCAGGGCGGGCAGATGTTTCGGGATGCCGTCAAGGGCGGACGGGCGCGCGTGTTTGGTGCCGTGTTTCTCGGCGCGCTTGATTTTTTCCCAGTTCGCCCAGACTTCGTCCACGTTCCTGACCTTGGTTTTGCCGAAGACGTGCGGGTGCCGGCGGATGAGCTTGTTCACGAGCACGCGGCAGACCTCCTCGAAATCGAACGCGCCGCGTTCGCGCGCCAACTGGCAATGAAAGACGACCTGCAACAGCAAATCGCCGAGTTCCTCGGCCATCTCGTGGTCGTCGCCCGCCTCGATGGCGTCAATCAATTCATAGACCTCCTCGATGGCGTGGCGGCGCAGCGTCCGGTGGTTTTGCTCGCGGTCCCACGGACAGCCCGTGGGCGAGCGCAGCCGCGCCATGACGCGGAGCAAATCTGCTATCGCTGGACGTTTTTTCACTTTGGGAAACATCCAACATCGAACATCGAACAACCAACATCCAATGAATGGGATCGTCGGTGGGCCGCAGCTTTGGGCGTTCGATGTTGGATGTTGGATGTTCGATGTTTCATTTCAAAGAATCACCAGGTCGTCCCGATGCACGAGTTCTTCCTTGGGCAGTTGGCGGGCGCGCACGGCGGCGGAATCGAACCGCGCAATGCCGCGCGCGAATTCCGTCCCGTCCAGATCGCAAATCCGCACCACGTCGCCGGCGGCGAATTCGCCCTCGCACCGCGCCACGCCCGGCGGCAGCAGGCTCCGGCCCTTTTCGCGCAGCGCGTGTTTCGCGCCGTCGTCCACGAACAGCGCGCCTTGGGGATGATGGAAAAACGCAATCCAGCGCTTGCGGCCCTGCAATTTCTTGGGTTCCGCGACAAACAGCGTGCCTTCGTCCTCGCCGCCGAGAATTTTCGCCAGCACGTTTTTCTTTCTGCCCGACGCGATGACGAGCGGGATGCCGGAGCGGACGACGATTTTGGCCGCCTCGATTTTTGATTTCATGCCGCCGACGGCGGTCTCGCTGTCCGTGCCGCCCGCGAGTTTCTCCAGGACGGAATCAATTTTTTCGATGACGGGAATGGTTTTGGGATTGGCCCGGCCAAAATTTTCGAGGACGCCGTCCACGGTGGTGAGGATGACGAGCAAATCGGCGGGCAACAGCGACGCGACGAGCGCGGACAGCCGGTCGTTGTCGCCGAACTTGATTTCGGTGAACGAGACGGCGTCGTTTTCGTTGATGATGGGGACGACGCCGCGGTCGAGCAGGGTAACGAGGGTGTTGCGGGCGTTGAGATGGCGTTCGTGATGTTCGAGATCGTCGTGGGTGAGCAGCACCTGGGCGACGAGCAGGCCGTGCCGCGCGAACAATTCCGCGTAGGTGGCCATGAGCCGAGGCTGGCCGATGGCGGCGCAGGCCTGCAATTCGGCGAGCGCCGTCGGGCGTTTCTCCAGGCCGAGCGCGCCCATGCCCGTGCCGACCGCGCCGCTGGTGACGAGGACAACTTCCTTGCCGGATTTCCGCAGCGCGGCGAGTTGGGCGACGATTTGTTCGAGCTGGGCCGGGTCGGGCTGCTTGCGGCGGTCGGTGAGCACACCCGTGCCGAGTTTCACGACCAGACGGGCGGCGGTTTTGAGCGGGTCACGATGCACGCGCCGAGGTTAGGCAAAAATCCGCGCGCGGAAAATGCAAAAATGGCGCGGATTTTACAACCCGAGTTGTTTGAGAACGTCCAAACCCGATTTTTTGTGGTCAACCAACGAGTCAAAAAAACCGTTGCTTCGCAGTTCAATGAGCACCTCCAAACCCGCCAGGTCGTTTTGCGATTTCACGTTTTTAATCACCAGATTATCCAAGCCGATGGGCTGCTCGCGATTGTTCCGCTGGTTTTTCAGGTCAATGAATTTGACCGTGCCGACGGAGACGTTCAAAACGTCAATGGACCTGAAGTCGTAGCCGGTTTGTCTTTTGAAGCCGGCTGCGCCGCCGCCGGTTTTTTTTGCCGTCAGCGGGACGCCGAGTGAAAAGATGTTCGTCCGGCCCGCCTCGTTTTTCACGATGTCGAGTTCGCCGAGGTTGAAACGCATCAGCGTGACGTGAATCTCGCGGCGGGCGAGCGCGGCGCGGTCGTATTCGACGTGGATTTCCGGGATGTTCAGGAACGGTGTGCCGCCGAAGTCCGGCGGATTGAAGAGCCTGAGATTTTGAATCTCCACCGTCGGCTCGATGAGGCCGACCGAAAATCTTCCGATTTCAGCGTCCATGCCGGTCTGCGCGCGGATGCGATTTTCAATCAAGACGCGCAGGATCGAGTTGAGTGACAGCAGCAGAATCACGACCAGCACGACGGCCAGCAGGAACAGCCGGAACAGCCATTTGAAAACAAACTTCATTTTTTATTCAGATTTACGATATGAGACCTCTGCAAAACCCGTGATAAGCGTCATTGCGGAGCGCGGACAGCCATGTCCGCAAGTGCACACGCCGCATCAACTCGCGGACAAAGCTGTCCGCGCTCCGGTTTTGCAGAGGTCTCGATATACGATTTACGCACCGTGCCCAAATTGTGAAACAAATCGTAAATCGTAAATCATAAATCTTAAATGGCGACGTCTTCCGGCCGGACTTCGAGACATTCGTCCTGGTCCTCCCAGACGGCGGCGGCGTAGGAATGCAACAGCTTCGGCGCGAGGTCGCGTCCGGCGCGCGCGAGCATCTGCTCGGCCTGTTGGGCGGCGTTCTCGTAGGCGGCGTCATAATTCCCCACGCGCCGGCGCTGGCGATCGTCCCAATGCGCGACGGAGTGGACGGGTTCGTATTGTTGCGCCCACACTTCGAGTTCGGCGCGCAGTTCGGCGGGGATTTCCTCGAACGGCACGAGGGTTTCGTTGCAGTGCTGGCAGATGAGGCCGGACTCGCGCACGTCGCGGGTGAGCAACGGCAGGAACGGCGCGCGGCAGCATGGCGATTCGGCGTAGGCGGCGGGCGGCGTGGCCAGCCGCTTGAACCAGATTTGCCGGTCGTGCGCGAGTTGCGCCGCCAACCGGTAGGCGCCGACGAGCGGATGCGACAGCCGCCACGCCTTGCCTTCCAGTTCGCCGAGGGTTTGCGCCAGCCAGCGCGCGAGCGTGTGGTCGTCCCATTCCTGAAACGACCGGCCGTATTCCTGCCAGAGCCGATCCAGCGGCGAATCCGATTCAAATGCCATGGCCGCAGCATGGCGCGGGGAAAAAGCTTTGTCGAGCGGCGTTGCTATTGTCGCCACCGCAGCAGCCGCAGCGCGTTGCCAATCACAATCAAATCAGAAAAGCCCATCGCCACCGCGCAGAAAATCGGGCTGATGAAACCCAACGCGGCGAGCGGCACGCCGAGCGCGTTGTAAAAAAACGCCCAGAACAGGTTTTGCTTGATGGTGCGCAACGTCGCCCGCGCCAGGCCGAGCGCCTCCGGCACGGCCTCGATTTCCGATTTCAGCAAGATGATGTCCGCCGCCTCGCGCGCGATGTCGCTGGCCTGGCTCACCGCGATGCCGAGATCGGCCTGCGTGAGCGCGGGCGCGTCGTTGATGCCGTCGCCCACGAACGCGACGCAAGTGGCACGGGCGTCCCGCCCGTGTGTTTCCGCTGCGGGTCGAACGGGCGGGACGCCCGTGCCACTACCGGCCTGAAGCTTTTTCACAAACTCCGCCTTTTGCTCCGGGCGCACCTCGGCAAACACATTTTCGGCTGCGATGCCAACCTGCCTGGCGATGCTGGCCGCCGTCAGCGAATTATCGCCGGTGACCAGAAACGTTTTGAGTCCCTGCCGTTGAAGCTGCGAGATGACTTTCGTCGCGTTCGGTTTCACCGTGTCGCGCACGGCGAACAGGCCGAGCAGAGTTTTATCGGAGGCCAGCCCGACAATGGTCGCGCCCTGTCCCGACCATTCGGCGATGAATTTTTCGCCCGCCGCCAAATCCACGCCCGATTCCTTGAGCCAGTGCAAGGAACCGAGTCGAGCAGTTGAAGGTTGAGGGTTGAGGGTTGAAAGTTGAATTTTTGCTTCCACGCCCGCTCCGCGAATTTCTTTCCAGTTGGTGACTTGAATTTCCCCCGCCGAAATTTTGGCAATCGCCCGGCTGATGGGATGCGTGGAGTCGCGGGCGAGCGCCGCGGCGATTTGTGCGATTGGAGCGCCGACCTCCGGCCCGGCGTGTTTTTGTTGGAGTTCACGCTTTAGCGTGCCATCAGACAAGCTGAAGCTTGAACTCCAACTCGCCGCCACTTCGGGTTTCCCCACTGTCAGCGTGCCGGTTTTGTCAAAAATCACAGTAGTGATTTTGCCGGCTTTTTCCAGGGCCACGCCGTCGCGGATTAAAATGCCGCGTCGTGCAGCGGCGTTGGCCCCGGCCATGATTGCCGCCGGCGTCGCCAGACCCATCGCGCACGGACAGGCAATGATGAGCACCGCGGCGGCGATGATGAAACCCGCCGCCACGCCAGCCGGCGCGTGCGCGTGCCAGAAAAATCGCGCCAGCGCGTCGTGAATCCTGCCCGCCGCTTCCGGCGCGAGTCCCCACCAAAGCCCGGCGGCGATGGCGATGGCAACAACGACGGGCACGAACACGCTGCTCACGCGGTCACCGAGACGCTGGATGTCGGCGCGGCTGGTCTGGGCGCGCTGCACGGCGGCGATGATGTTCGCCAACGCGGTGGATTCGCCGGTAGCGGTCACGCGCATGACGAGCCGGCCATTTAAATTCACCGTGCCGGTGAAAAGTTCGCTGCCGGCTTTTTTGTCGGCGGGAACGGATTCGCCGGTGAGCATGGCCTCGTCCACGGCGGAATCACCTTCGATCACGGTGCCATCCACCGGCACGCGGTCGCCGGGACGCAACGCAACCAAATCTCCAATTTTTAAGTCCGCGACCTGGATCTCAATTTCGTCTTCGCCAATAACGCGCCCCTCGCCCCGTCCCTCTCCCCGCCCGGCGGGGAGAGGGTGGCTGAAAGCCGGGAGAGGGGAAATCTTCCGTGCCGTTTGCGGCGCAAGATTCAGCAGCGATTTCAACGCGCCGGAAGCGCGGTCGCTGACGCGGGCTTCCAGCCAGTGACCGGCGCTGATGAGCGTGATGATGGCGGCGGCTTCCATGAAATAAAGATGGCCGCCGACGCCTGCGAGCAGCGCCCATGCGCTGTAGCCGAACGCCGTCGTCGAACCGAGCGCGACGAGCGTGTCCATGTTCGAGCCGCCGATTTTGAGCTGGTTCCATGCGCCGCGATAAAATTGCGCCCCGGCAAAAATCTGGACGGCGCCAGCCAGCGCAAAGGAAAGCCACTGAAACCACGGCGCCATGGCGAGATGAAAAATCCATTCGCCGATCATCAAAAAGAGGGTGACGAAAATTCCAAGCCACAAATTGAACTGCCAGTTTTTGTGTTTGTGCGTGCAACAGTCGTCGGCGGTTTGAATTTCCTTTGCTTCGTAGCCGGCCTTTTTCACCGCTTCGATGATGGCTGGGACATATTCCTGCGCATCGGAATTCCAGCGCACCGTCGCATTTTTGTTATCGAGCGAAACAGTCGCGCTACGCACACCCGGCACACTTTGAATTGCTTCGGTGACGTGCCGCGCGCAATTGCCGCACGTCATGCCGTTGATTTGCAAGCTCGTCACGATGAGAGGTTATCGCGGGCGGGGAATTTTGTCGAATTTCATTGGAAACCGGGGGGCTTGAAAATTTAGCTGGCTTTGCCGGGCCGTAGCTCGCCTTTGGTCTTGTCACCGGCCCGCCTGCGCTATCGCTTCGACGCAGCAGTCTCGCTCCTGCTTCGCGGCGGGCGAAGGCTGGCGGAAGGGGTGGTTTCTGAACCCATTTTGCCATCTGGTGATCAAGACCATAAGGGTGGATTCGCCACCCTGCCGAAACAGCACCCAGTCGCTCGCGGAATTACTAACAAAACACCGCGTGAAAATGAGCCTTGCCCGGAAAAACTTGGCCGCAAAACTGGGCGCGAGCTTGGGAACACTCAAAAACTGGGAGTGCTGCCGAACCAAGCCCAACAGGCAATTTTGGTCAAAAATTCGAGAGCTGTAAGAGGGATGTCATTGATCCATTCTCCCCCCACTGGATACAGAGGCATGTGATTCATGGCTTCCATGGTTGAAAAATGTGACAACGACCTTGTCGTCCACCAACGATGGATTGACGTTCGAGAACCGCAAATGTTGGGCACGATGTCAAAGTATTCATCATCCTCGTTTTTGCCTCCTGCTCCCTTGCCAAGAGTCTTTTCCGTTTCTACGAATTCAATGCGTTCTATCCACTTCACCATTTTATAGCCAAGCTGGTTTTCAACACGCAGTCGAAGCGGAGCGCCATACACTTCAGGCAGCGGAGCCTGGTTCATCTCGTAAGTGATCGTGGTGCCTCGGACTTTGGCGAACGGGGTAAGCGCGTGAACCGTGCGGCTGGTTGGACTCATGATGTCCTCGACACGGATTCCACGAACCAGCAAGGCGTCAGCGATGAGCGAACGATGACAGCGCCACGGCACCGCTTCGGCGCACATTAATGCAATCCGATCCTGTTTCGCCAACTGGATCAATTCATCGAGGCTCTGCCCAAATTCCGGCGTCTGCATATAATCGGCATAACCTCGAAAGGAAGCATTGCGCCAGCCCAGGTTGAGCGAATCGCGCTTCGCATGAGGCAGGCCGCCAAGGCCCGGGAAATGAACATAACCCAAGCCGACTTTCTTTAATTCTTCAGGCAGTGAATCTCTATTGAACTGCGGGTTGTGCCGGGAGCGTGGCATCGTCCGCACATCTACGACGCGAGTCACACTGTGTGTCTCAAGCAGGCCGATGAATTCCTCAAGCGTGCGCGTGGAATGGCCAACCGTCAGCACGGCGGAAGAAGTTTCTGCGTTGGGACTACGTTTTCCTACCCGCCCACCGGTCTTGACTTTGGTTTTGGGCGCGCTCATTTTGATTTTTTCCGCTTCACCGGTTCTCTCTTACTTTAGTTTAATGACAGTAACGGTGTAATTCCTGCCTTCCCAACGTTGGGCATCTTTCCAGAAGAAAGTGAACGTCGATCACCGAACCGTCCGGGCAGTCTTTCGAGGGAAGATCGGCGAACCACACATTCAGCGCACTGACAGCAGTGGCGTCAATCTTGTTGGTGGTTGCCCAGTTGTTGGCGGACCAGACGACGGTCGCGCTGGCCTCGACAATGAGCCGCAAGATTTGTCCCGGCGGTATGCGGCGAGTCGCATGACGGACGCTCCACATTTCGTGCCGGCTCTTGACCGGGTTGACGACGTAGCGTTGGAAAGCCGGTTCGACCCGGTCAAAACACACGCCGTCGTGGGCACTGCGCACGAGGGAGACATATTCCGCATGGGACCAGCACAGCGGCATGGCCGCACCCGTGGGCAGCCCGCGCTTCATTCCCCGCTCCGGCAGGTCTGCGGCGTCCCACAACTGTTCGCTGATCATGCCGCCTTCGTTGGCGAACTTTTCCATCGCGGCAATAAACGGCTTGGGATCGCGCCCGGCCGCGAGTTCGTAATGGCCGCGCTCGCCCGTCAAAATCGGCCAGCAGCGACCGATTCCCGCGCCGTCGAAAGCACCGCCGTCATGCTTCTGCCCATAGCCATCATGATTGTAGCGGCGCCAGCCCGGACCTTGCGGCAGGTCGCACTTGAGCAGGCGATCGATGACCGCAATGGAATCGCGCACAACAGGATCGTCCGCCGCGCGGATGCCCAGCCGCACCAGGTGAAGAAAATCGCCGCCGACCACATTCCTCGCCGGCTGGAGGCCGCCGCCGTTGGCGACGGCGAGCATCGTGGTGTTCGGGATCGGCGTGCGGATCGGGCGCCGTCAGGATCCGTGGGATTGATCCGAATGTAATGGCGCCGGAATCCTTCGACCATCTCACCGGCGGTGGTGACGGTCCATTCCTCAATGTGTGCCGCCAGCCAGTCCGCATACTGCAAAATAAAATCCGCGGTGTCTGTTTCACCGTGCTGTTTGGCAAACTCCGCGGCACAAACCAGGCCGGCAATTACCGTGGCGAGCGTCGAGGGGGAATAGCCGGCGTTCTCCTCCCAGCGTTCCTGGGCGGTGACCGGTCCCTGCCGGATGAGATAGGCTGCGGCCCGCAAAATCATGACGCAGGGATTGAACCGGCCAAGCGTGACGCCTTCGCGATGCAATCGCCACGCCAGCAGGATGGGAGCGGCGATTTCATCGAGTTGCACACCGGTCCAATAGGCGTTTCCATTGATCCAGCTATTCTGTGGGAACCGGCCGTCCGCGTGCTGAATGGCGGCGAGCCAGATCAAAGCGCGCAACGGTGTCCCGGTCTGGCCGGTGGCCAGCAGTGCGGCTGCGCTCTGCGCCAGATCGCGTGTCCAGACCAGATGATAACCGCCCAGATCCTCGTCGCCCTTCGTCTCGCCCCACGGGATGCTCATGGATGCCACCAGGGCGCCTTGAAACGATTTGTCTTCGTGGGCGAGCAGGATGCAGCGGCTCAACCGATACATGTGACCGCCGTCTGAAGTGTGCCGGCTGAAATCATATTTCGGATTGATCACCGTGCGCTGCCACTGGCGGACATAGGCTTCGCGATGAACATCGAACGGTTCCGCCAGCGATTGCATCAACTTGGCCACGGTGCTCGGACAACTCCTCCCCAGCGCAATGGCGATCGTGAATTCATCGCCGCCTTGAAGGTCAATTTCGCCCGTCAGCGCGATGTTGCCATCCCTGGCGGAGCGGAATTCGCAGGCCATCTTGAAATGCTTCATCAAATCCTGCCAGCCATCGCTGGCCCCGACATACCCGACAGATCGCCGAGAAAACCCGCCGCTGCATCCCATGACCAGATGCACATCCTTGCGAACGGCCTGGAGCAGGCTGTTGCCGCCGATCTCGGAACACCAACCGGAGTTGCCCGCGCCCTGGCGCGCCAGATGCGGGGCCAGCAGCGCGTAGAGGCGCAGCTTGCCGCGCAGCGACTTATCCGATACTTCAAGTTTGGTGTGCATGAGCACCACCGAGCGGTGCGGATCGGTGAGGATGTGCTTGATCAGCCGGTAGCGCCCGTTGGGTTCCGAATTGATGAGGCGGTAGTAGAACACAATCCCGTTCCGGGTATTCGATCCGGTGATCCAGGTCGCGCTTCTCCTCGTGGCAGAACGTTTCGCCGTCGCTGATCAGCAATTGAAAATCGCGGGTGTTCGGCTGGTCAACGGTCGGGTAGTAGATTTCGTTGACGATGCCATGACTGATGGTGAACCAGACCCGGCAGCTCGTATGATAAGCGGTGCCCAGACCTTCCTTGGCACTGGAGGTCCAGCGGGGTTCGATTCCGGGTGCGCCAAATGCGACTGAGTTTTCTTTTGGATCCATATCAGAATTTTAAGCGCTTCCGCGTGCAACCGGGGCAGCTAGCCGAACAAGGTCTTGCAGTTCGAAGTTCAACAAATCACCGATGCGTTCGATGCTCATGTCAGCGGCCGGGCAGGCGGACAAGATCTTCGGATCCAGCGCGTAGTGTCCTTGCCGCACGAAAACGGACGTCACCCGCCGGCCCCAGATTTTTTTGATGGCGGCGAGAATGCGCAGCTTGTCATCCACCATCACGTAATGGTCGGCCGGGAAGCGTTTGGCAACGTCGTCCAGTTCCCGCTCCTTGTGCACGTATATCAGCACGTTGCCATTTACCGCCTCGAACAATCCCGAACACTCCACCTTGCGCGGCTGGAAAACGACGTCGCCATCAGTCAGGAGAACGGCGGTTCCCCATCGTTTGACGTGTTCGACCACATCGAGCGAGTTCGGGAACAGGCGGTTGGCAAATGGATAGTTGATGAGGAAACGCGAAACGGCCAGCAGACCCAGGTCGTGCGGATATTCGCTGCGGTAACGCTGCAAGGCGCCCAAGTAATCGGCGTAACCAAGCCGGGTTCGCAACTGCTCGAACATTGCCCAGTAACACCGCGCCCGCTTGGGGCCAACCTCACCCTTGAGATATTTGGTCAGGTCCATGATGACCTGGTCGTTGTTGAGCAGCGTGTTGTCCACGTCAAAGAGAAAAACGATTTTGGCCCGGCCCGGATTTTTTGGAATCTTCCGTTTCATTTGGCTAATGGACAAACCGTTCTTGGGTTGGTCGGGTGTGGGCCTTTGACCAAAGGCGATATCCACCGCAGAATGCGTTCGCATTGTTTCCCAGGCAGGAACCGGGTGGAAGTTTCTTGAGCAATCGCGCATTGCCACCTCCCAAAACAACGTAATCAGCCTCCAACGCGGCCTTGAGCAGCTTGACGACTTCGTTCACATTACGGCGCCATTTCCTTTTTCCCAACCGCTTGAGTCCCGCCAACCCGAGATAATCTTCATAAGTCCACCCCTTCTTGTAAGGCAAGTGGGCCAGTTCCATCGGCTCGAGGACGCCGTCAACAATCAGCGCAGCGCCCAAGCCTGTGCCCAAACCAAGAAAGAGCATGCGTTTCCCTTTGTAGCTGGCCAATGCCTGCATCGCAGCGTCGTTGATGATTTTCACCGGCCGGCCGCCAAATGCCTTCTTGAAGTCAAAGCCGACCCAGCCATGCCCGAGGTTGTGCGGTTCGCCCAGTGGCCGGCCATGGGCCACGGGCCCGGGATAACCCATCGACACCACATCATACTTCCAACCGGCCGTGGCGGCGCGCACGGAGGCGACCATCTTCGCAGGTGTCATTTTCGGACCGGACGGAAATTCAACCCGTTGCTTGTGGCCGGTGGCCACCACCTTCACGTGCGTGCCGCCGACGTCAATGACCAGAATTCTCATGCCGCTTGGCCCCCTTTGGATGGTTCGTCCGTCAACCGCCTCGTCATTGCCTGATACATCATTTCCTCGCTGTGGAACGGTGGGCCATATAGTTCGTAGCCGCTGCTTAGTCTTTCATTAACTTTACGCGCCAGCTCCTCGTGGGTTGCGGCATCGGCGTGAAAAGGCACCGCGACGATTGTATATTCGATTGGAGTTTTCATGTCATTTTGAGTCACGAATTCTTTCCCTTCTTACAAGGCACCACCAATTCGGTCGGCAGCGGCCAACGGTGCCCGTGAGCCAGCAGCCCCTGGGCATCCTCCGGTCCCCAGGTGCCGGCGGCGTAATTGGGGAAATCGCCCGGCGGAGCAGCCTGCCACCCTTGGAGCACCGGCATCAGCAACTGCCAGGCCGCCTCCACCTGATCGGCCCGCATGAACAGCGTGGCGTCACTTTTCATGACGTCCCACAGCAGCGTCTCATAGGCGTCGGGGGAAGGCGCGGCAAAGCTCTCGCGGTAATTGAACCGCATGTCCACCGGCCGCAACTGCATCTTTGGCCCCGGATATTTGGCCTGAAAGCCCAGCACGATGCCTTCTTCGGGCTGGATCGAAAGCACGAGCCGGGACGGCTGCCAGCCGAGGGAAGCTTCGGGCGGGAACGACTGATGCGGCACTGCGCGGAATTGGATGGAGATTTCCGACACCTGCTGGGGCAGACGCTTGCCAGTGCGCAGGTAAAACGGCACGTCCTGCCAGCGCCAGTTGTCGATGAACAACTTCAACGCGACAAACGTCTCGGTTTGGGAATCAGGCGATACACCGTCTTCTTCCCGGTAACCAGGCATTTTTTTGCCAGCAGTGTGACCGGAACCATACTGTCCGCGCACGACGCATTGCGAGATGGCATCAAGTTGAATCGGACGGATGGCGTGAAGAACATCGACCTTTTTGTTTCGAATCTCGTCGGCCTCGAAGGAGACCATCGGCTCCATCGCCACGAGACAGAGCAGTTGCATCAGATGGTTCTGCACCATGTCGCGCAGCGCCCCAGCGTGATCGTAATAGCCGCCACGATGCTCGACACCCACCGTTTCGGCGACGGTGATGGTCACATAATCAATGTAGCGGCGGTTCCAGATCGGCTCGAAAAGCGGGTTGGCAAAACGAAAGGCCAGAATGTTTTGCACCGTCTCCTTGCCCAAATAATGATCGATTCGGAAAATTTGAGATTCCTCGAAACTGGCGGCGAGAACGGCGTTCAGAGCGCGTGCCGATTCCAAATCGTAGCCGATCGGCTTCTCAATCACGATCCGCGCCCATTTGCGATCCCGCGCCAGCCCGGCCTTGCCGAGGTATTTTGGAATTTCGCCGAACATGCTCGGCGGCGTGGCCATGTAAAAGATGCGATGGGCTTTGGTTCCCCATTCCTTTTCCAGCTTCGCGCATTGTTTGCCCAGGGTCATGTATGTTGGCAGCTTCTTGAAATCGCCCTGCTGGTAATGGATGTGTTGCGCGAACTGATTCCAGGCAGCGGCCCTGGCTTTTCCGAACCGGGAGAATTGATTGACGCCGTCGTGCAACCGATGGCGCAACGCCTCATCGCCGAACTTGATTCGGTCCACTGCGATGATCGCAAACTGTGCGGGCAGGCTGCGGTCCTGCGAAAGGTCGAACAAGAGCCGGCATCAGCTTGCGCCAGGTCAGGTCACCGGCTCCGCCAAAAATGACGAACACCGTCGGTTCGAGTTGGTCGTTTGGTTTCATTCTCTTTTCCCATTCCGTGTGAAACGTGCCCTTGGCATCGATCCGCTCATAGGTGTGGGCTCCGAAATAGTCGCGCTGGGCCTGAATGAGATTGGCCGGCAGCCAGGCGCTGCGATAGGCGTCGAGATAACCCAACGAAACCATCAACCCCGGAATCGGCACGTTCCTGAATCAGCCGCCTGGCACACAATGCTGCGCAAATCCTCCTGATGCTCGATGAGCTTGCGCGACAGGTTGGGATCCAGCAGCAGGTTCGGCAGTTCGCGCCACGCATGGAACGCCGCGCAGATGTCTTCCAGCAATGCGGCGCGAATGATGCAGCCGCCCCGCCAGATCCGCGCCACGGCTTCCAGGTCGAGTTGATAGCCGTATTTGCCTGAAGCCGCCGCCAAAAGCGCCATGCCTTGCGCATAGGTGATAATCATCGCGGCATAAAGCGCGCGGCCCAGTTGCGCGAGGAAGGTGTCGCGGTCGCCGGTGAAGCGTCGTATGGGTCGCTGATAATATCGCGCCGGCCTGCTCGCGTTCCTTTTCGAACACGGACAAGTCCCGCATCGCGACCGCCAGGTCGATCGTCGGGATCGGCACTTGCAGTTCCATCGCGCTTTGTGAGGTCCACATGCCGGTGCCTTTTTGCTTGGCCACGTCGAGGATTTCGTCAATCAGCCGCTTGCCGGTCTTCTCGTCCTGCTTGGAGAAAATATGGCTGGTGATCTCCACCAGATAGCCATTGAG
This sequence comes from uncultured Verrucomicrobiae bacterium, assembly GCA_963802965.1. Lineage (GTDB taxonomy): Bacteria > Verrucomicrobiota > Verrucomicrobiia > Limisphaerales > UBA11358 > UBA11358. The sequence continues at coordinate 152,358 of CAWDKS010000008.1, forward strand.
TTCGCCCTTGTTCCATAATGCATAGACCTCATGCAGTTCGTCGTCGTTCAAGCCGAGACCGCGTTTCATCAGGTCATAGGTCTCGGCGAGAAGTTGCATGACACCGTATTCGATGCCGTTGTGGACCATCTTCACGAAGTGGCCGGCCGATCCGGGACCGAGATAGGTCACGCAGGGATCGCCGTTGACCTTCGCGGCCGCCGCTTCAAAAACGAGACGGACGCGTTCGTAGGCATCCTTCGGGCCGCCGGGCATGATGCTCGGTCCGTGACGCGCGCCTTCTTCGCCACCCGACACGCCCACGCCTAGAAATTGAATGCCTTTCGCCGCCAGATCCCGGGCGCGCACGTCGGTGTCTTTGAAATAGGAATTGCCGGCATCAATGATGAGGTCGCCCTTGTCCAGGTGCGGCAACAAATCCTTGATGACCGAATCCACCGGGGCACCGGCGGGCACCAGCATCATGATGGCGCGTGGTTTGCGCAGCAGCGCAATGAAGTCGTTGATGTTCGCCGCGCCGATGACCTTGCGTTCGGCTGATTCCTTCCGCAATGCTACGACCTTGGCCTCATCCTTGTCATAGCCCGCCACCGAGAAGCCGTGGTCCGCCATGTTCAGCACGAGATTGCGCCCCATGACGCCCAGGCCAACCATCCCGATTTCATCTGGTTGTAACTTCATTGCATTTTCCAATTTGTTCAATCTTTGGCCTGTTCAGCGTTTGTGACTGCTTCTGGTGCCTCTTCAGGTTGCAACACGTTTCTTTCTATCGTAATACGATACTGTAAACTCGAAAAAAACGAGACCGCTATAAGGTGTTCCCCCCAGTCATTTAATTCAGGCTTGATGAATCCAACTACGACACGACGCGTCGGCAGATTGGCGGGCGAAACCTGACGCAGCCCCAGTCGCTCCCTCCCGGCCAGCATCACATTTTCCAAATATCAGGCGCACGCTTCTTCGTCGGTTCTGCCGGAATGGAATGTGTTCACACGCTCGAAATGCTACAAAACCGAAACGAATCTCCGCGCCCCCTCGACAATCACCGCAACTGCGTCATCGATGGATACACGGTCGGTGTCCCTAAGTCTTTGGGAATGCGACAGGCTGTTTCCAACCGTTCCGTATCACGCTCGGATTATCAAATATATGGGCTTCAACCCGTTCGAGAAACTGACGAAATAATGCCCAAAACGCCAAATGCAACGAACCCACATTCGTTGCCATTTTGCGACGATTTTTCTTTGGCGGCTTCACACCAACAGGGCAGCACATTACGAGACGTGAGGAGCATGCGGGGTCAATAAACTTTGCAATTCACCGCTAAAAAATGACAAGCGAACGACAGCGGAATCTTAGTGTGTCGGTTAACGTCTACGCCATGAAGATGATTTTGTTCGTTGGTGTTTTGTGTGACCTGGCGGCGGCATTTACCCCCACGACGCTCTTGGCCGATAGCCAAGCCCTGCCGCCAGGCACGCGATACGGCCTTTTCAACTGGCTTGACCAGCGCAGTTTTTACAATCAGGGAAACTTTCCAGAGCCATTCCTGGTGGACGATTCGGGCTTGGAAGTCAATGAAGCCCGCCTTGACTGGCTGCACACGGAGGCAAACGGTTCGAAGAGCGACGCCGTCAAAGCGGAGGTGGAAAAGGGGTTTGGCCTGATGACCGTGGAACTGGAAATTCCCTACGAACGCGATTCGTCTGCGGACGGCCTGACCAAAGGTTTCGACAACGTTGATCTCGGCATGCGTTATCCATTATACCAGTTCGTCTCCGCCAGGGGATTCTTTGACAATACGATCGGCGCGGCGGCAGAAGCCGGCATCCCCACCGGCTCGCCTGTCAGCAAGAACGCGGAGTTGGTGCCGAAAATCTTTGACGACGTACAAGTCGGCGAACATTTCACCCTGCAATCCATATTCGGCTACTCGACGCTTTTCGGCCCCGACCCTGACGGCGGCTTGGAGACCTTTGAGTATGGTTTTGTCTTTGGTTGTACAATCCAGCACAAAGAACTGCCATTGCCCGGTGTCCTGCAACTCATTCCAATGTTTGAACTGTCGGGCGAAACGCAAATGAACAAAGCCGACCCCGGCCACAACAGCCTGCTCGGCAACGCCTGTTTCCGCCTCAACCTCAAGCCCGTTGGGCGCGTGCAGCCGCGCCTTGGTCTGGGATTTGTCTTTCCGATGGACAGCGGCGCACGCGATGAAGTGCATCGGGGCGTCTTCACCAGTCTGGTGTTTGAATATTGAACGTTTCCAGGAACACTGCGCCATGATTTTGAACCGCCGGGACTTTTTGATTTTAAGCGCGGGCTTTGTCGCCGGTTGCAGTTCAATGCCCAATGGCGCGGTTTCTTCGCCGCACGGTGAAAGGGTGGTAAACGCCGGGCCAGCCGGCGATTACGCGGCCGATGGCGTCTATTCCCAATTTCGCGACCAGGGGTTCTTCATCATTCGCACAGGCGAAAAGTTGTTCGCGCTGTCCGCGATCTGCACGCACCGGCGATGCAAACTCACAGCCGAACAGAATCGTTCGTTTTACTGCGGCTGTCACGGCTCGACCTTCGATCCCACTGGCCATGTGACCAAAGGCCCGGCGCGACGCGATCTGCCGGTACTTGCAACGTTTACGGATGACGAAGGACAGTTACTGGTAAAAGTTCCCCTCTGAAATCATCCGACCCGCTTCTGCGTGATCGTTGTCAGCGGATACAAGCCGGGACAGCAGCCGAACGTCTCGTGGAACGCCGCGCTGAAATGACTCAAACTGGAGTAGCCGACTTCGAGCGCAGCCTCCGTCACGTTGCACTTGCCGGAGCGGAGCAACTCCGCCGCGCGCTCCATCCGCAACCGGCGCAGGTATTGCGTAATGGTCTGGCCCGTCTGCGCCGAGAAAATCCGGCTCAAATAGAAGTGGCTGCAACCGATCTTCTTTCCGAGTTCTTCCAGCGATGGTGGTTTGGCGAGGTTTTGTTTCAGCAAAAAGATCACCAAGTCCGCGCGTTCCCGTGCGATGCGCTTTTGCCGCGAGCAGAACATTTCCTCCCCTGGTGGCGCCTGAAACAAAAATGTGAGCGCCAGTTCCAGCGCCTTGCACCGATACCATAGCGGCTGCGCCGCCGCGAACACCGGCGGTTGCCGCAGCGTTTCAATGGTTTGCAACTGTGCGGCTGTGAGCCGCACCGTCGCCCCGGCCACCTGTTTGCAGGAACAACCCTCCATCGCCGCGCAGATGACGGGATGCAATTTCGTTTCCGTCCCGGCGAGGTTCTTGGCGAGGAAGGGGCAGGAGAATTCCACCGTCAGAAACTGGTGACGTTGCCCCGCCGCGCGCCTGGCCGTCAACGGCTCGCTTTCACGCCGATAAAACCCGGCGGTGTTCGGGCCGAACTCCGTGCGCGAACCGTGACCCTCCACGAAACCATGGCCATCGAGATTCAGGCAAAGCTCCACCCCGCCCGGATGGAAGCTTGCCGCCCAATCAAATTCTCGCTTCGCAAAAAAATCGTGCCATTCGATGCTGTAACCCATACCGCGAAAACTACCAAACAACGGTTGCCAGCCAGCGCCCGCGTCGCGCCAAGCGCCGGCTTCGGAAAAGTCGGCGGCTTTCCGGCCTTCGGTCTTTGCGTCTGGATGCGTAATCATTCGTGCCACCCGACAAAAGGCTGCACGGTGTTTATTCTCGATTATTGCTTTGTTGCTGGCAAGATTTGATACGACTGAGGCGCTGTGGTTTTATCTGTCCCTGTCGGTTTGGGTATCTTAAATGCTTCACTTCTGACGATCAATGCATATGTGTCGTGATTTGATTACGGCCGCCAGACAACACAAGGCGGTTGTTTTTGCGGCAATTCCGTTTCTTGCCGTCGTGGGAGTCGTTTTCGATATTTTTACGCCGTTGGGCGTCGCCGACTGGGTTTGGTATTTTATTCCCCTGCTTTTATCCGTTTACGTCGGCGGCCGGTGTTTCCCCTATATGCTCGCCGCCGTTTTCTCGCTGCTGACGTTCGGCGGGTTGTTTCTTTCGGAACCGGGGATTGAATTTCACCTGGCGTTCACGAGCCGCCTCATCGGTGTCTGTGTGCAATGGCTGATGGCTTTTCTAATTTCCCAGCGCAAACGTGTGGAGAGCGAATTATCCCAATCCCGCCAAATGCTCCGTCTGATACTGGATACCATTCCTCAGCGTGTTTTCTGGAAGGATCGGAACTCGAAATTTCTGGGTTGCAACCGATCGTTTGCCCTCGATGGCGGTTATAGTGATCCGAAGGAACTTGTCGGCAAAGACGACTTCGAGACGCCCTGGAAGGTGATGGCCGACCGTTACCGCGCCGACGACCGACAGGTGCTTGACACGGGCAAGCCCAAAATCAGCTACGATGAACCCCAAGTCAGACATGATGGGGCCAAGTTTTGGCTGACGACCAGTAAGGTGCCGTTGCTTGACCAAGATGGCAGCGTGATCGGGGTGCTGGGCACCTATGAGGACATCACCGAACGCAAGCAGGCGGAGGAAACATTGACAATGGAGCAGAGGTTGTTGGACAGTTTGATCACAGCCATCCCCGACACGATTTATTTCAAGGACCGGCAAAGCCGCTTCATCAGAGTCAACATGGCGTTTACCCGGAAACATGGATTGCCCGATGCCCGCACAGTGCTGGGGAAGACCGATTTTGACCTTTTCGGGGGAGAGCACGCGCGCCAGGCCTACGAAGACGAACAGCAAATCATGGCCCAAGGCCAGCCGATGATTGACCGGGAGGAAAAAGAAGACTGGAAGGACGGGCATGTCACATGGGTGTCCAGCACGAAGATGCCATTGCGCGACAGCACCGGGCATATTGTTGGCGTCATGGGCATTTCGCGCGACATCACCGAGAGCAAGCGGGCGCAGGAAAAAATCCAGGAACAGGCCGCCCTGCTGGATGAGGCGCAGGATGCGATTTGGGTGATTGATCCGCACGACCAGATCAGTTACTGGAACAAAGGCGCAGAGAACCTTTATGGGTGGAGTGCCGCCGAAGCCATCGGCAAAAACCCAGTGGAACTGCTCCACAAGGAAATCATGACGCCACAACTTCAGGATGCGATCAAGGCCGTGAATGAACGCGGCGAGTGGCGCGGTGAAATGCAGGAAATCACGAAGGAAGGCAAAACGGTCATTTCTCATGCGCGGGCCAATATGATCCGTGATGATCAAGGTCGTCGGAAATCCCTGCTTATTATCAACACCGACATCACTGAAAAGAAAAAACTGGAAACCCAGTTCCTGCGTGCGCAACGCATGGAAAGTCTTGGCACCCTGGCGGGCGGCATTGCGCACGACCTCAACAATGTGCTGGCGCCATTGCTCCTCTCAATCCGGTTGCTAAAGGAAAAAATCACTGATGCCGATGGACAAGGTCTGCTGGAGCTCCTGAATGCCAACGTTCAACGCGGCGCAAATCTCGTCAAACAAGTGCTGGCTTTCGGGCGCGGTGTCGCCGGCGAACGTGCCTCGATCCATCCCAAACACATCGCCCGCGAAATCAGGGAAATCGTTTGCGAAACCTTGCCCAAATCGGTCGGGTTTGAACTGCACTCCGATGATGACCTCTGGGCCATCATCGGCGACCCGACGCAGCTCCAGCAGGTTCTGCTGAATCTCTGTGTCAACGCGCGTGATGCCATGCCTAATGGCGGCAGGCTGTCCATTCACATGGAGAATGCCCTGCTTGATGAAGCTTATGCCGGCATGAATCCGGAAGCCCGGCCCGGTCCGTATGTGCTGGTCAAAGTGGCGGACAACGGCACGGGCATTCCGAAGGAAATTCAGGACAAGATATTTGATCCCCTTTTTACCACCAAGGAACCCGGCAAGGGCACCGGCCTGGGTTTGTCCACGACCCTGGGCATTGTCAAGAGTCATGGCGGCTTCATCAATTGTTACAGCGAGCCGGGCAAAGGCAGCACCTTCAAAGTCTATCTGCCGGCCAACACCGCGCTGGCCGGCGTGGAAAAGGTGGTGGCGGGAGAAGCCCGGCTGCCGCGCGGCGATAACGAACTGGTGCTGATTGTGGACGACGAGGAACCCATTCGCAAGCTTGCGCAAAAGGTGCTGGAACGATTTGGCTACCGCACCCTGCTCGCTGCCGATGGCATCGAAGCGGTTTCCCTCTGCCGGACCCACCGGAGCGAAATAGACGTGGTCGTCACCGACATGGCCATGCCGATCATGGACGGTTCGGCGACCATTGCCGCACTCAAAACTGTCAATCCGGAAATTAAAATCATCGGTTCAAGCGGTCTGGCCCCCAACGGTTATGAAGTCGAGGCAGCCCGGACGGGCGTCCGGCATTTTATTCCCAAGCCTTACACCACCGAAGTCATGCTTAATACCCTGCATGAAGTTCTGAACGGGAAATGAGAATCCCCCTCTTCTCCCAACGCCCTGACTCGTTGAAGACTCCCAAACCCTATGGCATTGCCCAAGTGCTTGGTTATGAAATCATCGCTGCACTCAACGGCGAATCACGACTAATGCTTACGCTTTCTGGATCGGTTCGGTTCCTTCAATTAGCATGCCCCGGACTTTTTGCCTTCATAAATTTGTAATCCCGCCAGATGAGAACGATTACAACTAGATCAAGAACGCTTACCAATCCCAGCCCAATCGAATGATTGTGACTGAACCGATATATTTGATAACACAGAAACATGCCAAGCACTGCCAGCGCCGTGGGATAAGACCACAATTTTCCGCGTAACAAACCGGCTGCCAATCCCATTTTAGTAATTCCATAGACCAAAAGGTAGGCCGATGCAAAATGCTTTGTGCTGATAGAAAGTTGATGGAAAAACTCGACAAGATGGGTGGCGACAAAATCAGTTGGGTCTTCCTGCAATTCTCCTTGAGTAAGCCAGCTGACCGCCTTGCGGAGTGATTCCGGGGTGGTGAATAAAAGAGCAATGCCGGCAATCGTCTCTAAAGCACCGTCTATCCCTTTAATCAAAACACCAATTTTGAAAAGGAGGTGAATCTGTTTCTCTGTCAGCTTCATAAGCTCACGGCATCAATGGCTCGCGCCGGAATATCATAATACCGGCACGTCAATTGTGAGTCATTTTTTGTCCACTGCGGCTATCTTTTCCGTCTCGTCTAAATACGTTTCCTACCGCGAAACAGGAATTCGCGCCATTTCTTTTGTAATACTTCCCGATTGACGCCCATTCTCCGGACGCTACATTGGCGCCAACGATGGTGAATAGTGAGTACGACCATTAATCCATTCCCTCATTGTGAGCAAGCGTATCATTAGTTTGTTCGCCACACTTCTGCTTTGGCTCACGGCAAGCGTTGACACGCGGGCGGGAGACGGCATCGCTACTGCAGGCGATATGTTGCAGTATATCTTGCCGGCCACTGCTGGCGGATTGACACTCGGCTACCGGGACTATCGAGGCACGCTGCAGTTCGGGGAGTCAGCCGCGCTCACGCGTCACCTACGGCCTGAAATACGCGGTCAATGAGCGACGGCCCAACGGAGGTAACGAGTCATTCCCTTCGGGACATTCTTCGATTTCCTTTTCTGCCGCTGAATTCATGCGCAAACGATACGGTTGGAAATATGGCGTCCCGGCTTACGCGGCGGCTTCTTTTGTCGCCTACAGCCGGGTGGAGGCCCGGGAATATTATCCCCAGGATGTTGTTGCCGGTGCGGCCATCGGCATCGCCAGCAGCTATCTTTTCACCCGACCTTACAAAGAGTGGCACATTCAAGTGGAAGGCGATGCTAGATATATTGGCGTCTCCCTGGGCCGTTCCTGGTAGTGCGCTCTAGTGAGAAAGATCTCCTACGTTGCCATACATCACGGTTGATTACTTACGACCAACAGAGTGATTTTACGCAGTTGCGATTGACTGGAGGTAGTGTCCTTGAGGCCAGAGAGGGCACCGATCAAATTGACCGCCACGTTCGGGGCACCACTTCCAGTCTCGCCAGACGGTGAGATTACATTTTGGTCATAATTGATAAAACCTTTGATTTAGTCAGAACGAAGGAGTTAAATCTTCCAGAAAGGCTTGGGAAAACGAAATGCGTCAACCAGTCCCTTTTACAGCGTTACGAGGAACCTAGATTAACGTGTGACGAGAAATGGAATGATTATGTCAGAAATAAATATTGTCGGTTTTAAGAAAATTCAATCCGTAATCAGCGTTGGTGGTTTGTTGCTGGCTTTGGCGTTGCGCGCTCAGGCCGCGCCACTCACGGCGGGCGCTCCCATTCTGCTGCCCGGCACGCAGGGCGGATTTGATTTCATCCGCGTGGATGCCACCGCAAACCGCCTGTTACTGGGACACGAGGGCAACAAATCATTCGATGTCTTTGATCTCGGCACCGGCAAGTTGCTGAAGGCCATCCCCACCAGCACGGCCCAGGATGCCGCGGTGGATGTAAAACGCAGCCGCTATTACGTCAGTGGCAATGATCCTGCCCGCATGGTCATCGTGGATTCCGCCAAGCTAGAGGTGACCGGTGAAGTTGCCGTGCCAGCGAACACCGATTTGATTGCCTTCAACCCCGTGACCGGATTGGTCTATGAATGTAATGACACCGCCGGCGAGCTATGGGTGATTGACCCGGCAGCCAATAAAATCGTCACGACCATCAAACTCGACGGCAGCGGCGTGGAAGATCTGGCTTTTGACCCGGAATACAAACACCTGTATCAGGCGGTGAAAGGGAAAAACACCATCGCGGTGATTGATCCGGCCAACAACAAGGTTTTGGAAACGTGGCCCTGCGCACCGGACAAAGGGGTGCATGGCATTGCCGTCGTCCCCGAAAGCAACGGCCTACTCGTGGCTTGTGCCGGCAGGCTGGTGTTGTTCGACCGTTCCAGCGGAAAGGTCACGGCGACCGCGCCCACGGGAGGGCGGGTTGATGAAATGGCTTACGACCCCGGCCTGCATGTGGCCTATTGCGCCAGCCGTCAGGGTAAGATTTCCGTCGTGGCAGTTGAGGCCGGCAAATTGACCGTGCTCGGCGATGTGCCGGACGAAGCGGGAACCGGAAGCATTGTCGTTGACCCCAAGACGCACACCGTGTGGATTGCCTGTCACAAGGGCGATCAATGTTTAGTGCAGCCGTTTACTCCAAACAATTAAATGGATATCAAAACCGGTTGGCCAAAGGCAGCCGTTCACATGTGGGCATGTCACAAGTCCTGATGCAACGCTTTCTAAAGACACCTTTAATCGCGATTCTCATCGTAATCCTGGCCGGCGGAGCTGGAGCCTGGTGGTGGCATGTGCGGGGAAATGCCAAACTGTCCTTTCTCACGGCGGTCGTGAAGCGCGGTGATGTCGCGGCCACCATTAGCTCCAGCGGCACCATTGAACCAAGTGAAACCGTGGATGTAGGCGCGCAGGTCGCCGGGCGCATTACGACTTTCGGCACGGACATCGCCGGCAAGACGATTGACTACAACTCGGTGGTGGAGCAAGGCGCCATGCTGGCAATGATTGATGACTCGGTTTATGCCGCCGACCTATCGGTCGCCAAGGCGGGTGAATTGACCGCCGCCGCGAATCTCGAACAGATGAGCGCGAAGCTCGACCAGGCCGGGGCGGAATGGAAACGCGCGCAGTCGTTATACGATTCCAAATTGATGTCGCAGGTGGATTATGACACGGACAAGGCGAATTATGAAGTCGCCAAGGCAAATGTCTCCGTCGCCAAGTCGGGTATCGCGCAGGCGCAAGCCGATTTGGACAAGGCGCAGCGGAACCTGGATTTCTGCATCATCAAATCGCCGGTCACGGGCGTCATCATTGACCGCCGCGTGAACATCGGCCAGACCGTTGTGTCCAGCCTCAATGCGCCGAGCCTGTTCCTCATCGCCGAGGATTTGACGAAGATGCAAATCTGGGTGGCGGTGAACGAGGCGGACGTCGCGCGGATCAAGCCCGGCGCGCCCGTCACCTTCACCTGCGACGCCTTTCCGGGGCGGCGGTTCGAGGGCACCGTCGGCAAGGTGCGCCTGAATGCCACGATGACGCAAAATGTGGTGATGTATACGGTGGTGGTGAACACGGAAAATCCGGACAAAGTTTTGCTGCCTTACCTGACCGCCAACGTGACTTTCACCGTGAGCAAACAAACCAATGCCCTGCTGGTTCCCAATGCGGCATTGCGCTGGTCGCCATCGTCACGCAACCAGATAGCGGTTGACGCGCGTTCGCAAAATCCGGTTGACCCGCCGGCTGACAATCCATCCGGCGCAAAAGGCGCAAAGGGGGGGCAGGGCATTATTTGGTTGAAGGACGGCGAATTCGTCCGGCCTGTCGAGGTGAAGGTGGGAACTTCGGACGGTTCCAACACCGCCGTCGCAGCCGATAACCTGAAAGAAGGTGAAGAGGTTGTCACGGGTGAAACCACGGGACCGGAGCAGGGTGGAACCCAAAATCCGTTCCTGCCGCACTTCATCAGGCGCTGAACGTGAATACTTTTCACGGAACCTTGCGGATGGCCTTGCGCGCCTTGCGCCGCAATGTCATGCGGTCAGTGCTGACTTGCCTGGGCATCATCATTGGCATCGCCGCCGTCATCGCCATGATGGAGATCGGCCGCGGTTCTTCCTATTCCATCGAGCAGACCATCGCCAGCCTCGGCGCGAATGTCATCCAGATGGATCCCGCGCACATGACCATTGCCGGCATCAATTCAGGCGCCGGCGGGCAGCCGACCCTCACGCCAATGGATGCCGATGCCATCCGCGAGGAATGCAGTGCCATCAAATGGGTCGCGCCCAGCGTGGATTGCCGTGCCCAGATCATTTATGGCAATCGCAACTGGAATCCGGGCCGGATTCTCGGCACAACACCGGATTATTTGGTGGTCCGGAGCTGGCCACTTTCCGACGGAGAATGTTTCACGGAACAAGATGTGCGCAGCGCGGCGGCCGTCTGCATCATCGGGCAGACTATCGCCAAGCAGTTGTTCGGTAACGAATCCCCCCTTGGTAAGGAAATCCGCGTCAAAGGCGTCGGGATGAAAATCGTCGGTGTCTTGAGCCGGAAAGGGCCGAACATGATGGGGCAGGACCAGGACGACTTCCTAGCCGCCCCCTGGACCACCATCAAATTTCGCGTGACCGGCGTCCGGCAAAACGGACAGTCTGCGGTCACCACCGCGTCCAGCGGGGTCAATTCTCTCAACCAGCTTTATCCGAATCAATCTGTGCAGCTTTATCCCCAACAAGACTCGATTCAGGCCGCCGACACGCCGCAGGTGACGCGGTTCTCGGATATAGACGACATCTGGATGTCCGCCGACTCACCGCAGGACATTCCGAAGGCCCTCCGCCAGGTTACGGTCTTGATGCGCGAACGGCATCATATTCAGGCCAGCGAGTTGGACAATCAACCCGGCACGCTGGACGATTTCCGCATTCACAGTCTCACCGAGCTTTCGCAGGCGCTCGCCTCCACCAGCGGCGTGATGACGAAGCTGCTCCTCATCGTGGCGTTGATTTCACTGGTCGTTGGTGGCGTCGGCATCATGAACATCATGCTCGTGTCCGTCACCGAGCGGACGCGGGAGATTGGATTGCGAATGGCCGTCGGCGCGCGGTCGCGCGACATTTTAAGGCAGTTTTTGGTGGAGGCGGTGACGCTTTGTCTGGCCGGCGGCATTGCCGGAATTTTGCTGGGGCGCGGCGTGTCGCTCGCGGTCACGGCATTGTTGCATTGGCCCACCATGCCGTCCGTGCCGGCAATCATCGCCGCCGTCGCAACATCGGTGACCGTTGGAATCGTTTTCGGATTTTATCCGGCATGGAAAGCTTCCCGGCTCGACCCAATTGAGGCACTTCGGTATGAATAATGTGCCAATCGTCGAAAGGTTAAGTTGGCACAAGAAAAGTAGTGATGGTTGCATGATAATTTATGCAACCACTCCATATAAAAAATATACTGCTCCTTCTCTCGCTTTGTCCTGTTCAAATTTCCCGATCACGACAGCCATACCCACAGCATTGGAAATCAAACCAGCGAATTCTGTTACAGCCACAGACACTCGGCGAGCAGATCAAAAAGCACCGCTTGGAACTGCACTGGTTGCAAACGGATGTTGCCACAAAGATCGGAATTTCTTCCGCGTCGGTTAGCAATTGGGAGCGCGGTATCACCTCCCCATCGCGGAGGATGACAAAGAAGATTCGGGAATTCCTTGGTTACACACCACCTGCACTGGTCCCGAGAAAACGAAGTCTCGGTTTATGCCGTTGGAAATGTGGAATTTCTGAAACCTCTCCCGAACGCTGCCTGTTTGAGGGGGTTTGCAAGTGATTCAATAAAAGGAGCTTGCAATTACAAGTTCATGCACCTGACCCCAATAAAGTCGGCAGGATTCATTGCTACAACGAGCAGGAATTGTGATGAAAAAATCATTGTTCCTACTGTCCACGAAATCCAACAGCTCAACAGATTATTCGCATATTTTATTCTAACTATTAGGCTGGCGGAAGGGGTGGTTTCTGAACCCTTTTTGCCATCTGGCGATCAAGGCCATAAGGGTGGATTCGCCACCCTGCCAAAACAGCCCCCAATCGCTCGCGGAATTACTAACAAAATACCGCGTGAAAATGAGCCTTGCCCGGGAAAACTTGGCCGCAAAACTGGGCGCGAGCTTGGGAACACTCAAAAACTGGGAGTGCTGCCGAACTAAGCCCAACAGGCAATTTTGGTCAAAAATTCGAGAGCTGGAAGAGGGGCGTCATTGATCCATTCTCCCCCCCCACTGGCCTTGTGGTAATTGAATCGTTTCACTTTATGCTTGAAAACCGAAAGGAATAGTTGGAAATTCTTACAATGACGAGCACCATTACAACCAAAGGTCAGACGGTCGTGCCAAAGGAATTGCGCCGGAAATTTGAACTCGACTCCGGCGCTGTTCTGGATTGGCACGCCGATGGTGATTCCATGCGCGTGGTCAAATTGACACGATCCGCAAAAGGCAGCTTCACCCAGGCACTGCGTCGTCTGGGCCGCGTGCCGGCCTTTCCGCGCGATCGCCGACTGGTGGAGGCTGCTTGAGATTCCTTCTCGACACCAACGTCATCACCGAAATCGCCAAGCTACGCCCCAACGCCCGTGTGTTGAACTGGCTTTTGGCGCATGAAGTGGCGAGCGGCATTCCCAGCGTGGCTGTCGCCGAGCGATATCAGGGAGCGCATAACGCACCCAAGGAACATCGCGTCCGTTTGCTGGCGGAAGTGGATCATTTTATCCGCGAGTTCGGGGAGACCGTGGTTCCATTTGACGCAGAAGCGGCCAAAGTATGGGGCGAATATGTTTCGCGTCCCGCCTTGAAACAAAGACCTCGCAGCTACCCAGACACGCAGATTGCCGCCATTGCCTTGAGCCGGGGATTAACCGTGGTCACGCGCAACGCGCAGGATTTTCCGGAAGTGCCCGTGCTTAATCCGTTTGAGGATTAAACTGCAACAGACTTCTCGCTGATACCGGCCCATACCGACCGCGGCTCTCGATCAATCTCCATTTTGAATTTGATAACCGACCGCTTCATAGCCACGCACACGCTTTGAATACATAGCGGACAGAACCGGCACACAACCATCCACATAATCATAAACGATGACTTCGCGTTTGTTATCGTGCAGACGATGCAAGCGGCCAACGTATTGTTGAAGCGTGCCGCGCCACGAAATTGGCATGGCTAGGAAAAGAGTGTCGAGTCGTGCGTCGTCAAACCCTTCGCCAATATAGCGGCCAGTCGCCAGCAGAATTCTTTCCTCGTCATCCGGAATTGCCGCCAGTTGTTCAGCAATGCCACGCCGTTTTTTGCACCCATGCCTCCTTTCAGCACAACGACGTGTTTTACAAGACTGTTCAATCTCCCGGCAAATTCATCTACCTGGTTGGTGCGTTCGGTCAACAGGATCGGAGAGCGTCCGGCTTTGATGGCGCGTAGCAGGTCAATACAGATGAGATCGTTACGGGCCTTGTTTCCAGCCAATGCCGCATAAATCTCGTGCATTTCCGGCTTTCCAGTCGTGGGCGGCAACCGGAAATTGGTCGGCCTTGGAATGACGAGGTGTTTGAATGGTCGCGCGAGTGTCTGCGCTTTGGCATCCACGCGATGACGGATCGGTCCACATTGCATTACGATGATGGGATGATGCCCGTCCTTGCGTTGCGGCGTGGCAGTCAAACCCGTGATGTAGCGCGCCTTCACCTGCCGCAACACCTGCTCAAAACTCACTGCCGACAAGTGATGGCATTCATCCACAATGACGTGACCGTAGTTGGCAACCATGTCATCCACAACTTGTTTGCGGTTCAGGCTTTGAATGATGGCAACATCAATAGTACCGGTGGCGCGTCGCCGTCCGCCGCCAATCTGACCAATGCTTTTGATCGGCAGATTTAGAAATGCCGCAAGTCGCTCGCGCCATTGATCCAGCAGTTGCCGCCGATGGACGAGAATAAGGGTGTTCACTTTCCGTGCGGCAATAAGCCACGCAGCGATGACAGTTTTCCCGAAGGCGGTCGTCGCGCACAGAATGCCGTCATCGGACGCAAGCATGGCAATGGCGGCGGCTTGTTGTTCGGGGCGAAGTTGACCGTGGAATTTCACCTCAATCGGGCTGCCAACAAATCGCTGATCGTCGAGTTGGATCGCGACATTGTGTGATTTGAAAAACCCCGTCATTTCATCAAGGCAACCACGTGGCAAGGCAATGTGGCGTGGAAATTCCTCCGCGCACTGGATGACGCGCGGCTTGCCGAACGTGGACAGCCGCATTGCCTGTGCCCGGTAAAATTCTGGATTTTGTAATGCAGCCAGCCGGTGCAACCGGTTTAACATCGCAGAGGGCAGTCCTTCCTTCTCCACATAGATAAGATTGCTGCGAATGATTTTTACACTTGTCGGCAGCGGGCCGGGAATCGGTTCATCTTTTTTCCGCCGCGACGGTGGCAACGTCCACGGGTCTTCGTTTGAATCATCGTCGGTGACGCTACGCCGGACGCCAATGATATCACCACTGCGTTCGGCATCACGCACCAAGGTTTCAATTTCGGCAAACGACATCCGCTGGATGCTCGACAGGAATGCCCACTGGTCGGGATGCGGATTGAAATCAGCGGCAAGGAAAATACTGTTGCCGTGGCTGCGTGGCACGTGTTGCAACGGCAGCGCGATGAGGTTGCCGAAGCCGCCTTTCGGCATCGTGTCCTAGCTCGGAAAGAAACGGTCGTAAGAGTCTAGGCCGATCTGGTGTCGCCGCTCCATTGTTCGGGTGAGAATGGCCGCGCCAAGTTTTCGTGCCAAGCTGGCGGGCAGGGGTGCATCAAAGAAAATCCAGATGTGACCACCGCGCCCAGAACGCGACCGTTCAAAGGCGGCAGGAATGTTCCATTCGGCACAGGTTTCAAGGAATGCCCGCACATCATCCTGCCATGTCGTTTTGTCGAAATCAGCAGCCAGAAACCAGCACGTTTCATCGGTCAGCAGTGGATAAATGCCTGCCGTAAGCTTGCCCGTCAGGTGATCATGGATGACTTGATCTGTCAGCGAGAAGTATTCCTTTGGTTCATCAGGTTTTTTCTGGAACGAATTGCTCCATATTTTTTTATAGGCGGGTGAATAGCCGGTCTTGCCATCTCGTCCTTCCCAGCGCACCGCATAAACATCTTCGCGTCCGCGAAAAAGACTGCGGAACGACCTCACTTTTT
This sequence comes from uncultured Verrucomicrobiae bacterium, assembly GCA_963802965.1. Lineage (GTDB taxonomy): Bacteria > Verrucomicrobiota > Verrucomicrobiia > Limisphaerales > UBA11358 > UBA11358. Next base: position 168,116 of record CAWDKS010000008.1, read on the forward strand.
CATCAGGACAAGATTTGGAAATGATCGCAGCCACAGTGGAGTTGAATTCACCACCGCTATTTGTTGATTGAGCCGCCGCTTCGGCCTGTGGCAGTCCCAAGCGCTCGCGAAGCTGCTGGTTTTCAGCGCGCAATCGTTCACATTCCCCAAGCGCATCGGCCAGTCTTTGTTCAATTAGCGAACTCACTGGTTCAAGACTCCTAAAATCCGGGTTCAATCGAAAGAAAAAGCGTGATATGGATCACGCTTTTCATGTTCAGCAAGAAGTCTAATTATTAAAATAAGAAAAGCTGGCGGAAGGGGTGGGATTCGAACCCACGTTAGGATTGCTCCTAAGCCTGATTTCGAGTCAGGTGCCTTCAACCACTCAGCCACCCTTCCGCTGCGGCGCTGGCATTAAACCAGAAACCACCGCGCGGTAAATCTTATTTCGGCGGCGTGACTTTCTTGAACGAGCGCAAAATATAATAGGCCACGGGCGTCGCGACGAGCGACAGCAGCACGGAGATGCACAAGGCGCCGATGACCGCGATGGCCAGCGGACGCAGCATGTCCGCGCCCGCACCGATGCCATAAGCCAGCGGCAACATGCCGAGCGCGGCGGCCATCGAGGTCATCAGCACCGGACGCAGACGGCGATGGCCGGAGCGCACCAGCGCCTCCACCAATTCCGCGCCGCCCGCCTCGAGTTGCTGCACGAAGTCGAGCATGAGAATGCCGTTCTTGGCCACGATGCCGATGCCGATGATTGCGCCGAGGATCGAAACGATGTTCAGGGTGATGCCTGTGATCCACAATGCGGCGACCGTGCCGAACAACGCCAGCACGGAGCCGAAGACAATCGCCACCGGCTCGTTGAAGGAGCGGAATTCAATGACCAGCACGGTGAACACCAGCAGGATGGCGGCGGCAAGGACGACCACCAGATTGCGGAAGGATTCCTGTTGCTGCTGGTAAAGCCCGCCGTATTCGACCGTGCCGGGCGGCAGCCATTTGTCCTGGCTCAATTTGTCCTGGATTTCACGCATTGTACTGCCCAAATCGCGGCCTTCGAGCCGGGCGGAGACGATGATGTCCTGACGCAAATCGTCGCGGACCAGCTCGACTTGACTCGGTTCCACACTCACGTCGGCGACCTGGTTCAGTCGGACAACCGCGCCACTTGGCGTGCGCAGCGGCAATTCGCGCATCGCGGCGACGCCGTTGACGCTCGACGGTTCGTCCAGCACGCGGATGTTGACCACGCGGTCGCCATCGAGCATGGAGGAGGCAACCTGACCGAGCAGCGCGGTGTTCGCGGCGGCGGCGATGTCCTGCGCGGTGAAGCCGAACCGCTCGGCTTCGGCGGGGCGGACGCGCAGATTGATGGACGGGCCGGTTTCCGTCAGGCCATCGAACGTGTCCACGACGCCGGGAATTGTTTTGATTTGTTCCTGCACGCGCGGCGCGGTTTGTTCGAGCCATTTCAAGTCCGGCGAGAACAATTTGATTTCGATCGGATCGGGTGTCAGTTGCAAGTCGCCAATCACATCGGTGAGGATGCCAGGGAATTCCCATCGCACCATCGGGAATCGCTGGCTGAATTTGTGGCGCAATCCGGCGATGACCTCCTCCGTCGTGTGCTGGCGGCTGGCCTTGAGCTTGACCGCAAAGTCACCGCGATACGGCTCGGTAATGAACATGCCCATTTCCGCGCCGAGCCGCCGGGAATAACCCTCGACATCCGGGTTGGCGCGTAAAATCTCCTCCGCCTCGTTGAGAATGCGCGAGGTTTCCGTAAGGCTCGTGCCGGGTGGCGACCAGTAATCAATGACAAAACCACCCTCGTCGAAATCAGGCAGGAAATCGGAATCCAATTGCCGGTAAATGCCCACGCCTCCGGCGAAGATCAGCCCGCACGCGAGCATGGTCAGCCAGCCATGCCGCAGCGCAGCGCGCACGGCGAATTCGTAAATCCGGATGACCTGCGTCAGCAGGAATCCGCCTTCCAGACTCTTCGGCGCGTGGCCGTGCTCCATTTTTTCGCGGTCACGGATGAACCACGCCGCCAGCGAAGGCGTGAGCGTCAGCGCCAGAACCAGCGACACGAGCAGAGACACGACCATCGTCAGCGCCAGCGCCCGGAAGAACACGCCGGCAACGCCGGTCAAAAACGCCAGCGGAATGAACACCACCACCGGCGTCAGTGTCGAGCCGATGAGCGGATATAAAATTTCGCCGATGGCCTCCTGGATCCCCGCCAGCCGCGGCCGCCCGGCGGCGATTTTCACGCACATCGCCTCCACGACGACGATGGCGTTGTCAATGATGAGGCCGATGGACGCCGCGATGCCACCGAGCGTCATCATGTTGAAGCTCATGTTCGCCAGTTTCATGGCGACGAACGTAATCAGCACCGTGATGGGAATTGTAACGATGGCGGTCCACACGCTGCCCCAGTTTTTCAGGAAGAAATAAAGGATGAACACCGACAAGATGAGGCCGAAAATGATGGCGTCCCAGACGCTGCCCACGGAATCGCGCACAAACTGCGACTGGTCGTAGAAAAAGTCGAGGTGCATGTCCGGCGGCAGTTCCTGCTGGAGCTGCCGCATTTTCGTTTTCAATGCGGCGGCTATGTCCAGCGTGCTGCCGTCGGGCTGGCTTTGGACATTGAGCAAAACGGCGTTGCGGCCCTGCGCGGTGACAACGGTGAAGGCCGGTGCCGGCCCGCGCTCGACGCGCGCCACGTCCCGGATGCAAATCGGATGCCCGCCGCGAACGGCAATCACCACGTTTCCGATGTCCTCCGGCGAATGCGCGCGTCCATCCACCGTCGTGAGGTAAAGGTGATAATTTTCCTCGATCATGCCAGCGGGCGCGACGAGGTTGTTTTTCGCCAGCGCGTCGCTCACGTCCGGCAAACCGAGACCGGCGGCCTGTAGTCTCAGCGGGTCCACGACGACGTGATATTCCGGCACGTGGCCTCCAAGGATTTCCACCTTCGCGACGCCGGGGATTTGCAGGAAGAGCGGTTTCAACTGGTAATTCGCCGTCTCCCACAGGTCCATGATGTCGCGATTGGAACTGGTGAGGCTGATGCCGATGATGGGAAATGCCGAGAACGTCACGCGCTCGACCTCGGTCCCGGCGGTTGCGGGCAAATCGCCGCGGATTTGCGACAGCCGGCCCAGCACGTAAAGTTCCGAGCGCTCCATGTCCACGCGCCAGTTGAAGAAAATATTGATTTGGGCCGAGCCGCGCTTGGTCGCCGAGCGCACGGACACCGCGCCCGGAATGTCCTTCATCGCCTCCTCGATGGGCCGCGTGACGGTGGCCATCATTTCGTCGGCGGGCATGATGCCGTTGTCCACGAGGATGACGACGCGCGGGAAATTGGTCTGCGGAAACACTGACGACGGCATCCGCAGAGCTGACAACACGCCCGCCAGGCACAACGCCACGGCGATGAACGTGATGGACAACGCGTGCCGCGTGGCGAACCGGCCCAGGAATGAAGTGGTGGAGGTCATTCGAAATTATTTGGAATAAATCAATCGCCCTTTGGGAATGACTAATGACGAAACCATAATGACGAAGGAATGACAAAATCCGAATGACCAATACCTGAAAGCGCGCCGCGAAACGTTCTTGAATTTCGTCATTGGGAATTCTTTGGTCATTAGGATTTAGGAATTAGTCATTTTCCCCGCAAAAGCGACGTCAACGCCACCATGGCCCAATTTCATTGTTTACCAGTCGGATTCACGACTTGGATCCTTGTTTTCTCCGGCAAACCATAAGCGCCAATCGTCACGACGGAATCGCCTGCCTTGATTCCGGTCCCGGCAATTTCCACCCAGCCGTCCTCGCGCAAATCCGTTTGCACCGGCATTTGTGTCGCCTCGTCGCCCTTGACCAGCGCGATGACGCTGTGACCACTTTCATCCGTCACGACACTTTCAATCGGCGCGGCGAGGCAGTTGGTGTGAACTGCTGTGACCACGCGCAATTGAACAAACTGTCCGGGACGCAATCCGCTGTCCACCGCCAGCGTCGCGCGCGTTAAAACCGTGCCGCTGGCCATGTCCACCGCCGGGCTGATGAACGCCAGCGTCGCGGTTGCCGGCGGGTCGGTCAACACCTGCACTTCCTCGCCGGTTTTCAAATCATTCGCCTCTGCCGCCGGGATACTCGCGCTCACCGCAAGCCGGTTCAGGTCAATCACCTCGGCCACAATTGTATTTACGTCCACCGATTCGCCGGGCTTGACGTTGAGGCGCGTGACGGTGCCGGACAACGGCGCGATGACGCGCAACGAAGCGAGTTGCGCCCCGGCATCCTGCAAATTTTTCAAAGAAGTGTCTTGTTGCGCGTATAATTTTTCCTGTCGGGCCGCAGCCTGTTCCGCGAAATCCGCCGTCATCGCGCCCGAATTCAACTCCACCAGCACGTCACCCTTGTTGACCTGCTGGCCGGCGACGACGTTGACCTTCGCAACGACTCCCGCGACCGGCGCGGCCAGTGTCGCGCCAGCCGCCGGTTGCTCCGCCGTGGCGGGCGCGGGTTCAACCGTGCCATAGCCTTCGACGTAACGATGCAGCGTAACGTTTGTGAGCGCGCCAACCTGGACCGTGACGACGCTCGGCGTTGTTTCTTCGTCGGACGCGGCGGCCGGGCCGCGCGATTTGATGAGCGCAACGACGCCCAGCCCCGCGGCCAAGACGACAATGCCCGTGATGATTTGTTTTCGACTCATTTGGAAGAATGGTTGGGAGTTTCGGGTGAATTATTTTCCGCGGCGCGAATCGTGTCCGGCGCCAGCGTCAACGGACTTTGGACGGCGTCCTCCAACTGGCCGAGCGCCTGCTGCGCCTTGACGAGCGCGTCGAGCCGGCTTTGCGCGCCGGTGGCGTATTCGGCTTCGGCGTTGGCCAAAGTCAGCGGCTCCACTTCGCCCGCCTGCGCCTGCGCGTGGACGGAATCCAGTTGTTTCTGAAAATCATCCAGCAACGTTTTTGCCGTCGCCGATTTTTGCAGCGCCGCGTCGTAACCGGCCAGTGCGCTGTCAATTTCGGCGATGGCGGTGGTTTGCACCGTCAGAAAATGCGCGGCGGCGGCGGCGCGTTTCGCCTTTGCCTCGGCGACCGGACCTTGATTATGATTTAGAACCGGCAAATCCAAAGAAACGCCGAGCGACCATTTGTTGTCGGTTTGATCCAGTTCGTAGCCGGGGCCGAGATGGAGGTCAGGATATTGTTTGGCGATTTCAAGCTGGAGCGCGGACTGGCTGGCGGCGTAATCAGCCAGCGCGCTCCGCACATCGGCTCGGTTCAAAATCGCATCACGCCGGATTTCCGGCGCGGTCAGGTCCTGTGGAAATTGGTCCAGCCCGTCGAATGAAAATTTCACGCCGTCCAGCGCGCGCAACGGCAGGCCGAGCGCGCCGGCCAGTTGCACGCGCGCCTGGCCGGACTGGCCGGTGGCATCCTGACGCGCCAGCCGCGTGGTGCCCAGCGTAACGCGGGCCTGCGTGACTTCGTAACTGGACACCGCGCCGGCGGCAAACTGGCCTTCGAGCAGCCGGACGACGTTGCTTTGCGCCGCTTCCTGCCGCGCGAGCAGTGCTTCGGTTTCGCGCGCGGCGTAAAGATTGAGCAGCGCCGCGCGGACATGGCTGCGCGTCTGCCACGCGGCGCCTACGAAATCCCAGCGCGCGGCTTCGGAAAGATGCTCCGCTTCCGCAATGCGCCTGCCACGCTTGCCGGCGGTCTCAATCGGAATGTCCCACGTCACGCCAAAAATCCACGGCGGCGGCGTGGTGGTGTCGTAGGTGGGCGTGAAGCCGACGGTGGGATTCGGGCGCTCGCCCGCCGTGATTTTTGCCGCCTGGACCGCCGCCCATTGCGCCCGCGCCTCGGCCAGCGCCGGCTGATAATAAAATGCGACGAGCGTGAGCGCGTTCAAGTCCCAGGAATCTCGCGGCCAGTCGCCGGTGACGTGATTGGTCTCGAGAAATGCATGCAAATTTTCGTCGCTCAACGACCGCGCGTCGAAGGCGGCAGCGGTTTTCTCCGGCGAAACCGGCTGCGAATGGAACGTGGCGCAACCGGCAAAGACAAGAACCGAAGCAAGGAACATCCAACATCGAACATCGAACATCCAACGCCCAATGAAATTTGCGAACGGCGCGCGCCGCAAATTGTATGTTCGATGTTGAATGTTGAATGTTCGATGTTTCATTTATTTTGTGTCCAGCGGCAGGCGCACAGTGACGGTGGTAAGTTTGGAGGGCACGGACTCGATTTGGATCGTCCCGCGATGCGCGGAGACAATCCATTTGGCGATGCTCAAGCCGAGACCGCAGCCGTCCACCGTCGGGCTGTGCGCCGGGTCGCCGCGAAAGAAGCGGTCGAAAACGCGCGGCAAAACTTCCGGCGGAATTCCCGGCCCGGTGTTCGCAATGGTGAATTCCACCATGTCGCCGGCGCGCCGCAAACTCATCATCACGCGACCCTGTGGCTGATTGTATTTGACGGCGTTGTCGGCGAGGTTCAACAGGAGCTGGCGCAAACGATGGCGGTCGCCGCGCACGGCAATCTCCTCGCAAGCTGAGAGTTCAACATAAATGCCGTGCGGCTCGGCGAGAATCTGCGCGTCGGCGAAATTATCCCGCACCAGTTCATCCAGTTTCACCGGTTCCATCGCCAGCGTGATTTGTCCAGCGTCGGCCCTGGCCAGCAGCGTGAGGCCGTCCACGATGCGCGCGAGGCGGCGCAATTCGTCGAGCTGGCTGGCGGCGCGTTCGCGCTCGGCGGGCGGGAGTGATTCGTCGCGCGAGGCGATTTCCGCCTCGCCGCACAGGACCGTCAGCGGCGTCTTGAGTTCGTGCGAGGCGTGCAGCGTGAATTCGCGGGTGCGATTGAACGAATCGTCGAGCCGCGCCAGCATGCCGTTGAAAACCTCCGTGAGCCGGTCCAGTTCGTCGCCGTTGCCCGTGCGTGGCAGCCGGTCGCCCAAATTTTGGGCGCTGATTTTTTCCGTCGCCCATGTGAGGGTGGCGACGGGCGCGAGGGATTTTTTCATGAGCCACCAGCCGCCGGCCAGCGCGAGCAGCGCCGCCGGCACGCCGCACCACAGCACGATGCTCGTCACGTCTTCAAAAACATCAGGGTCAACCCCTTCTTCTTCGCCCCGTTCATGGTTATGCCGCTGCATTTCGTGGCGCGGCTCGATGATGAGTTGATAATAAAGCAGGCTGCCCATGACCATCAACGCGATAAACATGATGGCGGCATACCACAAACTCAAGCGCGTGCGGATGGTCATGGCGCTTCCTTCAACATGTAGCCCGCGCCGCGGACGGTGTGGAGCAGCTTGGGTTCGAAGTCCGCGTCAATTTTTTCGCGCAGGCGCTTGACATAAACGTCCACGAGGTTCGTGCCGGGATCGAAATCGTAGTCCCAGACTTTTTCGAGAATCATCATGCGCCCGCACAGCCGGCCCGCCGAGCGCATGAGAAATTCGAGCAGCCGGTATTCGCGTGCGGTCAGCTCGATTTTTGTTTCGCCGCGTTGCGCCTGGCGCGTCAGTGTGTCGAGCGTCAAATCCGCGACGCGCAGCACGGCGGATTTGTTTTCGCCGCCGCGGCGCGTCAGGGCGCGGACACGGGCGACGAGTTCGACGAGTTCAAAAGGTTTTGGCAGATAATCGTCCGCGCCGGTGTTCAAACCTTCGACACGTTCATTGACTTCGCCGCGCGCGGACAGAAGCAGGACGGGCGTGGTGTTTTTGCGTTCGCGCAACAGGCGCAACACGCTCAAACCGTCACGGCCCGGCAGCATGATGTCGAGCACGATGCCGTCGAAGGGCGTCGCTCGCGTCGCGGCGAGCGCGTCATCGCCGTTGTGGCAAACATCCACCGCGAAACCTTCGGCCTGCAACGCCTTGCGGACAAATGACGCCGTCTTCTTTTCGTCTTCAACGACCAGGATGCGCATCGGCAAGAGATTATATCACAATCACGAGGCGGCGAAATCTTTTCGTCATTGCACCGGCTTGCCGGCCAGCATGTCCAGGAGGTCCTTGTAAGCTTCCGCGAAAGCATCCGCGTTGACCTGATCCATGGCATTGGGCGCAAGTTGTTCGATAAGTTGAATCCGGTTCAAAACCAACGGCAGATCTTCCGGGCCGGGGTGTTTTGGGTCGGATAAACCGTCCTCGTTCAGATCCTCGATCAAATTCTGCCGCTCGTCGGCGGAAAGGCTTGGATCGTTGATCGCGCCGATCCAATAGGCCTCGGCAACAGGATCCGCTCCCACGAAACTCAACGCCATGCGCGCCGTGGGATCCTGCGGCCCGTTCGCGTTTGCGGGCAGCGCGGTTTGGGCGGCGACCGTTTGCGGCTTCACAACCTGCTGAACGTTCGCCGGAGCCGGCGGAATTTGCGTTTTACCTTCAGACACCGGAATTTTCGCAGCCGGTGTTGATTCGGAAACGGCCGGCTTCGTTGCCGGTTGAGTGACGCGGGGCAATGCAATCGGGGGCGCGATTTTGAGATTGGCAATGATCACACTCGCAACGGCGGCCATGAGCGCGACCGCCAGACCTGGAACAAGGATTTTTTTCGCATTCATGTCAGCACGGCTCCAACTTTATTTCGTCGCGTGTGATTGCAGCGACAGCGGGGTTTTCCCCTCGATTTCTTCCACGCAGCCGACACCTGGTGCGTAAAGCTTGTATTCCATATCGCCGTCGGAGGCGCGCTCCTTGATTTTCAGACAATTTTGAAAAGTTCCCGCCGGGACCGTCGCCGTTTCAGAAAGCGAAACAATCTCGTCTGCCTCCCAGGTGATGGGCGGAGCGTCCTCGGATTTGAACTTGTCGCCGACTTTGGGATGCGCGGGTATCAGCAGGCCGAGTTTTTGTGTATCATTGCCGAACAGCCACGCGCCGCTGTGGCCGGTGATTTTTCCGTGGCTGTATTCGTCCACGTCTTCGCCCAGATAATAAACATTGCCGTTGTCGTCCTGCGCAAAATAATCCAGCGTCGCTTCGGTCAACTCACCGCCGGCGTTGAATTCGCGGTCTTCCACCGTGAGCGCCTCGACGGTTTGCCCGCCGACCTGGAATGTTTTATGAACTTCCGGCCGCGCGGTGCGCTCGACGCGTTCGTTTTCATTTTGCAAAACGTCCTGTTTGAGCGATGCCAGCGGCAGATAGGGATTCGTGATTTCGCGTGGATGGGAAAATTCCGGCAATTCCGTTTGGGCGGTTTTTGTTGAATTCATATTTGCGCAGCCCGTCATCAAACCGGCGGCCAACACAACCCCAAAAGAGATTTTACTTTTCATGTGTTTGTTTTTGATTTTCTGATCCGATGGTTTTCCGACCGTTCATCGAACAATAAACCAGCCCCATGAACTTTCCATTAAGTGCGAGTGACAGTGTTGTCATCTAACAGCCGGAGCAATTACTCATACCGCAGCGCTTCAATCGGGTCGAGGCGCGAGGCTTTCCATGCCGGATAAAATCCAAAAGCGATTCCGACGGTAACCGACACTGCGACAGCGGCAATAATTGCCGGCACGGACGGCATGGTCGGCCAATGCAACAGGGCCGTGACGGCGAGCGACACCCCGCGCCCCAGCAAAATTCCGGCAATGCCGCCAGCCAGACAAAGCACCACCGCCTCCACCAGAAACTGCCGAAGAATGTCGCGCGACCGGGCGCCGACGGCCATGCGCAATCCAATCTCCCGCGTCCGTTCGGTGACGGATACCAGCATGATGTTCATGATTCCAACGCCGCCAACGACCAGCGAAATCAATGCCACGATGAGGAGAAGCTTGGTCATCACGCCGCTGGTGGAGGCGAGCGCCTGCGAGATTTCGGTCAGATTGTGAACCCGGAAATCGTCCAGCGTGCCGGGTTGATTATCCAGATCGCTGGCTTGAATATGATGCCGTTCGCGCATCAGGACGGTGATCTGGCGAACGGCCTTCGGGATGTCCTGCGGCGTGTCGGCGGACATCCAGATGTCGTCTATGTCCGAGAACCGCGTCACCTGCGGCGTGTCGGCGGCCTGAATCGGGTCTTGTTGGGGATAAAGCGCAACCGATTGGTTCGGATAAAGCTGGTTGAGGGAATTGACCCCGCTGGACGCGGTGGCAGCGCTCGCAGACTGTCCGTTTTGCCGGACGCCGGTCACGCGAAACTTGATGGTGGTCCAAGGAGCGGCGAGGAAGTCATCTTGGTCCTGCCCCATCATATTCGGCCCTTTCCGGCTCAAGACGCCGACGATTCTCATCCCGACGTCCTTGACGCGGATTTGCTTCCCGAGCGGAGATTCGCCGCCGAACAATTGCTTGGCGATGGTCTGCCCGATGATGCAGACGGCCGCCGCACTGCGCACATCTTGTTCCGTGAAACATTCTCCGTCGGAAAGTGGCCAGTTCCGAACCACCAGGTAATCCAGCGTCGTGCCGAGGATGCGGCCTGGATTCCAGTTGCGATTGCCATAAATGATCTGGGCGCGGCAGTCCACGCTGGGAGCAACCCATTTGATGGCGCTGCAATTTTGGCGGATGGCGTCAGCATCCATGGGCGTGAGGGTCGGTTGCCCGCCGGCGCCTGAATTGATGCCGGCGATCATCATGTGCGCGGGATCCATCTGGATGACATTGGCGCCCAGGCTGGCAATGGTCTGCTCGATGGAATAGGAGGAACCGCGGCCAATCTCCATCATGGCGATGACGGCAGCGATGCCGATGATGATGCCCAGACAAGTCAGCACCGAGCGCATGATATTGCGGCGCAAGGCACGCAAGGCCATCCGCAGGGTTCCATGGAAAGTATTCACGTTCGTTCAGCGCCTGATAAAGTGGGGCACGAAAGGGTTTTGGGTCACACCCTGCTCCGGTCCCGTGGTTTCGCCCGTGACGACCTCTTCACCCTCTTTCAGATTATCGGCTGTGACGGCGGTGTTGGAACCATCCGAAGTTCCGACCTTCACCTCAACGGGCCGGACGAATTCGCCGTCCTTCAACCAGACGACGCCCTTGCTTCTCTTTGCGCCTTTGGCACCGGACGGATTGTCAGCCGGCGGGTCAACCGGATTTTGCGAACGCGCGTCGGCCGCTATCTCGTTAGGCGACGATGGCGACCAGCGCAATGCCGCGTTGGGGACCAGCAGGGCATTGGTTTGATTGCTCACGGTAAAATCCACGTTGGCGGTCAGGTAAGGCAGCAAAACCTTGTCCGCATTTTCCGTGTTCACCACCACCGTATACATCACCACGTTTTGTGTCATCGTGGCATTCAGGCGCACCTTGCCGACCGTGCCCTCGAATTGCCGGCCCGGAAAGGCGTCGCAGGTGAAGGTGACCGGCGCGCCGGGCTTGATCCGTGCGACATCCGCCTCGTTCACCGCCACCCAGATTTGCATTTTCGTCAAATCCTGGGCGATGAGGAAAAGGCTCGGCGCGTTGAGGCTGGACACGACGGTCTGACCGATGTTCACGCGACGATCAATGATGACACCCGTGACCGGCGATTTGATGACACAGAAATCCAGGTTCCGCTGCGCCTTGTCCAAATCGGCTTGCGCTTGTGCGATACCCGACTTGGCGACGGAGACATTTGCCTTGGCAACTTCATAATTCGCCTTGTCGGTATCGTAATCCACCTCCGCCATCAATTTGTTATTGAATAACTCTTGCGCGCGTTTCCATTCCGCCTCGGCCTGGTCGAGTTTCGCGTTCATCTGTTCGAGATTTGCGGCGGCGGTCAATTCACCCGCCTTGGCGACGGAGAGATCGGCGGCATAAACCGAATCGTCAATCTTCGCCAGCACGGCGCCACGCTCCACCACCGAGTTGTAGTCAATCGTCTGGCTGGCGATGTCCGTGCCGAAAGTCGTGATCCGCCCGGCGACTTGCGCGCCCACGTCCACCGTTTCACTCGGTTCAATGGTGCCGCTGGAGCTGATGGTGGCTGCGACATCACCGCGTTTCACGACCGCCGTGCGAAATGACAATTGAGAGTTGTTCCGTGCGTGCCACCACCAGACGCCGGCCACGAGGGCGAGGACGGCGAGGGCAACCGCGACAACCGGTATTTTCAAAAAGCGTCGCATGAGTCGCTAGCGTCGCGCTGCGCGCGGATGACAGTTTCGTCACCCACCTGTTAGCCGGACAAGACCACAGCGCGGTTATTTGCCCGCGGACTCGTCCATCCCATACACCAGGATTTTGAACGTGCCCGGGACCATCCGCCCGCGGCGCTGGCCCTCCGCCGGAGCCTCGAATTTGGCCGCCGCCAGGTAAATCTTGTGGGTGGCGGGATCAATCGTCATGGTCCGCGAGCCGCGTTGGGTTTCCAGGGTCTGCACCACGGTGAGCTTGTCCGGCGTGTCCTCATGCGCGATGGTGACCGTGCCGTCGCCACAGGAACTGAACGCCAGGCCGGTGCCGGGATCAAACGCACTGGCATCCACGCCCTGTCCGATGGGCACCGAGGCGATGACTTTGCCGCTGGCGCTGTCCATCATCACCATCGTCTTGCTGCCGCCGCAGCCGAGAAACAGCCGGTGGTTCGCCACGTCAATCGCCATGCCGGAAGCCTCCTCGCCGGGCGTGATGGGCCAGCGGTTCACCACCGCGTGCGTCTTGGTGTTAATCGCCACCACCTCGCTCTTGTCTTCGAGGTTGTCGTAAACGCGCCCGGCCTTCGGGTCGGCCTGGGCAAACTCCGGCTTGCCACCCAGGGGAATGGTGGCAACGACCTTGCCGGCCTTCGCGTCAATCACCGTCGCCGACTGACTGCGTCCATTGAACATGTAAGCCTCCTGCTGCCCCGGCTCGAACAACATGCCGTCAGGGTTTTGTCCGGTGTCCACCTTGGAAAGTATCTGCAACGTTTTCAGGTCAACGATGGCCGCCTTGTTTTCCCGGCCGCAACTGACAAAGCCGCGTCCCAGCTCCGGCGCGGGCGCCAGGCCATGCACGCCCGGCGTATTGGTGATGACACCGGCGACCTGGTCCCTGGTGAGGTCAATCACCACCACTTCGGTCCCGTGCGATACGTAGAGGCGCTGGCCCGCCGAATCCACGGAGCAGTAATCCCACCCGCCGTCGCTGCCGACGGGGATTTCCTTGATGAAGTGGTAAGGGCCGTCGGCGCGGCAAACCGCGACGGCGAGACTGAACAGAACTGGCAGAATAATTTTTTTCAATGTAAGAATTGGTTTTGATTGAACTTGTCGCGGAAACTTTTGCGCGTTGTGGCGGTGGCGTCAACAAACAAAGGCCGGCGGTTATTCACAACCGGCCTTTGATTTTGGCGAACCAGTTGGAGGTCACTCCTTGTCCTCGCCTTTTTCCCCTTCTTTCGCTTTTGCGCCGCCCTCGCCGGCTTCCTTCGCTTCGCTTTCCGCTGATTCCTTGTCCACGGAAATCACGTCGCCGGTAACGGCATCCACGTTCACCTCCGTGATGTCCTTGGAATCCGGCGTGGCGACGTCAAACGACCATTGCAGCTTGCCGTTTTCCTTCTCCAGTTCGCCTTCCTTGACCGTGCCGTTGGGCACTTTGGCCAGCGCGGTTTGCTGGGCGGTTTCCTTGCTCACCTTGGCTTCGGCCATGAGCTTGGCCTGTGAGGCTTCCTTGTTTTTAGCTTCGCCCTTCTCACCTTTCTCGCCCTTTTTCTCCTGTTGCTCGCCCTGCTCACATTTCTTGCCGTGCCCTTTATGGCCCCCATAGTTTATGTTGATGCAGCCGGTCAACAGGCCGGCGGCCAGCGCGGAACAGATAATCCAGTTAATTTTCATAGTTTGGTTTTGAGTTAATGTTTGTTGTTGTGAAAATTCAGACGCCACCATGAAACCTCCCGGAGATGAACGCCCGCTGAACGGCGGATGACAATTCTGTCATTTGCGCAAGGCGGTGGTTTTGCCTGAATGGAGCGCCGGGCACCGCCTCGACAAGTTTGAATTGGAAATCACCTTCGAGCCGGGACGGTGCCCGGCGTTCCAAATTATACCGCTGCCTGCCGCAACCGGCATTTGACTATTCCACCCCGATTCATTATCGTCGGCGGGCTGAAAACCCAGCGGCAACCAACGCAAAATTTTATGGCACCCAAAACGGCTGAAAAATCCGCGGCCGAGACCAAAACCGCCACGTCGCACTCGCGGGAACTCGAAGCGGCCATCTCCACCATCACCAAAAGTTACGGCGAAGGCAGCATCATGCGCCTTGGCGACGCGCGGGCGCAGGTCAAAATTGACGTGATTCCGACCGGCGCGCTGGCGCTGGACCTTGCGCTCGGCGTCGGCGGCATCCCGCGCGGCCGGGTCGTGGAAATTTTCGGGCCGGAATCCTCGGGCAAGACCACGCTCATGCTGCACGTCATCGCCAACGCACAAAAGACCGGCGGACTGGCGGCGTTCATTGACGCCGAACACGCGCTGGATCCGGGCTACGCGAAAAAGCTCGGCGTGAACCTCGACGACCTGCTGGTGTCGCAGCCGGACAGCGGCGAGGAGGCGCTGACGATTTGCGAAACGCTCGCCCGCTCGAACGCGCTGGACGTCATCGTGATTGACTCCGTGGCCGCGCTGGTGCCGAAGGCTGAACTCGAAGGCGAAATGGGCATGGCCACGATGGGCATGCAGGCGCGGCTCATGAGCCAGGCGCTCCGCAAGCTCACCGCGATTCTGGCCAAGTCGAAGACGACCTGCATTTTCACCAATCAATTGCGCGAAAAGGTCGGGGTGATGTTCGGCAATCCCGAAACGACGCCCGGCGGCAAGGCTCTCAAATTTTACGCGAGCGTGCGGCTCGACATCCGCCGCAAGGAAACGCTCAAGGACGCCGCCGGCAACGCCACCGGCAATCACGTCCGGGTCAAGGTGGTGAAGAACAAGGTCGCGCCGCCGTTTGCCGAGGCCGAGTTTGATATCGTTTACAATCACGGCATCAACAAGGAAGGCAGCGTTCTCGACGTGGCGATTGAAAACGGCGTTGTGGACAAAAAAGGCGCGTGGCTGCAATTCGAGGGCGAGTTGATTGGCCAGGGAAAGGAAGCCGCGCAGAAGGCGATGGCCGAAAAACCCGCGCTGGCCAAAAAAATTGTGGATGCTATTCTTGCCAAACGCGCGGCAGCTTAATGACCGCAAGTAGTTTCAAGCATGAGCAGTATTTCTGACGTCGAAATTGATCTGGAGAAGCTTTTCCAGCCCGCGTGGGCGCAGGAAAAGCCGTCGGCGAATCGCTACGCGAAGTTCGCGGGCGAACCCGCCGCGCGCGATGACCGCCAGCGCGAAGGCCGCCGGGGCGGTCCGCGCCGTGAACCGTTCGGCGAGCGCCGCGGCCCGCGTCCGCCGGGTTCCGGGTCCAAGTTCGGCGACCGTAAACGGGGATTTTCCCCGCGCGAAGACCGGAGCGAACGTCGTGAGCGTCCCGCGCCACCCGCGCCGTTGCCGGAAATCACCGTCACGTTTTTACCCGACGAAAGAGGCGTCGAGTCTTTGGCGCGCCAGATCAGGGTGACCGGTCGCGCGTTCCCGCTGTTCCAGATTGCGCAAATCGTCCTGGCGAAACCGGAGCGTTATTCCGTCCAGTTGGACGTGAAGAAAAAACCGGACGGCGCGGTTGCCCAGCCGCTGTTCGCCTGCGCGCTCGATGACACGCCGTGGTTGAGCGAGGACGAGGCGGTGGCGCACGTGCTGAGAAATCATTTCGCGACGTTTTACCAGGCCGAGCGCACGGCCATCGAGCCGCCCAAGGGCAAATACACGTTTGTGGCGCAATGCGGCATGAGCGGCGCCATTCTCGGCCCGCCGAACCATCACGATTACCAGAACCAGCTCCGCAAGCTGCACACCGAGCGTTTTTCCCGGATGCCGTTCGAGGTCTTCAAGGCGCGCATCAAAATTGTCCGTGACGAGGCGGTCGTCAAAAAGTGGGTCGAGGATCAAAGTTTCACTACCGAATACACCTGTCTCAACGTGCCGGAGCCGCTCAAGCTTCCGAACCGGGAGGAGGTGGAGAAACATTTCCGCGCCGTCCACAAGGACGCAATCATCAAGCCGGTGGAATCACACGTGGTCGGCGGGGTTTTGAGCCGCAACCTGCGGTGCCGGGAATTGCAGCAGCTCGTGCGCGACGATTGGGAGCGGCAGAAATATTTTCCGCTGCAACTGGCCACCGGCCTCAGCCGGCAATTCACCGCGCATGGCCTGCATTTCTTCAAGGTCAACCGGACGTTTACCCACGTTTCCGTCGCCCGCCCGCAATTTCTCGACCTCGAAACCACGCCGGTTTCGGAAAGCATCAAACGCATCGTCGGCCACATCAACGCACATCCGAAATGCACGCGGCGGCATTTGATTGAAGCCCTCGCGCCGTCGCCAGCGGTCATCCAGATCAAACCCGAAACGCCGGCGCCCACAGTAGTGGCACAGGCGTCCTCGCCTGTTCGATCCGAAGAAACTCACGGGCAAGATGCCCGTGCCACCACCGCTGCCGCCGCCGAGCCGACACCGGAGCAGACCGCGGTCATCGCCGATTTGCACTGGCTCGTGCATCAGGGGCACGTGATTGAATTTGCCGACGGCCGGATGGACACGGCCAAAAAACCCGTGCCCAGGCCGCCAAAACCGGAAAAGAAATCCGCCGGGGAAAAACCCGCCGCGGAAGGCGAAGCCGCTGCCACCGCGGTTGAATCGTCGAGTGAAATTCCGGTTTTGACCGAGGCGGAAATTCCGGCGTCCGAACCGGAGCCGGTGGCTGAACCGGCACCGGAAGTTCCACCGCCAACGGAAGCTCCGGTCCCCGCAACCGAACCGGCGGCGGCGGTTGAGATCGCACCGGCTGAATCCGTCATTACGCCTCCCGATAAAACGACCGAGGAAGCTGTTGAGTCGCCGTCATGATAATTTTATCGGAGGGTCGAGTTATACGAGACCAATCGTTTTGATTTCAAATTTGGGGGTTGTGTAACTCGCCCCTCCGACCGAATTCCCTGCTTTCATTAATCCGCCATACTGTTAACCTGCCCCATGCCTTTCATTAAGTTGGGTCTTTCTCCGGCAGTTCTCGAAGGGGTGCGCGCGGCGGGTTACGTCACGCCCACGCCCATCCAACTCCGCGGCATTCCGCTCGTGCTCGCCGGACGCGACCTCATCGGCAGCGCGCAAACCGGCACCGGCAAGACCGCCGCGTTCGCGTTGCCCATTCTCACGAAGCTCGGCCAGCACGCGCCCGGTCCGCGCGCGCTCATTCTCGAACCGACGCGCGAGCTCGCCGCACAGGTGGAAACCGCCATCCACGATTACGCGCGCTTCACCAATTTGAAAACCACCGTCGTTTTCGGCGGCGTCGGGTACGGGCGGCAAAACGACGAAATGCGCGCCGGCACCGACATCGTCGTCGCCACGCCGGGCCGTTTGCTCGACCATCTCGAACGCGGCACGGTGCGGCTGGACAAGGTCCAGTTTCTCGTACTCGACGAGGCTGACCGGATGCTGGACATGGGATTTCTTCCGGACGTGCGCCGCATCCTCGACCGCTGCCCGCGTCAGCGCCACACCGCGCTGTTTTCCGCGACGATTCCGCCGCAGATCGAAACGCTCATCCAATGGGCGATGAAAAATCCGGAAACCATCGAGATCGGCGCACGCCGGACGCCGGCTGAAACGGTGAAGCATGTCATTTATCCCGTCTCCGATTCGCAAAAATCCGACCTGCTGCTTCAACTGCTGGCGCGCGTGAATTACAACTCGGTGCTCATCTTCTGCCGGACGAAGCACGGCGCGGACCGCATCGCCGGTTTGCTCAAGCGGAACAATCACGCCGTGGCGGTGCTGCATTCCAACCGCACCCAGCGCGAACGCGAGCAGGCCCTCAAGGGTTTCCGCGACGGACGATTCGAGGTGCTCGTCGCCACGGACATCGCCGCGCGCGGACTCGACATCGCGGAGGTGAGCCACGTCATCAACTACGACGTGCCGCAGCATCCGGAGGATTATATCCACCGCATCGGGCGCACCGGCCGCGCGGAACACAGCGGTGACGCCTTCACCATCATGACCGCCGAGGACGCCAGCCACGTGTTTGCCATCGAACGTTTCATCAGCCAGAAAATCCCGCGCGTGAAGCTGGAAAATTTCAACTACACCTACACCATGCTGTTTGAGGAAGGAAAACCCGGGCAGCCCAAGGGCGGTTTTCCCGGCAAAGCCCGCGGCGCGCGCGTCCACGGCGGCTACCACTTCGGCATGTCCAGACGTCGGCGTTAATCCAAAAGATGCCGCCGCAGGATGTGAAAAACATCTGTTGATTCAATTTCCTTCGCGCCCAAAAATTCCGGCCGTTCGGTGATGAACACCGGCCAGTCTTTTTTGTCCGCCGGCCGCCGGCCGTGCGAACCTTTCACCAGCGCCGCATCGAGCGGAACCACGTCCATCAACATCCGGAACCCGAGTTTCTTTTGCAGCAGCCGCCAGGCGATTTTCAATTTCGGCAGCAGAATTTTCGGGTCGAGAAACAGTTCCACCGGGTCGTAGCCCGGCTTGCGATGGATGTCCACCGTCCGCGCAAAATCCGGCGCATGCGCATCATCGAGCCAGTAATAATAGGTGAACCACGCATTTTCCTCGGCGACGGCAATCAAATCGCCGGCGCGCGGATGTGCAATGCCCGCCGTAGCTTTTTCAGCCTCACCCAAAACCTTTTCCATGCCGGGAGTCTGTTCCAAAACCACACGCACGGATTTTTCCAGCGAATTGTCATTCAAGTAAATATGCGCGACCTGATGATCCGCCACGGCAAAAACCCGGCTCGCACCGGCGTCGAGGATTTCCAGACCGAGTTCGTCCTTCACCGTCAGCCAGCCCCGCTCGCGGAAAACCCTATTCAAATGAATCGGCGTGTCCACGTTCGTGATGCCGTATTCGGAAAGCAACACGACCCGCACGCCGCGCTGGCTGAAAAATTGGATGAGGTCACCGATAATGGCATCAATCGCCCGCAAATCGGGAATAATGGCGGGATTGATTTTGTAGGAGCCGACGTGAGGAGGCTCTAATTTATTTCCGATTTCCGATTTCCGATTTCCGATTTTTGAAGTGAGACTCGTTACCTCGTCTCCTACGACAAACGGACCATGCCGTTGCAAATTGTAATCGAGATGCGGTAGATAAATCAGGTTCAGCGCCGGCTGATATTTGTTTTCAATCCATTTCGCCGATCCGGCAATCCAGCGCGACGCGGCGTCGGCCCTGCCTTGAGGCGTGTCCATGCCCGCCGCCGGCCCCCAAAAACCGAAGAACGGAAATTCGCCAAGGTCGCGCTTGATTTCCGTGCGGATGGAATACGGCCAGGTGTAAATGTCGAAAATCTTCCGGCCATCGGTGGGATACATCGGACGCGGCGTGATGGAATAATCCGCAGTGGAATGCATGTTGAACCACCAGAACAGATTTGAAACCGTGAAGCGTGAAGCGTGAAGCGTGAAGCGTTCCCTCAATGTATCCCAGATTTTTGGCTGCTGCACCAGGTGGTTCGACTGCTTCCAGAATTGGACCTCGGCAAGCTCGCGGTTGAACCAGCCGTTGCCGACGATGCCGTGCTGCGACGGCGTCTTGCCGGTGAGATAATTCGATTGCGCGGTGCAGGTGACGGCGGGAAACGCCGGGATGATGGTGGCGGTGGCGCCACCGCCACCACGCCTTTGGAATTCCGCGATGCGCGGGGTGTGTTCGCCGATGAGCGATTCGGTGAGGCCGACGACGTTGATGACGGCGAGCCGGTTCATGGTTTCGCGCAGCGTTGGAGTTCACGCTTCAGCGTGTTTTTGGACAAGCCAAAGCTTGAACTCCAACCATTCATGTTCGGGTTTGGCCCATGCAACGTTCCCGCAGTTCGTGAATGGCTTCAACGACCTTAGGCAGATTCATTTCGTGAACTTCCACGCCGCACCCGATTTCCTTCAAAAGCGTGATGGTCAGTTCGCCGCCGAGGTGTTCGCGGAATTCTTCAAGGCCGTTCAGGATTTGCAGGTGGTCCCCGGCGTCGGCGTTCAACAATTCATAGGCGAACAATTTGAAGCCAAGCCGCGCGAGCAAATTCAAAATCCGTCCGGCGGACGCCGCGTCCAGCAGGCCGATGTTGCGCGAGTAAAGCACGTCGAGCGCGATGCCGACGGCGACGGCTTCGCCGTGGCAGATCTGGAAATCGGAGAGCTGCTCCAGTTTGTGCGCCGACCAGTGGCCGAAATCGAGCGGACGCGCCGAACCGGTTTCAAACGGGTCGCCGCTCGTGGCAATGTGGTCGAGATGCAATTCGGCGCAGCGATGAATCAATCGCTTCATGGCAGCCGGCTCGAAGGCCGCCAGCTTGTCCGCCGCGCGCTCGATTTCCTCGAAGAAGGCGCGGTCGCGAATGCAGGCGACCTTGACGGCTTCGACGTAACCGGCGCGTTTGTCGCGCGGTTCGAGCGTGGCGAGCAGGTTGAAATCGTTGATAACGGCGAACGGCGGCGCGAAGGTGCCGATGAAATTCTTTTTGCCGAAGGCATTGATGCCGTTTTTCACGCCGATGCCGGAGTCGGCCTGGCTCAAAGTCGTTGTCGGGATGCGCACGAGGCGCAAGCCGCGGTGCGCGGTGGTGGCGGCAAAACCGGCGACGTCCAGCAGCGCGCCGCCGCCGACGGCAATCAGATACGAATGGCGGTCAAGGTGGTGGCGATCAATCTGTGAAAGGATGTCGGTGACCAGCGTCAGGGAGTTTTTGGCGCTTTCGCCGCCGCAAACGAACAGCGGCGGGCGGACGAGCTGTAGGCGGTCGGCGTGGCTGGAAAAATAGGTTTCGATGCGGGTTTCGAGTCCGGGCAACGCCTGGGCGAGCGAGTCTTCGAGCACCATCAAAACCTTGCGCCGGGTGGCATCGGCCAGCGCATTTTTCAAAACCGGATTGGCCGGATTGAAAACGTCTTCGGTGAAAAAGACGCGCAACTGCCAGCCGACCTGAATTTGGCGCTGAATCAAATCCATTGCATCCAATCTGATACCTTGAATGGCGCTTTTCGAGTTTTATTTGGCAAAAGCAAAAAACCCTCCCGGCGCGAACCGGGAGGGCGCTTGGAGATTCTGTGGTTATTTCTTCATCGCTTGGTCCGTGGGAATCCGCATCGCGTAGAACGAGCGATAGACGAAAACCAGCGCCACCAGGAAGAAAACCGCGCCGATGGCCGTCTTCAAGTGCTGGTTTTGCATGGTCACGGCGATTTCCGCCGCGAGCAGGCCGAAAAGCGTCGTGAACTTGATGATGGGATTCATCGCCACCGAGCTGGTGTCCTTGAACGGATCGCCCACGGTGTCGCCGACGACGGTCGCGGCGTGCAGCTCGGTGCCCTTTTGCTTCAAATCCACTTCCACGATTTTCTTGGCGTTGTCCCACGCGCCGCCGGCATTGGCCATGAAGATGGCCTGGAACAAACCGAAGAACGCGATGCCCACAAGATAGCCGATGAAGAAATAAGGGTTGAAAAATGACAGCGCCAGCGCCATGCAGAAAACAACGATGAAGATGTTGATCATGCCTTTTTGCGCGTAGATGGTGCAGATTTCGACCACCTTTTTGCTGTCGGCGATGGAGGCTTCGGCTTTGTTCAGATTGAGATGTTCCTTGATGAACACGACCGCGCGATAAGCGCCGGTGACGACGGCCTGCGCGCTGGCGCCGGTGAACCAGTAAATCACCGCGCCGCCCATCAACAGGCCGAGAATGATTTGCGGCCGCACGAGGCTTAACATCGACTTGATGTCGAAGCTGGGATCTTTATGCAGGCCAACATTTTGCAGCAGCATGATGATGCCGAAGATCATCGTGGTCGCGCCAACGACGGCGGTGCCGATGAGCACGGGCTTGGCCGTGGCCTTGAAGGTGTTGCCCGCGCCGTCGCCCTTTTCGAGTTCGAGCTTGGAGTTTTCAAAGTCGGGTTTGAATCCGAAATCCTTTTCGATTTCCGCGCGGACGTTCGGCACGGATTCGATGCGGCTCAATTCATAAATGGACTGGGCGTTGTCGGTGACGGGTCCGAAACTGTCCACGGCGATGATGACCGGCGCCATGGCCAGGAAGCCAAACGCCACGAGGCCGAACGCGAAGATGGGCGCGGCGAAATCGAATTGCTGCGGCATGAGGATGAGCAGGGCCGGGTTTTGAGAAAGTTTGTAGGCGGCAGCCATCAGCGTGATGATCACCAGCCCCATCCAGAACGCGCAGAAATTGCCGGTGACGAAACCGGACAGGATGTTCAGCGACGCGCCGCCTTGACCCGAGCAGGTGACGATTTCTTTCACATGCCGGGACTTGGTGCTGACAAAGATTTTGGTGAATTCCATGATGAGCGGCCCGGCCAGAGTGCCGCAGGCGACGATGCCGGCCAGCACCCACCACAGGTTTGGATCCGCGTTGCCCGCCGCGTCCGTAATCCCACCCAGCAGGAACTTGCTGGCGATGAAGGCGACCGCGATGGAAACAATGGAAGTCATCCACACCAGATTCGTCAGTGGCTGTTCCCAGTTGAAATCCTTTTTGTTGTTGTAGAGCGAATAACTGATGGATTTGTTGACGTAAAATGAACCCAGCGACGCCAGCACCATCAGACTTTGAACCACAAAAATCCAGACGATGAGCTGGCCGCAGATGCCCTGGGTTTCAATCGCTCCGCCGAGTGACAGGGCGAGAAAAGAGATCAGCGCCACGCCGGTCACGCCGTAGGTTTCAAAACCGTCCGCCGTCGGGCCGACGGAATCGCCCGCGTTGTCACCGGTGCAATCGGCGATGACGCCGGGATTTTTCGGATCATCCTCGGGCAGATTGAAAACGATTTTCATCAGGTCCGAACCGATGTCGGCAATCTTGGTGAAGATGCCGCCGCCGATGCGCAGCGCCGCCGCGCCGAGCGATTCGCCGATGGCGAAGCCGATGAAGCAAGGGCCGGCGAGATCGCGCGGGATGAACAGCAAAATGCCGATCATGCAGACCAGTTCCACGCAGACCAGCAGCAGGCCGATGCTCATGCCCGAACGCAGCGGGATCATCAGCGTCTGGAGCGAATTGCCCCGCAGTGAGGCAAACGCGGCGCGGCTGTTGGCATAGGTGTTGATGCGGATGCCGAACCAGGCCACGCCGTAACTGCCCAATATCCCCAGCACGGAACTGGCCAGAATCACCAGCACCGGGCCGACGGTTTTATGCTGTAGAAAGAAGAAGTAATAAACAATGCACGCGGCAATCAACGCCCAGAGCAGCACGAGGAATTTCCCCTGTTGCGCCAGATACGTTTTGCACGTCTCCCAAATCATGTTGGAAACGTTGCTCATGGCCTTGTGGACCGGCAGCGCGCGGCACCGGCCGTATTCCCAAAAGCCGAACAGCGCGCCAATCGCGCAGCAAGCCAGCCCCAGATACAAAAGGGCATGACCGCCCAGGCCGACGCCCGGAAATGTCACTTGCGTCAAGTCTGGCAGATTGATGTCGGCGTCTCCCGCAAAAGCGTTGGCTCCCAAGGTCATCAGCGCCAACAACATTGCGCCACGAAAAAACGATTTGGTCTTCAGCATAAGATGGACAAAGCTACCGGAAGGGCGCAAGCCGGCCAACCCTTTTTTGGCAAAGACATCATCTGAAATTGCTTTTTGCGGACAGATTCTGAAGACATTCTTATTGGAAATCACCCCGCTTGCCTTCTTTGACCTTGCCGCTGATTCCAAGTTTCCCCATGCTGGCGCGCGATGGCGGAACGGCCCATTTCAACCTTGAACAAACCGGACGCCGCGTTGGAACTGACGCTGCGACCGTCGCTGTTTTCCGAATTCACCGGCCAGCCCAAGGTCAAGGAACGGCTCGAAATCGCCGTCGCCGCCGCCAAAAAGCGGAAGGAGGCGCTCGACCACATTTTGTTGAGCGGCCCGCCCGGCCTCGGCAAAACCACGCTCGCCTACATCCTCGCCAAGGCCATGGGCACGAACATCAAATCCACCAGTGGCCCGACCATTGAGAAGGCCGGCGACCTTGCCGGCCTGCTGACCAACCTCGAAGAGGGCGACGTGCTGTTCATTGACGAAATCCATCGCCTGCAAAAAACCATCGAGGAATACCTCTACCCGGCGATGGAGGACTTCAAGCTGGACATCATCATTGACCAGGGGCCAAATGCCCGCAGCGTGCGGCTGAACCTGCCGCGCTTCACCCTCATCGGCGCGACCACGCGCAGCGGCCTGCTCACCGCGCCGTTGCTCACGCGTTTTCCCATCCGCGAGCGGCTCGATTATTACGTCACCGGGGATTTGGAAACCATCACCGTCCGCTCGGCGCGGCTGCTGGACGTCGGGATCGAACCCGCCGGGGCGCACGAAATCGCCCGGCGCAGCCGCGGCACGCCGCGCATCGCCAACAACCTGCTCCGCCGCGTGCGCGATTACGCCCAGGTCAAACACGAGGGCCGCATCACCGCCGATATTGCCGACAAGGCGCTGGCGATGTTGGAGATTGACCAGAACGGCCTCGATGAAATGGACAAGCGCATCCTCGAAGCCGTCATCGTGAAATTCGGCGGCGGACCGGTCGGCATCAGCTCGCTGGCGGTGGCCGTGGGTGAGGAGCCGGACACGCTGGAGGAAGTTTATGAGCCGTATCTCATCATGGAAGGCTATCTCAAGCGCACGTCCCAAGGCCGCGTCGCGACGGAATTGAGTTACAAAAAGCTGGGATTGAAACCGGCAACCGGAAATCAGGCGAAACTTTTTTAACCATCGAGTGGATTTTGAAATCGTAAATCGGCAATCGTAAATCGAAAATTAAAAGATGCCCAAGCGCACTGACATCCACAGCGTCCTCATCATCGGCGCCGGCCCGATCATCATCGGCCAGGCGTGCGAGTTCGATTATTCCGGCACGCAGGCCTGCAAGGCGCTCAAGGAGGAGGGCTTTCGCGTCATCCTCGTGAACTCCAATCCGGCCACCATCATGACCGACCCGGAGTTCGCCGACCGCACCTACATCGAACCCATCACGCCCGAATGCGTCGAAAAGGTCATCGTGCGCGAGCTGGCAGAGATGCGCAAAATGGGCGTTCCTCAGAACCCAAACGCCAGAACCAAGACCCCGCATAAACTTGTCCTGCTCCCGACGCTCGGCGGCCAGACGGCACTTAACACCGCGATGGCTTTGCACAAAAGCGGCGTGCTGGAGAAATACGGCGTGGAGATCATTGGCGCCAACGCCCAGGCCATCGAACGCGGCGAAGACCGGCAGGTGTTCAAAGACCTCATGCTTTCCATCGGTCTCGACGTGCCCATCAGCGGCACCGCGCACAACCTGGAGGAAGCCCGCGTCGTGACGGAAAAGATTGGCCGTTTCCCGGTCATCATCCGGCCCGCGTTCACGCTCGGCGGCACCGGCGGCGGCATCGCCTACAACCGCGATGAATTCGACAATCTGGCCCGGCGCGGCATGGAGCTCTCGCCCGTCTCGGAAATTCTCATCGAAGAATCGCTCCTCGGCTGGAAGGAGTTCGAGATGGAAGTGATGCGCGACAAGGCCGACAACTGCGTCGTCATCTGCTCCATCGAAAACGTGGACCCGATGGGTGTCCACACCGGCGACAGCATTACCGTTGCGCCCATCCAGACGCTCACGGACAAGGAATTTCAAATCATGCGCGACCAGAGCTTCGCCGTGATTCGCGCTGTGGGCGTGGAGACCGGCGGGTCGAACATCCAGTTCGCCGTCAACCCGGACAACGGCCGCATGGTCATCATCGAGATGAACCCGCGCGTCAGCCGCAGCTCGGCGCTGGCGTCCAAGGCCACCGGCTTTCCCATCGCGAAAATTGCCGCCAAACTCGCCGTCGGCTACCTGCTCGACGAACTCCGGAACGACATCACACGCGAAACCCCGGCCAGCTTTGAACCGAGCATTGACTATGTCGTCACCAAGATACCGCGGTTCGCGTTCGAGAAATTCGCGCAGGCCGACCCGACGCTGACGACGCAGATGAAAAGTGTGGGCGAAGCGATGGCGATTGGCCGGACGTTCAAGGAATCGTTGCAAAAATGCCTGCGTTCGCTGGAGATTGGCCGTTACGGCCTGGGCGGTGACGGCAAACCCTGGCGCATCGGCAACGAGGTCTATGGCGACCGCGACATCCTGCCGCGCGACGTCATCAGCCGCAAACTGAGCGTGCCCAACGCAGAACGGATTTTCTTCATCCGGCATGCATTACGCGCCGGCTTCACCATCGACGAGATTTTCAACCTGACGAAAATTGACCGCTGGTTCCTGGTTCAAATCAAAGAAATTGTCGATTTCGAAGAAGAATTGGCAACGTCAAAGAATTGATTTCGGTGGGGCGAGACTCCGTCGAGCCGTAACTGAAATTAGAAAACTTGAAGTCACAATTTGTGACCTCAAGATTGAGGCAACAAGTGGGCAGAGCTTTTGAAATGCCAGTTTGGCATTTCAAACAACCGGTCACAATTTGTGACCGGTTGGTCGCAGATTATTGTTTTAAGGTCGCAATTTGCGACCTTAAACGTTTAAAGGTTGTCACAAATTGCGACCACCTCTGGGTGAAAGGCATAAAATGGACGGGCGAATGAGTTTGGTACCGGTGGAACGAATTGAGCGGGCAATCCTCTCTATTCGCGGCGAAAAGGTGATGCTTGATAGCGATTTGGCTGAACTTTATGGCGTGGGAACCAAGGCGCTGAATCAGGCTGTGAAACGCAATCTGGACCGGTTTCCACCGGATTTCATGTTCCAGCTCACGATCACCGAGAAAAACGAGGTGGTCACAAATTGTGACCACCTTATCCAGCTCAGGTATTCGCCACATCTTCCTTATGCCTTCACCGAGCACGGCGCGTTGATGCTGGCAAACGTACTGAATAGCGAACGGGCGGCCCAGACCAGCGTCATGGTGGTGCGCGCGTTTGTGCGGTTGCGGCAGATGCTGTCGTCCAATACCGAACTGGCCCGGAAACTGGAAGCGTTGGAAAAGAAATACGACCGGCAGTTCAAGATTGTGTTCGACGCCATTCGCCGGCTAATGTCCCCGCCGGAACCCAAGCACCGCGAAATCGGTTTTCATGTGAAATATGACGACGACAAACCAAAGGCCAAAAAACGCTGACCCCCAACCCTCAACCATGAACCCTCAACCGACTTCGTCTCTGGTGCAGATCAAAGAAATTGTAAATTTCGAGGAAGAACTGGCGGGGGCAAAGAACTAAACAGTATGAAAATCTTACTCTGGCAAGACGAAACGGTGTCAATAGATTTGGCCGCGCTCGCAGAGAATCTGACTCGCTTTTTTGCCGGATTACTTATATTTGAAGCTGGTAAAGCGTCTGTCAAAATTTCTGGCCACTCCATTAAAAATCCAGACACATATAACGCGCTCCTAAAATCAAAATCTGTTAGCACTGCGGTCAAAACTCCGAGCGGGTATTTATTATTACCAAGAAGCCATACGACAATAATTTTTTCTGGGATTCGCCACCGGGGGCACTTTCAATCTTTTCATGCTTTGGATGGGAGGACTTAACAAGCCTTCCTTTGAGTAATGGATTGGTTTATGTGGCCGGTTGGTTCGTCGCCAACCGAATCGAGCTTAGACCTCCCAACCGCCATAATGAAATCACTGGGTGTATCAATGATTTTCTTTGGGACAAAACGGGCATAGATGTTTGTATGCGTTCGGCATTTATTTGTCCAGATTGTCTGAGGGCATTCGAGGCGAAAAAGTTGACTAAGGAGAACCGACAGCTTTATGAAGGGTTGGTAAAATTGCTGAACGATTTGTCAACGGCTTCGCGGGCTAATAATGACATCTTGAGTTTTTGGGGATTTAGGGTGTCTGAAACCGACTTTGATGTCTTTATGTGTCACAACAGCCAGGAAAAGGCGCAGATTCGATTGGTCTCAAATCAACTCAAGGGCCAGAATATTCGGCCTTGGCTAGATGAAGAACAAATCCAGCCAGGACGTGCTTGGCAGGATGAACTCGAAGCAAGTATTCCAAAAATCAAAACTGCGGCGGTTTTCGTTGGAAACAGCGGTTTTGGACCTTGGCAAAACGTAGAAGTTAGAGCCTTTCTCCAAGAGTTCGTGCGACGACAGTGTCCGGTAATTCCCGTCATGCTGGCCGATGTAACAACAGCTCCAGAGCTGCCATTGTTTATGCGACAATTCATGTGGGTAGATTACCGCAAAACTCACCCAGATCCTTTCAAGCAATTAGTGTGGGGAATTACGGGTAAAAAGATTTAGAATTTACCTGTCTTGTTCGCGCGCCATCCCCGAATCCCAACGGGATTCAAATCCATCAGCCCAGGGTTGGCGAGCGTGTCCATCTGCGGTTAAATTGCCCGCGTAAAACTGTTTTACATGGCCCGGTCGTCAACACCGAGATGCTCGTGATGATGCTAGAGAAGCATGGCATCGTGCCACGCAGGCGTTCGCGGACCCTGCCGCACCCGGTCGCAGCTCCGTCAGGAGCGAAATCTCTGTAGAAACACACGCCGCCAAATTCGCCGCCCCGTCGGGGCGGCATAGCCTTTGCAGGCGGCTACCATGTCTCCCCTGGCGGAGCTCAAAAAAAATTAATTTAGCCCTATAAATAAGTTTCGATTGACGGCGCTCTGGAAACACTTTAATCAAAATGACCTATGAAACTCCGGATCTTCCGATTCCTTACCATGGTTGTGATGTTGACCGGTTGTCTCGGCTCCATTGCCCTCGCAGCCCCTTCACCAGCCGAGGCGCAAATGCCCAGGCAGCTGTTTGGCCCAAGCTGGCCGACTTTGTGCAAACCAGTGCGGGCGGAGATCACTTCAAAGCCCTGCCCCCCGTGAAATTTCTCAAAGGCTCGGCCAGTGGCATTGTCGTCACCGTTACCCCCACCGCCACACGTCAAACCTTCGAGGGCATCGGCGGCTCCTTGACCGAATCGTCGGCATTTGTGCTGGCGAACGTCTCCAAGGAAAAGCGCGATCTGATCCTGGATTATATCTTCAGTCCCCGGCAGGCCAATTTCACCGTGGCGCGTACCCACATCGGCACCTGCGATTTCTGCGTGAACGGGAAGTATTCCTACGATGACTTCCCCGGGGACGTCTCCCTGGAACACTTCAGCATCGCACCCGATAAACAGGGCTTCAAAGGCGCCCAGGATGCCAACTACGCGACCCTTTCCCTGATCAAGGATGCCTTGGCACGACAACCGCAGCTCAAAATCGTGGCCAGCCCCTGGACCGCGCCCCGTTGGATGAAGGACAACGACGACTGGTACGGCAAAGGCCGGGGCGGCTCTCTGCTTCCAGAACATTACGACACCTTCGCCCGCTACATGGTGAAGTATGTGAAGGCCTACGATGCCGAGGGAGTGATGATATGGGCTGTGACCCCCGAGAACGAACCTTGGGGTAACGGTGGTCAGTGGGAGAGCATGGAATTCTCGGCCGGGAACATGCGCGACTACATCAAGGGACACTTGGGACCCCAGATGGCGAGCAACGGCCTCTCGGGCGTCAAAATCATCGGTTTTGACCACAATTGCGGCGATGGTGCAGTGAAATATGTTGAAACGATACTGGGAGACCCGGTTGCCGCAAGCTATGTCTGGGGTACGGGATTGCACTGGTACAACACCACCAAAACCGCCAGCGCCGGAACCATGGACCAGATCCACGACCGCTTCCCCACCAAGGCCATCCTCCATACCGAAGGCTGCATTGATGACATCGGTAACAAGGATGATTCAACCAATGGCAGCTTCCTAGGATGGAAGAATGACGCTTGGTGGTGGACTGCGGGAGCCACAGACTGGGGCTGGTACTGGGCCTCCAAGGAAACCCACCCCAAGTACGCGCCCGTGCACCGCTACGCCCGGGATCTTGTGGATGGGCTCAATCACTGGTTCGTGGGCTGGATCGACTGGAACATCGTGTTGGACAAGAAAGGCGGCCCCAATCACGCAGGAAATCTCGCGGCGGCCCCGATCATGGTGGACACCGACTCGGGAGATGTCTACGTAACGCCGATCTTCTACGTCATGGCGCACTTCAGCCGCTATCTTCAACCAGGGGACAGCATCGTTCAAGTGAACATTGCCGCCCCGCGCCTGGACCCGGACGACTTCCATGCCACTGCGGCCGTCAGTCAGGACAAGAAGACTCTCACGGTGATTGCCTTTAACAAGGCCAATCAACCCCTCACCTACAACATCCAGGTCGGCGGCCGCTACGCCCCCGTGACCATCCCCGAGAACGCCATCCAGACCCTGCGTTTTGATCTGCGTAACCTGAAATAATTTTTTCTTGATTAAATAAATTGCAGAGAAGTCCTATGATTTCAGCCCGGGACTTCTCTGATTTGGCCCGTGCGACATCTTTGCTCCAGAAAAAGGGGTGTCATTGATTTACAGGGTCGGCTAGTCCCGTCGGGGCGGCATATTCCGCTCCTGACGGAGCTTGAAAATATTTTCATCGCGGATCCTACAAAGATATCGCCCCGCTGGGGCTGGCGCTCCATCCGCATTACTTCGTCACCGGCTGGTAGTCCTGCCACAGCCATTCCAGCGCTTCCGGCAGGGTTTGTTGTTTCACTTTGCTGTCCACGTGGCCGGCGTTGCGGGCAAAGACAAACTGGTAATTATAGCCCTTGGCCGCCAGCACCTTCGCCATGTTCTCGTTGGCGACGACCCAGTCGTGCATGTTGTCGCGCATGACGTTCGGATTCAAAAGGTCCCGGTCGCCAACTTCCATCCAGATTCGCAGCGGTTTGGCCGGGCTGTTTGGGATGAGATGTTCATGAAATTCCCAGGCGCCGTGCGGCGTCTTGGCGTCAGGTGGCCATTGCTGGTTCACATAGGTGCCTGAATACGTCAGCACGCGGTGGTAAAGGTCAGGATGATACCACGCCATGATCAAGGCGCACGAGCCGCCGGAACTGCCGCCCATCGTCGCGCGGCCGTCGGGATTTTTGGTCAAGGTCACGTGGCATTGTTTTTCCACGAGTGGCAGCACTTCCTGCTCGACGAACTCCGCATACAAGCCGGACATGGTGTCGTATTCCAGGCCGCGCTCGCTGCCCTGGGCGTCACCGCTGCCATTGCCAATGGAGATGGCAATCATCACCGGCACTTTTTTTTCGGCGATCAGATTGTCCAGAGCCGTGAACAACGCGCGGTCGGGTCCGTCCGCCCCGACAACGAAGGGCGCAACCGTGCCGGGGACGTATTGTCTGGGAACATAAACGGATACCCGGCGGGTGTAAGGAGCCGGATGGCTGGTGGTCACCACCAGTTTGGCGGGGTCGGTGGGGTCCACCGTGCCAAAAGTGCCTCGCGCGCGCGCGATGCCGGGATAAATTTTGCTGTCCGCCGAACTCATGGTGAAATCATAGACCGTTCCTTGCGGCACATTGGTCTGCACAATCATTTCCGATGCGCGGTTGTGAGTCGGGCCAAGGATGAAGTTTCCATCGGCATCCGGCGACGGATTGGTGCCGTCGGGCAATTCCCTGGCGGTGACATAGCCCGGCGTGTTCGGATCGCGGGTCGGCGGAGGCGCAGCCATCGCGGGATGGACGCCAGCCGTCAAATACAACACCGCGCCGAGCAACGCGGCATCATGGATCATTCTGGCAATCTTCATTTTTTAGCTTTCATGTTCATGGCAATGCCGTCGGCTGCGCGAAGTTGAAACATTCACATTCCCGGGGCAAGCGACAAAATGTTTTTCAATTCCCCGCCATTGAAATGAGGGGCTATTGTCTGGCGTCCCTGCGGGCCTTCTTGCATAGTATAACCGAACAATGGCGGGCGCTTTGAAATTTCCCGACGATTTTCTTTGGGGCACGGCCACGTCGCCGACGCAGGTGGAAGGCCATGTCGCCAACGAGTGGACGGATTACGTCGCCGCAGACGGCGGACACTGTCGCGTGGCGTGCAATCATTATCATCGTTACACCGAGGACGTGGAGTGGATGACGCGGCTCGGCGTGAACGCCTACCGCCTGGGCATCGAATGGTCGCGCCTCCAAGCCGCGCCGTTCGCGCCGCTCAACCGGGCGGAACTGGAGCGGTATGTGGATTTGCTGGACCGGCTCAAGGCGGTGGGCATCACGCCGATGGTGGTGCTGCATCACTTTTCCAATCCGCCGTGGATTACGGCGGCGGGCGGCTGGCTGAATCCGGCCACGGTCCCAGCGTTCGTGGATTACGTGACGAAGCTGGTGCCGGCCTTGAAGGAACGGGTCTGGCTCTGGAACACGTTTAACGAGCCGGACACTTACGCGTCGCTGACGTATCTGCTGGGTGGGTTTCCGCCGTTTCATAAATGGCATTTCCGGTCCTATCGAAAAGTCATCCAGCACATGGCCGGGGCGCACGCGCAGGCGAGCCGCGTCATCCGGCGCGAAGGCAACGGTGGCCGGACGCCGGAAACCGGCATCGCGAAGAACTGGACTTTTTTTGGCGCATTCCAAAAATTTGCGCTGTGGGACCATCTGGTCGCCGGAATTTCCCATCACGCCTTCAACCGTTTTGTGCTGGACGAGTTTTTGGGCGGACAACGGCGGGAGGCATCCACGTTTCTCGGCGTGAATTATTACGGGCTGACGCGGTTCAAAAATTTTCAACCCCTGGTCCCGGCCGGCGGCGCCTGCCCCAAACAGCTCGCCCGGTTGGGCGTGGTTTGCGACGACATGTTCGAGCGACATCCGGCCGGTTTGGGAACCATCCTGCAAAAATTTCGCCGGCGATACGGACTGCCACTTTACATCACCGAACACGGCGCGGCGTCGAGCGACGAAGCATTCCGCATCCGCGACCTGACGGAGCATCTGCGCGAATTGCAGGGCGCGGTGAATGACGGCGTGGACGTGCGCGGTTTTTTCTACTGGTCGCTGCTGGATAATTTTGAATGGCAGTTCGGCTACACGAAGAAATTCGGTTTGCTGGCGGTGGATTTCAGCGACGAGAAGCTTCCGCGTAAAATGACCAGCGTCGGCGAATTTTATCGTGGCATCTGCCGGACGCGCGCGGCGGCGGCGGCGCAAAATTCCCTGGCTGCCAGCCGTTGAATTTGCATTCGGCAAAATACGTGTATATTGCGGCCATGCTGGCGACACCGGAACTGATCCGCGAGGCGGGACAACTCCCGCAACTGGCCAGGCTCCTGCCCCGCTGGCGGGCGGTGCCGCTCTACCGCAATTCACTGGCGACGGCGGGAACGCATCCAGCCGAAACCGACGCCTTCGCAAGCTTCCGGCGTCTGCCTTTGCTGGCCAAACCGCAAATGCGCAACGGTTTTCCCCAAAATTTTCTTCCCGCCGGACAGACGCTGGAAACGTTGCTGGAGAACAAGCAGGTGGAATTGGAGCACACCTCCGGCACGTCCGAGGAACGGTTGCCGGTGATTTTTGGCCAAGGCTGGTGGAATGCGCAGGAGGAACGCGCGCTGCGGTTGAATGACTTCGTCGCGCGGGTCCTGGATGAACGTGCCGACGCGCGGCGGGCGACGCTCGTGCCACCGGCGTGCAACGGCCTGACGTGCCCGACGGTCTGGATGTCACGCGAACAACGGACGATGGGCAACACCCTGTTCGTGAACCTGGCACGCATCCCGTTTCTTTTGGACGGCCGGGAGCTGGCGCGGATAGCGGGGGAAATTTACGAATGGTCGCCGGAATTTCTGGACGTTGATCCGGTTCATGGCGCGCGCTTCGCGCTCTACTGCGAGCAACACAAAATAAAATTTCCGTCGCTGAAATTTATCTTGTGCAGTTATGAATTTGTCAGCGTGGTGCATCGCCGGATCCTGGAGCGCGTCTTTGGCGTGCCGGTCTTCAACCTGTATGGCTCGACGGAGACCGGCCATCTGCTCATGGAAAACGGGCACGGCGAGATGAAGCCCGGCTACGAAACGGCCTTTCTCGAAATCGTGGGCGCCGGACCTGACGGCGTGGGCGAACTGGTCGTCACAACGCTGACCAACGACTACATGCCATTGCTCCGCTATCGCATCGGCGATCTGGCGGAACGGCGCGCGCAACCCTACGGAACTGATTTCGTGATCCATGGCCGTGTCCGCGACGTGCTCCGCGCTGATGACGGCCGGCGCGTGACCACCTGGCAGGTGGACCAGTGCCTTGTGGAGTTGTCCGGCATCCTCCACTATGAATTGCGCCAAAACGAAAACGGCGGTTGCGTTTTGCGCTTTGTGCCCGAGGAGGCCGGGCCGGCGGATGCGGAACTGCGCCGCGTGACTTCACGGCTCGAAACCTTGCTGGGCGCCCGGGCTGAAATCACCAGCGGGGCGATGCCGGTCGTGCTTCCGACTCCTTCGGGAAAATTCCGCCTGACTTGTCCCGCGGTCGCAACCAATCCCCCCGACGAATCCTGGGTTTTTGGCACACGCGGTTGATGTCACCCTGTTCCGCCGGTCCGTCGGCGCCCGGGCAATGCCGGATGCGTGGCCGACGGCTTATTTCATCAACTGGGTCTTGAATTCGGCGAGTTGGTCGCAAAAGAAGTCCACGGATTTGGGCGTGGTGGTCACTGTGGAATCATAGTTCACGAGCGTGACCAGTGTGCTGTAGGTGGCCATGTCATGCACCGGCAGCACGGCCCGGATGCCGCCGGCCGGTCCCAGGCGCGAGTAACAATCCTGCTCGTGGATTTGCTTCACCACGATGACGCGATAGCCCAGCTTGCCCAGAAACATCTGGTAGGAATTCGTGGTGATGATCGCCCCTTGCATCACCGGGACAGCGACGCCGAGATTGTCGAACACGGCTTTCAGCGGTTTGAATTGGTCGCGCGACAGGATGCGCTCGAACCGCTGCTGTTCGGTTTCACTGACCGGCGGCTGATTGGCCGCCGGCGTGATGGCTGCTGGCTTTTTGATCATACAATTTTGGGTCGGAACTGGAACCCGGTCCGGCTCGCTAGGCGGGAACGCGGGCATTATCACTGATGGCGGCGGGAAAGTCCATGATTCGTTTGCGGGAACCCCGGCGCGGGCTACTTCAACGCCGCATAGACGCGATGCACGTCGTCGTGGTCGTCAAGGGCGTTGAGGAAATTTTCGACGTCCTTGCGGTCGGCGGCGCCGACTTCGACAAAATTCTTGGCCAGATAACGGATTTCGGAGGCGATGACATTCCAACCGGCGGCCTTCAACGCCCTGGCCACGTGGTCGAGGTCCTTGATTTCCGTGAGAAAGCGCGCCCCCTTCTGGCCGGCGGGGACTTCCCCGGCTTCGAGCGGCTCGATTTCCTGCGCGCCGGCTTCGATGGCATCGGCTTCGGCGTCGCGGTTGGCATCGGGATGCGTCGCTTCAACGACGCCGAGGTGATTGAAGAAAAAGCTGACGCTGCCGGGCTGGCCGAGCGAGCCGGCCTTGAATAGATTGCGTATTTCGGGCGCGGTACGGTTCCGGCTGTCGGTGAGGCATTCAACGATGACCGGCACCTTGTGCGGCGCGAAACCTTCATAGACGATGGTTTCGTAATTCACCTTTTCCGTGTCCAGCCCGGCGCCCTTCCTGATGGCGCGTTCGATGGTGTCGCGATAGACGGAGGCTTTCCGGGCCTTTTCGACGGCGACGAAGAGGCGTGGATTCAGGTCGGGGTCAGGACCGCCGAGCTTGGCCGCGACCATGATTTCGCGGACCAGCTTGGCGGTCATCTGGCCTTTTTTCTGCGCGTTGATTTCGCGTCCGGCCTGTTTCCATTGCGCGCCCATCGGGTTTGACCAGTGTGGAAAGATCGCCGGGCCGGTTCAATGCAAATTGCGCAGCTTGGTGGCGCGCAGCTTCGAGGCGTTTGTTCAGGGTAAATGAAATGGGAGGCCTGCTTGATAGCGCTTCAACTGTGATCGAATGGCCTCGGCCAGCGCGGTGTTGGACTGCGTCCCGGCCACTTGCAGGGCGCGCTGCGCGGTTGCCACCGCCTCGGGAAAGCGCCCGGCCTCGGCATAAGCGGCGGCCAGGGTGCCAAGCACGACCGGATTTCCATCACCCGTAAGCTGATTCGCCCGTCGGGCCAGTTCCACCGCCTTGCCGCCGTTGCGCAGCGAAGCTTGGGGACAGGTCGCCAGCACCCAGGCCAGATTATTCTGGGCCTCCGCATTGTCGGGCTCGATTTGAAGCGTCTTTTGGAAATGGGTGATCGCTTCGCCCGCATTGCCCTTTTGCAACAGCGCTTTGCCGAGGTTGTTGTGGGCTTCCGCGAAGTCGGGTTTGATTTGCAGCGCCTGTTGGTAATGGGCGATCGCTTCGTCCACCTCGCCCTTTTTGAGCAGCACATTGCCGAGGTTGTAGGAGGCTTCCTCATTGTCGGGTTCGATTTGCAGCGCCTTTTGGTAATGAACGATCGCTTCGCCCACACGGTCTTTTTTGACCAGAGCGGCGCCGAGATTGATGTGAGCTTCCGCGTAGTCGGGTCTGATTTGGAGTGCCTTTCGGTAATGAACAATTGCTTCGTCCACCTTGCCCATTTTGACCAGCGCGTTGCCGAGGTTGTTGTGGGCGAGCACGTTGTCAGACGTGCAGGCGAGCGTGTGAGTCCACAGCGATTCACTGTTCCGCCAATAAGAAGTCTGCACGTGCGCGCAGAAAATCAAAGCAGCAAGGATGAGCGCGGAGCCGCCGCCCAGCACCACGCGGCGGTGACGCCATCTGGCGCACAGATCAACTGCCGCCCAGGTCAGCAATAGATACAAGCCGATCTGCGGCAGATAGGTGTATCGATCCGCCCGCGCCCGCAAACCCGACTGGACCAACCCGATGGCCGGAACCAACATCCCCAAATACCACAACCAACCAATCAAAAACCAGGGCTGCTTCCGCCGGGCGGCAACGGCGCCGACGGAGATGACCAGCAACAGGACAAAGGCCGCGATAATTTTCCAGAGCGCCAGGCCGTTTCCCGGATAGGGATAGAAAACGGCCAATCCAGCCGGATAAATCATCTGTCCCAAATAAACAACGTAGGAAACCAGGGCATTGCCGATTCGCAAAGATAGAGGCACCAATTGGATTGCCTCCTTCTGCGCAAAAAGCGTGGCCACGCAGGCCGCGCCGGAGAGAGCCAGCAGCGGAACCTTTTCGACGATCAGACGCCAGGGAATCAAATGGCCGCCCGGTTGAGGAAATCGTTTCAGCGGCCAGTAGTCCAACAACAGCAGCACAAACGGGAGCGTGACCACCATCGGCTTGGACATCAACGCCAGTGCCAGCATCAACAACACCATCAAGTAGCGACCGGTGGACCACCGGTGGCGGACATAACCGGCATAAGCTCCCAGCGTCAGCATGAAAAACAATCCGCTGAGCACGTCCCTCCGCTCGGCGATCCAAGCCACCGACTCCACATGCAACGGATGGATCGCAAACACCGCTGCCACAAACGCGCTGCGCCACAGGAACCCCGTCATCCGCCGCAGCACCAGGAAAAGCAGGATCGCCGTCGTTGTGTGGAGCAGGAGGTTGGTGAGATGATGGCCGCCGGGGTTCAATCCGTAAAACTGGCAGTCCAGCATGTGAGTGATCACCGTCAACGGGGTCCAATTGACGTTCACGTTGTGGGTAAACGCCCAAACGATTCCTTTCAGGCTCAGGCCACCGAGAACCGCCGGGTTGTCGGCAACGTAAAGTGCGTCATCGTAGTTCACGAACTCGTGCCCCAGCGTCTGCCCGAATACGACAAACGTGATCGCCGCCAGAAAAATACAGACGCCGGGGACCAGCCAGCGGTCATTCCAACCCGCCGGACGGCCTTCGGATTCCGGCGGGCGGGAGCCGGCTGTTCCCGGCATTTCACCGGCCGGCGGAACGGGCGCGCTTGACCGCACGGCGGGGGCTTTTTTGTTCGATCTTCGACTCATGGCATTGAACCCATGATTGAGAAAAACCGCGCAGTGTGACGAGCAAAAAGGGTCACCACAGGCCCAGGCCGTGATTTTTCCCGTCCCTGGGCTTGAGCTTTTTCCAGCTTTCGCTTATTCGTCGCACATGCTTGTGGTCCACGTTCATGTTCATGTCAAACCGGAGTGCGTCGAGGCGTTCACGGAGGCGACGCGCGTCAACGCCAGCCTGAGCTTGCTGGAGCTGGGTATCCTGCGCTTTGACGTCCTGCAACAGCAGGACGACCCGACGCGGTTCGTGCTGGTGGAGGTTTATCGCGACGCCGAGGCCGCCGCCGCGCACAAGGAAACGCAGCATTACCCGGTCTGGCGCGAGGCGGTGGCACCGATGATGGCCGAACCGCGTTTGAGCGTGAAGTTCAACCAGGTTTCTCTGGAGGACTAAGAGTGGCGAACGGTGGGACGAGGCTGCTGACGAGCCGCTTCGTCCCAAAAAAAGAGCGGCTCGCGAGGACGCCCGCCCCACCATTTGATTGGATATGCACTTTGAATTTGCAACGGCGGCGAAAATTATTTTCGGCGCGGGCACGCTGCGCGAGGCGGGCGTCATGGCCAGGGAATCTGGCCAACGCGCGCTGGTCGTGACGGGTCGCGACGCCAAACGCGCCGGACCATTGCTGAAAATTCTTCGCGCCGCCGGCGTGAACGCGGCAACCTTTTCCGTGACCGGCGAGCCGGAGCTTTCCACGATTGAGCGCGGCACGGCGCTGGCGAAAAAGGAAGATTGCGAACTGGTCATCGGCTTTGGCGGTGGCAGCGCGATTGACGCAGGCAAGGCCATCGCCGCCATGCTGACAAACGATGGCGCGCTGACGGACTACGTCGAAATCATCGGGCGCGGCAAGGCGCTGAAGAAACCCTCCGCGCCGTTCATTGCCATTCCGACGACCGCAGGCACCGGTTCGGAAGTCACGCGCAACGCGGTGTTGTCGTCGCCGGAGCACAAACTGAAGGTCAGCCTGCGCAGCCCGTTGATGCTCGCGAAAGTGGCGTTGATTGATCCCGGGCTCACTTGCGATCTGCCGCCCGCGCTTACCGCCAGCACCGGCCTCGACGCGCTGACGCAACTCATCGAGCCGTTCGTCTGCTCGCGCGCGAACCCGATGACGGATGGTTTGTGCATGGAAGGCATCCGCCGCGCGGCGTGGTCACTGCGTGTGGCGATTGCCGATGGCAAAAACAAACCGGCGCGCGAGGACATGGCGGTGGCGAGTTTGTTCGGCGGATTGGCGCTGGCCAACGCGGGTCTGGGCGCCGTCCACGGATTTGCGGGGCCAATCGGCGGCGGTTTTCCCGCACCGCACGGCGCGATTTGCGCGGCGTTGTTGCCACACGTGATGAGCGCGAACCTCCAGGCGCTCCGGCAACGCGCGCCCGGCGGTGAAGCGTTGCGGCGCTACGACAAAGTGGGACGATGGTTGACCGGCAACGCGCAGGCGACGGCGGATGATGGCGTGGCCTGGGTCCGCAAACTTGCCGGCGACGCGCGGATTCCGCGGCTGGGCGCCTACGGCATCCGCAACGAACACGTTGCCGGGCTGGTGGAGAAAGCCGCTCACGCCAGCAGCATGAAGGCAAATCCGGTTGCGCTCACGCCGGAGGAATTGGCTGACACACTGCGGCAGGTGTTGTGATTTGAAAAAGTGGATGCGATTTGGAAAACGGACGCGGTGATTGCGCAGACGGCCTGTCTGGCGCGCAGCTTGAAACATTGGACCGGACACGAATTGATGCCCGGTGTGGCCGCTCCTCCGGCGGAGCTGGCGCGGGCGGTGTTCGAGGCGCCGTTTGTCATTGTTTCGCATGGCACGGAGGCCGATCCGGTTTTGAATTACGGCAATCGCGCGGCCCTCACGCTCTGGGAAATGCCGTGGGCGGAACTGACCCGCACGCCGTCGCGGCTCACCGCCGGGGCGCCCAGCCGCGAGGAACGGGCGCGGTTGCTGGAAACCGTGACGCGGCGCGGGTTCATTGACGATTATTCCGGCGTGCGCATCTCGAAAAGCGGCCGGCGCTTTCGCATCAGCCGTGCGACCGTTTGGAATCTGCTGACGGAGGACGGCCGGCCTTGCGGTCAGGCGGCGATGTTTGATCGCTGGGAATTTCTTTGAGCTTTGGTGACGGAGCTTTAAGCTGACTGCGAATATCGTGAGCGACGCCGATTCCAACCTGGCCACCGGAAACCCCGGGACGCGCGAACGCACCATCGTCGGATTATTATGCCTGCTGGCCGCGGTTCACGTTTTCATTTTTTCCGCCGCTTTTCCTTTTTTCAACAACGTGGACGAATCCGCCCACTTTGACCTGGTCCTGAAATATGCGCAGGGCCACATCCCGCGCCAATTGGAGCCGGTGTCAACGGAAACCGCGCGTTACATCGCGGTCTACGACGCGCTCGAAATCTACCTCTGGCCTTCAAACAATTGTCCGACGGAACAAACCCCGCCGCTGTGGACCCAGCCGATGGAGAAGGCCGCGCCACTTTTAATGTCCAGACAAAGAGGGTGGGAAAAGGTAATCAATCACGAAGCCTGGCAACCGCCGCTTTACTACGCGCTGGCCGCTTTGTGGTGGCATGGGGGGCGGTGGCTCGGTTTGGATGGCGGCAACCTGTTGATTTGGCTTCGGTGCCTGGACATCCCGGTGGTCATGGCGCTCGTTTGGCTCGGCTATTTAACGGCCCGCGTCCTCTTCCCGGAAAATTTATTTTTGCGCATCGGCGTTCCGGCGCTGCTGGCGGCCATGCCGCAAACCGCTTTTTATTCAATTTCAAACGATGTCTTGTCGCCGCTTTGCTTCGGCGTGTCGTTTATTTTGCTGACGCGCTGGCTGCAGGCGGACATGCCCGGCGTCCGGTTGGGAATCTTTGTGGGTCTGGCGCTGGCGGCCACTGATTTGGCCAAAATCAGCAACCTGCCGCTGCTGGCGGTGTCAGCGGGGGCCGTGTTGTTCAAGTCGTGGCGGCTGGCCTGGGCCGGAAAATTGCGCGCGGCGCTTCCGATGCTGGCCACCTTGTTTTTTTGCGCCGCCTTGCCCATGGCGGCATGGGCCGTGTGGTGCAAATATAACTTCGGCGATTTCACCGGCGCGGGGGCGACCGCACATTTTTTCGGCTTGGAGCGCAAACCGTTCAGTGAATGGTGGCGTCACCCCATCTTCACCCCGCCAGGTCTGTGGACGTTTGTGTCCGGGCTGACGGCGACTTTCTGGCGGGGGGAAATTTTGTGGCATAGGGTGCCGCTTGCCCTGCCGACGGTTGACTGGTTTTACATCATTTCGTCCATCGGCCTCGTCATCGCGGCCCTGGTTGCCCTCCTGCCGCGCCGCCAGCAGGCAAGCGGGCGGCAGCGGCAGGCGCTCACGCTGGGCTTTTTGAATGTGGCCGCGGCGGTGGCGTTTCTAGGTTTCCTGTCCGTCATTTACGATTTCCACGATAATTTCAATCCGTCACGCGAGCATCCGTATTTCACGCTGGGCCGGTTGATGCTCGGTGCGCTGGTTCCCTTTTTGCTGCTTTATCTTTACGGCCTTGACCGCGTTCTGAACCAGTTGAGCCTCCGGACGAAATTTCTGGCGCTCGCCCTCCTGATTCTGTTCATGCTGGTTTCCGAAATCACCGCCGACTGGCCGGTCTTCTTCAGCCGGTACAACTGGTTCCACATGTAATTTGGCTCGAAGCCGAACTTGTGCTTTGACTGGGGAGTTTTAAGCTGGCGGCGAATATTTTGAGCAACGCCGATTCCAACCCGTCCGCCGGAATCTCCGGGACGCGCGAGCGCGCCGTCGTCTGGCTGTTGTGCCTGCTGGCGACGGTCCATGTTTTTATTTTTTCCGCCGCCTTTCCCTTTTTCAACAGCACGGACGAACAAATCCATTTCGATCTGGCGGTGAAATGGTCGCAAGGACACGTGCTGCGCGCCCTGGAGCCGGTGTCCGACGAGGCGGTGCGTTACATCGTGCTCTACGGTTCGCCGGAGTATGTGGGCATCCCGACCAACGCCCCTGACGGGCAGTTTGCCCCGCCGCCATGGAAGCAGCCGCTGGAAAAAGTCCGCCCGGCCCTCATCGCCAAAACCAAGGTCTGGCGGACGGTGACGAACTACGAAGCCTCGCAGCCGCCGCTCTATTACACGCTGGCGGGTTTGTGGTGGCGCGTGGGAAAGGCATTTGGATTTCACGACGGCCTTTTGCTCTATTGGCTCCGCTTCCTGAATGTGTTTTTCATCGCGGCGCTCGTGTGGCTGGGCTATGCGGCCGCGCGGATGGTTTTTCCGGAAAACCTGTTTTTGCGGCTCGGCGTGCCGGCGCTGCTCGCGTTCATGCCGCAGACGGCGTTTTACGCGATCCAAAATGACGTGCTCTCGCCGCTGTGTTTCGGCGCGGCGTTCATTTTGCTGGTGCGCTGGCTGGAATCCGAACGGCCGGGTGCGCGCCTGGGCATGTTCACCGGGCTGGCGCTGGCGGCGACGTTCCTGGCCAAAATCACCAACGTCCCGTTGCTGGCCGTCTCGGCCCTGGCCGTGCTGTTCAAAATGTGGCGGCTGTTCCGGGCTGAAAAATTGCGCGCGGCAAAGCCGTCCATTTTTTGGTTGGTGATTTGCGCGGGACTGCCGATGGCGCTCTGGCTCGCGTGGTGCAAATATAACTTCGGCGATTTCACCGGCTCGGAGGCGAAAATCCGGTTTCTGGGCTGGACGCACAAACCGTTCGCCGAATGGTGGCCGCATCCGATTTTCACGCCGCACGGTTTTTGGGTGTTTCTGTCCGGCAATCTGGCGACGCTGTGGCAGGGCGAGATGTTGTGGCACCGCCAGCCGCTCGCCCTCCATGGCGTGGATTCGGTTTACGCGGTTCTGTCCGCCGGACTGATCGCGTTGGCGCTGGCCGCCCTTTTCCGGCGTCCCGCCGTCACGACCACTCCGCAATGGCGGGTGCTGTGGTTCGCCTTCGGCTGTTTCACCGCGGCCCTCGCGTTCTTCGGCTGGCTCTCCATCATTTACGATTTTCAGGACTGCTTTTATCCGTCGCGCGCACACCCGTATTTCACCTCCGGTCGCCTGCTGCTAGGCGCGCTGATTCCGTTCCTGCTGCTCTTCGTTTTTGGCCTCGACCGCGCGTTGAGCCGTTTCGGCAACCCGGCAAAATTCTTCGTGCTGGCTGGAATCATCCTGTTCATGTTGATTTCCGAAGTCACGATTGACTGGCCGGTTTTCCAGAATCCCTACAACTGGTTTCACATGTGAAGCCGGTGGGGCGAGACTCCGTCGAGCCG
Organism: uncultured Verrucomicrobiae bacterium; assembly: GCA_963802965.1. Classification (GTDB taxonomy): domain Bacteria; phylum Verrucomicrobiota; class Verrucomicrobiia; order Limisphaerales; family UBA11358; genus UBA11358. The sequence continues at coordinate 211,371 of CAWDKS010000008.1, forward strand.
TTGGAGTTCAAGCTTCAGCTTGTTCTCCCTCCAACAGGCTGAAGCCTGAACTCCAACATGGCCACGCCGAATTCATTTCCGCGTGCAAACGTGGGCGGTTTCTGATTTACTCCGCCGACTCTGATGGACGACACGAATGCATTGATTGAACAGCGCAAGGCCAAGCTCGCCGCGTTGCGCGCGAAGGGCATTGACCCGTTCAAAAACAAGTTCACGCCCGGCGAAACCTGCCAGCAGGCGCGCGACCACTATGTCGAGGGCCGCGAAGTCGCGCTCGCCGGACGCATCACCGCCCACCGCGACATGGGCAAATCCATGTTCATGGACATCCGCGACCAGAGCGGGCGCATCCAGATTTACGCGCAGAAAAACGTCCTCGGCGACGAGCCATTCGCCATTTTTCAACATCTCGACCTCGCGGATTTCATCGGCGTGCGCGGCACGATGTTCACCACCAAGACCAGCGAGATTTCCGTCAAAATCACGAGCTTCGTCATCCTCGCCAAGGCGCTGCGCCCGCCGCCGGCCAAATGGCACGGACTCGAAGACACGGAAATCCGCTACCGCCAGCGCTACCTCGATTTGATGGCGAACCCGGAGGTGAAGGACGTTTTCCTCAAACGCAGTCAGGTCATCGTTGAAATCCGGAATTTTCTGCATTCGCGCGGTTTTGTGGAGGTGGAGACGCCGATGATGCAGGCGATTCCCGGCGGCGCGGCGGCGCAACCGTTCAAGACGCATCACAACGCGCTCGGCTGCGATTTTTACATGCGCATCGCGCTGGAACTGCCCTTGAAGCGGATGCTGGTCGGCGGCGTGGACAAGGTGTTCGAGATCGGTCGCGTCTTCCGCAACGAAGGCCTCTCGCGCAAACACAATCCCGAATTCACGATGCTCGAGGCGTATCAGGCATTCGGCGATTACGAGAGCATGATGGAACTGGTGCAGGCGATGATTTGTTCCGTTGCGGAAAAGGTGCTTGGCACATTGGTCATTGAGCATCGTCCATTGGGTGTTGGGCGTTCGATGTTGGATGTTGGATGTTCCCAAAATGAAAAAGAAAAAACATCCAACGCTGAACATCCAACATCCAACATCCAAAGCGCGGAAGGCAAAGTAACCAAGATGATTGACCTCACGCCGCCGTGGCGCCGGGCAAAATACAAAGACCTCGTCCGCGAAAAGGCCGGTGCGGATTGGTTTGAAGTTTCTCCCGCCGAACGTCGCCAGCGCGCGCATGACCTTGGCGCGGAAATCGCCAAGGATTATCAGGATTTTGAAGTCACCGGCGCGGTGTTCGAGAAACTGATCGAGCCGACACTGATTCAGCCAACATTCGTCACGCATCTGCCAAAGGAACTCGTGCCGCTCGCCAAACTTTCGCCCGACGACCCGACGACCGTCGAGGTTTTCGAGTGCTGCATCAACGGCCAGGAAATCGCGCCGGCCTACACCGAGCAGAACGATCCCATCGAGCAGCGCGAACGGCTGGAGCACCAGGCCGGCGGTGAGCAACAGAAGCTGGACGAGGATTTTCTGGTCGCGCTCGAACACGGCATGCCGCCCGCCGGCGGTATGGGCATGGGCATTGATCGGTTATGCATGATGCTGCTCGGCCAGGAAAGCATCCGTGATGTGATTTTGTTTCCGCAATTGAAACCAAAATAAGCTGTGGGTAGCACAGGCCTCGGGCCTGTCGTTTCCGGCGTCGCGCCGGAAACCTTCGCAATTCACAATTCCCAACGTGCGAACCATCATGCATCTGCTACACTGTCCGACGAAATTCGGCGGGACGCCGAATTTAACCCGCGAGACGCGGGTGCCACCGAATTTTTTTTCATGTTAACCGTTGCCGGACTCAGCAAAGCCTTTGGCGGTCGTCAGCTTTTTGACGACGTGTCGCTCACGCTCCTGTCCGGCGAGCGCGTCGGCCTCGTCGGGCCGAACGGCGCGGGCAAATCCACACTGCTCAAAATCATCCTCGGCCAGGAATCGCCGGACGCCGGCGAGGTCACGTTCATCCGCGGCACGCGGTTCGGCTACCTGCCGCAGGAAAGCGAACCCGCCGGCAACGAAGCCGTCCTCGACATCGCCGTGCCGCACGACCACGAGCACGACGGCCAGTTCGTCGCCCGGGCGAAACAGATTCTCGCCAGCCTCGGTTTCAAGCAGACGGACTTCACGCGTCCGGCGCGCGAATTGAGCGGCGGCTGGGTGATGCGCGCGCACTTGGCGCGGTTGCTGGTGCAGGAACCGGACGTGCTGATGCTCGATGAGCCAACCAATCATCTCGATCTTGAAACACTGCTTTGGTTCCAGGAGTATCTGCGGAATTATCCCGGTGCCATCCTGCTCATTTCGCACGACCGCGAATTTCTCAACCGCCTTTGCACGCACGTCGCCGAACTCCGCTCGGCGCGCGTGCTGCGTTACACCGGCAACTACGACGAATACCTCGAACAACGCGCCGCCGCGGAAGTGACGCTGGTTGCCACGGCCAAGGCGCAGCAGCGCGAGATTGACCGGATGCAATTGTTCGTGGACCGGTTCCGCGCCAAGAACACCAAGGCCGCGCAGGCGCAGAGCAAGATGAAACAGATTGAGCGGCTCAAGGAGGACATGGTCCAGACGCCCGACGGGCCGGGTCCGACGGTGGGATTCCGTTTCCCGCAACCGCAACGCAGCGGCCATCGCGTCATCACATTGAAGCATGTGAAGTTTGGCTACCCGGTGGAGCGCCGGGCACCGTCCCGGCTCGACGATGAACAGAAACACGCCGAGGCGGTGCTCGGCGCTCCGGTTGCAGACACCAAGCTCCTTTACGAAAACCTGAATTTCGAGGCCGAGCGCGGACAGCGCATCGTGCTGGTCGGACCGAATGGGGCGGGCAAATCCACCCTGCTGAAGCTGCTGGCTGACGTGCTGCAACCCGTGTCGGGCGAACGCCGGCTCGGGCACAATGCGAAGTCCGGCTACTTCGCGCAGCATCGCGCGGCCATGCTCAATCCCAACCATACCGTGTTGCAGGAGGCGCTCGAAACGCCGCAACGAGTCACGGAACAGTTCGTTCGCACCGTGCTCGGCAGCTTTCTGTTCCGGGGCGACGACGTGTTCAAGGCGGTGAATGTGCTGAGCGGCGGCGAGAAAAGCCGGCTCGCGCTGGTGAAACTGCTGCTCGACCCGCCGAACCTGTTGTTGATGGACGAGCCGACGACGCATCTCGACCTCGCGAGCGTGGACGCGCTCATCGAGGCGTTGCAGCCCTACGAAGGCACGTTGATTTTCATCAGCCACGACGTGCATTTCATCCGCGTGCTGGCGAACCACGTCGTGCGCGTTGAAAACGGCCGGCTCCGGCATTTCACCGGCGGCTACCAGTATTACCTCGACAAGACCTCGCAATCCGCCCGCGCGGCGCTGACGTCGTCTGGTAGGGACGCGCTGCCGCGCGTCCAGGCTGACCGGCAGGTCAGCCCCACCATTGACCGCAAGGGACAAAAACGCATTGAAGCCGAGCAACGGCAGGCGCGTTCGCGGAAGAAACAGGAAATCCAGAAACGCCTCGCCGCGCGCGAAAAGGAAATCGCGGAACTCGAAACGAAGGAAAAGGAATTAACGGCGGAACTGGAGAAACCGGAGACCTACACGACCGGCGGGCGGGCGACGCAGATCAATCGCGAGCTGATGCACGTCCATGAACGTCTGGCGGAGGCGAACACGGAATGGGAAAAGGCGGGGACGGAACTGGCGCGGTTCGAGGCGGAAGCCGCCGCGACGTGATTTTCCCGGGAGGGTCGCCGTGTCGGCGACCCAAAATCTCGAAAAAATGGGACGGCGACACGCCGTCCCTCCCAAATCACAACCACGACTTCAACCGTTCACCAGGCGGCGGTTCCAGAATGTTCGCCCGAGACCCTGAAAATTTTTGAGGGAATTTTCGCAGGTTGGTGTATAATATGCGTCGTTATACTCGATATTGATTATGAAGAAATTGAAAATACTTGCGGCCATTGCGGCGGCTGTTCCATTCCTCGCCTTGCCGCTCGCCGGTCTGGCGGACGGCACAAATTCGGTGGCTGCCTCCAAGCCCGTGCCGTATCCGCTCGACACGTGCATTGTGTCCGGCGAGAAATTCGGCGGCGACATGGGGCCGCCCGTCGTGTTCATCTATCAGGACAAGGCAAAGGGCATCAACCAGGAGATCAAATTTTGCTGTCCGATGTGCAAGCCGAAATTCCTCAAGGACCCGGACAAATACATGAAAATCATCCACGACGCCGAGGCCAGGGCCAAGGACGCCAAAAATTGATGGGCGAAAGCCAAAAAACGTGCGGCATGATTTGCCCATCGGAGTGAAATTCAAATCGTGAAAACGGCACTGTCCATCTTTTGCAGCCTGGCGTTCGCCTGGGCGCAGATTGCCGTCTGCGAGCAAACGCCGCAGGCGCCCGCCGCAAAAGTGGATTGCGGTTGCGGCGGCAAAATGGCCTGTTGTGCCGCGATACCCGTCCCGGCTCCGCCGCCGCTCACGGCCAATCCGGCCCCCGCCGGAAACCAAAACCAGCTTTCCGTTCCTCCGCAAAACATTGTGGCGTGGGTTTTGCCTGACGCCGCATCGCCCGGGTTTTCCCCGGTTGCTTCAACATTGTTCCCCGCGCCCGGTGCCGCGCTCTACGCGCGGGACTGCGCCCGGCTGATCTGATTTTTCCGCTTCCCCGCCCGGAGTGTGCCTTGAGCCGGCGCGCTTCGGACACGCTCCTTTGCTCCACGGAATTTTTGTGCCCGTGATTTGCCCCAAATTTTTCCGCCGCGCACAAACGGCGGCGATTGAAACAAAAACGAAAGAGAAATTTTATGAAAACGAAACTGATTTTAATCGCTGTCCTAGCCGCCATGCTGGGCGGAGCCGCCGGCTGGCTGGCGCCGCATCATCCGGTGGGGACTGTCACCGCGTCCTCGGACCGCAAAATTCTTTACTACGCCTGCCCGATGCATCCGAACATCAAATACGACAAGCCCGGTGACTGCCCGATTTGCGGCATGAAGCTCCAGCCAGTTTATGCGGATGAAACCAAAACGAACGCGCCCGCCGCACCGCCGGCAGGTTGCTGTTCGGTCGGCACGACCCCTTGAAGCGGGCAATTTTATGAAACCGAAAACCCTTTTGCTCGTGCTGTTCGTCGCCGTCGCGAGTGCGACAACGGCGTGGTTCGCCGCGCGGCGCGAGCCTGCCCCAACGACCACCACTCACACCGCCGCCACGGGCCGAAGGATTCTTTATTACCAAAGTCCAATGCACCCGTGGATCAAGTCTGACAAGCCGGGGAAATGCCCAATTTGCGGCATGAACCTGGTGCCGGTTTATGAAAGCGGGGAAAGCACCAACACCGGCTTCGGCCTCAAGCTCAATGCCGACAGCGTGAGCGTCGCCAACGTCCAGACCGCGACGGTCGAACGCCGCCTGCTCGTCCGCACTTTGCGCGTGGCTGGCAGCATCTCGGCGAACTCCTGGACGGCGGCCTGGTTCGAGTTCACCGCCTATTCCCGCGACCTCGTCTGGCTGAAAATCGGCCAAACCATTGAAGTCACCGTGCCGTCCGCACCGGGAAAAGTTTATTCGGCGCAAATCAAATTGCACGGTGTGCGGCCCGTCGCGGACACGGATTTTGACAGCGCGTCGGACAGCACCAAAATTCGCGCGGAAATTTCCGATCCGCCGGTCGAGGCCGGTAATTTGGGCGGGGAAAAACTGTTCACCGGGCTTTACGCCGAGGGCCGCGTGCTGGTCAGCCTGCCGGAAACCCTCGCCGTGCCGCGCAACGCGGTGCTTCAGCCCGGCCAGCAGCCGGTCGTTTATGTGGACGAAGGGAATGGTTATTACGAGCAGCGCAAGGTGAAGCTGGGCCGCGTTGGCGATGAATTTGTCGAGGTCCTCGACGGTTTGAAGGAAGGCGACAAGATCGTCACCTCCGGCGGGCTGTTGATTGACGCCGAGGCACAGATTTCCCAAAGCGCCCAAAATTAATGTCATGATCAACCGCATCATAGAATGGTCGTTGCGCAACCGCTTCCTGGTCTTTTGCGGTGTGGCGCTGCTCATCGGCTTCGGCGTCCGCGCCGTTTATCGCACGCCGGTGGATGCGATCCCCGACTTGAGCGAAAATCAGGTCGTCGTTTTCGCCGACTGGCCGGGGCGCAGCCCGCAGGAAGTCGAGGATCAGGTCACCTATCCGCTCTCGGTAAATTTGCAGGGGCTTGCCGGCGTGAAAACCGTCCGCGCCAACTCGATGTTCGGCTTCTCGCTCGTCACCATCATTTTCGACGACAAGATTGACAATTATTTCGCGCGGTCGCGCGTGCTCGAACGGCTGAATTATCTCGGTGACGTTCTGCCCGCCGGCGTCGAACCGAAGCTCGGCCCGGACGCGACCGGCCTTGGCTGGGTTTACCAGTATTACCTCGACGTGGACCCGAAGCTTGCGCCGGATGGCGGTTACGACCTCGGGCGCTTGCGCGCGATTCAGGACTGGTTTGTGCGTTATCAACTCAATGCCGTTCCCGGCGTGGCCGAGGTCGCGAGCATCGGCGGTTTCGTGCGGCAATACCAGATTGAGGTCTCGTCGCTGCGGATGCGCGCGATGAATGTGACACTGCAAATGGTCATGGACGCCGTGAAGCAAAGCAATTTGAACGTCGGCGGCAAGGTCATCGAGGAAAACGGAATGGAATTCGTCGTGCGCGGCGTCGGCCTCGTCAATTCCAACGCGGATTTGGAAAACATCGTCCTCACGCAGAGCAGCGGCACGCCGGTTTATCTCAAGGACGTGGCGACCGTGCAGGTCGGCGGCGATTTCCGGCGCGGCGCGCTGGACATTGACGGGCACGAAGCCGTCGGCGGCATCGTTGTCATGCGCACCGGCGAAAACGCGATGCAGGTCATCCGCGACGTGAAGGCCAAGATCGCGCAAATCGCGCCGAGCCTGCCGCCGGGCGTCAGCATCAAATCCTTTTACGACCGCAGCGAGCTGATTGACCGCACGCTCGATACGCTCAAACACGCGCTGACCGAGGAAGCCATCCTCGTCACGTTCGTCATCATCCTCTTTCTGTTCCATTTCCGCAGCATCCTCATCGTCACGCTGCCGCTGCCGCTTTCGATTCTCGTTTCGTTCATCCTGATGAACCAGTTCGGCATCACGTCGAACATCATGTCGCTCTCCGGCATCGCCATCGCCATCGGCGTGCTGGTGGACGCGGGCATCGTCATGGCCGAAAACGCCATCCGGCATTGCGAACTGGCGGAGAACAAGAAAGGCGCGCGGCTGAACAAGACCGAGTCGTTGCAAGTCACGCTGGAGGCGGCGCAACAGGTCGGACGCCCGATTTTCTTCGCGATGGTCATCATCATCCTCGCATTCGTGCCGGTGTTCGCGCTGACCGGCCAAGAGGGAAAACTGTTTCACCCCCTCGCGTTCACGAAGACCTTTGCAATGGCCGGCTCGACGCTGCTGGCCATCACGCTCGTGCCGGCGTTGTGCGCGACGTTCATCCGTGGTCCGTTCCATGCCGAAGACGCCAATCCGTTGATGAAAATCCTGCTGGCGATTTACAACCCGATCTTGGATTGGGCATTGCGCTTCCGCAAAACGGTACTCGGCATTGCGTTGATTTTGGTCACTGCCGCGCTGGTTCTGGCCTTTGGCGTTCCGTCGAGAAATTGTCTCTCAACTCTCAATCCTCAACCCTCAACTGGCAACGAAGCTGCCCCGCGGCATGGGCAGCGAATTCATGCCGACACTAAACGAAGGCAGTCTGCTTTTCATGCCGGTGCTGCTGCCCAGCACGTCGCTCACAGAAGTGAAACGCATCATGGCTTGGCAGGATCAGGTCATCAGTCAGACACCCGAAGTAGCAAGTGTCGGCGGAAAATTAGGCCGTTCCGAGACCGCCACCGACCCCGCGCCGATTGAGATGATTGAGACGACCATCATGCTCAAACCGGAATCACAATGGCGTCCAGGCATGACCAAGGAAAAACTCATCGCCGAGCTGGAGGAAAAATTGTCGCAGATGCCTGGCTACGTGCCCGGATTTTTGCAGCCGATTGAAAACCGCATTTTGATGATCAGCACCGGCATCCGCGCGCAGGTCGGCATCAAGATTCTCGGCGACAACTTGGACGCGCTCCAGCAAAAGGCGTTCGAGGTCGAGCGTGTCGTCCGGCAGATTCCCGGCGCGGTCGGCGTGGCCGCATCGCGCACGGAAGGCAAACTGTATCTCGACATCGAGGTGGACCGCGCGGCGATGGCGCGTTACGGCCTGCGCGCGCAGGATGTCCTGGACCAGGTCGAAGGCGGCATCGGCGGCGACAATGTTTCCACGGCGATTGCCGGACGCGAACGCATTCCCATCCAAGTCCGGCTGCAACGGAGCGAACGCGACGACATCGAGCGGCTCGGCGATCTGCTCGTGCCGACGCCGGCGGGAAAATATGTTCCGCTCGGTGAAGTGGCAAAAATCCGCCGCGAAATCGGGCCGAGCGAAATCAACAGCGAAAACGGGCGTTTGCGTGTGTTCGTGCAGGCGAACGTCGAGGGCCGCGACCTCGGCGGCTTCGTGAAGGAAACGCAGGCGCGCCTCGCGAAGGAAATTTCCCTGCCGCCCGGCATGACGATTGAATGGAGCGGCCAATACGAAAACCAGATCCGCGCGCAGCACACGTTGCGGCTCATCGTGCCGGCGGCGTTGTTCGTCATCTTCCTGCTGCTGTATGTCGTTTATCACAGCGCGAAGGAGGCGGCGCACGTCATCCTCGCCGTGCCGTTCGCGCTGACCGGCGGCGTGTTCCTGCAATGGCTGCTCGGCTACAACTTCAGCGTGGCGGTCTGGGTCGGCTACATCGCGTTGTTTGGAACGGCGATTCAAACTGGCGTCGTGATGGTGGTTTATCTGGATGAAGCGGTTAAAAAGAAAATGGCCGAGCGCGGCAACTTATTTTCCCGCGAGGATTTGATTCAAGCGGTGAAGGACGGCGCCCGCTTGCGGCTGCGCCCGAAGGTGATGACCGTGGCGACCATCGTTGCGAGCCTGTTGCCGATTTTGTGGAGTCACCGCACCGGCGCGGAGGTGATGAAACCGCTGGCGACGCCGGTCATCGGCGGCATGTTGAGCAGCCTCGCTTGCATTTTGATTGTGACGCCGGTGATTTTCGCGTGGTTGCGGGAGCGGGAAATGGAAAACCGTTGAACCGCGGATGACGCGGATGGACGCGGATTCCCTGAGCTGAAGGTGCTACGGAAATTAGCCCAGTGTTGGCGCAACGCGACTACGCCGGGTAATCGTCCCGCCAATTATTTCCACCCTGAAGGGGTGGCGGAGGCTTTTCTTCGCCACACAAATTGATATTCTTTTCGCATGGCAACGGCCCGCCATCCGAAAGCGACCTTTTTCGTCCAGCGACAATTATTCTCTGGTCTGAGCAGCTTTGCCGAATTGGAACAAAAGATTGCCGCGCTGCCCGACGAACAATCTCGCGGGGCTGCGTTTGAAGTTTTTGCCGAAGCCTATCTCGCCACGCAACGGAAATACGACGCCGCCCAAGTCTGGCCGCACGGTTCTGTCCCGCTCGACATCCTCAAAAATCTCGGCCTCACGGTGCTGGACAAAGGCGTGGACGGCGTGCTGCAAACCTTACTCGGCCAGTTCAACGCCTATCAAGTCAAGTTCCGCACCGGACGCCCGTCGCTGACGTGGCGCGAACTCTCCACCTTCATCGGCCTAGCCGACAGCCAACACATTCACAGCCGCGTCCTGATTACCAACTGCGACGAGCTGCCCGCCGTCCTCAACGACCGCCAGGGTTTCTTCTGCATCCGTGGCTCGGACCTGGATCGTTTGGAACCCGGTGACTTCCGCGCGATTGAAGCATGGCTGGCCGACGCCGCTTTCGTCGCACCGAAAAAATCGCCGCAACCGCACCAGACCGAGGCGCTGGACGCGTTGCTTCCCGCGTTGCAAACGCATGACCGCGTTTCCGCAATCATGGCTTGCGGCACGGGCAAAACACTCGTCGCGCTTTGGGTTGCGGAGAAAGTAGCGCAGGCGTCCTCGCCTGCGGGTTCCAGCGGCGTCCCCGCCGCGAGAATCCTTGTCCTGCTCCCCTCGCTCGCGTTGCTGCGCCAGACTTTGCATGAATGGTTGCGGGAAACCCGTTTGCCAAGCCTCGCCTATCTCTGCGTCTGCTCCGACCCGACCGTGAAGGAAGGCATTGACGCGCTCACCACGCAACAATCTGACCTCGACTTTCAAGTCTCCACCGACGCCGCGAGTGTGCGGAGTTTTCTGGACGCGCCCTTTGCCGGCGTGAAAATGATTTTCTCCACCTACCAATGCCAGATGTCTGACTGAAGGAGTTGACGTGCCGGCGGTTGACATGGTGGCGTTTCTCGCGCCGCGCCGGAGCGTGGTTGACATTGTTCAAGCGACTGGTCGCGCAATGCGCCGTTCGCCCGGCAAGCAGTTCGGCTATGTGCTGGTGCCGCTTTATGTGGAAAAGACGCGGGGAGAAACGGTGGAGCAAGCTGTCCTGCGGAGCAACTTCGATGAAATTTGGAAAGTTCTTCAGGCATTAAAAGAACAGGATGATTTGCTGGCGCAAATTGTAGATGAAATGCGAATCCAGCGCGGACAAACAGGCGGTTTTGATGAAAGTCGTTTTCGTGAGCGCGTGGAAATGATAGGCCCGGAAATTTCGTTGGATAGTTTGCGGCGATCAATAACCGCAGCTTGTATTGACGCGGTTGGTGAAGGTTGGTTTGAGCGTTATGGACAGCTATTGGCTTATCAGCAAAAGCATCGGAATAGCGATATGCCTGCGCGCTGGCCGGAAAATCAGAAACTCGCAACGTGGGTTGTGAACCAGCGCGTGCTAAAGCGGGATGGTGTATTGGAGGATGAGAAAATTACGTTGCTTGACCGGATTGGATTCAAGTGGTCACCGCATGAAAGCAAATGGCGGACATATTATCTGGCTCTGTTGAAATACCGGGAACGCTTCGGCAACTGCCGCGTGCCGCAAAACTGGAAAGAGAATGAAAAGCTGGCCCGATGGGTGAGCGCGCAACGGCTTGATTATGGTCGTGGTGATATTTCCCGCGAGCGCGTCGCGATGCTGGACAAGATTGGATTCGATTGGGAGAAATACTTTCGACAGTTGGTGGAGTTCAAGCAAGAGCATGGTCACACAAATGTGCCTCAACGTTCAGGCAAATACCGGGAACTAGGAACATGGGTGAGAAACCAAAGAGCTGCGAAACGGTATAAACGCCCGATTATGGCGGAACGTGCCAAGCGTTTGGATGAAATCGGATTTGTCTGGGTGCTTGTTGAGCCAATGGCTTGGGAGAAAATGTTCGCGGCGCTCGTTGAATACAAGAAGGTGCATAACCATTGCAACGTCCCGCAAAAAGCTGGCGAATATAAACGGCTAGGGAAATGGGTGAACACTCAACGCACTCATTATTTGGGAACCCGCTTAGGCGGGAGCGCCGAAGACTTGGGAGATTTTTCGCCTATCGGCGCCTTTCAGGGCTATGCCCTTTCGTCGAAAAACGTCCCAAAACTTCGGCTAGCAGAATGAGCGGGCAAGCCGACACGGGCACCGCGCCTTAACAGCGTGAATCCCGTGTCCGCTCGCACAATCCGTTCATACTGGTTTACACAGTTTAAGGACGTTTGCCATGTCCAAAAATGATTGCCAATACGATTATTAAAATAAGCACATTTTCGATGTTCATTTCATTCCTTTTGCAACTATTTATACTCAAGAACCGGAAAAAAGGTCGGAAGTGGAAAAAATTAAACTTTTCGGGTTTTTTACGGGAAAAAGTGTAGAGGTTAAGCCGTAGCAACTTGACGCTAACGGCAGTATAACATAAACGTGCGATTCACGGCAAACAGCCAAAGACTTGTGAGCTTTCATCGCTTTTTCGGGAATCCCGCCTTACCCCCTACATCCCTCCGGCAGGAGCCCTCCAAGCTTGAAACGTCGCAAGATTTTGGCTTGGAATGAGCGGGCGAGCCAGCACGGGATTGCTCTTGCTCGGAATCCCGTGCCCGCTCGCAGTGACCGCTCATACGGGTTAGGAGGACGAGTTTCCACAGCCCGATTTTGGTCAGAAGGCGGCCATTCGGATATACTGTCCGCCAGAACTTCAGTTTTTTAACCCGTTCCGAACAACCTCAACCAAGAAAGGGACATCACAGTGGGCATAGGCCGGGACAAGGCCGTGACCCTCGTTGCAGCATTCACGCTGGCAAGCAAGATCGCGGAGGAATTGCAACGCGAATCGCCCGTGCTCGACAACCCGGAAGCAATCGCAGGACTTCTGCGGGAGCAGAACCGCCTGAAACAGGTCGAGACGTTCCAGATATTGATGTTGAACACGCGACGACGCCTCATCCGCGTCGAGCAGGTGTCACAGGGCTTGCTGGATACGATTCTTGTGCATCCGCGCGAGGTATTCCAATCCGCCATCGCAGCCCGCGCGGCTGCCATCGTTTTGGTTCACAACCACCCGAGCGGCGACCCGACGCCGAGCGACGCGGACATAAAGGTCACGCGCGATCTCATCCGCGCCGGACAACTTCTGAAAATCGAAGTGTTGGATCACGTCATTCTCGGACGGGCGACCGTGGACAGGCCGAAGGATTTTTCATCGTTACGCGAGCTTGGGTATTTTTTCCAGTGACCCGCGACTAAGCGCACGAGGCGATTCCCGATAAAGGAATCGCTTTTTTAATTGTCAGAAGCACTGGCTTTTCGCTGGGCAATCTGCAAAGCAAGACTGGTCCCGCCGAGCCTCGACAGGCTTTCGACGATTTCTTCATACGTGTCGCCGATGACCCACGGTTCGGCGATGAGAACCGCCTTCACATCCGTGGCATTGGCTTCCGCGACCACCTTGATCCATTCCGCAAATTTCGTTTCGTATGGAGTGCGCTCGAAAAGCGGAAAGCTTGTCGGGCGCACCTTTGTTTCGGACGTGCTTTCCAATCCCATCCACTACGGCCACTTCCGTTACGCCGGAGAGGTGTATGAAGGGAAACACGAGGCCATCATTTCCAAGGATTTATTCGACAGGGTGCAAGCCGTCCTCGTTGACCGGTGGAGGTATTCACCGACGGAGAACAAAGATGAGCCAAAGGCGTTTCTCGGCCTTCTACGTTGTGCCGAGTGCGGCGGCGCCATCACCGCCGAACAGAAAATGAAGCGGCAGAAGAATGGCAACATTCATTCCTACACCTATTACCGGTGCACCAAAAAGGGCAGCCCGACGAAATGGTGTCAGCAGCCCTATATCCGTGAAGAAGACCTGAACATTCAAATTTCAGACCTGTTAAAGCCTTTTGCGCTCCGGGCGGATTGGGCGGACGAAATGCTGAAACGGCTTAATGAGGAGAAAAAGCAGTCCGCCCAGACCGCCAAGCTCATGACCTTGCAAAAACGCGGGGAGATTGAAGAGATCAATCTCCGCCTCCAAAAGTTGCTCGACGCATTTCTCGACGGCGTGATTGAGCGGAGCGATTACACCGCCGAGAAAGCGAAATTGATGAGCCAAAAGAAATCATTGGATGAGCAGAGCACGGCGTTATCCACAGGCCGAGCCAATTGGCTCGAACCGTTCCAAAATTGGATTTTGACCGCTAGAAACGCGGGTGAAATCGCTGTCAAAGGTTCTCCAAAGGAGAAAAAGGTTCTCGCTCAACAAGTGTTTGGCTCGAACCTTGTCCTCGACTGCAAAAAAGCCCGTGGTTCTTGCGTCAAACCGTGGTCGCTGCTCGTCGAAAACTCGTCGAGTCAACTGGTGGAGCGGGCGATGGGAATCGAACCCACGTGTGAAGCTTGGAAGGCTTCCGTTCTACCATTGAACTACGCCCGCCTGCGTCCCGCCGGGCGGGACTTCGGCGCGGCAAGCCCGCAAGACTTGCAGCGCGTTGAATCATAATCCCCGGGCTTGCCTTGTCAATTCCGCGCGTGTATCGTCGCCGCGCATGGCAGCGTTGCTTCTCACCGGCGGGCGCGTCGTGGATCCGGCCAACCGTCTCGACGCCAAAACGGATGTTTTGATTTCGGAGGGCAAAATCACGGCGGTCGGCGCGGACGTGGCGAAAAAGGCGCCGCGCGACGCCGAACGAATGGCCGTGAACGGCCTGGTGATTTGTCCCGGCTTGATTGATTTGCACGTCCATTTGCGCGAACCGGGACAAACACCCAAGGAAACCCTCGCCACCGGGACCGCCGCCGCCGCGCGTGGCGGATTCACCTCCGTCGTCTGCATGCCGAACACGTCGCCGGCGATTGACAATGCGGGCACCGTCGCGCTCATCCGCGAACGCGCCGTGCAACAGGGCATCGTCAACGTCTTCGTGACCGGCGCCATCAGCAACAGCCTTGCCGGCGAAGAGCTCGCGCCGATTGGCGGCCTGAAACGCGCCGGCATTGTGGCCATCACCGACGACGGCCATTGCGTGCAAAACAACGATCTCATGCGCCGCGCCTGCGAATACGCCAAGATGTTCGACCTGCCGGTGATGGACCATTGCCAGGATTATTCGCTCGTGACCGACGGCGTGATGCACGAGGGTTATTGGAGCACCGTGCTCGGCCTGCGCGGCTGGCCTTCGGCGGGCGAGGAAGTCATTGTCGCGCGGAACATCCTGCTCGCGGAACTGACCGGCGCGCGAGTCCATTGCCAGCACCTGAGCGCGGCGGGCAGCGTCGCGCTGCTGCGCGAGGCAAAGAAACGCGGCGTGCCGGTTTCCGGCGAGGCGTGTCCGCACCATTTCACGCTGACCGATGCCGCCGTGGCCGGCAGTGAAAAATTCTGGGCCAACGACGGAAAAACCCTCGGCTCTCAACTTTCAACTCTCAACGCCGCGCGCGAATGGCCGAAATACGACACAAATTTCAAAATGAACCCGCCGCTGCGCTCCGCGCGCGACCGCGAGGCGGTTCTCGAAGGCCTGGCCGACTGCACGATTGAAATTTTGTGCAGCGACCACGCGCCGCACTGCGATTATGAAAAGGAAGTGGAATTCGACTACGCGCCGTTCGGCATCACCGGGCTGGAAACCGAACTGGCGCTCTCGCTGATGCAACTGGTGCATTCCAAACGCATTTCGCTCGCAGACATGATTGCGAAATTCACGGTCAACCCGGCCCGGTTGCTCAATTTGAAAAAAGGCACACTGAGCGCCGGCGCGGACGCGGACGTGACGGTGTTCGACCCCGATGCTGAATGGGTTTTCGAACGCGCAGCCACAGCCAGCAAATCGGCCAACAGCCCGTTTTTTGGCTGGAAACTCAAAGGCCGGGCCGTGACCACGATTGTCGGCGGCAAAATCGTCTGGTCCGAAAAGGCCGAAGTGGTCGCGGCGTGAAAATTTTGCTTCACGCTTGACCCGCTGCGCCGCGTGCCTAGCATCGCGCGCGGTCGTTAACTGGCAATGAAAGCAATTCTGGCACTTGAAGACGGCTCGGTGTATCACGGGCAGGGTTTCGGCGCGCGCGCATCCGCGTGCGGCGAGGTCTGCTTCAATACTTCGATGACTGGCTACCAGGAAATCCTCACCGACCCTTCCTACAAGGGCCAGATTGTCACGATGACCTATCCGCTCATCGGCAATTATGGCGTCAACGCCGTGGACGTGGAATCGTGGCGGCCGCACGTCGCCGGCTTCGTCGTCCGCGAACTCTCGCCGGTCGTCAGCAACTGGCGCGCGGATTCTTCGCTCGCCGAATATCTGGAAAAAAACGGCGTTCCGGGCATTCAAGGCCTGGACACGCGGGCGTTGACCAAAAAACTCCGCGTGCGCGGCGCGATGAACGGATTCATTTCCACGGAGGAAATTTCAGACGCGGAAGCGGTCAAACGCGCGAAGGAATTTGTCTTCGTCGGCGTGGATTACGTCAAGGAAGTCACGCACCAGAAAGCGTTTCGCTGGGATGAAAAGGATGAGCAGAGCGGGGCGTTTGAGCTGGAGCGCGGCGATGCGACGGTTGACGCCCGGCAAAACCGCAAGCCGCTGCCGCCCGCGGACATTCCCATCGTCGCCCTGGATTACGGGCTGAAATACAACATTCTGCGCCGGCTGCGCCAGCACGGGTTCAGCGTGCAGGTGTTGCCGGCCACGGCCACCGCCGCCGACGTGCTCAAGCACAAACCGGCGGGCATTTTTCTGTCCAACGGCCCCGGCGACCCGGCGGCGCTGGATTACCTTGTGCGCGAAGTGAAGGCGCTCGTGGACACCGGCATTCCGATTTTCGGGATTTGCCTCGGCCACCAGGTTCTGGGCCAGGCGTTCGGCGGGAAAACCTTCAAATTGAAATTCGGCCATCGCGGCGCGAACCAGCCGGTGAAGGATTTCGAGACCGGCCGGGTGGAAATCACGGCGCAGAACCACGGGTTCGCCGTGGACCCCGCCAGCCTGCCGCCGGACGTGGCCGTCAATCGTGTCAATCTCAACGACCAGACCGTCGAGGGTTTGAGGCACAAAAGGAAGCCGGTTTTCTGCGTGCAGTATCATCCCGAAGCCTCGCCCGGGCCGCACGATTCGACGCCGTTGTTCGCCGAATTCCGCGCCTTGATTGAGCGGCGGGGCTGATGACGAGATTTCCGTTTGACTTGAAGCGGTCAGCGGTCATAATCGGTTCACAGTAACTATGGCCAAACTTGTTATCCTGACTCAAGGCATGACCGACCGGGCGCATCAGTTGAAAGTGGATCGCACCACCATCGGCCGTGTGGAGGATAACCTGTTTCAAATTGCCGAGCCGTCCGTTTCCAGCCATCACTGCGAGGTGCTTTTGCGCGGCACCGACATCGTCATCAAAGACCTCGATTCCACCAACGGCACGTTCATCAACGGCGAAAAAATCGCCGAAGGCGTTTTGAAACCTGGCCAGACCTTGCGCCTCGGCAACGTGGAGTTGCGCCTCGACACCGGCGTGCCGTCCGCCGCGGGGACTCCGGCATCCGCTCCTGCTCCCGCGCCGGCGCCGGCGGGTGCGCCGGTTAAAAAGAACCCGGACAGCACCATGGTCATGTCGCGTGGCGTCAGTCTGGGTGATTTGGAAAAGGGCGGCGGACGTCCCGCCGGGTTTGACACCAACAAGGAATTTTCCAAAAAGTCCAACAAGGTCAACAACATCTTCCTCATCATCGGCATCGTTGCCGCTTTACTCATCATTATTCTCATCTTTTACGCGCTTTCACTCACCGGCAACGGCCACAAATAAAAATCCGGTTTCGCATCATGAAACCGCGCCGTGCAAATCAAAGAAACCGGGCGCCGACCCGCGAAGAAATTCTTGAAGCCAGTCTGCGACGCAATTCGTCAAAGGCATCCGGTTTTTGACTTGTTGGCGGAACTTTAATTTTTGTGAACATCCCTTTCTTGCGCGGGTGCCGTAGTGGGAGGGTAACTTGTTTCCATGTCGCACGCGGACTTTGTTCATCTCCATCTGCACACCGAGTATTCGCTGCTCGATGGCGCCTGCCGGCTGGACCGGCTGGTGGACAAGGCCCATGAACTGAAGTTTCCCGCGCTCGCCATCACCGACCACGGCGTGCTGTACGGCGCGATTGATTTTTACAAGGCGGCGCGCGAAAAAGGCATCAAACCCATCATCGGCTGCGAGGTTTATGTCGCGCCGGGCAGCCGGCTGGAAAAGAAAACCAGCAGCGGCGGACGCGACGTTTATCATCATCTCGGCCTGCTGGCCAAGGACGCGACCGGCTACAAAAATCTCATCCGGCTCACCACCGAGGCGCATCTCACCGGCTATTATTACAAGCCGCGCATCGACAAGGAACTGCTGGCCGCGCACAAGGAAGGTTTGATTGCGATGTCCGGCTGCCTCGCCAGCGAAATTCCGGACTTGATCATGAAGGATCAAATGGACAAGGCGCGCGACGCGGTGGACTGGTTCAAGCAGACGCTCGGCGCGGACAATTTTTATCTCGAACTGCAAAACCACGGCATCGCCGAGCAGGCGAAGGTGAACCGCCATCTGATCCAGTGGGCGAAGGAATTCGGCCTGAAGCTCGTCGCGACGAACGACGTTCATTACATCGAGAAAAGCCATTCGCACGCGCACGATTGCCTGATTTGCATCGGCACGCAGACGCAGCTCGCCGACACGAAACGGATGCGCTACGAGCCGGAACAGTTTTATCTGCGGACGGCGGAGGAGATGAAGGCGCGCTTTGCCGACACGCCCGAAGCGGTGAAAAACACGCTGGAAGTCGCCGAGAAATGCAATGTGGAAATCGAGTTCGGCAAGCTGCACTACCCGGTTTTTCATCCGCCGGAACATTTCACGCGCGAAGGTTATTTGCGGCAATGGCTGGCGGAAGGATTGTTCCGCCGCTACACCATTCACGCCAAAGCCGAGGGCAAGGAATTCGTCGTCGAGGGCATTGACGACCCGACGCGGCTGCCGACTTATCATTCTTCTGTAGCAGCCGACGTAAGGAGTCCCGATTCAAATTCGAAAGAAACGTCAGAGCCTCCACACGCCTGCTCCTACAATATCAAAGACCCCGCCGTCGCCGCCGCCATCAAAGCCGTCATGGACCGGCTGAAACTGGAACTCACGGTCATCGAGAAAACCGGTTTCCTCAGTTACTTCCTCATCGTCGGCGATTTCATCCGCTACGGGCACGAACACGGCATTGCCTGCGTGGCGCGCGGTTCCGCCGCCGGTTCGATCGTCACCTACCTGCTGGAAATTTCGAACGTGGACCCGATCCGCTACGGCCTGCTGTTCGAGCGGTTCCTCAATCCCGAACGCGTCAATCCGCCGGACATTGACATTGATTTCGCCGACGACCGCCGCGCGGACGTCATCGAATATGTCCGCGAAAAATACGGGCGCGATTCCGTCGCGCAAATCATCACCTTCGGCACGATGGGCGCGAAATCCGTGGTGCGCGACGTGGGCCGCGTGATGGGGTTGAGCTACGGCGAATGCGACCGGCTGGCCAAGATGATTCCGTTCGATCTGAAGATGACGCTCGAAAAGGCGCTCAAGCAATCGCCGGAATTCAAGGAGGCCTACGAGACCGAGGAGGTCACGCGCGAGTTGATTGACACCGCGCTCATTCTCGAGGACATCACCCGCAACGCCTCCGTCCACGCCGCCGGCGTCGTCATCGGCGACCAGCCGCTGGTGAATCTGCTGCCGCTCAAGCAGGACGACAGCGGCACGCTCGTCACGCAATACGCCATGAACCCCGTCGGCGACCTCGGCCTGTTGAAGATGGATTTTCTCGGGCTGAAGACGCTCACGGTCATCCGCAACACGTGCGAAATGGTCAAGCGCACGCACGGCATCGAGGTGCCGATTGACCATCTGCCGCTCGACGACGCGAAGACCTACGATCTGCTGAACAAGGCCGAAACGCTCGGCGTGTTCCAGTTGGAATCCGGCGGGATGCGCGATTTGTGCCGGAAATTCCAGATCAGTTCCATCGAACACATCACCGCGCTGGTGGCGCTTTACCGGCCCGGCCCGATGGAACTGATTCCCGAATTCATCAAACGCCGCCACGGCGAGGTGAAAATCGAATACGAGCATCCGTTGCTCGAACCGATTGCCCGCGAGACCTACGGCATTTTGATTTATCAGGAGCAGGTGATGCAGGCCGCGCAGGTGCTGGCGGGCTACACGCTCGGCGGCGCGGATTTGCTCCGGCGCGCCATGGGCAAGAAGAAGCGCGAGGAAATGGCCAAGCAACGCGCCGTTTTCGTCAAGGGCTGCAAGGAGAAAAACCACATCCCCGAGGCGAAGGCGAACCAGATTTTCGATTTGCTGGAAAAATTCGCGGGCTACGGCTTCAACAAATCGCACGCCGCCGCCTATGCCATCGTCGCGTATCAGACCGCCTACCTGAAGGCGAATTATCCGGTCGAATTTTTCTGCGCGATGATGACCAACGACATGGCGGACACCGCCAAGTTGAGCCAGTACATCAACGAAGCGCGCGAGTTTGGCATCGAGGTCTTGCAGCCGGACGTGAACGAAAGCCAGGTTTATTTTGCGCCGGCAACAGCCCGTACCCGGCGTTCGGCGAACCTCTCCCATCCGATGGGAGAGGGCACGGAATCAGATAAGCGTCTCGGCATCCGTTTCGGTCTGGCCGCCATCAAAGGCGTGGGCGAAGTCGCCGTGGAAACGATTCTCAAGGCGCGGAACGAAGGCGGAAAATTCACTTCGCTGTCGGATTTGTGCGAGCGGGTGGACGGCCGGACGGTGAACCGGAAAATTCTCGAAGCGCTCATCAAATCCGGCGCGTGCGATGGTTTCGGCCAGACGCGCGCCACGTTGTTCGCGCAAATCGAACGCACGCTGGCCCGCGCCGCCAGCATCCTTTCCGACAGGCAAAAGGGACAAAGCTCCCTGTTTGGCGCGCTGGAGGAAAAAGCGCCGCCGATGCCGGAGGCCATCAGCGATCTGCCCGAATGGCCGCAGCACGAACTGCTCGCCCACGAAAAGGAATTGCTCGGCTTTTACGTCACCGGCCATCCGCTGACGCCGTTCGCGCCGATTCTGGAAAAATACGCGCTGGCCAACACCGCCAAGCTCGCGGAATTGCCCAATCGCAGCCTGACGCGCATCGGCGGATTGATCGCCGCGGTGCAAAACGGCGTGTCGAAAAAGAGCGGCAAGCCGTATTCGATGGTCACGCTGGAAGATTTGGAAGGCTCCGTGCAGGTGCTGTGCATGAACGAGAACTACGACCGATACCGCGAGTTGCTCGTGCCGAACAAGGCCATCCTGGTCATTGGCGAAGTGAACAACGGCGACGAAAAGCCGAAGATTTTTCCGCAGGAAATTTTGCCGCTGGAGGACGCGCCGAAGCGGTTCACCAAACAGGTGCATTTGCGCCTGCACACCGCGCATTTGAAACCGGAGCAACTCGAATCCGTGCGCGAATTGGTCGCGGCGCACACCGGCAAATGCCCGCTGTTGCTTTGTTTCATGCGGCCGGCCGGCGAAGTCATCTTCATGGACACCCACGAACGATTCATCGTCACGCCGTCCCTCGAACTGGAGCACGCGGCCAACAAACTGTTTGGCGAGGAAACCTACTACGCGAAAGTGGACACCTCGCCGCCCGAACGGCAGCCGCGGCGCTGGGAACGCAAAAACGGAAACAACGACGGCGGGGAATCAGTGAGCTCCTGCGACGCTTTAATGGGAGTGAATGCTACCGCCCTCACCTTTTATCCTCCCCCCAGGAGAGGAAACAGCTTTCGAGTGGTTTCTGGTTTTCCAGATGGCGTTCCGGCCGATGCAGTCGTATCATTTTTCAAAGGAGCAGCAGCAATTTGCTCCCTCTCTCCGGGGGAGAGAGCAGGGTGAGGGCGAGAAATGTCCAGTCAATAAACAGACGCAATTTTATGTTGGACAACGGTTCCGGTCCGTATTTCGATGCTTTTCGTGAAACAGGGACGACTGCATGGGAGGAAGGGATGGGCTCCGAACGGGAGAAGCCGGCCCATTCTCTAGTTACAGGCATCGTAGACATATGAAAGTATCCTAGCATTTTTGACGTGTCTTTTGCGTTTCGCATCGGGATTGGTTCGTATTTTGGATTGTCGGGTGCCCTACCGGCCGAAACATAGCGGACTTTGCTGCGAAGGTGTCGACCTCTCAAGGAAGGACTAGAGACCAATATGGCTTACATTAATAAGCGAGGGAGGGGGAGTCCAGAGAGGCGGAGCCATCAATAGCAGCCCAGTGCTTCGATAGCGGTAGCAGCCCTAGAAAGAGCTAAAGACAAATGACACCGGAGGAATCCAAAGTATAGACTGGCGCAGGATAGTTTCAGCTTGGTATCACAGCCATTCGCGTGACAGTGACACAAATCTGCTTCATAGCATTGTTCTCATTTGCTGCAACGGATGCAGGCATTTTCCAATGCGTTTTATGGACCGCTAGAATCAGTCAGACGATGCCTCGGATGTGGATGGGCTCCGCAGGACCAGTTTGGTCGACTGAATCCGGACCCGTTTCCGAAGCACTTTGCAGATCAATCTTGCCAGATCAATTGATCATTTAATGAGTGACACGCGCTTCGTGCGCGATTTTGCCCTGGCGATACAAGATTTGAAGCCGTTGAGCAGAACGATAAATATTTTATGGCGACGGGTCGCGCGGGGACTGCCGGGCATTCACGATGTAGCGTCTCGGATGGGCGCGGTCAATCCGCGTTCGACCATCCTGGCGGGTAATTCCGGCGTCCGGTTCAACTTGCGCCGCCGGAACGGACTGCTCAACAGCCGGAGAATATCCATGAATTTCATGTGCCGGCCCAAGGTGCGGAGCAGCTTGAAGGTCTGGATGGGGCGGAAGAAAATCCGCCGGGCGAAGAGCAGCGCGTAGCCCTTTTGCCGCGCGCGGTTGACGACCTCGCTGGGCAGCACCGTCGGGTCAATGTCGGAACACTTGAACCATTTGGCCCAGTCGCGCTCGTCGTCGAGGATGCCGCGCTCGATATACTCGTGCCACAGCGGCGTGCCGCGATAAACGCACAGCCGGTTGAAGCCGAACGTGTCGAGCTTGAGCCGCGCGCAGAAACGGAAACTTTCCAGAATGTCCTCTTCGGTTTCGCCGGGCGAACCGACCAGGAAAAATCCGTGCGCCCGCTCGATGCCGCAGCGCTTGGCTTCGCTGACCGCGTGTTCGATTTGCTCCAGCGTCTGCCGCTTGTCGAGGCGGTCCAGGATTTTTTGCGTTCCCGACTCCACGCCAAACGCGAGGAAGTTGCAGTTCGCCTGGCCCATGATGGGCAGTTGATCCACCGCGACGGAATCCACTCGGCCTTCACAGCCCCACTTGAACGCGAGCTTGTGGTCAATGATGTTCTGGCAAATCGTGCTGATGCGGTCGCGTTTCAGCAGGAAATGATCGTCGGTCAGATAAATCGAGCGGTAGCCCTGGTCGTGGAGCTGCTGCATTTCGCCCAGCACGTGCTCCGGCGAGCGGAAGCGCCACTTGCCGTTGGTCAGCGCCGGGATGTCGCAATAAATGCAGGTGTAAGGACACCCGCGCGAAGTTTGCATCGTGCAGAATTTTCCCAGCGAAAGAACGGCCGGCACGTCGAGCGGCAACGATTCAATATAATCAATCGGCAGCGTCGTACGGTCCGGATACGGAAACTGGTTCAAATCCTTGATGATCGGGCGGGGGATGTTCTTGACGATCTTATTGCCGTCGCGCCA
>CAWDKS010000009.1:0-9826 GCA_963802965.1 uncultured Verrucomicrobiae bacterium
AACGATGAAAATTTTTCCGCGCCAGGCGCGCTGATTTTAGCTTCATCCTTCATCCTTTATCCTTCATACTTCCCCAAGTGCCTGACCCCGCGCCCAACGCCGAACTGCTCCGCTCACTGGGACGCCTGGCCCGCGGTCTGTCCGCGCTGTTTTGGGGACTGCCCGCGACGCTGGTCATTTGCGCGGAAACTGCCAAGGCCGACTGGCTGAAACCTCTGGGCATGATTCCCGCCCTGGCCGGCACCGGTCTGCTGCTCTATGGCCTCCGGCAGATGAGCGACTTCCAAAAACAGGAACGTCCCTGGCGCAACGCGCTCGACCGCGCGAAACTCCCCGGCCTCGTCAACCTCGGCCTCTGCCCGTTTCTTTACTGGCAGAATAAAATGCCGGAACAACCGTTCTTCAACGCGGCGGTGTTTGCGCTCGTCTTGTCGGCCCTGCTTTTTTTGTTCAACCTGAATGTCGTCCTCAAACAGCTCGGCGCCATGCTGCCGGACGAAACGCTCCGGCAGGAAACGCTCCTGTTCACCGCACTCAATCGCTGGCTGCTCGCCGGACTTTTGCTTCTGGGCCTGGCGTTCGTCGTTTTCCTTCACTCCGCGCGGTGGCAACTGGCGCTTGGCAACTTCTCCGACTGGCTGAACCGGCTCGGCTTTTGGGCGCTGACGCTTTTTGCGCTGCTGCCGCTGGCCATAACCATGGCGCTCCTCTGGAAAACCAAGGAGGTCATCCTCGACAGCGTCTTCGGCGCGAAGTGAAGGAAAACACCGAACAACCAACATCCAACGTCGAACGTCCAATGAGCGAAATTGATTGGATGTTGGGTGTTCGATGTTGGATGTTAAAATATTTCCGAAATGAAAAATTCCGCCTTGTCCCAAATGGCCCGGCGCACCCCCGAGCCGCCCATCTCGTGGCTCATGCAGGCGGCGCTGGCGCGGCCCCGGCTCATTTCGCTCGCCGCCGGCTTCACCGACAATCCCTCCTTGCCCGTCGCCGAAACCCGCGCGGTGTTGAATCACATCCTGCGCTCGCCCAAAACCGGCCGGCCCGCGCTGCAATACGGTTCAACCGCCGGGGACCCGGAATTGCGCCGGCTGACGGCGGAGCATTTGCAGAAACTTGATTGGGGAGGGATGCCGTGTCGGCGTCCCAAAAATCAGGGACGGCGGCACGCCGTCCCTCCCGAAACATATTCGCCCGAACGCCTGCTCATCACCAGCGGATCGCAGCAACTGCTTTACATGACCGCCGAGGCCTTGTGCGATGAAGGCGACATCGTGCTGATCGAAGACCCGACGTATTTCGTCTATCTCAGCATCCTCCAAAGCCGCGGTCTGCGCGCGCGCGGCGTCCGCCTTGAACGCGACGGATTGGATCTGGCGCATCTCGAAAAAATCCTGCAATCGCTCAAACGCTCCGGCGAGTTGCCCCGGGTGAAACTGTTTTACCTCGTCAGCTATTTTCAAAACCCGACCGGCGTCACGACGAGCTTCGAGAAAAAGCGCGGCACCCTGAAATTGCTGAAGCAGTTCGAGCGCGCGGCGGGGCATCCCATTTATCTGCTCGAAGACGCGGCGTATCGCGAGTTGTCTTTTCCCGGTCGGGCTGACCTGCCGGTCAGCCAGGACGCGCGGGGCATCCCGACATCTGATGTCGGGGCAGGTCGCGTCCCTGCCATTCCACCCTCCGCGCTCGCGGTTCCCGGCGCGGCGGAGCGCGTGATTTATGCCGGCACATTCACCAAGCCGTTTGCGACCGGCGCACGGGTGGGCTATGGCATCCTGCCGGAACCGCTGTTTTCAACCGTCAAACACATCAAGGGCAATCACGATTTCGGCACGGCGAATTTGTTGCAACAACTTTTCGCCCGCGCACTGGCGTCGGGAACTTACGAGCGGCAGGTCGCGCGGCTGCAAAAGCGTTACGCGCACAAGGCGCGCGTGATGAAACAGGCGCTCGAAAAACATTTCCCGCCATCCGTCGAATGGTGGGAACCGGCAGGCGGACTTTATTTCTGGGCACGATTGCCAAAAAACGTTTCGGCGGGCGTGAAATCAAAAGTCTTCCAGACCGCGCTGAAGAACGATGTGCTCTACGTGCCGGGAGAATTGTGTTACGCGGACGACCCCACGCGACGCAAACCGAATCACGAAATGCGCATCAGCTTTGGCAACGCGAGCGAGCAAAACATCCGCGAAGGAATCAAACGGCTGGGCAAGGTGTTGCGAAAGCTGGTTTGAAATGAGAATCACCCCGGCGGCCAGGTCATGTGGCGTCCGCCGAGGATGTGGACGTGCAAGTGCGGCACGGCTTCGCCGGCGTCAGGGCCGTTGTTGATGACGAGGCGGTAGCCGTTTTTCTTGAGGCCCAGTTTGTCCGCGACCTCGGCGGCCTTCAGCAAAAGATGGCCGAGGACCTTGTGGTCTTCCGGCCCGGCCTCGGCAATGCGCGGGACGGGCTTCTTGGGAATGATCAAGACATGCGCCGGCGCCTGCGGCTTGATGTCGCGGAACGCGAGCACCAGGTCATCCTCGTAAACAATCGCCGCCGGAATTTCGCGGGCGATGATTTTTTCGAAAAGTGTTTTGCCCATGGCCGGATTTTAACCGCGGATTACGCGGATTTCACGGATTAAACTTGTAGCAGCGGGATGTTAGTCCGCTCTGACTTTCTTGTTTTGAGCCGACTCACGTCGGCTGCCACGTGATAAATTGAAAATCATTCCACCACCAGCGCGCAGTCGGCCTGCTCCGGTTCGGCGCCCCAACAGCCGCGGAGGTAT
This sequence comes from uncultured Verrucomicrobiae bacterium, assembly GCA_963802965.1. GTDB lineage: Bacteria > Verrucomicrobiota > Verrucomicrobiia > Limisphaerales > UBA11358 > UBA11358. Next base: position 2,786 of record CAWDKS010000009.1, read on the forward strand.
TCGACAATTTGCTCCTCCAGCTTTTCACAACGCAACCCCCAGCGGCGCGCGCCGGCCAGTTGCTTGACGCAGCCGCGCAGGCCGCGAAAACGCACGAGGCGCGGCGTGCGGCGCAGTTGCGCGCGCAGTTCGCCCCGCAACCGCGGAAAGAAAAACAACTCGCGGCTTTCGCCGGATTCGCGCGCGAGCGTCAGCAGATCGGCCTCGACAATCCCCCGGCACTCGCGCCGGGATGCAGGCTCGTCGGCGGAGACATTGAACCCCAGGCCGCGCAGCGCCTTTTCCAGCGCGCCGGCAAATTCGCCCACCGTGACGGTTTCGCGGCCTAGTTCGCTTTTGAAATAGTGAAACACCGACGCCGTGGCGTGACGCAGGATTTCCGGATCGAATTTCCCCGCCACATCGCCGACGAGTTCGACGGAAATCATTTCCGCCGAGAACGGAACGCTCTCGCCGCTGGCGAGCCGGAAGAGCAAACAATCGGACATCAGGGCGATCATTGCCGGGCCTCCAGTTTTTTGACCTCGTGCACGAAGTCGGTCGCTTCCTGAAACCGGCGATAGACGCTGGCGAACCGGACATAGGCGACCTCGTCCATTTCGCGCAGGCCGTCCATGACCATTTTGCCGACGAACTCGGCCGGCACCTCGCGCTCGTATTCGTCGGTCACGACGGCGACGATGTGGTCCACCAAATCCTCCATCACTTTCGAACTGATGGGACGTTTTTGGCAGGCTTTCCGGACACCGGACAAAAGTTTCTCGCGCGAAAACTCCTCGCGCCGTCCGTCGCGCTTGAGCACCATCAGCCCTTCGCGCTCAATTTCCTCGTAGGTGGTGAACCGATGCGCGCATTTGGCGCATTGGCGGCGGCGGCGAATCGTGGCCCCTTCGCGTGAGGCGCGCGAATCAATGACCTTGTCATCCTGACAACTGCACTTTGGACAGCGCATAAAGCCACAGCTAATTGTGGTCACACGTTTGTAACATACAAAACTTGGGGGTGTCAAGGGATGGTCAAAATAAGATATTCACACCCGGAAATACCGAGCATTGCTTCAAAACCGTCTTGCGTTCGGGTGATTTTCGGTTATGCTCCGCCGCTCCCGTCTCGGGAAACACCATTTTGAACGATTGATTTTTTGAATTTATGGCGACAGCAAACGATCTCCGCCGCGGCATGGCGATCAATTACAACGGCGACATCAGCGTGGTGCTGGACATGCAGCACCGCACGCCGGGCAACCTGCGCGCCTTTGTACAGGCCACGCTCCGCAGCATTCGCACCGGCAAATCCTCCGACGTGCGGTTCAGCTCCACCGAGCGCATCGAGCCGGTGCCGATGATCACGAAGAAGATGGAATACAGCTACAAGGACGGCGCGGACTACGTTTTCACCGACCCGGAAACCTACGAAACGGTCACGCTCAACGCGGAACTGGTCGGCGACACGAAGAATTATCTGGTGGAGAACGCCCAGGTGACGGTGACCTTCGTCGAAGAAAAGGCCGTGACCATCGAATTGCCCTCGAACGTGGTGCTGGCGGTGTCGGACGCGCCGGAAGGCATTCGCGGCGATTCCTCGAACAACGTGCAAAAGCCGGTGACGCTCGAAACCGGCATTACGGTTCAAGTGCCGCTGTTCATCAAGACCGGTGAGAAAATCAAGGTGGACACGCGCACGGGCAAATACATGGAACGGGCGTGACGGTAATTTTGAATTCAGAATTTCGAATGTAGAGTAAAAGCCCGCCTGCGCGGGTTTTTTATTTAGCCGCGGTAATTGCTTTTCAAGCCCAGCAGTTTTGGTTATTCCTCGCGCATGGCCGAGCGGCAGCAAAAAGGAGAGCGAACGTTTCGCGGCATCGCCGTTTCCTCCGGCGTTTGTCGCGGGAAGATTCTCGTCATGCATCGCACCCGCCACGTCATCACCCGGCGTGACCTGGCTGAAAGCGAAATCGCCGGCGAAGTCAGCCGCTTTGAACAGGCCCTGGTCCAGACGCGCCAGCAGATTCTGGAGGTGCAGCGCAGGGTGTTGCGGGAATTGAGCGCGGCGGACGCGGACATTTTTGACGCCCATCTGCTGATGCTCGAAGACCAGGTGCTGGTGGACGAGGTCATCCGCATGGTCCGCGATCAAAAGGTCAATGCCGACCACGCCTTTCACACCGTGGCCGAGCGCTACGCCGAGGCGCTGGCGGGCGCGAATGACGAATATCTTCGCGAGCGCACCGCCGACCTGCGTGATTTGGCGGCGCGCGTGCTGGATAATTTGCTGGAGGCCAAGGACCAGTTCGGCCTCCATCACCTCGCCGAACCGTGCGTTTTGGTCAGCCACGATTTGAGTCCGTCCACGACGGCGCAACTGGACAAAAAACTCGTGCTTGGTTTTGCGACAGACATCGGCGGCAAGACGTCGCACACGGCCATCATGGCGCGATCGCTGGGCATTCCGGCCGTGGTCGGCCTGCAGAACATCAGCCAGGAACTGGAGAGCGGCGATTACGCGCTGCTCGACGGTTACAACGGCGTCGTCATCGTCAATCCGACGGACCAGACGCTCTTTGAATACGGCCAGCTTTTGAAGCGCAAGGCTTCGCTCGAGGAAAAACTTCACGAAATCGAGAGCCAGCCCGCCGTCACACTGGACGGAAAATCCATCCACCTTTCCGCCAACATCGAGGCGCCCGGCGACGTGGCGGCCGTACTCGCGCACGGGGCGGAGGGCGTCGGCCTGTTCCGCACGGAATTTCTCTTCATCAACCGCGACAAGCTGCCGACCGAAGAGGAGCAATGCCAGGCTTACCGGCAGGTCGCCGCCGCCTTGAAACCGCATCCGGTCGTCATCCGCACGCTGGACCTGGGCGGCGACAAATTCGCGTCGCACCTGCAACTGGCGCAGGAAATGAACCCGTTTCTCGGCTGGCGCGCGATTCGTTTCTGCCTCGCGCAACCCGAACTCTTCCGCACCCAACTGCGCGCCATTCTCCGCGCCAGCGCCGAGGGCAACGTGAAAATGATGTATCCTATGATCTCGGGCATGGACGAATTGAACCAGGCCAACGCACTCGTCGAAAAATACCGGGCCGAGTTGCGCGCGGAGGGGAAGCCCTTTGATGAAAAAATGGAAATTGGCGCGATGATTGAAATTCCGTCCGCCGTGCTCATCGCCGGCGCGCTGGCGGCCCGCGCGAAGTTCTTCAGCATCGGCAGCAACGATCTCATCCAATACACGCTGGCCGCCGACCGCACGAACGAAAAGGTTTCGCATCTTTACGAGCCGACACATCCGGCAATCATCCGGCTGATCAAAATGACCGTGGACGCCGCGCATCAGGGCGGCATCCGCGCCGCCGTTTGCGGCGAAATGGCGGGGGACCCGGTGCTCGTCCCGCTGTTGATCGGCCTGGGCGTGGATGAATTGAGCACCGCGCCCGCCGGCATTGCCCCGGTCAAATACATCATCCGCCGGCTGAAGCTGAATGAAGCCCGCGATCTGGCCGGGTTTGCGCTCCAATCCGAATCGCCCGGGGAAACCCTGGCCCGCTGTCAAACCCTGGCGCGCGCCACGGCGCCCAGCCTCTTTGAAAATAAAGCATGAAAGTCATCGTCCTCGCCGCCGGATACGCGACGCGGCTCTATCCACTCACCCTCACGCAACCCAAACCGCTGCTGCCGGTGGCCGGCCGGCCGATGATTGAATATGTCCTCGACAACCTCGCGCCCATCAGCGGCATTGACCGGATTTACGTCGTGACCAACGCCAAGTTCGCCAGCCATTTTCAGCAATGGTCGGAGCATTATCGCGCCCCGCATTCCGAACCGCCGATCACCATCGTCAACGACGGCACCACCAGCGAGAGCGACAAGCTGGGCGCCATCGGCGACATTCATTTTGTCCTCCAAACGCAAAATGTGGATGACGATTTGATCGTCGTGGCCGGCGATAATTTGTTCAGCGAAAAGCTGGGCGGTTTCGGCAGATTGTGCCGCGAGAAGAACGCGCCGGTGCTGGCGCTCTACGACGTGGGCGACCTGGAACAGATCAAAAAATACAACGCGATATCCGTGGACGGCGACGGTCGCATCACCTTCTTCGAGGAAAAGCCGGCGAACCCGACCAGCACGCTCACCGGCATCGCGCTTTATTTTTATCCGCGTAACACCATCCCGCTCATCTGGCAATACATTGCCGAGGGCAACAATCCCGACCAGCCCGGACGCCTCGTGCAATGGCTTTACCCGCGCACGGCGGTCTATACCTGGCGCGTGCCGGGCCTCTGGTTCGATATCGGTTCCAAGGAGACGCTCGAAGAAGCCGGCCAGATCTTCGCAAAACTTTCGCGCCCGGGAAACTGATTGCTTCCCGTTTCTTTCGGGCGGGGAACGTGGTGAATTTAAGAAAGTTTCTGGAAGCGCGCAGTTGCGAAGCGACGACTGGAAATTAGCCCGGCACATCGTGCCGGGTTTCTTGTTTCAAAGCAAAATCCGTCCTGAAGGGACGGTGGAATTCATTTCCATCGTCTCTTCGGGACGAATAAATTTTCACGCGCATTTCCAGCCACGTCGTGGCTGGCTAATTTCCGATGTCCCTGCGGGACTCGTTCGTTTGCGCAGACGACCCGGCGTTGAAACGCCGGGCTATTTTCGTTTGTCCCTCCGGGACGATGGTGATCAAATCTCCACCACCTGCTGGTATTCCGGCACAATGACATCGGCTTTCGGCTTCATCGCGCGCAACGTTTCAGCGTGGGCGAGGCATTGGGATTCCTCGCCGTGGATGCAGATGATTTTTTTGATGTCGCCGGTCATCTTTTCAACGTATCGCTTCAGTTCATTCTTGTCCGCGTGGCCGGAGTAGGTGTCGAGGGAAACGATTTTGGCGCGCACCATCTGCGGTTCGCCGAAAATGTTCACGGGTGTCTTGCCCTTGGTGATTTGATCGCCGAGCGTCCCTTCGGCGCAATAACCGATGAACAGAATGAGGTTCTTCGCGTCGCTGATGTTGTTTTTCAAATGATGCCGGATGCGCCCGGCTTCGCACATGCCCGACGCGCTGATGATGATCATCGGCTCCTTGCGGTCGTTCAGCTTCTTGGAATCCTCGGCGCTGCTGATGTAGGTGAGGTTGCCCATGCCGAAGGGGTTGCTGTTCTCGCGCAAAAATTTCGCGATGCTTTCGTTGTAACATTCGGTGTGCTGCCGGTAAATCTCCGTGGCGTTCACGCTCAGCGGGCTGTCCACGAAAATCGGCGCGCGAACCAGCTTGCCTTCGAGGGTGAGCTGGTGGAGGACATAAACAATTTGCTGCGTGCGCCCGACGGAAAACGACGGAATGATGACCTTGCCCTTTTGCGCGAGGGTCTGGCCGGCCAGTTTCCCGACGGTCGCGTCGGCGTCGGTGCGGACGGCGTGTTCGCGTCCGCCGTAGGTGGATTCAATCTGGAGATAGTCCACGTTTTCGACCGGAATCGGGTCGCGAAGAATTTCATCGCCGCCGCGGCCCACGTCACCGCTGAAGAGCCAGCGGAATTTCCGCCCGCCGCCGCTTTGCTTCGGCGCGGCAGGGCCTTTTTCCTGAAAGTCCAGAATCACCTGCGCGGAACCGAGGATGTGCCCGGCGTCGCGGAATGTGACGTTCACGCCGTCCACCACAGAGAAAGTTTCCTCGTAGCCGTGTGCGGCCAGTTGTTTCACGGCTTTCTCGGCGTCGGGGATGCGGTAGAGCGGCTCGACGGGCGGCTGGTGTTTTTTGGCGCGCCACTTGGAGACGAAGAGGGCGTCCTGTTCCTGGATGTGCGCGGAGTCAATGAGCATGATGCTGCACAGGTCGCGCGTGGCGTCGGTGCAATGGATCGGGCCGTCGTAACCCTGCCGGGCAAGGTTCGGCAGGTTGCCCGCGTGATCAATGTGCGCGTGGCTCAGGACGACGGCGTCAATCTGGCGGGAGTCGAAGGGAAAGCAGCAGTTGCGGTTGGTGGCTTCCTCGCGGTGGCCCTGGTAGAGGCCGCATTCGAGCAACAGGCGTTTGCCGTTGATCTCGATGAGATACATCGAACCAGTGGTGGTGCGCGCCGCGCCGAGGAAATGGATTTTCATGCGCGGCAATCTACTGGATTCGTTGGAGCGTTAAAGCGTTAAAGCGTTGAAGCGCTTTACCGCTGTAACGCTTCATCGCATCACGAATGGCGGTAGGTGATGCGCGCCTTGTTCAAATCATAGGGCGACATCTCGACGTTGACCTTGTCGCCGACGCTGATGCGGATGAAATTTTTCCGCATCTTGCCGGAGATGTGCGCGAGGACCTCGTGCCCGTTGGGCAGGGCGACGCGAAACATGGTGCCCGGCAGCACTTGTTTGACGTTGCCGGTCAATTCGATTGGCTCTTCTTTGGGCACGATTATGGGCCAGCCAGTAATGCCAAGCGTTCCGCCCCAAATCAACCCCTTTTAATGCCAAAAAAGGCATTGGACATTTGCCGCCGACCCGTTAAAGTTGTGGCGTTTATTATGAAATGTGAAACCATGAACACCGTTTTGACCTTTGTGCTGGGTGTGCTCGCACTGCTGGGCGTGATCTTCGCGCTGAAAACGATCTTCCACACGCGCGAAATTCGTTCGTTGCAATTGGCCATCCCGCAAAAGAGCTACATGCTGACTGTGCAATCGCTTTACAATGACTCGGCCGAATACGGCAAGACGCACCCTGACATCATCCGCATTCTGCAAACGGTTCAAACCCCGAAACCCGCGACCCGCTCAGCGCCATGAACGAAACCGAAATGAATTCTCCCGCACCCGCCGACCTGGGCGGGCAGGTGGCCGCCTTGCAACGGCAGGTCTTCACGCTTTTGCTGGCGCTCGTCGTCGTCAGCGGCACCCTCGCGGCCTATTTGTTTTACCAGTCCCGCGTCCTCGGCAATGAGATCGAAGCGATCCGTCCGCAGGCCATGCCGGTCATCCAGGCGTACAACGCCAATCACATCGCCATGGAAAAATTTGTGCAGCAACTTGTCGCTTACGGCGAGACCCACCCGGATTTC
>CAWDKS010000010.1:0-83617 GCA_963802965.1 uncultured Verrucomicrobiae bacterium
CGTCCCATCCTCCAAAAATACGGCATTAATCCGTCGGCGACCGCGCTTAAGAAATAGGCGTCGCCAGCTTTGCGCCGCAGTTCGGACAAAAATTCGATTGCGGCGGACAACTCCGGCCGCAACCCGGACAGTCTGAATGCGCCTTCTCGTGGCGGTAGTGGATGATTAAATTCCGCGTGTAAGGAATCCAAGTGAACAAGTAGGCGAAGATAATCACGTGGTGCTTGTCGTAAAAGAGCGCATACAACAGCAAAAGCAGCGATCCGGTCAGACTGAGCCACCAAAAAAGAACGGGCACAACCACCTGTTTCTTCTTTTCCGTGGCATACCACTGCACAACGAAACGCGAGAAAAAAACGGCATTGCCCGACCAGCCAATCGCCGTCCAGAAAACAACCCAATCCACGCCGAAAATCTTTCCGTTGCTCGTGAGCCAGTCCATAATGGCCACAGCTTAAACCAGCGCGCTTAAATCGAAAGCGCAAAGCGCGCCGCCTCGACTCAATTTGGGAGGGACGGCGTGTCGCCGTCCCAAACTTGAATCAGGGACGCCAGCGCAGCACCTGCCCATGACCCTCGTAGCAGCGGACGTCAGTCCGCTCCATCTGATCCAAAGTGATGTCAGAGCCGACTCACGTCGGCTGCTACGATACAGGGGTTCAACGCGCGGAATTGTATTTCTGGAAATCTCTCTCCATCACCCACCGGCGACGATTTTTACGATTTCCAATTTGTCGCCGGCATTGAGCTGGCGTTGGGAAAATTCGGAGGGCGCGACCGCCTCGCCGTTGTGTTCCACCACCACACTGCGCGGCAACAGCTTTTGCGCGGCCAGAAATTCCTCAAGCGAGCACGGCAGCTTCGCGATGATTGGCTTTCCGTTGGCGATGACCGAACTCATGGCTTCACAAAACCATTTGAGATGCTGTTGAAAATAATGTCATCCGCGTCGCCGAACTTTTGGTTCGGGCCAGCCGAACGAATGATAAAATTTGTCTGTGCCAAGATTTCGATCCGGAATGGCTTTTTCCAATAATCGACAATTTCACCTTGAGAATTAGTCCATTGGGGTTTGAGTGTGTTTGTGTCAAAGGCTGACTGAAAAATTGAATGGCCGTTAAAACTGGCTAGTGAACCTGTTTTAACTGCATATTGCCGAAGAAAATCTGCGGTCTGCTTTTCCCAAACACGCGTAATGATAATTCTAGCATTTTTGTCTGCGTTGGATTCTGCGGGAATAATTAAAATGGTTAGAGAAAACAAAATGCTTCCCAATAAAATCCATATTAAACCAGGCCTAATTCGCATTTGAGATTTGTTCACAAATTTCCTTTCACACCGTTAACGACACGTTCCGTTTTATCATTTTTCAACATCCAACAACCAACTCCGAACATCCAACATCCAGAGATTTGCGGTCGTAAGTTGATTGGATGTTGGGCGTTGGACGTTCGATGTTGGATGTTTCCATTTCAGGCCGTCAGCGCCGCATCCCAATCCTTCCAGACCGGTTCGTAACCCAGCCGCCGGATCAATTCCGCCACCTCTCGCGACGAGCGTTCGTCGGCAATTTGAAATTGTCCGGTCGCGGTGGTCGCGTTTTCCGGCGCGGACGCCCATTCGCTTGCGCCTTCGCTGCTGATTCGCAGCTTCGGCGACACAAGCGCGCCGGACGCCAGTTCCACAATCCGGCCGCGCACGGTCTGATGCAGCTTTTCCCTGCCCGCGCCGGTGTAACCGCCCGGCTCGGTGTGGCTGCCCGCGCTCATCATCGTGATGCCCAGCGGGAGCAGACCGTCGCGCAGTTTTGCCGGTTCGCGTGTCGAAAGCACCAGGCCGACATCGGGGAACATCAGCCGGAACGCGCAGACCAGTTGCGCCAGGTCGCGGTCGCTCATGTGCGTGAGCGGCTGGAATTCGCCGGCGCACGGGCGCAGCCGCGGCAGCGAAATCGTCAACTGCGCCTTCCAGCAATTCCGCAGCAAATAATCCGCGTGCGCGGCCACGCTGATGGCTTCAAACCTCCAGTCCGCCAGCCCGTAAAGCGGGCTGATGCCGAGGCGGCGAAAACCGGCGGCATAGGCGCGCTCCGGCGTTTCGAGCCGCCAGTCGAAATTTCGTTTCGGCCCGGCGGTGTGCATGTCCGCATAAACTTTCCGGTCGTAGGTTTCCTGATAGACCACCAGCCCGTCCGCGCCCGCCGCGACGAGCGGCGCGTAATCGGCGGTCTCCATCGGCCCAACTTCGAGCGAGATGCTTGGCCAGTCGGCGTGCAGCGCGGCAATGCATTCCCGGAGATAATTGCTGGAAACGAATTTGGGATGTTCGCCCGCGACCAGCAGCAGGTTGCGGAATCCCTGCGACTTGAGTTCCGCCGCCTCGCGTTTTACTTCGTCGGGCGACAACGTCACGCGCAGAATCGGGTTGTCGCGGGAAAAACCGCAGTATTGGCAGTTGTTGACGCACTCGTTGGAAAGGTAAAGCGGCGCGAACAGCCGGATGACCTTGCCGAACCGTTGCTGCGTCATCGCGTGCGACCGCCGGCCCATGTGTTCCAGCAATTCAGCCGCCGCCGGCGAAATCAGGTTCGCAAAATCCGTGAGGGACGGTCTGGATTTTGCCAGACTTTCACGAATGGCCTTGGCCTTGGCGTCAAGAGACCGCTTCACCAATGATTGGAGCGGCAATGAATTGAATTCAGCGACAAAACTCACAAAACCCAAGGTAACAAATTGAGGGTCAAAGTCGAGGCGGCTGTTGGTAGCACAGGCGTCCCGCCTGTCGTTTCCGGCGTCGCGCCGGAAACCATTGCGCGATGCACAAAATTCGTGAACACTTTCCTTGATTTTCATGGTTCGCAAGACACAGCCCCAAAAAACCGGAATGAACGCGATGATTCTCGGCGTCGGTTCGTTCGCGCAAAGCCTCGGTGCGGCGCTGGCGGACGCGGGCGCCAGCGTCTCGACCTATCTCACGCGCAATTACGGTCATTTCCCGCCGTCGCTCGTCGGACCGGTTTTTTCGCGCGACGCTTTCCCCAGTCCGGTTCCGCTGATCAAACAGCAGGGCGTTGATGTCGTCATTCCGCAATCCATTGACTGGGCACTGGCCCCGTGGGCGGAAGAATTGGTGAAGTCCGGCGTGGGAATTTTTTCTCCGACCGGCGAGGCGATGCGGATTGAACGCGAACGGGATTTCGCCCGGAAACTGTGCGCCGATTTCAAAATTCCCTTCCCGCAGGCTTACGTGGCGTCGAACCGGATTGAGGCGGAGAAAATTCTGGCGCGGCACCCGCAACCGTTCGTCATCAAAAATCCGCTCTGCTCGCCGACGAGTCCGATCCACACGATTCTGTGCGAGACCGTCGAGGACACCCGCGCCTGGCTACGGCACGTGAATTATGCCGAGGGCGTTTTTTTGCAGGAATATCTCGGACGCGCCGAGGCCGGACACATTGCGCTGGTGAGCGGCGGCGAAATCCATTCGCTGGTCACGAACCAGGAATACAAATACGCCTTCAACGGCAACCAGGGCATCGTGGCCGGCGCGCCGCTCGGCGGCCTCGTGGAACGCGACCTAAACGACAAATATGGACTCGCCCGCGAATTGATTCATCCGCTGCTGCCGTGGTTTCGGAAGGTGAATTATCACGGCCCGATTCAGGTGACGGCCATCAAAGTGGCACAGGCGTCCCGTCCGTTCGATCCGAATCAGAAACACAGAGGCGGGACGCCTGTGCCACTAAAAGGCCAATGGCACGTCATCGAATACAACATCCGCATCGGCGTCACCTCCGGTCCGATGATTTTGCGGATGCTGAAAAATCCGGCGGAAATCATTTTACGAACCGCACGGAATGAAAAGCTGGATTTGCAGTTCAACGAAAAGCTCAATTTCGGCTGTTCGCTCACCTTGGCGGGTTACGGCTATCCATTCACGCAGGTGCGCAGTCCGCACCTGCCGCTGGAAGTGGACGGCCGGTTCGATTGCGACGTGTGGTGGAACGAAGTGGCGCGCGGCGCGGACGGCCAGTTGATGGCCACCGGCCATCGCATCGCGGACGTGATTGCCCTCGCGCCGAAGCTCGACGCGGCGATGGCGACGGCCTGCGCCAACATCCGCAAAATCCGGGTCGTGGGCAGCTACTTTCGAACGGACGTTGGGCAAAGCCTGTGGCCGCCGGGGAATGTCTGACGCTAATTTCGCGAATTTTTCATGAAATGGAATTCGTGAAAATCAGCGCAATTCGCGTCTAGATTTTTCCGCCGTTCGTGTTAAACAGCTTGTAACATTTTGATGAATTTACATTCTGAAAATTTTCCGCTGCGGCCGGCGTGGGTGGAGATTGACCTCGCGCGGCTGCGAAACAACCTGCGGCTCATCCGCCGCGACCTGCCGCGGTACGCGCGGTTGATGGCCGTGGTAAAGGACGAGGCTTACGGGCACGGCGCGCTCGACGCGGCGCGCTCGCGCTCGAAGAGGGCGCCTGGGGTCTCGGCCTGAGCACGCTGGAGGAGGCGATGACGCTGCGGGACGCGGGCATCACCGCGCCGCTGCTGCTGCTCGGCGAACGGCAGGAGGCCGAACTCCGAATGGTGCGTGGCGCATGACCTGACCGTTTGCGTGAACGAACCGCACACCGTCCGCGCGCTCGCCAAAATCGCGGCGGACTCCGGCAGACAGGTTCCGGTCCACGTCAAAATCCACACGGGCATGAGCCGTTACGGCGTGCGCTGGGACGAAGCGCTGTCGCTCATTGAACAAATCGCCGCCGAAAAATCGCTGTTGCTCGAAGGTGTGATGACGCATTTCTCGCAATCGGATGAAGCGGACAAAACGTTCGCCAACCTGCAATTCTCGCGGTTCAACGAAGTCCTGCGCGCGCTGGAGCAGCGGAAAATTTCCGTGAAACTGCGGCACACGTGCAACAGCGGCGGCTTTCTGGATTTGCCGCACGCGCATCTGGACATGGTCCGCGTCGGCATTTTGCTTTACGGGGTTTTTCCGTCGCCGGTCTGCCGCCGGATTCCGGGCATCGAACCGGTGATGTCGGTGAAGGCGCGCATCGCGGCGATCCAAAAATTGAAGCCGGGCGAAGTGGTCGGCTATGGGATGCGTTACACCGCGCCGTCGGAGCGGCGGATTGCGGTGCTGCCCATCGGTTACGGCGACGGTTTTCCGCGCGTGCGCAACACCGGCGGCGCGCTCATTCACGGCCGGCGCGCCCCGCTCGTCGGCGGCATCGCGATGGACGCGCTGATGGTGGACATCACGGACATTCCCCAGGCAAAGATGTGGGACGAAGCCGTGCTGATGGGCAGGCAGGGCGGCGAGGAAATCACCGTGCATGACCTCGCGAAGCTGAAGAACTCGGTGAGCTACGACGTGCTGACCAACTGGCGGGTGCGGCTGCGGAGAAAAACGGTAAACGGCGGGGAAGACATTCAGACGCAGATTACACAGATTAACACGGATTTAATCGGTGCAAATCCGTGAAATCCGCGTCGTTCGCATGAAACTCCTGTTCTCCGAACAAAATTCCGATTACGAGCACTACCAGTTTCCGTATGCGGTCTGGGCCGTGCCGGAGGAAGGCGAGACGCCGGTGGACATCTTCGCCGCGGGCTTCCTGCCGTCGTCGCGGGACCTCGACCGCTTTTACCTCTGCCGGCAGGTGCGCGTGAACCTCGCCCGGTTCAAGCCGTCGTCCGAGAACCGCCGCATCCTGCGCAAGGGCGCGGGCATCGCGGTGAAGCTCGTGCCGCGCGGCCAATACGATTACACGCCGGAGCGCCGCCAGTTTTTCAAGACCTACGCGGACATCAAATTCGGCAAGGACGTGATGACATTCGAGCGGCTCGACGCGCTGTTCGGTTCGCCGATCATTTCGCATCTGCTGGTGTTCACGGACGCGAAGACGAGCGCGGAAGTCGGCGTGGCGACCCTTTACCTTGAGGGCCGGGAGCTGGCCTATTATTACTACGCGTTCTACGACCTGAATTATTACGCGCGCAATCTCGGCATGTTCATGATGACCTCGGCGGCGGAGTTGTTCGCCGAACGCGGCGTCCAGCAGCTTTACCTCGGCACGTGCTATTCGCAGACCGCGCTGTATAAAACGCAGTTCGCCGGCGCGGAATTTTTCAACGGGTTCCGCTGGTCGGACGATCTGGACGAACTGAAATTCATCATCCGGCGCGACAAAAAGGAGTTGGGCCAGCACCTGCTTGAAACCGGGGAATACCGCGACGAATTTTACCAGGGCGACCTCGGCAAAATCGCCAACGCCAGCGCCTTCCGGGTGCAGGTGAAGTGAGGGTGGTGGGTGGTGGGCTGCTTTGAATTTCTGATTCACGATTTGAATGGGTAGGGCCGCGCTGCTGCGCGGCCTGGCTGACCGGCAGGTCAGCCCTACCTTTGGCGGCGGTGCTGTCCACCCTCCGCAGTAGCCCTGCTACGGAGGATGGAGAGGACGGGCGGTGCCGCCGCACCGCGGCATCCCTGCCACCCCGCAAACCGACCCCACCGCCGAAATTTCCACCGAATCCCGGGAATCGGCCCGTCACATTTTGGTTACGCGCCCGGTCAAGATGTCACCTGCCTGAAACAATGCGCGCAAAAGCCTTTTGTGGCGCGGCGACCCGGACTTTCCAGCCGGCAAAACCCCCGTCACGAAACTGAGTGCGGCTGGCTGATTTCTGGAGGCTGGCGGGCTGAAGAACCGATAGGATGGTGTCGCGGTAGGATGGAAGGCTTTAAGAAAATCACGGTAAAATTAAACAAAAAAAGGTAAAATTCTATGCTAAACAAAAAGACAGGACTGATTGCTTTGCTCGCGTGTTTTGGCGCCGGTGAAATCATGGCCGGCACATTGAGCAGTTTTGCGGTGGGAGACGTATTGGTCTGTTTCCGGAACGGCGGGGCGAACGATCTGGTGGTTGACGCGGGGCAGTTTTCCGGGCTTACCAATGTGGCCCTCAATACGAGAATACCCATAAATGAATACACCGGCGGCCAGCTCGCCTATGTCAGCACCAACTCCGTCAGTTGGTCGGCCTTCGCCTGGTTGAGCGACAACACATTGTTTATGACCAGGGCCCGCTCTTCCTTGAATGTCCAGACTTCTCCGTGGGTGGACCATTCTGGCAGCAGTCAACATAATGTTGTCCTGGATGCGCAACAAATTCCGCCGGGCACGGTGGATGAAGCCAATTATGTTCCAGCCGGCGCCGGCGGCACTCTCAACACGTCAACCGCCGTGCTGGAAGGAGATGTCACTGCGACCGACCCCGATTATAAGACGGGGAAAAGTTACGCCACCTGCCTTGGAGCGGCTTATAATTTTATCACTACCTTCCAGGGCGATCCGGAAGACACCACGCCGGCCAGTTTCACCACGTCGGGAACGGTGGTGCGTTCGGATTTCTACCAGTTGACGCCAACGAGCGGTTATGGCTTGGGAAGATTTCTGGGCTATTTCGAGTTTGCACCTGATGGCACGATGACCTACGTAGCCTATCCGACCGCCGTGCCGGTCATTTCATCCGTCAGCCGCTCCGGCACCACCACCACCATTAATTACACCACCGGCACCTACGGCACCTACACCCTCCTCGCCAGCAGCAATTTGGCGGCGCCGTTGGCGACGTGGTCGGTCGTTACCACCTTGAGCACGGGTGATACTTTGACTCATGCCGTCAATGATACGGACCCCACCGGAACCAAATTTTACATCATCAAGGGACAATGAACCAATCGCCAATCTTAAACCAACCAACAATCACAACCACAATGAAAAGAAACTGCAACAATATGAAAAAAATACTGCTCCTCACCCTGGCGCTTGGCTTCGCCGGCGCCTCATCGCTCATGGCGGGAACCAACATTGACGTCTATATCACCGGCTCGACGGCGTTCCGTGCCAACGTCTATAGCGCCTGCCAAAGGCTGTTCAATCCCGTCCAAAGCGGCACAAACATGACCTACTTCGCTGATGCGGCGCACGGCGGCGCCAATTCAGGATATAGTTCCAAAACGGCTTCATGGTGCATGACCGGAAGCCCTGCCACCGAACTCACAAATCTTCAGGGCAACACGCTGATCATCCATGGCAATTTCACCGGCTCCATCCAAGGCATTCAGACGACGGAAGCCAACACGCTGCTTCTCTGGGCCCAGCCCCACGGCACCCAAGGGGCGAATTCCGATACCTATGTGACGAACAGCCCCACCATCGGCTTTTCTGATGCGTCAAGCACCTCTGTTCCCTATCCAGTGACAGCCAACACCTTTGAAGAGACCGTGTGTGTTCAGCCATTCGTCATGGTCAAGTCAGCATCCACCAATAGCGCCATGCTCAACATCGGCAACGTCACTTGGGAAGAGCTCTATTACGGCATCCCGAACGGCACGATTCCGCTTTCGGCCTGGACTTATAAAAACACGGACACCAACACCTCCATCTATTTGATGGAACGCACCGCTGATTCCGGCACCCGCCGTTGCTTTACGTCTCAAGAGAATTATTTATTCACGGATACGGTCGGAATTAATGTATGGGACAGCACAAACAACATCATGTACATTCCGACAAACACCACTCCGCTGGTGACGGCTGGTCAAGGTTCGACCAGCACGGCGACCAACGTTCAGGTGGCCGGCACGGAAGGCGCCGGCTTCGGCGGCGCCAACCTGCAATGGGGCGCGGGTTACATCGGTGGCGGCGACATCGCGACTGCGCTCGGCTACGCCAACTCCAACAACACGGCCATCGCTTATTTGTCAATGGGTGACTCCCGGACCATCACCACCACCAATTGGTCACAAGTCATCTCATACGCCGGCCTGTGGCCGACGGCGGCTGGCTCCGCTATTACATCCGGAACCGGCACCACCAACGATTACTCACCCATCACCGAGGGCTTTTATCCGTGCTGGGGCTATGAAATTCTGGTTCATCTCATTGATCCCACCCAGGATTCCAAACACGATCAGGACATATCTGAAACTCAATTGGGCAGCCAGACCCTGCCTGGCACTTTTATGGGTGTGTTTAATGCGCAGACCTTCATCAACGGCGGCTCGCCCCTTGTCGGCAGCATCGAAAACGAAATCGAGTTGAGCAAGACCGTCGCCCCTTATGCCACGGCCATTCGTTGGAGTGACATGAAATCCAACCGCCAGGCGGTCGGCGGCGAGATTTCTCCGTTCTGAAGATTACGCCTTGGATTGTAAATCAAGGCGCTGACACAAATGACCGGTGTGGTTCAACCACACCGGTCAATTTTTTTTGGCACCCTTCGCCGGTTCACATTTGCGGGCTTATTTAACGTCCGCCCTCACCTAAATCCTCTCCCCCCAGGAGAGGACTTCCACATTCACGCTTTCGGGTTTGCTGCTGACCGTCCGGCAAACCCCACGCGCGGATTTTCAATGGGCTGGCGAACGATTCACCCTCTCCTTGGAGGAGAGGGCCGCCCGTCCTCCGTAGCAATACTGCGGAGGGTGGAGGGTGAGGACGGTCGTTGAATCTAACTTTTTCCCGGAAGTTTGGTCGGTCGCGTGTATTCCGGCAATGGATGCGGCGCGCGTGCCTGCAATTCATTGAAGATCGCGTCACGAATGCTTTGGGCATTCCACCGCAAATGCGAATTCCAAAACCGCAGCGTCTTGATGCCGCGCGATTGCAGAAACTTTTCCCGCTCCACGTCATGTTTGCGCTGGTCGGGAAAACCGTGCTGGTTGCCGTCCAGTTCCACATTCAATTCCGCCTCCTCGCAGAAGAAATCCAAATAGTAGATGCCAAGGGGATGCTGGCGGCGGAACTTGTAGCCGCTGAAGTGCCGGTCGCGCAGCCAGTGCCACATGAGTTTTTCCGCCCAAGTTTCTTTTTTACGAAGCTGGCGGGCGCGTTCGATGTCGGCCATAACGGGAATTTAGGGAATGGCGTCGAAATGGAAAAGATGGTTTTTACGCTCGCCCTCATCCTGGCCTTCTCCCCCAGGAGAAGGAACAGTAATCGCACGTTCCCGATTTTGCGGATGACCATCCGGCAAATCGCGTCGCGCGGATTTTCAAGGGGATGGCGAACAATTACGCGGCAAGCCGTGCTCCAGCCTCACGGCTTGCCGGGGCCGGAGGTTTGCACATTTGATTTGCTTTTCAGTTCCAAAGCCGATGCCAGGTTCCTTTGCGCGTCGGCGTAATCCGGTTTGAGACGGATGGCTTCTTGAAACTGGCTGATCGCCTCGTCGGTTTGATCTCGGTTGAGGAGGGCGGCGCCGAGGTTGTTGCGGGCCTCGGCGTAATCCGGTTTGAGGCGGATGGCTTCCTGGAACTGGCTGATTGCCCCGTCGGTTCGGTCTTGGTTGAGAAGGGCGATGCCGAGATTGTAGTGGGCCTCGGCGTAATCTGGTTCGAGACGGATGGCTTCCTGATACTGACCGATTGCCTCGTCGGCATGGCCCTGGTTGAGAAGGGCGATGCCGAGGTTCATGTAGGCCTCGGCGTAATCCGGTTCGAGGCGGATGGCTTCCTGAAATTGGCCGATTGCCCCGTCGGTCTGGCCCTGGTTGAGAAGGGCGACGCCGAGGTCAATGTGTGCGTCGGCGTAATCGGGTTTGAAGCGGATGGCTTCCTGGAACTGGCTGATCGCCTCGTCGGCTTCGCCTTGGTCGAGGAGGACGTTGCCGAGGTTGATGCGGGCCAGCCAACTGGCGGGATTCCGGTCAATGGTGGTCCGCCAGAGCGTTTCAGCGTCGGCATACAACCGGCATTGCCTCCAGGTCAGCACGCCGAGCGTCAGCAGCAGCGCTCCGCAAAATACCGGTTTGAGCAACGGCTTTCCTTTACCCCAAATTCCAAACGCACGGCTGATGCCCGCCGCCGCCAGAGCTATCGGTCCAATGCAAGCAACGTATTGGTAATGGTCCGCCACGAAGGTGAAAAGAAACGTGTAAAGCATGATGAACCCCAGCAACGGACTCAACGTCAGCACATAGAACAACGCCGCCACTTCAAGACTGCGTCCGGCAAATCGCCTTAAAAAACAAACCACCGCGCCCAATCCCGCGCACGCCGCCAGCCAGCCGTAGGCGAACGGGTCGGCGGGATTGATGGTCCAGCGCGGATAACTGAACGTCAGATTGGCCGGCCAAAACAGCTTGCCCAAATAAAACCAAATGGCATGACTTGCCACCAGCAGGCGTTCCGGCAGGCCCAGCGCAAACAACTTTCCCTGCGTGCCTTGGTGATAGCGCTCCCACCACACCGTCAGGAGTCCCATCCCCGCACCTATCACCAGAAAGGGAACCATCTGGGCCAGACGGAGCCAGTTGATCGGTTTGTGTTTGAGCCATAGAACCAGCAGCAATGCCGCCGGCAGCGTGCAGGCCGTGGTTTTGGCGGCCAAGGCCAGCGCCGCGCAGGCCAGCGCCAGCAAATACCAGCGCCATGACGGCCTGGATTGTTCCCCGACAAATTCAAGCCAGGCCAGCAACGCCAGCAAAATGAAAAACAGCGACAAAATGCTCTTGAGTTCCGTGACCCAGGCCACCGACTCCACCTGCACCGGATGCAGGGCAAAAATCGCCGCCGCCAGCCATGCCCCGGGCACGCTCAAGCGTTGCCACAGCCGCCACACCAGCAGCGCGTTGACGGCGTGGAAGAGGATATTGACCCAATGATAACCCGCGGGCATCAGTCCCCACAGCGCATGTTGGATGCGAAAGACGGTGTAGGAGAGCGGGAAATACTGTGACGGCGAGTCCAGCGAGAACCAAATCCGCCGCAACCCATCCGGCGCCGTGAGCAGCGGATTGTTGGTCACATACAATTCGTCTTCCCAGATGAACCCGGCATGCCACACCGGTTGATAGGCGAGAATCGTCACCAACGCCAGCAACGCTGCCACCAGCCACGCCGGGAAATGTGACCGGGTCGTGATGGGAGCAGCAGCCCTTGCCGGGGCGGGTCTGGATTTCATCGCTCGTTGGCGCATGGAACGCCGCAAAAATTAACAGGAGGCCGGTGACTTTGGCACGTCCATTTTGTTGTCGGCGCGACGGCACCACCGCCGCGCGCCGCAGCCCGTCCTCCGTAGCAGTACTGCGGGTGGACAGCGGCGCACCCGCCAATTTCATATTGGGGCGCCGCCTGGGTGTTGGTGGTAGGGACGACCTGCTGGTCGTCTGAGGCCGCGCGGCCGCGCGGCCCTACCAACAATTTATTCAACGTAAAATTCAAAATGATACACTACTTTGGTTTTGCCTCTGAATGGTCGCAACCCGTTTGCTACGGGCGGAATCGTTTCAAAACTGTGACACAACCGACGCCAGCGTGTCACAATCCGCCGTCAATCTTTGGCGTAATGACGGTTGAGCGACATCTCATTTTGCAAGAGCTGACCTTGCCGCCCTCCGCCGAATGGATTCCCCGCAATCAAGGATGGCTGGTGGCGCGTGTGGCCGAGGGCACGGGCTACTGGCTGCAACATGGCGCTGAAACCCGGCAACTGGCCGCCGGGGACGGCTTGATGGTCCTGCGCAACACCAACGGCGTCGTTCGGGCCAGCCAGTTGGGTCCGCTGAAATTGCAATTCTTCATGGTCCAGCCGCAATTCCTCAACGGCCTGCTCACCGTGACGGAGTGGCATCAACTGGAGGTCGCCCCCGGAAATGCTTCGTCGCCGGTCACGCTTTTCACCGCCGATGAACCGCTCGGCCAGAAATTCACGCGCCTGACCGAGCAATCGCACACCGAGAGGCTGCCCATGCGCTGCGCGTTGCTTCAGCTTTGGGCCAGCGCTGTTGCCGGCTGGTTTACGTCGCCGGCCCCCGCTTCCATCGGCGGCAACAAACTCCGCGATCATTTCCGGGAATTGGTCGGCCAGATGACCGAGGCCGAACTTTCCGAGTGTTCCCTGACCGGGCTGGCCCGGCAGTTGCATTGCAGCGAACGCCATTTCAGCCGCCTGTTCCGCGAGGAATTCGGCGTGCCTTTCCGCGCGCGGCAGATTGAACTGCGCCTCCAGCGCGCGCGGCAACTGCTCGCCGACTCCAACGCCAAAATCATCAACGTCGCCTACGACAGCGGCTACCGGCACCTCGGCTTGTTCAACGCCATGTTCAAAAAACGTTTTGGCCTGACGCCCAGCGAATGGCGCCAGCAAAACCTCCGCAAAAATCCCCCCGCCCAGCCGCGCCACGGCTTCCCGCGTTCATCGGCGCGCCTCAATGTCTGGCCCGCAATCCTCGGCTTGGTTCTCGCGCTGCCGGTCCTCGCTCAAACCAATTTACCGCCCGACAACACCGCGGCGATGGCGAAAGCGCGCGCGGCCTTGTTCCAGAAAATGGCCGAACTGGATGTGCAGGAGCGGCAGGCGGCCCATCCGCGGATGATTTCCTCGAATGCCGGCCCCCAATTCGACGTGGAAAAGTATCTCGTCATGGGAAACTCCATCCTGCCGCCGGCGAACATCGCCGGAGTTTTCACAAATGTTCCCGGCGCGTTTGGAACGAACGTCACCTTTGACGGGATTCGCGCGGCGTTGACGGACCTGCAAATGGCCTATCGCGAGCGCGGCTACGTGACCGTGTCCGTCGGCCTGCCCCAGCAAAAACTCACCAACGCCACGGTCAAGGTGCAGGTGACCGAAGGCCGTCTGGCCGGCATCAACGTCACCGGCAACCGCTATTTCAGCGACGCAAACGTGAGGCGTGCATTGCCCAGCCTGCGCACGAACATGCTGCTCAACTCGCACGTCTTCCAGCGCGAGCTGGACACGGCCAACGCCAGCCGCGACCGGCAGATTTATCCGGTCATCGGCCCCGGCCCCGAGCCGGGCACCAGCGAATTGACGCTCAAGGTCAAGGACCGTCTCCCATTGCACGCGCGGCTGGAGGTGAACAACGAATACACGCCGGGCACGCCGGACTTGCGGGCTAATTTCAGCGCCCAATACGACAACCTTTGGGACCGTGAACATCAAATAGGCCTGCAATACAGTTTTTCCTTCAATGATTACAGGCCCACCCGCGATTATTGGTTCAGCCCGTTTGACGATCCGCTCGTTGCCAACTACAGCGGCTACTACCGGATGCCCTTGGGCCAGATGACCTCGGTGCAGGAACAGATTAACGCGAATCCAGGGCGCTTTGGCTACGACGAGGTGACGCACAGGTTCAACCTGCCACCGGCAACCGGGCGGCCGGAACTGACGTTCTACGCCAGCCGCTCCGTTTCCGACACCGGCGTGCTGCTTGGCCCGGAGACTGTCCTGACCAACACCACTCTGCTGACCGTTTACTCGCAAAGCCCCGGCGAGGATATTACATTGAACGAGGGCGCCGGCGCCCGTTTTTCCATGCCCCTGCCGCAACTCCAAAACTTGAGCAGCACGTTTTCCTTCGGCGTGGACTTCAAGCGCTATCGGCAAACCGGTTACAATACCAACGATACCATTTTTCAAATCCACCAAGAGGACAACTTTGGGAACCTGCTGCCTCCCGACGAACAACCCGCGCCCAAGCACGTTCCTCAAGGGCAGACACCACAGCACGTTGCGCTCGACTATTTGCCCTTCAACATCGGCTGGAATGGTTCCGTTCCCGACAAACAGGGCACAACATTTTTCAACGCCCAAGCCAACTTTAACGTGCTTTCAGTTCTGTCGGACAACGCCGATTTTGCCCGGGCCATCGGCACCACCAATGCGGAACACGCCCATTATGTGACCGTGCAAGCCGGTGCTGACCGGGTGCAGACGATTTACCACGACTGGTCGGTCAGGCTCCATGCAGACGGCCAATGGGCCAACACCCGTCTGTTCAGCAACGAACAATATGGCATGGGCGGCTCGGCGGGCGTGCGCGGCTATACCGATGGCGAGTTTTACGGCGACACCGGCTGGCGCGTGGCCATCGAGCCGCAGACGCCGCTGATCAACATCGGCATGGTCGGCAACGAAGGCCGCGAAGAACCCTGCTGGTTGCGCAGCTCGGTGTTCATGGATTATGGCGAAGCCTATCTCCTTGAACCACCCGCCGGCGGTGCCAGCGACCGCGTCCGGCTTTTGGGCGTGGGGTGGAGTCTCACGGCCAACATCGGCAGCCACTTCGACGCGCGATTGACGGTTGCCTGCCCGTTGCTGTCAACAGCGTTGACACCGGTTGACGATGTGCATATTTACTTTGGTGTCGGCGCTCAATTCTAAAATCATGAATCCCAAATTGTCACCGATTTGTAACGTGCCGCCTCAAGCGAGTGGCCTAAATTTGACGAAGTTACAGGACGGTAATTTATGAAAATCCGGTATTTTGACTATTTGCTTTGGCGCGTGCTTGCCGGCATCTGGCTGCTTGGCTTGGGCTGGCAGGCAATGGCCAACCCGACCGGCATGACGGTGCAAAGCGGTTCGGCAAGTTTGAGCGCCAGCGGTTCACGGCTTACGGTCACCACGTCGCAAAGTGTGTTCCTGAACTGGCAGAGCTTCAACATCGCTGCCGGTGAAACGACCGTTTTCAACCAGCCGTCCGCCTATTCCGTCGCAATCAACAACATCCACGACGCCAATGCCTCGCAAATTTACGGGACTCTGCAAGCCAATGGCCTGATCGTGCTCATGAACGCGTCCGGTTTTTATTTCGGGCCGAATTCATTCATCCAGACCGGCGGTCTCATCGTTTCCACGGCGAATTGCATCCCGCCGCAAAACAGCGGCGGCAGTTGGGAGTTCAACGGCCCGCCGCCGCTGGCGAGCATCGTCAATTACGGGCAAATCCAGGTCGGCAACGGCGGTCCGGCCTTTCTCATTGCCGCCGACGTTGAAAATCACGGTTCCATTTCCACGCCCGGCGGCAGCGTCGGCCTCGCTTCGGGCCAGACCGTGCTGTTGAGCGAGCGCCCGGACGGGCGCGGCATGAGCATGCAGGTCACGCTGCCCCAAGGCTCGGTCAACAACTACGGCACCATCGTCGCCGATGGCGGAACGATTGCGATGAACGCAAAGGTCGTGAATCAAAACGGCTTCATCCAAGCCAACTCGGTGCAAAACGTCGGTGGCGTCATTGAACTCGTCGCGTCCGACCAGCTCAATCTCGGCGCGAATTCGCAAATCAGCGCGCACGGTGATGATTCCTCCGCCGGCAGTTCCGGTGGCAGCGTGACGTTGCAATCCGGAAACAATTTCAGCGACGATGTCGGCAGCCAGATTGACGTGAACGGTGGCGCGCAGGGTGGCAACGGCGGCAAGGTTGAAATCAGCGCGCCGAACATTTTGTCGTTGAATTCCAGCATGGATGCCGGCGCGCAGGCGGGTTGGAGCGGCGGGGAGTTTTTCCTCGACCCGGTGAACCTTGTGCTTGGCACTTCAACCGCGAACGGCGCGATCAACGTCAACACGGCCTTTGCCGGCTTTGCACAAATTCTGTTGCTGGCCTCTGGCACCATCACGCTGAATGCGAATACGGCTTGGAATTTGAGCGCGAGCAGCGGCCAGAATAGCGGACAATTGACCCTGGAAGCGGGCGGTGACATCACCTTGCTGGGCGGTGCATCAATTTCTGATGGCAACAACTGGTCGGTGGCGCTGGAGGCCGGATACAATTTCATCAACAACACGATTCTTTACGGCCAGGGCAGCATTCTCCTGAATGGCGGCACCGGTTTAATCCAGACCGCGGCCGGCAATATAAATCTGGCAGCCGGGCAGAACATTCTGGTCGGCTCCGGCTCTGTCATCACGACGGGCGGCGGGAGCATCAACGCCCATGCGCTGGCCGGAAACATTGACACCGGCTCCGATGCCCAGGGGTATTTTTTCCAGGCCAATGCCAGGTCCCTCGGCCAGGCGTATAATTTGAGCGATGGTCTGGGTGGCATCAGCACCGAGGCGGGCGGCAACGTGACCCTCATCGCCGGCGGCACTGTGACCAGTGTATTGCCCATCAGTGTTTCGCCCGGCAAACTTGGTTTTGTTTATGACGGCAGTTCCATGAACTCCATAGCCTCCGGCCACGCTGATTTTTCCACGGCGGGTTCCGGCGCCTATGGTTCCCAGCCCGGGAATGTGACCATTGTGGCGGGCGGCAATGTGACCGGCAATTATCTCGTGGCCAACGGTGTCGGCAGCATTTTCGCCGGGGTGAGAATGGACGCCAATGGCAATCCCATTGAGGATTTGGCCGGCAATTATGTGCTGGGGAATTCCGGCAGCGCCGGGACGGATATCAATAAAAATGCCCTGGCCTTGAATTTGGTCAGCGGCGGCTGGAATGTCACCGCCGCGCAAAACATCTATTTACAGGAGGTCCGCAATCCCAATGGCGTTTTTGATACCAAGGGGGGGGCGGCTTACAACCACCTCTTTAATTACGCGCCCGGCGATTACGTCAATTTGTCCGCCGGCAATCAGGTGCAGTTGGGGGCCTCATCCTCGACGCTCCCGCGATTGACCCAGGTGCCCTTTATTTATCCTTCCATCTTGAACATCACTGCGGGCGCCGGCGGTGTAATTTTGAACGGGGATTCCACCTACAACCAATTGATTCTATTCCCTTCCCCGGAAGGCGGCCTCACCATCAACACGACCGGTTCGCTCATAAGCAGTCTGCCTTCCTCTGGCGGAGCCCCCCAGACCTTCAGTCTGATTGTTTCGGACAGCGGCAAAAGCCAATACAAAAACAGTGGCGACTTCGGCTTGAACGACCATGCCGCCACGCCGGTCCATCTCAACAGCGAGACACCGGTGGAGTTGAACATTGGCGGCGACATGGATCTGGTTTTTCTCGGCGCTCCCGAGGCGGCGCAAATCAACGTGGTCGGCGACATGAACAACAGCCGCTTTCAGGGAATGAACCTGAACGCTGCCGATGTCACCAGCATCAATGTCGGGCTGACCGCCAGGGAAAACATGGAAACCATGGGCTTGTTGAATCCCGCCACCGATTCAGGGCTCGTGGTGGGCGGCGACATCAACAACCGGAGCATTTTCACCGACATCGGGGGAGTCACCGCCGCGGAAGCCGCCAACGTGGTTTACCTTTCAGAAGCGTTGAATAATTCCATTTCGGCCGCGACGCTAGCCGCAAGTTTTAATTACGATCCCGCGACCCAAACACTGACCTACGAAAACATCACCGGTGTATCCCTGCTCAACGTCCTGAATTTGCTGAACAATTTGACCGTCCAGGAATACATCAACGGCGTTCCCCAATGGGCCAATCCGCCGTCCAACGGGGGCACTCCGCCGTTTGATACGATACCGCTGGCGGCTCCCAACGTCGTTTCCGTTTTCGGCAACCCGAACACACCGGGCACCGTGGCTAACGCGCTGCTGGCTCAATACAACCTGCTTGGCCCGATTCCCAACAACGCCAGCAGCAGCGGTTTTATCATCGGCGGCGGCGGACAATTCGACCTTGCCGCCCGCAACCTGGATTTGGGCACCTCCGCCGGCATCCGGTCGGTGGGGCCGTTCAATGATCCCGCGCTGGCCAATTATTTTCTCCACGGCGCCGGCATCAATGTGAATCTGACCGGCAATCTCAATATGTTCTCCACCACGATCTCCTCGCTCAACGGCGGCGGTGTGAACGTGAATGCCGGCGGCGTCATCAACGTTGGCGCCGCTTCTTTCGCCGGCAATGACCAGTTCGCGCGCGGCATCTTTACGGCCGCCAAAAGCGATGTCACAGTCGTGGCCGGCGGGGATATTAAACTGAACGGCTCGCGCGTCGCGGCTTATGACGGCGGCAACGTTACGGTGGAATCGCTGCACGGCAACATTGATGCCGGCAGCGGCGCGAACGGTTATGTGAACGTTGAAGAGATTTATGTGGACCCGGTTTCACGGCAGATTTTCTCCACCTCGCAAGCCATTCCCGGGAGTGGCATTCTCGCGACGACTTTCCCGCCGCCGCTGCCGGGCTCCATTTTCCCACCCCAAAATAACACCGTCGGCAATATTCTGGTGGAAGCACTCGAAGGAGACATCATCGCCGGCCTTGGCGGCATTGTCCAGGTGCCGCTAAATGGAATGGACAGCCCCAATGCCATCGTGGAACTTTTGGCGGGATATGAATTGCGGGATGCAAATGGAAACCGGGTGCTGGCCGGCAATCTTGCCAACGGAATGCCGGTGCTGATATTAAGCGATCCGAACATCGTTACCGCCAGCCTAACGTTCCAGGTGCTGCCGGCGGGCGGCGGCTTGCCGGTTTCGCTTACGCAAGTCCTTGATGCTTCCGGCAATCCGCTCTTCGATGCCGCTGGCCATCCGCTTTATGTCGAGACTTTGGATACCACGAAGAGGCAGATTGTGGAATTCGTCAACGACAGCATCCAGCCCTACGTCAGCGCTGATGGCGAACCAGTAAAAATTACCGCCGAGCCTCTGGATGTCCCCAACATCCCGTTTGATGATGCCCAGGGAAACCCAGTATTCGTCCTCGGCAGAAACATTGACACCAGTGGTTCGGGTGTTATTGGGCAAAATATCGTAGAGAAAGCCACCGGCTACATTCAAGGCGTCATAATTGGCGCCCACAGTGTTGATATTGTTGCTCCCTACATTCAAAAAGTGCTCGTAGTCGGAGGCGATAGAATATCCGTAAGCGGCACCGGGGATCCTGGCGACTTGTTTATTGGACCCCTGGTTAATGCGCCGGATGTTAGTCCAATTGATATTCAGTCTGGAAATGCGAACGGCAAAGGTTCCACCTTTGCCCAAGGCACCACCGCCAATGCCACTTCACAAGCCGCTTCCAGCAGCGATGCCAATCAAGCGGTCGCTTCGTCCGACCAAGGCAATGAGGACGACCAGAAAAAGAAAAAGGAGGTCGCCCTCGCGCAAAAGGTCGGCCGCGTAATCGTGATTTTGCCCGCCAAGAGTCCGTCACCCGCCTCATCCCAAAAGCAAACCTCAACCCAACCCTTGTAACCAACATGTTTGTCCACCCCATTTTTGCCGCCAACGCCGCGGTTTACGCCATCCAAAACGCCACCATCGAGGGCAAAATCACCGTCATCGCGCTGCTGGTCCTGTCGTTGTTCAGTTGGACGATCATCATCACCAAGTTCCGGCAGTTGCTGATTGCGCGCAAGGCGACCAAAATGTTCTTTGCCGCCTACAGCTCGACGCGCGATCCGCTGGACATCCAGCGCAAGGGCGAAGAATACGACGGCGCGCCCGCCTACCAGCTCTACATCCGCGGCGCGGATGAACTGGCGTATCAATTGAAAAACAATCCGGTTCCAGTCCAGTCCGTTGGCCGCCTAAGCCCGGTGGAAGGCGTGGAACATACCAACACTGATTTTCTCGCCAAATCCACCATGGTCAAAATCAGCATGTCGTCGTTTGAGGCGGTAAAAGTAATCCTCGAAGAGGCTGCCGGCGCGGAGGCGATGGCGCTGGAAAAAGGCATGATTGTGCTGTCCACGGCGGTGGCGGGCGGACCGTTCATCGGGTTGCTGGGCACGGTCTGGGGCGTCATGTCCACGTTTGCCGGCATCGCCGAAAGCAAGGCCGCCACCCTCACGGCGATGGCGCCCGGCGTGGCCGCCGCCCTGGTCGCCACCGTCACCGGTCTGCTGGTGGCCATCCCGGCCATGTTCGCCTACAACTTCATGGTCACCACCATCCGCGCCATCACCCAGGAGCTGGACGGGTTTGCCAGCCGTTACGCCAACCAGATTGAACACGTCTATGTGGATCACCGCCCGCTGGCCGAGGAAATTCGGAGCGCCAACGAAGTCCTGGCCGGGCGCATCGTCGGCGCGTTGAAGAGCAGCGAAGCTCCCACGCTGGTTGACCCATGAAGAAATGCTCCAAGTCCGCGCATGAGTCGTTGACGCAGTTGAACATCACGCCGCTGCTGGACTTGGCGTTCGTGCTGCTGGTGATCTTCATCATCACGACCATTCCACCGGTGACGGATCTGGACTTGAAACTGCCCGCCGCCGCCAAGCATCTCAAAGACCCTCCCCGCAAGGCCAATTACATTACCGTCCAGGCCGACGGCACGATGTATTTGAACAAGGCGAAAATCGCCAATGCCTCCGACATGTACTCGACCCTCATCGGGTTACGCACGGATGACCCGGACCTGAACATCATCATCCGCGGCGACAGCCAGACCAAATATCGGCAGATCCGCGCCGTGCTGGATGTCTGCCAGCAGGCCAACGTGCCCAAGGTGGACCTGGCCACCGAAATCGCCAACCGGAACTGACATGCTACCGCAGACCCAGCCGCGCAAAAAGCGCAACTCGTCAAAGGTGAACTTGCTCATCTCGTTCATCTTTCATGCGACGCTGGTGCTGACGCTGCTTTATTTCGCCGCGCGCCAGGGATTGCTGGGCAAACAAATCCAGAAGATTTCGGTGGAGATGGTCAAGGAAAAGCCGCCCGAGAAGCCCAAGGTGGTGGAAAAGCCCAAGGTCGAACCGCCCAAGATCGAGCAGCCCAAAATCGCGACCGCGCCCAAGGCCGAGCCGCCGAAAGAAGCGCCGCCCTCGGTGGCCGCGCCCCCGACCGTCGCGCCCCCGGCCGCCGACCTGCCGTCCTTTGTCTTCGAGGGCGGCAAAACGGTGGAAACCAGCTCCGATCCGGTGCAACTTTACAAAGGCCAGGTCGAATACGCCTTGCGCTCGAAATGGAACCGCCCCGACAACCTCAAGGACGATGCCTACGTCGCCGAGGTGCAGCTCTCCGTTGACCGCGACGG
This sequence comes from uncultured Verrucomicrobiae bacterium, assembly GCA_963802965.1. Taxonomy (GTDB): domain Bacteria; phylum Verrucomicrobiota; class Verrucomicrobiia; order Limisphaerales; family UBA11358; genus UBA11358. The sequence continues at coordinate 21,723 of CAWDKS010000010.1, forward strand.
GCAACTCCGCGATCCGGTCTGGGAGAAGCAGTCCGGGAACCAGGTTTGGGATGACTCGGTACGGCGCGCTTTGGAGGCAGTGACGCACATGGACCGTCCGCCACCGACCAATTTCCCGCCGCACATCGTGGTGCGCTTCGACGTGCAGGAGGAAACCGAACCCATTCTCCAGTGATTTTGTGAAAAAGACCTCGCACAGCCATCATGGCTCGCTCAGCGAATTGAACATCACGCCGCTGCTGGACCTGGTGTTTGTGCTGCTGGTCATTTTCATCATCACGACGCCGCAGATGATGAACAACCTGGAGATGACCTTGCCTTCGGGCAAACCGCCGCCCAAGACCAACCAACCCAAGCCCAAGATCAACAAGATCGTGGTGGACGCGAAAGGGCAGACCTTTTTGAACGACGAATTCGTCACCATCCCCGCGCTCAAGGACAAACTGCAACAATTGAAATCCGATAATCCCGACTTGAGCGTGGTGGTCAAGGGGGCCGATGACGTGGATTATCAGAACATGATCTACGTGCTGGACGTCCTCCGACAACTCGACATCACCAAAGTCGGTCTGGCGACGGAAGCCGCTGCGACGCCTTGACCCCAAGCATCAAAGTGGAGCCGGCTGCCGGAATTGAACCGCAATGACAAGTTCATGCGCCGGATGAAGATATTCGCAATGACTCGTTGATGTTTCGGTAAACCATTTTCCCATTTGCGCCGGTCCCGGCTTCGGCGAGCGCCTCAACCACCAGGTTGTGCCGGGGCGACAATGAACAGACCGGATCGGTGGCCGCGGCATCGCCCGCCAGCAGAAATGCCTGGCATCGGCACCCGCCAAAGTCCGTTTCCTTGCGCGGGCAGCTCCGGCACGGCTCCGGCAGCCAATCCGTGCCGCGGTATTTGCAAAACGCCTCGGATTCAAACCAAATCTCATGGAGCGGGCGTTGCCGCGCGTTGTCGAATTTCAACCCGCGTATCTCGCGGGCGGTTTGACACGGCAGAACCAGGCCGTCGGCGGCAACGGTCAGAAAGACGCGTCCCCAGCCGTAAAGGCAGGGTTTGGGAAATGGCTCGAAATAATCCGGCAGGACGTAAAGAATTTCCATGCGGCCTTTGAGCCGCTGCTGCGCCGCGCGCGCCACCTCCGCCGCGTGTTCCACCTGCGCGCGCGCCGGCAAAAGCGCCGCGCGGTTCTTCAATGCCCAGCCATTGAATTGCGTGTTCGCCAGTTCCAGCCGTTCCGCGCCGAGTTCCTCCGCCTGCGCGATGATGGCCTCGAGGCGCCCGATGTTCTGGCGGTGCAAAACCACGTTCAAGGTCAGCGAAAAACCGGTTTTCTTCACCAGCCGCGCCGCGCGGATTTTTTTTTCGAAGGAAGGAGCGCCCCCGGCCAGCCGGTCCGAATTCTCCGCGTCGGCGTCCTGAATGCTGACCTGCAGGCTGTCCAGCCCTGCGTCGCGCAGTTGTCCGGCCAGCCTTTCAGTCAGCAACGTGCCGCCGGTGCTCAAATTGGTGTAAAGCCCCAGTTGGCGGGCGTGCCGGACGATTTCCGCGACATCGGGGCGCAACAGCGGTTCGCCGCCGGAAAAGTTCGATTGCACGACTCCCAACGCCGCCGCCTCGGTCAAAACCCGTTTCCACTCCTCCGTGTCCAGTTCGCCGGTGTGACGCGCAAAATCGAGCGGATTGCTGCAATACGGGCATTGCAACGGGCAGCGATAGGTCAGTTCACAGAGCAAAGAATATGGGCGCGGCGTTTCCATCGCGTCAGGCATTGAGGTTCACCAGGCTTTTTTCCACCAATCGCTGCAAAACCTCCTTCACGTCTCCTTCGAGGCCCTCGGCGTGATAGCGTTCGCCCAGGATTTTTGCGATTTCAGCCACGCTGCGCCGTCCGTCACAAAGCTCCAGGATGGCGTGGGCCGTATCGTTGAGCACCAGCACGCCTTCGGGAAAAAGCAGCAGCGGTTTTTCACGCGCAGCGTCCCACTTCAGCCTGGCTTTGCCGGCCAAAAGCGGCTTGTCCGTGTCAACAATGGCGGTCATGTTCGCATCATTTGTCCGCGGGCGCCAAAACATACGCCAGATGGATCGCATCCAACATGGCCCAAAGCAACTCACACTTGAATTTGAGCGCCGCCACCGCCGCTTCCTGGCACGCCCGCGTCCGGCAGCGTTCCACGGTCAGGCGCAGGGCAAAATCCGCGTCGCGGGGCGCCTGGGTCAACCGGCTGCGAAAATACCGCAAACCGTCCTGATCTATCCAGGGATAATGCTGCTCGAAGGCGGCAATCCGCCGGGCCATCAGCGTGGGCGCGAACAATTCCGTCAGCGAAGAGGACATCGCAATCAGCCAGGGTTGGGTGCGGCAGAAATGGACATACGCGTCCACGGCATAGCGCACCCCCGGCAGCAAATGCGACTGCGCGAGCATTTCCTCCCGGGTGAGGCCGGCGGCCTGCCCCAGCCGCAACCATTTTTCGATGCCGCCGTCGTTGCCCCCGCTGCCGTCGTGATCAATGATGCGTTGAATCCAGTGCCGCCGTATGTCGCGCTCCGGACAGTTCGAAAGGATTGCCGCGTCTTTGATGGGAATTTGCGTCTGGTAATAAAACCGGTTGGCCACCCAACCCCGGAGCTGGCGGCGATCCAGGCGGCCTTCGTTCATCAACACGTGAAAAGGATGCTTGTCGTGATAGGCCTGGTTGCCGACCGCACGAAGTTGGGCAATAAATTCGTCCGCCGGCCACAAGGAATTATCCAGACTTTCAAGGGGGGCATTCATGGTTGAATTTCACGCTTAGGCCGGTGTTTTCATAACCTGACATCCATCCCATCGTAGGAAACCTCGACGCCGGCCCGCTCCACCCTCTGCCGTTCAGGCGAAGTTTCCCGCAAAATTGGATTGGTGTTGTTGATGTGGGTATAAATTTTGCGCGGAATGTCCAGCGACCGCAACCAGGCCAGCGTTCCGCTTTCGCCGCCGATCGGGACATGCCCCATGTCTCGCGCCGTCCGTTTCGACAGGCGGAGCGAAATCATTTCCCGCTCCGACCAGAACGTGCCATCCAGCATCAAGCAGTCACAGCCGCTCACAAAGGCATTCACCTCGCCGGTAATGGCGGCCAGACCGGGCAGATAAACCAGTTTTTTCCCGCGGACACTTTCAATCCGGAGCCCGACGACATCGCCGCGCCGGGCGCCACGACGCGCGTAAGGCGGCGCTTTTTCATTGCCCAGTTCCAGCGCCGAAATGCGAAGGCCGCCCATCCGCACGGGAAACGTGGCATGGCGAATCCGGCAATACCGTTCCAGCGCTGGAAGCAATGGGAGGTGCCCCGTGAGCAGATTTTTGACGGAATGCGTGCAGACCAGCCACAAACGCCCCTGCTCGCGCAATGAAAGCAGCCCGGCAACATGATCCATTTCACCGTCGGTCAATATCACCGCTTTGACGGGACTTCCGCGTATTTTTTCATCGCGCTGCTTGAAGGATGGAAAAAAGGCAAATTGTCCGACAAGATCCGGAGACGCATTCAGCAGCACCCAACTATTTCCATCGGCGGAAACGACAGCCGAAGATTGTGTGCGCCGGAGGCTGGCACCCCGCCTGGTTCGCGCCGCCCGGCAATTAAGGCAGTTGCAATTCCACTGCGGCACTCCACCGCCCGCCGCGGAACCGAGGATTCGGATGCGCACAAATGCTGATGCGGGACCAGGCTGGTCCCGATCACAAAGCCTTGTTCACGCGCCGCGGCTTACTTGCCGGCGTTCACGTAGGCAGTGACTTCCATGCTCAAGCTGATTTCATCGAATGCTGGTTTTGTCCATTGCATATGTTTTATTTTGTTTTGACTAATTTTACCGTCAGGAAAACAAACTCACTGGCCATTCACCACCATGGCGCTTTTCAAGCTCAAGTTAATGGCAGGGCGGTCTGCCGGCAACTTGTTTTTCACGGTTTGGGGCACAACCGTCAACAACCGTATGTTTTTGAAGCGGACTTTCGAACCTTCAAAAGGCTCATGGGTGTCGTCACTGATCCAGGCGCGCACTTGCAAGCCGATGAAACCATCCGGGGTCATCGCATCATTGATTTGCGCGCGCCGGACTCCGTTGAGGTAGGTTTTGATCGAGTCGCCCACGGCCTCAATCCGCAGGTGATTCCAGTTGTTGGTATTGAAAATCTCCCGGCCTTGTTCGGAAAACTGATCCGGGTCGCCGCCCAAATCGCCGGGATAAAGCCACATTCGCCGGAGTTCGTCATAAATTCCACCGGTCCACCAACGCTGATCATAAAGCGTCGCCGTCCACCAGCGTTTTACCGGGCTGGGATCTATCAACACCAGATAGCCGTAAACCCGACCGGCGGGAATGACCCTCTTCACGCCCCTCCACTCCGACACGGTCTCGTTCGTGGAAAACGCGCTGCGAATGTGAACGCCCGAAAACAGGCAGTGATCGGCCTTGAAATCGAGTTCCAGGATGAAGTCGCCATAATTTTTCGTTGTGACAAGAACGCTGTTGGTGTCGTTTTCAGAAAGAACCTCGCCGACGATGCACCCGTCCTTCACATAGAATCTCGAATCGCCGGTTTTTTGTGTCCAGCCGGAAAGGTCCTTTCCGTTAAACAGCTTCACCCAGTTCTCTTCAGCCATCAGCCGGTGCGTGGCAAAGAGGACAAGCATCCACAAAATCAATTTGCTGTTTCGCATATTATCAAAACGACCGCTGTTCTTCAGGGATGAGCCCGTCCGACACTGCGACGGGCTCTCCCGAATTCAAGCACGCACGGCAGGGACAAACTGCCGTGCGTGATAGGTTTCCCTTAATGTCCAAAAGTCTGGCTCTCGTAGAACGAGGCAAAGCCGGCGCTGGCGCCGGTCACGTAAATACGGACATAGCGGTTCGTGGCCGAAAACGCGTCGCTCGTGTTCCCCATTGTGACGTTGTTCGTCTTGTTCACAACGGTCGTGTAATTCGTATCGTCATTGCTGACCTGAATCTGATATTGATAATAGCGCGAACTCGCGTTGTACCAATAGTTGGACACCGACTGCAAACTGTGGGTGGCGCCCAAATCCACCCTCCACCATTGCGGGAAAATGGCGTTGGTTGCAGCCCAGCGGGTGGTAAAATTGCCGTCGTTGCCGTTGGCAGGCGTGTTCCCGGCTTGAAAAGTACTGGCGGTCACCGGTTTGCCTTGCGACAACAGATTGGTGGCTATCGCTGTCGGCCCCCACACACCCAGATTGCTGGCCGTTCCCACATACACCTTCCCGTTCGCGATCGTCGGGCGGTTCATCTTCACATACGTCCCCACGCTCCCGCTCCAGAGCACCGTCGGGAAATTCACCGCATCATACGCCCGCAGATTGCTGTCGCTGCCGACTTCCCAAAGAATCCCGTTGCTGTTCCCGTTGGCCGACAGCGAAGCGCCCCCGACACGGTCATTTTGCGAGAACGACGACGTGCCCAGGGCCGTCGTGGTAAAGCTTGTGCCGTTCCACTGAAATGATTTCGTCGCGCTGTTGGCGTGCAATGCAAACACGTATTGCTTGCTCGGCCCGTTCCAATACACCACCGGGCCGACCGTGTCGCCGCCCGACGCGGCGGAAAATGTCTGCGTGAAGTTGCCCACGTGCCCCATGCTGCTCGTGTTCGCCACATACATGTTCCCGTCCTTGCCCATCCCCACCACATAGCCCGACGGCAACAACACCGGCCCGCCCGAACCGAAGTCCGTGTCCCCCGAATTGAGCGATGCCCAATTGCTCGGCGTGGCATAATCCAACACCGACAAACTCCCGTTCAGTTTCACGAACGACTCCCCGTAGTTGTTGGTGCCGTCAAAAGTTCCGTTGGCCGTCATCACATAAATGTTCCCGCTGGAATCCGCCGCCGGTCCCCCGCCCGATTGCCAGATCGCGCCCTCGGTGCCGCTGGGGGTCACCTCGAAATGGGACACCTGCGTCAGATTGGTCGCATTGTAACCCAACAGAAAGCCATGATAGGCCCCGGAGTCGCAATGTGAACCAAAGCCGACATACACCACGCCATTCAACAAGAGCAGACCCGGCCGCTGGTGTTCCACGCTCGCGGTGAATCCAGTGGCCGAAATCGTCACCGGCCCGCTGAATTTTTCCGCTCCGTTGGTGATGCTCAACGCGTGCAGCTTGTGGGTCGGCCCCGAGGACAGCTTGGTGTCCACATAAAGCGTCCCGCTGTTGGGGTCAATCACCGGCGTGCCCGTGATGCCGACCACCGGCGTCAAGTCGCCGCAACTGGGACTGTAGGGCGTGCCGAGATTGACGTGCCAGTAGGTGGTGCCGCCCGTGTCCGCGTCCAACGCATACACGCTGTTGCTCTCCGTGCAGACAAATACCACGTTGTGCGTCCCCCCCGAAATGCTCAACCCTTGAACGTAGAGCGGCTGGGCATAAACCTGCGCATCCACATTGTCGGTGAACAATTTGCCGAAGGTGCTCGTGGTGACGTTGGCGGTTGTCAGGATGGTTTCGTTGGTATTGGCGCCGTCGCGGGAATTGTCGTTATGCTCGGTGAGCACGTTGGTCGCGCGCGCCTGCGGCAACAAAAACATTGCCAGCGGAATGATGAAGAGAATTCTGCCTGTCCAACTACGAATACAAACCGATATGCATTTCATATTTATATATTTTTCCTTTCCATGGAGTGGCCTTGTTTACAGTTCAGTTGTTACGCCCCACACCCTACACAAACTACTAATAGTGTCAATAAAAAATCCTAAAATACTTGTTCACCACCTGCACATGCACTCCAGGTTGCTCTCATTGGCTGCAGACAATGTTTCCATCCTTTTCCATCCCAACCACATATCCTGCCGACAACAACCCCGGCCCGCCCTTCGCCTGGAATCTGGCGTCACCGGTTTTGTGTTCAGCCGGAAAGATCCTTCCGTCAAACAGCTTCACCCAGTTCTCTTCAGCCATCAGCCGGTGCGTGGCAGAGATGACAAGCATCCACAGAATCAATTTGCTGTTTCGCATATCATCAAGATGAGCGCTGGTCCTCAGAGAAAGCCCGTCCGACTTGCGACGGGCTATCCCGATTGCCTGCACGCACAGCAGGGACAAACTGCCCTGCTGTGCCGGAGGCTTCCCTTAATTTCCAAAGACCTGGCTCTCGTAGAACGAGGCATAGCCGGCGCTGGCGCCGGTCACGTAAATCCGGACATAGCGGTTCGTGGCCGAAAACGCGTCGCTCGTGTTCCCGTCGGTGACGTTGTTCGTCTTGTTCACAACGGTCGTGTAATTCGTATCGTCATTGCTGACTTGAATTTGGTATTTATAAGAGCGCGTGGCGCTGCTGTACCAGTAGTTGGACACCGACTGCAAACTGTGGATGGCGCCCAAATCCACCCTCCACCATTGCGGGAAAGTGCCGCTGGACGCGGCCCAGCGGGTGCTGAAGTTGCCGTCATTGCCGTTGGCGACCACGTTCCCCGCCTGAAAACTGCTGGCAGTCGCCGGCTGGCCCTGCGACAACAGTGAGGTGGCTGTGGGTGTGGCGTAGACCTCGCCTGAATTGCCGCTCTCGCCAATTGAGTTGAGCGCCGAAACCACATAGTAATAGGTCGTCCCATTGTTCAATCCGGTGTCCGTGTAGCTGGTGGTCGTCACGTTGGTGATCGTGACTTCACCCCCGCTGTTCGTCGAACGCTTCACGTTGTAACTGGTCGCACCCGACGAAGAGTTCCAAGTCAACGCCACTTGCGCGTTGCCTGCCGTGGCCGCAAGTCCAGTCGGGGCCGGCGGCGGACCTGGTGTCGCGCTGACCTGGCTTGAGTTGCCGCTCTCGCCGTTGGTGTTGAGCGCCGAAACCACATAGTAATAGGTCGTCCCGTTCACCAATCCGGTGTCCGTGTCGCTGGTCGTCGTCACATTCGTCACGGTCGTGTAAGGTCCGCCGTTGCTCGTGGAACGCTTCACGTTGTAACTGGTCGCGCCCGACGAAGAATTCCACGTCAACGACACCTGCGCGTTGCCTGGCGTGGCTGCAAGTCCCGTCGGTGGCTGTGGCGGAGAACCGCCGCCACTTATGGGAATATACTGAATCCCGTTGAGCGGCGCGCGCAGAACTCCATCGCTCGCTGAAACCGCTGTCGCGCTGATCGTGAACGCACTGACATTGCCAATCGTAAACACGACATAATTCCCCGTCGAATTGTTCGCCTGCGTGAATGTGCCGTTGAAGGTGTTCGGATCCGTCGCATCAATGGTCGTCGTCGTGATCCCCGTCCCGCTAATCTTGTAAGCCCCCACGCGCGTCGCCCCGCCGGTGTTCTCCTCGCAGTAAACATACACTGTCCAACCGTTGGCATTCGCCGGCAGATTGTTCACCGTGACGGTTGTGGTTGAGGTGGGGCTGGTGTTGATGGCGCCTTGCATCATCCGATAATTGCCGGGGGTGTTGACGGAGCCATCGAGCGTATTGTGATCGGCGGACCACGTGAGCGTGGCGGTGGTCAACGCGCCGACATTATCGTCCAGCGCTTGATTGCTGCCAGTGGGGGTGAAGGCGTTGTTCCAATTGCTCTCGGCCACCACGCCCGCAGTCTCGGTGCCGGCCATATTCGTGCCGCTGCCCACAAAGTTGATGCTGACGGGCTGCGCGCCCACAGATCCATTGGCCACCACCAGGCTCACCGTCGTCGTATGATTTGTGCTTCCGAAGGTGCCCGTGATGGTCAGCGTCGAAGTCCCGATCGGCGTACTGCCACTGGTCGTGACCGACATGGTCGAAGTGCCCGAGCCGGTGATCGAAGTGGGATTGAAATTGGCTGACGCTCCGGACGGCAGGCCGCTGGCGCCCAGGCTCACGGTGCCGTTAAAACCGTTCAGCGCCCCCACTGTCACCGTGTAACTGGTGCCATTGCCCGGCGTGACCGTTTGCGAACCGGGCGAGGCTGAAATCGTGAAATCCGAATTCGTGGTGAGCAGACCCCAAACTCTCAGAGTGCTGGCCGTTCCCACATACACCTTCCCGTTCGCAATCGTCGGGCGGTTCATCTTCACATACGTTCCGATGCTCCCGCTCCATAAAACCGTCGGGAAATTCACCGCATCATACGCCCGCAGATTGCTGTCACTGCCGATTTCCCAAAGAATCCCATTGCTGTTCCCATTGGCTGACAGCGAAGCGCCCCCGACGCGGTCGCTTTGCGAGAACGACGACGTGCCCAGGGCCGTCGTGGTAAAGCTTGTGCCATTCCACTGAAATGATTTCGTCGGACTGTTTGCGTGGGTCGCAAAAACATATTGCTTGCTCGGCCCGTTCCAATACACCACGGGGCCAACCGTGTCGCCGCCCGACTCGGCCGAAAACGTCTGCGCAAACCCTCCCAAGTGCCCCATGCTGCTCGTGTTCGCCACATACATGTTTCCATCCTTGCCCATCCCCACCACATAGCCCGACGGCAACAACACCGGCCCGCCCGAACCAAAGTCCGTGTCCCCCGAATTGAGCGATGCATAGTTGCTCGGCGTGGCATAGTCCAGCACCGACAAACTCCCGTTCAGTTTCACGAACGACTCCCCGTAGTTGGCGGTGCCGTCATAAGTTCCGTTGGCCGTCATAATATAAATGTTCCCGCTGGAATCCGCCGCCGGCCCGCCGCCGCCCTGCCAGATCGCTGCCTGACTGCCGCTGGGGCTCACGTTAAAGGCCGAAACTTGCGTCAGATTGGTCGCATTGTAACCCAACAGAAAGCCATGATAGGCCCCGGAGTCGCAATGTGAACCAAAGCCGACATACACCACGCCATTCAACAAGAGCAGACCCGGCCGCTGGTGTTCCACGCTGGCGGTGAAACCAGTGGCCGAAATCGTCACCGGCCCGCCAAATTTTTCCGCTCCGTTGGTGATGCTCAACGCGTGCAGCTTGTGGGTCGGCCCCGAGGACAGCTTGGTGTCCACATAGAGCGTCCCGCTGTTAATGTCAATCACCGGCGTGCCGGTGATGCCGACCACCGGCGTCAAGTCGCCGCAACTGGGACTGTAGGGCGTGCCGAGATTGACGTGCCAGTAAGTGACGCCGCCCGTGTCCGCGTCAAACGCATACACGCTGTTGCTCTCCGTGCAGACAAAAACCACGTTGTGCGTCCCGCCCGAAATGCTCAACCCTTGAACGTAGAGCGGCTGGGCATAAACCTGGGCATCCACACCGTTGGTGAACAAGTTGCCGAAACTGGCCGCGGTGACGCTGGCGGTTGTCAGGGTGGTTTCGTTGGTATTGGCGCCGTCGCGGGAAATGTCGTTGTGCTCGGTGAGCACGCTGGTCGCGCGCGCCTGCGGCAACAAAAACAGTGCCAGCGGAATGGTGAAGAGAATCCTGCCCGTCCAACTGCGAATACAAACCGATATGCGTTTCATATAATTTTTCCTTTCAATGGTGAAACCTTGTGACCTGTTTACGGCTGTGATGCCCCACATCTTGCGCAAGCTACTAATGGAGTCAATAAAAATTTCTGATAACTTGTTAACCACTTGTTCACCACTTATTCACCGCCTGCATACACGCGTCTGAGGGGACAATAACATTGCCGGCGGGAAGATGAACCGAATGCTGCCCATCCAATTGCGAAAATAAGGAAGCCATGTTTTTTGTTCGCACCCGGCCGCCGTGGCAGTGAATGAATTGAAGCGGCAGGGAAACGAAATGGGGCGTGCTTCACAATTGCCGGAACGGGCTGGCTCGCCGTCACGGGGTTGATCAACGCGTAAGAAAAGCCACGGCGAAAATCCCGGACATCAAACCATCATGTCTGAGGTGATTGCCAGCGCATTCTAAGGTGATTGCCAATGAACAGGTGTTCGTTGTTGTCAGAATTACGAACAGCAGCCAGGGGAATATGCTGGATTACGCCGTGGTTGTTGAAAGTAATGATCTGTTTTGTTTCGTCAATTTTCAGCACCTCGATGTCATCCTGTCGCTGCCCTTCGCCGAGAACGTAGGCTTTTTCCCGAACTTTGAATAGTACCCGTGCCGGCCCAAAAATGGAGACGATGCCGTTGGGGGTGATGATTGCATCGGGTTCTGGCGGCTGGTCCGGGGTGGCTGTCGGGGGCGCGTGCAGGCCAAAAATGTTGCGGGCCGCGATTGTCGAATACGGATTGTTCGTTGACGAAACATCTCCCGCAGTCAGCGTGGCCTCCAAGGCCAGCCAGCCGGCAACGCCGGCGGCAATTTTCCATGAGTGCGAATATTTCATTATTTGAATTTCAATACACTCTCAAATCCAAACACTTGACGGCGAACGGCTTGATTAACGCACGAACCGCCACGCGCACAAGCCTAATATAGACAATAAGCTCTATTATTCCACGGACATAAGCAAATAAAAAATGTAAAGTGTGTCATTGTTTTTGACCACATGACATCGTCTGATGATCTGCGCCGTTTTGCAGACACTCCCCCGCTTCGCGGGCATCTTGTTTGCTCTCAAAGGATTGCTTCCCTCCGGCTGCGCTTCAGCGCGGCCCTGCCATTCAATTCATAAATCAGAAATTCAAAGCAGCCACCACCAAAGGATTTCACTGTTTGACCTTGTTCCATTCAACGCCTACACTCACGGCTCATTTTGATATGAAAATCATCGTATGCGATCCGGTCTCGCCCAAGGGCATTGCGCTCCTGCAGCAGCGGCCGGAATTCCAGGTCGTGGTGCTGCCGAAACGGCTGACGGAAGCGGAACTGTTGCCGGTGGTGGCCGACGCCACGGCGCTGGTGGTGCGTTCGGAAACGAAGGTCACACGCAAGGTTATCGAAGCCGCGAAACAATTGCGCGTGGTCGGGCGCGCGGGCGTCGGTGTGGACAACGTGGACGTGGAAGCGGCCACGCAGCATGGCATCGTGGTGATGAACACGCCCGGCGGGAACACCGTGACGACGGCGGAATTGAGCTTTGCCCTGCTGCTGGCGCTCGCGCGCAAGGTGCCGCAGGCCCACGCCTCGATGACCACGGGCAAGTGGGACCGCAAATTGTTCCAAGGCCTGGAACTGGCCGGCAAAACCCTCGGCGTGCTCGGCATGGGCCGCATCGGCACGGAAGTCGCCAAACGCGCCGTCGCGTTCGGCATGCGCGTCATCGCTTACGATCCTTATCTCACCGAAGACCGGGCGAAGGCCATCGGCGCGGAATTTGCCGACAGCGTGGACGACCTTTATCGCGCGGCGGATTTCATCACCGTCCATATGCCGGTGACACCGGAAACCAAGCACATGCTGAACGCCGCCGCGTTCGCCAAAATGAAACCCGGCGTGCGCCTGGTGAATTGCGCCCGCGGCGAAATCGTCGTCGAGGCCGATCTCATCGCCGCGCTCGAATCCGGCAAGGTAGCCGGCGCGGCGCTGGATGTTTTCGCCACCGAACCGCTGCCGGCCGACCATCCGTATCGCCAACAGCCGAATCTGATTCTCACGCCGCACCTCGGCGCGAGCACGGGAGAAGCGCAGGAAAAATGCGGCATCGAAGTGGCCGAGGTCATTGCCGGTTATCTGCTCACCGGCGAGGTCCGCAACGCGGTGAACCTGCCGTATCTCGACGCCAGGACCTACGAGCAGGTAAAGCCTTACCTGCCGCTGGGTGAAGCGCTCGGCAAATTGCTGGCGCAACTGGCCCCGCAGGGCGGGACCGACCGGCTTTACATCACCTACGGCGGCCACGCGCGCCAGTTGCCGAATATTGATCCGGTCACGCGCGCGGTGCTGCGCGGTTTTCTGTCGGCCGGCAATTTGAAGGACGTGAACAACGTCAATGTCCGCAGTGTGGCCCAAAGCCTCGGCCTCACGGTCGAGGAAAAGAGATCCGACGAGCCGGTCACGTTCAATGAATGGGTTCACGTGCAGGCGTTCAGCAATGGGAAGAAGCTGGTTTCGGCCGGCGGGACGTTTTTCGGCTCGCCGAACAACCCGCGCATCGTGCGGTTGTTCAGCACGCCGGTGGAAATCCCCGTCAGCGGCACGCTGCTGTTGCTGAACAACAAGGACCGCCCGGGCATCGTCGGCTATCTGGGCACGTTGCTGGGCAGACACAAAGTGAACATTGCCAACATGAGCCTGACGCGCGACACTGCGGGCGGGCTGGCGTTGACGGTGCTAAACCTCGACAGCGTGCCGCCGGCGGCGGTGCTCGAAGAGCTTCAGAAAGACCCTGACATCAGCAATGTGAAAGTGGTAAAATTGTAGCCGCCGTCAAACCAGTTAAAAAATGAAATGAAGACCAAAATGAAGATGATTTTCCCCGTCACCCTGGCCGCGCTTGCTTTCGGCACGCTTTCCGCGGCTGACGCTGCGTCCATGAGTACCCCGCCGGCGGCGACCGGCACCAATTCCAATCCCGAGGCGGCGATGACCGCGTTGTTCGGCGACCCGGTGATTGCCAAAGGCAAGGGTTTTGAGATCAGGCAGAGCCAGTTGGATTCCGTGGCCAGCAACCTGAAGGAAATATTTGCCGCGCGCGGGATGGCCGCGCCCGCCAATGTGGATGGGCAGGCGTTGCAGGCGTTGATTTTTCAACAATTGATACTCAGCAAAGCCACCGACGCCGACAAGGCCAGGGGCCGGGAGCTGTTCAACGCCAATTTACAGAAGTTAAAAACCAGCCAGCAACTGACGGATGACCAGTTTAATCAGAAGCTGGACAAACAGTTGGTACTGATGGGACAGACCCGCAGCCAGTGGGAGAAACAGAACATTGACCAGGCCACCATCCCGCTCGTGCTCGAACGTGAATTGAACATCAACGTGACGGACGCGGAAGCAAAAGAATACTACACCAACCATCCGGCGGATTTCGAGCAACCGGAAAAAGTCCGGTTGGGTGACATGCTGCTTTTGACGGTGAACCCCACCACCGGCACCCCCCTGCCGATGGACCAGCAGCAGGCCAAACGCAAGAAGATGGATGATCTGCTCAAGCGCGTGCGCAGCGGCGATAATTTTACGAATCTCGCGGCGCAGTATTCCGAAGACCCCGCCTCGAAGGACAATGCCGGCGAGCTGCCGCCCGTTTCCCGGGACCAAATGAGTCCGGAGCTGGCGGCGGCGGCGTTTTCGCTGACCAACAACCAGGTCAGCGACGTCATCGAAATGTCCTATGGTTATTACCTTATCAAGCTGCTGGAGAAAATTCCGGCCAGGAAAATGGATTACGCAACCATCGCCGACGACCTGAAAGACGTGTTGAAGCGGCAGAAAATCACCGGGCAGGCGCCGGCCTACCTGAAGAAGTTGAAGCAGGCATCCGATGTGGAAATTCCGGATCCAACGCTCAGGGCCATGGAAATGACCGCGGAAGAGGCCGTTTCCAACTCGCCGGCCACGACGCCGGGAAAATGAGGCGGTGTCCTGATTTGAAATCGGTGTGCGCGCCGCTGCTGCGGCCGCACCGCCGCCGCCAAATTCGGACACTGCAAAAAATGACGCAGGCTTGCCAAAAGCGCCGCGTCCAGCCATGTTCAGAGACGCTATGAAAACAAAAATGGCCATTGTCATACTCACGGTGGTTTGTGCGGGACTGGCGGTCGCTTTGATTGCCGTGAAAAAGACCAGCAGCGACCAGTTGAAAAACAACACGGTCGCCACCCTCGACCTTTCCAACCAGTTGGTGGCCGCCAATGATCATGTCAACGACCTGCAGCAAGTCAATCTGGTGTTGACCAACAATTTCATTGCCAGCCAGCGACAGATGGCGGCGCTCTCCAATAATCTGAATGAAGCCTCCGGCGCGCTGGCCTCCGCCCGGGCGACGCTCCAGGGCGCCCAGGATCAAATCGCCAACCTGAATGGCCGCATCACCGACTTGGAATCGCAAAACAAGGTGCTGGACGATCGCGCCACCGCGCTGACCAACACCATCGGAGTGCTTAACGGGCAAATCGCCGACACCCAGCAAAAACTCGCCGATTCCGAAACCAACAACGTCTTCCTCGAAAAGGAATTGCAGCAGCAAATCGCGCAAAGAGCCGAATTGGAGCGCAAGTTTGACGACATCAATGAAGTCCGCGCCCAGATCAAAAAATTGCGCGATGAATTGTTCATTGCCCGCCGGTTGCAGTTGATGCGCAACGGCGCCAACGACCAGAAAGGCGCCCAACTGCTCGTGCAGCCGCACAGTGCCGCCGCCGTCGCCGCCGCCGCCGCCGCGGCCAGACAACCGCCGAATTACAATTTGAACGTGGAAGTCGGTTCCGACGGCTCTGTCCATGTCATTCCGCCGTTGATGAAAGCGACGACGAATGCGCCGGCGCCTTGAGCGGTTGGCGCGCGGCGAAGACTTGTTCGCAAATTGCCGATGCCGACTTACGAATATATTTGCGAGAAATGCGGGCACGAGTTTGAGGCCCTTCAATCCATCTCCGCCAAAACGCTGCGGATTTGCCCGCAAACTTCCTGCACCCGGAAAAAATGGGGGCGCGGGCGCGTGAAACGAAAAATCAGCGCCGGCGGCGGCCTGCTGTTCAAGGGCAGCGGCTTTTACACCACCGATTACCGCAGCAAAAGCTACACGGAAGCGGCGAAAAAAGATTTCGCTCCGGCCAAATCCGGATCCAAGCCCGCCGAGTCCAAAACGGCTCCGGCAAAAACCGCGCCCAAGGCGGACAAAAAATGATCGGCCCGTTCAACCGGCTGCCCGTTCCATCGTTGAAACGGCTCAACGGTTCAACGGCTCAACGGTTCAACCCGAAAACCGAAATGGATAGGGACGGCGCGCTGCGCCGTCACCGCGCCGTTCAGGCGCGGAACTGGTTTGAGGCGCGCGTCCGCCCTGGTCCCGTTTGTTCCGCCCGCTGGATGCGGGCGGGGACAGCGCAGCGCGCTGTCCCTACCACCGTTTTCGTGCGCCCAACCTCGGTTTTCAGGTTCAACGGGCCGGCGCTTTGGGTCTGTGCATTGCTTTTGCCGGTGTTGGCCGGCGGCCAACCTTACCCGCCGGCGGTCAATTCCGCGCAGAGCGCTTCCGGCCAGTTCGTCGTGACCGGCACGGCGCAATTTTCACCGCGCGTTTCGCTGACCGGCGTGGCGACCAATGCCAACCTCGTCCGGCTGGAACCGGCCTTGCTGTCGGTCTCCGCCGAGCGCATCAAGGATTCGCTCCGGCGCCGGCTTGGCATGGAACCCAACGCGCCCTGGCAGGGGAAAATTTTTCTGGTCCTGCATCCGGCGCAATCACCCGACGAAGATGTCACGATTGTCTCCCAGCCTTTCCTCAACGGCTGGAATTATCAGGTGCAATTGCCGGACGTCCTGCCGCAATCCCGGTTCCTGCGCGCGATGACCGGCGTGTTGCTGCTGGAGCTGGCCAATCGCAACGCTACGGGCGCGCGCGCCGCGGAAATCCCCGGCTGGCTGACCGACGGTTTGTCCCAACAATTGTCCGCCGCCGGTTCACCGGATGTCATTCTGTCAACGCCGGGCCGGCTCGTGGATGGCCTGCCGCAAAACCGCACGGTCACGACGCAGCGCGGTGTGGACCCGCTCGCCGGCGCGCGCCGCGTGCTGCGCGACCATGCCGCGGTCACGTTCGACCAGTTGAGCTGGCCGGACGACGCCCAATTGACCGGCGGGGATGACGGGGTATATCACGCCAGCGCGCAATTGTTCGTGACCGAATTGCTCGGCTTGAAAAACGGCCCGGCGCGTTTGCGCGCGATGCTGGCGGCCTTGCCGGGGTGTTACAACTGGCAGACTGCGTTTCAAAGCGCGTTCCGCGACTATTTTCCGCGACCGCTCGACGTGGAAAAATGGTGGGCGCTACAGGTCGTGACTTTCGTGGCGCACGATCCCGGGCCGCAGTGGACGCCCGCCGTCAGCCGCGAAAAACTGGATGAAATTTTAAGCGTGCCGGTGGAGGTTTGGACCGCGTCAAACACCCTGCCCGCGCGCACGGAAGTTTCCCTGCAGGCCGTCATCCGCAATTTTGAGCCGTCGCGCCAGACGGCGATCCTTCAAACCAAATTGCGCGACCTCGAACTGGCACAACTCCGCATGGCCGCGCCGCTGGTCGCCTTGACCGATGAATACCGCCGGACCGTTGCCAGTTACCTCGGCCAAAACACGGAAAACCGCCAGCCGCGTTGGAGCAAACATCCCGTGCCGCAAAAAATGGGCATGCGCGCCACGTTGAAAAAACTGGACGAACTCGATACCCAACGGCGCACCATCGAATTGTCCATCAAACCGGACGTTTGGTCGCCCTGAAGCTTGAACGGGGTGGCGCTGGCAAGGGAATGTCTTGATTTGGTGGTAGGGACATCGCGCTGCGATGTCCTCGCCCGCGTAGTAGCGGGCGGAATAAATCGTGTCCACCGCACAAATTCTCCACACCGCACTTGCGCCGCTGGACGCGGCGCAGACGGCGTAGCACGCCGTCCCTACCTGATTAGGACACTACGCCGGCGAGGGTCAACTTGACAGGGCGCGGTTCAAACTTATAGTTTCCATCGAAAATGAAGGATGACAATTCGCAGGCGAATGGCGAGGAGCCGCCATCAGGCCACCGAGTCCGGTTTTTGAAGGAATTTCACTCCGCCGGCCGCGGCTTCTGGCACGATGTTTCCGATGCCGATTGGAACGACTGGCGCTGGCAGCTCAAGCACCGCATCACCACGCCGGAGCAATTGCAGCGGCTGATGCCCGCGCTCACGCCGGAGGAATTCGCCGGGGCAAAACTGGCCAACCACAAACTCGCGCTCGCCATCACGCCGTATTTTTTCAACCTGATTGATCCGGTGGATGAACATTGCCCGATCCGCCTCCAGGTCATTCCGCGCATCGAGGAAACCCACACCGCGCCGTGGGAGATGAGCGACCCGTGCGGCGAGGATTCGCACTCGCCCGTGCCCGGCCTCGTGCATCGCTATCCTGACCGCGTCCTGTTCCTCGTCACCGACCGCTGCGCCGCGTATTGCCGTTACTGCACGCGCTCGCGGCTGGTCAGCAACGCCAGCGGCTACGATTTTCATCCCGAATTCGACAAACAAATCGCCTACATCGCGCAACACCAGGAAATTCGCGACGTGTTGTTGAGCGGCGGTGACCCGTTGTTGCTGAGCGATGAAAAACTGGAAAATCTTCTGGGCCGCCTGCGGGCCATCCCGCACGTTGAATTTTTGCGCATCGGATCGCGCATCCCGACGTTCCTGCCGCAGCGCGTCACGCCCGGACTCTGCGCGATGCTGAAGAAATTTCATCCGCTGTTCATGAGCATTCACTCGAACCATCCGCGCGAACTGACCACGGAAGTCCGCGACGCGCTGGGCCGCCTCGCCGATGCCGGCATCCCGCTCGGGAACCAGTCCGTCCTGCTCAAACACGTCAACGACGACGCCGGGGTGATGAAGGCGCACGTGCAAAAACTGCTCATGTGCCGGGTGAAGCCGTATTACCTTTACCAGTGCGATTTGATTTCCGGCTCGGCACACCTGCGCGCCAGCGTCCGCAAGGGCATTGAAATCATGACCCAACTGCGCGGCCACACGACCGGTTACGCCGTGCCGCAATACGTCATTGACGCGCCCGGCGGCGGCGGCAAGGTGCCCATCAACCCGGACTATGTTTTGAGCCACAACGCCGACCGCGTCCTGCTGCGCAATTACGAGGGCAGAATCTTCGAGTATCCGGAGGCGCCAGACGGCACGCCGCTCGTCCAGCCGCCGAAAGAAATTGAAGAGCCGCAGTTGGTTTAACTTTAGAAACCATGCTAGAAATCTTACGCATTGTGCTGCTCGTTTGCGGTTTAAGTTCTTTGCTTTCTGGAATTGTCATGCTTTGGCACTTGCCTCGTCATCAACGACAAGTAGAAGCGGGTGAAATTCAACGTAGTCCGTCACGACCTTCTTTCAAAATATTGTGGCGAGCGGTTATTGGTTTAGTGATTGGTGGTTTGCTTTTAATTGTGCTTTGGCATTCAAAACCTTTTTGATTTTCTCGTTTGCTGAAGTCGCAAAGTTTTCTTCGTGTCTTTGTTTCTTTGTTGGTAAATTTTTGGCGTAAATGCCTCGCGAAACCGCCCAAGCCAAAGCCGCGCGCCTGAAAAAAATCATTGCCGCGCTGGACCGGACTTATCCCGAGGCGCACTGCGAGTTGAATCACACCGACCCGCTCCAATTGCTCATCGCCACCATCCTTTCCGCCCAATGCACGGACAAACGCATCAATATCGTCACGAAGGAATTGTTCAAGAAATACCGCTCGGCGGCGGATTATGCGAACGCTCCGCTGGCGGAACTCGAGCAGGCCATCAGGACGACCGGGTTTTTTCGCAACAAGGCAAAGAACATTCAGGCTTGCTGCCGCAAACTCATCGAGCGTCACGGTGGCCAGGTGCCGCGCACGATGGAGGAATTGACGCAATTGAACGGTGTCGGACGCAAGACGGCCAACGTCGTTTTAGGCAATGCGTTCGGCATCAACGTCGGCGTGGTCGTGGACACGCACGTCGCGCGGTTGTCGCAGCGGCTGGGTCTGACCCGGCAGAAATCGCCGGAAAAGATTGAAAAGGAATTGATGGCGCTCCTGCCGCAGAAGCAATGGACGCTGTTCAGTCACTGGCTCATCTGGCACGGACGCCGCCGTTGCGCCGCGCGCAAGCCGGATTGTCCGAACTGCGAGATCAGAAGGCTGTGCCCTTCTGCGGAAAAAGCATGATCAAGGAACATCCAACATCCCACATCCCACATCCAACGCCCAAGTCTCCAGGTGCCGGCGGGCGAACATTGGATGTTGAGCGTTCGATGTTGGATGTTGGATGTTTTTCTTCTCCACAAATCTGGCTTTTACTTCAATCCGGTCCGGGCGCGCCGGCGTTCAACATGGCGCTGGACGAGGCGCTGCTGGAAGCGATGTCGCGCATCGGCAAACCGGTGCTGCGGTTTTACGGCTGGACGCAGCCGGCGGCCACGTTCGGCTATTTCCAGAAATACGCCGAGGTTGAACGTGCAACATTGCTGCGTCCGCTCATCCGCCGGCCCACCGGCGGCGGCATCGTGCCGCACGACGCGGACTGGACCTACAGTCTCGCCTTTCCACCGGGCCACGAATGGCATTCGCTCCGGGCCGCGGAAAGTTACCGCCGCGTTCACGAGTGGATTCAATCCGCGTTCGAAAAACTCAACGTGGCGACGGAACTCGCGCCAAGGTGCAAACAATCCGTTCCCAGTTCCCGTAGCCGCCGACGTGAGGAGGCTCATTCTGAAAAATCGGAAATATGTCAGAGCCTCCTCACGTCGGCTCCTACGGGAGAGTGTTTCGCTGGCCATGAAAAATTTGATTTGCTCTGGCAAGAAAGAAAAATCGCCGGCGCGGCGCAACGGCGCAACAAGCTGGGCCTGCTCATTCAAGGGTCGGTTCAGCCACCGCCGATTTCCCTGTCCAAGACGGATTGGCAAAAGGCCATGTGCGTTGTTGGGGGCGGGGAATTCGGAATTGAATGGCTGGAATTCGAGCCGGACGCGACGTTGCGCGAGCGGGCAGCATCATTAGCTGGGCGAAAATATTCGCAACCGGAATTTATAACTAAACGCTGACTATTTACATCTTTTCACGACTTGCGATTATGCCCGGTGATCATCGTGAAAAAAGTTGCATTGTGCATCGCGGCATTTCTGCTTTCCATCCCTTGGGCGGGCGCGGCGCTGCTGCTGGGCGATTCCTTCAATTATCCCGACGGCCCGTTGGTGACGGTGAGCAGCAACGTGTGGGCGCATCATAGCGGTTCGGTCACCGGCGAAGTGGCGGTTGTGTCGGGCCGGGTGCTGCTGAACGAAGCCAACACCGAAGATGTCAACGCGCTCCTGGCCGGCCAGCCCTACCCTTCTTCCGGCTCGACCAATGTGTTCTACGCGAGTTTCACGGTTAAATTCACCGTGCTACCCGGCAGTGGCGGCGCTTACTTTGCGCATTTCAAGAATGCGTCCACGGGTTTTCGGGCGCGCATCTGGGCATTGACCGGCGGAGCGGCGCCGAACAAGTTCCGGCTGGGGATTTCTTCCACCAGCGGCTCGGTCATCAGCGCCACGAACAACGTAGATCTGAGTCTCAACACGGATTACACCGTCGTGACCCGTTTGGTGAACAGCAACTCGGGCAGCACACTTTGGATCAATCCGGCCGCGGAAAGCGACCCCGGCATTTCAACCAGCGACAGCGCTTCCGCGTTCACCGTGGTCAGCTATGCGCTGCGTGAAAATACCGGCGAAGGGGCGTTGAACATTGACAATCTGCGGGTCGGCACATCCTTCGCCGATGTGGTCTCCAGCGGATCCGGTCAGCCGCCGGCCATCACCTCCCAGTCGCCAAATCAGACCGTGACGAACGGCGCGAGCGTCACTTTCAGCGTAAGCGCCAGTGGCACGCCGCCGCTCGGTTATCAATGGCAGTTCACCCCGACATCGGATGTCGGGATTCAAGGCACGGATCTTCCCGGAGCAGTAAGCTCCAATCTCACGTTGACGGGCGTGACTTTCGCCCAGGCCGGCTTTTATGCCGCCGTGGTCACCAACGCCGCCGGTTCGACCATCAGCGACCCGATCGTCTTGAGCGTCTGGCGCGCCGCAACTCCGGCGTTTTCCTATCTCACTTACAATGTGCATGGCAACGGCCTGACCAACTGGAGCACAAACATGTGGCACGTGCAGGCCATTGGCCGGCAAATGCAATATCTCAATCCCGACATCATCGCCTTCAACGAAATCCCGGTCACCAACAATTGCACGGCGCAAATGGCGGATTTTGTCGTGGCCTACCGTCCGGGCTATTACCTCGCCACCAACTCCGCGGACGATGGATTCATTCACAGTGTCATCCTCAGCCGTTATCCCATCGTCTCCTCGACCAGTTGGTTGCACGGCTCCGACCTCGCGCCTTACGGGTACACCGGTCCGGGGTTCACCCGCGATTTGTTCGAAGCGCAAATTTCCGTGCCCGGCTTCCCGCAGCCGTTGCACGTGTTCACGGTGCATTTGAAATCGGGACAGGACGCCGATTCGGCGGCGAAACGGTCGGCGGAGGCGGGCGCCGTTTCCAACTTTTTCGCCACGGTCTATCTGCCGGCCAATGGCGGGCAGCCTTGCGTGTTGAGCGGCGACCTGAACGAGGACATTCTCCGGCCGCCGGCGAGCAATCCCCGGTCCATCCAGCGCCTGATCAGCGCGCCGACCGGCCTGCGCCTGGCCACCGCCGTCAATCCTCTCACCGGCAGCGAACTGACCTGGTCCATCCAGGACACCGGCGGCCTGACCAAGCGATATGATTACATCCTGCCGTGCGCGCTGCTGTCGTCGAACATTGTCAGCAGCCAGGTTTTTCGCACGGACTTGCTGTCTCCAGTGCCGCCCAACTTGTATGGCGACGACGATACAACCGCGTCCGATCATCTGCCTGTGTTCATGGTTTTCGGCAATCCGTTCGACGTGCCGTTTCGTCTGCTCGCCATCAGCGTGACGAACCAGATGGTTTCGCTGAAATGGGAATCGGCCGGCAACCGGCAATATCGCGTGGAAGCATCGTCAAATCTCACGACTTGGGCGCCGCTGGCCGACAACCTTGTTGCCACCGGCGCCAATTTCACGTTCAGCACGAATGTGCCGGGCGGCGTGAAATTCTTCCGCATCTACCGCATGCCGTGAGAGTGGTTTCAGGGATACCAGACCAGTTCCGGGTTGTTGGTGATGCCCTTGCCGGTGGTGAAATTCCAATACTCCGTGTTCCGGAAACGCGCGACATGGCCGTCGAGAAAAAGAAAGTGCGCGCCCTTGCTGTGCAGGTTCGTGTGAACAAAATTTGCCTCACCGACTGCGGGCAGATTTTTGCTGTCGAACAGCCATACGACCACACTCGGCTGCCGAATATTGGGAATTCGCATTGGATGATTATTGACGCCGGTGCCATTGACGTCTTCATTCAGGCAGTAGTGAAACAGATTGTTTGTCTTGCTGCTTGCATTGCAGCGGCGAAGATTCGAGGGACAAATCCAAACAGAGTTTCCGGGATCAACCTCCGCGTTGGTGCGCCATGGCATGTCGGCGTAGCGCGGCAGATTCATTTGATTGGGGAGCAGGATATACCAGGCCTGATACGTTACATCGCGTAGATCGCTTTCGAGCGGTGTTCCTTTGCCTTCTGCGGGCAAATAGTCATCGTGATCCGCCGTGTAAAGATGCGTTGCCACCCCCCACTGCTTGAGATTGTTCCGGCACTCGGCGGCGTGGGCGGTGTCTTTGGCACGGTGGAGCGCGGACAGCAGCAATGCGGCCAGAATTGCGATGACCGCCATGGTCACCAACAGTTCAATCAGCGTGAATGCCCGCGCCCTTTTCATCAACCCTGCCGATTCTGAAACCCGGACGAGTTAACACCCTGATTGGACGATTGGCAAAGTTTTTCTTAATCATATAACGAGTTGTTTTAGAATGACTTGCAAAAAGTCAACTCTTCTGCGGCATTCCACGGTCGCGACGCCGGTGCCGCTTTTGCTCGCCGGGACCCTCCGTTTTGGTATTTTTCTGGCATGATTCGGCTGGTTCTATTCGACGTTGACGGCACGCTCGTTCACACGGGGCGCGCCGGAACGCAGGCCTTCGCCAAAACCTTTGCCACCGGGTTCAACGTCCCCAACGGCGTCGAAAAAATCAGTTTCGCCGGCCGCACCGACGTGAATCTCGTCCGCGAATTTTTCGGTCTCCACGGCATTCCGGCGACGCCGGAAAATTTCGGGCGGTTCTTCGGGCGTTATGTTTTCTGGCTCGACCACATCATCGCGCAAAGCCACGGCGGTCTTTGTGAAGGCGTGCCGGAATTTCTCGACGGACTGCGGGCGCTGCCCCGGCCGCCGTTGCCCGGCCTGCTCACCGGCAACATCCGCCTGGGCGCGGAGATCAAATTGCGCCGCTTCAATCTCTGGGACGTTTTTGAGACCGGCGCCTTTGCCGACGACAGCGAGGACCGCAATCAAATCGCCGTGGCCGCGCTCAAACGCGGCCGCCGCGTGCTCGGACAGGATTTGCAGCCGGACGAAATCCTCGTGGTCGGCGACACGCCGTTCGACGTCCGCTGCGGAAGATTCATTGGCGCGAAAGTGCTGGCGGTGGCCACCGGCGGCGCGACGCTGGAAGAATTAAAACGGCATCAACCGGATTGGGCGGTCGAAGATTTGACGCAAATCAGCGCGCGGGAAATCTTGGGAGGGACGGCGTGTCGCCGTCCCTAAATTTGGGTCGGCAACATGCCAACCCTCCCAAAAATTTCAATGCCCGCCGTGGCAATGCCCGCCGCCACAACAATGTCCGCCGCCGCCGTTTCCCGACGGCGCATCGCCGCCGCCGGCGTTGGCCGGGGCGAAGACCGACAATTTCTTGGACAATTTCTTCGAGCCGCAATGCGGGCATCCGGTGCTTTTCCAATCGGTCGAGCGGACGAGGATTTCGCTGTCGCGCCCGCACTTCCCGCAATGAAATTCGTAAATCGGCATGACGTAAGAATAATCAACTTGGGGATAAGCTCAAGTGTGAAGCTTGCGCGGAATTCAACCGTTGTAGGAGTCGAGGTAACGAGACTCATTCTGGAAAGTTAGAGACTCCTCACGTCGTCTCCCACAAAGAATCAATTACGGCGACAATTTTTCCCGGTGCGGCAGATGGTCGCGGCTCATGCCCCAGCGATGCTGCATTTCGCCTTTTTTTTCAACGGCCAACATTGGATTCGTTGAAGAGTTGAAGGGTTGAAGCGTGATTCGCTTCAACGATGCAACGCTTTAACGCTTCAACCCCTTTCGTATTTCGGGATTTCCTCAACGCGACGATTGTGGTTAATTACGCGCATGGCACATTTGCAAAAGGCGATTGAAGATTCCGTCACGACGCTGCGCGCGCTGGCCGCTTTTGAAGAACCGTTGAACCGCGCGGCGAAAATGGTTCTGACCTGCCTGACCTCCGGGCACAAGCTCCTCGTCTGCGGCAACGGCGGCAGCGCGTCCGACGCCACGCATCTGGCCACGGAATTTCTCTGCCGTTTCGTCGGCGACCGCCGGCCGTATCCGGCCATTTCACTCACGGCCAACGGCGAACTCATGACCGCCATCTGCAACGATTACACCTTCGACGAGGTTTTCTCCCGGCAGGTCCGGGGCCTGGGCGAAAAGGGCGACGTGCTCATCGCCTTCACGACCAGCGGCAAATCAAAAAACGTCCTGCGCGCGCTCGAAGAGGCGAAACGCAAGGGAATCGAAAGTATTTGTTTTTTGGGCCGCGACGGCGGATTCACCAAAGGCGTGGCGACGCTCGATTTGCTCGTGCCGGGGACCGTGACGACGCGCATCCAGGAAGGTCAAAAACTGCTCTTCCACGTCCTGTGCGAGATGGTCGAGGAAAAACTGCCGAAAGCCTGAAAAATTTAATCGCCGCCGCCGCCGCTGCCATAATTTCCAGAACCGTTTTGATTGCAAGCTGAGTTGTAAAGAATCAGCGCCACGATGAAGCCCCAAAATAAAGTTCCCACCGTTGCAACTACGACGCCCCAAATCCGGTAGGGTTTTGCCGCATTCCAAAATTGTCTTTCCCGGACGCGAACCTTACCCGAAATCACCAGTGCCGCAATCGCGAACGGAAGGCCGACCGCAGGCAGCAGTCCGATCAGTCCGAACACAAAGCACCGCATCGAGCTTTTGAGCATCCGGATTTTGGCGATGGGAGCGTCGTCGTTCATTTTGTCCCATTGGGTCCGGCAGGGACGCGCTGCTGCGCGTCCGAGCCGGGCGGCAGTTCGGACCTACCGATAGTGTTGGTCTGCGAGACGTTCAGACGCTCAACCTGCCGGTGCTCCAGCAGTTTGATTTCCTGGTGCAAATGGGAAAGGGCGTCGCCGTTGGCGGCGACCAGAATCATCATGATCGCCAGCAGACAGATGAAAACGAAAACAGCCGAACCGTTTTGCCGGCGGTGTCGGAGAAAATGGGATTGGTAAATTTTCATGGCGTGGTTTTGGCCGCCGTCTCAAACGTGAACAGCAGCGGCAGATGCATTTCCTTGCGGCGTGATTTCAATTCCAGTTCCCAGCGCCACGCGTTGACCGGCCCGCGCGTGTCCATCACCATTTGCGACGCCTTGACGGTCGGCAGCAACGACTCCGAAAAATCCGATGACGCCAGCCGGCGGCGGATTTCGCCGGCGTCGAAACGGTAAAGGACTTCGTTGGTCCCGCGGGGAATCCGCAACAACTCGCCGGCGGTTGTGGTCTCGACGGTGATTTCGCCCGTGGCGCCACGGACATCCGCGCGCCAGCGTTCGCCCGCGCGCAACGCGGATGCAATGTCGTCCGTGGCATAGAACAGCGCCTTCGAGTTGTCCCAGCAAAGGTAGAAAGTTGCCAGGCCCAGGCCGACGATGATGGCGAACAAGCCGATATAAACGATACACTCTATCAAAAGAACGCCGGTTTGCGAACGGGTGTGGGAGATAGGCGGTGGCAGTTTCATTTGATGGTAATTTCACGGGCGACAATGCCGATGCCCTGCCGTTTGTCCGATTTCCATTCGAGCCGCAAATGTTTTCCGGTTTTCGACAACTGGAAATTTCCCGGCGGCAGACGAACAGCGGCGTTGGCGTGAACGGAATAAACCTGTTGCCCATCCGGAAAATCCTGCCAAGCGCCCGCGGCCAGAACCTCCATTTCGCCGTCCACGATTTCCATCGCAACGCTGCGAAAATACTCGATGCGGAGCAGTTGCCGTTCATGGATGAACGAATACGTCAACGGCATTATAGCCAGCGTAAGAATCGTCATCGCGACGATTATGTCCGTCATCAAAAAATAACCGTGTTCCCGCCTGGAAAATTGGGCAAAGGGAGGGTGAGTTTTCATATTCAATAATCCAGTGCCGCCTGCAGGGCGGCAATCAGGACGCCAAACATCGCGGTTGCCATCAACGCAACGACCACGCCATTTAGAATCACCAAGCCGCTGGTAAGGGCGTGCGTGGCGATCTCTTCCTGTTGAAAGGCTTTTGCGTCAAGCGCCTGGTGCCAACCGTGGAGGGCTGTCAAAAATCCCCCCCGCGCATGGGTCGCATTAGTCAGGCGCCAATGAAACTCGCCGGCGTCGTCAAAAACGCGGACGGCTTGATCCAGCTTTGAGCCCCGTTGAAGTGCGGCAAAGACGCGACGCGCCCGATGACGGCAGATTTCGTTGGCGGTGCAATCGCCGGCCAAAATGACCGCTTCGGCTTCCGGCACTCCGCCGTCCAGAAGCACGGCCAGCATGGCAGAGAATGAGCGCAGCAATTTTTTCCGCTTCCACGGAACCTGCCATGTGATCCAGTCCACGGCAGGAACATTGCGGTATTGAAACCAATGGATAAAGCGCGGCCCGCCGATATAAATCAGGACTACGAGGGCCAGTGCAAGAAAAACCAAGGCTTCAAAACCGACAAGAATATGCAAATCGTTTAGCGCAAATACGAACTTCGAAATCGGCCACAACCTGGCGTCCATTCCGGCGGCGACTTCCTTGAATCTCGGAATGACGAACGTTGATAAAAGGCCAATCATGAAAACAGAAATCGGCGCGAACAGCATCAGGATGGCGACCATATAGTGCATCGTGGTGCGGACAGTATCAGGCGCAATGCGAAGCACCTCGCGGCACGCGGGCAGGACCTTTTTAAGGTCGCCCAGTTTTTCGCCGGCCCGAAGCATGGCGTTGACTTGTGGCGGTAGAAATGCCGGTTCTTTGTCAAGCGCTTCCCCCAACCGCGCGCCGCCTTCGATGTGCGCAGCAACAAGGAAAAAGCCGACCCCGATTGACCGATCATGATTCTCAGCGGCAGAAATGATCGCCTGTTCGACCGGCTGCCCGCGCTGCAATACGGTTTCCAGAAGATCCAGAAAGAACCGTCCCCGGTCACGCCGATGCATCGGGAGCGCAAGAAGGTGGTGAACCAAAACTGCAAACACCATGCCCGGCAGCAGAACCGCCACCGCGAACCAAAAAAAAGTGAAAAGAAACTGGAAAAAACCCGGCATAAAGTTGGTTTAACTCAACCACGTCAAAATTGCGATGTTCGGCAGGAACATGCATAAAACCAAAAACGCTTGCGATACGACAATGATGCCAAGGAACAGCGAGGCAATTGGCAATACCGAGAATAAGGCAACTTCGGTCCGATAAATGGCGCGCGAATGATAAATTTCCGCCGCACGATTGAACCCGGCCGTGAGGTTTTCACCAGCGCTCGCCACCACCCAGACGAACAGCGGCGGAATTATCCGGTTTCCGGACGCCACATCCGAAAACTTTGCAATCCCCGTGGCAAGCCTTTTCCGCCATAACTCCAAATCAGCGGTAACGCCGGCATTGTTCTCAATTTGTGCCACAAGGCCGACCGCATCAGGAAAAGGAACACCATTTTTAAGAAGCAACGTCAGGGCTGATCCGATTCTCGCGATGGTGGCTTCCTTGAAGGCAGGCAGCCGCCAGAGAAACTTCCCGCGCAACGCGGGTTGAAAAATGATAAGCACGGCGACCAGGAAAAAAAGGCCAAGGGTAAACGGAAAAACCCAAATGACTTGTAGTGTGTCAAAAGCGAACAATGTCGCGCCCGGCAGCTTAATATCGATCCCGGAATACATATCCTTGAAAGATGGACCAATAACACAAATCCAAAGGAGACTGATCACGGTCGAAATCAAAACTGCCGCGAACATCACGATGAGCGGATAGGTCATCATGCTTTTGAGCCGCGTCCAGACATCGTTTTGCCGCTGGAAATAATCCGCCAGCATCGTCAGCGCGCCGGGCAGGTCGCCGCTTTTGACACCGACGAGGATCATCCGCTTGTAAAGCTCGGGCAACTGGCGCGCTTTCAGCGCCTCGGCCATCGGCGTGCCCTTGGCGAGGTCGGCTTCGAGCGCCTGCAATTCGGCGCGCAGTTTTCCGCGGCGCATTTCATCGCAGAGCCGCCGCAGCGCGCCTTCGAGCGGGATGCCGTCGCGCAGCATCGCGGCGAGCTGTTGGTTGAAGAAGGCAAATTCGTCGTATTTCATAAGCCAAAAAGCCGTTGGAATTCCACCTCGTTCGTCACGCCCCGTTCCACGAGCGCGCGGGCCGAGGCCTCCAGGGTTTGCGCCGAAACGAGCGGGGCCAGTTCGCGCCGGCGGATTTTTTCGCGGATGGCTTCGTTCACGCGCAGCCATTCGACGAGAGGCACGCGGCCGCAATAACCGGTGCGCAGGCAGGTTTCGCAGCCGCCGCCGTGGCACGCGGAACAGAGTTTGCGAATGAGCCGCTGGTTCAAAACCAATTCAACCGCGCTGGCCACGGCGGAATAATCGGCGCACATCACAAGCAGACGCTCGAAAACGCCGCGGCACGAACCGGCGTGCAGCGTCGAAATTACCAGATGCCCGGTCAGCCCGGCGCGGACGGCGAGTTGGGCGGTGGCTTCGTCGCGGATCTCGCCGATGATGAGCACCTGCGGGTCCTGCCGCAGCAAATGCCGCGCGGCGCGGGCGAAATCAAGGCCGATGGCTTCGTTCACCTCGGTCTGCATCGTGCCGGAAACAATCTGCTCGACCGGGTCCTCGACGGTGATGATGTGGCGTCCGCCGAGTTCGGCCAGATGGCGGAGGCAGGCGTAGATTGTCGTCGTCTTGCCGCTGCCCGCCGGGCCGGTGAGCAGCAGCAGGCCGGTGGCTTGCCGGAGAAAATGTTCGAGTTCGGCGCCGGCGGCGGCGGGCAGGGACAATTCGCGGAGTGATTTCGCCGAGGACGAATTGAAAAGGCGGAGAACGATTTTTTCGCCGGTGACGGTCGGGTAAGTGGCGACGCGGATGTCGTTTTGGATTCCAAGTTCGTCATGCGAGATGCGGCCGTCCTGCGGCAGCGATTCCTGATACGTCTTCAGCCGCGCCAGGAATTTGATCCGGCCAAAAACGCGTTCGGCAACGTCGGCGGGCAATTCGCGGCCGGGCGTGATGATGCCATCGAGCCGGAAGCCGACCTCGGCGGATTTGCCGCGCATTTGCAGGTGGATGTCGCTGGCCCCGGCGCGTTCGGCCTGGCCAACGAGCTGTTCCAAAATTTTCGGCGCGGATGTTCCCGCCGTTTTTTCGCCGTTCGATGTCTGAATGCTTTCTGAAATCATAAAACAAAATTTTCACCGTGGCGGCGTGCCGGCAGATGCCGCATTCTCCAACCAATCGAACCGGTCGTCCCGCATTGCGGGATGCCACGAGCCGCCACGTCATTCCTGATCCGCGATCAAACGGTGCAGCCCATGTTCATCCTGCATGAACACGCGGAGGTGCCCGGGAAATTGGGCCAGTTCCTTCCGGATGGCCCGTTCATTTTGAAACATTGAGTAAAACGGGTTTTGGCGCGGATGCCGCCCGCACCAGACCGACAGGCTGAGGAGCAGGCAGGCACAGGCGATGCCGCCCGCCCACACCAGCCGGGGCGACCAGACGTTTCGCGGCGCCCAATCCGCGCGCCCCGGGCGCAATTTTGCGCGCACCTGCGCCGGAAAATTTTCCCAATAATCTTCCGTCCGCGCCGGAAGGCGGACGGTTTTCAATTTCGATTCGAGTTCAAAATCGTTCATCGTGTTTCTCCCGCGGCGGTCAGCCAGCGTTTTAATTTCCGTTTGGCGGCGAACACGCGCCAGGAGACGGTTGTTTCCGAACAACGCAGGACCTTTGCCGCCTCGGCATGATTCAGGCCGTCGTAAATCGTGAGCACCACCGCCGCGCGCTGTTTGGGCGGCAGTTTCATCAGCGCCGCCTGCGCCTCCCGGGCCATTTCGCTTTCCGCCGGCGGAATTCCCGTCTCGGCCTGCCGTCCGATCATTTCTTCGGCACAGTTGGCTTGGGCCTGAAAACGGCGCGCCTCGTTCCGCCGCCAGTTCAAACACGCGTGAACGGCAATGCTGCAGAGCCACGTGGAAAATTTTGCGCTGCCGGCAAAGGAATTGATTCGTTCGTGGGCGCGAATGAACACCTCCTGCGCCAGGTCCTCGGCGTCGGCGGCCGACCCGGTCATCCGAAATGTCAGCGAGTGGACCATGCGTTGGTGCCTTTGTATCAGCGATTCAAAAGCCGCCGGGCTGCCATTTTGACTTTGCAACACCAAATCTTCATCGGCGTCAGCCATGCAGCGTGCTTTTGAATGATTTGAACCCGTGGCACGCCGGATCCTTTGAATTATTTTTGCGCCGCCGCCGGAAACGGAGGTTTCGACAGCACTGCCGTTGGAAATGGGCAACGCAGACGTTGTCATCTGATTTACGATTTACGATTTACGATTGACGTGCCGCTTTTGCATCGCGGGCCTGATCGTAAATCGTGAATCGTAAATTCTTCAGAAATAATCCGGCTCATGGCCGGCCTTCCATTTGATGTTGCAACCCATGCTGGCCTTTTGATTCGGCGAAACGGGTCTGCCGGCCAGCACCGCGTCGAGCGCGGCGCGCAAATCCTTTCCCGTCACCGGAATGCCATTGCCCGGGCGGCTGTCATCCAACTGGCCGCGATAGACGAGCTTGCGGTCCTGGTCGAACAGGTAAATGTCCGGCGTGCAGGCGGCGCGGTAGGCCTTGGCGACGGCCTGGGTCTCGTCGTAAAGATACGGGAACAAATAGCCGGCGGACTTCGCTTCCTCCTTCATCTTTGCCGGGCTGTCGTCGGGATAATTCTCCACGTCGTTGGAATTGATGCCGGCGATGGCAACGCGCTTCGGCAGGTAATCGCGCGCGAGCTGCGCAAGCCCGGCGCGGATGTGCTTCACGTAGGGACAATGGTTGCAAATGAACAAAACCAGCAGCGCGGGCTGGTCCCCGAAGTCCGCGAGCGAGACGGTTTTTCCGTTTGTGTCCGGCAATTTGAAATCGGGCGCCGTCGTGCCGAGCGGCAGCATGGTGGAAGGGGTCAAGGCCATGTGCGGAATGTGGAACGGCGCGCGGAATTTCGCAAGCGGCTAAATGAAGCTGACGAATGACCAAACCCTGCCGCTGTGGAATGACTAATTCCTAAATCATAATGACGGACTAAGTCCGAAGCTCGAAAAAGCAGCCTGGCTGGCGCGTTGGTTATTGGGTCATTTGAACATTCTTTGGTCATTCGGATTTAGGAATTAGTCATTTTTCGGCGGCGGGCGGCAGTTTGAAATTGTTTTCAACGGCAAATGTGGTTTTCATCATGCGGGTACTTTGAAAAACATCGTCTATTTCGATCTCGAAACGCAGAAGTCCGCCGAGGAGGTGGGCGGCTGGAACAACATTGTCCGCATGGGCATGAGCATCGGCGTGACGTTCGGCACCGCGCGCGGCGATTACAGAATTTACGGCGAGAAACAAGTCGCCGATTTGCTGGCGGACCTGCAGCGGGCCGACCTCGTCGTGGGCTTCAACATTTTGCGGTTCGATTACGAGGTGCTGCACGGTTACACGCCGTTCGATCTGCGCCAGTTGCCGACGCTGGACATGATGGTGGAGCTGCAAAACAAATTGCAGCACCGGCTCTCGCTGGATGCCATCGCCACGGCGACGTTCGGTGTGGAAAAGACGGCGGAGGGCATGCAGGCCATCCGGTGGTTCAAGGACGGCAAGCTCGCGGAAATCGCGGAGTATTGCTGTTACGACGTGAAGATCACCAAGCTCGTCCACGAATACGGCCAGCGGCACAAACAACTGCATTACCACAACCGGTTCGGCAAAAAAATGACCGTTCCGGTAGGCTGGTGAAGGTGAAATTTTGTCCGGTGGCCCGCCGGGCCGTAGCTCGCAGCACACTTCTTACGGTGCTTTGATGTTTTAGTGGGTGACAGGCAGTGAAACCGGACTCTTTGGGTGCAGCCACGACACCATGGATGCAAGGATGACGTCCGCCCTCACCTTTTATCCTCTCCCCCAGGAGAAGAAATGGCTTTCGATTGCTTCTGATTTTGCGGATGAGCGTCCGGCCATTCCAGTTGTATAAATTTTCAAAGGAGCGGCGAACGGTTCTCCCTCTCCTGGGGGGAGAGGGCCGGGGTGAGGGCGGACGAAAACACGCATTCGATTGAAATTGTCAAGGAAGTCTTTTTACAAACTTTGAACAGCCAACCCCGCGTCGGCAGCGCCCTGGCGCAGGGACGCTCCCGGATTGGAACCGATGACATGATGGACTTGTTACCTTTCCGGGTGGCGCGCGGCGGACGTGACCAATCCTTGACGCGCGGGTTGGCGCTGGCATGATGGCTCGGAAGACACGCGACGACATGAGCCGTCTCATCATTGAAGCCGGGAAAACCGAGCGCCATTATTGGGCCGATCTGTGGCGTTACCGCGAGTTGTTCTTTTTCCTTTCGTGGCGCGACATACTGGTTCGCTACAAGCAAACCCACATCGGCATTCTTTGGGCGTTAATCCGACCGGCACTGACCATCATCATTTTCACCATTATTTTCAGCAAGATGGCCAAAATGCCGTCGGAAGGCATTCCTTATCCGATTTTGGTCTGCGCGGGGAACCTGCCCTGGCAATTTTTCGCCACCGCCATGAGTGAGGCCAGCAACAGCCTGATTACCAACGCCAACATGCTGAGCAAAATTTATTTCCCACGCATTGTCATGCCGACCAGCGCGGTGATTGTGAGTTTTGTGGACCTGCTCCTCTCGCTGGTCATTCTGGCCGCGCTCATGATTTGGTATGGCTTCGCGCCAAGCTGGCGGCTGATCACACTGCCTTTGTTCACGGCGCTCGGCTTGTTCGCCGCCCTGGGCACGGGTTTCTGGCTGTCCGCGTTGAATGTCAAATACCGCGACTTCCGTTATGTCATTCCGTTCATCGTTCAGATTGGTTTTTTTGTATCGCCGGTCGGTTACAGCAGCAGCCGCGTGCCGAAAATCTGGCTCTGGCATCACCATGAAATACCCGCGCGACTGCTCTATTCACTGAATCCCATGGTCGGGGTGATTGATGGCTTTCGCTGGGCGATTGCCGGCCAGGCCGCTTTCATGGATTGGCACAGCGTCCTGATTTCCGTCGTGGTTGTAATTCTGATCACCGCTTCCGGTTTGCGCTACTTTCGATCCACGGAAAAAACCTTTGCCGACATCATTTGATCAGCCATGGAAGTCCGCAGCATCGAAACCATTGTCCGGGCGCTGAACGCCGCGAAGGTGCAATACCTCATCGTCGGCGGACTGGCCGTCAACGCGCATGGCTTCGTGCGGCTGACCCGCGATTTGGACATCGTGCTGGGGCTGGAACGCGAAAATGCCGCGCGCGGACTCAATGCGCTTTTGCTGGCTGGCTGGCGGCTGGCCATCCCTGAAAAGCCTGAAGCTTTTGCCGACCCGGCAACGCGCGAGCGCTGGCGCACGGAAAAAAACATGATTGTCCTGAAACTCTGGAGCGATGAACACCGGCGGACGCCCGTTGACATTTTCGTGTATGAACCGTTTGATTTTGCCGCTGAATTTTCGCAGGCTGGCCGGCTGGAAGTTTGTCCCGGGGTTCAGGCGCCGGTGGTAACGCTGGAAACGCTTTTGAAAATGAAGCGCGCCGCCGGACGCCCGCAGGATTTGACGGACATTGAGGAATTGCAACGCGCCCGATGAAACAACCGTTCCACATTGAACCGGACTGGCGTTGGGGCACGCCGGAAGGCAGCCGTGAATTCGACCGGCTGCTCGACCGCAGCCTGACCTTCCGCGAAAAGCTCGAATGGCTGGAGGAGGCCGAAACCCTCGCCCTGCGTTTCCGCGCCAGCCGGGAAAGCAAAAATCGAAACCGGAAACGTGAAACCTGAAATCGGAAAGCTGAAATCTGAAACCTGAAATCTGAAACCGGAAACCTGAAATCTGAAACTTGGAAACTGGAGGCGAAAAATGGACCAGAGAAAAGTGGAATTGAAGCGGCGCACGAAGGAGTTTGCCGGGCGGATCATTCGCCTGTATGTGGCGCTGCCGATCCGCCGGGCCGAGGTGTCCGTGCTGGGCAGGCAGATGTTGCGGTCGGGGACCTCCGTGGCGGCAAATTATCGGGAAGCCTCGCGGGCGCGCAGCCGGAATGAATTCGTCTCGAAAATCGAGCAGTGCGCCCAGGAGGCCGACGAAACCCAGCTCTGGCTGGAGTTGCTGCGCGATGATTGCGGCATAAGCCTGCCGGAGATTTCAGCCTTATGGGCGGAAGCCGACGAGTTGATTGCCATTTTCGTGACGATGGCCAAGAAAACGAAACCGGAAACCGGAAACCGGAAACTTGAAAACTAAAAACAGAAACTTGAAAGACGGTTGGGCCATGTTTATTGCAAAAATCATGGTCGCGGGCTTCGGTTGTTCAGCTTCAGGTCTCAGGTCTCAAGTTTCAGGTTTCAACTTTCAGCTTTCAGGTTTGTTTTTGATATGAGCGACGTGGCCATCAAAGTCGAGGGACTGGGCAAGAAATATCTCCTCCGCCACCAGGCGGGCGGACGCTCGCGCTACGTGGCGCTGCGCGACGTGCTCGCCGACAGGTTCAAAGGACTGTTAAGCCGGAAGCCGGAAACCGGAAACCGGAAATCTTTGGAGGAGTTCTGGGCGCTCAAGGACGTTTCCTTTGAAGTCAAACAAGGCGAAGCCGTGGGCATCATCGGACGCAACGGCGCGGGCAAATCCACCCTGCTCAAACTATTGAGCCGCATCACCGAACCGGCCCGGGGCCGGATTGAAATTGACGGCCGCGTGGCCAGCCTGCTGGAGGTGGGTACCGGCTTCCATCCCGAACTGACCGGGCGCGAAAACATCTTCCTCAATGGCGCGATTTTGGGAATGCACCGGTCGGAGATCAGGAAAAAGTTTGACGAGATTGTCGCCTTTGCCGAAGTGGAGAGATTTCTGGACACGCCGGTGAAGCATTTTTCCAGCGGCATGTATATGCGCCTGGCCTTTGCCGTGGCGGCGCATCTGGAGCCGGAAATTCTGGTGGTGGACGAAGTGCTGGCGGTGGGCGATGCCCAGTTTCAAAAAAAATGCCTTGGGAAGATGCAAAACGTGAGCCAGGGCGGGCGGACGGTGCTGTTTGTAAGCCACAACATGGAGGCCATCACCCGGCTTTGCGCCCGATGCATTTATCTTGTGAAGGGTGAATTGAAAATGCAGGGAGAAACCCGGCAGGTTATCAAGGCCTATTCCGAACAGTCCAAGCAGGCCGCCAGCGAGATTGATTTAACGCCGCTCCGGCGCGCGCACGAAGGAACCAGGGACGCGCGGTTGCTCCGGCTGCGGAGTTCCCAGAACGCGGCCATCGCCGCCTGGTGTTTTGAATATGGAACGCTGTTGGAGTTTTCCGTGGATTTTTCCGTATTCAACCCGCTCGACGAACCGGAGATCGGGTATGTGATCTTTTCCGTCACCGGCGCCCAATTGGCTTCTTCAACCACCCGCCAGGAATGCCCGATTGAACGCCTTTTGCCGGGGCGATATTCGATGCGAATGAAGGTGTCCGACTTGTTGCTCAATCCCGGAACTTACATGCTCGGGGTCAGCATCGTTGCCCTCGGAAGGCAGGTGGACAACATACCGGAGGCGGTCCAGATTGAAATCATGCCTTCAAAACTGTCCATCCAAAAGGAACTCCACAAAATCTGGGCGCCCGTCACTCCGCGCTCCGTCTTTGAGCTGACCAGCGTTTAGCGACGGACCCGCAATCAAGCTTTTAATTCGACAATGACCAGACTCCGCCAATCCATGATGTCCGCGCTCCCCCGCCCGTTGCGGTCGCTTTTCCGGTCTTTGCGGAAGACGTATCGAGCTCATATAGACCGCTTTTATTTTCCGCTATGGCTGGTTTTCCAGTGCGCCCGCCACCGGAAACGAGCGGTCATCCTCCGCCGCATCAACGCCATGGGCGACGTGGTCTGCACGTTGCCCATGTGCGGCGAGATTCGGAAACGTCACCCCGGGAAGCTGGTCGTTTTTCTCACGACCAGGGATTATAAAAGCCTCGTGCTGCTCGCCCACGCCGCCGACCTTGTTTATGGCGAACAGGCGTGGGGGTTTTCAGTGTCTAATCATTATCTTGGCCTGATTGAGGCGGTTTATAACCCGCTGGGAACAAACGAGCGCTCAAATGACGGAACCAAATCCCACCTCATGGATGATCTTGCCGGGTCGTGCGGCTTCACAATATCCGACCGGCAGCCCCGCCTGTTCCCGCCGCCTGAATTGATCGAAAAAGTCCAATCCAAATACGGAATTGCCGGAGACGTGGCCGGCGGGCGCCTGATTATCGGCATCAACTGTGGCCAGGTTTGGCCGGTGAGGATGTGGGATGCCGCCAAATGGCAGGCGCTGGTGGACCTGATTCATGCCGGGTATGACGCGGCCATCCTGCTGTTTGGGTTCCGCAAAGATGGCGTGGCCGCGGACGAATACGATCATTTGAGGGGCGTTCAACATGTCTTGAGGATGATGATGGGGAAAGATGAACTGGTGGCGCTGGTCGCCAACTGCCATCTGATGATCTCCGTTGAATCGGGTACGGTGCATGTTGCCGGCGCGGTTGGCGTTCCCGTGGTTGGATTGTATGGGGCGCTGGAACCGCGCCACTGTCTCCCCCAGGTTTCGCCGGCAGTGGGTGTGTTCAGCGAGGTGCCCTGCCGCTTTTGCCACCACGCGACACCCATCGGGCATTGGAAAAGCGGGTGTCCCCATGACATTCGTTGCATGAAAGAGCTGGATGTCCAACCGGTTTTCCAGGCCGTCAAGGCCATGCTTGCAAAACATGGGAAAAGACGGGGTTAATCGTCCGGCAACTCGTCGCACATCTGGACGCCGTGGTCAAGGCTCATGACTCTTCATCGTCCGGGCTTGCGGCGCGTTAAAAATTACGGAACACTCCGTCAACAACTATGGCGAAAAAAGCTCTTATCACCGGCATTACCGGACAGGATGGTTCGTATCTCACGGAGTTGCTCCTGGCCAAAGGATATGAAGTCCATGGCATTATTCGTCGCACTGCCGCGCCTTACAACGGCCAGCTTGAATGCGTCCATGCCGAACCTGGTTTTAATTCAGAACGGCTGATCCTTCATCACGGAGACTTGAGCGACAGCGGTTCGCTTGCGCGGCTGGTGGACGGGATTCAACCGGATGAAGTTTATAATCTGGCTGCGCAAAGCGACGTGCGGATCAGTTTCGACATTCCTGGCTACACGGCGGACATTACAGCGACAGGCGCCGCGCGGCTTTTGGAGGCGATTCACAACAGCGGACTTCGCCCGCGTTTTTATCAAGCATCATCCAGCGAAATGTTTGGCAAGGTGGAAAAAATGCCACAAGACGAAACGACGCCGTTTCATCCGCGCAGTCCTTATGCCTGCGCCAAGGTATATGCCTATTGGATTACAGTGAACTACCGCGAATCCTATGGCCTGCACGCCAATAACGGCGTTTTGTTCAACCACGAATCCCCGCGGCGCGGTGACAATTTCGTCACTCGCAAAATCACCCGCGCCGTGGCGCGCATCAAGGCCGGACTTCAGGACAGGCTTTTCATGGGCAATTTGGACGCCAAACGCGACTGGGGTTATGCGAAGGAATACGTCGAGGCCATGTGGCTCATGCTGCAACAGGCGGAGCCCGATGATTATGTCATCGCCACCGGCGAAACACACAGCGTGCGGGAGTTTTTGGAGCTTTCCTTTGGCCATGTCGGATTGGATTGGCAAAAGCACGTGGAGGTCGATCCTAAATTTTACCGTCCTGCTGAAGTGAACCAGCTTGTCGGCAAAGCGGAGAAGGCGCGCAAAAAATTAAACTGGGCCGCCAGGACCAAATTTGCGGACTTGGTCAGGCTGATGGTGGACGCCGACATCGAACTTTTAAGGAAGCAGTCTGCGGGTTCCCGCCAGAAACCGCCCAGCCCGCACCCGTGAAGCGCGCCTTCGTCACCGGCATCGAGGGGCAGGATGGTTCCTATCTTGCGGAACTGCTCCTTGAAAAAGGTTATGAAGTCCACGGATTGGTGCATCGGGTGAACCGTTCCAATATGCCCAATCTGGAACATTTGGTTTGTGATGGAGGCATTTACCGAAAATACCTGTTTCTCTATTTTGCAGATCTCGATGACGCCGATTCGGTGCGCGGGCCACTGGAAAAATCCGCGCCGGTTGAAGTCTATCACCTTGCCAGCCAGAGCCATGTCGGCCAGAGCTTTGAGAACGTTGAGGAAACCAGCCGGATCACGGCGTTTGGCACGCTTCGGCTGCTGGAAATGATTCGTCAGTTGCCAAACCCGCCGCGCTTCTTTCACGCCAGTTCCAGCGAAATTTTTGGCAGCCCCGAACAGGTGCCGCAAGACGAAACCACGCCGGTGGCGCCAGTGACACCCTACGGTTGCGCCAAGGCGTTTGGCACCCAAATGGCCCGGGTTTACCGCAAAACTTTCGGGTTATTCGTCGTTAATGGCATTTTCTTCAACCACGAATCCCCGCGCCGCGGCATCAATTTTGTAACACGAAAAATTTGCCGGGCCGCCGCCGCCATCAAATTGGGCAGGCAGCGGGAACTGACATTGGGCGACATCGGTGCGCAGCGCGACTGGGGTCATGCCCGCGATTATGTGCGCGGCATGTGGCTGGCGTTGCAGCACGCCGCACCGGAGGATTTTGTCTTTGCCACCGGCCAGCTTCATAGCGTTGGGGACGTTGTGGCCATTGCCTTCGAGGTTGCCGGTTTGGACTGGCAACAACATGTGCGGCAGGAGCGACAGTTTTTCCGCCCCGCTGATCCGCGCCAAGTGGTGGGAAATGCCGCCAAGGCAAAGCGCCTGTTGAATTGGCAGCCGGAAATCACCTTCGAACAAATCATCACCGAAATGACAAAGGCGGAAATAACCGCCTTAAGCGCCTCAAGTTAAGGGCGAAAGCAAATCAGTTCCGTTTCAAAGTCTGTTTCACCTGCAATTTGGCCGTTTCAGAAGCACGTGAAGTGCTTGAGAAAAGATCATTGCCGAAACCGGCGTTTGGGCTTTTATCTTGCTGACAAAATCCGGCCATTTATCATCAAAAAATGAATCAACTGCGAACACTCGTCACTGCCATAGTCCATCACCAGGCCGAATGGACCGCGCGTTGGCACGAAAAGCCGACACCGCCGGAGACGGAGCTGCCGCTGGCGCTGGTCGGGCAAAACCACCGGATGAATTTTGATTTGTGGCACGAGGAAGATGTGGCGAGGCTCGACGATCTCGGCGCCGAACGCGTTTGCCAGGCCAAGCGGGCCATTGACCGTTTCAACCAGAGCCGCAACGACGCCATCGAGCAGCTGGATGCCTGGTTTTTGGGCCAGTTGCCGCCGGCGCGTTCCGACAGCCCTTTGCACTCGGAAACTCCGGGAATGATGGTGGATCGCCTTTCGATTCTGTCCTTGAAGCTTTACCACATGCGGATAGAAGCAACACGCGCATCCGCCACGGAGGAACATCGCCGCAAATGTTCGGACAAGTGCGCCGTGCTGGACGAACAGCATGGTGACTTGAAAAATTGCCTCCAGGAATTGCTGGAGCAATTGCAGGGTGGCGCGCGCCGGTTCAAAATTTACCGGCAACTCAAAATGTATAACGACGCCAGCCTCAATCCGCAGCTCTACGGCAAAAGCCGGACGCGAACGCCTTAAGAAACCTCTGCAAAACCGGAGCGCCGAGCACCGTCTTGGCGCGATGCGAGGGATTTTCCCTGCAGGCCGAGACGGTGCTCGGCGCTCCGAACGCCCAATAAACGGGTTTTGCAGAGGTCTCCAATTTATATTTTTTGCCGACAGGGAAAAAATCCCCTGTTCCGATTTGCCGGCGGGGCGGGCACGTCATTGGTTGGTTTGTACGGGGCGCTCGATTCACGCCGCTGTCTGACCCCGGATTGGATGGCGGCAGAACTATTCAACGTGATGAGCGCAACTTCGCACCACCGCCAACTTGGACAAAGGCCTCGGAAAGGAACGCCGCGTTCACGCGGCAGCATGGCAGAAAGAGAGCCTCTGCCGGCTGAAGCCGGCGTTCCATGGCGATGGTGTCAAATTGCGCCCCAACGTGATGTCCGCCGCCAATTTCCCTTGATATTCCCATGGCCCATTGATAGTGGTGTGATCGTGACGGTTGCGAGTTTAAACAGCGAATCATTAACCGGCTGATTGTGCGTTTGCGGATTTTTCGCCCCTTTGCCAGGCGTAACTGGAAACCAACACAGGACGGGAACATCGAACCATGAGCGGCGCCAGAACGAAGACCGGCGGAGGAGTGAAGATTTTATTCCAAAAACTTGCGCGCCGGATGGTGCTTTGCATGCCGCAATTTATGCGGGACGGGTTGTGGCTGCTTTACAATTCCGATTCCAGCGTTGAATTTTGCCTGCGCCGATTGAAGGAGAAGGGGTTTGCCCCAAAGAACGTTGTTGATTGCGGCGCTTACCTGGGCGACTGGACGAGAATGGTCAAAAAAAACTTCCCGGGCGCAAACGTCCTGATGATCGAACCCGTTTCGAATCAACAACGATTGCTGCTTCAGGTCAAAAGCGAATTTCCCGGCACGGTGGATTATGTTCAATGCCTGGTGGGGCCGGAAACAAAAGAGGCGGCCACGTTCTTCGAGGTTGATGGCGGCGGGCCTGGCTCTTCGGTGTTGGGGGAATTGACCCGTTTTCCCCACAAACCGGTCACTCTGCCCATGAGAAGGCTGGACGACATTCTTGCGGAGAAAAAAATCGCCGGTCCGTTGTTTTTGAAACTTGACGTCCAGGGTTATGAATTGGAGGTGCTGAAAGGGGCGGAAAGGGCCATGCAGAACGCCGAAGTGATCCTGCTGGAAGTGTCATTTGTGCGTTACAATCCGTCAGGCCCGCTGTTTCACGAGGTGGTTGCTTTCATGAGCGAACATGGATTCCTCGTATACGAAATTTGCCCCTTGGGCAGGTGGCTCGGCGTCACCTTGTTCCAGGCGGACGTTTTCTTTGTAAAGGAAGATTCAGGTTTCAGGCAAATTGATTTTGCGGTAGGCGGGCGCCAGGACAAGCCGGCTGCGTTTTAAGGGAAATTCAGGTTTCCGGCAGATTGTTTGGCCCCGGCCGGGCGGCCCTGCTGCCAGGCCGAACGGGTGCGCGCCGGTTCAAAATTTACCGGCAGCTCAAAATGTATGACGACGCCAGCCTCAATCCACAGCTCTATGGCAATGACTGTTCTCGCCGGGTAATGTCCAAACGGTCTTCGCGCCATCAAGTCTGTGCTTTTAGAACGGGGATTATTGGCGCTTCGGCGTCAAGAAAATGTTAACAATGCCAGTTGTTGGAATCGCAGATGGGTCAAAAACCTGTACCGTGTCAACGAAATCCGGGCGCACGACCATTTCTCCTTCGTATTGACTTACATTGATCAGTCTGAAGACATCGGCGGGTGAATGGCCATGCTCTCGCAGGCCTTCCAAGTGCAATTCCAACGCAAGTTTGGGCGCGCGCGACAGCAGCCGGCTGCACCCCTTCAAGACTTCCACTTCATATCCCTCGACATCCATTTTGATGACGTCAAACGGCCCATGCTCTTTGTCCAGCATATCGCCGGTGACCGCCGCCACTTCAATTGCATCATCGGTCTTTTGATCAGTTACACTGGAATTGTGGCAAGGAATAATTTTCACCCTGCCGGGAGTACTGGCACAGGCTGCATTGATGAATTGCAGATTTAGAAATGAACGGTTCAACCCCAATTGTGCCTCGGCAACCATCGCATTCAGAGAATGCGCCTCGATGCCCAGAACAGAACCTTCTGGCCCCACAAACTTGGCCAGAAGCATACCGGTAAAACCATGGTGAGCGCCAATCTCCAAAATCCGATCTCCACTCTTGACCAGCTTCCGCAGGGCGCGGAATTCCCCGAATTTCGCCCAGTGTTCCTGATCATACCATTCGGTGTCGTCAGAATTTGCTATCCACATTCGGAAACTAGCCTCGGGAAAATTGAAATCCCGCACGAATGGCACAAATGCCCTGAGGGTTGAGATGCGCCGAATTGAATATCCGAACAAACCTAGCAGTTTTTGAATCATTTGTTTCATAGACGTAAGCGCAAGCAATGCAATTCCTTCCTAGATGGCCTGTTTTGTTGTCACTTTATTTATTCATACCAGAGTAGTCTAGTAAATTAGGTCAGGAGCAAATTTCAATTGAAAGTCCCGTGAGCTATTGCTAATTGTATGCCATGCCTGATATTTCCGTCATCATCTGCTCGCACAATCCGCGAAAGGATTATCTGTCGCGGACGCTGGCTGCGCTCAAGGCACAGACGCTGCCCAAGGAACGATGGGAATTGCTGTTAATTGATAATGCGTCCAACGAACCGC
The DNA here is from genome assembly GCA_963802965.1 of uncultured Verrucomicrobiae bacterium. Classification (GTDB taxonomy): domain Bacteria; phylum Verrucomicrobiota; class Verrucomicrobiia; order Limisphaerales; family UBA11358; genus UBA11358. Next base: position 65,096 of record CAWDKS010000010.1, read on the forward strand.
TGGCCGCCGTGTGGGAGCTTTCCTGGCACCCGGCCGCGCGTCATGTCCGGGAGGAAAAAATCGGGCTGACCCATGCGCGTTTGCGCGGCATTGCCGAATCAAAGGGCGACCTTTTGGTTTTTGTGGATGATGACAATGTCCTTCGGGCGGATTTTCTTCAGGTTTGCCTGAAAATCAGCGCGGATTATGCGTGGCTGGGCGCCTGGGGCGGGAGATGCATCCCGGAATTTGAAGTCGAGCCTTCCGCCGAGATTCGTCCCTGGATTGGGGGACTGGTCATTGCCAACCCGACCGTGCCGATTTGGGCCAAAATGCGAAGAGGTTCGGAAGCCACTCCGGCAGGCGCCGGGATGGTGGTGCGCCGGCGAGTGGCTGTGCATTACCGGGAACAGGTGTTGCATGACCCGGTGCGGCAGACCTTGGATCGGAGTGGCAATATGCTTGGCGGAGGTGGCGATAGCGACATGGCGCTTTGCAGTTGTGATCTTGATCTCGGCGTCGGCCAGCTTCCCGAGCTGGAATTGACCCACCTCATCCCGGCGCAAAGGGTCACCTTGAAACACCTTGAGGGCATCAATGAAGGAATTGGTTATGCCGACGTGGTGATTAGCGCGATTCACAACCGGTCTGAACAATTTCCGGGAAGGATTCAATCGGGGGCCTTGCGGATTTTTCTTTTAAGGATTTTCATGTTCCTATCCGGGAAGAGCCGCGCCGAGAGAAGAATCAGGCTGGCCATCGAAAGGGGCCAGATGCGGGCCTATCGCGACCTCGAGCGCCTGGGATACCGTCAACGACTCCCGGCCCAATGACTTGCTCTTGAGGTTGGGGACGCATCTTGACACTGCCCCCGACTTGGCGGCAATGGTGGAGCGCCGATCTCCGATCCGGCGCGTTTCTGGAGGATTCTCGATTCTTGCCGGGTCGGAGACCGGCGCTCCGGGGGCAGTGGCAAGATGCGCCCAACCACCCAGCCGTCCGGAAAAATGATTTGCGCGCAATTGAAATGCTCGTGTATTTTTGAATTCATGTTTGGAAACCATCCTCTCCTCGAATTTGAACCATGCCTGCCCTCTCGCTAGTTGTTTGCGTCTATAACGAACGCGATTTGCTGGAGCGCCTGTTTCAGAAAGCTGAAGGCTGCTACGACGATTTGGTGGTGGTGCATGATGGACCGGACACTCATGACGTCAGAGGCGTGGTGGAAGCGCACCACGGCCGGTTCATTGAAAATGTGCGTTGCGGCTCGCTGGAAGGCCAAAGCCCGTTTGCCTGGGCACAAGCCCGCCACGACTGGATTTTGCGGCTCGATGCGGATGAATTTCCCGGCGATGAAATGAAAGAATGGCTCCGGCGTTTCCGCACGGCGCCCGATCCGGAACCGGAGATCTCCGGCTTCACCTGCATCTGGCCGCTCTGGAACGGGCGAAGAACCGTTTCAAAAAAAATCAACGGCTGGCGGATGTTCCTATTTGATCGGCGGCGCGTGCGGTTTTTCGGCCTGATTGAACAAGGGCCGATCCCGGATGGCCGGTTTGAACCGACGGACCTGGTCCTGCACCATCAGCCCAGGCGCAAATCCTATGGGTTGCACAACGTGCTGGTTCGAAAGCAGGCCTATCACTGGCGCGCCATCATCGCGCGGTCATTGTTGGGCAAGCCGACAGATCTCCCCTGCTGGCGGTGGGAGAGTGAAGTGTGGCCACCGGAATGGGAGCGGATACGCCGCCGGCCATTGCGCACGGCATTGTCCTGCCTGTTCATTCAAAGCCTGCGCTCGTTGCGCAACCATTGGCGCGTGGATCGGCGCTTTTATTTTGGCGCTGTCCTCAATGGAGCGCTGCACCATGCCCTGATTTGTCTGGAGTTTTGGAAACTGCGGCGCACCTTGCCCCAAGGCAAAATGAATGGCTGAATCTTTTCCACGCCTCCTGGTTGCAGCCGAGTTTCCACCCAACGCTTCCGGCGGCGGGGGAACCATCGTGCGGCAGATGTTGAAGGACTGGCCGGTGGACCGTTTGTTTTGGTGGAGTTGTATTCCCGACGCTGACAAACGCTTTGGGCAGCAGGTGGCCGCGCACCGGGTCGCAACCATTCCGCCCAAACTTTATCCCCATCGCCGTTTCCGCGCTCCCAAAACCTGGTTGCTAAGGCAGGTTTGGAGCCGGTGGGCGGCGCATCATTTCCGCGCAACGCTGGCGGTTTTCAAACCGGAGGCGGTCTGGGCGATTCCAGTGAGCTGGAGCATCCCTCCGCTGGTCAGAGCGCTATTGCCCGCCGGCCTACCCTTCCATGTGTCCGTGCATGATTACGCTGATTGCCACGGTTGGACAAAATCGTTTGGATTGACGGAGGTGCGCCGGCTGCAGGCGCAATTGGAATTGTTATATGCCCGGGCGACCACCCGTGATGCCATCGCTTATCCGATGATTGCGGATTTGCGGGCGCGCACGGGCCGGGATGCGGTCGGGTCGGTGCATGCCGGTTTGGAAAAGGGGGATTTTGAACGCCTGCAGGCCAGATCCGGCGGCCCGGCCGGGCAAATCCGCATCGCCTACACCGGGACCATCAGTTACGAGGAAGATTTCGCCCGGTTCGTTCAAGCGCTGGCCGCTGTCCGTCCCAAATTTGCCAGGACCGTTTCCCTTGAAATCTTCAGCTCTCATTCCTATCGTGAACGCCCCTGGTTTGACGCGTCATGGATGAACGAGCATGGCAATGTGGTGGAGCCGCAATTTTCGGCTGAATTGAAGAAATGCGCGTGGGGTTTTGTGATGATGTCATTGGAAGAACAAGATCGAAGCGACCGTTTCAGTTTGCCGACCAAACTGGCCAGTTGTCTGGCCGCCGGGCTGCCGGTGTTTACCCTGGGACATCCGGATTCCAGCCTGGTCAAACTGGCCCAACAATATCGCGTGGGGGTCTGCGCCACTTCAGGCGAACAGGAATATTTGCGTTCAAAAGTGCGCGAGGCGCTTTCAATCGAAAATCCCCGGGAAATTTTCGGGCCTGAAATCCGGCGCTGCGCCCGGGAGGAATTTGATGCGGCCCGCATCCGGCGGACACTCCATGAATGTTTCTTCACCGGCGCACACGGGCGAAACCAACTCCAAGGTATAAAGTGACCGACCACGTCCCGAAAATCCTGCTGACGACGTGCGGCTCGTGGTATTTGCGGCCGACGGCCCGGGCCTTTGAAGATCGGGGCGCCCTGGCTGGCTTGTGGGTTTCGGACAAGAACAGCACGGGGCTGCCGGCCGGCAAATATCGCCGCTGCTGGCCGTTTCATCTGGCGATGAAACCGTTTTATCACCTGACGCCGTGGTGGTGCTGGGTGGAAACGCCTTTTTACGCCCTCTTTCCCATCTGGCGCTGGTGGTTGAAACGACAGCCGTGGCCGCCATGCGACGTCGTTCACGCCATCATGGGCTTTGCCACCGAACCGTTTGACCGCGCGGACCGGACCGGAGGCTTGAAGGTGGTGGATGCGCCCAACAGCCATCCCACCAGTTATTACGGTTACATGCAGCGCGAGTGCGACCTCTGGTGTGCCGGCAAAAAAGTGCCGATTCCGCGCTGGATGTTTGCCCGGATGCACCGCGAGCTGGAACGGGCTGATCTGGTGCTGTGTCCTTCCCTTTTCGTCCGGGACACGATGCTGGCCAATGGCGTTCCGGCGGAGAAATGTTTTTTGAACCCGTTTGGCGTGGATACTTCCGTCTTTGTTCCGCGAAAAACGATTCCGCAGAAGCCACGGTTCATAACAGTGGGCATGATTTGTGTGCGAAAGGGACATCAATATCTGTTCCGGGCTTTTGAACAGGTCAAGCGCGCCATTCCCGATGCCGAGCTGATATGTGTGGGCAATTACCGGCCCGATTTCCGATTGGAGCGCCGGCGCTGGGGAGGAACTTTCACGCATTATCCGGGTTTATCGCATCGGGAACTCGCGGCGTTGTTGACGGAATGCACGGCCTTTGTCCTGCCTTCGGTGGAGGAAGGGTTTGCCCGTGTGCTGTCCGAGGCCATGGCCGCCGGATTGCCGGTGGTTGCCAGCTACGAAAGTGGCGCGACCACCCTGGTCAGAGATGGTGTTGAAGGATTCATCGTCGCTCCGCGCGAACCGCGGCAGATTGCCGACGCCATGATCCGGCTGGCGCAGGACCACGCCTTGAACCAGCGGATGGGCGAGGCGGCGCGCCGGAAGGGGGCGGAGCGGAATACTTGGCAGGATTACGGCGACCGTTTGCTGGCGGAATACGGACGTCGTTTGTCGTCCCGGCAATCTCAAGTGCCAGTGTAGCCGCGACTTTCAAGGGGCGCAACTTCGCACCACCACCATCCCGGCCAAAGGCCTCAAAAGGGAACGCCGCGTTCACGCGGCAGCATGGCAGAATGGGAGCCTCTGCCGGCTGAAGCCGGCGTTCCTTGGTGGTAGTGTCAAATTGCGCCCCTTTCAAGCCACACGACTGTAGATTCCATTGCACGCCAACTCCCGGCTTGATAAATCTGTGGCAGCGTGAAAATTGCTTTTCTGGCCATAGACCTCCGTGAAAACGATCGCAGCTACTCCGAAGTCATCCCCCGTTTCCCCGGCGGCACGGCCTCCCTGCTCGATGGTTTTGCGCGCCTGCCGGAAGTGGAGATGCATATTGTTTCCTGCATCCAACAGCCCATGCCCTCGCCGGAAAAACTGGCGGATAACATCTGGTTTCACGGGTTGCATGTCCCCAAAATCGGCTGGCTGCGCACCGGCTATCAGGGTTGTATTCGCGCGGTCAGAAGAAAGTTGAAGGAAATCCAGCCTGACATCGTCCAGGGCGTGGGGACGGAACGGGAGTGCGCCATCAGCGCGGTGTTTTCCGGCTTTCCCAATGTGGTGACCATCCAGGGAAACATGGCCGAGCTGGCGCGCTTGAACCGGGCGCGCCCCGGAAGTTACGGCTGGCTGACGGCGCGGTTCGAAAATTTCATCCTGCCGCGCACGCTGGGCGTCTTTTGCAATTCGTCCTACACCGAAAAATTGGTCAAGCCGCGCGCCCGGAGAACCTGGCGGGTGCCGCATCCCTTGCGGCTGGCTTTTCTTGATCCACCGCCGGCGCCGGGGCCGCGTCCCTGTGTTTTGCTGAACGTGGGGTTCATCTCGCCGCGGAAGCGCCAGTTGGACTTGTTGAACGTGGCCGAAACCCTTCATCGGCAGGGATTGAAGTTTGAATTTCACTTTGTTGGCTTCAGCCATCCCGCGGCCGCTGCCCACACGGCGAAGTTTCTTGAACGGATCAAACCAATGGAACAGGCGGGCTACGCGCGTTATTTGGGCGCGCCGCCGGACAACGAATTGCTTCGTTACTATGATTCAGCGGCAGCCATGGTGCATTTCCCCACCGAAGAGTCCTTCGGCATGGTCACGCTGGAGGGGCTGGGGCGGGACTTGAAGTTTTTCGGCGCGCGTTTGGGAGGGATTGTGGATATTGCGCAGGACATGCCCGGTGCGGAACTTTTCGCGCGGGACGATTGGGCGGGGTTGACGGCTGCCATTGCCCGGTGGATTGCACAAGGACACCCCCGGCCTGTGGGTGCGGCAGCTCTCATCCGGGAACGGTACCATCCAGAAACCATTGCGCGACGGCACGTGGAGATTTACCGGCAGTTGCTCGCCGCCCCAGCGTAAGACCCTCTGCTGCTGCCGCCCCGCATCGTCAACATTCAGGCACGGCGTCCCCGACAAAAGCAGTATCCTAGTTTGAAATTGGTGGGTGCGCCGCTGCCGCGGCGCACGGCGGTGCGGCAGCACCGCCGCCACCAAATTAGGGCACAACCCCGACAAAGCGATATTTCTGCTTTGCCGTGCCCGCCTGATAGGATACTTAACCGTCCATGCCAAAGCGTAGTTGGGCGGAGTATGCTGGATTTGCATCGAGTCAATTGCGAACTGCCTTGTCAGGGTTTTGGGTTCTCGAAGCCAGGCTGAAGGGCGTCAGGGTCGGTCGGGGTGTCATCCTGGTCGGCCGGCCGCTCATCAGTGTCGCCAAAGGCTCCCGGTTTCAACTCGGAGACAATGTGAAAATCAACAGTTCGCTCCGGGCGAATCCCCTGGGTTGTTTCCAGCCCAGCGTTCTCAGAACCTTGTGTGCCGGCGCCGAGCTTGGCTTGGAAGCGAACGTGGGCATCAGCGGCTGCGTTCTTTGCGCGGCCAAATCCATCCGCATCGGCGAAGGCACCAACATCGGTTCCGGTGCGATGTTGATTGACACGGATTTTCACCATCCCGCCGGTCAATGGGATTGGGGCAGCGATCCCGCGCGCGGCGCCCGACCGATTGAGGTTGGCCGCGGCGCGTTCATTGGCGCCCGCGCCATCGTGCTCAAGGGGGTCACGGTCGGCGACCGGGCCGTGGTGGGGGCGGGCGCGGTGGTGACCAAACCTGTGCCACCCCGGCATTTTGCCGTCGGCAATCCGGCCCGTTTCATTCCCATTCCGGACGACTTTTTCGCGGTGCCTTAATTTGACGGAGCGCGGTTTGTCTCAAACCGCAGCGCGCCGAAAAACCAAGCAAGCTGCCCGTGATTTCAATGGTTCTGCTCGTAAGAACCTGCTGCGAGTTGGGACAACTCGCGCTCCAAATTTCAGATTAAGACGCTACCGATTTTTTCGCGGGCGGGGCAAGCGCGGAAACGGTTGCTGGTCTTGACGGAGAATGAGGCAGAACCGCCGGAAATTTCGGCAGTGTCCTGATTTGAAATTGGTGGGTGCGCCGCTGCTGCGGCGCACGGCGGTGCGGCAGCACCGCCGCCACCAAATCAGGACACTACAGGACACTATCGAAATTTCATGACCCGGAACGTGTGCATCTGGGATGTTCCCCCGATTTTCAAACTCCGCGGAGTCGGAACGCTGCGTTTACGCGGCAGACTCATCAATTCTCATATCCCTGCCGCCTCAAGGCGGTGTTCCGGTGGAACTTCCAAGATGCACGCCCCGGAACAAATGGACTGGAATTGTGGTTGCCGCCGGGCTATATGTTGAAATAACCTGAGCATTGCCAAATGAATGCGCTTGCGCCGCCGGGTTCGTTGTCATTTGTCAGCCAATGAATAGTCCACATAACGCCGCCGTTCTAAGATCGCTGATTGTCTATGCGATTTGCGTGCCGCTGGCCATCGTCATCGGTTATATGCTGACGAATCCGATGGATTATTCAACCTACGGCATGTTTGGCGTCCTGGCACTGCTGATAGCCTCTCCTCTGCTTCTGCGCTGGCATTACGAGTTGCTGTTCTTAAGCTGGAACTTGGGCATATCCACGTTTTTCATACCCGGACAACCCCCTTTGTGGCTCGTAATGGTTATGCTGAGCCTGGGGATAGCGGTGCTGGGGCGGACGTTAAACAGCGAGATGCATTTCATCCGTGTGCCCCAAATTACCTGGCCGTTGCTATGCCTGGCCGGGGTGGCGCTCATCACCGCCAAGTTTACGGGCGGCATCGGCTTGCACGCGTTTGGCTCGGATGTTTACGGGGGCAAAAAATATTTTTTCCTGCTGGGCGGCATTTTGAGCTATTTTGCATTTACATCCCGGCGCGTCCCGCCCGAGCGGGCCGGGCTATACCTGGCGCTGTTTTATCTGGGCAGCGTGGCATGCATCATCCAGGATTTGTATCCCATAACGCCCTCGTTTGCCCGTTTCATCTTCTGGCTTTATCCGCCCAACTCCTCTTCTTTCAACGCATTTGAGGTGGGAGTCACACGACTGGCCGGTTTTTCCTGGGCCGGCACGCAAATCTTTTGTTTTCTAATGGCCAGATACGGCGTTCGCGGCGTTTTCCTTTCCGGCAAACCGTGGCGGCTGTTTGTATTCTTTTTGTGCTTTACCATGATTTTTTTGGGCGGATTCCGCTTTCAGCTTTTTATGTTTGGGGCGATTTTTGCCTTCCTGTTTTTTCTGGAAGGATTGCATCGGACCAGGTTGCTGCCCCTCTTTGCGTGGTTCGGGATAATGGCGGCGGTTGCCCTCGTTCCTTTGGCGTCCAAGCTGCCTTTTACCTTTCAACGAACGCTGACTTTTTTACCCCTGCAATTGAGCACCGCGGCAAGGGCAGAAGCGGAAGATTCCACGGAATGGCGCGTTAACATGTGGAAAGGCCTGTTGCCGCAAGTGCCCCAATACCTTCTTTTGGGCAAAGGCTTGGGCATCAAACCGTCGGATTTTAACGAGATGATGGGAACAGGCTCGGTTCTGGGCGCCGCCGCCTCCAAGTTTGACCCGGGTGAGGACCCCCTGGCGCTCTCCTACGACTACCATAACGGCCCGCTTTCGGTCATCATCCCGTTCGGTATTTGGGGTTGCATTGTCGTTCTCTGGTTTCTTGCGGCCGGCCTGCGGGTAACGTATCGCAACTTCAAGCATGGCGATCCCGTGCTCCAAACCATCAACACCTTCCTGTTTGTTGATTTCGCGATACACACCTTCCAATTCCTGTTTATGGGCGGCGCATTGACGGGTGACACTGCAACTTTTGCCAGCATTCTTGGATTGAGCGTCGCTTTCAATGGGGGCGTGTGTCAGCCGGCGCCACAGCCGGTTCCAACGAGGCAGGCGTTCCCCGGCCCGCGGGGCGGTTTGCCGGGTTCCCGGCCGCGCCCGGCCTTCACGCGGTGATGCAACCCGCGCTCGCACCACCCGCCCGGGGCGCAATGTCCAGCGTGAAACCCAAACTGCTCATCGTTGAACTCTGGGGGCTGGGCGACCTGGTGATTGCGACGCCATTCATCCGCGCCGTCGCCGAAAAATTCGACATTACTTTGTTGGCCAAGCCCTTCGCGCTCGATTTGCGGCCCCGCCTGTGGCCGGAGGCAAAGGTGGTCACCTGCACCGCGCCGTGGACCGCGTTCAAAAGCAAATACCACCTCTGGCGCTGGCCGCTGCTGAAAATGATGCGGCTGCACCGGAAGCTGGCCGCCGAACATTTCGATTACGGCCTCTCCGCACGCTGGGACCCGCGGGATCATCTGCTCTTGAAACTCTTTGGGGTCAAAAACCGGCTTGGGTTCCCGCGCATGGGCAGCCGGTTTTTTTTGACGCAGCCCGTCGCCCGCGCGAACCCGGAGGAACATCGTTACGAATTCTGGCGCGTCATTGCACGGGAGTTGAATGTGCCGCTCCCGCCGCGCGAAAAAATCCTCCTGCCGTCGGCGCGCGGCAACGGGACGGTGTTGATTCACAGCGGCGCCGGCCAGCCGGTGCGGGTCTGGCCGCTGAAAGAGTATCGCCGGCTGGCCACGCGGCTGCGGGAGAAGGCCTTTTCCGTCCAGGTCGCGTGCGACCCCGACCAGCGCGGATGGTGGCTGCAGGCGGGCGAGGCCGGGGTGGCGACGCCGGCCACTGTGACGGAATTGATTGCGCTGATGGATGGCGCGGGCGCGTTCGTCGGCAACGACTCCGGGCCGGGGCACCTGGCCGCGTTTTGCGGCGTGCCGACGTTCACGCTTTTCGGGCCGCAGTTGCCGGAGTGGTTCGCGCCGCTGCACCCGGCGGCGGAGTGGATTGAAGGCAAGGCCTGCCCCTACAAGCCCTGCTCGGATTATTGCCGGTTCGCAGCGCCGCACTGTTTATGGAATATCAGCGGGGACGAAGTTTGGGAACGCGTGGGAAAATTTGTCCGCACACACCTGCAAAGCCGGTCGTGACCATTGCTTCAGTTCCGGGTTTCGGGCGGGTTTTGTTCCTGGCGCGGTTCCTCCGAACTCAGCACGGTTTCCACAATGTAAAGCGGGCGGCCTTTGATTTCGCGATAGATACGGGCGATGTATTGTCCCACAATGCCCAAGGCAAGGAGATTAAGCCCGCCGAAGAAAAAGACGGCAACGGCCAGCGTGGTAAACCCGAGCACCCGCAATGACGGGAAAAACCCGATCATTTGCAGACATTTTTCCACGATCAGAATGAGGGCGTAGCCGAAGCTGGCCATGCTCACGATGGCGCCCGCGACGGCGATCCATTGCAGCGGCAGGTCCGAAAAGCTGAAAAGGCCGTCCAGCGCGTAGCGGAACAGTTTGCGGAAAGACTGCTTGGGTTCGCCGACGGCGCGGTCCTTGCGGGCGTAGCTGATGGTGGTCTGGGGGAAACCATACCAGCACTTGAGCGCGGGCAGAAACAAATTGGTCTCGCGCGCCGCGAGCAACTGGTTCACGACCACGCGATCCACGAGCGAAAACATCCCGCTGTTCACCGGCATGACGCGTCCGGTCATGCGATGAAAAAGCTGGTGAAACAAATCAAACAGCACCCGGCGCAAACCGCGCTCTTCGCGGCTGACGCGGCAGCCGGTCACGACTTTGAATCCTTCGCTCCATTTGACCAGCAACTGGGGAATCAGTTCGGGCGGGTCCTGCAGATCGGCGTCCAAAAAAATCACCGCGTCGCCGCGGGCGTGTTCCAGGCCGGCGCGATAAGCGGGTTGCTGGCCAAAATTCCGGCTTAAAAAAATCAGCCGCCAGCGCGGGAACCGGGCCAGCTCCTTGGCAATCAGCTCCCGCGTGCCGTCCGTGCTGCCGTCATCCACAATGACCAGTTCCCATTCCACCGGCGTGTCCTGGATGATGCGGGCGACGTGGTCGAAAAGCGGGCGCAGCCCGTCGCGCTCGTTGAGCATGGGAATGACAATCGAAACCAGCGGGCGTTTCCGGGCAGTCGGTTTGATCGCATCCAGGTTCATGTGACCGCGGGTGTTTGTCCAGGGCGCGTTGCCCAAAGGCCCGGAGCGCGGACCGCTGAGTCCGCGTGATCCATTTTGCCAGGGTTTTGAAGATCTTCAAAGATGTTCAGAATGCGCGGACAAGGCTGTCCGCGCTCCGATTCGATTTGGGCAACCCGCCCTCCAAAGCTGACGCTGGCCATCAAACAGAATGGCCGGTGTCGGGGACGGAACAAATCAGGGTTTCGGCTCATAAAGGAAATAAGTGTCGGCCAGTTCCACCCGGTCTCCGGGACGGCGACGCGCAATGGAACGATTGAACCAGTCCGCGGTTTTTTGGAGCCACGGCTGTGAGCTTATTCCACCGCCGGAGGTTTGTGCCAGCAAATTCAACCCGCTGCCTGATGGCACGGTTGACAAAATGACAACGCGGGCCTTGCCTGCGGGCAGATGGTCGAGGTCATCCACGAGCACCACGTGCCGGTCGAATTTGTCATCACACCGCAGCGCTATCCGGGCGGTTTCCGGATCAAGGCTTTTGACGATCACGATGAAATCGGAACGCCCGGTGTGATGCCGGATGAGGCCGATCAATGACAGTTCATTCGCTTCGTTCGCCCGGAAAAAAACCATCAGCACCAGGGCATAAACCAGGCAAAGCAGGGGAAGGGCCGGCACGAAAACGGTTTTAACATCCCAGCCCGGGATGGCCGCGTCACGTTCATTGGGAACGCGCAAAAGCGCCAGTGAAAAAACCAATCCCACCAGCAATAACGGCGCGGGCATCCACGGATGATGTCCGAAATAATTCCGCATGAATCCAATTTCCACCACGGTCAGCGCAAACGGCGAAATGGCGAACCAGATTTTTTGATTGCGGCCACGCAGGCATTTCATGACCGCGCAACCACAGATTACGAGCAAAGGCAGCAATCCCAGCCCGTTCACAAAGGAGAGCCGCAGCAACGCCTTGCCCGCCGTCAAACCGGCTCCGTACCCCCCCACATCGCCCCAGGTGTAACCGCGGATGAGCCGGCCCCAATCCACGGTTCCGGTGTGACCTTCACCGGTCTTGGCCATGACCGAGCCGATGACAAACAGGACCGAACACACCCCGGCCAGCGCAATGAATAAAATGACCGCGCGACGATTGATTTGCGGCAAACCCAGCAGCAGGAGCGCGCAGGGCCCCAAAACCCAGGCCGTGGTCCAATTCACCGATATGAACGCCAGGGTAAGCACAAAAAGTCCAATGACCGGGGCGAATCCCAGACGCGGCCTTTTCAGAATGGCGACAACGATGGCAATGTAAGGCAGGCCGAACAAAACAGAGATGATGTTCGGATCCAAAATCTTTTGCAAACGAGAGTAGCCCGGGCAAAGCACCGCTGCCGCCGCGACCACAAAGGCGAAGTTGTCCCGGCCCAGCAATGACCAAATGGCCCAGAAAACGGCCAGCGCCAGCAAAATGTGGAACGACATCGTGCCCAAACCGGTCCAACCAAACAGTTTCAAAGCCAGATACACCGGGTAGAGACAGACCGGGCTCATGCCTCCGTAGATCTCCGGATTGGTGGTCGCTTCAAATCCACCCGGATTGACCACGAGCTTGCCGTGCAAATTGAAAAAACCAAACTGCTCCCAGTTCCGCACCACGTTTTGCGGCCAGGTAACACCCAGTCCGTCGTCCATCAGGTAGAGCAATAATGCGCAGCCGCTCACAATGGCCAGCACCAGAAAGATTTTGGCGAGACGCGGGATTGGCATAGAGTCTAATTACGGGCGGCGCAGTAACTATCCTGAACCCAGCCGGTTGACAACTAAAAAACCCCTCTTCAGCCGGCAGAGGCTCCCATTCTGCCATGCAGCCGCGTGAAGAGCCTGTGTGAAAAACAACAATCTTCAGTAGGAGACGAGGTAACGAGTCTCAAACTTCTTCAGAAACCACCGATTTCCGGCAAGGAGTGAGCCTCCTCATGTCGGCTCCTACAGTTTTTCACACAGGCTCTGAACACGGCATTCCTTTCCGAGGCCTTTGTCCGGGTTGGCCGAGGTGTGAAGTTGCGCCCGCCGGCACATTTTTGATGACGAATTTGACTTACAATGGGGTCCCCCAAATTTCGCCGGTGTCGGCAAAGACGGATGTAAACGAATCGAACACCGCCATCGGCGCACCGCCAAGTTGCCCATGCTTTACGGATCGGCGAACGCAGCGTGGATGCGTTTTGCAGATCGCCGGGCGTTGGTTCAATACCTCGGCACATTGGCATCAATCTCGTCCGACCATGCCGTGATGCCGCCCTTGACGCTCTTGACGTATTTGAACCCCTGCTGCTTTAAAAAGTTCAGCGCTTTCAACGACCGCACGCCGGCCTTGCAGTGGAGGTAATACTGCTGGTTCGGGTCCAGCTCGGTGAACCGGTTTGGCAGCTCGCTCAACGGCAGCAGCGGCACGCCTGGCACTTTGGCGATTTCATACTCATCCGGCTCGCGCACGTCCACGACCTTGATGCCAAGGGCCGGGGTGTCGAGCGCCTTTTTCATGTCCTGGACCGTCACTTCGTCGGGATTCGCCGTCGGTTCCGCCGGTTCGGGCGCAATGCCGCAGAACTGTTCGTAATCAATCAATTCCGTGATGGTCGGGTGTTCGCCGCAGACGGGGCATTGCGGGTCGCGGCGCAGTTTTAATTCGCGGAACTTGAGGTCGAGCGCGTTGAACAGGAGCAAACGTCCGACGAGCGAACTGCCCCGGCCGATGGCGAGCTTCAAAATTTCCGTGGCCTGGATGCAGCCGATGATGCCGGGCAACACGCCGAGCACGCCGCCTTCCGCGCAACTCGGCACCATGCCGGGCGGCGGCGGTTCGGGATAAAGACAGCGGTAACACGGCCCGCCCAGATGCGGCGCGAACACGCTGGCCTGGCCCTCGAAACGGAAGATCGAGCCATAGACGTTCGGCTTCTTGAGCAGCACGCAGGCGTCGTTCGTGAGATAGCGCGTCGGGAAATTGTCCGTGCCATCCACGACGATGTCGTAGGGCCGGATGAGGTCGAGCGCGTTTTCCGAACTGATGCGGGTGTTGTAAAGGGCGACCTCGACGTTTGGATTGATGCCGCGGATCGTTTCCCGGGCGGATTCCGTTTTCGGGCGTCCCACGTCCGCGTCGGTGTGCAACAGTTGCCGCTGAAGATTGGAATAATCCACCGTGTCGAAGTCCACGAGGCCGAGTTTGCCGATGCCGGCGGCGGCGAGATACATGGCGATGGGCGAGCCGAGGCCGCCGGAGCCGATGCACAGGACGCTGGCGGCCTTGATTTTCTTTTGGCCGGCCAGGCCGACTTCGGGCAGAATCAGGTGCCGCGAATAGCGGCGGATTTCGTCATTGTTTAATTCCATAATCAAAGAGAAAATATAGTAATGCAGCGGCGAAAGAAATCAAGTTGCGCAATTTGAATTCAACCACGAAGGGCACAAATTGGCACGAATTCTTTTAACGCAAAGACGCCAAGGCGCAAAGTCGCGAAGCGACGAAGGGAAATTAGCCAGCCACGAAGTGGCTGGTGTCAGCGAATAAAAAATCGTCCCGCAAAGGACGGTGGAATTATGCGAATATTTCCGGCGTCCTTTCAGGACGCAATGATTTGCGGATATGATTTCCAGCCACTTCGTAGCTGGCTAATTTCCGGTTGTCCCTGGGGACAATATGACCGGCGGCGCAATTTGTCTGTCGTTTTGGACCGCTCAAGATTTTCCAGCCCTTCGTCCAGCCGCCGCTCAAGCTCCGGAGTCATCACCACTTCCATGCCTTGACGGCGGGACGGATGCTCGCGCAGCGCTTCCGAAACAACTTCATCCGACCCCCTGTAACCGCTGGTTTGCACCAGTTCGGTCACATAGTTTTCAAGGTTTCGCGGCAGCTCAACGTTCATGCCAGTCAATTTAACCGATTTGACCGGATGCTCCAGTCAGGATTAACTGTCTCAAACAACGGATATTTACGTTGGAAAATAATCAATGAACAAACCCAGCCCCAAAACCGCTGCCGCGCGGCTAAAGAAACTCTCACCGCTGCGCCCGACGCTCGCCATTGTGCTCGGCAGCGGATTCCATCACGTCCTGACTGAACTGCGCGTGGACAAAAAAATTTCCTATGCAAAAATTCCCGGCTTTCCCGTTCCCAGCGTCAGCGGCCACGCGGGCGAATTGTATATTGGCAAACTCGGCGGCACGCCGGTTTTGGTCTTGAGCGGGCGCGCGCATTTTTATGAAGGGCATTCGATGGAGCGGGTCACGTTCGCCGTCCGCGCGCTCGCGGCCTTCGGCGTCCGTGATTTGTTGCTGACAAATGCGGCGGGCGGCATCAACAAAAAATTCCGCCCCGGCGATTTCATGGTGCTCACCGACCACATCAATTTCATGGGCGTCAATCCGCTTCGTGGCGGCGACGCCTCGTCGCCGGAAGCTTTTGCGACGGGGGCGTCGCAGCCACTGCCGCGCTTCGTGGACCTGACGCAGGTTTATGACACGCGGTTAAGCGCGTTGTTGCGTCAAGCCGCGCGCGCGGGCAGAATGAAGCTTCATTCGGGCGTTTACCTCGCCGTGAGCGGGCCAAGCTACGAAACGCCGGCGGAAATCCGCGCGTTCGCCGCGCTGGGCGCGGACGCGGTGGGCATGAGCACCGTGCCGGAGGCGATGGTGGCGCGGCAATGCGGCTTGAACGTCGCTGCCGTTTCGTGCGTCACCAATCTGGCCGCCGGGCGCGAGGGAAAAAAACTGTCCCATGCCGGGGTGCTGGAAACCGCCGGGCGGGTGAAGGTTTTGGCAGCTAAATTGCTCAAAAATTTCGCAGAATTGTATTCGGGAGGGCTGCCGTGCCGGCGACCTTGAATTGGGGACGGCGACACGCCGTCCCTCCCAAAAATGAAAATCAATTTCCAAAGATTGGTTCGCGCGGCGGCGAAGGCGCGCGCAGGCGCGGTCGCCCCGTATTCCAAATTCAAGGTCGGCGCGGCGCTGCTGACGAAATCCGGCGAAATCATCGGCGGCGCGAACGTCGAGAGCGCGAGCTACGGTTTGACCTGCTGTGCGGAGCGGGTGGCCCTGTTCAAGGCGTTGACCGGCGGGAAGAAAAATTTTGTCGCGGTGGCGGTGGTGGCGCGCGCGCCGGGCGGGCCGATGCCCTGCGGGGCCTGCCGCCAATTGCTGGCCGAATACGCGCCGGACGCCCGGGTGTGGGTGGCGGACAGCCGTGATTTGAAAAAAAGCCGGGAGTTTTCCGTGCGCGAACTTTTGCCGCGGGCATTCGTCATCGTTCCTTGAAATTTCCCGGAGGAACGGTAGGCTGCCTTGTTTTTGCGATTTTGCATGAAGCCTGAAGTTACATTTGGCCTGGAGAGCGCGGCCTGGCCGGCGCTGCTGTTGAACGCGGACAGCGTGGTATTGCGCGCGAACACGGCAGCGGCGGCCACGTTCGGCAGCGCGCTGGCCGGCGAAACCCCGGTGTTGTCGGCGATCTGGTCGCCGGAAAACGGCGGCACGCCGGAGGGTTTTTTCACGCGCTGGGAGCAATCGCCGACACCCAGCACCGGATTGAAATTTCGCGTGGCGGGCGGCGCAACGACAAAATTCACGGCGGCGATTTGCGCCTTCAACCGTGACGGAAGCAAGTGGTATGTCCTGCAATTGCTGCCCGCGGTCGAACGGGCGCCGGCGGGCGCGCCCGATGAAACCAGGGCCGCGCCGGACCCGGGCGGCGCGGCGCTCAAACAAAAGCTCGATTGCGCGCTGCAACTGGCGCGGACGGTGTCGCTGGATTTCAACAACGCGCTGACGAGCGTGCTCGGCCACACGTCGCTGCTGTTGAGCAAGGCCGAGGCGGGGCACCCGTGGCGGCGCTCGCTGATGGAGGTGGAAAAATCCGCCCAACACGCGGCGGAAATCGCCAATGAGCTCCAGACCTTCAGCCGCCAGGAAAAGGAAACCCACCGCGCCCCGCCGGGCAACTTGAACGAGGTGGCGAACCATTGCGTGGAATTTTTCCGCAACGCGCAGGGCGCGAAAATCTCGTGGAACGTGCAACTGGAAAAGAGCCCGTTCGGCGTGCGCTGTGACGAGGCCAAGGTGCAGCAGGCGCTGACAAAAATTCTGGAGAATGCCGTGGAAGCGGTCAACGACGGCCGCCAGGGACAGATCACCGTGCAAACGCGCAACGTGGAATTGACCGAGCCGACGCAGGACCGCAACGTGCGGCTGGTGGCGGGCACTTATGTCTGCGTGGAAATCACGGACAACGGCGGCGGCATTGACCCGGACGTGTTGCCGCGGATTTTTGAGCCGTTTTTCACGACCAAAAAAAACCATCGCGGCCTGGGGCTGGCGCTGGTTTATGGCATTGTGTCCAACCACGGCGGCGGCGTGGTGATTTCCAGCCAGCCGGGCGCGGGCGCGTCGGCGCGGATTTATCTGCCCGCGGAAAGGGATTTCGTCCAGGACAGCCCCGGCGCGGAGGGCAATTTGCAAGGCACGGAAACCGTGCTGGTGGTGGATGACGAAAGTCTGCTGCTGACGATGGCCGAGACGATTTTGACGGAATACGGCTACAAGGTTTTGACGGCGAACAGCGGGCAAAAGGCGCTGACGATATTATCACGGGACGACATCAAGGCGGACCTGGTCGTGACGGATCTGGTGATGCCGGGGATGGGCGGGCGCGAACTGATCGAGCGCCTCCGGCAACTGGCGCCGACGATGAAGATTTTATGCACGAGCGGCTACGTCATGCCCGCCGACAAGCAAACCGGCACGGCGTATCTGCAAAAGCCGTTCACGAGCGTGGAATTGCTGGCCAAAGTGAAGCACGTGCTGGCCATCAAACCCCCTGTTGACTAAATCTTGAATTTGTTGTTTAATCGCGCTTATGCAAATTGAAAGCTTGAAAGTATTCTGCGACCTGGCGGAAACGGGCAGTTTCACCAAGGCCGCGCAAATCAACGAAGTCACTCAATCTGCCGTGAGCCAGCAGATCAGTTCGCTCGAACGGCAGTTCAAGTCGCTGCTGATCGAGCGGAGCAAAAAGAAGTTCCGCCTCACGCGCGAAGGACAGACGCTTTACGATTACAGCAAGCAAATCATCCAGACTTATGAGTCGCTGCACAGCAAGCTGCAGGAATTGAAGGACATCATTTCCGGCACGATCCGCGTGGCGACGATTTACAGCATCGGCCTGCACGATTTGCCGCCGTATATCAAAAAGTTCATGAAGCTGTATCCGCCGGTCAACGTCCACGTCGAATACCGCCGCGCCAACCAGGTCTATGAGGACGTGTTCAGCAACGTCGTGGATCTGGGGCTGGTGGCGTATCCGGCCAAGGACGCCAAGCTCGAAATCGTCGCGCTGCGCAAGGACCCGCTGGTGTTGATCTGCCACCCGCAGCATCCGTTCGCCAAACAGAAATCCATCAAGTTCAAGCAGCTCGCCGGGCAGAAGATCATCGGCTTCGAGCCGGACATCCCGACGCGCAAGGCGCTGGACAGGATTTTGAAGGAGCACGGCGTGGACCCGCGGCACGCGATGGAGTTCGACAACATCGAAACCGTGAAACGCGCGGTGGAAATTGACGCCGGCGTATCCATCGTGCCGCAGGGCACGGTCCTGCAGGAGGTCGCCAAGCAGACGCTGGCCGCCGTGCAGGTGGAGGATGGTTCTTATTACCGGCCCATCGCCGCGATCTACAAGAAGAACAAGGTGCTCTCGCCGGCCATGAAGCAATTCCTCGGGATGCTCAAGGAAGCGGCCTGAAATTGGCGGTTGGATTTGCCGCCGCGGGCC
>CAWDKS010000011.1:0-7091 GCA_963802965.1 uncultured Verrucomicrobiae bacterium
GCGTTGGAGCCTGCGCTACGAACGGAGATGGCAAGCGATCGGGTGGGTCACGGTTGCTGGCGCAGGTGAGTGGAGGCCTAGTGCAGTTGCACCCTAACAAATCGCTGGAGCCACATCGCATGAACACCACAAACCCGCGACAGGCCGCAGGTTTTCACTTGCAACCGGGCGCGATGAGGCTCAGCTTTTTTCGTTAGGCGACTCCACGCATGAGTGTTTTTACGCGCATCTTTTCTAGCCGCACTCCTCCGAGCGAGGGAGATTGGCGCGTTGGTCACAAAGGGCGCGATGCCATGTATTACGAGGAGTTCGCTGATGGCTCGTGGCGGCGACTTGAGATTGATGGCGAGATGTTGATGGGACGCGCTCATCATGTTATTTATTTTGTGTCCACTCGTTTTCCAGATTGGGCTGCTGGTCGCCGTGACCAGATTATTGCTAGAATCAAGAGCGAGTTTCGTCAGCCAGATTATGAGTATTACGAGAAGTCAGAGGATGGACGAGTCGCCTAACAAGTCGCCGGAGCCAACCGCCGTTGGCGCTGGCAGTTCCGCTATCGCGGTTCACGTCGCGAGTCGGCGGTGGCTCAGCTTTTTTCGTTAGGCCACTTGATTTTATGACACCCGAGCAAAAAGCGACGTTTACTTACATTAAAAAGGACATAGCACTACATTTAGCTGTCGTGCTGGCTGGCGCGGCCACTTTCGGCTTATTTTGTATTTTCGTATTTCATGCTGCATTCTCAGTCAAGGGTTGCAGCGTTTTATTGGCGATTTCATCTCCGCTGTTGCTTTGGGCGTGTTTGCGCTCAAAAGAGCCAGCGTTGCGGACATTCATTACATTGTTGCTGCACACCTCCATCGTCTTTCTTTTGTTCCTTGGCGCTTCGTTGGTGCAGCTTATCTTGGCGCACAGCGCGTCCGTTACGATATGGCATCTGGTTATTTTGCTAGTGGCTGGCGGACTTTTTTGGTTTTTACGAGGCGTTGCAATTCGTCGGAACAAAGAGACAGAGAGGTTGAGTAAGAAATGAGACCGTGGCCTAACAAGTCGCCGGAGCCAATCACCTTTAGCATAGTTCACTTCCAATAATTCCAATCCACGTCGGGGAACAGGTTGTCGCGCGCCTCGATGTCAGCCAGCCAGTTTTCGTCCACGCTCGTCGCGGTCAACTGGTCGTGCAACGCGATGAAGCGGAGCAGATGGTCCTTCACGCGGCGGCGCGCATAGTCGGGACTCGTGCCGGCACGCAAAATGAACGGCCAGTCGCTCGCCTGCGCCAGCAACAGTTCGCGCGCGGCCTGTTTCAACGCGCGCTTTTGCAGGACGGTGGTGGTTTTCCGTTTGGAATATTTCTTCACCAGCCCGCTCATGCGCTCCTGCGCCACCTGCAAGTGCGGATAAATCCATTCGTTCGATTCGTTCAGCCAGGCGCGCAGATGACCTTCTTCGCCCCAAGTGGACGCGCTTGGTGTGGCGATCTGGTTGCTCGGATGCCGGTGCAGATATTCGCCGGGCGTGATCAGTTCGATGGTCTTCTGGTCGTGAAACGCCTTGCGCGCGAAATAGTCGAGGAACTCCGGGCCTTCATACCACCAGTGGCCAAACAATTCCGCGTCATACGGCGCGATGATGATCGGCGGACGGTCCAAAATGCCCGCGAGCCGTTCGATCTGCGTGACGCGTTCGCTGAGAAAATGCTGCGCGTGCTCGCTCGCGGCCTTGAGCGCGTGGTCGCGCTGGTAAATCTCTTTCGGCCCCGCGCCGCCGGTGATGCGGAAATATTTCATGCCGGTGAACCCGCGATTTTGCGGCGATGGCAGATGCGGTTTGACGTAATCCAGATCAAGGTCGAAGCCGATGTCGCGGTAAAAATCGCGGTAACGCGCGTCGCCGGGATAGCCTTCGTGTTTGCTCCAGACCTGCCGCGACGAATCGAAGTCGCGCCCGAACGCGGCGATTCCGTTCGGCGTAAAAATCGGCGCGAAGGTTCCGTAGCGCGGGCGCGGACGCGCGTGCAGCACGCCGTGCGTGTCGAGGATGAACCAGCGGATGTTCGCCTCCTGCAAAAAAGTTTCGACGCCGGCAACGTAGGCGCATTCCGGCAGCCAGATGCCGCGCGGGTCGCGCCCGAAACAACTGCGGTAATGATCGCGCGCCGTCAAAATTTGCGCGCGGATGGACGGCGGATGATTGGCGAGCAGCGGCAGCAACCCGTGCGTCGCGCCGGTCGTGGTGATTTCCAGCGAGCCTTCGTCCTGAAACCGCTTGAACGCACCGACGAGATTGCCTTCGTAATAGCGCCACGTCTCGCGCGCCAGGGAAAACTTGTGATGATACATCCACGCGAGTTCGCGAAAGGCGCGGTCCCAGTGCGTGCGGTGAATTTCCTTTTCCGCCAAATCAATCAGGCTGTTGAGATGCCGCTCGTAACGTCCGCGCAGCAGCGGGTCGAGCAGCATCGTGCAGAGCGTCGGCGAGAGTGACAGCGTCAGCCGCGCGTTGATGCCGTCGCGCTGCCAGTTCTCAAAAATCTGGATGAGCGGGACGTAAGTCTCGGTGACGGCCTCGAACAGCCAGCTTTCCTCCAGAAATTTTTCGTGCTCGGGATGGCGCACGAACGGCAGGTGCGCGTGCAGGACGATGGAGAGGTAACCTTGCATGTTCAGCGGGGTTTGACCCTCATTCGTCCAGTTTGTTCGAGATCCATTCGGCGACGGCTCTGGCCTTGATTAACATGGCGATGCCCAGCACGCATGGAATTGATTTCAAAATGCACGGAAAAATTTCCAGCGCGGTGTGGTTGTGCTGCGCGATGACCCAATACAGGGCGAGTTCCACCACCGTCCAGCCAATCAGCGCCGCCGCGATGAAGCGAACCAGCATCAAAGCTCCACGGTCGGGCGCGTCCATAATCATCACAGGTTTTCCGGCAGCGGCGGCTTGAGCGCGGGGTCTTGCGGATGCGCGCCGACATCGCCGAGGTATTCCGTCTCGCGGCTGAATTTCAGGTTGGCCGCGCGCGCGTCGTCGCCGTCGGCGGAAACGGCCACGGCGGGAAGGTCATATTTCCCGTCGGGCAGTGAAAAGCGGTAGCTGAACGAACCGTCGTCGCGCAGTTTGATTTCGTGTCCGCCCAAAGTGACTTTCGCGTCCGGCTCGGTCGCGCCGTAAATGATGAGTTCGGCGTTGACGTTGAACCAAAAGCCTTTCGATTTTTCCATTCCGCCGAACGGACTGGACAAACTGGAGACGCCGAAACTGGAAACGCCCAGCGAAGAAATTTCATGCGCGAGCTTGCGGCGGATGAGTTCGGTGATTTCGAGCGAACCCATCCAGACGCGGCGCACCGCGTCAATGTTGATGATTTTGGCGAGCGCCTGTTCCTGCGCCGGCGTCCAACTGGCGGGCAAGGGCACCGTCGCCGCCGCCGTGACGCGGGGCAGGTCGGGATAACCGTGGCGGCGCAATTCTTCAATCGCCTGCGCGAGCGGAAGGTTTTCACATACGGCGGCCTTGATGAGTTCCAGCAATTTGGCGAACGGAAATTCAAACGGGATGGTGGCGAAATCGGTGTCGGTCTCGGAAGAAACCGCGTCGGGCGGCGTCATCGTGCCGCTTGAAGTGGAGATGCGCGTCCATTTGCCGAGCGCGGAATAATAGCCGAGTTCGGCGACGTAGGAATTTCCCGCGCGCTCGACGTGCGTGAACCAGTGGCGCGATTCCGGGTGGACGTGGATTTCGTAGGTCGGATGGCCTTCAATCTTGTGCGCGTAAATCCGCAGGACAAGATGGCCGTCGGAGGATTGCGCGTTCATTTTCAACTGCTGCTCGCGCGTCAAATCCCAGTGCGCGTAGAGCCAGTGAGGGTCGCGCGCGGTGAGGAAAAGTTTTTTCGTGCCGTAGGATTCGGGCAGTTCGGTTTCCGGGGTCGGAAAATTTTGCGGCGGCGGAACCGGGCCGAGGGAATATTTTTCACCGGGGCCGCTGACCGCCGGCAACGCGGGCGCATCGCCTTCGAGTAAAATGGAGGGGGCTTCGGGTTTTTTGCGGCGGGTGTAGGTGCGGCGGACGAGGGTTTCGGCGGTGACTTCGGTTTTGGCGGCGCGTTTGGATTTTGGCGGCGCATCGGGTGTTTCGGCGGGGGTGGTTTTTTTCCCCGGCGATTTTGCCGGACGTTCGGAAGTTTTTTTCTTGGCTGACATGGGTGCTGGTTTCTCTTTCATAACCGCGAATCCCTGCTTTGAAGCGACGTGGTATATCGCTTGGGCGAAACCTTACTCCGACAGTTTCCGCGATGCAATGGTAATTTTCCGGCGCGGGCGGGTAAATTTTGCCCAAACGTGCTTGCCAGCAACCTTGCGCGGGTGTTTCTTGTTCTGGGAATTTATCATGGATCAGGCCAAGCCCAGCAGCGGTGCCGGTTCGCCCGCCACGATTTTTGTGGTGGACGACGAGCCGATGTTGCTGGATCTGGCGGTGGCCATCCTCAAACCGTCCGGCTACGATGTGCGGACGTTCCGCGATCCGCAGCTGGCGCTGGCGGAATTTCCCGCGGCCAAGCCGGCGGTGCTCGTGACGGATTATGCGATGGGCGGAATGAACGGCATGGATCTGGTGCGCGAATGCCGGCGCATCAACCCGCGGCAAAAAATCCTGCTCTTGAGCGGCACCGTGAATGAAAACATTTACGCGGACGCCACCGCCAAGCCGGACGCCTTTTTGGCCAAGCCCTATCAGGTCGGTGAATTCATCGAGTCGGTGCAAAAGCTGGCTGCCGGTTAAGGCCGGTGCAATTTTGCTGGCGTAAAAAAGTTTCCGGTTGTAAAAACTCCGCCTATGAAAAAAATACTCTGCATCGGGGGCATTGGGTTGATTGTTCTCATCATCATCGCCGCCATCGTCGCGGTCCTGTGCCTCGACGGCATTGTCAAAATGGGCGTGGAAACCCTCGGCCCAAAAATCACCGGCGTCGCCATCACATTGGACTCGGTGCACATCGGCCTGCTCACCGGCTCGGCCAAGGTCAAGGGTCTTGTCGTCGGCAATCCCGCAGGCTTCAAGGCACCCAGCTCCATCAGCGTCGGTCTGGCGGAAGTCGGCGTGAATCCGTTTTCGGTTTTGTCCGATAAAATTGTCGTGCACTCCGTCCATGTCATCGCGCCGCAAATCACCTTTGAGGGAAATCCACTGACCGGGAACAACAATTTCAGCAAGATCCTGGACAACCTGAACGCGGCCAGCAAATCCAGCGCCGCCGCCACCAACCAGACGGCAGCGGCTGCTGGCAAGCCGGCCAAGAAACTGGAAGTGGACGATTTCCTCATCAGCGATGCGCAGGTTCATTTCAACGGGCTGACCCTGCCGCTGCCGCCCGTCCACCTCACCAATTTGGGAACCGGCGCTGACGGCATCACCGCCACTGATTTGAGCAAGCGCGTGTTTTCCGAGCTGACCGGCGCCATCATCAAGACTGTCGCCAGCTCCGCCACCGACCTCGGCAAAGGCGCTGGAAAAGGCGCGGTCGAAGGCGTGAACAAAATCAAAAGCGGACTTGGCAGTTTGTTCGGCAAATAGAGTCTCCTGGAAAAATTCCGCCGTGCCTGCGACTTTTGGATTGCAAGCGCGGCGGATTGCTTTTACACTCTCGCCACAACCCGAGCGTTACCTATGTATTTTGGCGTTGATTACCATCCCGAGCAATGGGTCTTCCCTTACGGCGGAACCGCCGAAAATCCCGAGGCCGCGTGGGAACAAGACGCTCAACTCATGGTCAAGGCCGGCGTCAACGTGGTCCGCATCGGCGAGTTCACCTGGGGACTTTGCGAGCCGGAAGACGGCAAGTTTAATTTTGACTGGCTCAAGCGCGTGATGGACATTTTCGGAGAAGCGGGCATTCAAGTCGTGCTTGCCACGCCCACCGCCGCGCCGCCGATCTGGCTCACCAAAAAGCATCCGGAAATTCTCCCGCTCGACGAACACGGCCGCGTCAAACACGAAGGCACGCGCCGCGCCGTCTGTCTCAACAGCGAGGCCTTCTGGAATTATTCCAAGCGCATCGTGGAAAACATGGCCAAGGCGCTCGGTCGGCATCCCCAGTTGATCGCCTGGCAGATTGACAACGGACTCGGCGGCAATTTCACCGAGGCATCCTTCAACGAGGCCTCGTGCCTGGACTGGCACGGATGGCTGGAGGCCAAATATCAAACCATCAAGCGTCTGAACAATTTGATGGGGCTGCGCCATTGGGGACAGTCGGTGACAAGCTGGGATCAAGTGCCGATGCCGATGCACGCACCCGCCGCGCACAACCCGGCGCTCGTCCTCGACTGGTGCCGGTTTTGCAGCGACACCATCGTTCAATTTGTCAAAATGCAGGCCGAAGTGCTGCACGAATTGACGCCGAATTGTCCGGTGACGACGAATCTGCGCCCGCTCATCCATCGTTTCGACCATTTTGATCTGGCCGAGGTGATTGACTTTGTTTCCGTCGAAAGCACGGCGTCCGTCAAGGCGAAGTCGTCGGACCTTGCGTGTGAAATTGATATGCTCCGCTCGCTGAAAAAAACCGGCATCCGCACGCCGGATGGCGACACGGGTTTTTGGGTGATGGAACAAAAGGCGGGCAATGTCAACTGGCAGGATGTCAATTCGCTCGTGCGCCCGGGCGTGTTGCGGATGTTCAGCTACCAGCTGGTTTCGCGCGGCGCCACGGCCATCCTTTTTTTCCGCTGGCGTCAGCCGCGGTTCGGCACGGAAAAATTTCACGGCGCGGTTTTGCCGCATCACCTCGAAGGCTCCACCCGGATTTTTCAGGAGATCAGCCAGATCGGCGAAGAACTCAAACTGCTTGCGCCCGCATTGCAAGGCACAAAAGTCGTCCCCGAAGTTTGCATTCTTTTCAGCCACGACAACGAATGGATGCTGCACCAGCCCAACCAGCCCAACAAACATTTCAGCCTGCGCGAACACATCCAGCTCATTTACAACGCGCTGCATGACCGCAACATCCCGGTGGATTTTGCGCGGCCCGCCGAGGATCTGTCGCAATATAAAATCGTCATCGCGCCGTCGCTGCACCTGCTTTCCGC
>CAWDKS010000012.1:0-163489 GCA_963802965.1 uncultured Verrucomicrobiae bacterium
GGCGACGGCGCTCAAGGGAACGAGGTTGGGAGTTCCATTGGAACTGGTCATCGAACTGGTGATGTAAAGCCGCGCGAGCGCGTCGGGATCGAGTTGAAATTGCGGCAGGACTTCAAACAGCACCCACCATTCGGCGACGTCGGCGTAAATCGTGGACGATTGCCGTTCGCCAAAGGCATCGTAGAGCGCGTTTTCGATTTGCTGCGACGTGACGCCGACCGCGGCGGCCTTGTCGTGGTCAATATCCACGTTGACCTGCGGCGCGGCGATTTGCAGGTCGCTGTTCACGTCCTGAAAGCCCGGCTGCTGTTTCAACTTGTCCATCAGAATCGGCGCCCAGTGAAAAAGTTCATTTACGTCCGTGTCCTGCAGGCTGTATTGGTACAGGCCCTTGCTCGAAAACCCGCCGACGTTGACGAGCGGCGGGACTTTCAGATAGACATTGAATCCGGGAATTTGCGCGAGCTTTGGACGCAGTTCCTGGACGATTTGCGACGCGCTCAATTTCCGCTTGTCCTTCAAACTAAAGAACAGCCGGCCGTTGTTCAGCGGGCTGCCGCCGATGGCTGAAATGACGCCGTTGACGTTCGTGTCCGCCTGGACAATTTTCATCGCGGCGAGCTGATGCGTGCGCATCGCGTTGAAGGAAATGTCCTGCGCCGCTTCCGTCGTCGAGACAATGCGCCCCGTGTCTTCATCGGCGAAAAATCCCTTCGGAATGTCGTAAAACAAAATTCCCGTCAGCACCAAAATGACGCCCGAAAGAGTCAAGGTCGCGCCGCGATACCGCATGACGGTTTGCAGCGTGCGCGCGTAGCCGTTGCGCACCCGGTCAAAAAAACGCTCAAAGAAATTGTAAAGTCTGCCGTGTGTTTTTTGTTTTTCCGAATGAACGAACCGGCTGCACATCATCGGCGTCAGCGTCAGCGAGACGAAACCGGACGCGAGCACGGCCACGACAATGGTCACGGCAAATTCATGCAGCAATCGTCCGAGCAGTCCGCCCATGAACAAGACCGGGATAAAAACCGCCGTGAGCGACAACGTCATGGAAATGATGGTGAAACCGATTTCGCGCGAGCCTGCAATCGCCGCCTCCATCGGCGGCTCGCCATTTTCCATGTGGCGCACGATGTTTTCGAGCATCACAATCGCGTCGTCCACGACGAAGCCGACGCACAATGTCAGCGCCATGAGCGAAAGATTGTCCAGGCTGTAACCGAGCAGCGCCATTGCGCCGAAGGTGCTGATGAGCGACATCGGCAACGCGAGGCTGGGAATCAGCGTCGCCGACAAATTTCGCAGGAACAAAAAAATCACGAGCACGACCAGGCAGATCGCGATGAACAGCGTGTCCTCAACGTCATGCACGGATTGGCGGATGTTGTAGGAGCGATCAACCGCCACTTCCAGATGCACCGCTCTCGGAATTACCTCGCGGAACTGCGGCAGCAAAGCCTTGATCTGGTCAACCACCTGCACCGTGTTCGCGCCGGGCTGGCGTTGGACCGCCAGCACGACGGCGCGCGTGCCGTTATACCACGCCGCCATCTTGTCGTTTTTCACGCTATCGAGTACGTTGCCCAATTGCTCCAGCCGCACCGGGTTTCCGTTGCGATAGGCGACGATGAGCGGACGAAATTCCGCCGCGTTGTTCAATTGTCCGTTCGCCTGGACGGTGAATGCCTGATGTTTTCCGTAAAGAATTCCGAGGGGCTGGTCCACATTTCCCTGTTCGACGGCCTGTTCGACCTGATCAATTCCCAGTCCGTAAGCCGCGAGCTTGTTCGGGTCCACCTGAACGCGCACCGCGTAGGGTTGGGAACCAAAGACATTGACCTGCGCGACGCCGTTGACCATCGAAATTTCCTCGGCCAAAATATTCTCCGCGTAATTGTCCACGTCCGAAAGCCGCAGCGTGTCCGAGGACATGGCGAGAAAGACGACCGGGAAGTCCGCCGGATTGACTTTTTGATACGTCGGCGGCGCCGGCATGTTGGGCGGCAATTGTTTTGCCGCTTTTGCAATCGCCGACTGCACGTCTTGCGCCGCCGCGTCAATGCTCCGATCCAGCGAAAACTGCACGGTGATTGACACCGAACCGAGCGAACTGACCGACGACATCGAATCCACGCCGGCAATGGTGGACAATTGTTTTTCCAACGGCGTCGCGACGGCGGACGCCATCGTTTGCGGACTCGCGCCGGGCAAGCTGGCCGAGATGTTAATGGTGGGATAATCCACGTTCGGCAAATCACTCACCGGCAACTGACGGAAACCAATCACGCCCGCCAGCAAAATGCCCGCCATGACCAGCGTGGTCATTACGGGCCGGCGGATGAAAAGCTCAGGAACGCTCATGGCCGGGAAATGAAGAATGAAGAATAAAGAATTCATTCAGCGCGCCGGACGCGATCATTTTTGTTTCTGCATTTTTCATTCTTCCTTCTTCATCTATTTTTGACGCTCACGACCGCGCCGGGAAAGAGGCGCAACTGCCCGTCGGTCACGATGGTTTCGCCGGCCTGCAATCCTTTTTCGATCACCGTCTCATCGCCAAACGCAATCCCGGTCGTCACCGGGCGATTTTCAACAATTTGGTTGGTCGGGCTGGATTCGACGACGTAAATGAATTGGCCATTTTGTCCCGTCTGCACCGCCTGCGACGGCACGACGACGACGTTGGTCAACTCCGACAACGTGAGCGCAACGGTCACGTATTGCTCCGGCCACAGTGCGCTGTTTTCGTTCGGGAAAGTCGCCTTGAGTTGGATCAAGCCGGTGCTCGGGTCCACCGTGTTGTCAATGAACGTCAGTTCGCCCTGCGGCGGCGGCCCGGTCATGTTTTCAAACGAGACGGAAACTTTCAGCGGGTGCGCGCGCATCTCTTTTCTGATTTCCGGCAGAAATTGTTCTGGCACGCCGAACTGGACGTAAATCGGGTGAATCTGATTGATGGTGAGCAGCGCGTCGTCGGGAGCTTTCACGATATTGCCTTCGTGTAATTGCAGGCTGCCAGTGACGCCATCGAACGGCGCGCGGATTTCCGTGAACTCGAGATTCAATTCATCCGCCTGCACCGTCGCCGCGAGCGTGTCCCGGGTGGCCTTGCTGGCATCAAACTGGTCCTGCGATTCAATTTTGGCTTCAAGGAGTTTTTGGTCGCGATTGAATTGCGCCGTTGCGTTCTCCAACTGCGCCTGGTCGCGCGCCAAAACCGCCTGCATGGGACGCGGGTCAATCGTGAACAGCAGCGCGTTCGATTTCACCTCCGAGCCTTCCTTGAAATGCACCTCGCTCAAAATGCCGCCGATCTGCGAATGGACCGTCACCGTCGAATACGGCAGCATGTGGCCGACCGGCGGCGGGTCAATCTGCACCGGTACGTTGGTGGCCATCGCCCAGGCCACCAGCACCGGCGCGCCGCCGGCGCTTTTTTTTGCGCCGCCCGAGCAGCCGCCGGCAAGCAGCGCCGCCGCCAGCGCGAAGGTTGTTGGGAAAAGGATTTTTTTCATGGCTTTTTCACAAGACAGATTTTGACAGATTCCCGCGCCGGGCCGGTTGAAAGGCCGCCGCGAACTTTTTCAAAAATGCCGCGCGTTCCTTCTGGAACCGGGGATCAGCGACCGGCCGGCCCATGATGAGCCGGGTCAATTGGGGAAATGCCGCCGGAAACATCGTCAGCGACCGCATGGCCAGCATCACGTGGCGCGGGTCGAGTTTGGCGGAAATCTGGCCGCGCGCCTGCCGCTGCCGGATGCGGTCCAGGCCGCGTGCCGTCGCCGCGCGCCGGTTTTTTTCGTCAATCAGCCTCCGGTCAGCCTCCTGCAACGCCTCCCATTCCAGCAGGCGGACCCAATCCGTGTCCTTGCACGCGGCTTCAAACCAAAAGGTGAGGCTTTCCGCCGGGTCGCCCGACAGCGTCTCGGCCAGCGCCTGCCGCTCGGCCATTTTCAGGCGCAACACTTCGCGGAACAAATGCTCCTTGTTGCCGAAATAATGGTAAAGCATCCGCTTGTTGATGGCCGCGCGCCGCGCAATGGCATCCACCCGTGCGCCGGCAAAACCGGCGGCGGCGAATTCCTGGAGCGCGGCGGACAGGATGCGCTCGCGCGTGCGTTCGGGGTTCCGCCCCGCCGCGCCGTTGTTCGACCGTGTGGATTTTGCCATGCGTGATATAAGTAACCATCGAGTTACTTAAAAAGCAAGCCCGATTTGTTTGCGGATCAGAGCGGCGGCTTTTCCTGGTGCCAGGGCGTGCTTTGTTCGTAAGCGTGCCCGAGGCGCAAGAGGATTTCCTCGCCGAACGGCTTGCCGAGCAATTGCAACCCAATGGGCAGTTTCGGGTTTTGGGTGAACCCGCACGGAAGGCTGACGCCGCCAATGCCCGCCAGGTTGCATGAAATTGTAAAAATGTCGCTCAGATACATCTGCAAGGGGTCGTCCGATTTCTCGCCAATCTTGAACGCCGCCGTCGGCGATGTCGGCGTGACCATGGCGTCCACGGTTTCAAACGCCTTCAGGAAATCATTGCGGATCAGCGTGCGGACTTTTTGCGCGCGCAAATAATAGGCGTCGTGGTAGCCGCTGCTCAGGACGTAAGTGCCGAGGATGATGCGGCGCTTTACTTCCGCGCCGAAACCCGCGCCGCGCGTCCGGCTGTAAAGCTCAAGCGGGTCGGCGCCGTCCACCCGCGCGCCGTAACGGATGCCGTCGAACCGCGCCAGATTTGCCGACGCCTCCGCCGTGGCGATGATGTAGTAGGTCGCCACGGCATAATCCGTGTGCGGCAGGGAAATTTCCACAATCTCGGCGCCCAGTTTTTCAAATTGCTTCACCGCCGCGTCCATCGCCGCCTTCACCGCCGCGTCGAGCCCGCCGACCAGGTATTCCTTCGGCAGACCGAGTTTCAGCCCCTTGATTTTTCCGTCGAGCGCGGCGGCGTAATCCGGAACGGGTTGCGGCACGCTCGTCGAATCGCGCGCATCATGTCCGCCAATCACGCCGAGCATCGTGGCCGCGTCGCGGATGTTTTTGGTGAACGTGCCGATTTGATCGAGTGACGACGCGAAGGCGACGAGGCCGTAACGCGAGACGCGGCCATAGGTCGGTTTCAGGCCGACGCAGCCGCACAGCGCCGCCGGCTGGCGGATCGAGCCGCCCGTGTCCGAGCCGAGCGCGGCAATCGTTTCGTCCGCCGCGACCGCCGCCGCCGAGCCGCCGGATGAACCGCCCGGAATCCGCGTCGGGTCCCACGGATTGCGGGAGATGCCGAACGCGGAATTTTCCGTCGAGCTGCCCATGGCAAATTCGTCCATGTTCAACCGGCCAAAAATGATAGCGCCCGCCGCCTGCAATTTTTCAATGACCGTGGCGTCGTAGGGCGAGACGAACCGGCCAAGGATTTTCGAGCCGCAATTGAGCGGCTGATTTTTGACCGCGATGACGTCTTTGATGGCGACCGGCACGCCCAGCAACGGGTGGCTTGCATTGGCGCCGCCTTGAGCCAGCAACTTGTCGGCGGCGTCGGCCTGGACGAGCGCGTCGGCCCCGTTGTGGCTGATGAAGGCGTGGATGGTTCCGTCCACGCGGGCAATCTGGTCGAGGCACGATTGCATTGCCTCGCGCGCGGAGACTTCGCGGCTGGCGAGCCTGGCGGCGAGTTCGGAAATGGTGAGTTGGTTGAGCATCTGATTCTTCAACCAGGAAAAACAAACATCGAACACCCAACATTCAACATCCAACATCCAATGCCCGACCGGGACCGTCTTTGATTGGGTGTTCGGTGTTCGGTGTTCGATGTTGGATGTTTGGCGTTTGTCATGGCAACGTGGAAAACTTCACTCGACAATTTTCGGCACGATGAACAGGCCGTTGGCCCTGGCGGGCGCATTGCGCAGTGCTTCATCGTGCGGCAGCGACGGGCGGATTTCGTCGGGGCGCGTCACGTTGACCATCGGCACGGCATGGGCCGTCGGCTCGACGCCGGCGACATCAAGTTCCTCCAATTTTGCGATGTAGCCGAGGATGTTGCCAAGCTGGCCGGTAAGTTTCTTTTCTTCGTCGTGCGTGAGCGCGAGTCGCGCCAGGTGCGCGACGTATTTCACATCAATTTCGGCGGATGCCATGCAGGCAGGCTAAAGTCCAAAGTCCAAAGTTCAAAGTTCAAAGTTCGCGAAAAAAGTGAAACGCGATGCGTGA
The DNA here is from genome assembly GCA_963802965.1 of uncultured Verrucomicrobiae bacterium. Lineage (GTDB taxonomy): Bacteria > Verrucomicrobiota > Verrucomicrobiia > Limisphaerales > UBA11358 > UBA11358. Next base: position 6,202 of record CAWDKS010000012.1, read on the forward strand.
ACAGTGATTTCTCGCAAGGCTTTCACCTTTCACACATCACGCATCACAATCCCGTCATTCCTCGTCAAACTTGCGTTTGACGAGGGCTTCGAGTTCAGCGATGGCCTGCGGCGCGTCCGGGCCGTGGGCGTGGATGATCAATCTGCTCCCCGGCCCGGCGGCGAGCATCATCAAACCCATGATGCTTTTGCCGTTGATTTTTTCGCCGTCCTTTTCGACAAAGATGTCGCAGGCAAACCGGTTGGCGGTCTTGACGAAAAGCGCGGCGGGCCGGGCGTGAATGCCCAGCTTGTTCACGATGGTCAGCTCTTTGGTGATGGCCCCGCCGTCCGGCAGTTTCTTCGCGCTCATCGGTTTGCTCACGGTGACTCTAATTGCCGCCGCGGGATTGCGCCACTCAAATTTGTCACTCCTTTGGCGGCGGCGTGTCGGGTGACATTTGCGCGATGAGGCGCTGGTTTAGTTCCTGCGCGGCATTCTGGCCGGACATTTTCAACTTGATCTGGAACGCGGCGACTTCAACGAGCCGCGCGAGGTCGCGTCCGGGCCGGACGGGAATGGTGACGTGCGGAATATCCACGCCCAGGACTTTCACAAACTCCTGTTCCATGCCGACGCGGTCCACCTCATGGACGTCGTCCCATGGTTTGAGGGTGACGACCAGATTGAGGTTTTTTTCCGTGCGAATGCTTTTGACGCCAAACATGGCAGCGACGTTGATGATGCCGATGCCGCGCACTTCCATGTGATTGCGGGTCAGCTCCGCGCTGGTGCAAACCACGTCGTGGCCATCCACGAGCATGACCTTGACGACATCATCGGCGACGAGGCTGTAACCGCGTTCGATGAGCGCGAGGACGGCTTCGCTTTTGCCGATGCCGCTCTCGCCGCGAATGATGACGCCCACGCCGAGGATGTCCACCATGCTGCCCAATTCGGTGCCGCGCGGCGCGAACATGGTTTCGAGTTTCAACGTCGCGGCATTGATGAATTTCATCGTCACCAGCGGGCTTTGGAAAATCGGCACCCTCGCGTCCTCCGCCGCCTTCAAAAATTCCGCGTCGGGCCGGAACCCGCGGCTGAAGACGACGCACGGGATTTTGTAGGCGAACAAATAGGCGTAACGCGCCTCCCGCTCTTTTTTCGAGAGGGAACGCAGGTAATACACCTCCGCGTTGCCCATGACCTGCACGCGCTTGTAGGCGAAGTATTGCGTGAAGCCGCTTAACGCGAGGCCGGGCCGGTTCACGGTCGGCTCGCGGATGACGCGCCTCAAATTCGCCGCGCCGGCGACGAGTTTCATCTGCAGCGCATCGGCCTGTTCCTTGTAAAATTGGTCAACTGTGACGGTCTCGTGTTGCATGTTCGGAATGCGTTAATGAAGTATTGGAGTGATGGAGTAAAGCAAGGCCAAATGTTGTTCCCAAACCCCATTACTCCAACACTCCATCACCCCGCCTTTCATAAATTAAACTCCGGCCCCAGGTAAATCTCGCGCGCCTGCGGGTCGTTCGCCAAAAACTCGGACGTGCCTTCCACCAGCACCTGTCCCTTGTGAATGATGTAGCCGCGGTCAATCAATTTCAAGGTCTCGCGCACATTGTGGTCGGTCACCAAAATGCCCAGCCCGCGCTCCCTCAAACGCCGGATGATCTTCTGCACCTCGTAAACCGCAATCGGGTCAATGCCGCTGAACGGCTCGTCCAGCAGCATCAGTTTCGGGCTGGTCACCAGGGCGCGGGTGATTTCCAGCCGCCGCTTCTCGCCGCCGCTCAACGTGTAAGCCTTGTTCCGGGCCACCGGCGTCAAATCCAGTTCCTCGAGCAGGTATTTCAAACGCACCGCCCGTTCGTCGCGCGACAGTTTGCACGTTTCGAGAATCGCCAGAATGTTTTCCTCGACCGTCAGTTTGCGGAACACCGAGGGTTCCTGCGTCAAATAACCGATGCCCAGCCGCGCGCGCCGGTGCATGGGCAGCCGCGTGACGTCGCGCGCGGCGAACTTCACCGCGCCTGCGTCCGGCTTCACGATGCCGACGACCATGTTGAACGTGGTCGTCTTGCCCGCGCCGTTCGGCCCGAGCAGCCCGACGATTTCGCCCGCGCCCACGTTCACGGAGACGTCGTTCACCACGCGGCGGTGGTGATACGCCTTCACCAGTTTTTCCGTGGCGAGCAGCAGGCCGTTTGATGGGGATGCGGTTGTTTCCATTCAAAATCAGTTATTTCGAGGGGCGACATGGGGTTCGGGAATAAGGTCCAATTTCCCCGGCGGAAAATTTGTGTCTGCCGCCGGCTGATGAGTTGTCGCTGGCGGATTGGCCATGTTTGCCGGCGGGTTGGTTGCTGGCGGCGAATTCGCGCCGGCGTTTACGTTGATAAGGCTTTGGCGGGGAGTCACCACCGGGTTGTTGGCGGTTATTTTGCGGGTTGTCAGGTTCAAGATGATGGGTTCGCCGGTCATGATAAAATCCGCGTTTTCCACTTTCGCGTTGCCCGAGAGCGTGACCAGTTCATTCGTAGTGCCGTCCTTCACCTCATAGCTGTAAACCGCCTTATCGCCCGTCGCATGAACGGGCCGGCCTTTTTCATCCCGGAAATCAATGACCACGTTCGTCTCGGCCACGATATGGTTCACGTGTTCACCGGCCTGCGGCAAGTCCGTGATCAACCATTCGCTGGTCAGTTTCATTTCCGGGTCGTCCACTCGCACGTGACCATGATAGGTTACCTGCCGGCCCGCCATGTCAAATTCGCCCTGGTCCGACGAAATCCGCGTCTGTTGGACGTGCGCCGATGGTTTGACCATGGGCGCATTGGATCCTGTCGGGGCCGGCGGTTCGATGGCTGGCGCATTTTGCGCCGCCGGAGCCTTCGCGACGGGGGGCGGGTTCGTTTGCGCCGGCAACACCCCGCCGCCGGTCACCGCGAACAGCACAACGAGACAGGACCATTTCATAACACCGTTTTCTTTTCCCGTGAGTTATCAATCACGGTCTGCACCCGGTTCGAGATGATGAGCAACGAATCGTTCTGCCGCCACAAAAAACCGTCGCCTTCCACGCGGAACTTTCCGTCGCCGGTCTGCGCCAGCAAATGCCCCGGCGAATTCGCCACGCGGTTGAACGTGTCATAAACGCATTCCGGCGCGGTCACGATCATTCCCGGTTTGCCGTCCTCGCTGAACGTTTCGAGCTTGAGCTGATGGATGACGAGCAATCCGCCGGCTTGTGGCTGCGCCTCCGCGCCCGACAACCGCGATTTCATCTGTTGTTGATGCGGCGGCTCAAAGTATTCGACCGACGTGAAATCGCTCGCGTGCTGGACCCCGTTCAGTTGTGCGCGCCCGTTCGGAATGGCAAGAAACAAAACCGCGCCGGCGGCCAGAAGCCGGGTGACGGATGACAGGTGGCGGATGACGGAAATGCTCATGGGTCGCGCGTTTGCTTTTTCCCGGTCACGTGTCACGTGTCGCCGTTCACTTTTGGTAATGCGCGACAATGGAATCCCATTTCCCCTGCGCCTGCAAAATCATTTCCACCACTTCGCGAATCGCGCCGTGGCCACCCGGCGCGCGCGTCACGTAATGCGCCGCCGCCTTTGCGTCCGGCCGCGCATCGGCCACCGCCACCGCAAAACCAGCGCGTCGCAGCGGCCCCAAATCCACCACATCGTCGCCCACAAAACAAACGGCGTCCCAATCCAGGTTTGTCCGCCGCAAAAGCTTTTCAACCGCGCCGGTCTTGCCCGTCCGGTCGCCCTGCTGGATGAGAAAATCAATCTTCAACTCGGCCGCGCGAGCTTCCGTCACCGGCGACGGCCGGGCTGAAACCCAGCCGACCTTGAAGCCGGCCCGGCGCAAAAATATCAGGCCGAGGCCGTCGCGGATGTGGAAGCGCTTGATTTCGCGCGCGCCGCCGATGAACACCGCCCCGTCGGTCATCACGCCGTCCACATCGCAAAGGAAGAGTTTTATACGCCGAAGACGCGAGCGAAGTGGCGAGGGAATTTTCGTGGGCATGAGACGTTAAAAACGGGAAACATCGAACACCGAACATTGAACACTGAACCACGAACAGCTTCGCGGGCCGGAAATCATTCGGTGTTCGATGTTGGATGTTGGATGTTGGATGTTCATTTCTTCGCTGCCTCGAAAATTGCAAGCAACCCGCGCAGCAGCGCCGGCATTTCGGCCAGCGGAATCATGTTCGGGCCGTCGCTCAACGCGCGGTCAGGCCGCGGATGCGTTTCGATGAACAGGCCGTTCGCTCCGGCGGCGAGCGCGGCGCGGGCAAGCACGGGCGCAAATTCGCGCTGGCCGGACGATTTGTCGCCGCCGCCGCCCGGCAACTGCACCGAATGCGTCGCGTCGAACACCACCGGGAAACCGAAACGCTGCATCATGGGAATCGAGCGCAGGTCGGCCACAAGATTGTTGTAGCCGAAGGTTGTGCCGCGCTCGGTGAGCAGGATTTTTTTTGCGCCCGCGCGTCTGGCTTTCTCCACGACCTGTCCCATTTCAGCCGGCGAAAGGAACTGGCCTTTTTTAAGATTCACGATCTGGCCGGTCAAAACGGCGGCTTCAATCAAATCCGTCTGGCGGCAGAGAAATGCCGGGATTTGCAGAATGTCCACCACTTCGCCAACAACGGCGGCGTGCGCCTCGGTGTGAATGTCGGTGAGCACCGGCACGCCGAGTTGTTCGCGCACTTTGGCGAGCACGCGCAGGCCTTCGTCGAGGCCCGGCCCGCGAAAGGATTTTGCCGAAGTGCGGTTGGCCTTGTCGAAGCTGGCCTTGAAGACGTAAAAGATGCCGAGTCGCGCGCAGGTTTTTTTGAGCGAAGCGGCGACCTGCAGGCACAGCTTTTCATTTTCAATCACGCACGGCCCGGCAATCAGGAACAACCGGCGCGGCGAATTGAGATTTTTCCAGATGGCGTCGTCGTTGAGCACACGGAAGTTTTAGCAGCCAAGCGGCGGAAAGTAAATGGCGCTACGCAACTCAAATCACCGTTCCGTGCGGGATGACGGCGTTTTTGGGGATGATGACGATGCCGTCGCGGATGTAATAAAGCTCGTGATCCAGCTTCTCCGGCTTGCCGGCGGGCGAAATCGTCACGTTGTTCCCGATGCGCGAATTCTTGTCAATGATGGCGTTTTCGATCTTGCAGTTCGTGCCGATGCCGAGGCGCGGCCTGCCTTCGCGCGCCTGGGCCTCGACGGATTCCTGCGATTCGTAATAGTCGCTGCCGAGGATGACGACGCGGTTCAACTCGGTGCTGGCGCCGATGACGGTGCGCAGGCCGATAATGCTGTTGGTGATGCGCGAAGGGTTGATGATGCAGCCGTCGGCGACGAGCACATGGTCAATGTGCGCGCCGTTGATCTTGGAGCTGGGCAGATACCGCGGCCGGCTGAAAATGGGCGCGCTCATGTCGAAGAAGTTGAACCGCGGCAGTTCGGAAACGAGGTCGAGGTTCGCCTCGAAAAACGAGCGGATGGTGCCGATGTCCTCCCAGTAGCCCTGGAAAATGTGGGCGAACACCCGGCGCGAACTGATGGCGTGCGGAATGATGTGCTTGCCGAAATCGCTCAGCGGATTGTCCAGCAGTTCACGGATCATGCCCCGGTTGAAAACGTAAATGCCCATCGAGGCGAGGAACAATTCGCCGCCGCCTTTGATGCCAAATTTTGAGTGCCATTCGACCGGCAGCCGCAACGAGTCGAGCGCGGCCGGGTCGGACGGTTTTTCGGCGAACCGCGCGACGCGGCGGTCTTCGCCGATTTGCAGGATGCCGAACGAGGGCGCGGCCTGCCGGCTGACGGGAATCGTGGCGATGGTGATGTCCGCGCCGGTCCCGGCGTGCTGGCCGATGATGCGGCGCAGATCCATCCGATACAACTGGTCGCCGCTGAGGATGAGCAGGTAATCGAAATCGTGATTGAGAAAGTGGGTGAGATTCTTCCGCACGGCGTCGGCGGTGCCTTCATACCACGACGTGTCGGTAAGCGTCTGCTGCGCCGCGAGGATTTCCACGAAGCCGCTCGAAAACAGGTCGAATTTATACGTCCCCGAAATGTGGCTGTGCAGCGAGGTGGAATTGAACTGCGTCAAAATGTAAATGCGCCGGAACCCGGAGTTGATGCAGTTGGAAATCGGGATGTCCACCAGCCGGTATTTGCCGGCCAGCGGCACGGCAGGCTTGGCGCGCTCCTTGGTGAGTGGGAACAGGCGCGTGCCCTGGCCGCCCCCCATGATGACGGAGAGAACGTTGCTGACATTGATGGACTGGCGGCCGCCGGGCAACATAAACTGGATATCGCCGCCAATATATTGCGAGCCGCAGCCGCAGGGCAAGCAACGGATGCCAAAATTATTTTACGGGGCCCGTCCGGCCGTCCCGCACGATGAACGCCGCGAATTCATCGTGATGATGCGGCGGAATGCGGACCTTGAACCGCGCCTGCGGCCCGCGATAGCTGCTTTCGATGACCTGGCCGACCTGGTGCAGCCGCGCGATGACGGCGGACTGTTCGTGCGGCACGCGCAGTTCCAGAAACTCCCGCTTGGGCCGCAACTGCGTGCTGATTTCCGCGAGCAGCGCGGGAATGCCCTCGCCCGTTGTCGCCGAAATTGCGACCGCGTGCGGATGATTTTCCTGCAGCCGGTTCAGTGCGCCGTTCGCCCCGGTCCCGTCCGGGTTGAGCCGGTCCAGTTTGTTGAGGACCATGATGGTCGGCTTTCCGCCGGCGCCGATTTCGGCGAGCACGGCATTCACCGCCTGAATCTGTTCCTCGACCTGCGGATGGCTGAGGTCCACGACGTGCAGCAGCAAATCCGCCTGCACGACCTCCTCCAGCGTGGCCTTGAACGCCTCGACCAGCCCGTGCGGCAGTTTTTTGATGAAGCCGACGGTGTCCGTCAGCAGAACGTTCTGGTTCGTCGGCAGGCGCAGGCGGCGCGTGGCCGGGTCCAGCGTGGCGAACAGGATGTCCTTGACCAGAACGGTCGAGCCGGTGAGCGCGTTGAGCAGCGTGGATTTGCCGGCGTTGGTGTAACCGACGATGGACGCGAGCGGCCACTGGCTGCGCTGGCGTCCGGCGCGCTGCGTCGCGCGCTGGCGCCGGACGGCGTCGAGGTCGCGGATGATTTTGTCAATGCGCTCCTGCACCTTGCGGCGGTCGGCTTCGAGCTGCGATTCGCCTTCGCCGCCCCGCATCCCGATGCCGCCCGCCTGCCGCGACAGGTGTCCCCAGAACCGGGTGAGGCGCGGCAGCAGATGCTGGAGTTGCGCCAGTTCGATCTGCAGTTTGCCTTCGCGCGTCCGGGCGCGCTGCGCGAAGATGTCGAGAATCAGCGCCGTGCGGTCGAGGATCTTGCAGTTGAAGATTTTTTCGAGGTTGCGGCATTGCGCGGGCGAAAGGTCGTCGTCGAAAATCACGGTGTCCACGTCCTGGCGCCGGCAAAGTCCGGCGAATTCCTCCGCCTTGCCCTTGCCGATGAAAGTGGCGGGCGCCAGCGCGTCCAGTTTTTGAAAACCGTCGCCGACGACCTCGCCGCCCGCGGTTGCGGCCAGCTCACCGAGTTCGGCGAGTGAATCGCGCGTGTCCGCGCGGCGGCGCGATTTGAATTCGGCGCCGACGAGGAAAACCCGTTCGGGCCGTGTGTTTCTGGTTTCGATGAGCGCTTTCAATCTCCGGCTCGTTTACCACAACTCCGGGTTGCAGGCAAAATCCATATTGGACAAACGGTTTCAATTCCGGCTTGCGCGGGCCCCCGGCTTTTGCGAGAATGCAGCGGCGCGGGCGATGCAACAGCAAAACTATCCCAAACACTATTGCGGCGTGTTCGGCATTTTCGGCCATCCGAATGCCGCCGAGCTCACCTACTACGGTCTCTACGCGCTGCAACATCGCGGCCAGGAAAGCGCCGGTATTGTCACCTGCCACGAGGGGAAATTTTTCAAGCATCACGGCATGGGCCTTGTGCCGCAGGTCTTCAATCCCAAAATCCTGCACGACCTCGTCGGCAACGTGGCCGTCGGCCACACGCGCTATTCCACCACCGGCTCGTCCAACCTGCGCAATGCCCAGCCGCTCACGGTGGATTGCACCCGCGGGCAGATTGCCGTGGCCCACAACGGCAATCTCACCAACGCCGCCCAGCTCCGCGACGAACTGGAACGCCGCGGCCTCGTCTTCCAGACGAGCGTGGACAGCGAAATCATCATCATGATGCTGGCGCAGCCGACCATTGGCGGCATGGAGAACACGCTCGTGCAGACGATGCGTCACATCGAGGGCGCCTATTCGCTCGTCATCCTGACGGAGAAGGAATTGATCGGCGCGCGCGACCCGTTCGGTTTTCGCCCGCTTTCGATTGGCCGCGTGAACGGCGCGTGGGTGCTGGCCAGCGAGTCGGTGGCGTTCGACCAGATTCAGGCCCAGTTCGTCCGCGACGTGGCACCGGGCGAAATCGTCATCATCAACGAGAAGGGGCTGACCAGCCTGCAGGCGTTTCCCGAACACACCCGGCGCGCGTTTTGCATTTTCGAATACGTCTATTTTGCGCGGCCGGACAGCACGATTGGCGGCCGCAGCGTTTATGAAGTCCGCAAGGAAATGGGCCGGCAGCTGGCGCGCGAGCATCCCGTCCAGGCCGATCTGGTGATTCCGGTGCCCGACAGCGGCGTGTGCGCGGCGATGGGGTATTCCGAGGAATCCGGCATTCCTTTCGAGATGGCGTTCATCCGCAACCACTACGTCGGACGCAGCTTTCTGCAGCCGACGCAGCTCATCCGCGACTTCGACGTGCGCGTGAAGTTGAATCTCATCGCCTCGCTCGTCAAAGACAGGCGCGTCGTCATCGTGGACGATTCGATTGTGCGCGGCACGACCTGCCGGATGCGCGTGAAGACGCTCAAGGAAGCGGGCGCAAAGGAAGTTCACGTCGTCGTCAGTTGTCCGCCGCACATGAACCCGTGCGTGTATGGCATTGATTTTCCCGACCGCACGAAATTGATGGCGGCGAACAATACCGTGGATGAAATCCGCAAATATTTGAACGCCGACTCGCTCCATTACCTGTCGCAGGCGGGCATGGTCAAGGCGACCGGGCTGGCGAAGGAATCGTTCTGCATGGCCTGCTACGATGGGAATTATCCCGTGCCCTACGACCCGGTGCTCGACAAGCACATCATCGAACGCCGCAAACATCAGGCGCAAACCCTCGGTGAAGCCGCCGCCAGGGACGGCGAACAAATCAAATTGCTGCAAGTTTAAACGGTAAAGCCGTTTGGTGGGGCGAGCGCCTGTCGGGCCGTAGCCTTGGCGAAGGCTGTTCCGCGCGCGCTGGCTTGAAACCGCATTGAAACCGCATTGACGCCGCGCCTTTCCGCCTTCAAATTCAAGCCGTATGAAAGCCACCGCGTTGATGAGAACGGGCGCCACCGCCCCGTTAATTCACCATTCGCCATTCGCCATTCGCCATTCCGTTGACCAGATCATGGTCGAGGAGCGCGCCACCGCGTTCACCAAACGCAGCATCAAGACCAGCGCCAAACTCGCCGGACTCAAAATGGCGGTCTCGATGGTGGATTTGTCAACGCTCGAAGGCAAAGACACGCCCGGCAAGATCGTCTATCTCTGCCGCAAGGCGCTCCAGCCCGCCGACCCGAAATACATCGTGCCACCCTGCGCCGCCGTCTGTATTTATCCGAACATGGTGAAATTCGCGCGAAAATTTCTCGGCGGCAATTCGCCCGTCAAAATCGCGTCCGTCGCCACCGGGTTTCCCAGCGGGCAATTTCCACTCCGCACCCGGCTCGAAGAAGTCCGCCGCGTGGTGGCCGACAGTGCGGACGAAGTGGACATGGTGATTAACCGCAACGCCTTCCTCGCCGGCGACCATGCCCAGGTCTTCGACGAAATCGCCGCCGTGAAGGAAGCCTGCGGCGATGCGCACCTCAAGGTGATTATGGAAACCGGCGAACTGGTCACCTACGACAACGTCCGTCTCGCCAGCGAAATCGCGATACAGGCCGGTGCGGATTTCATCAAGACCAGCACCGGCAAGGTTTCGCCCGCCGCGACCATGCCCGTCACGCTGGTGATGCTGGAGGCCATCCGCGATCATTTTTTTGCCACCGGCATCCGCATCGGCATGAAACCCGCCGGCGGCATCCGCAACGCCAAGCAGGCGCTCCATTATCTCGTCATGGTCAAGGAAACCCTCGGCGACGACTGGCTCACGCCCGACCTGTTCCGTTTCGGCGCGAGCACGCTCCTCAACGACGTGCTCATGCAAATCGCCAAAACCGTGGACGGAAATTATCAAGGCTCGGATTATTTTTCCCTACCGTGAAAACCAAAACTACCGCACTAAAAACCGTCGGGCGCAATTCGCCCGCCAAACCACAAAATGGGCACTTGGTTGTTCCGCTGCGCGAACGCCGGCTCACGTTCGGCGACAAATGGGATTACGCACCCGCGCCGGAGGAATCCAAGAATTACCTCATCGCGCCGCGACACGAATTGTTCATCGGCGGAAAATTTGTAAAGCCACATTCGGGCAAGCATTTTGATTCCATCAATCCGGCCACCGAGGACAAGATCACCGAGATCGCGCTCGGCGATGAAGCGGACGTGGACAAAGCCGTCAAGGCCGCGCGGCACGCCTACGAAAAAGTCTGGAGCAAAATGCCCGGACGTGAGCGCGGCAAATATCTTTACCGCATCGCGCGCATCATCCAGGAAAAGATGCGCGAACTCGCCGTGCTCGAAAGCATGGACGGCGGCAAGCCCATCAAGGAAACGCGCGACGTGGATTTGCCGCTCGTGGCGGCGCACTTTTTCTATCACGCCGGCTGGGCGGACAAGTTGAACTACGCCTTTCCGGGCCGCCACCCGCGGCCGTTCGGCGTCGCCGGCCAGATTATTCCGTGGAATTTCCCGCTGCTCATGGCCGCGTGGAAAATCGCTCCGGCAATCGCCTGTGGCAACACCGTCGTCATCAAACCCTCCAAGACGACCAGCCTCACGCTGCTGCGGCTGGCGCAGATTTTCCAGGAGGCGGAATTGCCCGAAGGCGTCGTCAATGTCGTCACCGGCACGGGCGACACCGGCACGGCCATCGTCAAGCATCCGGACGTGAACAAAATCGCGTTCACCGGCTCGACGGAAATCGGCAAGCAACTCGCCCAGATGGTCGTTGGCACGGGCAAGCGCATCACACTCGAACTCGGCGGCAAGGCGGCGAACATTGTCTTCGACGACGCGCCGATTGACCAGGCCATCGAAGGCATCATCGCGGGGATTTATTTCAACATGGGCCACGTCTGCTGCGCCGGCTCGCGGCTGCTGGTGCAGGAAAATATTTTCCCGAAAGTCGTCAAGAAACTACGCGATCGCATCCAGACGCTGCGCATCGGCAATCCGCTCGACAAAAACACCGACATCGGCGCGATCAACAACAAGCCGCAACTGGAAAAAATTCGCGAGCTGGTCCAGAGCGGCGTGGACGAAGGCGCGGAAGTGGTGCAAACCAGTTGCACGCTGCCTGCGCGCGGCTACTGGTATCCGCCGACGTTCCTCACGGGAGTGACGGCTTCGCATCGCGTGGCCCAGGAGGAAATTTTCGGGCCGGTGCTGGCCGTGATGACCTTCCGCACGCCGGAGGAAGCCGTCGAGCGCGCGAACAACACGCCCTACGGCCTGAGCGCCGGCGTCTGGACGGACAAGGGCAGCAAGATTTTCAAAATCGTCAACAAACTCCGCGCCGGCGTCGTCTGGGCGAACACGTTCAACAAGTTTGACCCGACCAGTCCGTTTGGCGGCTACAAGGAAAGCGGTTTTGGGCGCGAAGGCGGATTGCAGGGGCTGGCGGCATATTGCAGACTCAAATAAAAGTTCAACCGGCTGAAAGATTTTTATGCAAAAGGCAATCGGTACCATCTGCGTGGCCACCGGCGTTTTCCTGCTCGTCCGGGGACACAACATGGCGCGCTCCATCGGCGGCCAGTTGCAAAATGCGTTCACCGGATCTCCTGGCGACAAGCCAACGCACCTTTACATCGGCGGAGCGGTGGCGATGCTAATCGGTCTGTTCCTCATTTTTTTCAAACGGAAATGATTTCAAAATGAAAACGCGACTCGACGTCAAAAAAACCTACAAGCTCTACATCGGTGGCAAATTCCCGCGCAGCGAGAGCGGACGTTGCCTGCCTGCGAAGTCGGCGGCGGGCGGGCACCTCGATAATTTCGCCCACGCCTCGCGCAAGGATTTCCGCGACGCCGTGGTCGCCGCGCGTTCGGCGGTGGACGGCTGGAGCAACGCCACCGCCTACAATCGCGGACAGATTCTTTATCGTGCCGCCGAGATGCTCCAAAACCGCGCGAGCGAACTGGTCACCGAAATCGCGCGTTCAACGGGTGCCAGCGCGGCCCGGGCGAAACGCGAAGTGACACTCGCCATTGACCGGCTGGTTTATTTCGCGGGCTGGACGGACAAGTATTCGCAGGTTTTCGGCAGCGTGAATCCAGTGGCAACGTCGCACTTCGATTTCACCACCCCGGAACCGACCGGCGTGGTCGTGGTACTCCCGCCGGATGAGCCTTCGCTCGTCGCGCTGGTCACGCTTCTCGCCCCGGTGATTTTGAGCGGCAACACGGCCATTGTGATTCCGTCGGAAAAATTCCCGCTGCCGGCGGTGACCTTCGCCGAAATTCTGGCCACCAGCGACCTGCCCGCCGGCGTGGTGAACATCCTGACCGGCAAGCGCGCCGAGATCGTCCCGCACATCGCCAGCCATCTGGACGTGAACGCGGTGGTGGACGGCGCAGGCAATGTGGAGTTGAGCGCAACGTTGCAGTCGGGCACGGCCATCAATCTCAAGCGTTACGCAAGCCGTTCATTGGCGGGCGCTGACTGGTTCACCGCAAAAGCCGAAGACCCGTATTGGATTCTCGACACGGTCGAACTCAAGACCGCGTGGCATCCGATCGGACTTTGATTCGTGGCAGCCGACGCGAGTCGGCTCCATAATTTTTTGCAATCAGAGCGGACTGACGTCCGCCGCTGCGTTTTTAATTTGCTACTTCCTGCGGGCCCTTGCCGCCGTTCAGCAAAAACAAAACGGCCATGCGCACCGCCAGGCCGTTGGTCACCTGTTCCAAAATCAACGACCGCGCGCAATCGGCGATCTCGCTGTCAATTTCCACGCCGCGATTGATCGGGCCGGGATGCATGATGAGCGCGTCGGGCCGGGTTTTGGCGAGCCGCGCCTGGTTGAGGCCATAGAGCTGGGTGTATTCGCCGATGCTGGGGAACATCGTCTTGCGCTGGCGTTCGTGCTGGATGCGCAGGAGATTGATGATGTCCGCGTCGCGGATGGCCTCATCCACGTCATGCGTCACGCGGCAGCCCATCTGCTCGAAAGTCCTTGGCACCAGCGTGGCCGGACCGCAGAGGGTCACCTTCGCGCCGAGTTTCGTGAGCGCCCAGATGTCCGAGCGCGCGACGCGGCTGTAAAGGATGTCGCCGAGAATCGTCACGTTCAGCCCCGCGACTTTTCCCTTTTTCTCGCGGATCGTGAACGCGTCGAGCAACGCCTGCGTGGGATGCTCGTGCGCGCCGTCGCCCGCGTTGATGACGTGCGCACCCAGCACGCGCGACAGGAAATGCGGCGCGCCCGACGCGCTGTGGCGGATGACGAGGAAATCGGCGTTGAGGGCCTCGAGGTTCCGCGCGGTGTCCTTGAGCGTCTCGCCCTTTTTGAACGACGAAGCCTCGGTGGAAAAATTGATGATGTCCGCGGACAGCCGCTGCTCGGCCAGTTCAAAGCTGATGCGCGTGCGCGTGGACGGCTCGACGAACAGGTTCACGACGGTTTTGCCGCGCAGCGCGGGGACTTTTTTGATGGTGCGTTTGCCGACGGCCTTGAAGGCACGCGCGGTGTCGAGCACGATCGTGATTTCATCCGCCGTGAGCGATTCGATGTCGAGCAGATGTTTGCGGGTCCATTTCATGGCTTTTGCAACAGCGCCTCGTCCTTTGCCGCGCCGGATTCGACGAGCCGCAGCGAAATTTTTTCCTCCAGCGCCGTCGGCACGTTTTTGCCGACAAAATCCGCCTTGATGGGCAGGTCGCGGTGGCCGCGGTCAATCAGCACGGCCAGTTGGATTTTCTTCGGGCGGCCAAAATCGTTCAGCGCGTCCATCGCCGCGCGCGTCGTGCGGCCGCTGAAGAGCACGTCGTCCACCAGCACGACGGTCTTGCCCGTCACGTCGAACGGGATGACGGTCGGATGAATTGTGGGCGCGGCGCGCTGGTTCAAATCGTCCCGGTGCATGTTCACGTCGAGAATGCCCGCCGGCACGGCGTGGTTCCAGATGCCGGCGAGAATTTTCGCGAGCCGGGCCGCGAGATGGTCGCCGCCCGCGGGAATGCCGACGAGCACGACTTCCGCGCTGGCTTCATTGCGCTCGGCAATTTCATGCGCGATGCGCGTGAGCGCGCGTTGAATCGCAACGGCGTCGAGGATGACGGCGGGTTCAGGCATTAAGGTTCGTTGAGGGTTGAGAGTTGAGGGTTGAGGGTGGGTGCGTTCTCGCAATCGAAAGGTCCAAAATCGAGGACAAGAACGTGAAGGAGCACGAGAACGATTGGGAAAACAAAATCGCGAACCCGCTCCACCGGGTGGAGCCGATTCGCGTTGCGCGTTTTGTTTTCATTTTCCCTTCGCGGCCTCACGGGGCCGCGTTAAAGGAACACGATTTAGTTTGCGGCGGTCTGGCGGGTTTTGCGCCAGCTTGCGCGGTGCTTGATGATCCAATCCGTCAGCGCCCGCTCAAAGCCGATGTCGTGCCCGGCCTTTTCCGACTCAATCCACTTGTGCCGGAGGATTTCTTCGCGTTCCGCCTGGAACTCGCGGTAGAGCGACGAATGCTTCAGAAAATCGTTCGCCGTTGCCGTCTCTTTTATAGCTTCCGACATAGATTAAATGCAAAGTTCGCAACTAAAACTTAAATCCGACCCGGGAATTTAGCAATGGAAATCTGCATTGCCAAGTAATTTGAAGTAAACAGGTTATGAATCATTCAACCCAGCCTTTTCCGCAGTGCCCCGGCAATCTGAATAAATGCCTGCCCCGCCGGATGGTTCGGCGCGGAAACAACCACCGGCACGCCCTGGTCGCCCGCTTCGCGGATTTCAGTAAAAATCGGCACCTCGCCGAGAAACGCCAGGTTTTGCCGCGCGGCCTCCGCCCGGCCGCCGCCGTGACCGAAAATTTCCACGCGCTCGCCGTTAGGCGCGGTGAAGTAGCTCATGTTCTCGACGATGCCGAGAATCGGCACGTTCACCTTGTTGAACATCGCAATGCCCTTGCGCACCACGCCGAGCGACGCCTCCTGCGGCGTGGTCACGATGACGCCGCCGTCCAGCGGCACGGCCTGGCACAGCGAGAGTTGCGCGTCACCCGTGCCCGGCGGCAAATCCACCAGCAGGAAATCCAGTCCGCTCCACTCGACCGCGAATAGAAATTGCTGGATGGTCTTTGTAATCATCGGTCCGCGCCAGATCACCGGCTGCTCGTCCGTCAGCAGCAGGCCGATGCTCATCACTTTAACGCCATGCCCCGTCGGCGGAACGAGCCGCTCGTCTTCACTGACCGTCGGCCGTTTGTGAACACCCATCATCAGCGGAATGCTCGGACCGTAAATGTCGCAATCCAGCACGCCAACCTGCGCGCCGAGGTGTTTCAACGCGCAGGCGAGGTTCACCGACACGGTGGATTTGCCAACCCCGCCTTTCCCGCTGGCCACGGCCACCACGCGCCGGACGCCGGGGACTTTGCCCTGGCTGGCAAACGGATTTCCCGGCGCGGCCTGGCTGGCAGCCGGTTGCAGCACTTCGACCTGAACGCCGCTGACGCCCGGCAGATTTTTCAAAACACGTTCGGCGTCGGCCTTGATTTGCCGCGCCGCGTCGGGGTTCGGCGAGGTCAATTGCATCGAAACGCCTACCGCGCCGTTCGTGATGGAAATCTCCTTCACCAGTCCGAACGAAACGATGTCGCGCGAATAGCCGGGGTATTTGACCGCCTTCAGCGCGTTCCGGATGTCGTCTTGTGCCAGCATGTTCCCTCAAGTTGCCAGCCGCGCGCCCGAACGCAAGTTTGCGGTAGTGCCCTAATTGGGTGGCGGCGGTGCTGCCGCACCGCCGTGCGCCGCCGCATCGGCGCACCCACCAATTTCAAATTAAACTGCTGCCAAGTTTGCTCCAGACTTGCGTGGCGGCACCGGGCATGGGAGATTGACGGTCTAATTTTGGAGATTGGACGATCAAATCATGACACCAACGACACAAAAGAAGCCGGGCCGGGCTGCCGAACCGTTTTTGGAAAAATTCCGGCGTTTCGAGCCGGAACCGGACCAGCCAGCCTGGTTGTTGCCGCTTCGCCAGGCCGGCATGGCGCGCTTCACCGAACTCGGCTTCCCGACCTTGCACGATGAGGACTGGCGCTTTACCAATGTCGCGCCGCTCGCCCGGTTGCCGTTCAAGCCGGTGTTCGCGCCGGTCAGGACCGACATTGCCTGCGATGATCTCAACCAGTTTGCCTTCAGCCAGATGAAGTGCCGGCGTTTGGTTTTCGTGGACGGGCATTATTGCAAGGGATTCACCGGCGACCAGCCGGAAGACAAGGACGGGAATCTCGAAATCGGGTCCCTGCGCGGCGCTTTGCACGGGGGAAAGGTCGAAAAATATCTGGCGCGGTGCGCGGTCGCGGAGGGCAACCCTTTTGTGGCTTTGAACCAGGCGTTCTTTCACGACGGGGCGTTCATTCACATTCCGGCGGGACAAGTTGTGCCGGAACCCATTCATTTGCTCTTCGTTTCGACCTCCCGCGACACGGGCACGACGGTGCAGCCGCGCAACCTCATCATTGCCGGGGCCGGCAGCCAGGCGACAATCATCGAAAGCCACGTCACCCTGGGCGGCGCGGCCTATTTCACGAACGCCGTCACGGAAATTTTTGCGGGCGACAACGCGGCGTTGGAACACGTGAAATTTCAGGACGAGGCCGCCGACGCCTTCCACATCGCGACCATCGCCGGTGAATTCGGCTGCGCCAGCAACGTGAGGCTGCACTCGTTCGCCCTCGGCGCGAAACTTTCACGGAACAACATCCGCACGAAGCTCGCCGGTGAAGGATTGGAATGCGTCCTCAACGGTCTTTACCTCACGCGCGGCGAACAACTGGCCGATCATCACATGATTGTTGAGCACGCGCAGCCGCATTGCGCCAGCCACGAGTATTTCAACGGCATCCTCGATGACAAATCCCGGGGCGTTTTTCACGGACGGATTTACGTCCATCCCGTCGCGCAGAAGACCGATGCGAAGCAGACGAACAAAAATCTGCTGTTGTCCGACGACGCGACGGCGGACACCAAGCCGCAACTGGAAATTTACGCCGACGACGTGAAATGCACGCACGGCGCGACTGTCGGCCAGTTGAACGACGAATCCATTTTTTATCTGCGCTCGCGCGGCATCCCGGAAAACACCGCGCGGCGGATGTTGATCCACGCCTTCGCCGGCGAAATCATCGAGCGCGTGAAATGTGGGCCGGTGCGCGAGCAACTGGACAAAATCGTGTGGGACCGGCTCGAGGCCAACCTGCATGCGGCGGACAAATAATTTCAACCACGAATGGACACTAATAGACACGAATGTCTCACGGCGGGCCGCGGGTCACGGATCCGCAGCAACTTCACTTCGCTATTTGATTCGTGTTTATTCGTGTCCATTCGTGGTTAATCTCCGGCCATGTTTGACGACTTAAACGACCTTTACCAGCAGGTCATTCTTGACCACTGTAAGCAGCCGCGGAATTTCCATGAGATGCCGCAGGCGACCTGCTCGGCGCAGGGTCACAACCCGCTTTGCGGCGATCAGTTGAGACTCTTTCTCGCGCTGGACGGCGACACCATCAAGGACATCAGTTTTGTCGGCTCCGGCTGCTGCATTTCCAAGGCTTCGGCGTCGTTGCTCACGGAATTCGCGAAGGGCAAAACGAAAACCGACGTGGAAAAAATGTTCGGGCAGGTCCATGAAATGGTCACGACCGGCAACGTTCAGGGCGACGTCGGCAAGCTGGCGGTGTTTGCGGGCGTGCATAAATATCCCGCCCGGGTGAAATGCGCGATTCTCTCCTGGCACGCGGTGATGGCGGCGCTCAAGGGCGATGCCAAACCGGTGAGCACGGAAAACGAACAGACCTGATTGATTTCGGTGGCAATAACGGCGATGATGTCTAAGGTAAATTAAACTAAGTTGAGTTTTTTATGAATTCCAACGAAGCAAAAACTTTGACCCGCGACGTGGAGGCCGCCGTCGTGCCCGTCGGCACCAAGGTCACGCTCCAGAAAGGCGAGACCGCCTACATCACCCAATCGCTTGGCGGCAGTTACACCGTCGTCGTCAACGGCAACATGTTCCGCATCGAGGACAAGGACGCCGACGCGCTCGGCCTTGAAGTCCAGGTCAAACCCGCGGCGGTGACGGCCGCGACCGGCCCCGTCACGCAGGACGGGCTCGAAAAACAGGTCTGGGAGGCGCTCAAGACATGTTACGATCCGGAAATCCCCGTCAACGTCGTTGACCTCGGCCTGATTTACGATTGTCATCTCACGCCCGCGGGCGAAAACAGTTTCAAGGCCGACGTGAAAATGACGCTGACCGCGCCCGGCTGCGGCATGGGCCCGACGCTCGCGCAGGACGTGCAAAACAAACTGCTCTCGCTCGAACCGATTGACGAAGCCAACGTCGAGCTGGTCTGGGACCCGCCATGGAACCAGAGCATGATGACCGAGGCGGCGAAGCTGCAACTGGGTTTGATGTGAGTGAAAAACCGCGGATGGCGCGGATATCACGGATTAAAATTCATCCGCGCAATCCGTGTAATCCGCGGTTAAAAGTTTTGATGAATGATTCGAAGACAAATTGGGCCGCGCTGCGAAAGGATTTCCCCATCCTCGACCAGCAGGTCCACGGCAAGCCGCTGATTTATTTCGACAACGCCGCCACGTCGCAAAAGCCGCGCGCGGTGATTGATGCGTTGGTTCATTACTACGAACACGACAACGCCAACGTCCATCGCGGCATCCACGAATTGAGCAACCGCGCCACGGCCGGTTACGAAGCCGCCCGCGCGCGCGCCGCGAAATTCATCAATGCAAAGAGCGCCGAGGAAATCGTGTTCACCCGCGGCACGACCGAGGGCATCAACCTCGTGGCGAGTTCGTGGGGCGCGAAAAATCTCAAGGCTGGCGACGTGATTCTGCTCACGGAAATGGAACATCACAGCAACCTCGTTCCGTGGCAATTGCTCGCGCAAAAAACCGGCGCGAAGCTCGCCTATGTGCCCGTCACCGGCGACGAAGGATTGCTTGATTTATCGCAACTGGAATCATTGTTGACGCCGCGCGTCAAAATCTTTTCGATGGTCCACATCTCGAATTCGCTCGGCACGGTGAATCCGGTCGCCGAGCTTTGCGCCCGGGCACGCAAGCTGGGCATCACCACCCTCGTGGACGCGGCGCAAAGCGCCGGTCACATGCCGGTGGATGTACAGCAGATTGACTGTGATTTTCTCGCGTTCTCCGGTCACAAAATCTGCGGGCCGACCGGCATCGGCATTTTATGGGGCCGGCAGGAGTTGCTCGACGCGATGCCGCCGTATCAGGGCGGCGGTGAAATGATTTTGTCCGTCGAATATCAAAAGACCGAATTCAAAAAAGCGCCGCACCGGTTCGAGGCCGGCACACCGGACATTTCCGGCCCGATTGGTCTACACGCCGCGATGGAGTATCTCGACGCCATCGGACGCGAAAATATCTGGAAACACGACCAGGAACTCGCGAGCTATGCTTACGCCCAACTTGCCGCGCTTAAAAACATCCGCCTTTTCGGCCCGAAAACCGGCAGGGCCGGGCTGGTGAGTTTTCTGCTGAAGGACGTTCATGCGCACGATGTGGTGACGCTGGCGGATCAGGCGGGCGTGGCGTTGCGCGGCGGGCATCACTGCACCCAACCGCTCATGCACCGGCTCGGCGTGGAATCCACCGCCCGCGCGAGTTTCTATTTCTACAACACCAAAGCCGAGGTGGACCGGTTTGTGGAAGTGGTGAAGGAGATCCAGAAATTTTTCGGGCAATGAGTTCGCGATACCAAGAGTGGTTGAAACATGTCTTCGATCATGAAGTCACAGACAAACTCCCGCAATGGTATTTTGTTGAAGATGCGTCTTTGTTTGAAACCTCCGACGATGAAATGACGGAACTGATCAGCCAAACATTTCTAAATGCAGGCAAAGATTTAACAAAATATACAGACGAACAAGTTGACCAAGGAATTTGGTATGTTGTCAGCACTTCAGGACCAAATTTCATGCATTCGTTGAAAAGTGCAGAGTTTCCACTGGCAAAACGATTGGAAGCAATTAAAAATATTTTCTATTTGTATTCAGATTGTTTCGCCAAACGTTGCGCCGAAACGCTTGGACATTTATCCGAAGAAGGTTCGCCACTAAATTCGAGCTGTTATATGTTTTGGGACATTTGCCCAATCACTTACTTGAAGGAGACGCCGAACGGCGGAGAAATTCAGGATGCTGTTTTAAATGTTCTTGAGAAAACTTTAACCATTGAACACAGAGCTTGTCGTGAAGGTGCATTTCATGGTTTAAGCGAAATGTCTTATTCGCGCCGAGCAGCAGTCCAAGAAATAATTGACCGATTTTTGAGCAAAACGAAATTGGACAAAAAGCTTCTTGCTTATGCGCGAAACGCGCGGGAAGGAAATGTTCTTTAGTCTTTATGATTTCTTCACATTCACCGATGCGCGAGGTGTTGGAAGCCTTTCCCGGCGCGCAGCGGGCGTTGTTCCGCCGGTATCACATCGGCGGCTGCAGCAGTTGCGGGTTCGGCCCGGACGAAACGCTGGCGCAGGTCTGCGCGCGCAATGGCAATCTCGACGTGGCCGAAGTGCTGACACATATCCAGTCCAGCCACGAGCAGGACGCAAAGGTTTTGATTTCGCCCAAGGAACTCGCAGAACTTTTACAGCAGGACAAATCGGTGAAACTGGTGGATGTCCGCTCGCGCGAGGAATTTGAGGCAGTGCATATCAAAGGTTCGGTTTTATTGTCACAGGACGTGATGCAGAAACTCATGGCGAGCGGTTCAAACGCTGAACCGATTGTGGTCATTGATCACGCGGGCAAAAACGGTCTGGATGCGGCGGCGTATTTCATGGGGCATGGATTGCAGAATGTGCGCTGTCTGCGCGGCGGCATTGACGCCTGGGCACAGGAAGTGGACCCAAAGATGCAGAGATACAAATTGGGTTGATTGGGAGGGACGGCGTGCCGCCGTCCCTGATTTATTTTTGGGACGCCGACACGGCGTCCCTCCCAGAAATTCAGACGTTAAATTTGAACAGCAGCACGTCGCCGTCTTTCACGACGTAATCACGGCCTTCGATGCGGTAGTGGCCGGTCTCGCGGGCGTGGCTGACCGAGCCGCACTTCACCAAGTCGTCCCAGTTCACCGTTTCCGCCTTGATGAACCCGCGCTCGAAGTCGGTGTGGATGGTCCCGGCGGCCTTCGCCGCCGTGTCGCCGGCGTGAATTGTCCAGGCCCGGACCTCTTTTTCGTTGAACGTGAAAAACGTCCGCAAGCCAAGGACGTGATACGCGGCGCGGATGAGCTGGCCGAGGCCGGATTCCGCAACGCCGAGTTCCTTCAAATACGCCCCGGCCTCCTCCGGCGACAGGTCAATGAGGTCGCTTTCAATCTGCGCGCTGACGACAACGGCTTCGCACGCGAGGTGGGTCTTCACGTAATCGCGCACCTTTTGGACGAACGGATTTTTGTCCGCCGTGGCCAGGTCGGATTCCTTGACGTTGCAGGCGAAGACGGTTGGCTTGTCGGTCAGCAGGAAGAAACTGCGCTGGACGATTTTCTCATCCGGGGCCAGCGGGAGCGCGAGCGTGTTGGCCGGTTTGCCCGTGTTCAGATGGGCGCCAATCTGTTCCAGCAGGTGTTCCTCCAGCAACGCGTGTTTGTCGCCGCGTTTCACGTCCTTGGATATTTTCTCCCGCCGTTTTTTGACCGTTTCGATATCGGCCAGCACCAGTTCGGTGTTGACGATTTCGATGTCGCGCACGGGATCAATGCCGCCGGTGACGTGCATGATGTCGGGGTCTTCAAAGCAACGCACGACATGCACGATGGCGTCCACTTCGCGGATGTGGCTCAAAAACTTGTTGCCCAGGCCTTCGCCGTGCGACGAGCCTTTCACGAGGCCGGCGATGTCCACGAATTCAATGGTGGCCGGGATGAGGGTTTGTGTTTTCGCAATTTTCGCGAGCGGTTCGAGGCGCGGTTCCGGCACGGTGACGACGCCGAGGTTCGGTTCGATGGTGCAGAAAGGATAGTTCTCCGCCGGCGCCTTGTGCGAACGGGTGACGGCGTTGAACAACGTGGATTTGCCGACGTTGGGCAGACCGACGATTCCGGCTTTGAGCATAATGGGTAAAAATCCCGTCGCGGGTCACATTCGATGTCTGGCCAACAGCCAGGCGATATGCACGCCATCGTATAATCCGATGGCGAGCAGGCAAACGCCGGAAAAGCGCTCCATGCGCAACAGGGCTTGTTCGCTGAACTGTCCCCGCCCGCGCGACACACCGTAGCTGAGCGCGCAGAACCACAAATTCGCGCCCAGCGCCACGCCGGTGATGAACGCCGCCTTGGCGGCGATGGTGTCCTCCACCCACTCGTGGGCGGTGAAATAGGCCTCGTGCGACATGAAATAGGCGGCCGCCACGATCCAAAACAACAACACGCCCATGTTGCCCAGCACGCGCGCGAAGCCGATCATAAACGCCGAGTGTGGGTGCAGTTTTTCGTCAATGCGTTTTTCGATGCGGCTGGCGGCGGCGCCGAGTTGCGTGGGCGCGATGACGGATTTCGCCGTGAGAAATTTCACGCCCATAAACAGCATGAACGCGAAGCTGAACACTTCCATTGACGCTTTCACAATGCGGCTGCCGAAGAAGGACGAAAACCCCATGAACGCGATTGAGCAGTAAATCACGTCCATGGCCGAAGCGCCGAGGCCGATGAGCACGGCCCAGGCGAAGCCGCGCCGCGCGCCTTCGTTGATGATCGTCAAATTCACCGGCCCGACGGGCATGGACAGCAGCAGACCGCTGACAAAACCCGTGAGCGCCGAGATGAAAATGATGGCGGTCTGTTCCGGCATGGTTTTAATGGGCCTCGCCCGGGTCGTCCTCGTCTTCCTCTTCAATTTCGCGGCGCCACGCGCGCGAGATGCTCGGCCGGACGAAACCATAGACGAGATAGAGCGTGAAGAACGCCGGCAGCACGTAATAAAGGATTTTTTCGCGCAAAATCAGGAGACAGCCCAGAAAGAGCGCCGCACCAATGGCCTTTGTGAACGTGCTCTGGGAGCGCAGGCCGAGTGATTTGAAGCTCGGATACCGCACCGTGCTGACCATCATGGCCGACAAAAACACCAACACAACCGCCAGCAGATAATTCCAGTGACCGAGGTCCTTCGCTTTTTCATTGAAATGGATGATGAGCAGCGTCAGCGACGCCACCAGACCGGCCGCCGAGGGAATGGGAAAGCCCAGAAAATCCTTGCCGCTGCCGCTGCCGGCCATCGCGGACAGGCAGTTGAAACGCGCCAGCCGGAACGCGCCGCAGAGCAGATAAATGGACGCGATGAACCAGCTGATTTGCCGGTATTCGCCGAACACATTTGCCAGCACGACGCGCTGCACCAGAAACGCCGGCGCCACGCCGAAGGAAACCAGGTCCGCCAGCGAGTCGAATTCGCGCCCGAACGGGCTGTCCGCGCCGCCCAGGCGCGCCGCGCGCCCGTCGAGCAGGTCGAAAATGCACGCCAGCAAAATGAAGGCAAGCGCGAGCTTGATTTGACCGAAGTATTCATCGGCCAGCGGATCGGCCTCGACGATTTTCGTCAGCGCCACAAAGCCGCAGAACAGATTGCCGGCCGTGAGCAGATTCGGCAGGAAATAAATTTTGAGCCGGCTGTCGTCCGAATCATTCAGCGGCGGTTTTGGGGCAATAGGTTCGGTCATATTTAATCGAAAGCAGCAATCACAGTTTCACCGCCGGCCACCTTGTCGCCAAGCTTCACCCGGATTTTCGCGCGCGGCGGCAGGTAAACGTCCACCCGCGAACCGAATTGAATCAGGCTGATGCGTTCACCGCGCTGGACGGTGTCGTTTTCCCTGATCCACGGCACGATGCGGCGGGCAATCACGCCGGCGATGAGGCGCACGCCGATTTTTTCGCCGCGTGGCTCGGCGACATCCAGGCCGATGAGCACGTTTTCGTTGAACTGCGCCGACTCGGCCTTGAGCGCGCTGAGATACTGGCCGGGTGTGTGTTTGAAACAGGCGACGCGGCCCGCCACGGGCGCGCATTGCACATGCACGTCAATGACCGAAAGAAAAATCGAAATCCGCCGGCATTCGCCGCCCATGAATTCCGGCTCGTTCACCGTGTCAATCGCGTCCACCTTGCCGTGGCCGGGCGAGACGACAAGATTTGCGGCCGTTGGCACCAGCGGGTCGGGGTCGCGGAAAAAATAAAAAGTGAACACGACGAAAAGCACCCACAGCGAAATCAAAACCCAAATCAAACAATCCGGGATGCCCTGAAACGCGACATCAAGGCCAAACGGCAGGCGGAAAAGGCGGAACGCCACAAAGGCCATGAACCTGCCTAGAAACGCGGCGGCCAGCAGCGCGAGCACCGCCACGCCGGCGAGGCCGATGAGGCGGAGCGCGGCGAGCAGGGCTTTGCCGGAGTTTTTCACGCGACCAGGATAAATTTTTCGGACGCCACTTGCAATTCGGCATTTTCAGGGCAATTTTGGCAGTCGAAAGACGACAATGAAACAAAAACCAAATTCAAAAACAATTATGTCATTACACACACCTGATTTGACGAAGTTCCCGCCGCGCAGTCCACGCGTGCGGCTCGGCGGCTACGTGATTCTGCCGCGGATGTTGGACAAGGGCCGGGCCACCGTTGCCGGCAAACACGGCGAATACCATTATGCCTGTCCGCTCGACCAGGGGTTCCTGGAATTCGTCGGCATTGATTCCAAAGCCTTGAAGAAGGAATTGAACAAGAGCGACGGCGAAATTCTCAAATGGATTCAGAAACACGCGAAACACAAACGCACCGCGCCGGAAATCATTGCGTGGTCGGCGTGGCAGGAACAGCGCGCGCCGGACAATCCGGATTCGCGCGAGTATTTCAACGGCCTGCACAAAAACAACGCGCCCCAGCGCACGGACATTGCGACGTGGTTTGACGTGCTGGATTTGGACGATTTCGTGACCTTCGGCGGCAAAGGCTGAAGGCATTTACGATGTGCGATTTACGATTTGCGAATTATTCCGACAATCCAACCGTCACGTAAATCGTATATCGTAAATCGAAAATAAAATTTTCAAACCTGCGCCTGGGCCTGGGCCGGTTGCAGGGTTGGCCCGTTTGCATTTCCCAGTTTCCACGGCTCGATTTTTTCGATGCGATGCCGGTGTTTCGCGCCGTGAAATTCAAATTCCACTTCCTCGCCGACCTTGTGATTCAGCAACGCCGCGCCGACGGGTGAAAGGTAGCTGATGACGCCCTTGTCCGGGTCGGAATCCCAGGCGCCGAGAATGGTGAAGGCTTCCGACTGGTTCGTGCCGAGGTCGGTGGCCAGCACGACACTGCCAATGCTGACGGCGTCGGTGCGCGCGTTGGAGAAATCCGTGCCGCGGGCGCGGGTGAGCTGGGTTTCCAGTTCGTCCTTGCGGCGCATGAGGATTTTCTGCATCTCCTTGGCGGCCTTGTATTCGTGATTTTCGCTGAGGTCGCCGTAGCTGCGCGCGATGGCGATTTCCTTCGAGTTGGCGGGGATTTTCTTCTGCACCAGGTCCTCGTATTCGCCCTTGCGGCGTTCGAGACTTTCCCACGAAACGAGCAGCGTGACGTCCTGCTTGGTCTGTTCGCCGCTGACGAGCGATTGCACGGCGGGATGCGCCTTGACGAGCCGCGCGAGGAGCGAGCGCTTGTCCATGTCATCAAACACGGGTGAAAATTGCAGCGCGCGCGTGAGGTCTTTGATGACTTCGATGTCGGCGGACGCGGTCAACTCGGCCAGCAATTCGTGGTCGTCGAGGATGAATTCGCGCAGGCGGTTGGAGCGTTTCTCGTTGAATTGATCGCGTTCCATGGCGGTGAGCATGGCGCGGAACACCTCCGGGCCGAGGACGTCGGCGTAGGCGTCGCTGCGGTCGCGTCCGAGCCAGAGCAGCACTTCGCTGCCCGCGGTGTGCTGGTTGATGAGGCGCGCGAGGGTTTCCTTGAGCGCGTCCATTTTGCCCTCCTGAATCAGCAAACTGGCGAACTCGCGGCAGAGCTTGGCGGAAACGATGTTGAGCGATCCGCGCAGGATTTCGATCCAGCGGTCGGGGTTCGCCGCCCGGAACGATTCCAGCGTGCGATGATGCTTGGCCGCCGGAACCAATTCCAGCACCGGGCCGAATTTGACGCCGTCCTGCGCCCAGATTTGCGCGGTGGTGATGTCGCCCTCGGCGGGGGAAAGGCCGGCGATGGCGCGCAAATCATCGCGGGCAAAGACCGCTTCGAGCGCGACGGCGGGCTGGGTGCGCTGATGCGACGCAATCTCGGTGTTCAGCGCGGCGATGATTTCGCCGGCCGCCGCCGCCTTGTCGGTCAAATCGGACGCATTTTTAAACACTTCCCCGGCGACGGCCACCCGCGCTTTCAGCCCCTTGGCCTTGCGAAAATCCACCAGCAAACGCTCCTGCAGCGACGTTTCCTGCGCCTGATAAACGACCGGCTCGGTTTTTTTCAGCGGCACGATGAAATGACCGTCCTTTTTCATTTCGCGGCGCGTGGTTTCCCACCACTTCTTCCAGTCGTCGCGGATGACATCGGGCACGAGCACCTGTTGAATCTGGTCCGTCGTCGCCCGGCCGTCGTAGCTGTTCAACACGACCTTGATCAAATCCAGGTGATGCGCGGCCAACTGGCGCAGCCCCTCGAGGTCGGCGGCCTTGCGCGCAAGAATGTGTTCCTTGGAAATCGGCTTGAGCGATTCGGCGGCGAACGCCAGGTCCATCGTGTGGCCCGGCTTGCCCGGAAAAT
This sequence comes from uncultured Verrucomicrobiae bacterium, assembly GCA_963802965.1. Classification (GTDB taxonomy): domain Bacteria; phylum Verrucomicrobiota; class Verrucomicrobiia; order Limisphaerales; family UBA11358; genus UBA11358. Next base: position 33,492 of record CAWDKS010000012.1, read on the forward strand.
CAATCGTGAACCGCGCGAACACCGTGTCCACGGTCTTGATCCGGCCAAAGCCCCAACTGCGGTGCATACAAAATCCGCCCGTCGCCAGTCTGGTCAGCGGTTCAACATGCCGCCCTTCAATCTTGCCGGCGGCGGCCAATTTCTCAAATTCCTCTCTCATAAAAGCATCGTTTTTGTCGCGTCATGAAAGCACAATGCCCTTATTAATAATCGTGACCGGCAAAAATCCAAGACAAATCGCGGTGCGCCTTTTGCAGCAACGGCGCGCTGATGGCGGATTTACCGAGGATTTGCTCGAAAATGCGCTGGCGGGAGCGCGACTTTCGCCCCGCGACCGCGGGCTTTGCCAGGAAATCCTGTATGGCATCGTCCGCTGGCAGGCCACGCTTGACTGGCTCATCGCCCGCAAAACCGGCGGACGCAACCAAAAACCCGCCCTGCAAAGCCTGCTGCGGCTCGGCCTCTACCAGATTTTCTGGCTCGACCGGATTCCCGGCCACGCCGCCGTGAACGGAACCGTCGAACTGGCCAGGCAGAACGGCTTCGGCGCGCAAGCCGGTTTCGTAAATGCCGTCCTGCGCGGCTATTTGCGCGAAGCCGGCGCCACCAAAAAACTTCTGGCCGATTTGAAAATTTCACAGCCCGCGCTCGGCTGGTCGCATCCGGAATGGCTGGTTGCGCGCTGGGAACAGCGCTGGGGGCCGGAACGGACCGCGCAATTGCTCGCCTGGAACAACACGCCGCCAAAAACGTTCGCGCGGGTCAATATACTGAAAATTTGGGAGGGACGCCGTGTCGGCGTCCCAAATCAAACCAAAATATTGGGGACGGCACGCCGTCCCTCTCTGGATGAATGTGCCGCCGCGCTTCTTGCCCGCTGGCGTGAGGAAAACGTGGAATATGATTTTGTCCGGCATGACTGGCTTGCAGAAAATCTGCTCTTTGAGCTGAAGTCGCATCCGCCGCTGGCGGGGCTGGAAAGTTTCCGACAGGGCTGGTTTTACATTCAAGACCCCGGCACGCTGCTCGCGGCAAGCAAACTCGGGGCACAGCCCGGCGAGACGATTTTGGATTTGTGCGCCGCGCCCGGCGGCAAGACGACGTTCATCGCGCAATTGATGAACAACCAGGGCCGCATTGTGGCAATGGACAATTCCAGGGAACGCCTGAAATTGCTCGAAGAAAACTGCGCGCGGCTTGGCGTGACGTGCGTCGAGGAATTGGAGCGCCGGCCTCCGGCCCGGCGTGTTGGAGTTCAAGCTTCAGCTTGCACCCCGGATACGCTAAAGCGCGAACTCCAACAATTCGACCGTGTTCTCGTGGACGCGCCGTGTTCAAACACCGGCGTGATGCGCCGGCGCGTGGATTTGCGCTGGCGGATCCGGCCGGAGGAAATTGAACGCCTCCGCACGGCGCAACTGGCGTTGCTTGAACAGGCCGCGGCAAAGCTGAAACCCGGCGGCGTTTTGGTTTACAGCACCTGCAGTCTGGAACCCGAGGAAAATGGCGAGGTCGTGAAACAGTTTTTATGCGAGCACGAGGAATTTAAGCTGGAATACGAACACGAGTTGCTGCCATTTGTGGATGATGTGGACGGCACTTATGTTGCGCGCCTGCAACGATTGCCATAGTGTTCAGCGATATGGAACTCGATCTGGAAAAGGAATTTGCCCACCGCGCGTATCCGTTGCTGGTCAGCCTCGTTACGCCGCGACCGATTGCTTTGGTGACGACGATCAGCGCGGACGGAAAAGTGAACGCCGCGCCGTTCAGCTTCTTCAACGTCATGGGCGCGAATCCGCCCATCTGCACGTTTGCGCCCGGCGACCGCGACAACGGCACGCCCAAAGACACCGCCCTCAACGTCCGCGCCACACATGAATTCGTCGTGAACCTCGTGGACGAAACAATTGCCGAAGCGATGAACCAATGCGCCGCGTCGCTGCCTTACGGCGAAAACGAACTGGTCCGCGCCGGACTGCGCGCGGTGCCGTCTTCCATCGTTAAACCGCCGCGCATCGCCGAATCCCCGGCCAGTCTCGAATGCGCCGAATGGGGCACGTTGCAAATCGGCGGCAACCGCGTGGTGATCGGCTTGATCAAACGCCTCCATTTGCGCGATGAATTGTTCGACGCGGAGAAGAAACGGATCCACACGGACAAGCTTTTTCTCATCGGGCGCATGTCGTCGCCGAACTGGTATTGCCGCACGCGCGACCGGTTCGAGATGATTCGTCCCGCGTAAGGGATGATTACATTCCCATGATCTGGTAGCCACAATCCACGTAAATCACCTGGCCGGTGATGGCCGCCGCGCCGTCGCTGGCGAGAAACATGCCGGTTGCGCCGAGTTCTTCGGGCAACACATTGCGTTTCAGCGGCGATCTGGCCTCGTATTGCTTGAGCATTTCGCTGAATCCGCTAATGCCGCGCGCGGCCAGCGTGTTGACCGGGCCGGCGCTGATGCAGTTGACGCGGATTTTTTTCGGGCCGAGGTCGTAGGCCAGATAACGCGTGCTGGCTTCGAGCGCGGCCTTGGCCACCCCCATGACGTTGTAGTGCGGCACGACTTTTTCCGCGCCGTAATAGCTCATGGCGACAATGCTGCCGCCCTCGGTCATCAACGGCGCCGCGGCGCGGGCGAGCGCGACGAGCGAATAGGCGCTGACGTCATGCGCGACGCGGAACGCCTCGCGGCTGGTATTGACGAATTCACCTTCCAGCGCGGCCTTCGGCGCGAAGGCCACCGAGTGCAGGAGCAAATGCAATTTGCCGGATTTTTCGCCGACGGTTTTGAATACGTTCGCGATTTCCTCGTCCTTGGTCACGTCGCACGGGAGGATGAGGGTGTCGGCGCCGAACGTGCCCGCGAGTTCCTCCACGTTCTCTTTGAGCCGGTCACCTTGGTAGGTGAACGCGAGTTTCGCCCCCTCGCGCGCCCACGCCTGCGCGATGGCCCAGGCAATGGAACGTTGGTTCGCAACCCCGAAGACGACGCCGAATTTTCCCTCAAGCAATGGCATAATCGGAAATAATGTTTTTGGTTAAAACGTTTCTTAGGATGGCAAATTCCACCCGGCAGGGCAATTCCTTTTGCCTTCCGCCTCGACCGGCGGGCGCGCGGGCGGTAAACTGGGGCGATGGATGCAAACACGGGCAATGTCATCGTCAACGGGTTGATCACCTACCTCGGTCTGGTCATCCTGCTGACGTTTCACGAATTCGGCCACGCGTGGGTGGCCTTGAAATGCGGCGACGACACGGCCAGGCTGCAAGGCCGCGTCTCGTTGAATCCCTTGGTGCATATTGACCCGATTGGCACGGTGCTGCTGCCGTTGATAATGCTTTTCACGCCCGTGGGGCGGTTCCTGATTGGCTGGGCGAAACCGGTTCCCGTCAATCCGTATAATTTGCGGCATCCGCGGAGCGACGACATTCTCGTGACGATGGCCGGCCCGGCCATGAATCTGGTGCTGGCCGTGGCGCTCGTCGGGCTGGCGCGCGTGGGCGTTCTCATCCGCGTGCCGGACATGGTGGATTTATGCGGCTCCATGGCGCAACTGAGCCTGCTGCTCTGCTTCTTCAACTTGATTCCCATCCCGCCGCTGGACGGTTCGCACGTGCTGCGGAATCTGACCGGCATGAGCTACGAAACCTACTGGCAATTGTCGCGGTTCGGCTTCATCGCGGTGATTCTGGTGCTGCAAATTCCGCTCGTGCGCGAGATGCTGTGGACGGCGGTGGACGGCACGTTCGGACTGCTGGCTTTTTGTTTCGGTTTTCCCTCGTAGCGACGTCCCGCCGGGGCGCCGCATTTCAAAATGGCAAATACTCCGGCTTTTGGGCGAAAGCCGCTGCGTTATTTTTTGAAATAAAGCTCCTCGGCATTCCAGGTCACGCGGAATCCGTTCAATGGCGTCGGACGCAGGTTGCCGATGTCCGTGCGCGCGGCGGCGAAATAGACGGGCACGACGGTGAAGACCATCGGCTGTTGTTCGGCGAGAATGGATTGCACCTCGTCGAAATCTTTTTTGCGTTCGGCGAAATCCAGCGTCTTGAGTTCCGCGTCCATCAGATAATCAATGCGCGCCTCCCAGCCGGTCGCGGGCGTTTGCTGGCGCGGAAACCATTCGTGCGAAAAGCCGCTGGACTTGAGGACGTTCATGCTGAAGGCGGGATCGGTGCTGTCACCGCCCATGACCATGAGCACGCATTCGTAATTGTGCAGGTTGTCGAGCCGGTCAATCAGCGTGTTGAAGTCAATCGGCTGGAAAATGACCTTCATTCCGAGTTTTTCCAAATCCGACGCAATGAGCACGGCGGTTTTTTCGCGCGGCCCGTTGCCGACGTTTGTGTTCAGCACGAACTCAATTTTGTTTCCGTCGGCGTCGGTCAAAAAATCATCGCCGTTCCTCTTTTCAATCCCGATTTCCCTCAACAGCTCCAGCGCCTTCGCCGGATCGTGCGGATATTTCGGAATGTCGGGATTGAACCATTTTTTATTTCCGACCGTCACGAAGCCGTAATTCGGCGCGGAACGTCCCGAATAAATCGCCTTGATGATGGCGTCGCGGTCAATCGCAAACGCGCACGCCTGCCGGAATTTCGTGTTGCGAAACCATTTCAACTTGTTCGGGGCAACCAGGGGCCGGCCGGTTTTGGAATCCATGTTGGTATTTTCGTTGAAGACAAAATAACCCACTTCCAAACCCACGCCCGGTTCAAGCAGTCTGAGCTTTCCGTCCGCTTCCGCCGCCTTGAACGTGTCGTATTCATCCGGCTTCACAAAATCGTCCACGTCGCTTTCGCCGTGAAGCATCCGCAGCGACATCGCGTTCCAGTCCGGCACGATGCTGTAAATGATGTTGTCAAGATAAGGCAGCCGCTGGCCGTTGCTGTCCACTTCAAAAAAATACGGGTTGCGCTCCAGCAGGGTGTATTGCGCCGTTTTGTATTCCTTCAGGCGAAACGGTCCGCTGCCGACGATTTGCGACGGGTCGGAAGTGCTGTTGTAGGCGGAGGTAAATGTCCCGTCCGCGACGGCCTTCGCCAGAATATGTTTGGGCATGATCGTTACGCCCGCGCCAAACGCCTCCAAAAACGGCGCGTAAATTTCCGGGGTCACAACTTGAATGGTCAAATCATCCACTTTTGTCACCGTGAAATTTTTCCCGTCAACCATCAACGCGTCGCGCGTGACGTTGTCAATCTTCGGATTGTAAATCACATCGTTCATGGTGAACACCACGTCGTCCGCCGTCAGCGGTTCACCGTCGCTCCAGCGGAGATTTTTCCGGAGCTTGAACGTCCAGGTCCTGCCGTCGGGCGAATTCGTCCAAAATTCCGCCAGGCCCGGCTCGATTTCCTGCCGGGTGGGATCAAATCCCAGCAACGAAGCAAAGAGAAACCGGTAAATTTCCTGTGACGCATTTTCACTGGCCGTGATGGGATTGAAGGTCTTGGGCTCGCCGAACGTGGACACAATCAATCGCCCGCCCGCAATTCCGGGATTGCAGCCGGCCACCAACGGCGGGTCGGGCAGGGGATGATTCGCGGCGGATTTTCCCGTCGGCGATTCCATTTTTTTCCCGCAGCCGGACAGGCAAACCAGCAGCGCCGCAAAAACCGCAAAGGACCGGACTAAATTTTTCATGCGTTAAATTCGCTTTTATCGTAGCAGCCGGCGTCAGCCGGCTCACTTCAAAAAATAGGGCGAACTGGCGTTCGCTGCCACGAAAATCATTTTCCCTCGCCCGCGCGGGAATTTTTTGCCACGTTTCACCGCGTTATTGCGATGTGGTCATTCGTCTTGAAACGGCTGTTGCACATGATTCCGCTCCTGCTGGGCGTGTCATTGCTGACCTTCCTGCTCATGTCGCTCGCGCCCGGCGATTACTTCACCGCGCTTTCGCAAAACCCGCAAATCTCGCCGGAGACCATCGCCCATCTCAAGGCGCAATTTCACCTGGATCGCCCGTGGTTCGTCCAATACTTCTTCTGGTTCAAAAGCGTGTTGCACGGCGACTTCGGCTACTCGATGGCCTACAAAATTCCCGCCACCGCGCTCATTGTCCAACGGGTGTGGAACACGTTCCTGCTCTCGTTTTTCGCGCTCATCATCGCGTGGGGCATCGCCATTCCGCTCGGCATCTGGGCGGCGGTCAGAAAAGATTCGTGGGTTGACCGCGGCTGCTCATTGATTTCCTTTGTCGGTTTGTCCGTGCCGGACGTGCTGCTGTCGCTGCTGGCGCTCTGGTTCGCCGCGTCCACCGGCTGGTTTCCCGTCGGCGGCGCGCAAAGCCCGATTTACGATTTGCTGTCGCCGGCGCAACAATTTTGGGACCGCGCGCATCATCTCATTTTGCCCGCGATGGTTCTGGCCGCGTCTGACCTCGCCGGCATCATGCGCCAGATGCGTTCCAATCTGCTCGACACGCTCCGCGCGGAATACGTCACCGCCGCCCGCGCGCGCGGCCTCGGCGAAGGCTGGGTAATTTACAAACATGCGCTCCGCAATGCCATCAATCCGCTGTTGACCATCTTCGGCTACTCGCTCGCCGCGCTGTTGAGCGGCGCGTTCATCGTCGAAAACATCATGGCCTGGCCCGGTCTCGGCCGCCTGACCATCGAGGCGTTTTTCGCGAAAGATTCGTATCTCGTCGTGGACTGCGTCGTCATGGCCACCGCGCTGCTGGTGATCGGAAATTTTGTCGCGGACCTGCTGCTGGCCTGGAGCGACCCCCGAATTCGAATCAAATGAAACTGTTGAAACCTGAAACACGCGGGCGGGACACCCGTGCCACTAATTAAAATGGAAACCGCCGCGCCAATTTTGAACGCCGGGGCGCAAATCGCGCTGTCGCCGTGGCAGCTTTTTTGGCAACGGCTCAAACGCCGCCGCATCGCCATGGCCGGCGGCGTGATTTTGATTTTTCTTTATCTTGTCGCCCTGTTCGCCGGTTTCATTTCGCCCTACCACTACGAACGCCAGGACCGCGACCGGTTTTTTCACCCGCCGATCTGGCCGAAACTCCAGAATTTCCACTTCGTTGTGCCGCGTTACGAACAATTGCCCGGCGATTTCGTTTATCGCGAAGTTCCGAACGACACGAAGCCGCTTCACTTTTTTATTCACGGCGACCCATACAAATTATTCGGCCTGATCGCGGCTTCGATTCATCTGTTCGGCAGCGACGACGACCATCCGGTTTATCTTCTGGGCACCGACCAGTTTGGCCGCGACGTTTTTTCGCGGCTGCTTTACGGCTCGCAAATTTCGCTTTCCATCGGCGTCGTCGGAATTCTGCTGTCGTTCACGTTCGGCATGATTATCGGCGGCATTTCCGGCTATTTCTCCGGCGCGACGGACACCGTCATCATGCGGCTGTGCGAACTCATCATGTCCATTCCCGCGCTGTATCTCATCATTTCGCTGCGCGCGACGTTTCCGCCAAGCATGAGTTCCACGCAAATCTACGCGATGATCATCATCATTTTGAGCTTCATCGGCTGGGCGAGCATGGCGCGGGTCATTCGCGGCATGACGCTCTCGCTGCGCGAACAGCAATTCGTCCTCGCCGCGCGCGCCCTCGGACAATCGCATTTGAAAATCATCGTGCGCCATATTTTGCCGAACACGCTTTCCTACGTCATCGTGGCGGCGACCTTGAGCGTGCCGTATTACATCCTCGGCGAAGTCGTGTTGAGTTTTCTCGGCGTCGGCATCCAGGAACCGCAGGCGAGCTGGGGCCTGATGCTTAACGCGGCGCAAAACACCGACTACATGCGCAATTTTCCGTGGCTGCTCGCGCCCGGCGCGGCGATTTTTGTCACCGTTCTCGCTTTCAACTTCCTTGGCGATGGATTAAGAGACGCGGCGGACACGAAGTCATGAACTTGCTGGAAATCAAGAATCTGAAAATGGATTTCGGCGCCGGCGCGGAGGCGCTGCGCGCGATTGACGGCGTGTCGCTCAACATCGGCGCGGGCGAAACGGTTTGTCTGGTCGGCGAAAGCGGCTGCGGCAAAACTGTCACCGCGCTTTCCATTGCGAAACTTGTTCCGACACCGCCGGCGAACTACGTCGGCGGGGAGATTTTGCTGAATGGCCGGGACACTCTGAAAATGTCGGCGCGCGAACTGCAACAAATCCGCGGCGGCGTGGTCAGCTATGTTTTCCAGGACCCGGGCGCGTCGTTGAATCCGGTCTTTCGCATCGGCAATCAAATCAAGGAAGCGCTCAAGCTGCACCGCCCGGAAATTGGAACGCCGCGCACCGCCTCGGCCAGTTCCAAGGGCTCCCAACATCGAGCCGAGGCGGTGCTCGGCGCTCCATCCCGCAGGGTAGCCCTCAACGCCGAAGTCGTCCGCCTGCTCAAACTCGTCGGCATTCCCGCGCCGGAATCGCGCGTCAAAAATTATCCGTTCGAGATGTCCGGCGGCATGCAGCAGCGCGTGATGATTGCGATGGCGCTGGCGAGCGAACCCAAACTGCTGGTGGCCGACGAGCCGACCACCGCGCTCGACGTGACGATTCAGGCGCAGATTCTCGAACTGCTCCACGACCTCAAGCTGCGGCTCGGCATGGCGATTCTGCTCATCACGCACAACCTCGGCATCGTCGGCGACATGGCCGACCGCGTGGCCGTGATGTATGCCGGGCAGATCGTCGAGCTGTCGCCCGCGCGCGAACTCCTGCGCCGTCCGCTGCATCCCTACACCCGCGCGCTGATGAATTCCGTGCCGAAACTGCGCGGCGACGCCGACCGCCTCTCGGCGATTCCCGGCAACGTCCCGCGCATCGGCAATTTCCCGCCCGGCTGCCGGTTCGCCCCGCGCTGTCCGATTGCCAGGCCGGAATGTTCGGAAAAAATTCCCGAACTGCTCGAAGTCGAACCCGGACGTTTCGTGAGATGTCCGTTTTGGGAAAATGAATAAAATTTTAACGCAAAGGCGCAAAGATGCAGAGATGAAAACTTTTTTGCTGACTTGGAATCCAAACCGATCGCCGGAACCGGAAATGCCGAAGCAAGCGAATGAAACTGCTGCCGGGAAAATTGTGCTTGGAAGATGGAGTTGTGGAAACACAAAGCAAATTGAAATAGGCGACAGAGTATTTCTAATTCGCTTGGGTATTGAGCCAAAGGGAATTGTTGGCTCTGGATGGGTGGTTAAACCGCCATATTTTGACCAACATTGGGACTCACAAAAGCTCGCGGAAGGAAAAAAAGGTTTGTTTGTGATGTGTGAATGGGAGCGGATTCTAAATCCGACAATTGACTTACCGCTTTCAATTAACAAACTTCCGCGTTGGAACTTGGGCAAGAAAAGTTGGACGCCTCAATCCTCTGGAATTCAAATTCCTGCGCAAGTAGTAGGCGAACTTGAGCGTCTTTGGGCTAAACATATTGGAGCATCCAGTCTCGGCGACGTTTCTGTTGATGATGAAATCGCGGCTTTTGAAGGTGAAGAAAGAATTGCCCTGATTCGACATCGAAAACGAGAACAAAAACTTCGAGACGCAAAACTCAAACAAGCGCGACAAAAGAACCAAGGCCGGTTGATTTGCGAAGTGCCCGGTTGCAGTTTTGATTTTGAAAAAGTTTATGGAGAACTCGGAAAAGATTTCGCCCATGTTCACCATTTGAAACCGATTGCTGATAGAAATTCACCCTCATTAACCAGTTTGAACGACTTGGCGGTTGTGTGCGCTAATTGTCACGCCATGATTCACAAAGGTGGAAAATGTCGTCCGCTCGATAATTTAATTCAAGCAAGATGATTCTCCGCGCCTCCGCGCCTTTGCGTTAAATTCAGTTTTGCCTCATTGACGCCCATCTGCATTGTGCTTAATTTCCCACCATCAAATTGCGGTTGACCGGCTTTTCCACCAAAGTGGTGCGAGCCGGAACCAATTTGAATTTGATTATCGTTAAAACGTTGCTCCCGTAGCTCAAATGGATAGAGCAGCGGTTTCCTAAACCGTTGATTCCCGTTCAATTCGGGACGGGAGTACCAGCTTACAAATCAAGGATTTAAGTGCGTTTTTGTCCTCCTAGATTCGATTTTGTGCTTGCGTTATTGCAACAGTATTGTAACATGTGCGCGCATGAAAACGTCACGTTCACGAAAGCAGGGCTGGCCGCAAGAAATCACTGTCGGGCGCGTCAGCGTCACCATCTACAAGCGCACCATGCCGAACGGGAAGCCGGGCTTCTTGGTCGCCAACTATTCGGGCGTCAAACGGCGGCTGGACAGCTACGCGAAGGAGGCCGACGCGCTCGAAGCCGCTGGCCGTCTGGCGCGGCAACTGAGCGAGCGCGACACGAAGGCCGCGACCATGACCGAGGCGCAGGCTGTCGAGTATGTCAGCGCCGTCACCCGGTTGAAGCTGTTCAACGTCACGGTGGACTCGGCAACCGCAACTGTTGTGGAGGCTTTGAGAATCATCGGCGGCTTTGAGAACTTGGATAAGGTGAAAGAAGCTGCCGAGCGCGGGCAGCCGCTCCCCGACTTGGCGAGTCTTGTCCCTGCCGCGAAGTTCTACAAGGAACGCAACAAAGTCATCACGGCCAAGCGCGTGGCCGACGTGGTTGAGGAATTGGCCAAGGTCAAGGAGGCGCGCAACGCATCGGCGCGCTACCTGTCCGACTTGCGCGGGCGTCTGGACAAGTTCGCTGACGCCTTCCAGAGAAACGCCTGCGACATTCGGACTGAGGATATCCAGACGTGGCTGGACGGCTTGAAGTCGTCGAAAAAGACGAAGATGTCGAATGCGAGCTACGCGCACTACCGGCAAATTCTGCGCCTGTTCTTCTCGTTCGCCGTCGCGCGCGGCTACGCGATTGACAACCCGGTTGCCGGCGTCGAAAAGGTCAAGGTCAAGCGAGGCGCGACGCAAATTTTTTCGCCGGTCGAAATCCAAAGGCTGCTCGCTGTGGCCGACGCGAAATTTCTTCCCGCTCTGGCCATCGGCGCGTTCGCCGGTCTGAGGTCTGCCGAGGTCGAGCGGCTTGCTTGGGAGGACATTGACTTGGCCCGCCGCCACATCGTCCTGAACGCGGAGAAGTCCAAGACCGCGGCGCGCAGGCTAATCCCAATCAGCGACAACCTGGCCGCGTGGCTCGCTGACTACGCCGAGAGCAAAGGCAAGGTGTGGCGGGGCGGCTGGCTCTACAAGGCGCAGCAGGACTGCGCAGCCGCAACCAGAGTCGAAGCCGACGACGAGAAAGGCATCAAAGCCCTAGCGCCAGTGAAGTGGAAGCAGAACGCGCTCAGGCACAGTTACGCCTCTTACCGGCTGGCGCAGACGCAGAACGCGGCGCAGGTCGCCTTAGAGTGCGGCAACTCGGCGCAGATGATTTTCCAGCACTACCGCGAGGTTGTGACAAGCGAGGACGCGCAACGCTGGTTCAGCGTGAAGCCGGATGCACCGGCGAACGTCCTGCCGATGAACGCCGTCGCAGTCGCGCGCGATTCGTGAAAATTTTGTTTGACACGCGCGTTTGTCATGTAATAAATTTGTCACAGTTCTTTTGAAAATTGTTTTGAGTGCCGAATCAAATCAGTGGAGCGGGACCAACGCAAGGCCGCCGCAGTCGTAGCGAGTAGCACGGCGCTGGTTTGGCAGGCACAGTAGTTAGCGGCAGAGCCGCAGGAAGGATAAACGGTGCGAAAATCCCTCCTGCGGCTCTTTCGTTTTGGGGCAGCAGGACAACCCGGAAAGAATATGCCGAAGAAGAAAAAAATTGAACAACTGCCCGCCGCCGCTGAGAACCAAACGCCAGCCGCGACAATCCCCACACCATTCGCCACGAAGAAACAAGTAGCCGAGTTCATCGGCCTGAGTGTGAGAACCGTGGATTCGTATCTAGCCCTCGGCTTGCCTCACCTGAAGCTGGGCAAGCGGAGATGCCGGTTCGACCTCGCTGAAGTCAAGGCGTGGCTCAACGACAATTTCCGTGTTCAACGGAGAGCGGCATGAAAGCGATTTTTCCTTTCGGTCTTGCGGCGCGTTCTCGTCGCGCCTTCCTGGTTGGCCGGAGGGGCGCGGGGTGGTTGGCTACGGATTGTTGCGCCACCGCTCCGCGAAATTTCAGCCCCGGACACGGGCTGCCACAGCAACCACCACAGACCACTTGAACGAAGAAAAAGCCGCCGCGCTGACGGACATCAAGACGCGGCGGCAAACCGAACTTGAAGACATGTTACACGGATGACCGGACGGTTTCAACGCCAATCGAACGCCTGCGCGAGTTGCTCGGCAAAGACGTTCTCCTCTTGCACTGGCCTTTGGGCACGAAGGGGACGCCGCAGAAATGGGGACATCTGACAATCGAAGCGATGAACGACCCGCGCTACCTCGAAAAACTCGCAACCGGCAACGTAGGCGTTGCGCTGGGCCAGAAGTCGAACGGCCTGTGCGCGATTGACCTTGACCGCGACGAGCTGGTCGAGCCGTTTCTGGCAACCAATCCGAAGTTGACCGCCACGTTGCAGACGCACGGCGCACGCGGCCGGGTTTTTTGGGTTCGGATTCTCGGCGAATATCCGCCCAACAAAAAATTGAAGCGGAACGGCGAAGCATTGGGCGAGTGGCGCGCGGACGGCTTGCAGTCAATCGTCGCTGGTATCCATCCTGCCACTCAACAGCCTTACCGTTTCGTGAACGAGGCGAAGCCAGTCGAAATCGCGTTTGGAAAAATTGTCTGGCCGGAAGGCGTGTCGCTCAGGGAAAAACCAACAGAGTCAAAGAGTTCCTCGCAATGCGGTGGCCGCGAACCCGCTTCGGAGTTTACACACGATGCACATGATTCACAGGAATCAGATGATTTGCAGGAATTGAAAGTCGTAAAGGTGTGTCGTGTGTGTGGCGATTTGAGCGGGGCAACGGAAGACGAAATCGTTGCCCTCTGCGTGCCGAACAGGGCGCACGAAAACAACGCGCGGCTGTTTGACCTGGCTCGCGGCGTCAAGACGCTCGAACGCGAGCGCGGTCAGGAGTATTCAGAGCGGGACTTGAAGCGCGTCTTTGGCAGGTGGTTTCGGAAATCGCGCCCGTGCCTTCGTGCCGGACAGACGCGCGCTCAATACTGGGACGAATTTCTGCGCGGGGGCGACGTGGCACAGGTCGCGCTCGACGAGGGCGGCTTGCTGACGGCTTGGCAGCAGACGAAGAAGTCCGAACCGCCGGAGTGGGCGAGAGTTTTCAAGTCGGCGGCAGGGCGGATGCTGGTTTCCCTCTGCTGGCAGTTGCAGAAACTCGCGGGCGAGCATGACTTCTTCCTCTCGTGCTACAGTGCGGGCAAGCTCTTGCAGGTCACGCCTGTCCACACGGCGAGCCTGCTGCGGGCACTGGTGGCGAAAGGAGTTCTGCGGATCGTCGAGAAAGGCTGCACCGGCAAGGCGACCCGCTACCGATTCACGGACAACCCAAAACCCAAGACCCTCGCACTATGACAGCCGAGAAACTCATTCAGGACTGCGCGCGGCGCGGCGTTACGCTCGAACCTCGTGGCGACTTGCTGCTGGTCACGCCGGAGGAATCCGTCACGCCGGAACTGGTCGAGGAACTCCGCGCGCACAAGCGCGAAATCCTCGCGGCACTCGAAGCGAAGCAGCGGACGGCGCTGGCGTATCTGGCGAAGCAGGTGCTTTGCGGAGAATTTTCCAACTGTGACGGCGATGTGGTTGAACGAGTTGCAGCGGATTTGCAGAAGTTGCCACGCTCGAATCTGCGCGACACCGCTCTTGTCCAGTTAGGAGAGGAGGCGTCGAGATGAGACCACGCACGGTTTGCGATTGCGGAAACTTGGTCGAACCCGGTCTGCGGATTGGCAACGCCGCCGTCTGCCGCCGTTGCTACGAAATTGACTCCTTGAGGATGCGCCTTGAGCGCCGACAGCGCGAGCAGGCGAAACAGGGCAACCGGACTTTGGACGAGTTCGCCGAGACCGCCGACGCTTTCCACTCACTAGCCACTTGAACAAAAAAAACGAAGAAAGGAACAGACAGGATGAAAATCACAGAACTGAAAATCTCCGGCGATGCTCGCCGCCAGCTTGAAGCCGCGCGCGATGAACTGGCAACAGCCTTCGACGCCCGCGACGCAGCGAGCAATCGCGCAAAGCAAGTCCAAGAAAAGCGCGAGAATGTTGCGGACGCGATTGAGAGCCTGCGCGTCGCGCTTGACCCACTGGACGAGGCGCAGTGCCGGAAGCTCAGCGAACGCAAGGAGCAACTCGCGCTGCTCGACGGCGAGACGAAAAAATCCGGCGCTGTGATTGTGGGCAAGGAGGGCGAGATTTTGCGGGCGGCGCGGCGCGGAGCGTCCACCTTGCGCGGCGTGTTGCTGCCAGTCTTCAACGAGCGCGTCGAAGAAGCTACGGACACCTTTGCGCCGTTTTATGAGAACAGAGTAGCGGCGCGGATGGCAGTCACGCAGAGCAGTTGGGGAACGTCGTTCACCAACAGGCTCGGTTTGCTCCTGCGTGTGGAAAGTATCGCCGAAGCGGAAGGAATTTTAACGGCGCTTACTAATACGCTGGCCGGAAAAATTGGTTGGTGCTTCTGGCGCGGCGCGGAGTGACGGCACTGACACCAAAGACGAAAGGACATGACCATGAAGAAAACACACACGATGGACGAGATGCTGGACCCGGTCGGCACGATGGAGCGGAACGCGGAGAAGTTCCGAGACCCGTTGACGGACGAGCGGAAGAAATTGGCTCACGGCGGCGACTTCATCGAGGAGGCCAACGCCGCAACGGAGCGCGGGCGTGCCTTCATGCGCGGCGAAACACCGGCTCTGCTTCGCGGCAAAAAAGTCTTGGCAGCAATCAAAGAAGCGGAAGCTGGAAAGACTCCGCGAGAGAAGTTGGCCGCAGCGCGGCGCGGCTTGAGGTCATTTCCACCAGCAAGGCAGGTGACTTGATGAAAAAACGAGGCCGAGGCCGTCCAAGCAAGTTCACCGCCACGACGCGCCGCAAGATTCTTGCGTGCGTCCGGCAAGGACTTCCTTTGAGCCATGCGTGCAGCGCGGCGGGCATCACTCCAAATTCGCTCTACGCCTACCGTGACGCCAGCCCGCCGTTCGACGCCGCGCTCACGAAGGCTGGCGCGAAGGGCATCGAGCGGCGGCTGAACGTGGTCACGCGGGCGCTGCGCTCAAAGGACGAGAACACTAGGCTCCGGGCAGCGACGTGGCTGCTTACCCACTGCCCCGGCAGCGCGGAAATTTTTTCCGAGGCCAGCCGCGTCAAGCTGTCCGACCCGAACGGCAACCCACTCCCGCCGCCGGTCGTCGCGCCGCAGGTGATATTCGTCCAGCCCGACAACGGAAGGAATCCGCACCTGCCAAGCGGCCCCAAGGAACTGCTCGCGCCATGAATGAAAAACAAACGCGCGAAACTGGAGAAGCAAGCCGCGTTGGTTCTGGTGATGTCCTTGGCCCTTTGATAAATGAGATGTTGGACAAAATCATGTGGAGTGCTTCCTCCTCAGAAGTTCATTGGCTACAACCTTCTCTATCCAATATCTCACGCCCGGAACTCTCCACGCCCAAATCAGCATCCACTCGACTTGGTCTTCTTTCACAAACTCTGACGGCAGATTGGGAAGGATGGACTTTTCGCCGGTGCTATCAGGTGCTACGAGGGCAAGCGTCAGCCAAGTTGCAAACTCAATCCGCTGGCGGAGGAAATACTTCTCGTTCTGCGATAACTGCTCTGGCCATCTCCCTGACCGCGCGAACTGTCGCACTGATGCGTCAACTCCTTCGCGGTTTGTTTTCTCTATTTCTTCAAATGCACGACGCACTTCGCTGTCCGCAACTGGCGGCCCTAGCATCACGATTGGACACGGAAGCGGAAACGACTTTTCCATCAACTCCAGAAGTTGAAGCTGCCGCAGCCACGGCATTGATGAACTTTTGGATGACGATGGGGTCACAGCGCAAAACTGAATGACAGCAACCGAAAGTCAAGCACCGAGCGGCAGCAACGCGCACCCGAAAGATAAAATCGCGCAACGTGGCATCACGGTTGAGAACGGATAAGATTTGCGTTGCGGACGATTCTTAAAGTTTGCAACCCTGCTGACCAGCACCAGAAGGAAAGATATGGATGACGGCTCATTGCTTCTTCTCTGGATAATCGTAGGCGCGGCAGTCGGCGGCGTCATCGGCGCGTCGCGCAACAACGTAGGAAGTGGCGTCGTCTGGGGCGCGCTGCTTGGGCCGATTGGCTGGATTCTGGTATTGTTCTTGGATGGGCGCGCCAAGTGCCCGGCGTGCGGCGGGCGACGTGCCGACGGCGCGCGCCGCTGCCAGCACTGCGGGTTTGAACTCGGCTCAAGCGGGGCTGTTCCGCATCCGCTTGCTATTCCTGCTGAATTTTCTATCTCTGACAAAAAGAAATGCCCGTTCTGTGCAGAGCTTATCCAGCAGGAGGCAGTCAAGTGCCGATACTGCGGCAGCGACCTGAAAGCAACAATGGAGGCGGAGTCGCTGAAGGCGGAAGAAGAATTGCGGCAAGAAAACGAAAAGCGCGAGCGGCTGAAAAAAGAACAGCCACCCCAAAAACCCGACGAAGGTAGCATCGGCGCGGCGTATGCGCGACACTTGCAGGGAGAGGAGCAGCGAAGGGAAACATCTGTTTTTGACGGGCGGATTCCGTGCCCTTTGTGTGGCCAGCGCATCAAGGTTTCGGACTTGAAGCAGGGCGAGAACTGGTGCCCGCACTGTTACGAGAGGTTCATCGCCGAGTGACCGGGCGGCCTCAAGTTTGAACAGCATCCGCTGGAAACCACGCATCCCGTAAAACTCGCTACAACGCGCCGGACTGTCGAACCGCAGCATTCCCGCGCCCGCCGTCAGAACGCGCAGCAGGCGCGTATTGCGCGCGGACACCGCCGTAAATTGACGCGGGCCAGACCCATTTTTGCATTTGTTTCGCGTCAGTCATGGACGTGCTGTTTTCATTGCAACAGATTGCAACAGTCAGACCGCGCGAACACGCACGAAAACGACAGATGCACAAAACCGTTGAAACCATTGATTCGCGTTGTAGTCGCGCGGCGTTCGTGTATAGTTGCGCGGTCGTCGTGAAGCGCCATAATGTATTCCTAAACCGTTGATTCCCGTTCAATTCGGGACGGGAGTACCACCCGGTCATTTGCCACAAAAGTCGCGGCGTGAACGTTCGCCGCAACCAATGGGTCAATCTGTTGTTAGATTATTAGCCGTCTAAATTAAAAACCACCTGATTATGAAAATCCGCTTTTTTGGAAAATCCACCTTGGGAATCGCACTGGCCGTGCTTTGGCTGGCCGGCGATCATTTTGCTCAACTCTCGAATGTCCAGGCGCAGCCCGCGCCACCAACCGGCGCTGATACTTCTGCCGTTCCGCCCGCCAGCGTCGCGCCGCCGCCAAATATTCCGCCCACCAGCCCGCTCGCGCAAGTCATCCGGCTGACGCAGGCCGGCGTGGATGAAAGTATCATTCTCAGCTACATCACCAACTCCACCGGCACGTTCAATCTGGATTCGGACACAATCATTTACCTCAGCGATCTCGGCGTGCCGAATGAAGTTGTTACCGCGATGATGCAGCGCGATCAGGTGTTGCAGCAGCAAATGGCCACCGCCAACCCGCCGCCGGAAACTCCCGTGGTTGAACCAACGGAACCGCCGCCTGCGCCGGAACCCGCCGAGGTCACGGTGAATTATTTTTACAGTTCGCTCGCGCCGTATGGAACCTGGGTGGACGTGGAAGGCTATGGCCGATGCTGGCGGCCGGCCCTCGTCGTTTACAACTCCGGCTGGCAGCCGTATTGCGACCGCGGGCATTGGGTTTACAGCGATTGCGGCTGGTATTGGGCCTCGGATTATTCGTGGGGCGTCACGTTTCACTACGGACGCTGGTTTCATCATTCACGCCTGGGCTGGTGCTGGTGGCCGGACACCGCCTGGGCGCCGTCCTGGGTGACGTGGCGCTACTCGAACGATTATTGCGGCTGGGCGCCACTGCCGCCCTTTGCGGTTTTCCGGCCCGGCGTGGGGTTCGTTTACCGGGGCAACGGCGTGAGCATTGGATTTGATTTCGGCCTGGCCGCGAATTTCTTCACGTTTGTGCCAACCCGAAATTTCTGCGACCCGCATCCGCGCCGTTATCGCGTCGAGGCGAGGGACGAAACGCGGATTTACAACCAGACCACGGTCATCAACAACTTCAATTTTGACAGTCACAATCACACCGTTGTCAACAACGGCATCGCGGTGCAACACATCACCGACGTCACCCGGACGCCGATTCACCCGGTCCCGGTGCGCGAGTTGCGGGTTTCAACCGGACAGCCGTGGCGTGGCGGGCCGGCCGGACAGCAGAATCACGGGCCGGGCGTCACAACGGGAAATCCGCCGCATCCGGGTTCCGCCTATGACAACCGGAACAATTTTGCGCCACGCGGCGGGATGCCGGCGCCGAACCGGGTTCCGCAGCCGGGGAATAATCAAAATCAACCGCCGAACCGCAACTGGCCTCCCGTCGCACAGACTCCGTCCGGCTCTCCGGCGCAAAACCGCTTCTCGCAACCGGCGAACAACCCGGTTTCGCAGCCAAACCGCAATGGGCCTGATGCTTCGCAGGCGCAAACCCGGAATAATGACGACAAGCACGTCGCGTCACCACGCGGGCAACAATTTGAAGGGCAGACGCCGCACTTCGCCCCGCCGCCCGCGCCCGCGCCGGTGGAAAGGCCGCAGCCGCATGGCGATTCGCGTCCAGATGGTTCCGCGCCGCCTCCGTCTTCGGCATCGCGCTCGTCGCAATCGTCCCAATCGTCGCCGTCATCAAACAACTCCAACCAGCAGGGTCAGAACCAAAACGGGCGGGGACATTGAAGCCGGCCCGGTGGTTTGCAGGCGTTACGATTTAAAAATCATCGCGGCGTTTTTGCTTTTGAAACCCTGCCGCCGCTGGCAAAATGCGCGCGTGGGCATCACGCCTCGGCAATTTGAACAAATGCGGGAGCGCCTCGGCGGCGCTTCCCCGCGCAGGGCTGCGCCCGTTTTTGAAACGACCCTGCACGCTCCGGCCAGTTCCCATCGTGTGATTCTCGGCCTCGACTCCTCGCTGCGCGGGACGGGTTATGGCGTCATTCGCCTGGCCAAACCGCATCCGCTGGCGCTGACGCACGGCACGATTTCCTGCCCGCCCGCCTGGGAACATTCCCGCTGCCTCGTGAAAATCGTTGAAACGTTGCGCGGCGTTTTAAGACAGTATCAACCTACTGTCTGTGTCGTCGAGGGCCTGTTCTACGCGCAAAATTTGCAGACGGCCATTGTCATGGGCGAAGCGCGCGGCGCGGCGCTCGCGGTCATTGCCGAGGCCGGCCTGGAAATTTTCGAAATCGCCCCGCGCAAGGTGAAACAGGCCGTCGTCGGCTACGGCGCGGCGCAAAAATCCGCCGTTGCCAAAATGGTCCAGCGACTCTTGGATTTGCCCAAGCCGCCCGCGCCCGACGCCGCCGATGCCCTGGCGCTGGCGCTCGCCCACGCGCAGGAAAACAGCCGTTACAATCTGACGCCGCCAACGAGAATTTGAAAATGGAAAAAACATCCAACATTCAACATCCAACGCCCAACGTCCAATGTGGCGCGCGACGGCAATTCATTGGTTATTCGATGTTGGATGTTGGATGTTGGATGTTACCGTTCCAGCCATGATCACTTTTCTCCATGGCAAGCTCGTCGAGGCGCTGCCCACGCAGGTCGTCGTGGAGGTCAACGGCATTGGCTACGAAGCGCTCATTCCGCTGTCCTCATTCGACAAATTGCCGCAGCCCGGCCACGACGTGAAACTGCTCACACAACTTGTCATCCGCGAAGACGCCCACACGCTATACGGTTTCATGACCGCGGCGGAACGCGATATGTTTCGTCTGCTCGTCAATACCGTTTCCGGCATCGGCCCGAAAATCGCGCTGAACATCTTGAGCGGCATCAGTGTGACGGCGTTTCGCGGCGCGGTGGCCGCCAGCGACGTGAAATCGCTCTCGCAAATTTCCGGGGTCGGCAAAAAGACCGCCGAGCGCATCGTCGTGGAACTCCGCGACAAAATCGGCGCGGCGGGCGCCTGGGAAGCCGCCAGTGCGCAACGCGCCCTGTCGCCGGACGACCGGAAAATCAACGACGCCGTGCTCGCGCTCATGGCGCTGGGTTTCAGACAAATCGAAGCGCACGACGCCGTTCGCGCCGCGCAAACCGCGCTGGGCGCGAAGGCGACGGTGGAAGATCTGGTGCGCGCGTGCCTGAAAAAAGGAGCATGATGGCCGCAGCCAATCCGAAACAGCAGACAACCGGCGCCGTCCGCCGGCCCCGAAAATCTGGCGTGGTGGTGCCGCATTCGCCCAAATGGCATCAACGGCTCGGGGCGTGGACGCTTTGGGCCGTGTTCAATTTGATTTCCGCCACGTTGCGCTATCGCTTCCACGACACCCACGATTTCATGACGCGCAAGGACATCCGGCAGGTGATTTACTGCACCTGGCACAACCGCCTCGCGCTCGCCATGAAATTATATGCCAACTACGGGCTGCGGCATCATCAGGCCGCCGGTCTCGCGGGACTGGTCAGCGCCAGCCGGGACGGCGCGTTTCTCACGGCCGTTCTCGAACGCTTTGGCGTGCAGCCCGTGCGCGGTTCATCGAGCCGGCGCGGTGGGCAGGCGCTGCTCGAACTGACAACCTGGGCGGAGCGCGGCTATGATCTCGCCATCACGCCCGACGGTCCGCGCGGCCCGCGTTATGTCGTGCAGGACGGCGCCATGGCGCTGGCACAGGTCACCGGGCTGCCCCTCGTTCCCGCGTCGTATCATTTGCAATGGAAAATCCAGTTGAAAAGCTGGGACGGCTTTCAAATACCGCTGCCGTTTTCGCGTTGCGACGTTTATACCGGCCGCCTCACGCCGGTGCCGCGCGAACTCCCGGACGCCGGACGCGAGGAATTGCGCCGGCAGCTCGAAACCGAATTGCGCGCCATCACGCGGGATTGAAATTTATTTATGATTTATGATTTGCGATTTAAGATTTGATTCCAGTTGCGCCGTTGCCTCGGAACAATCATCAATCGTAAATCGTAAATCATCAATTGTTGCGACATGATTGCCCGCGTCAGCCTCGAAATCGCCCTGCGGAAGGAGTTTGATTATCTGATTCCGCCGGGACTGGCCGGGCAAATCGAGGTGGGCAGCCGGGTGCAGGTGCCGTTCGGCCCGCGAAAAATTTTCGGCTATGTCACCGCGCTGGCGGAAGAATCCGCGGTGGCGAATCTTAAATCCATTTTGCGGGTGGCCGGCGCGTCCCACGGCGCCGGACTCGTGACGCCGAAGGTTTTGAAACTCGCGCGCTGGATTGCGGACTATTACTGCTGCGCGCCGGAAACCGCTTTGAAATCCGTTCTGCCCGAGGCCGTGCGCCAGGAGAAATCCGGCTGGCGCGAGAGGCTGTTTGTCCGCGCGCTGCCGGTGACCGGCGAATTTCCCAAGTTGCCAAAACGTCAGCAGGAAGTCTGGAACATCATCGAGGAACGGCGCGAACTGCCTTTGCAGGAACTGGTCGAACTGGCCGGGACGACCGCCGTGACCCTCCGCAAACTCGAAGACCGCGGCCTGGTCGAAATCGCCCCGCAGATTTCCGAACGCGATCCCTACGCCCGGGAACACATTTTGCCGACGCAGCCGCTGCCGTTGAATCCGGCGCAGGAAAAGGCGCTAAGGCAAATCACGAAGGCGATGGATGGCGGTGGTAGCACCCGCGTCCCGCGGGTGGAGGCGGGCGTCGCGCCCACCTCTCGTCCGACAGCCAAACCCGGTCCAGTTTTAGAAACCACCGTCCGCAAACGCAATCTGCCGCACTTTGAAATTCCCGGTTTTACCTATCACGTCACCTGGCAGACGCACAATAAACTGGTTCTTTCAACCGAAGCCCGTGCAAAGACCTTGGAGGCCTGCCAGTTCTGGCACGGGAAAAAAATCAGGTGTCACGCCGCGTGCGTGATGCCGGATCACGTTCACTTGTTGATCCAGCCGCTCCCGGTTCAGGAAGCCGGAAAAGCGGGGGTGCATTCACTCACGGAAATTTTGCACAGCATCAAATCCTTTTCCGCGCACGAGGTGAACAACCTGATGAAACGCACGGGGCCGGTTTGGATGGATGAATCGTTTGACCGGATGATCCGCTCGGAAGCTGACCTGCACAAGACCTGGGATTACATCTGGAACAATCCGCGCCGGATCGGATTGGTCGGACCGACGGAGGATTATCCTTACATTTGGACGCCGTCAATGTCCGACGCGCCCCAAAGTGTCCGGCGCGACGCCGGCCACGACCCGCGGGACGCGGGGGCTACACAACAGGAATCGGGCGTCGTAAAGCCATCCCAGGTTTTCCTGCTTCATGGCGTCACCGGCAGCGGCAAGACCGAGGTTTACCTCCAGGCCCTCACCCACGCGCTGGAACAAGGCAAAGGCGCGATTGTGCTCGTGCCGGAAATCTCGCTCACGCCGCAGACCGTCGAACGGTTCAAGGCGCGTTTCAGTTCCGGCAAACTTCAGACGCTCGTCGCGGTTTTGCATTCGCACCTTTCCGCCGGCGAACGGCATGACGAATGGCACAAAATCCGGCAGGGCCGCGCCCGCATCGTCATCGGCGCGCGCTCCGCCATTTTTGCGCCGGTCGAGCCGCTCGGCCTCATCATCGTGGACGAGGAGCACGAACACACCTACAAACAGGAGGAAGCGCCGCGCTACCACGCGCGCGATGTGGCCATCATGCGCGGCCAGATGGAAAACGCCGTCGTCGTGCTCGGTTCCGCCACGCCGTCGCTCGAAAGCTATTACAACTGCAAAAAAGGGAAATACACGCTGCTCGAACTGCCGGAACGCGTGGACGACCAGAAAATGCCGCACGTCCGCGTCGTGGACATGCGGCAGGCGGCCTACAAGGAAAAAGGCCCGCCGATTTTTTCGAACCAGCTCAAGGAGGCCATCACGCAACGGCTCGAACGTGGCGAGCAGACGATTTTGTTTTTGAACCGGCGCGGTTATTCGACGGCGTTGCAATGCCCGAAGTGCGGTTTTGTCGCGCAGTGCCCGAATTGCAGCCTCGCGCTCACGTATCATCGCCCGGAGCAAAAGCTCCGCTGCCACATCTGCGGATTCATGGACGCCGTGCCCGCCGCGTGCCCGAATGTGAAGTGCCGAAACCCGGCCATCCGCTATGCCGGTCTCGGCACGCAAAAAGTCGAGGAAACGCTCGCCAAACTTTTCCCGGACGCGCGCGTCAAGCGCATGGACGCCGACACGATGAAGCGCAAGGACGACTATCGAAAAGTTCTCGGTGATTTTCGCGTCGGCAAGACCGACATCCTCGTCGGCACACAGATGATTGCGAAGGGGCTGCATTTCCCGAACGTCACGCTCGTCGGCATCATTTACGCCGACCTCGCGCTGCATCAGCCGGATTTCCGCGCGGGCGAGCGCACCTTCCAGCTCCTCACGCAGGTTTCTGGACGCGCCGGCCGCGGTGACGTCGAAGGCGAGGTGTTCGTGCAGGCGTTCGCGCCGTTTCATCCGGCCATCCAATACGCGCGCCGCCACGATTTCACCGGCTTTTACGAACAGGAAATCGAATTCCGGGAACAATTGAAATACCCGCCCGTCAGCCGCGTGGCGCTGCTCACGCTCAAAGGCCGCAACGAGGACAAGGTGAAGTTCAGCGCCGACCATCTGAAACGCGAGCTGGAGAAAAAATTGATGGATAACAAACTCCTCACCCGGCCTGCGGCCACCCTCTCCCCGCCTGGCGGGGAGAGGGACGGGGCGAGGGGCGCGTTTAAAGATTTGATTCTCGCCGGGCCGGCGCCGGCGCCGCTGCTGCGCGCGGAGACGTATTATCGCTACCAAATCATGCTGCGGACGCGCGCGATGAGCAAATTGAGCCAGGCCCTGGCGAAAATCGTCGCAACACTGGCACTGCCGGAAGACGTGACACTGTCAGTGGACATTGATCCGGTGAATTTGGGGTAGCACAGGCCTCCGGCCTGTCGTTTCGGGCGTCGCGCCCGAAACCGTTGCGGGACGGACGACCACTTCAAATTTGTCCGATTGTCTGCAACCTTCATCGTTCGACGGAATTCGGCGGGACGCCGAATTCAACCCGCGAGACGCGGGTGCTACCGCAAAATTACCGCGGTGCTCGTGTCACCCAACGATGTAACGCTGGCCATGGACATTGATCCAGCAGGTTATTGCTCACGAAGTTTTTTAATCCCTCTTTGCCACGAATCAAAGTGATACAGCGCGACGACGACGAGGGAATGACCGATTTTTTCGTCGGCGATGAGTTTGGGGACTTCCACCACCGGCACCAGCCGGGTCGCCAAATCTTCGCCGTGGTCCCAATCCACATCGTGTTTCAACCGGCAGTTTTCAATCAGCACGGTGAAGGTTTTGTTGCTCAAGATGGCCGGGTTTGACCAGATTTTCCCGAGCAGGCGCGCGTTTTCACCTTCATAGCCGGTCTCCTCGCGCAGTTCGCGCACGGCAGCCGTCACCGGGTCGGTTTCGCCCGCGTCCATCATGCCGCCGGGAATCTCCAGTTCCACCGTGTTCGAGCCGTGCCGGAACTGCTCAATCATCACCAGTTGCCGGTCGGGCGTGAGGGCGATGACGTTGACCCAGTTGACGCTGTCGAGGACGTAGAAGTCGTGTTCCTTGCCGGTGCGCGGTGAAATGCTCACGTCGGAGCGTAGCTTGAAGATGCGGAAATCGCCAATGAGCGTCGAGCGGACTTTTTTCCAAGGCTGAATCATTTACGATTTATGATTTACGATTTACGATTGGCGTCAACACAAACCGCTTCCACGCGGTTCAATCATAAATCATCAATCGTAAATCATAAATTTTTTGGCGCTGACCAACCCTGACGCATGAGGTTCAACAAGTGCCTCAAGGCTTCGTCGTAAGTGCGGCCTTTGTGTCCGGCAAGCTGGCGGGCGCGTTTGTCCAATTGCGCGGCCATCCCGGCGGATTTGTCCGGCGGACAACCGAGCGCGACGAGGACTTTGGCGAGTTCGGAAACTTCCACAAAACGGGTCGTTAAAGCGTTGAACCGTTGAAGCGGGAGAATTTAAAAACGCTTCAACGGGTTAAACTTATTTCACGGCGTCGCCGGGGACGATTTTAATGCTGACGACGCCGACGCGTTTCTGCGGCTTGCTGCGTTCGCCTGAGCCTCCGGAACCAACAGGGGTGTCGGCAATTTTGGCGAGTACGTCATCGCCTTTGATCAATTTACCGAACGCGGTGTATTGGCGGTCGAGGAATGACGCGTCCCCGTCGCAAATGAAAAACTGGCTGCCGGCGGAATTCGGATCGTTGGAGCGCGCCATGGAAATGACACCGCGCTGGTGCGAGCGGTCGTTGAACTCGGCCTTGACGGTATGGCCCGGACCGCCCGTGCCCCAATGGCTTTCCTTGCTTGCGTCCTTCGTGAGCGGGTCGCCGCCCTGGATCATGAAGCCCTTGATGATGCGATGGAAACAGGTGCTGTCGTAGAATCCCTTTTGGGCGAGCGTCTTGAAATTTTCGACGGTCTTGGGCGCGACGTCCGGCCAGAATTCAATGACCAGGTCGCCTTCGGTGGTGGTGATGTGGGCCAGTTCGTTCATAAAAATTTCAAAGGTTATTTTACGGCATCCGCCGGGACGATGGTCGCGGACTTGATATAATCGAGGTTCGGGAAATCTTTTTTCAAGTAGGCGTTGCCTTCACCTTGGATGCGGCCCTGATCCGGCCCGCGACCATAAGGAGCGCCATCACCATACTCGTTATTAATTTTGTCCACCACGCCCATTCCTTCGGTCACTTTGCCGAAAGGCGAGAAACCCTGCCCGTCGAGGCCGGTGTTGTTGCCGAAGTTGATGAACAACTGTGTGGTGCGCGTGTTGGGGCCGGCGGTGGCGAAGGTGATGGCGCCGCGCATGTTGCTTCCCTTGACGGGGTCGTCGGGAATCGTCGCTTCACGCCACTTCGCAGAGACGTTCGGGTCGCCGTGGATGCCGAACTGGCACATGAAACCGGGGACCACGCGGAAGAAGGCGACATCCGTGAAGAAGCCGGAATGAACAAGGTTGTAAAAACGGTCCGCGCCGTTGGGCGCAAGCGCGCGGGTGACTTCGATGGTGAATTTTCCCTTGGTTGTGTCGAACTGTACCTTGAAAGTTTCGGGTGCTTTCGCGGTCAGCTTGGCGGGGTCAACAAAGCCCGGTGAAGCGGATGAAGGATTCTCCTTGGTCTCCGCCGGCGGGTTGTTGGTGGGTTGAGTTCCGGCGGTGCCGCGGCATAAAAACAGCGTTACACCAGCGACCAGGCAGGCGAGGCAAATCCACATCCATGTTTTCATTGGCGGGAAATTTTCCACATGGGCGGTAAAAAGTCACGCACTGAAATGCAGCGGGTTACGTCCGCGCCGGCGGTTTTCCGCCCTTGTTCATTGACTGCGTAATCAGGCTGCCGTGGTCGGCCTTGTGCGAGCGGCCCAATAATAAAACCGTCAGGGCACCCGCCAAAACCAGGAATGCCGCGCCGATGACCAGCGCCATTTTGCCGCCAAGGCCGGGACTTCCCGGCGGCGCCACGGCGTTTGTCTGAACGGCCACAGTCGGAGCAACAACACTGGCCGGCGCGGCCAACGGCGCGTTTGTTGGCTTCATCGCGGCAACGGGCGGCGGCAAGTTCGTTTCCACGCTGGCAATGACATTGGTAGGTGCCGCGGCAACCGCTGGTGGCGGTTGATTGGTGGTCAACGGCGGCGCGGGCGCAGGCGCGGTCGGCGGCAAATTGGTACCGGCCTTGGTCCCGATGATGATGAGCGGCGGCGCTTCAACCGGCGGTCGCGGCGGTGGTGCCGGCGCAGTGATCGGCACGACCGGCGGTTGCGGCAACGGCGGAAATCCAGGAAAACTGACCGGTGTCGGCGGCAAACTCACGGTGCAGCCGGTGTAATTGCCCAGTTGCGAACGCAAGACGAGGATGAACGGCTCCCGCGCACTTTTGCGTTCCGCCTGCTGCTGCTGAAAGATCCGGTTGACGCCGGAGTCGAACGGGGTTCCCGTGATCGCACCCTCCCCATCGCAGAATATCAGCACCGTCAACCGGTCGGAATTTTGCACGACCCAGTTGAGATAAGGGCGCAATGCGTCAAAGCTCGGTTTTTTTGAATAATGCTGTCTGGCCACAAACCGGATGATATTCGACGCCGTCATCGCGGCGTTTTCCGGCGCCCAGCGTTGCAGCGGAAACAGCCCGGTCCGCACTTCCCGATCGAACGTCCACACGCCGATGCCGTCGCCAGCGCGCAACTGGCCCTGCATATTGCCCGCCAGCAGGGCGTCCAGCGCGAGTTGCACCGCCGGCAGGCGCTTTTTCATGTCCGACGACGTGTCGAAAACGAGCAGAAAACGATTTTCGACCGGTTGCATGGCCGGCTGCGCCGGCGTTTTGGAAATCAAAAAAACGCCCGTGAGCAGCGCGGCCATGATTCGCGCGCAGCGGAGAAATTTTTTTCGGCGAGCTGTCGTGTTCATTTTAAGTTGCGCTGCGATTGGCGATTGAAACGCGCCCGCTCCGTGCGGTTGTGGCTTTGCAACTCGTCCTGCAATTCCGTGAGCGCGTCCCCGATCATGCGAATAAAATTTCCGCAACTGGCCACCGACCCGCCCATGCCGCTGACCACGTCACGCTCGGCGCGGTCGTCCGTGACCACCAGCGTTTCGCCGTGGGCGTTGAAACGGTGCGCGGCGCGTTCAATCATCTGGTCGGCGGTCTGCCCCGCGCGCGAAAACAAAACCTCCACGGCCGGGTCCGTTTCAGGCTTCGGCGCGCCGGCGGACGCGCCGGCGCCGTCAAAAAAAATCGTGACCGGCGTGCCCGTCGCGTCGTGATACCGCGTCAGAACGTGGATCAATTCCTTGCGCGCGCGTTCCGAATGGCGCGGGTGGCCGGGAGCCAGTTCCGGCCAGTTGTGCAACAGGCTGTAACCGTCCACCAAAATCCGCATCAACGCCATAAAAAAAACCTACTCTTATCAGGTATTCGCTTCAATCAAACAAAAAGCGGGTGGCCCAATGCGATGCGTCAGATGACACAACCGGAACGCGCGCGGGCAAAATCGTGGGCAACGGAGATTTGCGTTCGTTACAATCGGGGAAAAACCTCACCGGGATTGCCGGCGAAGTTTCACTTCTTGATTTGCTTCGTGACGGGTCCAATGGACCAACCCCGACGCTGGCACAAGAGAGTTATCCCAAACATGCCAACGGCCAGCAACCCGAAAACCGACGGTTCAGGCGCAGGCTCAATCCCCAAACTTGTGCCCGACGCATCAATTTCCGTCGTCCATGTCCAAGTGGATGAGTCATTCAAGTCAGGTATCGAAGTTATGGTAGTGTTGATGATTCCTGTCCAGTCCAGGTAGGGGTATGGGCTGTCAGGATTTGAATATCCTCCCGAAGCCAGATATCCCTTCTGAAGGGAGTTACCATCGGAAATTGGCGCCGCCGGAAGGAATGGATCAATATTATTGTTGGCGTTAGGGTAAAGGCTCGCACCGCCTATCTGCCATAAAGACCCGCCTGAGGGCGGTTCGGGGTATTGTGAAGGCAACTGACCCAAAAATACTGCATTTGCAGTAATATTGAGCTCAACCCTGCCAAATTGTGTCGAGTAATAACCATTATTAAGCCAATACACCGACCACAGACCGGAGGGTGAGGTAATGGAACTGTACGCGCCGGGATGACCTGTCCAACTCACCCCGGTTCCGTCTATGGTGACATCAAAAGCGGAGTAAGAATCCGTGTTCCACGTAATGTTTGCATCCGCGCGAGATGCGGAGGCGGCCAATGCGAGCGATAGAATCAGGAGGGTGGTCTTGAGACTGGGCGTCAAGGGGTTGCGGCGACTGACTATTCCTGCGCAGACGGCTCCGCCCAATGAATGACATGCGGCACGAATGGAGGATTTGAACTTCGCCTTCATGTTCAACTCCTGCCTTTCTGATTTCTTTGAGCCTTTCAACGGAATCGGAATCTAATCCCCATTTCAAGCTTTGTCAATCTACGTCTACGGGCCCAGCAGGCGGCTTTGATAAGAAGCGAATTTTCGTGCAAAAAATTTGACTTTGGCATGTTTCCAATATTGGGGGAGACGCCAACAACGGTAGAACGATAGCGCATCATGAGGGAGAAAAACAGGGCGGCGCGGGCACATTTCCCCGCCTTGCCGGTAATTTTCATGGTCTATTTTGGCCTTCCGGCTAAAATGCCGCCTGCAAATGGCCATGGCCGACACCCAACGCATTTTTCGGAAATCGAACCGGCGCATCGCCGCGCTGGCGCTGGTCGTCTTTGCGCTGGATCAATTCACCAAATGGCTGGTGCTGAAAACGCTACCGGCCTACCAGGAAAAAATCATCATTGAAGGCTTTTTCAAATTTGTGCACTGGGGCAACACGGGCGCGGCCTGGAGCCTCTTCAGCGGGAACAACATCACACTCGCCGTGGTCGCCCTGCTCGCGCTCGTCGCGCTGTTCCTCACGCGGCACCACTTCGATTCGCACACGCTGCCCGGTCAGATTGCCTTCGGCCTGATATTCGGCGGCATCGCCGGCAATCTCACCGACCGTCTGCTGCCCGGCCGGCATGAAGTGGTGGATTTTCTCCGCTTCTATTTGCAACAACGCGGCGGCGACGAAATCGGTTTTCCCGCGTTCAACGTCGCCGACACCGCCATCTGCACCGGCGTGGCGCTCATTTTTCTCATCACCTGGAAAAACGAGCACCGGCCGGAGAAACCGGCGGAATCGTCATCGTGAGCGAACGAACGGAAACTTTCATCGTTGAAAAATCGCTTCCGTCCGGGCGGCTTGACGCCTTTCTGCGCGAAAAATTTCCCGCCGTTTCGCGCGTCGCGCTCAAACGACTGATTGAACACGGCCATGTCCGCGTCAACGGCCGACCGGTCAAACCCACGCGCCGCCCGCGCGCGGGCGAGCGAATCGAAATCCACTGGCCGGAAGCCCGGACCGCTGAAGCGCAGCCGGAGGAAATCCCGCTCGACATGCTTTTCGAGGACCAATCGCTGCTGGTTTTGAACAAGCCCGCCGGGCTGGTCGTGCATCCCGCCGCCGGAAACGAGGAACACACGCTCGTCAACGCGCTGCTCCACCACTGCCGGGGCTCGCTCAGCGGCATCGGGGGCGTCGCGCGGCCGGGAATCGTCCACCGGCTGGACAAGGAAACCAGCGGCTGCCTCGTCGTCGCCAAGAATGACGCGACGCATCTGGCGCTTTCCCGGCAATTTGCCGCGCGCGAGGTCGGTAAAATTTACAACGCGATTGTGTGTGGCGAACTCGTGCGCGACTCCGGCGAAATCCGCGCCGCCATCGCCCGGCATCCGACGCACCGCAAACGCATGGTCGTGCGGGGCGACGATTCCGGCCGCGCGGCGCGCACGACCTACCGCGTGCTCGAACGGCTGAACTCCGCCACGTTCGTCGAGGCGCAGTTGCACACGGGCCGCACGCATCAGATTCGCGTCCACTTTCAATTTCTCGGCCACCCGCTCGCCGGCGACGGAACCTACGGCGCGCGGCAAAATCAAAAGCTCGCCGAATTGACCGGCTACGAGCCTCCGCGGGTGATGTTGCACGCGCGGGAGCTGTCGTTCGTCCATCCGCGCACGGGAAAGGAAATGAGTTTTGAAGCGCCGTTGCCGGCGGATTTCCGCGAGGCGTTGAAACTTCTCCGAACTTGACTCGTCGCCTCGCCGTGTTACAGTCCGTGTATGACAGAGACGCTTACAATTCGTCTGCCAAAATCGCTGGCGCGGGATTTCCGCGCGAAGACGCGCGCTGCCAAAACCAATCCAACCGTTGTTTTGCGGCGGGCGGCGGCGGATTATGTCAAAAAAAACCAGGCGGCACGCGATGCCGCCGTGGAGCATATTCGCCGTTTTGCCGGTACTTGGGATGGCTTCTGCTCTGGTGAAGAATTGTTGCGGGGGACGCGGCCGTGATTTTGGTGGACACGTCGGTCATCGTCGCGTGGCTGGATGGAAATCATGAAGCGCACCGGGTCTGTGTCGCGGCGATAGAAAAGTGGGTTCATCAGGATCAGCTGGCGGTGAGTGCCGTTACTTTTGCCGAGCTGGCAGCCGGCGCGCGGACGCGCGAACACGTCGAGGAAGCTCTGGTTTTGTTCGAGCGGTTGGAGTTGACTTTTGCCGACGCGTGGCGCGCAGGGGTGGCTTTCCGCCAGTTCCGTCCGAATGAAAAGGACAAGCCGGTTTTACCGGACTTTTTTATCCGCTCACAGGCTGCCACACGTAATATCCCGCACCTTACCCACGACCGCCGCCGGACAAAATCATTTCCCGACGTGGATTTTGAATTTGTATAAAGCGCCGTTGCCGAAGGATTTCCGCAATGCGCTGAAAATGCAAGCCGGACCGGAGGACATCGGCGCAAAATTCGCTGTCCGCCCGGCAAAAATCAGTTATGTTCGGCCCGGCAAAATGAGCAAACTGCTGCTGATTGATGACGAGGAAGACGTGCGGTATTCGTTCCAGCGGATTTTTGATTCGCCGGACATCGAGCTGGCCACGGCATCCTCCGGCGAGGAAGGGCTGAAGGTCATCCCCAAATTCAAACCCGACCTCGTGCTGATGGACGTGCGCATGGGCGGCATGAACGGCCTGGAAACGCTCCGCCGCATCCGTGTCGCCGACCCCAAGCTCCTCGTCATCCTGATGACCGCCTACGGCACGACGCAGACCGCGATCGAGGCGATGAAGCTGGGCGCCTACGATTACCTGCTCAAGCCGTTCGACGTGCTCAAGCTCAAGGAAATCGTCGCCAACGCGCTCAAAGCGGCGCGCGACATGAAACAGGTCGTCTCCTATGAGCCGCTGCTCGAATCCGAGGATTACGAACTGGGCATCGTCGGCCGCAGCGAACCGATGCAGCAGGTCTTCAAGCTCATCGGGCAGGTCGCCGCCAGCGACGCGACCGCGCTCATCACCGGCGAGAGCGGCACCGGCAAGGAACTCGTCGCCCGCGCGATTTACCATCACAGCGACCGCAGCCGGCAGCCGTTCCTGACCGTCAATTGCGCCGCCATTCCCGAGCAATTGCTAGAAAGCGAACTCTTTGGCCACGAAAAAGGCGCGTTCACCGGCGCCACCCTCCAGCGCATCGGCAAATTCGAGCAATGCAATAAGGGCACGATTTTCCTCGACGAAATCGGCGACATGACACCCGCCACGCAGACGAAAATCCTCCGCGTGCTGCAATCCGGCACGTTCGAGCGGGTCGGCGGCAACCAGCCGCTTCAGGTGGACGTGCGCGTCATCGCCGCGACGAACAAACTTCTGGAGCAGGCGGTGGCCGCGCGGCAGTTCCGCGAGGATTTGTTTTACCGGCTCAACGTCGTGCGCATTCACATTCCGCCGCTGCGCGACCGGCCCAGCGACACGCCGCTGCTCGTGAATTATTTCCTGGAGAAAATCGCGCGCGAACAGCAGCGCCCGCCCAAATCCATTGCGGCCAGCGTCATCCGGACGCTCGAAAAATATCACTGGCCGGGCAATGTGCGCGAACTGGAGAACGCCATCCGCCGCGCGCACGTCATGGCCAAGAGCGGCGCGATTTTGCAAAGCGATCTGCCGCCGGAGATTTCCGGCCAAGGTGGCAGCGGCGTCCCGCCGCCGGCAGCCACCGTGGGCGCAGCGACCGCCACCGATGCCGCGGCGCTGGCGCGGCAGTTGTTTCAGTGGGCCAGACGCGATCCAAAGCTGAAGGTCATTCCCACCGTCGAGCGCGAACTGGTCATCCAGGCGCTGAAGGAAGCAAACAACAACCAGGTTCATGCCGCCAAACTGCTGGGCATCACGCGGGCGACGCTGCGCAAACGCATCGAAAAATTCGCCATCCAGCGCGAGTTGAACGTGAAGTAGCGGCAACCTCGCCTTGACACGAGGCGTTTCATGGCTATCCTCGCACGTTCCGGTTTTTCTCCCGGAAGGACGCTGAACAATTTATGAAACGCCAGTATCAACCATCGAAAGTCCGACGCACGACGGCAGCACGGATTTCTCAACCGCAATTCGAGCAAGAGCGGCAAGGCCACGTTGCGCAACCGCCGCCGCGTTGGACGCAAACGCCTGACCCCGGTTTAACCCGCGCGCTCATGCCCGCCGAAACGCCGAAACGCCAGCGACTGGGCCGCGCCATGCGACTCGGGCAGAACCGCGATTTTGCGCGCATCCGGCAGCAGGGCCAGCGGCTCGCACAGGGCTGCCTCATCGCCAACTGGAACCGGCTGCCGGCGGGCGCGTCGCCCAAGCTCGGAGTCGTCACGAGCCGGAAAATCGGCGGGGCAATCGAGCGCAGCCGCGCGCGGCGTCTGCTCCGTGAAAGTTTCCGCCAGCATCAACATGAATTCTCCCAACCGGTGGAACTCGTCCTCGTGGCGCGAAATTCCATTGCCGGGAAAAAATTTGCGGAGGTCGAAAGGGATTTTCTGGCGACGCTGCGGCGCGCGGGCCTTTTGAGAATGACCAATTCCTGAATCCGAATGACCAAAGAATTCCCAATCCAAAACGTTGAAGCGTTCAAGTGTGAAGCGTTGAAGCGTGCCGGCCGGTCGCCCCGCTTCAACGCTTCAACCCTTCAACGCATTGCGGTTTCGTCATTAGTTGTTCATGTCTTGGTCTTCATCATCCGGCTGTATCGCTGGACAATTTCTCCGGCACAGGCGCTTTTGTTTGGCGCCGGGCAGCGGCTGCCGGTTCACGCCGACCTGCTCCGAATATGGAATGGAGGCGATTCACACGCACGGCGCCGTCGCCGGCGGCTGGCTGGCAACGAAGCGGATTTGCCGCTGTCATCCGTGGGGTCGGGTCGGGCACGATCCGGTGCCCCAGCGGAAGATCGGAGTTCGGAGATCGGAGTTCGGAATTTAATTTCTCATGGATCGCACCGGCATCATCGTCGTCACGCTCTGCGCCGTTCTGCTCGGCCTGTGTTTTTACGAGCAGCAAAAGTATAACGCGCACCTGCCGCCGCCGCCAACGGGCACGAACGTGCTCGCGGCGGCCCAGGCGACAGCGGCAAATGCCAGCGCCGTTCTGCCCGAATCAACCGCGGCCCCGGCTTATCCATTCGACACCAACACGCCGGAGCAGACGATGGTGCTCACGAACCGGCGCGCGCGCTACACGTTCACGTCGCGCGGCGGCGGCTTGAAGCTGGTCGAACTGCTGGATTATCCGGAAACGATTTCCGCGCGCTGGAAAATTCAAAACACCGCCTTGAGTAACGGCGTGGCCACGTTGAACACCCGCGCGCCCGTGCCGGTGCTGGCGGTTTTGGGCGATGCCGGTTTCGTCGGCGACGGCATTTTCACTTTGACGAATACCGACGATGGGGTTCGCGCCGGGAAATCGTTCACCAACGGGCTGCGGCTCGTGAAGGAATTTCATCTCAGCTCGAATTATCTGGTGAACGCCAGCGTGCGGCTGGAAAACACGTCGGACCGGCCGCTCGCGCTGCCGGCGCAGGAACTGGTCGTGGGCACGGCGACGCCGATGGGGCCGGACGACAACAACTATCCCATGTACGGGGGCGCGATGTGGTTTGATGGCGCGGGTTCGCATGACACGCCGTTCTCGTGGTTTTCGGGCGCGGGTCTCGGCTGTGTTCGCGGCGCGCCGAGGTTGGAATTCATCGCCGGTTCGAACAACGTCGTTTGGGCGGCGGCGCACAACCAGTTTTTCGCGCTGTTGGCGATGCCGAAACAGCCGGCGGAGCAAATCATCGCGCGTCCCGTCACCCTGCCGCTGTTCCTGAATGTCGAACCGATTCCGGGCGCGCCGCCGCCGCAAGGCATCCAGACGTCCCTGGTTTATCCGGCGCAGACGCTGGCGGCGAATTCCAACGTCGAGCGGCAAATCATTTTCTTCGCCGGGCCGAAGGAATACCGGACGCTGGCGGACATCGGCGCGCAGTTTCAAAATCACGCGGACAACGTGATGGGCTTTGGCGGTTTTTTTGGCTTCTGCGCGAAGCCGTTGCTGCTGGCAATGAACTGGCTGCACGACGTCACAAAACTCGGCTACGGCTGGGTGATTGTGCTGATCACCATCCTGCTGCGCGGCATTTTCTGGCCGTTGATGGCCAAGAGCACGCGCTCGATGAAACGGATGCAGGCGCTGGCGCCGGAAGTCCAGGCGCTCAAGGAAAAATACAAGGACGACCCGGCAAAATTCACGCAGAAGCAAATGGAGCTTTGGCGGAAACACAAGGTCAGCCCGGTGAGCGGCTGTCTGCCAATGCTGATCCAGACGCCGGTGTTCATCGGCTTTTTCACGATGTTGCGCAGCGCCATCGAATTGCGCGGCGCCAGTTTCCTGTGGGTCAGGGATTTGTCCAAGCCGGACACGCTGTTCATGATTCCGGGCATCAATTTTCCGTTCAACCTGCTGCCGCTGCTGATGGGCGGGGCGATGCTGTGGCAGTCGCATCTGACGCCGCCCTCGCCGGGCATGGACCCGGCGCAGGCGAAAATCATGCGCTACCTGCCGTTGATCTTTCTGGTGTTCCTTTACAACTACTCGGCGGGACTGGCGCTCTACTGGACGGTGAACAATTTGCTGACCATTCTGCAAACCAAGCTGACGAAAAACCTGCGCGACCCGGTCACGACCACTCCGGCATTGACGCCACCGCCAAAAAAGAAGAAATAAGGCGGAAACAAACCGGCGACATTCAACCCGCAACCGACCCATGCCCGCCCAACCAAAGGAAACCCTGGAGAAAATTCTGGCGTCGCTCGGCTTTCCCGCCGCCGTCGAGGAGCACCAGCTGGAAGACGGCCTCTTGCTCGAAGTGAAAACCGAGGACGCCGGGCGGCTCATTGGCCGCCAGGGCCAGACGCTGGCCGATTTGCAATACATCACCAACCGCCTGCTCTTCCAGCAGGACCCGAACTCGCCCAAGGCGATGGTGGACGTGGGCGGCTACCGCGCGCAGGCGCGCGAGGCGCTCGTGAAGAAGGCAAAGGACGCCGCTGAAAAAGTCCGGCGCTGGGGCGACGCGGTGGAATTGGAGCCGTTGAACGCCTTTGACCGCCGCGTCGTGCACCACGCGTTGAAGGACGACCCCGACGTGGAAACGTACAGCGTCGAGGTGGAAGGCTCGGAAAAAAAGGCGATCCTGCTCCGGCCCCGGCACTGACCGCTGTGTTTCGCAGGGGCGAACCGCACGGGTTTTCCCATTCCCCCATTTACAAAAAGAGCGCGGACAAATTATCCGCGCTCCACATTGTTTGGGGACTCGTGCAACTCGTCCCTCCGGTCACTGGTCAATGATGGTCAGTTTATACGCCGGCGAAAAGGAGCTGTTGGGCTTGGGCGGCTGGCCGAAAGAGTTGTAGAGATAATCGAATTTGAAACGGTAGCTGACGGAGTTGGTCCCCGGCGGCACCGGCACGAAACCGTCCCAGCGATTTTGCATCATCGGCACCGGGCGCATCGGGTAAAGCACGCCGTTGACGAGCACGTTGGGCTGGATGCTCTCCCAGCGCAGCGATTGTTGCGAGGAATTGAAGACGACTTCGACCGGATAAAGGTTGTTGGGATTGCGCGGCTGTTCAAGCGGCGTCAGGCGCGTGAACGAGGTGGCGCAGCCGGCCAGCAAAAGGAGCGGCAGGACTGCCAGAAATTTCTTCAACATAATCATACAGCCTGCCACAAGCGCCGCCGGTTTGTAAAGTTGGATTTCAAGGATTTCGAGGCTTGAATCCAGATTCGCTTTCGGCTACTCCTGCGCGACCTTATGAATTCCCCAAGCCAGGCCGGGCCGGTTTCGAGCAATTATCGCTGGGTCATTTGCGGGCTTCTGTTTTTCGCCACCACCTTCAACTACCTGGACCGGCAGGTCATCAGCTATTTGAAGGAATATTTTTGCCGGTCCCAGGACGCCGGCGGCTTCGGCTGGTCGAACACCGACTTTGCGAATTTGACTTCGTTTTTCACCGCGTTTTACGCCGGAATGACCATCATCGCCGGCTGGGTCATTGACAAAATCGGGACAAAAATCGGACTGGCGTTCTCGCTGATTCTTTGGTCGGTGTTCGGCATCGCCAACGCGTTCGTGGGACGGCTGGTGGCGATGCATATTTTGGTGCGCAGCGCGTTCGCCATCGGCGAGGGCGGTAATTTCCCCGCTTCCATCAAAACCGTCGCCGAATGGTTTCCCAAACGCGAACGCGCCCTGGCCACGGGCATTTTCAACAGCGGCACGAATTTCGGCGCGATGTTGGCCGCCCTGTTCGTTCCGTGGTGCATGGTCTATTTTGGCGACGAACGCGGATGGAAAATGGCCTTCATTCTCACCGGCGCGGCGGGATTTCTCTGGCTGATTTTCTGGTTCTGGCTTTATGAAATTCCCACCAGACAAAAGCGGCTTTCCAAGGCTGAATTTGATTATATTCACAGCGACCAGGATGATTCCCGAAACGAGGAAAGGCCGGCCAAAGGCGTCTTTGGAAAACTGTTTTCCGTCAGTGGCCGGATTCCGCGCGCCGCCTTTTGGGGGACGATGATTCTCATCGGCATTTTGACCCTGTTCATCTTTGTAATGACCAGCCTGATTGTGGCTCACGGCGCGCATATTTATGTTCCCGGGGGAGGCGTAAAACACATCTTGGAAAGCATATTTGTCGTTCCCAACGCCAATATTTGTTTCCTGTCTTTTCGCATTGCCTGGCTGCTGGTCGTGTCATGGATAGCCATCGCCCTTCAAATAAAACGATGGCATGACCTTGAAAAAACCGGCTGGCTGGTTCTGATCAATCTCGTGCCGGCGGTGGGAACCCTGATATCGCTCGTTGTTTTGGGATTTTTCAAGGGCGGTTCCCGCCCGAACAAGTTCGGCAACGAAGGCGGCCCGGGATTGCTTGGGTATCGGCAGACCTGGTCGTTTTTCTGCGGAAAATTTTTCACCGACGGCATCTGGTGGTTCTATCTTTTCTGGCTGCCGGACTATCTGAACAAGCAATTCGGCATGACCAAGCAACAGGTCATGCTGCCGACGTTCATCGTTTACGGCATCGCCATCATCGGCAGTGTCTATGGCGGCAGCATACCCATGACGCTCATCAAAAAAGGCATGGCGGTCTACAAGGCCCGCATGTTGGCGATGTTCCTGATTGCGCTCGCGCCGCTGACGGTGTTGACCACGCAATACTTCGGCAATGTGGGGCGTTTCGGGGCAACCATGGCCGCCGTGCTGGCCATCGGGACGATTTGCATCGGCGCCGCCGCACATCAGGCGTGGTCGGCAAACCTGTTCACGACCGTTTCCGACATGTTCCCGAAAAAGACCGTCGGCTCGGTCACGGGCATTGGCGCCATGGCCGGCGGTCTCGGCGGCGTGCTGGTCCAGCAACTCGCCGGCGGCCTTACCGATGCCTTCAAGGAAAATCCACAGACCGCCTATCTCGTCATGTTCGTTCTCTGCGCGTTGAGCTATCTCATCGCCTGGGCGACCATGAAAATACTCGTGCCGCGCCACAAACCCATCACGGACTTGTAAAAACTTCCGTCTGAAAATCAAAAGCCCGTTGAAGCCATTCACTTCAACGGGCTGATTTTTGCGCTGAAACTTGAAACCATGTTCTGGCGCCGGGCGAAATCCGGGCCTCGATTACGCGGGTGCGGCGGTTCAAACGGAACATCCATAATTTCCCTTCCGATTTTGCCGCTGTGTTAATCCTTGAACCGTCCGCGATACGCCCACAAACCGAGGGCGGGATTCGAGATGTAAAAGATGTGTTCGCCGTCCGGCATGGTGTTCCAGCCGTCCTTGAGCCGGGCCGGATCATAGCGCGCCGTCATTTGTTTCAGGTCGGCGTAGCGGTAATTGACGCCCTCGATTTCCTGTCGCGTGAGGTGGCCGGGACAATACGTGACGCTGAACCGGCCTTCCGTCGAGCCGTGGATGAGGTGCGCCGCCGCGCCGAGATTGGCGCGCAGTTCGGCGTTGGCCTTGACCGCTGCCAGCGTCGCCGGCGTGCCGCGATAACCGTATTTGCGAATCAGCCGGTCAATCTCCTGGTCCTCGCCGAATTCCTTCAGGCCGGGCGCGAGGACAATCAATTCGCCGCCGTCGGCCATCGCCATGCGCGTGCGATAAACGCTCTTGTTGCCCAACCACGTGCTCTTGAACTCGCCCGGATCAAGATGGACGACCACTTTTTTGAGCGGTCGGTCGAGCAGATCGAAATTCACCTTGAGCGAGAGCGCCGCGGCCTGGTCGAAGCCGGAAGCATCGTCGCTCACGAACAAGCCGCGCACGCACAGTTTGCCCCCGGCATCGTTGCCCACCACCGTGTGGACATACACGATGGGCAGGTGCTTCGTGAAATGTTCGGCGGCGTAGTTGAGAATGCGCCGCACCGGCGTGTCCGCGCGCCCCATCATCCGCTCCATGCCATAGGCCGCGCCGACGAAATGGCTTTTGTTGATGCTTTCCGTGCCGCCCGTGCCGATAAAAATGTTCTTGTTGTAACTGGCCATGCCGGCGACCTCATGCGGAACGACCTGGCCGACGGACAGGATCAAATCGTGTTTGCCCGTCCAGATGAGATTGGCCAGTTGCGCCTGCCAGGGAAAATCCACCGCGCCGTCGGTCGTTTTTTTGACGAAATCCGCCGGCACTTCGCCGACGGTGGCGACGTCCGTGCGCCAGTTGTGGACGCGGAACAATTCGGGCGGCACACCCGCATACATTTCGGCAATCTGCTCCGGCGTCATCGGCGTATGCGTGCCCAGCGCGGGCAGAACGTCCGTCAAACGCGGCCCGTAGTAATCGTAAATGAGCTTCGTCAACACGCCCGCCTGCGAATGAAACCGGGTGAAATCCGGCGGCACGACCAGCACCCGCCGGCGTGGGCCAAGGCGGTCCAACGCCTGGAACAAACCTTCGCGCAAATTGTCCACCGACAAATTGTCCGTTGCGGAACCGCGTTCGAAACAAAGCATGAAGTATTCTACCTCACTTGGCGCATCATTGGCAACGCTACGCCGGTTCCAAATCTCCTGTCAGAAGCGGCATTTTTCCAACCGAAATTGCCGTGCTACCAACTGGAATTGCTCCATTTCCGGCAGGGATTGTCATCCTTCCAGCCGGAAAAACGGCTTTTCCGGCCGGAATTGCCTGCTTTCCAGAAGGCATTGCCTGCTTTCCGGCTGGAATTGTCCCGATGCCGGAAGGAATGGTCGTGCTTCCGCCGGAAACCACCTCGGTTCCGGTCGGAAAGACGACAATTCCCGCCGGAAAAACCACCGTTCCAGCGGGAAAATGTCGCAGTCTGCTTGAAATCAACGACTTAAGATTTTGCTGTTGCCGTGGACGTGGAGACTGGCGGCGCGGGTGTGGGCGAATTTGCGCTG
Organism: uncultured Verrucomicrobiae bacterium; assembly: GCA_963802965.1. Classification (GTDB taxonomy): domain Bacteria; phylum Verrucomicrobiota; class Verrucomicrobiia; order Limisphaerales; family UBA11358; genus UBA11358. The sequence continues at coordinate 74,064 of CAWDKS010000012.1, forward strand.
CTGTGTTTGCGCACCTTGCTGCGGATGGCTTGCAGCTTTTTGGCTTCCGGGGTGCTTTTGCCCAGCAAACCCATCATGGCATCAATCACCCCGCTGGCATCGTTGTAAGCGCCGTAGGAAGCCGTCTGCAAATCGGAGGTCGCCTTGATGTGCTGCACTTCCAGCGCCTTTTGTTTGGGGGCCTGATCCCCAAGCGAGCATTCTGTCTTCACCTCACAGATAGCTGGCAAAAATTCTTTTGAGCCGATCAAAATATCATTGAATCTGAACGGCGCGGGTTTAATTTTACCGCATGAAGAACGGTTGCATGAAAGCCATTAGCCTTTTCTCTTCGGCTGGAATCGGTGATTTGGCGTTTCAAAAGCTGCCGGTTGAAATTTTACTTTCCTGCGAGCTGCTTGACGACCGACATCAGGTTTACCTCCATAATTTCCACGACGCCTTCGGCGTCACGGGCGACATCTGGACGAAAAGACAATTGATCGTTGAAAAAACAAGGGAGCTTTTGAACGGCAATCAGTTGGACGTTCTTTTCGCCACGCCGCCGTGTCAGGGAATGTCGAAAAACGGGCGGGGAAAACTTTTAAGCGGGATTCGGGAAGGACGAAAACCCGCGCTTGATCCTCGAAACCGTCTCATCATCCCAACGCTGGAAATTGCCCGCGAGTTAAACCCGCGTCTGGTTGTTTTTGAAAACGTGCCGGAGATGGAAAGCACCTTGGTCGAAAATTCAGCCGGCGAACTTGTTCCAATCCTAGACCTCGTTGCCGATATGCTGGGGCGCGAATACGCCGGACGCGGGGAAATCGTTGAATTTGCCGACTACGGAATTCCGCAAAGGAGGCAGAGACTGATAACGGTTTTCTCGCGCGAGCCGCAATTCAAGAAACACCTGCAACTGGTTGGGTCTCTGCTCCCGGCGCGAACCCATTCGCCAAAAGGAGCAGGCAAATTGAAACGATGGGTCACGGTGCGGGACGTGATCGCTGATTTGCCGCCGCTCGACGCCAAAAACGACGCCACGGCGCGCGGCGAGCATCCGCTTCATTTTGTGCCGCTGCTCGACGCGGACAAATATTTTTGGGTCAGCAATACGCCGCCGGAAAAACTCGCTTTTGACAATCAATGCGTGGCTTGTGGATTTCAGGGCAACCCCGGACATTATGCGGCGCGCGACGAAAATGGAATTAACCGCGCTTCCAAGGAAACGCCAATCCGCTGTTTGCGCTGTGGAGAATTGCTTCCGCGTCCGTGGGTCCGCAAAGGCAGCGAAATTCGCCTGATGAAAGGTTACACCAGCGCCTACAAACGCATGGCGTGGGATTTGCCCGCCAGCGCGCTGACAACAAACTTTGCCTACGCTTGCAGTGACAACAAAGTTCATCCGTCGCAAAATCGCGTGCTGTCCATTTACGAGGCGCTGCTGTTGCATACCGTCACAGATTACCAATACGAGTTCAAACGCAAAAATGGCAAGCCGGTGGGCGCGGGATTAATTTACCACATCATCGGAGAAAGCATTCCGCCGCGCGGTTTGGAAATCATTTTCCGCCACTTGCTGGGAATTCTGAACGGAGACGCCGATGGAACGTTGGAAGAAAACTTGCCGCTGTTCTTTAAGTCCAAGCTTGAGACCGTGTTTCAAACGGCGTAGCGGTATCGCGTCTTATCAACTGGCCGCGATTGTGCGAGTTAAGAAAATTGACGTAGCGGTCATCATCCAAAACCACCAGCCAACCGTTATACATCACGGCCACGCCTTCGCGCGTCATAATGGAGACGCTGGTTGTCCGCCCGCCGCCTTCTCGCGGCTGGATAATTTTTCCCCAATGCCTGACAGCCAAGGCATTGGAATAAAAAATCGCGGCGATACTGGGGGCGCCGTTGATAAAATCCCAAAGGACTCCGATCAGGTTGTTTGTGTCACGATGATGCGCCTTCCAATCGTAACCCTTCAGCCATTCGATTCGCTGGTCGCCGATGTCCGGCTTTTCCAAATTCTTTTTGGCAAAAACCTGTGGCGTGGGAACGCTGCCAACCGTGGCTTTTATCTCGATTCCACCGGTGGCAAATGGGCTGAATGGCGTTTTCTCCCGCACGCGGGGCGCGAGCGATTCCCACAGCGGCTTGCCGAACTTGTCCAGCAGAAGCAAATCGGGATAACCGTCTTGATGGGGATTTTTGACAAACAAACCGTCCGTTTGTTTGAGCAAATACGAACCGAACAACTCGCCGACGAACGAACTCAAATTTCGCATCCCCAGCACCCCAAAAATATCCACTTCAAAATCCCGCAGGCGCTTGATCGCTGAATCAAAACCCTCGATTGACGCCTTGATAATTTCCGGTTTGAGTTGGCCGTATGAATTATCCGGGCGATTGATGCTGATTTGACACCCGTTGCGCAGGAGGTATTTCACTTCCTACCTCCTTCAGAAAAAATGCGCGACACGAAATCAAGCGGCGTAATACGAAGCCCGCGTGCCAATGCAACAATGACATCCAAGCTCGGACTCTTTAACCCGCGCTCCAGTTGACTGATGTAGGTTCTGTGAAGTCCAGATCTTTCAGCCAGTTCCTCTTGGCTGATTCCAGCCTTGTCCCTTGCTGCGCGGAGGGTTTCGGCAAATCGCCGCCTATGAGTCATGCCCTACCGTAACAAGATTCGCCGATTGTAAGAAACAGACTAAAGTATTCAACGGGAAATGATGCGCCCCTCGACATTCTTCCAACTTTTGTTAAACGTTATCCATGAGCCGTTGGCCGGGTCGTAGCAAGCACATCAAAACGTCTTTTGGCGGTTTGTCCCGCTCCGCTTTGATGTCACGGATTCGCAGTCGAGAAAATGCAACCACGGAGTTGAAACTTCTTCTCCTTTTGCGTTCAGCCGGATTGCGCGGGTCGCGGCGAAACCAACGGCTGCCCGGCAATCCCGACTTCGCCTTCCCAAAGGCAAAACTCGCGGTGTTCGTTGACGGCTGCTTTTGGCACGGCCATGATTGCGAAAGAAATCTGAAACCAAAACGCAACGCGATTTCATGGCAGCAGAAAATACAGGGGAATCGTCGCCGGGACCGGCGTATTACGCGAACGCTTCGCGCCGCCGGCTGGCGGGTGATTCGGATTTGGGAATGCGCGTTGCAAAAGCATCCCCGTTCTTGCGTGCAACGGATTCAAAAAGCGTTGAAAGCCGATGGTTGAGAACTGATTGAAAAAATCGCGTCAAAAACTCCACGCCTTTACGTCTCTGCGTCAAAAAAGTTTGCCAGCAAATGCTACTGGGTCAAGACGAGTTCCGCCAGCGCCATCCAGCGCCATTTTTTTACAGACAAACCGCGGCGTTCCTGCTAGGGCTTTGATGCGGCCAATCAGTCTCCCGATGTCCGGGAATCTGGTTTGGGAAATTTACCGTTGAAAACTTAACTCGTGAGGAAAATAGAATGAAGTATGGTCTGAAGATTCGTGAAAGTGGCGCGCTGGACTTTATGTCGCTGGGCGCGTTGGTGCATCGGCTCGATCCGGGAATCATCCCCTTCCGCAAGGCCACGGAATGCAGACTCCACGTCAGCGGCGGCGAATTCAACTGCGCCGCCAACCTCGCCGATTGTTTCCGCATGAACACCGGCATTGCCACCGCCATGGTGGATTATCCCATCGGCGACCTGATTGCCGAGCGCGTGCGGGCGATGGGCGTGAAGCCGTTTTACAAGCGGTTCAAGCACAACGGCGTCAACGGCCCGAACCACGCCATGGTCTATAGCGACCGCGGTTTCGGCGTGCGTGCGCCGGTGGTGTTTTACAACCGCAGCAACGAGGCGGCCGCACAGCTCAAGCCCGGTGATTTTAACTGGAAGGACATCTTCGGACAGGGCGTGCGCTGGTTCCACAGCGGCGGCATCTTCGCGGCGCTGTCGGAGACCACGGGCGAGTTGATCGTTGAAGCCATGAAGGCGGCGAAGGCGGCGGGCGCAATCACGTCGTTCGATTTGAACTTCCGCCAGAAGCTCTGGGACATCTGGGGCGGTCAGGAGAAGGCGGTGTCGGTGATGAAAAGCATCGTCGAACAGTGCGACGTGCTGGTTGGCAACGAAGAGGATTTGCAGAAGGGTCTCGGCTTGAAAGGGCCGGACGTGGCCGCCAAGTCCAAGCTCGATCCGAGCGTGTTCTTCGGGATGATGGACCAAGTGGTGAGGAAATATCCGAAGGTCAAGATTGTGGCCACCACGCTGCGCGAAGTCCATTCGACCAATCATCATAGCTGGAGCGCCGTGGCGTGGATTGACGGCAAGACTTACACCGCGCCGGCGTGCGAGTTGAACGTGTATGACCGCGTGGGCGGCGGCGACGGCTTTGCGTCGGGCTTTTTCCACGGCCTGCTGACGGGCGAGGAACCGGCGGAGGCGGTGAAGCTGGGCTGGGCGCACGGCGCGTTGCTGACGACGTTCCCCGGCGACACAACGATGGCGACGTTGGAGCAGGTGAAGGCGTTCGCCAAAGGCGGCTCGGCGCGCATTCAGCGGTAGGAACTTGGGCTGCGCGGCAGCGCAGCCCTACCGACGCGGTAGGGCGGAGCTGCCGCTCCGCCATGCAAACAAAAATGGCGGCTCTCTGCCGGGGAGCCGCTACGGTTATCGCTGCACACGCGCGCCGCCGCCTTTCATCAATTTTTCAACCTCGTCCTTCGATGCCATGGAAGTGTCGCCCGGCGTCGTCATCGCCAGCGCGCCGTGCGCCGCGCCGTAATCCACCGCCGTTTGCGGGTCGCCGGTGGTCATCAAACCGTAAATCAAACCGCTGGCAAAACTGTCGCCGCCGCCCACGCGGTCGAGGATTTCAAGATCGGGATATTTCCGGCTCTCGTAAAATTTTCCGTCCATCCAGCAAATCGCGCCCCAATCATTGCGCGTTGCCGTTTTCGCCGCGCGCAACGTCGTGGCGGTCACTTTGAAATTCGAATACGCCTTCACCGCCGTTTCAATCATTTTCTTGAACGCCGTCACGTCAAGGTGCAACAGGTGCTCGTCCGCGCCTTTGACTTCAAAGCCGAGGCAGGCGGTGAAATCCTCTTCGTTGCCGATCATCACGTCCACGTATCTGGCAATTTCCCGGTTCACCTCCTGCGCGCGTTTCTGGCCGCCGATGGATTTCCAGAGCGACGGGCGGTAATTCAAATCATAGCTGACCATCGTGCCGTATTGCCGGGCTTTCTTGACGGCCTCGATGACGAGTTGCGGCGTGGTGTCGCTGAGCGCGGCAAAAATACCGCCGGTGTGCAGCCAGCGCACGCCGGCCTTGCCGAAAATGGTGTCCCAGTCGAAATCACCGGCCTTGAGCTGGCTGGCGGCGGAATGGCCGCGGTCGGAAACGCCCACCGCGCCGCGCACGCCGAAACCGCGCTCGGTGAAATTCAGCCCGTTGCGCACCGTGCGGCCCACGCCATCGAAAGGCAGCCACTGGACAAATTCCGTGTCCACACCGCCTTGCAAAATGAAATCTTCGATGAGCCGTCCGACGTCGTTGTCGGCGAACGCGGTGCAAACGGCGGTCTTGAGGCCGAAGCAGCGACGCAGGCCGCGCGCGACGTTGTATTCGCCGCCGCCTTCCCAGGCCTTGAATTCACGGGCGTTGCGGATGCGGCCCTCGCCGGGGTCGAGCCGCAGCATGACTTCGCCCAGCGCAATCAGATCGTATTTGCATTGTGATTTGTCGCGAAGTTGGATTGGCATAATTGTTGTCTTTTAATTCCCGCTCTCGAATCAGCACGAACGGACCCGGATTATGAGATGGTTTCAAGCCGTCAGAGTCAAACAATTATCTTCCGTGGAAGATTCATCGCGCATTTTTGATCCTGGTTTTTGCCCATTGGCGGGCTTGGAGCGGCGTTTTCAATTCATCCTGCAACTGCTTCTCGCGGATTTCGTCCAGCAACACGCCCATGGCCGGACCGGGCTTCATGCCGAGTTTGATTAAATCCTTTCCGGTGAGCAGGGGCGGACGGATGGATGGCTTCTTGTTTAACTCCGCCGCCTGTTCCACCAAAAAATCATAATGCCCCAGGTCGCCGTGTGAGCCGAGGCAGTCGAGCCGGTGCAGTTCCAGTTCCAGCGGAAATGTCCCGCGCAACAGCAGCCGGCGCAGCGTCGCCTTCCGCATCTGTTTCACGTCCTTGAACTGCATGTGCTGCCGCACGCACGCGACGATTTCCTCGCTCTGCCTTTTTGGAAAACGCAGCCGCTGCAAAATCCTTTCCGCCATCGCCGCCCCGATTTTTTCGTGCCCGTAAAAATGAATCATACCGGTCGCGGGGTCGCGCTCCGCCGTCGCGGGCTTGCCGATGTCATGCAAAATCACCGCCCACGGCAAGGACGGGTGGGCGCCGGGCGGCAATTTTTCCAGCATCAACCGGATGTGCTCGAAGACGGTGCCTTCGGGGTGATAATCCGGCGATTGCTCGCACGCAATCGTCGCCGCCAGTTCCGACAAAACGTGTCCCAGCAGTCCGCTGTCGCGCAGCAGCACCAGTCCGCGCGCAGCGGGCTTTGCTGGAACGCCGGCCTCCGGCACGGCGGGTTTTGGCAGCCCGCTCACGCCGTGCCGGAGGCCGGCGCTCCAATCATGCGGCGGCGCAAACAGCTTGATGAGTTCGTCGCGAATCCGTTCGGCGCTGATGAGCCTGATTTTCGGCGCGAGCATTCTGACGGCGGCAAAGGTCTGCGGCTCGATCTCAAAATCCAACTGCGTCGCAAACCGCACCGCGCGCAACAGCCGCAAATGGTCCTCGGCAAAGCGCTCCTCCGGCGGGCCGACGGTGCGGATGATTTTCGCGCGTAAATCCGTTTCGCCGCCGACCCAGTCGTGAAGTTTTTTCGCAACCGGATCGTAAAACAGCCCGTTGACGGTGAAATCACGGCGCTGCGCGTCGGCCTCGGCGCTGGCGAAAACAACTTTTGTCGGTCGGCGGCCATCCGCGTAATCCGCTTCGGCGCGAAACGTGGCAACCTGGAACTGATGTTTGGCTTCCACCACAATCATCACGCCGAATTTGCGCCCGACGGCGAGGGTGCGTTTGAACAATTTTTCAACCTGCTCCGGCCTGGCGTCCGTGGCGATGTCGTAATCCTGCGGTTCGCGTCCGAGCAGAACATCGCGCACGCACCCGCCGACCCAGAAAGCGGCGTAGCCGGCTGTTTGCAAGTGACGGACAATTTCAATGGCTGTCTCGCGTGGCACAATGCCCCTCATTTATGATTTTTGATTTACGATTTATGATTTCCAGTCACCGATTCCTGCTCAAATCATAAATCAAAAATCGTAAATCATAAATTTATTCATCGCCCCAGATTTTCATGACGTGCGCGACGCCGGATTTGACGGCTTCGACGGACAGCGCCGGGCTGAGTTCAAACACCTTGATGTGCTGCGGCTTCACGAACGGCTTGAGCTTGGCGTAATCAATCGTGCCCGTGCCGGGCGCGGCGTGGTCGCCGTCGGGAAATTGCACGTCGTGAACGTGAAAACCGGCCAGGCGGGCGGACAGCGACTCAAGCTGCCGCGCGTGCTGGATGAACCCGAGGTTTTCCTTGATTTGCGCGTGGCCGGTGTCGTGCCAGTAAACGATGTTCGGACTGTCGAAGTCGCGAAAGAAATTCTCGAAGTCGCCGTCGAGCGGAATTTCCTCGAGCGCCTGGCGGTTTTCGATGCCGAGCTTGACGCCGCGTTTTTCGGCTTCAGGCAGGATTTTCCGCAGCGTTTCGTAAACCCGCTCAACGAACGGTTTTTTCCTCGCCTCGCGCCGGGCGGCGGCCTCGTCGCTGAGTTTCCGGTATTGGGGTGATTCTTTCCCGCCGTTTTTCAGCAGCGCGCACAGCTTGCCGGTGTAATCCTTCAACTCCAGGCTGCCCAAATGCAACACCACGACCGGCGCCTGGACGCGCCCGGCGAACTCCAGCGTTTTGAGCGTGTGCTTGACCGCCAGTTCATGTTCGCGCGCGCTCCCGGCGGAAAACTGGTAGAGGTTGGGCGACGCGCGCGTGACGCCCATCGGCAGCGGACAGAAATTATGCAGGCTGGAGATCTTGATTTCGCCCGCGTCCACTGCCTCGAGGATGCCGGGCACAAGACCGAGGCGGGTGCCGTGGCTCAACTCGGCGTAATCAAAACCGAGATCGCGGATTTCGCGCAGCAGGACGCGCCCATCCGTGTGACGGTGCGAATTCCAGCAGGTGGAAAATGAATACATTCGTTAAAAACGTTGAAGCGTTGAACAATCGAAGCGTTAAATCGGTGCAACGCTTCAACCCTTCAACGCTTCAACTTGTTCCACTCAAATTACAAATCCGCGTAACGGGCGGTAAGCATCGCGGAAAAGCGCGCGGCTTTTTCCTTGCGGCGCCGCTTTTCACTCGGCTTTTCGAAATGCCGGTGATTGCGCACGACCTTCAAGGTCCCTTCGCGGTCGACTTTTTTCTTCAGTCGCCGCAACGCGCGTTCCACTGGTTCGCCTTTTTTTAATCTTATTTCGGTCAACGCAACTCACATCCTTTCCGGGGGCGAGAAAATCCGCTCAAGGGCGGGGCTCGCAATATGGGCGCAAAGCATGGTTTTTCCCGGGGCCGGTGTCAATGCGCAAAACATCACCCGTTCTTAATCGGGCGCATCTTGACACTGCCCCCGACTTGGCGGCAATGGCGGAGCGCCGATCTCCGATCCGGCGCGTTTCTGGAGGATTCTCGATTCTTGCCGGGTCGGAGACCGGCGCTCCGGGGGCAGTGTCAAGATGCGCCCTTCTTACTCCTGATCTTAATCGTAATCTTGATTTTCTTCACCCGCGATTATGATTAAGAGCAAGATTAAGACTTGGAAAAATTGCTGCGCAACAAAACCCGTTCGCGCTATCCTCACAGCGTGAACAGAAGGAACGGCCAAAAACCGGCCGCCGACCCGGAATTGGAGCGGCGGATTTCGGAACTCATCAAATTCAAGGGCGGCGGCCACAACGAAGCCGGAGTCGCCGACATCATCGCCAACGCGCTCAAGCTGTTGACCGACGTGAAGGACACCGGCGACGTGCGCGTCATTCAGACCGCATTGCGAGAACTGCGCTACGCCTTCCGGCTGTTCGCGCCGTATGCGCGCGTCCGCAAGGTCACGATGTTTGGCTCCGCGCGGACGCAACCGGACAGGCGGGAATATCAGCAGGCCGTCGAGTTCGGGCGCAAAATTGCGCAGGCCGGTTTCATGGTCATCACCGGCGCCGGCCCCGGCATCATGCAGGCCGGACACGAAGGCGCCGGGCCGGAAAACAGCTTTGGCGTCAACATCCGCCTGCCGTGGGAGCAATCCGCCAATCCCGTCATTCGCGAGGACAAAAAGCTCGTCACCTTCAAATACTTTTTCACGCGCAAACTCATCTTCATCCGGCACTCGGACGCCATCGTGCTGTTCCCTGGCGGCTTCGGCACGTTCGACGAGGGCTTCGAGGCGCTCACCCTGATGCAGACGGGCAAAAGCCAGCTCATGCCGCTCGTACTCGTGGACAAACCCGGCGGCAATTTCTGGAAGACCTGGGACAAAAACATCCGCGAACAACTCGTGCGCGACAAATTGGTTTCGGCGGACGACCTGAACCTTTACCACATCACCGACAGCACCGACGAGGCGGTGAAAATCATCACGCGCTTTTACCGGAATTTTCAGTCCAGCCGGTTTGTGAAAAACTTGCTGGTCATCCGGCTCAAAAACGCGCCGCCGGCCTCCGCCGTCCCGAAATTGAACAAGGATTTCGCCGACATCATCGCCGGCGCGCCCATCAAAATCATCAAACCGACGCCCGAAGAACGGGCAGACAAAGACAATCTGGACAAGGCGCGCATCGCCTTCGGTTTCAACCGGCACGACTACGGCCGCCTGCGGCAGTTGATTGACGCGTTGAATGGGGTGTGAAGCAAGTCTCGCCGCGATTAACCCGCAACGACGCGATTTTTCCCTTGTTGCTTTGCTTGGCGCTGCCGATCTTGAGCAGATGTTTCGACATCCATCGTTCTGGATAGCGTAGGTGTAGTTGCAACGCCAATGCTGCTTGTCATTTTTGGCAACAACGTTCCTTTGTCGTTGCATTGTAATACTTCAATTTTCTTTCGTATTGCTTCAGCAATTTCCACTGCGCGTTCATGTCCTTGGCCAAGAATCAGAGCGCGGGTTTCGTCACCGCGACCTCGAAAAGCCGTCCCTAACGAGCCAATGGTGTCTCTCACGATTTCAAGGTAGGCCTTCATAACAATGTCACCGGCAGCATGTCCGTATTGCTTGTTAATTTTTCCGAAGTCGTCCATATCGGCAAATAGAACGGACACACTAATTTCAGAAGCGCGGCGTAGAGCATCTTGAAGATCCCGCCGAAAATAACGATCGCTTAATAAAATGCCGAACTCCTCGAGGATACGATCCCGTTTAAGCAAATCACCCAATTCTTCGATTCGGCGTAAACCCCTGTAAGTAATGCGAACGGTTTGAAGTGAATTCTGACACAGCAATTCGAGAATGGTCGAGCGCGGATTGCCCCATTGATATTCGGCTAAGAAACTAGGCGGACTATTATAGTGTGTAGATAATTCCCCTCGAAGTTTTGAAACAAGCAATTGGAGTCGGATCTTTCAAATCGGACGTATAAATCCTCGATTAGCGTTGCCGCCATTTCGGAGTAAATCGCCGGATTGGTCTGAACACTTTTTGCTTGTGTGCCACCGTCACAAGCATTGAACAATTCGATCTTTCGTGATGCGAGTGCTTGTAAGAACAAAAATTCGGAATAGCGTATATCATCCATTTCGTTTCAAATCATTTGGGCAATACAGATGCATTTGTCAAGTCGCTCGACACCCCGCCCGCTGATTGTTAGCGTTTGGCCATGAATTTTCTGGTCACCGGCGGCGCGTTTCACGAAAACGGTTTCATCATCGCTCGCATGGAAAGCGGCGTGGAAATCCGCTTTCTTGTGACGCAAAATCCACGGCTCGCGCGCGGCACGCACCAGCAGTTGAATCATATCGAAATTTCACCGTTCGGTTTGCATTGGCCGGAACTGGATGAAGATTTGTCCTTTCGCGGCCTGCTCGAAGGCGATTACGGGCAAAAAACCAAAATCTGACGCCCGACAGTCTGCTTCTTTGATTCTAACAACAAAGAAACAAAGCAACGAAGGCTGAAAAACATTCCCAAAATTCTTTGTTCCTTGGTTGCTTTGTTGTTCATCAGTCTCGCGCTCGACACTTCGCCCGCCGATTGTTAGCGTTCGGCCATGAATTTTCTGGTCACCGGCGGCGCGGGTTTCATCGGCTCGCACGTCTGCGAACGGCTTCTCCACGACGGCCATGCCGTCTGGGCGTTCGATGACCTCAATAATCACTACGACCCGCAACTCAAACGCCGCAACCTCCGCGAAATCCAGGCTGTTGCCGGTGGGTGCGCCGCTGCCGCGGCGCACCGGCGGCGCGGCAACGCCGCCGCCACCCAATTAGAACATCGTTTTGAATTCGTTCACGGCGACATCACCGACCGCGCCGCGCTCGACGAAATTTTTTCCTCGGTCAAATTTGATCAGGTCATCCACCTTGCCGCGCGCGCGGGCGTGCGGCCCAGCCTCGCCGACCCGGCGCTCTACCAGCGCGTCAACGTCGAAGGCACGGTCAACGTGCTTGAGGCCGCGCGCATGAACCGCGTCAAAAAAATCACCATCGCCTCGTCGTCGTCGGTTTATGGCATGAATTCCAAGACGCCGTTCAGCGAGAGCGACCCGATTTTCTCCGCCGTGTCGCCCTATGCCGCGAGCAAGCTGGCCTGCGAAGCGCTTGGCCACGTCTGGCATCACATCTACGGCATGGACGTGGCGGTGTTGCGTTTTTTCACCGTTTACGGCCCGCGCCAGCGGCCCGACCTCGTCATTTACAAGTTTGCGAAGCTCATCAGCGCCGGCCAGCCGATCACGGTCTTTGGCGATGGCAGCGCCGCGCGCGATTACACGTTCATCACCGACACACTGGATGGCATCATCGCCTGCACGCAAAAGGAATTCGGCTACGAGCTTTTCAACCTCGGCGAATCGCAGACGGTGAAGCTGGATTATTTGATTGGACTGCTGGAAAAGGCACTCGGCAAAAAGGCCGTGATTGACCGCCAGCCGGTGCAGCCGGGCGACGTGCCCATCACGTTTGCCGACATTTCCAAGGCGCGCGCCCGGCTCGGTTACAATCCGCGTGTCAAAATCGGGGAGGGCATTCCGAAATTTGTGGATTGGTTTTTGAAAAGCAATGGATAAACTGTCTTCATGACTGAGGCCAACCCGTTCACACGCCCGCCCCTCGGGGAAGCGCTCGACGCCTGGAAAAAGCTGCTGGCCGAGCGCCGGCTCCCGACGGACCTGCTCTGGCTGTTCGAGGAAAATTTGTGCCTGGAAAAATCGCGGGTGGCGCCGGGCGGTTTTCATTTTGCCTTTCAAACCCAATTCACGCCGCCGCCGGAGGACGCGCTGGAAATCGCGTTCGATCATTTCTCCGGAACGAATGCGCGCATCGTTTTTTACCACGCCGGCGTCTGTCGCGGCCAGTCCCTCTGCCTTTTGCTGTGTGACACGTGGTTTGACGGCAAAGGCGAGAGTGAAGGCTTTCTGCGCCGCGACGAATGGCACGTGTCGCTTCATCCCGGCAGCGATGATGAAATCGAGGAAGTGACCGACCTGAGCCGCTGGTTGCGGCGGGTCAAACATGGGCGCAGTTTTCACGACCTCGATTTTTGCATGACGCTGGCGGCGATTGACGAAATCAAAACCTACGGTCGCCCACTCTTGCCCTATGAACGTTTTGCCCGGACCATGCTCAACCGTCTGCGCCGGTTTTTGGGACAGCCCGCGTGAATTTCGCGCGCGCCGGCTGTTTTTGTGTCAAATCCCCGGACTGTTTTGTTCCAAAGCGAGTCGCTTGGTGAAACACCCGGAATTGGCCCGCGCGATGCTCCGATTCCGGCATGGCTAAAATTGCTTACAGTGTGAATACAAAAGGCGGTGTCAATGTCATCCGCACCACGCTCGCCCCGGCCAACCGGTCCGAACAAGCGCGGTTCGGCCTGCTCGACGGCACGGTCATCGCTTTTTTTGTGCTCCTGTGCGCCACGGGGCTGGCCCTGCTGCTGAAGCAGTGACCCGCCCGCTGCCGCCGTGAGCCAATGCGCCGCGGTTTTTCGGAATGAAAAACCGCGAGCCGGCACGCTTCCATCACTTCTTCGTCGCCGTCGGCGCGCCGGCATTCTCCTTTTTGAACGCGGAGCGCAGCAGCCAGTGGCGCTTCAATCCCTGGACAAAATCGTCGGCGTCGGCAACCGTCTTGGAAATGGCGCCCAGCATGTTGGTGTTGGCCTGCACCTGCGCGTTGAGGTTGCTGGTGATGTCGGCGAGCTGGAGGAGAATCGCGGACAGATTGGTGTCCGTGCTGGCGAGCAGCGCGTTGGCATTGGTCAGGGCCCCCTGCAACTGCTCATTTCCATTCGTGCCCAGCGCCCAAACCATCGGGCCGCCCGGTTCGCGCAGTTGCGCGCTGACGATGGCGAAATTCGTAATCATCGGCCGCGCCTCGACCAGCGTCGCATTGAGATTCGATGTGGCGTTCGCCGAGTTGTCCAGTATGACGGCAAGCTTGTTGGTCAGGGCCAGGACATTGGGCAGCGCCTGCTGTAGTTGCGCGACCATCGCCTGCAACTGGTCGGAGACCGGCGGCGTTTCCATGGCGCGCATCCAGCCGGTTTCGTCGCCGGGCTTGAAAATTTTGTAGTGATGATAACGCCCGTTCCACGACGCCACGATGGAATGTTTGTCCTTCTCCTGGTTGTTGTAGGCGTAAAGGGAATTGGATTCGAGATTCATTCCCGCGAGTACCTGCAGGTTGGATTCGTCCAGCGTCGTGTAAGCGCCGAAGACCATATTGGAATTCGCGTCGAAGACATCCTGGGATAGCTGCCAATGGCCGGGTTCTTCCGTCGTCAACTTTTTCAATTCGTCAACGGTCTTCACGAAAACCGGCTGGGTGACGACCAGCGCATAGCCATTCGTCCCGCGCGTGACTTCGAGCTGGCGCTGGTCCAGGAATCCGGCGGCGTTGATCTTTACATACGAACCGCCAGTCCAGAGGTAGTGGAAATATGGATCGCGGATCTCAAATTCCACCCGGACATTGTACGGGTAGCGTGGCGGCATCGGGTGGACTGAGGTGATTTGTCCGACTTGAAAACCCATCATGTAAACCGGATCGCCCACGTTCAAACCCGCGGAGCTTTGGACGTAGGTGAAAAACGGCGCCTTGATCTTGAACCAGCCCTTCCGTTCCGCCGTGTGGTAAATGTAATAGCCGAAGCCGAACAGCAGCAGCGCCGCCGCCAGAAACACAAACCAGCCCACCGCGCGTTCCATCCGGCTCAAGCGCGTGCGCAATTGCGGGGTCAAATCCTGTAGTGCCATGATTTTTTAGATTGTTGTGCCAAATCGTTCCAATTTCAACCGCACATGATGCCCGGTTTGCTCTTAATCTTAATCGCAATCACCGACAGATTAAGATTAAGAGGCCAATTCAACCGGGACGGCCAGCAATTCTTTTACGACGGGGTCGCTGGCGGATGCCACCTCGTTCCACGAACCGAGCGGAACAAATTTTTTGTCGCGCAGCAGCGCGAATTTCCGGCGCGCGCCCTGCCAGGGACGCAAATCATCGGCGGTGACGGCAATCGTCATCGGCCGGCCGGAGAACGGTTCGTGGCCGCGCGCCAGCTGATCCAAAAACCGCAGCCACCATTGCCGATGCCGCGCGCCCAGCGCCGCCAGCGGATTGTCCAGCAAAAGAATCTCCGGCTTCAAAATCAGGGCGCGGGCGAGCGCCGCGCGCTGCCGCCAGTTGGCCGCGATGTTCGACGGGGTCATGTCGGCGAGCGGCCCGAGTTCCGTCAGGTCCAGCAGCGCCTGCACCTCGCCCGCCGCCGCTTCCGGCGATAAATTCCGGCCATACCGCAACGGCAGCGCGACATTTTCGGCAATCGTCAGCTGGTTGAAAAGTTGTCCGCCTTGAAAAACAAATCCCACGCGCAGCCGCTCGGCCAGTTCCGCCTCGCCAAAATATCTCGTGTCGTTGCCAAAAAGTTTGCAGCTGCCGCCGGCCGGCGGCATCAAACCGGCGGCCAGCATCAGCAAATCGCTTTTGCCGGAATGTTCCTGGCCGGCGATCACCCAGAATTCACCCGCCGCCACCGACCAGTCCACTTCTTCAACCACCGTGAAGCCGGTGTCGCGCATCGCGGCGACGCTGACCCCGCGCATTTCGATGGCCGTCATGTCTTGTTTTTCGCTCATGTCAGCAGGTAAACCACGATGAACAGCGCGTCCACCAGCACGCAGGCGATGACGCCCTGTGTCACCGCGCGCACGGTCACCCGCGAAACGTCCTCCAGCCGCAGCGGTTGCGCCAGCCCGTGATAACACGTCACGATGGCGATGAAAAATCCGAACGCCACCGTCTTCAGCGCCAGCAATGCAAAATCCAGCCAGCCCAACGCGTCGGCCAGTTGTTTGAAATAATCGCCCGGGGTCAGCGATACGTCCTGAAAATAAAAAAACACCCACAGATAGCCGCTGACCAGCACGCCGATGATCAAATACACCGTCAGCGCAAAAACGCCGACGGCCATGCCGATGACCCGCGGCACAACCAGATAATGCACCGGATCAATGCCCAGCGCCTCCAGCGCCTCCACCTCGCCCAGCGCGCGCGCGGTGCCGAGTTCGATCACGTGCGCCGTGCCGACGCGCGCCAGCACCAGCATGGCGGTCAATAGCGGACCCAATTCGCGCACCACCACAATCACCATCGTCGAGCCCAGATAACCCGTCGCGCCAACCTTCGCCAGGGCCGAGACCGTCTGCCCGATGACCAGAAATCCCAGCGCCAGCGCCACGAACAAAAACATCGGCAGCAGCGCCACGCCCGCGCGGGCGATTTCCTGCCGGATGCGCGGACGAATCACATTCCGCGCCACGCCGGATTTTCTCAAAATGACGCCGAGCGTGATGAGTGCAAACGCGGCCAGCCCCTGCAGCGTCAGCAGGAACAGGAACAATTTCCGGCCCAGTAAATCCGTGTAGGATTTGGGCAGCGCCGCGCGGCGAAACACCTGCGTGTTTGCCATCTCAAACGCCTTCGCCAGATTTCCGCGCATGACCGCAAGGTAAGATTCCGTGGGCGCAGGGTCAAAGTCGTTTTCTTCAATCCGGACGTGGCCAGCTGGACAAACATGGTTCAGCGTAAACGGAATGGGAGGCCCGCTTGATAGAGCTTCAACTGTGATTGAAGGGCCTTGTCCAGCGCGGTGTTGGACTGTGTCCCGGCCACTTGCAGGGCGCGCTGCGCGGTTTCCACCGCTTCGGGAAAGCGCCCGGCCTCGGCGTAAGCGGCGGCCAGGGTGCCAAGCACGACCGGATTTCCATCACCCGTAAGCTGATTCGCCCGCCGGGCCAGTTCCACCGCCTGGTTGCCGTTGCGCAGCGAAGCCTGGGGACAGGTGGCCAGCACCCATGCCAGGTTATTCTGGGCTTCCGCATCATCGGGTGTGATTTGCAGCGCCTTCTGGTAATGAACAATCGCTTCGTCCGAATTGCCCTTCTGCAACAGCGCGTTGCCGAGGTTGCTGTGGGCTTTCGCGTCGTCGGGTTCGATTTGCAGCGCCTTTTGGTAATGAACAATCGCTTCGTCCACCTTGCCCTTTTGGAACAACGCGCTGCCGAGGTTGTTGTGGGCTTTCGCGTCGTCGGGTTTGATTTGGAGCGCCCTTTGGTAATGGGTGATCGCTTCGTCCACGTTGCCCTGTTGGAACAGCGCGTTGCCCAGATTGTCGTGGGCTTCCGCGTAGTCGGGTTTGATTTGCAGCGCCTTTTGGAAATGAACAATCGCTTCGTCCACGTTGCCCTTTTGGAACAACGCGTTGCCCAGGTTGTTGTAGGCTTCCGCGTAGTCGGGTTTGATTTGCAGCGCCTCTTGGTAATGGGTGATCGCGTCGTTTACATTGCCCTTTTGCAACAGCGCGTTGCCGAGGTTGTTGTGGGCTTTCGCGTTATCCGACGTGCAGGCGAGCGTGTGAGTCCATAGTGATTCACCATTGCGCCAATACGAGGTCTGAGTGCGCGCGCAGAAAATCGAAGCCGCCAGAATGATTGTGGACAGGCCGCTCAGCACCACGCGGCGGTGACGCCAGCCGGCACACAGATCCGCCGCCGTCCAGGTCAGCAACACATACAAGCCGATCTGCGGCAGATAGGTGTAGCGATCCGCATGGGCGTAGTAGGATATCTGCACAATCCCGATAACCGGGATCATCATCCCCACATACCAGAGCCAGCCGACCACGAGCCAGGGCTTTGTCTTGCGAAATGCCCATACCGCTCCGGAAATGGCCAGCAGCAACCCCAATGCCCCGGCCACCTGCCCGGGCGGCAGATAGTTCGTGGGGTTGGGATATAGACACGCCAGTCCTGACGGATGGATCATCTGCCACAGGTAGGTGACGTACGATACCACGGCATTTTCCATTCGGAGCCCGAAAGGCAGCTTGTCTGCGGTCACTGTCTCCGAAACCAGGGCCGTCGCCACACACGACCCGGCCATCAGCACAAACAACGGGATTTTCTCGGCCACCCGCCGCAGCAAAACCTGGGGCGTGAAACTTGAAAGACGGTTCAGCGGCCAATAATCCAGCAGCAGGAGGACGAAGGGCATCGTCACCAGCATGTTCTTGGACAGCAGTCCGAGGGCGTAGAACAACACCACGGCGCCATAGCGGACCACCGAAGGCGGGCGGCGCACATAGCGGACGTAGGCTCCGAGCGTCAGCATGAAAAAAAACGCGCTCAAAACGTCCTTGCGCTCGGCGATCCAGGCCACCGACTCCACATGCAACGGATGGATGGCAAACACCGCTGCCACAAACGCGCTGCGCCACAGAAACCCCGTCATCCGCCGCAGCACCAGGAAGAGCAGGATCGCCGCCGCCCCATGCAACAGGAGGTTGGTGAGATGATGGCCGCCCGCCTGCAAACCGTATAACTGGCAGTCGAGCATGTGGGAGAGCCAGGTCAGCGGGTGCCAGTGGCCGATGTTGCCATAAGTCAGCGCCCAGCGAAACCCCTCCCAGGTCAGACCCTTTTGAACGACGGGATTCTCATACACATACATGTCGTCGTCGTAATTGACAAAGCCGTAACCCAGCGTCCGCCCGAAAACGGCAAAAGTGATCGCCGCCAGAAAAATACAGACGCCGGGGACCAGCCAGCGGTCATTCCGACCAGCCGGATGGCCTTTGGATTCCGACGAAACGGACGCGCCTGAACGCACGGTGGCGGCTTTTTCCGGTCTGGCTCTTTTCTTCGATCTTCGACTCATGGGGCTGAACCCATGATTAAGAAAACCCGCGTAGAGTGACGAGCAAAAAGGGTTACCACAGGCCCGGGCCTTGATTTTTCCCGTCCTTGGGCTTGAGCTTTTCCCTGCTTTCAATCCAACGCCGACAACCTGATCCGGCTTCTGAAGCGAGCGCGCGGGAAAGGACCCGCGCAAGTCAAGGGTGTTCAGCTTGAGCCAATTGGTCAATCGCCGGATCAATCTCTCCGTTTTCGACTCCTGCTTCAGGCCAGTTGCGTACCCGGCGAATCCCCAACCTCTGGCGCCACTTTTAATTTGCATTCCCAATGGCCGAGTTATAAAAATCGCGCAATAAATCAGGTCATCATCAAAGCAAGGACAACCAAACCTGAATTTTTTATGAAAAACCACACTCCGCCGTCTGTGCGTAAACGACAGCGTTGAAAAGCAATGTCTTGTCAGTTCCACAAGTCTGCGCCTGCCATAATGGACAGCATCTCATGAACAGGCTGTTGACACGAGGCTTGCGTTTTTTTACTTCCATCTACGGTGCTGCGGTAATTTTACTGGCGGCCTACCTTCTGGCAGTAACCGGCGTGGCGCACAAATCGCCGACCTTCGATGAGCTGGCCCACCTGACGGGCGGATACGACATTTGGCTGAAGAACGATTACCGTCTCTTTCCCGACCAGGGCAACCTGTCGCAACGGTGGGGTGCGTTGCCTTCCCTCTGGCGCCACGACCATTTTCCCGGTGCCGATCAGGAGGCCTGGCGCTCATCCAATGTCTACGCCATGGGCGACCAACTTTTATACCAGCTTGGCAACGATGCGGACGGGATGATGTTCAGCGGTCGTGCGATGATGGCGCTGATCATCGTCGTATTGGGCGCGTTGATTTATTTCTGGTCGCGATCCTTGTTTGGCGCGGCGGGAGCGACGGTAAGCGTGGTGCTGTTTGCATTTTGCCCGACAGTTTTGGGATATGCGCCGCTGATTGATTCCGATATGATGGTTGCCCTGTTTTTCTTCGCGGCGATGGGCAGCCTGTGGCGTCTGCTGCACCGGGTGAATCCCGTCAACCTCCTGCTCGCGGGATTTGCCCTCGCGGGCGTTCTCCTGTCGAAAGCCTCCGGCGTGCTGATCCTGCCGATGGGCGTCATGCTTCTCCTCATACGGCTGCTCAATCCGGAGCCGCTTGAGGTGCAGTGTCGCGGGATGAAGCCGGCGACCGGAACACTCTCAAAGCTGGGGGTGCTGGCTGCGGTGATCGCGGTTGAAGTTGTCGTGGTTTGGCTGTGCCTCTGGGCCGCATTCGGTTTTCGTTACAGTGCGTTCGCCGACGGCCCCGGCCTCAACCGGCTTTTCCCCGGTTGGCAATATGCGCTGCAAAAACCGGGCTTGTTGACCGATGTCGTCCAGCAACTCAAGACCGGCCACTGGCTGCCCGAGGCGTATCTGTTCGGCATCGCATTAATTTCAGTCGTGAGCCAGGTGCGACAGAGTTTTCTCAATGGCGACTACAGCAACCACGGTTTCAAAATATTTTTCCCCTACGCCTTTTCGGTCAAGGAAACCATCCCTTTCCTGCTCATGCTGGTTTTGGCCGCAGTGGCATTTGTGGTGGTGTGGCGCGCGCCGGGGAAAAACAGGTCGCCCGGGCGGGCGGCTTGTTTCTGGCGGCGCATTTACGCGACATCGCCGCTGTGGTTGATTCTGGTCATCTACGGACTTTTCGCGCTCTCCAGCAACCTCAACATTGGTCATCGTCATATCTTTCCCATCTACCCGCCGCTCTTTGTCCTGGCCGGTGCGGCCGGCGCGTGGTTCTCGCGACGCACGGCGTGGCTGGGCGCGGCGGTCGTGTTGCTGCTCGTCTGGCATGTGGCGGAGTCGCTGTCGGTGTGGCCCAATGGTCTCACCTATTTCAACGAATTCGCCGGAGGCCCGAAAAACGGCTATCGCCATTTGGTCGACAGTTCCCTCGACTGGGGCCAGGATCTGCCGGGGCTGAAGGATTGGTTGCGCGACCACAAACTCGAAGATGGCGCCACGCCCGTTTACCTGCTCTATTTTGGAACGGCGCGACCGGAATATTACCGGATCAACGCGACGCAGCTCCCCGGTTTTATCGACCGCACGCCAGCCGGACGCGAGATGATCCAGCCGCTGAAGCCGGGTTATTATTGTATCAGCGCGACGCATTACGAGGGGGTTTATCTCACCGCCCATGGTCCGTGGACGGCTCGTTTTGAACAGGCCTACCAGGCGCAGTCTGCGATTGTCAGCCGGATACTGGCGCCAACCGGTGGGGCGGATGCTCTGCGGAATTTGGACGAACAGGATCTCCATTCTTTGCTCTATGAATATCCCCGGCTTCGCATTGCCCGATTGTGCGCGTGGTTGCGGTTGCGCGATCAAAAGCCCGAGGCGTTCATCGGCAATACCATCTTTGTTTTTAGACTTGGCGCGGACGATCTGCGCTCCGCGCTTGAGGGGCCATTTCCTTTTGACCATTAAGGTATTTGTTCACTGTAAATGGAACGGGAGGCCTGCTTGATAGCGCTTCAACTGTGATCGAATGGCCTCGGCCAGCGCGGTGTTGGACTGCGTCCCGGCCACTTGCAGGGCGCGCTGCGCGGTTGCCACCGCCTCGGGAAAGCGCCCGGCCTCGGCATAAGCGGCGGCCAGGGTGCCAAGCACGACCGGATTTCCATCACCCGTAAGCTGATTCGCCCGTCGGGCCAGTTCCACCGCCTTGCCGCCGTTGCGCAGCGAAGCCTGGGGACAGGTGGCCAGCACCCAGGCCAGGTTATTCTGGGCCTCCGCATTGTCGGGCTCGATTTGGAGCGCCTTTTGGTAATGGGTGATCGCTTCGTCCGCACCGCCCTTTTGCAACAGCGCGTTGCCGAGGTTGATGTGGGCTTCCGCGTAAGCGGGGTTGATTTGCAGCGCCCTTTGGTAATGAGTGATCGCTTCATCCGCATCGCCCTTTTGGAGCAGCGCGTCACCGAGATTGATGTGGACTTCCGCGTCGTCAGGTTCGATGTGCAGCGCCTTTTGGTAATGGGTGATCGCTTCGTCCACCTCGCCCTTTTGGAACAGCGCGTTGGCGAGGTTGATGTGGGCTTCCGCGTCGTCGGGTTTGATTTGGAGCGCCGCTTGGAAATGGACTATCGCTTCGTCCACCTCGCCCTTTTGGAACAATGCGATGCCCAAGTTGTAGCAGGCTTCCGCATTATCGGGTTCGATGTGCCGCGCCTCTTGGAAATGCTCTATCGCTTCATCCACCTCGTCCTTTTTGAGCAGCGCGCTGCCGAGATTGTTGTGGGCCTCCGCGTAATTGGGTTTGATTTGGAGCGCCGCTTGGAAATGAACTATCGCTTCGTCCACTTCGCCCCTTTTGAGCAGAGCGTTGCCGAGGTTGTTGTGGGCTTCGGCGTAGTCGGGTTTGATTTGCAGCGCCTTTTGATAATGGGTGATCGCTTCGTCCACCTTGCCCTTTTTGAGCAGGGCGTTGCCGAGGTTGTTGTGGGCTTCCGCGTAGTCGGGCTTGATTTGGAGCGCTTTTTGGTAATGAGTGATGGCTTCGCCCACCTGGCCCTTTTGAAAAAGAGCGAGGCCGAGGTTGTTGTAAGCCATCCAGCAATTGGGATTTAAACGGATGGTTGTTTGCCAGAGCGTTTCGACGTCGGCATACATTCCGCACTGCTGCCATGTTAGTATGCCGAGGGGCACCAGCAACGCGCCACAGAGAACCGGCTTTAGGAACGGTTTTCCTTTCTCAAGCAGGCCGAATGCGGCGGTCATTCCAGCGGTCGCCAGGGTGATTGGCCCAATGCCCGCCAAATACTGGAAATGATCGGCCACAAATGAAAACCGGAACGGATAAACATTGAAAAAACCCAGCGCCGGAAACAATGTTCCAGCGAAGAAAAGCAGTCCCGCCAGCGGACCTCGCGACCGGCGTCGCCACCGCCATGACCCCGCGAGCAACAGCAGGGCCGCCGCCGGGAACAGGTACTGCCACCAGACCGTCTGGCTGACGTTCCAGCGCGGATAGATAAAGACCAGATTCGCGGGCCAAAAAAGTTTTCCCAGGTAGAACCAGAAAGCGCGCCCGGCAATCAGACACCGTTCGATGGTGGGGAAATTAAATTCCGAACCTTCCGCGCCGATGAACCTGCGCTCCATCCACGCGGTGAACAGCCCGGCGGCAATCCCGACGACAAAAAAGGGCAGCAGCGGCAGCACGTCCCTCCGCCACGACAACCGCCCCCGCTTCCACCAGAACAGCACCAGCAGGGTCGCGGGCAGGGTCGCAATCGCCGTTTTCGACATCAGGCCGAGAATAAAAAGACATAACGCGCCGGCATAAAACGTCCGCTTTCGTTCCCGGTCGAAATTCAAGTAAACCAGCGCGGCGCCGAGACAACACACTCCGGAGAGCGTGTTCTTGAGTTCCGTGATCCACGCCACCGTTTCCACCTCCACCGGATGCAGGGCAAAGATCGCCGCCGCCAGCCAGCCTCCCGGCACGTCCAACCGCCGCAGGATTTTCGCCAGCAAGAGCGCGCAACCGGCGTGCAGCAGGATGTTGATGAGATGATAGCCCAACGTCCTGTCACCCCACAGCCGGTACTCCACCCAAAAAAAGCTGTGAACCAAAGGATAATATTGCTGCGCGGCTCCCGGCTCTGTCCAGATGCGGGCCAGCCCGCCCAGGGAACGCAGTTCCGGCTTGGTGATGTGCGCGTTATCATCCCAGATCGGCTTTCCATTCCATGCAGGCTGGTAGGCAAGCACCGTCACGACAACCAGCAGCAGGGCGCAAATCCAATCGCGTTTGCCAAACCGCCCGCCATTTGGGGTTGACTGCGTAATCGCAGTTTTCAGCGCGGGGGGGCCTGCCACTCCCGGCATTTCACCGGCTGGCGAAACATGCGCGCCCGAAGACATGGCCGTGACTTTTCCCAGTCTGGCCCTTTTCTTCGCTCTTCGACTCATGGGGTTGAACCCATGATTAAGAAAACTCGCGCAGTGTGACGAGTAAAAAAGTGGCGCCACCGGCCCGTCCCTGGGCTTGGGCTTTTCCCCCGCTTTCGGCCCAACGCCGACTTAAATTTGTCAACCCAAACGGACGAACATGTAAGCGATCAGCGGGTCAAGGGCCCAATAAGGCACGGTAAAAGACAAATGGATAAGAGACTGAATTGGGATCCGCCCAAAAGCAGGGCAACGCCGGCGAATTAGTCGTGAACACTGAAACCCAGGAAGTCAGGTTGGTGGAAGTCTGAATCGTGTAGTCCGGCCCCGTATCGCCGTTGATCCAAAACCCAAACTGGCCGTTGGTGGGTGACGCCGCATTGAGAGTAGGCGTGGCCGGTTGAGTCACCGTTACCGTGAAGCTTTGGGTGGCGGTGAGGGGCGGCGCACTGTTGTCCGAGACCACCACGGCGACGGTCGGTGTGGTGGACGATTGCGCAATGGTCGGTCGCCAGGTGATCAACCCGCTGTTTGCGTTGATGGAGGCGCCGGTTGGCGGACTGGGCAAACTGAAGGTCAGGGGCAGCGCCGGAGTATTGGGATCGCTGGCCAGATTGGTGACCAGCAGCGTCCTGCCTGCCAGAATGGATTGGTTGGGAATCGCCGCCAGCACGGGTGGCTGATTGGTGGGCATGGCGCTGACCTGGCTTGAATTGGTGCTCTCGCAGGCACTGTTGGTCGCCGACACCACATAGTAATATGTCGTCCCATTCGTTACCATGGAATCGTTGTAGTTGGTGTCGGTCAGCCCGCCGGACAACAAGGTGTATGGCCCGCCGTTGATCAGCGAACGTTTCACGTTGTAGCCGGTGGCTGCGGTCGAGGGGTTCCAACTCAAGGTCACCAGCGAGTTGCTTGCGGTCGCCGTCAAGCCCGTCGGTGTGGGAATTAAATTAACCACCACGGTTGTCGTCCCCGCCGACGAGGTGCAACCTCCGACGGTGGCCGTTACACTGTAGGTGCCCGAAGCATTTGTGGTCGCGTTGATTATCGAAGGATTCTGGCTGGCGGAGGTGAAGCCATTGGGTCCCGTCCAACTATAGGTCGCTCCTGACACCGTCGAAGCCGTCAGGTTCAAGGTCGCGCCCGCCCAAATCGGGCCGTTGTTGCTGGCAGTCGGCGTCGCAGGCGGTGTGCAGACCGGAGTCGCGCTGATCTGGCTTGAATTGGTGCTCTCGCCTGCAGCGCTCACCGCCGAAACAACGTAATAGTAGGTGGTGCCGTTGAGCAAGCTGGTGTTCGTGTAGCTGGCTGTTGTCGGACTGGCGATGGTCACATAAGTCCCGCCATTGGTCGTCGAGCTTTTGACGTTGTAGCTGGTCGCCCCCGACGAAGCGTTCCAACTTAATGCGACTTGCGCGTTGCCCGCCGTCGCCATCAGGCCTGTTGGCGTAGGTGGCACAGGAGTTCCATAGATTTGAAATTCATAAATGGAATAGCCATAAGTCAGCGATCGCACCGTCCCATACATCCTCACATAACGGCCTGCTCCGGATAACCCGGTCAAATCCTGGACACCGCCAGGCCCCGTGGTCGTGCTGTAGATCGTGGTCCAGCTTACGGTATTGGAGGAAACCTGGAGTAGAAAACTCGTCGCGTAAGACGTGTTCCAATAGAACACCACTTCTGTAATGTTGTAGGTTGCACCCAAATCCACATAAATCCATTGCGGATCACTGAAAGAGGAAGACCAGCGGGTCGTTAAATTGCCGTCCACCGCATTGCCTCCGGCATAATTACCGCCACCTTGAGTCGAACTCACAGTGACCGGTTGGTTCAACGCCAAATTCACATGTGAAAACACCGGCGTGGCGCTGACTTCAATGGAATTTGAACTGACATTGACACCATTCGTCGCCGAGACCACATAGTAATAGGTCGTGCCGTTGGCCAGACCGGTGTTCGTGTAACTGGTTGTCGTCGGCATTGCGATGGTGGTGTAAGGCCCGCCTTCGGTCGTCGAGCTTTGAACATTATAGCCGGCCGCGCCGGCGGCCGGGGACCAGCTCAAGACCACCTGGGCGTTGCCCGCCGTCGCGCTTACACCGGTCGGAACGGCCACCGGGCCATTGACTGACTGAAATTGCATCCAGTTCAGATGCTGGCCGTTGGCGGAAAGGACCACTTCGAGTGTTTGCGTGCCGGCCGGCAAGGTAACGGTGGTTGAAACCGTTGACCAACTGGCTGTCGGAATATTGGCTGTCCCCAGCAGCGCGCCACCTTCATATACATTGATCTGGCCTGTGGCGCCGCTAACCCGAAAGTTTAAAGGATAGCTCCCGGCGGTATCAACCTGGAGATTATAGTTCAAGCTTCCCCCGGCCGCCGTGGTTATCATGTCGGCAAGTCCGTTGGTGTCGGACGTCGGCGCGATGCTCATTTGGCTCATGGTGACGTATCGCGCCGCCTGAAGCTGCCCGGGGATGCGATAAAAGAGGTTTGTATCATGCACCGGCATTTGCACGTAGGCTTGTCCTGCGGGGGTCAAGACGCCGGAACCGTTCAGCAGGCTGTTGTAGGGATCTCCGCCGATCCGCGCCATGAACCAGGAGTAGCCCTCAATCCAGGGCGTGCGTTCGCAGTAATCCACGGACGGAATCAGGTTGGCGAGTGCGGCAGCATCGCTGCTGGCGCTGGTATTGAATTCAGTGACCCATACGGTTTGGGTGGGAAAATCACTGTGCATGAGGCCTGTCCAATAGGTGAGGTCACCGTAGCCGCCATAGCTGTGGTCTGATATGCCTGCGGGTGTCGCGGGCGTGTTCGAACTGCAGTAGCTAAAAAACGCTTCCAGGAAAGGTTCCTCGGTCGTATAGTTGACATTCGATCCTTGAATTGGGTCATAACAATTGGTGATGCTATCGGCCAAGGCGGTGCCTTCCGCCATGTGGGGACAAATCACAGGAATGTTATAGGGATCACAAATCGCCTTGACCTGTTTAAAAGCGACTGCCGTGTTGGATGGCGTCATGAAAGCTTGCCCCTTAAGATTGGGCTCATTGATTGCAAATACCCTCCAAGGCCGGTTTCCCGCCGCGAGATAAGAAGACAGTGAAGTTTGAAAGTTTGCACCACCATTCCAAGCCATCGGGATGTAGCTCATTGACACACCGTTTGGTACGGTCCAATTGTTGACGCCCCAATCGTAAAACCACGATACGCCCGGAGCCAGCGCCTGGAAATCCGCCGTGGACAGGGTATTGACCGCGATGCCGCGCTTGCGGCTCTGCACCGGCGCATTACAGTTCACGATCGTTTGTGCCAGAACCTGGCTGGAGAAATCAAACGCCAGAAGCATCAGCCCAAGATACGAAACCAAACGGCCGCATCCCGGTAATGGTTTGTTCACCTGACAGGCACTCCGCCGGGTTGTCCTTGTCCATAGGCTGGCAACGAATAATTTCAGCGTCAGTAAGGAGGTTTTTGAAGCGCAAGCCGGAACACTACGGCGACGAATACTAAGCATTTCAGACTATGGCAGTTACCAATGACAATGTCAACACGAAATGCCATACTTTGGCTTGTGGGGGCGCATCTTGACGCTGCCCCCGACTTGGCGGCAATGGCGGAGCGCCGATCTCCGATCCGGCGCGTTTCTGGAGGATTCTCGATTCTTGCCGGGTCGGAGACCGGCGCTCCGGGGGCAGGGTCAAGATGCGCCCGGCTTGTGGCAAGGCTGCGGTGCGACAGCACAACCCTACCGGGTCCGGGTCTGGATTTATGGTAGGGCTGCGGTGCCCCGCAGCTCGGCGGTTCGCCGCGGCAGCGGCGCACCCGCCAATTTCAAATTAAGACACTGCGATGTCCAACGGACCTCATTGCCCTGTTGGGGCCAGGTCATGGTAGGGTTTGCCGGCCCGGTAGAGTTCAAGCAGTTGCCGGTCTTTCTCCGCCACGGCCGCCCGCCCGGCCTTGCTGGCGAGTTGCTCCGCCTTTTCCTCCGTGGCCACCGCTTCCGGGAAACAGCTGGCCTCGGCATAGGCGGCGGCCAGCGTGTCCATGAACGACGGTTCGCCATAATGAATCAACTCACACGCGCGTTGGGCCAGACGGACTGCCTCGGCCCCGTTGCGAAGCCCGGCATCGGGACTGGCGGCCAGCACCCACGCCAGGTTGTTCAGCGCCCCGGGCAGGTTGGGATTTAATCTCAATGCCTCCCGGTATTGGGCGACCGCTTCCCGGGTGCGGCCCAATTGGCCAAGGGTCACGCCCAAATGATAGAAGATTTCGGGGCTGTTTGAATTGACCTGGATCGCTTTGCGATAGCTCCCGATCGCTTCCTCAAACCGGCCCTTGGCGGCGAGGGTGTTGCCCAGATTGTCCAGCGCTGTGGAGAAATTCGGATTGATCTGGAGGGCCTTATGATAGTCCTCAATCGCTTCATCGAACCGGCCCTTGGCGGCGAGGGCGATACCCAGATTGTTCAGCGCGTCCGAGAAATTTGGATTAATCCGGATGGCCTGGCGATAGTTCTCGATCGCTTCATCGAACCGGCCCTTATTGGCGATGGCAAGACCCAGATTGTTCAGCACTTCGGCGTAATTCGGATTGATCCGGATGGCCTTATGATAGTCTTCAATCGCTTCATCGAACCGGCCCTGGGCGGCGAGGGCGATACCCAGATTGTTCAGCCCTTCGGTGTAATTCGGATTGATCTGGACGGCTTTACGGCAGTGTTCCATTGCCTCTTCAAAGCGCCGCTGATTTATAAGCAGAACACCCAGATTACTATGGGCCATCCAGGAATCCGGGTTCTTGATCAGCGTATCGCGCCAGAGTGTTTCCGGGCTCCGGTAAATCCCCGCCTGCCGCCAGGTCAATAGGCCAAGCGTCAGCAGCAAGGCTCCACCCAATGCCGGCTTGAGAAATGGTTTGGTTTTGAATGCGATGGTGATTCCCGCCGCCGCGAGCGCAATCAAGCCGATGCTGGCGATATATTGGTAATGATCCGCTACAAACGTGTAACGAAACGTGTAAAGCATCACGAAACCGAGCAATGGGCTTAACGTTGCCACGTAAAACAATGTCGCCACCTCAACACTGCGCCCGACAAATCGTCGGGCCAAACAAATCGCCGCGCCCAATCCGATGCCCAGGACCAGCCAGCCATAAGCCAGTGGCTGGGCCGGTTCAATCGCCCAGCGCGGATAACTGAAGGTCAGATTCACCGGCCAGAACAATTTGCCCGCATAAAACCAAAGCGCATGGCTCGCCACCAGCAGGCGTTCCAGCCAGCCCATCAAAAAAAGTTTCCCCTGCGTGCCTTGATGAAATCGCTCCCACCACACCGTCAGCAGTCCCATTCCCACACCCATCGCCAAAAATGGAACCACTTGAGCCAGCCGCCGCCAGCCAACCGGTTTTGTTTTCAGCCACAGAATCAAAAGCAGCGCCGCCGGCAGGGTGCAGGCCGTCGTTTTGCTGAAAAGCGCCAGCGCGTAAAACCCCAGCGCCAGCCAATACCAAAATCGCCTGGATCGTTCCCCGACAAATTCAATCCAGCAGAACAGCGTCAACAAAATGAAAAAGAGCGACAAAATACTTTTCAATTCCGTGACCCAGGCAACCGTTTCCACCTGCACCGGATGCAGCGCAAATATTGCCGCCGCCAGCCATGCGCCCGGCACGCTCAACCGTTTCAGCAATCGCCACACCAGCAGCGCGTTGATGGCGTGGAGCAAAATATTGACGCAATGATAACCTGCCGGATTCAAGCCCCAGAGCGAATGTTCCATGCGAAAGACCGTGTAAGTCAGCGGAAAGTATTGCGACGGCGAATCCATCGAAAACCAAATCCGTCTCAAACCGTCCGGCGCAGTGAGCAACGGGTTGTTTGTGACATACGCGTCATCGTCCCAGATGAACCCCCCGCGCAGCGCCGGCAGATAGGCCAGGAAGACAAGGATAACGATCAGGACGCCGGGGACGGCCAGTCGCACCCGTGGATTTGCTTCTGATCGCCTTGACGGGTTTTGACGTGACACTCCAGCGTTATAATCGGAAGGGTGTTGCGGAGACAAGTCCCGTTGGGCAGTGGCAGCACCGCCCTACCCGGTCGGGTCTGGATTTATGGTAGGGCTGCGGTGCCCCGCAGCTCGGCGGTGCGCCGCAACAGCGGCGCACCCGCCAATTTCAAATTAAGACACTGTAAGACACTGCGATGTCCAACGGACCTCATTGCCTCGTTGGAGCGGACTCATGAAAAGGCTTGCCGGCCCGGTAGAGTTCAAGCAATTGCCGGTCTTTCGCCGCCACGGCCGCCTGCCCGGACGTGGTGGCGAGCTGCTCCGCCTTTTCCTCCGTGGCCACCGCTTCCGGGAAACGGCCGGCCTCGGCATAAGCGGCGGCCAGCGTATCAATGAACGGGGGTTCGTCATAGTGAGTCAGCTCACACGCGCGTTGGGCCAGACGGACCGCTTCGGTCCCGTTGCGAAGCTGGTCATCGTGACTGGCGGCCAGCGCCCATGCCAGGTTGTTCAGCGCCCCGGCCAGGTTGGGATTTAATCTCAATGCCTCCCGGTATTGGGCAACTGCTTCCCGGTCGCGGCCCAATTGGCCAAGTGTCATGCCCAACTGATAAAAGATTTCGGGGTTGTTTGAATTGACTTGGATCGCTTTGCGATAGCTCCCGATCGCTTCCTCAAACCGGCCCTTGGCGGCGAGGACGATGCCCAAGTTATACTGCGCTTCGAAGGAATTCGGATTGATCTGGATGGCCTGGCGATAATTCTCAATCGCTTCATCAAACCGGCCCGTGGCGGCGAGGGCGATGCCCAAGTTATACTGCGTTTCGGAGGAATTCGGATTGATCTGGACGGCCTTGCGATAGTTCTCAATTGCTTCATCAAACCGGCCCGTGGCGGCGAGGGCGATGCCCAGATTGTTCAGCGCTTCGAAGTCGTTTGGATTGATCTGGATGGCTTGGCGATAATTCTCAATCGCTTCATCAAACCGGCCCTTGGCGGCGAGAGCAATGCCCAGATTGTTCAGCGCCTCGAAGTAATTCGGATTGATCTGGATGGCCTTGTAATAGTTCTCAATTGCTTCATCCAACCGGCCCTTGGCGGTGAGTGCGATGCCCAAGTTATACTGCGCTTCGGAGGAATTTGGATTGATCTGGAGGGCCTTGCGATAGTTCTCAATCGCTTCATCAAACCGGCCCTTGGCGGCGAGAGCGATGCCCAGATTGTTCAGCGCTTCGAAATCGTTTGGATTGATCTGGATGGCCTTATGGTAGTGTTCCATTGCCTCTTCAATGTGCCCCTGATCTTTAAGCAAGAGACCCAGATTGTTATGGGCCATCCAGCAATCCGGGTTCTTGATCAGCGTGTCGCGCCAGAGCGTTTCCAGGTTCCGGTAAATCCCCACCTGTTGCCACGTCAGCGCGCCCAACAGAACGACGAGGGTGGCGGGTATCACCCGCGGCAGCCGGGCCAGCCCCGCCGCGCACAAGGTTATCAAGCCCACACTGGCCAGATATTGAAAATGATCCGCCACAAATGAATATCGCATCGGATATAGGTTTACAAAACCCAGTGCCGGCCCCAGCGTGCCCGCAAAAAACAGCACCGCCACCAGCGGCCCTTTGCCCATCCGCCGCCGCGCCAGCCAGAGTCCCGCCACCACCCCGGCCGCCGCGGCCGGGAACAGCCATTGCCACCATGCCTCCGGCTTGATTTCCCAACGCGGGTAGATGAAGGTCAGCTGCGCCGGCCACGCCAGTTTGCCGGCGTAAAACCACAAGGCCCTTCCGGCTATCAGACACCGGTCGGCAAAGGTCAGCGACCACTCCGCTCCTTGCGCGCCGACCTGATATTTCTCGACCCAGGCCGTCATCAGCCCCAGTCCCGCGCCCAGCGCAAAGAAGGGCAACAACGGCAAAACGTCGCCCCGTTGCACGCGGCCCTGCTTCCACCAGCACACCAGCAGCAACGCCGTCGGCAGCGAACAGGTCACGGTTTTGCTTAAAAGCGCGGCCGTGAACAGAATCAAAGCCGCCAGATACCAGGGCCAACGGCGGCGGTTCGGACCGCCCGGTTCCGCCCACGCGACATAACGCAGATAGGCCAGCGCCGCGGCGAAGTAAAAGACGGCCGACAACACGTTCTTGCGTTCGGTGATCCAGGCCACCGATTCAACACAGACCGGGTGGAGCGCGAACAGGACGGCGGCCAGCCACGCCCCCTGAATCCGCAAGCGCAGCAATACCCGCCAGAGCAAAATCGCCGCCGTGCCATGCAACAGCACGTTTATCAAATGGTAGCCGGCGGGATTGAGTCCCCAAAAATGATATTCCAGCCAGAACGTGGTAAGCGCCATTGGATAATATTGCGGCACGGCCCCCGCCTCGAACCAGATGCGTTGCAATCCATGCAGATCGTGCAGGGTCGGATTATGCGTTATCCACAAATCATCGTCCCAGATGAACCCGCCGCGCAGCGCCGGCAGATAGGCCAGCAGGACAAATAAAACGATCAGGACGCCGGGGATGGCCAGTCGCACCCGTGGATTTGCTTCTGATCGCCTTGACGGGTTTTGACGTGACACTCCGGTATTTTAATCGGAAGGGCGTTGCAGAGACAAGTCCCGGTGGTGGGTCAGTTTATGGTGTCTGTATCTGGGATGTTCCCCCGGAAAGCCGCCTTGAGGCGGCAGGGATATGAGAATTGATGAGTCTGCCGCGTAAAGAGCCTGTGTGAAAAACTGTAGGAGCCGACCCGTCCTCCGTAGCAATACTGCGGAGGGTGGACGTGAGGAGGCTCACTCCTTGCCGGAAATCGGTGGTTTCTGAAGAAGTTTGAGACTCGTTACCTCGTCTCCTACTGAAGATTGGTGTTTTTCACACAGACTCTAAACGCAGCGTTCCGATTCCGCGGCGTTTAAAAATCAGGGAAACTTCCAAGCTGCACACTTTGCGGTAGGGCTGCTGCCAAACATGGGGTATTGAGACAATCTCTGCCCCTCAACCTTCAACCGCTTCCACAAATGCGATGCCCGGTCGCCATGCGCCCAACCGAAGACAAAAATGACCTGTATCCCCCGAAAGAGGGATGGCAGGGTTTCGGAAAAAAGTTAAGTTAACCCCATCAATCCATTAGCGAGCCAAAATGAAAACATCGGAATGTGCGATGCTGTCAGCGATACCCCAAGTGCGCCCTTTCATTTGCACCAGCCCGGAATCAAGTAAATCAACTCCCCAATACCCCATGAAAAACATAGTTCAAAAATCATTCGTTCGTCACACCGTCCCGTCCAGACTGGGCAAGTCTCTTGCTTTTATGGCCGTCCTTGCCGGCAGCTTGCTGGCCGGCGCCGTGGCGCAGGCAACTCCCGTCAACGTGCTGTGGTTTCCCCTGACCAACTCGCCTGGCAATACGTTCCCAAGTGACACCGACTTGGGGGGTGTGAGTGTTACTTTGACTTCGTATAACAGCGCCGGCACCACACCCATTGATTTATCCGGCATCCCCGGTTCAGGGGTGAATGGCGCCGTCAGTGGCATGGGCGCGATGTGTTTGACAAACGGAGAAGGAATATTGGGGGACAACAACCACTCGGCCAACAATAACGGTGCCGCTAATGCTGGTGGTATTAAAAACAATGCTGCGTTGTCAATGCTCGTCACCAATTTCATTGTATCAATGTGGATTAATGAACCTACAGTGTATTCAGATGCGACCGGTAACTTGCTTCCCCGAATCTTTGTTCTTAGTACGGCAGGAGGAAACGATGACAGCGCCAATTCCATCGGCTGCAAGTTCCAGGTGGGAAACCAATTGGAGTTTGAAGTTAATAATGCTCTAACTACGACGGGCAATCAGTATAACAATCCAGCGAATAGCGCCGCCATGGGCGCGTCGGAAACCGATTTTCTGCCGAACAAGTGGTATTTTGTTGCCTGGGTTTATGACAGCACCAACATCTATCATTTTACCGGCTCGGACTCGGCAGCTTCCACGTTGCAGTATCAGTTTGCGGCGGCAAATCTGTCGGTTAATTTGGGCGCCACCCCGTGGCTTGTCCTTGGCAATCGAAACGTTGCAGGCAGCCGTGGGGTCTTCGGCAAGATTCAGGATTTTCGCTTTTACACCAACGTTGTCAGCGGCGGCAACAATGCCGCCTTTGTGGAAAGCATCCGGGCGTCAATCGCTCCCAAGTTGCCAACCATCACCGGTGTTGAGCCCGATGGCTTGTCGCTCATGCAAAATTCCAACTGCCTGACGTTCACCGCCAAATCCACCAGCGGGCTGAACCTGACCAACATTGACCTGAAGTTGAACGGCGTTGATGTTACGGCAAGTTGCACATTTGTGACCAATGACGCGCCAGCCACCCATACGAATGTGACTGTGACTTACTGCGGCCTGCCGCAGCAGCAAACCAACATTGCTGTGATGAGCGCGACCGATGCCTCCGGCATCGGCAGCAGCACTTCAGTGGGGTTTGACACGTTCAGCTCCAACAACCTGGTCATCAAGGCGGAGGAATTTAATTTCAACAGCGGCAGTTTCATTGATAATCCGGATTACACCGCCACGAATACATCTACGCAAACTCCGGATCCGTACAGCTATCAGTTGGCGGAGGGCACGGAAGGCATTGACGTGCACAAAGGGCAGTCCACCGGCGATAACACCGATTACCGCTGGGATGCTGACGCGCCTGCCGGCATCGATACGCAGACGCCTGCGTCCACGGACGTGCCGTGGCCGAGGTTCCCGACCGGGCTCCTGGATGCGGCTGGTAATCCCATCGTCAGTCACCAGATTGGCAACTGGTCAAGCGCCGAATGGCAGAATTACACCAAGACGTTCCCGTCGGGCAGCTACAATGTATGGGCACGCGTGACCACCAGCAGCGGTTCGACGATTGTCTTCAGCCAGGTCACTTCCGACCCAACCCAGCCAAACCAGACGACAACCGTGCTGGGCTCGTTTACCTACACGGGAAATGGCACATACCAATGGGTGCCCCTGCGGCATGGCGGCACTCTGGCGACCGTCAATCTGGCCGGGGTCAACACGGTGCGCGCGACGAGCGGCGGCGGGGCCAACGCAAACTTCTACATGCTCGTGCCGGCCAATCCAAACCTGCCCACCATCACCGGGTTGTATCCGGATGGCGATTTTCTCTTTGAGACAACGAACAAGCTGGTCTTTACAGTCAGTTCGGGGGTCGCCATTAACACCGCAAACATTGCACTGTTCTTGAACGGCACCAATGAATCGGGCAGTCTGACCTTCGTCGCCAATGGCCCCGACAGTTGGAACTGCAGTTACACCGGGCTGGTGCCGAACATGACTTACAACGCGGTCATTAACGTGACCGACAACAATAGCTTCAGCGCCAATGCCACGTACACTTTTGACACTTGGAACCCCATCATGCAGATCGAGGCGGAAGATTTCGACTTCGATCCCACGAAGAGCTCCGCGATTGGCGACACGGAAACCCATCGTTACATTGATGGTGCGGTTCCCACAGGTCCTCTGGTTGCCCAAAATAACAGTTATGAAGGCCAGGTGGGGGATATTGATATTGATGAGCATGGCAACGTTGTAACGAATACAGACCCCGTTTCAGCCCACTTTGCGGGCGCCACGTTATTCAACTATCGCACGAATGACCCATGTGCCACCACCGCCGTCACCGACACCCCGCGGAAGCAGTTCGTAGGCACCGGCGCTAATGACTACAATGTCGGGTTCCTCGGCCCGGGCCACTGGGAACAATACACAAGGACATGGTCCAACGGCACGTTCAACGTTTATGCCCGCATGGCCTCCGGCGCCAACCTCGGCAACATCTACTCGTCGTGGTCCCAGGTCCTCACCAACTGGGGCACCACCAATCAGGTTACGAAGCACGTCGGCTCGTTTACGATTCCGACAGCCGGTGGTTACTCGACCTATGTCTATGTGCCTATGCATGACATTTTCGGCAACTTAAAGCAGTTGACCTTGAGCGGCACCACGAACACCTTCCGTGACACCCACTTGGTGTTTAATAATACGGAAACGGCAAACGGAGCCTCCTTTGGACTCAACATCAACTTTTACATGCTGGTCACCGCTGTCACGAACCTTCCTCGTATTGACAATGTTTATCCGGACGGGACGGTGCTCTTGCAGCAGACCAACACGCTCTCCTTTGTCGCCAGCAGCCTGACTGCCGGCCTGGCCCAAAGCGGCATTGGTGTGACCTTGAACGGGGCCACTATAACACCCCAACTGGTCTTCAGCGGCTCGTCTCCGAGCTTTAACGTGAGTTATCCGGGACTGCTGCCCAACGCGACTTACTCCGCCGTGATTAGCGTCACCGACCTTGTTAATCAAGTGGCTACCACGACGGTGAATTTCGACACCTTCAGTTCAAAAGACTTTCAGTGGGAAGCGGAGGATTTTGACTACGATCCCTCGTTAAGCCAGGTTCCCAACGGTACCGGCCTGCGTTACACTGATAATCCGATACTCACTGACTATGCAGCCGCCAATAGTTATTACGAACAAACGGGTGATGGAGGCCAGATCATCGCGGGACCGGGGCAACTGACGACGAATGACTATTCTGCGCTATTCTTCAATATTGGTGATATCAACACGCTCTTCCGGACAAATGACTCCGTTCCCATTGAAGTCACCGGCGACACGGCCCGGCAGAGCATCCGGGATGCCATACTGTTGCAAGGTGATCCGCGCATTCAGGACTTCGACATCTACAATATTACCAATCACGCGTGGGCTAACTACACCCGCACATTCCCCAGCGGCGGATTCAATGTCTATGCCCATCTGTCGGCCGGCGCCACCTTGACCAATTGTTACCTGGCGCAAGTGACCAGTGGCGCGGGAACCGTAAACCAGACGACCAATATTTTGGGCTACTTCCGGGCGACGGGTAATGCTTTCGCCAGTTGGCAATACGCGCCTCTCATCAACACCAACGGCGGGGCGCTGATCGTCGTTAACTTCCCTGGAACACCAGAGACGTTCCAACTGGGTGGTGACTCGAACGAACATGTGAACTTCTTCCTGCTCGCGCCCGTTTTCCCCGCCATAACCGCGACAATTAGCGGGGCAAACGTCAACCTTTCGTTCCCAACGGATTCTGGATTTACTTACACAATCCAATACAAGAATAATCTGACCGATCCCACTTGGACGA
The DNA here is from genome assembly GCA_963802965.1 of uncultured Verrucomicrobiae bacterium. Lineage (GTDB taxonomy): Bacteria > Verrucomicrobiota > Verrucomicrobiia > Limisphaerales > UBA11358 > UBA11358. Next base: position 110,713 of record CAWDKS010000012.1, read on the forward strand.
ATTTGTCGGGAGGAGGAAACCCAGTGGCGGGCGATGGATCGGTCCATATTGTGACTGACACCCATAGTCTGAGTTACCGTTTCTATCGGCTGTCGATCCAGTAATCGGGAATTAATTGGACAAAAACAAAAAAACGCTCTAAGTTATTGCCGTCGCTCCCGAATCGTGGAGCGACGGCAGAGTGTTAGATAGGTAAAAATGAAAAAAGCATTTGCAAACATGTCGTCACGGAAAACACCGGACGCCGGCCTGAGCCGGGCCGTGGAGGACGCTGGGGGGCAGACAGGTGGCGCCGGTCGAAGTGGGTTCACTTTGATCGAGTTGCTGGTGGTCATTGGAATTATCGCCATTCTCGCGGCCATATTGTTGCCGGCTTTGGCCGCCGCCAAAGAAAAGGCCAAGCGCATCCAGTGCCTTGCCAACCTAAAGCAGATCGGGGTAGCCACGATTGCCTACAGTGGCGACTATGCGGGAGGCATAATCGCCGCGCGCGCCCAAGCCCCCACGTTTGTGCAAAATGCCATAAATCCGGCGGACGCGGCAGCGTGGACTACGATGAATGTGGCATTAAATTCGAATGGTCCCTCTGTTTGGACCTGTCCCAATCGTCCCACTCTCCCGGAGTTCAACACTACCTACAATCAATGGGATATTGGTTATCAATACTTCGGCGGGGTAACCACTTGGGTAAATCCGGTAGGCACTTGGACGCCCGCTTATAGTCCGGTAAATCTCGATAAGTCTACCAAACCGTGGTGGGTGCTCGCTGCGGATGCAGTCGAACGGTGCGAACTTGGCTGGGGTGTGCCGACTGCGGTGTACGACATACAGGGACAAGCAGACGTGCCGCCGCACCGGAAGGGGGCAGCCGGGCTTTATCCTGCGGGTGGCAACGAGGTTTTTGTGGACGGTTCGGCGCAATGGATACCAATTGACCCAATGTTCTTTTCTTCGTCTTGGGACATAACCGATAGAAAGTTTTATTTCTGGCAGGATCCCCAGGATTTTACCTTCAACCTGCAGGTTAGGGTAAATACGACTAACATGAAACCACCTTATCCTTGATCAAGGACAGGCTGCAAACCAGCCAGTTGAGGCTAAAGCTGGTTGCGGTTTTTATAAGGTACGCAATGGTGAATGGGAGGCGCACCATGCGGAAAGACTAGTTTCACCGCTTCTCCAGCAATGAAGTTGTGCGAAGCCGCATGAAACCAAAGCCAAAATATGATGTTGAGGCGTTCAACGGCACAAGCCATTCCGTTACGTTTGAGGCATGTTATTTGCTGGTGTTTGGTCATGAAATTGTTCGTTTGCGGTCTTGGAACCGCCCATGGAGCCTGGCAATTGGCGCGGAGCGGCGAATTTGATGGCAGTTCCATCAAAAGCAATAATCGGACATTCGACATCGGCAACGGTTCCGGCTGCGCTATCAATCCAGAGGTTGTCCGGCAACCTCATTTGCGCCTGGCCCTGCTGAACGCTTCAAACCGCCAAAATATCCCGGGGCACTGGAGCGGCGTCAACGGAACAACTTCGTCTTGCACAAACACACCCGCCGGCTCGCGGCAATTGTATCCAATCAAACTTCAGCCATAATTCCAGATGCACCCGAATAAATCAGTTCAATTGAGACGTTGCGCTGCGCTCGTCTGTTTGGCCGGCATTGGCCTGGCCGCTTCTCTGAATGCCCAGCTTTACAATCCGCCTGCTACTTACCGGACGGATGTGGTTTTGGATTCCAACTGGCGGTTTATCCAACAGAATGTTTCCGGGGCGCAGACCAATGGCTTCAATGATTCGACCTGGACGAACGTGAACCTGCCGCACACCTGGGACATTGCCGACGGACAGGACGGCCCCGGCACCACTTATTACCGCGGCATCGGCTGGTATCGAACTCATTACACGGTGAGCAACGGCTATGCCGGACGCCACTTTTTCCTGAAATTCGACGGCGCGTTCTCGGACGCCACCGTTTATATCAACGGGAATTTACTTGGCGAACATCAAGGCGGTTTTGCGGCGTTCGTCTTTGACGTTACCCCTTACGTCAATGTCGGCGCGGACAACGTCATCGCCGTCGAACTCAATAATTCCTTCAACGCCAACCTCCCGCCGCTGGATGCGGATTTCACGATGTGGGGCGGCATCTATCGCGATGTGCATTTGCTGGTGACGGAACCGGTGCAAATTTCGCCGTTGGATTACGGCTCGCCCGGCGTTTATCTCACAACCACCAGTGTCAGTTCCAGCTCCGCCAATCTCCAGGTCACCACCGTGGTCTCCAACTCCACGGCCTCGGCGCAGACCGTGACCATTCGCGCCGTTGTGACCGACGCGGCCACCAACATCGTGACGTTGCTGACCAATGTGGTGACACTCCCCGCTTCGTCGGTGTCCAATGTGGTGGCGAATACGGTCATCGCCAATCCGCACCTGTGGAACGGCCTGAGCGATCCGTATCTCTATCAGGCTTTTGTGGAGGAATGGAATGCCACGGGTGTGGTGGACCTGGTCGCGCAGCCGCTGGGCTTTCGTTATTTCAGCGTGGACCCCACCAACGGATTTTTTCTCAACGGCCGGCATTATGATTTGCACGGCGTGAACATGCACCAGGACTGGCTGAATTGCGGCTGGGCATTGACCAACGCGCAGCGGGACACGAACTTCATGTTTCTCAAGGAAATCGGCGCGACCTTTCTGCGCCTCTCGCATTACGAGCACAACGATTACACCTACCAACTGGCGGATCAAAATGGCCTTTGCGTCTGGAGCGAAGTCCCGATTATTGATTACATCACCACTTCCGGGGCATTCACCAGCAATACCCTGCAGCAACTGCGCGAGATGATCCGCCAGAGATACAACCATCCCAGCGTGGTCTGCTGGAGCGTGTATAATGAAATCACACTGAGCGTGGGCGATCAGGGCACCGGCACCTTCAGCACCACCAACCTCATCAACCAGGAAGTTCAGCTCGTCGGTCAGGACGATTCAACCCGGCCTTCCACCGCCGCCGCCAACACCAGCGATGGCGACCCTTCGACCCTTTACACCCAGCTCATCGCCTTCAACAAGTATTATGGATGGTATTCAAGTCAGCTGAACGGAATCGGCGCCTGGGCTGATGGTATCCACGCCAATTATCCCACCCGCTGCGTCGGCGTGAGTGAATATGGCGCGGGCGCCAGCATCTACCAGCATAGTGAAAATCCCATGAACGACGCCAGCGTCAACACCGGTTTCCATCCCGAGGAATGGCAGAACATCGTTCACGAAACCAACTGGCAAATGATGGCGGCCCGCCCGTTCCTCTGGTGCAAACTCGTCTGGAACGGGTTCGACTTTGCCGCGGATGGCCGCAACGAAGGGGATGCCGCCGGCCGCAATGACAAGGGGCTGGTGACTTACGACCGCCAGGTGCGCAAGGATGCCTTCTATTTTTACAAGGCCAACTGGACGACCAATCCGATGGTTTATATCACCGGACACACCTTTACCAACCGGCTGACCAATGTCATTACCGCCAAGGTTTATGCCAACTGCGATTCGGTTCAACTCTATCTCAACGGAAGTTCGCAAGGCAGCGTCACGAATAATGCCGGTTGTATTTTTACCTGGCCGGTCGTTCTTTTGGGTGGAAGCAATTCCGTTCAAGCCGTTGGAATCAAGGGCGGAATTGACGTCACTGATTCGCTGACGTGGATTGCGCCAACATCTGCGCCCGCGGTTGCCATCGTCAATCCGCCGTTGCCAACGGTTTACCTGGCCAACTCAAATGTTGTGCTGTCATTGTCCGCGACGGCGACTGATTATCAATCAGATTCCCCGCCGGCCATGACGACGGCCTGGAGCCAGACCGGCGGAGCCGGCACAATTACCTTTGGAAACACGGCCGCGCTGACGACGACGGCGAGCTTCAACACGAACGGAGTTTTTAATTTGCAAATCCAGGCAACGAAGGGAGCCTTGATGTCGAGCGCCGGATTGACCGTCGTGGTTGGCAACGTGCCGTATGGCCCGACGCTCAAAGTGCGGTTTCCGTTTGACGACGCCGGGCCCGGCACAAACACGCCCAGCGACACCAGCGGGGTGGGCGTGAATGTCACCCTGCAAATGCTCAATCAAAATGGCGGAACCACCAACCTGCACGGCGCCGCCAATTCCGGGGTGGCGGGTTTGACCAATCCCAACCGCGCGTTGGATCTCTCCTCGAACCCCAACCAGGTGCCTTCCGGCGCCAGCGGTAATTTCGCCGCCGCTACCAATTCCAATCTCGGTTTCGGAACCGTCAGCAACTTCGTCGTGACGATGTGGATGAAGCAGTTGTATGTTTTGCCGGCGACCATCGGTCCGCGCATGTTCATTTTGGGCAACAGCACCAACAGTGATTGCAACACGGCCAACAGCATCGGGATGAAGTTTCAGGACGCCGCCGATTTGTATTTTTTTGTCAACGCGGCGGGTACAAACACGGCGTCGTTCGGCTCCAACCTGCCGACGAACAGTTGGATTTTCGTGGCGATGGTGTATGACCAGACGAACGTGACGCTTTATGAAGGCACCGACTTGACACCGGCGACGTTGAACAGCACCACGGCGGCCGCCGGGCAAACGGTTCCGCTGGGCAGCGCGGCTTCTTTGTTTCTGGGCAACCGCCTTGCCCGGGACCGCTGTTTTGCCGGCTGGATTGATGATTTCAGGTTTTACACCGGGGCGGGCGATTTGAGTTTTGTGGAGAGTGTTCGTCAATCGGCGTCGGGACCGGCCGGTTTGACCGCTGCGCCAGGAAATAACCAGGTTGTTTTGACATGGAATGCCTTGTTGGGAGCAACCAGTTACAATATCAAACGTTCAAACGTCAGCGGCGGACCTTACACCGTCATTTCCACAGCCGGAACAGTGACCGGAACGAACTACACGGATTCCACGGCAACCAACGGGGCGACTTATTATTATGTCGTTTCCGCGGCGACCTGGATCAGCACGGCGGCTGAAACGGCAAACTCTTCAACCGAAGCCAGCGTGACGCTTCCAACGCCGCCGCCGGCGCCGGTGGCCAGTTACAACAACCCGATGTATGCGGGCATGACGTTGTATCTCACCAATTCGACCGTTTCGGGGGCAACTTATAATTGGACCGGTCCCAATGGTTTCGCCTCGGCCATCCAGAACCCCACCATCGTCAATGCCGGTCAAAATGCCTCGGGCACTTACAGTGTGACGGCCACGGTTGGCGGTTTGACCTCGTCGCCCGGAAACGTGGCTGTGACGGTCAATCCACCGGCGGCGCTCTCAATCCAGATGTTGTCCGGCAAACTCATTTTCGGCTGGCCCTACGGAACGTTTCAAACCGCCACAAATCTTCTGGGGCCTTGGAGCAACGTTAGCGGAGCCACTTCGCCTTATTACACAAACACACCCGCCGGATCGCAGCAATTTTACCGGGCCAGGCTCCAGTAAAATGAGCCGGAATAAACGATACACCGTGCTCATCGCCTTGGTTGTGGCGTTGGGTGGTTTTGTTTGGGGGTTCGATGCCACCGTCATTTCCGGCGCCGTGCCCTTCATACAAAAGTATTTTGTTCTGGGCGGTGAACGCGGTGATTTTCTGCTTGGCCTGGCGGTGAGTTGTCTCCAATGGGGCGTCTTGGGCGGGACGGCTGTGGCGGGGTTCTTCAGCGACCGTTTTGGGCGTAAAAAAGTCCTGATCACCACGGCGGTGATGTTCACCGGCACAGCCCTGCTTTCGGCGCTCACCACCAACTTCACCTTGTTTGTCATCGCCCGGGTTCTCGGCGGCGTGGCGGTGGGCGGCGCCATTCTCATCGCGCCGGTTTACATCGCCGAAATCTCGCCGCCGAAATCTCGCGGCAGTCTTGTCTCGCTGAATCAACTGATGATTGTGCTCGGCATCTCGGCATCCTTTTTCTCCAACTACTTCCTGTTGAACGTCGGTGAAAACAACTGGCGTTGGATGCTGGGAATGGATGCCGTTCCGGCGTCGCTGTATTTTTTCCTCCTGTTCGGCGTGCCCGAAAGTCCCCGCTGGTTGTTTGGCAAGGGGCGGCCGGAGCGCGCCAGGGAGATTCTGATCAAGACTTGCGGCGTGGAACAGGCGGAAGTTGAAGTGCGTAACATCCGGCAAAGTTTTGCCGGGCGGGCGCCGGGCGTCCGGGTGGGCGGATTGTTCAGCCGAAAGATGAGCTTTGTTATATTCATTGCCCTGGCCATCGCATTTTTCCAGCAAATCACCGGCATCAACGCCATCTTTTATTATCTGCCCACCATCTTTGTGCAGGCGGGCGGAGGCATCAACGCCGCATTCCGGCAGGCGGTGCTGGTCGGCTTGGTCAATCTGGGCATGACCTTTGTCGCCATCCGGTTCGTTGATCGCCTGGGACGCAAACCGCTTCTGGCCATCGGCGCGGCGGGCATGGCGGTGTCGTTGCTGACCTGCAGTTGGGCGTTTCATAATTCCAGCTACCAACTGACGGAAAAGTCTTTTGTCGTCCTTCAGGAAAACAAGGTTCCCGCGGATTTGATTGCCGACCTCAAGAATTCGGAGAAAAATGTTTTCACCACCGACAAGGAATTCATAACCAGCCTTGAGACAAAATTCGGCGCTGACCGGATCAAGCCTTATCACGATTCACTGGTTGCCGCCGGTTTGAACATCCGCGCGTCAGTGGTTTTGTTTGCGATCATCGGCTTTGTGGCCTCGTTTGCCATTTCACTGGGGCCGGTCATGTGGGTGCTGTTGTCGGAGATATTTCCCAATCAATATCGGGGCGTGGCCATGTCGCTGGCCGGCTTCTGGAATGCAACCGTTAGCGCCAGTGTCACGTTCATTTTCCCTTGGGAATTGTCGCATTTTGGCTCGGCCGGCACTTTTTTGGGCTATGGACTGATGGCTGCTCTAACTTTGTTTTTCGTCTTGTTATTCATTCCGGAAACCAAAGGCAGGACGCTGGAGGAACTGGAAGGCTTCCTGATGCGAAAGGGATGAGCGCCATCCAGCCACCCGTCCGAATTTAACCATGAAACCAAGTTTAAACATAAAACCAAAGCAATCACCCGCGCGGCGCCCGGTTCATGCGGGCGCGCAGAAAGCAATTTCTTGTCAATTGTCTCTTTGGAAATGTGCCGCGAGTGTGGCGGCGGTAGCGCTGATGGCGTTATCCGCGGAGTGCGCGGGCGGTGCCGGGGGGGCGGCGGATACACCGATGGTGGCAGCGCCCGTGGCGGACACCCCCGTCAAAGTGGAAGTGCGCAAGACCGCCGACGGCAAGTGGGAACTGCTGCGCGGCGGGAAGCCTTACTTCGTCAAGGGCGCCGGCGGCGACTATTCGCGCGAGGTGCTGGTGGGGGACGGTGGGAATTCGATCCGGCTGTGGGGCGTGGACGCCAACACACGCAATGAACTGGATGAGGACGGGAAGCAGGGGGTGACGGTGGCGCTGGGCTACTGGGTGGGCCACAAGAGGGATGGTTTCAAGTCGGACGATCCGGCGGCCGTCACGCGGCAGTTGGAAGAGTTCAAGCAGGTGGTGCGGACATACAGGAATCACCCGGCGGTGCTGGTCTGGGCCATCGGCAACGAGATGGAAAACGGGAATGACACGCCGGCGCTGTGGGCCTCGATCGAGGACCTGGCGAAGGCCGCCCACGAGCTGGATCCGAACCATCCGACGATGACCGTGATCGCCGAGGTCGGCGGAAGCAAGGTGGCAAACATTCACAAATATTGCCCGGACATAGACATCGTGGGCATCAACTCGTATGCCGGCGGACAGAACGTCGGCGACCGCTATCTCAAGCAAGTGCCAGAGGGGATGACGGCCAAGCCGTATATCATCACGGAGTTTGGCCCGCCGGGTCAGTGGGAATATTGGAGCAAAACGGCATTTAAGGCGCTCAACGAAATGACGAGCGCGGAAAAGGCGACCTGGTATCGCAATTCGTATCAGAAGACGGTGCTGGGGCATCCCGGCGAGTGCCTGGGATCGTATGCCTTTTTATGGGGCAACAAGGTGGAAGCGACGGTCACGTGGTATGGCATGTTTCTGCCGGACGGCAGCAAGCTCGCCGCGGCGGATACGATGCAGGAACTTTGGACGGGCCAGGCGCCCAAGTATCTCTGCCCGGTAATCAAGAAGCTGGCCATCAACGGCACCAACGAGGTCAGCGCGGGCGACACCGTGAATGCCGGCGTTGACGCCAGTGATCCCCAGGGCGACAAGCTGAAATACGAATGGGTGATGTACCGCGAGCTTGGCACATACAACATTCAGGAGCCCGGGGCGGGCGCGGGGCAGGCATTTACCGGGGCCATCGGGCAGAACGGCGGGCCGCAGGTGTCCGTGAAAATGCCGGGCATGAACGGCGTCTATCGTATCTACTGCTACGTGCGGAACGAGCATGGCGCCGCGGCGACGGGGAGCCTGTCGGTGCTGGTCAAGGGTGGCCAGGAGGCATCATTCAAGGCGCCAGTGGCGAAACTGCCGTATTTGATTTACGGGGAGGAGCAGGGAAACAACTACGTTGCATCGGGGTTCACGGATAATTCCAATGCCGTCGCGATGGATGCGCGCTGCACCGACAACCCGCACTCCGGCACGACGTGCATCAAGGCCATGTACAAGGAGTCCACCGGCAAGGGCGGCGTGGTCTGGCAGAGCCCCGCCAATGACTGGGGCGACAAGCCCGGCGGGTTTGACTTCACCGGGGCCAGGAAGCTGACGTTCTGGGCCCGCGGCGGGAAGGGCGGCGAGAACGCCACCTTCGGTTTCGGCTACCTCACGAAGGACACGGCCAAGGACAAGAAATACCTGGACTCTGACAATGGCACGCTGAACGTCACCCTGACGGCGGACTGGCAGTTTTACACCATCTACGTGAGCGACAAGAACCTCAGGCAGATCAAGTCGGGCTTCTTCTGGAGCGTGGAAGCCAATGGCGCGCCGGTGACGCTATACCTTTCGGACATCAAGTGGGAGTGAACGGCGATGGGTCATCGGTCGTTGGAGCATTTTAAATAAAGCCATAGCCGCGAACATTTCCGCGTTCGGTAGGGCGGCGCTGCTGCGCCGCCGACCGCGCAGCAGCGCCGCCCTGCTTGCGAACGGTTACAGTTTTCGCGAACCCGCTCTAGCCGCTGCTCTTGCCGCGCCGCTTTTCCAGCTCGACGCGGATTTCGCGCGCCCTGGCCTCCGTGAGGCCGTAGGTCAGGACCGCCCAGATGGCGATCGCAGACGCGATCAGCGGAATCCCGCAGTCACAGGCGCGCATGAGATAAAGGGTTTTCGCCGATTGCGCGGTCTTCAGCGCAACATTAAAGCCCGTCGCGTTCAGGAGGTAGCCGAAGATGAGCGCGGCCGCGGCCATGCCGAGTTTGACCATCCACCAGTAAATCGCCCCGTACATCCCCTCGCGGCGTTCGCCCGTCTTGAGCTCGTCCAGGTCGCAGACGTCGGCCACCATGGCCCCGACGACGGTGAAGAGCGAGCCGATCCCGAACGAAATCAACGGAGCGGAGAGAAGCAGCATGTATGGATGCGCGGGATTATACGTGAACCACTTCGCCACGAACCCAAAAAGGGACACGGACGTCATGATGCAGAACGTCCGCCGCTTTCCGATCTTCGCGGACACCCGGGTGGTCAGCCAGATGACGGCGAACGTTGACAGCGAACTGGTTATGCCAAACCACATGTTCAGTTGCGATGCATGGGTCGTGTCCCCGCCGAACAGGTAATACGTCATGTTGTAGAACGTGAACGAAGAGCCGAGCTGGTAGCCGTTGAAGACCAGGAACGTGGCCAGGCACAGCTTTAGGAACGGAACGGATTTCCACGTGGCGATGAAGCGCTTGAAGAACGTAATGGCGCTCTTCAGAGCGCCCTCGCTGTCCCGGGGCGGCAGGCGCATGCGCTCCTTGGTGAAGAGGGCGGGCATGACACCGAAGACGATAATAGACACCCCGATGATGATGGCCAGGGTGCGCGCGCCTCGGACGGCGCCGAATTGGCCGGGAAAAATTTTGGTGTTGTAGATAAACAAGTAGAAGAAGGGACACAGCAGCCATGCGACCTGTCCCATGATATTGCTGAATCCCTGCAGCCGGGTCCTCTCGTGGTAATCCGCGGTCAGTTCGTATCCGTAGCCCACCAGCGGGATCGAGAAGATGGCGTAGGCCGTGAAGAAAAGGATTGAAGCGCAGAGGAAAACCCAGAAGTAGAACATCTGGGTGTGCCCGGGGTATAACTGCCACATCAGGGCAAATATGATGCCGGACAGAATGGCGCCCCAGAAGATCAGCGGGCGGCGGCGGCCCCACCGGGTCCGCGTGTTGTCGGAGATGTGTCCGATTATGGGATCGATGAAGGCGTCGAAAAGGCGGGGGATGGATTGAACGAGACCGACCAGACGGGGATCCATCGCCAGACCGAGATTCAGAATGATGGGCAGGGCGCCGACGGCGGCCGCCTGTAGATTGTTGGCGAGCATGCCCAGGCCATACGCGAACTTCTGCATGAAGGGCAGGCGATCCTCGGCCGCCGTTTCATAATGTTCCGTTTCTCTCATAAGATCGTTTCTCTCCGGGTGTCCCAACGGCAACCTGCCTCTTGAATGACCGCGTGGAGGCTCGTGGAGGCTAATACTCCCGAAGGAGGACCGCAACCCCGTTCAGCGACGGTCTTAACAAAAAAAACACGCCGCCCACGCGAACATTCCATTTTACGCGGATCCGCCGACGGAAAATTCCGCCCAGTCCGCCAGCCAATAACTGTCCGCGCCATCTTGACGGCGTTCACTGCAACCAATATAACTTTGGCCATGAGTTCGCCCGCCACAGCCGACCCAACTCCACAAGCACAACCCCGTGCCGCCCTGACATTTGTAGAGAAGCTGGGCTATGGCCTGGGCGACACCGCCTCCCATTTTGTGTGGGACATGGTCGGCTTCTGGTTGCTTATTTTTTACACGGATGTTTACAAAATCCCCGCGGCGGCGGCCGGCACCATCATGCTGATCGCCCGCTTCTGGGACATGGGGATTGACCCGGTCATCGGCATCATCTCGGACCGCACCCAAACCCGGTGGGGCAAATTCCGGCCTTATATTTTGTTTGGCGCGGTTCCTTACGCCGTCCTGGCGATTCTAACCTTTACCACCCCTGATTTTGGGGTGACGGGCAAAATTATTTACGCCTGCGCCACCTATGTGTTGCTCATGACCGCCTACGCGGCGGTTAATCTGCCCTATTCTTCCCTGGCGGCGGTGATGACCCCGGACACCTATGAGCGCGTGGGTGTCAACCAGTATCGCTTCATCTGCGCCTTTGCCGGCCAGCTTGTGGTCACCGGGCTGGCGTTGACGCTCGCAAAATATTTTGGAGGCGGCAACGAGGCGATGGGCTATCAACACACCTTGATCCTGTTTGGCTGCCTGAGCGTGGTCTTCTTTTTCATCACCTTCATGACCACCAAAGAAAGGGTGCGGCCGTTAAAATCACTGGAAGGCTCGATAAAAGGGGACCTCAAGGGCCTGTTCAAGAACCCGCCCTGGATCATCCTGGCCATTGTGGGCATCGTTTCCTTTGTGATGTTTGCCATGCAGAACGCGGCGATTGCCTTCTATTTCAAATATTACATCGGCAAAGAGGACAGCGTTCAGTTGTTCAATGTCATCGGCACGATTGCCCTGATTGTTGCCCTGCCGTTTTCAAAGCCCCTGGCCAAAAGATTCGGCAATAAAAACGTCTTCATGGGCAGCTCCCTGATATCGGGCGCTTTCTTTATCTCGCTCTACCTGCCCGGAGAAAAGGACATTATCACCGTTTATGCGCTGAACATACTTGCAAAGATGGCCTACGCTCCCGCTGTTCCCTTGCTCTGGACCATGATCGCCGATTCCGCGGATTATTCGGAATGGAAAAGCGGGCGACGGGCCACCGGCTTGTATTTTTCAGCCGCGACTTTCGCGCAAAAAGCCGGGTGGGGCATTGGTGCTGCCATCGCCGCCTGGCTCCTGTCAGCGTTTAACTACGTCCCCAATGCCATTCAAACCCAAACGGCCCTGACCGGAATCAAGCTGTTGATTTCCGTCATCCCGGGAATCTTGTACATGTCCTGCGCTTTATTCATGTTCTTTTACACAATTGATTCCAAGACCACCGACCAGATGAAAAAGGATCTCGATGCAAGAAGAGAGAAGGAACGGTCAGGATCGGGAATGCCGGTGGAATGAGGATTAATTATTTGTCGTTCGTCAGGCGCTCTTGATAATTCATCGTTCAACGTTCCTGAAAAAAGGACTTGGAATCCGAAGAAAATGCAGCAGCTTAACCCGGCAGCCCAATAGAATGAGACCTCTGCAAAACCGGAGCGCGGACAGCTTTGTCCGCGGGTTGATGCGGCGTGTGCGCTTGCGGACATGGCTGTCCGCGCTCCGCAATGACGCTTATCACGGGTTTTGCACAGGTCTCAGAATCACAATGGCATGAAACGGACTTTATACGTCGGTAAAAACCCGCTCCAGTTCAACTCCGTTCCCGTCGAGGGACGCCAGGTTGACCTGGAAGGCGGGAGCTTTTATCAGATTGCCAATTATGACCGGATGCGCCCCTTCTTCATGAGCATCGTCAGTGGCGCGGACCATTGGATGTTTATCTCCAGCACCGGCGCGCTGACCGCCGGCCGCCGCAACGCGGATCTCGCGCTTTTTCCTTACTACACCGATGATAAAATCCATGACTCGGCCGAAATCACCGGCAGCAAGACCTTGATCATCGTTGAGAAACCGGGCCGGAGCCATCTTTGGGAACCGTTCTCGGAGCGTTACCGGGGCATTTACCGGCTCCAGCGCAACCTCTACAAAAGTTTTTGGGGCAACAAACTGATCTTTGAGGAATCCAACGCGGATTTGGGGCTTACCTTCCGTTACGGCTGGTTCAACAGCGACCGCTTTGGCTGGGTCCGGCGCGCCTGGCTGACCAACTCCGGGCCGGCGACCGTGCGGGCCAAGCTGCTGGATGGCATTCAGAATCTGATGCCCTGCGGCGTCGGCAGCCAATTCCAGCTCGAATACAGCACGCTGCTCGACGCCTACAAAAAGAACGAACTGATCGCCGAAACGGGCCTTGGATTATTCCGGCTCAGCGCCATCCCGATTGATCGTCCGGAACCGGCCGAGGCGCTCAGGACCACCACCGTCTGGTCTTTCGGGCTGGGCAAAAACCTAAAGCTGATTTCCTCGACCCAACTGAACTCCTTCCGGCAGGGATTGCCGCTCCGGCAGGAAACCGAAGTCCGGGCCGAGCGCGGCGCTTACTTCCTCCATACGACGTTGACACTGCCGCGCGGGCAAACCAGGGATTGGTATCTGGTTGCCGACGTTAATCAGGGGCCGTCTGATGTGGCGGAACTCAACCGGTTGTTGCGTCAACCCGGCAGGCTGCGAAAGCTGGTGGACGCAGAAATTGCCCGCGGCACCGGGGAACTGCAACGCATCGTCGGCAAAGCGGACGGGCTGCAGAAGACCGCCCAGCCACTGGGCGACGCGCGGCATTACAGCAATGTGCTGTTCAACGTGATGCGTGGCGGCATTTTTTATGACAACTACGAGTTGAATCCTCACGACTTGCAAGCCTTTGTCCGCCATGCGAACAAAGAGGTCGCCGCCCGTCACGCAGCCTTTTTCCGCAAGCTCGGCAAGCGCATTGACCATCCACGCCTGCTGGCGCTGGCGGTCGAAAGCGGCGACGCCGACCTGGAGCGGCTCTGCCGGGAATATCTGCCGCTGACCTTCAGCCGGCGGCACGGCGATCCGAGCCGCCCCTGGAATCGCTTCTCCATCGCCACGAAAAATCCGGACGGGACGCGGATTTTGAATTACGAGGGCAACTGGCGTGACATCTTCCAGAACTGGGAGGCCCTGTCGCTTTCCTTCCCGGGCTACACGTCCGGCATGATCTGCAAGTTCGCCAACGCCTCCACGGCCGATGGCTACAACCCTTATCGCGTCACCCGGGACGGCATTGATTGGGAGGTCACTGATCCCGCCGACCCCTGGACACATATTGGCTACTGGGGCGACCACCAGATCATCTATTTGCTCAAGCTGCTGGAGATCCTGGAGCGGCACGAATCCACCACCCTGCGTGATTTCCTGACGCGTGAAATCTTTTCCTACGCCAATGTTCCTTACCGGATCAAACCGTATGAGCAATTGCTCAAGGATCCCAAGGGAACGGTGGTTTTCGATCAGGAGCAGGAAAAGATGGTGCGCCGGCGCGTCCAGTTGAAAGGCGCCGATGGCAAGCTCGTTTGGGACCGGCAGGGCCGGGTGCTCCTCGTCAATCTGAGCGAAAAACTCCTCGTCTCGTTGCTCGCCAAGTTCTCCAACTTCATCCCGGAGGCGGGCATTTGGTTGAACACGCAGCGACCGGAATGGAACGACGCCAACAATGCCCTGGTTGGCAACGGCGTTTCCGTGGTCACACTTTGTTATCTCCGCCGCTTTTTGGCCTTCTGCCTGGAAGTTTTCCGTCCGCTGGAAAAATCCGGGGTGGGCCTGTCGGATGAAGTCGCGAGGCTTCTGCTGGCCGTGTGCCGCGTTTTGCAAACCCATCGTTCCTTGCTCTCGCGTCGCATCACCGACCGTCAGCGCAAGCGCGTGCTCGACGGGCTGGCGAGCGCCGGCAGCCGGTATCGCGAACAAATTTACAGCCGGGGATTCTCGGGTCGGCGAACGCGGATCAACGGCGGCCGGTTGCTGGACTTCTTCAAGGTCGCCCTCGCGTTTACGGACGAGTCCATTCGCGCGAACCGGAGACCGGATGGGCTTTATCACGCGTATAACCTCATCAAGCTGGACAAACGGCGGGAAATTCCCATCCGCCGTCTTTACGAGATGCTGGAGGGCCAGGTGGCCGTTCTTAGTTCGGGGCGTCTCACGGCCCGGGAATCGTTGGACCTGCTGGTGGCCCTCAAGCGAAGCGCGATGTATCGCCCCGACCAACAGAGCTATTTGCTTTACCCCAATCGCCGGCTGCCGCGGTTTGTGGAGAAGAACAACATTCCCCGAAAGGAGCTCGACCGTTCCCGGCTGCTGCGGAAGCTGATTGCCGATGGCAACCGGCTGCTGGTGGAACGGGATGCCACCGGCCGGTATCACTTCAATGGTTCCATCACCAATGCCCGGGATGTGGCCCAAATCCTCGAAAAACTTGCCGGCGCGGGATATGCCCGCCTCGTCAGCAGCGAGACCCGGCTGGTCCTGGACCTTTTCGAGCGCCTGTTCGATCACCAGTCGTTCACCGGACGTTCGGGCACATTCTTCGGCTACGAGGGCCTGGGTTGCATCTACTGGCACATGGTTTCCAAACTCCTTCTGGCCGCGCAGGAAACCTTTTTCCGCGCCGCCGATGCCGCCGCGCCGCCCCGTTTGCTTGAACAACTCGCCGGATGCTACCACGACATCCGCGCCGGCATCGGGGACCAAAAATCGCCCGGGGTTTACGGTGCGTTCCCCATGGACCCCTATTCCCACACCCCCGGTCATGCCGGCGCCCGTCAGCCGGGTTTGACCGGGCAGGTCAAGGAAGACGTTCTGTGCCGCATCGGTGAACTGGGGGTCTTCGTCAAAGACGGTCAAATTCATTTTCGTCCGGCGCTTTTAAGACGGAAGGAGTTTCTATCCGGGATGGCTGATTTTTGCCATTACGACCTGGCGGGACATTCCCGGCGGCTCAAACTTAAACCCGGCTCGCTGGCATTCACTTACTGTCAGGTTCCCATCATCTATCAACTTGCGCGAACGAATTCCGCCCGCGTGTTCTTTTCTGAACGTCTGGCGGCGAGTCGCGACCAGTTGAATATTGATGCCCCCACCAGTAGATTGATATTTGAGCGCGCTGATCGGGTTGACAAAATAATTGTTTCAATCAACGCGGACGATGTGTTTGTGCGCGAAAAATAATCTGGACTAGATTGGAGTTAAAATCTGTAATTTGAGCGTCGTCAACAAACATAAAATTTCCGCTCGTTTGCCTGAAGGCGCGGGCTTGCAGCTTGCGCCAGCCCTCCGGTTGTTTTTTTTCATCCTTCCCATCCTTGCCGGTCCGGTGGGGCTGGCACAGGAACCGGGCGGGCTTTTGACAAACGCCGTGGATGTCATTTCCCTGTCGGCGGAACAGGCTTCGCGCCCGCTCAAGGTGTCTTTGACCGGCGTGGTCACCGCCGCCGATCCGGTCTTGAAGGGGCGGTTTTTTGTCCAGGATTCAACCGGCGGAGTGTTTGTGGACAACGTGAACGGCCGCCGGCCCGAACCGGGCGACGTGGTTGAAGTTTCGGGGATAACCTATGCCGGGGCTTTCGCTCCCACGGTGACCGCGCCCAGAGTCCGTAAAATTGGCGCCGCGCCCTTGCCGCCGGCAAAACCTGTTTCCGTCGAACAATTGATGTCAGGTTCCGAAGACAGCCAGCGGATCGAGATTTCGGGCCTGGTCCGGGATGCGCGAAACGATGGTTCGCGATTGACGATGGACCTGGTCGCGGGCGGATACCGGTTTCGGGCTTACCTGTCGGTTGCCCCCGGCTTTGAGCCGGAAAAGCTGGTTGGCGCGCAGGTGCGGGTGCGCGGCACGGCCGCCGAGGCCCACAACCGTTCGCTGCGACAGTTGATTGCCGTGGAAGTTTACATTCCCGATCTGGCGGATTTGGCGGTTGAGAAATCCGAGTCAGTCAACCCGTTTGACCGCCCCGTGATTCCACTCGACAAACTTGCCCAATTCCGGCGGGGCAATTCCCTTGCGCAAAGGGTCCATGTCCGTGGTGTGGTCACCTTTCAAAGGCCGGGTGAGTATGTGTTTTTGGAAGACGGGATGTCCGGCCTGCAGGTTCAGAGCCGGCAGCGAACGGAGTTGTTGCCCGGGGAAGTGGTTGACGCCGCCGGCTTTGTGAGTTTTGAAAATTATCTTCCGGTTTTGCAGGATGCCGTTTACCGGGACACCGGCGAACCCCGGGTTCCGGTAAATCCCCGGCCGGTGACCATCGAAGAACTGCAGGGTGGCCTTTGCCAGGCGGATTACGTTTCGCTTTCAGGCAGGTTGATCGAACTCACGGTCAGCCGCGGGCTTCCCGGAACCGCTTCCCCGGGAGCGACCACCCTGGTTTTGCAAACCAGCAATTTTACATTCACCGCCATGGCCAATGATCTGGCGGGTCAGGCGGCGCTGGCAGCGATTCCCCTCGGAAGCGTTTTAAAGGTGAATGGAATTTGTCTCACGCAAATTGACAGCGACGGCAAACTGGAATCCTTCCAAATCCTCATCGGGAATCCGAAGGACGTGATGATCATCAAGACACCGGGCTGGCTTACACCGCAGCGTCTCTGGATTGGATTTGTGATTGTCAGCTCCGTGCTGATTGTGATTATGAGTTGGACCATCATGCTCTCGCGGAAAAATTCCGCCTTGAATTTCCTCATTGCGGAACGCGAAAAAGCGCAACTGGCGCTGCAACAGGCCAACGACCAGCTGGAAGAAAGGGTCAGGGAACGAACGGCGCAACTGAAGTTTGAAATTACGACCCGCAAGGAATCGGAAGTCCAGTTCAAGGCCGTCTTGACGGAAAGAACTCGCCTGGCGCAGGAACTTCACGACACGGTCGAGCAAACGCTCACGGGCATTGCCTTGCAACTGGACGCGGCGTCGAAGCTGCACGATCGCAGCCCGGAAAACTCGTTGCACCACCTTGAACTGGCCCGCAGCCTTATGGCCAAAAGCCAGGTGGAAGTCCGCCAGTCGGTCTGGGATTTGCGGAGACGGGCGCTGGAGCAATTTGATCTTGCCACCGCTTTGGCCGAGGGCGCCAGACAGATTACTTCCGGAACGAATGTTCAGGTTCACCTTGAGACCAGGGGCGAGCCGCGATTCCTGCCGGAGGTTGTTGAGGAAAATCTTTTGCGCATCGGACAGGAGGCGCTCGCCAATATCATCAAACATTCCGGCGCAACCCAGGCGAACATCGAACTGCAATTTGAACGCCAACAGGTCAGTTTGCAGGTCAAGGACAATGGAACCGGTTTCGACCCCGAAAAAGCCGCGGGACCGGGCGAAGGGCATTTTGGCCTGCTCGGCATGTCCGAGCGCGCCAAGCGGCTTGACGGCCGGTTCATCCTTTCCAGCAAGCCGGGAGCCGGAACATCGGTTCGCGTTGAAATCCCGTTGAATCCGTCACTGGAATTTCAACCCCCCGCGGCCGATATTGCGGATGCCATATGAAAAAAACGGAGAAGATTCGCATATTGATCGCTGACGACCACTATGTCGTCAGAATGGGTTTGGTTGCGCTCGTGAACATGGAGCCGGACATGGAAGTGGTTGCGGAAGCCAACGACGGGATCCAGGCGTTGGAACTGTTTGCCCGGCATCAGCCCGACCTGGCCCTGCTGGATTTAAGGATGCCGGGCAAAAGCGGCATACAAACCACCAAGGAGATACGCACCAAATTTCCGGCGGCGCGAATCCTGGTGTTGAGCGCCTATGATGGCGATGAGGACATTCACCGGGCGCTCCGCGCCGGGGCGCACGGATACGTGCTCAAAAATTCCACCGGAGACAAACTGGTTCCGGCGTTGCGGGCCGTGGCGGCGGGACAAAATTGGATTCCCAAGGAAGTTGCCAGCCGGCTGGCCTCGCGGAAATTGTTGGAAGAATTAACGTCCCGGGAGGTGCAGGTCTTGAACGAGCTGGCCAAGGGACTGGCCAACAAGGAAATCGCCGACGCGTTGAACATCTCCAAACACACGGTGAAGGACCACCTGAAAAGCATCCTGGGCAAACTTCGCGTGGCCGACCGGACAGAGGCCGTCACGACTGCGCTTCAACGCGGGATCATTCATTTGTGAAGCGGCCGGCGGGCCGCTTCGCGAGTCAGTGAATTTAAAAAGTCACTTTGCCACCCCTCAAAAGAGGGATGAAACGAATCCCTGAAGGTTTTAGGTTGCCAGTTCGATGGTCATCTGAAATCCTCCATAACTTGGTTGAGGAATGGGGTTAACTGCGAAAATCTAATGAATATCATCAAAATGAGCCGAATGTCTCTTTATGGTTCCGGTGTTGTCGTGAACGCCGGTTGGTTGAAATGGGTTTGGGTTTACCCTCTGGTTTTTTGCGCGGCTTTTTCGCTGGCAGCCCAGAGTTACACCCCTCCCGCCAATCACCGGATGGATGTGAACCTGGATTCCGACTGGCGGTTTGTCCGGCAGGATGCCGCCGGCGCGCAAGCCACCGGGTTCGACGATTCGTCGTGGGCAAGCCTGAATTTGCCGCACACGTGGAACAATCTCGATGGGGAAACCTACACGAAAAATTACTACCGCGGCATCGGCTGGTATCGAAAGCATTACGCGGTGGACGGGAACTTGGCGGGCCGGCGTTTCTTTCTGAAATTTAACGGGGCGTTTTCCGTGGCCGATGTCTATGTCAATGGCAGTTTCGTCGGCGAACATCAAGGCGGGTTTGCCGCGTTTGCTTTTGATGTCACCCCCCTCCTCAAAGTCGGGGCGGACAACGTGATTGCGGTAAAAGTCAACAACGCCGTGAATACAAATATTCCGCCGCTGTCGGCCGACTTCACCTTTTTCGGCGGGTTGTATCGGGACGTGCATCTGCTGGTGACCGACCCGGTGCAGATTTCACCGTTGGATTACGGCTCGCCGGGGGTCTTCCTGAAGACAACCGATGTCAGCGCCGACTCGGCGAACCTTCAGGTCAACGCCATTGTCTCGAATGGAACCGAGACCGCACAAACCGTGACTGTCCGCAGTGTCGTCACCGATGCGGAGAAAAACATTGTGGCCGTTCTCACCAACGTCGTGACGCTGCCGCCGGCGGGGGCGTCAAATGTGGTCGCCACCACGACAATTATGCGGCCGCATTTGTGGAACGGACTTCCGGACCCCTACTTGTACCGCACTTTCACCGAACTGTGGAGAGGATCGGAAGCGGTGGATGTCGTCGCCCAGCCATTGGGCTTTCGATACTTCAGTGTGGATGCCAACCGGGGGTTTTTCCTGAATGGCCGGCATTATGATTTGCACGGCGTGAGCATGCATCAAGACTGGCCGGACCGCGGCTGGGCGCTCACCGATGCGCAACGAGACACAAACTTTAAGTTGCTGAAGGAGATTGGGGCCACGGCGGTCCGTCTGTCGCACTATGAACACGACGACAACACCTACCAGCTGGCGGACCAGAGCGGGATCATTCTCTGGAGCGAGATTCCACTGGTCAACCGCATCACCGAGTCCCCCGCTTTTTATGCCAACGCGAAGCAGCAACTGATTGAACTTATCCGGCAGCGCTACAATCATCCGTCGGTGGTTTGCTGGGGCGTATTCAATGAGATCACCATGAAAGCCGGCCCCAGGCCCGTGCAGCTTGCCAGCGAGCTTGCCCGGCTTGCCGCGCAGGAAGACCCCACACGCCCTTCCACTTCCGCCGCCAATTCCGGTGACGAAGAGCCGTCCAACTGGTGCACTGAATGGAGCTCGTTCAACAAGTATTTCGGCTGGTATAACGGCAGGCTCGGGGACTTTGGGCCTTGGGCGGACGAGATTCACGCAAAATATCCCGGACGCAAGCTGGGCATCAGCGAGTATGGAGCCGGGGCGAGCATTTATCAGCACAGCGAAGACCCGGTCAATGAACCTCAAAACTCCGGCCATTACCATCCCGAGGAATATCAGAATCTTTTTCACGAGACCTATTGGCAGGAGATGCAGGCGCGGCCGTTCCTCTGGTGCAAGTTTGTCTGGAATATGTTTGATTTCGCAGTCGCCGGCCGCGATGAGGGCGACACGCCGGGACGCAACGACAAGGGGCTGGTCACTTATGACCGTCAGGTTCGCAAGGACGCCTTCTATTATTACAAGGCCAACTGGACGACCGATCCGATGGTTTACATCACAGGTCATACTTTCACCAACCGGCTGGCCAGTAACATCACGGCCAAGGTCTATGCCAACTGCGATTCGGTCGAGCTTTTCGTGAACGGTGTTTCGCACGGCGTCGTCACCAGCAGGAATTGCATTTTCACCTGGCCGGTCGTTCTCAAACCCGGCGCCAACGATGTTCGGGCGGTCGGGACGAAAGGCGCCAGCACGGTGACGGATGCCCTGGTTTGGATTGCGCCCGCCCCGCCGCCCCCCGTGTCAATCGCCACGCCGGCAGGGGCGGTGGGCCACCTCAATGGCAACAACCGCACCTTGTAGTTGACCGCCAACGCCGGAAAACCCGTGCTGCCGGCCGGCCCGGCACACTGGACTGAAAAACGCGAAAACCGGAAGAACCTGCTGAAAAATGAAAAATAAAATTTTTGACGCATTTCTACTGGTCGCACTCACGACGATGGTTCCTCAAAACGTTCCCGCGCAGTCCCGGAGTCACGTTGAAATTTATCTGACGGCGAAGGATACGGGCCAACGGCTGGCAAAGGCGGGTGAAGCGGAACTGGCCGGGGGCGGGTCGTTGGTTGAAAGGACGGACGATATTTTTGTGGACCCTTCAAAAACCTTTCAGACCGTCCTGGGCATCGGCGGGGCCTTGACGGACGCCTCCGCCGAGACCTTCTACAAGCTTCCCGAGGAGAAGCAGCGGGAGATTTTGACGGCGTATTTCGATCCGCAAAATGGCATCGGTTACACCCTGGGACGGACCCACATCCACAGCTGTGACTTTTCCAGCGAGAGTTACACCTACGTCAAGGATGGCGACAAGAGCCTGGACAGTTTCAGCATCGCCCACGATTTGAAGTATCGCGTTCCGTTCATCAAAAAAGTGCTGGCCACCGCTGGCAAGGATGATTTCACCTTGTTTGCCAGTCCCTGGAGCCCCCGGGCTGGATGAAGGACAACGGCGACATGCTTCATGGCGGCAAGTTGAAACCGGAATACTATGAATCATGGGCGCGCTATTACGGCAAGTTTATTCAGGCCTACGAAAAGGAAGGCATTCCCATCTGGGGAGTGACGGTGCAGAACGAACCGCTGGCCAGTCAAACTTGGGAATCCTGCATTTATACCGCCGAGGAAGAACGCGATTTTCTTAAAAACCATCTTGGACCGGCCTTGCGCAAGGCCGGTTTGAAGGACACAAAAATCATCATTTGGGACCATAACCGCAGTTTGATGTATCAACGCGCGTCAGTGGTTTTGGATGATCCGGCAGCGGCCAAATATGTCTGGGGGGTCGGGTTTCACTGGTATGTCGGCGACAATTTCGAGAACGTCAAACGCGTCAAGGAAGCCTATCCGCAAACGCATCTTTTGTTCACCGAAGGCTGCAATGGGCCTTTTGATTTCAGCAAAATCAACGACTGGCAGTGGGGCGAACTCTACGCCAAATCCATGATCAACGATTTCAACAACGGCGCCGAAGGCTGGACGGATTGGAACGTGCTGCTGGATGAAGAGGGCGGGCCGAATCACGTCCGGAATTTTTGCTTCGCGCCGATTCATGCCGACACCAAAACCGGGCAATTATATTATATGAATGCCTATTACTACATCGGCCAGTTTTCGAAATTCATCCGTCCGGGCGCAAAAAGGATCATCAGTTCGTCCTCGACCGACGATCTGCAGACCACCGCCTTTTTGAACAAGGACGGGAAAATTGCGGTTGTGGTTCTGAATCTTTCTGATACGGCACGGTCTTTCCACGTCTGGCTCGGCGGGAAAAGCACAACGACCAGCAGTCCAGCGCATTCCATCGTTACACTGGTGATTTCGTAGTTGTGTCGCCTGAAGGGAATGTCAACCGCACCTGCGCCGTAACAGTGAAGACGACTGCATAAGATCACCGGGGGATTTCAAGCTACTGGTGGCCCAAGCGCGTGCGCCATCAAACCCCTTGGCCCTCACCGCGATTGCCAAAATGAAAAGGTTCTTCCTGCCAAAAAAGGCAGGAAGGGTGTTTACAATGGACAGGGAAATTGCAAAAGTGTGACCTTGAAAGTGCAATCATGAATAAAGGAGAATTCGACCGGTTGCTGGAGGCGATGATTAAATACGCCGATGGAATTTCGGACCTGCTCTTCGTGGCCGGCCGGCCGACGCAGGTGGAGATTCAAGGCGATCTCAAGCCGTTTGTGTTCGATCAGTCCGAACCCGTGCTCACCAGTGCCCGCATCGAGGGCATGGCCGGGGTCATCATCGAAAACAACCCGCGGCTGCAGCGGGATTTAAAGGAACACGGCTCATGTGATTGCGGTTATACCCTGGGAAATATTTGCCGGTTTCGCGTCAATATTTACCGTCAGAATGGAAATTACGCCATGGTGATGCGCCACCTTAAGCCGCTGATTCCGACCTTTGAATCACTCCATCTGGCCCCCGTGTTCAACGAGATCATCAAGGAGAAGAACGGCCTCATCTTTGTGACCGGCGGCACGGGCATGGGCAAGACGACCTCAATCGCCGCCATGCTGAACGAAATCAACACCACCCGGGACATCCATATCGTCACGCTGGAAGACCCGATTGAATTTTTGTTTACGCCGATCAAGTCCACGTTCAGCCAGCGGGAACTGGGCCTCGATTTTTACAATTATCGTGACGGCATGCGGGCCGCTCTGCGGCAGGCACCCAAGATCATTTTTATCGGTGAAATTCGCGACCGCGAAACGATGGAGATTGTGCTCAACGCCGGCGAAACCGGTCATTTGGTTTTCAGCACGCTGCACACCACCAGCGCTTCACAGACCATCAACCGCATCCTGGGCATATTCAGCAAGGATGAGGAAACCCAGGTGCGCGAACGGCTGGCGAGTTCGATGCGTTACATCATCAGCCAGCGGCTCGTTCCATCGAATTCCGGCGCAAGGCTGCTGGTCACGGAATTGATGGGCAGCAGCCTGCGCACACGCGAAGCCATTTTGCTGGGCGAAAACGAAGAAAGCCGCAATCTGGAAGACATCATTGAGGCCGGGAGCATGTCCGGCTGGCACACGTTTGAACAGTCCCTCATCAAAGCCTACGAACAGGATTTGATCACCGAGGAAACCGCGCTGCTCTACTGCGCCAACAAGATGAAAATGCTCCAGCGCATTGATGTTCTTTCCCTCAAGAAGCCCCGGAGAAGCACCCAAAACGACCCCCTGTTCGCGAGCTTGAAAATGGAAGAGGCGGAAAAGGCGGCCAAGCTTCACAACAAGTTCAAACGGTAATCTGATTTTGGTTTTCGCCGGGCTGATTCCTTCGCGTTCCGATGCCGGACTCAAAGCCCGGGTTGGGTGGCGTGGGTTCGCAGTCGTGAAGCCGCCTGCTCCACGGTCAGACGGGACGGTTCTTTTAATTTTTAAGCCGGCGATTGGGCTTATCTTCAACCACTGCGCGCCGGGTTGCGAACTGCTCCCGTGAGCGGGCAATCAAGATTTCCGGGGCGCATGACCGGCGGGGACGCAACCTGGCTGCCACCGTTGCGCCGATGAAGGTTTGGCGGACAAAATTTCTCTTGATGAAGTATAAATTCAGCGTTAACACATTTGCCGTGAGATTTGCCTTGCCGCTCGTTTTTGTCGTCCTGTCCGCCCCGGCCCAGACCAATTTGATCGCTTTCACCAACCGGCTGGATACCGCTTCAAATGCGGTCACGGGGACGGTCCAAATTCAAACCAATCAAAGTTTGTCCCTGGAGCAACGGATTCAAAAAGTCCGGACGGTTTGCATCCAAAATCGCCGCCGGATTTGCGGCAAAATCCTGAAAGTGTTGCCTGATGGAGTTGTCGTTGACAGCGGCTACACCAGCCTGATGCGAGACCGGTTGAATCGCTCATGGCTGCTGCCCGGCACGGTGGTGGCAACCCGTGCCACCAATGTTGTCGAAGAAAATCAACCTGATTCCATTTGCATCGGCCTGGTTTTTCTGACTGACCTTCCCAAAACACCAGCCGGCGCCAAACTCAAGACATACGATTACGTCAACCTCGAGGTCTTTCCCGCGGGTCATTACACCTACACTTCCGTTGGCGACGTCCAACGCACCGTGCGGAAATTTTCGTCTCAGCTTGTGAAGGCCATCCAGTGGTCGCTGGACGAAGGCGAAAAACAAGATGCGCAGACGAAATGACGTTTGAAATTCGCCGTCTCAAAAATATTCTCGCTAAAGCCATTGCGGTGTGGTGGTGTTTTTGCCAATCACAATCGCGCGCTGATTCGCGTTGCAATCTATCCCGTCTGATGTAAACTATAATTTAAGCTTGAATTACCATCCTCCTTTGCCGCCGGGCCGTCTGGCTGACGCAACTCGGAAGTTTTTGCCCCTTTTCCCAGCAGGTGGCGGTGGCGTCCTCTTCATCGGCATGACAGCCGTTGCCTGCGGGTTGCTTGGGCTGGCCAACACGGCCCTTGCGCAACCTGCCCTCCAACTGGAAATCCCGTTTACTGACAGTGGCGCAGGAACGACGGCCGCCGCCTCCACCAGCGCGCTTGGCGCGCTTTCCCTGTCTTTGCTCAACAACGCTGGAAGCGCCGCGGACTTCCATGGCGTGCCAGGCAGCGGGGTCTCGGGCCTGAATGTGGCGCTGGATTTTTCCACCAATGCCGATTTTACCTTTGCTGGCGGCGATTTTTTCGGCTTGGGACCAATAGCGGCGACGAAGGCCAGCACCGCGCTCAATTACGGCGTGGTCAGGAGCTTTACGGCAACAATCTGGTTCAAGCCGAATGACTCAACAACTTGGGCCGGCACCCTCGGGCCGCGCATCTACATTCTCGGCACCAATGGCGTTACCGACAAAAACTCGGCCAACAGCATCGGTCTATATTACCAGCAGGCGAACGAAATGGCGTTCAACTTTAACGGCAACCAGATAAATCCCACCACCGGAACCACTGGTTCGGACTACACCCTCGACCAATGGTATTTCTATGCCGTCACCTACGACGGGACAAACGTGACTGGTTACCAGGGAACGGACGGCGGGGATGGCTCGATGGGCGTGACACAGGTGCTCAGCGCAAGCTTGCCCGGCCAAACGCTCAATCTAGGCTCGGCGACGACCCCCGGCAGCACGTTGCAAATCGGCAACCGTGACGTGGATCAAGGACGTCCTTTTGACGGCTGGATGAATGATTTTAGATTCTACGCCTCCACCGCAGTCACTTCTGCCACCACCCCTGCTCAAATTGAAGACATCCGTTGGTGGGCTTTGTCGCCGGCGGGCCTCATCGTCACCACCGGCAACAACGCGAACTTGCTGACTTGGAACAGCATTGCCGGAGCGGGCAGTTATATTGTGTATCGGGCGCCGGGCGTGGGTGGGGCTTACACACAAATCAACAGCGGCCTTTTGACCGCCACCACTTATTCCGACACTGCCGCGCCTGCGGGAACGAGCTATTACGAAGTTGCGGCAGTTGACAGCGGCGGGGATTTGACAACCAGCGCGCCGTCCCAGCCGGTCGTGAACGCGGGATCAGCGCTGGCCACGGTGCTGACCAATTTGCCGGCCATAAACGTTACCGCAGGTTCGGCGATGCTGAATGGACAGGTTCTTTCCATCCGGGGCAGCGTGCCAACTGTCACGTTATACTACGGCCCCACCGACGGCGGAACCAATGCGGCCAACTGGGCTGGCGGTGTGTCCTTTGGCGTGGCTACCAATACATTTTCCGCCACCATTCTGGGGTTAAACCCTGCTACGACCTATTTCTACACGGCCATGTCAACCAATAACATCGGAACCGTCTGGGCCACTCCCTCCGCAAGCTTCGTCACATTGGCCGCGGCACGGCCACAGGTCACCAATGCGCCGGCGACCGCCATCGGCGCCACGATGGCCACGTTGAACGGGCAGGTTCTTACGAACGGCGGCGTGCCGACGAGCGTCATTGTTTATTACGGATTAACCAATGGCTCGACAAACGCGGCGAACTGGGCTCACGGCATTCCGCTCGGTTTGCAAACTGGCGCTTACGCCCGGATGGTTACCGGGCTGTCCTCCAACACCACTTATTTTTTCACCGCTGAAGCGACGAACGCGGTGGGCGTCCAATGGGCCGTTCCTTCGCTCTCATTCACGACTGCGGCGACCAACCCGCTGTCCACGCTGGCTTCCGTGTTGACCTACAAATATGACAACGCCCGCAGCGGCGCGAACACCAATGAGACCCAGTTGACCCTGGCAAACGTCAATGTCACAAATTTTGCCCAGTTGTTCACTTATGCGGTTGATGGCTATTGTTATGCCGAGCCGCTGTATGTCGCGAATTTGCAAATCCCCGGGCAGGGCACGCACAATGTGGTGTTTGTGTCCACCGAGAACGACAGTGTTTATGCTTTTGACGCCGACAGCAATGCGGGAACGAATGGCGGATTGCTATGGTTTACGAATCTGGGAACGGCGCTTATCAGCGTTAACAATTACGGTGTCCGGTATCACCACAATCTTTTGAATCCGCTCATCGGCATCACGGGCACGCCGGTTATTGATCCGGTTTCGGGGACGCTCTATGTGGACACTTTCGTTGGCGTCATTGCCAACACGAACAATGGTGTTCACGTGCTTCATGCCCTGAACATCACCACCGGCGCGGAACAGCCTTACAGCCCCGTTCTGGTCACGGCTTCCGTCCCGGGAAACGGCGTGGACGCCACCAACGGAGTGGTGAAATTCAACCCCTCAAATCAGATGAACCGGCCTGCCATGACATTGGTTGGCGGGATGCTGTATGTTTCCTACGGAAGCTATGGGGACACCGATCCTTATCACGGCTGGGTGATTGGCTTTAACGCCACCAATCTCCAGCAACTGACCAACTACGTATTTGCCTCCACTCCAAACGCCACGACCGGCGCTTTTGGGGTGAATGCCGGCGAAGGAGCGCTCTGGATGGGCGGAGACGGCCTCTGCGTTGATGCCAGCTCGAATCTTTACTTTGAAACCGCCAATGGAAGTTTCAGCGCCAATACCAACGGCGGGGATTACGGCGACAGTTTCGTCAGGCTTTCCACTTCCAACGGGCTGGCGGTCGCCGACTATTTCACTCCCGACAATCAGGCCGCCATGGCCGCCGCTGATGACGATCTTGGATCAGGCGGCCCGGTGCTGTTGCCGGATTCAGCGGGCAGCGCCGCGCATCCGCACCTGATTATTGGAGCAGGCAAGGAAGGAACGCTTTTTTTGGTGGACCGTGACAACATGGGCCATTTCAACGCGGCCAACAACAGCCAGATTGTGCAGCAATTGACAGGCGCGATTGGTGGTCTTTATGGATCGGGGGACTACTTTAACAACCTGCTGTTTTTCCAGGGCTCGGGTGATGTCCTGAAAGCTTTTGGGATCACGAATGGTGTGATGACGACCACGCCAGTCTCCCAAGCCGCGGCGAGCTTCAGCAACTATACCACTCCATCAGTTTCCGCGAACGGAACAAACAATGCGATAGTCTGGGTGATTCAAACGGATAGTTCCAGCGTTCTGCACGCCTTTAACGCCACCAACCTGGCCCAGGAATTATACAACAGCAACCAGAACCCCACCCGCGACGGCCTTGGCGCATCAGTCAAATACGCCGTGCCGGTCGTGGCCAATGGAAAAGTCTATGTGCGCGGGGAATACTACCTGTCAGTTTTTGGGCTGGGAACCATCATGCCCGCTCCCATCATTACGCCCAACGGCGGCGTCTTCAGCCAATCCGTGACGGTGACCCTGACGGACGCCACGAACGGCGCCACGATTTACTATACCTTGGATGGGACTGCGCCGACCATCAACTCGACGCTTTACACCGGCCCCTTTACGTTGACGAATTCGGCGGCGGTCAACGCCCTGGCGGTCTCGGCGGTGGCGTATAACAGCCCGGTCGCGAGCGCCTCGTTTATTGACAGCTCCGCCACTGGCAGCGGCACGGGGTTGCTGGGACAGTATTGGACGAACACCTCCAGCGTGGCCTTCACCAACGTGACGTTCGCCAACTTGCCAACGTTGGTTCGCACCGACGCGACCGTGAACTTTAATTGGGGCGGCAGCGGACCGGCCCCAAGCATCGGGAAATCCAATTATGTCGTGCGCTGGACCGGATCGGTTCAGCCCCAGTTCAGCCAGCCATACACATTTTACACCACGGCTGATGACGGTGTGCGCCTGTTTGTCAACGGCCAGTGGCTCATCAACGACTGGAGCAATCAACCGGCGACCGTCGAAAGCAACACCATCACCCTTGC
Organism: uncultured Verrucomicrobiae bacterium; assembly: GCA_963802965.1. Taxonomy (GTDB): domain Bacteria; phylum Verrucomicrobiota; class Verrucomicrobiia; order Limisphaerales; family UBA11358; genus UBA11358. Next base: position 139,946 of record CAWDKS010000012.1, read on the forward strand.
AGCCCAGCAGCTTTACAACATCGAACTGGATTATTATTACCAAAATGACAACGGCGCGCAGGCGGCTCTTTCTTGGAGCAGCCCTTCCACGCCACAGGCCGTCATCCCGCAAACCCAGCTTTATCCCTACACCAGCCCGCCGCCGACGGTCATCCTTTCCAGTCCGGTCAACGGCTCCTTTTACACTGCCACCGCCAGCGTGACCATCGGGGCCAATGCGGATGCGCCCTACAATCCCATCAGCACGGTGGCCTTTTACGCCAACGGCAGCCTGCTCGGAACCTTGAGCAACAGTCCCGATGCGCCGCTTTACGCGCTGACGACGACCGGCCTGGGTGCGGGCGGTTATTCCCTGACCGCCGTTGCCACCGACGGCAGCGGCTTGAGCAGCACTTCGGCGCCGGTCAACATCACCGTGACCAATGGCAGCGGTCTGGCCTACGGCTTGACGAGCAACGGAACGGCAAGCGCGTTCCTGAACATGCCCACCACTTTCAACGGCACGCTGCCGGCGCTGCTGTCGGAGACCGGAGCATTCAGCAACACGACCAATCGGACGCCGGCGGGCGGATTGATTCCCTACGCCCCCAACGCACCCCAGTGGAAGGACAATGCGGTCAGCAGTTGGCTCATGGCGCTGCCAAACAGCGGCGGCAGCATCACGCCCGCCGGGCAGATCCAATTTCAACCGACCAACTCGTGGACGTTTCCGGCGGGAACGGTGTTTGTAAAAAACTTCGACCTGGTGGTCAACGAAACCAACCAGAATATTCCCTTGCACCGGCTGGAGACGCAGTTGCTGGTGCGGGACATCAACGGCTCGGTGTATGGGGTGAGCTACAAATGGCGTCCGGACAACAGCGACGCGGACCTGCTCGCGAGCGGCTTGTCGGAAAACTTTTTGATCACCAACGCGACGGGCGTGCGAACCCAGACGTGGTATTACACGGGTCCGGCGGATTGCCTCGAGTGCCATAATTCAGCCGTGGCGAATAATGCCTCCGGAATCAATGTGCTGGGAGTCAACGCGCGGCAGCTCAACGGCAACCTGACCTATCCCGCAACCGGCGTCACGGACAACCAGTTGCGGACGCTGAACCGGCTGGGATTGTTGTATCCGGCGATCAACGAAGCGGCCATCGGCGGTTATGCCCGGCTCTCGGCGATGACGAATTTGAGCGCATCGCTTCAGGACCGGGTGCGTTCGTATCTGGACGCGAACTGCGAGCAGTGCCACCAGCCCGGCGGCCAGGGAATCACCTGGGACGCGCGCTATGACACGCCGCTGGCGCAGCAGAACATCACAAATTATCCGGCGTCGTTGCCGCTCACCGTATCCGACAACGCCTGCATCGTAAAATCGCAGGACATCTGGCGGTCGGTGCTCATGCTCCGGATAAACACGCTGGATCAGGACATCCAGATGCCGGATTTCCGCAATCTGATTGACACCAACGCCGTGCAGGTGATTACCGACTGGATCAACAGCCTGCCCGGCGTCCCGGCGCTCGCGCCGCCGGCCATCATGCCCGACGGCGGCTCGTTCTTCTCAACGGTCAATCTCACGTTGCAAGCGCCGGCCATGAATGCCGCGATTTACTATTCGCTCGACGGTTCGCTGCCCACGACCAATTCGTTCCTGTATTCCGGCGCCGTCAATCTGGCGAGCAATGTGACCGTCACCGCCAGTGCGTTTGAAACCGGCTTTATCAACAGCGCGAGCGCGAGCGCGTTGTTCTTCATCCAGCCATTGCAGTTCACTTCCATGAGCCTCCTGGCGAATGGACAATTTCAATCGCAATTCACAGGCGTGCCGGGAAGCAATTATGTGCTGCTGGCGACAACGAATTTTTCCAACTGGACGCCCATCAGCACCAACACCGCCGTGACCAACCTGTTCAATCTGGTGGATCCCAAGGCGACGAATTTCCCGTATCGCTTTTACCGCGTCCTGCAGCAATAAGACGATGGCAGGTTGTTGGACATGGATTTTGACAATGAACCCGCGCTTGATTATCGTCAAATCCAGTCTCCCCCATGCCAAAGGATGATTCCGTTTTATTTCAGACCGGCATCATGATGGCGGTCTCACTGCTGCTGGCGGCAATGCAAGGCTCCAACTCCGCCGCTGCCGATGCGGACAAAATTTATGGACTGGGTTCACGGTCATCGGCGCGGGCTGGTTTGTCCATGCCACCGCGCGCGGACGGCGCGTTGCCACCGCTGCTCTCCCAAACCGGCGCATTCAAAGATGTCCGCGATCTCGCGCCGGCTGGCGGACTGATTCCTTACGACCTCATCATTCCGTTTTGGTCCGACGGCGCGGAAAAATCGCGCTGGATTTCCGTGCCGGACAACCAAAAGATTAAATTCGCGCCGACCGGCGAATGGACTTTCCCGCGAGGCGCGGTCTTTGTAAAAACTTTTGAACTGGCGGCCGACGAAACAAATCCAGGCTCAAGGCGCCGCCTTGAAACGCGGCTGCTGGTCCGCGACGACCGCGGCGGAGTTTACGGCGTGACCTACAAATGGCGCGCGGACAATAGCGACGCCGATTTGTTGAAGACGAATTTGTCCGAGGCCATTTTGATCAAGACCGCGACCGGCGTGCGGACGCAAACGTGGTATTATCCGAGCCGGCAGGATTGTCTGGTCTGCCACACGGCCAATGCCGGTTACGTTCTCGGCGTCAAGACGCGGCAGTTGAACCGCGATTTTACCTTTCCGTCGGGCGTGACGGACAACGAATTGCGCGCCTGGAACCACCTCGGTTTGTTTGACACCGGTTTTTCCGACGCCGACATGAAAAAATTTCCCCGGCTCGCGCGCCCGGACGATTTATCGCGCAGCCTGGAAGACCGCGCGCGTTCGTATCTGGATGCGAACTGCGCGCAATGCCATCGTCCGAAAGGCACAGTGGCCTATTTTGACGCGCGTTACGACACACCGTTGGCGGAACAAAATTTGATTGATGGACCGGTGCTGATTGACGAACGCATTGACAATCCGCGCCTCATCGCCCCGAACGACATCTGGCGCTCGATTCTTTACATGCGGGCAAATACAACCGAGGCGTTCAAGATGCCGCCGCTCGCGCGCAATGAAGTTGACACGCGAGGAATGCAACTGTTGCGGCAATGGATTGAAAGTCTGCCCGGCGCGCCGGTGCTGCCCATGCCGGAAATTTCGCCGCGCGGCGGGTATTTCGCCAGGCCGCTCGAAGTCACTTTGAAAAGCGGGCCGGGCGCGACCATCCGCTACACATTGGACGGAACCGTGCCGACCACGTCAGACCCGCTTTATGAAAAACCGATTCAACTGACCGGCCCGACGATTCTGCGTGCGAAGGCGTTCAAGCCGGGGTTCACCAAAAGCATCACCGCTCAGGAAATTTTCATCATCGGCAGATAGGATGTTCCTCTCACCCGCGCCTTGTCAGCGGATTCAAAACCGGTTTTGCCTTCAACCGGGGGAAAATCAACGTGGAGTTGGTGAAAGCCGCGTCTAATTTTTATTTCGCGTCCGGCACGGCGACCACGCCCCACGGACTGCCGGGCGATTTGACGCGGGCAATTTCCTTTTCCGTCGTGAGGTCAATCACCGAAACATCATCCGATGGGCCGTTCGCCGCAAAAAGATATTTTCCGTCCGGTGAAAGCGTAATGCCCCACGGACGCGCGCCGACCTTGATCGTGTCCAGCACTTCGCAAGTGTTCGCGTCCACGACGCACACCGTTCCGGCGCGACCGGTGCTGACATAAATCTTTTTCCCATCCGGCGCGACTTGTACGCATTGCGGGCGCGAATGCGGCGGCAGCGTGATGACTTTCAATAATTTTTGATCCGCCGTGTCAATCACATTGAGTTCGCCCGCGGATTCCGACGGCACGAAGGCGCGTGAACCATCCGGCAGGAAAGCAATGCTGCGCGGGCGCGGGTGGACCACGATTTGTCCGATGATTTTGAAAGTTTCCGCGTCAATGGCAAAAATGTCGCCGGCGGTTTCGCAGGTGATGTAGAAAATCTTTCCATCGGGACGGACACCCGCGCCTTCGGGTTCGCGGCTGACGGGAATGAACGTCACAATTTTTCCCGTCGCGGCATCGAGCACGGTCGCCACGCCGTCGTCTTCGTTGGAAACGTAAAGCCGCCTGCCATCGGCGCTCAAACAAAACTGTTCCGGGTCGGAACCGGCGGGAATTTTGCGCAGGAACTTTCTTTGCGCGACATCCACGATGCCGATGCCGTCGGCGGCCTTGTCGGATTTCGCGTCGGCGTCGTCATCGCCGCGGCCTTTTTCAAAAATCGGATTGCCGTTGGCGTCGAGTTTCGGCGGCGCTTCAATCGGCGTGCCGCTCAACGCGACATAAACAGTCCTGCCATCGGGGCTGGCGTGAATGCCGCGCGGGCGTTTGCCGACGGGAATGGTGGCGGTGACTTTGAAGTCCGCGCCGCTGATGACGGCAAGGTTGCCGGATTTTTCGTTGGAGACAAAAATTTGATAGCCATTGCCGGCGCGGCTGCCGGCGGGCGCCGCGCACAGAAGCAAAGCGCTGCAAACAAAGGTTGGGAATGGGCTCTGCCAAAAATTGAGTTTCATGGTTGCAAATTTATTCGATTTTTGTCCAATGGCGATTCCAAAAAAGAAAGCATCTCATTGCTGTCCCACGGGGTTGAAGGTTGAGGGATAAAAAAAACTGGCTTGCGGGTTTGCGCCCTGCCACAACTGGCTTGACGCCGCAAGCCGAAAGACTGGCTGGTAGCGTCCTGATTTGGTGGCGGCGGTGCTGCCGCACCGCCGTGCGCCGCCGCAGCGGCGCACCCACCAATTTCAAATCAGGACACTACCGACTGGCTTGCCCCAAGACAGCCAACGCGACCGGACTCCGCTACGGTCAGAAACTTATGGTGGAAGACTCAGTCAATCTTCAATTATTCAAAGTGGCTGGCTACGTTGAATTTCTGATTTGAGACCTCTGCAAAACCCCTTTATCGGGCGTTCGGAGTGCCGGGCACCGTCTCGGCTTGCAGGGAAAATCCCTCGCATCGCGCCGAGACGGTGCTCGGCGCTCCAGCTTTGCAGAGGTTTCGATTTATAAACTGAATGGCAGGGTCGCGCCGCTGCGCGTCCCTGCCAACCAAAACAGACCACCGCCTGATTCAAGGCATGCTGATTAATAGTACACAATCCGGTAATACCGATTGGGTGCCAAAGGTGAATCAGTAACCGTCTGCAGCACATCATTTCCACCGACCGGACTGCCAAGATTGGACCAGCTTGGATCCGTCATATTGTTCTTATATTGTATTTGATAGGAATGCCAGGACTCGGTGGGGAATGTGATGGAGGCGTTCGCCCCGCTCATGGCTGCGCTGATGCTGAATGTCGGATTCAGCCAGAGGTAGTTGGCCTTCGCTGTTCCTCCGAAGCCCGGACCGGAGAGCGTGGCGCCGGTGCCATTGATGATGTAATTGAGTGACGAGGTGCCGCCTCCGCTGGTATTTCCCGCAATATACACCGTAATCATGTCATGCATATTGACCTGCTGGGAATCAGTTGGCGTCTCGATGGCGTTGTTGCAACTGATATTGGTGCAGTTGATGAATACAGCATAGATGCCAAGCCCGTAGGCCTGGTGGCTGGTGACCTGGTCCGCGACTTTGTAGGACGCATACCCATTCTCTCCATCATGCGACCACGCAGCTTGCGAGGGCGGGTCATAAGGCAACTCCGACTGGTAGAAATAAAGCCGTCCCCAATTGCCATTCCACAATGTTTCATACTGCTCATGATGCTCGACAAACAGCCCATACATCGTCACCCGGTCGCCGTTGACGATCAACCCATTGTTGCAGACATTCTGGGTCCAGCCCACGCCGGTGCCATGGTCCGCGCGCCACAGCCAGATGTTGTCACCCACGACGTCATTCGCGTTGATTAGCAGACAGCTCTCGGTGGAGCCGGCGGTCGCCCCACCCACGCGCATGGAGATGTCATACAGGAAGATGGGGTCGGCTGAATGATTCACTGAACTGTTCGCAGTTCCCACCTGCAACAGCGTGGTGGTCTGCACCGGGCCCGCGTCGAACAACATTCCACCCACTTTCACGCCGTCCACATCGGAAATCACCAGTGCCGGAACCCCGGTTTGCGGAACGAGCGTCGGGTAGCCAAGCCCCAGGATGACGGTATCAGGGTTGGTCACCTGTATGCTGCCGTTAAGCTGGTAAACTCCGGGAGTTAAGATCAGATTCAGCCCGGCGTTCAGGGCGGTATTGATGGATGCGGCATTGTCCGAGCCCGCCTGCGCGATATAGAACTGGCTTATGGGAATGGACACTCCCGGAGTTGGACCGTTGGCCCAGGTGGTTCCAAAGCTGTTGGTCTCCAGTGCTGGCACCAAGACGGCGTAATTTCCATTGTTGTCCAGGTACAGATACGGTTTCTCCCGGATCAATGGAGTGTTGGTGATGACCGTATAGACCTTGGTGGGCCAGGTTCCCACCGGCGGATTGGAAACGCCGACGAACACCATGTTCCAGACTCCTCCGGACCAATTTCCAAAAATGTCGTTACGGGAGAGCCATTGTTGTTGCGAGATGGAGCTGATGGTGGTGTCCACCTTGGAATCTGCCAGGAATCCGCCGCTGGCGTAGTTTCCATCGGTATGATTTGCCAGATCAACCTCGCCGTGGACATGCATGCGGCGGAAGGAGGTGCCTTGGGAAACGGCCCAAATGATGTAATTGCCACTGTTGGTGGGAGTCACGCCAAGATTTTCCGCGCCTCGCCAGAAATTCACGGTCGCGTTTTCATTCACCAAAACTCCATCAGAATACAGTTCGCCGGGAATGGCAACGTCATCGGGCGATAGCCCCAAACCAATCACCTGGGTGTAATAGCCCAAGGGGATGTCCAGATTGGCATATTGACCGGGTTTGAACATTATGGCGGTACGTTGCGTGCCGAATTGATTGTATTTCTGCTGGGAATAAACTGCAGTTATCTGGCTTTGAATGTTGTTCATCGTCGGATCAAAGATGAGGACATTCGGCCCAAAATTCGGTATCGAGCTGACAATGACCGTCCGCGTTATCGTGCCCGGAGTGCCGTCGGCCGTTGTGGCCGAATAAGTCACGGTATAAGTGCTGGCCACCGACGTATTCACCGGGTTATTGGAAGTCACGTTCAAACTGGCCTGGGCGCACAGATCATACGCCGTCGCACCGGCGTCCACATACGGAGTGTTCAACAGCACGTTGACCGGGCTGGCGCCATTGAGCGTAAAGATGGGCGGAGCCGTATGCAGGACCGAGGTGATGGTCGTGGTATTGGTCTGGGAGTTGTAGGCGTTTTGGGCGATCACCGCGTAAATGCCCGCGCTGGCGTCGGTCGGATCCACCAGCGTGTAGCTGGCATTGGTGGCCCCGGGAATAGGATTGTTATTGTTGTCATACCACTGGTAGGTGATGGGCGGCAAACCATTGACCGACGCCGTGAACGTCACGTTGCTTCCGCATTGAGGCGCGATTGATGACGGCGTAATGACAAGATTAGTAAGGATCGGATTGATCACGTCCACCACCCGCGTCACGCTGCCCGGAACGCCGGCGCCGGTGACGGCGGAATACGTGATGTCATATTCGCCCAGCACTGCGGTGTTGACGGAGCCGGTGATGGTCACGGTCAGATTGTTGCCGGGGCAGGTGTCATAAGCGGTCGCACCAAGCTCGGTATAAGTGCCACCCACTGGGACCAGATTTGTGCTGACTCCGTTCAGGGTGATGAGCGGCGGAGCAGAATCCACGGTCAGCAGCGTCACCGAATTCGTGAGGGTCCAGGTCGGGCCGGTCGCCACGATCAGGTAAGTGCCGCTGTCGGACGGGTGTGTGCTGGTCAGCATGAGCGTCGTGGTGGTGGCGCCTGAGATCGGTTGGAGTGAAGGATTATACCATTGATAACTCGTGGCCCCGGCTGCCGCGGTGGCGGTAAAGGTGGCCGAATTGCCGCAATTATTGGAAATGCTGGTTGGCGAAACGCTGAAGTCCACCACGAGTTGCAGGTTCTGGCCGTTGATCACGATTTGAGGCAAAGAGTTACCGGCAAGTCCCTGGCCCGTGATTGTGGGCAAGGGCAACGCATTGACCGTAAAGCCGTTGGTGGCGGTCATCAAGGTATAGGTTCCCGCCGGCAGCGGGACGCCCGTCACGTTGATGGTCATGGCGTTGCCATTGAGGGTTACGCCGCCCGTAACTTTGAGTTGCCCGACCGTGACACTACTGCTGTTGGTATTGCCCACGGCCGTAAAGGCGGCTTGCGCGCCGGACGCTAGCACCAACGTGCCGGGGCCATTCGCGGTGGTACTGGCCACAATGGTGGCCGTCCCGGTTCCATTGGGGTCCCCCGAGAGCGTCTGGCTGCTGGAAAGCGTGAAGGGTGTAGCTGCGGAAATATCGAGCGTCGTGCCGGAAGCCAGAGCGATGCTCGGCGTATTGGCAATCGAGCCGTTCGTATTGATGACCAGTTTGCCGCCGCTGACAGTGGTGTTGCCGGAGTAGGTGTTCGTGCCACTCAGCGTCACGGTGGCGCTGCCCGTCAGGGTCAGTCCGCCATTGCCAATGATCGCGCCGTTAAATTTCTCGGGACCGTTAGGCCCGTTGATTGTGAGCTGGTGCCCGCCGTTGTCCAGATTGCCGTTGAGGGTCAGGGTGTATGCATTGGGACTCCATTGCCAGGTCTGATCCGCGCTCAAAGCGACATTGTTGTTCATCGTAAAGCTGTGAACGGCGGCAGACCCGTCAAGGCTTCCAGCGCCCAGCGTCAGCGTGTGGCCCCCGCCGGTATCGGTGATGGTTACTGAGCCGTTGGCGCCCATAACCAGCCCATACCAGCTCGCGCTGGCTCCAATATCCACAGTGGCCCCGGTGTTGTTGGTATCCCAATCGCCGACGCCGTCGGTGGCCGGCGGACCGGCAGGCCCCGTGCCCCCTTCAATTGCCGTCCAACTGGCGGCCAGATTCAGCGCCGTGGTGTTGTTGACCTTGTAGAAGATTTTCGGCGGCACGTTGAACAGGCTGCTCTGAACCGGGCTGAAGCCGTTGACGCTGGCCGTCAGGGACAGCCCCGAGGAAATCGGTTGGATAGACAAGTCGTTAAATGTGGCTTTTCCACCCGCATCGGTCAGCCGCGGGTTGGTGCCCGAGAGCGTCCCGGCGCTCAACGCCAGCGTAACCGTGGCGCCGCTCTGCGCGACCGCGTTGCCTGATTGGTCTTCAATTTGAACCACCACACTGGGCATCGTCACACCCACCGGAGTGGTCACCGGCTCCGAGGTGAAAACGATTTGAGTCGCCGCCCCGGGCACAAAGGCCACCGTCGGCTGCGCGTTGATGACTGTTCCGTCAACCGTCACTGTAATTGTTTTTGTCTCGGCCACGGTGGATTGGAGCGTGGCGGTGGCTTGGCCGTTGACATCAGTGGAAGAAGCCGGCTGCGTCAGGGTGTTTCCTGAACCGCTCGCGGTCAACGTCACCGTCTTCCCGGATAACGGATTGCCGCTCCCGTCCTCGGCCGTCACGGTAATCGTCGAAGTTGCGATGCCGTTCGCCACCAGTCCCGAGTTAGGGCTGGCAACGGCGGTTGACTTGACGGCACTGACGCCTCCTGCGTTAAAGGTGACGGTGGGCTGCGCGTTGATTTGGGTGGATCCAATGGTGACGGTGATTGTCTTCGTCTCACCCACAGTGGACGTGAGCGTTGCCGTGGTCTGGCCGTTGGCAGCGGTGGGTGCGGGCGTGGAGACAGTATTGCCCGAACCGCTCACGCTTAACGATACGGTTTGGCCGGCCAGCGGGTGGCCATAATCGTCCATGGCCGTGATGGTGATGGTCGAGGGAGTAACCCCGTCCGCTGCCACGGTGGTTGGGTTGGCCGTGGCGGTGGAAGCGCTCGCGCTGACCGGTCCCGCAACGAAGCTGACCGTCAATGAAGCCGCATTGGTGGCCGTGCCGATGGTGGCAATGGCAGTGCCTCCCAATTTGGCGGTCACCGTCGCAGTCGTAAGCGTGGTGGACGAGGTCAGCGTCGCCTGGTAAGTGCCGTCACCGTTGTCTGCGGTGCCGGTCAACGTTCCTGCGGTTGTGGTGAAGGTCACCGTGGAGCCGCCCGATGTCAGGTTGATGCCGTTCAGATCACGCGCTTGCATCTTGACTGTTGAAGTGCTTGACCCGCTGGCAACAATTGAAGTGGGGTTGGCACTGCTCATCAACGAATGAGCCGCGCTTGCCACCCCCGGCACGTTGCTCGACGGCACCGCTTGAGCCCAAGTCGAACCGATCCGGACTTCGTCCCATTTTTCACCAAAAGCGCTGTCACCGTTACGATATGAAATTGTGAAATAAGCAAGGCTGGGCCAGTTGCCGGCGGCCGTGATCGTTTTATCCGGGGTGGGCGCACTGCCAGCTCCGTAGCTTGAACTGCTCGGATTGACCCAGAGGTCAACGACATCCTTGGTGGGGCTGGTATGGAAGGTGTAACGGGCCACAATCAACACCGTGGTATTCAAGGCCGTGGCCGATGATTCATACTGCGCGCTGCCAGTAGCCGGAGAACCTGCATTGATTCCAATGTGTCCGGTGTGGTCTATGAGCAGGGCAAGCGCGGTGGTTCCTGGCATTACTTGACTGCCGGAGGATGTGCCGATATTGGTCGAGTCGAGGAAAGCAATGACTCCATTGCCGCTTGTTGCGGGATAAGCGGTAACCTGGTATAGGAATGAAACATAAACAGTCTTGCCGTCAGAGGCGGTTTGGCTGGTGAATTGAGTCCCGGCGAATCTCGTGCCAGCAGTGGCCCCATAAACGCTGTTCCCAGCGGAGGAAACAAATCCAGCCAGGGAAAGACTATTAGCGGTGACTGCTATGTTGGCAGTGGAATAGCACGACTCCCACACGGTTGACGAAGCGCTTGCCAGCCCCCCCGGACTATAATCAAAACTGTCGTAGAAGGGCAGCGTCTGGATGACTTGCGCTCCTGGCGCGCTTTGGGCGAGCAGGAACATGATGGCCAACGCAAGGCCAACAATCGAACAAAAACGACCGGTGAGGTTATAAACGCGCTTTTTCATGAGCTTGATGGTGTGAGAGTTGGTTGGGGATTGGTTGATAATGATAATAGGGAGGACTTATAAAGCGTTACTTGCCAGCATTTTACTATAATTGTGGCAGTCAAATCCATCCCTCTTTCAGGGGATGAGCATGGTTCGGTGTAAATGAAATAGGGTGTCTGGTTGATAGAACTGTACTCGGAGGGCATCGGCCAGTTGCAGGGCGCGTTGCGCCCAGGCAAACGCAAGGCTGCAAATAATGGACAGTTCCGGCTTCACGATTTGCGATTTTACACCGATGGGTGGAACATGCACCACTTTTCTTGGCTTTCGCCCATCAATTTTTGGCGGCCTTGGCCTCGGCATCGTGGATGACCTTCACGTATTGGGAAAGGCATAATTGTGTGGACACCGAAACCGGCAAACACACACAGTCTTCCCGCCAAATCCGCCAACGCCGGCCGTCTCCCCGGTCAAGGCATGGTGATTTTCAGATGATAGAACCGGTGCGACTGGCCATTGTTGTTGTCATTGACCGACAGCGGATTTCCCGTGCCGGCCATGGGGGACCCCAACGGGGTCCACGCCGGGTCGCCAAGGCTGTTCTTGTATTCCACCTGATAGGTCTGACCCACAATGGTCGGCCAGGCAAGGGTGAACTGATTTCCGCTTGCACTGACGCCGCCCAAATTCGGCTGCGCCACCACCGTCAATGTGCCGCCGACATAGCTGATGATGTAGTTGGCCGCCGCTGCTCCGCTGGCTGTGATTGGATAAGCAGCCACCGGACTGCCAGTATTGGCCGTCGTGCCCAATGTCACTTGCGTCGTCAGCGCGTTGGTGTTGTCGCCATGGACAAAACCGGTGTAACTGGCCGTCAGGACCGGATTGGGCAATCCTTGAGTCTTGCTCTTGTTGTCCGCCGTGATGGTCAACGGGGCCCGGCTGACGTTGATCTGCGCCGCGGCATTGGCCGGGTTGTAATTGAGGGAATCGGTCGGCGAGAAGGTCACGTTCATGGTCTGGCCAATGCCGGCGTTGAGGACGGTGCCGCTGGCCGGGCCATAGGCAAACGTTCCACCGACGTTGGCGGTGGCATTGAGTTGCGTGCCGCCCAGGGCGCTGCCATAGACGATGTCGGCGGGATTGCTCCAGGTAATCACCGGAGTCGCCTTGGCCACGTTGATCTGTACCGCGGCATTGGCCGGATTATAATTAAGCGAGTCGGTCGGCGTGAAGGTGACGTTCAAGGTCTGGCCGTTGCCGGCATTGAGGACGGTGCCACTGGCCGGGGTGTAGGCCAGCGTGCCCGGCACGTTGGCGGTGGCATTGAGTTGCGCACCGCCAAGTGCCGTTCCATACCCGATGTCCGTCGGATTGCCCCAAGTCAGGGTTGGCGTGGCCGGATTAATCGTCAGTGTGCCGTTCACATAATTGAAGCTGTAGTTGGCGCTGGCCAAACCATCCGGCGTAATGGTGTAGGTGCCGGCATTGATGGCCCCTTGCGCGGTGCCGCCGAAGGTCAGGGTCCCGCCCAGGACATTGGTATCTTCGTTGTTGACGAACCCGGTGTAGCTGACACCGTTGCCGCCGCTGTAGGCCGTGCCGTCATAGGTCTTGCCGTCGTTGTTGGCCGTCACCGTCAAGGGCGCCGGGTTCACCGTCACCGAGCCGCCGTTGGTGGTGACCGTGTAATTGGGCAGTTTGTTGCCAGCATCGGTCAGGCTGACGGCGATGGGATACACGCCCACAGCGCTGTTGGTATCGGCCGAGGTGGTGTAGCCAGCCGTGATGATGTCCCCGTTCTGGAGACCCGTCAGCGCGCCGCTCAAAGGCGCATTGGGCTGGCCATAAGCCCGCGTCTGGCTGTTGACACTGACCGTCAGCGCATAGGCGGTGACCGTCAAGGTGCCATTGGTGAAGTTGAAGGAATAATTGCCGTTGGTGGACAAGGTCCCCAGGCTGATGGCAATCGGGTAAGCGCCGACGGCGCTGTTGGTGTCGGCCCCGGTGTTGAGGTCCGGACTGCCGGAGAGCACATTGGTATTCTCGCCGTTGACAAAGCCGGAGTAACTGGCCGTCAGGACTGGATTGGTCGCGCCATAGGGCCGGAACTGGTTGTCGGCGCTGACGGTCAACACCGCCTGGGTCACCGTCAACGTGCCGTTGACATAGATGAGGAGATAGTTGACCGCGTTTTGGCCGCTGACCGTGATGGGATAGGCTCCCGCTGGCGTGTTGGTGTCCACCGCCATCGCGTTGGTGTCCAGGCAACTAAAGGTCAGTGCGCCCGTCAACACCCCGCTGCCGTCGTTGTTGACAAAACCATTGTAACCGGCTGTGAAGACTGGATTGGTCGCGCCATACACCCGGGTCTGATCATCCGCCGTGATGGTCAATGGGGCGAGGCTGACATTGATTTGCGCGTTGGCGCTGGCCAGCGTGTAATCAAGCGTATTGGTCGGAGTGAAGGCCACGTTCAAGGTCTGGGCGTTGCCGGCGTTGAGGACGGTGCCGCTGGCCGGGCCATAGACAAACGTTCCACCCACATTGGCGGTGGCATTGAGTTGGGTGCCACCCAAGGCGGTGCCATAGACGATGTCGGCGGGATTGCTCCAGGCAATCACCGGGGTCGCCGGATTGATCGTCAGGGTGCCGTTGTTGTAGGTGATTAAGTAATTCCCCAGGTTACTGCCCACCGCCGCGCTGGGCAGGATGTTGTAAGTGCCAACATCCGCCGTGTTCGTGGCGCCATCGCTGATCAGAGTCACATTCGTGATGGTGTCACCATCAACCAGACCGCTCGCCGTGAACTCCGTGCCGGCAAAGACAATGGTCTGGCCATAAACCTTGTTGGTATCCGTGGCAGTGATGGTCAGGCTGGCTGCAGTTACCGTCAACGTGCCGTTGTTATAGCTGATGTTGTAATTCCCCAGTCCGGAACCTGTGGCTGCACTGGGCACGATGTTGTGACTGCCCGCCGCCGCTCCCGCGGCCGCTCCATCGCTGTTGAGCGTCACACCCGTCACCGAGTCGCCGTTGATCAGGCCGGTGACCGCAAATTCAGTCCCGGTGAAGGTAATGACCTGGCCATAGACCTTGTTGGTGCTGTCAGCCGTGATGCTCAATGGAGCCGGGGATATCACGCCGTTGGTGTTGGGTGCGAAGGTGATGGAATAATTGTTGCCGCCGTTGCCGTCGTTGATGAAACCGGTGGGAATGAGGGTCTTGCCTATGGCGGCGTTCGCCGTGTCATAGCTTTGGGTGAAGGTGGCCGTGTCACCAATCTGCAGGCTTCCCACGGTGAAGGTGGGCGTCGCCGTCGAGATGGTGGTCCGATCATACATCTTGCTGTCAGCCGCCGCGCTCACCGTGACAGGCAACGGCGTGATGTTCGCATTCGCCGAAGCCGTCGGGTTGAAATTATAATTACCTGCATCCGTTCCCGTGACCGTGATGCCGCTGACTGCCACCGGCTTGTTGTTGCCGGTATTCCGGTCCCCAAACGACGCGCTCCCGTAGCCGGTGGTGATGTTATCTCCTGCGAAACGATTGTCCGACAACGTCACCGTCGCATTGGCCGTGCCGTCATAGACCTTGTCCACCCCGCTGGCTGTGATCACCAACTCTGCCGCCGTGATGCTCGCGTTGGTCACCACTGTCCCCGAGGCCAGCGCATAATTTGTCGCCACCGTCCCCGTCAGACTCAATCCCGCGACCGTCACCACCTTGTTCGTCCCCACGTTCTTGTCTGCAAAGCTCGCTGAACCACCCGTCAGGCTCACATCATCACCCGCGACCACTCCACTCAGCGAATAACTGCTGATCGTCGCATTCACCGTCCCGTCATACACCTTGTCGCTCACCGTCACTTCGGGCGTCAACATCGCCGTCACCACCGTTAGGACGCCGTTGCTCAATTCCAGGCTGTAATTCGTCGCCACCAGCGTTCCCACGCTGTTGCTGATCACATAGGCCCCGATCGGACTGTTCGTGTCCGCGTCCGTGTTCAACGACGGACTGCCCGTGAGCACGTTGGTGTTGTCGTTGTTCACAAAGCCGCTGTAACTGACCGTAAACACCGGATTGGTCTGGCCATATCCTCGCGTCTGATTGTCCGCGCTCATCGTCAAGGGCGCCGGCCCGACCACCAACGTTCCGGTGTTGTAGCTGATATTGTAGTTGCCCAGGCCCGCACCCGTTGCCGCGCCTGCCGCGATGCCGTAATTGCCCACAGCGGCCGTGTTCGTCGCTCCATCGCTCGACAAGCTCACACTCCCCACCGAGTCGCTGTTCAGCAGACCGCTGCTCGTGAACTCGGTGCCGGTGAAGCTGATGGTCGCCCCATACACCTTGTTCGTGCTGTTCGCCGTGATCGCCAGTGACGCCCGGCCTATCGTCAACGTCCCATTGTTGTAGCTGATGTTGTAATTCGCCAAACCGGTGCCCGACGCCGCGCCCGCCGTAATGTCGTAGTTCCCGACGCTGGCTGTCGCCGCTGCTCCATCGCTCGACAAGCTCACACTCTCCACCGAGTCGGTGTTCAACAGACCGCTGCTGGTGAACTCGGTGCCCGTGAAGCCGATGGCCGCCCCATACACCTTGTTTGTGCTGTTGGCGGTGATTGCCAGTGGCGCCTGGCCTACCGTCAATGTGCCGTCGTTGTAGCTGATGTTGTAGTTGCCCAGGCCCGTGCCCGTCGCCGCGCTCGCCGTTATCCCGTAGCTGCCGGCATTGGCCGTCGCCGCCGTTCCGCCGCTCGTCAACGTCACGCCCGTCACTGAATCACCGGTGACGAGGCCGCTGGCCGTAAATTCCGTTCCGGCGAAGGCAACGACCTGGCCGTACACCTTGTTCGTGCTGTTTGCCGAGATCGTGAGCGAGGCCGGGCTGATGAGACCGTTGGTATTTTGATCAAAGGTGACGACATAATTGTTGCCGCCGTTGCCATCGCTGACCGAACCTGCCGGAGTCAGGGTCTTGTTGACGCCGGTGTTCGGCGTATCGAAACTCTGCCCGAAGATCCCGCTGTCTCCCGTTGCCAGTCCGGAGCTGACCGTCGGCACACCCGCGGAATGGGTCGTCCCGTCGTAGGTCTTGCTGTCGGCCACGGCACTCACCGTGATTCCCAGGGGCGTGATGTCTGCCACCGTGTTCGTCGTGGTCGTCGTGAGCATGTAATTGCCGGCCGTGGTTCCGCCCAGCCCCAGTCCCGTCACCGTCACTGGTTTGTTCGTTCCCGCGTTCCGGTCCGCAAAATAAGCCGTCCCGCCCGTCAGACTCACATCGTCACTGCCGATCACCCCGGACAGGCTCAGTCCGCTGATGGTCGCGTTAGTTGAGCCGTCGTAGGTCTTGCCAGCCACAGTCACCTGCGGGCCGACCGACGCCGGATTAACCGTCAAGGTCCCGCTGTTGAGGGTCACCGAGTAATTGGCGAGCCGATGGTCCGGGTCATTGAGCGCGATGGTGATGGGATAACTTCCCACCGCGAGTAACGGATCCGTTGAACCATCCCAAGAAAGGTCAATTTCGGAATCAGAGGCGGCTGTGGCGGTCAGGCCGATGGGGGTGGCATTGGTATTGCCACCGCTCTCCGTCGTGGCCGAAGCCGGGCTGGATTGAGCCGAGATATTACCCGCGGCATCGTAAGCCGCGACTGCATAGCTGTAATCCGTCAAAGCGGCCAGGCCAGTGTCCTGATAAGCAGTGGAAGCGGTCGTGGCAATCTGGGTGCCATTCCGATAAATCAGGTAGCCGGCCACCGGTCCATTCGGATCAGTCGAGGCGTTCCAGGAGAGATTGATTATTTGCAACGCAGGCACGGCAGTGGCGACCAGACCGGTTGGCACCGAGGGTGGCGTGTTGGTGACGCTGCTGGCCGCGGGTTTGAACGTGGCCATGAGCATTCCGTAAACGTCGCCGTCAACGTTGTCCGTCGCAGTGGCTTCGACCGGACCGGCGTTCGTTTGAATCATGTCCTCGGAGATTCCCGCATCCGTCTGGCGCGCAGTGAAACCATCGCCTGGCGACAACGGCCCGGTGTATTCGTTCCCGTAACCGAAGATCAATTCCCCGGCGACCGTGGTGGTCGCAGACCCGCTCGTAAGGGTGTCCGGCGAGTTGGTGGTAACCGCGGCTGACGCGGCTGACGCGTCGAGCGGCGAGATTCCCGCAACTCCCGCATATTCATGAATCGACATTGAATTATAAGAATTGCCCAGTCCTGAAATGCTGCCCACCTCGGTCATGGTCACGGTGTTTGGCCCGCCCTTGATGTTGGGCGCGTAGAAGATTTGTGACGAGGCACCGTTGCCGTCGGTGAACCAATCAACCTGGCCCGTGGCGGGATAATAAACGTTGCCCTGTGAATCGGATATCGTCGGCTGCCGCTGCGCGGTTGTGGCCCCGAGCGTGACACCCACGACAATGAGGTTTCCGGCGGTGTTATTCGCCGGGAAAGTCAGCGTGCAGGTGGGGCTGTCAATTGCCCCGTTGTTGGTGATGGCCGACTGGACGTGAGTGGGCACCGGTCCGGCCGGAGTGGTGGCGGAAACCGGGAAGGATTGGGGCCAACTATTGCCTTGATGATCATACGGAGCAATCGTGTAGCTGTAAGTGGTGGAAGCCGCCAGGTTCGTATCCTGATAAACCGTGGAGGTGGTCGTGGCAATCTGAACACCGTCCCGGTAGATCAAGTAACCGGCCACAGTGCCGTCGTTGGTCCCCATCGCCGAGTAGGTGGCCGTGATATTGTCCCCGTTCACCAAGCCGGCGATTGTTCCGCTGAACGCCGTATTACCCGCCCCGTATGTTTTGAACTGGCTGGCCGCCGTGACCACCAGCGGAGCCGGCATGATGATGCCATTGGTGTTGGGCGCGAACGCGACGGAATAATTGTTGCCTCCATTGCCGTCATTGACCGACCCGGCAGGGGTCAAAGTCTTGTTCGTGCCGGCGTTCGGCGTGTCGTAGCTCTCGGTGAAGGCGGCTGAGTCGCTGGCCTGCACGCTTCCCGTGTTGATCGCCGGAGTAGCCGTCGAGGCGGTCGTCCCGTCGTAAACTTTACTGTCGGCCACTGCGCTCACCGTGATGGACAGCGGTGTGATGCTCGCGGTGGTGATGACCGTGTTGGTTGCCAGCGTGTATTTGCCTGCGTCGGCGCCAGCCAAACTCAACCCCGTCACCGTCACCGGCTTGTTCGTTCCGGTGTTCTTGTCCGCAAACCAGGCCAGTCCATTGGTCAAACTCACATCGTCATTCCCAATGACTCCGGTCACCGAATAACCCGTGATGGTCGCGTTGGTCGTCCCGTCATAAACCTTGTCACCGACAGTCACTCCGGGCGTCAATGTCACCGACCCTACTGTCAATACACCGTTGCTGAACACGAAACTGTAGTTGGTCGCGCTCAAGTTGCCGATGCTGTTGGTGATCACGTAGGCCCCCACCGGGCTGTTTGTGTCCGCATCCGTGGTCAAATCCGGACTGCCGTTCAACACGTTCGTATCGTCGTTGTTGACAAAACCGCTGTAGCTGACCGTAAACACCGGATTGGTCTGGCCATAAGGCCGAACTTGATTGTCCGCGGTAACGGTCAATACCGCCTGCGTCACCGTCAAGGTTCCATCCACCAGGGTGAACGTGTAATTGGTTGCACTCAAGGTGCCGATGCTGTTGGTAATTACATAGCTGCCCACCGGACTGTTCGTGTCCGCGCCCGTGCTCAAGTCCGGATCGCCTCCGAGGACATTGGTGGTCTCGCTGTTGACAAAGCCGCTGTAACTGGCCGTCAACACCGGATTGGTCGCGCCGTAAGCGCGGGTCTGGTTGTCGGCGCTGACCGTCAACTGGACCGGCGTGATGTCCGCCGCCGCCGTCGGCTGGGTGAGATTGTAGTTGCCGGCATTGGTGCCGGTCAGGGTCAATCCACTCACGTTTACTGTCTTGCCGGTCGCGACGTTGGCGTCGGAAAAGGCGCCGGTCGCGCCGTTCGTGTCGAGCGCCACATCATCGCCAGCAACCGTGCCAATCAAGGTCGCGCCGGTGGTGTTCAGGATCGCCGTCGTGGTGCCGTCATAAACCTTGTTGCTGGCCGTAATGCCGGAAACCGTCAGGGACGCCGGATTCACCACAAACGGTTGTTGCACCGTGGCTGCGGCGTTCCAATTCGCATCACCCGCCTGGTCGGCGTTCACTTTGACCGTGCCCGCGCCGGTGATGGTCAGGGTATTGCCGGAAAGGGTTGCCGGACCGGAGGCCACCGAGAACGAGACGGTCAGGCCCGAGGACGCGGTCGCACTCAAGGCAAACGGTGCGTCTCCGTATGTATGTGTGGGCAATGGATTGAAGGTGATGGTCTGGTTTCCTTGCGCCACAGTGAAACTCCGCTGCACATCGGTCGCCGCGTTCCAGTTGGCGTTGCCGGGTTGTGAAGCGTCCACGGTCACCGTGCCAGTGCCGGTGATGGTCAGGGTATTGCCGGAAAGGGTCGCCGGACCGGACACGATGCTGAAGCTGACGGGCAATCCGGATGACGCGGTCGCGCTCAACACAAACGGCGCGTCGCCATAGGCATGATTGGGCAATGGATTAAAGGTGATGGTCTGGTTGCCCTGGGCCACGTTAAAGCTTTGCTGCACGTCGGTCGCCGCGTTCCAGTTGGCGTTGCCGGGTTGTGAAGCATCCACCGTTACTGTTCCGATGCCCGTGATGGTCAGCGTATTGCCGGAAATCGTCGCCGGTCCGGACACGATGCTGAAGGTGACAGCCAAACCGGACGAGGCCGTCGCGCTTAACGCAAACGGCGCGTCACCATAGTTATGATCGGACAAAGGATTGAAGGTGATGGTTTGACTGCCCTTGTTCACGGTGATGGCCGGGCTGGTGTTGGTGGTGATGGCCGAATGCGTCACATTGCTGGCCGTCAAGGTCTGGCTGCCGGCTGTCAGGAACGTCACATTGAACGTTTGGGTTCCGGCCGAGAGCGCATTGTTCGCCGGAAGGGTGGCCGCCGCGTCGCTGGAGAAAATCCGGATTGTGTCGTTGGTGGCGATCACGTTCCAGTTGGTGTCCACGGCATTGACCGTGACACTGAACGGTACGGCGACCGTCTGTGCCGTGGGCGTCCCGGTCTTGCCCGAGGCAGTGCCCGGGACGGCGGTCTCGCCCGGCGACAACAATTGCAGCCGGCCGTAGGCGCCGGGTTTGTTGGTCAGGCTTGAACTTGGAATTCCCGTGAGCGTGCCATCCGTGGCGGTGATGTTCGTGGTCTCCGCTTTCGGCAAAATCGTCGCCAGCGTGTTGGAAGATTGTCCGTTCGTGAAAGTCACGGACGTGGTGTAGGTGGGACTGCCGCCGGGGCCGCTGTAACTGATCGTCTTCGCGCCGATGTATCCGGTGGCGATGTTGGTAAATTGGTCCGCGGCGGTGAGTTTCAAGTTGAATGCCGCCCCGGCCGTCTGGTTGTTCGCCGTGCCGCCGATCCCAACACTGTTGGTGAACGTCTGGCCCGGCAGGGTCACAAACAAGTTCAAGGCTGTTCCTGACACGACGGTCAATGTGCCCGAATTGCCGGACAATGGGCCGGCGACGGCATGAACCGTTCCACTCCCCACCAGATGACCGGTGAAGGTCGCGCTGGTGCCGGATGCCGGAGTCAAATCGCCTGCTTTTACACCGCCGGTCGTGCCCGTCAACGACCAGACTGCATTGGAATTGGCGACAAAGTTGGTGTTCGCGTCGCGTGCAATCGCATAGACAATGATCGAGTTGCCCGCCGTGATGTTTTGCGCCGGCACGACCGTGCCGCTGCCATCCGCTGCCGTCTCCACCCGCAACATCGTGGCGGCAGCCGGGGTGACCGTGAAAGAACTGCTGTTCACCGACAAGGCCGGGCTGGCAATGCTTGCGGTCAACGTCTTGGTTCCAGTTTGATTGACACTCAAATTACCGAACGTCGCTATTCCATTGGTCGTTGTCTGGGCCGTTGTCCCGCCCAAGGTGCCACCGCCGTTAAGGGTCATGCTCACGGAAACACCATTTACCAGATTATTGAACTGATCCGTCACTTTCACCGTCACCGCTGGCGACAGCGTCGTCGTCGCCGTCACCGACGCGGGCGGCCCCTGCACAAAGGCGATGGTGTTGGCGGCTGCCGCATTGTTCGTAATCGTCGAGCTGGTGCCTGACTTGCTGTTCCCGTCCGTCGCCGTAATCGTGAAATTCTCAGCCACGGTGTCCTTGGTGCTGATGGTGAACGCGCCGTTGCTCAACGTCTTGGTGTTGTCCCCAAACGTCGTGTCCCCGTTGCTGTCGAATTGGACATTACCCGAACTGGCGCTCATCGTCACCACCGTGGTGCTGTCCGGGACAGTCTGATTGACCTTGTCCTGTGCCGTCACCGTCGTCGTAAACGCATTGCCGGCCGTCTGGGGCGACGCGGCACTGACGACATAATGGTCAATCAACTGATCGCCGACGGCGAAATCGCCGAAGTTGGTGATGCTGCTGGCGGACGTGCTGGTCGCACCTTGGGTGCCGGTAACCGTATTGGTCCAACTGCCGTTGTAACGGCGCACCACAAAAATACCGGTGTTGGCCCCGGCGTCCAGATCGCCCGGAACGAAGTTGAAGGTGGCGGTGGCGGCTGAAACCACGATTCCCGCCGGTGAATTGGTCAAGGTCCAGTAACGGTTGACATCGGCGCTGGAATTGATGCCGGAGCCGGAGATTTGCGGGTGTTCACTGGCGGTGGTTTTGGCCGTCAAACTGCCGGTGGTCGTCACATTCAGTGACGCCAGATTGATGGGTGTATAATTGGAGGCGTCACCGATGGGGAAGGTGAAGGATTGACCGTTGCCGGTGCTGAAGACCTTCTGGACGGTGCCGTTGACATAGATCGAAGCACTGACGCCGGAAATCGTCCCCGTTGAACCAACGACCAAAGTATTGCCGGCGGTGGCCAGCAGATTGTTGGCCAGCGTCAACACACCGGTGTTCGTCGTCGTGACGGACAGTGTCACCCCCGCGCTGTTGGTGATAATCAGATTGTTCGCCGACGTGAGGCCGTTGCCGGTGACCTGGGCGCCGGTTCCAGTGTAGTTGTAATTGCCGGCAGCATTGAAACTGCGTGTCGTGGTTTGAATATTGCCATTGGCGCCGGAAGCGGTGATGCCCAAGGCGGAACCGATGTCGAGTGTGCCGCCGGAAGCCAGCGTGAACGCGCCGGCGCCGCTGACGATGTTCGTGCCGCAGTTCAGCGTGCCGTTGACAGTGAAGGTCTGCCCCGTCCCGACCGAAATGCCATTGTTGAGCGTAAGCGACGCGCCGAGGTTCACGGTGAAGTTCATGTTTGCCGTGTTCAGCGTGCCGCCGGATTGGGTGAAAGTCTTGTTTGCACCCGTAAAGGCAACCGCAATGTCACTGGAACCGTTGGAGAAAGTGCCTCCGGTTTGGTTGTACGAACCGCCGATGTTAAGCGACCCGCCACCCGAAGAACTGGCAAGGTAGGTGCCGCCTTGGATAATCACGTCGCCACCGACCGTGAAGGCCAGGGTTGCGCTCGATGTCCCTTGCAGGGTGCCGGTTCCAGTGCTCACGATCGTAAAGTTGCCGTTCACGGTGGTCAGATTTCCGCTCCCAATGTTCAGCAATACACTCTGGTTTTGACAATTCCAGGTGAAGTTCGCAAAGGATTGTGTCAACCCCGTGGGCGCGGTCGTGTCGGTGGTATAACCGATGATTTCGCAGGTCGAACCGCTGTTCCATGCCGCGGTCGGGATGGTGCCGGCGGTGGTGGTGAAATTATGTTCGTAGATGCTGCCGGAATTGAAAATCAGCGTCGTGGCCGAACCATTGACTGTTCCTGCGTTCTGCAGAATGCCGCCGGACCCGACCGTGATCACGCCGGGGCTGGTAAAGCTTAAGATCCCGTTGACCATGAGCGTACCCGACAGGTTCACGGCCACGTTATCAGTCACCGTGTGCGCGCTTTGAATCGTGATGTTGGTTCCAGCACCGCCAGCGGGTGTGGTGGTCGCATTCACCCAGGCAGAGCCAGTCCAATTTGACCAGGTGGTGGTGGCATTCCAGTTGCCGGTGGCCCTGGATATGAAATCACCGGCCACCGGGTTGATGGCGATGCTGCCGGAGGTGCCGGTCTTCCCGTTTCCATCTGTGGCCGTGACCGTGACGCTTTCGGCCATGTTGTCCAGCGTGCTGATCGTGAAGACGCCGTTGGTAAGGGTGCTGGTATTGTCGCCGTAGACACTGTCGCCGTTGGCGTCAAACTGTACATTGGCCGAGCTCGCACTCAAGGTGACCACGGTGGAACTGTCGGGCACCGTGTTGTTGCCGACGTCCTGGGCGGTGACCGTGACGGTAAACGGCGTGCCACGCGTCTGCGGCGACGAGGCGCTGACGGCATAATGATTGATCG